>OZ243953.1:0-3302641 GCA_965214475.1 Rubrobacteraceae bacterium | reverse complement strand
CCCACTGGTTGAGGCACGCCCACGCCTCCCACGCTATGGACCGTGGCGCGAAGGTACACTTGGTGCAGGCAACTCTCGGTCACTCGGACCTCTCTACCACCGGCAAGTACCTGCGCGCCCGACCCGACGAGTCCTCAGCACTCTACCTCGGCTCGTGAGCCAAGCTCTTCCCCACGACTTACCAAGTAGCCGGTACGCGCCATCGAAACATCACAAACAGTTACGTGATGTTACGAGATTGATGCCGCACTTTGCTCTTGGCGGCAGTGACCCTCACATCTAGCCTTGCCGCATGGCACCCTGGCCGTAGCCGCCGGCGCGCCGGTTAGCTTAGGTCTTTACTCCTCGTCCTCCCCGTCTTCTTCCTCGTCACCGGACTCCTGTTCTTGCTGCTGTTGTTCGCCTCCGCCGCCACCGTTGACGCCGCCTTCGGATTCGTTTTCGCCTCCGCCGCCACCGTTGCCTCCGCAGCCTGCGGCAAAGATCATGGTTGCTGCCGCCAGTATGGCGAGAAGATAGCGTAGCCTACTTTTGCTGTCTGCTCCGATATTCAAAGAGATTGCCCTCCTGAAGCTGCTTGGTTGAACGAAGACCGACGGTAACATATTTGCGGCTGGTGACAGCAACCGTCACTTCCTCCCTACGAATGAGGAACAGTCGGTAAGCCTAACTCCTCCTTTGAGTCTCGCTCTGTGTTGCTACTGAATAGTCTCTTCGAGTACGGAAGCCGTCGCCTCCCTATCCGGCACCCAGTAGGCGACACCCTCTATGTACTGTGGCGTACCCGGGTAAGTCTCAGCCTCCAGGCTTCCGGAGAGTGCTCCTCTTAATGCAAAGCGGGCTACCACCAGGACCGCCTCCAAAAAGTTCATGTTAGTCGTGGTGTTATTCGAGACGGCCCGGATGGTAGCCGGCCAGCGAAGAATCTTGGATGGAGACATCGCTTCCCGGATCATGGCCGAAAGGAACTTCTGCTGGTGGTCGATTCGTCCGATGTCGGCGGTGGGGCCTCCCCGGTAGCGGACGTATGCCAAAGCCTGTAGGCCGTCCAGGTTTTGCGTACCGTCCGGAATCTCGACCTTCTGTCCGTCTAGGCCGACCGAGATAGGCTCCTCTACCTCAAGCCGTACGCCACCCAGGGCATTTACAATGTCTTTCACCCCGTTGAAGTCCAAAACGACGTAGTTGTACATCGAGAGGCCGGTAAGGTCTTCGAGGGAAGCCATCGTGAGTTCCGGGCCACCGTAGGCGTAGGCAGCGTTGATCTTGTCCTCTCCGTAACCGGCGCCGGGAATCTCTACGAGCGTATCCCGGGGTATGGACAGAGCGCCTTTCCCGGCCTTTGCCACAAGGATCGTGTCCGCCCTAGCGGAAGAACCCGGAGAAGATTCCGCTTCTGTTGGTCCCTCCGCTTCTGCGGGTTCCCGAGCATCGCTGCCCAGGAGAACCACCCTACCGCCTATTGGAAGCAGGAGGTAGGCGAGGAAAAGTAAGATCGCTAACAGCAGTAGGAAGATGACGACCCCGACCCGCCGCCGGCGATACACCCCGGGTGAATGTGCCCGGTAGGGTCCCCGGTGACGGGCACGCCGCCTACCCCCGGTTCGAGCGGATTTGTTAGAAAGTCTTTCGGACCTGCTGTGGCCTGTCTCAAAACCTGGCATGCCTGTAAGGGTACGCCCCGAAATGCTCGGCTGCTTTCGCGTAGCGGGAGAGCATGTAAAAGTGGGGGCACCATACTCGGAGAACCTGCGAAGGTGGTGCCCCGCGCCACCGTGCCAGCCTCATTGCCTCAAGACTTTTTCTGCTCTCCGGGTAGAGTGGACCGAGAGGAAACCGCCTGGCGCCGAACGGAAATTCAGGAGCAGATAGAGCGACTTAAAAGGCGCAGTAGCTAAAGCTGCTCTGACGACTCTAAGCAACTCTACTCTCCGGGGTCACTGCTGCTCCATGGCTGCGCTGCGCTGTAGGCCTAGAGTGGCCTCCATCTCCTCCAGCGGCACGCCCTTGGTCTCGGGCATGACTTTCAGGACCCAGAAGGTCATCGCGACGCCACAGGCGAAGAAAAACGCGAAAGCAGCTCCTCCGCCCAACGTGCCGGCGATCGCTGGGAACGACCAGGAGACCGCCGCCGCGAACGACCAGTGGGTGAGGGCGCCCCAAGATTGCCCGCGGGCCCGGATCGCGGTGGGGAAGATCTCGGAGATAAACACCCAGATGACGGCACCCTGTCCGAACGCGTGGGCGCCGACGAAGAGCATAACTCCGGCGACCACGACGCCACTAGCGACCCCGGAGAAGTTGCCCTCGTAGAGAAAGAACATGACGGCCAGGGTGCCGAGTGTGAGGAGGTAGCCGGCGGAGCACACGAGCATCAGGACGCGGCGTCCAGCCCGGTCGATCAGGTACAACGCGCCGATCGTGGCCAGCAGGTTGGCCAGGCCCACGCCAGCGCTGTTGATGAAGGCTGCGCTCTCACCCAGGCCGGCGCTCTGGAAGATGCGTGGTGCGTAATAGAGCACCGCGTTGATCCCACCGAGCTGGTTGAAGGCCGCGATGGCGAAGGCCAGCAGGATAACGCGGCGGTGCGCGCTCGTGAAAAATGAAACCTCCGGCATCTCCTCGTCGCGGCGAAGCGCCTCTTCGATCTCCTCACGCTGGAAGCGTGCCTCCTGCTCGCTGGAGGACAGCCTGTCGATCGTGTCTCTGGCCTGGTCGGTGCGGCCCACGCTCATGAGCCAGCGAGGACTTTCGGGTACCAGGAACAGCAGGAAAAAGAACGCGGCGGCCGGGATGGCCTCGACGCCAAACATCCACCGCCAATCGGTCTCGCCGCCGATGACGCTCAGGATAGCGAAGTTGGACAGATAGGCTACCAGGATGCCCACGACGATGTTGAACTGGAACAACCCGACCAGCCGTCCACGATGCTGGGGTGGCGCGACCTCGGCATTGTAGATCGGAGCGACCGCGGTGGCTGCACCGACTCCCACACCGCCGAGGAAGCGGAAGAGCATGAATAAAATCCAGTTACCCGCCAGCGCGCTGCCCAGAGCCGACACGACATAGAGGATGCCGACGGCGAACAGCACCGGCTTGCGACCGTAGGTGTCGGCCGGTTTGGCCAGGCCGGCATACGCAGCGCCAATAACGGTGCCTATCAGGGCGGTGGCGACCGTGAAGCCGAGCCCAAAGCCCGATAGGCCGAACACCCGGGTGAGATCCGCCGTCGTTCCGGAGATGACGGCCGTGTCGAAGCCGAACAACAGACCGCCGAGAGCGGCGATGATCGCGCTGCGTATTACCAGAGGTTGCATAGTGAGCTCCTTTACCCCTTTTTACCCGTTGCTTGCGGGGCCCTTCCGACTGGCCCAACTCGCCTCGATGGTGACGTCTTCTTCCTGCACAAAGACCGCGAACACTAATACAGCAGGCGCTAGTGCTAGAGGGGCCACCAAGCATAAAGTAACCAGCAAGGTAATCGGGTACGGTAGCTTCTTCACGGGATTTCCTCCCTACTTCCCTACTTGCTTCCACAGCTTGCACAACGAGGGAGTTCCCTGTCCGTATCCTCCCACTTTGCGAATCCTAGTCGCCGCCAATATCGTGGTCAAATATGAACCACCGTATGCATGGATTGAAACTAAATTCCGAGACGGAGACAGCAGCAAGACTTCGAGGTGATGGATAAGGCGACCGAGCTCGTCGATGCCGCGTACCTCAAAGAGCTCAGCCTCGGTCGCAAGGCGAAGGAGTTGATCTTCGTGGTCAGTCTTGTCGTTGTGCGTGTCCCGAAAGCCCACATCCAGGGCCACATCCGGGCCGCCCTGAACCACGGTGCGACGGAATAGGAAGTCCTCGAAGCCATAGAGATATCGCTTCCTGAAGCCGGGGTAGTGGTTTTTCAAGAAGGGTTCGAGGTCTGGAGAGAAGCTGTAGGCGCCGAGGACATTGAGCCCAGCATTGAGGTTAAGTAGGCTACGCTGTTCACGCATGCTGCGGTATAATTTGATCTTGAAGGCTCTATTTTTGAACCGCCAATATGGCGGGTATGGCTGTAGCGAACATCATGGCAAAGACAAGCCAGGGGATTATATATGACCCGCTTACATCACGTAGAGCTCCTGCGATGAATGGTCCTCCAGCTCTCCCCTTTCTTTCAGTGGTTCTCTTTCCCAACCCGTATACTACTAGGCTTACCAATCTCAGGTAGCGGGACCGGCGCGACTCTTGCCCTAGTCCCAGGGCGTCCGGCTCCGCGGAGCGTGCCACCTCTTAGGCCTATGACCAATACACGCCTACAAGGCCCGATCTAGATCCTGCGGTAGACCTCTCGCCGGTGGGCAACACGATAGACTGTTACCTCTTGGGCTTCTTCGTCCACGAGGTATAGAGCCCGGTAATCTCCTACCCGGACTCGGTATCCATCTCGCGTTCCATGGATCAGCCCCTCTGGTGGCCTGAAATCTACTCCAGTATATCCGAGTGTGAGATAGTTCACTCCTAAACATATCCTCCCTCTACCCACCGTCTACGGTGGATCCCACGAAGTATTCGTTGACACAGGCTATCTGCTCGCGCTAGAGCGGCGTACCGACCAGAACCACCCGCAGGCGCTTGAGCATTGGAGGTCGCTCAGAGAAGGCGAGCTACCTCACCTAGTGAGCACGACGTACGTCTTCGACGAGACGATCACCTACCCGAATGCTCGCGGGCTTCACGCCTCGGCGGTAAAGGTGGGCAAGAGGTTGCTGACGAGTCCATCAGTCGGGCTCGTGCATGTGGACGAGCATCTCTTCCGAAAGGCCTTCGACCTCCTGGAGCAGCGTCCCGACAAGCGCTACTCTCTGACTGATTGCGTCTCCTTCGTCGTTATGCGCGAGCGCGGGATCTCCGTGGCGTTTGCATTCAACAAGCACTTCAAGCAAGAAGGCTTCACGAGGGAGCCTTTACAACAATGAGGATAGGCTACATCCGGACCTCAAAGAAAGATCAGAACCCCGATCTGCAGCGTAAGGAACTCGAAGCATTTGGTTGCAAGAAAATCTTCGAGGAGCAGATCTCCTCCCGCAAGGCCGAGCGCCCAGAGTTACGCGCCGCCATCGACTACTGCAGAGAAGGAGACGAGCTAGTGGTCTGGAAGCTCGACCGCTTCGGCCGCTCTCTCAAAGAACTCATAGAACTCGTGAACGGCGTCCGCGAGCGCGGTATAGAGTTCGTCTCCTGCGGGAGAGCCTAGACACTACGACTCCAAGAGGGAAGCTCGTCTTCCACGTTTTCGGGGCGGTGGCGGAGTTCGAGCGTGACATCATCCGCGAGAGGACAATGGCCGGTCTCGAAGCGGCCAGGGCTCGGGGCAGGAAGGGCGGACGCAAGCCGGTAATGGATGAGAAGAAACTCGCTCTGGCCTC
Organism: Rubrobacteraceae bacterium; assembly: GCA_965214475.1. GTDB lineage: Bacteria > Actinomycetota > Rubrobacteria > Rubrobacterales > Rubrobacteraceae > SIRX01. The sequence goes on along the minus strand of OZ243953.1, from coordinate 3,297,230 downwards.
TAAAATGCTCAAGAATCGGGAGATACCCGTGGGAGAGATGTGCGAGGCAGTAGGAGTGTCACGCTCTACGCTCTACCGTCACCTCAAGCCCGACGGATCTGCGAGAGAACCCACAATAGACTACTCCTCTCGGCCCGTTTAACTTACTTTGTAAGTCTTACCGTACAGATTTCCCATTTGGGTACTGTGACCCCTTCGAGCACCACTGGACCGAAGATCGCCAACCCTACCTGCTGGAGACGAGGCGGCCCGGGCATCTTCGCGGTGGGCGACGTCCGTAGCGGCTCGACCAAGCGTGTCGCGTCAGCCGTCGGCGAAGGGTCCATGGCCGTCACCTATGTCCACCAGGTGCTAGCCTCCGCGCTCTGAAGAGGATGACTTGCGTAATAGTTTCCGCAATAGGATGACCGGGTCAGCCTTATCCAAACGCGCTCTCTGCCATTCTCGTAAGCTAGGAGACACAGAATCGGAGTCCTCGACCTTGAGGACTCCGATTCGGATACAACCACATCTCGATGTCGTTTGGATAGCTCCTAGACGGCTTCCTTGAGAGCATTGCCCGCACTAAACGAAGGGACCCTTGAAGCCGCGATCTTCATCTTCTCGCCCGTCTGGGGCTTTCTTCCCTCTCTAGCTTTGCGCTCCTTGACGGAGAACTTACCAAAGCCCGTTATCCGTACCTCCTCGCTGTTTTTGAGCGTCTCGGTCACCACCCGCTCGAAAGCTTCGAAGTACCTCTGGGCTTTGCTCGTGGATACCTCGGCCTCCTAGGGCCACCTTCTCGATAAACTCTGTCTTGTTCACGTCTCTATGCTCCTCTCTCTTGACGCTCGGTCTGTCGCCTCAACTCTCACCTGTATGGCCGAGTCCGATGGGAGGTTACTCGACTCCCCACACTATCAATGGGTCCCGAAGGATGCAGCCTGTGGTGGTGCTGTACGAAAGCGGACACCACATGCACTGTCATCAGCGGTTTTGCGATGTTTCGCTGAGCAGCACTCTTCTGGAAGCAGCTCCGTCATAGAGTTTCGATACCGGATCGTGGGTTAGTAGGCGAGAGAGTAAGCGAGATCGCATCGAAGCCGAGAACAACCAGAGTACTATGGTTTCGTACCAGTCTTTGGCTAAAAAACTTCATCTAGGAAAGGAGTAGACGGTGGCCCAAGAATACGAGCAAAGCCAGACGGTAGACGCCCCGCCAGAAGAGGTGCTCTCCTGGCTCTCAGACGTCGGAAACCTGCCAAAGTATCTACCCCCGGTGGTCGCCTCTTCCATAGAGGGGTCGTCGGCCGAGGGCGTACCGGGACAGAGGATCAGGACAACACTAGAGCATCCCACAGAGGACGGCGAAACCTTTACTGCGGAGGGCTACCTCGCTGTGGACGAGGCGGAGCGTAGGATGGAGTGGGGTGCCGAAGCGGGCCGCGACTACTCGGGGTGGCTGACGGTCGGAGACCATGGCGAAGAGGGTAGCGAGGTGGTGGTGCACCTCTCCTTCGGGGAACGCTCGGCGGAGCCGGAAATTAGTAACGAAGTAGATGAAGACCGGGAGCCCCTAGAGGAAGGCATCTCGGCGACGCTAGAGAGCATCCGCCAACAGATAGGGGAGGGTGCGGGCAAGGTGGAGGCTCCGCCACCCCCGGAGGGTGCCGAGCCGGAGCTAGAAGCGCAACTAGAAGAGAACCCGGCAGTGGTGGATGAAGATAGCTCCTCTGAGGACCGGTAGCCCAGTAGGGGTGGCGAGGTGGTGACTGGGAGGACATCCTGCAGATAGCAGGTTCTCGCTCATGAACTAGGTGCAGCGGCTTGCGCGACCAGGGCTGCACGCGCGGCGGCTCACGAAGGAGAGCAAGAGCAGGCTGGTCGCCTGGAGTGCCAGTGGCAGCGGGCACAGCTTCCCAGCGAGATCCGAAAACTCGTGCTGGACGACCAGAGGTTGCGCGATGAGGTGTGCCGGTCCGTATTCGATTGCTGATTAACTCGCTCGGAACATAGGAGTGGCCGATCAGGGATGAGCATACAGCCACCTGACGGTGAAACTCGAACCTCCCATAGGCTGTGTTATTGGCGAGGTTCCATGGTTTCCCTATCCCTGCCAGGCTCAACTGTGTCCCCCGCGTTGCGCGATAGTTGGCCTGATTTAGTGCGGAGCGTTGATTCCACCAGTCCTCGATGACACGAAACGGCAATCGTGGCTAGTGGCAGGAGGCAATCTCCAAGGCAACATACGTCGCATACTTCATGGACAGGTTTTTAGGACCAATTCTTGCTCCTCTCTAGTGTAGGCTCTCGGGAATGGAGAAGCGAGAACAAAAGCTCTGGAAGGAGACCCGAAGCTGCCCGAGCTAGAGCACTAGACTATTGACGTCAACGGCGTCGCACTCCATGTAGCGCAGGCTGGTCCGGAGGACGGTCCTTTGGTAATCCTGCTGCACGGCTTCCCCGAGTTCTGGTACAGCTGGCGGGAGCAGATTCCGGCGCTCGTGAAGGCGGGGTTCCGAGTGTGGGTTCCAGATCAGCGCGGCTATAACTTGAGCGAGAAGTCACCCAGCGTACGGAGTTACGGCCGCGACGCGCTGGCGCAGGATGTTATCGGCCTGATGGACGCAGCGGGCGTGGAGCGTGCTTGCTTAGCCGGGCACGACTGGGGTGCGGGCGTGGCGTGGTGGCTCGGCTTGAGCCACCCGGAGCGCCTGGAGAAGCTGGCTATTCTCAACGTGCCCCACCCAGCCGTCTTCTTGCCATTTCTCCGCTCACACCCCAGGCAGATGTTGAAAAACTGGTACATGCTCTTCTTCCAACGCCACAGGCTAACCAGCCTACGAACGTCAGGATGACCAACGAGGCGGCCCGTAGCTTTCTATATCGCTGAGGGCGGGTGAGGAAAAAGGCGAGGCTCCACCCGGCCGACAAACTGGTGAGGTATAGAAGTCCCATGAACCCCAACTTGTAACCAGCTAGGGCAAATATGAAGAAACAGATAAGCAGCGCAGCTAGGACCCAGGCACCTACCACGTCCGTCTTGGTCCTGATCAGCCTAGCTCTAATAGTCTTCATCCAAGCTCCGTTTTTATTCGCGCCAGATACTTCTTAACCGTATTGTATGAGAGGCTCGTCTCCCGGCTTATCCTCCCCTGCGAATAGCCCTGCTCTCTCATTTCCTTTAGGCTCGGCGCCTACTGCTCGAACCCATCCGGTCTCCCCAGAACCTTCCCATTCTTCTTGGCCCGCTCAAGACCCGCTTTGGTCCTATCGGAAATCCTTAATGCCTCCTGCTGGGAGTAGTAGCTGCTAACGCCGAGTACTATGTGGGCGATCAGCTCGTTGTCGGTGTCCAGGAAAGGCTCTGTGTAGCTCTTGAAGGCTATCCCGCGATCGTCCAGGCGCTGCAGGTAGGCGATGGTTTTTCTTATCCCTTCCCGGCTGAAACGGTCCAGAGCCCAAAACAGCAGCACGTCGAATCGTCTTCTCGCGGCATCCGCGAGCATCTGGTCGAAATCCTTACGCTCTCTGCGGCCCGACTCTTGGTCCACATACTCGGCAATGAGCTCGTGGCCCTCCCATCTCTTGCAGAACTCTTGGAGCTGCAGGAGTTGGTTTTTAGAGTGTTGGTCACCAGTGGAGACTCGTAAGTATATGGCGCCCCTCGTCATGAAGCGGTGCTTACTTCTCACGCACGAAGAAAGGAACGGATATGGCTGCACCTATAGCAATGCCCATGCCTGTGTAGATGAATGGGTTGTCAGCCCCAAGCACTATCCCGAGAACCAGTCCGATCACTCCACCAACGATTGCTCCTATGGTAATGGCTGCCACGCTCCTGCTCAGCATTGATACCTCTCCTATTGCCCTATAAAGTTCGTCGCTACGTCTGGAAGGGTAGCAGAATAGGACCCTTTATTGACAGAGCTACAGACCGGATCAGAAACCGCTCAAATAAGCCTCCTTTAGAGGCCGGTTTGCGTACCCGTTTTTTGACAGGCTACTAGGTTAGTTTACGAGAGGAAGGCCATCGCCACCAATACCAAGCTCAGAGCCATAACAGCCAGGGCGAGCTTACGAAGGGTGGCGGCGAACCTCCTTTTATCTTTGGGCAGTCTTTGGGCAGTAATTCGGCCGCGGCTGTCAAAGCCATCCCTGTTCCTCCGCCCACCTGTAGTGGCGTGCTGAACTCTAGCTGACCTTCGAGTGAGCTGATGAAGAAATACGCACCGCCGAGTGCAGCGAAGCGTCCGACTAACAGCACGAACCAGAACCTCCTGCCACCTTGGGGCTCTTGGTTTATCCCCTGCTTTCCTTCCTTCAGATAGTTCCTCAAGAGTTTCCCTGTACACCTAGCTGTACTACTGAGTGCTGTCAGGCTACATCTTCTCAGGATCGGGCTTCGGGGAGCGGTGGACGACCTCTAGGCTCAAGCCTAGCTCTTGTTCAGCCCATTCCCTACCCCGTCCCTGGTAGCCAGAGTCCAGCCATACGTGGGAAAGGAGTCCGATCTGTCCTTCGGCGGACTCCAGCAGCAGCTTTAGACCGTCCTGGCCGGCAATCTTGGCGCTGTGAATCTTCGCCTTGACCACCAAACCCTCCGTGTCCACCAAAACCTGGCGCTTGCGACCGTTGACCTTCTTTCTGCCGTCGTAGCCCCGTTGCTCACCACCCATGCCGGTTGTCTTGGCCGATTGGGCGTCCACTATGCCTGCGGAGGGCTCGGGATTGCGCCCGAGCTTGACCCGCAGGCGCTCTCGTAGCATCCGGTTGATCTTCTCTCAAGTGCCATCCAATCTCCACTGCCTAAAATAGTGGAACACGGTCTCGAATGGCGGATGCTCCCCCGTGAGTTTCCGCCACTGGCAGCCGGTCTTTAACAGGTAAAAGATGGCGTTTAGGATTTCGCGGTAGGGATGGACCCTCGGGCAGCCGCGCTTTTTGGGGGCAGGAAGACAATGCTCAAGATAGGACCATTCGGCATCGATCAGATCGGTTAGATAGCGCTTTTCCATGCGTGCTAGAGTAGCGGATCAACGCCGCTCACCACTTTTTAAGACGGGCTCAAGACAAGCGACGTCGGCGGCTGCTCACTGCATCTATCGTTGCGGCTATGACGAGCACCGCTCCGGTGACCATAAACTTGATCGAGGAGTCGAATGCCAGCAGGTCCATGCCGTTTGAGATGGACCCGATGACCAGGGCCCCGAGCAAAGCCGACCAGACCGAGCCCCGCCCGCCCATTAGGCTGGTGCCAGCTATCACGGGTCCTGCGATGGCGTTGAGCAAGATATCGCCGCTCCCCGATGCTTGGTTGACAGCCAGAAGGCGCGAAGCCGCAAGGATGCCTCCCGCCGCCGCCAGCGTCGAGCAGAGTACGAAGGCCGCAACTTTTACCTGCTCCACTTTTATGCCAGCCCGTCGGGCGGCCTCGGCGTTGCCCCCGATGGCGAACAGGTAACGTCCGAAGCGGGTTTTGGTGGTAAGTAGATGAAAGCCCAGGACGAACCCCAGGAAGATCACGACGGCCAGAGGGAGTCCCCGGTCGGCATTCAATACGATGACCACAGCGACAACGGCCACGGTGACCGCGACGGTCCGCGCTATCATCGGAATGAACGGGCTTTCGAGCCCGGCAGCCAATTCACTTCGTCTACTGAGGAGCACAGAGCCGGCGTAGATAGCAATGACCAAGGCGGCCACGATCCATCCCACCAGCGGCGGGAAAAAGGTGCCGGCGAGACCCGTGATGATCGGGTCCCGAAGGTTCACGGTCCCGGTATCGCCCAGTACGTATAGCAGCGCTCCCTGGAATCCCAGCAGCCCCGCCAGCGTTACGACGAGCGAGTGAACTCTGAACCTGGTCACGATAAAGCCATTAAATGCACCAATGGCTGCGCCGGCTAGTATTCCAATGAGTAGCGCCGGGACGGCGGGCATCTGGCTCTTGACGCTCAATACGGCCATTACGCCTGCGGCGAGACCGCTCACCGATCCTACAGAGAGGTCTATCTCACCAAGTAGCAGGACCATCACTATCCCGACCGAGATGGTGCCGACCGCGGCGATCTGGAGCATCATGTTCGTCAGGTTGACTGCCGAGAGAAAGCGCGGGTTGGCGATGGTGAAGACCGTCCAGATCGCCGCGAGCCCGATGAGGACCGGCAGTGGACCGAGCCCGCCCGGTCCCAGGCGTCCGATAGCCCTGGAGAAGAAGCCGGCGTTTTTTCCCTGCTGCTGTGTGGAGCCTTTCTTCGAAACCTGCTCCGCTGAGGTCATCCCGCCTCCCCCTGTGTGTCTCCGGATGTAGGCACGCCGAACTCCGCGCCGGTGATAGCACCGACCACCTCTTCCTGGGTAGCGTTCTTCACGTCGAAGTCCCTCACACGCTGTCCGAGCCGCAGCACGATGATGCGGTCGGCCACCTCGAAAACGTCGGCGAGGTTGTGGCTGATGACCACGACCCCGAGACCCCGGTCCTTCAGCCGCAGGATGAGGTCGAGGACTTGTTGTGTCTGAGCGACGCCGAGGGCTGCGGTCGGCTCGTCTAGCAACACCACTTTCGGCTCTCCAAGGAGTGAACGCGCTATTGCGACGGACTGCCGCTGGCCACCGGAGAGCGACGCGACCGGCGTGCGGACACTCTGGATGGTCGTTACCGAGAGCGAGTCTAGAAGCTCCAGCGACTGCCGCTCCATGGGTGGCTCGTCCATCCAGCGCGCCGCCCGTCCGGGCCCGCCAGCCAGGTTCTCCTGACCGAGAAAGAGGTTGGCGACCACGTCGAGGTTGTCGCAGAGAGCGAGGTCCTGGTACACAGTGGCGATGCCGAGCCCGCTGGCATCCTGCGGGCCATTTATCCGGGCCTTCTCACCCTCAAAGAGGATCTCACCTTTGTCCGCCCCATGGCTGCCAGCTATAGTCTTGACGAGAGTGGACTTGCCAGCGCCATTGTCCCCTACGAGTGCTACGACCTCGCCCGCGTAAACCTCGAAGTCTACGTCGGTCAGTGCCTTTACGGGTCCGAAGCTCTTGCTTATGCTCCGCAAGGCGAGCAGAGGAGCTTCGGACGTTTTCGCGCTATCCGGCATCGCCTACTCGGTGAGCCCGGCCTCGCGGCAGGCATCCTCGAAGTCGGCGGTGCAGATCTCATCCACCTTGTAGAAGTCGTCGGCGATGATGGTGTCTTGGACGTTCTCCGCCGTCACCACAACGGGCTCCAGAAGCACCGAGGGAACTTCTTCCTGGCCGTTGTCTACGCCGGTGGTCTCAACGTCCTGCGGCAACTCGCCGTCCTGTAGCAGCGCGACCGCCACCTCCGCCGCCGTCGTCGCCTCTTCCTTGATTGCCTTGTAGACCGTCATTCCCTGCGTCCCGGCGAGGACCCGCTGGACGGCGTCGAGCTCGGCATCCTGGCCCGTGGTCGGCGGTAGAGGATCCACGCCGCCGGCCCTCATAGCGGCGATGGCGCCGCCCGACGTACCGTCGTTCGCCGCGTAGACACCGTCGATGTTGTCCTGCCCGAGCCGGGTTATGGCTTGATCCATCTGACTCTGGGCCTCATCTGGACTCCAGTCTGGCGTGTCGTACTCAACTTCTACTTTCAGATCGCTAGAGTCTATAACGCTGTGCGCGCCCTTCTTGAAGAGCCCCGCGTTCGGGTCGGTGGGGGCGCCGTTTATCATGACGATGTTGCCGCCCTCATCGACGTTGTCCACCATCCACTGACCCTGGAGCTCACCCACCCGCTCGTTGTCGAAGGAGACGTAGGCATCTAGGTCTGCGTTCTGAACGAGCCGATCGTAGCTGAGAACCGGTATGTCACCCTGCTTTGCCCGCTGCGAAATAACCGAAGCGGACTCAGCGTCCACCGGGTCCAGCACCATAACCTCGGCGCCGTTGGTGATCGCCGCCTCGGCCTGCTGCTGTTGTTTGGCCGCGTCCTGATCCGCGTTGGAGTAAAGTATCTCGCAATCCGCGCACTCCTCCTTGACCGCCTTCTCGAAGATCGGACGGTCATGCCGCTCGTAGCGGGTGGTCTTGGACTCCGGCAGGAGCAGCGCGATCTTACCGCCTTCTCCCCCGCCGCCCTCCTGGCCGCCACCTTGTTCCCCACTCTGGCTACCGCCTCCGCAAGCAGCCGCCACGACTACCACGAAACTGAGCATCGTCGCGAGAACGATAGATTTAGTCTTGCTCATTCTTTCTCCCTACCTTTCCCTTTTGCTTTCTCAGACCGACCTGTACCAACCAAGCCCTGTGCAGGGCAAGATCACGAAAAATTTATGCGAAAGGTGCAGAACTTCGACCATCCCCATACCACAGGGTGGTGGCCTTCTCGCCCAAACTGCTCCGGCTTTCCCTGCAGAATAAAATCTTTACCCATCACCCATTTCCCTTTGTCGCTCCGTCTATCTCAACACCCCTATTCTTACGATTTCGAAGTATATGTACCTCATATACAGTTTGTCAAGTTTCACATTGTTTTTTTCGAATAAAAGCCGCTGCTTTTGATACCGGAAGCAGAAAATGATATAAGTTGCTGACAAAATTGAGATAGCATACGGGAGAAGGCCAACGATGCAGAATAGACTACGCCCCGACGCTCGTACACAGGTGTTCGGCGTTCTGGCCGAAACAGGTGCCATATCGCGGGCTGAGCTGGCTCGCCGAACGACGCTTGCCCCCTCGACTATTTCGGCGATCATTAGTGAATTGCAGGCGGAGGGTCTGGTGGTCGAATCTGCCGGGCGCGCGGACGGCCAGGGGAGCGCGGCACTCGGCCGTCCGCCGGTGTTAGTCGCGCTGGACGGCAAGGCCGGTGTAGCGCTCGGAATCGACTTTGGCAAGCGTCACGTTCGCGTGACGCTCACGGACCTCTCGCACAAGATGCTGGCCGAACGTCATCGAGCCGTCGAAGCGGATCTTCCCGCCGCAAACGCCATAGATCTGGCAGTGTGCCTGGTAGAGGAAGCGTTGACCGAGGCCGGGGTCGAACGCAGCGAGGTCGTTGGTGTCGGGATGGGATTACCAGGCCCTGTCCATCGTCCGTCCGGTGAACTCGGTGACTCCACCATACTGCCCGGCTGGGTTGGGGTGCGGGCTGCGCAGGCAATGGGCGATGCGCTAGGACTCACCGTCGAAGTGGAGAACGACACGAACCTCGGCGCGCTAGGTGAGTGGATGTGGGGCGCGGGACGAGGGATCGACTCGTTGGCCTATCTGAAAGCGTCAACCGGCATCGGGGCCGGGTTCATTATCGACGGACGTCCATACGTGGGAGCCGGCGGTACGGCGGGTGAGATCGGCCACACCGTCGTAGATCCCAGCGGTCCAATCTGTCGGTGTGGAAATCGTGGATGCCTCGAAAAAATGGCCGGGGCCAACGCGGTTCTGATGGCATTGCGCGAGACATACGGAGAAGATCTTACGCTGACCCAGGCCATCACGCGGGCGCTCGAAGGGGATGCTGGATGCCAACGCGCCATCGCGGACGCCGGACGGACTATCGGTTCTTCCGTAGCCACGCTGTGCAACCTCTTCAATCCCCGGCGTATAGTCGTCGGTGGCGATTTGGGGATCGCGGGCGAGCTATTGCTAGAACCCGTGCGTGAATCTCTAAGCCGGGGCGCTATCCGCTCGGCAATCGAGGACGTTGAGGTCGTCGAGGGTGTTTTGGGCGAGCGTGCCGAGGTTCTCGGTGCCGTGGCACTCGTGCTGCGCCGCGTTCCACAATTCTTGAGTGGAACCGCGCTGCGGTCGCCCGCAAGCACCTAAGCTGTTGAACATGCGGACCGCCTTGACCACCGATCCCAACGCACCGAGCTAGTCTTCCTGTCCCTCATCGCTGTTGTCCAGGATCAGCCAATAGTAGAATTTGCCGCCTTCCGTTGCTTTTTCGGAGGCCTCGAAAAAGTTGGCTAGCGGCTCCGCGTAGTCGGTTTCAGCATAGGCAGCCAGGCGGCCCTCGGTGGCCCTGCCCGCAATCTTCGTCTTCACCGGACCGGGGCGGATCACGACGACGTCTATCCCGTAGGGCAGCAGCTCGCGCCTTAAAGAGTCAGAGACACCCTCGACGGCGTGCTTGGTACCAACGTAGGCGGCGCCAAAAGGCGTGGCGACCCTGCCGTTTACGGAGCCAATGTTGACGATTCTGCCCGGCGGGTACGTTTGGGGTCTCCTCACGCCGAGCAGCGGCAAGAAGGCCTTGGTCGCGGGGACGAGGCCGATCACGTTGGTCTCGTACTGATCACGCACTTCCACAAGCGGCTGGTGCATCAGCGGACCGTAGATCATTATGCCCGCGTTGTTCACCAACCCGGCGAGTCCCTCATCGCCGACGGCCGCCTCCACCTCCTCGGCCGCACGGAGAACCGCCTCCCGGTCGGTAACGTCGAAGAGGAGAGGTACAAATCTCTCGCCGAGCTCTGTCGCGAGCTTCTCGGCATCCGCCTCCTGGCGCACACTGCCGAACACCCGGTAACCACGACCGACCAATTCCTTAGCCAATCCGTGGCCGATCCCCGACGAGACCCCGGTTATCACTACGCTCTTCATGTTAACTTCCTCCTCGAAGGTCCAAGCTGGTACGCGAGGGAAGCTACGACGATATCTGGATTAGTCAGCTCCACGTCACCGAGGATCTAATCGGGTACGCAAACACCGCCTTCCCGGAGCCCCCGAGCGGCGTCTATCGCCCATCTATCGAAGCCAGGCGACTCTACATGCTGTTCCATACTACCTCCTTCTGTTGCTCCAGCGCATCATCCTAACGAACTAGGCTACAACTTTTCGAAATTCTCTCGATTTTTTTGACGCCCCGAAGTACGACGTACCGGTAGACGCCACGACAGCCTGCGTTCCACGAAAAATTTGCAAAGATCCCACTGGAAGTGGCCATCCTTTCTGTATCCTTATTGTTAAAGCATCGGTCAACGAAGGAGCAACACGGATGCCGAAGCGTGGGAACGGTGAAGGCTCCATCAGCCGCAGGAAAGGCAGCGGCTGGATGGCGCAATACTACGTCGAAGCAGGCGGAAAGCGCAAGCGTCTGACACTGTACGGCAAGAGTAAAACAGAAGTCGCCGCAAAGCTAACCCGGGCAGTAGCCGACCGTGACGGAGGTCTCGTTTACGATGCTGGGAAGCTTACGGTCGGAGAATATCTAGAGCGTTGGCTTCAAGTCTCTGTGAAGGGAACGGTCAAGGAGACCACTTACGCTAACTACTCCTATATCAATCGCGTCTACATCTCCCCCGCCTTCGGGCATGTGAAGCTCAAGAACCTTACCCCGGCGCATGTGCGTGGGTTCTACGGGGAGAAGTCTCGCTCCAGGCTAGCCCCAGCTACAGTGAAAAAGATGCATGTCATGCTACGCAAGTCGTTCTCTCAGGCGGTCTCAGACGGCCTGGTCCCGAGGAAAGCCGCAGATTCGGTCAAACCACCAAGGGTGAGTAGACCTAGTGAAGAGATCAAGCCGCTTAACGCCGAAGAGTGCGCCACCTTTCTTGAGGCGGCTCGTGCAGAGAGGCTCGAAACTCTGTACGTGTTGGCCATACATTGTGGCTTACGTGAAGGTGAACTGTTGGCACTGCGCTGGGAAGATGTGGATTTCGAGGTAGCAAAACCCGCTCTGCTCGTGCGACGCACGCTCACCCGCGGAGAGGAGGGGCGCGGCTGGGTAGTCGGCTCGAGTACGAAGTCCGGCAATGGTAGGCGCGTACGTCTCACCCAGCGGGCGACAGCCGCTCTTAGGGACCATCGCAAATTCCAACTCGAAGAGAAGATTCGCCTGTCTAATATTTGGCAGGATGAGGATCTCGTGTTCGCGGGTGAAACCGGCTCTCCGATGAACCCGTCAAACCTACGCAACCGTTCTTTCCGGCGCATCAAAGCTCGCTCCGGCGTTCGGCAAGACCTACGCTTCCATGATCTCCGACACACCTGTGCCACCCTGCTGCTCAGAAGAGGGGTTCACGTGAAGGTGGTCTCTGAGATGCTGGGACACGCCTCCATCACCATCACCCTCAATACTTATTCTCACGTACTGCCCGATATGCAGGACACGGCCGCCGACGCTATGGAAGCAGCTCTTGGAACCTCGTCGTAAAATTTACCCGCCCGGGTTGCAGTACGGTTGCAGCAAAAAAGCCAGAACACACGCTCCAGCTTCATCTTTACAGACACAAAATAACGATTTTTGCAGGTAATTTATAAGTGGGCGATGCTGGGTTCGAACCAGCGACCCCCTCCTTGTAAGGACTTCGGGCCTGTTTCGGGGTGTTAGCCGGTAGTGCAAATATCCTGCAAAACGAGTAAATTTGCACTCCAGCAACAATCCGCAACAAGGGGCAATTTCGCCCAACTGGTGTACAAATGGTGTACGGATCACGAGTGTTTCGGAGGTGTCAGGACCAGGTGCGCCAGCTCTGGCGGGCTGACTCGGCTTCGGAGAGTACCTTCTCCCAGTCGCCGCGCAGCGGCTCTACTCGGAGCTCGGTGATGACGAACCGGATGACCTCCTCGATGGAGATACGGCCCGTGGGGATGTGCGTCCGGTGGAGGTCTTCGTGTCCGAGGCGGGCGCCCTGATCGAGGTGCAGGTGAGGGTGGCGCACCTTGAACCTCTCTGCAGGATGCCAGTGGAAGGCTAGAACCACCCGATTGTCGGCGTCGCGCAGGTTATAGTTGTATTCGGCGGTACTGACCCTCCACGGTCCCCTGTCAGGCTCCTCTACCCGGATCACGTAGTAGAACTGCTTGACGACCAGGGAAAGGTCCGTCTCGCCGGGCAACTTTTGAGGCAGGCCGTCTGCGAGTACCAAAGCGTGCGGCTCGTCGGTGGTGGGATAGTAGCCACCCTTGACGTTGAGTTGGGCCTGGGTAACGCAAGAGATGACTCGTTGTAGTGGACCCAAGAAGTTGTTTACGGCTTCAGCCGGGGTTCTGGCCGCCACCTAAGAGAAGAGCACTCTTTTAGCGTGCGAACGGTAGGAGCATTGCCACGTCCACAACATCGGGTTGGTCAGGATCCTCGTCGTAATAGCCGCTATCCCATCGCTCGATGAACTCTTCGCCGCTGATGCCGAGGTAGAAGCGGGCGGCGTTGTCGAAGAGCGCGCGGCCCTCCTCGTCGGTGAGATCCCGCACGTTTCCGTTTGTCCCTACCGCCTTTTCCATGACAACTCCTGTTTCGCTAACCTCAATAAGTATACTCCGTTCTCGATGTCGTGGCCGAGGTCCTGGGGGACTCGCCCTACCCGGGAGGTTAACGTCAGTTCTCCTCGACATCCAGCTCTCCGCGGTCACGGAGGTTCAGGAGGATGGCGAGTGTAGCCTGCAGAGGTACGCCCGACCAGTAGGCTGTGGACTCTACGTTCCAGTACCCTCGCCACTCGTACTTGACCCGCTCGACCCACTCGGGCTCGTCTTGCTCGATGGTGAGTCTCAGGGCGCGCACCGTGTCGGGGTCCAGCTCCAGGAGGTTCCCAGCCGCATAACAGAACTTCTCGTTCCACTTGAAAGAGAGCGGACGCTCCTCGTAGCCTCGCGCCTCAAGCTCGCGGGCGCGACGGGCCTCCGGACGTAAGTCCTCCTGCACCGCCAGCACCGAGGGCTCGAAGTCTCTGGCGTAGTAGCCTTCTAGCCCCTGGTTGCGGAAGCCCCACTCCATCACCCGCAGGCTCACCCCTTCTGCTCCTCCCCTCTTATAGAGCCCTCGACCTCCTCTTCTAGCATCTGCCGGTAGAAGGCCCTGAACTCCCTGACGTCCTCCAGATCCTCCCGGTTCGCCCTTTGTCCGTAGGCGAAGGCTACCGCAAGCTCTACCCATTCTTCTTCCGAGAGGTCGTAGAGGTGATCCAGGAGCGTAGGAAGGTCCCTCGGCGCCGCGTGTACGCCACGCATCCAGTTAGAGACAGAGTTCTGCCGGTAGTCGTGGCCCCGCTCCCGGGCCTCCCTCGCCAGGGCCGACTGGCTAGAGCCCCGAGAGCGCAGGATGCGGTAGAGGACCTCACCGAACCACGTATACCCTCTACCGTCCATGAGCTTCGCCATCCTCCTCCGCTCGTACCATTCTCCAAAGAGATGCTACGCAGTCTAGCACAATCATCTGCTCACCTGATACAACAATGCGGTTGCACGGTTGCAGGCAGGTGGGGGAGTACATGCACCCTCCCCCACCTGTTCCTGGGTGTCAGTATTCTTCCGGCAAGAGTAGACAGGTGCTCGAACGGTCGGCTTCGGTAATGATCCATATCCGGTGCGGTCCGACCTGGTAGGCGCTCAGGATACGCCATCCGTGCTGGACGCTGCGCCGGTTCTCGGCGGCATCCGTAGGTGGCTCGTCGCCCCAGTCGCCGGACTGGTGGCGCTCAAGGAGCTCGCCGGGGTCCTCTCCGGCCATCATGAGCGCGTTTAGAGCTTCGGGCGTCGCTACGATGCGTCCCAGGGGAAAGAGTGGGGCGGCCATGCTAGGACCGCCCCGTGCTTATGGCCGTGAACGCCTCTTCGAGCTGCGCGGCGGTGATCTTGTTCCAGCGCCGGCGACCCAGGAGTGAGAACCACGGCCGGCCGTAACGCCGCAGCGTTTCGAGGCCACCGAGCCGGCCCCAACGAACGAAGTCGCCAGCTTGCGAGTGGCCGGCGCGATGATAGCTTGCAGAAATCCCCACCGTGGAGCCTTCGACCAGCGCGGCTAGCTCATCGCGAGAGATGTTGGGATTGACTCCGTAGCGATATGCTTCTTCTTCCCAGGCAAACCAGGCTTGCAGATCTTCGGGTTCGAGGCCGGGACCGTGGCCCTGGTCGTAGACCTTCAGCAAACAGCGGGGTATACGGTGATGAATCTCGCGCCGGGCTGTAGAAGTGGCGACCATCATGCCACCACCCTTTCGGACTTGCGGACCCGCGCTGCCCGCTGCTTCGCCGCCCAAACGAGAGCCGCGAACATGTGCTTGCAGGTCTGCTTGCGCCGCCGCCAGTCGGTGCAGCCGCAACGCCCTTCCCCGGCCAGCGACACCCGGTAGCTGCGCCCCGGCTCAGAGCACGACGGGACAGAGAGACCGCCCGCCGGCATAGGCCGGATCTCTGCTTTGCGGTTGCGCCAGAGCGCGATGCCCCGACACGCACGACGCGATACACTTGACTCGATCACAGGCTTACCTCCTGTGGTTCGGGCCTCGGGGTGCGACCAACACCGCCGAGGCGTTTTACTTGATGCCCCTACAGCAGGAGCTTTGCCTGGGAAGCCCTGAATCCGGCGGCAAGGAGTGGAGTCAAGGGTGGGTCCCAGAAAGTTTTTGCGGAGACAGGGAACCTGGCGGAGCAAAACCCTTGGGGCGGCCATCCAGGCCGAGTTTGTGGGTGCCCTTGACGGAGGGACGCCGCTGGTACGCTATGGGCGGCAAAGCCCTTGCGTCACCAGGTTTGGAATAATGATCTACGAGTTCAGGGGATCTGAGGAAAGTTCATGTTTGTGGGCGAGGTGCCGACCGTCAGGGCGGCTCTGCGCCTAAACAACGTCTCAATTTCCGTGCCTGTTGGCAGAGGTCCGGGGACGCCGGAGAGAAGCGGAGGCGTCTGCGGAGCGTATCGCAGAGCTTCGCCATGCGCTCTCGCACTCAACGAGAGCACAGCCCGGTTCCTGCCAGGTTGCGGGCGAAGCCCGACAACCCCGGAGGGGCGGCATAGGGCCGCCTGGGAGGTGGGTGTGCGGGCGGCCTACGCGGGAGGTCGTTGATCTAGCTCAGGTTCGTCTGTGGCATTCGGACTTACCGATGAGCCTGGTTGCGAGCTGTATGCTGAATCTGCTGGAATTTTCGCCGTTACACCGTTGCAAGTTAGATTGTTTGGTCCGAGATCGATAGTCCACAGTTGGGGCAAAATCGGTACTCGATAAGTACCTTGGTTCCACAACTCGAACAGGTTGTGGTCCGACTTTCTGAGCCAAGTGTTTCTTCCGAGCTTGTAGTCTGGTTGCGCTCGAGAAATTTGCCCAGTGCTCCCCTGACCCTGCCACCGGCGGCTATCGTTGCGTCTCTGGCTCCCCCTGCCGTCCGTCCTGCTATGTCACGGGCCCTGCCGGCCGCTCCGCTGGCGGATTCCGTCAAGTTGTCGAGGGTCCTCTGCTCTGGCACCGTTTGATAGTCCTGGCTTCGCTGCTCGACAGCGGCCGGGTCTACGGGTACGTTAAGGCGCTTGGCGACTTTGCTCAGGAATTCGCGTTCTTCGTCGGCTAACTCGCCGTCGCAGACGGCCATCAACGCCAGCAAGTCCACCAGGCTACGTCGGATATCGTTGTTCTCGATTTGGGACGCTGCTTCGAGGAGATGCGCCTCATCGGTCGTCAGCCTCTGGAATTCGGCTTGCGTGTGCTCGTCGAACGACATCCGAGAGAGCATGGACCGGTAGAGCGCTCTCTCTTCCGGTGAGACCTCGCCGTCAACCTGTGCCGTGTACATGGCGGCTGCGGGGAACACCAAGTCGTAGGTGTTCTGGCGCGATACGAGCGTCCGCAACTCCTCGGTGACCCTGCCTCTGTTCTTGAGATGCGTTTTAGCGATCTTGCCCAACGAGCGGGTGGTCGTGTAGTTGTAGGTGCTTCCGACGGCAGCGGAGGCGACGGGAACCGCGTACTTGAGGATGGTGCGCTGCAGGATTTTAAATCCCAGTTTGCGAGCAAAGTTTTGTATGGCCTTGAGAACATCCTTGCTGATGTACTTCTTGATCACCGTAGCGGTACCCGCGCCGGCAGCTTTCCGGGCTCCGGCGCCGATCAGCTCTGTCGGGGCGACGCCCAGCGCGTAGCCAAATACCATAAGCACGTCTTCAGGATCGTCGGGGTCGAGCTGGAGATCGTAGACCACCGAAAGGTCGAGCACCAGCCGCATCTGGATGTAGGAGAGGTAGATCATCTCGGACCCGATGGTGCCGAAGAACAGCGGGGCCGTCATCCCGGCGGAGGCCACGGTGGTTAGCTGGTTCGCGGTCGCGCTTACCCCGGCTATGCCTCCGGCGATGGCGGCATACCGGACCGTTACGGAGGTGAGTATGTCGGCGATCTCATCGGGCGACAGACCCGGATATTTCTGCTGGAAGTATTGAGCCCGGGCGTTGCGGTCGTAGGAGCGGACCACCCTCTGCAGCAGGCTGACAAACCAGGCGCCGCTCTTGGCATCCTCGAAGTTGAGCGTTTTCGCAAACTCTTTCGCCTCTTCGAGTCCCGAATAGACTTGGGACCTGGTCTCGTCGTCCTCTACGTCGTGGGTTTCTTTTTCCGACAACTTCCCTCCCCCAGAAGACGGCGAACGCCGTTATCTACTTTCGGTGCGTATGGTCATGGTAGCACTGAAAGTCAGTTGGTAGGTGCGTAGACCGCCACGTCCCATCGGTCTTGGTTAGAGGTCTGTGACAAGAGTTTCGTTGAAAAGTTTCCCGCGTACGATTGATAGCGCCCGGCTCAGCTCCTTCACCGCGGCTACTGAGTTAATGCCATTGCTCCGATAGTCGTAGATGATACGTGGATCGAACTGTCTTGCGTGGAGCCGCAAACCATGCTGGCGGAAAGTGTGTTCCACCGGATTGGTCGTTGTCGGATAGAGCAAGACGATATCTTCGTAGCGTTGCTTTCCTGCACTACCGTAGGCATACATCTGGTAAAAGTCGGCCTGAGAGAGTCCGCCGTGTCGCTCGTTTGCGTCGAGTGTCTTGTACTTGGTGTCTACCAGAAAATTGTCGCCGACGTCGTCGGTCAGCACGAGATCAACATCCATATTGAATTCGCCGAATAGGCACCCGAGACGTCGCTGGTAACTTACTCCCGCAAGGTGCCGACCCTCACCGAGGTCTATTTTACTCGCGTTCCGCTTCAGAAATTCGGCGACAAATTCCTCGAAGAGCTTGTTCATGTCGAAGACGAAAGCGAGTTGGCTGATGCGTCCGGCACTGAGATTGAGGGTCGAGCTTTCCAATAGGAGGCGGCAGAGTCCGAGGATTGGTTCGTAATGACGGTTAAGCCGATCGAGGTGGATATGGTCGAGTTCGGCTGCACGAACGATCCCGGGGCTGACGTCGGAGAGGAGGGCTTCATTCTCCTGAAGGAGCACTCGGTTGGTGAGAACCTGGGTCTGTTTGAGTAGGAGATCGTTGCAGAACTTGAGCGTGCGGTTCAGCAAGTGGTCGGGAGTGAAGACCTCATACCGGCAGGCGTAGCGCGCGTAGAGAGATCCTGTCCCGGCCAGTTCATGCTCGGTGAGAAGCTTACCCCGGAGGAAACCAACACGCTCCTCCACCTCGACGTAGCGGTGCATCGGGCGACGGCGCAGCAAATGGTTGAGTTCCGTAGCGAAGTACCGGATCCAGATCTCCAGGAATGATCCGGAGAGCCTCTCGTGGTCAGCAGTACCTGTTCGTTGAAGCCGGAGGCGCTTGGTGTAAGAGAGCAAGAAGACGAGGAATCCGAGGTTCTCATCGTTTGTGTCGTAAATCTTCGGGAGAATCTGCACTATGCGGTTTCCGATCGCAAGCGTGCCGACGTACTGCTGAGCTTGGACGTATGACCGGAAGAAGCGAAACACAGGTACCCCAAGGTCTCTAACAACCTTCTCCAGATGGTGAATATCAGGCTCGCCGAGGTCTTCGTAAGAGAGCTTTCCGTACTCGCTGAGCGTAAGAAGCTCTGGCTGCACGCGTCTGACGCTCATCTGTCCAGAAATGTGTTGCGTATGGCCTCTTCCAAGTCTTCTACCGGATACTCGTGAAGCTCCCAGGGCAACTCATCGTCAAGCACCTCCTCGTCCAAGGCGTGCCTGTACTCTTCCACGTGTGCAAAGAAACCCTTTGTTGCGGAGTGATCATGTCTACCCAGAAGACGACGCATACGCTCTGCATCGTTGTAGAAATACTCCTGCAAGAGCGGGAAGACCTGCTGGTAGAGCGCCCGGTGTAGTTGTCCAATAGAAGTCGAGCCGAGGAAGTAACTGTGGCCGATCTGGTGATCGCGGTCGAGAAGCAAAACGACACGTCTGTTGAGAGCCTCGAACACTTCGCAGACAAGTTCAACATGTTCGGCTCTGTCCTCTCCTACTTTCTCGAGCAAAACTCTGCGGAGTACATTCACATCTGGCATCATCTCGCGGAACTCAAAGCGGCGTCGAAGTGCGGTATCTAGGAGAGCAATGCTACGGTCAGCAGTGTTCATAGTTCCAATCACATACAGGTTGGGGGGTACAGTGAAGGCGCTTTGGGAGTACGGTAGCCGAACCGAGAGCTCATTCTCGGCACCGCGGCGTTTATCCTCTTCAAGGAGCGTTACAAGCTCGCCGAAGATGCGAGAGAGGTTGCCGCGATTGATCTCGTCGATGATCAGGACATAAGGCTCCTCGCCCTGCTCCTGCTCGGGAAGTAGTCCGACAAAGTCTTGGAGCGAGATGCGACTCAGCGGGTAGATGGTGGTTAACGTTAGATTAGTGGCACCATTCATCTCGTAGACATCGTGGTCCTGTTGGTCCAGCCATTCCACAGGACGGGTGTGCGGATAGTCTTCACCGTACTCCTCATCCTTGTACTTGTATGCACCCGTGACTAGTCCTATGGCTCGGATCTCTCGTTGGTTCTTAAGAACGGCTACGTAGTCACCGTCACGGATCTCATTTACTAGATAGTTGACGGAATTGATACTGTTGGTCGCCCCCTCGCTACCATGCTCCTCGAAAATTTCGGCGATAGCCTCTCTGTCCAGACCCGTGAGGTCGTGATCTCCGAGCCAACCTATAGCTATCTCGCCGTTCTTCATGCAACGCTCGAAGACATAAGGTTCTGGGGTTCCGCCGAGCGAAACCTTCCAGATACGCGCACCGTCTGTAGCAGTCGGGCTATGTCGAGGGTTGAGGGCCCGGTTAACGATTTGTTGAAAGATTCCTTCATGCAACGTCGGAACCTTCGCCTCCTCGTCGTAGCGATAGCCTTCGACGAACTCCTCATAAGAGTAGGACGGGTGAAAGGTCACGAACTCGATGCGGCCTTCGCTCACGTGCTTACGATAGAGTATAGTTACGTCGTGGTCCGATAAATCCTGCAGGTCCAAGTTGAGAACTTCGAGTGCTCGTCTTTGCGTGTGGTACGTCTTTCCCGTTCCCGGCGGTCCGTAGAGAATGAGGTTAAGTGAACCATGATCAGGAAGTTCCATATTGCCGTCCTCTTCTTCGTCGGAATCCGTAACCCACCCCAGCATCTCCAGGGCTCGAGCAACCTGGGGTCGCATTATCCAATGCCATTCGTCGTCGGGTTTTTCGAACGTGACCAACACCTCAAGCGGCATGTTCGGTAGCCAGCCGAGACGCTCACCAACAAGCCCTCCCACTTTGGGGTAGTTGAGGTTAGCGCTATTGTAATTTTTGTAGCCAACGGCCCGAGCAAGCCGGGTAGCGGTGATCGTGTGAGCTGGCACATCATAGTGAACTCGCAGCATCTTCAAGTAGCTATCCGGCAGCTCTACCTCACGGAACGCGTCCACGTACTGTTGGGCAGAAGGGATTCCATCCGACTTTTCCTGCCACCGCCACTGGATGCTCTCATCGTAGAAGTCAAAGCCTTCACCATACTCCTCGGAAAGGGAGCTGCGGATATTTTCGAGCGCCTCGTCGATATCTTGTGCTTCCTCTGACCTATCGCGGAAGGCCTCCACGATTCTTCGCTTATGCGTGTCAGCGGCGATCCGCTCGAAGTGCTCGGGAAATAGAAGATGCAACAGGATGTTGCGTGCAGGATTGCTTGATACCACCCGTTGCTTCACTGCGTTAGCCAAGCTCTTGCAAGCGCTAATGTTCGTGGGATCTATACCTTTTGACAAGAGCTCTCTAGCAAACTTCAGGTAGAAGATCACCTGTTCAGGCTGCCTCGTGTTGTATAGCATGCCCGCGTCTCCAACGCTTGCCTCATACGCTTGCCGAAGAGAATCGAAGTCAGGCTGCTCCTGCCCCAACTTCCAGCCGATCACCCTCTCCAGGCTAGATAACTTCTTCGGGATTCCAATATTGGTCGGGAAGAGATAATAGAAAGCTACAACGTCCGCTGCCACACGACGAATCTCTTTCGGTTGCTCTGCGAGTTGGTCGTGCAGCTTTTCATAGAAAGTCCTACTGCCAGTATCAGCATTCTCACCTGTCATAGCCTCCAGGAGCGTGGAGACGTTCTCCGAATTCCAAACAAGGTGCTCAGGCCAGAGAAACGAGCTGCCGTCCATCAAGCATCGGTCGCGAAACAAGTCCGCAGCTTCATATGTCGGTTCCGCGTCTACTCTGTATGCCACCTGGACCCTCCTCGCTTACGATGCTACGGACCCGCCGCAAAATGGCGTGGAGTTCTGTTTCCTTTTATTCCTAGATCTCCAGCCTGCTGCCGGATCTCTACGAGGTGCATGACTCCGATTGAGTGGCCGGATGAGGCTATGCTACTCAATTTCCATCTGTTTCTGGATCAGGGCGGGCCGATTCTTCAGCACGGCGGTAGCTCTCGTCAAGGTCTTCCTCAAGAAGCAGCAGAGCAGCGATACGCTTCGCCATGCTCGAAACCTCAAGGGCCTCAATGACTGAGAGGGAACGACCTAGCACCTCTTCTTCGCGGTACGAGAGCCATTTCTTGATCACCGGATAGCCGCCCAGCGTATATCGCCACACCTTGTCCGGTACGTTCTCCCAGTACGTACCGTCGTTCATATAGATATCGAACGTAGTCTCCCCAAGGCGGGCAAACACTTGCTCCTCGGACAACCCTAACGCCTCAGCCCCACGAAGCAGAGCATCTTTCTCGACCGGCTTGTACTCGCGCTCTACGAACCTTCCCTGCCCAGCCATGATCGCTTGGCTACTTTTCTGCCTGTAGCCCCAACTCGCCGTTACGCGCAGATGTCCCGCGTTCGGGTCGATCTGTCCACCGTCTTCTCGGACGAGTTGCCCTATCGGCCTCAACTCGTCGCGCACGCTTCCAGTCGTAACACCATCCACCTTGCTCTCTACGTCTAGGAGCGTGGAAATTTTCTTACCAAGTTCAGCAGAGACAACCAACGTCTCACGTTCTTTAGGAAGCGGTATTCGAGGCCAGTCGAGCCGGAGAGAGTCATTATTTTCCCACCTATATGACAGAGAGTGCATTACCGCGAGGCAATGGTAGAAAAGGTCTTCCGGCGTCGCTTCCACGGACGCAAGATAAGCAGAGGCTGCCTTGGTGAGGTTCGGGATAGGTTCGTCCAGGTTTCCTTCGTCTGAGATATCTCTCTTCTCTGGGTGAACGTAGAGCGGGAAGCCTCTCGCCCCACTATCCATGTAGTTGAGGTCGCACAGCCGATACGTCGAAAGCGCCGGCTCTGCCACGCTCTTTCTAACTCGTCCTGTGGTAAAGAGGAAAGGATTCTTGTCAAAGACTTGCGGGAAATAGCTTGGAGACTTTTCCCCGAGTAGTCTTGTTTCAGGTTCCCAATATACCCACCTTAGATCAAACGGTCTGTAACAATATCTCCTGATGTACTTTGGCAAAAAGCCACGTTTTGTGAGTCTATCGCGAGTCAACTTTGCATCAAATCTAGCCGTACTTTCCATCGCGCGTGGGTAAGCACCTTTGATCTCCTCATTGCTCGTATCAGGATCAAAGTAATGTCTCATACGCTGCTCTAGCACTTCTCGATCGAAATCAACGACTACAGCATCACGTTTTGTCTGAACTCCAGAATACGATTCCCGAAATAGGTCTGGCAACTTCTTCCACGACGGGTACTCGACCTGAGCTCGCAAAGGTGCAAACGGCAACCCGAGTTCCAGAGGCGGAGTCTGCTCTTCGTACAGAGCGACCAAGCTCTCAGAGGAGCGTTCGGCGTCAGCGGCGAGTTCCTCGCGCTTTTGCGTTCCCCAGAGATTGCGGAACCGGACGGTCTCCGCACTTTCGTGCGGCTCCTTGCGGACCAGCAAAGAAATGGCCGTGCCGACCTGTATGCCCTCGGGGTTCTCTCTTGTGGAGAAGATGCTCGGGTCATTTTCCCCGTCTGGGGTGCGTTTTCCAGTACGGTAACGATCACCGTTTAAGTTGTCTATTTGGATATCATCGAAGACCTTCAAGTAGCGTTCGCGCATGCCGGGGAACGCGAGGTGCTCAAGCCAAGAGGAGTTGGAGATAAAGCAAACGATCCCGCGTCCGGTCCCCTCGACGATCTGCCGCTCCGCCATCCTGAAGAACCGGACGTAAAGATCGTTCCGTCCCGGGCCTCGCGGTTCTGGAGCGCGTTCCGTGGTGCTGTACGCCTCCGAGAGGTCGCGCTCCTCTTCGGCTGCTATGCCGGCGAATCCGTCGTATGGGGGGTTCCCGAGAACAACGAGAATCGGCCTGTTTAGCTTGACCTCTCCTGCTGCGCGTCGCTCACGTTGGAAAGACTCTATAGGGAGTGGTGATTCGTCTTTGGAACCACTCCATCCGGTCAGGGCATTAGTCAGATAAACTGCTGCTCGTTCGCTTCGGTCATCGGACAGCGGCGTACCTGCCTCTTGCAAGAACATTCCGAGTTGGAGATGGGCTATTACGAAAGGAGCGGCTAGAATCTCGAACCCGAATACTCGTTCAGTCGCCGCTCGCTTGAGGTTATAGGCTGCGAGTGAACCTTCGCCTCTGTCCTCAAGGGTGCGACGGATCCTCCGCAACACCTCAACCAGGTAAGAACCCGTTCCGGTACAAGGATCGAGGATGTAGACGCTTTCGTCAGCTAGGCCGTCGGCGAGGCCAAGCTCTTCACGCAAAGCGGTATCCACACGCTCCACCATATAGCGAACGACCTCTCGCGGCGTGTACCACACACCGAACTGCTTTCTGACTTCCGGATCGAACGCTTCGAGAAACGGCTCGTAGAAATACTGAACCGCTCCATCCTCGTCAAAGTTCTCGAAGAAAATCTGCCGGTCTACCCGGTTCAGCGTTTCGCCAGCCCGGTCGAGGGTTTTCATTAGTCCCAGTCCTTCGACCCTGGAAGGTATCGCAAGTTGCTCGAAAAGGGCACGAATCATCGGCACGTTCATTATGTACATGGCTGTACGCCAATCGAAGCGGTCGCTACTAGTGTGGGATCTCTGATTACTCCATAGCACCCAGGCGGAGAACACACCGTAGAAAAGTGTTTGTACGAGCGTCGAGCGGAAGAAATGTTCGCCGCTCTCACCTTCGAAGTCCACCCCAAGCGCGCGCTCCAGCGTGGTACGGATCTCGGCAAGCTCCGGCAGATCTCCCTTATCGAGTATTTCGAGAGCCTCCTGCGCGTAGGAAGCCATGAACCATGCTAGATCCCTTGGACGGAATAGGGGAGCACTACGTAGCATTGTGCGCTTGAGAAAGATATCCAGCTTACGCGCATGTTCTGTAGCAGTACTCCTGTAAGACTGTGCAGCCTGCAAGAACTCGTCACGCGAGTCCGCGAGAGAATAGGAATCCACCTCCACAGTTTGCCCAGCGGAATCACGCTCCACCAGCAAAAACTCCCGGTAGTTTGTGACGAGAACCTGCCCATACAACTCTAGGTAACGAGCAACCTGCTCACTGGCCGCCGTCTCACGCACTTCATCGCCCAGCGCTTTTACCTCAACAGCCCCCCGCTCGGGGAGTTGCCCAGGGAGGGGTGCAGATTCGCGTTTCTCGAATTGACACGCGGTGAATAGTCCCCCATCTGGTATGCCCGCTCCGCGGTTCTTAGTGTTGATTACAGTTCTAATCCGAGGAGACAAAGCTTCACCGGCCAAGTTGAGTAAGTTCTGCAAAGCACCGTACCCAGCGGTTTCCGCAACCGCCTCGCCAGTATGATAATCCTCACTCAGACTGCGAAGATAATCTTCGAGCGCCGTCATTGCCACCTCCCAAAATACTCATGCGAGCGCCTACCCTACCAATGATCGTCAATTTACCACTAACCCGAACTGTCCGGGTACTCGATAGCCATAGCGATGGAGACAACCGGCACCAGAAACGGTAAGTCATAATAGATCCAAAACGAAGTGGAGAGTGGATATCGGGTGGGAGTTGAGCGGGGTGCCGACTGTCAAGGCGGCTCTGCGCCCTTGCAACGCCTCGGCCTCTGTAGCCGCTGGCAGAGGACCGGGGACGCCGGAGAGAAACGGAGGCGTCTGCGGGCCGTCCAGGGAGCCCCGGAATCTACTTTGCACTCAACGGGAGCACAGCCCGGTTTCTGCCAGGTTGCGGGCGAAGCCCGGCAACCCCGGAGGGGCGGCATAGGGCCGCCTGGAAGGTGGGTGTGCGGGTATCCTGCGGAAGTCCAGTAGTTGCGATCAGGCACCGCCGTACAAGGCTCTCCGCAGCGCCCATGCCGTTAGGAGTTATCTGTTCGGGGACAGGCACTCCACAAACCTGTGCCGCGCTCTTTGGCCTCGTCCTGCAGCCGCTCGAACTCACGGCGATGGGCGTGAGAGAAGTCCGTGGTCCTGGCGAGCCCTAGCTCTATGAGGTCGTCGTTGTAGAGATGTTCGTACGCACCATCTTTGTTGGTGTCCAGGTAGATGTAAGCGAGAGTCCTTCCGTAAGCGTCTTCTGAGTCTCCTATGCGCGGGATCTCCAGCTTCACGAGCCGGCCTTCGCGCACGACTTCTCCCTCCTCGTTGGTCTGGCGCTCGTAGAGGATCTCTTCTGTGTAGGAGCTGGCTTTCTTGCCATAGCAGCCTACGGGTTTGTCCGGGGCTACGGTCTCTGGTGTGTCTACTCCTATGAGACGAATTGGTTGCACCTGGCTATAGACTTCTACCTTTACGGTATCTCCGTCTATTGTCTCTGTCACCCTGCCGTAGACATCGTCTTCTCCTCCGAGACGGTAGATCAAGCCGTCGAAGCCCACCCTTGAGACCGGGTAGAAGAGCAGGGCGAGGATGAGAGCTACTATGACGAAGGCGCGCTCGGAGTTGCCCCCGCTGACTACCCGGTACTCGTCTCTACCGGGAAAGACTGCTATTGCTCTGGAGGGCCACAAGAGTTGGACACCACCCAAGGTCATCATGTCGGCAAGCAAATGGCTCCCGTAGCCTACGAATACTGCGACCATAGGAGCCGGACGGCCGAAGATCCACCACAAAGGCAACCCCAGGATCACCGTGACGAGCACCAGTGCCAAGAAGCTGTGCAAGAAGCTCCTGTGTCCGAAGAAGCGGTGAAGCTCTTCGGAAATAGAGCCGAGCTGGTAGCCGAGCCAGCTCTTGGGGTAGTCGGCATCCGGAAGGACAGAGGTAGCAGCAGCGATCAGCACTGATGGAGTTTCGTAGTGGACACCGAAGATTGCTGAAGTGGCAAAACCGCAGCACTCAGCGAAGATGAGGTGTGTCGCTACCTTCAAGGATAAAGTCCCTTGCTACTCCCTGGGGCGCTGCATCTTGAAGAAGAAGGGACGAAGCCCGTACATCAGGGCGAAACCTATGCCCGCAAGAATGTAGAGGCTCTGGTCATCTAGGCCGAGGGAGACGTAGCGGACGGCCATAGCCACCGCGGCGAAGACGAAGATAACCGGGGTCATGTCTATATAGTGTTTCTCGTCTTCCATATGAAGCTCTTCCACCTCTACGCACATACGTTCGAGGGCTGTGCGGGCAGAGCCTGCCAGGTGTCCCTCTACTACTACACGGCGACCATTTACGGCGGGACACAGTACGTGCTCTATCTCGCCCATAGAGGATCGGTAAAGGGCGCGCTGGAGTCCAGCTTCGTCAACATCCCGGCCGCGTACTTCACCGAGCTCCTTGGGATCAAGCTCACCTTTGCGCCAGGCTTCTACGGAGAGATGCACGAGCGCTGCCTTCCTTGAGCCGGCCGGTATCCTGAAATCTTCGGACTCCGACTCGATCTCCGAAGTCCTATCCTCCGTGCTGGTAGTTCCGAAGAACCCTCCACCACCGGACCCACCACTTCCGGTAGAGAAATCGGGCAGGCTGCGGCGAGGTCTTCGCTCGCTACCATTGCCGTTGTTTGTAGTGTCGAAGTCCAAGCGCTTCCTTCGTCTTCTTCTCTTCCGCCTTCTGTGTGCGTGAGTTTCTTTCTTATATAGGGATTCTCACACACGATTTCGTTCCCTCGTACCTCTCCAACTTTCACGAAAGACGTCCTTCGGTACGGACGGCGTGGAGGTCGGGATTCCATCTCTCCAAGAGGACCTTCGCAAGCCCGAGCTCGTTATCCTCGACCCGCCGCATCAGGCGGTCGGCGTGTACCGGAGAAAGTGAACTCAAACCTCCGACCACGATCCTGTAGTTCGCTGACCCGTTCGTGTCGTCCTCGGCGCGGACTTCGAGGCCCAGGGCGCGCAGCTCCAGGTAGAGGGCGCGGGCCTGCTCACGGCGACGATACATCTCCCGGTAGCTGCTCACGCTTCGCTCCTTCCCCGGCGGCGGTGCGCCTTCGCATCCTCCAGAATCCAGGATGGACATTCGGAGGAGAGGACCTCGTGCCACTCGCCGGTTGTCGGGTCGTGGAGAGAGATGTAGCCGGGCTCTCTGCTCCACTTTATGACGAGGCCCCGGCGGTTAGCTTCTTCAAGTCTTTTGCGCTCGCGTTCAAGGTGACGGATCAGGGCTCGCTTGTTCTCGCGAAGCGTGTGGCGCAGCTCGTCGGTTAAGGCCTTCTCCGGGGCATTCACGCACAGCATGAGACCCTCAGCTTTAAGGTGAACATCCCGCTGGCGCAGCTCCTCCAGCAAAGCGCCAGCGCTCTTTGTCCGCACCTCGTTCGTTTGTGCTGCGGCGGTCATAGCAAAAACTCCACCCGTCCGTTTTTGTCAGGGGCGGGGAGGGGGGTCTCCCTCCCCCCGTTTTCGTCGGCAACACTGCAACGGTCAGGTGAAAGCGCCTTATCTATAGGGCTTTCGCCACCCGAACCGTTGCAATGCCCGTTTGCATCGGTTGTGCAACAGTGCAACTCTTCGGTAACGGGCAGTATGCGGAGATCTTCTGGGAGCGGGTCTCCGAGGACGAGTCGGGCGGGCTTGCCGCGGCGGTCTTCGAGGTTCTTGAGGTAGCCCTGCTCAGTAGCACTGCGAACCCGTCGAGAGGCGGCGGACTTGTCGAGGCCAAGCTCTTTGGCGACCTCTGCTATGGAGATGGGCTCTCCTTCCGAGTCTTCGCACAGTCTACTCACTGCGTTGAGGACCTCCCGTACTGTCTTCGAGACGGTGGCGTCTATGCCCTCGGAGACGAGGTCGGCGACGAGTTCGCGGACGGCCTCGTAGTCGTCCAGGGAGGCGACGATGTTACCGTCCGTGTCCCGCTCGCGACCGGCCTGGTGAAGTACAGTGTGGGCACGGATGAGGTTGAGAACTGCTCCGAAGTCACGGCGGAGCCTTACGGCCACAGGGGGGATAAGCTCGGCGAGATCCTCAGCATATGGGATGTTGACGCGATGTTCGGCGCTCTCCAACCACTCCTGCAGGGCGAGCCAAGGCGTGAGGTCGGTCTTCTGAGTCTTTCCTTTTGCCAGAGCTTTGAGCACGCCCCTGGTCTGGTCCTGGGTGTCGGTGACGGTCAAGGAGAGCATCCGGGTCTCGTTTTCAGGGTGGAGCCTGACGGCGGTGGTTGTGACGATCAGGCCGGTTGGTCCCTCTCGCTCGATAAGTCGGGGACGGATGCCCTCCTTGGTGCTCTCGACGGTCTCGTAGCGTACCCGGCCTTCGGAGAGCAGGGAGCGTATGAGATAGGTGGCGAAGTCTCCAGACATTCCCTCTGCCTCGTAGATCACGAGGAAGCGGTGTTTTATTGGCTCCTCGGAGTAGGCGAGGGTGCGCTCGCTCATGGCGGTGAGGGCATAGTAGGCTGACTCGGGGAAGTAGGAGAGTACCCTTTCGACGAGGTAGGTCTTTCCACCGGAAGATGGTCCCTTGACGGCGACGCTCACGATCTTCTCCAACAGGCGAGATGTGAGCGCCAGATAGAGTAGCTTCGCGGCTCGGCTCTCACCGGCGAGGCCTGAGCGCCCGAGCTCGGCGGCGAAACGGTCGAGGATACGGCTCTCACAAGCGAGATCTTTGCACTGCTCCCACGCCTCCCGGGTGCGGCTCTCCGCTTCCTCTTTTGCAGTGTCAGTCCAGCGCCTCGCGCGCTTGAATGCTACGCGCAGGTTCTCTTTGAAGCGATCCGGGTCCCGGAGGTGGAGCTCGGAGGCGTCTTTTGCGTCTTCGAGTCTGACCAGGTGCAGCCGGTCCCGGATAGAGGAGACGGACAGCTTTTCTTCAAAGCTCCGGCCGCCGTCGTCGGGCTCCACGATGGCGTAGACTTTCTCGATGCCGTCCAAGTATTCAGACCACTCCTCTTTCCAGTTGGCTGCGCCGGGGATGCCGAGGGCCTCGATGCCGCGGTGCCAGAGTGTGTGGCAGTCGCTCTCACCCTCGACTAGAACGGCGTATCCGGCTTCCCTGGTACGGTCCAGGCGCCAGAGACCGTAGAGGGTAGGCCTGGAGCCTTTGCGCCAGCGGAAACGGTCATCGCCTTTCGGTCCTTTCTCCAAGGAGATGCGGAGGCGCGCTGCACCCTCCGTGCCGTCTTCTTTCAGGTATGGCATCCGCACAGCCTTGCTGCCGAGATAGCTGATGGTGGAAAGTCCAAGCTGTCGCAGGAAATCTATCGGCAGAGCTTTTACCTCAGCGTACTCTTCGAGGGTGCAGGAGCGTTGCACGGTTGCAGAGGGTTGCAGTGGGGTATGCAACGCTTTTTTGCCCGTATCTCCGCCAGATTCTGGGTAGGGTTGCACGATTGCACGCGATTTCGGAGGGAGGTCACCCCCCTCCCCCACACTACCGTTCTGGGGGAAGAGGTCTCGCCGGCGGATACCTCGTTCCTCGAGGGCGGAGAGAACCTCTCCCTGATCGCACCCCGCGAAGCAATGCAAGAGGACGCCTCCGTCCTCGGCCTCCCGGACACGCAGGTTGGGCGTCTTCCTGTCGTCGTGGGCCGGACAGTAGGCCACGCATTCTCCCCTGTTGTCAGGACCGCCGGCCACTGCGAGCACATCCAGCACGCGCTCTATCGCCGAGCCCCGATCCTCCTGCTTACCCGTCATGGGATCGTCTTACAGCTCACCGGAGTCGTTGGCGGAGCAGCGGCTCATGTAGGCGTCTAGGCTCTGGAGGTTGATCCTCACGGCCCGGCCTACCTTCGCAGCTTCGACCTCTCCCATCTTGACCAGCCTCCAGAGCGTCGTTCTCGATAGTCCCGACAGCTCTTCCGCCTGCCGGTACGTCCCCCACTTCTGAATCGTTGTCTCGGGTCTCACCCGCGAATCTCCTCCCTCTGTCGCCCACGGTTTCCGCTCACGCCTGCTATCAGTTGAGCGTATACAGATAGTATCAGAAGAGTTGATAAATCACCACGAACATTCTGTGATGGGAAACGAGCTTTGATCCGTTAAATTGATAGTATGTTTCTGGAGGTGTGCCGGCGGCGCTGTTCGTCGGCTCTGAATTAGAGAGGAGGAGTGGCGTGACAAAGCGACGCGGCAATGGGGAGGGCTCGATCTCCCGGCACCCAAAGAGGGATCTGTGGATGGCCCGTTATACGGTGGAGACGTCAACGGGAACGAAGCGGAGAACCGTGTACGGCAAGACGCGGGCGGAGGTGCGGGACAAGCTCACGAAGGCTCTGGCGGACCGGGCGGATGGGATCATCTTCGACGACGAGAACATGACGGTGGACGAGTACCTGGAGCGTTGGCTCTCGGACTGTGTGCGGGGCACGGTGAGGGAGTCCACGTTCTCGCGGGACAAGTATCTCGTGAACAACCACGTGATCCCAGCTCTCGGCAGGGTCAAGCTGAAGAACCTGGGCGCGCTGCGCTTGCAGGGACTCTACCGCGACCGCCTCGATGCCGGGCTCTCTGCGGCAACGGTCCAGAAGATGCACCATGTACTGCACAAGGCGTTGGATCAAGCCGTGAGGTGGAACCTGATCCCACGCAACCCTGCTGACGCGGTCAAGGCTCCAACGCCCTCGCCAAAGGAGATGCACCCGCTCTCCGCGCACGAGGCGCGTGGGCTGCTGGAAGCGGCCCGTGGCACCCGTCTGGAGGCCTTCTACGTGCTGGCGCTCCATACAGGGATGAGAAGCGGGGAGTTACTCGGCCTGAAGTGGAACGACATAGATCTCACCTCCACTGTTCCCACCATCAGAGTGCGCCGGACGCTGACGCGCACCGGGAACGGTAAGGGCCTCGCCCTGGGCGAGCCGAAGACGAAGAAGAGCCGGCGCACCGTGCGTCTGACGCCGCGGGCCGTGGACGCCCTCAAGGCTCACCGGGCGCGCCAAGCGGAGGAGAAGCTGAAGGCTGGCACGCTCTATGAGGATCAGGGGCTCGTTTTTGCGGGAGAGGGCGGCAACCTCATCAATCCGTCGAACATTCGACAGCGGTCCTTCGCACCGCTACTGAAGAAAGCGGGCCTGCCGGGGATCACCTTCCACGATCTCCGGCACACCTGTGCCTCCTTGCTCTTCCAGAGAAACATTCACCCCAAATTTGTACAGGAGCTTCTCGGCCACGCCTCCGTCGCTATCACCCTCGACACCTACTCCCACATGCTCCCCGGCATGGGCAGCGAAGCAACCGACGCGATGGGCGAGGCTTTGGGCTAGAGCCACGTTGCTACCTTTGCAGGAAAGCCCTACGAGCCGGTATCAACGAACCCGAGAACTTCGAGGAACCCCTGATTCTGAGCCTCTCGAAAAGAGATACCGTTAGCACTAAGGATCCGGCGCTCAAGTTGCAGCAGCGAACCCGGCAGATCACTCTCAAAGCGCGGGTGTACGTACAGGACGGGCTCGCTGCAACGCAGGAATCCGACCTCGGTGAAGGCCATGACGCCGGATATAGTCGGCTTACCTTCTCCTCTAGCGAACAGCCCATCCGCCTGGAACGACGTAGCGTATTGATTGCCGAACTGATCCATATGCGCCACCGAATGGCCAAACAGCGCCATGTCGAAGTCCTCAAGGCGCGTCACGATCCCCTTGGCGTCCAAGCCCACCAAGACCGGCACAGGTACGTTCCTCGCCTGGCGGCGCTTCCCCTCCACAGCGTCCCGGATCACCCGCTTGGAGTTGTCGATAGTCGTCAGGGGAGCCTCCCAAACGATCCTCGTCTCCTCACGAAGCTCATGAGCCGCCTTCGAGAACAACGTCAGCCGAATCTCACCCTCCGGCAACTCCCGCCGGACTTCCCGTTCCCCCTCTCCCGATAACGGCGGAGGGACGTTGAGCATCTGCTTGACGGCAGACTTGAAGGTCTTCTTAGAGTCCGCAGGACCCAAGTCGGGCAGGGTGCCGATAGCCACCGCCCATCCTGAAGGGACCAACTCCTCCACCGCTCCTATTAGCGGAGCATGGTCCTTGGCAGTTCCACCCATCTCTCGGTCGAACAGGGGCGAAGTTGCCTCAACGCCTATCTCGTGGTCCGAGAATCGGACCATAAAATCGATCTTGGTGCCATCCACGGGATTCTCCGGCTCGCAGGAAGTAATCTCCCCTCCCAATGCCTGGAGCGTACGCGCGACCACGAGCTCGAAGAACGCGCTTCGGTGGTGCATATCAGTCTTTAGCCGCTTGGCAATACCATCTTGACACTCCTCGGGTAGGGCCGCCAGGTTCTTATTCAAGAAGGACCGACATTCCTTAGCCACGCCCAGAGTAGACCTTGCCAGCCAAGACGGCGTGCTTTCAAGCCGGTTAGCGTAAGTGTCATCTCTCTCGGTCGGCTCGGGGAACCATTCGTTGCTCACGCTGCCGTTGCGTACCACATTCCTCCTATCGCCTACTCACTGCCGCCGACGGTGCAGCGAGGCCGCCGGCGCGATCGCGAGGCCCTAGGCTGAAGCCCTCATCCCAATTGGTGTACAAATGGTGTACAGAGGGCCGAGGAACGTATTCTGGCTCTCTCGCTTTGCTGTAAAATATCGTCATTTGCAGGATTTTATTAAGTGGGCGATGCTGGGTTCGAACCAGCGACCCCCTCCTTGTAAGGGAGGTGCTCTACCCCTGAGCTAATCGCCCGCGCCGGGTATCCCCGGTCGTGCCCCCAACGGGATTCGAACCCGTGCCGCCGCCTTGAAAGGGCGGTGTCCTGGGCCTCTAGACGATGGGGGCATGTGGCCCTATGTTGGGCAGCGCCCGTATCCGGGCTCGTGAGCCAGGAAGGGATCGAACCTTCGACACGAGGATTAAAAGTCCCCTGCTCTACCACTGAGCTACTGGCCCAAACTCAGCCGATAGAGTTTACCAAATAGCGCCGGACTGTAAAGAAATGCTCGTCAGCGCCACGACTCTAGTCTTTTTACCCGGTTCGGCGGACGAAGTATAGGGCTCCCGCCAGGGCGAGTACGAGCACCGTGAGCACACCGAGTTCGTAGAGCAGGCTGTCGAATTCCGGCGTGCCGAGACTCTGTTCTATAGAGACAGTAACGGCTAGAATGCGCCGGACGACGGCTATCAGGCCGATAAGGAGGAATGGGTCTGCACGAATCTCGTTTTCCCGGACGATAGTGGTTATGGTGCCGAGCAACTCGGCGAAGATAAAGAGCAAGAGTATTTTGTCCAGAACTTCCAGTGCGGTGTCGAGCGGACCAGCATTGCGAACTTCCAGAATGGTAACTGCGGCGTCGTAGAAGACCATCCCAATCGTTACCAGCAGAAAAAGGGCGGCCCCGTAATAGATGATCCTCTCGACGAAATCTATAAGCCGGGCGGCGCGGCTTTGCTCTTGAGAATTCTTGCTCACATAATGAGTCTAGTGCAAGAAGTGACGGTGTCCTGTAAACATCATCGCCAAACCGCGGGCGTCCGCAGCCTGCACTACTTCTTCGTCCCGCTTCGAGCCACCGGGCTGTATTACGGCCTCTATCCCGGCCTCCGCCAAAGCCTCCACCCCGTCGGCGAACGGGAAGAAGGCATCGCTGGCAGCAACGGCACCCTGGGATCTTACGCCAGCCTTATTCACCGCTATCTCCGCCGACTCTACCCGGCTCATCTGGCCCGCCCCAACCCCGACCGTCGCCCTGTCTTTCGCGAGTACGATAGCGTTGCTCTTGACGGTTTTGGCAACCCGCCAGACGAAGAGTAGGTCGCGCATCTGGTCATCGGATGGCCGCGCCTTTGTGACCACTTCATAGCTAGCGACGCTCTCCATCCGGTCGGCCTCCTGCAACAGCAGCCCACCGGTTACGTGCTTGGCTGAGAGGCCTGATCTCCCGATAGACCCGCCCTGTAACAGGCGAAGATTGGGCTTCTCAGAGAAGACGTCGCGGGCCTCTTGCGTAAAGCCTGTGGCGAGCAGGATCTCGGTAAAGATCTCGGAGATGGCGGCCGCGAGGTCTCCGTCTACCTCGCCACTAAGAGCCACGATGCCCCCGAACGCGGAGATTGGGTCGGATTCGAAGGCTTTTTTGTACGCTTCGGATACTGTCTCGGCGACGGCCGCGCCGCACGGGTTGGTGTGTTTGATAATTACCGCACCTTGCTTGTCGGGCTCGCCCTCGATGAAGTCCGCCAGTAGCGTGCGGGCGGCGTCGAGGTCGTAGAGGTTGTTGAAGGAGATCTCCTTGCCCTGCAAAACCTCGACCCCGGAGAGGAGATGCTCCGAGTCTTCCTCTGCGTAGTATGCGGCCTCTTGATGCGGGTTCTCCCCGTAACGCAACGACGAGACTCGCCGGTAGCGTACCGGGCGCGACTCGGGAAATTTTTCGTCTTCACCGACTTGCCCGGAGAGCCAGGCGGAGATCGCTGCGTCGTACTCTGCAGTCCGACGAAAGGCTGCGAGCGCGAGGCGTCGCCGAGTTTCTTCCGTGACCTGTCCCTCGTACTCGAACTCTCTCAATACCTCATCGTAAAACTCCCTCGAAGGCACTACGGTTACGGTACGGAAGTTTTTGGCGGCGGCCCGAACCATCGCCGGACCACCAATATCTATCTGCTCTATGGCTTCCTTCTCGGAAACGTCGCCGGCCACGGTCTCCTCGAACGGGTAGAGGTTTATGCAGACGAGGTCTATCGGGGCGATGTCTTGCTCGACAAGTTGCGTTACGTGGTCGGGATCTTCTAGGTTGGCGAGAATGCCGCCATGGATTTTAGGGTGCAGCGTTTTGACGCGGCCGCCGAGTATCTCCGGCTCTCCCGTTACCTCCGCCACAGGAACTACTGGTATTTCGTGGTCCTCCAGGGCGCGGGCCGTGCCACCGGTAGAGAGGAGCTCGAACCCCAGCTCGTGCAACCGCCGCGCAAAATCTACGACACCCTCTTTGTCCGAAACCGAAATTAGCGCCCGACGCCTCATAACTCCATCCTCCCCCGAAAATAGTCCGCGACCGCCTTCACGAGCAGCCGGTGCTCGATCGGGTGCATCCGCTCCAGTAAATTCTCTTTAGTATCCTCAGGCAACACCGGAACTACTTCCTGGGCGACCACCGGCCCGGCATCCACTTCCTCGACCATGAGATGCACCGTCACCCCGGTCTCCTCCGCACCGGCCTCTAGCGCCTGCCCCACAGCATCCAAACCCCGAAACTCGGGCAACAGGGAGGGATGGACGTTCAGGATAGACGGGAACGCCCGCAGAAAGGCCGAGGATAGCACCCGCATGTATCCGGCCCCGACAACGAGCCCCACCTCGTGAGTGGAGATCCTGGCCGCAAGCTCCGCATCGTAGGACTCCCTATTCTCGAAGCCTCGGGGGTCCACGTGCTCGACTGGCACCCCGGCCCTCCGCGCCCGCTCGAAGGCGAAGGCATCTTTCTTGTCCCCCCCGACCACGACGAGCTCTTGCGGGTAAGCATCTAGAAGCGCCTGCAGGTTACTGCCCGAGCCCGAGGCGAGCACGGCGAAACGGGAGCCTTCCGGCAGACGCTCAGGCAAACTCTACGCCCTTCTCTTCTACAACCTCACCGATACACCACGCCTCGCAACCCGACTCGCGTAGAACCCTGAGCCCCTCGTCTGTATTCTCAGCCCGCACCACTACGCAGAACCCTACGCCGAGGTTGAAGACCCGGCGCATCTCGTCTTCCGGGATGCGGCCTATCCTCCGGATGAAGTCGAAAACCGGCGGCTCCTCCCAGGATTTAGGGTCCATCCGAGCCCCGAGCCCGCCGAGCGCCCGCGGCAAGTTTCCGGCAAGACCGCCGCCGGTAATGTGGGCCATCCCGCATACGTCGAGGGTTTCTCGTAGCGTCGAAACCTGCTCTACATAAGCCCGGTGTGGTTCCAGGTAAACTTCTCCGAGGGTACTGTCAAAACCTTCCGGCGTGTTGGAATAGGAGTTGCCGGCATCCTTCAATACTTTACGGGCCAGAGTATAACCATTGGTGTGGAGTCCGCTGGAGGATAGCCCGATCACGACGTCGCCCGTACGCACCCCATCACCGGATACGACGTTCGCGCGCTCGCAAGCCCCGATGCAGGCGCCGACTATGTCCAGGTCCCCCTCGGCGTAGAGACCCGGCATCTCCGCCGTTTCGCCGCCGATAAGCGTCATCCCAAGCGCACCACAAGCTTCGGCCGCCCCGCGCACGACACCCGCAACAGCTTCCGGGTCCAGGCGTCCGCTCGCCACGTAGTCCAAAAAGATGAGCGGCCGGGCACCGGTGGAGAGTACATCGTTGGCGCAGTGGTTTACGATGTCCACGCCGAGAGAATCGTAGCTACCTCCCTCCCTCGCTACCATTACCTTCGTGCCGACGCCGTCTATCGTGGAGGCGAGAACGGGTTCAGCGTAACCTGACAGGGCATAGAGTCCGGCGAAGCTGCCTGAGGGTGAAAGCACCTGCGGTCCCTGCGTCGCCTCTACGGCTGACTTCATCAGCGATACAGCACTCTCTCCGCGCTCGATAGAGACACCGGCGGCCTCATAGCTGTGGCCGTTTTCAGGCAAGGACACTCTTCTCGTAGAACACGCAACTTATGGAGCCTTTCTTGTCTCGGCGCATTTCCCGATAGCCGTTGCTTTCATATAAGCGTCGGGCGGCCTTCTGCCGTACAGCGGTGTCCAGGTGCAACGTCTCGTAACCAAGTTCGGCGGCTCGATGCTCCAGGGCCTCAGGGACCGTCTGTCCGAAGCCCCGCTGCTGGAACTTCGGGCCTACGCGCATGTATTTGATCTCCGCCCGACCGTCGCTCGTCTTCTTGACCGCACCCATCGCCACCACTTCGTCGCCGACGGTACCGACTAGAAACTCTCCACCATCGCGGAGGTAGACTTCCTGGACCTCGCGCAGATCCTCGTACCACGATCCGTCACCGAGGTGGATCCCAGCCCCGCACAAGGCGACCTCGTGCAAATATCGCACCGCTCCCTCGTCGGCGGATTCGTACCGGCGGATGTGGAGTCCGTCATCTTTCAAGCCTACTTGTTCACCGGGAGAGCATAGTGGGTTCGATTCTCCAGGGCGTGCTTGCTGGAGATGCCAACCGTTGGGTATTCGCCGTCGAAGCAGGCGCGGCAGAGGTTGTGCTTTGGCTGTTCCGTAGCGGCGACCATGCTATATGTTGTTAAGTACGCCAGGGAAGTAGCCCCGATCTGGTCCCGGATTTCCTCTATCTCGTAGTTTGCGCCTACGAGCTGATCCGGACTGTCCATATCTATCCCATAGTAACAAGGCCCCGTAACCGGCGGCGACGACACCCGGAAATGAACCTCCTTAGCCCCAGCCTCGAACAACAACTCCACCAGCTTACGACTCGTATTGCCCCGCACGATAGAGTCGTCTATGACCACGAGGCGTTTGCCTTCAATTACCGACGGCAGCGGGTTTAGCTTCAGCCGGATGCCGAGCTGTCGGATGCCGTCCGCCGGCTCGATAAACGTCCGACCCACGTAGCGGTTCTTTATGAGGCCTTCCGCATACGGTATTCCACTAGCCTCCGAGTACCCAACGGCGGCCATGATGCCCGAGTCCGGCACCGGGATGACCACGTCGGCGTCGGCGGGGGCTTCTTTGGCGAGCAGTTCTCCCATCCGGTGCCGGGAACCCGCGACCTCGCGACCGTCGAAGCGGGAGTCCGGGCGGGCGAAGTACACGTACTCGAAGACGCAGAGCGCGTGGCGCGACTTCTCCCCCATAAAGCTGTGGAGCCCGTCGTCGTCTATGACCACGACCTCGCCCGGCTTTACACTCCGAACGAACTTCGCCCCGATAATGTCCAGGCCGCAGGTCTCGCTGGAAATTACGTATCCGCCCTCGATCTCCCCGATGCATAGTGGACGGAAGCCGTAAGGATCGCGGAAAGCTACCAGAGAGTCCCGGCAGATCATGGCTACCGAGTAGGCCCCTTCCATAAGCCGCATCGCGGCTTGGGTCGCC
Source organism: Rubrobacteraceae bacterium (assembly GCA_965214475.1). GTDB lineage: Bacteria > Actinomycetota > Rubrobacteria > Rubrobacterales > Rubrobacteraceae > SIRX01. Next base: position 3,258,910 of record OZ243953.1, on the reverse strand, counting down.
TTCCCGATAGAATGACCGCGCTCCAACTCCCTGACCACCGACGCCGCGATAAAGGTTGTGTCCGAGGTCGAGTTGAATTTAAAACCGTCCGCCGCCAGGTCTTCCCGGAGATCTTCGGCGTTCACCAGGTTTCCGTTGTGGGCAACGGCCACATTGACATCGCCACGTCCCTGAAACTCCGGCTGGGCGTTCTCCCAGGATGCTGAGCCGGTGGTCGAGTACCGGACATGACCGAGTGCGATATGCCCCGACTCCAGCGAGGCGAGCCGCCGCCCGTCGAAGACCTGCGACACGAGACCCATATCCCGCATCGCGGTCGTCTGCTTGCCGTCCGAGATCGCGATGCCCGCAGACTCCTGACCCCGATGCTGCAAGGCATAGAGCCCGAAATACGTGCGTTGGGCCAACTCCCCCGCGAGTTCGCGAGAGTAGAGACCGAAAACCCCACACGCCTCTTTGGGTTTGCCGTCGGTATCGTGATAGTCGTCGTTCAATAGACTCACCTTTCGGTCCTCAGATCCTCTCTAGTTCCGGCTTCGTCAACACCGAGTAGCTTTACCAGCTTGACGTGTTGGCCGTTCAACTCGCCCACGACTTTCGGGCTCCAATGCTCGTCGAAAAGCGCTAGCTTCTCCCGAAGGTTGACCTTTTCTATGTCCGCGTTAGACAAAGAGGTCACGTTCGTAAGCCTCTCTTAGCTCATCCAGAGAAAGATCTATAAGCTCGCCGGCCTTGAACCTATCGCCGCCGACCGTTCCAATTTGATCGTATCCCACAGCCGCTCCCAGAGCATCTTGCAAATCCTCCCACCGCTCTTCGGGGACCGCGACGATAAACGCCCCCGACTCCTCTCCGAACAAGGCAACATCCGCCCGTCCTCCACCCTGGCCTTCGATCATACGCCTACCCCCCCCCTCTTCGTACTCAACCCCAAGGCCACCGGCGAGCGCCATCTCAGCGACCGCCACGATCTCCCCACCACCTGATATATCGTGCGCTGTGTCCACGAGCCCGGACCAGACCATCTCACGCACCAAGTCCGCCGTCTTCTTTTCGGCACCGACTTTCGGCCTCGGCGGCACGCCAGCGATGCGACCGTGGATTATCTCCAGATAGTCCGAGCCGTCGAGTGAAATTCGCGATCCACTTCCGATCACCACCACCATATCCCCCTCCCGCTTAAAAGCGGGTGTTGCGTGACACTCTACGTCTTGCAGCACGCCCACCATACCGACGGTAGGAGTCGGGTAGATGGCGCCACGATCCGTCTCGTTGTACAGGCTGACGTTGCCGCTCACGACCGGCGTTCCGAACACCTCGCAAGCCTCGGACATACCCTCGATACACTCTGCAAGCTGATAATAACCCTCTTTTTTCTCCGGGCTGCCGAAGTTGAGGCAGTCGGTGAGCGCTACAGGCTCGGCCCCGACGCAGGAGAGGTTACGGTAAGCCTCGGCGACGGTCGCAGCCCCGCCGCCTCGCGGATCTAGATAGCAGTGCCGTCCGCGACCGTCGGTGGTGATGGCGAAGCCTAGCTTCGTGCCCTTTATCCGCATCACGGCGGCGTCAGCACCGGGTAGGACGACGGTGTCGGTACCGACTTGATGGTCGTACTGGGTCCAGACAGACCGCCGGGAGCAAAGGTTGGGATGAGAGAGCATCTGAAGTAACGTTTCGTTGTAGTTCTCCGGCTCCGGTATCTTTTCAGGGTCCGGTTCTTCGATCTCTTCCAGATATTCTGGAGCCACGACCTCCCGCTCATAGGTGGGAGCGTCGGCCAATACGTCAGCGGAAACGGTGCCGACCATTTCGCCATCGTGGAACACGCGTAAGTCCCCGTGGTCTGCAACCCGGCCAACTACTGCCCCAACAAGTTCGTAGCGTTCGGCGAGCTTTAGGACCTCACCGGCTTTCTCCGGCTCGACTACGGCGAGCATCCGCTCCTGGGACTCGGAGATCATGACCTCCCAAGGCTCCATCCCCTCTTCGCGAAGCGGAACCTTCTCCGTGTCTATCTCGATCCCGACGCCACCCTTCGCCGCCATCTCCGAGGCCGAGGAGGTGATCCCCGCTGCCCCCAAATCTTGTAGCGCCACGAGCAAATTCTTCTCCAGCAGCTCCAGGCAGCACTCGATGGCCATTTTTTCGCAGAACGGGTCCCCGACCTGCACATTAGATCGTTTCGACTCAGATTCCTCGGTTAGTTCGTCGGAGGCGAACGTCGCCCCGTGGATACCATCCCGCCCGGTCTTCGAGCCGATCAGGACTACCAGGTTCCCCTCCCCCGTCGCCCGCGCCGTCACTAGATCCTCAACCCTTATAAGCCCGACACACATCGCGTTCACCAGCGGGTTCCCCAAGTACGCCTCGGCGAACTCGACCTCTCCGCCCACGGTCGGCACCCCGACGGCATTCCCGTACCCCCCGATGCCGCTCACGACCTCGCGGAAGAGGTAGCGATTGCGCTCTTCTTCCAGTGGGCCAAACCGTAGCGAGTTCATCGAGGCCACCGGCCTTGCCCCCATCGCCAGGATGTCCCGAATGATCCCACCAACTCCCGTCGCCGCCCCCTCGTAGGGCTCCACCGCCGAGGGATGGTTGTGACTCTCCATCTTGAACGCCACCGCCCAACCATCCCCGACCTCGACCACGCCGGCATTCTCTCCCGGCCCCTGCAACACCCGTTCCCCCTCGTTCGGGAAGCGTCGCAACAGTGGCCGCGAGTTTTTATAGCCGCAGTGCTCGCTCCACATCACGGAGAGCAGCGAAAGCTCCAGATAGTTCGGCTCCCGCCCCAAAAGCTCCAGTATGCGCTCGTACTCGGCGTCCGAAAGGCCGAGCGAAGTATAAGTCTCTCGGACGTTCAAACTCCGGCTCCTACGAGCACCGAGCGCAGTATCCTGAGCCCCTCGTCCGAGCCGAGAGTAGGATCTGAGACACGCTCGGGGTGCGGCATGATCCCGACAACGTTCCGCGCCTCGTTGCAGACGCCCGCTATGTCCCCGATCGAGCCGTTCGGGTTCTCCAGGTACCGGAGCACCACCCGGTCCTCATCCTCCAACTCGGCCAGCGTCCGGGCGTCTACAAAGTAGTTGCCCTCATTGTGCGCCACCGGCAATGTAAGCTCCTCACCGACCTCACAACCTGTGGTCCAGGGAGTATCAGTAGTCTCGACCCGCACCCGGACTCTGTCACACACGAAGCGCATGTTTATGTTCTGCAACAATGCACCTGGCAGAAGATGGGCTTCGGTCAGCACCTGGAAGCCGTTGCAGATACCAATGACGGGTCCTCCATCACGGGCGAACTCTTCCAGCGGAGACATGACTTTTGCAAATCGGGCGATTGCACCAGGGCGGAGATAGTCGCCGTATGAGAATCCGCCGGGGACGATCACGGCGTCTACGCCTTTCAGTTCAGGGTCGGCGTGCCAAAGCTCGACGGGCACGGCGCCCAGGCGTTCGACGGCGTAGAGCGCGTCCCGGTCGCAGTTGGAGCCGGGGAAGACCGTCACCCCGATCCTCACTCGACCACCTCCCATTCGTATTCTTCCACTGTGGGGTTCGCCAGCAGGCGTTGGCACATGGCGTCCACCTCGTCAGCGGTCTCCAATTCCAGTTCTATCAAGCGCCCGACATGGACGGCCTGCACGCCGTCGAAGCCCAACGCCGGAAGCGCATTCTTGACCGTTTCGCCTTGTGGGTCAAGGATGCCGGCTTTCGGACGTACCAGGACACGGACTCTCACTACTGCGTCACCCTCCTCAACATCTCGGCGTAGGCCTCTTCGACGCCACCCAGGTCGCGGCGGAAGCGGTCCTTATCCATTTTCTCGTTCGTCTCCTTGTCCCAGAAACGGCAGGTATCAGGGCTGATCTCATCGGCCAGCATCAGCGTGCCCTCGTTATCCCTTCCGACCTCTATCTTGAAGTCCACCAGCAGTATCCCCCGGTCGTCGAAAAACGGCCACAGCACCTCGTTCACCTTTAGTCCCAGCTCCTCGCAGAACTCCAGGTCTTCGTCGGCAACCCCCAGCTCCCGGAAGTGGGACCAGTTGAGCATCGGGTCTCCGAGGTCGTCGCGCTTGTAGCACGTCTCGATTATCGGGGCCTTGAGCTTCGTGCCTTCTTCGTACCCGATAAGCTTTGCCAGGGAACCGGCGGCGACGTTCCTTACGATGACCTCGACCGGCAGCATATCGAGCTTCTTGGTCTTCATGGTAACCGCGTCCATCTGGCCGAGGAAGTGGGTTGGGATGCCGTTTTTCTCCAGGTAGTTGAAGAGTGCCGCGCTGATGGCGGCGTTGGTGTGTCCCTTGCCCTTCCAGGAACCGCGCTTCTGGGCGTTGAAGGCTGTGGCGTCATCCTTGTAGCGATGGAGTAGTACGTCTCTTTCGTCGGTCGTAAAGACCTTTTTGGCCTTACCCTCGTAGAGCAATTCCTCAGCCATTCTCCAGCCTCTCTTTGAGCTGCGTCACACGATCGAACACTACGTCCAGATTGCGGAGCGCGTAAGACGGGTCGAACAGATCCCTAAAATACTCACCAAGTCGCTCCCGAACCTCCGCGTTCTCCTCCAACAATTCCCGGAAGTTACCGTCCCCTTGCCAGGCTTGCATCGCCGCGCCCTGGACTATCGCGTAGGCGTCGTCGCGGCTCATGCCGGATTCTACGAGGGCGAGTAGAACGCGACCGGAGAAGACGATGCCGCCTCCCAGGTTCATATTCGCGAGCATCCGATCTTGGTCCACATCCAGGCCGCGTAGTACGCGGGCGGTGGTGCGGAGCATGTAGAAAGCGAGGATCGTGGAGTCGGGTAGGACGACCCGCTCGGCGGAGGAGTGGCTTATGTCCCGCTCTTGCCAGAGGGCGTTATCCTCGAAGCCGACGATGGCGTTGGCGCGCAGGATTCGGGCCATACCGCACAGGCGTTCGGTCAGGATTGGGTTTCGCTTGTGGGGCATCGCGGAGGAACCTTTCTGACCCCGGCCGAACGGTTCGGCCAACTCCCGGATCTCCGTCCGTTGCGCACCCCTTATCTCCAACGCTATCTTCTCCAGCGTCGAGCCTAGAATCGCCAGCGTGGAGAGAACTTCCGCATGCCGGTCCCGCTGCACGACCTGGGTGGAAGCCGGGGACGAAGACAACCCTAGCTGCTCGCAGGTTAGGGACTCGACCTTCGGGTCCACGTTCGCGTAAGTTCCGACGGCGCCCGATATTTTGCCGACTGCTGCGGCTTCGCGGGCGCGGGAGAGACGGTCCAGGTTTCGCTCCATCTCGAATGCCCAGACCGCCAGCTTGTGTCCGAGCGTCGTCGGCTCCGCGTGAACGCCGTGCGTCCTGCCGACCATCACCGTCTCGCGATGCTCCTGCGCAAGATCCGCGACTACAACGGCTAGCTCGCGAGCTTCTTCCAGTATCAGGTCCAACGCCTCCCGCAATTGCAACGCTCCGGCGGTGTCCAACACGTCGGAGGAAGTGAGGCCGAAGTGGAAGTGGCGGGACACGTCCCCGGCGTACTCGGAGACCGTGGAGACGAAAGCGATTACGTCGTGGTTCGTTTCGGCTTCGATCTCTTGGATGCGCTCCACGGTGAAGTCGGCTTTCTCCGCCAGTTCTTCGACTTCGTCCGAAGGGATCTCACCAAGTTCAGCGCGAGCACGGCAAACAGCCAGTTCAACCTGTAGCCAGGCCCGGTATTTCGCTTCCTCGGTCCAGATAGCGCCGATCTCAGGGAGGGTGTAGCGTTCGATCATGCTCCACTCCAGAAGCGTGTCCGGTTCGCCTGACTGTGGCGCCTACATTGCAAAGCGATCAGGGCTGCATTGATTAAGATAGCGTACCCAACGATCACAAACCCCAGAGCCACAATAGCGTAGCCGCCGGCCACGTCACCATAATTAGTAGCAAATTCCGCGATGAGCACTGTAGCCAAGAGGCCGAGAAACACATAGAGCAGGGCGCAGTGCCGGAAATGGTCCAAGGTTCCGGGCATCGGCAGCCGTTCCAACCACATGAGAGCCTTAGTCAAAGCGCCGAACACCACCGAGCCCACGAGGATGACCGCGAGCACACCAGCGACGTCGCCATTGAAATAGAGCGTGGTAAAGTCGTCCAGACCGAGACCTCGATCATAGCCGAAGCCGATATTGTATTCGACGAACATCATGATCTGCCAGACAGCCACAATCGCAGGTACGAAGCCAGCAGCGTACAGCAGTGGAGATATATATTTCACGATCGTTCGTCTCCTTGTTTTGTCGAAAGCCTCTTTCTAATCAATGGTCGGATCACAGCTCTTCGAGCTCCATCGCCTCTAGGGCAATGTCGGTGCGGTATTGCATGCCGGGGAAGTGGATCTGTTCTACGGCGGCGTAGGCCAAGGCGCGGGCTTCGATCACACTGGGTCCCTTGCCGACGACGTTCAGTACCCGACCTCCGGCAGTGCAGAACTCCCCGTCCTGCTCCTCCGTGGCCGCGTGGTAAACGAAAACGTCGGTCGGGATCTCATCCAGACCCTGTATCTCATCTCCGCTGGATGAGGTCTCCGGATACCCTTCCGAAGCGAGCACCACGCAGACGGCTTTATCAGCAGACCAGACGACCTCCCGACCGAAAAGATTTTCGTCGTTCGTCGCGAGCATGAGGTCAAGGAGATCGGTTTCGAGCCTCGGCAGTAGCACCTGAGTCTCGGGGTCTCCGAAACGGCAGTTGAACTCCAGGGCCTTCGGTCCTTCTTCCGTGACTATTATGCCGGCAAAGAGCACCCCGGTGTAGGTCGCCCCGATCAGGGCGAGCTGCTGGATGGTGGGACGGATGATCTCCTCCAGCACCACCGCGTAGGTCGCGGGCTCCATCCACATGACCGGAGAATATGCCCCCATCCCACCGGTGTTGGGGCCTTCGTCGTTGTCGTAGATACGCTTGTAATCCTGCGCCGGAAGGAACGGCAATATCTCCTGCCCGTCCGTCATCACGAAGATAGATGCTTCCCGGCCTTCGAGACACTCTTCGATGACAACCCGGTGTCCCGCAGACCCGAACCTACCGCTAAAGATCTCCTGAACGGCCCCTTCTGCCTCTTCCTGCGAAGCGGCGACGGTTACTCCCTTGCCGGCCGCGGCCCCGTCGGCCTTGACCACGATAGGATATTTGCCCAACGAGCGGAGGTAGTCGAGTGCGTCGGCTTGCCGGTCGAAAACCTCGAACTCCGCCGTCGGAACCCCGGCTTGCTTCATGACCTCCTTGGCGAATACCTTGGAGCCTTCTATTCTCGCAGCGGCCCGCGAAGGTCCGAAGACCTTGAGTCCCGCCTCCCAGAAACATTCGGCAATGCCCCCGATCAAAGGGTCCTCCGGCCCAACCACGGTTAGGTCTATCTCGTTCTCCGTGGCGAACTCTCTTAGCGCCACGATGTCGTTGGCCGGTATGTCTACCGTCTGGGCAACGCGGGCTATACCGGGGTTGCCGGGGGCGGCGAAAATTTCCGGCTCTAAGCGGCTTCCCGCCAGCGTTTCGGCCAGCGCGTGCTCCCGTCCCCCACTCCCAACGACCAGGACTCTCATGCGTTCAAGCCCCGATCCTCTCGACGATAGCTTGTTCCCGCTCTGGACCCACGCTGACCATACATAGCGGGGCCCCGACCTCAGCCTCTACATACTCCACGAACTCTCGCGCCGCTTCCGGCAAGTCCCCCCGCATTCTAGCCCCGGTAATATCTACTCCCCATCCCGGAAAGCTCTTGTATACCGGCCGGGCATGATGCAGGTCGGTCTGGTGCAGGGGGTATGTTTCCGTACGTTTACCGTCTATCTCATAACCCACACAGATCTTTATCTCCTCCACGGCTGAGAGTACATCCAAGAGCGTTATAGCCAGGTGTGTGATCCCATTTAGAGAAGCTGTGTACTTTATGGCCGGCAGGTCCAGCCAGCCTACTCTTCTAGCTCTCCCCGTCGTCGTTCCAAACTCACGGCCGGTCTCCCGGATGGTATCCGCGACGCCGTCGAAGATCTCCGTCGGCATAGGCCCATCTCCGACCCTGGAAGTGTAAGCCTTTGTCACCCCCACCACATTCTCCAGGCTCTTCGGTGGAATACCGCCCCCCACGCTCACTCCTCCCACAGAAGGGTTCGAGGAGGTTACAAATGGATAAGTACCAAAGTCGTTGTCAAGAAGGGCTGCCTGCGCCCCTTCTACCAGTACCTGCTCGCGCGCCTCCATAGCTCCCCGAAGCATCGCCCCAGTGTCAGAGACCATCGGCTCCAGTAGTTCTCTAAAAGAAAGCAGTCTCTCTGCGAGAGCATCTACCTCGAAAGGCTCTTCGTCGTAGACGTTCTCGAAAATGGCGTTTTTCTCTCTCAGGGCGGCTTTCAGCTTGGCGCAAAGTATTTTCTCATCGAAGATATCCTGAACCCGAATGCCAACCCTCGCGACTTTATCTTCGTAGGTGGGGCCTATACCGCGGTTGGTGGTGCCGATCCTGCCCTTGCCCAACGCCTTCTCTCGGTGGGAGTCGAGATGAACGTGGTACGGCATGATGAGGTGCGCCCGCCCGTCGATCTTCAGGCGGCTGCGCACTTCTAGACCCCGGGCCTCCAGAGCCTGAACCTCTTCTGCGAGGACCTCCGGGTCGACCACAACCCCGTTTCCTATGGTGCAGGTAACTCCCTCGCGCACAATCCCCGAGGGAACTAGGTGGAGCTTGAACTCTTCCTTGCCGACCCGGACGGTGTGACCGGCGTTGTTGCCGCCGGTGCAGCGGGCGACATAGTGGGCGTCTTTGGCGAGGGCGTCACAGACGCGGCCTTTACCTTCGTCTCCCCACGCCAGTCCCAAAACCACCGTGGCACTCACGCGTTCACCTCCGCCTTGATCGCGATTTCACGCGGATTTTCACAGTGATTCGGGTAATCGAGTAGGCCGAGCCCGGGTTCGGTACAGCTAGGTCTGTTAGGGCCACATTGCTCTGCCACTGCCGCAATGTAACACATAGGCAAATCCTTTTGAATCGCCCTCGCCAGAATTATCCTCTTCAGCTACTCGAAGAGCACTACCGGCTCGCCATAGTAGCGTACCCGGTTCTGCTTCCAGTGCTCCTCTATGAAAGCCCGGAGTTCTGCGTTGCGCTCCTCAAGGTTTCCTGTCTCCAACTTCTCCAGAGGAAAGCGAACCCCGAGTATCCGTTCTCGCGCCCGGAATCGGGTTATTCCGGCCGGCAACACGGACCCGAAGCGGACCACCTCGACCAGCTCCTCCGGCGTGAAAGGCCGGTAGCGGATGATCGCTTCTTCTACCGCGAGCTCGACGGGTGTACCCGGGTCCACCCGATGCACCACGCCTCCTTCCGGATAGAGCTTCTGCAAACCCCAGAGACCCTCGACTTCACTCGCGAGGCCAGGTTCCGCGGACTTCACGAAAACTTGCTCCCCGCCAGCGAGTTCTATTTCGGCCAGCCAGTAATCGGCATCTCCGGAGACCTCCACAGCTTCTAGCTCATGGAGCTTCGAGCCTTCGGGGATGCTCAGCAGGTGTCCCCAACTCTCGGCTTTTTCGGGAGGTTCTATCTCCTGGGCGAGGACGAACTCACAGCCGAGGTTCTTCAACACCTGGACGCGGTGGGCACCGTCTAACACCAGGTAGTCGTCTCCTTGGGGAGAGATAATGACGGGATGTCGCTGGACTCCTTCTTCCCGGATGCGTTCCGCCAGTAGCGACAGCCGGCTGCCGTCATGGGCCTCGTGGAGCTTCAAGCTACCAAGAGGTACGACACGCAGGTCGTTTAGTGAGGGGATCAACTAACCGGGCCGTCTCGGAGTATGGTGGAAGCTCGCGGTGTGGCGCGGCTTACGGGTCTCCGTCGCGGCGGCCCCAGATAAAGTCCAGCAGAACAAAGCCGCCGAAAAAGAAGATCGCGATCATGACCATAAAGCCCATGATGCCCAGTAGTAGATTGAGTGTATCCAACGCTCCGCGGCCTTTCTGAGAGTTCCGTATTACCGCAAAAGTCGGGACGGCCGGATTTGAACCGGCGACCACTCGGCCCCCAGCCGAGTGCGCTACCAGACTGCGCCACGTCCCGACGTACCGCTTGCACCGGGATAATACCAGACGCGCCGCATGCTATCATCGCTCCGACGTGGCACGGGCGGCATCGTACATCAGGACAGATATCGAAGGAGAACTCCCCTCCCTCGAAGACCAGCGATCCCTCATCGACTCCTACGCCGCCGAGCACGGCCACGAGCTGGTGTCGACCTACGAAGACCTTCAGGCCCCCGGCACCCTTCTCTATCATCGTTCCGGCATAAAAGAGGCTATAAACAACATCAAGGAAGAAGAGGATTGGGAAGTCTTGATAGTGGCCCATCCTCGCGCCATCTCCGATACCGAATCAGCCCGGCACGAGCTGATCCACAAATTCTCTTTGTATAACAATCGCCTGGAATGTCCCCTCCAATCCTGGGACGAGTTTTTAGAAGAAATGAAAGTTTACCGGCGGGAGATGAGTCGACGATGACCCCACCTCCGGACTTTTTTGCGGCGCGGCCACAGTAGTCTGTTGAAAGTGCTTTCTTTCCGGTAATATAGAGAGATGGGCGTTGTCTTAACCCTTTTGGGAATTTTGTTGTTGCTGGTATTCCTTGCCGGCATAGGTCTTGGCGTGTACATGTCTACCAACCCTAACACGCGGCAGGTAGGCTGGCTGTTCGCCATCTGGTGGGTGCCGGGGGCCGCAGCCGCCACGGGTGTGTTGATGCGGGATCTGGTGACTTTTACGGTGGGTGCGGTGTGCTTTCTGTTAGCGGGCGTCGTGTTTTTGCTCAAAGGCCTGAGCATGAGACGGGCCCACTCGAAGCGTGGCGGGCCGCGCAACGACCTTTCGGAAGGAACTCGCGGCAGTAGCAGCCGCAAAACCGCATCCTAGCGGAAGGAGAACGCAGCTATGGCCTTGATCCGCACTATTCTCGCCTTTGTAATACTGGTAATTCTCCTCCACATAGGCGTCGTGTACGCAGACGTGGACCCAAACACCAACAGCCTTACCGAAGTTATCGCCAGCCTCGGAATCCTTCTGGAGTCTCCAGCGCAGGCTTTGTTGAATATTTTGCCGCTCTCCGAAGAGCAACGGAGCGTGGCGAACCCTAACAGCTTCTACGCGGTCGCTATCACAGCCGTCGCAGGCTACTTCGTGCTCTATTTGCTGCTCGGTATCGGTCGTCGCTAAGCATCCCAGGCATCATAGCGCCGCATGAACTTGTGGTCTATGAACTGTTTTAGGTCCATCGCAAGACGACCGCGCCACGAGAAAGCGCCGTAGACGGCGAGTCCGGTTCCATCCCCAAAATTTAGGATGTATAGGTAGCGCTTCTGGGGTTTGTATTCTTCCAACGGTCGGCCTTCCAGGGCTGCGAGCAGGTTTCGGAAGAGGACCGGCCCCTGCCGAATACCGAATACTCCCAAGCGGGGTAGAGCCTCACCCCGGAAAGAGATCGAATCTCCCCCACCAAAGATTCTCGGGTCGCTGACGCTCTGTAAGTAATGGTTCACCCATAACCCGCCATCTTCGCCGGTCAGTAGGTATGAGCCCTGGTCTAGAGAACGGGGCACTATACCTACTGACGCCACGATCAGATCCAACTCAAACGTGCGTCCCGCCCCTGTTTCGGCTACACCATCTGTATGCGAGACGATCGGGGTCTTCGTGAGGACTTCCACACCGCGCCCCTGTAGGTAAGAGGTGATCTCACGCTGGGCCTTCTCCGGCGAGGAGCCCAACAGCGCCGGACCGGCCTCGGCGATCGTGACCTTTCCTCCAGTATTCTCCCGATCCATGAGGTTTGCGGCGTTGGCGGCCACCTCGCAACCCGCCGCGCCGCCGCCGACCACGAGAACCTTCGGTCCACTACCTCCTTTGTGTTTCAATATGCGGTCCCGAATTTCCGCGGTATTCTCGACCGGCTTTACGGGGACCATACGACTCTCGCCCTCGAAAGAGCCCACCACCTCACTCCCGATACAGAGAGAAGCGTAGTCGTAGGAGATTCGGCTTCCATCTTCCAGAGAAAGCTCACGACTCTCGGTTAGAACTCCCGTTACCCGGCCTTCGACGAAGCGTCCACCTCCGCGCTCTACGAGGTGGCGAACGTCTATGCGGTCCTGTTCTTGAGTGTAGACGCCGGAGATCACACCCGTCGCCATCCCCGAGTAGTACAGATACGAGGATGGGTTGACCAGGACGACCTCGCAGCCACGTTCGATAAATTTCGTGACGTGTAGAAGAGAGTGCAGGTGGGCATGTCCTCCGCCGGCCAGGACTATCCTTGGCTTGTGTCCACTGTAAGGCATCCCTGGTGTATATCAGAATTATGCGAGGGTTCGCGGAAACGGTTTTGACGGCGCGGAGAATGGACTATACTTATTCATCAATGTACCCACCCGATAAGGAGTCAGGAAAGGTCATCGTGATGTCTGGAAGTTTCAGAAAAGTCTGCAGCAACGGTTTCTATCCCTGGAAATATGGGAGATGCAATGATCGAGTTTAAAGGGGTCTACAAGACCTACCCTGGCACGGAAGAGCCGGTAGTCAAGGATCTCTCCTTCGAAATTCCTGAAGGGGAGATCTGTGTGTTGGTGGGGCCTTCGGGCTGTGGCAAAACCACCACTATGCGGATGGTCAATCGGCTGGTAGAGATCTCCTCCGGCGACATCCTGATAGACGGAGAATCGGTAACCGAAAAGAGCGCCACCGAACTGCGACGCAAGATCGGCTACGCCATTCAAGGCATCGGCCTCTTTCCTCACCGCACCATCGCCGACAACGTAGCCACCGTCCCAAAGCTCTTGGAATGGGACAAAGACCGGATGTGGGAGCGTACCAATGAACTGCTGGAACTCGTCGGCCTTCCCCCGGACGATTACCGGGACCGCTATCCAACGGAACTTTCCGGCGGCCAGCAGCAGCGCGTCGGGGTGGCGCGGGCGATGGCGGCGGACCCGCCCATAATGCTCATGGACGAGCCTTTCGGGGCGGTGGACCCAATCACCCGTACCCGCCTGCAAGAAGAGTTCTTGAGCATTCAGGAGGGCATCAAAAAAACCATCGTTTTCGTCACCCATGACATAGACGAGGCGATAAAGATGGGCGACCGTATCGCCATCTTGAAGCAAGGTGGCGTCCTCGCCCAATACGACACGCCGCATAAAATCCTCTCAGAGCCGGATTCTGAGTTCGTGTCCTCGTTCGTCGGGACCGACCGGGTTCTCAAGAATCTCTCTCTCACCCGGGTCGGGGACGTAGATCTGGAGCCCTACGACCAAAACGGCGAAAACCTACCACGCATCAACGAAAATCTCTCCTTGAAAGATGCGCTTTCCGAGCTAATAGGCTCCGACGCCGAACGAGGTTTGGTGTATTCTGAAGATGGCTCCAACGGAAACGGCAACCGGGGCACGATAACGCTAGACAACATCCGGGAGTTGAGCCGGAGCGTCGAGGATGGATAACGACTTTTCCATCGAACAGGAGAGCCAACCGTTTATAGATTTCGGTTGGCTCCTCAGCCACATCACTGGCCCGGACGGTATGCTGACGTTTCTCTGGCAGCATTTGATTCTCTCACTCGTGCCCGTGACAGTGGCGTTGCTGATCTCAATACCAATCGGCATCCTCGCCCACAGGAAACGCTGGCTCTACGGTCCTATAACAGCCTTCACCGGCATCCTGTACACGATCCCGAGCCTGGCGTTCTTCGTGATGCTCATCCCGATAATGGGTATAGGCCGGCCGCCGGTCCTCGTGGCGCTAACGGCGTATTCGCTGCTGATCCTGATCCGAAACACCGTAACCGGCCTCGACTCGGTCCCGGAGGACACCAAAGACGCCGCCCGCGGCATGGGCCTCACCGAGCGGCAGATCCTCATTGGGGTGGAGATCCCACTAGCCCTGCCGGTCATAGTAGCCGGTATTCGCATCGCCACCGTCACGGTCATTGGCATAGCCAGCATCGCGGCCTTCGTAGGAGCCGGAGGACTTGGGAAACCGATCTTCGATGGGATAGGCAGTCAATTCGCAACCCCCGTAATCGCCGCGGCGGTACTGGTGGCGGCCATAGCGATCTCCGCCGATGTCGGACTCTACCGGGTAGAAGGTTTGCTGCGCCCCTGGGCCCGGCGCGCGGGAAAGGCGGCCTGAGATGTTCGGGGGATTTACCGCAGACTTCATAGACCAAATCCAGACCCCCGAGTGGGCCGATGCCGTCTACCGTCACATCGAACTTTCAGTACTGGCGCTCCTGGTGGGAATCCTGATCTCCATACCGCTAGCGGTGGCGGTCGGCGGCTCGCCACGACTCGCCCTCGCCACCGTCAACTTCACCAATCTCGGACGCGGTATCCCGGACATCGCCTTGCTGGCCTTCTTCCTTATATTTCTGGGCATCGGGTACTGGACCGCCGAAGCCGCGCTTATCCTACTTTCTATACCGCCCATCCTGATAAACACCGTGACGGGTCTCAATCAGGTGGACGAGCGAGTCATAGACTCCGCCCGCGGCATGGGCCTCTCGAGATGGCAAATACTGGCCGGCGTGCGGATTCCACTGGCGGCTCCCGTCATCTTTGCCGGCATCCGAACCTCGGCTGTTCAGGTGGTGGCGGGTGCGACGCTCGCAACATTCGTCGGCGGAGGCGGCCTCGGAGATTTTATCGTCTTCGGATTCTCGGGCTTCAATTACCCGGCAATGTTCGCCGGGGCGATACCGGTGGCGATACTGGCGGTAATGACGGAGTTTCTCTTTGGAGGGCTCGAAAAAATATCTACCCCGAAGGGGCTCCGGATAGCGAAAAAGAAAGGAAAGTAAAATCTTGAAGCACAAAGTAATGATACGGGCGGTAACGGCTGCGCTGCTGGCCTTCACGATGACGGCGCTGGTGGCCTGTGGCAGCGGAGGCGGCTCCGGCAGCCAGGAGAGTAAAGGAGAGATCACGGTCGGCTCCAAGAACTTTACCGAGCAGGTAATCCTCGGCGAACTCTACTCCCAGGCCCTGGAAGCCGACGGCTACAACGTAAATAAAAGGCTCGACCTCGGCAACGTGACCGTGCTGGATAAAGCCCTCCAGTCTGGCGAGATAGACATGTACCCAGAGTACACTGGTACGGCTCTAGTAACAGCGCTCGGCTACGAGGGCGAGCAGTTCGACACCCCCAAGGGTACCTACGACAAGACCGAGGAACTCTATGAGAAGCGCGACCCGGCGGCCACCATGCTGAAACAGGCCAGCTTTAACAACACCTACGGTATAGCCGTGCGTAAGGACGTCGCCGACGAGTATGGCCTGAAGACACTCGAAGACCTCGCCGAGGCGTCGCCGAACCTCATCCTCGCTTCCTTCTCAGAGTTTCAGCAGCGATCGGACGGTTTCTCGAACATAGAAGAGTCGTATCCGAACACTGACTTCAAAGAGGTCAAGGTCGTCAACGATCTTGGCTTGCGCTATCAAGCACTCCGGCAGGGTGATGCGGACGTGGCGATCGGTTTTACTACCGACGGACAACTCCGCTCCGACGACCTGGTAGTTGTGGAGGACAGCAAGAACATTTGGCCCTTCTATCATCCGGCCCCGGTCATCGAGCAAAAATTTCTGAACAATAACGAAGACGTTGCGGGTGTCATAAACCCCGTCACAGAGTCTTTGGACCTAAAAACCATGCAGACACTGAACGGCCGGGTAGACCTCGATAACGAGGACCCTGCTGCCGTGGCTGAGGAGCATCTCAAAGAAGCTGGGCTGCTGGAATAAACATAATTCGCTAAGGTAGTGGGTAAAGATCACCCCGCGTAAGGCTCAAACCCTGCGCGGGGTGATCTTCTTGTGTGCGATTTTTACTTCTGCGGGGTGAAGATAAAGTCTAAGCGCCTGCTGTAGACTGGTTCCATGATCGCACGCGTCCGCATACGGCCCGAGGTAATAACCGAACACCGGCTCCGGATCGAGATGTATGGCCTTGAAGACGAGGACATCGAGAACACGGTCCGTATGAAAGGCTGGGCCTGGGTCCGGGCTCGCCAGTGTTGGGCTTACGCCGGGGAGCCGGACTTTATCTACCGCCAGATCCGGGAGATCATAATAGGCCTGCCGGAGATCACGTTTATCGAAGAAGACCTGGAAGAGAGTGTAAAGACCGTTGAGTCAAAGGCCCGCTCCGACGAGGAACTCGAAGAAGGCCGAGAGCTACTCCGGCGGGCTTTCGAGCATACCGGACAGCCCGAAGGTGAAGAGTTTATCGGGAGTTAAGAGAAATCCTCCGGCCGTCCAGAAAGGAACGGCAGCTCGTCGTAGCGGACGTAGCGGTCGAATGCCGGGTAAAATTCGCTGCTCTTTGACGCCTCACGGGCGAAACTGGCGAGAGGTTCTTCGCCATCCTTGCCTTTGCCCGGCTGTTTGAGGGTTATCCTCACACTCTCTTGGTCTATGTCGATGACGTTATAGGAGGGTGGCATGACGCCCCGCACCCGGTAGGTCGATGCGGTGCCGGAGTGGACGATCCTGACGCCCGAGATGCTCCATACATACGGCACGTGCCGGTGGCCGGAGAGCACTATGTCCACTTCTAGCTCGCGCAGGATAGCCATTACGTCTCCAGCGTCGCGGAGGTTGTTCACGTCGCGGCCCGTTCCGGGAACGGCCAGGATATGGTGGTGGACTATAAGGATCTTCGGCCCCTGGTCCCAGTCCCGAAACTCCGACGCGAGCCAGGCATAGTGTTCCCGTCCAACCTCTCCCTCGTGCAAGTCTGGCTTGGTGGAGTCCAGGGCGACCACCTTCGCCTCGCCTTCAGGCCCGGGAACCGTCAAAGCCCGCTCCCGGGCGCCGAAAAATTCTTCGAAATGCCAGTATCCGACGCTGTGTGCATCGTGGTTGCCCATCACAACGGCAACGTTTGGACATTCCAGGCGGTCGAGGTATGCCTTCGCCTCTTCGAACTCCCAGCGCAACCCCTCCATAGTAAGGTCGCCGGCAATGGCGACGAGATCGGGCTGCATTTCGTTCGTCTCCTCGATAGCCGCCGTAAGGAGGTCCGCGTCAAAGAGCCCCGAGCCCACGTGAATATCCGACATCTGCACTATTCGCACGACCGTGCTCCTCTCCAAGACTTCAACGTGACTACATTATGCCCGCTTCCGATCTCCCAGGTGGCGCAGCCAGAAAATCAGGCTGCTCTACAGAGGTAGTTGACCGTAGCTAACGTAGCGATCGTAGTCCAGGTGTAACTGGGTGCTCCGCTCCGGTTTGCGAGAGAAGCTGGCGAGCGGCAGATCTTCTTTGCCGGTCGAATCTTTAAGCGTAACTTGCACGTCTTCGGCACCAATCTCTATGAGGTTGTACGAAGGACCTATGGTCCCACGAATCCGCTCGGTCGAAGCGGTGCCGGAATGGATAATCCTGACGCCCGAGATGCTCCATATGTAAGGTACGTGCCGGTGCCCCGAAAGTACGAGGTCCACCTCGACCTCGCGCAGCAGGGCCATCATGTCGCCTGCATCCCGGAGTATGTTGGAGTCTCGTCCGGTGCCGGGAACTGCAAGAAGATGGTGGTGAATGAGGAGTATCTTAGGTCCCCGGTCCCAGTCCCGAAGCTCCGAGTCTACCCAGGCGTAATACTCGCGTCCGACCTCACCCTCATCCAAGTCCGGCTTTGTAGAGTCTAGGGCGACCACCTTCGCTTCGCCGTCGGACGTCTTTACCGTCGTCGAGCTGCTACGGGCGCCGAAAAGCTCTTCGAAGTACCGGTAGCCGACGTTTCGGGCGTCGTGGTTGCCCATTATGTACCGGATGTTCGGGCACTCCAGACGATCCATGTATTCACGGGCCTGCTCGAACTCCTTTCGGTAACCCTCGCCGGTCAGATCCCCGACGACCGCCACGAGGTCCGGCTCCAGTCGGTTTGTCTCTTCGATAATGTTATCCAGTAGATCCGGCCGGAAGTCTCCCCCCTCTTCGACGTGGACGTCCGACATCTGGACTATCTTCACTCAGCACTTCCTCTCTCGAATTTGCCTCCGTGGAGACCTGTACCCATAGTTCGCTAACGGGACACGTTCGTAAGAAACTCCTTCGCCCGCCGAATCTGATTCTCCACCGAGCTCGGTGACGTGGAACCGGCAGACTTCTTGTTCTCTACGCTGCCTCGCGGCGTGAGCAAACCATCCGGCAACTCCGCGAGCGCCGGATGCGCCGCCGAGAGCTCTTCCCGCGGAACTTCCTCCAGATCAACTCCCAGCTCCTCGCACCGTTTCACGAGCGTGCCCACCGCCCGATGCGCTTCCCGGAACGGCACGCCCCGCGCCGCCAGGAAGTCCGCAAGCTCCGTCGCCAGCGCAAAGCCTCCAGCGCTAGATTCCATTCTCTCCCCATGAAAGCGTGCTGTTCGGAGCATCTCCGGCAGCACGGCGAGCATTGCGAGTACAGCGTCTACCGCGTCGAAGATAGGCTCCTTGTCTTCCTGAAGGTCTTTAGAGTAGCCGGGCGGCAAACCTTTGAGCGTTATGAGCAACGCGTTGAGGTCCCCGATCAGACGCCCCGACTTGCCGCGCATCAGCTCATACGCGTCCGGGTTCTTTTTCTGCGGCATGATCGAGGATCCCGAGGAGTATGCGTCGTCGAGCGTTGCAAACCCGAACTCCGCACTCGTCCACAGCACCCACTCCTCCCCGATCCGCGAAAGATGGACCCCGAGTACGGCGCAGGCGTAAAGCAAGTCCAGCGCAAAGTCCCGCTCCGAAACTGCGTCGAGCGAGTTGACCAATGATTCCATAACCAGTTCTTCCGCAACCACCGCAGGATCTATCGGGTGCGGCGTCCCGCCGAGAGCCGCCGCCCCGAGTGGCGAGACACCGGCCGCCTCACGGGACGCCTCCAGTCTTCGGAGGTCCCGCCGGAAAGCCTCGAAGTGGGCCATGAGATGATGGGACAGTAAGATCGGCTGCGCCCGCTGCAAATGCGTATAGCCGGGCAGGATGAGATCTGGATGCTTCTCAGCCACCTCCACGAGCGCCCCCATCGCTCTGAGTAGGCCCCTCCCTATCTCCCCCGCCACATCCCGGACAAAGAGGTGCAGGTCCAGCGCCACCTGGTCGTTGCGGCTCCGGCCCGTGTGCAACTTCAGCGCCACGTCGCCGACTACTTCCCGCAGCCGCCGCTCCACAGCCGTATGCACATCCTCATCCGAGAGCGTCCACGAAAACTCACCCGATTCGACTTCCATTAGCACCGCTTCGAGTCCCCGCACAAGCTCTGCGGCTTCTTCCTCCGAGACGATCCTTTTCTGCCCTAGCATCCGGGCGTGGGCGATGGAGCCCTGTATGTCATATGGCGCGAGTCGGATGTCGAAGGGAATCGAAGCGTTCAGCCGCTCGAAAGCCTCCGCCGGCGTCGATCCGAACCTGCCGCCCCAGAGCGGTCCTTTATCTTTTTCACTCATGGCCTTGCAGTTTAGCGGAATAGCAGAAGGTTCTCGTAGGGAGTGTTTGGTAAAACTCGCAGGTACCGATAAGCCCTGTAGTACGACTCATCTTTTTCTCGGTTATCGCGCTCTCGGGGTTGGGCTAGGGATTCTTCCGGGGCAGTCTGACTTGAGCTATTTTAGGAGACCTCCGCCGCCGACAGGTTTGCGGACGAGCCGTTCTGCAGTAAGCCTCTCTGACGCTTTCTCACAGCGGCCTTGAGGGTACTGAGGCCCAGCGTCACGTTCCGGGTGCGGCTGCCGACCAGGTCGCGCCCCACATCGTCCACGAACTGCTCGTAGTCCAGGGCGAGCACCTCTTCCATTGTGAGGTTATCCTGATGCACCTTCTCTAGGATCATGCTGGAGCCTGCCATGCTCAGGGTGTCACCCTCGCCGGTAAAAGAGACTTTTTCTATTTTTCCGTTTCCGTTGCCTTTTAGATAGATCACCACAGATCCACCGCACTCCGGGCTGCCACCGGGCATGACAACGTCCGCGCCGTCAAGAACCCCCTGGTGGCGGGGGTTCTTGACGTGGTCCACGAGGAACTCGATGCGCTGTTTGCGGTCCAAGATATTACTGTTCCTGCTACCGCTCGATGGGCGCCCGAACGGAGTTGCCCCACTCGGTCCAGGAACCGTCGTAGTTGCGGACGTTGTCGTAGCCGAGGAGGTAGTTGAGCACGAACCAGGTGTGGCTGCTCCGCTCCCCGATGCGGCAGTAGGCGATCACGTCTTCACCTTCGGAGAGACCGGCTTCGCCCTCGTAGATCTCACGTAGTTCGTCAGCGCTCTTGAAGGTGCCATCCTCGCGGACGGCCCGCGCCCACGGCACGTTGGCCGCGCCGGGGATGTGCCCGCCACGCATCGCACCCTCTTGCGGGTAGTCCGGCATGTGCAGCAGCTCGCCCGAGTACTCGCCGGGGCTCCGCACGTCCACCAGCGACCCGCTCTTCTCCACATGCTGCTCCACGTCCTCTTTAAAGGCCCGGATCTTCTCGTCGTCTCGCTCGGGGGCGGGATACTCGGAACGCTCGAAGGACGGGACCTCCTGGGTCATTTCGCGGCCCTCAGCCTCCCACTTGAGGCGCCCACCGTCCATCACCCGGACGTTGTCGTGGCCGAAGAGCCGAAAGACCCACAGCGCATACGTCGCCCACCAGTTGTTCTTGTCGCCGTAGAAGACGACCGTGGTGTCAGGCGTAATGCCCTTCTCGCTCATTAGTTCCGCGAAGTGCTCCGGGTCGAGGTAATCCCGCATTATGGGGTCGTTCAAATCTTCGACCCAGTCGATCTTGACGGAGTTCGGAACGTGCCCGATGTCGTAGAGCAACACGTCCTCGTCCGACTCCACAACCCGGATATCTTCGTCCTCAAGATGCTCAGCGACCCAGTCGGTCGTTACGAGAGCCTCGGGCTGGGCGTAACCTTTATCCTGTATCTCCTGCTCCATTTCAGATCTCCTTTTCCTAATTGCTAACGGTACAAGGCCACATTCTAACGTATCTCCGACAAAATTTGTCGGGTTTAAAGCGGATGTTCTTGTTCGGTCCCGCAACAGCTATCTGGGTCGCATGCTAAGCGTGTTTCTGGTAAGGTCAGGAGGGAAGTTTGCAGAGGGGATTAGTTTACGCGAATCACTATTCTCACGGTTGGTTCTAGGGGAGATGTAGAGCCGTGTGTAGCCTTGGGATTAGGTCTCAGAGAAGCGGGGTGCGACGTAAAGATCGCCTCGCACTCCACTTTTAAGGGTCTGATCGAGGGTCGCGGTTTCACTTTCGCCCCACTTTCGGTAGACCCACGGGCGATGGTCGAATCGCTCGCCCGTTCGGGGGGGTCCGCTACCGGGATCATGAAGGGCTTCAAGCGGGTCGTAGAGCCTGCGCTCTACGAAGCGGCCGGCGAGGCTACGGAGGCTGCGGAGGACGCCGAGGGGTTGCTAATCTCCTCGGCGGCGTTTCTCGGCTACGATGTGGCCGACGCCCGGGATCTACCGGCCGCCGGGCTCGGAATGTCCCCCCTTATAGCTCCTACCAGCCACTTTCCGAACGCGCTGATGCCCGCAAACATCGGATTGGCAAGTGGCAGCCTGCGGTCTCTCGGCGCTTTGTACAACCGGACGACTCATTTTGCAGCCGGTCAACTGTTGTGGCAGCCTTTCAGAAAGACGATCAATCGCATTCGCTCAGAGTTCTTCTCTCTGCCGCCCCATCCGTTTCTCGGTCCTCTGCTAAACCCCAGCTCCGACGCCCGGCTGCAACTCTACGGCTGGAGCAAAGAGTTGCTGCCCGAACCGCCGGATTGGGGTGTGCACCGCAAGGTCACCGGCTACTGGTTCCTCAACAGCGAAGAAGGTTGGGAACCTCCCAAAGAGTTGGCAAAATTCCTAAAAAGTGGTCCACCACCGGTCTGTATGGGCTTCGGTAGCTCATACATAGAAAACGCTGAGCACGTCGTCGATGTCTTTGCCGAAACATTGGACAGCCTGGGCCAGCGGGGAATTCTGCTCGGTGGTTGGGGTGAACTCCGGGGCGAAAATCCTCACCGCAATATTTTTGAGATAGAAGAGGCCCCTTACAATTGGCTGCTGCCCCGTACCCGGGGGTTCGTCCATCATGGCAGCGCGGGGGCTACGCACGCGGCGCTCCGGGCACGAATCCCGAGCGTTACCGTTCCTTCCTACGGGGATCAGCTTTTATGGGGACATTTGCTCTCCCGATCCGGGGTGTCGCCCGCGCCGATCCACCGTCGCAAGCTCTCCGCCGAGCATCTGGCCCGGGCCGTCAGCAAGATCATCGTCGATCCGCGTCTGAAAGATAACGCCGAACGTTTGGGTGAGAAGATCCGGCAGGAAGACAGTGTGGAGCGTGCCGTAGACCTCATAATCCAGCGTTTCCTACCAGAAGAAAGTATCGCCTGAAAGAGGATAAATCTTCTTTCGGCTCACGTAGCTCCGGAAACCCGGCGACGGAGAAAATCACGTCGAAGGTGTAGTATCTGCGGGTGTACTGGCCGAGGTCGTTAGGAGCGGCATGGGTTACGAAGAACTGATACAAAATGCTGTCTCCGGACGGTTGGGTATAGATGAGGCTTACGAACTGGCGCGGCGCGCCACTAAGGAGCCGGAACCAGCGATGCGGGCGGCTGCGGAAATTCGGGACCGGGCTTTCGGTCCCCGCGTATCTTACTCGCGCAAAGTCTTTATCCCGCTAACAAAGCTTTGCCGGGACAACTGCGGCTACTGCACCTTTGCCCAACCTCCACGACCCGGCGAACGTGCCTATCTCACCCCGGATGAGGTGCTTGAAGTGGCCCGGGCAGGGGCGAAGGCAGGCTGCAAAGAAGCGCTCTTTACACTCGGGGACAAGCCTGAAAAACGGTATTCCGAAGCCCGCCAGGAACTGAAGGAGTTGGGTTTCGGGAGCACAATAGAGTACCTCGTCCACTGCTGCCGGCTCGTGCTAGAAGAGACGGGACTATTGCCGCACGCCAACCCAGGGGTTCTCTTAGAGGAAGAGGTATCGGCGCTGAGAAGGGTGTCGGTGTCGCAGGGGATCATGCTGGAGGAAGTTTCGGGACGTTTGCTAGGCCGGGACCTGGCACACTGGGCGTCGCCGGATAAGGTCCCAGAACGTAGGCTAGAGACGCTGGAGGCTGCCGGGCGACAGGCGGTGCCGTTCACGACGGGTATCCTTATCGGAATCGGCGAGACGGTCGAGGAGCGGGTGGACACCATCCTCGCCATCCGGGACGTTCACGAACGGCACGGGCACATTCAGGAGTGCATCGTCCAGAACTTCCGGGCCAAGCCGGGGACCAGGATGGCGGCCTCGCCGGAACCCTCCGAAAACGAGATGCTCGCCACCATCGCACTCGCCCGGCTGCTGCTACCGCCCGACATGACGATTCAGGCGCCACCCAACCTGGCCGACGCGGGGACAAACGGTGAACCGCCATACTTGCGGTACATCGAGGCCGGGATCAACGACTGGGGCGGCGTCTCGCCCATAACCCCCGACCACGTAAACCCCGAACGCCCCTGGCCGCACCTGGAAGAGCTGGAGCGCGCCACCGAAAGCCGGGGTTATCTGCTCCTCGAACGACTCGCCCTACATCCCTCCTACACCCTGGACGCCGTGCGCTGGGTGGACGATAAACTCCGGTCCAACGTATGGGCCGGAATAGACACGGAGGGTTTCGCCCGGGTAGAAGACTGGGCTCCGGGTACTGAGGAGAAAATTCCCGAGAAGGGCGTGGCCGAGGCGCGGGGGCTGAGACCATCGAAGATGCGCCCGGAGCTGGTGCGGGCGCTCTCGAAAGCCGGGGAGCAAGACTTGGACGAAAAGGAGATCTCGCAGCTCTTTACCGCCCGTGGCTCAGAGCTCGCCGAACTGTGCAAAGTAGCCGACGAGTTGCGCCAGGAGGTCAACGGCGACGAGGTAACCTACGTCATCAACCGGAACATCAACTACACCAATCTCTGCTACTTCCGCTGCAAGTTCTGTGCCTTCTCGAAGGGCCCCAAGTCTTTGAACCTGCGCGGGGACCCGTACCTGCTCGACACGGCTGAGGTAGCGCGTCGCGCCCGAGAAGCATGGAAGAAGGGCGCGACCGAGGTGTGCATGGTCGGCGGCATCCACGGCAGCTTCACCGGCCAGAACTACATCGACTACCTGCAGGCCGTAAAAGACGAAGTTCCGGAGATGCACGTCCACGCTTTCACGCCGCTGGAGGTCTTCCAGGGCGCGGCGACGCTCGGGATCTCGGTGGAAGAATTCCTGGAGGACTTGAAAGATGCAGGGCTTGGCACTTTGCCCGGTACGGCGGCAGAGATTCTGGATGATGAGATCCGGGCGATCATCTGCCCGGACAAGATCAATACCCAGGAGTGGGCCGATGTAATGCGGGCGGCGCACGCGGTCGGGTTGCGGGCGACAACCACGATCATGTTCGGCCACGTAGACGGTCCCGTGAACTGGGCGCGACACTTGATGGTGCTCCGCGACATCCAGGCCGAGACCGGCGGTTTCACCGAGTTCGTGCCGCTGCCGTTCGTCCACATGGGTGCGCCGCTCTTTCTGCAGGGCCGTTCGCGCCGGGGCCCGACCTTCGCCGAGACGGTCAAGATGCACGCGGTTGGGAGGATCGCGCTGCACGGCTACATAAACAACGTCCAGGTAAGTTGGGTCAAGCTGGGGATGGAAGGCGCGAAGCTGGCCCTCCAGTCCGGGTGTAACGACCTCGGCGGAACACTGATGAACGAGAGCATTTCACGGGCCGCAGGGGCCAGCCACGGCCAAGAAATGCTCCCCGAAGAACTGGAGGATGCCATCCGCGAGATCGGCCGCACTCCGCGCCGGAGGACGACGCTCTACGGTACGCCGGAACGTGAATACTCCCCCCGGTAACCGACGCCCCAAACATAGGGTTTTCCGCGCACATCAACCAGTTGGTTGACGCGCGGTTCAATCGTCCGGACTCCTATCTTTGAACCTTCGGCCGATTACTTCTCCGTGTAGCTCCTGGATACTCAGCCTTACAACGGTCAATAGAGAGAACGGAGGTATCCGGGGTGAGGCTTGCACAAGGAAATGCGGCGATACAGGTCGAAGACCTACGGAAAAGCTACGGCGCGACGGTCGCGGTAGGGCGGATCTCTTTCGAGGTACGAAGAGGTGAAGTCTTCGGCATCGTCGGGCCTAATGGCGCTGGAAAGACCACGACCGTCGAGTGCCTGGCCGGCCTGCGTCAGCCCGACGGCGGCACGGTCAGTGTCCTGGGCCTGGACCCGCGAAAAGACGGCAGGAAGCTAAGAGAGCGCGTCGGGGTGCAACTTCAGCAGGCGGCGCTGCCGGACGATCTCAAGGTGTGGGAGGCGCTGGATCTCTACGCGTCTTTCTACAAGACCGCTCCCGACACGCGGCCCTTGCTGGAGGGGTGGGGCCTGGAAGAGAAAGCCAACACCCGCTTCAAGGACCTCTCCGGAGGACAGCAGCAGCGACTCTTTATCGCGCTCTCGCTCGTAAACGAGCCGGACCTCGTGTTCCTGGACGAGATCACCACCGGCCTCGACCCCCAGGCGCGACGGCTAACGTGGGACCTGATACGAGAGATCAAAGCCAGCGGCACGACGGTCGTGCTGGTGACCCACTATATGGATGAGGCCGAGAAGCTCTGCGACCGGGTGGCGATCATAGACGGCGGACAGGTTGTGGCGCTCGACTCGCCGGAAGCCCTGATGAGTGGAGTACGCGCGGAGACCAACGTGCGTTTCGGCGGCCTGAACGAGTTCAATCCCGCACCCCTGCGCGACCTGCCGGGCGTGAGCCAGATAGCCTGCGAGGCGGGCGACGTGGTCGTCTACGGCGATGGGCCACTGCTCGCACGAACCGTTGTCGAGCTGGACCGTCACGGAATCACCCCGACTGAGGTGAGCGTGGCCCAACCCACACTAGAAGACGTATTCATCGAGAAGACCGGCCGTAAGATCCGGAATTAAAGGAACTTCTATGCAACGTTACTCCCGCCTCATCAACTCGGTAGTTGCTTTCGTCGGTGCTCTCTTTATCCAGATCACGCTGCACGAGTTCGCGCACGGCTTTGCCGCCCTCGCGCTCGGCGGCGAACCGACCGTCTACTCCGGTTCCGAGAACCATGCTACCCTTTCCCCAACGCGTGAGATCCTGGTCGCGCTCGCCGGTCCCGTGTTCAGCCTGATAAGCGGCTTCGCCGTCCTGGTCCTCTACCGTTCCGGGCGGGGTTACGGCTACCTGTTCGGAACCTGGTTCGGCATCGTCAGCGCCCAGAACTTCTTCGGCTACCTCATGACGGGTCCTTTCGTGCCTTATGGTGATATCGGCTACGCGCTGCGTCTCGCCTCCGCCCCAGTGTTCGTGTACATCCTGGTATTCATTGTCGGTGTTGCAGGTACCGTTTTGCTGGGATATATCTTGACCGCGCGGCTCCTTACGTTGACCGACAATACCATCGGCGACCGGGCGGCCCAGTTGCGACAACTCGCCTTCTTCACCTGGGTGTGCGGGGCCGGGCTCGCCCTTCTCTTGAGCGTCGGTTCCGATCTCCTTAGCAGTTACGGCGTGTTCGAGGCGCTGGCAATAATTGCGGCTGGCCTGCCGGCAACTATGGCACGGTTCTTTATGGGCCGGTTGAACGTCGAAGGTAAGGGATTTGACGGCGGGCTGCCGTGGGTCGGTATCGCGCTGTTGGCGGCGATAACGATCCTGCGCCTTACGGTACTCACCCAGGGAGTCAGTCTGTGAGCGGCCACTGCACAACACCAACAAATCTCCAAAGGAGGTTCAAATGAAAGCTCTGTATAAGATGACGCGGGTTGAGGTAAAGCTCTTTCTGCGCGAGCCGGCGGCGGTCTTTTTCACGCTGGCCTTCCCGGTTATGGTGCTCTTGCTCTTCTCCTCTCTCTTCGGTAACGAACCGGTGCAAGGACATCCTGATCTTCGATCAGTGGACGTTATGGCCCCAGCTTACACGGGCATGGTGATCGGGACCACGGCCCTTCTCGGCCTGCCAATTGCCATTGCCGGATACCGGCAACAGGGCATTCTGCGACGGCTCCGTGCAACACCGCTGCATCCTGCAACGATACTGGCGGCCCAGGTGTTCGTAAACCTCCTTATGACGACACTGGGTATCGCGCTATTGATCGCCACGGCGTTCTTTATCTATGACCTGCGCCTACCCGAAGCTCCAATATCGGTGGCGCTCGCCTTCGTAGTCGCCACCCTGAGCTTCTTCGCGGTCGGGTTCGTTCTGGCCGGGCTGGTGTCGTCGGCAAGGACGGCCCAGATCGTGGGACAGGTGATCTTCTTCCCCATGTTCTTCCTCTCCGGGGCCGCGGGCATCCCGCGGGAGATGTTCCCCGAGACGCTGCACCGCATCTCAGACTTCCTGCCCCTCACCTACGTCGTCAACCTGATCCAGGACCTGTGGATAAAGGGTAGCTGGAACCTGACGGCGCTCGCGGTGCTGCTCGGGGTGCTCATCGTATCTGTCGCCGTCTCGGCCCGGACTTTCCGATGGGAGTAAGGAGACCAGCAAAGATGCGGAACGCAACACGACCGGACATCCACCCACAGGGTAAGATGTAGCTGATGAAGCTCTTGAAGAGCGTATTCTCTAGTCTCGGAGCTTTTAGCGGAGCGGGGCACGCCTGGGAACGGTGGGCGTGGGTGTGGCACGCGATCTTCTACGTTCTACTGTTGCTGTCGCTCGTATCGAGCCTGGCCGATATGGGGCTGTACGGAAGGTCTCAGTTGGCGATTGTCTCGCTATCCGTCATCTTCGGCGGCTGGTATTGGGTCATGGTTATACGGACGGGCTTCTCCGAACGGGTGCCGAGGGGTCTAATCTACGCGGCGGGCGCGGTGGCGCTGTGGGTCGTTCTCACCTACCTCCACCCCGTCTTCCACATCCTCCTCTTCGTCTTGTTCTCGCAGTTCTACAGTTTGCTGCCGATACGCTGGGCTATTCCGTGCTCCGTTGTGCTGACCGCCCTGATTGTAGGGCGCGGGCTCGTACAGGAACCCGGCTCCGGGTTTGCCTGGGTGTTCGCCGGGATCTTTTCTATACTTTTCGGCTCGTTCTTCGGCCTGTGGATAGATTCGATCATCAACCAGAGCCGGGAGCGTCAACGCCTGATCGAGAAGCTGGAAGCCACCCGCAAAGAGCTGGCCGCCGAGGAGCGTCGGGCTGGCATGTTGGAGGAAAGAAGCCGCCTGGCCCGTGAGATCCACGATACTCTGGCGCAAGGTTTTATCAGCATCGTGACCCATCTGGAGGTGGCTGAGGAGGAACTCCCTCCAGGAACAAAGCCCGTGGAGCACCACATCGAACGGGCAAAACGCGCGGCCCGGGACAACCTGGTGGAAGCCCGCAGGCTGGTAGCGGCGCTAAGGCCCGAAATACTAGAGACTTCATCGCTGCCGGAAGCCCTGGAGCGAGTCTCGACTCGCTGGTCGGAGGAGACCGGAATCTCCGCGAACGTCGAGACGATCGGCGACTACGAGCACCTTCCGCAGGAGCTGCAGGTCACTTTGCTGCGGGTCACGCAAGAAGCTCTCTCAAACGTCCGTAAACATGCCGGTGCCCGGCAAGCAATGCTCACTCTCTCGTACTTGGAAGACCTCGTCGCGCTGGACGTACAGGACGACGGTGCGGGCTTCGACCCCAACACAACCACCAATGGTTCGGAGGGAGGTTTCGGCCTTCAGGTTATGCGCGAGCGTGTAGAACAACTCGGAGGACGACTACTCGTCGAGAGCACGCCGGGAGAAGGAACTACCCTCGCCGTTCAAGTACCGTTGGAGGCGCGGACGGAGATGGTCCAGAGCCCGGAGAACCGTACATGAAAGAAGTCATCCGGCTGATGATAACCGACGATCATCCGGTGGTACGCGCCGGACTCGAAGGTATGCTCTCCCGGCAACCGGACTTCGAGGTCGTCGGAGAAGCCGACGATGGCGCGGAGGCTGTAAGGTTGGCGGGCCGTCTGAAACCGGACGTAATACTCATGGACCTTCGGATGCCGTTGATGGACGGTGTCGCCGCCACCGGGGAGATCAAAGCCCGGCATCCGGAGATGCAGGTCCTCGTGCTCACCACGTATGACACTGACGCGGACATCTTGCGGGCCGTCGAAGCCGGCGCTACCGGCTACCTGCTCAAAGACGCGCCCCGGGAAGAGCTCTACGAGGCCGTCCGCGCCGCTTCACAGGGCAAAGTGTTGTTCGCCCCCGCCGTAGCGGACAGGCTGATGCGGCGCATTCGGGAACCGCGCCGGGATACGCTCAGCCACCGCGAGATCGAAGTGCTAGGCTTCGTGCGCCGGGGGTTGAGCAACAAAGAGATCGCGCACAGCCTTCACGTAAGCGAGGCCACGATCAAGACGCACCTGATCCACATCTTCAAGAAACTAGAGGTGGGGGACCGCACCGCCGCCGTAACCGTCGCCCTGGAACGCGGCATTCTGCGACTGTAAAGATGAACAAGCGTCGCTAATCACGGTAAACGACCAGCTCGTCGAGGGACTTCCGGCCACGACGTTTGGGTGGGTCTCCTTCCGCATAGCCTATCGTAAGTAAGGCGTGCGGGACGAGCTTCGGGTCCAATCCCAGCGCCTCGACCACTTTTTCGGGACAGAAGAGCGGGGCGCACATCCAACCGGCGTCCAGCCCAAGCTCGTAGGCGGCCAAGAGCATGTTCTGGGCCGCCGCCCCGAGGCTTTGTATAGCCATCGTGGTCTCGTCCTGCTGCCGTACAGTGTCGGGATATTCGTCCAAGTCCTTCAGGTAGAGACACAGCAGTACGAGAACCGGCGCTTCGAGCAGGCGTCGCCGAGATCCTTCGAGGCGTTTTTCGACTACCTCTGGCTCTTGCCCATCCATCTGGAGGTTCGAGCGCCACTCCTCACCCATGGCTTTGGCGAGCCGGTTCTTGGTCACATCCTTCGTAACCATCGCGAAACGCCAGGGCTGACGGCCATGCGGCGAGGGTGCCCAACGGGCGGCTTCCAGAACTTGGTCTACATAATCCTCGGGCACCTCTTTGTCGAGATAACGTCGCACCGAACGTCGGCCCAGGATCACCTCCAGCACGCTCTGACTCGCATCTTGTGCACCGAGAGCGCCCCAGGAAGCGATTTTCTCGGGGCGAATTGCAATGACCGGGGTCTCGTTTATCTTCATCTGCTCGTATTGCTGGTACTTCCCCCGCAAAAGCCGGATGGCAACGGCGTGTTCGTCCGCCCCGGCCTCTACTAGCTCCGCCGAGCCGCGTACCATCACGAAGGCCAGCAGGTCCCAGTCCTCGGAATAATGATCGGCGACCAAGGCTACTTTCGGGTTCTCCAGGATATTTCGGACGCGCTTGAGGCCGGTCGGGGGTACGTTCTTGGACTTCTCATCCAAGGCTATGTAGATGGCGCCCGGCGTGTAAGCGAAGCAGACCGGGACCGAGTGGGGTTCGCCCGTGGCGTCAGCGGTGGCGAGCCGCGCGACCCGCTGACGCACGAGAAAAACCGTATCATCGGGGCTGAGAATTTCCAGGTCGGGTTTCATCGACGGTTACTTCGTTACCAAGAACGGATTAAAACTGGTGTCGCGATCGTACACGTCTAAGCCCTCCCGGCGTTTGAGAAAGTTGACTATCAGATAGGTGAGCGGTGTGGCGACGGCTTCGTAGGCACTCTTGAAGAGCCAGTTGACTATGATGATCCCGATCAAAGCTCCCGTAGGAACCGTGCCGGAGAAAGCGAGTATTACGAAGACTAGGGAGTCGAGGCCTTGTCCGACTAGGGTAGAGCCGATGGTGCGGCTCCAGAGCCAGCGGCCGTTGGTAGCAATCTTCATCTTCGCCAGAACGTAGGAGTTTGCGAACTCACCCACGAGGTAGGCGCAAAACGAGGCAAAGAGCAGACGCGGGGCGTAACCCAGGATGGTCTCGTAGGCTTGCTGGCCTTCCCAGAAACCGGCCGCCGGTAGCGCTCCCCCGAGAACTATAGCTCCTACGGCGAGCAGATTGCAGAAAAAGCCCAGCCAGATCACCTGCCGCGCCCGCCGGTAGCCGTAGACCTCAGTCAGCACGTCACCGAAGATGTAGCTGATCGGGAAGATAATCGTCCCCGCGTCTATAACGAGTCCAAACAGACCAGTGAGCTTGACCGCCGTGATGTTCGCCGTGATCAGGGCCGTCACGAAAAGGGCTACGATAATAACGAACCAGTAAGAGTAGCCAGACGACGCTGAATCGCTTTCTCTTCTCTCCGACACTCTTTGCCGCCTCATTCCACTAGGTGATAGGACCGCGCAGAGTAAAACATCTCCTCCCGGCTATCACCAGCAAGGAGTTCAGGTACTCTGGGATTCTTGTCCTTCGCGATTCGACGCCCGCTCGACGTCCTTCTGGAGCTTCTCTACGGCTTCCACGAGATCCTCCATGCCTTTGCGGGGACTATCACGGTAACCTTCGAAGAGCAGCGGGTTGATCCGCCAGGTGCTGGTGTAGGGCGTACCACCGAGAGACTTGTAGCTCGTGGTCACGACTATGCCCTCGTCGAGGCCTCGCCGTCGCAAGCCGGGGATAATCTCGTCCAAAGAATCCCAGTAGCAGGTGATCTCACCGCCCGGCTCCAGAAAGTCCAGCCCATATTGAAGATACGGCAGGTCAGTAACGACGTATCCGTCCGAACTCTCAACAGAATGAGAGAATTCGAATTTTATCTCTTTTGCGGCACCACCGGCGACGTTGCGGACGACTATCTCAACCTCCGGTAGGTGACTGTACTCGGCCTGAACTATTACCTGGGGACGTCCGCCCGACAAGCGTCCCTCCCTCATCTCCCCCACGGTCTCTTTGTAGAGGCGAATGATCAGATAGTACCCGATCGCAAAGACCAGTCCCAGTATGATGTTGGAGAGCGGAGCGACTATTGCCGAAAGCGTTTGCAAGTCCATAGGTTAGTCCTTACCCGAAGAACAAAAACTTCCAAACTAGTGAGTAATCAGCAGCGTCGTGCCGACAAAGATTAGCATTACGGAGAGCACGATCTTCAGGGGACGTCCCGGCAACCACGGTGCTACCCGGCTTCCGATCAGAACCCCCGGTATACTACCCAGCAGCAACGTCCCAACCAATCCGAAGTCCACGTTACCCTGCGTCATGTGCGCCAGTCCCGTTACCAAAGACAGCACCGTAGCGTGTGCTATATCAGTCCCTACTATGACCGCCGGACTTAGCGGATATAGCAACAGCAGTATGACCGCCATGATGGACCCGCTACCTATGGAGGTAAGGCCTACCAGGTACCCTCCGAAAGCCCCGAAGACTATCGTGAATATTCGCCTTTTTAAGGTCATACGGCTTGTGCCGTCCCACCGGTGCTGCTTGCGTTCGGTCCACCGTTCGGGCATGAAGGTGCGGAAGATCAGGGAACCTCCGACCACCACGAGCGTTATGGCGATCACCGTGATCATAATGGCGTCTACACGCCCGGAGTCGAAGGAGTCTTTGATCCACTCGAGCGTTAGCACCCCCAACAGACTCGCCGGAATACTTCCTATCCCGAGAAACAGAGCTACTTCGAGGTTTATGGAGCGCTGCCTATAGTGCTGCCAGGAGCCGGTGAGCTTCGTCACCGTGGCGTAGACCATGTCCGTGCCGATGGCGGTGGGGGCCGGAATCCCCATGACCGTCACCAAAAACGGCGTCATGAGGGAACCGCCCCCAACACCCGTGAGGCCGACCAGAAAACCGACCAACAGGCCGAAGAGGGCGGCCTCGATGCTCACGCGCGGTTGCGTCCCTCAGCGGAGCTGTACTCCTCAACCGGCCACAGGTAGCCGAGCTCTTCGAGCTTGCCGACAACCCTGCGGGCACTGTCCTGGGGCTCTTCTTCGTCGGTCTTTATGTGAAGCTCCGGGGCAGCCGGGGCCTCGTAGGGATCCGAGACACCGGTGAATTCTTTGATCTCCCCGGCGAACGCCTTCTTGTAGAGTCCTTTTACGTCCCGGTCGGCACACACGTCTAGCGGGGCGTCTACGAATACTTCCAGGAAGTCTTCACCGATGTCGCGACGCACTTCGTCACGAGCTTCCTTGTAGGGCGAGATGGCGCTGACGATTACACCGGCGCCGTTGCGGGTGAGCAGGTTCGCCACAAATCCTATGCGGAGCACGTTGATGTTCCGGTCTTCGCGCGAGAAGGTCAGGCCCTTCGAGAGGTTGGTGCGCACGATATCGCCGTCCAGCACCTCTATCTTACCGAAGCGCTCGCGGAGATCCCGCTCTACTATCTCCGCTATGGTCGTCTTGCCGGCACCCGAAAGCCCGGTGAACCACAGTGTGAAGCCGCGTCCGTACCTGTTTCCATCGTTCATAACAATCTCCTTTGACTGGCTAGTTTACTTTTCCTCGTATACCCGAGGCTGGTTGACAGTTTTTTCTTCGTCCCGCAGTCCGTCTATTAGCACCTTTACGACCTCGGGACGGGAGAACTCCGGCGGCGGGTACTCACCGTTGGCGAGCATCTCACGCACTTTAGTCCCGGAGAGGAATACGTGTCCCTCTTTGCCATGCGGGCAGGTCTTTGTGGTCGCCATGCCCTCGCAGTTGAGACAGAAGAAAGAATGCTCGAACATGAGCGGCGTTATGCCCAACTCGTCCGGCTCGAACTCCTCGAAGATGTGCTGGGCGTCATAGGTGCCATAGTAGCTACCGACACCCGCGTGATCCCGGCCCACGATGAAGTGCGTGCAGCCATAGTTCTTGCGGCACATGGCGTGAAACACGGCCTCCCTCGGACCCGCATAGCGCATGGCCGCTGGGAAAACCGCAAGCGTCGTCCGGTCCTGCGGATAGTAGCGGTCCAGGATCGTCTCGTAGGACTTCATCCGCACCGCCGCCGAGATGTCATCAGACTTGGTCTCGCCGACGAGCGGGTTCAGCAGCAAGCCGTCTACGGTCTCAAGGGCACTCTTCTGGATGTACTCGTGCGCCCGGTGGACCGGGTTCCGCGTCTGGAAGCCGACGACCTTCTTCCAACCTTTCTCCGCAAAAGCGGCCCGCAGCTCCGCCGGCTCGTAGTAGTAGCCAGGGAATGGCCGGTGGTTCGGCTCTTCTTCTAGCAACGTAACGGGGCCGCCGAACAGAACGTCGCCCTGCCGGTACAGCGCCGCGACGCCAGGATGCTCTTCCTCAGTGGTGCGGTAGACCTGCTGGGCCTCGTGCTGCTTGTCGTAGGTGTAGCTGTCTTCAACGGTCATGGTAGCCACGATCCGGTCATCACCGTCTACAAGCGCCACTTCGTCGCCCTCGTTTATGGAAGCTGCCTCGTCCTCGGTTACTGAGAGCGTTATGGGCAGGCTCCAGACGAAGCCACTGGCGAGGTGCATGTTGTCCACGACGCCTTCGTAGTCCTCGCGGCCCATGAAGCCGGTAAGAGGTGAGAAGACACCAGTAGAGATCATCTCCAGGTCGGAGAGGGCACGCGGTCCGAGTGTAACTTGGTTTAGCTCTGCTGCTTGCCGTTTCAGCTCTTCTCGCTCGTCTTTCGGGGCTCTTCGGTCTACTAGTTCGCCGCCGTGCGGCTCTATCCCGACGTACTCTGTTCTGATCGTCACCGGCTAAACCTCCGTTAAAATTGCTTCGTTTTTTGGCAGTCGCCTCGTAATCCGCCCGGCGAGTCCGGCGACACAATGATCCCACGGACGCTCACCGACCACCCAGAGCCGAAGCTCATTGGTATAGCCCCGGGAAATCTCCAGGAGCCTTTCGTAGTTCATCCCAACTTCCTCCAACTCTCTGCCCCACTCGTCCCAGAGCAAGTCGGCCACAAAGCGGGCGTCGTTGATGGTGCGGAAGCCCTCCTCGGTGAACCTTCTAGAAGGGCGCGGGTGTTGGCGCGGACGGTCGCAGGCTCATCCGGCAGAGACAGCGTTCTGTGTTGGAAGGTCAATCAATACCTCACCGCTTCGTGTTCCACTGGCGCCCGGTCCGTCTCGGCGTAGTTGTTTAGGTGCTCTTCGTAGTCTATGAACATCGGGGCGTCAGGATCAAAGGCCCGCTTGAGGCTGTTGAAGGCCACCCTTTTGTCCAAGCCGTCTAGCTTATCTAATGCATCCGGCTTGTCAAGGTCGCGAAGCTCCAGTTTTTCGCGGACATACTCGAAAGCATCGAGTCCCGCTTCACTCCGGACGAGTACGCTGGAGTACCCATCGGCGCTACCGACGCTCCCCACACTTATGTCCGCCGCATGTCCCATAAAGTCTGCGCACTCGTCACAGCCTTTGAGCGCCGCGCCGTGGAAGTCACGAATCGGCTCTTCGAAAACCGTCTCTCCGTCGAGGTCTTGAACGACCATCTTCCCGCGGGTGATGTCCACCCGGCCGACCTCGTCGAGTTCTACACCGCGCTTGTCCCGGATCTCCTCCAGCATCAACTTCTCGTAGTTGAAGCTCTTCGTGCAGAGGAGCGCTATGGTCAGCGTTATCGCCTCTACTTTCGACGTGCCCCAGGTCCAGGGCCGGGCCTGCATGGCCTTGATGCCTTCGATCTCACACGGCGTACCCACCACCGCAATGCGCGGGTTGGGTGGCAGATCGTAGTCCTTGAAGTCCACGTGCCCCAACGCGAGCGTCTGGTTGTAGAAACTCCCGGCGCACTCCCGCACCTCTTCCGGCGTGGTCGCCAGAAACGCTTCGCCTTTCCACCGCTCCGTCTCACTCTCACGGGCAAGCAGCGCGCCGTCGATCTCACCGGCTTCGAGCAACTCTATAATGAGCGTGCTCACAAAGCCGCCGTCCTGCACACCCTCGATAGTGGGCGCCATCCGCGCCGTGTAGCTCTCCTCGACGTGCCCGACACCCTCGATGGCACGGCCGTTACCATTGCCGTTACCGGTGATCTTCCAGGTCGACTCGTACTGCAACCCACCCCGCGGGCAGAAGTCCCAGCACAACGAGCAGCCGGTGCACATCTTGACCAGCGTCGGCAGGTCATCCTCTCCGAGACCAATAGAGTCGGTCGGGCAGGCCGCGACGCACACGCCACACTGCACGCAGCGGTCAGCGTCTATGACGGCTTTCTCGAGGTCCCAGAACCAGACCTTTCCGGGGGCCTCGTCTATGTCGTTCATCATGTCCCGAATATCGAAGCCGGCCACTAAGAACCGCCTCCATTCTTGCTGGCCACAGCCTCCGGTTTCCGCAACGCTTCGCGCAGCTCTTTGTTGCGCTTGCGCCGCGCCCACTCGTGAAAGCGCTCATCCTCACGCCGTTCCTCTTTGAACTTACGGAAGACGCTCTCCAGAGCGTCGGGGACTTCGTCGGCGGGCTTGGCACCCTCGATCCAGTCTATGAACGCGGCGTCTCTGCCGAGGGATCCACCAAGGCCTATGTCTACGCCTTCGACGATCTGACGGTCTTTTTTAGCCGTCTCGCCCCGGAAACCTACGTCCCCGATCTGGGGCTGCGCGCAAGACGCCGAGCAACCAGAGAAGTGCATCCTCACAGCATTTTGGCCGACTTCCCCGACCCGCTCGTCCATTTCTTTAGCCCACTCCGCGGCGCGGACCTTCGTCTCGACGATCCCGAAGCGGCAGAACTCGCTGCCGGTGCAAGCGACCACGCCCCGCTCAAAGGAGCCGGGGTTTGGCGAGTGGTTCTCCAGCAGTGGTTCGGCGAGTAGAGCGTCCAACCTCTCCTCCGGTACGCCGGTAATGATGAGGTTCTGGTCCGTCGCCAGACGTATTTCACCATCCCCGTACTCCTCCGCAAGCCGGGCAGCCTCTATAAAGCTCTCTCCGCTCATCCGGCCGACGGTCACGTTGAGGCCGACGTAGTAGAGTCCGTCCTCTTTCTGCCGGTGGACGCCGACGTGATCCCCGCGGTAGTGCTTGGTGAGATCCTCCCCGGCGGGCGTAAGCTCGAAGTTCGTGCGCTTATCCAACTCTTCGCGGAACTGCTCCGGCCCAATCTCTTGCACCAGATAGCGCATCCGTGCCGTCCAACGATTCTCCCGGTTGCCAAGCTCTCCGAAGACCTGGGCGATACTGCGAGTAAGCTCCACAGCTTCCTCCGGTCTCACGAACACATCTATGTCAGAGGCCATCCGCGGCCCGTCAGAGAGTCCTCCGCCGACGCGGACGTTGAAGCCGATAGTGCCGTCTTCCAGGCGGGCGGGGAGCATTCCGATGTCGTTGATCTCCGCCTGGGCGCAGTCCTCCAAGCAACCCGTAATGCTCATTTTGAACTTCCTCGGCAGGTTCGCGTACTCCCGGTTGCCGGTGAAGTAGTCGTTGATCTCCTCGGCCACGGGATGGGCGTCTATGACCTCCTCGTGGTCGAGGCCCGAGACCGGGCAGCAGAGCACGTTGCGGGCCGAGTCGCCGCAGGCCTGCACAGTCGTCATCCCGACCGCCTCCAACCTGCGCCAGATCTCCGGTATGTCCCCGATCCGGAGCCAGTGCATCTGCACCGTCTGCCGGGTCGTAATGTCCAAAAACGCGTCCCTGAATACGGGGTTCGAGATCGGCCCGCGGGCAAATTCCGTTGCGATCTCACCCAGCACCCGCGCCTGGCCCGCTTTCAACACGCCGCCGGGGACTTTGTACCGCATCATGAAGGCGTCTCCGCCCTGCTTCTGCGGGTATACCCCCACCCACTTCAGGCGCTCCATCTCTCCATGAACCGCCTGCAGCGACTCAACGCCCTCTTTCGAGTAGGTGTCGATGATCGCCTGACGCACCTCCAGCGGGTGGCGCTCCAGCTTTATCTTTTCTACGTTGTTGAGATTCTGGGCTCTAAGAGACTTCACGGCGCGACTCTCCCCCGACAAAGTGTATGCCACACTCGGTCTTGTCCAGCCCCGTCCAGCGGCCGGCACGGGGATCTTCGTCGTGATGCACCG
Source organism: Rubrobacteraceae bacterium (assembly GCA_965214475.1). Classification (GTDB taxonomy): domain Bacteria; phylum Actinomycetota; class Rubrobacteria; order Rubrobacterales; family Rubrobacteraceae; genus SIRX01. The sequence continues at coordinate 3,220,969 of OZ243953.1, read as the reverse complement.
GGCGAGTCTGAGGCTCGCACCCGATGCTCTTGTAACCCTGATGCAAAAGCGGGTTTACCGGAACGTCATGCTCCCGGTTATATTCCCACACCTGATCCTCGGTCCACTGTACGAGCGGCGCGATCTTGGCCGCCCCGTAGCGCTCTTCCCAAGAAACGACCGGCGTGTCGGCCCGCTGTGGAGTTTGCACGCGGCGGATGCCGGTCATCCAGGCATCGTAGCGCTGTAACGCCCGCTGCAGGGGTTCGATCTTGCGGATCTGGCAGCACAAATCCGGGTTGCAAGTACGCATCTGCTCCCCGTAGCACTCGACCTGTTCCTCGACGGTAAGCGCGGGCCGCAGGATCTCCACCGGCAGCTTGTACCGGCGTATGACCTCCTCACGAAACTCGGCCGTCTCCTTGAAGATAAAGCCCGTGTCTATGGTAAGCACGGTTACCTTATCGGTGATCTTGGAGATCATATCCAAGAGCGCCATTCCTTCCCCGCCACCGAACGAGGCCGAGAGCGCAAGCCCATCCCCATAAGTCTCGACCGCCCACTCGATAGTCTCCCGTGGGTCGGCCCCTTCCAGACGCCACGCGGCGCCGGCGAGCTTCTCACTATTCAAAACCACAGACTTGCGTCCAAAAGATTCCGAAGATTTTTGCACAGAGGTGCCTCCATGAAATATAAAAACTTTCTAGACTTTATAAAGACTTTAGATACAGCAGCGAACGCTACATCGGGTACACATCGAAGGCGCGAAAAGGCCAAACCCCGTCGCGACTTTGCGTATGAGCTTAAAGTTCATAGTCGGGATATTAGGCAATGATCCTTGAACCGTCAATGTTAAATCCGACATTTTTTGTCGGGTTTACAAAAATTTTACCTAAAAAGGTCTCTTCCGGGCTCCATTAGAAGCTCTCGGGTGCTCCCGCTCCCGGCTTCGTAAGGATAGTTCCTAACTATTGCGACGGGCACGGCATCTGTCTTGCCCATTACGAGTTCGGCGGCGGCAGCGAGCTCGTCGGCGACGGCGAGGACGCTGGCTTCCAGGGGATTTCCGTAGGGGTCCATTCGGCCTCGATAGTCGGCCAGGGGGTTCATGCCGGCGACACCGATGGCGACGTCGGTTATTCCCTGCCGCCAGGGGCGGCCGAACGAGTCGGAGATTATGATGGCGGGCTCTACGGCGGCGCGTTCGGCGAGTGCCCGGCGGAGCTTTGCAGCCGAGGTGTCCGGGTCGAGCGGCAGGAGACAGACAATGTCTTCGCCGGGGACGTTCGAAGCATCCACACCGGCGTTGGCGCAGACAAAACCGTGACGGGTCTCGGAGATTATGATGCCCCGGTCCATGCGGACTATGCGTCGGCTCTCACGCAGGACGACCTCGGTCTGGCGCGGGTCTTTGTCGTACTCGGTGGCGAAGCTCTTGGCGAGCGCGGAGGGCTCGACCGTACGCAAATCCACGAGGCGGTTTTCGGCCTTGCTGACGATTTTATGGGTCACGACCAGCACATCCCCAGCTTGCAGGCCCTCTCCAACAGCGTCGGCGACTATGCAGGCCAGGTCGTCGCCGGGCTTTATCTCCGGTACATTCTCGACGGGCAGCAGTTGGATTCCTCTCATAGCATCCGGCCTTCCAGAGTGTAGAAACGGGAGAGGTCTCCTGCCGTGTCCAGGTCGAAAGAGAGATGGGTTCGCTCGACGACCGTCAGCGGGACATCTTTCTCAAGAGCCGCTCTTTGGTGCGCCTCGAAGCTACCGGTCCCGAAGGCAAAGGGGATAGCATCTGGAGGGCGGAGCATGAGCGCGTTGGTACCGGTGCGGGCGTCGTCGGGGGAGATCACACCGGAAGGCGACTCTCCGCAGCCGGAGACAACCGCCCGAATGTCGTCCGCATCGAGGAGCGGCAGGTCGGCCGGTAGCACCAACATCGCGGAAGCGCCCCTTTCCATCACCCACCGCCGCCCTTCTTCGAGCGCCGGGTTCAAACCTTTGCTCTTCTGGAGCAGCGTAGAAGCCTTTTTCTCACGGGCCATCTGCAACACCAGCCGGTCCGGGCTGACGACACAAACGCTCTCGACCTCCGCCTCTTGCAGCGCGGAGATGACGCGACACATCATGTAGATCGTAAGCCCCGCCCGTCCCGCCGGGTCCAGAACGGGGGTTAGACGGCTCTTGGTCCCTTGAAGGTCTTTGACCGGCACCACGGCGCAGACACTCATTGCGATCCCAACGCCCCGCCGAACTCCAGAACCTCCCGCGCCAGACGCTCCCGGTCTTTCTCGTCCCGCATGACGGAGTCTGTAACCAAGACCTCCATGCCCAGGGCTGCTATATCGTCCTCTTCTTCGGCATCCGCCCGGTCCACCACCATGCCGTCAACAAGCCCTTTGTACATCCGGGAGACACCCGTCGCAGAGACCTCGTGGCCCATAGAGGCCATCATCCGGTCCGCCGGACCCTTCAGCGCTTTTCCGCCCACGATCGGGCCAACCGCGACCTTCGTGGCGGAGGAAGCCGATAAGGCCTCAGTCATCCCCGGTACGGACAGGATGGGACCGATGCTCACGATCGGGTTAGAGGGACAGAGCACCACCACTTCAGCCTCCGCCAGAAACTCTGAGACTGCGGGCGAGACTCGGGCCTCTTTGATGCCGCGCAAATCGACGCCCAGCACCTCATCCTCCTGACGGCGGCGGACAAAATAATCTTGGAATTCCAGCGGACCGTCCGGGGTGTGTACGAGGGTCGCAACCGGCTCGTCGCACATCGGTAGCAGAGAAGTTTTCACCCCGAGTGCCGCGGCAAGTCTAGCGGTGATCTCCGTTAGCGACTCCCCGCCATGGAGCTGCGCCGTGCGGAGTACGTGGGTTGCGAGGTCTCGGTCCCCGAGCTCAAACCAGGTGTCTTCTCCGTAGTGCCCCAGCATCTCCAGAGTGTCGAACGTTTCATCCCGTACGCCCCAGCCTTGCTGCGGGTTCGCGATTCCGGCGAGCGTATACATAACCGTGTCCAGATCCGGGGAGATGTGCAGACCCCAGAGCCGGAAATCGTCGGCGGTATTCACCACGACGGTGAGGTATTCGGGCGGTAAGGCGGCCTGGAGGCCCGCAGCCAATTTCGCACCGCCGACTCCACCAGCCAGGGCAAGCGTCTTGGGCATTCTCTTTGAGTCGGCTGGATCTTCCATCTCGTGCGCTATCTTAGCACCGGCCGATAGAGTGCCTACTCGCCTCCGTAGTAGCTTACGAACTCCTCATAGGAGAGGTCTACTAGAAAGGGATCCAGCTCCTCGCTAACAAGCCGGTGCTTCCAAGAATCATCTTCGTAGAGAAAAAGAGTGTCCCGGACACTGTAGGAACCGCCCTTGAAAGTCCGGTAAACCGTTACGTCCGCCGGTTCGGCTGAGTTTATGGTGACGGCCACCCGAATAGAGCTCAGCTCTACCGGATTGCTGTCAGAGAGGAACTGGTTTCGCCGGGCCCACCCTTCTTCGGTGAACAGCGACTGGGTTTTTGAGTCTAAGTGAGCGTAGGTGTAACCCCACTCTCCGCGATCCACGGCACCATAGTAATCTCTTACTTCCCGGCGGAGCAGTTCAGCATCCTTCTCGGGAGTAGGACCTTGACCTATCCAGATTTCCACCGGCTCCTCAGCCTCCAATTCGCCATCCGGAGGAACCTGACGCACTACTATCCCCTCATCCTCTACAGAGCTCTCTGAATCCCTCGTTCTAACGCCGAAGCCCCTCAGAATCCAGAGCCTCTATCGCTGCTTCCCGAGGCTCCCCCGTTACATCCGGAACCTCTACTCTCTCCGGACCGAAACCCAAAAAAGAGAGCTGTTCGGTCCACGAGGCGGCACTGGAAAACCACAGGGCAACCACCACTACCGCAAGAAGTCCCACAAAGGCTGCTAACAACGGAAACCGAGAACGCCGCTTCTCCTCCGTCTTCAGAGAAACCGCTGCATTCGCAGGCCGCGGGGTCTCTACTGTGTTTTGAGACTCCGCACTCTCGAGATCTTCTATGAGGCCCGTTGTTTCGGTATAACGTTTTTCAGGGTTCTTATCAAGCAGTTTTACGATTATGTCGTTGAGTTGCTCCGGCACGTCTGCGTTGAGTTCCCTCGGTGGCGTCAGGTGACCTTCCAAATGCTTCATCAAGATCGCCACGGGGTCTTCGGCGTCGTAGGGAACCTGGCCCGTCGACATCTCGTACATGACCGCGCCCAGGGAGTACAGGTCGCTCCCAGGCCCGACCGGGTCTCCCGCTGCTTGCTCCGGTGAGATGTAGTGAAGCGTCCCCACGATAGAGCCGGGCTCGGTCATAGAGGGCGACGCTGCAACGCGGGCTACACCGAAATCCGTAACCTTTACACCGCCGGAACCGTCGATGAGTATGTTCTGGGGTTTTATATCCTGATGCACCAAACCCCGGCCGTGGGCAGTCTCCAGCGCCCGGGCGGTTTGAGTCCCGATGTCTATAGTTCTTTCTGCCGGAAGAGGTCCTTCCCGGTCGATCAGGTCCTTGAGCGTGCCGCCCGGCACGTACTCCATTACGAGGTAGTAAGAACCGTCCTCCGCCTCGCCCCAGTCGTAGACGGCAACTATGTTGTTGTGTGAGAGCGAAGCCGCGCTCCGGGCCTCGCGCCTGAAACACTCGACAAGTTGTTCATCCACGGGACCCCGCCGCAAAACCTTGAGCGCCACGTCCCGGCCCAAAACATCGTCGTGTGCCAGGTATACCTCGGCCATTCCCCCTTTGCCAACCCGCTTTATACCCTGGTAGCGGCCAATCTTCGGAACCTTATCAGGTTCCGGTTCGTGCGACTCTGAAGAGGAACCCGTTTCACCGGGAGAATTTTTCGGGCGGCTCAGAGGTTCGGTGAGCATTCTGTCGGCAGCGGAGTCATCCTACTTCCGCTCATCGTAACCCGGTCCCGACTCGGATGGTGGACAAGCCATAGGCTAATTTTAGCAGCACTGGCTTCAGGGCTTTCCTGCGAAGGTGGCTCAAAGCAGATGCTATCTTAGACATCGTGGAGATAATCGCTGCCCGCAATTTGGACAACCCGGAAGACGGCTTCGGGGTTCAGCAAGTCTTGATGGAGGATGTGGCCGCCGGAGAGCGTGGCCCTACGGCGCTCGCGTGGAGTTCGTCCCGTTACGTGGCGCCGACGGGCCGCGAGCGGCGATTGCCCGGCTTCGATAGCGCCGTGAAGATGGCCGAAGAAAACGGCTTTCCGGTGCTCGTACGAAACTCGGGCGGCGGGGCGGTGGCGGCAAACGAGGGCTCCATCTCCTTCTCGATGACCTTTCCCGTGGAAGACTTGCGTCACGGGCTTTACGAACGCTACGCGGAGGGTGTTGACCTGATCTCCTCCGCCCTCCGGACCCTCAGCGTTCCGGCGGAAGCCGGTGCGGTCGAGGGCGAGTTCTGTCCCGGAGATTACTCGGTACGCTCCGGCGGTTCGCGCGGGGTAAAGCACGCCGGGCTCGCCCAGCGGGTAAAGAAGCGGGCCGCGAGGATCGAAGCCCTCGTTCTAATCTCCGATACCGCAGGTCTAGTCCCCGTCCTCGAAAGTTTTCACGAATCCCTCGGCCTACCGTTCCGCCCGGAGAGCGTCGCAGACATAGACGCTTCGGTTCCGCGGGTAATACAGGCTCTCTCCGAAGAAGTCCAAAGGCGATACGACTCTGTGTACGGAATACTGGACGCCAAGACGCTTGAGAGGGCTCGGGCCATGCGCGGCTCGTGGCGCATATCTACTGAGACCAGCCGGAGAGACTAGCCGGTAAGTACAGTAGGCTGGTAGGAAAGCGTAGCGTGGTAGTTGCCGCTCAATAGCAATTCGAGTAACATAAGAAGCGAAACTGTGGCTTCCGGAACTCATCTTGAAGCTCGAAGACTACGGAGAAGCAGAAAGTGGGTTGAGGGATGCAGGCAGTCATCGTCGGGGCCGGGGAGGTGGGATTCAACGTCGCCCAGATGCTCTCTAAAGAGGGACACGAGGTAGTCGTAATAGACGAGGACGAGAAGAGGGTGGGGCAAGTATCGGAGCAGTTGGATGCCCTGGTGATGCGCGGCAACGGTGCCAGCCCCAAAATCCTATCCGAAGCTGGAATAAAACAGTCGGATCTGGTAGTCGCGACAACGAGCATCGACGAGGTAAACATAACCTCCTGTCTGGCGGCCAAATATCATGGGGTGGAGCGGACCGTGGCCCGAATTCACAACCCGGACTACTACCCTGAAGACCCGTTCGCCAAAAACATACTCGGCATAGACTTCGTAATTCACACCGAGCAGGTCGCGGCAGAGGAGATCAAAGCCGCCCTACTCGTCCCCGGCGCGATAAACGTAGATTCATTCGCTGGGGGCCGCATCGAGGTGGCCGAGGTGATACTGGCCGAAGACTCCCCGGCTGTGGGATGCGCAGTAAGAGACGTAGGCCTGCCGGAAAGATCCCTGGTACTGGGCGGCGTCCGCCATGGAGAGCCTCTAATGTCCCGGGGGGATACCGTTCTCGAAGCCGGGGATCACATATTCCTGATCGCCGAGCACGACCGTATTTCGGAGACAGTTAAGACTGTGTCGACCGATACGGAGCCGGTCGAAGACCTCATGATCGTAGGTGGGGGCCGTATAGGCCTTCGTCTGGCGCAGGCCGTAGAAGACCTGATGTCGGTAAAAGTTGTCGAGAGCAGCGCGGAGCGGGCGAAGCATATCGCTTCGCAGCTCGAAACGGCAGAGGTATTCCACGAAGAGGATGTCTCGCGGGACTTCCTCGTTCAGGAGGGTGTGGGAGACACCGACGCTTTTATAGCGGTAACCGGAGACGACCGGACGAACATGCTCGCCTCCATGTACGCCCGGCAGCTCGGTTCCAGGCTGACCATCGCCGGTATAAACCGGGGGGAATTTTCGCCGCTCGCCGAAAAGCTGGGAGTGGACATCACAATCTCGCCGCGCATGTTGGCGGCCGGGGCGATCAGCCGCTTCGTCCGTAAGGGCGATGTGGTGGCCGTCTCCCTATTGGAGAGCGGGGCACAGATGATCGAACTGCGAGTCCCCGACAAGTGCCGTGTGGCTGGCCATCCGCTCTCCGAGCTAAACTTTCCCAAGGAAGCTATCGTCGGGATGGTGCTCCGCGACGGAGAAATCATTATCCCGAAAGGCCAGGACGCTTTAGAGCCCGGCGACGACGTGGTGATCTTTACCATGAACGCCACCGTAGAGAAAGTAGAGGCCCTCTTCTCCTCGTAGTCCTCCGGCGACTACCGCAGACTTGCCCAAAACTCGGCGTGCGTCTGGCGGGCAACCTCTACTTCTCTAACGCCTCCCGCATACTCCCACTCCGGCGAAGTGCCAACCAGTGTTCCCTCTATCGTGGCGGCCACACTCTCCGCCAGCGCGTCAAGGTTGTAGCCACCCTCCAGCACCAGGGCCGGAGGAGCAATTTCTAGTTCCCGGGTAAGGGCCGCAACCACGGCCGCAAGATTCTTGAAAGATTCCGACTCCAGGGCCATGCCACCTAAAGGATCTGCGGCGTGAGAGTCATATCCGGCCGAGACGATCACCACCTCCGGCGCGAACTCGCGCAACACGGGCAGCAACACCCCAGCGAAAGCCGCCGCGTATTCTTCGTCTCCCGAACGCGCCGGTAGCGGAACGTTGACGGTAAAGCCGCGACCCTCACCCTCCCCAACCTCCCGGGCGGAGCCGGTCCCCGGATAAAAAGGGCTCCGGTGCGTAGAGAGGTATAGGACTTCGTCATCAGCATAGAAGATATCCTGGGTACCGTTGCCGTGGTGGACGTCCCAGTCGAGGATCGCGATGCGACCCAAACCGCGCGAGCGGGCGTACTCGGCGGCAACGGCGGCGTGATTGAGTAAACAGAAGCCCATACCGTAACCTGCCCCGGCGTGATGCCCCGGAGGCCGGGCTACGGCAAAGGCCGACGTACCCGACAAGGCACTCTCCACCGCGCCAACGGCCGCGCCACTGGCGAGGAGCGCCGCATTCCAGGAATGCTCGTTGAGGCCGGTATCCGCATTGAGATAGCCGCCGCCCGCCTCCGAAAGTTCCCGCAACCGATCTAAGTAAGCCGGGTCGTGTACCGCTTCGAGCGTCTCTTGCGGCGCAGGCTCACAGGGGCAGTGTTCTATCTCGATCCCACTCTCTTGCGCCAACCGGACCCCGGCGAGTGCAGCAGGGAAACGCTCTTCAGCCTCCACGCGGGCCACGTGGTTTACGTGCAGCCCCGAAGCCTTGTCACTGTAGATCCTCATCCTTTTAAGTCATGTCCTCGGTCACGGTGGTTCCTTCTTCTACGGTCTTGTCCGGGAAGACTGCCACTTCGTCCTTGACGGTCGCCCCTTCACCCACCTCGACGTTATCCCCGAGGGCGCTGACTTTCAATAGTCGGGCATCCGCGCCCACCTTGCAGGAACGCCCCACGAGCGCGCCATCCAGCTTGGCATTCTCACCGATAACCGAGCCTTCGGCCACCGTGCTGCCGACGACCTTAGCACCGGACTCTACGGATACGTTCGGTCCCAGAACGGTGTAGGGGCCAACCCTAGCCCCGGCGGCAATCTTTACGTTGTCCCCGATCACGGACGGGGCTTCGAGCTGTTCCTCGCCCACCCTCGTGTCCTTGCCGACGAAGACTCCGTCCACGCGCACTTCGCTGCCGGGAATCTCGATCCCCTTTACCTCGCCGCTGAGCACCGCCCGCTGGGCATCGAGGTACTGGTCTATGTTCCCGATATCCTCCCAGTAAGGCTTCTCCGTCACGTAGCCGTACACGGACCTTCCCTCGTCGAGCAGCTTGGGAAAGAGGTCGTCAGCGAAATCGTATTCTTCGTCCGCCGGTATCTCTTCAAGTATGCCCGGCTCAAGAATGTAGATGCCGGTGTTCGCCGTGTAAGAGAAGACCTCCTCCGGGTCTGGTTTCTCCAGAAACCTCTCTACCCGGCCATCATCGTCTACTACCACGATCCCGAACTCAGAAGGGTCATCTACCTGCTGCAGTACCAGCGTAGCCTCTGCCCCGTTTTTCTCATGAAACTCGATCGCCTTGCTCAGGTCCGCGTCCGTCAAGGCGTCGCCGGAGACCACGATAAACCTCTCAGTGAGTTTGTCTTCGGCGAGCTTCACGGAACCGGCGGTTCCCATCGGTTCTTCTTCGATGGAGTGTTCCATCTTTACGCCCCACTCCGAGCCATCGCCGAAGTATTCCTCTATCACCTCGGGCATGAACCCGAGGGTCGTCACTATCTCCTCTATGCCATGGTGCTTGAGAAGGTTGACGATGTGCTCCACGCACGGTTTGTTGACGATGGAGATCATGGGCTTCGGCTGGTTACTGGTTAACGGCCGAAGCCTTGTCCCCTTGCCACCGGCCATTATTACGGCTTTCATTGAAATGCTCTCCTCACTAATGTGGCTAAACGAAATATTGTTCTTGCCCGGTATAAGGTCTCTGCCAAACAACCAGCTTCCCTGGTCCACCATCTTACCTTCAAGGAACGCTCTCCGCCGGGGCGTATAATCCGGGTATGCTGGAACTCGCCTTCAACTCTTTTGTAACCCTGCTCGTGGTGGTAGATCCACTGGGTCTTGCCCCCATCTTTGCGGCCCTTACCCGCGGCACCAGTGCCAAGAGCAAAAGGGAGATGGCGATACGGGGCACGGCACTTGGCGCGGGAATCCTGCTCGTCTTCGCCCTGATCGGCAACGCGCTGCTAAACGCCTTGGGGATCGAGATCGCAGCGTTCAGGATCGCAGGCGGAGCGCTGCTCTTTCTAACCGCCCTAGACATGATCTTCGCGAGTTCCTCCGGGATGAGGTCGCGCACAGTGCAGGAACAGGAAGAGGACTCCTACGAGGAAGACATCTCAGTGTTTCCGCTCGCTATACCCTTGATCGCCGGTCCCGGAGCGATTACGAGCATCCTACTCTACACCGGCGACAGGAGCCCCCTGGAAATCACGGCGGTACTTGGTGTGCTGGCGCTGGTCTTGCTACTCGTTCTCGTCTCGTTGCTGCTGGCCCCCCGTGTCATGGCCCTCTTTGGAGAGACCGGGTCGAACGTACTCTCCCGGGTACTCGGGGTGCTGCTGGCCGCTCTCGCGGTTCAGTTCATCCTCGACGGACTGAGATCCAGTTTTTCCTGACCCGAGCCGTTGTCTCAGGTTGGGTCGTTGCGGGCCAGCTCGGCCAAATCCTCCTCGGAGATTCGTCCGTCGGCTCCTCCCCGCTCTTGCGGTGTGCTGCCTCTCAGCGAGAGGATCGCACTCCACGGTATGAGCGTCACCCGGTCCTGGGTAGACTCTTCGAGGGTGTTGCCGACTTCTATACCAACCTGCCCGAAACGGTGCAGTTGAAATACCCCAGAGCGAGCCTCAGTCGAGCCACGAGCGAGTCCCTTTTCATCGTTCGGGTCCATGGGATCAGCGGGGCCGGCTATATACTTGACGACTACCCTATGACCCACCCAATTCGTCAACACACTGTCTGTCTGTTGGGTATTACCCGACGAGCTTTCAGACATATACTCGAAACCTCCACTCATGCACGAGAACAATAAATGCTTTTTACGCTACGGTTTTTCCCTAAAAAATGCGATTCAAAACGCGCTGCTCGGGCGCCTGAAAAATTAGCGGCTCGGCGCTAAAACCATAAGACCCGAAACCTACCGGGCTCTAGAATCGGATTGCCTCCCTTCATCTACCGCCTGGACCCCCGCATGTATACTCACCCTATGAAGAACGGACCCATAATCGTGGTTGGAGGAGTTACGTCCCGTCCCCGAAACTACCGGGAATTCGCCGGTATTCTCCGCGAACTCTCCGGCTCCGAGGTCTACGTTGTGCCGCTGACACCACTGGATTGGATCTCGGGACACTTCCGGGGCTTCGGGCAGTTGGTGTTTCAGATCGCAACCACAGTAGACCAGGCGCTCCTGGAGAGCGAGTCGGACAAAGCGGTGCTCATCGGCCATTCGGCGGGCGGAATAGCCGCTCGGGTGTACATCGGCGGGGACCCGCCATACGGCGGACGCCGCTACTCCGGACACCGGCGCGTCTCGCACCTCATCACGCTCGGCAGCCCGCACACCCTCACCGAAAGCAAAGGTCCAGACCCCATACGCCAGGTTAATGAACTCTTCCCCGGTGCGCTGCACGCCGAATCGGGGCTTGAATACCTGTCCGTAGCGGGTAGCGCCGAGAATGGCTTGGAGTCCCGCAAAGTTCGCAAGCGCTACAAACGGTTTGTCGAAGATGGCCGAGTAGCCGGAGACGGTGCAGTGCCGGTCGAGGCGGCACTGCTGCCCGGTGCAGAGCACGTGACCTTTGACGGCATCTATCACAACAAGCATCTGGGCCACTGGTACGGCTCAGACCGCGAAACGGTGGAGCAGTGGTGGCCGCGAGAGTTGCTTGTAAAGAAAGGCATTGTAGAAGAGCGTCGTGCGTAGTAGCCTCAGGCTAGCGGTGGAGACTTACAATATCAGGAACGCTAGCGTTGCCGGCTGACGACCCGCACGAGACCGAAGAGCGTCGAAATCAGGATGCGTTGATAGCTGACGCCGATTCTCTCCGGGCGGCGATGCGGCTATTCCCGACCGGCGTTACCGTGGTGACTTCGGGGCACGAGGAGAACGCCGAGGGCATGACGGCGAACGCCGTGCTCTCGGTCTCCCTCGACCCGCCGCTGTTTCTGGTGAGCGTACATAGAGAGGCGCGACTGAACCCGCGGATAAAAGAGGAAGGGTACTTCGCGGTCAGCATACTGTCCGACGAACAGGAAGGGCTCTCCCGGCTCTTTGCCTCCCCGGAGCGGTCGAGCGGTCTTTCGGCGATCCACTCTTTAGGCGGTGAGTATGGTGTAACCGGCGCACCGCTGGCGGCAAACTCTTTGGCGGTGGTCGAGTGCGAACTGGAGGCGGTCTATCCCGGCGGCGACCACGAGCTATTTCTCGGAAGGGTAGTCTCCGCGAGATCTGGCGACGTCCGAAAGGGGCCGCTCGTCTACCATGAGGGGGATTATCCAACATTAAAGGCCGCACCACAAGCTGAAGAATCGGGGGCATTCGTCGATTCGGTTCGGGGCTTTGACGTTCGTCTAAGCCGACTTCAAAAGAGAGGTAAACGGCGCTAAATGTTCAAGAAGGACCTCCTCTCGATCATGCGCGATGACCCGTCGGACGAGCGGGGTTTCGTCTACTTCCAGGGCACGGAAGAGAACGGCATGATCCGTCGCGGCAAAGTCCGTTCCCGCGCCACCGGCAAGACCTATCCCATAAAGAACGGCTACCTGGACACGATGGGCCGCAGTCTCGGCGCTGACAACATCGCCAACCTGACCAACTTCCTCCCCGGCGCAGGCTTTGGCTACGAGCCGCTCTGGCGCGTCCACTCTCTCTCGTTACTGATCGGGGAGTACTTCACGAACGAGCGCGAGTTACGGATGATGTCCAGCCTGGTACACCTGGACGGTGGAGGCCTGTTTCTGGATCTCGGCTGCTCCGCCGGTCTTTATACTCGGAGCATGGCCGACCGGCTCGGTGACGATGGAGACATGGTCGGCATAGACATAGCTCCCTCCATGATCCGGGAAGCCATCCGCCAGTCTCGCAAAGCAAACGTCCACCCCTCATTCGTACGGGCCGACGCGGACAACCTGCCGTTCGCAGATGCCTCTTTCGCGGGCGTTCTGTGCGGCGGCACGCTCAACGAATTGGGCGACCCGGCCCGCGCCCTACAGGAATCGCGCCGAGTCTTGGAGCCGGGTGGGCGCATCGCGATCATGGGCATACTCAAAGCCGAAACAACGAGCGGCGGCTACTTGCAACGCTTTCTAACCACCGGCGGCGTACAATTCTTCACCCCCGACGAAGTAAAGGATCTACTAACAAACGCCGGCCTCGAGCCTGATCAGCTAATTAGCCGGGGGCCCGTCTTTTTCGCCAACGCCACCCGCACTTCCTGAATTTGTTTCTTTAGAATGGCACACCGCAACGCAGTACGACGTTCGCGTAGGGTGTCGCCTCACCGGTTCGGACGAGGAGACGGGCGGTAGACGATATATGTTTTAGTTCTTCATGGGTAACGAAGTCCAAGTTCGGCAGAAAAGATCCGAGCAGTTCGTGGACAGCCGGATTTTCCTCCCTCACCTCTTCGGCTGCGGTCGCACTCTCAATTACCAGCTCATCCAACAAGCCGCGTAGAACCACATTAAACGACGGAACCCCGAACCAAAAGGCCAGGTCCACGACCTCTGCTCCCGATGGTATCGGCAACCCCGCGTCGCACACTACGAGCCGATCCGTATGCCCGAGCCGGGCTATAGAGTAAGCGAGTTGCGCGTTTACGATGCCGCTCTTTTTCACAACTCCTCCACCTTTTCGGGTGCGGGCAACGCGCCCTGGGCGCCCTCTTTCGTAACGGCCGCCGCACCGGCCCGTACCGCGTAAGAAACAGCGTCTTCGAGAGAAGCGTCTGCAGACAGCTTTACGGCCAGTGCTCCGACAAAGGCGTCACCGGCCCCCGTAGTGTCCACGACTTCTACTTCGGGAGAAGAGACATGCTCCGTTGCATCTTCCTCCGCGTATACGGCTCCATCACCGCCCAGGGTTATGACCACCGAGCGAGGTCCGAGCGCCAGGAGATCCGGGGCCGCAGAGAGGGCCCCGTCAACACCTTCCACCTTGCTACCGAGCAAGAAAGCTGCCTCGTGCTCATTGACCACCAGAGGATCTAGCTTGTTCAGAACCTCCTCGGGAAGCTCCATCGGAGGGGCCAGGTTTACCAGTGCACGGGTTCCCCCTTCCTCAGCCACCTCTACCGCCCGGCTCACCGTCTCTGGAGAGACCTCCATCTGGGCAACGAGGACCTTTGCGTCTCCGATGGCCTGCAAGGCGGCGTCCACGTCCTCCGGCCGCACGCGCCGGTTGGCCCCGGGGGCGACCGTTATGGCGTTCTCGCCATCCGGGGTAAGCGTGATGAACGCCGCTCCAGTAGATTCGCCTTCTACAGACTCCACCAGGCCTGTGTCTATGTCCTTCTCTTGCAATGCACCCACCAACGGGCCACCAAGGTCATCATCCCCAACTCGGCCCAGCATAGCCACCGAAGCACCGAGCAGGGCCGCAGCGACGGCCTGGTTCGCACCCTTGCCACCGTTGTGCAGGGAAAGTTGGGCGCCCGTTACTGTCTCGCCCGGCTGAGGACGATGCTCGACCTTGAGGAGAAAGTCCTGGTTGATCGAGCCTATCACCACAACGTCAGCCATCTGTAGCCTCCTTGCAAAAAATCATGTAATTATCTCGTTCACATCACTTGCTTCCGGAATTCGTACCACCTGTCACTCTGTTCCTGTTACGAAGCCAACCTGGCACCAGAGAGAGAAGTACGAAGAATACGGCGGCTATACCGAGGTAGATGAAGGTCCGGGTGAGTTCTCCACTCGTGACGGATCCGCCCGCGAAGGTGTAGGCGATCACACCGGGGGTTATGCAGATTGCTGAGACGAGAACGTACGTGCCGAGCCCTATCTTGGTAAGTCCGTAGGCGTAGTTCTGGAGGTTGAACGGGAAAAGCGGTACGAGGCGCGTTATTATGAGTATTCGCCAGCCCTGGCGCTCTACTTCGCCATCCAGCCTCCGGAGCCGCTGGTTCTTCTCGACCCACGAGGCGACGAGGCTGCGGGCGGCGTACCGGGCCACGAGAAAGGCCAGGGTAAGACCTAAAGTCGCGCCAATTATTACGTACATGGTCCCGAGAGCCGGCCCGAAGGCCAAGCCCGCCAGCAGCGTGAGCGGTGTACCGGGTAGAAACGCTACCGTTGCCACGGCGTATCCCAGGACAAAGACCAGCGGTGCTGCGGGCCCGAAACCCTCTACGTAGTCGCGGAGGCGGCCGAGGTTGTCGAGGCTGAGGAAGCTGGTGAGGCCGGAGATCCGGGCGACGATCACGAAGGTTACCAGCGCGAACACGAAGATCGCAACCTTTGTCAAGCGTTCATGGCTCAACCGAATATGTCTGGCACCGCAGTGTCCACCAGGACATTCAACACGTAAGGGACATCGGCGTTCATGGCTCGTTTGAGGGCGAGCCCCAGGTCCGCAGGCTCTTCTACATTCTCGCCCTCACAACCGAAGCCGTGCGCTATCTGTACGAGGTCTAAGTCCGGCAGGTCCAGGCCGGGGACGTCTTTTAGTCCAATAGAGTCGCGGAAACCTTTGAGGATCGAGTATCCCTTGTTGTTTATGACGATAAAGGGAACGGCAACATTATATTGGGCGGCGGTGTAGAGGGCCTGGATAGAGTACATGCTGGAGCCGTCCCCGATCACGCAAACCACCTGACGGTTCGGCAACGCGAGCTTTAGGCCGACGGAAGCGGGCATACAGAAACCCAATCCACCAGCCGAAGAGGTGTGATGCCCATCCGGGACCTCCGCTTTTACGTATTCGTAAAGCATTCCCTTGCTGGAGGTAGACTCGTCCACAACCACGGCGTCGCTCTCCAGAACCTCCGATATGGCGTTCATCGCGTAGGCCACCGACATCGGCGAGGTCTCCTCCGGCTCCGCAGGCGACTCCCGGCGGGGTGGATCTGGGCGGTCGCCCTCCGGCAGAAGCTCGGTGAGGCTACGGGCGGCGAGGTCCACGTCCCCGACGATGCTGGTACCAACTGCGGCCCGGGCGGCTTCTTCGGGGTCTTCGGTGATCTGGAAGACTTGCGTGCCGTTCTCGACGACGGGACCGGGTACATACGGGTAGTAGGTAAAGACCGGCGCACCGAGGACGAGTACCACGTCGTGGGGCGAGAGCTTCTCAGCAATTTTCTTCTGCGCGGCGGGCAGGTGTCCCTGGAAGAGGCGATGATTCCAGGGGAATCCGGCCAGGGTAGAGATCGGCTCCTGCCACACCCCGGCACCTAACTTCTCCGCCAGTGCCACAACGCCCTCGAAGGTGTGAGTTCGTCCGATCCCCGGCCCAACCACGAGCCCCGGGCTCCGCGCATAAGCCAAAGCTTCGGCTATCTTCTCCAAACCTTCGACTTCCGGGGCAACGCGGTACGAGACTTCCCGAATTACGGGCGGCTCGACCTCCACATCCCAGTCGTCCATCGGGATGGAGAGAAAGACCGGGCCGCGAGGATGCTGCATAGCAGTGTGGTAGGCCCGCTGAAGCTCGAACGGCACGTCCTCGGCCCGCGGCGGCTCGTAGCTCCGCTTGACGTAGGGCTTCGCGAGATCCACGAGCTTTCCGGAGAGCAACGGCTCCAGCGCGACGTGCCGCCGATCCTGCTGCCCGGCGGTCACGACCAGCGGCGTCTTGTTCAAGTAGGCCGTGACCATCGCGCCCATCGCATTCCCGAGCCCCGGCGCGGTATGAAGGTTGACGAACGCCGCGTTGCCCACACCCTGGGCGTACCCCGTAGCCATGCCTAAAACTGAAGCTTCCTGCAAACCCAACACGTAGCGAAAGTCTTCCGGAAAGTCCTTGAGCAACGGTAGCTCCGTCGAGCCGGGATTCCCAAAGACCGTCTTCATCCCAAAATGCCTGAGAAGTTCGATGGTCGTTTCGCGCACCGTAACCATAGTCCACCACTCTCCTTGCGTAGCCTACCCGGCTAAATGGTAGCAGAGCTAAGCTTGGGACTTCTTTGCCTTCCGCACAACAGCGGCGACGAACTCTTTCTTGGCGGCGGTGTACGCCTCGCGGTCGTCCCGAAACCGACCAGCCAGCTCGTGCTTCAAACGGGCGTATTCGCGGGCCGTCGCAGGATCGGCTCTTAGATAATCTCGAAACAGCGAACGCTCTTTCCAGTACCAACTTTCAGCTTCGACGAGGTGCAGGTTGTGCGTTCGCGCGGTCCACTCCGCGTCGACGAACTTCGCGAAGAGGCGATGGTGCGGCTGCACGCCTTCTTTCCAATACGAGTATCCGAGATTGATAAGTGGCTCCACGCAGCGGTACGCGTATGACATGGACCCCAAGCCCACCATCAAGTCTATTACCGGTTTTGCATCCAGGCCCGGCACCGCCGTACTACCAATGTGCTCTGTACCAATCAGCCAACGCCCGACAACCCCTTCTATCCGGGCGCGCTCTTCATCAAAACGCACCGGCCACCGGGGATCGTAAGCTGCCAAATGAACCTGCTCCGGCATCAGACGCAGATGCTAGCACGCCGGTCCCGGATATCCGCGATTGGAAAGGGCACTGCGTCAGGCTAAACTACGCCACGTATGAGGTTTTCTAGGATAGCCGCGCGGCAGAGACAATACCGTGCCTGAGACTTTAGTTCACGGTCGCTACAGTATCCAGAGCACCCTGGGCGGCGGTGGGATGGCCCGGGTGTACCTGGCACACGACGAGGTGCTGGGCCGGGACGTTGCGCTTAAGATACTGCGAGACCAGTACGCAGAAGATGCGGAGTTCGCCGAACGTTTCAAGCGCGAGGCCCAGAGCGCCGCTTCGCTCTCACACCCGAACATCGTTTCCGTCTATGACCGGGGTGTGGACGAGGACGGCACTTCGTACATAGCCATGGAGTATGTACCGGGAGGTTCGCTGAAAGAGCGCATCTCGCGAGATGGGTTTCTGGAAGCGGATTCCGCGATCGGGGTGGCGTTGCAGATCACCGACGCCCTGGAAGTAGCGCACGGGCGGGGTGTGATCCACCGGGACATCAAGCCCCACAACGTCCTCCTGACTTCCAACGGTGATGTAAAGGTCGCGGATTTCGGCATCGCCCGCGCCGCCGCCCACACCTCAATCTCCCATACGAGCCTCGTCCTCGGGACCGCGAGCTACATGTCCCCCGAACAGGCGCTCAGCGAATCTGTCGATGCCCGAAGCGACCTCTACTCTTTGGGCGTCCTCCTCTACGAGATGCTGACCGGCGAGCTGCCCTACACTGCGGACAACCCGGTCGCCATCTCCATGAAGCACGTCAACGAACCGCTGCGCCCCCCGAGAGAGATAAACCCGACGATACCGGAAGGCGTGGATGCCATAGTCACGAAACTCCTCTCCAAAGACCCCAACGATCGCTACAAAGGCGCGACCGAGCTGGCCGAAGATCTCCGCCGCGCGCGAGATGGTCTTCCCTTGCTCGCCGCCGGTCCGGTAGACGTTGGTACGAGGCCCACGCGAGTCGAAACTCGAAGGCCCGCGTCTCCACCACCGCCGGTACAAACTCGCACGCGCCGGCGTAGGATCACACCTTGGGTGCTGGCGGCGATGTTCTTGCTTCTGGCCCTTCTCGTCGGCCTCGGCTGGAATCCCTCCCAGAACAGCGAGAACAACGCTGTGGGGGTTCCCTCGGTAGAAGGTCTGGCGCAGGAACAGGCGCGACAAGAGCTGGAAGCCGAGAACTTCCAGGTGGAGATACAGCGGCAGGAGAGCTCCCCGGAGAACTCGGAAACGGTGCTCAACCAGTCTCCTGACGGCGGAAGCCGGGCTGAAAGAGGCTCTCCGGTTGACATAGTGGTCGGGTCAGGCCCCTCCCCCGTAGCCGTACCCGAAGTCACGAACACGAGCCTCGCGGAAGCGGAGGCGGCACTGGGCCAGGCGGACCTGACCGTAGGTAACGTCCGGCAAATTGAGAGCAGCGACTATGCTCCGGGCATTGTCATGGAGCAAGGAATTCAACCGGGTGAGCAAGTTCCCCCAGGGACCGGTGTGAACCTCGGGGTCAGCGTCGCACCACCGCCGGCCCCCACCCCTGTCCCCGATACTCCGGGCCAGAACGTGCCGGCCCCGTCTCAGCCGGAGCAACAGCAAGAGCAACAGCCTCAGCAACCCGGAGGGCAACCGGAGCAGCCCCAGCAACCGCAGGGAACACCCGAGGGGCAGCCACAGCAGCAACCGGGAGGCCAGCCACAACAGGATCTGAACGAGGAGATACAGGACCAGCTACAGGAGGAATTGGAAGACGCCGGAATCGGTGACAGAGGAAACGGCGGTAACGGGAACGGCAACAATGGCGGGCAAAGGAATGACGAAAACTAACTCGTAGTAGCTTGCCTATCCGGTAGCCAAGTCTATAAAGCCGATCCTGCTAAAGTGGAACCCCGCACGGTAGCGCATTCAAGGCCGCCAATTTATCGAGCAAAATCCCCGGTACAATATCTCCGCAGGGAAACTATTTTAGGGGGCGAAGACATGAAAGCGATCCGGGTAAACGAGCACGGCGGACCGGAGGTCCTGGGCTATGAAGACGTGGAGATCTCCGAGCCGGGACCGGGCGAGGCCCGCGTAAAACTCGCCGCCTCTGGCGTGAACTTCATAGATGTCTACCAACGCACCGGACTCTATCCACGGGAGACGCCCTTTACTCTAGGACTCGAAGGGGCGGGTGAGATCGAAGCCATCGGTGACGGCGTGGAAGACTTCTCCCAAGGAGACTACGTGGCGTTCGCCGGGGTTCCGGGGGCTTACGCTGAATACATCAACGCCCCGGTAGAGAACCTGGTGCCGTTCAACGTAACGATGGTCGAGGCCCGGATGGCCGCCGCCATAATGCTGCAGGGCATGACGGCCCATTACCTCTCGCACAGCACCTTCCCGATAGAAGAAGGTCAGACAGTCTTGTTGCACGCGGCGGCCGGCGGGGTGGGACTGCTACTCTGCCAGATGGCAAAGATGCGGGGCGCAACGGTGATCGGGACCGTAGGAACCGAAGAGAAGGCGAAGCTCGCCAAAGAAGCCGGCGCCGACGAAACTATCATCTACACCGAGCAGGACTTCGCCGAGGAAGTAGATCGGATAACAGACGGCGAAGGCTGCCACGTCGTCTACGACTCGGTCGGCAAGGATACCTTCGACGGCAGCCTGGACTGCCTCCGGCCCCGAGGCTATATGGTGCTTTTTGGCGGCGCCAGCGGACCCGTACCGCCATTCGACCTCCAGGTCCTCAACCAGAAAGGCGGCCTCTACGTCACACGCCCCGCCCTGGCCCAGTACACCGCCACCCGCGAAGAGCTACTCTGGCGCGCCGAGAGCCTGTTCTCCTGGATCGGGCAGGACAACCTGAACGTCCGCATCGGCGGAACCTACGAACTCTCCGACGCAGCCCAGGCTCACGAAGACCTCGAAGGCCGCAAGACCACCGGCAAACTCATCCTTATCCCGTAAAGGAGGCCTTATGAAGCTCGACGTAGGCCTCGGAGTCGAAGGCAAATACCTCCAGCGAATGTCCGCCACCGCCCATGCAGCCGAAGAGATGGGCTTCGCCGGTCTGTGGACCAGCGAGACGAAACACGATTCGTTCCTGCCGCTCGCCATAGCCGCAAACGAAACCGAGGAAGTAGAACTCGGAACCTCCGTCGCCATCGCCTTCTCCCGCTCTCCGATGGAGATCGCCCAAACGGCTTGGGACCTGCAAGACCTCTCGGACGGTCGCTTCATACTCGGCCTCGGCACGCAGGTAAAAGCCCACATAGAGCGCCGGTTCTCGATGCCGTGGGGCAAGCCCGCCTCTCGGCTACGAGAATACATCCAGGCGCTGCGGGCTACTTGGGACTCGTTCCAAAACGAAAGCTCCCTGAAGTTCGAGGGCGAGTTTTACCAGCACACGCTAATGACGCCATTCTTCAATCCCGGTCCTATAGACCACCCGGAGATCCCGATTTACATCGCCGGCGTCAACACCCGTCTCGCAGAGCTGGCCGGAGAGCTGTGCAACGGTTTCCACGTCCACCCGTTCCACAGTCCGGAGTACGTCCGGCAGGTAATACGACCCGCCATCGCAGACGGCGCCGAGGAGGGAAACCGAGATCCCGACGATGTGGAACTCGCAACCAGTGCTTTCGTCATAACCGGGGACGAGGAGCGGGAGGCGATCCGGCAACAGATCTCCTTCTACGCCTCCACCCCCACCTACCGCACAGTAATGGAGGTCCACGGCTGGGAGGAGGTCGGAGATCAACTCGGCGCGCTCGCCCGCGACAAGAAGTGGCCCGTGATGCCCCAACTCATCACGGACGAAATGCTCTCCGCCTTCGCCGTAGAAGCCACACCGGAAGAAGTCGGCCCGGCCCTAAAGGAGCGTTACGAAGGACTCATAGACCGCGTCGCCCTCTACATCCCGTTCGTGCCCGGCGAGAGGGACGAATTCTGGCAAACGGTAGCGAGGTCAGTGAGTTGAACTCACGCTTCCAAACAACCGACATCTGCGACGAATTCCCGGGTAACGTGAGCATTTGCGAGCCGATGTTCAATTCGTATGGGTCGGCAGTCAGCTTTTCCGGACCCATCGCTACAGTAAGGGTCCATGAAGACAACGTGCTGGTCCGGTTGGCGCTGGAGGATCTGCCCGAAGGAACGGTGCTGGTCGTAGACGGTGGCGGCTCCAAACGTTGCGCGCTGCTCGGCGACCGGCTTGCCTCTATCGCGGCCTCCAGAGGACTGGCAGGGGTCATTGTGAACGGATGTATACGAGACTCACGGGAGATCTCCGTGATAGACGTGGGAGTTTTGGCCCTGGCGACCCATCCGATGAAGAGCAGAAAGAACAGCGAAGGACAGAGAGACGCGACCCTCCGGTTCGGCGGTGTCACGTGGACACCTGGTCACTACGTCTACGCCGACGAGGATGGAGTTGTTCTCACCGCCGAAAGGCTTTGACACCTGAACTAGTGGGAGCCAAAAGCTTGAGATGCCTCTGCAGTAGCTACCACACGAGCCTGGCTTTCGAATTTACACAGTTGAATGGAGGCTGGATCGACGCTGCAAAGCCGACTCAGGGCGAGAGAGGCTGTTCCCCACGGAACTCTTGCAGAATGCGCTTGTTCTCCGCAGAGTCCGGCACGAGGACTTGACGGCCGTCGGGCAGGGTCACCGGCGACCCTGCGAGCTGGAAAGTTTCGAAAGAGGAAGAATCCTCCGCGTTCAGCAAAGAACGTGCGAGCGAGATGTTCGCCGTCAGGCCTAGGTCGGTCTCCAGGTTGCCGTGGACTGCCTTCATAATTCCCGGCAGTTTCGAGACCGTGCCCCAACTTATGAGCTTCGCGCGCAGCGCGCCCACCAACTGCTGCTGACGCGCTACGCGGTCCAGGTCGCCGCCGGGTGTGCCCCGGTAGCGGGCGTAGAACAGTGCTTGTCCTCCGTCCAGCGTCTGCGTACCCTCCATGTCGCGGCGCGGTGGCATTGCGCCCTGTACCTCCACTCTCAAACCGCCTACGGCGTCCACGATATCTTTAAAACCTTCGAAGTCCACGACAGCGTAGCGATCTACGGAGATATCTGTGGCCTCTTCCACCGCCGAGGTCATTTGCTCGATGCCCCCGTAAGAGTAGGCGGCGTTGATCCGGTCCTCGACCCCCGGCTCTATCTCGACGAATAGATCCCGTGGTATGGAGAGCATTCTTACGCTGCCGGTTCGAGGAGTGACGCGCGCCACCATAGCGGTATCCGACCGGCTCCCCTCTACAGAGCTACCCTCCGGCCGTTGGTCCACGCCCAAGACGAGCACATTCAGCGGCTCCGCACCGGTCTCTGTGTTCTCTCCCCGGGTCGCCTCCGCAGGTGTCTCGGCGACGGGCTTTGTCGCGACCTGTTTCTCCCCGGTCGGTTCTGTGGATCGCGAAATTTCACCGGCAGGAGACTCGGGCCCCGGCTCTGCGACCCCTCTGTTGGCGCTGTGATCCACACCCACTTCGTGAGACGCGTTTTTGACGGAGGCTTTCCCCGTCTCCGGGCTCCCGAGTAGTGGAATGAGTCCTACCAGTATCGCGAGCAACAGCAAAAGTGTCACAATGACCACTACGGCCCCGATGCGTCGGCGAGTGTACACGCGTTTCCTTTCTTCATACGAGAGGCCACGCAGCCGCGGATCCGAACGCCGGCCCCGGCGCGCGCTGCTCCTGCTTACCTCTCGTTCTCTTCCCATCCGTCAAACGTCCTTTAGATTTACCGTGCTTCTTACTAAGCCGGCCCAGGTTTCAGAGACGTTGAAATAATATCTTACGGTGAACCCGATCGCTCGCAACCCACCCTACGGCTTGAGGACCACCTTGATCGCACCGTCCTGCTTTTTCTGGAACATCTCGTACCCGAGCGGCGCGTCCGTAAGCGGCATCTCGTGCGTCTTTAAATCTTCTGTGCCCAGCGGATCGTCATCGTCTTCGAGCAGCGGAACTATGTCATCCACCCAGCGGCGGACGTTCGCTTGGCCCATCCGAATCTGTATCTGCATGTCGAAGAGGTCTCCGAGCGGGAACATCTGGATCGGCCCGGTGTACACCCCGGAGATGGAGAGCGTCCCACCCCGTCGAATTGAACCCATGCACTCCCACAGTGCGTGGGACTTATCTAGCTGCACCTTCGCCGTCTGCAATACCGAGTCCACGAGCGACCCCCCAGCCTCCATGCCAACGGCATCTATAGCCGCATCCACGCCCCGACCCCCGGTCATCTCCAGCATAAGGTCTTTGACGCTGTCTACCACCGAGAAGTCCACCGTCTCAACGTCATACTTCGCCGCTAGCGAGAGCCGCTCGGGGACGGAATCTATCCCGATGACCCTTCCGACACCCTGCTGCTGCGCGATGCGACAGCACATCTGTCCGATAGGCCCAAGGCCCCACACCCCCAACGTTCCGCCTTCCGGCGTGTCGGCGTACTCGACCGCTTGCCACGCCGTCGGCAGCACGTCCGAGAGATAGAGAAAGCGCTCGTCCGGCGGTCCTTCCGGAACCTTTACCGGCCCGAAGTGGGCCTGGGGCACGCGCAGGTACTCGGCCTGTCCACCCGGCACCGCACCATAGACGTGGGTGTAACCCAAGAGACTCGCACCTTTGGCCCGGCCTAGAAGGCTCGCGGCCTGGGCGAGCTTGCCATTGTCCTGGGTCGTCTCGCACTGGGAGAAGAGGCTCTGCTCGCAGAAAAAGCAGTGGCCGCACGAGACGTTAAACGGCACGACGACCCGGTCTCCGGCGGAGATGTGCTCCACCTCGGAGCCAACCTCCTCCACTATTCCCATCGGCTCGTGCCCGATAATGTCGCCTTCACGCATGATCGGGGAGAGCTTCGCGTACAGATGTAGGTCCGAGCCGCAGATAGCGGTCGAGGTAATCCGGACGATAGCATCCGTCGGCTCTTGGATCGTGGGGTCGGGAACATCGTCCACCCTCACATCTTCCTTTCCGTGCCACACTACGGCCTTCATGGCTCCCGCCTTCCTACTCCGGTCAGTATCTCTCTTATGCGAAACGGCCCACTAGTTTCCTTGGAGAGCGGCGGCGTATCCAGGCTCGCGCCGGTTCTCAAGCCTTCCAGAATATCCAGCAGGGCATCATCGGCGCTGTACCGCGGCGTCCAGCCGAGTTCCTCGCGAGCACGCCGAGTATCCATTATTGGGACGTTTAGCGACAGGTCGAGCCAGCCTGACGGCACGGGTTGAACGTGAAGTTTCCAGGCGAGGTCCGCCCCGGCCCGGGCCACCTTCGCAGAAACGGGGACCTGTCGAGCTTTAAGGATGCGGCAGATCTCCCGCGCATCCAAGACCGGCTCGGCGGCCAAGTTGTAAGCGCCCCGAGCCTCCTCATTCACGAGTGCCAGCCGAAAAGCCTCTCCCACATCGTAAGAATGGACCACCTGAGAACGCAGCCCTTCTATCTGCGGAACGAGGTTGATGAGTTCCGGCCGCATAAGGAAGTTCGGCAAGAAAGGTCCGGCAAACAGCCGACGTACACCCGTCGCCGCCTCCTTTTTGAAGACCAGCCCCGGCCGCAACCGGACCACCCGCACTTCCGGGTTATCACTTTCGAAGCGGTCCAGCCGCCGCTCGACTTCGGCCTTCTGCCGGGCGTAGTATGAAGTGCTCGCACCACCCGTCGGCCAACTCTCATCTACGGCATCTTCTTTCGGTCCCGGCGAGTAGGCGCCGACCGACGAAGCGTAGAGCAACGCCGGAACCCCGGCCTCCTTTACGGTCCGCGCAACGCGCGAGCTGCCCTCCACGTTCACCATCCACAGCTTATTCAGGTCTCGGGACGGCTGAATAAGCCAGGAGAGGAGCACCACGGCGTCCGCTCCATCAAAATGCGGCGTGAGATCGTCGCGCGCAATGTCCGCCGCCGCCCATTCGACCTTCGGCATCTGGAGACCCGGTAACCGTCGGGAGATCCCCAATATAGAGTCGACCTTTTCTTCGTCCGCGAGCGAGCGCAGGACGCTCGTTCCCAGGTTTCCTGTTGCTCCGACCACGACTACACGCATGAGGTCTCTTTTACCCTCGCGAGTGGCGGGTGAAACTACGCCCCGACCGGCGGGTGTTGTCTGCTACCATCTTTTGAGTAAACAGGAAGGAGTAGTTCTATGAAGGTAGTTGTTACGGGTTCAGCGGGCAAGGTTGGCAAAGCAACGGTTGCAGCATTGATGCAAGCTGGTCATGAGGTCCGGGCGGTGGATGTTTTGCCGCCGGTTTTCGAACGCCCCGGCGAGGACGAGCCGGATTACATGCAAGCCCAACTCACCGATGCGGGCGATGCCTTCGCCGTGGTGAGGGGTATGGACGCGGTAGTACATGCGGCCGCTTTGCCGGAGCCCACTCGTAACCCGCCACACGTCGTTTTCCAGAACAACCTCATGGCGCTCTTTAACATGATTGAGGCTTCAGTCCGTTTCGGTGTGTCGCGCTTCGTGAACATCTCCAGCGAGACGGTCCCCGGTTTTTTCTTCCCGGAGCGGGAGTTCCTACCGGATTACGTGCCGGTAGACGAAGAGCACCCCATAAAGCCGCAAGACCCGTACGCACTCGCCAAGCACTTCGGTGAGCAACTAATGGACGCGGCAATCCGGCGCTCGGACATCCGGTGCATCACCATCCGGCCGAGTTGGGTGCAACATGAGGGCAACTACGAGCGGAACCTGGGGCCACAGGTGCGGGACGCCTCAGAATTGAGTCCTAACTTCTGGAGCTACATAGACGTCTACGACTTGGCCGATGCGATCATGCTATCCATCGAGAGCGACCTGGATGGGCACGAAGTCTTCTACATCGCCTCCCCCGACAACGTCGGCAACCGGAACTTCGAGGAAATCGTCGAAGAATATTACGGGGATCAGGTCGAGATAAAGCAGCCGCTACCCCGTGAAGACGCCGCCGGCATCTCTTCCGTCAAGGCACAGGAGATGCTCGGTTACTCGCCGAAGCGCACCTGGAGTGACTATCTGGACGAGAACGGTAAACTCAAACCGGGGGTCGAGGGGCTATTCTCAGGCTAGATTGAAGTCCTGGAGCATTTTCATCGACCTGGGAGCGCCCACACGGGTCTTCGCTTCTGCGTCTGTAGATAGAGTCTTATGGCCGCTTCGGGCAAGAGCGGCTCCCAGAAAAGGTTCCCCTGACCCAGCTCGCACCCAAGCCCTCGCAAATATTCGAGCTGCCCACGGGTTTCTATGCCCTCGGCGACCACCCGATGGTTTAGGGAGTGGGTCAAGGTTACTATGGCACGGGCAACAGCCGCTTTTTTGGGATCCTGATCCAGGCCCCCAACAATCGAACGGTCGATCTTAAGCGCGTCCACGGGAAATCGGGTGAGATAGCCCAGGGATGAGTAACCGGTTCCGAAATCGTCGAGGACCACTTCGACGTTGAAGTCCCTCAGTCTCTCGAAGGTCTCCACGGTCAAGGGTGCATCTTTCATGGCGACGTTTTCGGTTATCTCAAGCTTCAAGAAGTGAGGATCAAGGCCAGCACGACCCACTATCTCTTCCACCTCTTTGATAAGTTCGGCCCGGCCAAATTGGCGTGGTGACAGGTTTACGCTGACCGAGGGGGGTGGTACGTCCGGGTACTCTTGGTGCCACTGAGCACCTTGAAGAGATGCTTGTCTGAGAACCCACCGTCCAAGAGGGACCATAAAGCCACTCTCCTCGGCCACGTGTATAAACTCGTCGGGGAATAGGAGGCCCCGCTTGGGGTGCTTCCAGCGCAAAAGCGCCTCAAACCCTTCGATTTTTCCGGTTGCGAGGTGAGCTATGGGTTGATAGTGAAGTATGAACTCTTCGCGCTCTACGGCCCGCCTGAGATCGTTGCTCAGCTTCAGACGTTTGTCGGCCCGGGAATCCATCCACTCCTCGAAAACTTCGAGGCAGTCCTTACCCTTCTCCTTGGCCCGATACATCGCAGTGTCAGCCTCCTTGAGAAGGTCTTCCCCTTTTCGGAGCTCTTCGCCTTCTCCCTGTACGGCACTTAGTTGGCTGGGATCCGAGCCAGCAACGCCAATGCTGGCTGACATAAAAAGTTCGTGCCCTTGTATCTGAAAAGATCTGTCTAGCTCTCGGGAGATCCTTTCCGCAACCAGTATCGCTTTCTTGTGCGGTGTGTCTTCTATGAGCACAACGAACTCGTCACCACCCAGACGGGCCGGAGTATCTTCAGGTCTCAAACATTCTCTAATCCGTTGTGCAACCATCGTTAACAAAGCATCGCCAGCTTCATGACCCAAAGAATCGTTTACAGCCTTGAAGTTGTCGAGATCCAAAAGCAGCAAGGTCACCTCGTAGTGGTTTTGGTCGGTGGCCTGCGGGGCGGTGCGCCCGGCAATACGCTCAAGAGCGTGAGAAAGGCGGTCCATCAAGAGGTTGCGGTTGGGCAGGTTTGTTAGCGAATCGTGGAGAGCTTGATGTTCCAAGCGTCTCTCCAGCCACCGACGCTCGGTAACATCCCGCAACAAGATCAAGTAACCCTTAGGCCAGACGTCTCGGCTATCGAGCGTTGAAAGTGTCCTCTCATAATATCGGGCCCCTTCTCCTTCACCGATCTTGACCTCCAGACTTTTCAGATCGAACTCTTCCGCATACTCTTCTATCGACCGGAACTCCTTAGTCCGGGCCTCTTCACCCGCAGTCCCCTCCAATGGAACTGACGAACCCGGCGCGGCAAAGAATTCGGGCAGAAGCCCAGGTAAGACCTCAACCACCGGGTGCCACAGTAGCTTGGGCGCCCGGCGACCCAGTATGCGCTCGGCGGCCCGATTGAAGTCCACCACCCGGTCAAGCTCGTCCAATACGATCACACCATCACCGATTCTTTCAATGAGAATGTCTCGGGATACTGGCACTACATCAAGCAAGCGGAAACGGAACAAGCTCCAGGCAAACAGCAGCCCGGTTAGCGGGAAGCTGAGCAGTGTCGGATTTAGATAGGAATCCGGTCCCAATTGCAATAGATATGCCGCGTTCCCGGCCCAGAGCACCACCACGCCCAACAGTACGGCGGCTGTCTGTTTGCGATAGGCTGGAGAGGAGCGGAGAAGCTGGGCGACCAGCAAGAGCGTACCCAACAGCACTAGCAAGTAAGAATAGGCAGCAAAGACCCAGAACCAGGGGCCATGGTCCATCGAAATCGTTGCGAAGGGACCGGATCTCACAATCTTTCGACTTGCCCACACCAATCCGTGTGCCCCGTTGGTCCAAACCAGGAACATTGTCAGAAGCGGCAGGGCGCCAAGTAACACTGACTTCCGCCACGACAGCCACTTTTGAAGACCAGTGTACTGGAGGGTGAAAACTAGCCATGCAACAGACACCACCGCGACACCCAGATACTCCAGATTGTGTAGAAAGAGTTTGGTTTGAAGGTCTCTAAAAATAAGTCCTAGACCATAGGTCAACTTCCACTCGCAGGCGGCCACCATCAAGAATCCGAACGCCATCGCTCCCTGTGTACGTCTGCGCCCGAAAGCGTACGCAGCGAGAACTAAGAGCACTGCCACAGAGAAAAAAGATAAAAGTACATAAAGGATGTGTTGAAAAGCCACTTTCCTTTACCTCTCCTGGCTAACAGGCTGCCTTTGTTCTTTCACCACTACTAGGATACTACTAAGGTCGTAGTCTCCTCTATAAGTACGCTAGGAAAGTATATTTCCTAACAGCATAATGAGTAGAAACCCTATGCTTCTATAATCTGCGTACCGTCTTCGCGGGCGATGACCGCGGCGCGGGAGAGGCCGACAAAGAGGCCACACTCCAGGGCTCCTGGGATAGCTTTGATCTCGTTTTCCAGTCCGCCCGGGTCCGGGATGGGGCCAAAAACACAGTCTATCGTGTAGTGTCCCCCGTCCGTCACGAACGGTCGTCCGCCTTCCATCCGCAACGTAGGCTCTGAGCCCAGGGTAGAAAGCGCTTCCACGGTACTCTCCCAGCCGAAAGGTTCGACCTCGATGGGTAAAGTACCTTCCCCCAGGGCATCTACCAGCTTGGAAGAGTCGGCCACGACGATCAGGCCATCCCCGGCGGAGGCTACGATTTTCTCTCGCAGAAGGGCTCCGCCACGGCCTTTTATAAGGGAGAGTTGAGAATCTATCTCGTCCGCCCCGTCTATCGTGAGGTCCGGCCTCGCCTCAGACAACTCTACGAGCGGTATGCTCTCTTGCCGGGCCTGGTCCGCCGTCGTCTCCGAAGTCGGTATACCCCGAACCTCGCCCAACGCGCCGCTGTCGAGCAGCTCCCCAATCCTCTTGACCACCCAGAAGGCCGTGGAGCCGGTACCGAGACCCACCGTCATGCCGCTCTCGACGTAGCCATCTACGGCTGCGTAGGCGGCGTCCCGCTTCTGCTCGTCAACCGTGCCGGACACTATCCTCCCTACAAGTGCGATGCCGTTACCTCGTAAGGCCCAACCTATCCAGGATTCGCCTCACGACTAAGATTCGGACCTCTATCTGACGACTTCGGCTCTCGACGCTCGCCGTTTCTCGTCCCTTCCGACGGTACGGCGAGATTGTAACATTACCTACCACCGGGCGCAAATTACAGGGTTACCCTAAGCACCGTCCGGCTGAACGTCCAGCTCCACCTCGACCTCGCGGGGCTCTTCGCCGGGGGTTACGACCGTCAATTTCAACTGCTCGCCGGGCTTCAACGAGTTGACGATCTTTATTACGTCGTCCGGCGTAGAGACCTTCTTGCCGCCGGCCGAGGTGATTACATTCCCCATCGGAACGGGGAGACCTTGTATTTCCTTATCCTCACCACCCTTTATTCCGGCTTTATCTGCGGGACCGTCTTTCGTAACCTCCTTGACGATAGCCCCGGTAGGCGGCAGGCCGTGCTTTTCACGCAGCTCTTTCTCGGAGAGTCCCGTGTAGGCTACCAGCTCTTCTATCCCCACCGTGAACATCCTGACCCCGATGTACCCGTGCTCGACGTCACCGCTGGTTATGAGTTGCTCGACCACGTTCTTTACGGTGTTGCTCGGTATCGCGAACCCGACGCCCTGGAAACTTCCGGTGTCGGAGATGATCTGGGAGTTCACCCCGACAACCGTACCCCGCGAGTCGAGTAGCGGCCCTCCGGAGTTGCCGGGGTTGATCGCAGCATCCGTCTGCACGGCCCCGCTTATTGTGTAGTTGTTGGGAGCCTTTATAGGACGCCCGACACCACTAACTATCCCGGTGGTAACGCTGATCCCCACGTTGAGCGGGTTTCCGATTGCGATGACCGGCTCCCCGACTTTCAAAGCATCCGAGTCACCGAGCGTTAGAGGTTTTAGGGAGCCCTCCGCCGCTTCGACCTTTAAAACCGCCAGGTCCGTCGAAGGGTCTTCCCCAATTACCTCGGCGTCTTCGCGGTTACCGTTGGCGAACTTGACGGAGATACCGTCGGCCGATTCTACGACGTGCTGGTTGGTTACGATATGACCGGTGTTATCCAGTACGAAACCGGATCCACCACCAGGCCCACCTTCGGCTGCCACCTCCACGCTTACGACACCGGGGCCGTCTTGCGTATACACTTGGCGCACCGAAGATTGCGTACTCCCCTCGGGGCTGCCCCCCGCCGAGACGGGCGGCGAAGACTCTCTTATAGTCACATTTCCGGCACCGTCCCCGATCCAAAACATGCTAACCAATATAAAAAGCGCGGTCACGAGGCCACCTACTATGGCAGATACCAGCGCTGTGAGTGCGGTCTTCAAACTAGGACTTCCTTACCGAAGGTTTATATTCTGCTCTTTATACCAACTCTTCTTCGATCACGCCTAGATAATATCCCTGTCTCTCTCGTTAAGATCGTTTAGCTTCCACTGACCATCTTCTCGGATGAGCGTCCAGGTCACCGTGTTCCGCTGTGTCTCGTAGGTATGTACGGCAATAGTCACACCCGTTACCTGCGCCGCATTTCCTGTAACCTGAGCATCCGGTCCCTCTACGAAGCGAATGCTCTCCAGAGTATCGAACTGTCCGGTCCACTGCACCTGTGTAGGAGCCCAAACTTGCCGGAAGGCCGGAGATAAGAGGGCGTAAGACTGGTCGTAATCTCCGTCCGCCGCCAACTTATAAGCGTCCCGGACGGCCTGGGCCGCCGCTTGTTCCGCTGAGACGTTTACCGGCTGCGGCCCACTTCCCGGAACTGTCGGCGCTGGTTCTTGGGTAGTCGGGCGTGGGGCGGGCGCTGGGGTTGCTTCTACCGTAGTTGACTGCCCCTGCGACGGACCACCGGCTGCAGACTCCGTGGTCGGTTCTTGGGTGATGCCTGGTGGGGATTGCGCTTGTTGGTTCTCGCCATTACCCAGAAGGGCGAAAGCACCCACTGCCCCGAGCAGCACGAGAACGGCTACCATAGCGACGAGCCATGGGGCCCGGCGAGGGCGAGTTTGTTGCCCGTAGACTTGTCCTCTTGCGGGAACAGCAGCTTGGGCTGTAGCGGGTTCCGCTGAGGAAGGTGGGCTGGAGGCTTGATTAGTGTCGTTGTACGGTGCCAGCTTCACGAGCCGGCTGCAAACCTGGGTGGCGGTGGGTCGATCTTCGGGATTTTTGGCGAGACAGTCCAGAATCAAGCCTTCCAAATCTGCGTCCACCGGCGCTAGTTCTCCCGGTGAGGTTGGAGGTTTGGAGACGTGTTGGCTGGCTACTTCTATCGGGGTTCCGCTAAACAGCGGGTTACCGGTTACGGCCTCGTAGAGCGTGGCGCCCAGCGAGTAGATGTCGCTCTTCGAGGTGATCTCCTTGCCCTGCAACTGCTCCGGGGAGGAGTAACGCGCAGTCCCCATGTACATGCCCGTACGGGTCGCCTGGGTCATGTCCAGGGCGCGGGCGATACCGAAGTCCGCCAACTTTGGTTGCCCGTTTTCGCCCAGGAGAATGTTGGGCGGCTTTATATCCCGGTGGATGACGCCCCGGTCGTGGGCGTGGGCGAGTCCCGCCGCAGCGCCGCTGAGGTTTGAGATCTCCTCTGCCGAGAGCGTGCCGCGCTCCTGAATGGAGTCCCGCAGATCACCCCCGGAGACGTACTCCATGACAATGTACGAGACGGTTTCACCGCCGAGGTCGTCCTCCCCCGCATCGTAGACCTGAACGATGTTGGAGTGGGATAGTCTAGCTGCGGTGCGGCCTTCTCGCCGGAAGCGAAGCCCGATATCCGACTCCATGAACTCGGACCTGAGAACCTTGACCGCTACGGGACGTTCGAGGACTTCGTCGGTACCGAGATATACGGTGGACATGCCGCCAGAGCCGATACTACGCCCGAGAACGAATCTTCCTGCGAGCCGTTGGTTCAAGACCTTGTTCCAGAGATAGAGCCTCTGGGGCTAGATGACCTCGCGGCCCATGGCGCTGGCGAAGGGCTGTAGGGTATCGCGCATTCCCATCAGCGCCTCGATGGGCAGCGCCTGCTCCGCGTCGCACAAGGCCTCTTGCGGCTCGTGGTGAGACTCTACAATAAGGCCGTCCGCCTCGGCGGCGACGCTCGCCTTGCTCAGGGGAATAACCAAGTCCCGCCGTCCTGCTGCGTGGGATGGGTCCACGATCACCGGCAGGTCCGTCAGCCGCTTGGCGACGATGACCGCCGAGAGGTCCAACGTAAAGCGTGTGGCCGTCTCGAAAGTACGAATGCCCCGTTCACAGAGGACTACGTTGTCTCCACCCTCACTGGTAATGTACTCCGCCGCGAACAGCCACTCGTCCACACTCGCGGCGAGGCCGCGCTTTAGCACCGCGCCGTGGTCCGTTCCGGCAATAGCCGCCCCGATGCGCTTCAGCAGTGAGAAGTTTTGCATGTTGCGCGCCCCAACCTGGATAACCTGGGCGTGCTCCATGACAGCCTCGATGTCGTAGGGGTCCATGACCTCCGTAACCACCTTGAGACCCAAATCCTTACTGACCTCCGAGAGGATCTCCAGTCCCTCCTGGCCAAGTCCCTGGAAAGAGTACGGAGAGGTGCGGGGCTTAAAAGCCCCACCGCGGACGTATTCAAAGCCTGCTTCCTTCACGGCGCGGGCCGAGGCTTCGAACTGCTCGTAGCTCTCGACCGTGCAAGGTCCGGCGACTACCCGGAAGGTGCCGGGCTGAATCATGCCGTTGGTGGTCTTAACGTCGGTCTTTACCTGCGCCGAAATGTCCATCGCTACTTGTAAAACTCCCCGCGTTGAATTTCGAGATCCCGGATGCGGTGCAGAATCAACTCGAAGATCTCGCGCAACGAAGTGTCGTAGATCGGTCCCTCGTTGTAGCTCTCGATCCGTTGCAGAATTTCTTCTTCCCGCTTCGGATCGAATAGCGGCACGCCCGCTTCGGCCTTCATCGCGACGATCTCCTGCACGATACTCGCCCGCTCGTTCAGAGCCCGGACGAGGTCCTGATCCACCTCGTTCACCCGCTCCCTGAGCGTCTGCATTCTTTCCTGAATCTCAGCGTTTTCCATAAGACTTGGGATTGTATCAGGTAAGCTTTGAGCGGTCAGCCCATGCCGTTTCCTCTACCCTTCGACTACAAAAGAAGGAGCCATGAACGTATTCCTCGACGCACCACAGGATTTTGCAAATGTCTGCCTCGTGGCGAGGACGTTGGAGGCGCTCGGGATAAAACGCTGCTACGTCCATGATCCC
This sequence comes from Rubrobacteraceae bacterium, assembly GCA_965214475.1. Taxonomy (GTDB): domain Bacteria; phylum Actinomycetota; class Rubrobacteria; order Rubrobacterales; family Rubrobacteraceae; genus SIRX01. Next base: position 3,187,116 of record OZ243953.1, on the reverse strand, counting down.
AACCGACTCATCCGCGACCGCTACGGTAAGAGTCGTACCCGGCACATCCGAAAAGTCTCCGCCGGCGCATTCTTTCGGATCGAGTTCGAGCGGATCGAAAACCCAAGATACTTTCTCTCTGAGCTTCCAGATCGTAAAGTCGCAACCGTGCCCTGTCAAACCGCTATCCCGCTAACACACTTTACGTTTCGGCCAGACGACACTATTCTTTTCGGTTCCGAGGGCAATGGAATTAGTCCGGAGCTATTGGACCTGTGCGGTACGCATCTAACAATACCTCAGCAGGGTGTAACCAAGAGCATAAATCTCGCCGTCTCCGTCGGCATCGTCCTATTCGAGCACCTACGACAGGCCGTGTAGCACGAGTCCCTTTCTCAAGGACATATTGCAACTCACCTCACTGATAATTAGTCTACCGGTATAACATCGAGGATAGAAACCAGAAGGAGAAAGCTTGAAGTTCAGGCCGGAGCTAGAACCGTTGAGGCCCTATGTTCCACCAAAATCATGGAGGATGGCGGCTGAGGGGCAAGACGACAGCTACGCAAAGCTAACCTCCAACGAACTTGCCTTCGGCCCACTCCCGGAAGCGGAAGCAGCTTTGACCGAGATGCTACCCCGCGCCAACCGGTATCCGGACAGCCACGTATCCCAACTGCGGCAGGCCATAGCGGACGCGAACCCCGGCAGTGAGCCGCGCAACGTCTTGGTCGGCAATGGGTCGAGCGAGGTTTTGATGAACGTGCTCCAGTTGCTGCCGGGCGGTGGCGAAGTCGTCTTTGGCTGGCCGTCTTTCAGCCTGTATCCGATGTTATGCACCGTTTTGGGGATGACGGCGCGGCAGGTACCGCTGACGGAGCGGAGTGAGATTAAACCAGAAGCACTACTCTCTGCAGTCGGACCGGACACAAGAGCTATGATCTTATGCAACCCAAACAACCCCAGCGGCACCTACCTGAGTCTAGATAGAGTGCGCGAACTGGCCGCAGAGTTGCCCGAGGAAGTCCTCTTGATCGTCGACGAAGCCTACGTTGAATTCGTCGAAGACCCTGACTACAAAGATTCTCATACGCTAGCACTCGAAAGCGACAACGTTGTCGTGGCCCGCACGTTCTCGAAGGCTCATGGTCTGGCGGGGCTGAGGGCCGGGTACGGAATCGCATCCGAGAAGATCGCCGACTACGCCGAACGGGTCCGGTTCCCGGTCTCCGTAAACCTGGCCGCCCAGGTCGCCGCCACCGCCTCTATGCTCGCCCAGGACAAAGTCCACGCGCGGGCAGAGTTCGTAATACGCGAGCGGCATCGGTTGCAAGAGGCTTTTCAAAACGCGGACCTGGATTTCATTCCATCCCAGGGGAACTTCATAATGGTCGCTTTCGGTGCGGGAGAGTTCGAGGAGTCCGGGGTGTTGGTGCGCGAAGGAGAAGCGCTCGGGTATCCCGGTTGGAGCCGGGTCACAGTCGGCAACACGGAGGAGAACGATCGGGTGATCGAGGCATTGCGTTGAGCCGGTCGCTCGGGATAATTGGGGTTGGTCTGATCGGGGGCTCCATCGGCCTCGCCGCCCGGGATGCTGGTTGGGAAGTCATCGGGGTCGACTCGCCCGAGGTGCTGGAAGAGGCCACCAGCCTCGGCGCCGTAGACCGTCCTTCCACCGTAAAAGAGGTGCGGGACGCGGACATCCTGGTACTCGCCGCCCCGATCTCGAAGGTGCGAGACCTGCTCTCCCAGCTACCACCAACGAATGCCCTCGTCACCGACGCCGCCAGCACCAAGAACGCCATCGTAGAGGAAGCGGGAAGGCAGGATCTCCGTTTCGTCGGCGGGCATCCGATGGCCGGAAGCCAGCTCTCCGGCGTCACTAACGCCCGCCCCGAGCTTTTCAACGGTGCCCGGTACTTCCTCACCCCCACCAGAAAGACCGATCCGGAAGACTACCGGGAAGTCGCAGCTTTCGTGCGGGAACTCGGTGCGATGCCGACCGCCGTAGACCCCGAGAAGCACGACCTGCTCATGGCGGCCCTCTCACATCTGCCGCATCTCATGGCGGCGGCACTCTTGAAAGTCGCCGCAGACATCTCACCCGAAGCACTATCTTTCGCCGGACCCTCCTTCCGGGACCTCACACGGGTCGGGGCGTCCAACCCGGAGTTGTGGTCGGATATTTTGGCGGAGAATGCGCCGGCGTTGGGTGAGGCACTTGGTTCATTCGCCGGGTCAATGGCGCAGCTTGGGAGTGAGATCGGGGACAAAAAAAGCATGCAGCGCCGCTTCTACGAAGCCCAGGACGCCTACGACGCTTTGGGTGGCATCCTCATCGAGGGTACCGGCGACAACGCGGAGATCGCCATCCCGGTAGAGAACCGTCCCGGCGTCTTCGCCGAGGTGACGACGCTCATGGGCTCCAACACCATAAACATCCTCGACCTCTACGTCCGCCACTCCAACACCGAGCGCGCCGCCCTCGTCCTAACGCTGGATGCCGAAGCAGCGCTGAAAGCCCGGGAGATACTGCACGAAGCAGGATTCCTGGCGGAGATTCTAGGGTAATGCTTCCGGCGCGGCTCGCCATTCTACAAGGAGCGTAACGTGGCGCCTAAGGGTCGTCGCTCCGCGCCGCGAATTTCTCGAACAAAGCATCGCAATCCTGCTCCAGCACACCACCCGTAGCGGTAAAGCCTTCGAAGGAAGCCCGGCCCGCGACCTCTTCGCAAGGCAAGTCTATATGCGGCAGGTTGAGTCTTTTGAGCGTTTCTATCGAGGTTCCGTATACAACGTGCGGAATACCGGACCAGAGGATCGCACCGGAGCACATCGAACACGGCTCTGCGGTCGTGTATAGGACGAGATGGGCCGTATCCACACCAGGATTCCCCTCGAAGAGCGCTATTATGGCGGCGGTCTCTCCGTGGAGAATAGGGCTCTCTTCAGCGTTGTTGAGGCCCTTGGCTACGACTTCGCCGGTCTTTCTGTCCACGATCACACACCCGAACGGCGCGTCGGGGTTCCCGTGGGCGATCTCGATAGCCCGGCGTATGTAGCTTTCGTGGTTCACAGCTACCAGTCCAGCAGATGCCGGAGCGCGCCCTCAAGTTCCGGGTAGCGGAAGTCATAGTCCGTCTCTTTGAGCTTTGCCGGCTCGACGCGGGCGCTCGCCAGCAGCAACTCATCGGCTACCTCTCCTAAAACCGCACGTAGCGCGGGGGCCGGCGCAGGAAGTACCGTTGGACGATTCAGCACGTCTCCCAAGACCTTCGTGTATTCCGCGTTGGTCATCGGGTTTGGCGCAACGACGTTGACCGGTCCTTCCACGGAATCGTTTTCGAGGGCGTGAACGAGCGTCCCCACCACGTCGTCGAGTGCGACCCAACTCCACCACTGGCGGCCGTTCCCGACCTTACCGCCCCCACCGATCTTGAAAAGCGGGAGCGTCGTTCCCAGGGCGCCACCCTCCGGACTCAAGACAATCCCGAACCGCAGGTTTGCCACCCGGATATCCGCCTCTCGGGCGGGCTCCGCGGCGGCCTCCCATTCTTCGACTACCTCGGAGAGGAAAGCGTCTCCCAGAGCGCTCTCTTCGCGCAGAAGCTCGTTGCCCCGGTCGCCGTAGTATCCGATGGCCGAGGCGCAGATCATGGCCCCAGGCTTTTCGGAGAGACCTGCTACAGTTTCCGCCAACAGACGTGTCCCCTGTACCCGGCTGTCCAGAATCTTCCGCTTTTTCTCGTCCGTCCAGCGCCCGACGATGTTCTCTCCCGCCAGGTGAACGACAGCGTCCAAGCCTTCGAGCCGGGAGGCGTCGATCTGGCCGCGCGACGGATCCCAGCGGATCGTGTCCTCCGAACTGGGCTTCGACCGGCTCAGGACAATTACATTGTGACCTTTGTTTTCGAGCTCCTCGCTCAAAGCAGAGCCTACGAGCCCCGTAGCACCACTTACCAGAACATCCATCGTCGCCTCCTCTAAAGCCGTCCCGTACATGGTAACGTCTTACGAAGGGAGCGGTGTAAACTCTCCCGCATGCGGACCTATTCGCACGCGCTTCTGACCCTCGCCGCGGCCCGGCGCCTAGAGCCGGACAACAGCCTATCCTCCCCCGGGGCCTTTGCAGGGGCCACGATATCCGATGTCCCCGCCGGTATCGGCGCTACCTGGCTCTGGGTGCGACGGGGCCGGTACTCACGGGAAGACTTTCTGAAAGAAATCTGCGGACGGAACGTCTTCCGCAGGTCCGACGCCGGGCTTCACTCTACTCTTCCTGTAACGATTTTCCTCTTGATGTACGCAGCGTTGGGGGGAGTTAAGTATGATCAGAGGAGAGTATTATTCGCTTTTCTGCTCGGCTGGGCCGGCCACGAAGCCGCAGGTGTTCTAACCCACGGCTCCGACGCCCGACCTCTGTTTTGGCCCGTGTCCGATCTACGTTTTCGCAGTCCGATCTCCTACCGGGAACGTGAACGCTACGGGCTGGCGTTCACGTTCGTAGAGCACGCGATCTTATTGGTGGTCGCGCGGCGAAGGTTCCGTCTTTAGGCTGAGAGAGGAAGTTTGCTCTCGCGCACCTGGACGGGTAGTTTGCGTTTGATCTTCTCGAAGTCCCTGACCTCGGCCTCGCCGACGAGCGTCGCCGCGATCCCTTCCTTACCCGCCCGGGCCGTGCGGCCGATGCGGTGTACGTAAGTGTCCACGTCTTCCGGCAAGTCGTAGTTGACGACGTGCGAGATGTTCGGAACGTCGATGCCCCGGGCCGCAACGTTGGTCGCCACGAGGATCCTTGTCCGTCCGCCGGCAAACGCGGCGAGCGCCTTGTTCCGCTGCGCCTGCGTCTTGCCACCGTGCAACAGACCCGCACTGTAGCCGCTCCGCTCTAGCTGGCGGTGCAGCTTGGTCGCGCCGTGCTTCGTGCGCCGGAAAACTATCGCCAGGGGCTTCTCTTCTGCGTCGATCAAAGTTCTTAGCGCGCTCGTCTTGTTGTTCCCGGACACCCGGTAGTAGACCTGTTCGACGGTATCTACCGTGGGGGCCTCGGACTCGACCGCGAGCCGCTTCGGGGACCGCATGTGGCGTTTGACCATGCTCTGTATCGCATCCGGCATCGTGGCTGAGAAGAGCGCCGTCTGCCGCTCGTCCGGCGTGTGCGAGAGGATGCGCCCGACGTCCGGCGCAAAGCCCATGTCGAGCATCCGGTCGGCCTCATCCAGCACCAGGTAGCGCACACCGCTGAGCTTCAGCGTCCCGCGCTGCAAATGGTCCAGAATACGTCCCGGAGTACCAACTACGACCGGGTGCGTGCGGCCTTTGAGAGCTTTGATCTGCGGCCCGATATTCGTGCCGCCGCACAAAACCAACGGCCGCACCGGCTCGTAGCGGCTGAGATTGGATATTTCCGTCGCCGCCTGAGACGCGAGCTCCCGCGTCGGGACCAGCACGAGCGCCTGAACGCCCCGTTCCCGGCGGTCGATACCCTCGATCATCGGTATCGAGAAAGCGGCCGTCTTGCCGCTACCGGTCTGGGCCAAACCCACGACGTCCTGGCCGCGCAGAAGCTCCGGCAACGCCAGAGTCTGTATCGGGGTCGGACTATCCCAACCCTGCTCGGCAACAGCCCGGTGGACGTTCTTCGAGAACCGAAAGTCCTCGAACGAAGCCGTCTGGGCCTCGGCAGGTGCATCTGTAATCATAAAAAATGTTCTCCTCTTGTCGTTTCCAGTCGTCGCCACCATAGGGAGCAATTACGTCATGGGCGACCACTCGACGGGAGAGGATAAGCACAGGACACAAAAAAAGAGACGCGCTTTACGTGCGCCGTCTCGATAATCGTGGACGTATGTTCTCAATTATGTAGCTTGCCTAGTATACATGACACGAGCACATAGTCAAACAGTGGAGTCGGATTCTATTGGGCAGTCTGGCCCTACAACCCTTGCTTTGCGGTAATTTTCCTAACGCTTCAAGTTCTTGCGCCCAGCTTCACCGTTCGGGGCGTTCAGGCGACGCTGCTGTGTCTCATTCTCCGGGTCGTCCTCGTTCGCCATCGAGGCCCCGCCGGCCAGAGCGCCTATCGTACCGGCTAGGTCTTGAATCTCGGAGGGGACGACGAAGAGCTTGCTGGCAGGGCCTTTCGCCATCTCCGGGAGCGCCTTGAGGTAGAGATAGCGCAGGGACTCAGGACTCAGGTCGGAGTTTTCGAGCCGCTCAAAGAGGCGTCCGGTCATCTCGATCTGGGCGTCCTGAACGTTGCGGTAGGCTTCGGCCTCACCCTCGGCCCGCAGTACGGCGGCCTTCTGGTCACCCTCAGCTTTGAGGATGGAGGATGCTTTCTCGCCTTCAGCCTTCAAGACGGCGGCCTTTTTATCGCCCTCGGCGGTCAGGATGGAGGCCCGGCGGGTCCGCTCGGCCTGCATCTGCTTCTCCATCGCCTGTTGGATGTCACGGGGCGGGATGATCTCTTTTAGCTCCACCCGCGTGATGCGGATGCCCCACTTCTCCGTTACCTCGTCCAGAACGGAGCGGAGCTTGGAGTTGATCTCATCGCGCGAGGTCAATGTCTGGTCGAGTTGCAGGTTCCCGATAACGTTCCGCAAAGTGGTCTGGGTGATCTGCTCCAGCGCCAGGTGGAAGTTCGCGACCTCATACTCCGAAGCCCGGGCGTCCACGACCTGGTAGTAGACGACCGTGGAGATCTGCATTCCCACGTTATCGTTTGTAATGACCGCCTGCGGCTGAAACGACACGACCTGCTCCCGCAAGTCGGTCTTGGGCAACATACGATCCATCACGGGAACCACGAACGTCAGTCCGCTCTCGGCCGTCCGGTGGTACCGTCCGAACCGTTGCACGATTCCGACCCGATTCTGCGGAATGACCCTGATGCTCCGCGCAGCCACCAGGAACACCATGAACGCCAAAATTCCAAGAATCACCAAACTCGTCACGACTGCTCTCCTTCCTCGCTGTCCAACGGCTCGACCAGCGCCGTAAGGTTTTCCTTACCCAGCACCCGAACCCGCGCACCCGACTCTATCCTTCCCCCCGTGTAGAGTGTTCGCGCCGTCCAGAACTCGCCGTTGCCGATCCTCACCATTCCACTCTCGCCAGGTTCTATAGCATCCGTCACCACCGCTTTCCGACCCTCGATGCTTCCCGGTCCCTTGTAAGGTTCGCTGCCCGCCAACGCCAGCCGGTTCAAAAGCGCGGGCCGCAGGACGATCATGCTGAGCACCGACGCCGCTATAAAACCGATGATCTGGGCCGTGAGGGTAGCCCCTGCGAGCGCCATAGCCAGGCTAACCAACGCCCCGACGGCGAAAAACAACAAGAAAAACGAAACGGTCAGCAACTCGCCGGTAAACATCAGGGCGGCTATGATAGCCCAGAGAATAGCGTCGAAGTCTTCGAACAAGCTCTACAGCCTCCTTTGAGTGATTTTATATCACCCCGAAGACACCGACGGCGTAAGTGCGTGCAAGCACGTAGTGCCCTGATGTACCCAAATGGTGGTTGGTTGGCCGGCGAGAGGACTATACTGGGTGGTGTAATTGCTGTCTCTGGCGCCGAGCCCGCTTCTTTCGAAACCCAAGAAGGGGCACAGGCTTCACGATTTGGGGTCCCGACAAGCGGACCGACTCCGATTAACTGGCGCAGCGCATCGGTCGCGCAGGGGACGTTGTTCGTTTGCCAAACACTGAGACCAAAGATCTGCACATTGAAGAGGAGTCTCGTTGCAAGGTAGACGAGACTCTGGAGAGTGTGCGCTGCAACCTTTTCGGAGAAGTCACTTGTAAAGGCGTATTCGTCTGCGAACCTCATGCTCGGCTGTTGGAGGCCAAGGATCGGTCGGCATTGTTACGAGGCATCGTCTCTACTTTGGATCTTTGCCTGAAAAGTTTGTCGGTGCATAGAGATTCCGAACTTTTAGAAACTCTGCGGTACGAGCGGGCGGAGGCAGCCCAGAAACTAGCACAGGCTCGAAAAGGCTTGAGGTTGGCCGAGATCAATGGTCCGGGGTGTCGGCTCCGGCCGTAGCCGTCGCCTGTAGCGACGACTTGCTCTACGAAGTGCGCTCTTCCTCTTCACCCGTGTGTTCGCCGGATGCTCGCCTTAGAGTGTCTAAGTTCGTAACCCAGATCAAACGCCGCCTCAACTCTACCGCGCCCATATCCTGCAACTCGGCGAAGGCCCGGGTTACCGCCTCGCGGTTCGTCCCGATCATGGTGCTGAGCCGCTGGTGGGTGTAGTGGGTCGGTATCCTTACTTGGCTCTGGCCGGTGACCAACCCCTCACTCTCTACCAGGTTCAGGATCACACCCGCCAGTCGGGCGGTTATGCCCTTGAGCGTTATGTCCTGCAGGCGGGCCTGGTACCGTCGCAGCCGCTCGCTCAGTAGATGGGTTACCTGCAATCCCACCCGGGGCTTCTCCAGTATGAGCCGCTCCAGATCCTCGCGACGCATAACGGAGATCTCCGTAGACTCCAGGGCCTGCGCGTACGCCCCCTGCAATTGCTGGGCCGTTAGCGCCATCTCCCCGAACACCGTCCCGGACTCCACCACGGCGAGGGTTAGCTCCCGTCCCTCGATCGTCTTGTACACTCGCACCCGGCCCCTCCAGATTAAGAACAACCTCTCGCTGCGGTCATCCGGAGTATAAAAAATCTCGCCCGGCTCAAGGTGACGATCTGAAAGCTGGCCGTTGAGTTCCTCTATCTCTTTTGGTGACAAAGGCTCGAAAATATCGACCAGCGAGAGGAGCCGTATCCTCTCTTCTCTAGATTCTGACGGAAACATTCTTCCCAGACTGCCCTTTCTATCCGAAAACAGCTTTGCAAGTTCCGTTATTGTACAAAATTATCAGGACGACTACACCTTTCGGGCCATTTGGACTATGCTTTCATGCATACTTCTGCCCGCCCGTGAGCCGGGACAGCGACGAGAGATTTCCCAGTGTAATCTAGTGAATTTAGACACATAGTGCCGACCCGTACTGATCTTTCGTTGCTCTTCGCTTACATTCATATCGCAGTGTCGGCGTAGCGGCACTGGGAAAGGCAGCCTTCTAGCAAGGGAAAGGGGGAGGCTCCTTTTTTTGGCCGGTGACCTGTCTACCACCCCTCCTTCCCTAGGCGGGGCATCGGCCAGCACATAAGTTTTTCTGGATGTCTGCCCCCGGGCGGACGGGAAGGACTCGAGTTGGGTTCGATAGTAGAAGATGCACAAGTTCTATAGTCGGTTTCCATCCGGCTATTATCTGGATCTCTCGGAACCCAACTTGCACGTTCTGAAGTGCCCCGACGGCTCGATGGTCGCCGCGTTCTTCCCAGAGTCTGCCGAAAGAGAAACACTCCAGCGAATTGCCACAGCAGACTACCGGGGACAGAATGGAAATTCAACGGACCCAGCTGAAGATGGACAAAGTCCACCGGACATACAAACCGAACAAGGCGAATATAGTTGAAAGAACAACGCTACAAAAGGTCGTTCGAGAACCGTGCCCCGTTACGGGAGTGGTTCGACCGCAGTTCGGTCCGGGCTACCCGAAACGGCCCCGGGAGCCGTAGAAGCTCAGGTAAATGCATAATTTGGGCCATTGATTTCTATAAAAATACTATATAAGCTCCTGATCTCCACTCTGCGAATGCTGAAGCGTTCCGGCGTCTCTGCGACCGCTGTCTTCCTTCACGAGTTGGTAAGACCAGAGACGCTCCGGCAAACCGCCAGTATGGACCACCGGAGAGACGGAAACTCGTGAAGGAGCAGCGTTACAGGGAGCTATTCGACTACGACCTCGACGGGATACTCTCGTTGGACCTGGAGGGCCGGGTTGTTAGCGCCAACGACTCCTGCAAAGAGCTATTAGGCTACAGCGTAGGGGATCTCCTCGGGATGACTTTAGAGCGTTTCGTCACTCCCCAAGACTCGGAGAGATTTTCGGAGAGTTTCGGAAAAGTCGCTGCAGGAGAACCGCAAAACGTGGAGGCTACCGCAGTCCACAAAAGCGCCAACCAGGTAGAGCTGCATATGGTGATGGTTCCAATCTCGGTAGAAGAGAAAATCGTAGGTGTCTCGATAATCGCCCGCGACGTCACCGGGCGCCAGAAGCTGGAAGAGCAGTTGCTGCACGAAGCGCTGCATGATCCTCTGACCGGCTTAGTGAACCGGTCACTGTTCGCGGATCGCCTGGATCACACCCTGGCTAAACTAGCCCGCTCCGAAGCAGCGGTCGCGCTGCTCCTTGTAGACCTGGACGAATTCAAGCTGACGAACGACCGTTTTGGGCACGTCGTTGGCGACGAGGTTCTGAAGTGGGTCGGTGACCTTCTGCGGTCGAGCCTGAGACCCACAGACACCGCCGCGCGTCTCGGGGGCGATGAATTCGCCATCCTGGTCGAGGACGACCTGCAAACAGCCGGTCATGCGGTATCGGTGGCGGAGCGTATTCTAGAGAGGTTCAAAGAACCCGTGCTCGTACAAGGACGGGAGTTATCCATCACGGCGAGTATTGGTATCGCCGTGGCTACACCAGCCCACCACGATCGCCCCGAGGAGCTGATGCGTGAGGCCGACCTGGCGATGTACCAGGCAAAGAGCAAAGGGAAAAACCGCTGCGACACGTTCGATCTGGGTTTGGTTGATTGGCTAGAAGATCCGTCAGGTTTGAGCCGTGATCTCGAAGACGCACTCTCCAGAAAAGAGTTCAAAGTCTACTATCAACCGCTGGTGTCCCTTGAGACCGGCAAAATAGTCGAGGTGGAAGCTCTCTTGCGCTGGGAACACCCCGAGAACGGTCTGCTGTCGCCCGACAAATTCCTTCCACTGCTGGAGCAGAAGAACTTGATGGTGCCGGTCGGGCAATGGCTGCTAGAAGAAGCTTGCTACACAGTCCATGAGTGGCAAGAGCAATATCCGGACAGTCCGCCACTCAAGCTGAGCGCCAACCTGTCAGTAAAAGAACTTCGGCACCCTGACTTGGTACAAGAAATCCTCGCCACCTTACGAAAAACGAACCTAGAGCCGGGCAGTTTGCAAATCGAGGTCACAGAAAACCTAATGCTGGAAGACGAAGAACTAAGCCTGCGGAAGCTGAGGCAGCTCAAAGGCCTGGGCTTGGAGATCACCATCGACGACTTCGGCGTCGGCCACTCTTCACTTCGTTTGCTCAAGCAACTCCCCAAAGACGACCTGAAGATCGACAAGTCGTTCATTGATGGGTTGGGAATACACGACGAAGATACGGTGATCGTAAAAGCTATAGTAGACCTTGCCCACGATCTAGGCTTGCAAGTGACCGCAGAGGGTGTGGAGAACTCCAAACAGGCCGCGCACCTTCGCATGGTAGGCTGCGATATGGCCCAGGGCTACCATTTCTCACCCCCCATGAACAGTGAGACGATGTCCGCCCGGCTGAAACTAGCTTCAGCGTAGAAGACTAGCTTTTGAGCTTAACTTTCCTCACCCGTTTCCAGCAAACTGAGGGCCACCTCCCGGGCGCACTCCAAAGGCTCGTGGTTGCGACGCACGACAGCCGTGACCCAGGCTCCTTCCAGCAAGATGAGCAGGCGCTCGGCCAGGGCGTCGGGTTTCTCGAAACCCGCCCCGGCAGCCAGGCCGGACAGATGCTTTCGTATGCCCTCTTTGTGCTCGCGGATCACGGGCCGCGCCGGATGTGTGTCATCCGTGATCTCCACCGAGGCGTTGATAAAGGCGCAACCCCGATAGCCTTCCTCGTTAAATAGATAGTCTCCGTAAGCGTCGAAGGCCGCCAGAATACGTTCGACCGGGTCTTGGTGACGGCCGGCATCCCTCTCCAGAACCGCCCGCCAACGCTCATCCCGCCGCCGGAGGTACGCCGCCACGAGCTCATCCTTGGAGCCGAAGTTGTTGTAAATGGTGATCTTGGAGACTTCCGCCTCCTCCGCTATAGCGTCCACCCCAACCGCCCGGATGCCCTCCTCGTAAAACATCCTCGAAACCGCCCGCAAAATCCTCTCCGCCGCCGGAGTTAACTGCTCCGTACTCTCCCACGAAACGTCGCCCGTATTCTCCATCTCTGCTACCTCCTTCGTGCATTTGTTCACGTAACTATACCAACCTGTCTGTTTGCATTGCGTCTATTGAACAAACAGGTCTGTTCATTTACTGAAATACGGCTATTCGACAGGAGGTGAAGCAGTATGCCCCGGGCGGTTTATGGCTTCTTGGAATTTACGCGCGAGATGAACCGAGGTTTGGCGACGATGCGCGGGGAGGTGAGTCCCGGCGCGTATGGACCGGCGCAGGAGCCGGATGGGTGTAGGAGGAGTCTCTCCCTTCGTGATATGGCCGGTGCTCTAAAGCGTCTGGGTGGATACCTCTACCCCGGTGGCGGGCAGCGGATGGCCGTGCTGGCGTTGCTACTAGCGATGACCCTTTGGGGAACGGTGTTCGTGGCAACCAAGGAGGTTATGGGAGAGGCAGGACCTTTTACCGTCGCCGCGGGGCGCTTCGCCATAGGGCTCGCGGTGCTCCTACCGTTAGCCTGCCGGGAAGGTTTCAGGGCGAGGCTCGTCATGAGTCGTACCTATCTACTGTTCGGTTTTACAGGCGTTTTTCTGGCGTATGGTTTGCAGAACCTGGCGCTCATCTTCACCTCCGCCGGCAGCGCCGCCCTGGTCGTCGCCCTGCAGCCCGCCGCGGTCGTGCTGATGGGGATGTTGTTCCTGCGGGAAAAGCTACCGACCGCGAGGCTTCTGGGTATCGGCCTGGCGATCGCCGGTGTGGTGATGGTAAGTGGCGTTGCCTTTGCCGGAGGAGGGGCTAATATGCTGCTGGGCAACGCCCTTATGGCGGGCGCTGTGCTGGCGTACGGGGCTTACGCGGCCCAGGGGAGGCTGCTTGGGGTGGACCATCCACCGAGCCTCACGACGGCGGCCAGCTTCGGTGCCGGATTGTTGTTCCTGTTGCCCTTTATGATGGGTGGATTTTACCTGAACGGTTTGCCCGAGCTGGGTACAGAAGGATTGCTCGTTCTTCTCTACCTCGGCGTCAGCACCACCGCCGCGACATTCCTGCTGTGGAACTATGCGCTGCGACACCTGGGAGCCGGGGCGGCGGGCCTGTACTTCAACCTGGTTCCCGTCGCCGGATTGGGATTCGCCATACTCTTCGGGGGCCATGTGGGAATCTTAGAGTTGGCCGGTGGGGCACTGGCTATAGGCGGCATCCTGATAGGCGACTACGTGGTCCGCAAGCGGACGCCGGCGTACGAGCCCTCAGAAGCTTGAGTACGCCACTACTCAATAAGTTCGGGCATGTAGAATGCCCTCATGCCCGAGAAGACCGATGCTGTCAAAGCGAAAGAAGTACGCGAGTATCTGTCGCGGCGCCTGGAGAACCCACCAGCCCCCGACGCCGTGAGCTTTCTGGCCCGCGGGGAATACAGCCTCAACTTCCTGGTCCAAAGTAGAAGTGTAGCCCGGCTGGTGACGGGAACCCAGATAGGGCTGCCACTCGCCGAGCAAGCCACCTACGAGCATAGGGCTTTAGAGTTACTGGCTCCTTCCGGCGTCACGCCGAGACCTTATCTCGTTGATCCGGAGCCGGATGGCCTCCCCTACCCCCTGATCCTGGAACAGTACCTGCCGGGCCAACCCCTAAATTACGCGACGGACCTGACCGCCGCCGCCCGATGCATCGCCGCGATACACAATCTCGGTGTGCCGGAAGACCACCGCCTTCAGGTCCATCCCGACCCGGCACCCGCCATCCTGCAAGAGTCTCGCGAGCTTGCCGGACCATACCTGGAATGGGACGGAGCCTCAAAAGATAGCAAGGAAGCCCTGCGGGCCGGGTTCAAGAGGATAGAACAGTTCCTGAAGCAGGACGACCTCTTTACCGACGACCTCGCCATCGTCAACTACGACCTCAACACCCACAACTTCGTCGTCGAGCACGGTGAAGCCAAACTACTCGATTGGGAGAAAGCCCGGATAGCGCCCCGCACCCAAGATCTCGCACACTTCCTCCTTCCCACTACTACCCTCTGGCGCGATGATACGGCGAGTCTTTTGTCCGAAGAACAGGAACGGACGTTTATCGAGGAGTACCTGGAGCACGCGCCGGTCCTAGATTCAGAGCGGTTCCACACCCAACTCGAAGCCATGCAAACTATAGTCTCGTTGCGGGCGGTCTCCTGGTGCGCGTGGGCGTTGCAGGAAACGGCGCGGAGCACCCGCCCCATCACGAACGAAGAAACCCTGAACAAGAGTCGCCAGTACCTGGAGCCTGAGTTTCTGGAACGACTCTTTGTGGAGAAAGAATGAGCCCCGAACCAGTACGAGTAGTCCTAGACTGCGACACGAAAAACGAGGTGGATGACCAGTTCGCCATAGCCCACGCTCTCGGCCTGTCGCCCGGCACGCTGGAGGTGCGGGGTGTCATCTCCGTCCACAACACAACCGCCCATGGTCCCGGTTCGCGAGACCTGTATCAGGAGGAAGCCGAACGGGTAGTAGCGCTTTGCGGGGACGGAGTGCCCTGCATTCCCGGGGCGGAACGCCCTATGGAAGATCGCTTCAAGCCCGTGGAGAGTGAAGGACTGGAGTTCCTCGTGGAAGAGGCGCGGCGAGAACCACTGACGATCATCGCCACCGGACCCGCGACCGATGTGGCCTCAATGTTGCTGGTGGCGCCGGAGGTTCGAGAGAACGTGCGCGTAGTGTGGCTCGGCGGGTTCGGAGATGAGGAGAGCTACGAGCGGTTCAAGATGGGCGGCGAACTGAATGGCCGGGCGGACATCTCCTCCTGGCGCGCGCTTTTCGAAGACTCTGTAGAGTTGCTGCAGGTGCCCGGATGGTCGGGGCCACACAAGTTGGTCGTGAAGGGAAATTCCTTTGCCGAGGAACTGCGGAGCCTCAATAAGCCCATCGCCGACTACCTGGCGAAGATCCTGATCAGTCAAGTCGAAGAAAACGGTGGAGAGTTGGGGCCGGAGGAGAAGATCATCTGGGACGTAGCGTGTATCAGCGCGGTCGCCGACCCTACAACGGTTGCCATTGATCGGCTCGCTGTTCCCACCCTGGATGCCGCCGGGGCGCACGATTTCACTCATAAGGGTCGGGAGATCGAGGTGCTGACAGACCTCGATAGAGGCCGGGTACTGTCGAGTATGATGGCGGCGCTCGAACGTCACCCTGCGGGTAAGAATCCCTGATCTGCGATCGTCTGTACCCCGTATACGCGGAAGTGCAGGCTAGCTTGTAACCACGAACAGCGGCGTCTACGCCTCTGCTGTAAAGGGAGGACACCCTGAAGTCGAAATTCAAATCGCTAATATCTTGCGCGGTGGTCACAGTTATGGCCCTGGTGATTGCAGCCTGCGAAAGTGGCTCCGGCTCCTCCGGTGAAGAGCGCTCCTTCTCGGAACTCGAAGAACAAGCTGAGGGCACTACGGTCAACTTCTTTATGTGGGGCGGAGACCAGGAGATCAGCAGCTACGTGGACGACTACGTCGCACCGCAGATGAAAAAGAAATATGACGTAACCGTCAAGCGAACACCACTCCCCGATACCGCCGACGCGGTCAACAAGCTGCTCAACGAGAAGAGCGCCGGCAAAGACGAGGGAACGATAGACCTCATCTGGATCAACGGCGAGAACTTCGCCACCGGCGCGGATGCCGGCCTCTGGTTCGGTCCCTGGGCCGAAGAACTGCCAAACGCCAAATATATAGACTGGGAGAGTCAGAGCATCCGCCACGACTTCGGCTATCCGGTAGAAGGCCGCGAAGCGCCCTGGGGTAAGGCGCAGTTCGTCATGATCCAGGACTCCGCAAAGGTCGAGGAGCCACCGAAAACTATGGACGAACTTCTCGCCTGGACTAAAGAGAACCCCGGTCGCTTCACCTACCCCGCCCCGCCGGACTTTACCGGCAACGCATTTATCGAACAGGTCTTCTACGGTGTCACCGATCAGGTCGAACCGTACCAGAAACCCTTCGACGAAGGCGTCTTTGAGGGTGAGGCACCGGAGTTCTACGACTACCTGAACGAGCTGGAGCCGAACCTTTGGAGGAAGGGAGAAACCTATCCAGAGTCGTCCGCCAAGCTGGAAGAGTTGTACCAGAACAGCGAGGTGTATCTCTCCATGAGCTACAACCCGCAGCTCGCGCAGCGACAGATAAAGAAAGGCCTGTATCCTGAGAGTACCCGCACCTACCTGCTCGACGGCGGCACCCTGAACAACACCCACTACGTCGCTGTCCCATTTAACGCGCCAAATAAGGCAGGAGCCCAGGTGCTGGCGAACTTTCTCCAGAGCCCCGAAGCCCAGCTAGAGAAGCAGGACCCCGAAGGCTGGGGCGACCTCACAGTTCTGCAGTTAGACCGGCTGCCGGAGGACACGCGGAAAGAGTTCGACAAACTTTCCGGGAAGGCGACTTTGTCCACAGACAAGTTGCAGGAGAATCGCGTGCCTGAGGCGCGGACGGAGTGGCTGCTGGCCTTGGAAGACGGCTGGCAAGAAGAAGTGCTCAAAAAGTAGCTATTGGGCGGTCGGATCAAGATAGCGTTGCTACTGGCGCCAGCGCTGCTGGTGATCGGGCTGCTCTTCTCCGGCGGCATAGTCGCCGCCCTGGTCCAATCTCTGGGATACATGCCGGCGGTCGGGCAGACGGAGATCTCACTGGCGGCGTATCGGGAGGTTCTGGGAGATAAGGATTTCCTGAACTCGCTGGTTTTGACCCTCTACGTCGCCGGGGCTTCGACCGGCATCTCGACGGTGCTGGCGGTGCTGGCGGCACTGGCGCTGCGGCGGAGCAGTGGGAGGATCTCGACGGTGGTCTTTCAGTTGCCGATCACTATCCCGCATCTGGTGGCGGCGGTTGGCATCGCGCTCGTCGTCTCCCAGACGGGCCTCGGGGCGCGTCTGGCGGCGGCTCTGGGTCTGATCGGGGAGCCCCGAGAGTTTCCAGCACTGCTCTACGATCGATACTCCATCGGCATTATCCTTACCTACGTGTGGAAGGAGATGCCGTTTATCGCGCTGGTGGTTTTGGCTTCGCTGCGCGGTGTTGTCGGAGAGCTTGAGGAAGTGGCGCGGACGTTGGGGGCTAGCGCCTGGCAACGGTTCTGGTACGTGATTTTCCCGGTCATCGCGCCCGGCATCGTCGCGGCCAGCCTGATCGTCTTTGCCTTCACCTTCGGCGCCTTCGAGATCCCCTTCTTACTGGGCAAGTCCTACCCGACCATCCTGCCCGTAATGGCCTACAACGAATACCGAGACCTGGATTTGGCCGCCCGGCCCGTCGCCATGGCGATAAACGTACTCATCGCGGTCGTAACGGCATTCATAGCGGCGGCTTACCTGCGTCTTGCAAGGGACCTGGGCCGTGGGTAAAAAGCGGAGCAATGTCGGTCTCATAGTCGTCGCGGCGCTCGTGGCGTTGCCGTTTGTGCCGCTCTTTCTGTGGACCTTTGCCGGGGAGTGGCGCTTCCCGGACTTGTTGCCCGCAGAGTGGTCTCTACGTGGAATTCTCTACCTCCTCGAACCCGGCGGACGTGTTCTGGGGGCGACCGCGAACAGCCTGGTTATCGCTGTGGCGGTCGCGCTGGCGTCGGTAGCCGTGGGGCTTCCGGCGGGGATGGCGCTCGGCGGGTACGAGTGGCGATTCAAGGGCGTCGTGATCTTCTTTATCCTCCTCCCAATCCTCGTGCCGCCACTAGCCGCCACAATGGGCATTCACCTGACCTTTATTCGCTTCGGACTGGCAGATACGATGTTCGGAGTGTTTCTGGTCCACCTGGTCCCGACGGTTCCGTACACCGCGATCATCCTGACCAGCATCTTCGCCGAACGGACAGGCGACCTGGAAGAGGCGGCCCGCACCCTGGGGGCTTCGCCGTGGCAAGCTTTTCGGCACGTAACGCTGCCGGAGGCGGCACCGGGGATCGCGGTGGCGGGCTTATTCGCGTTTCTTATCTCCTGGGGCCAGTACATACTGACCGTCCTGATCGGGGGCGGCAACGTCGTCACCCTGCCGATGCTCCTGTTCTCGGCCGCCTCGGGCAACGATCCGGTAATAACCTCCGCCCTGGCGCTGGTCTTCGCGGCGCCGGCGATCCTCGCCCTTGTCGTCGCCCTTCGCTACCTGAAGCCGGGCGAGTCGGATGAAAAGGGCTTAGTCGGGCTGGGGAAAGTCTCGTGAGCGCCCGGCTGGAACTCCGAAAGGTTTCGCACCGTTACGGACGAGGAGAACCGGCGCTCTCGAACCTCTCCCTCACCGTGGAGCCGGGCGAGTTGGTGGCGCTCCTCGGACCCTCCGGCTGCGGCAAGACTACGGCGCTCAAGATCGTGGCTGGCCTACTGACACCTACTTCCGGCGACGTGTTGGTAGAGGGTGGCTCGATGCTCGAAACCCCGCCCGAAAAGCGCCGGGCGGCAATGGTCTTCCAGAAGTCGCTTCTCTTCCCCCACATGACCGTGGCCGCGAACGTAGGCTTCGGTCTGCGGATGCGAGGCGCCTCTAAGGAAGGCTCTGAGAGCCGAATAAAGCAAGCGCTTCAGCAGGTACAGATGGAGGGTTTTGCAGACCGCAGGCCCGGCGAACTCTCCGGCGGACAGCAGCAGCGGGTGGCGCTCGCCCGCGCCCTCGTCACCGAGCCCCGGCTACTGCTCCTCGACGAACCTTTAAGCGCCCTCGACGCAAACCTTCGTGGTGAGATGAGAGAGTTGATAAAACAGCTCCAGAGGGACGGCGGCTACACCACGGTCTTCGTAACCCATGATCAGGAAGAAGCGGTGGTCCTCGCAGACCGCATCGCGCTACTCTTCGACGGCGAGCTGCAGATGTACGACCATCCCCAGGCTTTCTACGACAGTCCCAAGAACCGGGACGTGGCAAGGTTCTTCGGCGCCGCAAACTTCCTCGACGGCCACGCCGAAAACGGCACGGTCCGCACCTCGCTTGGCGATCTGAAGCTCGCAAACCCGGCACCAAAGGGCGATGTCAGGCTCACCATCCGGCCCGAAGCCGTGCGGCTAGAGAGTGGGGAAAATTCTTTTGCGGCCCGCATCGCCTCCGTTACCTACTTGGGAACCCAGGTAGATTACACGCTAGAGGCTCCCGGTACGAAGCTTCGGGCTTCGCTGCCACCCCACGTCCGGCTGGAGGTAGGTGAAGAGGTGACGGCCCGGCTACCCGCCGAGTCGTTGTGGGCGCTGGAGGATTAAGAGTTCAGGGCGTCCTCCAGTATCTTTCGGTGGTCGAAAGCCAGTTCGATCTCTGAAGGATCCAGGATCGCTACCTCGTCGGCGTCGGTGGCGGCTTCGGCCTCGCCCCCAGTCACCCGGGCGAGAAAGGTTACACTGACGTTGTGTCCGCGGGGGTCGCGGTCCGGCTCGGAGTAGACGCCCACGAGTTTCTCCAACTCCACGTCGAGGTTCGTCTCTTCCTTTGTCTCACGCACGGCGGCGTTCTCCAGCGTCTCCCCCACCTCCGCAAATCCCCCCGGCAAGGCCCACATGCCCTGGTAAGGTTCGCTGCCGCGACGGATGAGCACTACCCCCTCACCCAGAGGAACAACTATGTCCACCGTGATCTTCGGTGTCTCGGGCTCGGCCAACTTACTCGCCTCCTTTTCTCAGTGCTTCAACAAAAACCTACTACCCGGGGACGAAGAAAGGTAGTCCTCTGGAAATGCTAGAAGTTCAGGAGATGTAATATCCTCGCATGGGAAAGTTGCTATGGGATAGTGTATTTGCCGCAGGACGGCGCGAATGAAGATTCTCTGCATCAGCGACCGCGTGGAACAACTGCTGTACGGAAAGAGCCTCAACAACTATGCAGCAGGGGTAGAGGCGGTGATCTCTTGCGGTGACCTTCCGTTCGCCTATATGGAGTACATTCTCACTTTTCTCGGGGTGCCGGTCTACTACGTACTCGGTAACCACGATCCGTCGCCGGAAGCCAAGGAGCAGCCAGAGGGCTGTACGCCACTGGACGGCGAGGTATTGGATATAGGCGGTGTAACGGTGGCGGGGCTCTCCGGGTCGCGGGCGTACTCTTACGGTCCCAACCAGTACACCGAGCGGCAGATGTGCCGGCGGGGGTGGTCTTTGTCGGCCAGGATCTGGCGCCGCAAGCTATTCGGGAAGCCGGTTCCGCAAATCTTCGTCTCTCACTCCCCGCCATTCGGGCTCGGCGACCGGGAGGACCGGCCGCACGTCGGTTACGAGGCATTCGTTGGTCTTATAGACCGCTACGATCCAGACCTCTGGTTACACGGCCACGTCCACCTCTACGGCCCTAAAGATTACCGATTAGCGCAGCGGGGCCGGACGCGGGTATTGAACGTTTGCGGGCACAAGATTCTCGACGTGTAGCTTTCCCTCCTTGTTGTTGGAGAAGACGGGGTGTAGATTCTCTACGTGCCGGATTTTATGAATATGAGCGAGCAAGTCGACGCCGACTTCTCAAAAGCGCGCCGAAAGGCTTTTCTACGCCGGATCGGCTCATATCTCCGCAACGATCCCGACTCGAACCGCCTACTCTCTTTCGAAGAGGTCAAAAAAGCTCTCGGAGCGGTGCAACAGGTTTACGTAGGAAAGCGCACGGTGGAGTTGGATGAAATCGTTGGCAGCGTAGGCCGACACCGAGACTTCGACCGAGCTTTTCTCCCATCGAAAGCCAGCAGCGGCGTACGCTGGAAGAAAATAGACGAAATGGTGCGCCGGGCAGAAGAGCTGCCACCGGTGAGCCTGTACAAAATCGAGGACGCCTACTTCGTTCGGGACGGTAACCACCGCATCTCGGTCGCCCGCCAGCAGGGAAGGAAGGAAGTTGAAGCCGAAGTAACGGAGCTCCGCGTCCGGGTCCCAATAGGTTCGGACCTGACCCCGGAAAACCTCTTGCACAGGCTGGAATACCGGCGACTGCTGGAACGCCTGCCGATGGACCGGGTGCTGCCGGAGATAAAAGTCGAGTTTTCGGACGTGGCGGATTACCGGCGGCTGGCGACCTACATAGAAGCACACGGGTTCAGGCTCTCGCAGCTCTGGAGACGCTATGTCTCTCACGAAGAAGTCTTGAGAGACTGGTACGAGTATTCTTACGCCCCGATAGCCGAGATGATCCGCGAGGAACGCATCCTCGACGCTTTTCCCGGGCGCACGGAGTTGGACTTCTACCTCTGGGTCATTCACCATCGTGAGCAGCTCGTATTGGAGACTCGCGATGAAACAGTTTCTGCACAGACGGCCAAAGACTCTATTCTCAAAAAAGGTCGTCGGCGAAAGTAGGCAAGGTCACGGGGTCATCACCGCGCAACGGTGTAAGATGCATTAGTGGTCTTATCTGGTCTATCTAGCTCGGAAGGTGTCGTTTGGGTGTGATCTCGGTTGTCTGGTCGCCGATACGGACCTTGAGAGAAGTAGCCGGAGGACGCCGGGTACTCGCCGGTTTTCTGGTAGTCGCTGCAGGCGCGGTGTTGAGTCTAATAAGCTCGGCTATTTTTATCTTTACCGGTCTTTTGCAAACTCAGTTCGAAGCTTTCTTCGAAGCCACCCAAGGGCAGCTCCCGCCAGAGCTCCAGGAAAACTTCGTCGCACTAACCGGGGTTTTGTCTTTGGTTCTCGCGGTGCTTTGGCCATTCGTGATCTGGATCGTGGTCTCGCTCGTCATGCAGCTCGTTACGCGCTTTTTTGGCGGCGAAGGCCCTCTCTCGGCCATGTTTGCCGCCGTCGGGGTGGCGTACCTGTCGTACGTGCTCTCTACACTGGTATCTACCCCTCTACAGGCGCTACAGGTAGCCCTAGATCCCACGAGTGTAGCGGCAGGCATATTGGGGCTTTTGGGCGGCCTGCTGTCCATAGTTTTTCTCGCCTGGTTCGTGGTGCTGGTGGTGATTGGGGCCGCCCAGGCCCGCAACATCAGCTACGGCGAGTCTACAGGCTCGTGCGCCATCTCTTGTGCCGGTTGCCTCGGCCTTATAATCGGGGTTGTAGTAGTGCTGGGCGTGGTGGTTTCCATAATCGCGGGCGCGGCAGGGTCTCAGTAGAAAGTATTTAGAAAGGAAACCGTTTTGAGTTCCGCAGAAGATCAGACAAACGCAAATAATAATGAGGAAGGTCGTCCTCGACGCCGCAGGCGAGGGTGGATCATCGGCGGCATCGTTGCCGCAGGCCTTCTGGTTTTGACCATCGCTGCGGTCTCTCTCGTGCTACTCGTGGGTTTAGGTGGAGGAGGCGGGGGTACCTCGGCATCCGTCACGACCTACGAAGAAGAGTACGTCTCGGGCGACGGGATAGACAAAATCGCCGTGATACCCGTCGAAGGGGTGATCTCCTCCGCCGACGGTTCGGTCCTCGGTACCGAGGCCACCACCACTCCACAAGGCCTGCAAGACGCCTTACTGCAAGCCGAAGAAGACTCGAACGTGGCCGCGGTCGTGCTGGAGATCAACTCTCCCGGCGGCGGGGTCACGGAGAGCGCCCAGATGCACAAAGACATTCTGGACTTCAAGAAGTCCGCTAAGAAGCCCGTGATCGTCTCGATGGACGCCACGGCGGCCTCCGGCGGCTACTACATCGCCACCGCAGCCGACGAGATCGTCGCCAACAGCAGCACCATCACCGGCTCCCTGGGCGTTATATTCCAGCTAACCAACGTAGGTGAGGCCGCGGATAAACTCGGGGTCAAGCAAGTTATCGTCAAAAGCGGCAAGTTCAAAGACATTGGCTCACCCTTCCGGGAATTGGAACCCGCGGAGCGGGAGATCTTCCAGTCTCTCATAGACGAGAGCTACGGAGAGTTTGTCCAGGTGATAGCAAATGGCCGCGACCTCCCGAAAGAGAAGGTTCGAGAGATAGCCGACGGCCGCATCTACTCCGGTGCCCAGGCGGAAGAACTCGGTCTGGTAGACGAACTCGGAGATTTGGAGAGAGCCACCGAGGTCACCCGTAACCTCACGGACCTAGACGAGGCTACCGTCGTTCGATACGTCCGGTCCGAAAGCTTCTCAGACCTGCTCCGGGCGCGCCTGTCACCGCCCGAGTCCGAGGTCGTACAGGTCATGAAGAACGCCGGCCTGAACCTGGAGGCCAGGCCTTACTATCTATATAAACCGGGACTCTAAGTTAGAAGCCGGACTTCAAGATCGTCGACGAAGCCGCCGGCGGCGCCACAGCCGTCCGCCTGGCGCTGTATCTCCTGCCGGACGTTGCCATTCATTATCGACCTCGACATACCAGACTTGGATGGAATAGAAGCCGTAGCCCGCATACGCTGCGGGCTCGCAAATAGTGATTAGGAAGCTTACCGTATCCGGGTTCTGAACTTAACTACCCACTACTCCGAGGCGTTTCTCATCGCCGCCGTAGAAGAGTGAGCTAGAGGCTATGTCCTCAAGGGACCATCTAAAGAGGAGCTGTTTAACGCCGTAAGGCAAATCGCCTCTGGCGCGACCTATCTCCCGCATGAACTCGCCTATCGTCCGTTCTTGCAGCGGTCTAAAGCTGACGTAGCGCTCACCGAGCGGGAAACCGGAATCCTCCAGCGCACCGCCAACGACGAAACTAACCGTCAGGCAGCGGATGCCTTGAATCTCTCGGAACCCACCATCAAGTGAAGTTTGCAGAACGTTAGGAACAAGCTAGGCACGTCCAACGCGTCTGAGTGCGTCCCCACAGCGATCCGTATGGGCCTGATCAAACCTGGGGGGTCGTAGGACCTACGATCCCCCAGGTTGTAGCTCTGCGACAGGTTCTCTATACCTTGTGGCCTAGTGCCGCACCCGCCTAGCGCCTTTAAAGTTCTTGAGATACTTCATTTTCTGCCGATGGACCTTTTTATACATGTAGTAACTATTAGCGTGGATAATGTAACCGTTGCCAGCGTAGATAGATACATGATCGTAGGCGCCCATTTTCCCGTCCCCGCTTGTGTCGTGGAATACTAAGTCACCATGCAGTAGGTTCTTTTTCCTTACTTTCTTCATCTTTCGCGCTTTTAGCTGTGAGGCCGGGTTGTCGTTCAGCGTCCGCCACTTCTTGAACACTAACCTGGTAAAGCACGAGCAATCTTCCGTTATGTAAGGTTTACATACCGCGAGACCACCGAGTTTGTAAGGTGTCCCTAGGTGCCTCCTGGCACGCTGGATTATCTTCTGGCGTGAAATCCTTCTGCCTTTTGCGGACTGCCCAGAGAACGTAGCCTCATTCGAAGAGGCAGTTTTGTTTCCTGCTTTTCCGGTGCCGCCCGTCTTTTGTCCCATTTGCTGTGGGTCGGGAGGATAATCGAAAATCCCACGGACTACCGCCACCGTGTCGGCTACAGCTGGGCCGCCGCTCGACGCTATTCGGATAGAACGTTTGCCTTTGCGCATTTCATACTCGCCGATCGGCATCCAGTAGCCACCGTCTACGCTCTGGTCCACCTTACTCCACTTGACCCCAGATTCTGTGGTAACCCCAAATTGGGCCGTGGCGCCCTTGCCCGCCTTGCGAGGCCACCAGGCGAAGACAGAGTAGACGTCATCTGCAGGTATTTTCACCGTGTAACGGGCCGGCTTCGGCTTTCCAGACTTCTTGGGAACCAGATAATTTTTCCCGTAGCTATCAGGTTTCGAAGCCTCGACTTTCCATCCGGGTGCTACAAGATTTGATTCATTGGTGTTATTTACAACTTGGTTATAAGCAGGAAAGTCTTCTCCCGACTCTGGAATCGACTCCTCTTCTGGGTACAGGTCGGGAGGCTCCACCCGGTAAATTGATTCTCCTTGACGTAGCTGCTGGGCAGCTTCCTTCCCAGAGCTTGGCTCCGCAGGATGCTCCTCTTTCTCCGAGGTTGTACTCTCCGAGGTCGTCTCTTCAGAAACTGCATCTTCTGAAGTTTTCTCTACGGAAACGGTTTCCTCAGAAACCGTCCCGGGAGAAGTCGTTCCCTCAGTCTCGGACTGCTGCGCTCCCGAGATCTTGACGGGGATCAGCAGCGCCAGCGACATAGACATCGCGAGGAATATAACCGATACAACCAGCATTGAGCGACGCATTGGAGCCCCCCTCCGTTGAACTTAGAAAGCGTCAGAGATCATCTTAACCGAATGTGGTAACCAAATGAAACAGGTTGAAGCAGTTTTTTAACTTTTCTTAACAAAAGACGTCGGTAATGTAACACCCGATGCGTCAGGCCTGTACACCTATGATCGGCGTCCGAGCTTGTCTGGTTCGTCCAGGTTTTTGCTACGACTCGGAGAACCAGCGGGTAATCTCGACTTTATTTTCGGTAAAGAATCGGACGCCGTCCTTGCCCGTAGCGTGTAGGTCTCCGTAGAAAGAGTCTTTTATTCCGTTGAATGGGAAGAAGGCCATCGGTGCGGCCACCCCAACGTTGACGCCGAGCATCCCGGCCCCTACGTTCTCGCGGAATTTTCTGACTGCCAGCCCGGACTCCGTGAAGATAGAGCAAGCGTTGCCGAAGGACGAGCCGTTAGTGAACTCTATCGCTTCGTCCAGGCTGTCTACCCGAACAACGGAAAGTACGGGACCGAAGATCTCCTCCCGTCCCACCCGCATGTCTCCGGTGACGTTGTCCAGCAAGGTGGGCCCGAGAAAGAACCCTTCTTCGAGCGGCGGCTCTCTCCCGTCGAGGACCACGTCTGCCCCTTCTTCTTCTCCGAGGTCTATGTAGCCACGAACCTTTTCGCGGTGCGAGTCTCGTATAACGGGTGTGAGCTCGCTATCTTCCTCTTTGCCCGGACCGACCTTCATTGCGGCGGCTTGTTCTTTTAGTTTCTCTACGAGTTCGTCGGCGATCTCACCGACCGCAATTGTTACGCTGCCGGCCAGGCATCGCTCCCCGGCGTTGCCGTAGGCTGAGGAGATCATGTTCTCAACCGTCTTGTCCAGCACCGCGTCCGGCATCACGATCATGGAGTTCTTCGCCCCCGCGAGGGCCTGCACCCGTTTGCCGTGCGCCGTGCCGTGCTGGTAGACGTGCTCGGCTACCGGCTTGGAGCCAACGAACGAGACGGCCTCTATACCGGGATGCTCCAAGATGGCGTCCACCGCCTCCCGCGCCCCGTTGACGATGTTAAAAACACCCTCCGGCAAACCGGCCTCTGCAAGTAGCTCTCCGAGCCGCTGCGCCGAAAGCGGCGTGCGCTCCGAAGGCTTGAGGATGTAAGTATTGCCTGCCGCGATAGCGACGGGAATAGTCCACAGTGGGACCATACAGGGAAAGTTGAACGGTGTGATCGCCGCGACCACCCCCAACGGGTAGCGGTAAGAGACATTGTCCACGCCACGGGCTACGTCGCGGACGCTCTCGCCCATCATCAAGGACGGCATTCCACAGGCGAACTCGACGACCTCTATACCGCGTCGGACCTCGCCGCCGGCGTCTTTTTTGTCCTTGCCGTTCTCCAGGGTAACCAGGTCTCGTAGCTCGTCGAAGTTCTCTTCGAGGAGCATCTTGAAGCGAAATAGGAGCCGCGCCCGCTCCGGCACGGGCGTGGCGGACCACCCGGGGAAAGCTTCTCGCGCCTTCTGTACCGCCCTATCGAGATCCTCAGCGGTCGAGAGCGGGGTTTCGGCTACGACCTCTCCGGTGGCGGGATCGTAGATCGGCTCGGTCTCTCGACCGTTGCCGTCTTCCCATTGCCCCCCGATGAAGTTCCGTACTTCTCTCTCGCGCAGCTCTTGCACGACTATCGCCTCCCGTTTTTCGACGCGGTGTTACTTGTTTTGGCGGCCTCCGCCGAAGGCCTCCATATTTTTCCGATAGAGATCCATGGGCACGTTCATCATCTCCATATAAGAGTTGACCGCCTCTTGGAACATCTGCTGAAAGGCGTCCACTTGTTTCTCAGAGCCTTTCATGAGCTCCTCCGCCATCCGCAGGTTGTCGTCGGTTTGACTTTTCATCTCGCCCATTGTGCCCTCGAAGAAGTTGCGGACTGTCTCCACGTTCTGCTCTTGTAGGGCAACCGTGCGATCTATGACTTCCTGGTAGGATTCCAGGCTCTCGGCCAACGCCTTGTTAGTCCGCTCCTGACTCTCCAACGCCTCCTCGACGACCTTTACGTAAGATTGCATGGCGCGGGTAAGCGCCTGGTTGGTCTCGGCCTGGCTCTCCATCAGCCCGGAGAGGTTGCCCGCCCAGCCCTCGGCGAGCCCCATGTTCCTCTGTTGCGCCTGAACGGCGTTATCCGCGAACCTCCGGTAAGATTCCCCGAACGCTTCTGCCAGCCGTTCCGCCGCCTCCGGTCCTTTCTTTTCCGTCACCGCAACCTCCTTAGATAAACTTCCTCACACTGCACATTCTACCCGCTCGCAGCACCCGCGCTCGCCATAAAACTAGTACTTGGCGATCACCCAGATCGCATGCACGATGCCGGGGACGAATCCGAGGATAGTGAGCACTATGTTGATCCAGAAGTGCTTCCCGATGCCGACCTGTAAAAATACGCCGAGTGGCGGCAGTATGACCGCCGCTATGATCCTTACGATGTCCATTTCGTTACTCCTTTTTCTAAGGTATATGTCTTCTGCCAAACTTCAGTCTACATCGCCCAAGGCAGAACCTATCCAGCGAGGAAACCTCTGCCAGAACACCCTTTGCGAGAGGTCCCAGGGTTTCGTAAACCAATGACGGACGAGACTGTCTACTTGCAACGTCAACAGCGTGCCCTCCCCTGAGCCTTCGACCCAGAACTGTAGCCTAGTCGGGCGCACCAAGCGCGGGCTTATAGCGTAGCTGCCGTAGAAGTACTTGAGGTCCCGGTATCCTGCGGCTCCGTGTTCCGGCTCCCGGACTTCTCCTATGGCCCCGGCGAAGTTAAGGAGCGGCCCGTGGTGCACGTTCAGCACACCGGGTTCGAACCCGCCGTCCACGAACTCGACCCGGAAAGGCCACACCTGACCCTCGGTGAACGTCGCCGGGTCGTTAAGCCAGTTCCACACCCGCTGCTGTTCGTACGGGATTTGAAACGTGCGCCGGTGGGTATGCGGGACGAAGTCCTCAGGGGCGCCCTGAGGCACCGATGTGTTCCCTGCTGGGACGATCTGGTTGACCAAAGTCCCTCCTCTGTCATCGTGTTCCGTATGGTGACCGGTCCGGCCGAAAAGCTCTGTCGGTCGCCCGGTTGAATGAGCGGTCAAAAGAGGACGGTAATGACGGCCAGAACAAGCCCGATCACCAGCAATAGGACACCCAGAGATATGAGTATTCGGTCGATCTTCACGGGCGCAGTATAGTAATTCGGGCATCCTCCATCAGTGATCGGACTTTTACGGTTCGTCTCGATCGTGGACTTCGGCGGGCGGGCTGGTCGCCTCGACGGCGGTAAAAGCCTCCTGGATCTCGTACGTGTGCGAAGCCCCCTTGGGCACGACCCACGAGTCGCCGGGCTCCAACAGGACTTTCTGACCCTCCAGATGCAACTCGGCCCAGCCTTCGATTACGTAGCCGACGGTCTCGTACTCTCGACTCTCTTCGGGCTTGGGCTCTCCGGGTTCTTCCTTTTCCCAGAGCCGCATCGAGACCGACTTTCCGGTCGCGAGGTATTTTTGTCCCATCTCACCCTTCGGTGAGTGTTCGGAGCTTACTTTCTTTACGCTCTTATCTTCCGACACGGTTCTCCTGACTTTCTCGACAACACTTTGGTTCTACCCATTCTACAGTCGGTTTACCCAGGCGGTGTGCCGGCGGGTGGCGGGTTTACCGAAGGTTTACCGTCTCCGGAACGGGAGACGATGGCAACGCCCGTAAAAACGAGCAGACCTCCCACGAGCTGGGCGATCACCAGGCTTTCGCCCAGAACGGGCACGGCTATGGCCGCCGTGATCATGGGGATCAGGTTCAAGAAAATAGCCCCCCTTGCGGCACCTATCCGCTTGATCCCCACATTCCACGCGAGAAAGGCGACGATAGAGGCTCCGACACCAATGTAGAGAAGACCGGAGACGACGGCCACGGATATATCCCCTACCGGACTTGTCAGAAGATCGTATCCCCCGAAAGCCCCTAGAAACGGCAGGGCCATGACCGCGCTCACGGTAGTGGCGGCGAGCGGTGAGATCTCCCGCGTCACGTTCCCCCCGAGCACGGTATAGAAAGCCCAACACACAGCAGCCACCAGCATCAAAAGGTCACCCCGGTTGAGCGAGAGGCTCGCGAGGGTTTCGAGAGATCCTCTAGAGACTACCCAGGCGACGCCAGCAAGGCAGAGTACCGAACCGAAGAGCCGGACTCCCGTCGGCAAACCTCCACCGATGGCTGCGGCGACAAAAAGCGTCAGTATCGGGGTGGTACCGTTTATAAGGGAGGCGTTGATGCTCGTAGTCTCCGTAAGCGCCAAATACACGAGCGAATTAAAGAGAAAAACCCCGGTTACCGCCATGACCAGCAACGAACGCCACATTCGGAGCGCGGGCCGAATAAAAGTGGTTCCTTCGTACCACAGCGCCAGGGGCACGAGCAGCACACAGGCCACGCACCACCGCAGGAAGTTCAATCCGAACGGCGGCAGCACCTCCGCAAGCGGTCCTCCGACAACAAAGTTGCCGGCCCAAAGCAGGGTCGCCAGGATCAGGAAAGAATGCGGCGGAGCTTTCAGAATCTCAACTCTCCTGCAATTTCGTCAAAGCCCTCAGAGCATACTGCTCAAGACGTTCTCAGTCTACGCCGGTTGGTACAATCCGCGGCGAACAGGAGAGAGACAGGGGGAAGTATGGATAACCGAAACAATCCTAAGGTAGTGGTCCTCACCACCGGCGGGACTATAGCCTCCAGGCCGGATCCCTCTGGCGGTGTGGTGGCCGCGACGAGTGGCGAAGAACTGCTCTCCGCGGTGCCGGGACTCAAAGAAGTAGCTGAAGTGCGGGTGGAAGACCTGTTCAAGATCGGAGGCTACCTCATGACGCCCGAAAACATGCTGGAGGTTGCGCGGCGAGTACGGGAACTGGACTCAGAACCTGAGGTAGCGGGTTTCGTAGTCACCCACGGCACCGACACAATGGAAGAAACCGCCTACGTCACCGACCTCTTGTACGCCGGGGACAAACCCGTCGTCTTTACCGGGGCGCAACGCAACGCCGCCGAACCCGACACAGATGGCCCCCGTAACCTCCGCGACGCCGTCCGCGTCGCAGCGAATCCCGCGTCCAGAGACCTGGGGGCCGTCATCGTGATGGGTGGCAGCATCGAGGGAGCCCGCGAAGCCACAAAGGTCCACACCACCGACTCACGGGCCTTCGCCTCCCCCGGCTACGGTCCTGCTGGAGTCGTCACCGACGAAGGTGTGTATGTCTTTCATCGGCGCACCCGACCGGCTAACCTGACGCATGAACCTTCGGTCCTTTCTCGCGTAGACCTCGTGAAGCTCGTGGCGGGCATGGACGGAGCTTTCCTTCGAGCCGCCCGAGAGTCGGGAGCCGCCGGCATTGTCTTGGGAGCGTTTGGCATCGGAAACGCCAATCACGAAGTTCTCGAAGAAGTTCAAACATCAATGAGGGACGGCGTGCCCGTTGTAGTCGTATCTCGCTGCCCGGAAGGCCGGGCGGCCCCGATCTACGGCAACGGAGGAGGCTATGACTTGCGCGAGGCCGGCGCTATCTTCGGCGGCAGCCTCAGCGGACAGAAAGCGCGCCTGTTGCTGATGGTCGGGCTCTCCGTCGTCGAGGAGACTGGCGCTTCCTTGGAAGAGCTACTCGCCCCGCACCTGGGTCTCTAACGATCCCACCTTTACGCAACTCGACCCGCTTCCGAGACTGAACAGAAGCTTTTGGCGCACCCTAAATCCAGGCCGGAAGTATTACGTCCTGGATGTAGCCGAACACCAGTACCAGGAGGCAGCTTGCTATTCCCAAGAACGCAAACAACCTCTTGCGCCGTCGTTGGAGTGCTCCTGCGATCCCAAGCACCAGCGCAGTGACCTCTGACAGTGCGATCATTAGTACCAGCATAAGGGTGAGTACACCCCATCCCGCTGCATAGTCTTGGTACTGAGAAGAGATCCTCTCCTGGATCACAAATAGCAGCACGAGGGCCACAAAGGCTAGACCTGGAACCAGAGCCAGGATGAACGAGGTTATACCCAGCCAGGAATGTCCTGTCCTAGAGTTATCCATCATCACGCAGGATAGTAGGCTCCTAAGCTACCGCACAGCTAGCTATGCGGCCCGGCTTTCCTAACTTCTTCCGAGACCTCGGACTCGAACTTGGTGAAGTTCTCTTTGAAGAGGTCGGCGAGCTTCTGAGCCTTCTCATCGTAGGCTTCTTTGTCTTCCCAGGTCTCACGGGGGTTCAGAATTTCGGTCGGTACGCCCGGCACCTCTTGGGGGACGTTGAGGGCAAAGAAAGGGTCTTTGATGGTTTCGACATTATCGAGCTTGCCTTCGATCCCCGCCCGCACCATCTCGCGGGTAGCCTTTAAGTCTATGCGGCTCCCGAGGCCGTAGGCGCCGCCGGACCAGCCGGTGTTGATGAGGTAGCAGCGCGTGCCGTGATCCCGGAGCCGGTCGGAGAGCATCGTAGCGTAGGTCGTGGCGGGCAGCGGCAGAAACGGCGCTCCGAAGCAGGCCGAGAAGGTGGCTTCTACATCTGCTTCCATATCGGCTTCGGTCCCGGCGAGCTTTGCGGTGTAGCCGGAGAGGAAGTAGTAGGCGGCCTGTTCGGGAGTTAAGGCACTTATCGGTGGTAGCACCCCGAAGGCATCGGCGGTCAGGAAAAGTACGGCACTCGGGTGGCCGCCCTGGCCGTCGGGGACGGAGTTCTCTATGTACTCCAGGGGGTAGGCGACGCGGGTGTTCTCGGTGAGGGCGTTGTCTGTGTAGTCTTCGTCGCGGGTTTTGCGGTCCATGCCGACGTTTTCGAGCACGGAGCCAAAGCGGATGGCGTTGTAGATCTGGGGTTCTTCCTCGGGGCTCAGGTCTATAGTCTTGGCATAGCAGCCGCCCTCGAAATTGAAGACGCCGGTGTCCGTCCAGCCATGCTCGTCGTCCCCGATCAGGGCGCGCTCGTTATCCGCGGAGAGTGTGGTCTTACCCGTGCCCGAAAGCCCGAAGAACAAAGCGACGTCGTCGTCTTTACCGATGTTGGCCGAGCAGTGCATCGGCAGCACGTCATGTTCGGTTGGCAGTACGAAGTTCATTACGGTAAAGATGGATTTCTTGATCTCCCCGGCGTACCTCGTGCCGCAGATGAGCACGAGCTTGCGCTCGAAGTCCAGGCCGACAAAAGTTTCGGAGGCGGTTGCGTGCTCTTCGGGTTCGGCCAGGAAACCCGGCACGCTCATTACGGTCCACTCCGGCTGGAAGTCTTCGAACTCTTCCCGGTCGGGACGGCGGAAGAGTTGGCGGGCGAAGAGCGCTTGCCAGGCAAATTCGCACACCACCTGCACGTTGAGCCGGTAGCGGGGGTCCGCCCCAGCGTACGCGTCTACCACGTAAATTTCATCGAGGTTCTCCAGGTATGATCCCGCCTCCTGAAGCAGTTTATCGAAGGACGCTGAGGAGAACGGTTTGTTTACGTTTCCCCAGGCTACAGTGTCACGGGTGGCCTCGTTCTCCACGATGAAACGGTCTTTGGGAGAGCGTCCGGTGCGTTTGCCGGTCTTGGCGACCAGGGCACCAGAGTTAGAGATCATACCTTCCCGACGGCGCACGGCGGCCTCTACGAGGCGTGGCGACGGCAGGTTTTCGTGTACCGCCCCGAGATGTGTCAAGCCGAAACGTTCCAGCGTCATCTGACGAACAGCTAAATCCATGCTTTTCCCTTCACCCTTTCCGGGCACACCCCGGTAATGTCCCTATCAAACAAAGCTTGAAGCTCCATCCATAGGCCGAAGTTTAACAAACCCAAAAGGTGGTCGCCGTTAAAGAGTTCCACCTTGCTCGGACATCTGGTGTAGTCTTCTGTCCGGCAACCAGGAGGCGTAGACTCTTCAATCTGAATCGTGGAAAACTCGTGTGCGAATAGCGCTCGTCGCCGACGACCTCTATCCTGGTTTCGGCGGCCAAGCCGCTGCTTCGGAGGGCCACATTGAAGCTCTGCTGGAACTCGGGCACGAGGTACGAGTCCTTACCGGAAAAGAGAAGTCGCCGACCAAACCGCCGCCAGGAGTTCAACTCGAACGTCTACCGGTCTGGCGCCCCGGAGGCAAGCAGACGCAACTAGCTTCACCCGTCCGGAAGCATATACAAGGCCTTCTCGAATGGGCCGAGGTAGCACAGATCAACACTCCGACGCCGCTGGCCCTGCGGACGTTGCGGCTCGCCCGGCGTCGGGGCATCCCAACCGTGATGGGTTTCCACACGCAAGAGGAGAGCGCGACGCTCCATTTTGATAAATTGCGCCCTCTGGTTACCGCGGGGCTCCAGCGTTGGTACGGATGTCTCTACCGCCAACCGGATTGTCTGGTGGCTCCGACGGAGTTTGCGGCCCGGATCTCGCGCCGCTACACACCACACCCGGTGCACGTTGTGTCAAACGGTATTCGGTTGCCCGAACCGGACCCGACCGGGCCGCGGAGGATCTCACGCCTAAGGGATAGTCTGCTCTCTGGTAGACAGTTTCTGCTCGTCTATCTAAGCCGGCTTTCGGAAGAGAAACGCCCCCAGGACTTATTGGAGATTGTGGCCGCCCTAGCCCGTTTGCGGAAAGACGCCCGGCTCGTAGTGGCGGGAGATGGTCCACTACGCCGCAAGCTGGAGCGAAGAGCCGCAGAACTGGGAGTGAAAAACGCAGTACGGTTTTTGGGCTACGTCTCCGGTCGGGACAAGCATGATCTCCTGACCGCCGGAGACCTGTTCTTGATGCCTTCCCCGACCGAGCTACAAAGCATCGCTACGCTGGAGGCAATGGCCCATCAATGCGCGGTCGTTGCGCTACAGGCTGACACCAGCGCGGTCTGCGAGATAGTCCGGAATGCCCGTTGCGGAGTGTGCTACGAGACCGGACGGATGGACGAGGCCGCAAGCGAGATAGATAGGCTTTTGAACGAGCCAAACGAGCTGCGGAAACTCCAAGATAACGCCGAACGAGCGGCCCTGGCACACGACGTCCGGAAGAGCGGCCGTAGGCTGGAAGAGATCTACGCTTCTCTGCTAGCCTCCCGGATTGAATCCGCCAAAAGACACAAAACCTTATTCGAAAGGATCGGACTATGACAGACACCCCTTCTACAACGGTAGCCATCACAGGAGCGGGAGGTTCCCTGGGTAAAGCGCTCGCAAAACGCTTGTTGGAGAGCGGCCACCGGGTGAAGGCACTAGTCCGAAAAGACAGTGATGCAGAGCAGTTGCGTGAACTGGGAGCGGAGCCGATTTCAGGCGACGTGCGAGAGGTCACGGCGCTAGAGGCACTGACCCGGGACTGTAGTAACGTCTTTCACCTGGCAGCCTGGATGGGATCGCCGTTCGAAGAGGATCTCGCTTATGCGGTGAACGTCGGCGGCACGGAAAACATGGTACGGGCCGCCGCGAAGTCTGGCGCGGATCGGGTCTTGCTAGCGAGCAGCATCGCAGTGTACGGGCCGGTCCAAGAGGGCGTCGTTACCGAAGAGTCGCCGGTCAGGAGCGTCGGGGATCTTTACGGGGACACCAAGATCGAGGGCGAGCGGGCGGCACAGCGAGAGGCCAAACGCGCAGGTGTTGGGCTGACGATCCTGCGTCCGACCATGATCTACGGTCCCGAATCTCCCTCATGGACGGAAATCCCCTTCGACTCCATCTCGAAAGGCCTGCCCATCGTGGTCGGAGACGGCGAAGACCTGGTAGACCCAGTATACGTCGAAGACGTGGCCCGGGCTTTCGAGCTGGCAGCCTTTAACCAGGAGGCCGCCGGCGAGATTTTCAACGTCGGCGACGAGCCTGAAACCTGGAACGAATTCTTGGGCTTCTACGCAAAAATGGCGGGAAAGAGCCTGCGTCGAATACCGGCCTCGCTGGCCCACGGCGGAGCGCGGGCCGCCGAGCGTGCCGAGCGTGCCCTGGGACGGCGTCCGAAGGTAGTCTCGGAGATGGTCGGCGTCATGACCAGCCGGGCGGTTTTCAGTGGTGAGAAGGCCCGGCGCATCCTGGGCTTCGAGCCCGACTTCGATCTGGAAACAGGTATGCGCGAGACGGAGGCCTGGCTGCGGCGTTCGGGTCGGTTGAAGCGCGCCTCCGTAGCGTTGGTCACGGGTGCAGCGGGAGGCCTCGGTCGAGAGACGGCAATGAAACTGAATAAGGCGGGTGTGACTGTTTGGGCGTCGGACCTGGAACCGCCGGAAGGACTACCGGGCGTCCACTCTCTCGCGCTAGACGTGACTTCCGATGCGAGCATCGTGGAAGCTATCGAGAAGATAGAAGCCGAAAGTGGTCCCGTAGATTTGTTGGTCAACATTGCGGGGCTGGCAAAACCGGACGCCCTGGAACGCCAGAACTTCGGGGAAGTGCAGGTCCAATTCGACGTGAACGCTTACGGGCCCTTGAAGCTGGCCCGGGCGGTAGCGCCGGGGATGCGGCGGCGCGGTTGGGGCCGCATCCTGAATGTCACCTCGACGAACGGGTTTATCGTGACGCCGTTTATGGGAGCGTATTCCGCTTCGAAGTACGCCCTGGAAGCGCTCTCCGACGCGCTGCGGATGGAGCTCAAGCCCTGGGGCGTAGAGGTCGTGGTCGTGGCACCCGGCGCGATGAGTACGCCGTTTGCCGAAAAGGCCCAAGGGTTGTTGAAAGAGAAGATCTCCACCGGTACGGACGGCTGGGACGGTTATCTGGAATCGTTCCTGAAGAGCCCGCTGTGGGGCACGGCGAACGCCACGAAACCGGAGAAGGTCGCGGAGTTCATTACAAAAACGGCCCTCGCGCGGCGGGCTCCGGCGCGGCGACTCGGCACCCTAGACGCCATACCGGCCAGGATCATGTCCGTCCTGCCAACCCCTGTCAGAGACGCTTTCTTTGCCCGGGCTTCCGGGCTTCACCGCCCACCCGCAGATACAGCAGCCAGCCCGCAAAAGGACCGATCAAGAAAATAATATTGAAGGCCAGAACCCGCCACAGTAGCAACGCCCCGGCCACGCTGCCGTTCACCGCGTAAGATCCCACACTCAAACCCACGGCGGCCTCTACGAACCCCGCACCGCCGGGCGTCGGTACAAACTGCGAGACCAACGTGAGGATGTTCAGCAAGGCCAGCGTAACGGCGAGGCTGAGATCTACGCCGTAAAGTTCCAGAAATCCCCAGAGCAACACGAAAGCGGCGAGCCAGTGTACGGCGGTAACGGTGTTGAGCACCACCCTCAGAGAAGCGGGAGTTCTCCCGTAAGACCTGGAGCTCCGGTAGTAGTCGCGGGCGACGCCGCGTATCCGGGTCTCGAACCTGTGAACAGCCCGCCACTTCGAGACCGCCAGAAGAAAAGCAACTACGGGGCGCGGGTAACGTCCGAGCGCTACTGCCCCGGCAAGTGCCAGGGCGGCCATTCCAAGGCCAACGGCTTCAATGGTGTTCGGTAGCTCGACGGTGTCCGATATGAGCAGGTAGACCAGGCTAAGGGGAACGACCCAGGCAAAAAAGAAGAGGTCCAGAATAAAGACTTGCAGCACGATCCCGACGCTCCGGCCGAAAGGCAGCCCGATCCTGTTCAGTGCTACGGCGGCTGTCGGTCCTCCGCCCGCGTTGCCCGGCGTAATGAGCGCCCCGAAGACGGAGGCTAAATGCACCAGCAACGCCGACGGGTACGAGATGCTGACACCCTGATTCCTACCCAAGAGTTGCAACCTCACGGCGGGCATCAGCCACTCTGCAAGAAAAGCCGCCCCACAGACGACCAAGAGCCACGGCCCAAAGTCCTTCATGCGGTAGGTCTCCATCCAGAACAACTCCGCCCCGGCTACCAGGTAGAGACCGGCGAAGCCGAGCGCGAGGCTCAGCGAAAGAGCGACTATCGCGCGGACGGTAGAGCCGCGGAGCACGTTACATTCCGCATTGCGCGGCGTAACGGGCCACGTAGCGGGCCAGGCGTCCGGTCGCATCCTCGATCCCCAAAGCCCGGCACCTCAGCGCGACCTCGGTGGAGAGAGCCGGTTCCTCCGCGTACTCTTGTATCGTCCTGAGTAGCATAGCCGAGGTTTTTGCATAGCATCCCAATCTTTCGCGCTCGACAAAGCGGAGAACGCCCCGTTCGTTCAAACCGGTGTATCCGGTAAGAAGTGCGGGACGCCCAACGGCCAGGGCTTCGTAGACCGAAGCCGGGCCCGCCTTTCCCACAAACACGTCGGCCGCCGCCAGATATGAGGCCATATCCTCTACGAAACCTTCCACCCTCAGCCGCGAGTTTCCGGCGTAAAGTTTCCGTAGCTCCTCCCGGAGAGCTTCGTTACGCCCGGTTACGACGACGACCTGGGGAGAAACGTCGGAGTTCAGCAGGGTTTCTACGAGGGACTGCTGGTTTCGCCCTAACCCCTCTCCCCCGAACGAGACGAGGCAGGTAAAGCGATCCTGGAGACCAAGATGTCGGCGGGCTTCCTCTTTCGTTGGAGGGCTCAGGAAGGCCTGCCGTACCGGGTATCCGACGACATCCAGTTTGTCCGGAGAAATCCCAAACCGGAGGAGATCCCGGCGCACCTCCTCCGTCGGGGCGATGATGCGATCCGCGTTGGGCTCGGCCCAGTAGGCGCTGATGTCGTGGGGTTCGGTGGCGAACGTGAGCACGGGCACTTTCAGTCCCGAGATACGTTTGGCTTCAGTCAGCCCGGAAGTTATGAGGCCGTGGTTGGAGACGATCAATTGCGGAGCACGTTCGGCCAAATCTCTGGCGGCAGCCCGGACAAAGCTCCGTATAAGGATTCGCTGGCCAGAGACCGTTGCTTTTGGGAATGAGTCGATAAACCGCTGTCCGGAACGGGCCAGCAGCGGAGAGCGCAACGCCCGGCGCCAGAAACTTTTTTGCCGACGATCAAAGAAGGTGGCTCCGACTTCTTTCATGTAGTCCGAGACACGGAGTTCGAACCTTCCCGGATACTGACGTTCTATAGCTTCAGCCATGGCGTGGGCCGTAGCCACGTGTCCCCCCCCAACGGCGACAGTGGCGAATAGTATAACGGGGCGACCGTTGAGGATGTTCACCAAATGATTTGGGTCCATCCACGCGCTTCATAAAGGCAGGCTGTAAGCTCCAAACCATCTACTAACGCGACCTCCGCCCGCCACACCAGGGCTTCTTCCGGCAAGTCAATCCTCCAGAACTTCGGGCCAGGGTATAGTGAACCATCCAGGCGCGTCACTGCAAAACAGCTTTGCAGAATATACACCAAAGCATGGAGGAGTTACACAAGCGAATTTGCCTCTCGCCCATCGAGTCCAGGGGCTGAAGGCCGGCAAACAGCACAGTAACCTGCTGGTCGCTACTCACTCGCTTTAGAGGAAATATCGAGCGTCTGTACCGGAGAGGTTGGTGGCTGGATACAACGCCCGCAGACCGGGAGAATGTGGTTGTCGGACCTTGCAGGGTATATAACTCAGGGAAGCTCAGAAGGGAGGGAGGCGTGGATGTCTTCTTGGGACGTTTGGTAGAGGTAGCCGCAAACATCTTTCGGAGACCCAAGACAGCCGCCGCTTTGTACGCGCTGGCGGTCGGGGGGGTACTGGCGACGATGGACCGGAGGGTCCTGACCCGAGATCCCTTTTACCCGAGCAATGGCGAGCCCGCCGCTCCTATCGCTCCCCCGGAAGCTTCTATTCTCCAAGAGTTCGAGAAGTCCGGGTTGCGGATCGTCGAGCGCAAATTCGGTCGGGGAGAGATGATCTTCACCCCCGGAGACCCTGACGAACAGCTTTATTTCCTGCGTTCGGGGACGGTGCGGGTATATAAGACTTACGGCGACTACAAAGAAGCCACGGTGGCGCTGCTAAAGGACGGCGGCATCTTCGGCAAGTTGGATCTCACGGAGAACGGCTCACAGGACGATTTCGCCGAGGCCTCCACCGAAGCCCGGATCGCCGCCGTACGAAAACCAGCCGTTGCGTGGCTCGTAAAACGCCGGCCGGATCTGGCGCTCTCACTATTCTCTGCCATGTCGGAGCGCGTGAGGCAGTCTGACACACTCATCGTAACCCTTCTGCATCGGGAGGTCTCCAGCCGACTGGCGGCCCTACTATCTAATCTGGCCGACCGGTTTGGAGAGGAAAATGGCCGGGAGACTTTCATCGACGTGCGTCTTACCCACATGGAGTTGGCTAACATGATCGCCTCGACCCGCGAAGCGGTCTCGAAAGCTATGACAGAACTCCAACGGGAGGAGTTGATCGAAGTCCGAAACCGGCAAATCTT
Source organism: Rubrobacteraceae bacterium (assembly GCA_965214475.1). Taxonomy (GTDB): domain Bacteria; phylum Actinomycetota; class Rubrobacteria; order Rubrobacterales; family Rubrobacteraceae; genus SIRX01. Next base: position 3,147,837 of record OZ243953.1, on the reverse strand, counting down.
CGTTCTAGACCATCAGGCCCTCCAAGATAGGGCCGACAGTCGGGCCGGGTAGCCTAACTCGCCTCCGCATACGGATGCGGTGTTTCAGATCAGAAAAAACTACTTTCCGACTAACTCATCAACCTTTGCGACGTATTCTTTCGGTTTCGCTTTGCGCTCCAGGCCACCGGCGGACATATAGCGGACTTTTCCGAGAATCTTGCGCTCCGTCCAGCCCCGGTCATGAACGCCGAAGATCCAGGCAACGTTCGCGAACGAGTTGGGATCCCGCCCGTCGAGGAAGTATTTGTTATTGAGATATAGCGTGGTCTCGTAGGCATACTCTGGGGTGTTGGTCCACTCCAGGATCTTCTTTCCCCAGTACATCCGCATGTAGTTGTGCATGTAACCCGTATAGCGCATCTCGCGCATCGCCGCGTTCCAGTATTCATCGTGAGTTTCGGCGTCTTCTAGCTGCTGGCGGGTGTAGACGTACTCCCGCTCGTCGTCCTTATGTTCTTCGAGGGTCTCCTTAGCCCAGTTCGGCAGGCACGAGAAAGAGTCGTAGTCCTCAGTGTAGTAGACGAAGTTGATCGGCAGTTCCCGACGTACGATAAGCTCTTCGAGATAAGAGTCTATGTTCTCCTGAGTGGTGTTTGCGTCCCGGATCTTCGAGGCTATATAGATAGGCGACACCTGGCCGAAGTGCAGATACTTGCTCATGTGCGAAACGTCGTCCGTCTGTGGCTGGTTGCGGTTATCGTCGTAAGAAGCGAACCTGTTCTTTACAAAATCGTCAAGGATTTTCTTTGCTTGGGAAGTCCCGCCCCGGTACAGATGACTTACGGGCTCGACGCTCCGGTCTATATCCAGGGTTTCTAACAGGGACTCGACGTTAGAAAGGTCCAGGCTGTCCAGGCTCATGTTCGTAGACTGCTTTCCCACAGCGGTAGTTTCCAACTCTACGAGGAAGTCGTTGAGGTACTCGTGGATCTTTGGCCGCAGGGTACGGGCAGCGTGCTCCTGCTTACCCGAAGCCAGCTCGATGGGCACGACTACGTCGGACTCTACCTGGGTCACGAGGCACCCGGCTTTCTCGGCCACACTCGCACGCCACTCGCGTTGGGGCCGCATGTAGCCACGGTCGGTGACGATCAGGGAAGCGTCCTTCCCGGCTTCCAACGCGACCTCGTCTGGCGAGCCGTGGCGTAAGACGAACTTGATCCCACGCTTTCTCAAGGAAGCCGCGACTTCCTGCAAACCCTCCAACATAAACGCGTAGTGGCGCAGGTTTGCGTCTGGATAGCCGTCGGTCAGACCGAACACGACCAGCAGCCGATCTTCCAACTCGTTTGCCTTCCGGACCGCATATTCCAAAGCGTGGTTCTGTTCCGTCCGCTGTGAGGACTGCATCCAGTAGAGGATGTAGTCACCATCCCGCACTTTTCTTTCGTTTAGATGCTTTACACGCTCGTCTTGTATTCGGCTCGTCGGCATTCTGCTACGTCCTCCCGGTTGACTTCCAGCACTGTCTGAAAGGATAAAGGCGACTACCGGTGTCTGATGGATGAGAAACTACAGTCGACGGTCCCCTTTTAGAACAGCAGGTTTGTAGGACTCCACTGGTTGGCCGCGAAGTTTATAGTTCTATCGCCTTCGAGGCGCCGAGCACTTTATTCGAGGAGTCTCTGCCCTGGACCAGGATGTACGGCTCGGTGGTGTTTACCAGGATAGAGGTCTCGAACCCATCTCGCGGGACATATCCTCCAGGCTTTAGCCGGTCGGGTTTCGGGCCGGCCAGTATTTGCCAGTTGTCGACCTCCGTAGCGCCGTTCCAGCTCACGTAGAGCGTAGTTTCGTTGTTCGGACCTGACTCGACCGCCACGGCGGGCTTTCGGGTGGGCCTTCCTTCCCACGGGAAGCGAAAGGCGCGGTAGGACTCGGCTTGAGGCGGAAGGTTGGCACTGTAGAGCAAGTCTCCATCACGGCTGAACTCGGAGAAGAAGGGTTCGCTGCCCCAACCGATAAACACGTTGCCGTTTGGCAACACCTGCATATTGGCCTGGTTCTCGGCAAAGATCCCGTCCGGGTGTGAGTATTCGCGTACCAGTTCGGCGGTCATGTTTTCCTCGTCTACTGCAAGGGTGAGGCCGAAAGACTCGGCGTCTGGCTTGGGGGCGCCGTTGTCGAAGATGGTAATGGTACCGTCGGGGTGGCGGCGGGCGTCGTGCTGTTCGGCCATCCGGCTGCCGGGCCCCATCTCGAAGTCGCTGTACTTTCCTCCGAGCCGCCAGATGACCTCACCCGTGCCACGGTCTATCTTGTAGACGGCGTAAGTCTTGCGGGCGGAGACGAGAAGGTTGCCATCGTCTTCCACGTTTATGGAGTTGATGTGGAAGTAGTCGTAGGGTGCCACAGGGTGCCACAGGGTGTCGGCGTATGACTCCTCGACCCCTACGTGCTCTATGCTGTGCCACTCGAACAGAACCTCGCCGGTCTCCACATTTATCTCCTGAATGACGCCTTCCATTACGGCATCGTCCATCTGCCGCCCTATTCCAGAGAGATCTGCGGGCACGGGGTTGTAGATGGTGAAAAGGGCCGTACCCTGCTCGGTTAGGGTGAAATCGTGGTGGTCACCCTGGTAACCTACCGCCCGCACTCTTGCTATCTCTTTGTAGGAGCTGTCGAATATTCTGTACTGGCCAAGGCCATAACCCTGGGTGACTCTTCCCTCCCAGAAGGTCAGCACCGGCTCGCCCTTGTAGGTCTGGATTTTGCAGTCCATCGCATAGTCACCTTTGTTGTCTACAGGCTTGAACCAAGACATCCGGCCTTGCTCGTCCACGATCATCGGCCCGTACTGGCCCTCGGCCTCCTTGGGAGCTATAAATATGTGGCCCGGGGCGGTAGCGCGGGGAGGCATGCTTACCTCGATGGTGGGAGGTCTGAGGTCCGGACGAGAGCGGAAAGACTGCACATACCGGGACCCCTCCTGCGCGGAGGTGGTTGTCGACCCGGATGTCGAACCGGACGATACGGTTGGCGCCGCCCGTACGGTCGCGACAGCCTTCTGGGCCGTGGTCTCCGGAACACTACCTTTTACCTCACAACCGATCGCAGCGGCAAACGAAATGCCCACCGTGCTCAGGCCAGCGAGCTTGAGAAAGTCTCTCCGCGTACGCTCCTCGCCCAAATTCCTGCCCTCTCTAACTGTTCGAACCAAACCTGCAACGTGCGCAAACTCTCGTAAGATACACTATGTTCCTACCTTCACGCTCAGCCCAAACGAGCATGCCCTCTTCCGATAGAGGAACGTGAAGATTTAGCCACGAGTGAGCCGCCGCGTCTTGTGGCGGTTTAGGGAGCCTTCCAGGTGCAAGAAGTTTGCTCGCTAAAGGGCCCTACGCTGCTAGTTTTGACAGTATTAGTCTTCTACTCTGACTTTACTTCCGGGTCGAAGCGGAGCGCGGCGGAGTTGATGCAGTAGCGCTGGCCGGTCGGGGCCGGTCCGTCGGGGAAGATGTGGCCCTGATGCGCCCCGCACGCGGCGCAGTGAACCTCTGTGCGCCGCATAAACAAGCTCCGGTCCTCTTCAGTCTCGACGTTCTCGTCAGCTACGGGAGCGTAGAAACTCGGCCAGCCCGTACCCGAATCGAACTTCGTCTCGGAGGAGAAGAGCGGGGTGCCGCAAGCTACGCAACGATATACGCCCTCTTCCTTGAGGTCGTGGTATTCGCCGCTGAAAGCCCTTTCGGTACCTTTTTTGCGGGTTACACGATACTGCTCGGGGGTGAGGGAAGCCCGCCACTCTTCGTCGGTCAACTGTACTTTGTTCGGTGAATTATTCATGCCCGGATTTTAACACGCTCTTGCGGCGCCTTGGAAGAACCCAGGACTATAGTGGCTTGGCTAGAGAGCATATCCGTCAGTGCAGGTTACTCGCCGAGAAGCTGCGAGAGCTTGTTCTGGTGGGCCACCAACTCTCTTTCACTGAACAGTACGAAGCGGATGAGTTTTACGTGCTCAAGGCTGCGCGTCGTTTCTAGGATGGTTTGCAGCGCCACATCGGTCGCCTCTTCCAAAGGATAGCCGAAAGCTCCGGTCGAGATGGCCGGTAAAGCGATAGAACTTATCCGGTTCTCCTCGGCGATTTGTAGGGAATTACGGTAGCAGTTCGCCAGCAGTTCCGACTCCGGACGGTCGGAACCGTAGATCGGGCCCAGAGTGTGGATAACGTACTCGTTGGGCAGATCTTGGCCGCCGGTTATTACGGACTCGCCGGGTTTTATGGGTGCGAGGGGTCGGGCTTCCTCGGCGAAGCCTGGTCCGGCCGCCCGGTGGATGGCCCCGGCTACGCCACCACCGGTTTGGAGCTGGGCGTTGGCGGCGTTTACGATCGCCGAAACGTCTGTTTGGGAAGCTATATCCCCTTGTACGAGTTGGACCGTTACCTCGTTTATCTCGCGTTCGAGCATCTCACTTCCGTTCTTGCCGGGAACTCTTGCAGCGTGGATTTTAGTAGACTTGCCGGCCGTTTCTCCAGACTGCTTCCACTGAGAGGTCTGGGGCGAGGACGGTTATGTCGGCGTCGTAGCCGGGGACCAAGCGTCCTTTACGGCGCCCCTCGCCGATAAGTCGCGCCGGCGTTGCCGAGGCCATCCGGGCCGCCTCGGGGAGGGTGCATCCGGTAAAGGCCAGTATATTTTGGAAAGCCTCGTTCATCGTGGTGAGGCTTCCGGCGAGCGCTCCGCTACCGAGGCGCGCCATGTTGGCATCCTGATAAATTTTGCGGGTTGCCAGAGCGTACTCTCCGGATTCCATGCCGGTCGCGGCGGTTGAGTCGGTAGCCAGGTATAGCCGGTCCGGTCCGAGCATCCGGAAGGCGAGGCCTGCGACCTCCGGATGGACGTGTAGTCCGTCTACAATGAGCCCGCAAACGACTCGTGGATGTGCGAAGGCTGCCCCAGCAATCCCGGGCTCGCGGTGGTGAATGGGGCTCATGGCGTTGAACAGATGCGTGAGGCCGGCGACCTTGTGGTCAAACGCCGCGTAAGCAGCCTCAAAAGACGCTTCCGAGTGTCCGGCGGAGACGACCACGCCGCGTCCGTTCGCGAACCTTATGAGGTTCTCTGCCCCTTCTAGTTCCGGCGCAAGGGTGACCATACGCACCGGGCAAAGATCCATCCACTCCTCCAGCAGACGAGGGTCGGGCGGTACGACAAAGGCTTGCGGATGAGCGCCCCGCTTTTCAGGACTTATAAACGGTCCTTCGAGATGAACACCGAGCATCTCTGCACCGGACGAGTTGTCCGCGAATTCTGCGAGAAGGGGCATTACTTCCTCGTAGAGGTCTTCTGGAGAGGAGATCAGGGTCGGCAGGTATGAGGTGACGCCGGTAGAGAGCAGCTTCTCCGAAAGCTCCGGCAGCCGCCCGGGCTCCGTGGCAACGTCTATGCCGAAACAGCCGTTTACCTGCAGATCCACAAACCCAGGAACTAGAAAAGAATCTCCATAGTCGTGGAGTTCCGCATCTTCCGGATAGGCCCCTTCCCGATTCAGCTCTTCGACCGTGCCGTTTTCGACGATCACCGCCGCACCGGACCAGACTTCGTAGTCCGTCACCAGCCGTCCCCGTATCGCCGTAAAGGTCATCTCACCCTCTCCTTTGGTCCTCTACCGGATGATATAGCAAGTATGATCTTGTTTCGCCGGACGTCGGGTGACAGATTTCTCGACCTCGGATCTGTTTAGCGCCAGGAAAGCGGAGGTAGCTGATTCCTCCGAACGTTATCCAAGCCCTACATCGAGCGTCATCATTACGGCAAAACCCACCATTAGAGAGAGGGCGGCTATGTCCGGGCTGCCGCGTTTGGCTTCGGGTATAAGCTCCTCGGCGACCACGAAGATCATGGCCCCCGCCGCGAACGCCAGGGCGTAAGGAAGTATCGGCTGGGCGACGATGACCGCAGCGGCGCCCACGACCGCCGCAACGGGCTCGACGACTGCCGAGAGCTGTCCGTAGAAGAAACTCTTGCCGCGACTCATACCCTCCCGACGGAGCGGAAAGGAAACCGCGGTCCCTTCGGGAAAGTTCTGCAGTCCGATGCCGATGGCGAGCGCGATGGCTCCACCCAGGGTGGCCGCCGGAACGCCGGCACCCAAACCTATCCCAACCGCACCAAACGCAACCCCGATAGCCAGACCTTCCGGGATGTTGTGGAGAGTGATGGCGGAGATCAAAAGTACACTCCGCCGCCAACTAGTCTCTACTCCTTCTGCATCGGACATGGGCAAACCCGGATGCAGGTGCGGCAGAACTCTGTCCAGTAACCTCAGAAATACTCCTCCGACCAAGAACCCTATAGTCGGCGGCAGCCAAGACGGCAAAGACCCGGCCTCGGAGAGTTCGATAGCTGGTGCCAGAAGCGACCAGTAGCTGGCCGCGATCATTACCCCTGCGGCAAACCCCAACATGGCGTCCAGCAACTTACGAGGAACCTTCTTCGTCGCGAACACCAAAGCCGCCCCGAGCGCCGTCATCCCCCAGGTGAACATAGTGGCGATTAAAGCCTGTACAACCGGCGGAAACCCGGCAAATACCTCGATCATCGCCCCACTCTATCCGGCACGCTACAACAACTCCTTCAACATAGAACTTATAAGATTTTTGCGGCAAATTATTTAGCCTTATCTAAACTTACTACATGTGCAGACTGAAAATCAAGTCCAAAACCTACCAAGCCACCTGAAACGTCTGGTATTGTTACGGGGATGACAGGTTCTCTTGCAACGGACGCGCCCTCCTCTTCGGTGGGTGATTATCTGAAGGCTGTATGGGAGGTTGCCGGTGCTTCGGGGGAGGCGGCGACGACTAACGAGGTTGCCGCGCGGCTCTCCGTGTCAGCGGCTTCGGTATCCAACATGTTTGTGCGGCTGCAGGAGATGGAGCTCGTCGGGTACGAGCGGTATCGTGGGGCCGTACTTACGGATCTTGGCCGGCGGGAGGCGCTGAGGTTGGTGCGGAGGCACCGCCTGATCGAAGCCTTCCTGCTGGAGCATCTTTCTTACTCTTGGGAAGAGGTTCATGAGGAAGCCGAGAGGCTGGAGCACGCCGTGTCGGATGGGTTCACGGAGCGGTTGGCGGACTTTCTCGGTCATCCCGGGCGTGACCCCCACGGAGACCCTATCCCAACCGCGGCAGGCGCCCTGGAGCCCGACGACTCTTTCCCGGTGAGCGAAGCGGAGGCCGGACAAAGAGTCAAGGTATTCAAGGTCAGCGATGGGCAAGCCTCAGTGCTCGACTACTTCGGCGAGCGCGGGCTCGTGCCCGGCAAGATGCTGACGATAAAAGAGGCAAGGAAACTGGACGCGGTCGTCACCGTCGAGGATGAGAATGGAAAGAGGTTCTCTTTCGGTCAGCCCCTTGCGGATTCGCTGTTCGTGCGTGTCGAGCCGTAGAAAGGCTAGGTGCGGATAACGAGCACCGGGCAGCAGGCACGATATAGTGTTCTTTCGGCAGAATCTCCGAAAAAAGGCAGAAGACGCGCGAGAGCTTTCCATATCCCCCCAAGCTCCCGACCGCCCACCACGATCAGGCCGACTTCCAACTCTTCTCCAAGCCGCACAGCCTCCCTGTCTAGCCTTCCTTCTCTGTAGTAGGATTCTGAGACACTCCCACGGAGCTTTTCTACAAAGCCCACCTGCTCATCCAGGGCGGCCAGCGTGCGTAGCTTCCGATGTTCCAGGATCTCCTCGATACGAGCTTTCGTGACCAACGCCGGATAGGGAGGCTCTATCTCCAGCGACACGCTACGCATAACGTGTAGCTCGGATCCGGTACCAACCGCGAGCTCGGCCGCCGCTTCCGTAGCGGCCGGGTTGCCGGAAGAGCCATCGGTGGCTAGAAGAATCCTGGTTGGGAACATGACGCTCTCCTGATAAAGAACACTGTCCCCTGATCGTAAACCGCCTAAGAGCCGTTTCAAGGTCCGGTTGCTAACCTCCCCACTATAGGATGTCAGCCGCCCTGTTTGCGCCGCCGCAGGCTCTCCCAACTTCCGTCGCCAAACCACCCGCCATCCACCGACAGCGTGTGCCCATTGACGTAACCGCTCTGACTGGAGTCGGCCAGAAACGCGACCGCTGTCGCAATGTCCTCCGGCGCGGCGAACCTGCCCATCGGGACCCGGCCTTCGATGTCCGCGTCGGTGTAGTTGCCGCTCTGATCCCCCTCGTCCCGCTCGGTCTTTACCCAACCGGGACAGACGGCATTCACGCGAACACCACGTCCGCCCCACTCGGCGGCCAGGGTGCGCGTCAGGCCGATCAGGCCGTGTTTACTCGCGTTGTAAGCCGCCCGATCCGCAACACCCAGCAGCCCGGCAACCGAACTGACGTTCACGATGCTTCCGGAACCCTGCTCCAGCATCACCTTCCCAAACTCCCGGCTCATAAGAAACGGCCCCGTCAGGTTCACCTCCAGCATCCGGCGCCAATCGTCGAGGGTCGTCTCCTCAGCGGGGGTGATCGCCATCAAACCCGCGTTGTTCACCAGCACGTCTATCCGCCCGAACTCGTCGACCACCTTCGCGACCATCTCGCGAACCGCTGCCTCGTCCGACACGTCTCCGGGCACGGATAGCGCTTCGGTTCCGGTTCCCCGCAGCTCTTCGAGCGTTTCATCGGGATCAGCGAGATCGTTGGCGGCCACCGCGTAGCCGCGTTTAGCCAAAGTAAGCGCGACCTGCCGCCCGATGCCACGGGCGGCTCCGGTAACTAGCGCGATGTGTTCTTGAGAGGTCAAATCTGTGCTCCCTTCTATTGGCAATCTGATAAGGTAGTAGAGGTCCCTATTCTATAGAGACTTCCAGCCCTTCACCCCGCTCCGGAGTCGCTCAAGTTGCTCCCAGTGCTCGTCGATTGCGATGCGGCCTTTTTTGGTCAGGCTTACAAACGTATTAGGCGTTTTGCCAACAAAACGCTTTTTGATCTTCACTAGTCCGGCCTTCTCCAGTTTGCCCAGGTGACTGGAAAGGTTGCCCTTTGTGAGCCCGGTGATGCGCTGTAAGAATAGGAAGTCCGCGCCTTCCGAGGCGGAGAGCGCAGTCATGATGGCGAGACGTGCTGGCTCGTGGATCAGACGGTCTAGCCCGGCAAGCTCCTCGAACGGCTCAGCCATCGTTCTCCTCGGGCAGATGCTTCATGGTGCGCACGAGCAACAAGTGGTCGAAAGTGCCACCCATCACATAGAAGATTCCAAGGAATACCAGCAGCCCGCCGGCCTCGTACGGTAGGCTAACGCTCGTAATGCCCAACAGCGGAAGAAAACTAACGCCGACAACCAACGCTCCAATAACGACGTAGTGCATTCGGAAACGCCGTTCCCGCCAGTGAACAGCCATTACCGACAATCCCCACACCAGCCAGATCATGTGTATCGGCGGCTGGAACGCCAGATTTATACTTCCAACCACAACTAGCACGACCATCAAAATAGCCACAGCTATGGCCTGCTTCCTATTTAGTGAGAACGTCTGAACCCACCCAAAACGGTGCTCATAGTAATTTCCGATAACGAAGTAGAGCAGTACCGTCGCGATCAGAACTATAAACAACAAGTAGAAAAACGCTTCACCTATCACGGGACCGAAAGAGGGTATGCTGGAGGTAAGGAGAACTCCTGAGAGAAGCACCATCAACCCTATAGGAACGTTCCTCAGACCCTGCAACTGCTCGTAGTTCTCTGTGACGTACCGTACGCGCTCCAGATCACGGATCTCTTCTCTAGCGGACTGCATTGCTATCTTCCGGAAGTCGTTTCATGGTGCGAACGAGCAGTGCATGGTCTAGGATGCCACCAACTACTAGCTGCAAAACAAAGAGGCTAGTAAGTAAATGCAAGAATAAAATCTCCGAATACTGTTTTCTCTGAAGCATCAAAACCAGCAAGATCAAGCCGAACAACACCATCAGAGAACCCAGGACGAACTGGTGCGGCCTGAACCGTAGCTCCGGCCAACGGTCAAAGACCTCCATTGCTCCCAACCCGATAAAAAAGAACGGGTAAGGCTCAAAATTCTGCATCTCGTATACCCAAAGAGCCAAATACCCGGTTACAATTAATATGATAAACGTCACAAGTCCACCGTAAGCCCTGCGCCGCCTGAATACACGAGGTGCTATCCTCACTCGACCATACCTTTTCTCGTAATACCTCCTGATTCCGAAATGGCCTATTATCAGCATCACCCCTACCAACACCGCAAGGGTCACCACTATGTCCGCCCCGAGCTTTGTAGTGATCTCGAAGCCTGTAGAAACAACAAACCCGTACGCAACCAGTATCATCAAACCTATTGGCACCCGCTTCAGCCCTTGAAGATCCTCGTAGTTCTCGGTGACATAACGGACTCTCTCCAGGTCCCGGATTTCCTCTCTAGCGGACTGCACTGGATTCTTCTTTCGGCACGGGCGGCAGAAAGTGTCTCTGTATGAAGTGATCTATGGTCCCAATAATAAGGGTCGCTATTCCCAAAGATAAAGGTAGTCCAACCTCGAAAATCGTTCGGCGTTTAACACGCCCGTTAGTGGCATCAAGCTTGCCCCCACAAGTAACCTCGCAGCAAACGCGTAGTGAACTCCTAACCCTCCGGCCTCCCACGAACCACTGAGTATCCAGATCGCTACGGTCAAGCCAAAAACGCTCACTGGAGGCTCCAAACCAAGGTCAATAACGAAAGCAACCACAATTGCCAAGACGAAAAAGATCCCTTTGACTGTGTCACGCTCACTGTCGAGAGCAGACTGAACCTGACCGAAGTTCCGTTTGTAGTAGAGGCCGATGAGCCAGTACGCGCCAAATAGCAGAGCCAGAACAAGCAGCTTCGACACAGGCTTCCACATCGTGTACCAGGGCCATGCCTCCGAATTGGACATTGCTACCGTCAGAAGAAATACACCAATCGGCACCTGCCTCAGCCCCTGCAAGGCACGGTAGTTCTTGGTTATGTACCTAACTTTCTCCAGGCTACTCACGTATCTTTCTCCAACTAGTTTGCATTACAAACCTAAATGCAATGTAAACCATATGCTTTTCTGTGTCAAGAACCTTTTATCTTAAGAGCAGAATCAGGCGTTCACGGGATTAGGAGGCTCTTCACCCTTCAAGACCGCTCGCAAGTTCTCAGCCGCCGTCTCGGCCATTTTGTCGCGGGTTTCGATGGAGGCGCTGCCGATGTGTGGGGCGAGGACGACGTTTTCGAGTTCGAGGAGCTTTGGGTGGACTTTTGGCTCTTCCTCGTATACGTCGAGGCCGGCGGCGAAGATACGCTGGTTTTCGAGGGCTTCGGCGAGGGCTGCTTCGTCCACGACGGGACCGCGTGAGGCGTTGACGAGTACGGCGGTAGACTTCATCGAGCTGAGTTCCTTTTTCCCGATCAGATGTTGAGTGTCGTCGGTGAGCGGGGTGTGGATGGAGACGAAGTCGCACGACTCCAGCAGTTCTTCGAGTTCTACTTCTCGTGCTCCTAGTTCCTCTTCCGCGTCTTCTTTTCGGGATCGGGCAGTGTAGAGGATGTCCATGCCGAAACCTTTTGCGCGGCGGGCGACGGCTTGCCCAATGCCGCCGAAGCCAATTATGCCTAGCGTTTTGCCCCACACGTCGGGGCCGGTGAACTGCTTGGGACCCCAGGCTTCCCATTTTCCGGCTCTCAGAAAGCGTTCGGCTTCACCGAGGCGCCGGGCGGCGGCGAGCAGCAACATGAAAGCTGTGTCGGCGGTGGTCTCTTCGAGGATGCCGGGGGTGTTGGTGACGGTTATGCTGCGTTCGGTTGCGGCTTCCACCTCTATGTTGTCGTAGCCGACGGCCATGTTGGCGATGATCTTGAGGTCTTCTCCCGCAGCGTCCATAACTTCGGCGTCTATATTTTCGGAGACGGTGCAGAGTATTCCCGCAATCCCCGGAACGGCTTCGAGCAGTTCGTTTTTTTCGGGAGGTTCTTCGGAAGGAATGGTTACGTCGAAGTCTTCTAGGAGGTGGAGCCCGGCGTCCGGGATCTCTCGGGTAACGAGAACCTTTTGCGGCACGGGCTCCCCTCCTTCTCTGTTGCTCTAGTTGTCTTCGTTCAGAAGTTCGCGCAAAACGGTGTGCAGGATGCCGCCGTTCTTGAGGTATTCGACCTCTACCGGCGAGTCCACGCGGGCGACGGTGGTGAACTCTTTTTCGTCACCGTCTTCCGTAGTAGCTTTGACTTTGACCTCAGAGCCCGGCTCAAGGCCGGATATACCTTCGATGTCGTAGGTCTCGGTGCCGTCGAGGCCCAGGCTCTCAGCGCCCTCACCCTCAGCGAATTGGAGCGGAAGGACGCCCATCCCGATGAGGTTGGAGCGATGTATCCGCTCGTAGCTCTGGGCTATAACGACTTTTATGCCCAGAAGCAAGGTGCCTTTGGCGGCCCAGTCGCGCGAAGAGCCGCTACCGTACTGCTCTCCGGCGAGAACGATGAGCGGGATGCCTTCCTCCTGGTACTTCATCGCGGCGTCGTAGACGGTCGTCTCTTCGTCCTCGGGGAGATAGACGGTGTAGCCACCCTCCTTGTCTACGAGCTCGTTGCGGAGCCGGATATTTCCGAAAGTGCCGCGCACCATCACCTCGTGGTTGCCGCGCCGGGAGCCGAAAGAGTTGAACTCCCGCTGCTCAACGCCCTGCTCCTGCAGGTACTCTCCGGCGGGACTGTTACGCGGGATAGCGCCGGCCGGCGAGATGTGATCCGTCGTAACCGAGTCGCCGACCTTTACCAGTACCCGGGCGCCGGAGATATCCTCCAGTGGTTCCGGCTCGGGAGAAAGGTCGTCGAAGAAGTTCGGCTCCTTAACGTAGGTGGATTCAGAGTCCCAGTCGTAGAGTTCGCCTTCGGGGACATCTACCTCGTTCCACTGCTCGTTGCCGGTGTAGACGTTGCCGTACTGCTCGTTGAACATGGAGGGATCGAGGGAGTCCTCGACCGTTTGGCTGATCTCCTCCTGCGAAGGCCAAATATCCTTGAGGTAGACGGGATTGCCATCCGAGTCTTCACCCAAAGGGTCGTTGACCAGGTCGATATCCACCTTACCGGCCAGAGCGTAGGCCACCACCAGCGGCGGCGAGGCCAGATAGTTCGCCTTTACATCCGGGTTGATGCGGCCCTCGAAGTTCCGGTTGCCGGAGAGGACGGCGGCGACCACCAACTCGTTCTCTTCGACGGCCTCGGAGACCTCCTCCGGCAGCGGCCCGGAGTTGCCGATGCACGTCGTGCAGCCGTAGCCGACGACGTTGAACTTTAGCTGCTCCAGATAGGGCAGCAGTTCGGAGTTCTCCAGATACTCCGTCACGACCTTGGAACCGGGTGCGAGGCTGGTCTTTACGTGGGGGTCTACGGTGAGTCCCTTTTTAACGGCGTTTCGCGCCAGTAGTCCGGCCCCGATCATGACCGAGGGGTTGGAGGTGTTGGTGCAACTGGTGATCGCCGCTATAACGGCGGAACCGTGCTTCAGATACGCTTCCTCACCGTCGAGCGTTACCGTCACGACGTTTTCGTCTTCGGGCGGATTCTCTACCTCCGAGCTTCCGACCTGCCGTGGCGGATCTTCGTCCTGAACGTCCGGGTTCGGGGTGTCGCTCGCCTCCATTGACTCCTCGTCGGCGGCGTCGTAGGCGTTACCGTTCGTCCCGTTGGACCCATTCGTCCCGGTCATCTCAGCGAGCACATCCTGGAACGAATTGTTCATATCCGCCAGCGCAATGCGGTCTTGCGGACGGCGCGGCCCCGCAAGACTCGCCTCGACGGTATCCAACTCCAGTTCTAAAGTCTCTGAGAAACGCGGCTCCGGCGTGTCGTCGGTACGGAAGAGGTTCTGCTCCTTGTAGTAACGCTCCACGAGGTCCACCAGCTCTTCGTCGCGGCCCGTACCGCGCAGGTACTTCAGCGTCTCGTCGTCCACCGGGAAGAAGGTCGTCGTCACCCCGAATTCGGGGGACATGTTGGCGATGGTCGCCCGGTCGGCCAGGGTGAGCCTACTCAAGCCGTCGCCGTAGAACTCGACGAATTTGCCGACGACGCCGTGCTCCCGCAATATCTGGGTAACCGTGAGGACCAAGTCGGTGGCGGTCACGCCTTCTTGCAGGGCTCCGGTCAGCTTGAAGCCGATGACTTCGGGGACGAGCATGTAGTAGGGTTGGCCGAGCACGACGGCTTCGGCCTCGATGCCGCCCACGCCCCAGCCGAGGACTCCGAGGCCGTTGATCATGGTGGTGTGGCTGTCGGTACCCACCAACGTATCCGGGTAGGCAACCCCATCCTTTGTCTGCACAACCTTCGCCAGGTATTCCAGGTTCACCTGATGCACGATGCCAGTCGCCGGCGGCACGACGGTAAAATCGTCGAAGGCCTGCTGGCCCCACTTCAAAAACTCGTAGCGCTCCTTGTTCCGCTCGAACTCCCGCTCGGCGTTGAACTGGAGCGCCCGTTCGTTGCCGTACATATCAACCTGGACCGAGTGGTCTATGACCAGGTCCGAGGGAACGAGAGGTTGGATCTTGGCGGGGTCTCCACCGAGCTTGTCCATAGCGCTCCGCATCGCCGCCAGATCTACGACCGCCGGTACGCCAGTGAAGTCCTGCATAACGACCCGGGCCGGCAGGAACGGCAACTCTCCCCCGACGGTATCCGGCCAGTTCGAGAGCATCTCCACGGTATCGTCGTCTACGAACTTGCTGCCGTTGTTTCTCAGCAGGGATTCCAGCAGCACCCGCACCGAAAACGGTAGCGAGAAGATGTCGCCCGAGACCTGTTCGTCCAGCTTTTTGAGACTGTGTATCTGTACTTCGCCGGAATCGGTGTCGAGTTTGGTCTGTGTATTGATTGAGTCGTTCTCTGACATATTCGCGCAACCCTCTCTGTAGTCTGCCCTCGGGTAATTATAGATGATCTTGCGCCGCCCGACGCCGCCCTCGGAACCACAGATCCCCCCTACCCTCGCTATACTCCCCCTATGGCAAAACGCGGCTACAACCGGGACACGATCCGGGGCGGGGCAAGCGACTGGGATGTCTCTAGGCCGTTCTCCAGCTACCTGCGACTGCTGGCGAGCCTGCTAGTCCATCCGAGGCGTTTCTTCGAAGTCTTACCCCGCGTGCCGGACATGCGCGCGCCGGGCCTGTTTCTGGCGTTCTGCGGCGCTCCGACGGCGCTATTCTGGTTTGTCGCCGGTGGTTTCTACCCGGCTGTCGTAGCCTTGCTGTTGCCGCTGCCGCTATCTTTTGTAGTGGCCGGACTTTATTATTCGGGCTCTTTAGGCGGGCGATACGGGTACGTCGTTACGTGGCGGACCGTGGCCTATCCGTTAGGCTTTTACTTGCCGCTCTCGGCTGTGCCGGTGCTGCGATGGGTCGCCGGGGGATATGCGGGAGCGGTGTTGCTCTCCGTTGGGTTGATAAAAGTCCGGGAATTATCCGTCGCGAGGGGCGTGCTGACGGCCGTTGTGGTGACCACGCTACTCCTCATCGGGCTCTGGTGGATCCTCTAGATCCCCTCTGAACTCAAGGGAGACGTGATCCGTCTCCACAAATCCCAGCGAACGATAGAATTTTCGGGCACCTTCATTGTCGGGAGTGGCGATAAGTTCGACGAGCCCAGCCCCGTGCGTCGAGGCCAACCTCTGTATTGCTTCTACAAGGAGCTTCCCGATGCCCTGCCGACGGGCCTCTTCCAGAACGGTCAGCATCGGAACCTCGACGACGGTATCACCGTGGGCGAGGTCCGGCTTGATCCAGAAGCTCGCCACCCCCAGAACACCCTCTTCGCCCTCTGCCACCAGGGTACGGGCCGAAGGAGTATCCAAGAGCTCCAGCAGCCGCTCCCGCACAGCTTCCCACTGCGGATCAGAGTCGCCGACTACATTGGCCAACTCGCACGACAGCGCGTATATAGCCTTCGTGTCTTCTTCCGTCGCCTCTCGAACTTCCACCTTCGGGGACATAAGTCTTCTTTCGGTAAGATTACCGGTCGAGAGGGTCTCTACCCTTAAACGACAACTTCTAAGGTGGCCCCGAGTATTCGGGTTTGCAAGAATGCCCCCCGGGGCGTGAATTGCGCCAGACAAAAAGCCCGCAATCAGGAGGAACGTAATGCAGATCTTATGGGGAATCGGCGGCATGATAGTGATCCTCGGCCTGGCGTTCGCGCTCTCCCTCAACCGCCGGGCCATAAACCCCCGCACGGTGCTGGGCGCCCTCGCCATCCAGATCACCTTCGGCGTCATCGTGCTGTACTGGGAAGCCGGCAAAACAGCTTTACAAGCAGTTTCTCAAGGCGTGCAGGCGGTTATCAACTCCGCTAACGAAGGCATAAACTTCGTCTTCGGACCTGTCTTGCCCGACGAGGGAGTGGTCTTCGCCTTCCAGGTCTTGCCGGTCATCATCTTTTTCGCCTCGCTCACCACGGTGCTCTACCACTGGAACATCTTGCAGTGGGTCGTCAGGATTGTCGGGGGCGCACTCCAGAAAGCGCTGCGTACCAGCCAGGCCGAGTCCATGTCCGCGACGGCCAACATCTTTGTCGGGCAGACCGAGGCTCCGCTGGTCGTACGGCCCTACATTGAGCGGATGACCCGCTCGGAGTTCTTCGCCATCATGGTCGGCGGGCTTTCGACCGTTGCGGGGTCGGTGCTGGTCGGGTATTCGCTGCTCGGGGCGCCTTTGGAGTACCTGATCGCCGCGAGCTTCATGGCCGCCCCAGCGGGACTCCTCATGGCGAAGATGGTAATGCCCGAAACCGAAGAACCCGATACTATCGAGGCCGACGCCACCGAAGCCGCCGAGGCCGAAACGGACGCTGATGAAGATGAGGAAGAAGCGGGTGGCGGTCCTCTGGGACACCAGAACGTCATAGATGCGGCGGCGGCCGGTGCCACGGACGGTTTGTACCTGGCGCTCAACGTTGGAGCTATGTTGATCGCCTTTATCTCGCTCATCGCGCTGGTCAATTTGATCCTGGGCTCCCTGGGAGGCATAGTCGGTTTCCCGGACCTCACTTTTCAGTTGATTCTCGGCTACATCTTCGCGCCGCTGATGTTCCTGATCGGGGTCCCTTGGGAAGAGGCGATCCGGGCGGGCAGCTTCCTCGGCCAGAAACTTATCCTGAACGAGTTCGTCGCCTTCGCCAACTTCGCCCCCAACATCGGGAATTTCTCGGACAAGGCCGCGGCAATCATCACCTTCTCCCTCACCGGCTTCGCCAACTTCGGCTCGCTGGCGATACTCCTCGGCGGACTCGGCGGCATAGCGCCCGACCGACGACCGGAGATCGCCAAATACGGCATCCGGGCCGTTCTGGCCGGCACGCTTGCCAACCTGATGAGCGCTACCATAGCCGGAATGCTCATCGGATAAGAGAAGGATCGGAGAAAACATGGGACGCCGCGCAATAGTAATAGTCCTCGACGGCCTCGGCGCCGGCCACGCCCCCGACGCTACAGACTTCGGCGACGAAGGCGCAAACACCCTGGGCAATACCGCGAAAGCCGTTGGCGGCCTCGAAGCTCCGAACCTCGCAGAATTGGGGCTCGGCAACGTAGAAGAGCTAGAAGGCGTCCCCCCCACTGGCGGGCCCCGTGCCTCGCACGGCCTGATGGTCGAGCACTCCGCGGCCAAAGCCACGCTCGCCGGGCACTGGGAGATGATGGGCCTGGTATTAAACGACCCGCTACCGACCTACCCGGAAGGGTTCCCCGATGAGATACTCTCACGCTTCGAGGACGAGACCGAGCGGGAGGTAATCGGCAACAAGCCTGCCTCCGGAACGGAGATCATCGAGGAGCTTGGCCCGGACCAGGAGAAGACGGGCTCCTGGATCGTCTACACCTCCGCCGACTCGGTCTTCCAACTCGCCGCCCACACGGACGTCATCCCGCTCGAAGAACTCTACGAAGCCTGCGAAAAGGCCCATAAGATGCTCATCGGCGAGGGCAACATAATGGTCGAGCGCGTCATCGCCCGCCCCTTCCACGGCGAAGAAGACAACTACGAACGCGAAAACGAAAACCGACACGACTACGGCATAACCCCCTTTGAAGACACGTACCTCGACAAAACAAATGACGCCGGCCACGAGGTCGTCGCCGTCGGCAAAATAAAGGACATCTTCGACGGCAAAGGGATAACCGAACACCTCCCAGGCCATCCCGACGACAGTGGCAAGGTAGACGCAATCCTCGAATCTCTCGGCACCATAGAAAGCGGTCTTATCTTCGCCAACCTCGTGGACTTCGACGCCAAGTACGGCCACCGCCGCGACCCGGAAGGCATGGCCGAAAACATAACCCGCTTCGACAACCGTCTCCCGCAACTACTAGACGCGCTGACGGACGACGACTTGCTCATCATCACGGCCGACCACGGCAACGATCCCACTTTCAGAGGCACAGACCACACCCGGGAGCGGGTGCCACTACTGATGGTTGGCGCCGGAGAACCGCGGGACCTCGGAGTGCGGAAAGGTTTCTCAGACCTGGGCGCCACGGTTGCGGACTGGCTTGGGGTAGGGAAAGATGGTCTTCCGGGAGAAAGTTTTCTAGGGTAGGTCTTCTTGCTTCGAGACCCGTGTCGGGGTCGGTTCCTTTTTACCGCCCGCCGGTTCGGCTACTTCTATACGGTCTGTTTCCTGTCACGAAAATCTACGGGTCCTGTAGCAGTCAGGCAGGTCCTGCACCGGCTAAGTCTGCTAGCCACGCGGGGATGCCGGTGGCACGGACACCCAGTAGAATAGAGCCCCATATAGGACGATAAATCCCGGGGGTTCGAGATGAGCGCGGCATTAGACGCTGTGGAACAAAAGAAGTTTGGCGGCACGCTTTCGGAAGACGTAATTCAGAAGGTAGTCGAAGGTTACACGAGCGGCGTCGTCCCCGACTACCAGATGTCATCGCTTTTGATGGCAGTTTTTATTCATGGCATGGAGTATGAAGAGACGCTGGCCCTCACGAAGGCGATGGCCGAATCGGGGGAACATTACTCGTTTCCGGAGTGCGTGGACAAGCATTCAACGGGCGGGGTTGGGGATAAGATCTCCTTGATCTCACTGCCCATCGCCGCCGCCTGCGGTGCGCCCGTTGCCAAGCTCTCGGGCCGAGGCCTGGGCCTGACCGGAGGTACGATCGACAAGCTGGAATCCGTCCCCGGCTTCTCCGCCGACCTCTCCGAAGAGCAATTTTACCGGCAAGTCGAGGAGGTTGGCCTCGCCATCTTGCAGGCCGGCGGCCTCGCCCCGGCGGACAAGGCGATCTACGCCCTCCGCGACACGACCGGCACCGTGGATTCGCTACCCCTTATCGGGTCCTCTATCGTCTCCAAGAAAGCGGCGACCGGCGCGGGACATCTGCTCTACGACGTGAAGGCCGGCTCCGGTGCGTTCATGAAGACGCCGGAAGACGCCCGCGAGCTGGCCGAGTTGCTGGTGCGCTTGAGCGAGTCAATGGACATTAAGGCTTCAGCCGTCATCACGGATATGGACAATCCACTCGGCAGCGCCATCGGCAACGCCCTGGAAGTCCGCGAATCCGTCCGCCTCTTGACCGGCGAAAACGTGCCGCAAGGCCTATCCCACGAAGCCCGGTATGTCGCTACGCGGCTGCTAGAACTAAGAGGTATCGACGAGGCCGAAGACGCCGTGGAGAAAGCGATCTCCTCCGGAGCAGCCTTCGAGAAACTTCAAGAGTTTGTCAGTGCCCAGGGTGGAGACGCAAAGGCATTGGAAGACTTGCCGGTCTCCGGCGTAGTCCGCGAAGTAGTGGCGCCCCGGCGCGGTTACGTCTCGCGATTCGCGGCGCTGGGTATCGGACGCACCTCCCTAGCGCTCGGTGCCGGTCGGGAGAAGAAAGATGACGACCTGGACTTTGGCGCCGGGGTCGAAGTGTTGGTGAAAGTTGGAGACGAATTGGAGAAAGGCCAACCTGTGGCCCGGCTCTACGGCGGGCGCAACGCGGAGCGGGCCGAGGAATTGGTAAGAAAAGCGCTAGAAATGTCGGCCGAGCCGGTAGACGGTTCCCCTGGTATCCTGGATAGTCTGTAAAAAAAGCTAGTCAGCACTTCAGCCAGTCAGTAAGTCAGAAATTTAGAAAGCTGTGTAGATGGTTAGCTGCGAAAATCGGAAGGAGAAGCAAAATGAGTCCTGTTCACGTTAGGGCCGAGCCGGGCGACTTTGCTGAGAACGTCTTGCTACCCGGGGATCCACGGCGGGCAACGTACATCGCCGAGAACTTCTTCGACGATGCCGAGTTGATCACCGAGGAGCGCGGGATGCTCGGATACACCGGCACTTATAAGGGTAAACCGGTCTCCGTCCAGACAACGGGGATGGGCTGTCCGAGCGCTTCTATCGTTACCGAAGAACTCATACAGCTCGGGGTAAAGAACCTTTTGCGGGTCGGGACTTGCGGCAGCTACGGCGACGGGATGCAGCTAGGAGATCTGGTAGTCGCCACCGCGGCCACCCCACAGGATGGAACAGTCTCCAACCTCACGGGTGGAGTTCCCATCGCGCCCGCGCCTCATTTCGACCTCGTACACGCCGCCCATCACGCCGCGGAGGCCGCCGGACGCCGGACGTTCATGGGTTCGATCGTCAGCTCGGATCTTTTCTACGATCCCGAAGAAGACCCGCGTGAGAAATGGAGTAGCCTGGGGGTTCTGGCGGTCGAGATGGAGGCTGCGGCGATCTTTACGATAGCGGCGATGCACGGCGTTCGGGCCGGGTGTTTGCTTACGGTTTCGGATACCATAGGCGAAGAGGTCGTTCGTATCAGCGACGAGGATCTCCAGGGCGCCGTGGACAACATGATGACGCTGGCGCTCGGTACCTTGAACGCATTAAACTAGCAATTTCCTGAAGGGTTGCCGGAGGAACTTTGACCATCCTCAATGAATCGGGGATACCGGAGGTGCTATCTCCATTACAGGCCGTAGGTGACCTGGCGGAGAGGCTTCCCGACGCCTTGATCGTGGTGATCGGCACGCGCGCGGAGGCCTATCTGGTCCAGACGCTTTCGGCCCTCAATGGTGGAGGGCAACCTTCGCAAAACCCGCGCACCGTGTTCATGGTCCTCGATCCGGAAGAGACGCTGGAGGAAGGGGAGGTGGCTTCGCGGGTAATCGAAGCCATCGACGACGCAAGCGGCGTGAAGCTGGCGCTGCTGGTGGCGGGACGCTCGGCCGCATTGCTCGGGGTCGACGCGGGCTTTGAAGCCCAACTCGCGGCCCGGCGCCTGGGGCTCCCCGTAAAGGCTGTTAGTCCAGACTCCCAGGCCCCCGGCTGTTTGTGTACCGACCTCGAAGACAGCGTACTCGCTGCGCTGGTAGAGATCTCCCCAGGCGTGTCCTCGCCCACAGACGAGGTCGTTTTGGCGGCGCCGAAGCGCGGCGGCTTTTTCGGCAGCTTCTCTTTCCGAGAGCGGTCAGAGGAGCCGGCAGAGAAACTTCCCCCGGTGGTTCTCGTTGGGGCGTTGGGATCTCCCCGGGCAATCCTAGAGCTGGCAGCGGAACTTCGCGGGGCCGGCATCGAGGTGGTCGGTAGCGTACCGGCGGAGGAAGATGATTTCCTGCCCCTAATAGATGAGGGCACGGTCGTCGCCCTGGCTGACCCGTACCTGGCCGCCACCACGCGAGCCCTGGAGAAGCGCGGGGCAAAGGTCGTCCGTACTCTCGCGCCCATCGGCGCCGACGGCACGACCCGCTTTATCCAGGACGTGGCCGCGGCAATCGGACAGGAGTACAACGAGTTGGTCCGAGCCCGCGAGGTCCGCAACAAATTGGAGCATCTCCGGAGCCGCATCCGGGGCAAGAGAATCTTCTTCGCCGGCGACACGGGATTAGAGATACCGCTAGCCCGTTTTCTGGCCGACGCGGGCGCGGTTGTGCTGGAGGTCGGGGCGCCACGCCTGGACCGTAAAGCATTGGCCGCCGAGATACAGGCTCTCGGCTCGGACGTGGACGTCATCGAATCACCGGACTGGCGCGGCCAGATCGAACGTGCGGACGCCGCCCGGCCTGATGTGGTGGTGGCGAGTCCTGGTCTCTACGTACCGATGGTGGCCCGGGGACACCTGTGCCGCTCTTCCCTGGACTTTCTACACACGGGCATTCACGGCTACGAGGGCGCGCGGCGAATTCTGGAACTCTTTATCCGCACGCTCGATCGGGCCGAAGCCCTGGACTCGGTAAACCTGTGAGGCGCATTTGAAGCTCCGACGAAACCTCTACGAAGGTCCCGGCAGCCACGGCGCGCTGCGGGCGGCCTCCGGGACCCGAAGACTACGCTCCGTGTTGCGAGCACTCCCGAGCGAGACATATTTCCAGGCTTTCTTTACGATGCTGGATCGCGGCGGCGATATGCCGCCTGTCACGCTTAGCCCCTTTGTGGAGGATCGAGAAGGGTCCCACGAGCCGGGAGATCTCGACCGGGACGTCTCTCAAGTTGTCACCCGCTATCCCAATACCGAGACTATGGTGATCGTCCGCTCAGACGCCGCGTTGCTCGCGGGTGACGAACTGCCGGACTCCTCACCCCCGGAGAACCCAGAGACGGGATGGCCTGTAAACCTGGTTTCCGGCGAAGCTTCACCCGGGGCCGGGGAGTTTGCCGCCATGGACCTTACCGTGGCGGAGATCGTCCGGGCCCACGCAAAGCCGCTAGAGAAGAGCCAGGAACCTTCGGTCAACCTGTTCGGGCCACCGGCCCTCAACCCGCGGGCCGCCGCCGAGTATGAAGAGGCCGAGCGCCTGCTGGGACTGCTGGGGGTCGGTATCAACGCGCGCATACCGCTCGGCGGCAGCGTCCGCGAACTCTCCCGTATCTCACGGGCCTGGGCCAACCTGGTCCTCTACCGGGAGGCCGGAGAATCGGCGACGCTGTATTTGCAGGACGAGTTCGAGATGCCCCGCGTCACCACGCCCATGATCGGGGCCGCCGGGACCGGGGCCGTGCTGCGGGCCGTTGGAGACTTGTGTGGGCTGGACGCGGGCCGGGTGCAACGCGTTATCTGGGGCGAGCTGGGCCAGACTTCGAAGCTCCCCTGGTTCGCGCGGCTCATAACGCCGGAGAGCCTTCGAGGGCGACGGGCCGCCATCTTCGGGGACCTGACTTACACATTGGGACTGGGATATGCGTTGGCCCGCGAGGTGGGCATCGAGGTTGCGTGGGCGGGGACCTATCTGGAGCATCTGGAGCGCGACTTCCTCTTCAACGCCAACAGCTTCACCGACGACGCATTCTTTACCGATGACCCGACCGGGGTCGCCGCCCGCGTGGAGGAAAGCGAGCCGGACCTCCTGATCGGTACATACCTCGAAGAAGAGGTTGCCAAAGCTCTGGACGTGCCATTCCTGCCGCTCTGCCCACCCGCAGTTACAAAACCCTTTGTGGAAAGCCCACTGATGGGATACTCGGGGTCGAGCTTTCTGGCCGATGCCTTGAAAGGTCCCTTAAACCACTCGGCTCAGAAGCCCAAAGCGCCACCCCGCAGCCGGCCGTGGAGTGAGGAGGCGCTGGAAGAACTCGAAGAAGTCCCGGCGTTCCTCCGAGGCCGGGCTCGACGGCTCGCCGAAGACCACGCCAAGGAATCTGGAGCGCAGGAGATCACCCGCGAAGTCTTCGAGCGCTCGCGGAACTAGGACACCAAACCTATATAATTTCGCTCATGGGTATCCGAGACTTCATTCAATACTTGGAAGAACACCGCCGTAAACTTCAGGCGGGCGATGAGCTCTCCCCGGAAGAGCGCGAGGAGATCCTACGGCAGGCCGAAATGATGGTCGGAATGGCCGACGCGGCAGTCAAAGAACTAGACTCCGTGCTAAACAACCGCCGCATAAATTTGCCTGAAGAACATGCCGTCCGCTTCGCACAAGACGTTTTTCTACACCTCAAAGAAGAGGAACGAAAGGTCAAGGAAAGACTCCGCAAAGCAGCTTCATAAAGCCATGATCACACCTCAACTCCTCAGGGAAAGTGATGCTATAGGCATCATCTCCCCCGCCTCTCCGGTTCCGGCACTCCGGCCCGAAAGATTCGAGCGGGGTATTTCCTCCCTAAAGGAAATGGGCTTCCGAGTCATCGTAGGGGAAAACGCCCGTGCTATCCACGGTCATACGGCGGGGACTATAGATCAGCGCGTCGCGGACCTGCACGGCATGTTCGCTGACGAGAGCGTCCGGGCCATTATCTGCTCCATCGGCGGCTAAAACTCCAACGGGCTCCTCGACCGACTGGACTACGACCTGATCCGACGAAACCCCAAGATCCTCGTCGGTTACAGCGACCCGACCTTCCTCCTGCTCGGCATCCACCCCCTGACCGGCCTCGTAACCTTCCTCGGCCCGAGCGTAATGATGCAATTCGGGGAACAAGGCGGACCGCATTCCTACACGGAACACTGGTTTCGCAAAACCCTTATGAATTCCGACCCGCCCGGCGAATTGCGTCCGTCTGGCGCGCGGATACACGAGTACCTCGAATGGGACCACGACGACACCCGCCCTCGCCAAGAGGAGCCCCACGATGGCCCGAAAGTTCTGAAAGCCGGACGGTCCGAAGGCCATATAGTGGCCGGCCACCTGGGAACCCTGCTAGCCCTGGTGGGAACTCCCTATTTCCCGGACCTAGAAGACGCGATCCTCTGCATAGAAGTCTCCGATGAAGAAACCCTACCCTGGGCCGACCGCCAGCTCACCCAACTCCGCCTTATAGGGGCGTTGGAGAAAGCGTCGGCCTTCGTGGTGGGCCGGTTCCACACGATTCCGGCGTCACAAACGAAGACGCTACCAAGGACTTACTCGAAACCGCTACCGCAAGCTACGACCTTCCGGTGGCGTTCGACTTCGACTTCGGCCACACAGATCCGATGTTCACCCTTCCCATCGGCGGGCGCGCCACCGCAGACTTCACCGGAGGACTACCTAAACTCGAACTGCTCGAAAGCGGCGTATCCGAAGCCAACTGACTGTTGCTTGACTTTGTGCCAGGGTAACGGCAAAGAAGGATACCAGAGCAAGCGCCTCATCCTCCGGATCCACGATAGCCCTTCTCAGGAACGCGTGTTATCGGTTTCGTGCGTCGCCGAACGAAGAGTCGTAGGAGTGTTTCGCCGTTGCATGATGGTCACCGCCGTTAATATGATGAAGGCGAGTGTGCAAACCCACGCGAATGCATCTCCGAACGTGCCGTAGGCCGTCGTGACCCCGCTGGTGGGGACGTTGCTTACCATCACGTGCGGCGAAGTCGTGAGTTGATCAGCCGTGGACAACACGCGCCCATACGGGTCGGTGGCTAAAGAGCGGCCGTTCCGGGCGGGGCGTACGATTGAGGTCCCGTTCTCGACGCCGCGTGACGCCGCCATCCAGCTATGGTACGAAGCGATCTCGCGCCAGTCGTTCGATGGAACGACCATTATGTCGGCCCCAGCTCGGCTGGCCTCACGGGCAAAGCGAGGAAAGTCGAGATCGAAGCAAATAAACTGGGCGACCCGCCCGAACGGGGTGTCGAGCATGACGACCTCGCCGTCGCCGCGCACGTTCTCATCCCCTGGTAAGATCTTCGCTTTTACGTACTCTGCGGTCACTTCGCCATCGGGGCCGACCGTAACCAGTTTGTTCGTCGCGAGAGTGTCTCCCGGCCTATACACTGCCACGCCCATCACGATGTAGGTTCCGTGCCGCTCGGCGATCTCGGCGGCCCGAGCGACCAACCCGGCCTCCTCTGGTTGCCGCACGATGGCATTGGCCTCAGACCACGCGACGAGGGCGGCCCCAGCACTTGCTTCTCGCTCGGTGAGGGTGAAGAGTTCTTCGTGGTGACGTTCGAGGATTTGTGCAACTTCGGGAGGCGTCGCGGAAGGGTTGGTGAGGTCGAAGTCAAGGCGATCAACGGCCCCGTACAGATCGCCCTGATCCACGACGACCGAGGCGGTGCGCACAGTCGGGACGGAGTCGTTGCTCAGGCCTACGCGGAGACCGCCCAATACTAGGACAACGACCAGAACGGTGGCGGGGTAGAGCACGATCCTCCACGAGAACCCCCGCTCTAAGACGTCGGCCACTACTGCTGCGGACCAGTAGATGAGGAAAGTAACGCCGTGCAGTCCTACCACTGAAAGAACCTGAAGCAGCGGTAGGTTGACTACCTGCGAGTATGCGATGTCGCCCCATGTGCCGTAAGGTGACACCAACGACATGGCGAAGTTGACTGCCACCACACCGGTTGGCAAGACAAGCGTCGCTATTCCGCGCGGCAGACGCCGGTACGCAAGACGATCCACAACGTACGGGAGGATCTACAAAAGGACGATCCCGGACGCCATGCCGA
Source organism: Rubrobacteraceae bacterium (assembly GCA_965214475.1). Taxonomy (GTDB): domain Bacteria; phylum Actinomycetota; class Rubrobacteria; order Rubrobacterales; family Rubrobacteraceae; genus SIRX01. The sequence goes on along the minus strand of OZ243953.1, from coordinate 3,121,468 downwards.
TGAAAGCAACGCCCGGGACGGGGATCCACCCGAAAAAAGCCACGATAAAGGATACGAGCAAGGCGACATAGAGGAGGAGCGCTCCCTGCCATACGGGCGCCCGGCGGAAGAAGTAGAGTAGGAAGACGGGGACGATCCAGGCGGCCACCGGCACGGAGAACCGCCCGTTCGACAGAATGAGAAAAGTGAAACCGAACGCGAGCGTCAACAACGCCCGACCGTCTAAGCTTGTGGTGGACTTAGTACTCATTATGTAGTAATGAGTATACAGGTTGGGGTTGCCCGCTGCCCCTGAGCCGTCCCTGAGTTCCACTTGACCTTGACCCAGGGGCAAAGTTTACACTCAGAGCATGAAAGATCGGCTCACTATTGGGCAGGTTGCGAAGCTCACTGGGGTTACGACGAAGACGGTGCGTCACTACCACAAGGTCGGACTACTCGCCGAGCCGGAACGCTCGGAGGCCGGTTACCGACTCTACAGGGCAGAAGATCTCCTGCGGCTCCAAAGTATCCGCCGACTGCGCTCCTTCGGACTCTCGCTGAAGCAGATAAACACTGTTCTCGGCGAAACCGGCGACGAGCATTCGTTGAGAGAAGCCCTTGCGGCGCTGCTCGCGCAGGTTTCGGCAGATATAGAGAATCTGGAAGAGCGCCGGCGCCGGTTGGAAGATTTGCTTGCCCAAGAGGAGCAGGAAGTTTCTATCGAGTCTCCGGACAAACCCTATGCCATAAAACTAGCCGAAGAGCATCTCGGGGAACACCTGCCGGAGATCAGCCCGGAACTCTGGGAGCAGGAGAGAAAAATGTGGAGCACCCTCGACGCCTTCGAGTGGCCGGAGGGGTACGAGGAAATGCAGGAGTTCATTGTCCTCTACTACGCCGAGCGTCCCGAAGAGTTCCAAAAGATGCTTTCACTCGAAGAGCGGCTGGTCACGCTCGCCGACGTGCCGGAAGACTCCCCCGAGGTCGAACGGCTGGCAGAGGACTTCGTCCGGCACCTGGAACAGACTCCTTTTCCCTACGATACCCTGGAAGGCTGGCCGTTGATGTCAGGGTCGGTAGGCGAAGTGTTTGCGGAGATCCTGAATTCCAATCTCTCCCCCGGCCAGCGGCGGTCAATGGAGCTGGTTCAAAAACACTTTGAAGAGAAGAGCGGACCTTGAAGCGCCCGCTCAAGTGGCTTCTACCGGTGCTCATCCTGGCCGAGGTGGCGCTCGTATGGCTGGAATTGCTGGACTTCAGAGACGTGATCCTGATCGTGGTGGCGGTGGAGGCTTTGCTACTGGTCGTAGGCGGTACTCAGATGTTGTCTGCAGTCCGCGAGTACCGGCGGAACCGGGCGGCGAGTTTCGATGGTTGGAGGGCGCTTGAGGGCGGCATTGCTGTGCTGCTTCCGCGGTTGGCGGCACGGCTTATCGTCTCAGAGATGCGGCTTTTCTACTGCCTCATCAGATGGGCTTTCCGCCAAACCAAACTCGGGGAAGGAGAGTTTTCTTACCACAGGCACTCTACAATGGATATGTTCGTGCTGTTGGTAGTGCTCGTTAGTCCCGTCGAGGTCTTGGTGATCGAGGTTCTATTACAGGCGTTTTTGCCCCTGCTCTGGTTACGAATTCTGGTTCTGGTTCTCGAAGTTTATGCTGTGTTCTGGATCCTGGGTTTCTACGCCTCGCGTATCGTGCTCCCTCATCGCTTTGAGGAAAAGGGGGTGCGACTCTACCACGGCATTTTCGCCGAAGGATTTGTTCCCTACACGGAGATACTCGGCGTGGAGCGAGCCCGGCAAAAAGCGCCGGAATGGGGTGACGGACTTCAGAAGGCCGGGGACAAAGCGTACCTGGCTATCGGCGGAAACACGGACGTAGAGATCAAACTCCACTCCCCTCGTGCCCTGCACAGCTTCTTACGTCTTATGGATCCGGTGGACACCGTGCATCTGGCGGTCGATGATCCCGGAGGCTTTGCAAGCGAACTGAAGCATAGACTACCTGTCCCAAAGCCCGGTAAGAAGCCGGCCGCTGATGTTCGAACCGGGTAGTCGGTAGTTTTTCGGGTTTCCTGGGCGCGAGACAGAGACAGGTTGTTTAAGCATCCGTAACGACGTGGGCCGGTTCTTTGGGACGGTGAAACTGTGGCGGTCCGTTTTCGTATACATTTGGTAGTGTACAGGCTGCTGTGGTGTTTGACCGGAGGTTTTGATCCGTTGAGTTTCAAGTCTAAATTTTTGCTGGTTTTTTCGAGCCTTGTTGTGGCCCTTTCATTGGTGGCGGGGTGTTCAGAGGATCAAGCCCCAGGTCCTAAAGAGGACAACGTGGCCCAGTCGCCGCCGCAAGCTGCCCAGGGAATACCAGAAGGCGAGGCAGTCGCCGAGGTCGCCTCACGAGTAGAGCCTAGCGTGGTACAGGTAAACGTCAGCAACATCCAGACCACACCGTTTGGGGAGCAAGATCAGCAGGGCGGGCTGGGCAGCGGTGTTATCTACCGCCAGGATGGATACATCATCACCAACAACCACGTAGTCCAGGGGGCCGAACAGGTAAATATCGCCCTGGCAGACGGAACTACCGTGCAGGGAGAGGTGATCGGGGGTGACTCCCGCACAGATATCGCCGTAGTTCAGGCTGACCGGAATGATCTACCAGCCGCCAGCTTTCAGACGGACCAAGCACCCACGGTAGGGCAACTCGCGGTCGCCATCGGTAGTCCCTCCGGGTTCGAGTCTACCGTGACGGCCGGTGTAGTTAGCGGCCTGAACCGGGAAATTTCACCACAAGTCGCCGGTAGCGGACAGCAGATCCCCTCGCTGGTAGACCTGATCCAGACGGACGCCGCCATCTCTCCCGGCAACTCCGGTGGCGCCCTGGTAAACCGCAGCGCCGAGGTGATGGGCATCAACGTGGCGTACCTCCCCCAAACCCAATCCGGCCAGCCCGTCGCGGGCCTGGGCTTTGCGATCCCGGCCCATACGGCCGCCTCGGTCGCCGATCAGCTCATCGAGACCGGCGAAGTCTCCACCGCCTACCTGGGTGTCGAACTCACGGGCCTGAGCCCGCAGGCCGCAGAGCAGTTCGACCTGCCGGTAGACTCCGGAGTGATAGCGACGGTGGTCGAACCCGGAAGCGCCGCAGACGCCGCCGGAATTCGCACGGAAGACATCATTACCGCGATAGACGACACTCAAGTAGAAGACTCCGGCGACCTGCTCGCCGCCCTGCGCGACTACCAGCCGGGGGACACCGCCCAGATCAGCGTCGTGCATCGCAACGGCAGCGAAGAGACCCTGAACGTAACTTTGGACGAACGCCCCTAACAATAGCACCGGAGCCGTTAGTCGCCGACCGTCCGGGTGACGCCGGGTTGCGACACCCGGCGAGACGCGCCAATATACAATGTGATCGTGCAAAAGCCGGACCAAATACCCGTCAATGCGCCCGCCGCTTCGGAGATACGGGAGGCGAGCGATCTCCTGAAGGTGGTGGGCGACCTTACCAGGATGCGGATACTCTGTACCCTGCTGCCGGGAGAGGAACTCTCGGTGGGCGAACTACAACAGGCCCTCGACATGAGCCAATCTGCCGTCTCCCACCAACTCCGGGTCCTCCGGGACGCCAACCTAGTCAAGTTCCGGCGCTCCGGAAAGCTCGTCTACTACTCCCTCGCAGACGAACACGTTCACGAACTGCTCCTCGGCACCCTCGAACATATCCGCCACGACTGAGTTATCCGCGAGCCCAAGATCCCCGAAAAATGATAGGTTGGCGACAGTTCACGCCTCGGCAACTTGACACGTTATCCAACATATGTACAATAATTCATATGAATAGTTGAGCATGCAACTTCAACGAGGGAGTATCTAGAAATGGATAGGCAACTCAAAGAGTTTTTAGCGACATTGATGGTTGGGGAAGGTGTGATCGGGCTAGCGGCTCCTCGTCGACACAGTCTCCTCTGGAAGTTTGGACCTGAACGCTACCAGCAGATCATGGCTGATTTCGCTAAACGGCCGGTTCTGGTATGGGTTCTATCTGCGGCTTCTGTAGAAGCCGGGCTTTGGCTGGCTTTGAAGCAGTACGAGGGGCGGTAGGCGACCTTGTCTCATTCGCACGGCGACAACGGGGGCGGGCACTCGCACGGGGTCGGCGACCGGGGGCAGAATATGCGTCCGCTCGCCATCACGCTGGCCCTAACCACTACGTTCATGGTGGCCGAGGTGATCGGGGGCCTCATCACCGGCAGCCTCGCGCTGCTCGCGGATGCGGGGCACATGCTCTCGGATTCCGCTTCGCTCGCGTTGGCGCTCTTCGCCTTCTGGCTCTCCGGGCGCCCGGCGACCCCAGAGCGGAGCTTCGGATACAAACGGGCGGAGATCCTGGCGGCCCTGGCGAACGGTGTGACGCTGGTCGCCATCTCTATCTGGATCTTCATCGAAGCCTACCGTCGTTTCCAGGACCCGCCGGAGATCCTGGGCGGCTGGATGATGGTTGTGGCGATAATAGGTCTCGTCGTGAACATAGCCGGTGCGTTTATACTCTCGCGTTCCGAAGGAGAAAGCCTCAACCTTGAGGGGGCTCTCAGGCACGTGCTCGCCGATGTCGCCGGGTCCGTCGGTGCGATCACCGCCGCCCTCGTCATCATACTCACTGGCTGGCGTTACGCGGACCCCATCATAAGCGTCGTGATCGGGGTTCTCGTACTTGGAAGTTCTTGGAAACTTCTGCGCGACTCGGTAAGCATCCTCCTGGAAGCCTCGCCACCGGGCATAGATCCCAACGAAGTCGGCAACACTTTGGTCGCCACCGAAGGCATCTACGAGGTCCACGACCTCCACATCTGGACCATCACCAGCGGCTTCCCGGCCCTCGCCGCCCATGTCCTCGTCGGTCAGGAGGAGAACTGCCACGCTCGTCGCCGCGACCTGGAAAAGATACTGGAGCGCGACTTCGGTATCGAGCACACGACACTACAGGTAGATCATGTCGGCGACCACCACGGCGAACTCCACAGCCTGAAGTTCCGCCCTGAAGGTGAGTAAACAATGATGAAGTTTTCGATCGTAGTGCTGGCACCTCTCGCGGCATGGGTGCTAAAGAAAGCCCGGCGAGACTACGAAACCCGCGGTCAACTCTCCACCAAAGCTTCCACGGCCGGCTGGATACTCTACCTGACACACCTCTTAACTACCGTCGTCACTGCGCTACGCTCGACGAAGGCGTTACCTCTCCATAGAAAGCCTTCTATGGTCCTGGGTGGGGTTCTGGTTCTCTTCGGCGTCTGGTTTTTCGCTGCGGCCGTCCGAAAGTTTCGTTCGTTCGAACAGATGTCGGGGACCGAGACAGGGGACCTCGTCAAGAGCGGTCCCTACCGCTACAGCCGAAACCTGCAGATCGTAGGTTGGGGATTGGCCCTGCTCGGCGCTTCCATAGCAGGCCGCTCTACGAAAGCTCTGCTCTTCACGACAGCTTTTTTCGTCGTCCACCGTCTGTATTTCATATCGGAGGAGCAACACCTGGAACGAACCTTCGGCGAAGAGTACCGGCGCTACTGTTCGCAGGCGCCTCGATTTCTGGGCTTCCCCAACGGGTAATCCGCAAGTGCATTGGCGACAGAAAGCCCGCAGACTCAAGTCCGAAGTTCACGCACTCTACCTGGCCTACAAAGACCCACGAGTACCACTGCACGCCAAGATCCTCCTAGCGCTCGTCGTCGGCTACGCGTTGAGCCCCATAGACCTCATCCCGGACTTCATCCCCGTGCTCGGCTACCTGGACGACGTTATCCTGCTTCCAATCGGCATAGCCCTGGCGATCAAGCTGATCCCCGAGCAAATCCTGGATGACTGCCGCCAGCAAGCACAATCTCTCCAAGGCAAACCGGTCAGCAATACCGCCGCCACAGTAGTAATCCTCATCTGGCTGCTACTGGCCGCAGCAGCCGTCGTCCTGATCCTACGACTCACCTAGATCCCTCACCCTTGACACCTGATCCTGGACAGAGTACAGTTATAAAAACAAAAAAGCAATTTGTTCATAAGGACATATATGATGCCCACGTTTACCGCAACCGAAAAAAAGCACATACGGGATCGGTTGTTAGAGGCTGGTCGGGAGCTATTTCCACTGTACGGTTTGAAGAAGACCAGCCTGGAAGATCTGACACAGCCTGCGGGGATCGCAAAGAGCAGCTTCTACGGGTTCTTCGAATCCAAGGAGGCTTTGTATCTGGAGCTGCTTATGGAAGAGCGGCAGAGGTTGCGGGGTGAGATCTCGACGGAAGCCTTTATGGGCGCCGGAGATGGTCGGGAGGCTGTCGAGCATTTCCTGCGGGCCGTCGTTCGCGAGTTCGAGACCAACCCTTTAACGCGCCGGCTGGTCACACACCCCGAAGAATGGCAGGCCGTTGTGCGACGGGTCCCGCCGGAGCTGTTGGAGGCAAACGTCCAGGACTCTACGCAGGCGGTAAGTTACTTCATTCGGCAGGGGCAGGAGGCAGGCCTTATCTCCGCCGGAGACCCCGAAGTATTGGCCGGGTTGATACGGTCGGTCGTGGTGCTTGGAATCCACAAAGACGACATCGGGCGCGACATCTACCCGGAAGTAATGGAGAAGATGGTCGGGCTGGTCGCCAATGGCCTGACCCGCAAAGAGAAAGAGTAGGTCCATGATCGAGGTGCAAAACCTGACGTTCGCCTATTCCGGCAAAGGTAAGCCAGCTGCTATCGGCGGCGTTGATTTTGAGGTCGAAGGAGGCGAGATCTTCGGCTTTCTCGGTCCCAGCGGCGCGGGCAAGAGCACCACGCAAAAAGTCCTCATCGGGCTGCTGAGAGGCTACGGAGGAGATGTTTCGGTCCTGGGCAAAGACCTCAAGGATTGGGGCGCCGAATACTACGAGAAGATCGGGGTCTCCTTCGAGCTTTCCAACCACTACCGGAAGCTCACCGCCCTCGAAAACCTGGACTTCTTCCGCTCCCTGTATTCTAAAAGAACCGAAGACCCGCACGAGTTGCTAGCGATGGTCGGGTTAGAGGACGACGCCTACACCCGGGTCGCGCAGTTCTCCAAGGGGATGCAGATGCGGCTGACCTTCGTGCGGGCGTTGCTGCATCGTCCCGAACTCATCTTTCTAGACAAACCGACGGCGGGTTTGGACCCGACCAACGCCCGCAAGATGAAAGATATCATCCTCGACCTCAAGAATGAGGGACGAACGGTCTTCCTCACCACTCACGATATGGGTGTGGCGGAAAAGCTTTGCGACCGGGTGGCGTTTATCGTGGATGGTAGGATCGCCGCCATAGACTCCCCCAGAGAATTGAAGATCCAACGCGGTGAGCGGCGGGTGAGGATCGAGTACGCTGCCGACGGACACACCGGACAGCGCGAATTCCCTCTGGATGGTTTGGGAGATGACGACCGGTTCCTGGCCCTGCTGCGGGAAGAGAAGATCGAGACTATCCATACCGAAGAGGCGACGCTGGAGGACATCTTTATCGAAGCAACCGGAACAGCATTGGTATGAGCCGGCTTCTTTCTACACTGCGACTGGACTTGCTGCTTCAGGTTCGCTACGGCTTCTACTATGCGGCGGCGTTCGTAACGCTGTTGTGGATATCGCTGCTCTACCCGCTGCCGGCATCCACCCTGGATCTCGCAACCCCGCTAGTCATCTTCGCCGAGCTCGCGGTGATCGGTTATTACTTCGTCGCGGGGATGATACTCTTCGAAAAGGGCGAACGGACACTCTCCGCCGTCGTTTCTACACCCTTGCGGTTCGGAGAGTATCTGGGCTCCAAGCTCGCAACACTGACCGTTATGGCGACGAGCGTCAGCCTGATACTGGTCCTAGTAGCTTACGGGACAGGGTTCGATGCCACATCCCTGATCCTGAGCGTAATACTGACCTCCGTTATCTCGCTGCTCACCGGCTTCATCTGCGTCTTGCCGTTCGACCAGATCACGCGCTACCTCATCCCCTCCCAACTCCCGCTCACCCTGATGAGCGCCCCCCTCATCCCCTTTCTCGACATCTGGCACAACCCCATCTTCTACCTATTCCCGACCCACGGCCCCCTGCTTCTGCTCGGCGGCGCTTTTGGTACAAACCCACTCGCCGCGTGGCAACTCCTCTACGCTATCTTCTACAGCCTGTTCTGGATCTGCATACTCACCTTTGTAGCCAGGAAAATGTTCACCCACTACATCGTGGGCGGGGGCCGCTGAGATGGTCCGTGCGATGTTCGCATTCGGCACGAACGATGCCCGCAACGTCCGCCGCGACTCGATGCTGCTCACCTTTCTACTGGCCCCGCTATTGGCGGTCGTGGTGCTGCGAATCGCCGTTCCCATCGTAGCCACGCACCTGGATCAGCGGTACAGCTTCGACCTCACAGCCTATTATCCGCTGCTTCTTAGCCTCCTGGTACTCGGCCTCCCCAGCGGTTTCGGCTCGTTGGCCGGGTTCATGATCCTGGACGAGCGCGACGACGACACTCTCACCGCCCTGCGTGTAACACCGGCCTCGATGACCGGGTACGCCACATACCGGATCTCCACCGCCGTAACCCTGAGTTTTCTCTACACCCTCGGCTGCGTCTCCCTTACCGGCCTCGCGCCCGGCTCGCTAATACATTCCCTCATACCTGCGGCCCTGCTCGCCGGCTTCTTCTCCCCCCTCGTAGCCCTGATGCTCGCCACACTCGCCGACAATAAAGTAGAAGGACTAGCCTTCGGTAAAGCATCCGGCATTTTCATGCTCGGCCCGCTCGCCGCGTACTTCGTCGGCCCGAACTGGCAACTACTCTTCGGCATACTCCCAACCTACTGGCCCGCCAAAGCGTTCTGGGTCGCCGCCGAGGGTGGAAACTACTTGCCCTACGTTCTCTTCGGACTTCTCTACCATCTTATATTGCTCGCACTACTCCTGAACAGTTTCAAAAAGAAGGTATTGTAGAGACTCCTGTAGGCAATAATCCGTTACAGCTCGCCGTCCGGGTATTTCCGGCGTTCGTTGGACTGAAGTGCTTACGTTGCTTCTTCAGCAACGATTTCTATACACGCATTACCATGTCATCTGCGTTTAGCATAACAAGGAAGTATTATGTTTATAATGCATACTTTTAGAGAGGATGTTTGGGAATAGAACAGCCGAGGTTAGAAAAAAGGGTTTTTTGGTTCTCTTTAGCCATTATTGGGCTCATGTGTGCGCCGCTGGCGTTGGGTACGGAGGGTGGCGCGGCGGTTCTTACGGGGATTCAAGACTTTATTACCAGCAATTTCGGATGGTTGTATGTATGGTTCGCTATCCTGGTATTTGGGGTGCTGATCTGGCTGGCGGTGGGCAAGTATGCCAAGGTGAAGTTCGGGGAGCCTGACTCGGAGCCGGAGTTTCGCACCTTGAGTTGGATCGCGATGATGTTCACCGCCGGCATCGGGTCCAGCATCATGTACTGGGGTGTGATCGAGTGGGCCTACTACTACACTTCCCCACCCTTCGGCCTGGAAGCGGGAAGCGTGGAGGCTGGTCGCTGGGCTACCACCTATCCGCTCTTTCACTGGGGATTTACCGCCTGGGCCATCTACTGTTTGCCAGCTATCCCAATCGCTTACGCCTTCCACACCAGGAAGATCCCGATGCTCAACCTCAGTGGAGCTTGCCGGGGAGTTATTGGAGATAGGGCCGACGGATGGCTCGGCAAAATCATCGACGTGCTCTTTATGTTCGGCCTCGTGGGCGGTGTGGTAACTACTCTGGGACTTGGGGTACCCATGATCTCCGAGGGCGTCTCCGAGCTTGCCGGCATACTGCGGACTACCCTGCTAGATGCCGGGATCGTCGTAGTCTGGACCGCTATATTCGGAACCAGCGTCTTTCTCGGCCTCCAGAAAGGCCTCAAGCGGCTGGCGAACATCAACGTATATCTAGCCCTCGGTGTAGGCGTGTTCTTTCTCGTTTTCGGCCCGACGGTGTTCATCGTCTCGACGTTTACCAACAGCGTCGGACAGCTATTACAGAATTTTATCCAGATGAGCTTCTATACTGCCCCCGTTAGGGGTTCTGAGTTCCCCAAGAAGTGGACGATATTTATTGGGCCTGGTGGCTGGCTTACGCGCCGTTCGTGGGGTTGTTTACGGCCAGGATCTCCCGCGGGCGCACGATACGGGAGTTGATCCTTGCCATGGTCATCGGGGGCAGCATGGGTAGTTGGCTGACCTTTACCATCCTGGGCAACACCAGTTTCTACTTCGACCGCAACGGCATAGTGCCCGTAACCGACATCGTGAACGACTCCGGCGCGCCCTCTGCGATCGTGGCTACGGTGTTAGGACTGCCCCTAGGACCCATCGTCTTGGTGGTGTTTCTGGTACTGGCGATGATCTACCTGGCTACCACGCTGGACTCCTCAGCCTTTATCCTGTCCTCGGTCTCCACGAAGAATCTTGGCCCTAATGAGCAACCGGCCCGGTGGAATCGGGTGTTTTGGGCGATCATACTGGGCGCCGTGGCGGTCACGATGATGTACCTGGGAGGCCTGGAGCCACTACAGTCAATGGCGGTCATGACCGCGTTCCCGATGATCATAGTATTCACGATAATGATGATCTCATTCCGCCGCTGGCTAATAGAAGACGAAGCCGACAAAAACCACGTCGCCACGGATGCTCAAAAGGATGTCCACGACGACCTCCGTTCCGCTTCCACAGACAGCAAGGAGAAGCAAGAGGAGAAGACGAAAGCGTAGCTACCGGGTTTAGGCTGCGCCCGGCGGCAGGACCATGCTCTGCAAGAGTCGCTCTAGCTCCGCTGACGGGTGGTCGGTCAGACCCGTGTGCACGGTCGAGGGTTGGACGACCGTGCTGCGGGGCGCGACCAGCCATCCGAAGCGCTCTCTCTTTGGCATTCGTCCCACGGCTCCTGCCTCTTCACTCCCCGCGCAGACCGGCTGCACGGCCTCCAGATGCGCCTGCACAGCTTGGAGGTCGGCGGCCGGGTCCAGGGCCAAGAGGCGCCCGGAGTCGAGGTAGACTCGCGCATCCAAAAACTTTTCATCCTGACAGTAGAGCACCACGCCCGCGTTGATGCACTCCCCACGATCCACCCGCGGAACCACCCTCAAAATAGCGTACTCGAACGGCTTACCCACGGAGTTTCTCCAGAGCTTCTACCCATCGGCGTGGCTCTTCCAGGCGGCTCCTCAAGAACTCCACGTAGGCGGCCCGCACCTCTGAAGCGTCCTCGAAGCCGGGCTGACCTTCTAGCCACTCACCCGGTACGAGTTCCACAATGCTGGTCAGCACTTCGGGGGACAACGATTGAGCCAGAGCCTTGTCTGCCTCCGAAATTGACTCGGCGAAGGGTAGTAGAACGTGATCTCTGGCAGCGGCAAAGGGGCGTTTGCTAGCTTCGCGCCAGTCTTTCCAGGTGTGATGGAAGTACAGGACCGCTCCGTGGTCTATAAGCCAGAGCTGTTTGTGCCAGTGGAGAAGGTTGGTGTTGCGCGGGGTGCGATCCACGTTCGTCATTAGGGCGTCGAACCACAATATGCGCGATGCGAGGTCTGAGTTCGGCGGGCTTACGAGCGGGTCGAAGCCCAGGGAACCGGGAAGATAGTCCAGGGCCAGGTTCAGGCCGGCGCTCGTCCGGATCAGGTCTTGTATCTCCGGGTCCGGTTCGGCACGGGCTAACGCGGGGTCGAGATCCACGAGCACTACTTCCGGCACCGGCAGTCCGAGATGACGTGCGATCTCTCCCGCTACTATCTCCGCCACGATCGCCTTCGGTCCCTGCCCCGCCCCACGGAACTTGAGCACGTAAGTCCCCATATCATCTGCTTCGATGATAGCCGGCAACGAACCCCCTTCTCTGAGAGGAGTAACGTACCGTGTAGCTTTGACGGTCCTGAGCAAAGTGTTCAATCCCGCCTGACAACGCCTTCGCGCCAGGCGTAGACGGCGGCCTGGGTCCGGTCGGCGAGGTGTAGTTTGCCCAGGATGTTCGAGACATGGCTCTTGATGGTCTTCTCGCTCAGGTAGAGCTTGCCGGCGATCTCGGCGTTGTTGCAGCCATCGGCGATGAGCTTGAGCACCTCCATCTCGCGGTCGGACAGTTCGTGAAAGGCATTCGGCGCATCCCGGCGGGCGCCGTGCAGTTCCCGGACCACGCGGGCTGCGACGCGCGGGTGTAGCACCGCTTCTCCGACGGCGGCTTTACGGACGGCGTCGGCAAGTTCGTCCGGCCCGATCTCTTTGAGGACGTAGGAAAGCGCACCGGCCCGGATGGCCGGAAAGACATGCTCGTCGTCGTGGTAGGAGGTAAGCATGACGACGTTTGTGCGCGGGGAACTTGCCGTAAGGCGACGGGTGGCCTCAACGCCGTCCATGCCAGGCATTATGAGGTCCATGAGGGCGACGTCGGGGGCGTACTCGGCGGCGCACCGGACGGCTTCTTTCCCGCCATCTGCCTCGGCTATCACGGAAATGTCGGGTTGGGTTTCCAGAAACGCCCGCACACCCTGGCGGACGAGAGCGTGGTCGTCTACGAGGAGTACGGTTATTTGCTCGGCCATTATTTTTTACCTTTCTCAGGGGGCGTGCCGTCGAGCGGCACGACGCAGGTGATACGGGTTCCTTTACCAGGGGTGCTCTCTACATTGAGGTCTCCCCCGCGCCGGACGGAGCGCTCCTGCATGCTCTGGAGCCCGAAGCCTTCGCCAGGGTTCTGAGTGGGATCGAAGCCGTGGCCGTCGTCGGTGATGCTGAGAGTAAGGTCTTCTGGAGTGTAGAACAAGTCTAGCTCCACACTCTGCGCCCCGCTGTGTTTGGCGACGTTTGCCAGGGCTTCTTGGGCAACGCGGAAAATAGTTTGTTCGGTTTCCAGCGGTATTTCTCGCTCACCCCGGATGTGGACTTCGGAGGGGATCTCACTTCCCTCCGACCACTTAACGGCGTACTCACGCAACGCTTTGGCGAGTCCCTTGTCCTCCAGCGCCGCAGGACGCATCTCGTGGATCAGGACGTTCAGCTCCTTCTGGGCCTGCCGGACCAGCTCGTGGGCCTGGGTAAGGTGGGCTTCGGCGTCGTCCGGCTTTTGTTGGACCAGAGCCTTGGCGGTGGCGATCTGCATGGAGGTTGCGAAAACTTGCTGTTTGACGGAGTCGTGCAGGTCCCGGGCGAAGCGGTTGCGGGCTTCCAGAGTCGCCAGTTCTCCACGGGTCTGGAGCAGGTTTTCGAGGTCTGCGGCCATGTCGTTCAGTTCCCGGCTCAGTTGGCCGAGTTCGTCCTTAGAACGGTCCTTAGTTGTTACCGAGAAGTCTCCCCGGCTCCAGGCGTCCGCCGCGTAGGCGAGCCGTCCGATGCGCCGGGTCATGCCCCAAGCGGTCAAGAAGCCGAAGATCGCCCCGAGTAAAGCTGCTGGGATCAGCAACAGCAAGGCGATCACCCCGACTGTGATGAGTACGGGGGCGGCGGGATTCGGCATCTTGAAGGTGGATACGACCGCCCCGATCACCTGCCCGTCTTCGTCTTCGAGCGGCGCAGCCATAAAAAGCTGCCCGTCCGGCAGGCGTTCGGAGAGCTTTCCTGAGTCTTGCTCGCCATCCAGGGCCGCATCCAGGATCGGAGGAAGTCCATCGAAACGACCGGCCTCGAAACGTTCTCCTTCGGTAAAGCCTTCTATCTGAGGCGACGCGACGAGCAACTTCCGCTCTGCATCCACCACGAGCATGGTTCCTTGACCAGGGTCAAGGTTGACATCCACAGAGTTGCTGTCCGCCGGCGAGTTGCCCCTATTTCCCTGCGTATCAGAATTCTCCAGATCAAAAAGCGAATCTACCTCCCTGCGTAAGCCCTCGGTATCCGGGGGTGTCTGGTCGAGAGACGGTTCGAGTTGCTCCGCCACGAAGTCCTTGGATTGCTGTACGACCAGACTCGGCAGCAGATCCGAGCTGAGAAAGGCCGTCGCGAGGCTGGCCGCAAAAAGCTCTATGACGAGCAGCGTTACAACGACGACCAACGTGTAAGTCAGCGTCAGCTTCCAGCGCAGCCGCCGCAGCGAGAATATGCTGGTTTTCACGAATAACCTTCCATAGTCCTGCAAGTTTAGTCCCAAGCTCACCGTAACGCATCCGTCCAGCGGCGCAGAACAATTAGGTCTCAAGGCCGATATTTCGGATACCAGAGAAATGTACTTTGTAGAGAGCGTGAACTGATTCCGGCAAATAGAAAGGAGTGGATATGCAAAGAAACAGTGTGCCTGCTCGACTCGAGGGTGAAGATCAGTCGATCGACGTACGAATCAAACTGTCCGGCTTGTGGATCTCGACCATGCTCGTCTTTGCCTACGTGGATCTCTTCGGATTCTTCAGGGCTGATGTGCTCGAGAACGCGCTGGCGGGCAAAGTGTACATCTTCGACGTGAGCCAGATGTTTCTTCTCCTGATAACTCTCTACGTTGTGGTACCCAGCGTTATGGTCGTTCTCTCCCTGATCATCCGGCCGCCACGCAATCGGACCATGAACATGGCTGCGAGCGTTGTCTACCTCGCCACGATCGGGCTCTCGATGGTTGGAGAGGAGTGGATCTACTTCCTGGCCGATAGTCTCGTCGAGATCGTCCTGCTTCTCACGATCACCTACGTTGCCTGGACCTGGCCCCGGACCTCCGCCGACTCCTGATACACCTGATGGGCTTCGGGTTCCTTAAACCGGAGCACAGGATGCTCAGAGCCGGACACGTCATCAACTACAAGGGAGAGAACTTCACTGAGGGTAGGCGGCGCTACGAACGTAGGAATTTTGTTTGCGGAGTAAACGCAGTTGGTTCCGGGGAACCACCCGAATTACTCCCCCGGACCGATGGCAAAGCACGCGCCGCACAATAAGCTCACTTCGTAGGCTAGAGAACGTAGAGAAGGAGTTAGTGATGCGAACGGATCAACAGAACTATGGCGTGGCAGGAGACGATCCCGGTGAAGGCCCAGGTGGGGTATCCACCGGCTCCACAACAGCGGAGTTTACCTACACCGATCCTGTACAGAGTTTCGTGGGCACGGTCAGGGATCTGGTTACCCAGCCGGTCGGCTTTTTTCGAGGCATAGCGCGGCGGGGAGACTTTGTGAACCCCCTGATCTTCGCCATAGTCTGCGCTGTGATCTCGGCGGCAATCGGCGGTTTTCTAGGGATACTGTATGCCACCGTGGGCATAGGAGACGGTGGCGTCGGGGGGGCAATCGGGGCCTTTGTAGCCTCTATGTTCTTCACGCCGATCATCTCTGCTATAGCGTTGCTTGCCTGCGCCGGGGTTCTACACTTGCTGGTCGCCCTGATGATCAAGCCCGCAGATACCGGTTTTGAGGCCACGTTCCGGGTAGTTTCTTACACAAGCGTTGCGCAGCTCGCAAGCTGGGTCCCGGTACTAGGACCGCTGGTGGCCTTCGTAGCGTCCATAGCCCTGTCTATCGTCGGTATCCGGGAAGTTCACGAGACGACGACCGGCAAGGCTGCGCTCGTGGTCCTGATCCCCGCGGCGGTGGCACTACTGGTAGCGTTGTTCCTTATCGTGGTAGTCGGTGCCGCCCTGTTCTTCGCCCCACAGTAAGCGAGACCCCCGAGGCCATCCGGTATCTGGAAGAAGGCCTCGCCACAGGAAAAGTCGTCGTCACCGTGTTAGACGAGTCCGGCGAAGACCGTCGATTATTTGGCGCAGAGTACCTGCTCCTCGTAGCGCAGATACTCTACTGGCTAGAAGCCGGGGGCGTGTTCCAGCGTCTAACGTACTTTAGGCCGACTGGACTCGCCCCAGCATTCCACGTTCCTCAGCCCCTGGATGTTGTCTACGTGAAATGTGGGGTCTTCTCCCGCCCGGCGTTGTCGCAGGTAATCGCCGAGGGCAGCGAAAGCTATCCTTCCGAGGAGTACTATCGCGATGAGGTTGACTATCGCCATCGAACCCATGAACATGTCGGCGAGCGCCCAGACTAATTCCAACGCCGCCACAGAGCCGAAAAAGACGAGCCCGAGTACCGCTATGCGATAGTAGAAGACCCAACGTGCGTCACCGGTTATGAACTCGATGTTAGTCTCGCCATAGTAGTAGTTACCGATAATCGAGCTGAAAGCGAACATCAGGATCGCGACCGCGATAAAGCTCGGCGCCCAACCCCCGATCTGGGTCCCCAAAGCATCTTGGGTGAGCGTAATGCCGGAGGCTTCTTCCGTATCGTAGAGGCCGGAAAACAGGATGATAAACGCCGTAGAGGTCGCGACGAGCAGCGTGTCGGTAAAGACGCCGAGCGTCTGGACGAGCCCCTGCTTGACAGGGTGAGAGACCGAAGCCGTGGCTGCGGCATTCGGGGCGCTTCCCATCCCCGCTTCGTTCGAGAAGAGTCCACGGCTGACACCCTGCCTCAAAGCTGCCGCGACACCGCCGCCGATGGCCTCGCGAAGCCCGAAGGCGTCAGAGATGATGAGCCAGAAAACGGCCGGTATTTGGGTGAAGTTTATGATCATTATGTAGAGCGCCATAACCACGTAGACGACCGCCATAACGGGAACCAGCACCTGGGCAACCTTAGAAATGCGCTGCACGCCGCCGAAGATAACCAGCGCCGTAAAGACGGTCAGCAGGATAGCCAGAACTACGCGAGGCACGCCGTAAGCCGACTCGACGGCCAAGGAGATCGTGTTCGCCTGAACCGAGCTAAAGACCAGGCCAAAGGTAAAGGTTATGAGGATGGCAAAGAGTATGCCCATCCAGCGTTGTCCCAAGGCTTTCTCCATGTAATAGGCGGGGCCTCCACGGAATTGCTGTCCATCGGGGACCTTATAGATCTGGGCCAGCGTACTCTCTACAAACGCCGAGGCCGCACCCAAAAGCGCTATCACCCACATCCAGAACACCGCGCCGGGACCACCCACGGCTATAGCGAGCGCAACGCCGGCGAGATTCCCCGTTCCGATCCTGGAGGCCGCGCCGATACAGAAAGCGCCGAACGAAGAGATACCCTGACCACTTGGGCCGCGGCTCAAGTCCGTAATAACGCGGAACATCTCTCCGAAAAGCCGGAACTGGACGAAGTCCGAACGGATCGTAAAGTACAGGCCCGCCCCGATCAGCATCACGATCAGAAGGTAGGTCCAGAGTACGTCGTTGACCCCCCCGACCAGAGCTTCTATAGCACCCAAATCAAACTCCTATCTCCCTGGTTCCGGTACCCGCCCCCACTAACGCGAGTCCTACTGACCGTGAATCCTACGTCATCCGAAGATTCGGGGCTAGAGATCAGAATAGATAGGTAATTTCCTATGGTCGTTACGACGGGTGAATGTGTATTCTGCAGGTGGTCTGTGAGCTTATACGCGCCGCCGGAAGACGTACGCGCTGGCGGATTTTGTGTATCCGATACCTCTTTCGGTTGACCTGAGCAACTCTGGTGTCACCTCGATGTTTCTCTTCGGCACGAAATACGTCTCAAGATCTTTGTAGACGAGCCGGTAGCGGTCTTTACGGTGCTTGATGGCGGCAACGAACTCGTAGTCGGGATCGATCGAGGCCATGCTGGCGTCCCCGTGACTATTGTTGGCCAATAAAAATCCACTCAGGCGCAGGTACCGCTTGCAAGCATCAGAGACAAAACCGGCATAGAGTAAGATCAGCAGATCAAAGCTTTCTTCCGGCTCGTTCAAATCGGTGGTGTAATCGGCGTGATGAAAGGTGGTCTCGGGATGTTCCTCGTACTGCTTGCGTTTGTTCACGAGCGTCTCTATTCCAGAACGGTCAGCAAAGAACTTGTTAGCCCGCTTGTCGGTATCTACGTATACAACAGTAGAAAAGATAAAAGAGGGAGTCAGGTGGACATATAAACCCGGATAGAGCACCCAATCGAGGGTGAAGGCATCGGCGAGGGCCGAGAACATACCGCTCAGATCCCCCCGGCTCTGCTCGTAGTCTTCGTATGTTCTCAGAACCACCCCCATGCCATTTGAAGTTACTCCTCGTAGCGCAGCGCCTCCGCCGGATAGACCTTCGAAGCTTGCCGGGCGGGAAGGTAGGTGGTCAGGAGTGAGGCGACGTAGGTGAGCGCCACGACGAGCGCCATCGCCGTCCAGGGGACCTGATAAGTAGCGCCCGCGAGGTCTTCGGTCAGGCCGCTTATGACCTCGTTGGAGAGCGCCGCGCCCAGACCGACCCCGAGCCCGATGCCCAGCAGGGCGATGAACGAGGATTCCAAGAGGAACGCGAGCTGCACCTGACCCTTCTGGAAGCCCAGAGCGCGGAGCATCCCGATCTGCTGCCGCCGCTCGACGACCGAGCGGGCGGCGATAACGCCCAGGGCCGCGATCCCGACCAGAAGCCCCAGCGCCATAAAGCCCGTGAGCAAATCATTGAAGATGGTGTTGGCCGCGGCATTGTCGTCTATCTCCTCTTGCAAGACAGAGGTCTGCAGGCCGTTTTGGGCAAAACTCTCTTCGAGGTTACGGGACACGGCTGCCGCCTCCATGCCACCGGACAGGTCGAACATGTAACTCTGCGGCGGCACCGGGACGCCAGCCAACCCTTCGAGCGTCTTCTGGGAGGTCATTACGTCTCCGACGTAGAAAGCCGTGTCTTCGACGACCCCGATCACGCGCAGGTCCCGCACTTCGCCGGTGTTCGGGTCTTCGGCCCGGATGTACAGGTCGTCCGGCAGCGTCGCGTCTTCCTGGTAGAAGCCCGAAAGCTCTATGGGCGGCTCCGGCCCGCCGAAGGCGAAACCGCTCTTGGTCGGTGCGAGGAAAGCGGAGATCACCACCGTGTCCGGCTCCTCTCTGAGCGCCGTCCACACCTCGTCGGCCGAACCGTACTCCGACGTAGTGACTTTGAAACCATAGCCGACATTGTTCGTGTATCCTTCGTCTACGCCCTGCAGGAAGAGGTCTTTTTGTTTCCGGTCGGTGTCGCGCTGTTTGGCCTCTGTTGGGATTCCTGAGAGGGTGCCGACGGCGGCGATATTTCCGTAGTCTACGCCCTTGGCGCTCTTGAGAGCGTTTTGCATATCGGGGATCGGGGCGGTGTAACCGGCGTCGGCCCTCACTTCGAAGCCGCCGGTGAGTTGATCCGTGTCATCGAAGATGCTGGCAATGGACTTGTTTATAAAGCTCATCGTCATGAGGGAGAAGATGACCAGGGAGAAGAGCGCCAGGATCATGCCGGTGCGGAACCGGCTCTGCATCGGGTAGGATACTGCCGTCTTTAGCACCGGCGGCAGTCCCCGGATGCGGCCGAAAAGCGCTACTATAGCCCCGAGCAGCAGGTCCGAATTATAGATGACTACCCAGACGCCCCCGATGACGATCATAATCCCCGAGATAAAGAACAGGTCTATGCCCTCGGACATCTCGCTCGTTCCGACGTCGAAAGGAGAGACCCACAGCCCGATCAGGGCCAATCCCGCCAACGTAAAGGCGACTCGATCCGGCAAGCGGAAGATGCGCGCCAGAAGCGCCAACCCGATAATAACAAGCGAGACCCCGAATAAGTAAAGCCCCGCTTGCTCTACCTCTACCCCTTGCCAAACGGCCAGCGCACCTACGACGGGGACGAGGACGGCCAGAATAACGCCCCGCACGCTACGGCCCTTACGGTCAGGCTCCGGGATGTCGCGGATAGCCCGGACGACGTTCATCCGGCTCACGCGCCAGGCGGAGACCACCACGATCAGGAATGTCAACACCATTCCTAGCGTAAAGGCGATAACCATGTTCTCCAGGCTGAAGGTGAAGACGATGTCCAGCCCAAAGTCGTCGAACTGGGCGAAGGCCTGGCTTATAACGCGGACCATACCCCACCCAACCACGACGCCGAGCACGCTACCCACCGCCGACGCGACGAGGGCGTATAACGCGCCTTCGAAAGAGAACATCCTTATGAGGTGTCCGCGCTGCATACCAACACCGCGCGCTATGCCAAGCTCCCTCTTCCGTTCGGCGGCGAGCATCACGAAGATGAGGAATATAAGTAGTATCCCGGCAGCCACCGAGAACTGTCCGAAGAGTAAGAATATGCTGGAAAATTGTTCCCCGGCTTGATCTGCCTCCTTCAGAGCTTCTCTCTTTATCGGGTCGGCCTCCAGGCTATTGGCCGCCAGAACTGGCTCCAGTTTGTTCAACGTAGCTTTTGTGTGGGCGCCGCCCTCTACGGCGGGACCGGCGTGGGTGATGATGACATTGTTCACCTTGCCCTCATTACCGGTGAGGTTTTGGAGCCGGTTCAGAGGCATTACCAGCGAGGTCTCCGCCGCCGGGTTCGCCCCGCTCTCGTAGACTCCGGCGACCGTGAGTTCCGTGGGTCGCTGCCCGAGGAAAGCCTGCACTCCGTCGTCGGACTCAACGTCCAGTTGTTCAGCGGTCTTGGTGCTGACGTGCACCTCGTTCTTTGCAAGGTCGTCTACGGAGAGCGTACCTCCCGACCCGGTCGTCAGGCGGTCGAAGCCTTGCCTCGAACTTCCGTCTATGCCGAGCACTTCCACCGCCGGTTCGCTGAGGTCGTTCCCGGAGGAAAGGACCGGTACGGTCTCGGTGGTCAGGGGAGCGACGCCCGCGATTTCCTCGTCGTTCGCCAGCCGGTCTCGGACCTCGCCGGTTATCTTCTCGTCGAAATAGGTTGCGCGGGTGCTGGGGCCTGTGGCGAACTGGTTTCCGGAATCCGGGGTCTCTTTCTGGACGACCACGTCGGCCTCCCCGATCTGCTCCAGCGCCTGGCCCCGGATCGAGTTGGTCAGGGTATCCCCCGTGGTAAACGACGCCGAGAACAACAGCGTCGCCAGCATCAGCCCGGCCACGATGAGCGCCGATTGGGTCTTGCGGCGCGGGATGTTGCGGGCGGCCATCTTGAACGCCACCCGGTTACGCAGCGAGGAGATAATCAAGATCAGGGCTCCCAACCCGAAGACCGCCAGAAGGGTCCACATGACCTGTTCTATAGGGAAGCCGAAGAGGGTTTCCATACTTCTAGCCTTCTCTACCGTTGAGCTCGTCACTCTCTATGAGTCCGTCTCGCATCCGCACGATGCGATGGCCGCGGTGGGCCACTGTGGCATCGTGGGTGACTAACACGAAGGTCTGCTGCTGCTCCTCGTTCAGTTCTACGAGGAGGTCCATGATCTCTTTGGAGGTCTCGGAGTCGAGGGCACCCGTGGGCTCGTCACCCCACACAATGGCCGGCGCGTTCACCAGCGAACGTGCCACCGTAACCCGCTGTTGCTGCCCGCCGCTCATCTCCGCCGGACGCTTGTTGGCCTGATCTACAAGCCCAACCATCTCCAACGCATTCTCGGCCAGCCTGCGAGCTTTCTTCTGTTTCGTGCCGGCGACCAGTAGCGGCAGTTCCACGTTCTCGATGCCGGAGAGGACCGGGATCAGGTTGTACGACTGGAAGATAAAGCCCATCTTCTCTGCCCGGAAACGGGTGCGCTTCCGGTCCGACATCTTGCTGATCGAATCGCCATCGATCAAGACCTCTCCGCCATCTAATCCGTCCAGCCCGGAGAGGCAGTTGAGCAAGGTCGTCTTGCCACAGCCGGAGGGACCCATGACGGAGACCATGTCCCCTCGCTTTATCTGCAGATCCATCCCTTTGAGAGCGTGGACCTTCACCTCGCCCGTGTCGTAGACTTTCTGGACGCCGCGCGCGTCTATGATGGGCTCCTCCATACGTCCTTCCCCTCTACCCGTCGCGTCTCTACGTTCTCTACGTTTCGAGTCGGTCAGCCCGGGATCCCCTGTAGCCTGCCTATCCACCTTACGACTCCTTTCGACGCGGCCGTTCTACAACTTAGTACGCAGTAACTCTAAGCGGGTTTCGGAAAGCGCACATCGGACCCCGGGTCCAACTTCGCTAGGTCTGCAAGCCGAGAAGATCCTAGCTTCGCGAATCCGGCCTTTGTAACCGGTACGGGTGCCCGAAATCCTGGCGTCTTTTGGGAAGGCTACTATCCCCCTACGAAGCCGCGTTGGCCCTGGATATATAGTTCATCATCTCGCGCATGTCGGCGGTGTCCATACCCATCAAGGTCTCTTCTTGCTGCCACATGTTCGTGACGGAGCGCCGGATATCAGCGTCTCTGCCAATGAACTCCTCCACAAGATCCATCCAGCGCCGGGCGAGCCTCTGCACCCGCTCGTCCGAGGGGTCGGTCCCAGCCTCCATTTCGACCCGGACTTGCTCCATAAGCAAGGGCCACCCTGCCTCGGCGGCACGTATCCGCTCCTCGCCCAACTCTTGCTTGCGGCGTTCGAGTTGCTCCAACTGTTCCGGTGTGTAGTATTTCTCTATCCTCTCGGACATCTTCGTCACCTCCATGACGGTTTCGACAAATTTCTCGGCGGAGTCTTCTGCCGCCGAGTCTTCCGTAGCACTCATAAGGGCGGCGACGGCCTCAAGCCGGTCGCAGAGCTTTCGTTCGAGTTCGATCCGCTCCCTGATCCGGGCGATATGCAGTTCGATCACCCGTCCCGGCGAGAAACTAGGAGCGTCCAGAAGTTCCCGGATCTCAGCCAGCGAGAACCTCAGAGACCGCAACGAAGCTATCTGCTGCAAGCGCATCACGTCACCTTCCGCATACAAACGGTGCCCCGATTCGGTGCGCCTGTAGGGGACCAGCAGGCCGATCTTCTCGTAGTGGTGAAGTGCTCGCACGGAGATCCCCGTGCGCTCCGCCAATTCCCCCACTTTCCAGACCCTTCGATCCGTCAAACCCTGCTCCTCGAACTGTCTCCTAGCATCCATAAACAAAAGAATAAGTCCTCACCCTACGTTAGGTTCAAGAGTAAATAGAGAAAAATTTGCGAACTCACAGAACCCGAGAACACTATCACCCCGATCCCCGCACACCGCCAGGTACATCCACCAAACCGAAAAACTCGAAGAACGCCAGGCTGTCCGCCAACAAGAAGAAACTCACTATACCCATGACCCAGAGCATTGTCTCTCGCCCTCCACCCGTGAATCGCTCCTGGAGTCTCTCGAAAACAGATTTCATACGCTCTCCGAACACCGAGTAACTCGCAAGCAATAAGAGCGGCGGCAACACGAAGATACAGTTGTACGCGACGAGAATCGGTAGCCACTCCATCACCGGCAGCCCGGCGTTCGTCATTAAGGCGATAGCGCCGAAATACGGAAACGCGGTCGAGAACTCGACAACCGTGACGGTAACCCCGAGCACAAACATGGCGCCGAAGCCCCGAGAGCTTGGCCGACGCACGGCTTTCTTTTCGTTACGAGGCTTATCGGGCGCTAACAACGCGTAGCCGAGCAGCGCTGACCCTATCACACCTTGCACAGCATACGCCGCCGGACTCTCCAGGTATCCTGCTACGGGACCAAAACCCAGCATTATGAGAACACCTAGAGAAAGATACGAGGAGAAGACCGCGAACAAGTAGATCAGCACTTTACCAGCGAACGGTCCTCCCGAGAGCAGCAAGTAGATCGTCACCGCCAAAGCGGATGGGTTGAGGCTGTCAAGCACCGCCAGCCCGAACAGAGACAGTAACAGCGCGGTCACAACCCTTCGAGCTCCCTTTCACCCGAACTACTCGGCAGCGCGTAGACTAGCGCTCCGCCCTCTCGTTCCACTGTCAGATGCCCTCCACCAGCCAACTCCGAGAGCAACTCCTCCGCCTTCCTCACCGACAACGAAGTCGCCATCGCCACCTCGGTAGGCGTTGTTCGACCACCATTCTCCCGCATAGCCTCCAGCAACTCGCGGTCCTTACTCACCGGCGTCGTGAGACGCCCTCGGGATTCGACCAGGGAATATTCCGCCTGGCCCTCTACGACGACGCAGCGGGTCGTGTCCCCGAAAATCCCTGCACCGACCTCGACCGTCAACGGCCGGACACTCTCTCCGTCGCGAAGCTCGCCGTGCAAACGTACCTCGCCCCAAACCGCATACCGTTCGTCAGCAGAGAACCCATCGACGAACAACCGCACGCGGGTAACCAGGATGAGCGAGTTGTCCACCTCGACCTCGATGTCGTGCCCTCCTCGGGTAGTGCTGTACCTGTTCGGCATGGTCGTAGCCTCCTTTTTTACACGACCGTATTAAATCAGCGGGCATTTTATAACACGTTCGTGCTATAATGACAACATGCCGAAGATCGTGGACCATGAGGAGCGCCGGCGAGAGTTGGCAGAAGCAGTTTGGCGGGTGATCCTGCACGACGGTGTAGAGGGGGTTTCGGTGCGCAACGTCGCGGCGGAGGCGGGATGGTCTACAGGCGCTTTGAGGCATTATGTTGGGACAAAAGAGGATTTGCTCGCCTCGGCTACGCAGCTTTTAGAGGAGCGTGTGAGAAGGCGTTTCGAGAATAGGCACTACAGTAGCACCCCGCGAGAAGCAGTCCGAGCTGTACTATGCGAGGTGCTGCCGTTAGACGAGGAACGCCGTACGGAAGGCGCCTTATGGTTCGCGTTTGCGGCGCGGAGCCTCGTAGACCCACGGATCGCCGAAGAATATGGAGTGGTCTTCGACGGAGTACGAGAGCTGTGCAGCCGCGTCGTGCATCATATGCGCGAAGGCGGGTGGCTAGTTTCCAGTCTGGACCCCGAGGTAGAAACAGCCAACTTACACGCGCTCGTGGATGGATTAGCCGTCCACGGACTCATGGGTAGGCTGGACGAGGATCAGATGCTAAGTGCTTTGGACTCGCATTTGGGTCGTATAATTCGCGACCCTTAGATAAATGGCCTATCTTGCCGACTACCCACGATCTCGTTCAAGCAGGACCATCATGATGAGGCTGGCGAGCAGTAGCTCTTCCTCTTCTTTGGAGAAATCTCCGAGCCTCTCGACGGTGAATTTACCCTCGAAGACCGACCGTTCTTTCTTCAGACGCAGGACTACACGACCGTCGAGTTCCGCCAGGTAGGACGGATTTAGGAAGAGTCCCCCCAGAGCGCCACCGGAGGGTATGGACTCCATCAGGCCGTCGGCCACCTTGATCCAAGGGTTCTCTTCGTGAATGAGACCGACGTTTCCCCCACCGGAGCCGGAGAGCACGTAGGAACTCTTCCACATTGAGCGTACACCTTCCTGGCGAACGGCGCCCAGAGGCTTGCCGTTGGAGTCAACTACAGAGTAGCTTGCGCCAAAATCCAGTACCCGGTCGGCCTTTATGCGGAAGAGTAACTTTCGCTGGTTCTCGTCGGCATACACTCCTATGTCTTCCTTGAGCTTGAATTTCTTTTTCCTGACGTAAGCTACCAAGCGGCCCGTCGCGTCATCAACGCTTACCCGGGTGCCGATGGTCGCGATCTTGAACCTGAGTTCCAACGGATAGTTCAGCATAAACCTCTAGTCTCCATACTGTTCATACATTCTAAAGTAGAAGAAAGCCCCGGCCGTAGGGACCGGGGCTCCACGTCGGTGGGTTCTGTTAGCGGCTCTCGATAAAGTCCGCGATGAATGGGTATCGGTAGTCTTCACCCTGGCTCACTTTGTACGCCGCGTAGGCGCTGTGCAGGAAGGGGAATACGGAGATAACCGCCATACCCGGGATCAGGAGGAAGCCGATCAGGATGAACGTGAGTAGCCCGGTTATAGTCCATCCGGCGGCCAGTATGACGAGCCAGGCTCCCTGGTAGATCGCCGACTGGAGCGCCTGGAAGGCGACCTTCTGCGAGCGATCCCGGTAGAAGAGCCAGACGACAAAGGACGCCACCGGCCCGAGAAATCCCGTCACCAGGTTCAGGAAGATGCTCAGGTGAGAGAGTACGGACCACGTCCGCTCATCCCGAGTTTCTGTCTCCATCGTCGGACCTTCCGTAACGGAGCCCTCCGCCACACCATAGTTTTGCTGTTCTGTCTGCACTATCCACTCCTTTTCTTCGCTTTTTGGCTTACACGAAAAGCTTATTTCGCGGACCGCTCTTCGCCATCGGTCCGGAGGCGTAATTCGCGTGGTCCCCCAGAACCAACCGAGTTTGTTCTACAATCGTCACGATGGTGAGTTTTTGGAGAAAACCAGAGGGACACCGTCTCTTTGCCGCCTTCTACGACCGGCTAAACGCGGTCGCCGAGAAGGGATGGCAAGGCGAGCGTCGCTCCCGGTTGCTGTCCGAGGTTCACGGAGAGGTATTGGAGATCGGTGGTGGGACTGGGGCTAACCTGCCCCACTATCGCTCCGCCGAACGCGTTGTCGTCACCGAGCCAGATCCTTTTATGCGTGAAAAGCTGCTTTCCAAGCTTGCACAGGCCCAGGTTCCGGTTGAGGTTTCAGATGCCGGGGCCCAAAAGTTGCCTTTTGGTGACGACAGCTTCGATGCGGTAGTCTCGACGTTGGTGCTGTGTACGGTACCAGACCAGCGGGCGGCGCTGGCGGAGATCCAGCGCGTACTGCGCCCCGAAGGGGCGCTCATCTTTATGGAGCATGTTCGTGGCTCGGGGAGAGTTGCGCGTTGGCAGGACCGGATCGAACCTCTATGGCGGCGGCTGTTCGCCGGATGCCATCCGAACCGCGACACGGTGGCCGCTATCGAGGCGGCGGGCTTTCGACTGGAAAATTTCGAGCGCTTTGATCCGCCGGTTCCACTATCGAGCTTTGTACCCCACGTGCAAGGCATAGCGAGGGTTCCGGCAGGTTCTTGAGCGAGCACGTTTCCGAAGGAGGAAAGCTTAGTTGGAAGATAAGACGCCACAAATTAATATCCGTCGCATGTTCGCCGAGTGGATGCTCATTTTTGTGAGCTTCCCGATCGGGGGCATAATGGCACTCGCGTTCGCAGGCCCGATGAAGGATCCAGTCTCCGCCGCACTGGGCGGGGCCACGGCAGGCGTGGTGATCGGTTTAGCCCAGTTGATCATACTCCGGCGTCACGTCGGCATGACTGTGGGATGGCTGGTCTCTACCATCGTCGGACTGGCACTGGGCAACACCATAGGGATTTTATTGAACGGCGGCGGAACACAGACAGGCGACCTCTTGGTACTCGGCGTGATAGCGGGGGCCACGGTGGGAATGGTCCAGTTCGCCCTGCTTCAGGAATATGTACAGCGGGCTATCTTATGGCCGCCAGCCGTGGCGTTGGCCTGGCCGCTCGGCTGGCTAATTACGGTGAATATCGGAACAAACGTCCAGCTAGGCTACGCTGTCTTCGAGTCTTTCGGAGGCCTGGCCTTCGCTGCCCTCACGGGCATGGCGCTAACATACATGATGCAGGCGTCGAACGAGCTGGCCCTGCAAAAGGCGGGCAAATCAACTGAAGCCAGGGATGTAGTGTGAGAGCGATCCCTACTGGAAGTCCTACTTTTACCGGCCGGCCGAGCATAGTGCGTGAGGCATGAGCCGCAGCATCGGGTTGTTCGTCGCCCTCGCGCTCGCACTTCTCGTCTTCGTAGTGGACCAAGCCTCCAAACGGCTCGTAGAAGGCTCTTTGTATATTGGGGAGAGCGTGAGGGTGCTCGATGGCGTTCTGTGGTTCACCTACATAAAGAACCCCGGAGGAGCCTTCGGCATCCTAAACGGCAGCCAACTCGTGTTGGTGATCGGTAGCTTCGTGGCCGTTGCGGCGGTGCTCTGGATGCTGCTCGCCGGCCCCCCCTCCCGGCTAACGGTCTTGGGATGCGGCCTGATCCTTGGCGGGGCAGCCGGCAACCTCTTCGACCGGCTCACGGCCGGAGAGGTGACCGATTATATGGACCTCCAGTTCTGGCCCCTCGAACAGTGGCCCATCTTCAACGCCGCCGATACCGCAATAGTCGTAGGAGTTTTTGTCTTACTGGTCAGCAGCCTCACGCCAGAGCAGCCCGCCGGGAAGCAGCAGGAACAGAAGACCTAACCGCCTTGATGGAGCAACAAACCTCAGGTGGTCTGCTCCACGTTAGCTTTGTACAGGCTCACCCATTCTGCATCCAAAGCGCTTCTTATCGCTTGCTCCCGCTTCAGGCTCTCTTTCACCCAAGACATCATCACGGGAAATAGAGTCAGCATCTGCGCCCAGTTGAGTGCGAGCGGGTTCATGCCAAAGATTGCTCCTGTCTTGAGCATATTGCCAGAAGCGGCTATCGAGTGGGCCAGCAGCAGCATTGAGGTCAGCTTCGCGTTCGCAAGTTCTGGTTTGTCGCCGCTCTCGAAGCTCTTGCATAGCCACCACCCACGAACGATCATCTCCACGGAGGCAGGGACTATGCCCATCGTGGCGAAGTGCCTCAAATCGTAGCCGTGAGTGTACATGTACCGGGCAACATTAGTCCAAGAGACCTCCTCACCTGACGGACCCAGGACGAAGGGCGACTTCGCCTTGACGAGCTGTAGCAGGGTGAGGAACGGCGGCTGGATGCCGGCGCTCGTGCCTACATCTGAGAGCAGGTGTAGGAAAACCTTTAGTAAGGCAACCGTCAAGTCTTCCTGACTCATTGAAGTCGCGAGTCGGCGCAGGTCGCCATTCTTATCTATGTACGTCCCCGTCGCGCCCATGATGTCGATGACCCCGAAGATAAATCCGAGAACGGGGTCGTGTCCAGGACTCATTAGCCTGTGTACCTTGGGCCGCAAACCATCCACGACATCCCCTATCGACAGGTCATAAGGGACTTTCGATTTCTTTTCGAGGTGTCTAAGATAGTCTCGGTGGACGGACTCCGAGTTCTCCCTGAGCCACTTGGTAAGAGGAGAACCTCTCTGCATCTTTCCCAGGAAGGCGCCGTCCATCGGGATCCTGACCAGGATAACGTCCAGCAAGGTGGCGACGAATCCCGCAAGGATCACGACCAGATAGTCGGACTCATCCCAGCCTATGTCCCCGAACTCGCTCTTGTAAAGCTTCTCGATCTCGGCGACCTCGGAAGATCCAAGCACCTGGAGCAGTGGGTCTCTGTTCGGGTCCACACCCGCCTCCGCCAAATGGATTTTTGCTCGACTCACCAAGTCTCGGAAGTCGTCGGGTCGCCCGGGGTCGACTTCCCAATGCCCCGGCAACGCGGGAGTAGCCGGGACTCCGGGGTCGATGGCAGTCTCCGGCCTGTGCAGACCTGCGCCCAAAGAGAGTAGGACTTTTCTACTCTCGGCGAACTCCCTGTCCAGAGAACCGATTCCCGTCGAGATATCGCGCTCGACGCTCAGGTAGTGCTCCAGACCCAGGTCCAACTCCTCGTAGAGGTCCCTGATCTCCCGGAGCCGGAGCCTCTGGTAGGCTGCAACCTCCGCGAAAGGTTCAGACTGCATGCTGCCCGCTCCTTGCTTCCAGGTCACCCTTCTCTCGTTGAAGCTCAGCCAAGGCAGCGTTGAACATCCGCAGGTTGTCCTTCAGGCGCTCTAATCTGGCCTCATTCTGGTCGGACTTAGAGACGTACTCCGCCAGCTTCAATCCGATGCTGGTCACGTCCTCAGTCAGATTCTCTATCGCACCCTGGTGTCGTTTGATGACCTCCTGGATCATGCTTTCCCGCTGTTTCGCGAGTTCTCTCTCCTTGCCGCCTAGAAGCCATTTCGAGGCTGTGTATCCTGCCACTCCCAAGACCACCACGGTGCCTATCCCAGTGACCATCGCGCTCAGTCCCAGGACACCACCCAGACCCAGTGCCGCCAGACCAGATGTGATACCCGCTGCACTCATGCCAACTACACTGCCGCTGAAGAACAGGGCCGTTATGGGAACGCTCGCTGCCGCAGCCACCGACGCTATCTCTTTACTGTGCCTTTCGAGCTCGCTCACATCCACGTCGCCCTTGACGAGATCTTCTTCGTGCTTCACGGTCTTCTCGGCGAGATCGATGATTTGCTCAGTTCTCTCCCCGAACCGAGCTTTCGCTACTGCCCTTACGCTTTCTACTTCCGTGGGCAGCACGGCCCCGTCTGCCCGCGAGACCTGCATCATGTCTTTAACCAGGGAGAACGAAATCTCTTCTTTGTTATCTGGAACTTCGGAGACCACTCTCTCGACCATATGTACCAGATCCTGAGAGCGGACCTCCCCTGCGTCCAATGATCGCCTAACTTCTTCGCGTGAATCGCGACCCAGGCCCACGCGGGACATAAACACGTAGAGATATTCGACCTCCCGCGGGTCAAGCCTCCTGTCGATTAGACACTGGGCTGCCAGCACCCGAGCGTAGAGCACCTTCACCTCCTCTGATCTCGCCTCAAGGGTGACGGTCTTGGTTGCATCTGGCGATGCTTCCCCTTTGATCGACGCTCGGGCTTTGTCCCATAAGTCGTTGAGTTCCGACCCAGCTCCATCAACTACTTCTTTCGCCTTCTTGTCCCAATCCTCGATAAACCGATCCACAGTGCTCCTCCTTGTCGTCTGATCAGTTATACGCGTGTGCGCTTCTTTACGATCATCTCACTTTCCACACACAATCGTATTGTGGAAAGGCGAAGCACAAAGTGGTTAGGATCATTTCACGACTCGGCGCTCTCAGGCTCGTGCCCGCCCGAGGCCGGCTAAGACTCTTGCTCGGCGCGAAGCTAGCGCAAGATGCTCCCATCTAGCAGAATCTTGCGCTCTCACTTTGAGAGATTGGCGAGCAGCTTGATCTCCTCGCCGTCCATCCTGGCCGGTATTTCCGTTCGCTTCTCAATTGCCCTTATTTTTGTATAAGCGTCCGAAGATAGCAAGGATATTCAATTTGTCCTTGCTCCTTAGCTCTCTATGAGCTTTTTGTAGACAGAGCGGTACTTGCGGAGGGCTTGACGAAGGTTTTCCGTGTTGTCGTCGTTGGAGCCGTTGTCGTCGTCGGAGTCTTCATTCTCGTCTGAGTCACGTCCCGCATCGCGTCCTCCGCTCGTGCGGTCCACCACCTCGGCGCGCATCTTCCGGGCTTCCCGGTAATCGTCTGCGATGTCCGGATGGGCGACGGCCAGCCGCTTCTCTGTTTCCCTGTCGTCCTGAGAGGCTTCCTTCACGAAGTTTCGCTCCTCCAGAATATCCGAGACAGTACGGTCGGCCATCTCGATGGAGCGGTCGGGGTTGTCCACGAAGACCCGCTCGACCTCTTCCCACTTTTCCTCGTAGCGTCCACGGCTCTCGTCGGAGAGCTTTTCGGTGTCCCAATCTACCTCTTCGCGACGATCCTTCAACTCATCCGCTGCCTCGTCCTCCGAGCCGCGCTCTTCGGCCGTTCGGTCGTATTCTTGTCCGAACTCTTTGCGGGCCTCTTCCCGGCGGTTCTCACGTTCCTGCTCGCCGTTACCATTCTCTTCATCATCTCCGCTGCTACCGCCAGAGAATATGGCGATAGCGGCGATGATTGCGATTATGACGACGACCGCCACTATGATTATGATTAGCAACGTAGTGCTCATGCAACCTCCCTTTCCAGTTTACTTGGCACTTCTTTACCCGCGTTGGCGGACCTATAACACGGCGGAGATTTTCTTGCGTGGGTCAGCCGCGCAAAACCTCCCGCACTTCCCCACTCTCCACATCGTAGATGGCACCGGCCAAGACGATGTCTTCCGGGATGAGTTCCGAATTTTTCAGTGTTTCCACGTCGTCCCGGACGCTCTGCTCCAGGTCAGAGAAAGTCAGGAAATCGTGGCCGGAAGCATCCACGCCGAGGTCTTTCTGAATTTTGTTCGCCAGATCCTCGTTCTCGAAGGTCGCCATTCCGCAATCGGTGTGGTGGATAACGATGACTTCGTTTGTACCGAGAAGGCGCTGGGAGATAACGAGGGAACGAATGGCGTCTTCCGAAACTCGACCGCCGGCGTTCCTTATAACGTGCGCGTCGCCGAGGCCGATTCCGAGAAAGTCTTCGGGATGGAGCCGGGCGTCCATGCACGTAACCACCGCGACTTTTCGGGCCGGGGGCGCTGAAAGATCACCACTTCCAAAGGACTCGGCATATCTCTCGTTCGCTTGCAAAAACTCGTCGAATTCCGCCATTTTTTACCTCCTGGTCCAAGATCTACGAGTCAATCTTACGGTCAATGCGAGTGGTTTTCAGCGGACCCGCCGGGTACGCTCTTGGGGATGTGAAGCCCAGCGCGGACGCCCGAAGAGCCGGTCCAGGTAGCGGTCGGCGAACCACGCGCCTACCGCGCCCCCAACCACGCCGAGGATGATGTCGAAAACCGTGTCGCCGGGACGGTTGGAGATATTGGCTCCCGCCGAGGCCAGGAGTTGCTCGATGACCTCCCAACCGCCGGCGCCGACGAGCCCGATGACGGTGCCCGTGATAATGGCGTGCCAGGGTGTATTGAAAAATATATCGTCCCCGCCGGCCCGGTAGATGATCTCCGCCGTCAGGGCAACCAGCACGAACGGGGTAACGAAGTGCGCGATCTCATCGTAGAGCGGGATGGGCTCGAAGAAGTGCCACATAAAGCCCGCCGTGTTTAGCGCCGCGCAAAACAAGACCAGTGCCACAGCCCATTTCCACGGCACGCTATCTACCCGCCTTTCTCAAGTCCGCTCCCAGTGCTCTACGCTACTCAAGAGAACCACCCGGGGTCTCCCGGGAGCCGCTCTCCCGGCCCCGGACCGGAGTGGGCGTCCTTCTCCGTACTACCCTGCAAGCGCAACCTTCTTATAGAAATCCATGGATAGAATGCCTCTACCTCGTGCGCGGAGCCGGGGGCCAGCATGAGCACGACCCCCCGATCATTGACCTCCTCAAGTCGTCCCGCAAACTCTTTGGGATTGCGCACGGAGAGCGCCACCATGACCGTCTCACCTACCCACGATTCAGGTCTCGTCTTAGCCAAAGTTCCCTTCCATATACCTCAAGAATACAGTCTTTAGACTTCTTACCCCAGCCGCCAGTGGCCGACACCACAGCACTATTCCTTAAACCTCCTGGCAATAACGACAGCGGGCTCCGTAACCCTCTTCCGACCCCTAAGGGGCGCGGAAGTCTCGCTTCCGTGCCTCTTCATAGCCGCGCAGCGGGTCTTCGGGAGTGTCGATTTTCTCGATTCCCTCGATGCCCAGCCCCGGAGCCAAACAGCCGCCTTATCCTTCCAAAACCCATAGCCACGGGTACCAAAGCATCTCTAACGAAAGAATGAGACTCAAGAGTTTAGTGCTCGCAAATATCGTGAGCACCTGATTTCGGTTGTTTTCCACTACTTCAACGTGTTGTTGCCGGCGGATGTGATGCTAGGCTTCAAGAATGCGAACTCACATAAGAGCGATTCTGTCTGTCCGACCTTCGCCGCGGCCGATAGTTCCCTGATCTTCACGGTCTTCTGACCGGTCTTAGAGTTAGGACTGCCCGACAGAACTTGAGAGAAAGGATGCTCTCCATTTACCGTTCAGTAAGCTGCACAGGGAACAGAGGCACCACATGAGCCGTTCTATAAAGCTGGGGCTCGATTTTCTGTTCGGACTCATCATCCCAATCATCATTCTCTCGCGTTTCAGCGATGAACTCGGGAACATCACGGCTTACGTGGTCTCCGCACTCATTCCCGTGGCGTGGGTGACGGTGGACCTCTTCTTCATCACGAAGCGGTTCAACTTTATAACGAGCTTCCTCGGCCTGAACGCTGTCGTGCGCGGCATACTGGCCTTCTGGTTCGTGGATGGTGTCGCGTATGCTTTCAAGGACTCGGCGCCGAGCTTGCTGTGGGTCGTGGTGTTCGGGGTGTCACTCGTGTTCGGACGGCCCCTGATCTCTGCTTTCCTTGAACAGACCTTCGACCCTCGCACCCCGGAACAAGAGCGCTCTATAAGAAACCTCTTCGACGAGGGGCCGGTGCGGCGGGCGCTCTGGCTAGGGACGCTCGCGATGGTCCTTCTCTCCGTGGTTACGGGCGTCGCCAACTTTTTCTTGAACCTTTGGATCGTCACGGCAGAGTTCGGGACGGAGACGTTTAACGTACAGGTCGCCGAGGCGAACGCCATCGCCCGTTTCGCCATCGCCATCCCCGAAGCCCTGGCTCTCATGGTCGTCGTCGGCTTCGCCCTGAGGATAATCTACGCCAGGCTCCCCGGAGATCCAAGCGACAAAGACTTCTGGGAATTACTCGAATCGAGACGGGCCCACAAGGCGAAGGAAGGCGCGTGACGCACACGCAGTAGTTCTCAACAAGGAGAGGAGGCGACGTGCTGAGATTACAAGGACTAAAGAAGCGGTACGGAGACACCATCGCACTCGACGGCCTGTCCTTCGCGGTCGGAGAAGGTCAGATGTTCGGCTTTGTCGGGCCTAACGGGGCAGGCAAGACGACAGCCATGAGGATTCTGCTCGGCGTACTCGAACCCGACGAGGGTGAGGTATTCTGGAACAATAGTCCCATAGATGCCGCCACCCGACAGCGCTTTGGATACATGCCCGAAGAACGTGGCCTCTACCCCAAAATGCGCGTCGGGGAACAGCTCTCCTACCTCGCCCGGCTGCACGGTTTCTCAAAAGGCGCCGCCGACGAAGCCGCCGAACGCTGGACAAAGCGCCTCGGAATCTACGAGCGGGCCGGGGACAAAACCGAGAAACTCTCGCTGGGCAACCAGCAGCGGGTCCAGCTCGCCGCCGCACTCGTCCACGACCCGGGCTTACTGGTCCTCGACGAACCGTTCTCCGGCCTCGACCCGGTGGGCGTGGATACACTGAGCGAGGTGCTCCAGAAGCGCGTATCAGCGGGTGTCCCGGTCATCTTCTCCAGCCACCAGCTAGAGCTGGTCGAGCGATTGTGCGAAGCCGTAGCCATAGTGCGGGATGGCAGACTGGTGGCCGAAGGAACGGTAGAGGAACTGAGATCTCCCCGAGGACGGCGGCTGTTGCAGGTGAACGTGCAAAACGGCGGCAGGTGGACCAAAAATCTACGAGGCGTTGCGGCCGTCGAGGACAAAGGTCGGGAAGGTGTTCTTTTGTCCCTGGACGAAAATGCCGACGAGCAGGAGGTACTGGCCGCCGCCCGCGACGCCGGACGTGTAACCCACTTCGGCTTTGTCCGGCGTTCCCTAAACGAGCTGTTTAGAGAGGTGATGGAAGTATGAATAACAGCGTACTGCTCGTCGCCCGGCGAGAAGTTATGGAGAAGGTCCGAGATCGGGCATTTATCCTGTTCACCGCTTTTATGTTGCTCTTGCCCATCGCCGGCGGATTCTTCGCGTTCTTCTCAGGGTCGGAATCCCAGAGCTACCGTGTAGGGCTCGTCGGGGAAGGCTCCGAACAACTCGGCGCTGTCTTGAAAGAACAAACGACGGCCTTCAACGCGGAGATCAAGGTGGAACAAATACCAAATCGCGACCTCGCCCGGTCCGTGATCGAGGCCGGGGACGCCGACGCGGTGGTCGTGAACCTGAAACAGATTTTGGCCGAAGGGCAGCCCGGACCGGAGTTGGAGACGCTCTTGCAATCCAGCGCCCAACAGGTCAAGTCCGACCGATCCCTTCAACAGGCCGGCGTAAGCCCGGACCAGGCCCAAAGCATACTCAACCTTGAGCCGCTCTCTTTTCAAGCTGTCGGCGCTGAAGGAGGAGCGTTGGAAATCGGTCCTGAAGCAGTCATCGCACAGTTCGGCATGATCTTCCTTTTCCTCACCATTTTCACCTACGGATACTGGATCGCCAACGGCGTAGTCGAGGAGAAGTCTTCGCGGGTGATAGAGGTGATACTATCCACCATCCGGCCCTGGCGATTGATGGTTGGCAAGATCTCTGGCATAGGATTTCTGGCGCTGTGCCAGATACTGCTCCTCCTGGGAGTCGGACTCCTGGCGGTCCCTCTCTCCGGTCTGGACCTACCGCCCGTGGCATTCGGCATATTCGCTGCGGTATTGCTCTGGTTTATCCTCGGCTTCGCGTTCTACAGTTGCCTCTTCGCCGTGGCGGGGTCTCTGGTCTCCAAACAACAAGACCTACAATACACCCAGCTACCGCTGATGGCACTCATCTTCGTCGGCTACGGGGCCGCCCTATACGAGTTCGGCAATCCGGGATCTTTGGCAGGTCAGATCCTCTCATTCATTCCGCCGTTCTCCCCCATGGTGATGCTCATGCGTATGGGGGTAGGCCAAGCCGGTACGCTAGAGGTCGCCGCCGCAGCTCTGCTTACGATGATTGCTACGGTCGGCCTGGTGCTGCTGGCTGCGCGACTCTACGCAGGGTCCGCCTTACGCTTCGGTACCCGAGTCTCGCTGCGGGAAGCCTGGAAAGATTCCAGCAACGAAACCACGGAACAGGGCTAGTGTTTTCTCAGCGCAGAAGTGTATCTACCGACTCGCCGCGCAAAGATGCGTCGAGGACCTGCATCGGGTGGGCGGTCGGGATCTCGTCGTAGCCGAGACGCTTTAGCGAAGCCTGTATCTGGAGGTTGCAACCGGGGTTGGCGGTGACGATCAACGGCGCGCCGGTCGCCAGGATATTCTTCGCCTTACGCTCGCCCAACTCCTCGGCAGGCTCGGGCTCGACCATGTTGTAGATGCCGGCGGATCCGCAGCAAATTTCCGCCTCCCGAATCTCCTTTACTTCTATCCCCGGTATCTGCTTCAAAGTCTGTCGGGGCTGCTTGCGGATGCCCTGGGCATGCGCCAGGTGGCAGGCGTCCTGGTAAACCGCCGCAACCGGCAGCGGATGCCGCTCCGCCCTCGGTCCCTGCTCCTGCAAGAACTCCGAAACGTCCTTGACCTTCTCCGAGAACGCTTTGGCCCGTTCGGCGTACTCCGGGTCGTCGCGCAGCAGGTAACCGTACTCCTTCATCGTCGAACCACAACCGGCAGCATTGATGACGAAGTAGTCGAGACCCTCGGCCTCGAAGGTGTCTATTGTCTTGCGGGCGAAGTTTAGAGATTCTTCTCCACGCCCGGCGTGGGTCGAGAGGGCGCCGCAACAGCCTTGTTTCGGGGCGACGACTTCGAAGCCTTCCGCTGCCAACACACGGACGGTGGCAGCGTTGACCGGGGAGAAGAAGACCCGCTGCACGCAGCCGAGCAGGACCCCGATCCGGGCCCGCGTCTCGCCCTCGGCCGGCGTAACTTCCGGGAGCTTCTCTTCCGGCGGCACGTCCGGGAGCAAGGCTTCCATCGCGCGCAGGCGCGCCGGGATGCGGTTCATGATGCCGGACTTCTGGACTTTGTTGCGGATACCGAGACGTTGGTAGAGCTTCATCGGGCCGGCGGCGAGGCGCAGGCGGTTAGGGTAAGGGAAGAGCTGGAAGATCATCTCCCGAAAGGCCTTATCGTGCGCCGTCCGCTCGTAGCGCCGCTCGACCTGCCCGCGCGTCGCCTCTATGAGCTTGTCGTACTGCACCCCGGACGGGCACGCCGTTACACAGGCCATGCACCCGAGGCAGAGGTCGTAGTGCCGCACCGTCTGGTCGTCCATGGGCTCTTCGGTCAAGCCCTTGTTCATAAGGTAGATGCGGCCGCGCGGGGAGTCCATCTCCTCGCCGAAGAGGACGTAGGTCGGACAGGTCGGCAAGCAAAAGCCACAGTGGACGCAGTCGTCTATGAGGTCTTTATCCGGCGGATGGTGGGCGTCGAAGGCGGGAAAGGAGATTACACCGGACTCTCCCCGGTTAGCCCCGACGGTCGCCTCGGCGGCTAGTTCGCTCGACACTCCAATACTCTGTCCTACGTCTTCGGGGCTGCCGGCGCCGATGGTCTCGGCCATTGCTTCGTCTCCGGTCGTGCCCTCTCCGTTACGTCTTTCGGTCACTAGATCCCTCCTATAAAGCGGCCGGGGTTCAGGTTGTTCTGGCCGTCGAATTTTTCCTTTACCCGTCGCACAAGCCCGAAGTCGTCCCGGGGCGGCCCCCAAGTTCCGACGCGCTCTTTGATCTCTTTCGGAGCCTCAAGTAAGACTACACCACCGCCACGTTGGACCCAGATCTCCCTTACTTCTTCGACCACCTCGACCAGCGCATCCTCATCTCCACCGGACAACGCGGCAAAGGTTACGCCGGTCCCGGCATGGCCCGTTATCTTGGGATGGTCCAACCCCCGACGCTCCGCAGCACCGAGCACCGAATCCAACACGGCCGTAAGCTCTGCCGGCGGCGCGGAGACTTTGATAAGAGCATCATCTTCCTCCGCCGCAGGGTTCGTATCTCCGAGCTGATTGCCGTCTTCGGGGTCCCGGACTTCGCCGTAAGACTTGAGGACGTGCGAGATGTTGTCCACTTTCGCCTGTATGCCGCCTTCGATGCTCTCCATAAAGACCGCTACTAACTTCTCGTTCTCGTTGTAGCGCATTTCGATAGCGGTCGGCTCCACTTGGGTTCGGGCCACGCTGCGGACCGCTGCGTAGAATTCTTCGGGGCCGCCTTCGATCTCGGCGACGAGTGTCTTGGCAGCGTCTTTGATCGGGTGCAGCCGGAAGTTGGCTTCAACGATGAGACCCAAAGTCCCCATCGAACCCGTAAAGAGCTTGGACAAATCATAACCGGCCACGTTCTTTACTACCTTGCCACCGGCTTTCGCGACCGTGCCGTTTGCGAGCACGACCTTGATGCCGATGATGAGGTCCCGGACCGTACCGAAAGAGTACCGGCGCGGACCGGAGGAGTTGGTGGCGATCAGACCGCCGATGGTCGTATCTTTCTCGGATGGGTCTATAGC
The DNA here is from genome assembly GCA_965214475.1 of Rubrobacteraceae bacterium. Taxonomy (GTDB): domain Bacteria; phylum Actinomycetota; class Rubrobacteria; order Rubrobacterales; family Rubrobacteraceae; genus SIRX01. Next base: position 3,082,991 of record OZ243953.1, on the reverse strand, counting down.
GATCATCTGGTTCTCTTCGGCGAGTTTTTCTTGCAAGTCGGAGAGCTTTATTCCGGCCTGGACCCGCACGATCTGGTCTCCGGGCACGTACTCCACGATCTCGTTCATCCGCGCGGTGCTGATGATGAGGTCCAGGCTCCGGGGCGTATCGCCCTGGTGCATCTTGCTCCCGCTCCCCCGCGGCGCAACCGCCAGCCCTTGCTCTCGGACGAGCTTCATCAACTCGCTGGCCTCTTCGACCGAGCCCGGCTCGACGACGAAGGACGGCTCTACGCCTTCTACCGCGTCTTCAGAGGACGCCTCGCGAACGTTGCCGTCACCGACTATGTTCTGCAGGTCTTCGAGCGTTACGTTTTTTGTCTCCATTAAAATTGCTCCACTATTCCGGCCTTCTGCAGCGGGTGCATCTTGAAGGGTCCGGGGCGCTCACCACAGAGTCGGGGGGTCGGGAAGATCTTGCCGGGGTTGGCGATCTGGTGCGGGTCGAAGGCGCACCGCAATAGCTGCATGGTGTTCATGTCGTCGTCAGTAAACATCTTCGGCATGTGCTTCTTTTTATCTTCCCCGATACCGTGCTCCCCGGTAAGCGACCCACCGGCGTCCAGACATGCCATGACGATGTCCCCGGCCAGGTCGTGGGCCTTATCCGCCTCACCCTCGACCGCGTTGTCGTAGAGGACGAGCGGATGCAGGTTGCCGTCCCCGGCATGGAAGACGTTGGCGACCCGCAGCCCGTACTGTTCACCGAGTTCGGTGATCCGCTTGAGCACCGATCCCAGTTCCGTTCGAGGAACCACCGAGTCTTGCACGTAGTAGTCGTTGCTTATCCGGCCCATTGCCGCGAACGCCGCCTTGCGCGCCTTCCAGAACAGCGCTCGTTCCTCGTCGTCCTCCGCGACCCGGAGTTCGACGGCGGAGTTCTCCTCGCAGATCTTGATGACCCGGTCGAACTGGTTGTCTACCTCGGCCTCCGGCCCGTCCAGCTCAATGACCAGCGTGGCCCCGGCGTCCTTCGGTAGGCCGGGCGCGATGGCCGCCTCCACCGCGTCCATCGTCAGGCGGTCCATCATCTCGACCGCCGCCGGGATAATTCCTTCTTCGATGACCGCCGACACTGCCTTACCGGCTGCCTCGGTGTCTTCGAAGCCCGCCAGGAGCGTCTTGACCGACTCCGGGGTACGGGCGATGTTCAGCGTGATCTTGGTGGCTATCCCGAGCGTACCCTCCGAACCGACGAAAGCCCCGAGCATGTCGTATCCCGGTGCGTCCGGCGCCTTGCCCCCGCCCAGATGCGCCACTGAACCGTCCGGCAACACGACTTCGACATCCATGACGTGGTTCGTCGTGAAGCCATATTTCAGGCAGTGGACTCCGCCAGAGTTCTCGGCGAGGTTTCCGCCGATGGAGGAGACGATCTGGCTGGCCGGGTCCGGGGCGTAGTAATAGCCCTCGTCGGCGACCTCCTGGCTCACCCAGATGTTTATGACACCCGGCTCGACCACGACCCGACGGTTCGGGATGTCTACCTCCAGGATCTTCTTCATCCGGGACATCACGATCAGCACCCCGGCCTTGACTGGCAACGCCCCGCCGGATAGCCCGGTCCCCGAACCACGGGCGACGAACGGTATTCCCTCGTCGTAGCAGAGTTGGACGACTCTTTGCACCTGTTCAGCGCTCTCGGGGATTACGACGAGATCCGGGACGACCCGGTATTCCATGAGGCCGTCGCACTCGTAGGTGCGTAGCTGCTCGTGCTCGTGGATCACCCCCTCCTCACCGAGGATGTCCTGCATGTCTTGTATGAGCCGGCTACGCTCCATAAAGCGCCTCCTTTTTCTAGAGGGTGTTACCCTCCGGTCCCTATTTCGTGCTGTGCCAGGTCTTCTATAAGCGTGAGTATCGCCGAGTGGTCCCGATCACCCCGCCCCTTCGCCTTCAACGAGTCCAACATCTGATCCACAATAGCCGTAACCGGCAGTGATACCCCGTATTCCCTGCCCGCCGCCAGCGCTATTCCCAGATCCTTGTGATGCAATTCTACCCTAAAGCCGGGATCGAAGTCATGCCCGACGAACTTCTCCGCCTTGGCATCCATAACGTTGCTCCCCGCAAGCCCCCCCGACAGCGCATCAATGATGGCCTGCGGCTTCACACCGGCTTTCGACCCGAGCACCAGCGCCTCCGAAACCGCCGTGATGTTTAGCGCAACCACGATCTGGTTGCACGCTTTGACCGTCTGCCCGGCCCCGATCTCTCCGACGTGCGTGGCGACCTTGCCCACCACGTCGAAGATAGGCTCCGCACGCCCGAAATCCTCTTCGTTACCGCCGGCCATGATAGAGAGCTCCCCCTTCTGCGCCCCCACGTCTCCGCCGCTGACTGGCGCGTCCACTATGGAAGCACCACGCTCTTCTGCCTGCTCGGCCAGCTCTCGCGTTACGACCGGGGAGATGGTGCTCATATCCACGATCAGGGTTCCCTCGCGCACCGCCTCGAATACTCCACCCTCACCCGCCAAAACTTCCTCGACCTGTGGCGAGTTGGGGAGCATAGTGACGATGACGTCGCACTGCTCGGCTACTTCTTTGTAGCTGTCCACTACTTCCGCACCCTCGTCTGCCAACTCTCTGGCCTTACCGTCAGGGCGATTGTAGAGAACGAGATCGTAGCCCGCCTCTATAAGGTTATGGGCCATCGGTGCGCCCATTATTCCGAGCCCTATAAACCCGACTTTCTCCGCCATAGAAATCCTCCTTTAGTAGATCTTCAACTCCGAAACCGGTACGTCCGTATCCCGCAACTCAAACGGCAGCCAGCCGAAGCTGTCTTCGGTTGCCTCCGTGGTGGGGTTGTATTCCAGGCCGACGTAGCCGTCGTAGCCGAGCTCTTCGAGAACCCCGAGGACGTAGGGGTAGTGGATCTCCCCGGTCCCCGGCTCCCCGCGTCCCGGCGAGTCGGCGATCTGGATGTGCCCTACCGAACCGATGTGTTCCCTCAGCTTGGCGACCAGATCCCCCTCCATCCGCTGCATATGGTAAAAGTCATGTTGTATCGCAACGTTGCCACGATCCAGGCCGTCTACAAACTCTACCGCTTCGTCCGTCGTGTAGATCAGGTACGGGCCGTTCTCGAATGTGTTGACTGCCTCCACCACCAACTCGATGCCGACCTTGTGCGCCTCGTCCGCCGCAAAGCCGACGTTCTCCCGGGCCAGCGCGAGTTGCTCTTCCCGGTCCATGCCTTCTATCTCGTGGCCGAGCAACACGTTCATGCGGCGGCAGTCCAGGAGCCGTGCCAGCTCCAATGCCACCGGAACGTTCTCCCGGAATTGATCCTGCGTATTGGGGTCGCTTACCAAGCCCCGGTCACCGCCGGCCATATCCCCGGCATCGAAGTTGAAGAGCGCCACGCGAAGGCCCGCATCTTTCACCGCCTTCTCGACCTCACCGAGATCCTCGCCCGTGGGCCACCAGAACTCGACGGCCCCGAAACCGGCCGCCGCAGCAAGTTCGAACCGCTCCAGAAACGGAGCTTCTTTGAAAAGTATCGAAACGTTCACGCTGAATCTCACCCTTTACTCCCATCGCCTTTTCGTCCGGTTGTTGTTTGTACCCCCCAAGATCTACTAAAACACAACCCCGAAACTGCGTAAATAAAGTATTCCGCATCATGAAACTAAAGCGCACGCATTTTTCAGGGAGCCTCTAATTTTTCCGTGAGGGCTGTGGTGATGCGCTTGAGATGAGGGACGATTGATTCCGCTCGTTTGCTTTCGAGGCGGCTTGAGGGGCCGGAGAGGCTCATGGCGGCGAAGATGTCACCGTCCGTCCCGAAGACCGGTGCGGCGAGACAGCGGACGCCGTCCTCTTGTTCCCCGAAGTCCACCGCATATCCCTGGCGCCGGATTTGCTGCAACTCGGACCGGAGCTGGCCGAGGTCGGTAATGGTGCTCGCGGTGTGCCGAACCATGTCCAGGCGTCCGATCAACAACTCGGCGAGTCGGGGTGTCTGGTAGGCCAGAAGCACCTTCCCCGAACCGCACGCGTGCAGCGAGACCCTGTTTCCCGGCTCGGTAAAGATCCGCAACATGCGGTTCGGTGGCGCTACCTGCTCGATGTAAACGGCGGAGTTGCCTTCCAGAATCGCCAGATTAGCAGTCTCCTGGCTCACCTGCGCCAACTCCTCCAGAAACGGTCGCGACGTGACGCCGACTCGCTCCCGGGTTACCGTCGCCATCGTGAGCGACTTCAATCCTAGCGCGTAACGTCGCGTCTCTTTGTTGCGGTAGACATAGCCCCGCGAGCCCAGGGTTGCCAGCAGCCGATGGACCGTCCCGGCAGACAATCCTGTCGCCTCCCCGATCTCGCTGATCCCCAACTCGCCCTCCGACCGGCTTACGAACTCCAGAATATCCAGCGCCCGCTCGACGGACTGGACGGCACCTTCCCGCGGGCGTACCTCCGTTGCGTCCTCTGTCGCCAAAATTCCACCTCTTTGCCACGGAATCCCTTCTACCCTTAAGAATACCGGAAACCACAACACTAATCACCACTCATATAGTCGGCCTGTTCCGCATCATGGAAAACGATCTTGTTCCAGACATGTATCCGGTGAGACAATACGTTTGTAGAAGGGTTTTTGGGAGTCGCGACACAGAGAGGAGCCACATAAGAGTGTCCACGATGAACGTAATGGAAGCGGTCGTGAAGGTTATGGAGGACGAGGGCGTGGAGGTCGTCTTCGGGGTTCCGGGGGCGGCGATCTTGCCGCTGTACAAGGCGATGAGCAAGTCTGACCAGATCAAGCACTATTCCGTCCGGCACGAAGAAGGCGGCACGCACGCCGCCGACGGGTATACGCGGGTTACGGGGAAGGTCGGGATCAACATCGGGACTTCAGGACCGGCGGGGACGAACATGATCACCGGCCTGTACACCTGCCAGGCCGACTCGATACCCCAGATCTGCATTACCGGCCAGGCCCCCACCAACGTGCTGCACAAAGAGGCTTTCCAGGCGGTAGACATCGTGGAGATCGCCAAGCCTGTGACTAAGTGGGCCGTGCAGGTAAAAGAGCCCGGACAACTCGTGTGGACCTTCCGGGAGGCATTCCGCATAGCCCAGGAAGGCCGTCCCGGTCCGGTCCTCATAGACTTGCCGATAGACGTTCAGAAAGCCGAAGTGGAGGTGGATTTCGACCCGCGCCGGGGTGGTCCCCTGCACTTCGATAAACCCGAGCCGCGACCCGACGCCATCCGGCAGGTCGTCGAGATGATCCTGGAAGCCGAGCGCCCCGTCCTGATGCCCGGTGGTGGAGCTATCATCGCGGATGCCTCGGAGGAGCTGATGGACCTGGCGGAATACTTGCAGGTTCCGGTCAGTCCGACGTACATGGGCAAAGGCATAATCCCCGAGGATCATCCGCTGTATATGGGCATCGTCGGTTTGCAGACCAGCCAACGCTTCGCGAACGCACTCTTCCTAGAGAGTGACCTGGTTGTTGGCATCGGCAACCGCTGGGGCGATCGGCACACCGGCGAGCTCGATGTGTATCGGGGCGACCGCAAATTCGTCCACGTAGACATAGACCCGCGCCAACTCGGCCGCGTCTTTCCACCGGATCTCGCCGTAGTCTCCGACGCGAAGCTGGCGCTGGAGGCGATGCGCGACGTAGCCCACGACATGACTTCCGAGCGGGAGCCCGACGAGTGGGTCGAGCGGGTGGATGAGCTGCGTTCCACGATGCTCCGCAAAACCAATTTCGATGATTCGCCGGTAAAGCCGCAGCGGGTCTACCAGGAGATCAACGAGTATTTCGACCGCGACACCGTCTTCGTAACGGCGATCGGCCTGTACCAGATCTTCGGGGGCCAGTTCCAGAAGACCTATAAGCCGCGCCACTACCTCTGCTGCGGCCAGGCCGGCCCGCTCGGGTGGGAAGTCCCGGCGTGCATTGGGGTCAAGCTCGGTAGGCCGGACAAGACGGTGGTCGGGGTCGTCGGGGACTACTCGTTCCAGTTCCTTATGGAGGAGATAGCGGTAGCCTGCCAGTATAAGATACCCTACGTGCTGGTCATGCTGAACAACGCTTACATGGGCCTTATTCGCCAGGGCGAAATGAACTACGACATGAACTATGGGGTAGACATTTCCTACGACGGCCCGGACAGTGAGTACGGCGTAGACAACGTAAAAGTCATGGAGGCGATGGGCGCTTTGGGATGCCGGGTCGAGAGGCCGGAGGACATACAGGATGCCCTCGGTTGGGCGGTGCAGTCCAGCGAGGAGCAACAAGTTCCGGCGCTCGTGGAGATCATGTGTCAGCGGGAAGTAAACGCCGCGATGGGGCTCTCCATAGACAAAATAAACGAGTACGAGCCCATCCTCGACGGCTCCGAAGAACTTGCGGGCCAGATCGTCGGGGGCGTACCGGAGAGAGACTAAGGAGCCAGATGGAAGAAGACCTGAAAGAAATAATGGCGGCGGGTCTCTCCGCCGCCGATCCGGAGAAAGCAGTCGCCCGCACGCTGGAAGTCGAGAGCGACAATATAAGTGCGGGCGGCGAAAACTTCGAGGCCGAACGGGTCTTTATCCTCTCCACCGGCAAAGCAGCGGGACCGATGGCGCGGGCCGCGGCAGAGCTACTCGGCGACCGCCTGGCGGGCGGCCTGGTCGTCACAAAGGACGATCACGACGAGGGTCCGGAGATTCTGGAAACTATCTACGCTTCACACCCCGAACCCGACGAACGCGGCGTGGAGGCCGCGAGCAAAGCCCGCGAATGGGCCGAATCCCTCGGAGAAGGAGACTTGCTCCTAGCGCTCATCAGCGGCGGGGCTTCGGCGCTCCTGGCCGACCCTGCGCCGCCGATAAAAATAGCAGACTTGCAGCAACTAACTTCGGATCTCCTCAAAAGCGGGGCGGATATAGAGGAGATCAACGGCATAAGGAAGCACGTCTCTGTTCTCAAAGGCGGTGGCCTGGCGAGCCTGGTCTATCCTGCCCCCACCATCACCCTACTACTCTCCGACGTAGTCGGCGACGAACCCTCTTCCATCGCCAGCGGCCCTACCACCCCGGACCTGACCACGCTGGAAGATGCAAGAGAAACCCTCGCAAAGTACGAAATACAGCCGCCGGAGAGCATCTCCGAACACCTGGACAATACCCAAGAGAACCCGAAACCCGGCGACGAAATCTTCGACAACGTCGTAAACGTGGTTTGTGGCGGCGGACGACACGCCTCCGAAGCGGCGTCCGAAAAAGCGCGGGAGCTGGGCTACGAGCCGATCTTGCTCTCCACCCTCATAACCGGCGACGCCGCCGCCTCGGGAGAATTATACGCGGCAATAGTTCGGGAAACTCTTGAGAGCGGCAACCCCGTCTCGGCTCCCTGCGCCATCGTGAGCGGCGGCGAAGCGACCGTAACCGTGCGGGGCAACGGGACTGGTGGTCCGAACTTGGAATTTGCGCTCGCGCTCGCCGTCGAGTTGGACGGCACAGAAGGTTGGACGGCCTTCGCCATAGACACCGATGGCAACGATGGATCTACCGACGCGGCTGGCGGACTCATTAGCGGCGCGACGGCGCGAAAAATACGCGATGGCGGAATGAGCCCTGCCGGCTCGCTCGCAGACAACGACGCTTATCCGGCGCTCAAAGCGGCGGACGCTTTGGTCCTTACGGGGCCGACCGGCACGAACGTCAATGACCTGCGTGTGGCACTGGTCGAATGATTTCACTATTATACGGCGCGGCGGTTATATCGGACGCTTGGAGAGGAGATGCAACGGAATAGCATAGAGGTAAGTTGGAGGAGTAGTTTCGAGTTCAAGGAAAGGGGAATTTCTTGGAAAACATATTAGTTCTAAGTCTTTTGGCGCTGGCACCGATTTTAACGATAGGAGTCCTGTTAGTCGGGCTTAGGTGGCCGGCGGTTTGGGCTATGCCTGTTGGTTACGTGGTAGTCGTAATTATCGGACTTTTGGTCTGGCAACTAAGTTTCGCGAGCATCGCCGCCTCGACGGTGCAGGGTCTGATCATCGCCCTTACCATCCTCTACATCGTCTTCGGGGCGCTGTTGCTGCTGGCAACCCTGGCTGAGAGCGGGGCTGTAAATACGATCCGGTCAGCCTTCACGGACATCAGTCCCGACCGTCGGGTGCAGGTCATCATTATCGCGTTCCTCTTCGGAACCTTTATCGAGGGCGCGGCGGGCTTCGGGACCCCGGCGGCGGTCGCCGCTCCCCTGCTGCTCGCGCTCGGATTTCCGGCGATGGCGGCGGTCATGTCGGGGCTCATAATCCAGAGCACACCGGTCAGCTTCGGGGCCGTGGGCACACCATTACTCGTGGGAGTTCAGGGTGGACTTCAGGGCGGCGGTCCGGTCGAAAACTACCTGTCGCAGCAGAACCTGGAGTTGGCGGCCTATGTTACTGACACGATCACCTTGCGCGTGGTGCTCATTCACGCCATCTGCGGCGTCCTGATCCCACTGATACTTTGCTGCATGCTTACCGGTTTCTTCGGTGAAAATCGGAACTTCGGCGAAGGGCTCGGAGTTTGGAAATTCGCTATCTTCGCCGCCGTCTCGATGCTCATACCTTACATCCTGTTCGGATGGTTGCTCGGACCGGAGTTTCCTTCGCTGCTAGGCGGACCTATTGGCCTGATCATCACCGTCTTTGCGGCCCAAAAAGGCCTGTTCCTCCCCGAGCGTCCCTGGGACTTTGGGCCACGTGAAAACTGGGAAGACGAGTGGATGGGTAATGTAGACCCCGACGACCTGGCCACCGAGGTCGAAGGCGAGCAGCGCATAGGCATCGTCAACGCCTGGGCGCCCTACGCACTGGTGGCATTCTTCCTGGTAATAACCCGACTCCCGGCACTCGGCCTCGTGGATTTCCTGTCCGGCATATCGCTGGACTGGGAGAATATTTTCGGGGTCCCGGAGATAACCGCTGGATTCGCTCCGTTCTACCTTCCGGGCTTTATGTTCCTTATGGCTATCGTCATCACCTACTTCCTGCACCGGATGACCTTTCAACAGATAGCAGAGAGCTGGAAGGTGGCGGGCAAGCAGATTATCGGCGCCGGTTTCGCCCTTTTGCTGGCCCTGCCAATGGTCCGAGTCTTCATCAACTCGAGCCCGAACTACAATTCTTCGGGGCTTGAAAGTATGCCGGTTACGCTGGCTGAAGGAGCGGCCAACCTGGCCGGGGGCACCTGGCCGTTCTTTGCACCCTGGATCGGGGCTTTGGGCGCTTTCGTTGCCGGATCCAACACGGTAAGTAACCTGACGTTCTCGCTGTTCCAGTTCACCACGGCGGTCAACATCGGTATCGCCGGTTCGGCTGCGGTCGTGGTTGCGGCGCAAGCGGTTGGTGGTGCTGCGGGAAACATGATCACCGTCCACAACGTCGTGGCGGCCTCGGCCACCTGCGGGCTCCTGGGCAAGGAAGGCGCCCTTATCCGCAAGACGATCATCCCAATGACCTACTACGTGCTCTTGGCCGGTTCCATTACCTACATCTGGATCTACGGCTTCGGCCTCAACCTGGGCACGATAGTTCTCCTCGCCCTGATAGGCGTGCTCGTGGCACTCGGGGTTATCGGCAACCGCCAAGCGCAGCAACAAGAGTCAAAGGAGGAAACCACAACTTCCTCATAAGGCTTCTATAGTAACCGAAAGACCCGCCTGCGCATCGTAGGCGGGCCTTTTTATTTGACGTTGGAGGGCAGACAATGTCCGTTAGTTTTGTGGCCGTCCTCCGAGGTCCGTTTCCACCCATTCATCTAAACCCTGCTGCAGGTCGGGCTCGGAAGCGTCTATCACCAGTCGCACGCCTTCCTCTTCTCCGAGGATCACCACCTGCACCGAACGGGTATCTTCCGATTCTCCCCGACCCGACGAACTAGAGAGGAGCACATTCGAAGCCACCCCGAGCATCGTTTTGAGCATGGAAGGGTCCTGGTCATGCTCGTCATTCTCTCGGAAAATCGTCGTACTGCCGGCGCTTTCGTCAGTAGCGACCGCAAAGCCCTTGCTACTGAGATGCTCTTCTACACTTTTCTTGCAATTCTCAGTTGTCATATCTACCGAGAAATCTCCCACGATCCCTCCCGAGAATTTACGCCAACTAATGCTGTAGTCATTTTATCCGCTGGAGAGCTAGTCAGGTTAGCGGTTCCCGAGACACCGCAAGATAGGCTAAGATAAAGAGGAAAGAACCGACGGGGACAGGAGGCTCGGATGACGGCACGAAGGTCTGGGGAGTAGAGAGATGCGCGTAGCGTTATTCATAACCTGCTTCAACGACACGCTCTACCCGGAGACCGGCATCGCGACCGTGAAGCTGCTCGAACGGCTCGGCGTCGAGGTGGAGTTTCCCGAAGAGCAGACCTGCTGCGGCCAGATGCACTACAACACCGGCTACCAACGCGAGGCGCTACCCCTGATCCGACGCTTCATAGACATTTTCTCTCCCTACGACGCCGTCGTCGCGCCTTCCGGCTCCTGCGTCGGAATGGTCCGCGAACTCTACCCGCACGCCGCCGGAATCGCTAGAGACCCTAAGCTGGCCGAACAGGTAGAAGCTATCGCCCCAAAGGTATTCGAACTCTCCGAGTTTCTAGTTAACGAGTTGGGTGCCGAAGATGTCGGCGCCTACTATCCGCACCGCGTTACCTTCCACCCCACCTGCCACTCCCTGAGAATGCTGGGCGTTGGTGAAGCCCCGATGAAGTTACTGCGGAATGTGCAGGGTATGGACCTCGTGGAGCTACCACAGGCAGAGGAGTGTTGCGGCTTCGGCGGCACGTTCGCCGTCAAGAACGCTGAGACTTCGACGGCGATGCTCTCGGACAAGCTGCGTCACATACAAGGTACCGAGGCCGAGGTCTGCTGTGCTGGGGACAACTCGTGCCTCATGCACATCGGCGGCAGCCTTATGCGCGGCCAGACCGGGGTCAAACCCGTTCATCTGGCGGAGATACTCGCCGCGACAGAGGAGGACGCATGACGATACAGGCCCCCGACGCCTTTTCCTCCGGCAAGACCCCGACGTTCCAGGAGACGGCGAAAACCTCTCTGGCCGACACCCAGCTCCGTCGCAACATCGGCAAGGCCGCGAAGGGCATCCGCGCGAAGCGGGCTGTCGCCGTCGAAGAGTTGCCAGACTGGCAGGAACTTCGGGAGGCCGGACGGGCCATAAAAGAGCGAACGCTGCGCCACCTGGACGAGTACCTCTTGCAATTCGAAGAGTCCGTCCAGAAGGCCGGCGGCCACGTCCACTGGGCGCGGGATGCAGAGGAGGCCAACCGCATCATCGCCGGGATAGCGAAACAGCACGACGCTGACGAAGTCGTGAAGGTCAAATCCATCGCAACCGACGAGACCAAGCTGAACGAACACCTTGAAAGCGAGGGCATAAAGGCCCACGAGACGGACCTGGCAGAGCTGATCATACAGCTAGCCGGAGAGACTTCGTCACACATCCTCGTTCCCGCCATCCACAAGAACCGGGCAGAGATCCGGGAAGTCTTCATGCGTGAACTCGACGTAGATGAACTCTCCGACGAACCGTCGGACCTTGCCGAAGTCGCCCGACTCTACCTCCGAAAGAAGTTCCTCTCCGCAAAGGTCGGCATTTCCGGGGCAAACTTCGGAGTGGCTGAGACCGGGACGGTCTGCGTCGTCGAGTCCGAGGGGAACGGCAGGATGTGTACCACGCTACCGCCGGTGCTCGTAACGCTAATGGGAATAGAGAAGCTGATCCCAACCTGGCAGGACTTCGAAGTCTACATGCAGAGCCTCCCCCGCTCCTCGACCGCCGAACGCATGAACCCGTATACATCGTTCTGGACCGGCGTATCGGAAGGCGACGGACCGCAGGAGTTCCACATCGTGTTGCTGGATAACGGACGGACGGACGTGTTGGCTGACGAGGTTGGTCGGCAGTCGCTCAACTGCATCCGGTGTTCGGCGTGTCTGAACGCCTGTCCCGTGTACGAACGGACCGGTGGGCATGCCTATAACTCGGTGTATCCGGGGCCGATCGGGGCTATCCTCACGCCGCAGCTCGTGGGTATCGGGAAGTCGGGGCCGGACTCGTTGCCGTATGCGTCGTCGTTGTGCGGGGCTTGTTACGAGGTGTGCCCGGTCAAGATCAACATCCCGGAAGTTTTGATCCACCTCCGGGGCAAAGTGATCCGCAAAAAGCAATCCGCCGGCCTGACGGGCAAACTTCACCCCGAAAACGTCGCGATGCAAGCGATGGCAAAAACCTTTTCCGACCCGAACCTGTACGAGAGCGCCCAGAGGCTGGCCCGCATCGGCCAGTGGCCGCTCGCCCGGAGCGGCGCTATCCACAGCCTGCCCGGTGAACTCAGCGGCTGGACCCGGAGTCGCGACATTAAACCCATCCCGGATCAGACCTTCCGCGAGTGGTGGCGAGAGAGGCGGGGCTTGTGAGCAGCGCGAAAGAGACGATTCTGGCCCGCGCCCGCCACGCCCTGCGCGACGTACCGCAGGATGAAACTCCCGAGGATGTCGCGATAGAGCGCGGTTATCGCAAAGAAGGCGAAGACTCGCGCGAGGAGATCGTAGACCGCTTCGCCGGATACGTCGCCGAGTACGAGGCAACGGTGCATCGCGTAGAGGAAGCGGAATTGCCGGAAGCCATAAAGGAAGCATTGGAGCGACGTGAGATCGGGAAGCTCGTGGTCCCCTCGGACGTACCGGAGAACTGGCTACCCGACGAGGTGGAACTCCTGACGGATTCTGCGGAGGACCATCTGACCAACGACGACCTCGACACCGCCGACGGTGTGCTCACCGGCTGCGCTTTGGGGGTGGCACAGACAGGCACCATCGTCCTCGACTCAGGCGAGGCCCAGGGACGCCGCGCCCTTACCCTGCTCCCCGACTATCACTTGTGCGTTGTAAAGGAAGCGCAAGTTGTGGACCTGATTCCGGAAGCTATAGGAGAACTCGAAGAAGCCGTAAAGAGCAAAGGCCGGGCCGTCACCTTCATCTCCGGCCCGTCGGCGACGTCGGACATCGAGTTGGAGCGTGTCGAGGGTGTACACGGTCCCCGTACGCTGGAAGTGTTCATAGTCACCGACTGAGGAACGCGTTCGTTCGGCACGTCTCGAAAATTTCCGAAAATCTTCGCCGGAGACCCTTGACTCTCCTCCACAGTGGAGGGTCTATACTCATTTTAATGGATCACACGGTTAGAGATAAGCTGTTCAGGATCGGAGAGGTCGCCCGGCTTTCGGGGTTTCCGGTAAAGACCATCCGCTACTACGAGGAGCGTGGCCTTCTCGAAACCGTGTCCAGAAGCGAGGCCGGATACCGACTCTACGGCGACGAGGTGCTGGGGCGTTTGGGTTTCATCCGGAAGGCCAAGCTCCTGGGGCTGACGCTGGATGAGATCCACGGCCTCATCTCCATCGCGGCGGATTGTAGCGGGGACGATTTCTTCCCCAAGTTGGAGAAAGTTCTGGATTCCAGGCTACGAGAAACCCGGCAGGAAATCTCACGTCTCTCAGCGCTCCGGGACAACTTGCTCTACTACCGTAGACGCCTCTACGAAGCGGATGTCCCCCACGAGTGCGACCGGCCTCAGCGAGACCCGCGAAGAGAGTTTTGTGGTTGCCTGGAAACGATCGCGAAGTTCGGCGCCGATTCATCTAACGTGAGCGGAACCGGAGAGGAAGTGAGAGATATGAAGATTCTGGAAGAGAACGGACGGCTTCTCGCCGCCCGCCAGGGATGTTGTGACGAATGTGACTGCGAAGACTGCGAGACCGAGCAGTGTGGGTGCTGCTGATTCATAGTTTTTGGAGCGTGCTACGAAAGTCCGGCCCGGTGGCTTCCCTGTCTCCGGGCCTTGTGCTAGGTTTACCCCATGGATAACTCACAGATCAGGGTGCGCTACGCACCGAGCCCAACGGGGATGTTGCACGTCGGCGGCGTCAGGACGGCGCTCTTCAACTGGCTCTTTGCCCGCAAGAACAGCGGCGTCTTCGTGCTGCGGATAGAAGATACGGACCTGGAACGCTCGACGGAGGAGTCGGTCGAGCAACTAAAACGCTCGCTGCGTTGGATCGGCCTGAACTGGGATGAAGGCCCCGAACTCGGCGGTCCCCACACTCCCTACCGTCAAACGGAGCGTCTGGATCTCTACCGCCAAGCGGCGCAGAAGCTCGTCGAGGACGGCGCAGCCTACTACGACTTCGCCACTATGGAAGAGCTTACTCAGTTCCGGGAGAAGTCGCGGGCGGAGGGTCGGCAGCCGATCTACTGGGGCGAAGGATACCGGAACCTGAACCCGGACGAGGCGCTAAAGCGGGTCCGGCAAGGTGAGGACCACACCGTCCGCTTCAAGACGCCGCATGAGGGACAGACGGTGGTGGAAGACCTGATCCGGGGTCCCGTAACCTTCGAGAACGAGAACCTCGAAGACTTCGTGCTAATGAAGTCCACCGGCACCCCGACCTACAACTTCGCCGCCGCCGTGGACGACGCAGAGATGGAGATAAGCCACGTCATAAGGGGAGACGACCACCTCTCGAACACGCCCCGCCAGATCCTGCTCTACAAAGCCCTCGGCTACAGTCTCCCGGCCTTCGCCCACGTCCCGCAAGTCCTCGGACCGGACAAAAAGAAGCTCTCCAAACGCCACGGAGCCGTAGGGGTCGAAGAGTTCGCGGAACAAGGCATCCTGCCGGAAGCACTCTTCAACTACCTCGCGCTGCTCGGCGCGGGCTACGCGGCGGACGAAGAAATATTCACGCCCGAAGAACTAGCCGAAAGGTTCCGCGTAGATCGGGTCAGCGGCAATCCGGCGGTCTTCGACGAGACCAAACTCGTCTCCGTAAACCAGGTCTACATAAGAAAACAAAGCCCCGAAGAGCTGGCGATGCAAGCCGCCCCCATGCTCGTCGAATCCGGCGTCGCGAGCCCCGAGGAACTAAAAGACGACATGCCGCGCCTGACGCAGATCATGGACCTCCTCAAAGAACGCATAAGCCGCATCATCGACATCCCGGACGCCGTAGGCTACTTCTACGGCGGAGAGTTGGACTACGAACCCGAAGAGTTCGAGAAGCAGTTCGGCAAGGAGTTCGTGCAGGAAAACTTCCCGGAGCTTCGGGAACGGCTCGCAGCCCTGCCGGAATGGAACGAAGAAACTACGGAAGAGGCTATCCGGAGTCTCGCGGCGGAGAAAGAGAAAGGTGCGAAACACCTGATCCACCCTCTAAGGTTCGCCACCACCGGCCGTACCGTAAGCGCCGGACTCTTTGAGACGCTGGCGCTCCTGGGCCGCGACCGCACCCTACTTCGCATGGACAAAGCAACAGAAGAGATGCAGAGACTCAGTTAGCATCAAAAATACTTTTGACGAACCAGAGGCTATCGTTTAAACTCTCTCCGCTCAACGGCCCCATCGTCTAGTGGCCTAGGACATCGCCCTCTCACGGCGAAAACCCGGGTTCGAACCCCGGTGGGGTCACTCTATTTGGTCCGCCTCTTGCGGCGGACTTTTTTATGCCAGAAAGAACAAGGCAAACACGGCGTTCATCGCCGTTCTTACAGTGGTTTGGAGCGGCTTGTACGCGCCTATGCGTACGCTGGCCCAACAGTTTCTCAACTCCGTCGGCCGTCAAAAATGATTATCAATTATTCGACAATGTTTCTGATCTATCTAACTTGTTTTGGTGATTAGCAGCTTTGCTCAGCCTACCAACAAATACCGGATGTCAAATCTACTTATCAGCATCTGTTGGATTAAGAGAACTATATGCACCACAGATTTAGCTGTGGAAAAGCTTTTGAAAGTCCTGCAAATAAGCCTTCAAGTTGATGTTAAAGGTGACCTAGACAAACCATCGGGCTTTCTTTATCCTTCCCGCGATGTTGAGGTTAGAAGAGTAAGGATCGACTAAGAAAGGAGGTTCTGTTGGATGTGTGTTCGGTCTCAAAAGAAGCCTCCATAAGAAACACGTTGGACGCCCAACGGTGAGTATTCTCAAGCACCTCCGTTCGACGCCCAACAGCCAACCCACGTCAGGGCAGCGGGTACAAGATACCCTATTGTGGACTTTTCCGCTGCCCTTCATCTCTAAACGGATAAGGAGGGTACTTGAGTACCTTGACGGAAAAAGACGAAACAAGCAAACATGACGGCTTTGCTTTGGCAGCTAGCTTCGCTATATGGGGAGCTACACTTTGGTTTGCTCCCAGTTACGTAGAGTTCTCAGGGATGCTACTAGCAGTCTGCTATTTGCTAGGCGGTTTGTTCGTTGCCATAAGTTTTGGCGGCGCATTTATGGAGTTGGAGAATTACGCAGGCAGTGAAGCGTTCGGCTGGTGGGGAGTGGGAGGATTCTTCCTAATCTTGGCTGTATTGCTCCACTTAGCTACGACTTCCTTTCTTCTTTCCATAGTAGCAGTGGCGAAGGTGACCACATTGCTTTTGTTCATGATAGGAGTTCCTTTCTTGTTCTACGGAATCTCCTCTGTTCTAGAAACAGGTAGCGCGAAGCGTACCGGTAGCAAGCGGCGGGCAAGATCCACCCGTAAAGATGCCATCTTAACGCTGCTGTCTTTCGTGAGTGCTTCGATGCCTATACTGGTTACCATAGTAAAAGCTACGGTCGGTTCGTAGCTTACAAACAGAGATTAGCATCTGATTGTTGCTACCGAATCGTACGCTAAAAGACGAGCGCAAAGACCACCTACCAGTGGTGGGTAGGTGGTCTTTTTGAGATTACCAACTCTATGTACACGCTTACTGTGAATACTCTAGCATCCGCAAAACACTGTGGCTTGGCGAACTTTCTTTATGATAAGAAGAGCAGCGCGGATATCATCCCTAACACCGCACCCGCTAGTGTCTGGAACGGCGTGTGCGCGCCGGCCGTAATGCGGGCCCAGAGCACGAGTGGCAAGATGAGCACGAAGACTAGTCCGAATACTCCCAGGATCAGTGGACCAGCCATCGCGGCGTGCCCGGCGACGGCGGTGTGGGCGCTGGCTTTCCAGAAGAGCGTGACGGCGGCAACTACCGCAGCGGCTAGGCCCATCGAGATCGTGGTGTCGAAGAGGGCTTGTGGCGCACCGGAGAGTGAGAGGGCAACAAGCAGTCCTACGAAAGCCACGAGTAGGAGAATGGCCGGTACGACGCGTTCAATGCGGCGAGAGATCCAGAAGTCCCCCACCCGCGAGCGGCGCATCAAGAAGAAGACGTAGCCTGCTACTATGCCTGCAGCCAGCAACTCAAGGCCCAGGTACAGCACCGCTCCGACGGGGCTACTCTCTACGAAAGCCACGACGGCATAGAGAGCCGTGAAGATAAAGAACGGGTTGAGTATGTTGGATAGCGTGCGGGCCGCATCGTATGCGGGACTCTGATGATGATCCATAGCGGGTAAAATCTAGCACGTGCAACCGGCCCATACATCGGATAGCGAGACCGTCGAACTGTGGTACGAGTTGGGAAGGCTCTACTCTGGTTCAGAAGGTGCAACGAACCGGGCGACGATGCTCGGGTTTACGGTCGTCTGCGTGACCGGGGCTATGGTGTTGCTCTCGGGTTATTTCTTCGGCACGGACTGGGCTGAATCCTCGATGCAAAGGGCGTTTGGGGCCGCGCTGCTGCCGGTGGTGATCGGCGTCCTGGGTGGAGCCGTGGTTTCTGGCCGGGAGCGCCTAAAGTTGCGGCGGCGGCGCGAGGTTCTCCGGCGGGCACTCGAAGAGAAAGGCGAAGACGCCGGGCGTCCGGCCCGGGATGGCTTGCACGCCTACTACGACGCCCAACTCGTGCTGCTACGCTCGGAGTACGAGTTTTTGGTGCTCCAGGGCAGTAGGAGCAAAGCCTGTATCTTTGAGGAGACCTTCGGGTTTATGCCGGAAGATCCTTTTGAGACCGGCCCGTTGAACGTGACAACGGATAGTGAAGGGATGCACCGGTTGCGTAGTCTGTGGGAGCGCAGGATCTCCATTCACCAGGAGCGTGGACTGGAGCCTCCAGCTTTAGGGATCAAGGAAGACTCTAATTACCGGGTATTCCCGAGGGAGATGACCGTACCGGCGGAGCTGGCGACACGAAACGCCTACCTGAAGATCTCCTGCGACCTCATAAAAAAGCGTTACGGTAAGAAACCGCTCGAAGAGACCGGGTCCTTGCCTCCGGGGTTACGGAGGCGAATAGAGCGAGACCTCGGTGAGCAGGCGGCGCTCACCCGGAAGATTTAGCCGAAAGGCAGGGTTACCGCAATCCGGAGCAGGATAAACCCTATGGCGCACGGAACGAAGCCGACCAGCACGGTCACCACCGCCGTAAGGAACGAGGTCCGGTAGACACTCCTTATCCCGAAACCCATCAGTATCATCAGCATGTAAGTGATCGAAAGTGCGTAAACAGCCGGTATCCAGGCGAAGATCATCGCCCCGTAGGCGTAGGCGGCCATTCTGTAAACCTCTTGCAGGGTACCGACTTTCCCTACGAAAGTCCTTATAGAGAGTAGATATACCGCCGCGATGGCCCCAACTATTACGGGTGAGAGCGCGGCGAACAGAAAGGCTTGTAGCACCGTGTAACCCACTATCGCAGGCGTGACCTCACCGAAGATCAAACCGGAGATCAGCGTTACCACGGCGCTCAGGATCCCCGTAACAGCCCCGACGAGTAGCGCGAAGTACACAGGCTCTCTCACGGGGCCCTCAGCAGAAAAACCACGATAAAATTTCTGCGGGCTGAAGAAGACGGATCTTATAACCTCCACCGCGCTCGACAGCGGGTGATCCAGGCTGAATTCTGGGCTTTTGGATTGCTGCATTTAGATATTATACAGGGTGGGTACAAAGAGCTTGCCAAAGACTAGCGGGAAACATAAACTTGGGACCCGGAGAGCAGTAAAGGTAGCTCATTGCGGATATGTTCGAGATCTTTGTAGCGCTAATTATGGTAGCTGGAATCGTGGGACTCATCCTCCTGCCTTCCTTCGCGCCGGACGTGCTAGTGTTGGCATTGGCCCCGTTGGTTCCCCTAATGCTAATCCTCGCCTTCGTCCTCCACCCGAAGATAAAAGATTTCTCTTACCGCCGTTGGCGCATCACGCCAGAGAGGATCACCGGCCACAATCTGCGGGCACTGCCTTCGCCGGGGTCCGGGCCAGAAGACCTCTCACGCTCGATCATCGAACGGGCGACCGAGATACGACGCGCCATGAAAGGCAAAACTTCCGAGATACAGGTCGAGATGTGCGCCCTCGGCTACCGGGCTTGTGTGCACGACATGATCACGCTGTCCCACCTGGTCAACTCGGAACTGCCTGAAGCGGGTTTCGTACGCCGCATGAAGCTCCGCCAGGCCCGCCGCCGCTCCACAGACGCGCTCTCCGCCGCACGCCAAGCCCTGCCTCCGGGTGTTCTACGCGCCACCCGTCAAGAACAACAGTAGCTTTCCAAGGCTATCAGCATCTCAGCATTTCAGCTGGTCAGAAGCAGACTTCGGACACTGTCACTCATTAGCTACATCCTGTAGAAGTTATTGGCCCGATTTGGCGAAATGAAGCAAACAATAGCTGAAATGCTGACGAGCTGAAGTGCTGACCGGCTCTAAACTGCCTGAATGTTCCGGATCTCTGGTACTTCGCGCCGGATAAGTCCTTCTATGGCGTAGGCGAAATCTAGCTGCGAGAGCGGGCATCCCCGGCAGGCGCCGAGCATCTCTATGCTCACCGAGGCGTTCTCTTCGTCGAACTCCGCGACGCGGGCGTCTCCCCCGTCGGCTTGCATCGCGGGGCGCACTTTTTCTAGCGCCGTCTCGACCCGGCGCCGCATGTTCTGTTCCTCCGGCACGGGGCGATTATATAGGAGGATCGTCCGCTTCAAAGACTCCGCCCCCAATAGTAGAATGGAATCCGAAATACACATAAATCTACCTCTCGGAGGGAGACCGATGAGCGACCAGGATTCCCACAACCTACTTTCTATAGCGGCGCCGGAACACGACCCCGCAACGTACTATCTCTCGGGTTTTCTCGCGCCGGACCCGGTGATCTTCGTCCAGGCATCCGGCAGAAAATACCTGGCCGTCTCGACCCTGGAATACGGCCGCGCCCAGAACCAAGACGGCATAGACAAGCTGTTCTCCTTTGAAGAGTTGGAGGTCAGCCGTCTCGCCCGCGAGCTCAAGAGCGGCCCGCGAGCCTACGCCGCTGCCGCTACCGGACTACTCGAAAGTCTCGGCGTGGATTCGGTCGCCGTGCCCCCGGAGCTGGGAGTTATGTACGCGGATGAGCTGCGCGAACGCGGCATAGAGGTTTCACCGGAACCGAAACTCTTCGCTGAGATGCGGCGCGTAAAAACGGAACAGGAGATCTCGCACATAGAGAAGACCCAACGCGCCGTCGAGGCCGCCTGCGCCCGCGCCGTCGAGATCATCGGGGAGTCGAATGCAAAAGAGTACGGCAACCTGTTCTACGAAAACCACGCTCTGACCAGCGAGTTCTTACGCTCGGAAATAGAGATCGAGTTGCTAAAACGTGGTTGCGCCGCCGACGCGGGAACGATAGCCGCCGGCGGCTTCCAGTCCGCGGAACCGCACGAGCAGGGCCACGGCCTTCTACGCTCCGGCGAGCCGATAATCCTCGACATCTTCCCCGTCAGCAAGGAGAGCCGCTACTACGCCGACATGACCCGCACCGTCGTAAAAGGCGAACCGGACGAGGAACTACAGAAGATGTACGAGGCGGTCCTGGAGAGTCAAGAAGCGGCGCTCGGCATGATCCGGGCCGGCGTCAGCGGCAAGGAGGTCCATCAGAAGGTCTCGGATGTCCTACACGAGCGAGGCTATAAAACTACCGTCCACGACCAGGAAAAGGGTCAAACGCTCACGGAGGGCTTTATCCACGGCACCGGCCACGGCGTGGGGTTGGAGATACACGAGGGGCCTCGTATCGGACTGGCGGACGACAAGCTAAAAGTCGGCGACGTGGTGACGGTGGAGCCGGGCCTCTACAAACACGGGGTGGGCGGCGTCCGCATCGAAGACCTCGTAGTTGTCACGGAAGACGGCTGCCGAAACCTGACGGAGTTCCCGAAAGCGTTGCGAGTTTGAACGGGGCGCTCTGTCGAGACTGCAACGCTCAATTCTCTTGGCGGGGGTTATAGATCTCACCCCCGAGCGTGGCGTACTCATGGAGTACCGCCGCGGCCTCTTCGCGGAGGACATCCCGCGTCACGGAGATGCCGCTCTCTACGAACGAACGCTCCCAACCCTGGGGTTTCAAACCTTCGTCGAAGCCGATCTTCTCGGCGTCCTCGCCGCGGGCGCCGGTGACGAGAGACCGCACCCCGGACCAGGGCGTCGCGCCGAGGCACATGGCGCACGGATCTGTGCTGGTCACCAACTCGTAGTGCGGCCTCCCCGGACCGCCGAGGTCGAAGCTGACCAAGACCTGCTGCGCCACGGTGAGCGCCACGATCTCCGCGTGGGCAACGGAGCAGTTCGCAGAGGTTACGAGGTTGACGCCTGGAGCCAACAGCTCCCCAGTGCCCTGATCGAAGACGGCGGCCCCGAAAGGTCCCCCGGTCTCGTGGCGTACGTTCATCCGGGATAGTTCGATCACTAGCCGCATCCGGTCCTCTACGGTCGGGTAGACATTCCCAGAGCTTTCGAAGTACTCCTTCAGCCACTCCGGCAGGCTCAACTCTAGAATTGGGAATCGCACGCTCTACCTCCTTTAGACAACGCATCGTAAACTTCGTCGGACGCCGGATCAAGGCGTCCGCCGGCTGTTAGGATAGCGATAGAGAGAAACTTTCCAACCCCTACGGAGGCAATTCTTGGAGAGCAAACGCATAACGGACTCGATAAAGTTCTCGGAAGAGAAACTGCAGAAAAACAGCCTCTTCGACTCAGAAAGACTTTTCTACGACACCTACTGTCTCCTACCCGGCCAGGCCCAGAAGGTCCACGCCCACGAGGACTCGGATAAGGTCTACTACGTTCTGGAAGGCACTGGGCGTTTCACCGTTGGCAATGAGGAAGAAGCCCTCAGCGAAGGTCATGCGATCATCGCGCGTGCCGGGGAACCACACGGCGTTCGCAACGATACCGAAGGCAACCTGGTACTGATCGTCACGATGGCCCCACCGCCCGCCTAAGATGCCCGCCGAAGAAGCTCCGCAACCGCCCTACGTGCTCCTCTTCGAAGAAGTTACGCCGGATGCTTTGCCACTGGTGATCCTGGTGGACGACCGTCCCGCCGTGCCGCTCTTCAACTCGAAGGAGCGCGCCGAAACCTTCTTATTCTCGGCAAGCTTCAGCGTAGGTATGGAACCCATCGAAGTCTCGGCGGCGGGGCTCATCCGGGCACTCGAATCGGTCCGGGAACATGCCGGCTACGTAGCCCTAAACCCGCCACCCGCCGCCCGGGGTGGCATGAAGGTGAAGATGGGCGGGCTCGCCGAGCTGATCGAAGCTCTCCAGACGAGCCCGGAGGATGATCTCTTCGGGATCGGTGGCCTTAACTAGAGTTGGTACAGACCCGCTAAAACGAAAAGAAGCTAAACCTTTTATTCTTCTCGAAGTAGCGCTGATGGTACTCCTCGGCCCGATAGAACTCGGAGGCGGAGGTTATCTCGGTGACGATCGGTTTTTTGAACCGCTCCTGAGCTTTCTCTTTTGAAGCGTAGGCTGCGGCTTCCTGCTCCGGGCCGTGGAAGAAGATCGCCGACCGGTACTGCGTCCCGACGTCCGGCCCCTGGCGGTTGGGCGTCGTAGGGTCGTGGTTCGCCCAGAAGACTTCCAGCAACTCTTCGTAAGAGACCTTCGCCGGGTCGTATTCAACTTCTACTACCTCGGCGTGTCCCGTAGATCCCGCGCATACGTCGCCATAGGACGGGTCCTTTGTGTAACCACCGGTGTAACCGGAGACCGCGTCCGAAACGCCGTCCACCTTACGAAACTCGGCCTCGACGCCCCAGAAACATCCCGCCCCGAAAGTTGCCTTTTCCATTTCTTCACGCTCCATTCTCTGCCTGCAAAAAGAGTTTAGCATGAGGCCCTAAGGTGACGGCGGGCGGGCTTTCACACCCAGCTCACGAACCTAGCTTCTTCTCCATAACGAAGTTCGTCAGCCCGACCCCGCGCCGCTGAACCTTTTGCTCACGTACCACATCGAAGCCTTGCCGCTCGAAAAACGGGCGGGCCGTGATGCTCGCTTCGGTAAAGATTCGCCCGATACCCCAGGCCCGGGCCTCACCCTCAACGGCCTGGTACAAGCATTGTCCCACACCGCGGCCGACGGCATCCTTACGAAGATAGAAAGTATCCAGATGTCCGTTCTCTTCCAGCTCGGCAAAACCGACTACCTCGACGTTCTCTACGGCCACGAGGGTTTTGCGGGAGGTCATTCGACTGTGCCACGCAGCAGCGTCGGGGACTTCCGGGGCCCAGGCTTCTACTTGCTCCTTCGAGTAATCGGGACGGTTTACGGAGTGGACCGTTTCGTAGAAGAGACGAACGATCTCGGGTGCGTCTTTCTTTTCGTAGCCTCTGATCTCGATGATTCTCTCTTCCATCCCCGTGCTCCGGGTGTCTTTAGAACCCGATCGCGACCCCACCGCCGCGCGGGTCAGCGCCACCGGTAAAGCGGATCGGCTCTCCCGCGTCGTCGTACTTGACGGCGAGGCCGTGTGCGTTACCGAGCCCGTACTCGTCCACGAACAACGCGTAGCCTAGCGAGGTCAACTCACTCTGGACAGATGCGGGTAGCCATCCGTCTATGGCGAGCGAGTCCGGCTCGACAAAAGCGATGCGGGGCTCCGAGATGGACTGTTGTATGTCGAGGTCGAAGTCTATGAGGTTCATCAGCATCTGGGGCGTGGTCTGCGTTATGTAGTACCCACCGTGGGTTCCGAGGGCGACTACGGGCCGACCGTCACGCATCACGAGCGTCGGTGAGATGCCCGGGAGCCGGTAGCGGCCCGGGACGAGATCCGCTTCCTCCGCCCCGTCTTCGAAGCGGGCGTAGGCGATGGAATTGTTCAACCATATGCCGGTCCCCTCGGGCATGACCTTGCTCCCGAAGATATTGCCCAGAGTCTGGGTCATGCTCACGACGTTGCCTTCCTTGTCTGCCACGACGAAGTGGGTGGTGTGTTCCCGTTCTCCGGCGGCCTCGGTCGCGGACGCCAGCTCTACGTCCGCAGCCTGTTGCGGCGCGGGTTCTGCTTCCGCCAGCGCGGGGTCGATGTTGGCGGCCTGATCCGTCCAGTATTCTTCGGAGAGGAGCATGTTCAGGGGTGTCGGTTCCACTTCCGGGTCGGCGGCGTATTCGTAGCGTTCGTAGAAGGCTTGCTCGGTTACCCGGGCGTAGAGATCCAGGTAAGCGACACTGTCTTGACCGAGCGAGGCCGGATCGAACCGACTCATGACCCCCAGACGTGTCAGGTAGTTCCACGAGGTGTTTGGAGGGGGCGCGCTGACTACCTTTTGCCCCCGGTAATCTATACCGATGGTCGACTTCCACTCGGCGTTGTTGCGTTGCAAGTCTTCTGTGGAGAGGAAGCCTCCACTTTGCTGGGCGGCGGAGGCCATAGCTTCGCCGAGCTCACCGCCATAGATCGCCCCGGCACCTTCCTCCGAGATGCGGCTCAGCGAGCTCCCCAAATTTTCTTGCACCAGAGTGTCTCCTGCCTGGAGCGGTGTTCCGTTTCTACCGTAAATTTCCCGTGCATTAGCCGGGAAGGTGTTGAACTCCGAAGAGATCCAACCAGCGTTCTCCGCATTCAAGACGAACCCATCTTCCGCGTACTCTATGGCGGGTTCGAGGATCCGTTCCCATTTAAGGCTTCCGTATTCTTCCCAAAGGGTCTCCCAGTCGTTTACGGCTCCGGGTGTGGAGATGGCCGCAGCCCCCGAACGGTTCTCGGAGTAACCCGGCGTCGGCGGGTAGAAGACCGAAGCATTCAGCGCCTCCGGCACCCTGCTGGATGCGCCCAGAAAGCGCGTCTCATCACCTTCAGCGTCATAGATGACCGTCGCGCCATATCCGCCTATTCCGCTCATCATCGGCTCGACGACCCCGAGCGAAGAAGCCACCGACACCGCCGCGTCAAATGCGTTGCCCCCGTCGGCCAACACTTCTAGCCCCGCTTCTGTCGCTAGCGGGTGTGCGGAGCTGACCATACCGTTCTCACCCACCGCCGGGCTCGTCGCTGTGCTCTCACTCCTCGTAGCCCCGTCCGGGGACGGTAGGGCTCCGGCGAGGGCGTCGTCCGCGGAAGCCGGGTCCGGGCTGAAAGTTTCCCCTGTAGTCTCGTTCGTAGTTCTCTTTGGCGGCGAGACGGACGGGGAGGGAGTTTGCCCGGCGGTTGTGGTAGTCGCTTCGGTGGTGGCAGCCGAGGTAACTTCTGAGAGCGATGGTCCGCTGCAAGAGGACAGCAATCCCAAGACCAACGCCAGCAAAATAACGTTTCTCAAAAAATTTCCTCCAACCTCCGGGGAACAACCCCGTCGCAGGCCGCACAAAGCAAGATTATACCGTGCCAGCGACGGTCGGAGAGAGCTTTGCGGGAATGCCGAATCAGGAACCCTTCCGGGGCGCAAGGATTTTTGCGATGAATTAAAGTTCTGCGGCGACGGGCCGATAACCAGAACGTGACGATTTTCAAAGCCTCCGGGGGGAGAAAGATTTGAGTCTGAAAAAAGCGGTCTTTGCGTTTTGCAGCATGGTAATGTTCGTCGGTCTTGTGGGGATGGCGGGCTCGGACGCCAGCATCGCGCAGTCTCAGGAACCCGGATCCTCCGAGCGGACAGAAGGGGACGTGGTAGGAGCATCTATCGCCCACCCGGAAGAGTGGTTTGTAGAACGTGAACGCAGCGAGTACGACGACACCTTCGGGTTCGTCATGTGGGAGCGCGAGCCCGGGACGGTCAAGGACCACGGCGGAGTGCCCGAGGTGCGCGTCGCGCGGGCTCCCGAATTGCAGCCCGGACAAATAGGCGAGACTGTTCGGGAGAGGATCGCCGCCTACCCGGACCTACCGCTGAAAAGACAAAAGGTGCAGGTTGCGAGAGGTCTCCAGGGTGTGGCGGTAGGTCCCATTCCAGGCTCGACCCCATCTACCGAGGTGTACGTTTCGGTTAAGAACCGGGTCTACCAGATCAACGTTTACGGTGACCGCCTCGATGCCCAGGATCGAGAGTTGTTGTCTAGCTTGAGGTTCTATAAGCCTTCTCGCTCCGTGGACTCCCTGCAATTGCCGGACGCGGCTCGGGAACCGGAAGGCTCGCAAGATGAAGAGACTCCGCAAACAAGTGGCGCAGAAACTTCATTGGAAGAACCCACGTTTTCGGGTATGGCTACCACCGGCGAGAAGAGGATCTCGGAGGGATGCTGGAGGGCGAACCCCCGCTTCTTTGTCCAGACGCAGCACGACGGTAACGCAAACAGTAGAAGAGGAGACGGCATCCGCAAGGGCTGGACGGTCGCGGGCCGTCCCAACTTCTGGGGCCAGTACACCCACGGCAACATAGATATGGGACGCTGCGTCGGACGCTACAACACGAACGACAAGTTCGCTGTGGATTATCCGTTCGACAGGGGCGACCTCGTCTTCTCACCCTTCAAGCGTGGCAAGGTAGTGTTTGCCGGGCGAAACTACACCCACAACAACTACGGCAAATTTGTCGTGATCAGAGCTTCAAACGGCAAGTACGTAAACGTTTCCGCACATCTGGACTCCATACCCTCTTCTATCCGCCCGGGCAAAGTAGTCTATAAGAACACCGTTATCGGTCGCGCCGGAAACAGTGGTGGGGATATAGCCGTGGGTGAGGTGCATTTGCATACAGCCTTCTACCGCTACCCCAAGTACAACCCTGACGGTTCTCCCTACGGCGGCGCGGGCCTGAAGGTCGACCGGCCTCGCTACTCAGGCGGTGCGGCGCGGAAACTCAGAATCGGGAGCCCCAGAAATATCTACCGGCTCGGAAAGGTCAAACCCAACTACAAGCGTTACTGCCGCGAGAGCATAGTCTGCGGAGAAGGGTACAAACTCAGCAACTAGAGCGGGGCCCTGGCCGGATGTACCTCCAACCAGAACCCCGATCCTCCTTCTACAAAGGAAAACCAGCACTTTCCTGCTGCAGAATCTTCTAGCGTCGTCCCTGATCGGAACCGGAGCATCCCGAGGGGTTGACCACGTCGTCACCGTGGTCCGCATGGCTCTTGAGCGATTTTTCCGGCACACAGCGCTCGCTGCCCTCATGCTTTACCAGGACCTTTCCGGTATGCGCGAAGAGATCTTCCGACGCTTTCTTGGAGATGAGGTTCGCCTTGCTGGCCGTTGATCCACTAACGTTCGTCACCTCGCTAGAGGTCGAGCTGTCTGCGCTGCTCTGTGTCCGGCATCCTCGCAGTACGTCGAGTCCCCTATCGTAGTAGATCTCATCGTACCTGTTTCCGCAGATGACGATGACGTCTCTCCAACCGTCTTGGGCATTGACCTGGTCGAAACCGGGCCCGCCGTTCAAGAAATCCCGTCCGGGACCACCAACGATCAGGTCGTGGCCCGCTCCGCCGTATATTTTGTCGTGGCCGCGCTGGCCGTAGAGGGCGTCGTCGCCGCCCTGGCCGCGGATTTTGTCCCCCCAGCTTCCGCCGAGTATCTTGTCACCCCAGCCTCTCTCGTTGCCCCCGTTGAGAACGTCCCGGCCCGAGTAACCGTAGATAAGGTCGGCCCCGCCGAAGCCGTAGATGAGGTCCGCGTATGAGGTCCCGTACAAGGCGTCACCGGCGTTTGTTCCCCGGATCGCGGGATCGCTCTCCGCCATCGCCACTCCCGCCGAGAGCGCCGCCAAAATCGCCGTCACCACCAGCACTATCATCGTTCTCCGCATTACATCTCCTCTCGAACGCTGGTCGCCCGGATCCCTCCGGGAACCTGTTTTGACTGTCAAGAGAAGTATCTACCGGCACAATAAAGGAGGCATCCTACAGAAGTATGATCTTCACCGACCAGAAGTAGGATAGAAGCAGCAGAATATCCGTAACCGCGGGATCACAATAGCTAACGAATACATCCTTTCTATAGAGGAAACGAGCCAAAATCCCTAGCGATTCGGGCGAGAGACGCGCCAAACCCACACCATCAGCAAAACCTGTAGCGGCATCCTCACCCACAAGAGCACCGTCCACCACGAGGGCTTTTCAGAAGCCCGGGCGTCTAGCAGCATCTGCAAATTGGCCGGCCAGACCGCGAGGAGCAGCAGAACTAGCCCGATCCCCGCAGCAGCGCGCGTGCGTTCGGGGAGCAGCCCCAAACCGCCAGCTATCTCTAGCGCGCCGCTCAAGTAGACCAACTCGCGGTGCAGCGGAAGGTACGGCGGCATGATCCGCTCGTAGGTCTCAGGCGAGACGAAGTGCAGCGCACCGGCCACGACGAAGAGCAACCCCAGCAACTTGCGAGAAACAGACGATCCCACGTTCATACCGATCCTCTCTACAAGTTTTCTACGATCGCGACCGGTTCATTGTACGAAGATCTACGACGGCCCACAGTTAAGGGCTCTCAACAAGGGCACGTGCAGCTCGGCCGCCGTAGACTGACGGCGCAATACAGTGGGTGTTCCTCAAAACACGTAGGAGATGCAACGGTGGATAGTTCTATGATCTACGAGCTGATCGGCTACGGGGCTTCGGTCCTCGTGGCCGTCTCGCTCACGATGCGCTCGATCCTCAAACTGCGCATCTTCAGCCTCGCCGGTGGTTTCGTTTTCACGATATACGGGGTGCTCATCACCGCTTATCCAGTCGTAATCCTGAACGTTTTCATCGTGGGTATCAACCTCTACTACCTCTACGAGATAAAGCGTTCCGAGAATTATTTTTCTATTCTGAAAACGGAACACGATTCCGCGTACCTGCACAAATTTTTGAGCTTCTACGCGGAAGACATCAATCGCTTCTTCCCAACGTTCGATTACTCACCGAAGGAACAGTACCTGGTCTGGTTCATTCTCCGGGACCTCGTCCCTGCCGGCGTATTTATCGCGGAACCGAAGGGGCCGGATGGCTTGTTCGTCCACCTCGACTACGTCATCCCCGGTTACCGAGACCTGCGACCAGGTGCGTTTCTCTACGAGGAGCAGGCCGATCGTTCCGAGTCACGGGGCGTCGAGTATCTCGAAACCACCCCGGATACCAAAGAGCAGCGCGAGTACGTCGAACGGATGGGGTTTAAGCCAGCGACATCGGGAGAAGGTAAGGACGTATATCGTCGCAACATTTCATAGATGATACTTGGGAGCGACTATGGAGCCCGGTAGACTCAGAGTGATTCGTGGAGCAGGTTGTCGAAGGGAGAGGCAATGACCGCCAAGCCGGAACTGCCGATCATACCGTTTGCTTCCTCCGACGCCTGGGAGGCGTGGCTCGCCGAGCATCACACAACCTCCAACGGGCTGTGGCTCAAGTTCGCCAAGAAGGCCTCGGGCATCGCGTCAGTTTCTTTCGCGGAGGCACTGGACGCGGTCCTCTGCTACGGCTGGATCGACAGTCAGCGGGACCGTTTCGACGAGGATTACTACCTGCAACGATTCACCCCGCGCAAACCCAGGAGCAAATGGTCCAAGGTTAACCGCGATAAGGTTACGAAGCTTATCGAGGAAGGCAGGATGAAGCCCGCCGGACTGCAGGAGATCGAGCAGGCCAAAGCCGACGGACGTTGGGATGCCGCTTACGAATCACAGAGCAAAGCCACCGTCCCAGAAGACCTACAACGGGAACTCGGCAAGAATCCGGAAGCCGCCGCGTTTTTCGCGTCGCTCAACAGCACGAACCGGTACGCGATCCTGTACCGAATACAGGACGCCAAGAAGCCGGAGACCCGGGCACGACGGATCGAGAAGTACGTGACGATGCTGTCCAAACACGAGAAACCATACCCATGAATCGTAGCCCCACTCAAATAGCATGGGGGCCTTCTACACTTCTATCTTTTTGATAGCCACATAGACTACCTCGCTGCCGTATGCTACATATCTTGCCCCGAGCCTTCGGGGTGCGTACTTCGTATCTCTGCAAACCACAGTACTCACGAAAGAGGTAGTCGCTAGTGAGCACCGGGCATCTTTCAGCAGGTAGAGCCAGGACTGCGGGGTTCGTCGTGCTCATCACCACTTTTTTCGGCGCTCTGTGGGGCATTATCGGGGCCCTGGCCCTACCGGGCGGGCCGCTCGCCGTGATACTGGTAACCGCGATCACGGTCGCGCTCTTGGTGTGCGCCGTCTACTTCTTCCGCGTTTCGCAGCGACTTCCACAGTCATCCGAGGGCGGTGGCGCCAATCCCTTCGGTACCCGGGCCTACCGCCTGGCAGTTCTCTTTGAAATCGTGGCGATCCCGGTCTTCGCCGCAGTGTTGAACAACACCGGACACCCGGGCGCGGTCGTCTCGGCGGTCGCCGCGATAGTGGGCCTCCACTTTTTCGGGCTCATCCCCGCCTTCAAGTCGTGGCGGTTCGCATTGCTGGGTGGGTCTATGGTCTTATTGGCGCTCCTCTCCCTGCTGTTCCCATCCGGGGTGGGCACAAACGGCGCGAACCTGCGGGGTGCGGTGGTCGGTCTCGGCTGCGCCCTTCTTCTCTGGGCAAGCATTTTGCCGTTGGTGGTTTCGACCTGGCGGGCGGCCAACGTCGGGTTGGAATAAATTCGGAGCCCCCAAACCCGCCGACAGCTATTCCTGCCATACGGACTTCGACCGATACCTGATTGTGCGGTAAACTCTGCTCCGCGTGGCCGCACGGTGCGGCCTTTTTCGTTGCTTTGATCCCCAACGCACGTTTCGTAGTTCGATGACGTGGTGGGCGGGATGCGTCAGGAGAGACATGGACTACCGGAACATCGCCATTATCGCGCACGTGGACCACGGCAAGACGACGCTCGTGGACGGCCTACTGCAGCAGACCACCGAGCTGCGGCACGGGCAGGCGTTTACCGAACGGGCGATGGACTCGAACGTGCTCGAAAGGGAGCGCGGCATCACCATCCTCTCCAAGAACACCGCCGTAGAGTACGAGGGAGTCAAGATCAACATAGTCGACACCCCCGGCCACACGGACTTCGGCGGCGAGGTCGAACGCGTGCTGGGCATGGTGGACGGCTGCCTCCTGCTGGTGGACGCGGCGGAAGGCCCGATGCCCCAGACCCGCTTCGTGCTGCGCAAGGCGCTGGAGCTGGGCCTCAAGCCTATCGTGGTCATCAATAAGATCGACCGGATGGACGCCCGCCCCGACGAGGTAGTAGACCTGACCTTCGACCTGATGGCCGACCTCGGGGCCACCGACGAGCAGCTAGACTTCCCCGTCCTCTACGCCATCGCCCGCGAGGGTAAAGCGTTCAAGAGCGTGGACGCGCCCCGCGACGACATGCGGGAGTTGTTCGAGACGGTGCTAGAAGAGATCCCCGGCCCCGACGTGGACCTCGAAGCCCCGTTCCAGATGGTCGTCACCAACCTGGACTACTCGGATTACCTGGGGCGCATTGTGGTTGGCCGCGTGCGGCGCGGCAAGGTGCGGCGTGGTGAATCCATCAACCTCATCCACAAAGACGGCACGATGACCCGGACGCGCGTCGCGCAGCCCTTCACCCATCTGGGTCTGGCGCGCATCGAGGTAGATGAGGTCGGGGCGGGCGACATCGTGGCGCTCTCCGGTATAGAGAGAGCCCAGATCGGGGAGACCATCGCCGACATCGAAAACCCGGAGGCGTTACCAATCATCACGGTAGACGAGCCGACGGTCAGCATGGTCTTCCAGCCGAACACGAGCCCTTTCGCCGGCAAAGAAGGCCGCTACGTCACGAGCCGCAACCTCGCCGAGCGTCTTAACCGGGAGGTCATGACGAACGTCTCCCTGCGCGTCGAAGAACTGCGTCCGGACGAGTTCGAGGTCTCGGGGCGCGGGGAGCTTCACCTCTCGATCCTCTTGGAGACCATGCGCCGCGAGGGCTACGAAGTACAGGTAGCCTCGCCGCAAGTCATCATCCGCGAGATAGACGGCAAGAAGCACGAGCCCTTCGAGCACCTGGTCATAGACGTCCCCGAAGGCTTCGCCTCGACCCTCATCGGCACCCTCTCCGGCCGCAAGGGACAGCTAATAGACATGGAGCCGCAGGGTAGCCGTACCCGGATAGAGTTCAAGATCCCCAGCCGCGCGCTCTTCGGCTTCCGCACCCAGTTCCTGACCATGACGCAGGGCGAGGGCATAATGAGCCACGTCTTCGACGGCTACGGCCCGTGGGCCGGCGACCTCAAGACGCGCCAGAACGGCAGCCTCGTCTCGATAGAGACTGGCAGCGCCTTCGCCTACTCCATCTGGAAGCTCCAGGAGCGCGGCGAGTTCTTCATAAACCCTGCCACCGAAGTCTACGTCGGCATGGTCGTCGGCGAGCACAGCCGCGAGAGCGACCTCAACATCAACGTCTGCAAAAACAAAAAGCTAACCAACGTCCGCTCCGCCGGCGCCGACGACGCCCTCGCCCTCACCCCACCCCGCAAGCTGAGCCTGGAAGACGCCCTAGAATACATCAGCGACGACGAGCTGGTCGAGATCACGCCAGAGTCGATACGTCTGCGCAAAAAGGTGCTCAACCCGAGTATGAGGAAATGACCTTTTTTGGAACTAGAGCAACGGTGGAAATGTTTCGTCTTTCGCGGATAGCTATTCTAAAAGGTTAGCTCGGACTCTAGTCTCGCTTACTTTCCGAACCAAACTGTCGTGCTTCATGATGAATTACTATTTGCTGACCACTTTAGGATGCCTCCACAGGAGCCTTAATACCTGCGTACATCGGCGTGTTGTCCAATAGAGAGTGGAAAAATCTTGGTTTAGCACTTTGAGTGCGTCTTTCAGTGAAGCGCGGTCACCCGGTAGAATTACATTCTCTTCGCCTTCCACAACGCGAGTATCAAGAGTGATACCGATGGTCTCGGCTCGTTCCTTGATCTGCTGCACTGAAGCTCTTGTCCAAACCTCACTAGCCAACACCATCGAGATACGCCGCAGGCACCACGAATCCGCGACCTCGTGCAGTTGGCCGTCTCCTCCAAAAACAACTGGTCCTTGCTCCAAGAAACTGTTTATGTCTTCTGTAGCCGCTTCTGTATACAATCCTGTGAGATCTATGAACCTTCGGGCAGTTTCGTAGGCAAAGAAAAATAGGTCTCCGTTTCGGTACACAGCGTGTACAGGCTCGGGGATAGCAAGACCTGGCCGATCCAAACGTGTCAGCGTATTACCGTCTAGAAAGAAGTTCCATGGAGACCTGTCAAGTATTCGCGCACCACTCAATTCTTTAAATATGGCGATCTCGACTTTCTCTCCCTCATCGTTTGGTGCTGCTCCCACTATAGCCTTGATGTGTCGGGCGTCTACATCCTCAATCTCAATGTCGTCGCAATGATTAGAGTCACGCACGCCTTCTTCAAACTGTTCGTGCAACGGAAAGTCGCGTATTACCAGCAATTCATGTTTCTGAGCTCTCGGGTATTGAGAGCTGAAGGGTATTTCATGCTTATCTCCTAAAGCTTTGTCCGCTTCGCGTTGAAACTTTGTCGTTAGTTCCCGTTGCACCTCTTGCCTGACGTGTAGATGGCGAATCTCAAAGTTGGGCAATACTGCGTAGAACTGAAACACTTTTACCCCTCTGCGTCTAGATACATATACGGGGACAGTTGTCTCCCGTCAATTGGGGTTCTAGTATTCACTATTTTGCGTTTAGAAACAACTACATAAGTAAAATCGCCTCTAGTCACGACTTCATAAAACTTGTAACCAAAAAACATCTGGAGGACCGGATTGATGCTAAACGCTCTACTATGGTAGAGAACCAGCAGCAGCACAAGAAAAACGAATATTAGCACGCTAATTCTAACTGTCGTAATTTGTGCATAGATTAATGGGTACAAATAAGCGACGACGTACGCTAAAACTTGCCGGTCAGCCGTCCTGACAGATTTCACCCTAAGGACTTCTTCTTGGATATCTTTAACTGCAAAGTACAAGATGATCCTACATAAAACGACAAGGCCGATGGCAATTAGCGTGGCGAACACTGCGCCCCATTTATTTGATGAATAAAGCACAAATGCATACGCTGCGAGCAGAGGAGCCAACTGAGTCGCAGCTAGCAACAACCTGGCTCCAAACCCTAACATTTTCACCTCCTTTTGCCTATACTTAAACTCAATTATTTATGCCCTAAGGATACAGTGAGTATCCTTGAGCAGCATCGTCCAAACTACTGTTTTGGGTGGTTATTTTTCTATCTTCCCGTTTCTGTCAATAGTATCTTTCGACTTCAGTTGACGGGCTGAACACCTAAATCTTTGCAGATCTTATTAGCCAGAATATTACTGATCTCGGTGTGGCGAGGAATTGCAGATCGGCGGTTTTGGTCCGGGTTGTGCCACCAGGAATGGTTGCCACCCTCCCGAAGAAGTTCGCAGCCGTGACTACGCAGGTGGCGCAGTAACTGGCGCCGCTTCATAGAGCAAGGCGTTCTTCCACAAACTGCTCACCAGCGGCGTTTCGCGCTTCCTGACGGTTGAACTCGATGGCTTCGGCAAGGACTTCTCTAAGGCTCGCAAGAAGATCGGATTTGGTGTGTTCCTGGCAGTTGACGCCGGGTATCTCTTCGATCCATCCGATCCACCAGTTACCGTCCTGCTTCAGCACTGCCGTGTACTGTGCGTCCATAAACAGAGTGTACGATATTTCCTCTGAACGTGGTTGCTGCCAGGATCAACTCACTTGCTCTAGCTTCTCAGCGATCCACTGGTTGAAGCTCTTGCCCTCCTGCCGGGCACGCACGTACACGTCGCGGTGTACGTTCGGCGGCAACCGGGGCATCAGCCGTCCAGGAAACGGTCTATCCGGTCCTTCACCGCGCTCTTTGCAGAACTCCAGGTAGTCGTCTACTGAGCTTCGGAACTCACTTTCCAACTTGATCCCAGCCAGGGGCGCTCCGCACGACCGTGGCTCCATCCATCGACCAGCCGTGCAGCACTACGTCCTCAGAGGCGAAGCCCTTCATTTCGAGTCGATCGGGGGCACCCCAACCGCGCGGATGCCGTCCTCGTAGAATAGCCGCGACACAGACGCCAAGAAACGGTCACGGACGCTGGTCCTCTCTTGGCGACTCAATCCACCGCTCACGTTGACCCACGACCATACAGACTGATGTATGGCATAGTACGCTGATCCGTTTGATGTCCCGTGAAGTGTTAAGGAGCCCCGAATGAGTGGTCGCATCGACGCCGTTGCTTTTGACGTACTGGAGACTCTGCTCGACCTCGACCCGATCGGGGCCCGGTTTGAGGAGGTCGGGCAGCCCGCGGCGGTGCTGGGGTCGTTCTTTATGCGCTTTCAACGGGATGCGATGGCGCTGACCCTAGCTGGCGACAACGCGGACTTCACCGCAACCGCCCGTCAATCACTCCGCACCGAGACCCAGCAGGCGATGTCGGACGACGAGATCGACCACGTCCTGGAAGGCTTCGCGAAGGTCCCGGCATTCCCGGATGCCGCCCCGGCGCTGCAGAAGCTCTCCGAAGCCGGGGTGACCATCGGTTGCCTGACCGTCGGTGACCCGAAGAACACCCGATCTTTCCTGGCCGGGGCGGGCCTGGAGACCTACGTCGACCAAGTAGTGACGTCCGATGTGGTCGGCGTGTGGAAACCCGCCCCCGATGTTTACCATTACACCGCAAAGGCTCTGGGCTGCGAGCTGGACCGCATGGCGCTGGTCGCGGTGCACGCCTGGGATTGTCACGGCGCCAAGCGGGCCGGTGCCCTCGCCGGCTGGTGCTCCCGGCTAGAAGGCGAGCCCGGCGACGTCTTTCAGCCCGCCGACGTCCGGGGCGATGACCTCGTCGAGGTCGTCGACGGGCTGCTGGCGCTATGAGAACCCCCTCGCGTGGGCTACGGGAGGAGCTACCCGCAGTAAGGGCCTGTTCGGCCCCTTACCACGTGGCTTTTGCGTTGAGGCGGACGAACTCTACGTGTTGCTCGTACTGGTCGAGAACGTCGTCTATTAGCTGGCTGTAGGTGTAACCCATTACGTCGTAGCCCTGACCACCTTCGAGCAGGTGTACGTCGAGGCGGTAGTAGAAGTCGCCTTCGCGCATGGAGCTGTCCCCGTACACGGGCATGCGGGCCTCCCGAGGCTCGATCCGGTATATGAACGGCGATTCGTCGTCCAGGTCCGCGACGAGCTCGACGTAGTACTGATCCGTCTCGTTCGTGCCGTCGCGCACTTCGACCTCTACGCCGTGCTCGCGCATCTCTTCGCCCACTTCGTTGAGAGCGGGCAGTGCGGTTTCGGAAAGGAACTCGGTGGTTTTCTCGTAGCTCGGGAAGCTCATGCTGCGGCCCAGACGTTGGCGCCACGTCAGCTCGATGGCCCGGTCGCCGTTGGGGCTGGTGCTGCGCCCGGAGAGCCGTGCGGGCATGCTGTAGCGCCGGCTGTCCTCGCGGTGTGCTTCCACGCGCAGGGCTTTGTAGAGGCCGAACATGATCAGGACCATCACGAACCCGAACGGCAGGCCCATAACTATGGTGGCGCTCTGGAGCGCCGCTATCCCGCCGACCAGGAGCATCGCCACGGTGAGCAATCCGGTAACGACGGCCCAGTAGATCCGGACCGGGTTGGAGGCGTCGTCCCGTGGGGTCTTGCGGTACGAGGTGAGGTTGCCCATCACCAGGGCGCCGGAGTCGGCGGAGGTAATGTAGAACAGCAGGCCGCAGAGTATGGCGACAAACGCGACGACCGGGAAGAAGGGAAACTGCTGAAGCAGGGTGTAGAAGCCCTGTTCGGGCTGGTTCATCGCAGTCTGGCCGAACTGCTCGTTTCCGTTACGGACCAGCCGGATCGCGCTGTTGCCGAAGATAGAGACCCACATCAGTACATACAAAAGCGGTATCGTCATCGTCCCGGCGACGAACTGCCGGATGGTGCGTCCGCGTGAGATGCGGGCCAAAAACAATCCGACAAAGGAGGCCCAGGCGATCCACCACGCCCAGAAAAATAGCGTCCAGAAACCGAGCCACTCCGTCGGCCGGTCAAAGGCGAACGTCTGCATCGTGAGGCTCGCGAAGTTGCTCACGTAGTCCCCGATGTTCAGCACGAACGCGTTCAGCAAGAAGATGGTCGGGCCGGTAACCAGCACGAAACCGGCCAGCCCGACCGTAAGCCAGACGTTAAGCTCCGAGAGCCGCCGAATGCCCTTCTCGACCCCGGTAACCGCCGAGATCGTCGCGATGACGACGGCGAGAACGATGAGCCCGACCTGGACGGGTAAACCTTGTGGGAAGCCGAAGAGGAGCCCTAGCCCGGAGTTCAAAAAGACCACACCGATACCGAGCGAGGTTGCGATGCCGAAGATCGTACCTAGGACCGCGGCGAGGTCTACCCCGTGGCCGAGTGGACCGTAAATTCGGTTGCCGAAGATGGGATACAGCGCCGACCGGATGCTAAGCGGCAGATTCATCCGGTATGCGAAATACGCCAGGGATATTCCCATCAGCGCGTACATCCCCCAGCCGGTAATGCCGTAGTGGAAGAGTGTCCATACGGTAGCCTCCCGGGCAGCGTTCAGCGTCTCGCCCTGGCCGGTGGGCGGGGCGAGGTACTGGGTAACGGGCTCGGCGACCGCGAAGAACATAATGTCCGTGCCGATGCCGGCGGCAAAGAGCATTGCTGCCCACGAAAAAGTGCTGAACTCCGGCTCGGAGTGTTCCGGTCCCAGCTTTATCTTTCCGTACCGTGAGAGCGCGAGAAATAGGATAAAGACCAGGAAAACCGTTGCGATCAAGATATAAAACCAGCCGAACCAGTTCGAGATCGCCCCAACCAACACCCCAAGGGCGCCGGCGGCCCCATCCGGACTGATAATGGCCCACAACGCAATAGCCAGGATCGCCGCCGAAGAACCGTAGAACACAACCGGGTTGATCCGGGTGCGGGACTCCATACGCTGTTCCTCGGGTACTTCGTCCCCTGCTGGTCTCGTATCGCTCACAAAAATACTCCGTTCTCTATAGAGTTGCGTGGGCCGGCGGGCGGCCACACTGGGCTCTCATCAAGATTCCGGTAGTAAAGCACATTCGTCGGCCAGGGGCATCTTTTTCGGCCCCTCAGCAAGCATTTTTATTGGCGCGTAGATGCTTCTGCTAGCGAACGCTAGCGGCGGAACAGCCTTACCCAGGCGGGGAAGAACGTGCATACAAAGGCGAGAGTCAGCATCCCGACGAGCGCCTTCCGGTCGCGTCGCCAGGAAAAGAGATTCCAGGAGAGCACTATCCACACGAGCATGTTCCCCGAAGCCACGACGTAGACCCAGTTCGAGAACTTGTGCTGGTCACCGAAGAAGCCCATCTCTTCGATCTTGGGGTAGTGGGTGCTCTCATCCATGCCGGAGCGCAACAGGATCACCGGCAAGACGTTCGCGGAGATAATGCCACCCGCCCACGCTGGCAGCGCCAGGGGACCTTCATGTCGCCCTCGGAGCAGATATGTCAGCACGATGGTGAGCAGGATGTTGCCGGTAGCGCCCGCATAGACCGGCAGTGGGAAACGCCCCATGTCGCGCAGGTCATTCATCTCGTTCAGGCGTTTGGACGTATAGTCGCTCATGGTGGTCAGTTTACACTGTGCGACCTCAAGCCGTCTTCTACCTCTCCGTCATCTTCCTGGCATCGAGCAGCTCGTCTAGTTCCTCTTCGGAGAGATCCGTCTGCTCACGGGCTACTTCGCGGATGGTCTTGTCTTCCTTGTAGGCCTGCTTGGCGATCTCCGCCGCCTTGTCGTAGCCGACTTCGGGGGCGAGGGCCGTTGCGAGCATGAGGCCGTTTTCTACGAGTTCGGGGCCGCGCTCGGTGGCTTCGAGGCCGCTGACACACTGGGCGGCGAGGTTGGTTGCGGTGGTTGCGAGCAGGCCGATGGACTGGAGCAGGTTCAGGGCGACTACCGGGAGCATGACGTTTAGCTGGAAGTTACCGCTCTGCCCGGCGATAGCCACGGCGGCGTCATTGCCAATGACCTGGGCCGCGACCTGGGCGGCGCTCTCGGGGATGACCGGGTTTACCTTGCCGGGCATGATGGAGGAGCCGGGCTGGACTTCGGGGAGGGCTATCTCGGCCAGGCTGGCGCGTGGGCCGGCGCCGAGCCAGCGGAGGTCGTTGGAGATCTTCATGATGCTCACCGCCACCGTCTTCATCGCGCCGCTGGCAAAGACACATCCGTCCATCGTGCTCTGGGCCTGGAAGTGATTCTCCGTCTCCCGCACCTCGACACCGAACCGGTCGGAGAGCTTCTCGCACACCCGCGAGGCGAACTCCGGGTGCGTGTTGACGCCGGTGCCGACCGCCGTGCCGCCGAGGGCGACTTCGGCCAGGTCTTGTTGGACTTTCTTTACGCGCTCGATGCCGCGCTCTATCTGGCCGGCAAAGCCCTGGAACTCTTGCCCTAGACGAATCGGGGTGGCGTCCTGGAGGTGCGTGCGACCGGTCTTGACCACGTCGTCGAACTCCTGCGCTTTCTCCGAGAGGGCATTCTGTAGGGTTTCGAGACCGGGCAATAGGTCTTCTCTAATGGAGATGAGGGCCGCCAGGTGAATAGCGGTCGGGATCACGTCGTTGGACGATTGGCCCTTGTTTACGTGGTCATTTGGATGAACGGGCTCTTTGGAGCCGAGCTCGCCGTCCAGAATCTGGATCGCCCGGTTCGATATGACCTCGTTGGCGTTCATGTTGGTCGAAGTGCCGGATCCGGTCTGGAAGATATCGAGGACGAACTGGTTGTCGAGCTGTCCGGAGACGACCTCTTCCCCGGCCTGCACAATGGCGTCTTTGATCTGCCCGTCCAGGTTGCCGAGTTCGTTGTTGACAACGGCGGCTTCCAGCTTGACCGCCCCTAGTGCCTGTATAAAGCGCCTGGGAAAGCGGATGTCGCTTATCGGGAAGTTGTCCAGGGCGCGCCTCGTCTGGGCGCCGAAAAGAGCGTCGCGTGGGACCTGCACCTCTCCCATCGAGTCGCGCTCTATCCGGTGCGGGGTTTCATGATCTGCCATACTCTCTCCTCCCGTCGAAGCCTGTTCAAAGGCATCATATAATCTGTACATCGACTGGTTGCATTATACGAGAGGTGGTCCCTTGAATTCTCTAAAACAAACCCTGAAAGAATGGGCGGTGGCGGTAAAAGCGCTGGAGCGCGGCGCTTCGGCGCTCGTCGTCCGTAAAGGCGGCATCCGGGAAAAGGAATTCGCCGTGCCCACCACCCGGTTTCTGCTCCTGCCCGGATACGAACATCAGCGTCCGGATCTGCTGAAGCCTGAATACCAGGACCTGATGAACGCAATCCCAGACCGGTCGGACCAGGATGACCTGATCTTCACCTCCTTCGCCGAGGTTTATGCCGCATACGAGATCTCCGAGCCCGAAGCGCTAGAAGCCATAGACCCACACCACATCTGGACACCGGAGTACGCCGAGAGCCGCTTCAAATGGCGTCCGAAAAAGCCTCTGACGGTGCTCGTCTTGCGGACATATTTACTGACCGAGTCGGTCGAGTTGCCCTACAAAGAGTCCTACGGCGGATGCAAAAGCTGGATCGAGTTGGAAGAAACAGTATCCGTGGAGGGCGCTCTTCCAGCTCTGAACGACGAAGAGTTCGGGCGGATGGTCTCACCGGCAATAGAACTTCTGCAACGGCAGGAACCCGCGCCGGTAGGGGCTTAGGTAACTGAATGGCTTCCATAGAGACGGTCGGAGGCGTTGTCGAACGGGCGGGGTGCCCGATCCACTACTGGATCTCGGGTCCGAAGGATGCGCCGCCCGTGGTGTTCTCCCACGGCGCGATGATGGACCATCGCATGTTCGACTCTCAGGTCTCCGCCCTCGCGGACCGCTACCGAGTCATTACCTGGGACATGAGAGGGCACGGTCATTCCCGACCCATCGGCGACATCGGTGAAGGACTACTGATCCAAGACCTCATAGACGACCTCATCACCCTACTAGACCGTCTGGGATACGAGAAGGTTTCTCTCGTCGGACAATCACTCGGGGGGCATTTGGCACAGGACGTTGTCTTCTATTATCCGGAGCGGGTCACCGCGCTAGCTACCGTGGGGTCTTCTTGCAGCACCATAGAGCAGCCCAAGCTGGGGATGCTGGCCTTGCAGATCTCTCCGCTGGTGTTCAAGCTTTGGCCCGAAGACCACCTCCGCGAACAGATAGCCAAGAACACCGCCGTTACGCCTGAAGCCCAGGCTTACGCTTACGAGGCGATGCGGCAATTGACGAAAGAAGATTTCATGAAGGTCTGGAACGCCGTAGCGGGCCTCTTGCACCACGAACCAGGATACCGGATAGAACATCCTCTGCTCATTACCCACGGCGACAGCGATGAAGTCGGTAATATAAAGAAAATTTCACCGAAGTGGTCGGAGCGCGACCCGGAAAGTCGCTACGTCGTGATACCGTCCGCCGGACACAACGCAAACCAGGACAACCCGGGCTTTTTCAACCGGGTATTGCGGGGTTTCTTGGACAAGCACGCCGCTGCAGGGAAATCCGGACAGATGAAAGCGGAGGGAGTGTAAGTATGGGGGCAGCCGCAATCCCGATTGTATTGGTCTTTTTACTGGTCTTTCTGAGTTGGCGAGTAGTCTTCTCGTCTAACAGAGACCTTTTCCGGGCGAAAGCATGGGTGCCGCTGGTGAGAAGGGCACTACCCTTTGCCGTACTGACGTTGATGGCCCTGAGCCTGTTAGTAGTTCAGGGATACCGCGAAAACCAGGCTGTGCTGTTGACCTGGGCGATCACCTTCGCGGTTGCGGTGGTCTCCTCCAACATGATCTCGATGCCCCGCTCCGAGCGGGCGGCGAGCAAAACCTTCCGCCAGGGGAACTACGAGGAGGCCGTAAAGCACTACCGGAAGCTCACCGAGGAACAACCCCTGGCCCGCCACCACGCTTTCCTGGGGGCGGCGCTCGGCGCCGACGGTAAGGATGAGGAAGGCATAGAAGAATCTACGAAGGCCATAGAGCAAGACCCCAAGTACGGCATCGCCTACTACAACCGCGGCCTGATCTTCCGCCGCATGAACCGCCGGAGCCGGGCGAAGAAAGACCTCCAGCGGGCGCTCGAAGCCGACCTTCCGCGCCGTTTCCGGGGTAACATAAAGGGACTTTTGGAGGACCTCAATCGTTGAACTTCCTCTACCCATCGCTAATAGCGCTCGGTATCCTGACGGTCTTTACGTTCTTCATCGGACGTCAGAACCGGGATCTGCTGCGCGTCCAGGCCTATAAGGAGTTTTTGTGGCGCCTGATCCCGCCACTCTCTACCGGCGTTTTCATCGCCGGACTACCTTTCGTAATGAGCCTGACCACCGTCTACAACGACGATCCCGTTCTCCTTATCTACCTGGGCGGGGCCGCCATACTCACCATCATCATGGCCCGCAACGTCTCCCCCGAAGAGCGCCGCGCCACTAAAGCTTTCCAGCGGACAGAATACGAGAAAGCCGTCACACTCTACGAAGAACTCATCGAACAACGTCCCCTCCCCCGCTATTACGCTGCCCTGGGGGCCAGCCTGGACGCCGACGGAGAGCCAAGATCAGCCCTCGAAGCCGCCGACCAGGCCATAAAACTAGACCCCACACTCGGCATCGCCTACTACAATCGCGCCTCGGCCCTCACCGCCCTCGGCGAGAGGTCCCGCGCCCGGAGCGACCTTCAAACCGTCTTCCGCGTAGACTCCGGCCGCACCCTGCGTCGGGCCGCCGGGGAAGCCATGGAGATGCTGGAAAAAAGTTAGTCAGCCGGTCAGCACGTCCGTCTTTCAGCTAGAAACCTGGGCTCCTCTTACCCTGTTCCGTCTAGCCTATGCCACGTATTTCATTAGAAGTCCCGGC
Organism: Rubrobacteraceae bacterium; assembly: GCA_965214475.1. Lineage (GTDB taxonomy): Bacteria > Actinomycetota > Rubrobacteria > Rubrobacterales > Rubrobacteraceae > SIRX01. The sequence goes on along the minus strand of OZ243953.1, from coordinate 3,039,984 downwards.
AATCCGCTCCCTCTGCTGACCGGCTGAAATGCTGAAAGATTGTCCAGCTAAAAGCTACCTAACCACCTTTTGAATGTTCTCCTCGGCGCCTTTTATCTCGATCTTGCGGTCGCGCACCCGGACTTCCCAACGAGATTGAGGGAAGGTCGCGGGACCTCTCAAGACTTGTCCGGAGCAAAGGTCAAAGCGCGAGTCGTGCCAGGGACAGACGACCGTGTCTCCCACACGCTCGCCCTCGTTCAGCGGGCCGGCGAAGTGGCTGCAAACGTTCGAGATGGCGCAAATACTGCCATCGGAGAGCCGGCTGATGAGAACGTCCGCACCATCGAGCGACACGTTGCGCATGCCGTTTTCCGGCAGCTCACCCTCATCCATCACCGGCGTGAATTCATCAGGCCCGGCCCACTCGAAGACATTGCGGTTTACACGCAGCCCGTAGTTGTAGGACAACTCTCCCCCCAGGTGGGCGGCGGTTCCGGAAATGGAGAAACCTGCCAGAAAAGCTAACCTGCCGGCGTTTCTACGGCCCGTAGCCCGAAATAGGAGCGAGGCCACGTTGAAAGCGAGCCCTGCGGTGTTTAGCAGACCGTGGGCCATTCCCATTTTGCGCGACCCGCCGGAGAGGTAACGCCAGTCAGAGAGACCGGTTATCGCGGCGGCTACGGCGCCCGCATTCCCGAGCACGAGCGTCGCATCGGCCGCGTTTCGGACCGGCCGGAAATCCGTAGCGGCGTCTACGCCATCGAACACGATGGTCGCGGTCCAGGAGCCGAGCGGCACGTCGCTGAGCATCGGGTGGAATGGGGCTTCGAGGTACTTGCCGTCCAGAATGTCGCGCACCGTCTTTCCACCGGCGGCTACGGCGTTCTGTATTTTCGGCTGGACTACTTCGGAGAGTTCATCCAACCAGGGTAAAGACTCGACGATGCGCCGGCTGAGCGTGGTTGACCCCATGTAATGCCACCTTTCCGAGAGAGTGCGGTTCCAGAAGGATTATGCCACGAGTTCCGAAAAGCTAAGCGTTCGCCGGTTTTCGCTCGGTCTCAGACGTTTCTTCTGCGAAGGTGGTCCTCTTATTGCGCTTCGGCTCCTTACCAACGGTAAAAAAGGAGATCCAATGTATCGCTAACACGTACATATATAAACTGACCGCCAGCGTAGCCAAAATTCTATCCGAATCGTTCCACAAAAAAGGCCACTGCTGCGGGATAAACTGCAGGGAGAGCAAGAGGAAAGCCAGCGCGAAGCGTCCCCGGGCCAGCAAAAGCAGCACCCCCGGCACAAGCAAGAGAAGGTAGTTATTCCAGGCTACAGGCGAAGCCAGAAGCGAGGCGGCGACCAGGGCCCAAAGCCCGGCCTCCGAACCGTCCCGGACCTTTACGGCCGTCAGGATGACCAGCGCTACGCCTAGCACGTAGGCCGCCGGAACGAGCCACGGAACTATCGCGAGCGGCTCTGCAAACCGGGTGTCGGTAAACGTACGCATAGCCGCACTAGCCAGCGAGGCATTATCCCAAAAACCGTCTATACGCTCCTCCAGGACGACCTCTGCATACCGGAGGGTCGCGTCTGAGCCTAGTGCCAGGCTACCGGCCATCGTCGCCGCCGCACCGGAGATGATCGTCGCCCCGACCATCTCCCACCGTTTTCGCACGGCGGGCCACAGTATCAGGGGCGCGAGCGACGGCTTAAGCGCCATCATCAAGCCTAACGCCAACCCCGACGAGAGATAACGGCCCCGGCGATTCGTCACCCACACCGCCACGAGCCCTAGTACCAATACGGGATACATCTGACCTAGCGCCAGGGTCGCGAGCATCGGCGAAGAGAAAAGAACCAAACCGGCCGCCAAAATCGCCCATCCGGCTCGTAGACGCAGTTCTCCCGCCATCCACGCCACGGAACCGAGAGTCGTAAACAGCATGATCAGGACGAACAGCCGGTAGGCGTTGAGCGGCTCCATAAAACCGAGCGGCAACATGACCAGAGTCCAGAATGGCGGGTTCAGGTTTACGAGCCGGGCTCCCGTATCGTAGACATCCCGACCTTCCAGAGCAGCCTTCGCCGACAGCCAGAAAGAACCGAAGTCCGCGTGTACGTCCATAGAATCAGTGGAGATACGCTCCAGCGTTCCATCTCCGAAACGAACGTGCATCACCACAGAGACGACGAGCACCCCTAGAGCGACCAAGAGCAATAAGGTCGCCCAACCTATCCTCAGCCAGCGCAAAGCTAGTTCATGTCCTTAGAGCCTGAGAAAAACATCATTGCCATCATACGCACTGAGGATACGGTCTTCTAGAAACGGAACCTTCCGGATCGGACACCTCCCGGAGCGGAGAGGGGGGGATTCGAACCCCCGATGCCGGGATTACCGACATAACGGTTTTCGAGACCGCCGCATTCAACCGCTCTGCCACCTCTCCGCCGACGAGTTTATCCCTTACCCCTCCACCCTTCAACCACCAGGCCGCATGAGATACTTCTTAATACTTCATCTCGAACTTCAACCTTTGCAGACGATTTCTTCTACAGCGAGCCAGACTTTATTTTTGCCGTGTATCAGCCCAAACCCTTATAAATAAAGCGAATATTTAAAACTTTTAAAACTTTAGATCCAAGAAACACAATACATCTACAGCAAATTATAACCATCAACTTCAGAGTTACAGTGCTTCTGTGTCGGGTTCGGAGGTCGATTTGAGCCGTGTACGCTTGGGCGTGCCGCAAAATGGAGAGAGAAATCCACACTAGCCGAGCACTTTTACCGCAGCTTCCCAGGTGCAGCGAGTAGTGTACGCTCCCACGCCCTTTGGCGTTAGACTTTCTTGATGGAAGGCACATCCAACCTCGCCCGAGACGCTCGTCGATACGCGCTTCTCTCGATCGCCGCAGCGGTAGTGACGATCGGCCTGAAGTTCGGGGCTTATCTGTTGACCGGCTCCGTGGGCTTGTTCTCGGATGCTGCGGAGTCTGTGGTGAACCTGGTGGCGGCGGTGGCTGTGCTGTGGGCTTTGACCCTTGCGGCCCGTCCGCCGGACGAAGAGCACGCCTTCGGGCATAACAAAGCTGAGTATTTCTCCAGCGGGTTGGAGAGCGCGCTAATAGTGATCACGGCGGTCTGGATCGGGGTCACGGCCTGGGGTCGGTTGCTGGACCCACAACCTTTGGAGAACCTCGGGATCGGGCTCTCTATAACGCTGGTCGCAGCGGCGATCAATGGCGGCGTGGCCCTGGTCATACTGCGCGCCGGGCGTCGGCTGCGCTCTATTACGCTCCGGGCCGACGCGCTTCACCTCTTTACCGATGTGTGGACCTCTCTGGGCGTAGTGTTCGGCGTGTTTATGGCTCAGCTCACAGGATGGCTGGCGTTGGACCCGCTCGTCGCCTTACTCGTCGCCGCGAACATCCTGTGGACCGGAGTTCGGCTCCTGCGCGACACCGCAAACGGGCTCCTGGATCGCGCCATTCCCACAGAAGACCAGGAGAAGATCTCGAAAATACTCTCCCGCTACGAGAAAGAGGGCATCCAGTTCCACGCGGTACGCACCCGCGCCGCCGGACAGCGCCGTTTTGTCTCAGCACATGTGCTCGTGCCGGGCCGATGGAGCGTTCAGCAGGGCCACGACCTCGTGGAACAAATAGAGAAAGACTTGGGCGAAGCGTTGCCGGGGAGCACGTTCTTCATGCACTTGGAGCCCTCTGAAGACCCGGCCTCCTTCGAAGATCAGGGGCTCGACCGATAAGCTCGGGGCGACAAAGTTTTCAGCGGACATTAAAAGGGCGGACCCTCAAGAGTCCGCCCTAATAAAGCCGCTTGGAGGAGAAGTTTAGCTACACTTGGAGTAACCGCAGGAGTGGCAGACTACGCAGCCTTCCTGGCGGGTGAGGCCGCTGGCGCAGTCCGGGCACGCCCCGATGATCGGGAGTTCCCGAGCCTCAGCCGGGTTCTCTTCGACCAGGTAGTGCTCGCCCATCGCCTTCGCAACGCCGTCGGGGACGGAGAGTACGGCGTTCGGGCCGAAGCCCATCGGGTGTCCGTCCTGGATGCCGCGGAGCTGGCTTACCACCTCGGTCGGCTGGGCGCCGTGGGTCATGGCGAGGGAGATCATGCGTCCCAATGCGTCCGAGAAGGCCGCCGCCGTACCACCGGGCTTACCGAGCACCACGAAGCACTCGCGCGGCCCGAACTCGTCGTCGTTCATGCTGACGTACAGCGGGCCGTGGCCGGTCTGTATCTTCTTGGTCACGCCAGAGAGCGTGCGCGGCCGGCCGTTACGGGCCTCCGCCAACGAGATGTGCCGGACTTCCGGCTCTGCAGCGGGCTGTTCGCCCTGCGTGGCGCCGCCGGTCTTGCCCGTCGAGAGGACCTGGGCGTCGCGGGAGCCGTCGCGGTAGACGGCGATGCCCTTGCAGCCAGTGGCGTAGGCCTGCATGTAGGCGTCTTCCACGTCCTTCGGCGTCGCGTGGTTTGGCAGGTTGATGGTCTTGGAGATGCCCATCGAGGTGTGCTTCTGGAACGCTGCCTGCATCTTGACGTGCCACTCGGAAGAGATGTCGTGGGACGTAACCCACGCGCCCCGCACGTCCTCCGGGACTTCCGGGATCTCGCGGACGCTGCCGTGCTCGGCGACCTTCGTCATCAACTCCTCGGAGTAGAAGCCACGCTCCTTCGCCAGCTTCACGAACTCGGGGTTGACGTCCGGCATCTCCATGTCCGCCTGACGCCGCATGAAAGCGACGGCGAACAAAGGCTCGATGCCGCCGGAGCAACCGGCGATCATGGATATCGTGCCGGTCGGCGCGATGGTCGTAACGGTCGCGTTGCGAACCCGGTCACCGCGAGCCTCGTGCCGCGAGCCCTCGAAGTGCGGCATGACGCCACGCTCTTCGGCGAGGTTGCGGCTCTCCTCCCAGGCCTCATCGTCCACGAACTTCATGACCTTCTCAGCGAAGGCCAGCCCCTCGTCGGAGTCGTAGGTGATGCCGAGCTTTATGAGGAGGTCGGCAAAGCCCATGACGCCGAGCCCGATGCGGCGGTTGCCGCGGCTCATCTCGTCGATCTCGGGAAGAGGGTACTTGTTCATCTCGATCACGTTGTCCAAGAAACGGATCGTGGTGTGGATCGTCTCGCGGAGCTCGTCCCAGTCAACCGAGCCCTCTCCGACCTGCTCACCCGGAACGAAGAAACGCTCCAGGTTGATCGAGCCGAGGTTGCACGAGTCATAGGGCGGCAGGTGCGCCTCGGAGCACGGGTTCGTGGACTCTATCGGAAACTGAGGCGTCGGATTGTCGCCGTCGATCTTATCTATAAAGACCACGCCCGGCTCGCCATTGAGCCACGCGCCCTCGACGATCTGGCGGAATAGCTCCCGCGCCCGGATCGTCTTTATGACCACGCCGTCGCGCGGGTTCTTCAAGTCGAAGTCCGCGTCGTTCGCTACGGCCTCCATGAAGTCGTCTGTGATGGCGACCGAGATGTTGAAGTTGTTGATCTGGTCGTTCTCTTTCTTGCAGGTGATGAACTCTTCGATGTCCGGATGATCCACCCGCAGAATGCCCATGTTCGCCCCGCGTCGGGTCCCGCCCTGCTTGATCTTGTCCGTCGATGCGTCATAGATAGCCATGAACGAAACTGGACCGCTCGAAACGCCCATCGTGCTCTTTACCAAGTCGTTCTTTGGACGCAAACGTGAGAAGCCAAAGCCCGTGCCGCCACCGCTCTTGTGGATGATCGCCTGGTGCTTGAGCGTGTCGTAGATGCCGTCAATAGAGTCCTCGACCGGCAACACAAAGCACGCCGAAAGCTGCTGCATCTCACGCCCGGCGTTCATCAAAGTCGGCGAGTTTGGCATGAACTTCCGGGAGAGCATCATTTGCAGGAACTTCTCTTTGGACTCCTCGTACAGAGCTTCGGCCTCTTCGCCCTCTTTGAAACGGTACTCGCCCTCGGCGATGTTCGAGGCCACCCGGCGGAACATATCTATAGGCTCTTCGATAGCCTCGCCCGCCTCGTTCTTCTTGAGGTAGCGCTTTTTGAGAACCGCTACCGCGTTCTCCGAGAGCTCAATATTGTCCAGCCGCTTACTACGATCTACTTCCATAATCCTCCCCTATATTTTACTGCGGAAGTTTGCTCTTCCAACTACTTACTTTTGTCCACTACCTGCTGTTACCGATTCCTGAACCGGCCAATTTCACCAGCTCGGAGCGGAACTGATCCACATCCGTGTACTGCCGATATACGGAGGCGAACCTCAGGTATGCCACCATGTCGAGCCGGCGGAGTCGGAACAAAACCATGTCCCCGATGCGCCGCGACGTTACCTCGTGTCGCCGCCGTTCGCGCAACTCGGCCTCGACCTCGTCCACGATCAACTCCACCTCTTCATCCGACACTCGCTGTTTGGCGCAAGCCCTGGCGAGTCCGGTCTGAAGCTTGTCTCGGTCAAACACCTCTCGCTCACCATCACGCTTTATAACCATGAGCTTCAAGGGCTCCCGCCGCTCGTACGTGGTGAACCGCTTCTCACACGAGAGACACTCCCGCCGCCGGCGAACAGCGTCCTTCGTCTCCGAAAGCCGCGAATCTATAACCTTTGTATCCTCAAAATCACAATATGGACACTGCACCGTAATAACCTCCGCGACGATCAACACCACATCTGGTAGTGCGGAAACCTAGCACACCACATTTTCGGTTTGCAATACCCTCTAACTTGACCTCAACATCAGGTTCAACCAACGTAAAAGTCTGAAACCCCGCATTTCGCCGCGCATTGGGCTTTGCCGGGCAGCCCGGAAACTTTTTTCAAAAAATTTTCTGAAAAGCGGAGAAAAGGCGAATTACCCGCAAATAGAGTACCTTTAGGTTCAGGTAGAAAGATTTGATTAGAGTAGTGATTGAGACTTTGAGCGTACTCTATACTTTTGATTTAAGGTTAGTATACATTGTAACTTTAAGCCTTTTACTGTCGGGGGTTTTGGGGTGATCGGGGTAATTCTAGCGGTTCTTGCGTCGAGTTTTGAAGAAGTTTCTGAGGATTGCGGCGGCTTCGGCTTCTAGGAGGCCGCTTTCGTAGGGGAAGGTGTGGTTCAGCCGCGAATCACCGGGGAGGTCGTGGAGGGTGCCGGCGTACCCGGCCTTGCGGTCGGGAGCGGCGTAGACGAGGCGGAAGATCCGGGCGGCGTGGGCAGCCCCGGCGCACATTGGGCAGGGTTCCAGGGTCGAGTAGAGCGTGCAACCGGCGAGCCGCCAGGTACCGAGCGCCGTGGCGGCCCGACGGAGGGCCAGTATTTCGGCGTGGGCCGTTGGGTCTTGCAGGCTCTCGCGCTCGTTGGCGGCGACGGCCAACACTTCGCCGTCCCGGACGACGACGGCCCCAACGGGAACCTCTCCCAACCTACCTGCCTCTCGGGCCGCGTCTAGGGCGCGTCGCATCTCACGTTCGTCCGTGATGTGCTGCTCGTCGGGATGAGTTTCATCGTTCCTTGGCACCAAACCGATGATAGCAGTAGACAGGGAGCACGCCGGACCATCTCGAGGATGTCAAAGCTATCGGTGGTCACCTGTACTTGAAATGTAAAGTTTGTTTGACATATTAACAAGCGTGCTGTACTTTACGGGTGAACGCTGTGATCTCGGTGTTAAGGAGGAAGCGTTTTGGGTGGCCGGCGGTATTTGGTGGAGCTAGGTTCGGTAATGGCGTTTTACGCGGTGGTTTTGTTCGTGGCGTTGCCTTTGATCGACGCGAACCCGGAGGCGTGGTGGAGGTTTCCGTTGGCATTGGCGCCGATGGTTCCGGCGGTGTTCATCCCGCTCGTCGTTATGAGGCGGGTCGCCCGCATGGACGAGTTACAACGGCGCATCATGTTCGAGGCGCTGGCGTTCGCGTTCGTGGGGACGGCGCTGTTGACGTTCGGCTACGGTTTCTTGCAGCTCGTCGGCTTTCCGCAGGTTAGTTGGTTACTCGTGTGGCCTGTCATGGGGGCGTTGTGGCTTGTCGGCCCGCTCCTCGCGATCCGCCGGTACAAATGAGGAACCGGCTCAAAGTATTGCGGGCCGAGAGAGATTGGTCGCAGGCGGATCTGGCCGGGCGCGTCGGCGTCTCTCGGCAAACCATAAACTCCATCGAGAAGGGGAAGTACGATCCTAGTTTGCCACTGGCCTTCAAAATATCCCGAATTCTCGGGCAGAGCATAGAGCAGATCTTCCTCCCCGACGAACCGAAATATGATGGGTAGTGTCGGAGGAACCGGCTATACCTTCGGTCGATCCCTAAATTTCTACTGTGTCGGCGTTTCCTGCCCGGCGCCCCCGTGTATGCTGGCCCACTGCCGGGCCGGTAATCCCCACAGCGCGATAAAGCCCGCCGCCGCCGACTCGTCGAAGATACTGCCGGGGTCGTAGGTGGCGAGGTCTTTGCTATAGAGCGCCTTCAGAGCGGTCCGTCCGACAACGGTGCCGGAACCCTTGTACAACTTCAGGCGCACGGTGCCCGTTACGGTCTTCTGAGTTTCTTCGATGAAGGCGTCCAGGGCGGACTTTAGCGGCGTGAACCACAGGCCATCGTAAGTTAGCTCGGCGTAGCGCTGCTCGATCTGGGCCTTGAAGCGGAGCACGTCTTTGGTGAGGGTCATGGTTTCGAGTTCTTTGTGGGCCCCTAAAATGGTCATAGCGGCGGGGGCCTCGTAGATCTCACGGCTCTTTATGCCCACGAGCCGATCCTCCACCATGTCGATTCTACCTACGCCGTGTTCGCCCGCGATCTGGTCAAGCTTCTCGATAAGCTCCACCAGCGGCAACTCTTCCCCGTCCAGGCTCACCGGAAGCCCCTCTTCGAAGCCTATCTCCACGTACCGCGGCTCGTACGGCGCCTCTTCGGGCTCTCTCGTCAAAGTATAAACATCAGGTGTAGGTTCACGATCCGGGTCTTCGAGCGGGCCGGCCTCTATGGAACGTCCCCAGAGATTTTCGTCCACGCTGTAGGGGGACTTCTTGGTGGTCGGGACGGGGATACCGTGCTGCTCGGCGTACTCCATCTCCTCTGACCGGCTCATGTTGAAGTCGCGGACCGGAGCAACGACGGTGAGGTCCGGGGCGATAGACGCGGTCGTAACGTCGAAGCGGACCTGATCGTTACCTTTTCCAGTGGAACCGTGGGCGATAAGCTCCGCCCCCACCTCACGCGCCGCCTCAACGAGCTTCTTCGCGATCAATGGCCGTCCGAGCGCCGTAAAGAGCGGGTACTTGCCACCGTAGAGCGCGTTGGCCTTTATCGCGGGCACCACATACTCCTCAACAAACTCCTCACGCGCGTCCCGCACGAAGGCGCCTGCAGCCCCGATCTTCAACGCTTTTTCTTTAACGTCTACTTCAGGTTCATCTTGTCCGAGGTCCAGGTACAAGGCGTATGGTGCGGCTCCCTGCTGCTCGAACCACTTGAGGCAGACCGAGGTATCCAGTCCACCGGAGTAGGCGAGCACGACTTTCTTTCCTTCTAAAGACATCTTTCCTCCGTTTATTGTGCGTCGTTCGTTGTTTGATTTGCTGTGAGATCCGCCTTCATAATCCAGGCTCTTCCGTCATCACGCAGCCTAACGAAACCACTTTTCTCGTAGAGCTTTATAGCGTCGTGGTTGCTCTTCTGGACACCCAGACTAACGGACTCGAAACCGTTCGTGTGCGCCGCGTTCATCAGGGCGCGTAGCAAGGTTCCACCGACGCCTGCACCCCGCCGGTTCGGGGATATGGCGAGGGCGATCTCCGGCGTGACGTCGTCTACGAAGCCATATCCAGGATCGCTTGCAAGAAAGAGCCGGTACCATGTGGCTCCGATCCTGCTTCCGTCACTTGGGTCAATGGCGACGACGGCGTAGTCGTTTTCCCTCCCCCAGTCTTCGAGATAGCGTCGAAGACCGGGGTTCGCTAACAGCTCTTCAGGCGGCGGTTTCGGATCTGTTTCCTCGGAACTCCAGTAGACGGCCTCGTACAGCATCTCCCAAAGAAAAGTCTGGTCTTCTATCGTTACCGGGAGAGTGACGCTCGTATTCTGGATTTCGTGGCCGGTCATGCGTAGTGTCGAGATAGCATCCTCTAACTTATCCTCGTGCATTAGCACGTAGTCGGTATCGTAAGTCGAGATGGTAAAGATGCTGATCTCCGCTTCGGCTAACGGCTGCAGCAGCGAAGCCAGAACGCCAACCAGCGAGAAGTCGAGCGGACCTTCGATACGGAGGGCACGCCAGTTCTCTTCACGTTTCACTTCCACCGGAACGTTCTGCTCTGGGCAGACTATGGAGAGCTCATCAAGTGTACGTGTTACAGAGGAGAAATCGCTTTTTAGAGCCCAGTCCGGGATTTTGTTCTCCGGTTCGAGACTGCAAACTGCGAACCTGTCTTCGAGCACCGAGAGACGCAGCGCAGCATTCGAGGAGTTACTGGTGGTCAAGTTTCGTTAGTCCGTGTTTCCGGCGGGGCGGGTCCTGGCGCGGCAGACGTCGGAGATCATCTCAGAGACTTCGGCTGCGCCGGCGTTGTCGGGACAGATGGCTACCACGGTATCGAGTCCTGCGACGGTACCCGTGATCTTGAGTCCCCTTACCCTATCCAGCACGCTGGCTACAGCACCTGCTGTGCCGTCACGGGTGTGCATAACGATGGTGTGCTGGGCCTGGATAACGTCGAGAATAAAGCCCGGAAGCACTTCTATACCGGCGAAGCCCGGTTCTTGTGGGAGTGCCAGGTAGCGGTTGCCGACTTTGAGTACACCTAGTTCGGCGAGATCCCGGCTGACGGTGGCTTGGGCGACTTCGACTCCTTCATCGGAGAGGGCGGTAACGACGCCCTGTTGGGTGCCGAGTTCTTTTTCGGAGATGAGGCGTAGGATCAGGTCCTGCCGCGTCCCTTTATCCACTCCCGTTCGGGTCGAGTCCACAGTTCCAGCCTCCTACTTGAGGTGCTCGATGCCGAGGTCTTCCTCGAAACCGAGCGCCAGGTTCATGTTCTGCACCGCCGCGCCGGAAGCTCCCTTGAGCAGGTTGTCCACCGCCGAGAAGAGCAACAGCTTGCCCGCCCGACCGTCAACCGCCGCCGATAACCGGCACCGGTTGGTGTTGGCGACGTGGGCTATGTGCGGATACTCCTCCCGAGCCTCGACGAACTTCCATCCGTCATAGTCCTCCGCATACCACTCAAGGACTTCTTCGGCATCGGGAATTTCGTCCGCATCCACGATAATGGTCTCTAGCTCTCCACGCGTTACGGGGATGAGGTGTGGGACGAAGGTGACGTTCGGGCTCTCCCCGACGCGCCGGATCATGGTCTCTATCTCCGGCGTGTGCCGGTGCCACGGAGCGCCGTAGGCGTTGGCGTTTTCGTTGGCGGTGACGAAGCTGGTCTTGACACTAGGCTTTGCCCCGGCCCCACTAATCCCTGAGAGGGCGTTCACGGTGATAGAGTGAATCGAAGCTCCCATCCGCCGCACGACGGGCGCGAGCGCCAGGATAGCCGCCGTCGGGTAGCAGCCGGGATTGGCGATTATTCGGCCTTCCGTAGTCCCGAATACTTCCGGCAACCCGTAGTGCGCTTCCTCGATGAGTTCCGGCGCCGGGTGTTCCCCATACCACTCTTCATAGACGGCAACATCTGACAGTCGGAAGTCCGCCGAGAGATCCACTACCAACTCGACCCCCGCCTCCAGCAAATCTTTTACCGCCCCGGCGCTCTCCATGTGCGGGTAAGCCATGAACGCGACGTCCAATTCGGAATCTTCGATCTCGCCCGGCTCCACGAAACTATCACCCACCGCGAGATGCGGATAGACTTCGCTGATCTTTCGGCCTGCATAACCACGCGAGGCGACGCTGAGAACGCCCACCTTCGGGTGCCCGGAGAGCAAGCGAACCAGTTCCGAGCCCGCGTATCCGCTGCCGCCGTAGATGCCAACTTTTAAAGCCATGAGCCGTATTGTAAGAGTTTCGGATAATTATTCAAGTTTCTGTATAAACCGGTTGACCTTCGCGTACGCGGATGCAACAATATGGGCCGCTGATGAATAAAAATTCAACAATTAGTATAAAAACTGCCGCAGGCGGTGCGGTTGCCCCGTTGGGTTTCGTTGCCGGCGGGGTCGTGTGCGGGGTGCGGAACTCGGGGAGGAAGGATCTCGGCCTCCTCTACTCTGAATATCCATGTTCGGTAGCCGGCGTCTACACGCGTAATGCTTTTAAAGGGGCGCCGCTCGCTTTCACCAAAGAGGCCGTCGAGGCTGGGGAAGTGCGGACCATCATCGTCAACAGCGGCAATGCCAACGCCGCAACCGGAGAGCAAGGAGCAGAAGATGCTCGCCGGATGCAGGAGCTCGCGGCTGAGAGTTTGGGATTGAATACTCAGCAGGTCGCCGTTGCCTCCACCGGGGTGATCGGGCAGCCGCTACCGATGGATAAGATAGAAGCCGGGATAGCGGACGCGTCCGGTGAACTGAGTCGTGATGGTTCCGGCTTTGCGGAGGCTATTCTGACGACCGACACCAGTACCAAAGAGGCCGCGGTGCAGGTCGAGGTAGAAGGGAAGACTGTTACCGTCGGGGGTACGGCTAAGGGGAGCGGCATGATCCACCCAAACATGGGAACCATGCTCGCCTTCCTCACCACCGACGCCGCCGTGGAGCCGGAGTGCCTGCAGGAAACTTTGAGCCAGGCGACGGACCGCACCTTCAACCGCGTAACGGTAGACGGCGACACCTCCCCGAGCGACATGGCACTCCTTTTGGCGAACGGCGCCGCCGGTAACGGGCCAATCACCAACGATTCCCCGGACTATCCGGCTTTTGCGGAAGCGGTTGAGACCGTGGCGCGGGAACTGGCGAAAGAGATCGCCCGGGACGGCGAGGGCGCAACCAAGCTCGTCGAAGTCGTCGTGGATGGCGCGCAGGACGAGGCAACGGCGGAGGCGCTCGCCAAATCGGTCGTCGGGAGCAACCTGGTCAAGGCGGCGGTTTTTGGCGAGGACGCCAACTGGGGCCGGGTGGTGACTGCGATGGGATACTCGGGTGCAGCGTTCGATCCCTCGACGCTGGAGCTGTACTTTGGCCCAGTCAAGGTCTTCGAGGGCGGGGAGCCTGTCCCCCACGACGAGGCAGAGGCGAACGCGGTGCTCACTGGAGACGAGGTCAGGATTTCGGCCTACCTAAGCGAGGGCGACGCTTCGGCGACGGCCTGGGGATGCGACCTGACTTACGAGTACGTCGAGATCAACGGGAGCTACCGGACGTGAAGGCGGACAAGAAGCCCATAGTAGCCAAGATCGGGGGCGGAGCCCTGGCCGGCGGGGCGCTGGAAGACCTGCCCGAGATACTGGCCGGCGGCACGCCCGTCGCCCTGGTCCACGGCGGCGGCCCGCAGCTCACCCAGATGCTCGACTCTCTGGGTATCCCCACCCGCTGGCACGAAGGCCTGCGCGTCACCGACGAGGCGACGCTGGAGGTCGCCGAGATGGTCTACGCCGGGACAGTCAACAAGGCGTTAGTGAGGGAGTTGCAAGGCCTCGGAGTACCGGCAGCGGGCATCTCCGGCACTGACGGCCCGACGCTCCACGTGGACCCCGTGCCGGAGTTGGGCCGGGTCGGGGAGGTCCGGGTGGTCGCGTCGGGCCTCATAGAAGCGCTCTGGGACGGGGGCTTCGTGCCGGTCTTGGCGCCGCTGGGGCTCGGTCCGGAGGGAGCCTACAACGTCAACGCCGATGTGGCCGCCGCCGCGCTCGCGGTCGGACTCGGAGCCGGACATCTATTCTTGATGACCGACGTGGACGGGCTGCTGAAGGACGGCGATCCGGTCCTAAAAATAGCCCCGGATGAGTGCGAAGGGTACGTGGCGGACGGGCTTGCAGCGGGCGGGATGGTCCCCAAGCTGCGGACGGCGGCGCGGGCGGCACGGGGCGGCGTAGAGGCGCACATCGCAAACGGCAACAAGAAAGGCACCATGCTGGCCGCGATGGCCGGAGAAAAAGTTGGAACTCTCATATCGGAAGGAGCGGTCGCGTGAATAACGTGATGGAGACTTACAAACGTTTGAACATCGCCCCGGTGGGCGGGAAGGGTAGCTGGCTCTTCGACGAGGACGGCAACCGCTACCTGGACTTCATCGCCGGCATCGCGACGAACTCTTTGGGCCACGGGCATCCGGCGCTGGTCGGGGCGATACAGGAGCAGGCGGAGACCCTGATCCACTGCTCCAACCTCTATGAGATCCCGATTCAGGAAGAAGTAGCCGGGATGCTCACCGACGCCACGGACTTCGACGAGGTCTTTTTCTGCAACTCCGGCGCTGAAGCAAACGAGGCGGCCATAAAACTCGCCCGCAAGCACGCCGCGGACGAGTTCGGCTCTGAAAAGTACGAAGTCCTGACCTTCGACAAGTCTTTCCACGGTCGCACCTACGGCGGCCTCTCCGCCACCGCCCAGCCCGCGCTGCAGAAAGCCTTCGGTCCGATGCTCCCCGGCTTCGCCTACGCCCCGTTCGGCGACCTCGAAGCCGCGAAGGATGCTATTGGCCCGCAGACCGCGGCGGTACTGGTCGAGCCCATCCAGGGCGAGGGCGGCATCAACGTCGCGTCGGAAGGCTTTCTAGAAGGCTTGCGGGCGCTGTGCGACGAGTACGGAGCCCTGCTCGTCTTCGACGAGGTACAGACCGGTATGGGACGCACCGGACGTCTCTACGCCTATCAGGGCATGGGCGTCGTCCCGGACGTGCTCACGAGCGCGAAAGGGCTCGGTGGCGGCGTTCCAGTCGGGGCGGTGCTGGCGAAAGAAGAATGTGCTGCGCTCGGACCGGGCAACCACGGCTCCACCTTCGGCGGCAACCCGCTGGCGATGGCGGCGGTCAAGGCGGTGCTCAGCGTGGTGAACGATCCTCAGTTCCTCGAAGAGGTGCGGTTCAAAGGTAAGATCCTCAAGAACGCGTTGGAGGTACTCGCGGAGCGCATTCCCGGCGCGGAGGTGCGGGGCGTAGGGCTCATGATCGGGCTAGACCTCGGCCCCGAACTAGCACCGGAATTCTTTAAGGATTGTCTGGACGAAGGTCTACTCGTCAACGTGGTAAGCGGTACGACGATAAGGCTCGCGCCGCCGCTCACCGTGACTAGAACGGAGGTACGAGCGGCGCTCGATACGTTTCGAGACGCGGTTGACACTCCGGTAGCCGTTCCCGAATACGCCGTCGCGTGATCGGGGAGCGATTCGACAACCCTCCCGCCCCCTCTCACCTATCTGGACGCGACTGTTTGACCCTGGCAGAGTTCGGCCCGGAGGAGACCCGTCTCATCCTGGACGAGGCCGTCAGGATAAAGAGCCTTCAGAAGTCCCGCATCCCCTACCGTCCGTTGCGCGGCAGAACGCTGGCAATGGTCTTCCAGAAGCCCTCCAACCGCACCCGGGTCTCCTTCGAGGTCGGGATGTATCAGCTCGGTGGACACGCGCTGCATTTGAGTCCCGAGGAGATCCAGATCGGCAAACGCGAAACCCCCGGCGACACCGGGCGCGTTCTAGCCCGCTACATAGACGCCATCATGGTCCGCACCTTCGACCACGAAGAGCTCTCAGAGCTGGCCTCAGCCGCCGATGTGCCCGTGATAAACGGCCTCTCCGATAACCACCACCCCTGCCAGGCCCTCGCGGACCTGATCACGGTGCGCGAAGCATTCGGCGCGGTAGAAGGCGTGAACATCGCCTACATCGGCGACGGCAACAACGTCGCCCATTCACTCGCTATAGCTTGCGCCCTAACCGGCGCAAACCTCACCATCGCCCACCCCGCAGGCCACAGCCCAGTAGAAGAAGTGATTGAGCTTGCTGGAAAACTAGGAGCCTCACCTACCTTAACGCAAGACCCGCAAGAGGCGGCGTCCGGCGCCCAAGTCGTCTACACCGACGTGTGGGCCAGCATGGGCCAGGAAGCCGAGGCCGAAGAACGGAAGAAGAAATTCCTTCCTTACCAGGTGAACGAAGAACTAATGAGCCTGGCCGACAATGACGCTATCTTTCTCCACTGTCTACCAGCCCACCGGGGCGAGGAAGTAGCGGCAGAGGTTATAGACGGCCCTCGGAGCCGGGTCTTGGATCAGGCCGAGAACCGTCTACACGCCCAGAAAGCGCTGCTCTACCTGTTGTTAGGCTGATTTCTTAGTGGAATCCGAGTTTGCGTCGGCGATGGAGATGCCTTTGAGGGGCGTCAAGTTTGCCCGCTCGGGGAGACGACGGCGGTGATTTTCCCAACCCTCGTCGGCTTTAGTTAGGACTTTCGCTAGGCGCAGCTTCTCCAGGCCCCGGATCACGGGCCACGCCGGATCGAACTCGTCCTCGAAAGCGGCTAGCTTGGGCGAGGCGGGACGGGCGTGGTGGTTATTGTGCAATCCTTCGCCGAAGGTGATGAGCGCCAGCAGTTTGAGGTTCGTGGCGTCGTTGGCGAAGCTCTTGTAGCCAAAGGTGTGTCCGGCGCCGTTGATTGCGGCGTTCAGGAGCAGGTACACCGAAGCCAGGGTGCTGAGCGCTACCATGCCGGGTTTGAAGCCCATGATGGCCGCCAGGACCACACCGGTCAGCGAAAAACCTAGCGTTCCGCGCTTGAAGAGTGTCTCGTCGAGCCGGTCGTGCGGAAGGTCGGCGGCGTACTTCTCTAGCGTGTTGTCCTGGGTAGCCTCGCGACGGTAGTAGTAGACGTTGGCTAGCATGATCTTCCAGTATCCCTCAATGTGGGGACTGTGCGGATCTCCCTCTTCGTCGCTGAAGTTGTGGTGCTTGCGGTGGACGGCCACCCACTCGCGGGGCGAGATGCTTGTGAGCATCCAGGTGCTTACGCGCATGAACATCGTCACCGCCGGATGCAATCGGATAGCCTTGTGGGCGAGAACCCGGTGTAAGTAAACGGTGGTAATAAGGGTCGCTAGCTGTGCAAGCCCTAGCCCCACAAATACAGCCTTCAGGTACCTCAAAGGTTTCTCTCTCTCTGAAAAGTTTTCGTAAGGAGCATACGAATTGTTGAGAACATTTGTATGCTTCTCGATGGCACGAAAAAACCGGGGGGAGGCCCCGGTTTCCTCGCTCTAGTCGTTTGGGTGATTGCTACTCGGGAGTAACGTTCTCCGCCTGCATACCCTTTTTGCCCTGAGTAGCCTCGTAAGAGACCTTGGCACCCTCGTCCAAGGTCTTGAATCCGCCCCCGGATATTCCCGTGTGATGGACGAAGAGATCCTCGCCGCCATCGTCCGGGGAGATAAAGCCGTAGCCCTTCTCGTCACTGAACCACTTCACTGTTCCTTGGGCCATATACTGGAGCCCACCTTTCTTGTTCATGGGCTCCACTAAACAAAAACGCCACCCTTCATTCCCGGGTGGCATTCAATACAGCGTTTAGCTTCTACCCACCTTACTTTGCGTTTCTCAGTTTATCACAAGCTGTCCCGAAGCACTAGGCTGTCTTTTTGTGCAGACTGCGAAAGCCGCTTACAGGGAGCGTTTTGGCTCCTAGATCTTTACTGCATTTCGGGCACGGCCTAGCGTTCCTCAGGACATACGACTACACAAAGCTGTATGAAGAAACTTTCTCCCGGGGCGCGACCTGCACGTCAACCCAGCCCCGGGGCTGATTCGTCGAGTAGGTGACCAGCACAGACGCGTAGACGTTCTCGTTATGGTAGTCCAGGCTGTGTATTACACCCAGATTGCCCTTCTCAACGCCGAGTGCCGGTATATCTTCTGGGATAGCGATACGATCGTACTCCGCATAGAGAGCTTTGTTGCGTTTTTGCACGGGCGTTTCCAAGATATCCTCCTGTAGTTGGCTTTCTCGGGTATTTAGGACCAGAATTTGTTGCAAGTCTTTGGCCCGATGTAGGAAGTTTTGGGGGCTCCGGTAGGCCAACGGGAGATTTTCGTTCAGGCGCCGTCTATCCGCGCAGCGCCGGCTCCTATAGAATTCTCTCAGGGGTTGGTACAAATGATCCAGAAGGAGATTGCCTTGTCGCTCGACTACACGTACCGCATTCAACTTCCGCATCAGCCGGGATCGCTGGCAAAAGTTACGGGAGCAATTGGTGAAGCTGAAGGTCTGATCGGGGACGTAAAAACCGTAAACGTGGGGCAAGACGCTTCGATACGCGAGATCACGGTGGAGGTCGAGAACGGCGATCATGCCGGGCATGTCGCAGACTTGATCGGATCGCTGGAAGACGTAAAGATCATCTGGCACCAGGATCGCGCCCTCCTGAAACACGATGGCGGCAAGCTGCGGATCGAGGCGACGCGGCCCGTGCGTACCGTGCAAGATATGCGCGACGTGTACACGCCGGGCGTGGCGCGGGCTTGTGAGGCTATCTCCGAAGAACCCCCCAGGTCTCGACAGCTAACCATGATCGGCCGCAGCGTCGCTATCTGCACGAACGGCACCCGGGTCCTGGGACTCGGGGATATCGGCCCCGTCGCCTCGATGCCGGTAATGGAGGGGAAAGCCGTCTTCTACCAGCAACTCGTCGGAGTCTCCGCAATGCCTATTCTCATAGATACCAAGGACGTGGACGAGTTCGTCGAAACGGTAGTCCGTATAGCGCCGACCTTCGGCGGTATCCACCTGGAAGACATCTCAGCCCCGGAATGCTTCGAGATCGAAAAGCGTCTGAAAGAGCGTCTTGCCCAACCCGTAATGCACGATGACGTACACGGAACGGCGGTCGTTTCGGTGGCCGCGACCATCGTCGCCTGCCGTAACGCAGGGTTGAAGCTAGAAAACGAGGTGGTTGGTCAGATCGGCCTGGGCGCCGCTGGTTTCGGCATCGCCTCCCTCATGGTAGACGCCGGAGCAAAGCAGGTGATCGCCTCAGACCCCAACGAAGGCAGCCACGTCCGCGCCCGCGAAAAGGGAATAGAGATCACCCCCCTCGAAGACCTGATGCAAAAGGCTAAGGTCGTCGTCGCAACCACCGGCGTAACCGGCCTCATAGAACCCGAGCTGGTACGCGACGGGCAAGTAATACTGGCTCTCACCAACCCTTACCCTGAAATACAGCCTGAAGCTGCACGCGAGGCGGGTGCAACGTTCGCCGCTGACGGGACGAGCGTAAACAATGTCCTCGGTTATCCGGGCATTTTCAGGGGCGCTCTATTGGCAGGGTCGCAAGAGATCAACGGCGAGATGAAGCTCGCCGCCGCCGGAGCCATCGCGGATCTAACCGCCGAATCGGAACTCGTCCCCGACGCCCTGGACCAGGAAGTACACCGCAAAGTCGCCGAGGCCGTCCGTGAGGCGGCCATCGAAAGTGGCGTGGCCCACCCCGACCGGGTACCAGCGGGCCTATAAAACCATGCCGAAGGCGATAGTAGTCGGGGCCGGGGTGGTGGGTGCCAGCACCGCCTTTCACCTGGCGGAGCGAGGGATCGAGACGCTGGTGCTGGACCGGAACGGACCGGCGGGGGGTTCTACGCCCCGCTCGGGAGCGCTCGTCCGGTGCCACTACCCGACCTCTCTAGAAGCCGACCTGGCCTGGGAGAGCCTCACCGAATACTTCGAGCCCTGGGGAGAGCGGATCGGCGGCGGTTGCGGTTTCACCCGCACCGGATTTGCCTATCTCGCGGGGGAGGATCGCGTAGAAGCCCTCCGCCACGACATGAACCTGCAGCAGAAGGTTAACGTAGAGACGGAGCTAATAGATCCCGCCGAACTGCGCGAACTGGACCCTTCCCTGAACCTCGACGGCGTGTCGTTGGCCGCTTACGAGCCCCGAGGTGGTTACGCAGACCCCACGGCTACCACGGTAGGTTTCTTGGAGGCGGCCCAAGGACTCGGTGCCTCCTTCGAGCGGCGGCTGGTTACGGGTTTGCGGGTGCGGGGAGAGAAGATAACTGGCGTGGAGACGGAAGATGGGCCGTTGGAGGCTGATGTTGTGGTGGTCGCCACCGGTGCATGGTCGAGGCCGTTGGCCGTGAGCGTCGGCCTGGAGTTGCCGATACATCCCGTCCGGGTACAGGTAGCAATTTTCGGGCGCCCCGATACGCTACCCACGCACCTGACGATCATAGACTCGGTCTCCGGTTTCTACGCGCGGCCGGCCGCCGAGCGCGCCACTCTCATCGGGCTCCGCGACGACCACGAATGGCTTGAGAACGCTGAGCGCTGGAATCCAGATCCGGACGAATACTTCTTAAACGAGGCATCGCATCTGCTCGGGAGACGCATACCGGCCCTAGAAGGCGCACCGTACCGCACAGGCCGAGCCGGCGTGCTGGACATGACACCGGACGGCAGGCCCATTTTGGGACCTGCAGGACCGGAAGGACTCTATCTGGCCGTCGGCTGGAGTGGCACCGGTTTCAAAAAAGCTCCCGCCGTAGGCAACGAGCTGGCGACCTGGATCCAGGAGGGTAGTCCCAAAAGATCCGAGTTGAAAACCTACGCCCTGGGCCGTTTCGATACCGGGGACCTCATCTTCGGAAAGTATGAACCTGTTGTGCGGAGTCCGCACTAGACTCCAGACAGGGCCAAAGCTCGACTTCGGAAGAACGCTCGATCCGGCTTCATACCACCGGCATCGGCGTCCTCGGGCCAGCCGTAGAACGCCATCGGCACTTTGAACCGGGGCAGAGTTTTCTCCAGCTTTTCGGCCAGGCTCTCTCGCTGCGTTTCTTCGCCAGCGATACGGACGAAGGCTACCGGACGTTGACCGAACTCGTTATCCGGGACGGGCACGACGATAGCTCTCTGTACGCCCTGTATACGTTCGAGCGCGGCTTCGATTTCCTCTGGCTGGATGTTCTCGCCGCCGGAGATAAAAAGGTTGTCTAGTCGCCCCTGCACGAGAAGATTTCCACCGGCGTCGATCTCGCTGAGATCCCCGGTGTGGAACCAACCTTCAACATCTAGCGGTCGGTTTACTGCATCGCCTTCGATATAGCCGGCGAACAGGGTTTCTCCCCGGACCATTATCTCTCCCTCGCCAGAGACCGCGACCTCGCGGTGCTTCAAGACCCGTCCTGACGTACGGAGATCCCCCAGGGCGGCACCCGGCGGGGTGGTGGTTACCTGGGAAGCCATCTCCGTAAGGCCGTAGCTGGTATGGACTGGAATATTCCGACGAATGGCCTCTTCCATGAGAGGCTCCGGCGTCGGCCCTCCGCCGAGCAGCGCCGCCTTGAGGTTACCGGTTTCCGTCTTCTCTTCTAGTAGACGCTGAAGTTGGGTGGCGACCAAGGATACGTGTGTAATACCAAGCTCCGGAATAGAATTAGCGAGCGACACGCCGGGCTCTGGCAAAGCAATAGTCGCCCCGGCGAGCAAACAACGGAAGAGGATAGAAATCCCCCCGACATGGTAGAGCGGCAACGAGAGTAGCCACCGGTCATCAAGAGAGAGCGATACGTTAGCATTGGCCCCAAGCGCACTATAGTAATGGTTTCCAACAGTGTGGATCGCCGCCTTAGGCTCGCCCGTGCTACCCGATGTAAAAATGACAGTGGCGAGTCTCCCAAGCTGGAGATAAGTTGGAGCGCCCCCCCCGTTCCCCACCCCGAGCACGGCTTCAGGCCGAAGATCACGAACTTCCGCCGGAATTTTTCCGGGCAGTTCTTCATCGTCGCTGATAAGTGCCGAGCAACCAGCCTTTTCGAGTAGCCGGGACACGCCCTCCGGTGGTAGGCGTGTGCTCAGAGGACACGCTACGCACCTGGCCCTCAAGAGAGCCAGTAGGAGCACGAGGTATCGCTCGTCGCGAGGCAGGTAGAGGGCTACCCGCGTGCCCGGTCGGCAACCCGCTTCAAGTAACCGCGCTGTGGTAGACGACACCATCCGGTCCAGCTTCGAGTAACTAATGGTCCGATCGGCGCTGAAGATGGCGGCCGCATCCGGCCTGCCGAGGGCCGCCTCTCTTAGCGGACAAGGTATTTGTTGCGGTGGATCCTGCACGTCTTCCCTATCTTTCAGAAGCTTCGACCACATCCAGGTAGCTCCGTTGGAGGCTGCGTTCGGTCCCGGCTACCTCGCGTAAATTTATCCGCGGTGATGATATATCCAGCGGTGGGTGTACTACATCCACACCCAAACGCCGGTAAGTGTCCAGGCCGGCGGCGACTCTTCCGCCCCCAGTGGCGGAAGAGAGCATCAACAGCGCCTCGGTGGCTATCCCGGTCTCGTAAGCGGAGCTTATAACGGGAGTGAAGCCCAAACGCCGGGCCTCCCCGGCCAAGCGCAACGTCCGGGAGATACCGCCCACCAGTGTTGGTTTGATCACCACAGCCCGCACATAAGCGCGTCTTTGAAGATCCTCCGGGGCCATCCCGACGAGAGACTCGTCCAGCGCGACCGGCACCCCATGATCCCGAACCAGATCGGCTAGTCCCGTCGGGTCCCGGAGCGGCTCCTCGATGTACTCATACTCCAAGCCTTCCACGGCCCGCGCAAAATGCGCCGCCTCTGCGAAACTCCATGCCCGGTTGGCATCGAGCCGGAGCGACACCTCTTTGCCCAAAACCTCTCTCAAGCCGCGCACCAGCTCCACGTCCTCTTCTACCTCACGGCCCCCGACCTTGAGCTTCACCGCCTCGTAACCTGCCGCTTGCATCCGACGTCCCTCTGCTAGTACTTCCTCTGCTGGCCCGCTAAGCAACCCATTCACCGGCACCGAAGTCACCAGCGAATTACAAAGTACCTCCGACAAAGATTTACCTTCAGATGCAGCGTGAAGGTTGCAAAGGGCCAGTTCAAGCCCAAATTGGACTGACGGAAACCGGTCGACGCTATCCAGCTCCCCGCCGAGAGTGTTTTCAGTAGCCGGCAGATTCTTTATAAGGTCCCGGCCGATCAAGGAGTTTGCCAGAGATGTCAGGTGCCGGGCACTTTGTTCGACGGTTTCGTTGCTAAAGCCCGGCAGTGGCGAGGCTTCTCCGAGGCCGGTTGCGCCATTCTCAACCGAAAGTTCCAGCAGCAGACCTTCGCGGTGACGGAGATTCCGACCCTTTAGTTTCAGCGGTGAGACGAGGGGCAGACTATAGCGGTAGAGAGTGTAGCCGGTAAGTTTCAGGGGCGATGTGGGAAGTCGGAGAAGTCCGGCTTGCGTTTCTCTTTGTAAGCGTCACGTCCTTCCTGGGCCTCTTCGCTCCCGTAGAAAAGGAGGTTTGCGTCGTGGGCGAGTTGCTGGATGCCGGCGAATCCATCCTCGTGGGCGTGAAAGCTCGCCTTCAGCATCCGCAGTGCAAACGGCGAGCGGTCCAGCATCTCCCGGCACCACTGCACGGTCTCGGACTCCAGATCTTCGAGCGGCACGACCGTATTGACGAGTCCCATCTCCAGCGCCTCTTCAGCGGAGTACATCCGGCAGAGAAACCAGATCTCTTTGGCCTTCTTCGGCCCGACGAGCTGGTTAAGGACAGAAGCCCCGAAGCCGCCGTCAAAGCTGCCGACCTTCGGACCAACCTGCCCGAACTTCGCGTTATCCGCGGCAATGGTGAGGTCGCAGACGATATGTAGTACGTGGCCTCCGCCGACCGCGTATCCGGCCACCATCGCCACCACGGGCTTGGGACAACGTCGGATCTGGACGTGCAGATCCGTAACGTGAAAACGCCCGACCGAGGCGCCGCCGGGCGTGCGCTGTGGATCATCCGGGTCCTCCAGATATCCGGCATCGCCCCGGGCCTTCTGATCTCCTCCGGAACAGAAAGCGTCCGGTCCCTCCCCGGTTAGTATGATCACCCCAATTTCGGGGTCTTCGCGGGCATCTTCGAGAGCCCGCTGCATCTCCACGACCGTCAGCGGCCGGAAGGCGTTGCGAACCTCGGGGCGGTCTATGGTGATCTTGGCGATACCCTCCGCCTTCTCGTATTTGATGTCCGTGTACTCTGCGGCATTTTTCCATTCGATAGTAGACATACTGAGGATTATAGAGATTCGAGGAAGTCGCGCAGTAAACCTTGATACGCTTCTGGGGCTTCAGCATGAATATTGTGTCCCGCTTCGGGAACAGGGGCAGAACTAACCATTGGACTCTCGGTTTCTATGCAGCGTCCGATGCTTACGAATTTTTCGTCCAATTCGCCGGCGACAGCCATCGTCGGCACCGACAGCCCGGCGAGCTCGTCCCAAAGCGCCGGCTGGCTTCCGGTCCCCATACTTCGCAGAGAGCGCGCAAGTTCTGCGGGGTCGTTACGCAACCGGGACTCTATGGTCCGGCGCAGAAGTTTCTCTTCTCCTCCAAGCGAGGAGAAGATCGGCTGCCGGTACCAGTCTTTCAGGAACTCTTCGAAGTCTCCGGATTCTAGCCGTACGGCCTTTTCTTCGTCGCTTTGACGCCGGGCGGCTCGCTCCTGGGCGTTCTCCAAACCCGGCGAGGCGGATTCGAGTAATAGACCGGAGCATCGTTCCGGGTGGCGCAGCGCAAAGTAGAGTGCCAAGCGTCCGCCCATCGAATATCCGACTACCCTCGGGCGTTCGATGTCCAGTTCGTCCAGTAGTCTGATCAGAGACCCGGATGCGCCTTCCATCGTGTAGCTTTCAGGAGAAAGCCCGAGCGAACCGCCATGTCCCGGCAAGTCTACAGCGATGCCATAGAATCTCTCCCCGAGCGCCGGCGCTACCGGCTTCCAGTCCCTCGACGAGCCCATAAAGCCATGCAGTAAGAGGACGGCCGGGTTTCGTGGGTCGCCTGTGAGGCTATGGTTCAGCAAGTGCTGAGAGCTCAGTTACGAGCCAGAGTTGGTCCACTTGAGCTGAAACTCGATCTCTTCTTCCGTCCCTTCGCGTTCGTGTTCGATGTTGAACTCGGCGCTAACGGGAACGTAGATCCTCTCCCCGGCGACCTGTATCTCGAACCTCTCATTCTTCTCCAAGGCGTCGGCCAGCCGGCGCAACTTCGCCACGAACTCACTCGTGGAGTAGACCTTCTCGACATCTCTATCTCGTTTGCCGCTCATTGTTTCTCCTTCGCCGAATGTCGCCCCTACGGAGCATTTCGTACCAGATTATCGCATCTTACGACGATGGACTTCAGTCGGCGGCAGGCTTTTTCAACAACTCCCGGTGCAGGGCGACATTCTCTTTCCGGTCGGTCTTTACCTCAATAAGCGTCGGCGTCTCGCGGTCGCTGGCGGCCCCGTAAGCCTCCGTGAAACTCGCAACCGAGCGTGGCCGCTCGTAGTCCAGGCCGAACATGGCCGCCGCCTCCTCGAAATCCAGCCCATGCGGCGTGCCGAAGTACGGCTCGAAGAACTTCTCGTGCTGCGCAACGGGCAAGAAAGAGAAGATACCGCCACCATCGTTGTTCAACGCGACCACCACCACCGGCAGTTTTTTCAACATGGAGAGCGAGTTCAGGTCGTGCAGCAGCGCGAGGTCCCCGATGAGCAGCGTCACAGGCTTTCCGAGGCCGCGTGCGAACCCGGCGGCGGTCGCCACGGTCCCATCTATGCCACTGGCGCCCCGGTTGGCGACCACAGGTATCGCAGGACCATCCACTGCGGCAAAAGTGTCCACATCCCGGATCGGCATACTGCTCGCGAGCACGAGGCCATGCTCCTCCGGTATGTAACGTGAGATGAGCCGGGCCACGAGCGGCTCGTTGGGCTTCTTCTCACCCTCGACGAGTCGCTGCAGGCGCTTCTCCAGACCCCTCGAAGCCTCCACCCAACTCTCCTTCCAGGAGACGGAGACGGCTGCCGGTCGGCGCGCGGCGGTTTTCGCCAGCGCCTCGCAGAAGCCCTCTATTCCAGCCTCGACACTCTGCGTAACCCGGTGGTTGGGGTCCAGGCGAAACGGGTTCTCTCGCACCACGATGTGAGGGTTCGGCCGCGCGCCTGCTATAAACTGCTCCAGACGTTTGGAGAGAGCCCGCCCCCCCAGATGGAGCACGGCCCCCGGAGCGTGGGTTTCCTTGAATTGTTCGTCGGAGAGCAACGCATCGTAGTAGGGTACGAGCGAATTAGAGTTCGCCCCGACCCTGACCTGCGAGCCGACGTCCGGCAATACAGGCCAATCAAGAGCCTCGGCCAACTTCAGCACGGCCTCACCCTGCCTCCGGGACTCTAGACGACCTGCTACCACCAAGCCGCGCTCGACTCCGCGCAGTTCATCCCACAAGCCTTCGATCTCTCCCTCGTCCACCCCTGGCCCGGATGCCGCGTAACGGGTGTACGGACGGTCTTTCTTTCGCCAAAGATCGGGCGAGCCGACACTTTCACCTTTGTTTTCGGGTTCAGGTAGAAAAGGTTCCCGGAACATGAGGTTGAGATGGACTGGGCCTTTGGGTGAGCGGCGGGCGCGGTAGACAGCCTGATCTATGGTGGTCAGCACCGAGGCGGGGTCCACAGAGAGGTCAGGGGCGGGCAGGTCGAAGCTCCAGCGGGTGTATTCACTAAAAATATTCGGCTGGAGGATAGTCTGATTTGCCCCAGTTTGGCGGAGTTCCGGCGGCCGGTCAGCGGTTAGCAGGATTATCGGAACCGTGTCTGTGGCGGCCTCGACTATAGCGGGCAGACCGTTTGCCACGGCGGTGCCGGAGGTCGTGATCCAGGCCGCAGGCCGCCCGGTTGCGCGGGCGTAGCCAATGGCGGCAAAGGCCGTGCCGCGCTCATCGAAGTGAACTATAAGTTTAGCTTTGGGATTCTCTGAGAGGGCTGCGACCAATGGGGTCGAGCGGGAACCAGGGGAGACGCAGAAAAAATCTACGCCGTTGCGGATCAGCTCCTCGACTATGAGCGCTGCCCAGAGTTGGTTAGCTTTGGCGGGCGGGGTCAAGCCCGAGTATCCTGATGAAGTCGCCGATCTTTTGCTCGATCTCCGCCCACTCACCTTCAGCGGTGGAACCCTCGACGATGCCGGCGCCGGAGAAGAGAGAGATTTCTCGTCCCGATACGAGCCCGGAGCGGATACCGACGGCAAACTCGGCAGAGTCGGCCCCGATCCAGCCGACGGGACCAGCGTACCAGCCGCGGTCGAACGCTTCGAGGTCCCGGATCTCTTCCAAGGCCTCGTCCCTTGGGTATCCTCCTACCGCTGGCGTGGGGTGCAGAGCGTCGAGGACTTCGGCATCAGAGACGCCCTCTCGCAGCGTTCCCCGCACACCGGAGACCATATGACGCCGCTGCGTGAGTTTCATCTCCGAGGCACGCTCTTCGACCTCCAACTCGTCGCACAGCGGCGCGAGCGCCTCGCGAATGCTGACCCGGACGTACTCGTGTTCGGAGCGGTCTTTCTCGCTATTCAGCAACTCTTCACGTAGATCCTGGTCGTCAAGTTCCGAAGTTCCGCGGGGACGTGTACCGGCTACGGCTTCGCTCAAAACTACGTTTCTCTCGCGCCGGAACAACCGCTCCGGTGAGGCCCCGATAAATGCGGTACCTTCTTCGGGCTCGAAGTAGAAGTGGAAGCAATCCGGCGTGGCATTCTTCAATTTCCGGGCCAGCAATGCCGGGTCCAGTTCGTCCGCGAAACCCAAAGTCGTCCGGCGGGCGAGCACCACCTTATCCAAATTTTCTTTGTCGAAGGCTTTCAGTGAATGGTCTATGCTTTGCCGCCAACCGGCAAAGTTCGGCACGTCGGTCCGAGATGTGAGCGCGGGCAATTCATCTTCGATACTCTCTTTTTCGAAAGACAGCTCTTCAATCTTTTGCAAAATCTCTTCGCGCCGATCCGCATCTTGAGGAAGAACCAGGTTGCAGGCCAGCGTCGCTTCTCCGCGGCGGGAGATCAACTCGAACCGCGGCAGCGAGAACCGGAAGGAACCGAAAGCCCGCCACCCAGCGTCGGCCTCTCTTTTGGGGTCGAAGCGCAGCCCTCCGTAGTAGCGCAGTCGCGGGTCGCCCGAAGAGAGCAGCGGAGCCAGTCGTTTTCTCAAATCGGCCGCATCTTCGGCAAGGTTACCTTCGTGCAAGTCAGCAACGCCGACCGCAGCGGTCTCTATACCGTCTTCACGCCCGGACCAGTACGATTTGGATCCAAGCCGCTGATTCCGGAGCCAAAACATGGGGTCCAAAGGTCCAACGGGAAGCTCTATGCGGGCGACCCGCGTCCCGGCATCGAGCAGACCCGACTCGTTCAGCCCGGATCCACTGGACAGAGCCCGGCTCGCCAGGTCGGCGAGCTTCCACCGGACCTGGTCCGGCGTTTCTCGAAATCCGCCAGCGGACTCATCCGATACTAGACTTCTTTGATCCCTACTCAACACGGCTCGTCAACTTCTCCCTACTAGCTGAGAACATATTGTAGCAAGGTGTATAGGACTGCCGTGCGTTTACTCTCACAACTCCCACAATTTCTTGCTCGTGCGCTACAGTAAGGGGAGTTAACCCCGCAGCCGGGGATAGAGTTCCTGGTAGCGTTCGTAAGCCGCCTCGTAGTCCGCGCTTTGCTCTCCGGGCTCCACGCTCCCTTCCGACGTGGGCGCCAGCGTGAGGGTCTGTTCGACAGATTCGTAAGTCCCGCAAGCGACGCCCGCTAAGAGCGCTGCGCCGCGGGCCGAGGCCGTTCCGGCGATGTCATCCGGGAGCAGGCGCAAGGGACGGGCCAGTACGTCTGTGAGAAGCTGTCGCCAGGGCTCTTTCGCGGTGCCGCCGCCGGCGAGCCGCAGATCGGGGATTTCCGTTCCGGCATCCTCCAGCGCCTCTACCCCTTCAAGAAGTCCGAATGCGACGCCTTCCAGGGCTGCGCGCAAGAGATGCCCCCGGGTGTGGTCCAGACCAAGGCCGGTCCAGGCTCCCCGGGCGCCGGGGTCGAAGTGCGGCGTGCGTTCTCCACTGAGGTAAGGCAGAAAGCTCACGCCACCGGCGCCGGGCGGCACTGAGAAAGCCTCTTCGTACACTTCGTCCCAGGATGCTCCGAGCAGTTTCCGTGCCCATTCGAGAGCGAGCCCCGCGTTTTGCACCGCAGCCATCGAATAGAAGAGTTTCGGTGCTGCGGCGCGGTAGAGGTGCGTGCGACCGTGGGGATCTGGCTCGGGATGCGCTTTAGGAATGAAGATTTGCCCTCCGGTCCCGACGGTTAGCTGGGCCTGCCCCAATTTCAAAAGGCCGCTGCCGAGCATCGCAGCGGCCGTGTCCCCCGCCCCGGCCGCGACCGGCAGCCCGTTCTTTAGCCCTAACCGACGCGCAGCCTCCGGGGTGAGTACGCCCGCAGCCTCCCAGGAGTCTGTCAGCGGGGCGAGAAGTTCTCCGCGTAAGCCCAGTGTTTCGATAACCTTGTAGTCCCAGTCATCCGCAAAGAGATCGTACAGAAGCGTCGCCGAGGCATCCGAGGGCTCCGTAGAGATCTGCCCGGTAAGCCGCAGCCGTAGCCAATCTTTGGGTTGCAGCGCCCACCGGGCGGAAGAGTAGACCCCCGGTTCGTTGTCGCGCAGCCAGAGGAGCGTGGGCCCGGCCATACCGGTCGCGGGCGGGTTCGCCAACCGGCGCAGGTCAGCGTCATCCAGGCCCCGGTAGGCTGAGAGCTGTTCGGTAGAGCGGGTATCGGCCCATAGGACAGCGGGCCTCAGAGGCTTCCCACTCTCGTCCGTTAGCACGACGCCGTGCATTTGACCAGAGAGACCTATAGCGGTAACGTCCTGGCCATGGCCCCCTATGGCACCGTGTACGGCTTCTGCGGAGGCTGTCCACCAGGCTTCCGGAGATGTCTCCGCCCAGCCAGGACGAGGAGAATCCACGGAGTACGAGGCCGAGCCTTCTCCGCGCGGCGTACCGTCCTCTTCGAGCAGGAGCGCCTTCACGGAGCCCGTACCGAGATCCAGACCGAGCAACATCTCGCCAGCATACTACAGCAGCGGTCCGCCAAGGAACTCTAGCGAGGTGCGACGACTTGGCTGCTGCCGGTAGTGTAACGTTGAATCTCGGTTGCCAGGGCGCCTTACCCGACGCGGCCGGTGGCCTTTGTTTCCAGTCAATAATAGTTTGGGGCAACAAAAAGACCGGAGTCCGAAAACCCCGGTCTCTCAGCTCGATATACCTAACGTTCGTCCTGGTTACGCGGCCTTATCCTTCAATTCGGCCTGAACGATGATCCGATCACTGTAGTCCGGCAGCGTGCAACTCTGCAGACTGACGATATTCTTGCCCTCAACGGTGTTGAGCACAGACAATTCCGTAGGCTCCACGACCACCGTATTGAAGACCTCATAAGTGTACTTAGTGTTCTCCGCATCCTCCAAAATGACTTCGTCGCCATTCTGCAGCGCGTCTATGTCGTTGAAAGCCAGGTAGCTATCCGTGCCCGGATAACCAAGACGGTGACCGGCTATGTAGACATTGGCCTCTTCTTCCCAGGGGTAGCCCGTGCCTTTGAGATGCACCGCCGCGTTCTCCTTGAACATTCTCTTGGCGGTCCCCTTTCCGCTGGGAATATCTGAGTTGTCTATCTGCGCCATCTTGGGCACGGTGAGCTTCAAGCTTTTGTCTTGCGGTGCTTGTGCCTGCTCCTCACTGTTCTTCTCGTTGCCCTTGTCCGGGGCGACCTGCTCTTGAGGTGTCGTCTGCTGCTGCTTTGTTTTTTCCTGGTTCGCATTGGAGGTATTGGAGGCCTCACCGCCCCCGCAAGCCGCCAGGGCCGCTATTATCAGCATCGCCGTCAATACAACTACTAAGTTTCTCAAACGCATATCATCACCTCTCCTGGTCAGCCTTCTCAACCGGCGACCTATCTTACGACCTCGTCATGATCAGCTTACCGCGCCAAAGTAACGAAAAGACAACGGTTTGATCAATCGTTTATTACACTATCCGTTACGCCGGTCTATGCCCTATGCCACATTGCACGCCCGGTTCAACCCGCCGGAGAGTATACCAAGCGGGCTCGATGCTAGTACAAATTTGTCCTCTCTTTTCTTAGACTGCCTCTCTCTAAGGACGCTGTTTCTCTCAACGACAAACTGAACTCTGCCAAATCCTCCGCCAGGATACATCCTCCAAACGGCGGAAATTCATCGCCGAAAGAATGATTCTTCGTTATCCGGAGTCTCTTACTTCCTGTAAGAGGTCTTCTACCGCAAGCAAGTACTCCGTCGCCTCCGGAACGGGCTGCGGACTGATCGAGACGAGGTCGAAGTTCGACAATACTCCTACCAACTCCCCTGGTGCGAGCAGTACCGCCTCCCACCCCTCACCCGGTATCTGTAGCCGCCACCGTCCGTAGAATTCCTCCGCCTCAGCCATGCTCCGAAAAACACACAGGACCTCTCCCTCCTCCACGCTATAAGAAAGATAGCCCGGTACGCTACCCTCCATCCGACCGAGCAATACATCATCCTCAAACTGCGCGTGATCCAATAAAATACCCTCCAAAGACGAACGATCCTGCGGCCGGATCCAACCCTCAGCATCCGGACAACCTTCTACACCAAAGCATACAGAGAATTCGCTTGACATCTCGGAATATATGTGTAAACTGCATATATAGACGTTGACAAAAGTTTGCAAGCGCAGGAGGTTAAAGAATGGCTACTATAGAGAAAGCCAACAAGGTAACGGAGCAAGTAATGGCGACGACCAGCGACTCGTACAAAACGGTTCTGGATCACACGGTCGCTTTGCAGGAGCGGAACATGAAGTTTTGGAAGGATATGTTCGAGAACGGCACTCGTGAGGTCCGTCAGCAGGTCGAGAGCAACCGGGTGATGACCCAGGAGCTCGTCGAGCGGGCCGAGAAGCAGCGCGGTGCTTTCCAGACGTTGGTTGGAGAGAGCGTAGACGCCTACATGGATTTCGTGTACGCGCCGCTTTCCTACTACAAGCAGGGCCTCAAGGTCGTCGAAAACGAGATCACCGAGGGTGGATTCCCCGTCTCCGGCTACGACGAGTTGAACGTCGAAGAGGTCGGTAAAGCGCTCGACAACCTCTCCGCCCAGGAGTTGCAAGAGGTGCGCGAGTACGAGAAAAGCAACAAAAACCGCGAGACGGTAGTCGGCCAGATCGATCGTAAGCTCAAGCCCGCCTCGTAAAACTCACCAAAGCAGTAACTCAGAGGGCCGGATTGACTCTGGCCCTTTTTCTATGCCCAAAAGAAGCCGGAAAATGAGATGATGCGTTCTGAAAATTACCTTTTGATTAGACGGAGCGCATGAGTTGAACATTTACACGATGACCCGGGTAGCTTTGATGGCGGCCCTCACAGCCGTGGCGGCCCAGATCGCCATACCCCTGCCTTTCTCGGGGGTTCCGTTTACTATGCAGGTTCTGGCCGTAGTTCTATCCGGATTGCTGCTCGGGCCACGGTACGGCGCGTTGGCAATGGTGATCTACCTGCTGATCGGGGCCGTTGGCGTGCCGGTGTTCTTCGGTTTTCAGGGTGGGATCGGCCACATCCTCGGTCCCACTGGCGGTTACCTGGTCTCATACCCGCTCGCCGCCGCCGTAGCGGGCCTCGCGGCATCGGCCGCGGCCAGTGCGACCCGACGCAAGGCGCTGTGGTCCAGTTTCCTGGCGGGTACCGGCGGGCTCGTCGTGATCTACGCCTTCGGTGCTACGTGGCTCATGGTCTTGTCGCAACTGCCGCTTGCGATCGCGTTGGCGCAAGGAGTCTTGCCGTTCATCTTGTTAGACCTCATAAAGATAGCCCTGGCCGCCATAGTAGCGGTAGCCGCCGCCCCCGTAATAGCTGCCTCACGCACCTGAGTCGGAAGATGAGTCTCAGGGATTTATCTCTACCTCGGCTATACTCCCGAGATAGGCACTCATCGGAGGTCTTCTGTGGAAGCAAAGACACAAGAGGTTACGCGGCGACGCTTTACCGTCCACGAGTATCATCGTATGGTCGAAGCCGGAATACTCCACGAGGATGACCGGGTAGAGCTTATTGAGGGGGAGGTATCTGAGATGGCACCTATTGGCGCACGCCACGCCAGCGTCGTCAGGAACCTCAACCGGCTCCTCGGAAAACAAGTAGGCGGTGAGTTTCTCGTAGACGTCCAGAATCCGGTTAGGCTGGACGAAGGCAACGAACCGAAACCGGACCTGGCGGTGATTCGGATGCGGGACTACAGAGAGTCGCTTCCCAGCCCCGAAGATGTATTGCTCCTGATCGAAGTCCCCGACACCACCCTCTCCTACGACCGGAATATCAAACTGCCACTTTATGCCCGTTCAGGTATCTCGGAGGTCTGGATCGTGGATCTCGCAAGCGAAACCGTCGAGCGCCACACCAGTCCGTCCGGTGAGATCTACCGCCACCTCGAACAGTCGCGACGGGGAGAAACCCTCGCCTCATCCATATTGCCTGAGCTAGTTTTCGACGTAAACGCTTTGCTCGGCTGAGTCCTCTTTCCACGCGACTCAACGGAGTCACAGATAAACCTCTATAGAATCAGGCTATTCGGATTCGTCTGGCTCCTGCCAGATCCACGATTCCTGCTTGAGAGCAGCGTCTATCTGTGGCAGGTCATTTTCTAGGAAGTCAGCCCAGTTCTTACGGATTTCTTGTTCTATTCCTTCAAACTCACTCTCTTCAAGAAGGGGCTGGCTAGCAAGCCGACGTGAGTAGATAGTATTGTGTTTTTTTGCAAGCTTCCTGGCAACATTAAAGGGTTCGCCATTGGATTTAGCCGCCTGAAAGAAGCCTTTTCGAATACTTGCTTCACCTGGTCCGACCAGCAGCTTTACATCCAAGAATTTAGGATCGTTCACAGTTTCAAACATCAGGATTCGACCAGAAGTAGTCCACCCACTTCCAGATAGGTTGATAGGTGTATCCCAATCTTTGAGAGCAAACTGCATCTTGCCTTTGCCAGGATGATCGAGTACCAAATTGGGCTGCTCATTCACAAGATCCTCCAAAATTTGCCTAATCAAATCCTGTCGATCAGGTCTGTGCTCCAAGATGACATCTATAGCCCGCTGGTGTTTCCGATAAATTCGCCGAGACAACCTCGCTATCTCAGAGTCGCCTACGATGTGCCTCCTCAGCATTCCAGTGTAGTGGGTTATTAAGATCTGTAAGTCTGTGTTGAGAACAGAGAGTTGGCTGTCAGCAAGACTGTCGAGCACTTCGCAGACGAGTCCATAGCTCAGAGGCAGGTACGCCTCGTGCGAAGGCTCGTCTCCAGCGGGAGTCAGATAAAGGCTGATTACTTTGTAGTCAGGATAATGCTGCCGTACGGTCTCGTAGTAGCGTTGGAGTTGGTCGGAATGTTCTCCTGTGTCAACCTTGTTCTCTACGATAATCGCCAGCCGGTTCTGTTCGTCCATTAAAAATATATCTATGCGCTGCCACTCTCGCTGAACTCCCATCCTGTCGAGATCCCAAAGGCTCAACTCGACCGGCGTAACGGGTGCGGAAACATCCGGCGTAGACATGAGCACCTGCTGTAGTAGCCGCTTTATGAAAGCGTCGCCCAGCCCATGATTTTCCTGCGGATCTAGAAGGAAAGCGAGGAAGTCCGAATGCCGGAGTTCTTGACGGACGACGCCGATGGCTTCGAAGATGTTGAACCGGTCCAACAGCGCTTCCAGCCGTTCCAGATCCGGGTTGTTTACGATAAAGGCTTCAAGCGCCTTGAGGTCCTGTTCGGTCTGCTCTACTTCGCTCATCAGATCACCCATTCGACAGCAAAACACGGGCCACGCAATGCGGCCCATACTATTTTACCAGAACAGGTTCTCGCTCTGATTTACTCGCTTCCGGGGCGGAGTTTTTCGCCCGAACTTTCAGCGGCCGAGTCCATAGCGCGGCCTAGAATCTCTAACCCTTCTTCCAACTGATCGTCGGTTACTGCAAATGGTACGAGTACCCGAATGTTGTTACCCATAGGCCCGGCGGTGAGGAGCAGCAGCCCTTCCTGGAGGGCATTGCCGATTATCCTTGCGGTCCGATCTGGGTCGGGCTCTTTGCTTTCGGGATCTGTGACGAGCTCCATCGCAACCATCGCGCCCCGGCCCCGTACGTCGCCGATGATTTCCGGGTGCTTTTCCTGGATGTCGCGCATCGCGGCCATCACGCGCTCGCCTATTACTTCGGCGCGGGAGAGCAGATCATCTTCCTCGAAGGCGTCCAAGACGGCGAGGGCGGCGGCGCAGGAGAGCGGGTTGCCGCCGTAGGTGGTTCCGAGACCGCCGGGATGGACGCTGTCCATGATCTCCGCCTTGCCCGTTACGCCGCCGAGCGGCATCCCGGCGGCCATGCTCTTGGCCGTCGTAACTAGGTCCGGCTCGACGCCGGAATGCTCGATGGCGAGCATCTTTCCCGTTCGTCCGTAGCCTGCCTGCACCTCGTCGGCGATGAGTAGCGCACCCACCTCGTCACACAGTTCCCGCAGCCGCTGCATGTAGAAATCCGGGACGGTTATGAAACCGCCCTCACCCAGTACGGGCTCGATGAGGATCGCCGCCAGATGCTCCGCGCCAACCCCCGTCACCAGCGACCGCTCTATAAACTCGAAGCAATTGCCCTGGCATCCGCCGGAGCAGTCCTGGTTCGACGGGCAGCGGTAGGCGTAGGGAGCGGGTACCCGGTAGATCTCCGGTGCGAACGGCCCGAAACCTTTTTTGTACGGGTCTACCGCGCTGGTGAGGCTCATAGTGAGCAGGGTGCGGCCGTGGAAGGCATTTTCGAAGGCCAGGATTCCCTGCCGGCCTGTGTGGTAGCGCGCGATCTTGACGGCGTTCTCTACCGCCTCCGCGCCGGAGTTGAAGAACGCCGTCCGCTTCTCCGTATCCCCGGGCACCATCTCGTTCAGACGTTCGGCCAGTTCCACGTAAGGCTCGTAATGGTTGACGAAGAAGCAGGTGTGGGTAAAGCGGTCGGCTTGATCCTTGATCGCCTCGACCACCCGAGGGTCGGAATGTCCGACGTTCATCGTGCCGATGCCGCCACCGAAGTCTATAAACGCGTTGCCGTCAACGTCGGTCAAAGTGGCGCCTTTAGCTTCGTGGACGAAGATCGGGGTTCCTGACTTTATTCCCGCAGTTACCGCCCCGTGACGCCGCTCCATCAGGGCCTTGCTCTTGGGCCCCGGTATCTCCGTCTTTATCCTCGTCGAGTCAAGCATCGCTACCCAACCTTTCCCATCGCTTTGAACGCTTCCAGTATACTCGCCTCATAGTTCGGGGTTGTACTCGGGCACGTCCATCTGTAGCGCGAAGGCCACCCCGATAACCGTCCAGAGGCCGACGATGATCCACTCCGGTACGCCCAACCCGGACGGCATCCCCGGCAGGTACTGGCTGGCGATCCCCGCACTCAAAACGGCGGCGATGATGCCGATGATCGGACCCCGACCGGCCCGGAAAGGTCGCTCCATCTCCGGTTCCCGGCGACGCAGCACCAGGAACGAGATTGCGACCATCAGGTAGGCGATAACGATGCCCAACCCACCGGCATTGACCAGCCAGATCAGCGTCTCACGACCAAAGAACGGCGCGATGATCGAGAGTCCCCCGACCAGTAGGATGGCGTTTGAGGGCGTGTGGAACCGGGGATGGATTTTGGCGAGGAATTGCGGCAGCATCCCACTGTCGGCCATCGCGTACAGGATTCGGCTACCGCCGATCATGAACCCGTTCCAGCTCGTAAGTATCCCAGCGATGCCGCCAATAACCAGGATGTTCCCGAAGATCTGGCTGCCAAACAAAGCCTGCATTCCGGCGGCGGAGGCCAAGTCCGTATCCCCCAGCGCCGATCGGCTCAACCCGCTTCCGACTCCGATGATGACGATTATGTAGAACACCGCAGCCATAACGACGGAGACGATCAGCAGCAGCCCGATCTGACGAAACGGCAAGTCTATCTCCTCCGCCGACTGCGGTATCACGTCGAACCCGACGAACAAAAACGGCGTCATCAATACTACGGTCAGGAGACCGGCGATACCGGCCCCGGAGAACAGCGGCGTAAAGTCCTCCCCACTCCCCCCGACAAACGTGCCGAAGATAAACAGCGCCGCGATGCCCAGCAGCGCCAACACCGCTATAAATTGGAAGATCGCCGAGGGTTTCACGCCCACGAAATTCAGAGCTGTAATAGCCGCAGCTCCTACGACCCCGATCAGGACCCAGGTAAAGTACACGTCGTATCCTGCGACGCTCCAGAGCAATCCGGTCTTGAATCCCTCCGGGAGCAGAAACTCCATCGTCGTCGGTAGAGCGACCGCCTCGAAAGCCGTCACCGAGACATACCCGAGCGCGATGGCCCACGAAGCCACGAACGCCCCCACCGGACCAATCGCCCGCCAGGCATAATTATGCTCCCCGCCGGCCTTTGGCATGGCAGAGACCAACTCCGAGTAAGTCAGGCCGACAAAGACGACCACCGTACCCCCGATTAGAAACGCCAGAATCGCCCCCAGGCTCCCCGCTTCCGTAAGCCAGGTGCCGACGAGCGGGACCCAGCCGAAGCCGATCATGGCCCCGAAAGCCAACGCGATAACGTCCCTCTGTCCCAGAACCCGAACGAACCTGTCCCCGTTATCCATTCGCCGCCTCCTTCATGTTGAGTGCGTCTATTGTCTCACTTTGTCAGCATCCGATAATAGGGGTTTCAATCAGAAAACAAATATCGGAGGCCAGCGGAGTTCTCGCTATTCCTCGTTATTCAGTTGCCGCATCAGCTTGTATTTATATATACCGGTAAGCATAATCGGACTATGCCTGAGAAAGCGGTGCAGACAAGAGCCAAAAAGAAGACGCATCGGAAATTGCTGGACGCCGCCCACGAACTTTTCTACAGGGGTGGTATATGCGCTACCGGGGTTAGTGCGGTGGCTGAGAGGGCTGGGGTGACGAAGATGACTCTCTACGCCCACTTCTCCTCGAAGGATGAGCTCGTAACTGCTTACCTGGACGACAACGACCGGCGCTGGCAAGAGTTTCTGGAGGAGAAGCTTTCGGGTTACGAAGATTCGCGCGAGAAGCTACTGGCCGTTTGTGACGCTTACCGGGAGTATCTCGCTACTAGGGAGATGCGGGGTTGCGCTTTCGTTAACTGCGCTGCGGAGTTCCCGGACCCGGAGCACCCGGCGCGGCTAGTGATCCGGCGTCACAAGGCTGGGGTACGGGAGCGGCTTCGGGGTCTCGCCGCCGAGGCTGGGGTGGAGGATTCCGCGATGTTAGCGGAGCGTTTGTTTGTCTTGTTGGAAGGCGCCTATGTAATCGGGGCTTTGGAGGGCGACAGGGGCTTGTTCGACCGCTCCTGTGCGTTCTTTGCCGACTTGGTGGGGGCGGCTGTTCGGGATCGGATCCGTCCTTGAAGCCGGCTAAGGAACGCACGCCCAGGCGAATCCGGTAGCGGATGCCACGCCGACTGCTTTTTCTAACGTGCGCGATGGTGGTAGTGGATACGCTCTTCTACACAGCGATCGGGCCGCTCGTGCCGCTCCTGACAGAAACATTCGGGCTCTCGAAAGGCGCCGTGGGGGTGCTCAGCGGGGCTTTCGGCGTCGGCATCCTGGCTGGGGCCGCGCCGGGTGCCTACGTGATAGCGAGGATCGGGGTGAGGCCCGTGGCTATTGTGGGCCTTTTGGTCCTCTCCGCTGCAAGCCTGGCATTCGGTTTCGGGGATGGCTTTTGGTCCCTCACGCTCGCGCGGTTCGGCGCTGGCGTAAGCAGCGCATTCTCGTGGGGGGCGGCCTTCGCCTGGCTGCTCTCGGCCACTTCAGAGGATCACCGGGGCCGGGCGATAGGAGCGATATTTGGTACAGCCGTCTTCGGGGCCGTTGCGGGACCTGCGCTCGGGGGTCTCGCTGCGTCGGTGGGGATCGCGACGGCGTTTGCCGGGGTGGCCTCCGTGACGGCGCTGGTCGGGCTGTGGGCCCTGATCGAGCCGTCCGCCGCACCGGGCGCGTCGGCGACCCGGATCTCCTTCGTTGCCCTGCGCAAGATCCTGAAACCTCCTCTGCCGACCGGCCTGTGGCTCGTGGCCCTGGGGCCGATGCTCCTCGCCGCGCTCGTCGTGCTGGCTCCGCTAGAACTCGACCGGCTCGGATGGGGTGCCGCGGCGGTGGGGGCCGTCTTCTTGCTCGCCGCCCTCGCGGAAGCGGTCATCCACCCCGCACTCGGACGCTGGTCGGATAAGGGCGGCGTCCGTACACCCATCGGTACGGGCCTCATTGCGATCGTTCTGGTTCTCCTGGCCCTGGCGCTGGTCTCAGGGAACCCGTGGGCGGAGAGCCCCTGGCCCTTCGCGTTCCTCGTCGTGCTCGCGGGCGCGACCTTCAACACCACCGTAACGCCGGGGACGGCTCTATTTTCGGGCGGGGCCGAGAAGGCAGGCGTTGACCGAGGCACCGTCTTCGGGGCGGTGAGTTTCGCCTGGGCGGGGGGTTACGCCATAGGCGCCCCTATCGCCGGCGTACTCGGCGGGGCTTTTGGCGACTGGGCCTCCTACCTATGCGCGGGAGCCGCCTGCCTCGTCACCCTGTCCTTGATCCGTCGGCTCCCCTAGCCCGGTCGTTCGAACTGGGCCAGATAAACAAATGCCGGCAGCCTATTCCTTTCGGAGAATCGCGACCAGGCTAAGAATCTCGTAGCCGGCATTGGCCCCAAGGAAGGCGGTGATCTCCGCCGGATCATAAGTCGGATATACCTCTACTACATCTCCTCCGACAATCTGCAAACCGACGAGCCCTCGCAGAAACTCCTGCGCCTCCCAGCTCGTGAAGCCCCCGACCTCCGGTGTACCCGTACCCGGAGCATACGCCGGGTCGCAAAAGTCCACGTCAAAGGACACGTAAGTTTTTGCGCTGCCTACCCGCTCTTTAATTCGGGAGATAATTTTGGGGATGCCAACCTCGCGGACCTCGTCGGTGGTGATGAGATCAAAGCCTAGCTCCCTGGAAGCTTCCAGGTCCTCAGGTTCGTACAGAGAGCCGCGCATCCCGACCTGGATGGACCGCGACGGGTCGAGCAGACCTTCTTCCGCCGCCCGACGGAAGACCGTGCCGTGATTGTATTTCTTGCCGAAGTAGGCGTCCCAGGTGTCGGCGTGGGCGTCGAACTGCACGAGGGCCAGCGGACCATGGACCGCCGCAGCAGCCCGAAGCTCCGGCAAGGCTATGGAGTGGTCGCCGCCGAGGATTATGGGAACGACACCCGCTTGGTGTATCTCCTCCAGGCCTTCGGCTATCTTTTCGTAACTCTCATTTATGAAACCCGGTACGACGGGCACGTCCCCGTAGTCTATGACCGAGAGGTGGTCGAAGATCTGGATGTCCTGCGACGGATTGTAAGGACGCAGAAGATGCGAAGCTGAGCGAATACCTTCAGGACCGAAACGGGCCCCCACCCGGAAGGAAGAGCCAGTATCGAAGGGCGCCCCGACTATGGCGACGTCAGCTTTTTCGAGATCCTGGACGTTCGGCAGGCGCATGAAGGTTCGAACACCGGAGAAACGCGGGGTCTCGAAAGAGTCAGCCGGTTTATAGCGCGTCACTTCTCGGCTGTCAGTTCAGGAGCTTACTAGCATCCGTGTACGGCAACTCATGTGCCTCACCCACCGGCTCTGAGGCAAGTTCCCCATTCAAAGTGCTGAGCCCTTTTGCAAGCACCGGATTCTCCGATGCTGCTCCTTCTACTCCCTTCTCAGCTATCTGAATCAGGTAAGGTAACGTTACACTGGTCAATGCCAGCGTTGAAGTCCTGGCTACCGCTCCGGGGATGTTAGCCACACAGTAGTGAACTACGCCTTCTTCTGTGTAAGTGGGGTCTGTGTGGGTGGTCGGCCTCGCAGTCTCTATACACCCTCCCTGGTCTATGGCAACGTCTACTGCCACAGAGCCATCCTTCATGTTCTTTATCATCTCCCGACTCACGAGCTTTGGCGCTTCGGCCCCGTGTACTAAAACCGCTCCTATAACCACGTCTGACTCTTCGACGTAGGCTGCAGTCCGCGACCGGTTCGGGATCACGAGGTCGGCACGCCCCTCGAAGATGTCAGAGAGGTAAGCGAGCCTTACCGGGTCTATGTCTAATACTCTTACTATGGCCCGCATTCCTAGGGCTATCTTGGCCGCTTCGGTTCCTACGACTCCACCACCGATGATGGTTACCCGGGCTGCGGGTGTGCCGGGCACGCCGCCGAGCAAGAGTCCCGCTCCTCCTTGCGGGCTCTCCAGGCAGCGGGCGGCGGCCTGAGTAGCCATCCTGCCGGCTACTTCACTCATGGGTTTGAGCAAAGGCAGGGTGCCGTCGTCGAACTCTACAGTTTCGTAGGCTATGGAGTTGATCTTGCGCTCCATCAAGAACTCTGTGAGGCCTTTGTCCGCTGCGAGGTGCAGGTAGGTAAAGAGTTCCTGGCCTTCTTTGTAGCGGTCGTATTCTTCGGGTACGGGTTCTTTGACCTTGACTATGAGGTCTGCAGCCTCGAAGACTTCGTCGGGGCTATTCAGGATACGTCCCCCGGACTGTTCGTACTCCTCGTCGGAGAAACCGGCTCCTGTGCCGGCACCGGACTCAACCACTACTTCATGGCCGTGGTGGACCAATTCGTTGATACCGTCGGGCTGCATCGAAACGCGGCCTTCTTGGTCTTTGATCTCTTTTGGTACCCCTATTACCCTGGACATTGTGACTCCTCCTTTTTTATTGGACCCCCTGTACCTTATAGCAGTACCGCTACGGACGCGCAACGATGCCGTGGTATCAAAGTTTGCGCCGCTGCAGGTTGCCCCGCAAGGTGCGTACCGATAGAGTCAGGAGCGTAATCGAGGTTAGCGGAATAACGAAGGCGAGCATGACAAAGCTGAATGCTGGAAGTGCATCGTGACCGGTGGAGTCGAAGAACAGATAGGCGGCGTATGCGGCGTAGTAGGCCAGGAAAAGCAATCCTTCCCGGCGGGCTATACGAGAGCCGGTGAAGAAGATCGGCAAACAGGCTACGGCTGTGGCGATCATGACGGGAATATCGAAACTGATAGCGGCCGGTGGAACGGGTATGCCGTTTGGCGCGACGAGGCTGGAGATGCCCAGCACCGCGAGGATATTGAAGATGCAGCTACCCACGGCGTTCCCGACGGCCATGTCCCGCTGGCCGCGGAAGGCCGCCACGAGGGAGGTTGCAACCTCGGGCATGGAGGTGCCGAACGCCACCACCGTCAGACCGATGACCAACTGGCTAACACCCAAAGCCGTGGCGAAGACGACGGCTCCTTCTACCAGCCAACGCGAGCCCAACACGAGCAGGGCGAGGCCCATCCCTATGAGGAAAAGCTGGAATAACTTGCTGTTCGTCCAGCCGGGCTCACCGGTGGACGTTTCTTGGTCTCCGCTATTCTCCAGGCGGCTCTGGATCAGGGAGTAAGCGGTATAAGCGACGACCCCGGCGAACAGCAGCAGGCCGTCCAACCGTCCTATTTCACCGTCTAGTGCCAGGAGCAAGAGCAATACGGAAGCGGAGATCAGGAGCGGCACGTCTAAACGAACCAGACGACGGGAGACCGCGAGTGGCAGTATTACGGCGGAGATTCCCAGGACGAACAAAACGTTCAGGATGTTGCTCCCAACCACGTTGCCCAGGGCGATGTCCGCGTTGCCGGAGAAAGCCGACTGAACGGTGACCGCAGTTTCTGGAGAGCTGGTTCCAAAAGCAACGACGGTCAGGCCGATCACCACCGGCGAGATGCCGAGCGACTCTGCAAGACGAGACGCCCCCCGAACGAGTAGCTCCGCGCCGAAGATCAAGAGTGCTATACCGACGATAAACAGTACTATCGCGAGGGAACTCAAGGCGAATGCTCCTGTGGTCAAACTAGAGTATGGACTATCGCGGTCCACGTTAATCACCGGCAGCGACATACGCCCGCGACGACTGCGCAAGTATACTAGTATGTTGAGAGCAGAAGCATTCGTTCGTGAACGGCGGGATACTGGTTGGCGGTAGACAGTGAGCTTATAGGTTTCTCCATAGGTGAGGTTTCGCAATCCATAGGCCTTGCGTCGCAGACTCTGCGGTTGTGGGAGAAGGAGCGTCTGGTGAAACCGGCCCGGACCGGGCGCGGCTATCGCGTCTACGCCGAGGCCGACGTACAGCGGCTGCAGAAGGTCAAGCATCTCAGGAAATCCGAGGGTTTAAACTTCGCCGCGATCCGCAAACAGATAGGCACGGTGGACGGGAAACCGGAGTCCACCAATAACTCCGAGCTCTCTAGCGCCACCGGTGAACGCCTCCGAAGACTACGCCTCAAAGCCCACAAGACGCTCAAGGAGGTCTCCGAGGCCACGGGTCTCTCCATATCGTTTATCTCCGCGCTGGAACGCGGGGGCTCTGGCGCCTCGGTGGCTTCGCTCCGGCTTCTGGCAGATACTTACGGCACCAACATGCGCGAACTATTCGGGGCCGACCTGGAACAAAGCTCCCCACTAGTACGCCGCAAAGATCGGCCGGTCATGCAGTGGGCCAACAACGTGCAGTTCGAAGAGATGGCCGAAGGAGAAAAGGCGATGGACCCCTCTTACATCCGGGTTCCACCGGGAACCGGGAGCGAGGGTTTCTACTCCCACAGCGGCGAGGAGTTCGTCTACGTTATCTCCGGCACCCTCCACGTGGAGCTAAAGGACCAGGAAACCTACTCCGTTGGTCCCGGAGACACGCTCTACTTCCCCTCGACCGTGCCCCATCGTTGGTGGGCGGGCGCCGAATTCGTAGAAGGTATATACGTAAACACCCCCCCAACGTTCTGAAACGCCGCATGAACCTGGAAGAGCGCCTCGAAGCCCTGCTCTCAGTACCGCTTCTCTCAGGCCCTGCGGTCTCGCCGGATGGACAGTGGATCGCATGGAGTTGGTCGCGGCTTGGTCCCGCCGCTGATGTGTTCACCGCCGCTACGGACGGCTCGGGAGCACCGGTTCG
Source organism: Rubrobacteraceae bacterium (assembly GCA_965214475.1). Classification (GTDB taxonomy): domain Bacteria; phylum Actinomycetota; class Rubrobacteria; order Rubrobacterales; family Rubrobacteraceae; genus SIRX01. The sequence goes on along the minus strand of OZ243953.1, from coordinate 2,996,202 downwards.
GCTGACGGCGTCGCCGGATGACACGGTCGTCGTATCCTGGACACCGGAGAGCCAGGCGGTGATCGTGGCGCAGGACCGGGACGGGAATGAGCGAACCCGGCTGTTCCGTATAAAACTGGACCATCCAGGTGTTATGGAGCCCCTGACCGAGGAATTACCAAACTACTACATTCGAGGTGGACAGATGCACCCCGATAGAAAATGGTTGGTGTACGGGGCGAACGTAGATCCCGAAACAGGAGAAGAGATCGAGGCCACCTGGATCCTACGCCAAGACCTCGAAACCGGAGAACGCAAAGTTCTCGCCCGTCCCAGGCGGGCCAATTCCTATCGTCCCTTGCTCAACTCCTCCGGCACCCACGTTCTGTACTTCCGCAACGACCTGGAACCGTCGGGACGACAAGCGTGGCTCGTAGACATAGAAGGGGAAAACAACCGGGAGATACTCAACTTCGGGCCTCACGCAAAGGTCTCCGCCTCCTGGTTTCCGGAAGGGGATCGCCTACTCTTCGTGGTCGAGACAGGATATCGGCGCAAACTGGGCATCTGGCAGGCGGAAGACGAGTCCGTGCGTTGGTTGCTGGATGATCCGGGACGCAACCTGGAATACGCTTTCGTGCCGCCCAACGGAGACCGGGCCGTAGTGGTGGAGATTGAAGCCGCCGGCATAAAAGCTTCCTTGTTAGACCCGGAGACTGGGACCGAATTTAGCCTCCCCGGGGTCCCCGGCAACCTGGTCCCGCTGGCCCCCGTCGAAGATGAGCAGTGGCTGGGTTTCTACTACAGTGCCCGGCAACCGCCGGACCTGGTACGCCTCGATCCCGAGACCGGCGAATACGAGAGTCTAACCGGCCTGCGCGACCTCTCGACACTGGATCTGGATGACCTGGTTCCGGCAGAGGACTTCCGCTGGAAATCGGAAGACGGTCTAGAGATACAGGGCTGGCTCTACCGGTCGCAGGAGAACATGGGGACGGTGGTTTTAGTCCACGGCGGTCCCACGAGCCATGCAGAGGACCGCTTCAACGCGCAAGTGCAGTACCTCGTTTCGCGTGGGTTTAACGTGTTAACACCAAATTACCGGGGAAGTACGGGCTTCGGGGTAGAGTTTCAGGAATCCATCAAAGAAGATGGCTGGGGCGGCCGGGAGCAAGAGGACGTCCGCGTCGGCGTCGAGGCCCTTATCGGAGCCGGCATCGCGGAGCCAGGCAAGGTCGGTGTTACCGGAACGTCTTACGGCGGATACTCGGCGTGGTGGGCGATCACCCACTACCCGTCCGAGCTCGTCGCTGCCTCTGCTCCAATCTGCGGCATGACCGACCTTGTAGTGGACTACTACGCCACCCGCCCCGACCTGCGTCCCTACAGCGAAGAGATGATGGGCGGCTCACCCGAGGAAGTGCCGGAGATCTATCACGAACGCTCCCCGATCAACTTCGCAGAGAACCTCCGCGCCCCACTCCTGATAGTGCAGGGCCTAAAAGACCCGAACGTAACCCCCGATAACGTAGAAGCTGCTATCAAAGCGTTAGAACAACATAACGCCTCCTACGAACTCCTCACCTTCGAGGACGAAGGCCACGGCATCGCCCGTCCCGAGAACCTCAAAGTTCTCTACCCGCGTCTGGCAGACTTCTTCGAAAAAGCGTTCACGCAAGAATAGCCCGGACAAGTTTGGCCGATGGTCCAACAAAAAACCCACATAATTAGCCGCCGGTACATTAACCGCCGCAAGCCGCACCGCTATACTCCAGTAGCCTTGACTGAATTATAGTAACTGTGTAGTATTTGTGAAACCTTTAACTACTTATTGGGGAATGAAGGAGGTAGTGGCGTGGAGGTCATGAGAGGTCTTGGGGAAGGTGGCTCTGACACCCGGCTAGCGGGCGTCGACAATTTGATGCTGCACTTCACGCCGTATGACGAAGACTGGTCGAAGCTGCCGGTGATCGTCTCGGGCGATGGATGTTACGTTACGGACGATCAGGGCAACAAGTACATAGACGGGCTTGCGGGACTCTTTACTACGCAAGTCGGGCACGGAAGAACGGAACTTGCAGACGCGGCGGCAACCCAGATGAAAGAGCTCGGGTTTTTCCCAAACTGGAGTATGCATCACCCGCGTTCGCTGGAGCTTGCGGCAAAGATCTCCGAGATAGCCCCCGGCGACCTGGACTCGACGTTCTTTGTAAGTTCAGGATCGGAAGCGGTAGAGTCGGTTATAAAGCTGGCTCGCCAATACCACAAGGCAAACGGTGAAGCTGAACGCTACAAGTTTATCTCGCGCAAGATCTCCTACCACGGCACCACGATGGGCGCGCTCTCCGTCACGGGTCTCCCCTCTTTCAAGGCACCGTTCGAGCCGTTGCCGGCGGGATTTATGCACGTAAACAACACCCAGCAAGATCCCGAAGGCGCCGCGGATGCAATCGAGGAAGCTATAGAGTTCGCCTCCCCGGAAACGGTTGCAGCGGTTATCCTGGAGCCGGTACAGAACGCTGGAGGTTGTCTCGTGCCGCCGCCGGATTATTGGAGACGGGTGCGAGAGATCTGCGATAAGCACGGAGTCCTGCTAGTCTCCGACGCTGTGATCTGCGCTTTCGGACGTTTGGGTGAATGGTTCGGCATCGAACGCTTCGACATAACACCGGACATGACGACCTTCGCCAAAGGCGTGACGTCTGGATACAGTCCAATGGGCGGCGTTGTCGTGAACGACAAAATCAGCGGCACGTTGAAAGCGAAAGCGCCGATGTTCTCGCACGGGTCTACGTTTGGGGGACATCCGGTCTCTGCGGCGGTGGCGTTGGAAAATATAGCTATCATCGAGCGTGAGAAGCTACTTGAGAACGTCCATGCTCTGGAAGGACATTTCGAAAGTGAGTTGCGGCGGATGGCCGAGAATCATTCAATAGTCGAAGAAGTGCGGGGCATGGGCTTTTTCTGGGCGGTCGAAGTGAAGCCAGAGAGGGCGGACGGAACACCACTGGAAGAGGACGACTATCGTAAGTACTTCAAGGGTGTGCTCACCAGGAAGCTCATAGAGAACGGCTTGCTGTGTCGCTTCGACGATAAAGACGAACCGGTGATTCAGTACTCTCCGGCCCTCATTACGGACAAAGAGACCCTCTCCAAGATCGCCGACATCACCGACGACGCTATCGGCGAGTTGGAACGAGAGCTCGGCTACAAAGGCTAGGAATTGGGCGATAGAGAAAACCTGGACGTAGTCGTGGTCGGGGCCGGTCTCTCCGGCCTAACCACCGCCCGCGAACTGCGGAAGGCAGGCCTAGAAGTTCTGGTGCTCGAAGCCCGCGACCGGCCCGGCGGACGCACGGGAGTAATGGAGTTGGACGGCGTCGTCTTTGACACCGGAGGCGAGTGGGTGGACGAGGCGCACACCGAAATCCGAGGTCTGACCTCCGAGCTTGGGATAGACATTTACCCATACGAACGTCGTAAAGAGAACGCCCGCTGGCACCTCGGCGGCGAGACAACGAACGAGATGCCGTTCTCCGTCAAAGACGCCGGCATCTACGAGCAGATGAACGCGGCTTTGGCCGAAACAGCGGCGACGTTGGATCCCGAAACTTACTGGAAGGACGTCCCGGCGAAAGACGTAAGCGTCGAGACGTGGCTTCAAAAGGCCGGAATGAGCCCAGCGGGCATGCACATCGTAGAGACGCTCATCTCGACCTGCGGCTCCACCGTGCCGCCGGACCGAATGTCTTTCTACTCCTACGCCGTCAAGCTCTCCACCCGCGGCGGCCCTGGCAAGGGTAACGAGTATCGGGTCGTCGGAGGAGCAGGGAACATCTCCCGTACCGCCGCCCGCGAACTCGGAGACGGGGTGCGTTATTCCTCGTCGGTTACGGATGTGATCCAGGACGAAAGCGGCGTCGAAGTACAATATATGTCGGAAGCAGGTTCGCAGTCGGTGCGGGCGCGGCGGGTGATTATGGCGGTGCCCTTCACCGTCTACCCGACGATCCGGTTTTACCCGGAACCTCCACCGGTGTTCCGGCGCATCATGACGGGATCTACATACGGCGTTGTCCGCAAAATGATGTTTCTCTTCGATGATGCCGTGGACTCTTCGAATTTCACCCTCACCGATACGCCGCTCGGCTATCTCTGCGCCGCCCAGGACCCGGAGGGCTCTGGAGGCTCGCGCGGTATAGTATCGTTCGCTGGGGGACGTCCGCTGCTGGCGGAGTTGGGGCTGGCGGATGATGAGCGCAAGCGGCGGGCCGTAGAATTGCTCAAGAGATTCTACGCCGTGCCGGAACCACGAGCGGTGGTCGAGAAAGTCTGGGCACACGATTACTGGACGCGGGGTAGCTACATGATCGTGGCTCCCGGTGATCTGGAGAGCTTCGGAGAGGCTATGGGCGGCTCCTTCGGCAACGTCTACCTCGCGGGAGCCGAAGCAATCTCCGCGGCTCCGAGCTTTATGAACAGCGCCGTCAAGGGCGGGCTCAAAGCTGCCCGGTCGGTAGCAGGCGATCTCGGAGTCGGAACTACATCTCTTGCAACAGCGGAGGGGTGAGAGCAGAATTACGAGCACTGGAGGACAGGAATTGGAAGACAAACGGGTTCAGGAGCGACCGCCGGAAACAAAAGAAAGCGGTCAGAGCATAGCCGTCGAGTTCTCGGGCGTAACCAAAAGGTTCGGAGATTTTGCGGCGGTGGAGAATCTCAACCTGGACATCTACGAGGGGGAGTTCTTTTCATTGCTCGGTCCGAGCGGGTGCGGCAAGACGACGACGCTGCGGATGATCGCCGGCTTCGAGAAGACTACGGAGGGAAACATTTCCGTAGCCGGGGAGCCGGTTCAAGACATTCCACCCTACCGGCGCCCGGTCAACACCGTGTTCCAGTCCTACGCTATCTTTCCCCACCTCAACGTCTTCGATAACGTAGCCTTCGGACTCCGCAGGAGCGGGGTAAAAGGCGATGAGCTGCAGCAGCGGGTCACGGAGGCTTGCGAGATGGTGCAGCTCGAAGGCTTCGAAAAGCGAAAACCGAGGATGCTCTCCGGCGGCCAGCAGCAGCGGGTCGCGCTCGCGAGGGCGCTCGTCAATCGTCCGAAGGTGTTACTCCTAGATGAGCCACTAGGCGCCCTGGACCTCAAACTCCGTAAAGAGATGCAGTTGGAGCTCAAGAGCTTGCAGCACGAGGTCGGGATCACGTTTATCTACGTCACCCACGATCAGGAGGAGGCGCTCACTATGAGCGACCGGATCGCGGTGATGAAAGACGGCATAGTCCAACAGGTCGCAGACCCCGCCACCCTCTACGAGAGACCGCGCAACCGGTTTGTCGCGAATTTCATCGGCGAGACTAACCTCTTCTCCGGCACGGTCGAATCCATAAACGACGAGAAGGCAACGCTCGTCACCCCGGATGGCATGAAGATAGAAGTCGTGGCCCAGGAAGAGGTGAACCCCGAGCCCGGCTCCGAGGTTCATGCCGCTGTGAGGCCCGAAAAAGTGCGGTTCGGGGATACAGGTGACAACGTCTGTACCGCCGAGGTACGGCAGGTGGTCTACATGGGTATCAGTACGCAGTACATAACAGAGTTGCCCGGCGGAGAAAAGCTGGTGCTCTACCAGCAGAACGTCTACGACGCGAGCGGTTTTGAAGTAGGAGAAGAAGTTTCCGTGGCCTGGGATGCCCGGAACTGTCTAGTGCTAGGGGAATAGAGATGGGTAGATCAAGGATTTCGAGGCGGAGGTTCCTCAAGGTCATGGGCGCGGGGGCCGTTGCAGGCTCGACGCTCTCGGTGCTCTCTTGCCAGCCGAACACGAGCTCGCAGGGTGGCGGTAACGGCGGGGACGGTGGCAACGGTGGCGGTAACGGCGGGGACGGCGGGGACGGCGGCAACGGTGGTGGAGGCAACAAGCTAAACCTCTACAACTGGTCCGACTACGTGGCCGACAGCACGCTTCCGAACTTCGAGGAGAAAACGGGGGCTGAGGTAACGCAGGACTTCTACGGCTCCAATGAGGAGTTGCTGGCGAAGCTGCAAGCTGGGGGTACGGGCTACGACGTTATCGTGCCGTCGGATTACATGGTCGGCATCATGTCGAAGAGCGATGTGATCCAGGAACTGGACTTCTCCAAACTCCCGAACTTCGACAACATCGGGCCGAACTTCAAGGGCCTATCCTACGACCCGGACAACAAGTACAGCGTGCCCTACCAGTGGGGAACGACCGGCATCCTCTACAACAAAAAAGAGCTCGGCATCACCGTAGAAAATTGGGACCCGATGTTCGACGAGCAATACTCAGGCCAGATGGCGATGATAAACGACGTGCGCGAGACGCTCGGGGCCGCACTGATGCGCCAGGGCTATTCACTGAACTCCACCGACCCGGACAAGTTGGAAGAGGCCAAGCAGGAGCTGGTAAAGCAGAAATCACTCCTGCGCGGGTATTTCGATTCAACGGAGATCGCACCCCTCGTAGACAACGGCGACATCGTGATGGGACACGTGTTCTCCGGCGAAGGCATCCTGACGGCCATAGAGAATCCGGATCTCGAATACGCCATCCCCGCGCCTGCGGCGACCCGCTGGACCGACAACATGTGCATCCCGAACGGCGCAAAGAACGCGGACCTCGCCCACGAATTCATAAACTACATCTTGGCGAAACAGCCCGGTGCAAAGCTCACCAACTACACTTATTACGGCACCCCGAACGACGCCGCGCTACCGCTCATAGACGAGGAGCTGAAACAGATTCCCGAGTGGAACCCGCCGGACGAGGTCTTCGACCGGCTGCAGGTCATCGAAGATGTTGGGGAGGCGACCCGCGACTACGAGCGCATCTTCACCGAAGTAAAGAGCTCGTAAGGTGGACGGGAACAAGCGCGGAGGCTGGTCGCTAGGTCTTGCGGGTTTGCTCGGTCCGGCGGCGTTCTGGCTCGGGATCTTCTTTCTCGTGCCACTACTGTTGATCCTGGCCTACTCGTTTGGGACCAGCGGTGTCTACGGCGGCCTGACACTCGGTTTCAATCCCGGTAACTACCTCAAGGTCTTCGACCCACTTTACCTGGAGATAACGCTCCGCACCCTCGTCATCGCCACGCTGAACACGCTGTTTTGCCTGGCTCTCGGGTATCCGCTGGCGTACTTTATCGCGCTGCGGGGCGGCCGGTGGAAAACGATCCTCTTGATACTGGTTATGGTCCCGTTCTGGACCAGCCTGCTTATACGGGCGTACGCGTGGGTGGTTATCTTGAGCGGCAACGGTATCGCCAATCGCGCGTTGCAATTCTTGGGTATTACGGACGGGCCGATCAACCTGATCTTCACGCCTCAGGCGGTGTTGATGGGGATGGTCTACTCGTATCTGCCGTTCATGATCCTACCACTCTATGCCACCCTGGAGAAGTTCGATGTCAGCCTCAAAGAGGCTGCCAAAGACCTCGGGGCGAGCCGGTGGCACACCTTCTGGCGGGTCACATTCCCCCTGAGCATGCCGGGTGTTATCGCGGGTAGCATCCTGGTCTTTATCCCGTCAGCCGGCGAGTTCGTTATACCCAATTTGCTCGGCGGCTCGCAGACCGTGTTGCTGGGGAACCTGATCCAGCAGCAGTTCCTCAACTCCCGCGACTGGGCCTTTGGTAGCGCCCTGTCGATCATGCTCGCGGTGATGCTCATTGGCGCGATCATGTTCTACGTCCGGCGCGTCGGTACGGATAAGGTGGGAGGAGTTTAGTTATGGGGAAAAACGGCGCGGGACCTCTCCAGAAAGGCCTAGGCAAGCTACCGGACCGGGCGTTGTTGTTGATGGCGGCCCTCATCTATCTGTTTCTCTACGCCCCGATCCTGGTGTTGATGGTTTTTTCGTTCAACTCCAGTCGCAGCACCCGAGTTTGGGAAGGCTTCTCGACCGAGTGGTACGCGGTGCTCTGGCGAGACCAATCAGTGCTCGATGCCCTCTACAACTCTCTTATCGTAGGTGCAACCTCAACGATTATCGCCACGATCATCGGGACGCTCACGGCGATGGCTCTCACCCGCCACCGCTTCCGGGGCCAGGGATTTGCCGACTCGACCATCTACGCCGCAACCGTGATGCCGGAGATCGTGGTCGGCGTGAGCCTGCTGGCGTTCTTCGTAGCGATAGGATTCGGTCTAGGTATTACGACCATCATCATCGCCCATGTGGCGTTCAACATCTCGTTTGTGACCATCGTCGTGCGAGCCCGGCTCTCGGGAATGGACGAGTCTATAGAAGAGGCGGCTAGAGATCTCGGGGCGAACCCGCTACAAACATTCTTGCGGGTGACGCTGCCCCTGATACTGCCCGGTGTTATGGCCGGTGCGTTGCTGGCGTTTACACTCTCGTTCGACGACTTCGTTATTACTTTCTTCGTGTCGGGTGTCGGGTCGAGCACGCTGCCGTTGAAGATATATTCGATGATCAAGTTCGGGGTGAGCCCGGTTATCAACGCGCTCTCGACCGTGATCTTGGTAGCAACCATGCTCCTGATCTTCGTTGGCAGTCGCTTCTTTATGGGGGATGAGGAAAGTTGAACGAGAACAACACGCTCCAGGTCATTAACCCGGCAACCGGGGAGAGCATAGAGGAGATAGAAACCACGTCTCACGAGGAACTGGATGCCATCGCGGAGAAAGCCCGACAAGCTTTCGAGGAGTGGCGCGGGTTCGCAGGCCTGGACCGGGCGGGTATTTTTCACGAGATCTCACGCAGCCTCATGGATCATCAGGAGGAACTGGCAGAGATCCTGACGCTAGAGGGCGGCAAACCCTACATAGAGAACAGCGATGAAGTGGAGTGGACGGCGGCCTGCTTTGATTACTACGGCGAGATTGCCCGCGACTCCATCGGCTACCTGCCCGCCCCCATTGAACCCCAACAGCTCGCACTCGTTATAAAGGAACCCATCGGTACCGTCGCCTGCATCGTGCCCTGGAACTTCCCGCTCCTGCTCGCAGCCTGGAAAGTGGCCCCGGCGCTGGCCGCCGGTAACGCCGTGATCCTCAAACCGTCCGAGGAAACCCCGCTGGCGACCCGCCGCATGGCGGAGCTAATGGAGGGCTTGCCGGAAGGTCTGCTACAGCTCGTCTACGGGACCGGGGACGTGGGTGATGCGCTCGTGCGGCATCCCGGCGTGGACATGGTGGCGTTTACCGGCAGCCAGGAGACGGGCCGGAAAGTCGGGACTGTCGCCGCCGGACGCCTGATCCGGGCGAACCTGGAGCTTGGCGGCAAAGACCCGTTTATCATCTGCGACGACGTGGACGTAGAGATAGCCGCCGAAGGCGCCGTCTGGGCCGCGTGTCTGAACGCCGGACAGGTCTGCACCGCCTCCGAACGATTCTACGTGGAGCGCGGTATCGCCAACGACTTCGTGGAAGCGTCGAAGGCTTTCATCGAGAGCCTAAACCTCGGCGACCCGATGGACCGCTCCACGGACCTCGGTCCGATGATCAACGCGGGGGGCCGCGAGAAGGTCGAACGCCACGTCGGCGAAGCGTTAGATAAGGGCGCGAAGCTAGTTACCGGCGGCGAGCGTTGGGGAGAGAGGGGCTTTTTCTACAAGCCGACCGTTCTCACCAGCGTCGAGCCTTCTATGAAAATCTTGGGCGAAGAAACCTTTGGGCCGGTCGTGCCGATAGTCGAAGTTAACAGCCTGGATGAGGCTATAGAGCAGGCCAATGCCGTCCCGTTCGGGCTCGGGGCGAACGTGTATACGCGGGACTTCGAGAAGATGCTCAAGTGCATGCGGGAAATCCGGGCCGGAACTGTCTGGATCAACGACCCGCTCACCGACAACGACGCAGCCCCGTTCGGCGGCCAGAAAGGCAGCGGCCTCGGCCGCGAGCTAGGACGCGAAGGTTTGGAGGCATTTCAGGAATCCAAACACATCCACATAGACCCGAAGGTCGAGCGCAAGGAGTGGTGGTATCCGTATGGGAAGTAGCGCTACCGAGCGCGCAATTCTTGCTCAGCCCGAGGAGATCGAGCGTCTAGCCGGTATTGAACTTGACGAATATGCTTCGCGACTGGCCAGTTGTCAGCGCATTTGGCTGATCGGTACCGGTACAAGTCAACACGCTGCGGAGCTCGGCGCAGCGATGTTTGCTGAAGTCGGTCTGGACGCACGCCCGAGATCTGCGATGGATTTTGTGCACTTCTCACCGACGCTTCGGCCCGACGACGGAGTCGTGGTCATCTCCCACACAGCGGAAACGGCATTCGCTTTGGGCGCACGGGCCAGAGCCATAGAAGTTGGGGCTACCCTGATCTCGATAACCCGTCAGGATAGTGAGTGGCCGGAAGCGATAGAGACCGTGCCTAGAGAAAGCTCGGAAACCTATACGGTTAGCTACACCACCACTCTGCTCATTCTCGCTAAGATTGCGGCATCCTTTGGCGCATCGTCGGTCTTTGAGGGGCTCGACCAGATAGGCGCTGCGGCGCGGAAAGCTATCGGAGACCCAGACATTGAAGAGATCCCACTACCGTCCAGGGTTCTCATGCTGGTTGGTATTGGACCATCTGCGGTAACAGCCCGCGAAGGAGCGCTCAAGATCCGCGAAGCGTCGAGAGTCCTGGCCGAAGGCTACGATGCGGAATACCTACTACACGGTTCAGCCGTACCCCTCGGAGGCGAAGACTGTCTCGTGCTTTTGAGACCGCCGGAAGGTCCGGACAGTCTCCTTACCGCTGTCGGACAAGCCGCCGAATCCGAGGGGGTTACTGTAATATCCTTAGAGGAGCATGCTTCTTTACACCCGCTGCTCTGCCAGATTTCACTCACTATACGTCTCCAAATGCTCGCCCTACGCTTCGCTAAAGAACGCCAACAGGACGCTGACGTTGCAATAACCGGGACGTGGGCTGAGGACCAATTGTGGGATCTCGGTGCCCCTGGTAGCGGTCTGGAACCATCGTAATGGCTATGCCGGAGAAGATAGCAACGGGCATCTACCGGGTGAATGCGATTCCTCTCTCAAACGCGATCAACGTTCTGCTCCTAGAAGATGAGGATGGCTGGACGCTGGTTGATACCGGCGTTGGCAGCAGCGTCGGTCGCATCAAAAACGTCCTCGACACGCTCGGATCGGGGCCGGAAGATCTGAAACGCATCTTCCTTACACACCAACACGACGACCACATTGGCGGGTTGAAAGGCATTCTGGAGTGGGCGCCGGGGGCGGAGGTCTCGACCACCGAGCACGAGGCGGAAGTGATTTCTGGACAGCGCGGGTTCGATCCATCGAGCAACCCGGTTGTGCGCCGCCTCGCGAGCAGTGCGAAGCCGCCCAGCATTCCGGTAGCGAAAGTAGTTAGCGAGGGGGATCTCGTGTCCGGATTTCGGGTGATCTCCACACCGGGCCACACGCTCGGTCATGTCTCGCTTCTGCGCGACGAGGACGGACTGCTGTTCACCGCGGACGCTTTCGGATGTCTGCCGCGCAAGCTCCGCGTCGGGGTCCGCAAAGCATTCTGCACTGACCCGGCAGAAGCGAGGCGTTCGGCGGAGAAGCTGTTACAGGAAAACTTCGCCACGGCTATCCTCGCCCACGGAAAGCCGCTGTGGGACGGCGCGAGAGAAACACTTGGCACGGCGCTCGCCCGGTGTGACTATGTGTAGGCGTTTGGGTGAGTAGGTCTAACCAGAACGGCGAGCCGACCGGAAATCGTTACGATGCTATCGTGGTCGGGTCAGGACACAATGGCCTCATCTCTGCCGGCTACTTGGCAAGGTCCGGTAAGCGAGTTCTGGTTTTAGAGCGACGCGAGGTGATCGGGGGCGCGACCGTCACCGAGGAAGCGTTCCCGGGCTACAAGCTCTCGACTTGCTCCTACGTCTGCAACCTGTTGTTGCCGGAGGTGATCCGGGAGTTAGAGCTGGTCCGCCACGGCTACGACGTCCGGGCCTTCGATCCCCAGCTATTCAACCCGTTTCCGGATGGGCGTCACCTCACGCTGTATCTGGACGAAGCAAAAACAAAGGAGCAAATCTCCAAGTTCTCTAAAAAAGACGTCATAGCTTACGACGCTTACTGGGCGATGTGGGATCGCATAATCTGCCGGATGCGGCCGCTAATGGATGGTCCCGCGCCGAACGAATCGGAGATAGAACGCGCCTTCGACAGACCGCAAGGGACGGAAGACTGGCACACCCTGACGGAAAAGAGTATCGCCGAAATCCTCGACGACTACTTCGAGTCCGAGGAGATAAAAGCTCCCCTCTCCGCCGGAGGAGTAATCGGCACGAACGCGGGTCCCCGCACCCCGGGCACCGCCTACGTGAAGTTCCACCACGTACTCGGTTCCATAGAGGGCCATCAGGGTGCCTGGGGATTCGTCCGCGGCGGCATGGGGACCATCGCCGAAGCCCTCGCCTCCTCCGCCAGAGAGTACGGGGCTGAGATCCGGACAAGCGCGGAAGTGTCCGGAACCGAGATCCGTGACGGTGTAGCGTACGGGGTCTACACGCAAGACGGACGCTACTTCGAGGCCGATGTCATTCTCTCCAACGCGGACCCTCACCGCACCTACCTAAACATGGTCGGGGCGGAGCATCTCCCGACGGATCTGGTACAGGTACTGGAAAAGATGAGCGTCAAAGGTTCCGTCGTTAAGGTACTTCTGGGCCTTGGCGATTTGCCGGACTTTGCCGCGATGCCCGGCAAAGAGGTTGGACCACAGCACACGGGCGGCATAATGATCAACCCTTCCATCGACTACCTGGAGAGAGCCTGGAAAGACTGCGAGAGAGGCCAGCCGTCCGAAAAACCGTTTATGGAAGGGTACATCCAGAGCGCGACCGAAGACGGGCTAGCGCCACCCGGCAAGCACACCATGAGCCTGTTCTGCCAGTACGCACCCTATAAACTGGCTCATGGCTCGTGGGAAGAGCGGCGGAAAGAGATCGGAGACAACATCATCGACACCCTTGCCGAGTACGCGCCGAACCTGCCGGACGCCATCGAGCACGTGCAGGTGCTGGGACCACCGGACATCGAAGAAACTATCGGCATTACCGGTGGCAACATTTTTCATGGTGAGATGCTGCCAAAAGGCATGTTCGGCAACCGTCCGGTTGCTGGCTACGCTGACTATCGCACGCCCGTAGAGAACCTCTACCTCTGTGGCTCTGGCGCCTGGCCCGGCGGGGCGGTCTACGGCGCGCCCGGCAGGAACTGCGCCCGTGAGGTACTCGCAGACCTGAAAGAGCGGACCCAGACAACAAGCGCCACTTAGCAGAACTAGAGAAAGGAGAGTTTCATGGACACGAAGACCCGCAAGATACAGAACTTCATCGGAGGGGAGCATGTAGAGCCCGCTGATGGCCGCACCTACGACCTCGTCAACCCGTCAACCGGAGAGACTTTCGCCCAGGCGCCACTCTCTGGCGCAGAAGACGTAGATAGGGCCTTCGAGGTGGCTGAGAAAGCGTTCGAGTCCTGGCGGGACACGACGCCGTCCGAGCGTCAGCTTGCCCTGCTCCGGATCGCCGACGTCATCGAGGAACGTGGCGAGGAGATCGTACGAGCCGAGTCGGAGAACACCGGCAAGCCTATCGGACTCACGATGGAAGAGGAGATACCGGCCGCCGCCGACCAGATCCGCTTTTTCGCCGGCGCGGCCCGCTGCCTGGAAGGCAAGTCCGCCGGAGAATACCTGGAAGGCTACACCTCGTTTATCCGCCGCGAGCCGGTCGGCGTCTGCGCCCAGGTAACGCCCTGGAACTACCCGATGATGATGGCCGTCTGGAAGTTCGCGCCGGCAATCGCCGCCGGTAACACCGTCGTCATAAAACCCTCCGACACCACGCCCATCACCACCGTCATGCTGGCCGAATTAGCCGCAGAGTTCCTGCCCGAAGGCGTCTTCAACGTAGTCTGCGGCGATCGCGAAACCGGAAGCGCCCTCGTCGCGCACCCGACACCGCATATGGTCTCCATCACCGGCTCCGTTCGGGCTGGCATGCAGGTGGCAGAAGCCGCAGCGAAAGACCTCAAGCGGACGCACCTGGAGTTAGGCGGCAAGGCCCCGGTCATCGTCTTCGACGACGCGGACCTGGAAGCTGCGGCCGAGGAGATCGCCGGGGCCGGCTACTTCAACGCCGGCCAAGACTGCACCGCCGCCACCCGCGTGCTCGCCGCCCCTGGCGCCTACGATGACTTCGTCGCCGCCCTCACAGAACAGGCAAAGAACACCAAGACCGGCGCTCCCGATGACGAAGAGGTCCTCTACGGGCCCCTCAACAACAAGAATCAGCTAGAGCACGTCTCCGGCATGGTGGAGCGCCTTCCCGGCCACACAGAGATCGTAACCGGCGGTGAGCCGGTCGGCAATGGAGGTTTCTTCTATTCCCCTACAGTAGTCTCTGGGTTGCAGCAGGGTGACGAAGCATCTCAGAACGAGATCTTCGGTCCCGTCATCACCGTTCAGCAGTTCTCCGAGGAAGACGAGGCAGTCCGGTGGGCCAACGGCGTGAAGTACGGGCTCGCTTCGAGCGTCTTCACCCAGGACCACGGCCGGGCGATGCGGGTCAGCCGGCGACTGGACTTCGGGTGCGTCTGGATCAACACCCACATCCCGCTCGTCGCCGAGATGCCCCACGGCGGTTTCAAGCACTCCGGACACGGCAAGGACCTCTCCATGTACGGCCTCGAAGACTACACCCGCATAAAGCACGTTATGACGAGCTTGGGATAGAAAAGCTCGCAAGCTCTGGCTGGCTCGCTTTCTCGGGTCAGTCGGAGCCGTTCTCCCGCACGACCATTACCGGGCAGTGGGCGTGGCGGACGACACCTTCTGGGACGCTGCCCAGCAGGGCACGCTCCAACGCTCCGAAGCTCCGGCTCCCAACTATGATAGCGCCCGCATCTAGATCGTCTGCCAGGTTGACGATCTCCCGGGTGGGGTCCCCGGCGCGCAGATAGGACTTCGACACCTTGCCTCCGGCCTCCTCTACCTGACGGGTCTGGTTTTCGAGCCTCTTACGGCCCTCCCGCTCGATATTTTCGGGCAACGAATCATCGTAATCGATGTCTTCGGTTTTGACGTCCGGCATCGCGAACACACTCGGCACCACCTCCACGTGAACCAGGTAAAGCTCGGAGCCTAGTTTCTCTGCGAACTCGGCAGCCACCCCGGCTGCGGCCTCCGAACGTGTAGAGCCGTCGGTCGCGAGCAGGACCCGTTGCGGTAGGCGCTCTTCTCCCGCGCCCCCACGCACCACGTAGACGGGACACTGTGCATAGTGCATGACCATCTCCGAGACGCTACCCATAAGGAACCGCCGGAAGGCGCTCAGGCCCTGGTTTCCGATCACCACGAGCCCAGCCTCCATCTCCTCGCTGAGGCGTACGATCTGGTGCGCCGGGCGCCCGAGGCGTAGCTGAGACTCCGCCACGTTTCCGCCGGCCTCCTCGATCTTCTCGACTTGCTCTTCCAACCACCGCCGGGCGCGGGTCGCCTCCCCTTCCTCAGCCTCCCGCCCGGTGTAGGAGTGCGCCAGCACCGGCACCTCCTCCACGTGAACTACACCCAATTCAGAACCTGTCCTGCCCGCCATCTCGATCGCCGCCCGAGTCGCCAGAACGGCCTCCGGAGAGCCATCCGTCGCCAGCAGAATTTTCGTCGGAAACATACTCATCCCAAAGCCTCCTATCTTTGTCCGCATCCATCATACTATTGTCCGGGGCCCGACGTTACACGGTCCCTTCTCCAACACGAAACCCGGGCAAACTATCCCGAGATACATCAATACCTACAGTCTCCCGACGTAACTTTGTACCGTCGGCCATATCAGCATACTTTCATCTGGCTTACAGTATTGACGCAGGGTTACAGTAGCTGTATAAAGCCGGACCTACACGACCGCTATAGGGGAAGCCATGTGGCAGAGGATCATCTCGAAGTTCGGCAACGACACCATAGACGAGTCTCCCCAAGGCAACCGCACTATGGGGTTCGGTAATGCCATCACGATGTGGCTCGGGGCAAATGTGGTGGTCACTACGATCCTTACGGGGATGCTTCTGGTGCCGGACTTACCGTACCTAAGGGCGCTTTGGATCGTGCTGGTTGGGTCGGTGGTCGGGGCCGTCGGGCTCGCATTGGTCGGGAACATGGGGACGCGAACCGGGTTGCCGACGATGGTGCTTTCTCGGGGGGCTTTTGGCATTCGTGGAAGCAACCTGCCGGCGGCGGTAAACCTTGTGATCCTGGTTGGCTGGAGCTGGGTGCAGGCGCTACTGGCCGGCATGAGCATGAATTACGCCATAGATGCCACGTTCGGCTACTCCAACCTGCCGCTCTTCACGATCCTGTGCGAGGTCATCGTGGTGCTCATTGTTCTCCGCGGACACGTAGGGATCGAACGGATGGAGTTCCTGGTGGCGACCTCTATGCTGATCCTCGCCGCCGTAGTCTTCTACAAGCTCTTTACGGAGTTCAGTGTAGGCAACCTGCTGACCATGCAGGTCGAGAAACGGAACGGCATCACGTCGGCCATCGCCTTCGACATCGTGGTGGCGACGGCCTTCTCCTGGTACGTCCTGGCAGCGGACTTCAACCGGCACGCCAAGAGCCAGGCAGGGGGAATGGGCGGAACCATGATCGGCTACGTCGTAGCCACCCTCGTCGCGATGGGTCTCGGGGCGACGGTCTCTGGCTTCTCCATCCTGAACGGTCTGCAACAGACCTTCGACCCGACGGTGCTCCTCTCGGGCTTCGGGTTCGGCATCCCGGCGGCGCTGGTCATCTTCCTCTCGGTCATGACGACGAATGTGATGGCAGTTTACGGGGCCGTGATGAGCTATTTGAACATCTGGCCGCAGGATGCGTTCTGGAAGCCGGCGCTCGCCATCGGCGTCATCACCGTTTTAGGGGCTCTGTGGACGGGGATTCTGGACCAGTTCCAGAACTTCCTGCTCCTGATCGGGACGCTCTTCATTCCGGTATTCGCCATTATGCTGGCCGACTACTGGATCCTGAAGCGCGGGAACTACGACGCCAGTGAGGTACTCAAACGCAGCGGCGGTGAGTATTGGTACACGGGCGGGTACAACATTGCGGCCTGGATAGCCTACCTCGTCGGGGCCGGGGCGGCGTTCTACTGGACCCAGGTCAGCCCGCTATCCTTCGGCGCAACCCTACCGAGCTTCGCCCTGACCTTCGTCCTGTACCTGCTCGCCCGCGCCCTGCTCAACCGCTTCGCCCAACGCTCACCCGCCCCAACCAGCGGCTTCCGCAGGTGAAGATCGGGAGCATAATAGACCTCTCCCACCGGATAGACGAGAACACCCAAGTCTTCCCCAGCGACCCCGTTCCCTGCTTCGAACCCGCAGCCACCATATTCCGTGACGGCATGAACGTCCTCAGCCTGCACCTCGGCTCTCACTCCGGCACCCACGTAGACTCCCCCTGCCACTTCGTAGAAGACGGGTCCAGCATAGACGAAATGGACCTGGAGCTATTCGTAGGCCCAGCCGTGCTGATGGACGCGCGCGGCAAAGAACCCCGCAGCCGCATCACGGTAGAGGACCTGCACCCCTACGAAGACCTGCTCTCCGAAGACGTCATCGCCGTCGTGTGGACTGGGTGGGACGGGCACTACGGGACGCCCCAATACTACGATCACCCGTTCCTCGACCGCCGCGTGGCGCAACTCTTACTGGACAGCGGCGTCAAAACCGTCGCCATAGACGCCCTGAGCGTGGACGAGACCGTGCTGGAAAGCCCACACCCGGAAGGCTACCCGGTCCACAAACTCCTCTGCGGAGCGGGCTGCATTATCGCCGAGAATCTCACCGGCATCGGAGCTGTGGACTTCCCTGACTCCATACTGAGCTTATTTCCCATCAAGCTCGGCGACTCGGACGGGGCGCCGGTAAGGGCTGTTGCGATGGAGCTTCTCCGCTAAGAGCCTGAAACTTTCAGCACCAGGATCGCCACGTCGTCGCCCGGGCTGCCGTCCCGGTGGTCCAGAACAGCGTCTTTTATACCTTCGGCTACCGCTACGGCGTCCTGTCCGGCACAGTCTTGCACTAGGCTCCTCAAACGGTCTTCGCCGAAGAAGGTTCCGTTCAGGGAGCGGGCCTCCGTTACGCCGTCGGTGTAGAGGACTAGCGTGTCTCCAGGTTCGAGACGCATGGTCAGGTTTTCTAGCTCCAGCTCTTCGAAGACTCCTATTGCGCGGCCCGGCTCGCCCAACTCTTCTACGGCCCCGGAACCGCGCAGCAGCAGTGGTGGTGGGTGTCCGCCGCGAGCGAGCGTTAGTTTGACGGCTTCGCCCTCGCACTCCTCAGGTTCGAGACGGGCGCAGATTGCGGTGCAGAATTGAGTGTCCGACTCTTGACGCAGCATCGCTTCGTTCAACGCGGAGAGGATCATGGAGGGTTTGTCTCCCTGGAAGGCCACGGCGCGGAGGGCGTACAGGATCAAGGCTGTTGACGTGGCGGCCCGGGCACCTTTCCCGCTGACATCCCCCAATAGGCAAAGCCAGCCGTCGTAGTGGGTGTCTATCAAGTCGTAGAAGTCGCCGCCTACCTCGCTCTCCTGGCCGACAGACAAGTATTCCAGCCCGATCTCCACCCCGGGTATCTCCGGTAGATCCTGGAGCAACAGACCTCTCTGCAACGTCCGGGCCACGTAACTCTGCTCGCGGTAGAGACGGGCACTCTCCAAAGCGAGGCCGCACCGGTTGGCAAGTTCTTCGGCCAACGAAAGGTCCTCTTTCTCATAATGCTTCTCGGGGTTGGAAGAGACCAGGGTGACGGCGCCCAGCGTCCGTCCCCGCGCGACGAGCGGCACGACTACGTAAGAATACGCCTCCAAATCCGGCAGCATAAACGGGCTATCCTCCGTTTCCGACGCGCCTGGCGAAACTTCCGTTACCAGCAGTTGTCTTAGTAAGTCCTTCCCAGTATTCGTTCCCAGAAACGGCCGGCCGGAGGCGAGCACCTCTGAGACCTCGGGCGCGCATACGACGTAGCGGGACTGGTTCTCCATCTCCTCTAGGAGTCGCTCTTTGTCAGGGTCTACGTGGGCCTGCGCCATCCGGCTCACGGAGCCGTCCTCGTCTATCATGTCCACCAGACACCAGTCGGCGAGGTTGGGTACGAAGACCTCAGTGACCCGTTTCAGGGTAGCCTCGTAGTCGAGCGAGGCCGAGAGGGTCGAGCTGGCTTCTTCCAAGACGAACATTCGCCGGGTCGCGCGCTCAGCCCATTCTCGCGCCTGCCGCTCGCGTTCGAGCAACGAGCTTCGCTCCTCCTCGGCCCGCTTGCGCTCCGTAATGTCCTGGATGATCCCGATGGTACGTTCCAGCTCTCCCCGGGCATTCCGGTAGATACGTCCGCGCTCCGCGACCCAGCGCACGCTGCCGTCAGGATGGACCACCCGGTATTCCGCCTCGTGCGATTCCCCCTCTAAGGCCGCGGCTCTCTGGGCGTTTTGCAAATATTCGCGGTCGTCGGGATGAACCTTTTCGATCAACTCCTCGTAAGTCGGGTTCAGGTGCCCGGTAGGAAAACCGAAGATCTCCGCGAAGCCTTCGGAGCACACGAGGCTATCCATCCCGGCGCTCCGCTCGCACATACCTATACGCCCGGCGCGCATCGCCATCCGCAGCCGCTCCTCACTCTCGTGCAGAACGTCTTCGAAACGGTAGCGCTCGGTAATGTCGTTCTGTACGCCGACAAAATTCGTCAAGCGTCCTTCCGCATCGAAGACCGGAGAAACGTACAACTCGTTCCAGAAAAGCGTGCCATCCTTACGGTAGTTTTCCAGCACTATCCGGCAGTCTCGTCTTTTACGGATCGCCGTTCGCAGCTCGTCCAGTTCCGGCTGCGACGTGTCCTTCCCTTGCAGAAAGCGGCAGTTGTATCCCAGGACTTCTTCGGGCGGGTAGCCGGTGATCCTCTCGAACGCCGCATTGACGTAAATGATGGGGTTATCCGGCTTTTCCGGGTCCGTAATGACGATACCGTTGGAGCTAGCCTCCAGGGCACGTTCCAGAAAAGGCGCCAGACCTCCCGTACTTTGGGCGGAGATGTTATTCATACTGTCATCTTACAAGTTCACGTACTGCTAGTCCTGCAAATTATCGGGTAAGTGGCTTTGGAAAGGTTAAAACCTCTCTGCGCAGGGTATGTTAGAGTGCGGAGTGAAGGCTAAAAAGGAGACGAAATGGCTTACGAACTACCGGACTTGCCCTACGGCTACGATGCCCTGGAGCCGTCCATTGACGAAGAGACGATGCATCTTCACCACGAAAAGCACCACAACACCTACGTTACCAACCTCAACAACGCCCTGGAAGACCACCAGGACGAAGACCCCGGCAACATCGAAGAGTTGCTGGCTAAAATTGACGAGCTTCCACAAGAGATCCAGCGTGCCGTCCGCAACAACGGTGGCGGCCACTCCAATCACTCTATGTTCTGGAAGATAATGGGCCCCGAAGGACAGGGCGGCGGACATCCCACGGGTGATCTGGCGAACGCTATAGACGACGCTTTCGGCTCCTTCGACGATTTCAAGGAGAAGTTTGCCGCCGAGGCCGCCCCGGGCTCTGTGTTTGGGTCCGGCTGGTGCTGGCTCATAGTGGATCCGGGTGGTTCCGTGTCCATAGATAAGACCCAAAACCAGGACTCGCCGCTCATGGAAGGCAAGTTGCCGGTGATCGGGCTGGACGTCTGGGAGCACGCCTACTACCTAAAGTACCAGAACCGCCGTCCCGACTACATCAACGCCTGGTGGGACGTGGTGAACTGGGACGAGGCTGAGCGTCGTTATCAGGCGGCTACTTCCTAGTTACATTCCAATACAGGACGATGCTCCGTTCTCGGATATTTTCCGGGGGCGGAGTTTTTTCGTACATCGTCGGACGGTGGACCCGGGTAAGCCAACGTTGTTCCGTGGAGCACAGGCAGTAAGACAAAGAGTATTGAAAACGTTAGAGTCGAGACAACAATTAGAAGGGAGTCTCTGGTAGTGCGTCTAGTAATAATAGGGGGCGTTGCGGCGGGCACAAAGGCCGCCTCTCGGGCCCGCAGGGTAGACCCGGATATGGAGATTACGCTCTACCAGGAGGAACCGGAGATCTCTATCAGCGAGTGCGGGTTGCCGTATTTCCTCTCCGGCACGGTGGACGACCGCGACAACCTCGTCGCCCGTACCCCGGAAGACTTCGCGGAGAAAGATATCGAGGTGCTTACCCGACACCGCGTGGAAGAGATAGACCACGAGGATAAGAAGCTCACGGTTCGCAACCTGAAGACTGGCGAGCAGTTCGAGGACGACTACGACCGGCTCATCCTCTCGACCGGCGCGCAAGCCGTCGTGCCCCCGATTCCCGGCGTGGACCTGGACGGGGTTTTCGAGCTTCGCTTTCTATCCGACGCGGACGAGGTACTCAGCTACATGCAGAAACACTCCCCGAAGAAGGCAACCATCGTCGGTGGCGGGTACATCGGGCTGGAGTTAGCCGAGAACCTGTGTTCTTCAGGGATGGAAGTCTCGATGGTGGAGGCCGCGGATCAGGTCGCCATAGCCTACGGCAAAGAGGTCGCCGACCAAGTCTGCGCCCACCTGACGGAGAAGGGCATAAACCTCTACGCCGGAAACGAGGTCGAAGAGTTCACCGGCGACCACCGCGTAGAAAACGTGAAATTCGGGGACGAAGAGTTGGCGTCGGACCTTGTAATACTGGGAGTCGGTATAAAGCCCCGTGTAGATCTCGCAGAGAAGATGGGCGTCGAGATAGGTTCGACCGGTGCGATCCGGGTGGACGAGAACACGAAAACTAACCTGCCGGAGGTCTGGGCCGCCGGAGACTGCGTGGAGACGACCAATCTGGCGAGTAACGAACCCACCTGGGTCCCACTCGGTGACACGGCAAACCAGATGGGCCGCGTCGCGGGTACCAACGCCGCCACCGGGGAAGAGACGCTACAGTTTCCGGGCGTTTTGGGAACCGGCATCTTCAAGGTCTTCGATCTCGGCGTCGGCAAGACTGGCCTCTCCGAAAAAGAAGCCGAAGACGCCGGCTTTGAGGTTGTGAGCGCTGGAATCGAGTCCAGCGACCGGGCCGGATACTATCCCGGTGTAGACAAGGTATTTCTAAAGCTGATCGTGGACAAAGACAGCGGCCGCCTTCTCGGGGCCGAAAGCGTCGGCTCCGGCGTGGACAAGCTGATAGACGTCTGCGCCACCGCCATCTGGGGCAAGCTGACGGTCTCGGATTTGGTCAACCTGGACTTGGCCTACTCTCCACCCTTCAGCCCAACCCTGAGCCCGGTGATCCAGGTCGCCACCGTTCTATCCGGGAAGATGTAGCATGAGTTTTGTGGATCAGGCAAGTGCGGCGCGGAGCTTTTTCTCCAGCCGTTGGGCTGGTACGGTCATACCGGCGAGGTTGGTCAATACCGTTACCGCTACTCGTGAGCGGGTGTCGTAGGTCGTGGCGGAGTTCCATCCGAGGTACATGCCGTCGTGTCCCAATAGCCGGGAGTTTCTCTGTCGAGAATGTCGAGAATTCCCTTGCTGCTCGATGGCTACCCCGAGCCCGTAAGCGCCTTTTGACGTTCTAGTTAGCGCCGATTGGAGTACGCGGTTTATGAAAGTTTCACTGTAGCCGGGTGGTGTGGACATTTCCTCTACAGTCTGGGGTCTCAGCAGGCATCCGTTGAACAAGGCTTCGGTAAACACTGCCAGGTCCTCAGCCGAAGCCGCTATTCCCCCGTCAGTCCACACCTCTCCCCAAGCGTCGCTCGGCATACTTCCTCCAGTGTACTCCAGAGAATCGTAAGGATTATGACGCCGCAAGGGTAGCCAGTTATATGGAGTGGCGAGGCGTCCGGCTCCGGGTGGATCTTCGGCGAACGAGAAAGCGCCCACACCTAAAGGGCGGCTTATGTAGTCTTGTACCAGACTCTCGACGCTCTTGCGCGTGGATAGCTCGAGAATCTCGCCCATGACCAGATAGTTGGTGTTTCTGTAGGCGAAACGTTCTCCGGGTTCAGCTTCGGGTCCGAGACGGACTATGGCGTCCATGATCTCTCGTCGGCTCCAGGTACGAAATGGGTCGTCTTTGAATTGTTTCCGAACAAAGTCGTCATTGAAGTATTCTCGAAGACCGCTGCCGTGGCTCAGGAGCATTCGGAGTGTAATCCGGTCGGCGTTGGGCAGTTCCGGCAGCCACTGGTCGATCGTGTCATCGAGGTTTAGATCTCCGCGCTCGACGAGGAACATAGCCACGCAGGCAACTACGAGCTTGGTGATCGAGGCTATGACGAAGCGGTCACCATAGCGGACGTATTGAATATCTTCCACCTCTTCGTCTTCATCACCGCCTCGAGCTGGGAGTCTCAGACGACCGAAACAAGCTGACCACAATAACTTACCGTCCCGGCGCACGGCCACCTGAGCACCGGGAGTGCGGTTGCTGCTGAGTTCTTGTTCCGTGGCTGTCCTGAGCGAAGAGGAGAGTATATCGTCGGCTATACCTCTCTTTTCATTCACCCTGGCTGTGCCAAGAGCGGAACCTTTCTTGATCACAGCGAATGGTCCATATCCGAAAGCCGGTTTAGCTTAATAGCCGACGGGTTGACTCGCTCTTTCTACCTCCATCCCAGAGTCGCCAGTTCCAGGTTCTCCGCCTCTTCGTCGGTCATGTCCCACCCGAGGGCTCCCGCGTTCTGGCGAGCTTGGCGCTCGTTTTTGGCGCCGGGGATCGGAAGCGTGTTCTGCCGTACGGCGAGCCAGTTGAGGGCTACCTGGGCAGGTTCTTTGTCGTGTGCCTCCCCGATCTTACGCAGGATGTTCACTACCGGTTCTATTTTCTTTAGGTTCCTCTCGCTGAAGCTCTTTCCGAAGCGTCGCACGAGGCCGGAAGGCTTGGAGCCGGGGGTGTATTTGCCGGTGAGCAAGCCCTGGGCGATGGGGCTGTAGGGAATGAGCGTGACTCCGAGATCGCGGCAGGCTTCTAAGACGCCGTTCGTCTCCGGGGCGCGCTGGAAGAGGCTGTATTCGACCTGATTGGAGGCTAGTTCTACGCCGTGGGATGCGAGCCGGTCGTGGGCCCGCTTCATCTGCTCCACGCTGTAGTTGCTGACGCCTACGTGCCGGACCTTACCGTCCTTCACCGCATCGGCGAGTGCGTCCATGAGGCTCTCTATCTTGAAGAGTGGGTTCGGAAAGTGGACTTGGTAGAGGTCTACAGTGGCGCCCCCCAAACGAACGAGACTTTTATCGAGTGCGTCTAACAGCGACCTTGCACCAATGCGGTACGGCAGCGGGGCGAACTTGGTAGCTATGACCGGGATTCCATCGAATCCGCCCTCGCGGAGAAGCTCCCCGATGATGTTCTCCGAAGCACCGTTACCATAGACCTCCGCAGTATCGAACAACGCAACCCCGGCGGCCATGCTGGACCGGAACGCTTCTCCCACGTCGTTGCGATCGTATTCCTTGCCGTAGCCCCATAGCCGCGTTGCGCCCCACGCCCAGGCCCCAACTCCCAGGGGCTCGACGTTCAACTTCTCAGCTAATCCTGTTGCAGTACTGCTCTGCATGCGACCTCCAATTCGAAGTGATCTCACCAGAGGTATAGCATAGGAGCTCGGCGAGTCTGTGAAAGCCTAGCCCGGTATCTGTGAGATAGCCTCCTCGACTTCCTCCTCGGAATGCTCTAGATCTTCGAGGCCTCCCTGCAGGTAGCGCTCGTAGGCGGCGAAGTCGAAATGGCCGTGGCCGCAGAGGTTGAAGAGGATGACTTTCTCTTCCCCGGCTTCTTTAGCTTCGAGGACGAGGTCTATGGTGGCCCGGATCGCGTGGTTCACCTCCGGCGCTGGGACGATGCCTTCGGTCCGGGCGAACGTCAGGCCCGCCTCGAAGGTCGGGTTCTGCGGGTAAGACTGCGCCTCGACCAACCCCTCGTGGACGAGGGCGGAGACTATCGGGGACTCGCCGTGGTAGCGGAGCCCACCGGCGTGAATGCCCGGCGGCACGAACGAATGACCCAAAGTGTACATCTTCATTATCGGGGTCATTCCCGCAGTGTCGCCGAAGTCGTAGACGAAATGTCCCTTCGTGAGCGCCGGGCAGGAGGCAGGCTCGACGGCTATGAGGCGCGTGTCTTGCCGCCTTTCAGGTTCTCGCGCAGGAACGGGAAAGCGACGCCGCCGAAGTTCGAGCCGCCGCCCGCGCAGCCGACCACGACGTCCGGGTATTCTCCGGCGAGCTCCATTTGCTCCAGAGCTTCCTGCCCGATCACGGTCTGGTGCAAGAGGACATGGTTGAGTACGCTGCCGAGCGAGTATTTCGCGTCCTCGCTGGAGACGGCGTCCTCGACAGCCTCGCTAATGGCGATGCCCAGGGAGCCGGGAGAATCGGGGAATTTTTGCAGGATGTTGCGGCCCGCCTGTGTGAGGTCCGTCGGGCTGGCGTGTACCTGGGCGCCATAGGTCTCCATCATATTGCGGCGGTAGGGTTTCTGGCCGTAGCTGACCTTGACCATGTACACGGTGCAATCGAGGTCCATCTGGTGGCAGGCGAAGGACAGTGATGACCCCCATTGTCCAGCGCCGGTCTCGGTGGTGAGGCGGCTAACGCCTTCTTCGCGGTTGTAGTAGGCTTGGGGTACGGCGGTGTTCGGTTTGTGGCTGCCGGCGGGCGAGACGCCCTCGTACTTGTAGTAGATGTGGGCCGGGGTATCGAGGAACTTTTCGAGGCGCCGGGCGCGGAACAGCGGCGTAGGACGCCAGAGGCTGTAGATCTCCCGCACCTCTTCGGGGATCGGGCGTTGGGTTCGGTCGTTACCTCTTGGCGGATGATCTCCTGCGGAAATATAGGCGCAAACGCTTCGGGGCCGACCGGCTCGCGGGTGGCGGGGTTCAGAGGTGGTTCAAGGTTGAAGGGCAGATCCGGTACTAGGTTGTACCAACTCTCCGGCAGACTCTTCTCGTCCAGTAAGAATTTAGTGGGTTCCATCTTTTCGTCGCCTTTCCGATAAGAACTTTCGGGTGAGCCTAGCCGGGGACGAGACAGGTTGTCAACGGTCGGGCGTCTACTGGTTGGAGGCGGAGGGGCCGAACGTTTCGTGGGCGGCGGCGGAGATCTCCTGTATCGCCGCCCGGGCCGTTGTCTCTCCCATACCGTCCGTAAACACGACTATAGAGTAGCTCGGCTCGGAATCGCCATTCTCATCGAAGACCAGTCCGGCGTCGCTGAAGTTGGTCCCGTAGGTACCGATCTTATGCGCCACCCGAACATCTGGCGAGAGGCCGCCGGGAATACGATCTTCGGAGAAAGTGTCGGTCATCGCGTAGAGCATCTCTTCGGAGAGTTCCGGAGAGGTAAATGAGGGGTCGGCTATCTTCTCCAGCATCAGTTGTACGTCGTCAGCGGTGGTGGTGTTTGGGATCCAGTAACCGGTATCGTAGGCCCCGATTTCCGTCAGGTCCGCCTGAATACGATCCTCACCGAGGTAGCGGGTAAGCATCATCCATGCGGTATTGTCGCTGTCGTTTATTAGGTGGAACGCGGACTCGCGCAGGGTGAGCGTGTAGCCGACCGGGTTAGTATGCAGAACGCCCGTTCCGTAGGCCTGCACGTCGGAGGCCTGCATGGTGATCTCCTCGTCCAGGTTCACTTCCCCCTGCGCCGCGGACTTGTAGAGTGACAACAGGGTAGGCAACTTGCCGATGCTGGCCGCGAAGAAAGTCTCGTCATCGCCGAAAGAAACGGTCTCGCCCGAGTCTGGGTCGGAGATCTCCACGCCGTAAACACCACCGTAGTAAACCGCTATCTCCTCTATCCGCTTCTTCAAGGCGTCCGGGTTTCCGGAGAGGTCCGCCGACGTTTCGGGACCCGCAGACTCGGTGTTTTGCGACTCAGATTCGGCCGGTACTGAAGAGTTCGGGGGGTCGGGGGGCGTCAATTTCCCCGAGTTTGCAATCTCCGGCGAAGCTATCGTGTTTACCACCGGCTCCTGCGTAGAGCGTCCTATTAGAAACAGAACTATCACAGCTATTAATAGGATCAGGATTAGTGCCAGGGTGAGGAGCAGCCGTTTCCCACCCGGAGGCCAGTTGCCGTTTCTGGAGCCTCTTCGGCTTCTGCTACGCGATCGGCGGCTTCTTTCGGCGGGTCTCGGGTGCGAGTCTCGGTCCCCGGTAGCCGGGGGACCGGTGTCCGGAAAACTTCTCTGGTGTCCGTTACTTTCTATCTCGTGTCACTTCCTCAGTGAATGCCGCCGGTGGCTGGACTATTTAGGAAAACCAAACTACCCGTAAACAGGTTCGGTTCGCTTACCCGCGGGATAGTTCTCCTGGGTGAGAAAGTAAAGCCTTCCCAAGAAGGTATGTCAACCGCAGTGCCTCCCCTCTCGCTACTTTTCTCTAGCAGCCCTGAAACCACGCACCGAGCACTACCAGATCCGGGCAAGAATGTTGTCTTGCTGGAGTTCATCTCCCCAATAGACCTCTGAAACGCCAGCGCGGCGGGAAGATCAAACCCCGCCACGCCAGATAAGTAGACTCGTTGCGGGCTAGGCCAGGGAAACGCCGAGGCGTTCGTAGCCGGCAGCCTCTAGCGGACTGAGGCCGTTCTTCTCGGCAGCCTCGGCGAGTTCGCCGGAGACGTTGGGACCGAGGCCGGCCGGCGGAGCGGAGAAGGCCATCTGGCGCTGGCGGCCGCGGTTTACCCGTCCGAACGGGCCCCAGATGACGAACGTGAGGCCGGGGTTTTGGATGTTGACGAAGAAGGTCTTGCCGTCGGGGGCGAAGGTACAGCCCGCGAGTTCGGAGTCGTTGAGCCGGTTCTTGGCGAACTCGTAGACCTCTCCCTCGGGGGTGATGCCCATGATGCGATCGGTGCCGCTCCCGTCCTCGCAGAACCACACGTCACCAAACGGGGCGACCACGAGGTTGTCCGGGCTCTCCATATTGTTGGAGTTTTGTCCCTCGAAGAAGAGTTCCAGCGTCTCGGTGGCCGGGACGTAGCGCCAGATCTGGCCGAGCCGCTCCTCACCACCGGCGGTATCGTCGAACCAGAATGCCCCGCCGGAGAAGTCCGCGCCCTCCAACCGGTTGAAGCGGGCGCAATCCTTGGCGAGTGCGTCTTCGGCGGCGAATGCGGGCCGAACGTCGCGCCAGACGACGCCGAAGCTCTGGCCCTGACGGGCTAGGTCAGCGTTGTAGTTGGGCCGCTCTTCTATGGAGAGCGCCTGCAGCTTACCGCCTTTAAGGTACGCACCGGGACCGAGGTTCCGGGCGTTGGGGATAAAGCGATAGAGGAAGCTCGAACGGCTGGGACCTTCGAGTTCCTCGTTCGGGTCGTCAGGGATGTTGCCGCGGAAGTCGTCCTCGGTGAGGTAGGCGATGCCGGTGCGCGGGTCAACCCCGATGGCCTCGTGGGAGAAGTAGCCCATGTCCGTTATCGGTTTGTCGGAGAGGGTCTGGCTGCCGTCGGGGAGCACCTCGAAACAGTAGCCGTGGGCCGTTTGTCCAGAGGCTCCGGGGATGCGGGTCTCCTCGCAGGTGATCCAGGTTCCCCAAGGCGTCGGCCCGCCGGAGCAGTTGCGGTTCGTACCAGAAGAGGTTACGTAGTCTCTAACCTCCTTGCGATTCGGTCCGATAACGATGCCGGTGGTGCCGCCCGGCTGCGTGGGATCGTAAGGGTTCTCCCCCACTACCGGGGCGTCGTCGCCCGCCAGATCTCCTGGAGATAGCTCGTGGTTCCTTACTAGAATGGTGGTATTCCCAGGTCCCTGAAAGGCCGCCATGCCGTCATGGTCGCCCGGAACCGGTCTGCCACTGGAGAGATTCGTACCCTGCTCCGAAACGATCCGGTACTGAAAACCTTTCGGCAAGTCCAGAATCCCGGCCTTGTCTTCTTTCAAAGGCCCAAAACCCGCCGAACCGCCGCCGTTGCCTCGACCCGGCTTGCCCAAAGCCTCTGTAGAACCGAGCGCCAGCGCCGCCGCGCCCAATCCTCCGGCCGTAAGGAACTTCTTGCGGCTCATACGCCGGTCCCAGTTGCCCTGAATGCTCAAGGTGCTTGCCTCCTCCAAAACGCTTCTACATCTAGAGAAGAGGTATAACAGTAAACCTTAACCGCTTTGTAACAAGACCGTAAACTTCTCGCTAAATCTAGGTTAACCTCCGCCTAGATATTCGTCCAGAAAGGCGGCGATCTTGGGGTAGGCGTCGAGGCGATTTTTGAGCTTGGCGAGGCCGTGGCCCTCATCTTCGTAGAGCAGATACTCGACCGCGCCCCCGTTGGATTTCACCCGCTCCACGATTTGCTCGGCCTCACCGACCGGCACCCGTGGGTCGTTCTTGCCGTGGATCACCATGAGCGGCGCCGTTATCTGCTCCGCCTTGTGGATGGGACTTATAGACTCTAGGAATTCCCGATCTTTCTCTAGCGAACCGTATTCCGGCTCGCGCAGTCCTCGACGATAGCTGCCGGTGTTTTCGAGAAACGTGACCAGGTTGGCGATGCCGACGATGTCCACCCCGGCGGTCTACAAGTCCGGGTACTCTGTCAGCGCAGCAAGCACCATGAAACCACCGTAGGAACCTCCCATGACCGCGATCCTCTCGTGTCCCTTTTCCCGGAGCCAGTATGCAGCGTGTGCGAGGTCTTTTACGGAGTCGGGGCGCAATCGCACGTCGTCCAGGTGAGTGTACGCTTTGCCGTAGCCGGTGGAGCCGCGCACGTTGGGCGCGAAGAGGGCGTAACCCCGACTTAGGAAATACTGTGTCACGGGGGCGAAGAGCGGGCGCGACTGGCTTTCAGGGCCGCCGTGAACGTTTATGATGACCGGAGCGTTTTCCTCGTGCGGCTCATAGAAGAGTGCGGGTATCTCACGCCCGTCGAAGCTCGGGTATCGGACAACCTCCGGGCGCCGGAAGGTGCTCCGGGGTATCCCGGCTGTCGAGGAGTGGGTCAGCCGCCGCGGTTCACTGTCTGGAAGGTCCAACACCCACACGTCCGGGTTGCGATTTTGGGAGGTCAGGGTGAAGGCGAGCCGCCGGGAGTCCGGCGAGAACTCGAATCCGCCCAGTATCCCGGGCGGCATCTCTGGCGTGGGCATTCTTCTACCGCGGCCATTGAAGAGCATGAAGTCCGAGTAACCTTCGACGTTGCGGGCAGCCGCAAGATAACGTCCATCCCTGGAAAACTCTACGCTCTCTACGTCCCAGTCGTCCGGGGTCAGATACTCTAGTTCGAGGGTAGAGAGATCCAGCCGCGCCAGCCGCATAAAGTCTCCGTCCCGGTCTGTAGCAAGATAGAGGCTCTCTCCGTCGGGGGTTGCGTTGGCACTGGAGAATCGGGCGTTGCCGTCGTGCGGGGTTAGTAGCTCGGCCTCTCTGTTCCCCAGGTCCAGCTTGTAGAGATCGTTATTGAGGTTGGAGTGGTGTCGCGAGACGATCAAGTACGAACCGTCCGGCCCCCAACCAACGACGCTATGGTAACCTTCGACCCCCCAGACTAACGCCGGCTCTCCACCGAGGCTCTGCACGTACACGTCGAAGTCTGTTCCATTGCGGCGGGTCGCCGCATACGCTATCCGCTTCCCATCGGGTGCGAAACCACCGGAGTAGTGGATAGCCTCGGGATCACCGGTCAGGTTCCTCTCCTCACCACCGCCCAAGAGATATAGCTGCATCTTCTCATTTCCACCGGCGTCTATGCTGAAAAGGACCTTGTCTTCTACCGGCGAATAGCTGGCGCCCGCCACCCGCTCCTCATAGAAGGTCAACTGCTCCGGCCAGCCCCCCATAACCGGAACCTCCCACACCTGCGACACTCCTGTAATATCCGTCAGGAACAACACCCGCCGACCGTCCGGCGACCACCCCGTCCCGGATGCTCCCCGTATCCTCAGGTACCGCGAAAATCCGTGATCCACTATTACTCCTCTCGATGTTACGAAAATATTGCGAAATTATTTCGAGGCAATTAAGCCACAATATATACTGCATGTTAGCTGAGCCAGACACACTTTATGGTACGTCAGATCCCCAAAAGTATAAGACTTGTGGCGAAATGGTGAATTTCAGAGCCCAATTTTACCGAGTTCCATACGACGTTTTAGATGTGAATTCATTCACTTGCAAGCACTTTGCTACGCGTTGACACACCTTTTCGTCATAGTAGCCTCTTGCCCTGTTGTGCAAATCGTTTATCTGGAGGGGTAAATGAAGAGTTTGTTGAAAGTGTTTATGTTGGCTGGCGTGATGGCATTTGCGTTGGCGGCTACCGAGAAGGATGCCAGCGCCGAGCCGGTGCTGACGAGTTGGTACGGTCCCGGACTTGAAGGCAACCTGACCGCCAATGGTGAGGTCTTCAATAAGTGGGACTACACCGCCGCCCATCCTTATCTGCCGTTCGGTACCCAGCTTGAGGTCTGCTACGCGGAGTGCATCACCGTCCGGGTGAACGACCGGGGTCCTTATGTGGCCGGCAGGGGTCTCGACCTCTCGCAGGGTTCCGCCCAGGCTATTGGTCTCAGTGGCGTCGACTACGTCGACGTACAGGTGCTCGGCTCTTACTACTAAAGCCAGAGGCTTTGTAGAAACCAGGCGTGGCGGGGAAATTCCCCGCCACGCCTTTTTCGTACCTTATAAGACTTGCCTTATAGGAAGAGCAGCCGGATCAAAGCACGCTTCCGAGGTCTTCGCGCAACTGCTCGTACTCTTTACGGGAGATCTCACCCCGAGCATAGCGCTCCCGGACCACTTCGAGAACGTCTTTAGTCGGGGGAGCCTTGTATGTCGCCGTCCAACGCTCCAGCGCAAACTTGACGGCGAAGTACACACCGGCGAAGACACCAAGGCCCAAAACCAGCGCAAACACTGACGCTGGCAGTAGGATCCACAGTATCTCCTGAAATATTCCCGGCCCCTCGCCCAATTCTTATCACCATCCCGTGCATAAAGTGTCTCGGGTCTCGAAGACTTGAACGAGATTAAAACACAGAGATCGACTCAATTCGGGGGCAATAGAGGCGGCGCTTTCTGGCGCTGAGAATAGTTCGTACTTGGTGCCCGGACACGAATCAGGAAAACATTTGGACTAGAGAGTATTATCCGCAAGATGGATATTGGTATTGGGATCTCATTGAAGGTGTGCTTATGAATTGGCTGATAACCGGCGGTTGTGGATTTCTGGGGACGGCCTTGGTCCGGACCTTAATGCGGGAAGAAGGCCACGTCATACGGGTAGTGGACAACCTCTCCGTAGGAGATCGTGATGACTTGTCCGCCGCCGGCAGTTTCACCGAAACGGCGCCCTCAAAGCTCACACCTCTGTCCTCGAACAGTGGTTCATCCACCGTCGAACTCGTCGAGGGAGACATACTGGATGAAGAGTTGGCAATGCGGGCGGTGGAGGGTGCGGATGTTATCGTCCACTTCGCGGCCAACACGGGGGTTGCGCCTTCGGTGGCGGACCCGCGCGCCGACTGCTTGACCAACGTGATCGGGACTTTCAACTATCTGGAGGCCGCCCGCCAACATGGGACGAGTCGATTCGTTTTCGCCTCCAGCGGCGCCACGGTAGGAGAAGTGGACCCACCGATCCATGAAGAGGTACCGCCACACCCGGTCTCGCCGTACGGGACCAGCAAGCTCGCCGGAGAAGGGTACTGTTCCGCCTACTTCCGCACCTTCGGCGTAGAGACCGTCGCCCTGCGTTTCGGCAACGTCTACGGTCCGGGCTCCACACACAAAAGCAGCGCGGTTGCGAAGTTTACGAAGCGGGCGATGGGTGGTGAAGTACTGGAGATCTACGGCAATGGCACCCAGACGCGAGACTTCATCTATATAGAGGACCTGATCCGGGCCGTCCGGCTCGCGGCCACCGTGGACGGCGTGGGCGGGGAGGTATTCCAGATCGCCACCAACGCCGAGACCTCCGTACAGGAGCTCATAGACATGCTGATCCCCGTACTCGCCACCGCCAGCATAAAAGACGTAGAGGTCCGCGAGACAGAGTCCCGGCAGGGGGACGTACAGCGCAACTACTCTGACACCTCAAAGGCCGACCGAATGCTAGGCTGGCACGCCGATGTCGGACTGGAAGAGGGGCTGCAACGCACGGTATCATGGTTCACGGACCAAAGCACCGAATCCCGGTAGGGTGCGATCTTCTTCTGAAGTTCTACAGGTCCACCGCAAACAGACTGTAGCGC
This sequence comes from Rubrobacteraceae bacterium, assembly GCA_965214475.1. Lineage (GTDB taxonomy): Bacteria > Actinomycetota > Rubrobacteria > Rubrobacterales > Rubrobacteraceae > SIRX01. Next base: position 2,962,986 of record OZ243953.1, on the reverse strand, counting down.
TTGCTCGGAGTCTCGATAACCTCGAACTCGGGTAGTTGCTGTAGTTGGGCTTCGTAGCCGGAATTCCCGTAGACCATCACGTAATCTGTGTCGTAGCGGCGGAGTATACGGAGGCCTTCTTCCAGAGTAGGACTCGCGTAGAACTTCTGCACATCCAAGGCGCGCTGGGGGACCTTTATTTTCTCTCCGGCGCGCCGTTCCAGGGCTTCGAGGTTGTTCAGGATCGCTCCTCCCCGAAGGCTGACCACGTCGGCCGACGACGAGTAGGCCGGAATCGCGGTATTCTCCGCGTCCGGGGCGAACACCACGCTGGGCTCTCTTATGTTGTTTCCGATCCAGGCGAAGATAGGGTCGCCGGGGTAGGGCACCTCAGAAGACGGGGTGCTGGCGTTGTACACCGTCTTCGCGCCAGCGACGGCCAGTGGCGAGGCGGCTACCATAAGCAGCGCAATCAGCACTACGGGCAGATACTTCACCCGGCGTTCCGGCATACCAAGCTCGTTCAGCCGGTTCGCCAGGGAAACCGTCGCCTTCCAGACGAGCCAGCCTAGGGTCATAAGGGCGGCCAGGGGTATGGGCCACGCCACGCGCCATATTTGGGAGGGGATGATCACCTCGTTGCCAAAGAACGTGGCTACGGGAGGAACGTAGACCAGCACAGCCGTGACCACCATTATGCCGAACAACATCTGGGCGGCGACGCTGCTCTTCAGACGCGGTATCAGGAACGGAATCCCCACGAGGTAGGCGATGAGGATAGCCGGGTTCAGGATCAGGTATGGGTGCATTATGAAGTAGCCGTTCTCCAGCTCGTATATGTGTCGCCACTCCTCCCGGACAAACACCATGTTGGCGAGCACATCCGGGTCTCCGGAGTTTATGTCGGCCGAATACAACGCGGTAGCCTGTGAACCGCCTACCAACAGTAAAACAGCGGGCGGAACGACAACGCTGGCGAGAACCGCCCCCAAGGCTATCGTGCCCGTCCAGGCTCTACGCCCGCGAAAGTTGGCGACGAGATAGATGAGACAGAAGCTGGCTACAGAGAGGCCAATAAACGCCAACCCTATAGGGTGGACCACGACCACCGCCCAGACGACGAGGGCGAAGAAACCAAGATAACGTAGCTTGCGGTGTTCGAGAAAGAGAACGGCAAAGATCAGGGCTACAGGCAAAAAGGCAAACCGGGCGACCAACTTATCCTCCGCCGCGCGCCCGATGAACTCTCCACCAAAAGTATGAACCCCGAAGCTCAGGTAGGCCCAGAAGAAAAGGGCATATAGACATCCTACAAAAAGGGCCGCAGACTCATTTTTTAGCAGAACCCGTGCCAGCGCGTAGAACGACAGCAGCGCCAGGATCACGAGCGCCGGGGTAAGGTAGTCCAGTACCATCTCGACGGGGTCCAGGCCGGAGACCCGCGAGAGGACTGCCTGCTCCAGAAGCCAGCCGTTGATCTTCGCCCGGGAGAGACCTTCGATCTCGTTTCCAAAATACGGCTCGTACCGCGCGAGCTCGTCCGCGCTCGCAAACTCCCGCACCCACGCTATATAGACCCATATGTCCTCGTAGATCTGCGGCATTCTCAGCCTCGACGCAAAGGCCAACACGGCAGACAGAATGAAGAACAAGCCCCAAAGCATTACGCTAACAAGACTGCGATTGGCTTCGTCCCTTCTATCTTCCGAAGGTCTTTTGTACACTGCCCTGAACGCCGCTATAACGAGAAAGAGAGCCAATACGAAACCGGAAGCCCACAGATAAACTCCGATGCTCAGGCCCAGCATGAGCACGGGAACGCCCAAAAGCCCGTAGAGGCTGGCGCTGACCACGAACGCTACCGGCAGCAGCACGCCGCCCGAGATATGCTCCCCCAAAAACCAATTCGTCAGCAGCGCTCCCGGCAAGACAAACAAAACCAGGGCACTGACAAACAAGACCAACGGCGCCCCCTCCACCAGGCCGCGAAGAGGCCAGAGCAGTATCAGGGAGCATAGGGCGAGCAGCAGGGTACGAGCCTCGAAAGACCGAACTCCGAGAATGTTTCGGAGCTTTGAAGGGTGCTTGCTACCCGGCATTAGTACTGGGGTAGAGGACCCCCGGCGTCTTCCAGGACATATTCCTCGAACATCCGTTTCACGATTTCGGGGTTGGCGGAGGCGATGTTGTTGTTCTGATCCGGGTCTTCCTGCATGTCGTAGAGCCTGGCATTTGCCCCGTCGTTTCGGGAGATCATGACGTACCGGTCGTCCCGGGTCCAGACGTGATCGTCGTATCCCAGGGTGAAGTGAGACCGTTCTTCGGGTTCGTTGCCATCCAAAATGGCGGTCAGGTCCTGTCCCTGCATGGGCTGCTTCTGCTTGACACCCAGTGAGCCAAGGATAGTCGGCGCCACGTCGTGGGTCGAGGCGTAGTAGTCACTCGTCTCCCCGGCGCCTTTACCTTGCGGGTGCCGGATAAAGAAGGGGACGTCTATAAGCTGCGTGTACGTCGCGTAAGCCTGCTTGCCGGTAATGCCGTGCTCTCCGAGCAGTACGCCGTGGTCGGAGAGTACGACGAAGAGTGTGTTGCCCGTCAGTCCCAGCTCTTCGGCTTTCTCCATAAAGCGTCCGAGCCAAGTATCTACCATCGTGACTTCCGCCGCGTAGAGTGCCCGCATCCGCTTTAGCTGACGCTCGGTGAGATAGTCGCTGCTACCGTAGGATGGGACGTAGGGTTCCGGCCCATTGTAGGCCTCATCGTAGAGGTCTATGTATTTTTGCGGCGGGTCCCACGGCTCGTGTACGTCGTAGGAGTCCACCGTCAAAAAGAACGGCTGCATCTCCCTGGCAGCCTCCAACAGCTCCGCACCCCTACCGAAGACTCTCGGGGAGAACCAGTCTTCCTCGCTCTCCCTTCCCACCGTATTAGCCAAGTATTGACTCAGGATCTCTTCCGTGCGTGGGGCGGTCGGTCCACCTATGAGGCACTTTTCCAGCGCCCCCTCAGGCCTCTGAGATTGTGGCCGGTAGAGGTCCTTCTCCTGGCCCCGGATAAACTCGAAGACGTCGAACCCCCGGTGGAAGTTGTACGAGGGACGGAACATATGAAGGGTATCGGTAACGAACATCGTCGAGTAACCGTCGTCCCGCAGGGTCTCGGCGAGGGTCGCCTGTTCCCGGAGTATAGGCTGCCAGCCGTAGAGTTGTACGTCGAAATCCGGCCTCGGCGCCCAGTCCCGAAACGGAAAGGAGCGGTCCCCGGTGTGGATAGCCCGTCGGGCAGGGATCGTGGGCGCGGACTCCGGATGGGCCTGGGTAAACTTGAGGCTCTCCTTTGCGAAAGAGTCCAGGTTCGGGGTTTGCGCCCCGTTGCCGCCGTAGGCCCCGATGTGATCTTTGCGCAAGCTGTCTATTACGATCAATACAACGTTCATTCTGGCCCCCCCGGTAGGAAGATATTCGTCGGGCAACTGTGAAGCTCCCTGCGTAAAGCTCGAACACCCGGCCCCGCCGAGCAACGCCGCACCCGCGACGCCGGTGCCGGCGACCTTCAAGAAGTCCTTGCGGGTCAGGTCTTTGCTCAAACAAGCTCTCTTTCGTTCTCGTAAGCCCGTCCAGAACTTTTCTCCGGCGCAGGCAAGTTTTTAGTCCGACCCCGGGCCGACGAATCTTCCGGACGGTGGCGATATCCCGGGCACTTTACTCTAAGCGCTAGGGGATAATTGTACAACTTCACTAGCGCGCAACTCGCACTGTGAAGTAGAAAAACCCCTGGGCCGCAGCAGCGAAAAATGCTCCGAGAGCCAACGAATAAGCGATCCCATTCACCACCGCATCCGTCCGCAATACCACCATGCAGCCGATGGCGAACAGCAATCCCGCGAACCACCCGAGCGCCGCGAGGCGTCCGCGTTCGAGTGCAAAGAGAGCCTGATTGAGCGTTTCGGAGAGCAGGTAGAAGGCAGCGAGGGCCGCTAGAGCCGCCAGCAAGCCACGCCCCGCGAGGAAGCCAGGACCGTAGACTAGCCCCACGGCCCACTCTCCCAGGAACCAGACGCCCCCTACCATCAGGACTCCCACGGCTCCCACGAGGGCAGTAGCGCGCAGCACGAAGCGATCGAAGCCTTGGACGCCCTCGGTGGCGAGGGTGCGACTGGCGTGCGGCAACAAGGTGGCGACGACGGGGCTCAGTACAGTCTGGGGAACGCGGGCCAGGATGAGGGCGGCGACGAGCAGCGCGATCTCTTCGCTGGTAGCGCCGAGGATACGGGCGAGAATGGGCCCCCCGTTCAACAGCAACTGTCCAAATGCTACGCAGGCGAGCACCGGTCCCGCGAACCGGAACGCCCCCACAGCAGAGAAGGGTGCGCCCACCTTCTGTTCGGCCACGACCTCCACCACCGGCGATGGACGGACCGCCAGCACCCCCAGTAGTGGGCCGACGACCACGGCGAACGCCGGCCCAAACATCCCCGTCCCCGCAAAGAGCAGCACCAGCGCGATCACCATCCGGCTCGATGACTCGACCACGTGTAGGGCGCCCAGGCGCGCGAATTGCCGGTGGCCACCGAAAGTGCCGCGGCGGAAGTATTCTGGGGCGTACGCGGCCACAGCGGCCACAAAAGCAACCGTAAGCAACACGTCGCCCTCGAAGATCACACCAACTAGCCAGGGACTCGCCAACGCTGAAACGAGCAGAAACACCCCGAGCAACACCAAGGTGAGCCTCTTAACCGAGGAAACTACCGGGCCAGGGTCTTCACCCCGCGCCTCCCTTTTAGCGATGTAGCGACCGAGGGTTTGAGAAATACCGATCCAAAGTACCTGCGCCACCAGAAATACCGACGTCCACATGACTCCGAATTCCCCGTACCGCTCGAGACCTAGCGCTCGGCCCGTATAGCCATGAAAGACGAAGGTGAGCACCCCGGAGGTGGCGAAAGCCACCGCGACGTAGAGAGTTCCCTTCGCCGCCCCCTGCTGACCCTTTAGCCCGGGAAGCTTCAACATACTGGTATCTTAAAACGCACCGGGGCCGGAGACGCTTCCGGCGGCTGCCGCTACCGCAGCCAAGTTTCGATAATGACCCGGAAGACCCCGAGAGGATAAGCCAGCTTCTTTGGTTTCTTGCTCTCGCCTTCGGCGCGCTTCAGCATGGTTACGGGGATTTCCTTGAAACGCAGCTTGTTCCTAAGAGCTTCGAGGATGATCTCGGTGGCGTTGAAGCGGTCTTCGCGAAGGTCCATTTTGTGGAGTTCCGAAACCCTTATCGCGCGGAAACCATTGGTGCAGTCGGTGATCCAAACTCCCGTCAGCAAGGAGATCAACTTGGAGAAGAAGACCACCCCAATGTGCCGAACGCTACCAGACTCCTCGTAGAACCCGGCAAAGCGCGAGCCCAACACAAAATCCGCCTCACCCTTGATGATCGGGAGTACGAGCGGTTCTATTTCCTCGGGCTTGTACTGGCCGTCGGCATCCAAGTTAATTACGATGTCGGCGTTCTCCCGCTGGGCTATCTCGAACCCGGTCCGCAGAGCATCACCCTGGCCCCGATTGACTATGTGTGCCGCGACCGGGTAGCCTGCCGCTAACGACACCTGTTCCGTGCCGTCCGCGGAACCATCGTCAACTATCACTATTTTTACGTCGTAGCCCAGGACATTCTCCGGCACACGTTCGAGAACTTCCAGAATGGACCCCGCTTCGTTGTAGGCCGGGACGATTATCAGGATCTCACCCGGCTCTCCCGCAGCCCGGGGCTCCGGTGAACCGTATTGCTCCATATACTGCCGAACGGCTATTGCCGTTACGGTCTCGCCGTTACGGCGGTTCGCCCCCCTGACCTGGTTGTATAACCAGATAAACAAGCCGAAAAGGAGTAGCACTGCGAAAGATAGCAGGGCGAAAGCCCGGTTCTCCAGGCCGATCAACCACCCGAAAAAGTCGCCGATCTGGGGAACGACCGAGACCACGGCAACACCCAGCGCCAAAAATAGGGTCAGAAAAAGGTCGATGCCGCGCCAGCCACCCCTCCGGTACCGGATGATGCCATATCCTGCAAAGAGCAGGGCTACAAACAACCCCAGAAAATTAATCTGTTCTATCATTAGTCAGCTTCCTCCGGATGCGTCTTTGTTTTGATCTTCCCACGAGGTTCCACCTAACCATCAGCTTACCAAGATCAAGCCTTTGCTGCGGACATCGTGCCGGGTGGCATTATACAGAATGAGAGTGAAAGAACACTAAAAAATCGGGTAAAAACTTCGCCCGGCTAAAGCGGGCTACACAAAGACGCGGTTAAGTTAATATCTATGCTCTGTAGTATTTAGATAGCGTTTGTTTAGTGTGAAAGGTGAAGTTGTTCTCCGAGCTAATTCGGGTCTTGCCCATTGCGATACTGGTCGGCCTCCTGCCCGGCTACTTTTGGACCAGGTTGCTCTGTGCCACGGAAGACTTCGCTTCCCGGATCGCCTATTCGTGTGCACTCTCAATCACGCTGGTCTCGGCAGTGGCGCTTACCCTGTTGCGGCTCTTTGGCACGGGACTCTCTTTCCCGATCGCACTGTCATCGCCCTTGATCGTCTTTGTCGCCGGCCTCGCACTCTATCTTGTGCTGGGAACGAGAAAAGAGAGCCGTGGCCCCCTGCTGAACCGACCCGCACCGCCGGATACGCCCTCTCTAGTGTTGTTTTTCCTGGCGTTCGCTGCTGTGTTGACGGAGATGGTTGGCCTGGTGCCGTATTGGCTAGCCTGGCCCGCAGCCGGGCTACTGATCCTCTCCGGTGCAACGACCCACCTGCTCTCCTCTTCCCGCGAAGAGCCAGCCTCCCGGGAGACAACCAACGAGCCGGAAGCGCCGGTCGGCGCGGGCGTACGTTACGCGCTGCTCTCCGGGGTCTTGCTGCTGGTGCTCGCGCGCGGGTACCTGGGCCCCGTATTTAGGGACTGGCCTTTTCTAAGGGCCGACGATCAATACCAGCACACGATCATGACGCGCATGATGATCTCTGATGGAGCTACCGGCTCTTTCATGCTGTACCCGCCGGGCATTCACCTGTTCATGGCGGAACTCACACACCTGAGCGGCGTGGAGACGCTGAAGATTTTCGCCGTTCTCATACCGGCCTTGCTCGTTCTACCGACGTTGGCCGTCTACGCCCTCGGACGCCGGTTGTGGGGCTGGGAGTACGGACTCACCGCCGCGGCTTTCTACGGCCTGCTCACCGGCGGCTCGTACTGGTATCTGGAGCATGGACGCTACCCGAACATTATCGCCGCCCAGTTCTTGATGGTCTTGGCCCTCGCAGCGCTATTCCGACTATACAACTCGCCCTCCTGGAGATCCGGGCTACTCCTGGCACTGCTCGGCTCCTCGGTCGTCCTCTTTCATCAGGTCGGCAGCTTCTACCTCGCGCTGCTACTTTTCATCGCAACCATACTTTTCCTACCGTACGCCCTTCTCCGCGAACGCGGCAGAGGACTCGCACTCCTGTCCTCGTTCGGGTTGCTGGGGGTGCTCTCCGCGCTCTTTGCGTGGAACACCTACGACTTGCCGAAACTGTTCGGCAAACTGCTGGGCGAGAGCAAGACGGGTGAAGGCGGCGAAGCTGTGGCGATGGCCTTCGGGACCAAGCCGCCGGATTCGATCTTCGGAATAGTTGACCTCACCTCCCTACCTTTATTGCTGCTCGGCTTGCTGGGAGTGGCCTTGCTGACCTTTGACCGCCGTAGAGTGGACACACCGGGCATCCTCATCCTGACAGTCTTGCTCGTGTGGACTTTGATAATGGCCGCGGGCAGCGCCACCTCGTTTAGCGGCTTCCCGGACCGCTTCGCTAGGGACTTGGGCGTACCGTTGGCGCTTCTGGGCGCGATGGCTTTCGTTACGGTGCTGCGCTCGGTAGTCGCGAGGCGTGGTACGCTCGCGGTGATAGTGGCCTCGCTGACGATCCTAACGATGGCAACCGTAGTTGATCTTCGTGCCATCAAGAGTCTCGTGCGCGCCTCCGAACCTAGCGAGCAGCTAACCATGTCGCCACAGGTCTCCGCCGCCGGAGAGTGGCTCGAAGATCACAACACTGGCGGAAACATCGTGGTCACCCCCTACACACACCGGGTCCCGACCCGGGGCGTACTCGCCCTCGGCGGCTACACCGGCATGCAATCCTACGACGCCCCCCGAATAGAGCGCGGCAGGGATATACCACCACCAGGAGTCGAACCACTGTGGGACGCGCTCTGGATACTGAACAACCCAGGAGGAGACAAAACCCAGCGGCTGATGAGAGAATACGATGTGCGCTACGTCGTGATGTCAAAGATCTACCCATACTCCCTATGGCCGCAGTTCAAAGAAAGTGAAGACCTCTACCGTACAGTCTTCGAAAACAACGCGGTCGTAATCTTCGAGCCAACACAGCGCTAAGACCAGGTTAAATGCACTTTAAACAAACGTAAACCATTGGTTCAACGTCCATAATTACACAGTATAAGAGTGGCGTTACCGGCATTCGTTGGTAATCTACTCTGATGTGTAAAGAGAGAAACTTGGATGCGGCTTGCTACTCGACCTGATCCGGGTACTGCTCGCGATTGTTCTGGTCGGCGTTCTACCCGGCTACTACTGGTCAAGAATCCTGTTTCCTTCCAGAGACTTGGCCGTGCGGATAACCTATGGAATCGGACTCTCTATAACGCTGGTCCCCGCGGTGGTGCTGGTTCCCGCGAGCATACTAGGGTTGGGGGTAACACTCCCCGCGACGCTGCTGTCCGCACTGCTCGTTTTCGGTGCCGGAGCGGTCGCCTTCTTCGTTTTCGGTTCCGGGAAAGAGCACGATACCCGATTCTCAAACCCCGCACCTGCGCTTGGCTTGCCGGTTCTGGCGCCTTTCGGGGTGGCACTCGCTTTGGCAGTAATCTCCGGTGCGGGTCTGGTAGATCTCCGCTGGACGCTTTTTCCGGTGGCTGGACTCGTGTTTCTCTCGGGTTTTCTCTACCTAGCCAAGCAAGAAGAGGGTGAGCGGGCACTTGTCTTTGAGGAACCTGTGCGGGGTCGGTTGCAAGGGTGGGACGCTCCGGTAGTTCGCTACACGATACTCTCAGTGGTGGCTCTGCTGGTTCTCGCACAAGGTTACGTCGGGCCCATTTTCCAGGACTGGCCTTACATACGGGGTGTGGATCACTACTCCCACGCCGTGATGGCGAACGAGATGCTCTCCAAAGGGTCATTCGAGGAGTACCTGATCTACCCTCCCGGCTTTCACACCATGACCGCCATGATCTCGAACCTCAGCGGCCTGGAACCGATAGACATCTTCCCTGTCCTGGGTCCCATGCTATTCCTACTACCAACGCTCGCCGTTTACACGCTTGGAAGCCGGCTGTGGGGCTGGGGATACGGCTTGATCTCCGCCGCTTTTGTCGGCCTGCTCGTGGGCGGCTCGTACCTCTATTTCAACGACTCTATGTATCCCAACCTCGTTGCCGCACAGTTTCTACTGGTACTAACGGTGGCCGCGCTCGTCAGGCTCTACGAAACGACTTCCTGGAGGGCGATTACAGCAGTGGCGCTACTCGGTTCCTCGGTGGTGCTCTACCATCAAGTGTCGAGCCTTTACCTGGCACTGTTGCTCGCGATGCTCTCAATCTTCTTACTACCTTACCTGCTCGTTAGCGAGCGTCGCAAAGGCCTGGCGCTGTTCTCATCCTTCGCCTTGCTAACCGTCCTCTCCATCATCTACGCCTGGGACACTTACAACCTGCCGCAGGTCTTCGCGGGTTTTCTTGAGGACTCCGAGACGGGGGGCACGGGGACTGCCATCGACATGGCTATCGGCACCCAATTTCCCTATCCGCCGTGGGAATTTGTCGGGAAAATCATCTCCCAGCCTGTGGCGTGGTTGGGAATTTTGGGGTTCTTCCTCATAATCGGCATCAGAAGAAGCCAGGAGAGATTCCCCCAGACCCTGGCACGTTTTACCCTGCTGTCCTGGACTTTCGTACTCTTTGCCGGGAGCGTTACCTCACTCAGCGGTTTCCCCCAGCGCTTCGGCCGGGACCTCGGCGTACCGCTCTCGCTGCTGGCGGCGTTCGCCGTGGTCACAATCTTCAGGTCACTTCGGGGGCGGCGGGAGCCAACGTTTCTTGCGGCTTCGGTGGTGTTGTTGCTGATGAGTATCCTTATCGGGAGCCGGGCGGTTCAGAGCTTTGAGACCGCCGCGAGCCCGAGCCCCCAGCTGGTGATGTCGGAGGAAATATACGCTGCCGGAGAGTGGCTCGAAGAGCACAACACCGGCGGCAATATAATGGTCAGCCCCCACTCGAACCAGGTCCCGAGCCGGGCGATGCTCGCTATGGGCGACTACTCCGGCCTGCAATCCTTCGAGCCGGGGCAGATCGAAGTTCCAAGAGACCTGCCGCCAGGAGGTCCGGAAGCTATGTGGGACGTGTTGTGGGTGCTGCAGAACCCGGAAGACGAACGTACGAGACAACTCCTGAAGAAGTACGACATCCGGTACATCGTGCTCTACAAAGACATGCCTGACCGGCCCACCACGGACTTCTACCGAACGCTGTTCGAAGAACGTCCCGACCTCTACCGAATGACCTTCGAAAACAGCGACGTACTTATCGTGAAACCCAAGTTCAGATAGAGCGCCGGAACTCTAAGCGACGTAGCGCCAGGTTACGAACAGGGCACAGAGCACCAACGAGGCGGCAGCGCTCACTACGAGCCATGCGGTGAGCATCCAGCGGTTTTTGAGCAAGGCGCCCAGCACTATGAATATGGGAAAAGCCACTAGCACGTACCGCGAAACACCCATTAGCGGGCTGTCTGGTGTCCCGAAAAGGGCCGGTACCACGGCGACGAGAAAGGCGTAGGCGCTGAGGCCGGAGGGTAAAATCCGAAGTCCTGCCACAATCACCACGACGGCCAACAGTAGCAAGGCAAGGTTCTGGGCGTTCCCGGTCAACACTATACGGTCCAGCAGCCTACCCGACGCCTCCGGGAAAGTATCTGGGGCAAAAGCCTGGCGCAGCCCTTCGCGAGCCTGCTTGAAGGACAGCGCTATGGCATCCGCCGGCCCGGTAGCCTCGCGGTTCCAGTCCTTCTGCTCGGTGTAGAACAGCAGCGGCTCCCCGAAACGCCACCACAGATAGCCCATGTAAACTATAAGTCCCGACGGGGCCAACGCCAGATACCCTATCCGCCAGCGGTAATATCCCGCGTTCCTCATCCACTCGTAGGCCAACGGTAATAGCAAGAATATCCCCACGTTGCGCGTGGCGGTAGCCAACCCCGCGAGCACACACGCCAGAAACAGGTCTTTACGGACCATAGCGGACCACAGGGCTCCGGCAGAGAGGGCCAAGAACAGACTCTCTGTGTAGGCTGCATTCAGAAAGAAAGTGGTGGGGAAGAACGCCAGGGTGAGGACTGATCCCTGGGCTACGCGCGCTCCCCAGCCATGATCCGCTATCTGGTATACGAAGTAGAACGCGAAAGGTAAAGCTACGAGAGACAGGATCACCCCCCACAGCGTGAGGGCACCCGGAGATACAGGCCCGCCGAAAACGTCCGTGAACGTGCGGATAAGGAGCGAATAGAGAGGAAAGAACGCCGGCGAGACGTTATCCGGCTCGCTCAGATAGCCGCTGCGGGCAAGGCGCATGTAATGTTCGCCGTCCCAGTGCGCCCAGAGGTTCAAGGTGCCGAATGGATTGTCCGCCGTCTGTTTGTAGAAGGATGAGATGGAGAAAAACCACGCCAGGAATACTCCCGCCACGAGATAGAATAGGCGGCTAGCCGCGTAGACGACTAGCACAAATCCCAATCCATTCCAGGTCTTTTTACGCTCCATGACCGAATACTCTAAGACGTATAGGAAGGAAAGTCCAAGAAGTTGCTAGTGCGGCCAGTTCGAATCTAAGATTCTTCCAACGACGCCCGGTGGGCGGCGGCGCGTTCCATGTAAGTCTCCGCCCCACGGGTTACCTCTTTAGCCTGCTCTTCCGTCACCTCTCTCACCCTGCTAGCGGGAGCGCCGATTATCAGGCTCCGGGCCGGAAACTCCTTGCCTTCGGGCACGAGCGCACCGGCGCCCACTATAGACCCTTCTCCTATCCTGGCCCCGTTTAGTATCGTGGCGCCCATCCCGACCAAGCAGCCATTCTCTATCTCGCAGCCGTGGACGACTGCCCGGTGGCCAATCACACAATCGCTCCCCACCACCACCGGATAGCCGGGGTCTGCGTGCAACACGCAGCCGTCCTGAATGTTGGTGCGATTCCCTATGGAGATGGGGTCCGTGTCGCCCCTCAGCACGGCTCCGTACCAGACGCTCGACTGCTCACCAAGAGTTACGGCTCCGATCAGGTACGCCCCAGGCGCGACGAAAGCGGATTCCGGAGCTTCCGGAAATCTATCTTCGTGGGGCAGCAGCGTGCCTCTCGTGTCGTACATTCTTATACCTCCCGAAAGATTTTCTCTGAAGCGGAGATGGGATCCAGCTCTCGCCTGTAAACCTGGTCCATGGTCTCCGCATCCTCTTTGTTCAAGCGGTACTGAATCTCCTTCTGGAGGCGGTCGGTTGCGTAGGAGATCACGAACTCTCGCAGAGAAGCCTGCCGCCGTTTTTCGAGCCGTCCGCTCTCTTCCAGGTATTCTCGGGTTTCGTAGATGGTGTCTCTAAGCTCTGCGATCCCATCTCCCTTGTCGCCCCGGGTCATGATGATGGGCGGCATGGCAGCGTCCGGGTCGAGTTCGTGCCCGATCTCCAGGATAGAACGGACCTCGTTCGCCGCACCCTTCGCCTGTGGGTGATCCGCCTTGTTTATACAGAACAGGTCCGCGATCTCCATCACCCCGGCTTTGAGCGCCTGCACGGTGTCCCCAGCCCCCGGCTGCAAGCAAAGCACGACCACATCCGCCGCCGAAGCGACTTCGACCTCCCCCTGCCCCACCCCGACCGTCTCGTAAATCACCACATCCACCCCCGAAGCCTCCATAGCCATAGCCGCCAGTTGAGAGCCTGCCGCCAGCCCTCCGAGATGTCCCCTGCTCCCCATCGAACGAATGAACACGCCAGGGTCGAGGAAGTGGTCTGCGAGCCGGATACGATCCCCAAGAATAGCGCCTTTAGAGAAAGGACTCGAAGGGTCAACGGATACCACGCCAACCTTCTTCTCTTCCTCGCGATAGAGTCGTATTAGTTTCGAGATGATGCTGCTCTTCCCCACACCCGGCGGCCCGGTAAATCCGATATTGAGGGCGCCGCCCGCGTGCTGATAAACACTCGAAATTATCTCACGCACCTCAGGATCTTCGCGTTCGATCTTCGAAATGACCCGCGCCAGCGCCCGCCGGTCGCCGTCAAGTAGCCTGGCTACCAGCATGTCGCCAGTCAAAAACAACTTTCACATGCGCTGCACATGCGCTAATGTTAACAGCATGACGAAGATGATACAGATCCGGAACGTCCCGGACGATTTGCACCGGACGCTCAAGGAGCGGGCGGCGAAGGCCGGCATGACGCTCTCGGATTACTTGCTCTCCGAAGTGGAGAAGGTTGCCGAGAAGCCCACCCTCGCGGAGATGATGGAACGACTTCGCAGCCGGGAACCTGTGGAGTTGGACGAGCCTCCCGAAGTCACGATCCGCCGGATGCGCGATGCTGACGATCCCCGCGATTTGGGTTGACGGTTTTTGATCGTCCTCGATGCTTCGGCGGCCGTTGCTATCCTGTTGGATCCCGGTCCCGAAGCAGATCTCGTCCGAGGGAGAGTCGAAAGTCCAGACGAGAGCATACATGTTCCACACCTCTTGGACCTGGAAGTCGCTCATGTGCTTCGGAGCCACGCACTGCAGGATAGGCTTTCCTCTCAAAGAGGCGTCGAGGCTCTGAAAGACTTCACGAACATAAGTATGACCCGTTACCCGCACGCCTCGTTTTTAGAAAGAGTTTGGGACCTGCGCCACAACCTTACGGCTTACGACGCGGCCTACGTGGCACTCGCAGAGGCGCTGAACGCGCCGCTTATCACCAGGGATGCTCGGTTGGCACGGGCTCCAGGGGTTCACGCTACCGTGGAGTTATACCAGTAAAAAAGGGGGATTCCTCTTCGGAGTCCCCTGAAAGCCCGGGCTACCGAATCTAGCCTTCCAGTAGAAGCGTCTCCGGATCTTCGATCAGCTCTTTTATGCGAACCAGAAACTGCACGGCGTCGGCCCCGTCCACGATACGGTGATCATAGGAAAGCGCCAAGTACATCATCGGCCGGGCCTGAATCTCCCCGTCCACCACCATTGGGCGCTCTTGTATTTTGTGCAGTCCAAGTATCGCTACCTGCGGTGTGTTGAGAATCGGGGTGGAATTCAACGAGCCGTAGATGCCGCCGTTGGTGATGGTGAACGTCCCGCCTTGCAGGTCCTCCAGGGCGAGCTTGCCGTCGCGGGCTTTCGTGGCTAGGTCGGCTATGCCGCCTTCGATCTCGGCGAAGCTCTTGCTATCCGCACCGCGCACGACAGGAACGACGAGACCTTCCTCGGTATTGACCGCTACACCAATATCGTAGTATTTCTTGTAGACTAACTCATCTTCCTGAAGCTCAGCGTTGATCTTCGGAAATGCCTTGAGCGCGCCAATGGAGGCTTTAGTAAAGAAGCTCATAAACCCGAGCTTGACCTCGTTACGCTCCTGAAACTCCTCCTTCCGACGACTGCGTAGCTCCATAACAGCGCCCATGTCAACCTCGTTGAAGGTGGTGAGCATCGCCGCCGTCTGCTGCGCCTCGACGAGCCGCTTGGCGATGGTCTGACGCCGGCGCGACATGCGAACTCGCTCTTCCAGGTCCGCCCGGCCATCCTCGGAAGCCTTGGGCTGCGGAGAAGACTCTTTAGTAGATTGCTGGCCGTCAGCTTGACCGTTCTCTTGTCCTCCGGACTCCTCTTCGGAAGGAGACTGACGGTACTGTTCCCGGATAGCGCGCTCCACGTCGTCGCGAGTCACGCGGCCGCCGGAACCACTCGCACTCACCTCCGCAAGCGCTATCTCGTACTCTTTAGCCAGCTTCTTCACCGACGGCGAAGCCCGAACTTCTCCGTCTTCCCGGTGACCGTTGGCCTCTTCGGGTTCTTCCGACGTGGCTTCAGCGTCGTCCTCTTCTTCGGCTTCCGGTTCCGGCTGCTCCGCTTCCGCTTGCTCCTCGGTGTCTTCAGCCTCTTCTTGCTCTTCCTGCTCTTCGTCCTGCGCCGGCTGGCCGTCGCCTTCGCCGATGGTGCCGATAACTTCACCGACTTCTACGGTGTCGCCTTCGCCTTTCGCGATGGATTCGAGGACGCCGTCTTCTTCGGCCTCGACCTCGAAGTTGATCTTATCCGTTTCGAGTTCGACGAGCGGGTCACCGGCGGAGACCGAGTCCCCTTCCTGCTTCATCCACTGGCCGACCGTCGCATCGGTGACCGACTCTCCCAATTCCGGGACGTGTATCTCGACCGACACCTGCTCACCTTTCCTCTCTGGTTGTCAAAGTTTCCTGAACTTCCTATGAATTCTACTCGCTCCCGATAGGCGCCTGCTCCTGCGTCGCCTGGGCCATCTCCCGGCCTTCGTCTGCGTCATCGCTGATGCTCTCGAAGGCCCGCTGTATCACTTGCGCGTGCTCCTCCTTATGGAAACGCGCGGAGCCCTGCGCCGGGCTGGGCCGGGCCGGCTTACCGATGTAGCGCAGTGGCAACTCCTCGCCAACTATCTCTCTGAAGCGTGCCTCCACAAACGTCCAAGCGCCCATGTTCCTCGGCTCTTCCTGAACCCAGAGGACCTCCCGCAGGTTGGGGTAGCTGTCGATCACTTCCTCTACCTCTTCCTCCGGGAAAGGATACAGCAACTCTATGCGGGATATAGCCGTATCCACGGCTTCTTCCCGGTACTCACTACCGGCGAGCTCCGTGTAGATCTTGCCGGAGCACAGAATGAGCCTCTCGACCGACTCCGCGTTTTCGCGGGCTTCTGCGTCCTCCAAAACCGGCTGGAATTTGCCTTCGGTAAGACTTTCCAGGCTGGAGGCAGCCATCGGGTTCCGCAGTAAGCTCTTGGGCGTCATGATGATGAGCGGCCGCTTGTGATCGTCCAGCATGGCCTGGGCGCGGAGCAGGTGGAAGTACTGGGCAGCGGTGGTCAGGTTGGCGACCCGGATGTTCTCCTGGCCCGCGAGTTGTAGAAAACGTTCGAGCCGGGCGCTGGAGTGCTCCGGCCCCTGGCCTTCGTAGCCGTGCGGTAGCAACATGACGAGGCCGGATATCTGCCGCCACTTCGCCTGCCCGCTGACGATAAACTGGTCTATCATCGGCTGGGCCACATTGACGAAGTCCCCGTACTGGGCTTCCCACAGCGTCAACGTCTCCCTAGAATTCACCGAGTAGCCGTACTCGAAGCCTATCACCCCGATCTCCGAGAGCGGGCTGTTGTAGGCGGCGAACGAAGCGTTGGCCTGCGACATCTCGTGCAGCGGCACGTACTTCTCGCCGGTCTCTGCGTCGTAGAGTGTGGCGTGCCGCTGGGAGAAAGTCCCCCGTTCGGAGTCCTGGCCTGTGAGACGAATAGGAACGCCCTCTTCCAGAAGCGTGCCGAAGGCCAGTGCCTCGGCATGAGCCCAGTCTATATTTTCCAGGTTTCCACGGTTTTTCTGGAAGAGCTTCGCAAGCTTGTCGTTCGGCGAGAAGTCTTCGGGCCAGTCCAACAGGGCCGCGTTGATCTCTTCTATCTTCTCGGTGGAGACGGCCGTCTCCGGCACCTCGACGATCTCCGTTCGGCCCTCGGGTAGGTCATCGTCGTTCTCTTCCATCTCGGGTGGGTTCTTCTGGATCTCCTCCATCCTGGAACGGATATCCTCGACCATTTGTTCGGCCTCGTCGTCCTCTAATACGCCGCGCTCTTTGAGGGTTTTGGCCCAGATCTCACACACCGACGGATGTTCCCGGATCTTGTCGTACATTACGGGCTGGGTGTAGGAGGGCTCGTCTCCCTCATTGTGGCCGAACCGACGGTAGCCGACGAGGTCTATCATGAAGTCTTTCTTGAACTTCTCGCGGTAGGCGTAGGCTAGCTCCATTGCCGCCAGGCATGCCTCCGGGTCGTCGGCGTTGACGTGGACAACCGGGATTTCGAACCCCTTCGCCACGTCGCTGGCGTACTGGGTCGAGCGGGCCTCGTGCTGCTCGGTGGTGAAACCAAGCTGGTTGTTGGTGATTATATGAATAGTGCCGCCGGTCGTGTATCCCGGAAGCCGCGAGAGGTTGAGCGTTTCAGCCGCCACACCCTCTCCAGGGAATGCTGCGTCGCCGTGCAACGTGACCGTAAAAGACTTGTCCGTGTCGCACGTCGGCTCTCCAGGTTCGTCCCGCTTCTCCTGGGCGGCGCGGGTCATGCCCTCCGCCACGGGGTTGACGTGCTCCAGGTGGCTCGGGTTCGGCGCCAGGTTGATAAGGACTTTCCAGTCCTCTTCCCCTTCTTCCAGGTGGAACTCTCGCTGGCCGAGATGATACTTCACGTCCCCGACCCAGCCGCCGCCACCACTCTCTGCCGCCGACGGGTCTTCACCCCGGTCTGGCTGCTGGAACTCGTTGAAGATCTTGGCGTACGGCTTGTTCAGCACGTGGGCCAACACGTTCAAGCGTCCCCGGTGGGCCATACCCATGACGATCTCCGGGGTTCCTACGTCAGCGGCGAGACGGATCATGCGGTTCAGCATCGGCACGACCATGTCGTTGCCCTCGACGGAGAACCGTTTCTGCCCGAGAAAAGTCTTGTGGAGAAACTTTTCGAAAGTATCCACCCGGGTAAGACGCCGGAGAAGCCTCTTTGCCGCCTCGCCTTCTAGGGTGGCATTGAACACTTTGCCCTCGACCGAATCCCGGAGCCAGAAGCGTTCTTCGGGCTTGTGAATGTGGCCGAAGTCGTAGCCGGTCGTGCTGCAGTAGAGACGTCGCAATTCGTCACAAGCTTCTTTAGCCGTCGTCGTCTGATCTACTAACGGCCCCCCGATAGCGCTAGACGGCATCTTTTCCAGGTCTTCTTCGGTGACCTCGTGGAATGCGGGATCTAGCGTCGGGTCTCCGGGGGGCTCGGTTCCGAGGGGATCAAGATGCGCCGCCATGTGACCGAAGTCCCGAATGGAACGGATAAACTTCGCCGCCCCGACGACTGTGTCAACGTCCACCCCAGCCTCAGACACGGCGACGGACGCGCCACCGTTGGTTTCTATCTTGGGTGGGCTCCACCCTTTGAAGAACTGACGCATACTCTCGTCTACGGATTCCGGATCGCTACGGTATTGCTCGTAGAGTTCCAACACGTATCCGAGGTTCGGTCCGTAAAATTGGCTCTCAGTAGCTTTCTTCAAGGGGATCACTTCCTCAAACTGGTTCTGCCGTTGTGACTACGATCAGAGGTGGGGTACGGAGGGACCCGAAGCCGGGCTCTATATCTCTCCACGGTGACTTTTTCGTAGGATAGTTCAACATCTCTATCTCGTTTAATAATACCCCACATACGACTTCCTTTTTACCCAGCATCCTCTTTATGTAGACCATCTCGCCAGACTAAACATTACGCCCGTGTTTCGCTCCTAACTGTTCAGTCGTGCGCGCGCTCCACGCAGGTCTTCCGCCATGCCGCTGTGCCCGTGTTTCTCGGCTTGCTCGACACCCCTCTCGTAAGCGACCTGCGCCTCGTCCCGACGTCCTAACTGCATAAGGACTTCCCCAAGCCGCGCGTAGGCGTTGCCTTCGTCGTCGGGGTGGATGGCGACGTAGCGTTCGAGCGTGGCCGCCTCATCCTCTAACCGTTCCGCTTTCCGGTATTCGTTTGCCAGCGCGAGCAGGCCGGTCGGGTTGTCGGGGTTGTCTGCCACCATCCGCTCGAAGTACTCGATCCTGTTTGCGAAACCTTCCATCTTCGACCTCCCATAGACGTTGTCTTTCTGTGAGTTAGTATAGGCACGATGAAACCGCGCCGCGCACAGGAACAGCGTCGATTCGAGACCCGCGCCGTGCACTCCGGGGAATTACGGAGCGCAGGCCAAAACGGAGAGGCGCCGGGTGGAGATTTCTACCCGATCTCCACCCCCATCTACGCCTCGACAACATTCTCCCACCCGAACATCGAGACGACGGACCGGGTGCTCGGCGGCGAGCAGGCAGGATACAGTTACGCCCGCTACGACAACCCTACCGTCGTCGCCTTCGAGAACGCGCTGGCCGCCCTCGAAGGCGAAGGCCGGGCTTTCGCTTTTGCCTCGGGGATGGCCGCCATGCACGCGGCGCTCTCGTCGGCGGAGTGCAGCGGCGAGTGTACGGTTCTGGCCGCCGACCAACTCTACGGCTCGACGGCAACGCTCCTGGTGCAGGTCTTCGGGGCTTCCGGCGTCGAGACCCGCTTCTTCGACGCCGGAAGCCCCGAAGACCTCGAAGAAAAAGTGGAAAAGTTGAGGCCCCGGGCCGTCGTGGTCGAGACTATTTCGAACCCGCTACTCCGGGTAGCGGACATCCCCCGTATCGCTGAGATCACCCAGGCCGCAGGCTCCGCGCTCATAGTGGACAATACTTTTGGCACGCCATACGTCCAGCGCCCCCTGGAACTCGGCGCGGATATTGTGGTTCACAGCGCCACCAAGTACCTCTCCGGTCACGGAGATCTTACCGCTGGTGTCGTGGTCGCGCAGCCGCCCTACGACGGGGCGGTGGAGCAGATGCGGAAGCTCGTAGGCGGTGTGCTGGGACCTTTCGAGGCCTGGCTCGCGTTACGGGGCCTCAAGACGCTGCCGCTTCGCATGGCGCGCCAGTGTGAGAACGCCCGCGAAGTCGCCGCCTGGCTCTTATCGCACCCGAAGGTAGATAAGATCAACCACCCTTCCCTCCAGAGTCATCCGGACTACGAAACCGCCTGCGAGATATTGGCCGAGACCGGAGGACTACTCTCTTTCGAGCTTGCTACGGAGGGCCGCGAAGACGCGTTCAAATTTTTGAATGCCCTGGAGCTCTGCGTAAAAGCCCCGAGCCTCGGCGACGTCTATACCCTGGCGATACACCCGGCGACCTCGTCGCACCGGGAACTCTCTCCGGCGCGCCGGGAGCGGTTGGGGGTGAAGGAGAACCTGATCCGGGTCTCCTGCGGCATAGAACACCCCGAAGACATAATCTCGGACCTGGAACAGGCCTTGAACAATCTGTAGAGGAGTGTTCGTGCTTCCTAGAATCGTATCAAGTTCTTCGTTTCCCCTAAAGGATGAACCTCGACAGAATCACTCCGGCAACAGCGGCTACTGCTATCAACGCTATGATCCACGGGTCGTTAAGCAAGTCGCGCCCTTTTCTACGCCTCATCGAACATCTCCTCAGGTATTTTACTTGGAGAATAAATTCCCAGGCCAAGCTTATTCTAATATTGCAGACAACACTTGTACCTCTCAACACTTTACGATGGTCGGCGAATAGTAAAATCATTGCCATATGAAACGTTACCTGACCCTGATCCTGGCTCTCGGCGCGGTAGTAGCGCTCGCAATTTGGGGGACGGAGGCTTCGGATGCTCAGGAAGAGGAGCCGGAGGTCTTCGTCGCCGAGGTCGCCAAGACCACGGATCGCAACGGCGGCCTGACAGACAAGACGGTGAGTTACCTGGAGCGGGTGATCTCCGACGCCGAAGAGACAGGCGCGGCGGCCGTGGCGGTAGAGTTGAGCACCTCGGGAGGTAGCCTGGAACAGACCCAAGAGATAGTCGGCCTCATGGGCGAGGCTGAAGACACCCCGATCCTCGTCTACGTCACGCCGCGCTCGACACGAGCCGCAAGCGCCGGGACATTTATCCTGATGGCGGGCGACGTGGCGGCGATGGCCCCGGAATCTCGTACCGGAGCGGCCACACCAGTAACCTTTTTCGGGCAGGACATTCCGGGAGACCTCGGTGCCAAAGTCCGCAACGACGCCGTCGCCCTCATAACCAGCCTCGCCGCCACCCACGACCGCAACGAAGAATGGGCCGAGGAAGCCGTGCGGGATGCGAAGGCGGTCAATGCCGCAGAGGCGCTGGAACTCGGGGTGATAGAGTACGTTGAGCCGGATCTTCGCTCACTCCTGAAGGCTGCCGATGGAGAAACCGTCGAGGCGAAAGATATAGAGCTGAACACCGCGAACGCGGAGCTCATACAGCAACCTCTCAGCTTCAAAGAACGTTTCGGCTTCTCCAAGTGGTACGTCTTGGTCCCGGCTATCCTGCTGGTGCTCTTCCTGATCGGCCTGGTATACGCGGCCATCCGGACGAGTCGTCAGCGCGTCAGTACAGGCCGGGAAGGCATGATTGGGGAGGTCGGTACGGTCCGGCGCACGGTCGGCAAGTCCGGCGGCACGGTCTTCGTCCACGGCGAGCTATGGAGCGCCCTCCCCGAAGATTCTCAGATAGCCCCCATAGAATCCGGTTCCGAGATCGAGATCGTAGGTTTCCGTCGTACGGCTATCGTTGTAAAGCCGGCGAGCTAGAAACTTTCCCGCCTTTCTCCCTAACCGACTAGCTGCGCCGCCAACTCTTCCGGCTCCGTCGTCGGGCTCTGGCAAGCGTAGCCTTCGCAGACGTATGCGGTAGCATGTCCGCCGCGCGTCGGACGGTCTGCGAGCAACGGGACCAAGCCCACAGACTCTTCGTCGTCTTCGGCGCGGCCTGCGACCACTTTGTTGGGCAGGTACCGAGCGTAGACGGTCTCCAAAAGCTTCCGGGTGTCGGTGGCTTCTGGTTCCCCTACAAGGACCACCTCGCGGGGCTGCGAGAGATGAAAGTCCAGTGCGGAGAGCAGACGACCGAAGGCTCCGGGCAGCTTCTCCATGCCGCCGCTGAGGTTTTCGAGGACGGCTTCGGCTCGCTGATGGTAATCGTTGCGGTCTAGCAGCAGGGCGAGCTTTAGCAACACGTCCACGGCGACGGAGGTGCCGGAGGGTGTGGCGTTGTCGTAGATGTCGCGCGGGCGGGTTACGAGCTTCTCGTGGTCGGCGGGGGTGTCGTAGAAGGTTCCACTCTGAGCGTCCCAGAAGAGCTCGAACATGGCATCACACAGGGCATCGGCAGCGGAGAGCCAGCGAGTGTCGAAGGTCGCCTCGTAGAGAGCCACGAGACCATCGGAGACCATTGCGTAGTCCTCCAGATAGCCGTTGAAGCGGGCACGACCGTCTTTGTACGAGCGGCGCAGACGTCCGTCGTGGCGCAGCTTTTCGAGCAGGAAAGCTGCGTTCTTTTCGGCCACCATACGATAGTCCTCACGACCCAGAACTCGGGCGGCAAAGGCGAAGGAGCGGAGCATCATGCCGTTCCAGGCGGCGAGTACCTTGTCGTCGCGCCCCGGTCGCACCCGCCCTTCCCGAACCTCGAAGAGCTTCGACCGGGCCTGCCCTATCCGTTTGCCCAACTCGTCTGGGGAGAGACTGAATGCCGCGGCTACGATCTTCGGCGACTGAGGAACATTGAGAATGTTTTTGCCCTCGAAGTTTCCGGCCTCGGTTACGCCCCAGTAGCGCATCGCGAGCTCCGCCTCTTCGGGCTCCAGAATCTTTTTTATCTCGTCCGGCGTCCAAACGTAGAACTTGCCCTCTACACCTTCGGAGTCGGCGTCTTCGGCGGAGTAGAAACCACCCTCGGGGGAGGTCATATCGCGAACTACGTAGTCCAGAGTTTCTTCAGCGATTCGTTTGTAGAAGTCCTCGCCCGTGGCCTGGTACGTCTCCAGGTATAGCTGGACAAGCAAGGCGTTATCGTAGAGCATCTTCTCGAAGTGTGGGACGAGCCAGCGTTCGTCCACCGAGTAGCGGGCAAATCCGCCCCCGAGGTGGTCGTATATGCCGCCGGTCGCCATTTTCTGTAGCGTAAGCTCCACACCTTCCAGCGCAGTTTCATCCCCGTTGCGGTGGTGATGGCGGAGCAAGACCTCCAGGTTCATTGGTTGGGGGAACTTGGGCGCGCCACCGAATCCGCCAAAGGTGTGATCCAACTGAGATTTGAGTGACTCCGCCGCGGCATCCAATAGTTCGGGGCCGAGGGTGGATTTGGGGATGGCGGTACTGGTCGCGGCCTGGAGATAGTCGCGGACGCCCTCGGCGCTCTGGAGGACTTCGTCGCGGCGGTTCTCGTAGGCGTCGGCGAGGCTCAGGAGCACTTGCTGGAAGGAGGGCATGCCGCGGCTCGGGACGGGTGGGAAGTAGGTCCCACCATAGAACGGCGCGCCATCGGGTGTGAGAAAGACCGTCATCGGCCAGCCACCGTGGCGGGTCAGGGCCTGAACGGCGGACATGTAGATGGAGTCTATGTCCGGCCGCTCTTCGCGGTCCACCTTTATGCTGACGTAGTGCTCGTTCATCATGCGGGCGGTCTGCTCATCCTCGAATGACTCGCGCTCCATGACGTGACACCAGTGGCAGGCGGAGTAGCCGACGCTCAGCAGGATCGGCTTATCCTCCGTTTCCGCCTTCTCCAGCGCCTCCTCGCCCCACGGAAACCAATCTACAGGGTTGTCTTTGTGCTGGAGCAGGTACGGGCTCGTCTCTTCCGCCAGGCGATTAGCCATCGTCTCCACCTCTCTTCGCGGCCGCTACCTCAGAACGTACCACAAGACTGCGCCAGATTCGTGCGACCGGAGACCGGGTAAGGGTCTTGGGAGGAAAAGTATGCGTCGGCGAAATTCGTGCCGGCTGTAAGAGGCCAACTACTTTCGGCTGAGGCGCGGAGCCTTTGTTATCCTTGTACATAGATAGGAACACGAGGAAGGAGAATTATGGATCTTGAGAAACTAGAGAACACTGTAGAGGAGTTGCTGGCTCCGGAGCGGGGAATCCTCGCCGCTGACGAGAGTACCGGCACCATCACCAAACGTTTCGAGGCGCTCGGAATAGAGTCTACCGAGGATACCCGCCGGGACTACCGGGAGATGCTCTTTACCACCGAGGGCATCGGGGAGTTTCTCTCCGGGGTCATCCTTTACGACGAAACTATCCGTCAGGAATCCTCCGACGGTACGCTGATGCGGAAGGTCCTCGAAAACCAGGGCATCGTCCCCGGCATCAAGGTGGACATGAGCACCGTGGCGATGCCGCTCTCCCCCAACGAAAAGTACACCGAAGGCCTCGATGGGTTGGGTGAACGTCTGGAAGAGTATGTGGAGTTGGGGGCCCGCTTTACCAAGTGGCGGGCGGTCGTCACCATCGGCGAGGGCATCCCAACCCCCGCGTGCATCGGGGCCAACGCCCGTGTCCTGGCGCTGTATGCAGCCTACTGCCAGAACGCGGGGCTAGTCCCGATCATCGAGCCCGAGGTGCTTATAGACGGCGACCACTCTATCGAAGACTGCTACGACGTCTCTCTGGAGACCTTCAGAACCACCTTCGAGGCTCTGTATCAGCACGGCGTGGAAGAGTCGGGAATTTTGCTCAAGCCGAACATGGTGATCTCCGGTAAAGGCGCCGAGCGTCAGGCGGGCGTCGAAGAGGTCGCCGAGTTGACGATCGAATGCCTCAGGCGGAGCGTTCCGGCCGCAGTGCCGGGCATCGTTTTTCTGTCTGGCGGCCAGAGCCAGCTACAGGCCACCCAGCACTTGAACGCGATGAACCAGATGTACGACGATCTACCGTGGCAGCTCTCCTTCTCGTACGCCCGCGCACTGCAGGAGCCGCCGATGGAGATCTGGGGCGGCGATAACTCCAAGAAGGACGAAGCCCAGAAGGCCTTCTACCACCGGGCCAAGATGAACGGCGCCGCCCGCTCCGGCTCCTATTCCGAGGACATGGAAGAAGAAGCGGCTTAGAGTCGCTCAACCGGTTAGCTTTCAGCGGTCGGCTTTCGGGCCGGCCGCCTTTTCGCTTTCTAGGCTGCGTTTCCGGGCAACGTGGAGGGCCGAGATATACGAAGTCCGGATACTCTCACCGCAGTTGCGCTCCAAGGCTTGCCTCAAACTTTTGAACAGGAAGTTCCGCTCTTGTGGACCCAGTGCTATGTAGGGTGACAGGGTGCTGAGGAGGGCAAGATAATCGTCGACGCTGTAGGTAACCCTGCGTACCAGCTTCTCGAACACGAGGTTTTCGAATAAGCCTGAGCCGGCAACTGCCCGCCCGAGTTCCTTGAGGCCTTGAGGCTTTCTAGCCGGGCTTCTTCGTCTGCGGGCTGCGCGACGAGGGATGGGGCACGGGCCTCGTATACTTCGTTCAGTACCCGATAAACTTCGTGATCCGGTTGGGGAGGCGTGTTCCAGAGCAGGATCAGGGCTCCCCCGTCCTTTAGCACACCGGCGGCTTTCGGATACCCGACTTCAGACGAGACCCAATGGAAAGAACTGGCCGCAAGTACGGCGTCGAACTTCTTTGTCCCTGGTTCCCACTCTTCGAAAGTGGTGTTCACAATCTCGACATCTGGGTACCTCTCACAGTTCTGTCGAGCTAGTTGACAAGATTCCGGACCTGGTTCGAGGCCGACCATAGAGAAGCCTCGCCGGGCAAACGCCGTGGTTGCAGTTCCGGGACCACACCCTATCTCGAGGATTTTGGCGTTCGTAGGAAGCCCGGCCAACTCTACAGCACGGTCGATGATTCCTTCAGGATAACGTGGCCTTGCTCTGTCGTAAGCGTCCGCTACCGGAGAATACCAGGTCTTTTTCTGTCCCAAGCTTTTGGCATATACGGGACTCTCGAAGTCTTTCATAAGCTAAATACACCTTCCCCGAAACCAGCTGTCGACCCGATCCGGAAGCGAGTTCTGTGGGCTTGTTTCGGTGGGACGCTCGGCTTACCTCCGTTCGCCACTGGCGACCCGGTACAACCAGAGGGCGAAGAACGCGAACGCCGCGACCCCGATCACGTTCACCAGAAGTCCGAACGCTCCTTCACCGAGGCCGAGCGTCTCGGGGGCCACGGTGAACACGTCGGTCGTCTGGGCGATGGCGAATGGGATGGCGAGCAAAATGCCCATCAGGGCTTCGCCGGTGATGAGGCCGGAGGCGAACAGCAGGCCGCTGCGTGAGGCGCGAACGTTGACTTCATCAAAGTCGTCTCCGAGCTCCGCCCGGCGCCGGCTAAGAGACCAGCTCGCAAGGAACGCGACCAATCCACCGGCCAGGATCGGGACCGAAAGCTCTATGGGCAAGTACAGGCCCACAGCGACGGCCAAAACCGGCATGCGGAACTCCGCGCCGCGGGACTCCAGCACGCGGTCAGCAGCGATAATCGCCACGGCGAGACCGCAGCCGATCCCGAACATCCCCCACGGCAATCCGCCGGCGAACACTCCTTCAGAGACGGAGGCCATCAGCGTCGCCTGGGGAGCCGCCAGCGCCTCTGACGGGTCCATACCTTCTCGCGGAAATACGCCGCCCAGGCCGTAAGCCTGAAACAACACCGACAGGATCGGGGCTATGGCGAGGGCCGCCACGACCACGCCTATGACCTGCATGATCTGCTGCTTGTACGGCGTCGCCCCGACTATATGACCGGCTTTGAGGTCCTGCATATTATCGCCGCCAATAGCCGCCGCGCAGCACACCACGCCACCGACCATGATGGCCGTCGCCGCGGCCGCCGTAGCCTTCCCAGCGTCCACGCCGAAGTCTATCTGCGTCCCCAACAACACCAGCAGAATGAGCGAGGTAGCCAGAATAGTCGCGATGGTGACGCCGGAGACCGGATTGTTCGACGAGCCCACGAGCCCGGCCATGTAAGCCGCAACCGAAGAGAACAAAAAGCCGGCGATAAAGGCGAAAGTGACGCCGAAGAGGATAGTAGCCAAGAACAGCCCGCCCGTGATGTCCAGAGCGTTACGGTCCAGAACAAAGAAGAAGACCACGAAGATCGGCACCGCCATCGCGAGCGCCCCGAAGATCACGAAGTTGATGGGCGTGTCTTGCTCGGTGCGCTCTAGGCCTTCACCCTCACCGCTCCGGGCCCGGCGCATAGCCTCCATCGAGGATCGCACGCCGTCCCTTACAGGCCCTGCCAGCGAGACGAGCGCCCACACCCCGCCGGCGGCCATCGCCCCGACGCCGAGATATCGGATTTGGCTGCTCCAGACCGCCAAGGCCGCCTCGTAGCCTTCGGCCCCTTGCGTGATGCTCTCGATCTGGCCCGGACCCGCAAGGGCCGTGTAGATCGGGATGCCCAAAAACCAGGAGATCGCACCACCCATAAAAACCAGAACGGCGATGTTCAGCCCGACGATGTAACCGACGCCCAGCAACGCCACCCCGAGCCCGCTACCGACCGCGAAGATAGCTCCGCCGGCCGCTACCGCCCCGGACACCGTAGAGGCCGCGACCCCGAAGCCCGTCTGACAGAGCTTGAAGACGGCACCGGCTGCGCCGGCCACGGCGATACTCTTTGCTCCTTGGCCGCCCTCGGTACCGGCTTTGAGGACCTCTCCGGTTGCCACGCCTTCGGGGAACTTCAGGCGCGTTTGCAAGATCAGGGCCCGCCGCAGCGGTATGGTAAACATGACGCCCAGAATACCGCCGGTAATGGCTATCGCCGCCACGGGCAGCCACTGGAAATTTTGCCAGTAGCGGAGTATGACCAAAGCTGGAATCGTGAAGATAACCCCGGCCGCCAGCGCCTCACCGGCGGAGGCCGCAGTCTGAATGATGTTATTCTCCAGGATGTTCGACTCCCGGAAAAAGCGCAGCACCGCCATCGAGATAACCGCCGCCGGTATCGAGGCCGAGACGGTCAGGCCGACCTTTAGTCCCAAGTAGGCGTTGGCGCCCGCCAAAACTATAGTCAGTAAGATGGCCAACACGACGGCTTTGAAAGTGATCTCCGGTAGAGACGTGGAAGCCGGGATATACGGTTCATCGAATGCTTCTTCGTCTCTTTGGGAACGTTCAGCCTGCGTCAAGAGAACTCCCTTCTCTGGATTCACCCCTGGTTCCTACGGACACCCGGAAGACTACGCCAGCAACCGGGCTCCTGTCAAAAGTGGCTAGACGCGGTCGGCGCGGATTATAAGGCGCTGGCTGAAGTTTGGGCCGGTGCAGGTCTGTAGGGTTAGGAGGTCGCGGCCTTTGACCGAATCGGTGATCCACACGTCCCAGGGCGTTACTACTAATTTCTCGGTGACTTTGTAACGGTAGGTCTTGTCGCCGGCTGTGAGGACCAGTTGGTCGCCACTCTGTAGCTCGTCGAGGCGGTAGAAGATCTTCCAACTCCTCGTACCGGGCCAGCCCATCCGGTGGCCGACCAAATAGACGTTTCGGGCCCTGCCCCGCTCCCAGGGTCGGGAGGTTTGTGGCAGGTGCATCAGGCCGCGGTCCAAGACTCGCTGTTCGTCTGAGGTCTCTATTGGGCTGTTACGAAGCCCGATCCTGTCTATGGTGAGTGCCATCTTGCCCCCTTGCGGTGCCAGGCGCAGCGCCCCGGGCTTGTTCTTCGCAAAAGCCGGTCGAGCCCGCGTTCTTTCCGAGACCCCAGCCGGAAGCGGCTGTACTTTCCCGGCAGCATTCCGGGTAGCGGCGGCCCGTGCGGCCTTCTCTGCTTCAGCTTTTGCCTTTTCCCGTTCCGCTTGCTGTTGGGCCTCTCGTCGCGCCGCTTCTTGTCGCTGTGCTTCTCGCCGTTCCGCTTCCTCTCGCGCCGCCTCTTGTTGTGCCGCCTCTCGCCGTTCCGCCTCTTGCCGTTCCGCCTCTTGCCGTTCCGCTTTCTGTTGTTGCGATATTTTCAGTTTGAGGGCACGGGTCTCGGGGGAGACGGCGGGCTCGGGCCGGATGTTCGGCCGCTCGGAGTTCTCGAAGCCCGTCGCTGTAGCAACGGGGCGCTCTACAGCCATCGGTTCCGCAAAACTGGCCTCTTTGACAGCGATGGCCTCTCCCGGTTCGCTGTGCAGGGGGGTTGCTACCGTGACCGTGACTACCATCGCCAGAGAGAGCGCCGCGACTAAAATGCTGAGCCTGAGCAACAGTGGTTGGTCGGCACGCCTCATACGCGGTCAGCCCGGATTATGAGGCGTTTGCTGAAGTTTGGTCCGATGCAGGTCTGAAGCGTCACCATGTCGCGGTCGCGTACCTGGCCCATAACCCAGCGGTCTTCCGGGTCTACCACGAGTTTCTCGGTGACTTTGTAGCGGTAGCGGTTGCCTCGGCGGTCCTTGAGGAGGACTTTGTCACCGTTGCCAAGTTGGTCGAGGTTATGGAAGATTAGACGACTCCCGGTTCCCGGCCAGCCGAGCACGTGGGCCGCCAGATACACATTCCTCTGCGGAGCCCGCGTCCACGGCAGGGAGGTCTCCGGCACGTGAACGATGCCTTTGTCGAGAGACTGCTGGCTATCGTCTCCCATGACCGGCGCGTTACGGATTCCCATTTCGTCCACCGTGAGGGCCATTATCGCACCCGGCACCCAATTGTAGCGGCGGGGCTTACTGGCGGCCTCTACTTCGCTGCTCTCAGGCGTCGGCCAGTCTTCCTCGGCTGCCGGCAGAGAGCCTTGAGATCCAGTTTCGGACTCCGGTTGCGGCACTGGTTCGGGTTCTGGCTGCGGGGCAAGCTCCGGTTCTGGCCGGGGCGCGGCTTCCGGTTCGGGCGGCGGGCTTTGTTCGGGCTCCGGTTCAGGCTTTTCGGGGAGATCCGCACTCTCCCGGCTGGGTATCTCGCGGGTCACGGACTTTTGTGGTTCGGCTGTTTCGGACTTCGAGGCGACGGGGTCTGCTGTGGTCCTCTCTTCCGGTCCCCGCAGCAGGAACACCGCCGCCACGGCGAGCGCCAGCAGAAGCGAGAAAGACATCGAGATCACACCGATCCTTAAAAGCATCTAAACGCTACACCCCTGAACCAGCGGACCGTTCCAGAGCCAGGATATTCCCTAGTACCTGCGCCGAACCACGGCGGTGAGCAGGCCCGCACCGGCCACTACAGCAAACAATATACCGAGCAGCGGCGGCCCACCAGTCTTGGGGAGGTCCTTATCGGGTACGTTTATGATGTTGTCCCTATCGTCATCAGCGTCATTCTGGTCACCGTTATCCCCGTTATCATCGTACTGGTCTCCACCAGCTCCATTGTCATCGTCCCCGACTACAGTGTCAGCGGTATCGGAATCAGGATCGGCGTCAGCGCTGTTAGCGGTGGCTCTGTTGGTAAACGTGCCGTTTCCTGCTGCCTCAGCGACTATGGTAACGGTAGCTGTAGCTGTGTCACCAAGACTTTCGAGGGTGCAAGTGACTTCGTTGGCAGAGTCGTCTGTGGGCTCTTCCGCGCAGGTGAAGTCATCGGAATCCGCCGAGATGAGATCAACCGCATTCGGTAGGTCGTCAACGAGTTCGACGTTTTCAGCGACATTACTACCAGTGTTGGTTACGACTATTTCGTAGGTAACGGTGTCACCTTCTTCGACGGTGTTGGGATCACCAGTCTTCTCAACGGTGAGTGTAGTCGTCGATTGAGCCCATGCTGGCACTGCCAACAATACCAGTGAGAGGAGAGCCACTCCAATCGCCAGACCAAAGATTCCAAATGCTTGCCTACCGAGAACCACGGTTCCTCCCAAACGTCGTGCTGCCAGAACGTTCCCGCAGTCCGTACCCGGAGCCCGAGAATACAGCTTGCATCATAAACCGTACGGAACCTCAACGCCAGTACACGGAGCTTGACTTTGCTGCGCGTGCCGAAGAAAACGGGAAGTCGAGCTAGCTTACTTTCTCCAGGGACGGAAGGTTGGGGCGCTCACCCCGGTACTCGAAGCGGATCCAACCTTCTAGTTTACAGGCTTCTACGCTACGCTTCACCTGCCAGGAGGGGTCTTGGAGGGTTACGTGGTGGGCGTAAAGTTGGGAGCGTACGGCAAGCTCACGGGTAGACTGTATATCTATAAAGGCGACGCCGGAGAGGTCGATGGTGGTCGGTCGGCGGAGGCTCGCCACGTTGCTCAGGGTTTCACGCAGTTCTTCTATGCAGGCGAGGTCGAACTCCCCGTGCAGTTCGATCTTTACGCTTCCGTCACGAGAGTGCTGTACTTCTATACCGTGCAAGATCTCCCCTTACTCAAGAATAGTGGTTCTTTTATCGAACTACTTACCTTGTAAGACTGGCGTGGTTGCGATTCCGTTACAGTCGCAGGGGGTATATCTGAAAAATTTTTCAGATATACCGTGCCTAGCGGTGCTAGCGGCGCAGTGTAACTCTCGCGGGTCTTCTGCTATCTTGAACAGATTCATGGTTGTTAGCTACTACAGTTATCGTCTCCGACCCTCTGGGTAGCCTCGGCTTGAGTTCGAGAAACGGGAATCTCGTCCATCGCGCCTCTTACGGAGAGGTAGGCGCTTTTTCGCAATTGGTTCGGGAGAACTCGGGTCTCGTATACCGGGTAGCGTTGCGAATGTTAGGCGATTCCGAGGCCCAGGACGCCAGCCAGGAAGTTTGGATCCGGGTTTGGAAGAGCATAAAGGAGTTCAGAGGTGATAGTTCATTCACTACGTGGCTATACAGGATAACGGTAAACACTTGCTTGAACGCCAGAGAGAAGGAACTTCGTCGCGAGATGAAGGAGCTACGTGAGGAGCTGCCATTCTTGCCCGAACCCTCCGGCGGCGAGCACGACCCGGAGTCCACCACCCTCAGCCGAGAGCGCAAAGACGAGCTCCTTGCCAACCTGCAACAACTCCGGCCGGATCATCGGGCGGCGCTCGTGCTGCGCCACATGGAAGGTTTGGGCTACAAGGAGATCTCCCAAATTCTGGAGGTTCCCGAGGGTACGGCCAAAGGCTGGGTCTCGCGGGGCCGGGCGTCTCTGCTCATACTCCTTAGCGGAGAGAGCGGAGAGTCTTCAAACGATCGTGATGGGCACGGCCTGTGAACGGTACACCTAAAGAGGATCGCTGGGAATTGATAGAGATGATCGGAGCTTACGCCGCCGGCGAGTTGGATAGCGAGGAGTCCCGCGAAACGGAACGGCTCCTGCTAGAAGACAACGACCGTCAGCGGCTCGTCGAATCCTACTCCCGAATGCTCGTCCTGCTCTCGGTGATGGGCCAGGAGTCCCCCGAAGCGCCGGACGCCGTCATCAATTACGCCATCCGGCGGGCCTACGTGGCGGCTTTTTTCCAGCAAGCGGAAGATGTCTTTACCGGCATCGGGAGTTCATACTGGGGCGCTTTCGTCTATTATTTAGGGCTGCGTCCGAAAACAGCGTAACCGCTGCCCAAATAAAAGCGAAAAGCCTACAGAGAGTCCAAGGAGGAGTAGATGTCAGCAGCAAACGATGTGAAGGGCCTGCTCGCCACGGTCGTCGAATTTTTCCCGCGGCTGCTGGGTGCGGTGATCGTGCTGTTGGCGGCGCTGCTTCTCGCCCGGCTCCTGCAAAACCTGGTGACCCGTACGCTAAACCAGTTCGGCCTCGACGGACTCTTCGACCGAACCGGCGCCTCGGACTCGCTCTGGAAACTAGGCTACAGCGACGGCCCCTCAAAGCTCCTGGGACTCGTCATCTTCTGGGTCACGGTCCTGACCGGCGTCGCGGCCTCGTTGAGCGTCCTCGGCCTCGCCTCGCTGGAGAACACCACGACCCAACTCGTCAACCTTTCGGGCCGCACACTCGTGGCGCTCGTCATCATGCTCGCCGGGACGATGGCAGCGGGATGGCTCGCCGAACGCGTCGCCCGGGAGGCCGAGCGCGCCGGGCTGCGCGGCTCGAACATCTTCCGCCGGGTGATCTTCGCCACCGTACTGACCGTCGCCACGCTGCTAGCCGCCGCCCAACTCGGGCTCAACACCTCGTTGTTGCTCGCCATAGCCATCTCACTGCTCGCCACTATCGGACTCGTGGCCGCCATCGCCGTCGGCCAGGGCCTCGTGCTCATATCCGGCAACGTCGCCGCCAGCCGTTACGTCCAGGACGGCGTGGAGGAAGGGGATGTTATCTCCGTGGACGGCATCGAAGGTACCGTCGAAGAGACCGACTACGCCTCTGTTACTGTCCGAGCCGAGAACGGCGACCTGTATCGAATCCCAAACCGCACCCTCCTCGAAAACGTAGTCCGCAAAAAACCCCAACCCTAAGCTCTCCAAACCGTCGGTCTCCATACCACCTTATGGCTAAATGCCAGTGCCGGCAACAGTCGATCCAACCAAAGCCCATCCCACCAAAGGCCCGCGCACAGCGAGGCTCAAGACCGATCCGATCCTCGTAGCCACATTCACACTTGTGTTCGCACTGACGCTGCGTTTTTAGAGGCTATGGTACGCTTTTTGGATCGAATATAGTAGCCGTATGAGTAAGGAGTGGAGTCACGAAGTTTGACGCAGGAGAGCCGCCCGCAAGGAGTGAGGTCTGTGCCTGATCTCGTACTCGGGCCGATGTTGCGCTACGTTGGCGCCGACGAGGCTACCGTCTGGGTCGAGACGAGCGAGCCGTGCGAGGTCGAGATACTCGACCATAGCTCGCGCACCTTCTCGATAAAGAACCACCACTACGCGCTCGTCATCATCTCCGGCCTGGCCCCTAGAGAGGCTTACGAGTATGAGGTACTGCTGAATGGCGTGCGACGGTGGCCCGAATCGGATTCCCAATTTCCGCCGAGCGTCATACGCACCATAGACCCCGGCGGAGACCTCGGGCTCATCTTTGGCTCGTGCCGGGTCGCGCAGCCGGACTACCCACCGTACACGTTGACGAAGGACGAGGATGACCGCGGGTTGGAGATAGATGCCCTCCAGGCGCTCGCCCTCAGGATGCGCGACGAGCCGAATGAACGGTGGCCGCACCTCCTGATGCTGGTCGGGGATCAAGTTTATGCTGACCAGCCCGCACCTTCCACAAAGGAGTTCATTCGTTCCCGGAGGGACTTTAGAGAGCCGCCCGGCGAGGAAGCAATGTACTTCGAGGAGTACGCCCACCTCTACCACAACTCCTGGAGCGTACCCGAGATCCGGTGGCTGCTATCCACTGTCTCCTCGTCCATGATCTTCGACGACCATGAGATCCAGGACAACTGGAACGGCTCCATAGGCTGGTTCAGAGAGAACCGTCAAAAACCGTGGTGGGATGAGAAGATGGCCGGGGCCCTGAGCGCGTACTGGATCTACCAGCACCTCGGCAATCTCTCCCCGGCCGGACTAAAGAAAGATGACCTCTGGCCGCGGGTGGAAGGCACCTCGGACGCCAGCCCGATACTGCGGGAGATGTCACTCAGGGTCGCTGAAGATCCGGAGGCCTATCGCTTCAGCTTCTACCGGGACCTCGGCGGCACCCGGCTCATCGTCATGGACTCCCGGGCGGGCCGCAAGCTGGAGCCTGGCGAGCGCCGCATGGTTCACGACGCCGATTGGGACTGGATCTCCGAACACACCACCGGCGACTTCGACCACCTCCTGCTGGCGACCTCCATCCCGTTCTTGATGAGCCCCGGGATACACCATGCCGAAGCCTGGAATAACGCCCTGTGCAACGGCGCGTGGGGCGCGTTGGTGGCGAAGGCCAGCGAGAGACTCCGGGAGTGGCAGAACCTCGGGCACTGGAGCGCCTTCCCCGAGTCCTTCCGTCAGTTCACCGAACTCGTGCGCTCGGTCTCCGCCGGGGAACGCGGCAAACCCCCGGCCTCCATCGCCGTGCTCTCGGGCGACGTACACCACGCCTATCTCGCAGAAGCCGGCTTTCCGGCCGGAGCTGGCGTAAAAAGCCCGGTATATCAGGCGGTATGCTCCCCGCTCAGGAACCCACTCGACAAGAAAGAGCGGCGCATTATGAGGTTCACTTGGTCGAGGACGGGGAAGCACATCTTCCGCACCCTCGCCCGTGCCGCCGGGGTCGAAGAGGCGGACATAGAATGGTCGCTAACCCATCCCGCCCCGTGGTTCAATAACCAGGTCGCCGCGCTGGAGATAACCGGCCGTCGGGCCCGGATGCGGCTCGACAAGACTATTCCGGTCGAAGACTCCGACCCACGCCTGGAGATGGTATTCGAGCGGGATCTCGCCAAGTAAATCTCTTGCAGTCTTGACTGTAAGGGCAGGGATTCCATCTCCTTGCTACAGACTCACTTGTTTCTCCTGGTAGATAGAGGCCGCAACCAGTGGGAAAGATCACTCTAGTTTTTAGTCCAATGTGTTATGAATATAAATGCAATAAGAACATAACGTTTTGGTCGGATGTTACCGGGAGTTTCGAGGTGAGTCATCCGACAAAGTTTTTGATTTAAGAGGAGTTGACGATGACGCAGCGCAATCTAATAGCGGACCCGGCGCACGATGTTTTAGGATACGAGCGGCAGTCTTTAGACGCGATCTTCCGCCCGGAGACGGTGGCGGTGATCGGGGCCACCGAGCGTCCCGGGAGCGTGGGTCGCACCATCATGTGGAACCTGGTCAGCAGCCCATTCGGGGGGACGGTCTTTCCCGTTAATTCCAAGCGGCCGAATGTGCTCGGGGTGAAAGCATATCCGACTATTTCCGAGGTCCCGGAGCAGGTGGATCTCGCGGTGATTGTGGCTCCC
The DNA here is from genome assembly GCA_965214475.1 of Rubrobacteraceae bacterium. GTDB lineage: Bacteria > Actinomycetota > Rubrobacteria > Rubrobacterales > Rubrobacteraceae > SIRX01. Next base: position 2,927,519 of record OZ243953.1, on the reverse strand, counting down.
GCCCCGGCGGTCCCGGACATCGTGGCCGAGTGTGTGGAAGCCGGAGTACGCGGCGCGATCGTCATCTCCGCCGGCTTCAAAGAGACTGGCTCCGAGGGCGCAGAGCTGGAACGGCGGGTGCTGGAAGAGGCCCGGCGCGGCCGGATGCGGATAATCGGGCCGAACTCTTTGGGCGTGATGAGCCCCAACTCCAGCTTCAACGCGACGTTTGCCGGTGCGATAGCGCGACCCGGCAGCGTAGGTTTCTTGAGCCAGAGCGGGGCGCTGCTTACCGGAATTCTGGACCAGAGCTTTCGGGAGAACATCGGATTCTCCGCGTTCGTATCGGTCGGTTCGATGATGGACGTAGATTGGGGGGACCTGATCTACTACTTAGGTGACGACCCGAAGACAAAAAGCATCGTTATCTACATGGAGTCCATCGGCGACGCCGGCTCCTTCCTCTCCGCCGCCCGCGAAGTCGCACTCACAAAGCCGATCATCGTTATAAAAGCCGGTCGCACCGAGGCCGCCGGGAAGGCCGCCGCCTCCCACACCGGCTCCCTGACCGGCTCCGACGAGGTGCTCGACGCCGCCTTCCGGCGCAGCGGCGTGTTGCGGGTAAACAGCATCTCCGAACTCTTCGATATGGCGGAGATCCTGGGCAAACAGCCGCGCCCCAAAGGCCCGCGCCTAACCGTCGTCACCAACGCGGGCGGCCCGGGCGTACTCGCCACCGACGCCCTCATACAAGGCGACGGCAAACTGGCGGAGATTTCCAACGAGACGATGGACTCACTAAACGAATTCCTCCCCGCCCCCTGGAGCCACGGCAACCCCATAGATGTCCTCGGTGACGCCGACCCGGAGCGGTATGCAAAGACTCTGGAGACCGCGGCCCAGGACAAAGAGAGCGACGGGTTGCTCGTCGTGCTCACGCCCCAGGACATGACCGACCCCACCGCGACCGCCGAGCGGCTCGCCCCCTACGCCCACTCCACCCGCAAGCCGGTTTTGGCGAGTTGGATGGGTGGAGACGAGGTCGCCGTCGGGAAGTCCATCCTCAACAGGGCCGGCATCCCGACCTTCGACTACCCGGACACCGCTGCCCAGGCCTTCAACAACATGTGGCGCTACAACTACAACCTGCGCGGCATCTACGAGACGCCAGAGCTCGCCGCCGACAATGCCTCCAACGGCGAGAGCATAGACCGCGACCGGGCCCAGGAGATCATAGAAAACGTCCGCGACACCGGGCGCAAGATCCTGACCGAGTTCGAGGCCAAAGAGCTACTCGCCGCCTACGGCATCCCGACCGTGCACACAGAAGTCGCCCGCAGCGCCGATGAGGCGGTAAAGCTCGCCGAAAGCTTCAGCTATCCCGTAGTCCTCAAACTCAACTCCGAGACCATCACCCATAAGACCGACGTAGGCGGTGTCCGTCTCGACTTGGAGGACGCTGAGGCTGTCCGGGAAGCGTTTACGCAGATGGAAGCGTCTATCCGGGAGAACTTCGGCGAAGAGCACTTCTCGGGTGTGACTGTACAACCGATGGTCTCGCTGGAGGGGTACGAGCTGATCCTGGGCAGCAGCCTGGACCCACAGTTCGGGCCGGTCTTGCTCTTCGGCTCCGGCGGCTCGCTCGTCGAGGTCTATAAGGACCGGGCGCTCGCGCTACCGCCGCTCAACACGACGCTCGCCCGACGCACCATGGAACAGACCCGCATCTACGAAGCCCTCAAGGGCGTGCGAGGCCGGGCTCCAGTAGACATGGTGGCGTTGGAGAAGCTGTTCGTGCGCTTCTCTCAGCTCGTGGTCGAGCAGCCCTGGATTGAGGAGTTGGACATAAACCCGCTGCTCGCCTCTGCCGAAGGCCTCACCGCCCTCGACGCCCGAGTCGTGCTGCACGACGCCGATACGGCTGAGAAGGAACTTCCGGGGACCGCTATCCGGCCGTATCCGGCGCAGTACATGTGGGGCGAGGAGATGGGCGACGGGACCCCGGTGCTGGTGCGTCCCATCCGGCCCGAAGACGAGCCGCTGATGGTCAAGTTCCACGAGTCGCTCTCGGAAGAGAGCATCTACATGCGCTACTTCCACGCGATGAACCTGGACCGGCGCACGGCCCACGAACGGCTCACCCGCATCTGCTTTATAGACTACGACCGGGAGATGGCCCTCGTCGCCGAACGCAAGAACCCGGAAACCGGGGAGCGGGAGATTCTGGGCGTCGCCCGTCTCAGCAGCCCCGGCGGCACGTGGAGCGAGGCCGAGTTCTCCGTGCTCATCAGCGACGACTTCCAGCGTCAGGGGCTTGGCACCACTCTGCTGACCCATCTACTGGAAGTCGGTCGGGAGGAAGGCTTGCGGCGCATAACCGCTGACATCCTCTACGACAACCGCCCCATGCAGCGCCTGAGCAAAAGGCTCGGTTTCGGGGTACGGCGGGACAAGAGAGATATGGTCATGAAAGCCGACCTGGACCTCTACCAGCGGGCGTAAAGAAGCCGCTACGACTGGGGCCGAAGATACTAGAATACGAGAGACGAGCCGCAATCAACAACGTGAAATTTGTTAGGAGAAACAAATGGGCATTCTGTCTTGGGTAATCTTCGGTCTCATAGCTGGCGTTATCGCCAAGTTGGTCATGCCGGGCCGCGACCCGGGTGGCTGTATCGTAACCATGCTGATCGGTATAGCGGGCGCGTTCGTTGGCGGGTTTCTCTACGAGCTTCTTACGGGGCGGCAACAGTTCATGGTGTTTGACTTTGGCAGTATGGCCCTGGCGATCATCGGGGCCGTAGTCATCCTGGCGATCTACCGCACCCTGGTGGGGCGGCGCGCCTGAGACGACTCTACCGAACGGCGCGGTCGGCCCTGATGAGCCCGGCGCCGTAGTAGGCATCGTCCCCTCTGGGACCAAGGTCCTGTGCGGTGTACTGAATGCGGCGCTCTATAGCTTTGTGCCCGTAGCCTCTTCTCGCCATCAAGCCTGCGAGACCCGCCACATGTGGGCTAGCCATACTGCTGCCAGTTTTGTACGCGTAGCCTCCGAGGACGGTAGATAGGATGTCGTAGCCGGGGGCGGCCACGTCTATCCAGGGGCCGTAGCTAGCATCGGAGACCCGGCGATTGTCTCTGTTCGTGTGGCTTACTCCTATGACGCCGGCATGCGCCGCAGGGTATACCGATTGATTGTTGCCGTAGTTTCCGCCGGCAGCCACCACTACCGCGCCTCTTCCTCTGGCGAAGCTGGTGGCTTCCTTCATAGCCTCTGATCGGTAGTTGCTGCCCAGTGAGAGGTTGATCACCTTGGCCTTCTTTTTGGCGCTCCAGATGATGGCGTCTATTATGTCGCTGTTATATCCAGTGAGGTTCTTGTTCAGAGCCTTAGCTATGATGAGTCTGCAGCGCGGACAGCCGCCCACGATACCCTTTTTATTGATCTTGGCGGTCGCAATGCCGGCGACGTGGGTGCCATGACCGTGCAAGTCTTCCACAGAGCGGTTACGGTTCCGAAAATCGTATTTGGCCGCCACCTTGCGACGCAAATCTCGGTGCCGAATGGCAGCGCCGCTATCCACAATGGCTATCCTCATTCCCTTACCGCGGGTCCTATTCCAGGCTTTCTCGAACCCAGTTCTCTTGAGTCCCCACTGTTGCTTGAATTTGGGGTCTCTCGGCGTGAAACTTCCCGTGTAGACATAGTTATAGTCCACGCTCGCTACGGTGGGATCCCTCTCCAGTTGTTTCTTTATTCGTTCTAACTCTTCCTCGCGCACCTCCTCGGCGCGCTCGTTTTTCACTTCGGGCAACTCAAGTAGCTGCGTGTCTATCTCGGGGATCTCTTCTTCTACTTCGGCATCTACTTCCTGCTCGACTGAGTTTACTTCTTCCTGCGAAGCGTCTTCTTTATAAGTAACGAGTAACTCACCGGCAGCATACGACGCTCCTGCAGGATCTCCATCTATCCCGTCTGTGGCCGTCTGTCCCCAGGCAGAAGAAGAGGACAACAATAGAAGAACAGCGAAGATCAAACCTGCCACAAGAACGTACAAGTGCCGCCTGAGAGCTGCCATTCCCCTCCACTACCGAGTCATAGTTTATGATCGGCTTTTGAATCAGCTTGCGTCTACCCGCTCTCCGGAAGCAGGCTCACCGTACTATTCGGACCAAAAAGCCGGGAGCTTTAGCCCCCGGCCTCTGTAGATTATTTCGTTTTGAAGCGAACTAAGCTTGCGGCGGCTCGTAGAGCTGTAACTCGTTACCCTCGGAGTCCTTGAAGGTCGCGACGCGGCCCCAGTCGTGCTCGGAGATGCCGGCGGGGAACTCCACGCCTTTACCCTGGAGGTCTTCTATGGCGGACTCCAGACTGCCTTCCGGCTGGAAGGTGAGGACGGGACCGCCGTCCGCGCCTGCGCCGCCGGGTTCCCGACCGTTCAGGCCGATTCTAACCCCGTCGGCCTCATATTCAGCCCAGTTTCCGTCTTTTTTTACCTGTGAGAGCCCCAGAGCTTCCTCGTAGAAACTCGTTGCCCGATCAATTTCCTCGACCGGCACCCAGACGTTCGCGAAACCCATTGCCATGTCGTGCTCCCTTCTTCTAGATCGTTCTACGAATGGAACGTTCGCAGAAAATGCTCGGATATTCTGTGTTCGACTTCATGCAGCGATATTTTTCCCGACAGTTCTTTTTCCAAACTCGTCACGCCGAACTCCCGGATGCCGCAGGGTGTGATGCGGTCGAACCAGGAGAGGTCCGTATTCACGTTCAGGGCGAAGCCGTGGGAGGTGATCCAACCGGACGAGAATTTCACCCCAATTGCCGCGATTTTACACTCCCTAACCCACACCCCCGTATAGTCCGGATGACGCCAGCCCTCTAACCCATAATCTCCTAACACACCAATAATTACTTCTTCCAGGTCCCTCAAATACTTGTGGGTGTCGCGCACCGCGAGACGCAGTATCGGGTAACCGACGATCTGGTCCGGCCCGTGAAACGTCGCATCTCCCCCGCGGTCGCTCCAGAAAACTTCCGCCCCCAGAGACCGTAGGTGCTCTTCCCCCGCCCCGAGGTTCGAAGCATCACTAGCAGCTTTGCCCACCGTAAAGACCGGATGGTGCTCCAGCAGGATCAGGGTGTCTCGTATCTCGTCCTTTTTGCGGAGCCGGACCAACTCCTTCTGCATCTCCCACGCTTCCGCATAAGGTACGAGGCCCGGCATACGCCGGACCTCGATATTGTGTTCTGATGAGGTTAGTTTTTCTAACTCCACTTGGGAGTTCCTAAACGCCCGCGCCGACCTTGCGGGCGTCGGCGGTCTGCTCGTGGGCGTGGTACGAACTGCGCACCAGCGGCCCACTCTCGACGTGCTTGAAGCCTAGCTCATCCAGCCCGTAGCGCCGGAGCAGCGCGAACTCCTTCGGCGTGTAGTAGCGGCTCATCGGCAGGTGATTCTCCGACGGTCGCAGATACTGGCCGATGGTCAGGATGTCTACGTCGTGCTCGCGCAGGTCGCGCATGGTCTGGCGTAGCTCTTCTTCCACCTCACCGAGACCCACCATGAAACCGCTCTTTGTTAGGCCGTCGGGGTTTAGCTCTTTGGCGTGCTGGAGCACTTCCAGAGACCGCCGGTACTTTGCCTGTGGACGCACTGCCGGGTAGAGGCGCGGGACCGTTTCGATGTTGTGGTTGAAAGTCGCTGGCCGAGCGTCTATGACGGTCTTTATGGCGTCCTGATTTCCCTTGAAGTCCGGTGTCAGCACCTCGACAGCGCACTCGGGGACCTCTTCTTTTATTGCCTCGATGGTGGCGGCGAAGATGGATGCTCCGCCATCGGCCAGTTCGTCGCGGTTTACGCTCGTTATGACGGCGTGGCGGAGACCCATCTGTTTTGCGGCGTCGGCGACGCGGTAGGGCTCGTCTATGTCTAGCTCGGTCGGCTTGCCGGTGAGGACGGCGCAGAAGCCGCACGAGCGGGTGCAGACGTTGCCCAGGATCATGAACGTCGCGGTGCGGTTGTTCCAGCACTCGCCGATGTTCGGGCAGCGGGCTTCCTCACAGACGGTGTGCAGCGAGAGGCTGCTCATGGTCTCTTTTATCTCCCGGAAGCCCTCGCCGTCGGGAACGCGGGCCTTGAGCCAGTCGGGGCGGCCGTGCTTACCCTTCTCTTGTTTGAACGCCAGGTACTCCGTCGGAACGTCGTCCGGCGGGGGCGCCACGGGTTTGTCTTCCCAGCGATGGCGCACCTCAAAGGTCTTCGTGCCGTCGTCCAGGACTTTTAGGTTAATCTGTCTGCGGGCCACCGCTCTCCTCTTTCGTAGCTACCGTGTCCGATCCTATATTAACTCAGGATAGCTCCCCGGCTGTAAATCCTATCCCGTACCCGTCGTGGGGACGTACAAAGCGCCCCCACTGACGGCTGATACCTGATGCCTAGAACCTAGATGTGAATTGCGTTTCCGTCCACGGCCATTGCCGCCTCGCCTATTACCTCCGAGAGGCTCGGGTGTGGGTGGATGGTCATGCCGATCTCCTGCGGCGTGCCCTCGACCAGCTTGGCGAAGACGCCCTCGGTAATGAGGTCCGTGACGTGCGGCCCGATGGCGTGCATGCCGAGCAGCAGGTTGGTCTCCTCGTCGGCGACGACCTTGACGAAACCGTTGGGCTCGCCCTCGATGAGCGCCTTGCCGATTGCCTGGAAGGGAAACTTGGCCTCTTTGGCCTCATAGCCTTCTTCCTCGGCTTCGGCTTTGGTGAGGCCGAACGAGGCTACCTCGGGACGGCAGAAGGTTACGCGGGGGACGAGGCTCTGGTCCATCGGCAGCGGATTCTCACCGGCCATGTGCTCGACGGCGATGATGCCCTCGTGGCTCGCGGCGTGGGCGAGCCAGTAACCCCCGACCACGTCTCCCGCGGCGTACACCCCGTCTACGTCGGTCTGCCCGTACTCGTCCACCGGGATGGTGCCGTCATCTTTCAGCTCGATGCCAATGTCGTCGAGGTTCAGGTCTTCAGTAACGGTCCTGCGGCCCACGGCGACCAGGATGGCCTCAGCCTCCAGGGTATCTTCCTCGCCCTCGCCTTCGCCGGTCGGGGCGTCTTCGCCGCCGTAGCTGCCGCCCTCGCCCTCTTCCTCTTCGTCCTGGTCACCGGCGGCGGAGACTTTTATCTTCACGCCGTCGTCGGTCTTCTCCAGGCTCTCGGGGTCTGCCAGGGTGCTGGTAAGGATCGTCATGCCGCGGCCCTCGAACTCTTTCTGGAGGGCCGTAGAGATCTCCGGGTCTTCCAGCGGCACGATGCGGTCGAGCATCTCGACGACGGTGACTTCGGTGCCGAAATCGTTGTACATGCTGGCGAACTCGACGCCGACGGCCCCGGAACCCAGAATGATAACGGAACTCGGATAGCTCTCCGCCGATACCACATCGTCGCTGGAGATGACCTTCTCGCCGTCGAACTCCATCCCCGGCAGAGACTTGACCCCGGAGCCGGTGGAGATCAGGACATTCCCGGCTTCGAGTTCCTGCTCGCCGTCCTCGCCCTCCACTTTGATCTTGTTCGCCTCGACGAAGCTGCCGACGCCGGTGAAGACCTGCACCTTGTTCTTCTTCATGAGGCCCTGCACGCCCTTTTGCAACTGGCCCACGACCTGGCCCTTGTGCTCGGTGGCCTTGGAGTAGTCGAACTCCACACCCTCGGCCATGATGCCGAACTGCTCACCGTGTTCCTTGAGGTTGCTGAGCATGGAGGCACTCTGTAAGAGAGCCTTCGTCGGGATGCAGCCCCAATTCAGGCAAGTCCCGCCGAGATACGACTCCTTTTCTATGAGCGCGACGCTCATCCCGAGCTGGCTCGCCCGAATTGCCGGATGATACCCGGCGTTGCCGCTCCCGATCACTACCAGATCAAACTGTTCCGCCACCTGAATCTCCTTTCGATCCAACCATTAAAACTCTAGCTTCATATCATACCCCGAATCGCCACTCTCACGCTGACATGCCGGACAGTAATGTGTCGCCCGCCCGCCAACCTTCCCCCGCGCCACCTCTCCCCCACACTCCGAACACGGCTCCCCATGTTTCTCGAACACCCGCAAATAGTCCTGATGCGAACCGGGACGGTCCAACACATCCCGATACAATCGTACCGTCGTCCCCCGATGCTCTATACCAGCGGCCAGGTTCTTCCGGATAGACTCGTAGAGCGCCTCCCACTCTCCACTCGTAAGCGTGGTTGCTTTGCGCCGGGGATGGAGCCGGGCATCGTAGAGGATTTCATCTACATAAATGTTCCCGATGCCGGATACGACCTTTTGATCCAACAGTAGAGACTTTATTTGGGCCTTACGCGCACCTATATTTTCGCGCAAATAGTTCGGGCCGAATTTCTCACCGAAAGGCTCCGGCCCCAAAGGAGAGAGCCGCTCCTCGAGTTCCTCTTTTCCCGAAAGCCGCGCCCTCGTAAAGCGCGTCTCGTCCCGCAGAAAGAGCCGGCGGTCTTCGTCCAGTTGCAGGATCATCATGAGCGCCGACGTCGGTTCCTCGACCGGCGGAACGAGTAGGAACTGGCCCCCGATCTTGAGTTGAAATACCAATGAATCCCCAGACTCCAACTCCACAATGAGATGCTTTGCCCGCCGCCGGGCCCCGGTGATCCGGACATTCTCCAACCGTCCCGCAAACTCCTGCACCTTGGGCTGCTCTACAAGGCCAGTCTCAAGTACCTCCGCACGCAGTATCCGGGAACCGACGACTAGCTCCCGCAGGTCTTCCTTTATAGTCTCTACCTCGGGGAGTTCCGGCACTTACTCTCCGGTAGCCGCGTGGACGGCCCCCGCCAGCGGGACCGGCTCTCGGAAGACGGCGCGGTAGAGACCGTCGAGCATTATGGAGCGGGCGTCCAGGGAACGGAGGGCTCCTTCCCGAACCTTCCGCTGTCCTTCCTCATCTTCGGCGTAGGGGGCAATGGCGTCCATCATAATGCGGGCGTGGGTTACGTCCATCGTGACGTGGCTGGTAAAGATCTCTAACGCTTCGTCCGACAGCCCGGCGCTCTTCTTGAGCCCCTCGGAGAGCCGCACGTAGATGGGAGGAACCGGCCACTCGCTGGCCGGCCCGAGAGCCCCGAGGCCCAGCCGGAAATCCGGGTTGCGGCACAACTCGTAGTGAACGCTGATGTACGATTCTATTTCTGGCAGCGTCCGGGGAGCTTCCCACTCTCCTTGTTCTATGTCCAGGGCATACAGAAAGCGCCGGTACAGGGCGGGGTGGGTCTCTGCCGGGTTCAAGTGTCCGTACTCGTCGACGAGGATCTCAGCGAGGGCGAGTTGAAGTTTCTCGTCGTCGCGACAGTTGGAGATCACCGCCGCCAGGTACAGCCGGCTCACCCGGACGTGCCGATAATACTGAATGGCGAACTCCCTGACACCCTCCGCATCGGCCTCACCATCACCGAAGCGCTCCAGAAACGGATGCGTCAACGCCGGGTGAGAGATCACCTCCCGCTTCAACTTCTCTAGAAACTCTTCTGAACGCACCAAGCCTCCCTCGAATGGACCAACATCATTAGTCTACCGCTACTTTCCCTTTATTGTCTCATCCAACATAAATCCCCTCTTTGCAGGAAATTTATCGTCGAGATATTCTACTTGCGTAGTATAATTATGCTATGACAGAGACGAGGAAAGAAACCCGGCAGAGTTGGCTCAGTGTTCCGCGACGGCGAGAGGATGAGCGCTTGGACCCGCACGTCTACGAGCGTGGGATCAACGGCCTGACGGTCGAAGAGGCGGTCGGCCGGGCATTTCCGCGGGTGATGGGGATTTTGGGACGGAGTGGCGAGCATTATTCGGAATTCGAAGGTCAGCTTGTGCGGCAGACGATTCGGGCCGCCCTGATCTCCCAGGTCTCGCGGGCGAACTTGTACCGGATCGCCGGTATCCTCGTCGCCGACCGGCGCGACGAAGGGGCGCACCTCGGCGCATCGCTGGCTTTGGCCTACGTGTCCGCCTTGAGAGAAGCTTTTCTCACCGGGATCTCCGTCGGGGAGCAGGCGATCACCCCGGAGGGACCGGGAGAAGTCCGGTACGTTTCGGGCACCGGCAAACACGCCGTTATAGAGTTGGGCAGCGGCCGGGAAGTGTGGCTGCCGGTAGACCAGCTTTCGCGACTCTCGTCCACGTCCGTCCCGCGCCTTCAGGCTTCCTGAGCCTCTGAGCCTACCACGGCCTGTTATATTCAGCGGTATGGAGCCAGGCAATGTAACGGTACGATTTTTTGGAGCGGCGGCGGACCTGGCCGGTACCCGGGAGGCGGAGCTACAAACCGGAGAGACCACCCTCGAAGAGCTGTGGATGCTGGTGGTTGAACGGCACCCCGAGCTTTCGCCAATGCGAAAGAACTTGGCGTTCGCCATAAACGAAGAATACGCTCGCGGCGAGGCCCGCGTCGAACCCGGCGACGAAGTGGCCGTGTTGCCGCCGGTGAGCGGCGGATAACTTGTTCGCTATTTTCGATGAGCCTTTAGACGTCGGTGCCATTGTCTCCGGCGTATTTCGGCCCGACTGCGGAGCGGTGACGACTTTTGTCGGGACCACCCGGATAGATGAATCCGGCGGCGCGGCGGTCGAGTATCTCGAATACGAAGCCTATCGTCCGATGGCAGACCGGAAGTTGGAGGAGATCGGGGACGAAATCCGGGGTCGTTGGGACGTCCGGGAGGTTTCTATAGTCCATCGCGTGGGACGGGTGGATCCCGGCGAGCCGAGCGTGATTATCGTGGTCGCAGCCCCGAGACGTGGCCCGGCCTTCGAGGCGAGCCGGTACGCCATCGAACGTATCAAGGAGATAGTTCCCATCTGGAAGCGGGAGATCTGGTCCGACGGTTACGTGTGGGTCGGTAGCCAGGTTGGGACCCGCGAATGAAGTCTGCCTCCCTCTAAACGGCAGACTCATCGGAGGTTTGTCCACCGGGCCAATTGCATACGCCCTCCTTTACCGCTAGATTTACTCTGCTCCAGCGATAGCAGGAGCGATGGCGGGTTTTAGGAGAAAGCTATGAAAGATCGTCAAGTAGGACTTGAGCAGGAGCTGTTCCTGGTAGATGACGAAGGCGTCCTCTGCAATCGGGCGGACGAGTTCTTGGATCGGTGCCACGAGCTGGCAAATGAGGAGGGACAAGACCCCGATCGCTTTGCGCCGGAGTGCGCGAAAAGCCTGGTAGAGGTAAGTACGCCGCCTGCGGCGTCGGTTGACGAACTCGCGGACGAGTATCTTGGCAGCCTACGACTCGCGCTTCGCGCGGCGCGGGATCTCGGCCTCCGACTCTACCCTCTGGCGACTTACCCGCTGCCCGTAACGCCTGATATGCGGGAGGAATTGCACTACCGCATACAAGCTTATACGATGGGCCGAGAGAGATTCTTACACGCCGGACGCTGTGCCGGGGTACACCTGCACCTGGAAGTGGCCCCGGGGACTATAGACCCGCAAGTCGGTGTCTCATACGAGTCTTCCGCCGCAGCGCGGGAGGAACTGCTAAACGTGTACAACCTGGTTACGGCGCTGGACCCGGCGATCATCGCCCTCACACGCTCCTCTCCATTCTACGAGGGCGAGTTGCAAGAGGTTACGGCCCGAACTGCCTACTACCGAGGCAGCCCGGACTTTGCGACCATGGGCCTCTACGCAGATCTTGCGGCGGTAGGTGGGCTACGACCCTACGCGCGGGGAACCGAGGACCTCGTCGAGCTGCAATTCAACCGCTACCGGGAGTGGCTTGCGGCCATGGACCGGGCGGGCATCGGACGGCGCCTCTACGAGGAAGCGGGCGACGGCCTGCTGGACGCCGCCTGGAACCCGGTGCGACTAAACGCCCACGGTACGGTAGAGCTTCGGGGGATCGACGGCAACTACCCGACGGTCGTACTAGACACGGTCCGCCTCATAACTGGCGCCATCCAACGAGTCTTCGACGAAGGCCTAACCGTAAAACCCACTGCGGAAGTTGGAACTCTGGAACTGGACGACCACTTTCTACGGGTCCCGGACCTGGAATACGTCGGGAAGGAACTTTTCCGCGCGGCGGCGACCATGGGAATGGAGAGCCTGGAGGTGTGCGCTTACATAGACTCCATATTCGAATTCGTAGGCGAGACGGCCCCTTCAAAGCTCGGTGCCGGGAAGAACACGGAGGCTGAAATACTAGAAAACCTGGAAGATACGGAGCATCTCTCGCAGGAAGAAGGTCTCAGGATAGTGCGCGAAGCGTGCGACGAGTTGGAAGATCAGGTACAGACTCTTTACCAGGGTGAAACGGCGGAGACGACGAAAGCAGGCGCGGATGGGGAATGACTCTTCTTACAACGAGGTCTATAAAAAGCCGGGACAGCCCCGTGAACTCTACAAACCACTCATAGAAACCCTACGGGGCATCGGATCGGGCGAGTTCTCCGAGAGAGAGGTCGCCGCCCGTGAATGTTTGCGGAGACTGGGGGCCACATTTCCGCTACCGGGTGACCAGCAGGGACGGGAGCGTGTCCTACCGGCGGACTGGACACCCCGTATAATTCCCCGGGATCATTGGCAAAGGATCTCCTCCGGCATTCTCCAACGCGGACGGGCCATTAACGCCTGGCTGGCCGACCTATACAACGGAAACCAAGAAGTAGTGCCCCGTGAGATAGTCGAGAGCAGCTTTTTCTACCGGGATCGGCCGCTGCCCGAGAGTTCCGCAGCCGCTCCCGTACACGTATACGGGCCGGACCTCGTTCACCTCGGCGACGGCGATTACGTGGTGCTCGAAGATAACGTGCGGGTCCCGAGCGGCGTCGGCTACTCGGAAGCACTCCGTAAAGCCGGTCGAGAGATCATGGGCGACCTGTTCGAGCCGTATGAGGTCTGCAAAATCGGCGGCTACTTCGACATGCTCTGCGCCACTATGGAGGCCGCCGCCCCTGCCGGTGTAGAAGACCCTTGCATCGCCGTCGTGACCCGGGGCGAAGATGACTCGGCGTATTTCGAGCATAGCCGCGTGGCCGAGGCTTGCGGGTTCCGGCTTCTCACGCTCGGCGACTGCTACGTGGAAGACGGTGAGGTTCGGGACGTCTCCGATGGACGGCGCATAGACGTAATGTACCGCCGCTTCGACGAAGACTACATAGAGACCGACCTTCCCGAACTAGAAGATGTTTATATGAACGGAAAGGTCAGCTTCGCAAACGCCCTCGGCGTGGGCGTCGCCGATGACAAGGCGGTCTTTCCTTACATTCCATCCATGATCGAGCACTACCTCAAAGAGGAACCAATACTAAAAAACGCCCCCACCTACTCTCTCGTCGAGTCCGAGAGAGGTGGAGAAACCCTGGATCGCCTGGAAGAACTGGTCCTAAAACCTCGCGAAGGTTCCGGCGGCCAGGGCTTACTCGTAGGCCCCGAATCCAGCGCGGAAGAAGTGGATAGTGCCCGCCGGAACGCGAAAAAAGACCCTGTAAACTTCATCGCCCAGGAAACTCTGGACTTCTCTACGCACGTTCTGGACGAAAATCGCGACGGTGGCATAGAGTTGGAAGAGGCTTACATAGACTTGCGGGCCTTCGTATTACCCGCCGTAGGTTACGTGATGCCCGGCGGGCTCACCCGGGTCGCCAACCCCGGAACCCGCGTCGTCAACTCCTCTGCCGGAGGGAGGATCAAAGACACCTGGGTCCTCGAAAACTGAGAACCGACACCCTTACTGGCTCACGGTCGTCTTGGCCTTGTTTATGGCCTTGGTCTTCTCTTGCTGTATCTTCTGCTCCGCCTTAGTCTTTTGCTTGTTTACCTCATCTTGGGCCTGCTGTTGCACCTCGTCCTGTACCACCCCACACGCCGTTACGCCGGACACCGATACTAACGCCGCCACTAAGAGGGCCAGCATCTTTTTCTTCATGTTGCTCCTTCGGGTTAGATTTGCGATTGTTTATGTTGTACGCAAAGCTTCCCCTCAGTAGAGGTTGCCTAAACGCGCTACTCTGCCAGCGGGTTCCAGGAGACGCTGACGGTGCCGAGCCGCGTATCGGTCTCGTCCCGGGCCACGACTTCACCGTCGTAACGTATCTGGACACCGAGGGTACCGGGGCTTATCTTCTGGCAGGCGGCCATAACCGTATCGAGGGACGTCCCTCCCGTCGCTACTTCCACCTCATAAGATGCGGGCCTACGGCCTTGTATGGTCTCCGGCTCACCTATAACGCCCAGGCTACAGTAGTAGGACGAGTCGCCCGTGATTCGTATAGTTGCGGTTCTCGGTCCGGGGAGCGGAGTCCCCGGTTGTGCCGTCGTTGACTCCTCTTGAGCGGCGGGGTCCTCCGGAGCGGCTTGTTCTTCCTCGACAGTTTGCTCTCCCTGAGTGGCCTGCTCTTCTTCCGGCTGCGTCGGGCCTCCCGGGGGCGTCTCCTGTTCCGGCGTCGGCTGCGATGAAGTATCCGGTTCTTCGACCTGCTCGGGAGCGACCGTATCCTCCGGCGCGCTTCTTCCGGCGGCACCCAGCAGGCCCAGAGTGACCAGCGAGATCAATATAGCCACAACACTCACAGGGATGATCCAACGCGGCATAAGGCACTTCCTTTCCTCTACTACAACTCGTTCAGCAGCCGTTCGTCCTGAAGGCGCACGTCAAGCAGCCCGGACAAACTAGTCAAACACACACTACCAGAAGCCCGGGCTCTCCACGTCTTACAAGTCACACCAACGGCCTACCCCCGGATGTATACTCAACGCGCATGACTAAAGAACGCGGACAAACTCAGATGGATTTCGGTATCCGGGTCGGGTCGGTAGTGGAGCGTAACGGGAGCATCTTGCTCGTGCGCCACCAGAAGCCGGACCGGGAGCCTTACTGGGTCCTCCCCGGCGGACGATTGGAGCCGGGCGAGACGATCCCGGAGTGCGCCGAGCGAGAGCTTTCTGAAGAGGCGCAACTCAAGGTGCGGTTCTCCGAAGTGCTTTACGTGAGCGAGTTCATGCGCGACGGTCGGCACACGGTAGACGTTACCGTGAGGGCGGCGGCCGAGGAGGGCGATGAGGCGGCCCTCGGCAGTGACCCGGAAGTCGAAGAGGGAGCAGAACAAACCCTCACCGAACTCCGCTGGATGGACCTGGATGAATTGGACACCATAGAGTTGTTGCCGTCTTGGGTTCAAGATCGCATAGTCCAGGATGTAGAACAGGGATGGCCCGGCACCGAAGCGGAAGTCGGGATCTACCTGGGTGGTGGACGAGATTAACAGCCAGCTACAGGCATTACTCTCCATCGTAACGCTGAACCTGATCCTGATCTTGGCTACGTTCAGCGTGTTCTGGATCGGGGTGATCGTAGTGCGGGTACTGGGCAGATCTGCCAGCTTCTCTCTCTCACCCCTGGGCTTCTCCCGGCCCCGCCGGGGCGTGCTCGTCGGTCTGGGCCTCGGGGTCGGGGTGGGTTTGGCGGCGGTTTTTATCGGTGGTGTGGTGAACCTGCTGACCACCGCCGTCTTCGAGCAGCTCGGTTACTCGACCGAGTCCAGGGTACAGCAAGAATTCATGCGGTCTCTGACCGGCTGGATCAGCGACCAACCGGGCCTTGCTATACCGGCGATCATCGCTGTGGTGGTGCTCTTCGGCCCCTTTGCGGAAGAGCTGATCTTCCGGGGCGCAATCTTCAACGGCCTCTACCGGCTGGGACTCCTGACTTCCAGACAAATTAGCCGTGGCAAAGAACGCGGCAGGTTGGCCGACGTAGCTTCGTTCGCGCTCGCGGCGCTCGTCTCTTCAGCCTTCTTCGCCGCCCTGCATCTAGAGCCGGTGCTGCTGCCCTCGCTACTGATACTGGCAATTGCGCTTTGCGCCCTGTTCCGCTGGAGCGGTAGTCTGCTACCTCCGTTCGTCGCCCACGCGACTTTCAACTCCTTCGCTACGCTGCTCATAATCCTCAGCGGTCTCGGTCTCTTCGAAATGCCCGTCTAGAAGCGGCCCAGAAAAACCGACGCTGTCCACTCTGTTACCATCTACGGCTGGAAATACAGCGTGGAAAACGAGGAGGCAAAACCAATGGTCAACCACGAAGAAGCACGACAGATCATTTCCGCCGCCGTGCAGAAAGCCGAGGAGATCGGGACGCCCATGAACATCGCGGTTATGGATGCCGGCATGAACCTCGTGGCGTTCGAGCGGATGGACGACGCCTGGGTGTTGAGCATCGACATCGCAATGGGCAAAGCCTTCACCTCGGCCGGTCGTGGCCTCTCTACAAGAGACATCGCGGAAAAGGCGCAGCCCGGACAGTCTCTCTTCGGGGTCAACACGACCAACGGCGGCCGGGTCGTCATCTTCGCCGGTGGTCTTCCACTCATGCGCGACGGTGAGGTAGTCGGCGCCATAGGCGTCAGTGGCGGCCCCGTGGATCAGGACGAAGAAGTCGCCCAGGCCGGGGTAGACGCGTTCGGATAACTCTTTGCCGCTATCGTAAACGCTCTATACGGAGTCTTGCGGCGGTTCCCCTACATACCGCGCCCTGGGGCGTATAAGGGTGTCGGCGCCGTACTGCTCGATAGCGTGGCCGATCCAACCGACGGTCCGACCCAGGGCGAACAGTGCAAGCGCACCGCCCGACGGTAACTCCAGGGCACGGGCCAGCGTCACCAACCCCAGGTCCACTGTCGGGCGCTCGTCCAGCACCTCTAAGGCTGCCGTGCAAGTAGCGGCGGACACTTGCACGGCTACAGATTCCGGACGGGCCGCTTCCGACAGCCGGATCAACTCGGCCCCTCTCGGATCACCTTCAGGATAGAGCTGATGTCCGAAACCCGGTATGCTCTCTCCGCGCCTTAGCCGGCCACCCACAACACCTCGCGCATCCCCGGAGTCCTCGACCTCCTGCAAGAGCTTCTCTACCAGCTCGATCTGACCGCCGTGCTTTACACCCTGCATCGCAGACAGACCCGCCGTAACCGCCGCGTAAGGTGTCGCCCCGGACGAAGCCACGCAGCGAACGACAAAGGTAGAAACGGGTAGCTCGTGATCGGCGCAGATGATGAGCGCGGCATCGAGTAACCGACGCGCCCAAGGATCATCCGGCACCCAGCCCCTTTGCAGCGCCTCTGCAATGCTCCCAACCTCAGCCCCATCGACGATACTGTCGGCCATCAAACGCAGGATGCGGGCCCCGCTACGCGCCACCCCTTCGGGTCGCAGGTCGTAGGCGGAAGAATCCTCTACGGCGGCGAGCGGCAGCAGGCCTTGCAAACTCTCCAGAGCCACCGGACGCATGGCAGGCTCCATCCCGGCCATGAAAGGCTCTTCCGAAACATCCGGTCCGAAGATACCGGCCACGTCCCCCGGAAGCTCCCCGGTCCAGATCAGGGCCGCCACCTCCTCGATGCTCCGGCTCCGGGAAAGCTCCAGTGCATCCCGCCCCCGGTAGTAGACGCGCCCGTCGGCGACCAGCGTGATCCCGGACTCCAACATCGGCGCCCCCCAACGCAACGCACCCTCCAGGGCACGCTCCGGATCCCGCCGCCGCTCTTTACGCTCCCGCAGCCGCCGCACGTCCTCCCCGTGATAACGCCGGCTGCGCCTGCTCCCACCGACCGCCTCCGAACGCACCAACCCCCGACTCACGTAAGCGTACAAAGTCGACAGGCTCACCCCCAACTCCTCCGCCGCCTCCTGCGCACTCAAGTAAACCTTTTCTTCCGCCACCCCGGACACGCCCCTCTGCAACTTCCGCCCTTTATACACCACTAACATAGCTTATATTGATTTATGAATCAATATTGATAAATACCGCTAGACAATTTACTGTAATTCAAATACACATAGCGAAAGGAAGACGGATGGGTGAAGATCTAAAAACCTCTTTCGCACCGGGTTTGCAAGGCGTGGTTGCGGCAGAGACCCGGCTCAGCAAGGTAGACGGCACAAACGGAGAGCTCGTGATCGCCGGTTTTCCCGTCGAGGAGTTGACGCCCAAAGCCACGTTCGAAGAATGCGTGTACTTGCTCTGACACAATTCCCTGCCCGGAGCCGGAGAGTTAGAAGATTTCCGCAGATCGTTGGCTGACGAGTCGGGATTGTCCGGCGCGACTCTGGACCTATTGAGAGCAGCAGCGAAAGAGAAAGTCGCGGTGATGGACGCGCTAAGGATGGCAGCGGAAACTGTTGTCCTGGACAAACTTCGCATTAATATCCGGGACACAAAGGGGCTACGAGCCTTGCAGAAGATAACTGCACGTTACTGGCAGAGGAAGCAGTGAACACTATGAACAAGCTTGGACGAATTTGTGTTCCGAGCAGCCCCTATATAATAGGAGGCAGTGAACAAGTAGCATTCTTGGTAGGCGCTCAGGAGGTGCCCGAATGACAAGCCGGACAGAACAAACGAAGATCGTCTCCCGCGACCCGGAGATTATGAGCGGCGAGCTGGTCTTCGCCGGTACCCGCGTAGAGGTTAAAACCCTGGTGGATTACCTCAAGGCCGGGCATTCCCTAGACGAGTTCCTCGACGACTTCCCGACGGTGTCTCGCGAGCAAGCCGAAGGTTACCTGGAGATGACGCTCTTGGCGGCAGACACTACTCTACCTGCCGCCCGCGGCCAAGCCTGAGCGCTAGCGGCGGTGCGGGTCCTGCTCGATGAGAATCTACCTCGGAGGCTTACAAGGCTCCTCGGGGCGGAGGTTCAGGCAATGACTGTCGGTCGTAGAGGTTGGTCCGGTAAGAAAAATGGTGAGCTACTCAGTCTTGCCGAGAAAGAGTTTGACGCCTTTCTCACTACAGACAAAGGACTCCCGCATCAACAGAACCTCGCAAACTTCGACCTGGCGATCGTCCTGTTGCGCGCCAAGAGCAACGACTACGAAGACCTCGCACCGCTCATGGACGAAACGAACACCAAACTCGCCTTCGTAAAGTCTGGAATCGTTACCCGGATACCCTCCAATGAGTAGTCCGTAGATTCTCCAGAAAGCGCTCAAAAATACCCCGAAACCGTGCCAGATAATTCTTCTTCCACACACCTTCTGCCAAGAACCCCATAAACACGCCGTTTTCGCCTCACTTACTATGCCAGATAATATGTATTAGCTGTCGAGCAGACAATGACTTGCTGAGCCACGGGACAGCTTGTAGGCTTATCGTTATCCAGTCCGCGAGAGCGGCATCTGGATCTTGATGCCAGTGGCTACGGCCAGCGGTTACGACTGGCGGGACGTATGGACGATAATCAACCATCTGCACGACATAATGGCGCGCATCGTACTCCAGGCCGTCGGCTACGACGGCGGCTACCAACCCACGGTCGTTCCCAGCCCCGTGGCCCCGTTCCCCCTGGACTGGGTCAAGCCCGACACTAGACCCAGAACTCGGGTCGGTGTCAGGAGCCGCAAGGTAGGCGCCTGAAAAATTGAATCTGTATACACGTTTGTAACATTGACCACCCTTTTCTTCCCTCGCACACCTTCCGAAGGGCTCAGGCAAATCGAGTTGCGTATAACCATTCACTTTGATGAGTAACTATACGCCTGGCTTCCAAGAATTGTCACACGAGACTGTATGGAAAGGGTTTGTTAGGTGGTGATTCGCTACTCTAGCACGTATGAGAAAACCTTACCCAACAGATCTATCGAACAGGGAATGGAAGTATAGCGAGCCCCACATCCCGACCTCCGAAGGACACGGACGACCGAGATTACATAGCCTCCGCGAGATCCTAAACGCTATCTTCTACGTCCTAAGAAGCGGCTGCCAGTGGCGCCTACTACCTCATGACTTCCCTCGATGGCCCACGGTTTACTGGTACTTCAGAAAATGGCGTATCGATGGCACCTGGGAAAGCATCAACCGCTGCCTTCGGGAACGCTTGCGAGTTCGCTCCAACAGAGATCCTCAGCCTAGTGCTGGAATAGTGGACTCCCAGTCGGTGAAGACCACCGACGTAGGTGGCGAAGAGCGCGGCTACGACGGCGGGAAGAAGACCAAAGGCCGCAAACGCCACCTGCTGGTAGGCCCGGTGACGGGGTAGCTGTCATGAGGGGCAAACTAGCCCTTTTGCCTGCACTGTGGCATCAAATAGGGGCGATGCTGTAGCTGACTGCTGATCATCTGTACCCAAACTCCTACAAAGTTTAGAAATGACTTGCTCTTGCGCGTATACTCGTGTTAGAGTAATCGTATGAACACTACTAGATTGTTTATCTTGGGGACGTTGGCAAGGGGTGGTCAGATGCACGGCCACCAGATCCGGCTCGCGGCGCAGACCGACAGGACAGAGTTGTGGGCGAACGTGAAGCCCGGCTCTCTCTACGGCGCGCTGCACCGCATGGAGGCTGAAGGCATCGTCGAGGCGGTAAGGACCGAGCAAGAGGGGAAACGTCCGGCGAGGACCGTCTATGAGATCACCGAGGCGGGGCGCGGGGAGCTTGCGGCTCATAGAGACGAGGCGCTCAGGGAGACCCGGCTCGCGCCAGATCCGGTGAACCTGGCGCTTCACTTCACGGGAGACCTATCGGAGGAGGCTTTGCGCTCGGCTCTTGAGGGGAGGCGCGGCTCCCTGGAGTCCCAGCTCGCTTCATGGCGGCAGGTCAGAGAGTCGGCCGATCCGTATTTGAGTGAGATGGAGAAGATGACCTTCGGCCACACGATGGTGCGCCTGGAGGCCGAACTTGCCTGGCACGAGGAGCTCCTTGAGAAGCTGCCGAGTCTGCTGGACGCGGCCCCGGACGCATCTGGGCAACAGGGTGGAACCCTTCGGGCCGTCGATGGAACAGAGGGAACAGCATGAACGATCGGGGTCCGAGAACCAAGGCATGGGAGGCGACGCCGTGAGCGACTGGGAGGCCAACGGCGGCGCGGCGGGTCCTGGTGCGGTCGAGCCTGACGGAAACCGCTGGCTTGCCTTGGCGGTGGTCTTGGCGGGGGCGTTCCTTATCCTGCTGGCGAGCACGATCGTGAACGTGGCGGTCCCGACGATACAGGCGGACCTCGGGGCCTCCTACGCGGCGATTCAGTGGATCATAAGTGGCTACGCACTCGCCTACGGTCTGCTGCTCATACCGGCCGGACGGCTCGGCGACCGGTACGGCTACAAGCTGATGTTCCTCGTTGGTCTCGCCGGATTCATGCTGGCCTCCGTACTTTCTGCCATCTCCACGAGACCCACTACCCTCGTCGGCTGGCAGGTGGCCGCGGGCGCGATGGCAGGAGTGATGAACCCGCAGATACTCGCGGTGATCCAGGTTGCTTTCCCGCTCCGGGGACGCGGGCGGGCTTTCGGCATGTACGGTGCGGTGGCTGGCGTAGCGGTGGCGGCCGGTCCACTATTGGGGGAACTACTGATCCAGTGGGACGTGGCAGGTCTCTCGTGGCGTCCGATCTTCCTGCTCAACGTGCTCGTCGGGGCGCTGGCCTTCGCAGCAGCATTGAGGCTCCTGCCCAACTCAAGTGGCCGCGGCGGCTCACTCGATGTCGTGGGAGTGACGCTGATGAGCGCCACCTTCCTGCTCCTGACCTTCCCGCTGGTGGAGGGAAGGTCAGCCGGTTGGCCGCTGTGGGCTTTTGCGTCCATAGGTGCCTCAGGGCCGGCACTCGTGGGCTTCGTGCTTTAGGAGTTGCGGCAGGTCCGTGAGGGAGGCGATCCCTTAGTAGACGTGCGCCTGTTCAAGAACCGGGCGTTCGCCGCAGGCACGGGCATCAGCCTTACCTACTTCGCCGGGTTCATAGGCCTTATCTTCATCCTCTCACTCTACCTGCAGATAGGTCTTGGCCGTTCCGCCCTGGTCACCGGCCTGATCCTGTTGCCCTTCGCCGCCGGATCGCTCGTCGGCGCCACCTTCTCCGACCGTGTCGCAGACCGCATGGGCAAGTGGGTGCTCCTATTGGGCTCCGGGTCGGTAATCGTAGGGATCGCGGGCGTGGTTGTAACGGTCCGCCTGGTGGGAACCGCCGTCACGGGATTCGAGCTGCTACCCTCACTACTGGTCGCTGGCTTGGGCTCCGGACTCGTCATCTTTCCCAATGTGGACATAGTCTTCTCGGCCGTGCCCTGGCAGCAAGCCGGCTCGGCCAGCGGGGTACTCAACGCAGCCCAGCGCCTGGGAAACGCCGTCGGCGTAGCGGTCATCGGTCTGGTCCTCTTTGGGGCGCTCGCCCAGGGTGCCCAGGGTGCGGCTACCCAAGCCACGCCCGAGCTGCGTCAGGACTTGACCGCATCGGGACTAAACGAACGCGCCGCGGACGCCGCGGCCTCCGAGTTCACCCGCTGCTTCGTAAAGAGAACTGACTCCACCGATCCCACCGCTACACCCCCGGGATGTCCGGAGCCCGGGACCGCAAACCAGACCGGAAACCCGACCAGCAAGGCGTTCGCGGATGCCGCCGACTCTGCGGTTGCAACCAGTTTCACCCGCGCCGTCCAGCCCGCTGCCATGTGCGCCTTGGGCGCGGTCGTCGTCTCTTTCCTGCTCGTCTTCATGTTGCCCAAGCGCAAACCCGAGTCCCAGGAATGGTGAAACGGTGAATCCAGCGGTGAGGTCTCCGCAGGCCTCGGCTCTTGACGAACCCGACGATGACCAACATACCGAGCCGAACTTCGCACAGCGCTGAGGTTCGGGAGTGAACCAGAAACCGTGACCCTAATGATCCAAGACACCAAGAGGAGGAGTAATGGACGAAAAGAAGAGAGTAGTAGTGACCGGCGCGACCGGCATGATCGGCCGTTCGCTATGCCAAAGGCTCCTGGAACGCGGCTACGATCTGAGCGTGTTCTCCCGAGACCCGGAGGCGGCGCGTGAGAAAGTACCGGGGGCTTCCGAGTACATCAGGTGGCAACCGGAGGAGGCCGGCGCGTGGGCATCGGCAATAGACGGCGCCTACGGGGTCGTCAGCCTCGCTGGCGAGAACCTCTTCGACGGCTACCTGAGCGAGGAACGTCGCCGGATCGGCGATGAGAGCCGCATCGTTGGCACGCGCGGGTTGGTGAATGCCATCGAGCAGGCTGCCGCGAAGCCTCGGGTTCTCGTGAGCGCGTCGTCCACCGGCTACTACGGCTTGGAGGGACGGAGCGACGAGGAGGTCGATGAGGACCATCCACCCGTAGACGACGCGTGGCACCGAGTAGTGGCGCTCATGGAGGCGGAGGCACTCCGAGCCGAAGAGTTCGGCACACGCGTCACGCTGCTGCGCATCGGCGTGGTTTTCAAGGAGGATGAGGGAACACTCGTCTACAAGATGCCCCAGTTCCGCTCGGGGTGGGGCGGGCCAACACCTCCAGGCGACCAGTGGTGTCCCTGGATCCACATAGACGATGTCGTGGGCCTCTTCCTTATGGCCCTCGAAAACGAAGAAGCGGGCGGACCGATCAATGCCTGCGCACCTGGTGTGGTGCGCGAGCGCGAGTACGCCGAAACCCTCGGACGCCTCCTCGATCAGCCCGCTGAGAACGAGCTTCCTGAGAGCGTGATCCGCCAGCACATGGGCCTATCGGCTGAGATAGTCATGCACCTGCGGCGAGTAGTACCGAAGAAGGCACTCGCGCTCGGCTACCAGTTTGAGTACCCTGATTTAGAGTCCGCCTTGGACGATCTGATTGAAGTCGAGACAGACAACGGGCGAAGCTAGTTTTGAGCCAAGAGTACCGGATACAGATTCAGCTACGGAACTTCAGCTTTTTCTATTCTTCTCCCGACGCTGGGCGTATCTTTCGTCTGGTAAAAGTTCCTGTACCGGGTCGGCCACAGCATAAGTTGCAATAGGAGGGATACTAGGTGAAACGGAATTGGACGGAAGAAGAGTTGGCCGAGCGGTGGACGCTATTCCCGGATGAGCTGGCGCTGATTGGAAACAAGTCCGGACACACGCGCCTGGGGTTCGCGGTGATGCTGAGATTCTTCGCCGGCGAGGGCCGCTTCCCGCGAGATAAGCACGAGGTGCCGGCACAGATTCTACGCTTCGTTGGTGAGCAAGTAGGAGTCGCAACCGAAGGGTGGATGCGCTATGACTGGGGCGGAAGGGCGATCAAATACCATCGTGCCCAGATCCGCGAATTCTTCGGCTTCAGGGAAGCAACGTCAAAGGATGGCGAGGAGATAGCCTTGTGGCTCTTAGAAGAACTCGTTCCGAGAGAGCAAGAAGAGATAAAGCTTCGGGAGACTCTCTACGAGAGGTGCCGGGCGTTGAAGATCGAGCCCCCAACGCCTGGGCGAGTGGAGCGGCTCATCTCTTCGGCGACGCGGCGCTTCGAGGAGGGATTTTGCACGTCTGTGTTCAGGCGTCTTCCGGAAGATGCCTTACTCAAGATGGACGCCCTGCTCGCCACCGAAAGGGTTGCAGACGATGTCGAGTTCGATGATCCCACGCTAGCCAACGTGCGACGCTCTGTACTCGCGTGGGTGAAAGCTGATCCGGGACAGGCGAGCCTGGAGGCCGTCTTAGATGAGGTGAAAAAGCTTGGACGTGTCAGGGAAGTTGCACTACCGCCGGACCTTTTCGCCGACGACCCACCCGCCATGGTGAAGGAGTACCGCAGGCGCGCGGCCGCCGAGGTCGCCAGCGAGTTGAGAGGGCACCCAACAGAGACGCGGGCAACGTTGATGGCGACGCACTTGTGGTGGAGGGAGCGTGAGATCACCGACGGGCTTTTGGATCTCCTGGTGCGGGTGGTCCACAAGATAGGCGCGAGGGCCGAGAGGCGTGTCGAGAAGGAGCTGCTCGAAGACCTCAAGAAGGTTACCGGCAAGACCAACCTCCTTTTCCAGATGGCCGAGGCGGCCGTGCAGAACCCCGAGGGAACGGTTCGTGAGGTGCTCTACCCGGTGGTCGGCGAGGGGACTCTCAGAGAGCTAGTCAAGGAGTACAAGGGGTCCGGCCCGGCATTTCGTCTTAACGTTCACGCCCGTCTAAGTTCTTCGTACCGGGGTCACTACCGTAGGATGCTCGTCCCGCTCCTAGACACTCTTGAGTTTCGTTCCAACAATGCCGCCCACCGGCCCGTGATCGAGACGCTTCGCCTGCTGCGTCGGTACGCCGGCAGCACGGCCAAGAGTTACCCGGCCGATGAAACGATACCGGTAGACGGCGTCGTACCGTCCGGCTGGAAGTTTTTGGTGGTCAGAGAGGATGACCGTGGCCGCGAACGTGTTGATCGGGTCGGCTACGAGGTCTGCGCCCTGAAAGCTCTCAGAGAAGCTTTGAGAAACAGGGAGATCTGGGTGGTCGGAGCCGATCGTTACCGGGACCCAGACGAGGATCTGCCGAAAGACTTCGACGAGAAGCGAGAGGGCTACTACGCTGAGATCGGGCAACCACTGGAGGCCGAACGCTTCGTGGATGAGCTGAAAGCCGAGATGGAGACAGCGCTCGAAGGACTAGACGCCGGGATGTCTAAAAACGAGAAGGTGAAGATCTCGGAGCGATCCGGAGGCCGTATCTCCGTCTCGAAGCTCAAACCGCGCCCCGATCCGCCGAACCTCGACGCTCTGAAAGCGGAGATCGGAAGGCGCTGGCCGACAACCGGCCTTTTGGATGTTTTCAAAGAGGCTGACCTGCGGACCGGGTTCACAGACCTCTTCGTCACCTCTGCCTCACGGGAGATCCTCGACCGCGACACGTTGCGGCGCAGGCTGCTCCTGGCTCTCTACGGTCTCGGGACTAACGCTGGCCTCAAACGGATGGTGGGCTCGGACACGGATGCTACGGAACGAGAGCTCAGGTGGGTGCGTCTGAAGTTCGTGAGCCGGGAGCATCTGCGGGCCGCCATAGCGGAGGTAGCCAACGCCACGTTCGCCGTAAGGCAGCCCGAGATCTGGGGTGAGACAACCACTTCTTGCGCCTCGGATTCAACCAAGGTAGGAGCTTGGGACCAGAACCTCATGACCGAGTGGCACATCCGGTACGGCGGCCGGGGAGTCATGATTTATTGGCACGTCGAGAAGAAGTCGGTTTGTGTCTACTCTCAGCTAAAGAGCGCCTCGTCTTCGGATGTGGCAGCCATGATCAAGGGAGTACTCCGGCACTGTACGGACATGACCATAGAGAAGAACTTCACTGATTTCCACGGCCAGTCGGAGATCGCCTTCTGTTTTTCGCGGCTACTCGGCTTCGAGTTGATGCCACGTCTGAAGGCCATAGACAAGCAGAAGCTCTACTTGCCCGGCAGGGGTACCGCCGACCGCTATCCAAACCTAAGACCTGTTCTGACGAGGCCAATAGATTGGAACCTCATCCGGCGCGAGTACGATCGCATGGTCCGCTACGCCGCCGCACTTAAGTCCGGCACTGCAGACGCCGAGTCTATCCTGAGACGTTTCTCCAGGGGAGCACCGGGGGACAAGGGCTCGCCGATGCACCCGACGTACAAAGCTCTGACCGAACTGGGAAAGGCGGTCAAGACAATCTTTCTGTGCCGGTATCTCGGTGCTGAGGCCGTTAGGCGAGAGATACACGAGGGACTCAACACTATAGAGAGATGGAATGCTACAAACTCCTTCGTCTTCTTTGGAAAGAGCGGCGAGATCTCCACCAGCCGACTGGAGGAGCAGGAAGTCTCGGTTCTGTCTTTACATCTGCTCCAGATCTGCCTTGTCTACGTGAACACCCTGATGATCCAACAGGTGCTTGCTGAGCCTGCCTGGTCATCCCGGATGACACCCCATGACCTCTCCGCGCTCACGCCCCTGATCTTCCACCACGTAAACCCCTACGGCACCTTCGAACTCGACATGGAGGAACGCATACCCATAGAAGCCGAGGTAGCCTAATCGAAAGAAACGACTCGTTTCTAACATGTTACAAGCAAGCTACTTGATATCCTCAAAAGGCTCTATAAAAACGTCGCATAAGAAAGGTTATTCGACATTTTGTTAGAATGTCTAAGTTGCTGCTTTTTGAGTGTCACCTGGAGGGAGGATTACGTTGCTCGAAAGGATGCAGGACGCTGAAGTCGTCGAGATCGTGCCAACGGCCGAGAAGGGCCGCGACCTCTCGGGCGCCGACACAGATGGGCGTCTGATTGAACTTTGGTTGCATGGCAAGAGCGTGGCCACCCAGGAAGCGTATCGTTCGGATCTCACGAAGTTCCTAGATTTTACCGAGGACAAACCCTTGAGAACCGCAACGCTCGCGGACGTACAGGACTTTGCCGATTTCATCTCCGAGTTGCTCGCGCCGGCGTTCCAGGCGAGGCTTCTTGCGGCACTGAAGAGCCTGTTCGCCTTCGGACACCAGGTAGGATACCTGCCCTTCGACGTGGGCCGCCCGGTGAAGCTGCCCTCCCGCCGCGACGAGCGTGCCAAGAGGATCCTGTCCGCCGACGATGTTCACTCCATCATCGCCTATGCTAAGAAGGGTCGCGACCGGGCTCTGATTCGCACCCTATATATAGGAGGCCTGCGAGTGGCGGAAGCCGTTACCCTCAGAACACGTGATCTCGTGGCGCGGGACGACAACGGAGGCGGACAGATCGGTGTTTTTGGCAAGGGATCCAAGACCAGGCCCGTGCTCGTGCCGGACGGCCTCTTCACGGAGATCTCAGCCCTTGCCCTGCCCGATCTCGACGCCCCGGTATTTCGCTCCCAGAAGAAGGGCTCGGACGGAGAACCTCGCTCTATCACACCACGCCAGGCGGAGAGAATCGTCAAAGCCACAGCGCGTCAAGCAGGCCTGAAGAACGCCTCTGAAGTCTCGCCTCACTGGCTCAGGCACGCCCACGCCTCCCATGCTATGGACCGGGGCGCCAAGATTCATCTAGTGCAAGCAACGCTCGGCCACTCCGACATCTCGACCACCGGCAAGTACCTGCACGCCCGCCCTGATGAATCCTCAGCTCTCTACCTGGGCTCGTAAAGAGTGGTTCTCCCCCATCGACGCTACCCACAGGTTATCGAGTCTGCAACCGATAAGTTGCTTGCGATTACACCATGTAGCAAGCGGCTCCCGCACTTTGCCCCTGGTGACAGCGACCCCGTCACCGGGCCAAAAGAGGCGGACCCCGGGTAGAGAATGGAGTCCACCCAGGGTCCGCTTCTCTGTAGAGCCGTGTCGTCAACGTTGCCCGAGCAGGCTCCTTTCAGCGTCTTTTAGTCTCTCTTAGCCTCGCGGGTTAGTCAGTTGGTCATAGTGCTTACGCTAGCTGGTAGCTTGGTAGCTACCCGCGGACGATCCTGCGGGCCAGAAGGCCACCGGCCACGAGCAGGGCGCCAGCGCCAAGCGCGAACACGGAGGCGCCACCGGTATCTGGCAGAACCGTGATTGCGTCAGACTCAGCCTCAGCGGCCTCGACGGCAGCTTCGGTGACAGCCTCGCCGGCGCCGGCCTCTGCGGCAGCGTCAGCGGCGGCCTCGGTGTCGCCACCCTCTGCGACGGTGTCAGCGACGGCCTCAGCCTGCTCCGGGGTACCGCCAGCCTCGACGACTTTCTCCTCGACTACCACCATGCTCTCCTCGTCAGCCGGAGCCTCCGGGGTCACAGACGGGGTCGCAGCCGGGGTCTCAGGGGTTTCTTCCTCGGTCGGGGCCGGAGCCTCGTTCTCGTACTGCTCAGGCATCGTCGTCTCTTCCGGCATCGTCTCTTCCATCATGGTGGTCCCCCCGGGCATGGTGGTTTCTTCCATCATGGTGGTCCCGGGCATGGTCTGCTCGGGAGTGCAGGGGAGATCGACCGTTAGAGTTTGAGTTGGTTGGTCGAAACGCTCCGGAGCATTGACCGTAATCTCACCACTCTCCTGCACGGGTATGATTACGGTGCTGGTCTGATTATCGGTTGCGCCTTCGGGAGTTCTGGTTTCGTCGCCCGAAGTTACCGTGACCTCACCTGTATCAAAGCCCTCGCCTCCAAGAGTAAGACTAGGCGTTACTGATACTTCGGCCTGATTTTCCGTCCCTTCTACGCACTGGGCTTCAGCGGTCAGGGTGGTAGCAAACGCCGCAGGCGCAAACACCAGCGAGGCGAGCGCGAACAACGAGAGCATCAAAAAAACTTGCGCATCTTGCGCATACACAATTCCTTTCGGTTATCTACTAGGGATACTACGTCTTACGAACCTTGCGTCTTACGAATTTGATCGGGGACAGAACTTCGTCGTAGATGAGTTAGTGAACAAGTGCATGTCCCAGTATTCGTTCCAGTATCCAGCCTCTGCAAATAATCTAAGGCATCCTGGAATTACCTCGGTTTCGTGGACGGGTAGCGTCTACGCCACAGCCACTCCTTCCATTGTAGCCTCTTCATAGTTCATGGGGCTCTGGTAGCTCAACGCCGAATGCAGCCTACGTCGGTTGTAGAATCCTTCCAGGTACTCGAAGATGGCGCTCCTGGCTACCTGGCGATCGGGGAAACGCCGTCGATGCACGAGCTCGGTCTTCAAGGTGGCGACGAAGCTCTCGGCCATAGCGTTGTCCAGGGCGGTCCCGGTCCTTCCCATCGAAGGAACGATGCCGACTTCTTCGAGACGCTTGCTAAAGGAGAGAGCTGTATATTGCGAGCCGCGGTCGGTGTGGTGGATCAGCCCGACAGATGGCTTGCGTCTCCATACCGCCATCTCAAGGGCATCTACTACGAGCTCTGTCCTCATGTGTGAGTTCATAGACCATCCGACGATCCTTCTCGAATGGGTGTCGAGGATGAAGGCCAGGTAGAGAAAGCCTTCCCGCGTCGGTATGTAGGTGATGTCCGCCAACCAGACTTTGTTAGGCTCTCCGGCCACGAAATCTCTCCGGAGCAGGTCCGGCGCGGGAGCGGCCAGGGGATCGCTGCGAGTTGTTCTACGCTTCTTACCCCTCATGCAACCTCGGAGACCCGCGACTCTCATCAATCTTGCCACTCGCCTTCGGCCGCAGCCGATCCCGAGTGAGCGAAGCTCGGCGTGTACCCTCGGGTAGCCGTAGGTCTCGCGGCTCCTGGTATGAACCTCGCGGATCTTCTCCGTAAGAGCGGCGTCCTGGCGGCTCCTGTTTGAGGGCGGCCTGCCGCGCCATGAGTAGTAGCCGCTCTTTGAGACCCCGAGCATCCTGCATAACATCGCCACCGGGTAATGGGCCTTCTCCGCGTCGATGAGCCTGAAAGTACTCACCGACTCCCGATCTCCTCCCTGGCGAAAAAGGCCGCGGCTTTTCGCAAGATCTCTTTCTCCTGCCGGAGGGTCTTTACCTCGCGGCGGAGCCTACGCAACTCCTCTTTCTCCTCCGTCGTGAGCCCCTCACGTTCGCCTTCGTCGATCTCATCCTGGTTTACCCAGCTCCGAAGGGTGCCGTCGGAGACTCCGATCTCCCGAGCGATCCCGAGGATGGGGTGTTCTTCATCGGAGGCTCTAACCATCCGGATAGCTTCTCGGCGGAACTCCGGTGGGTAGGCCGGGTTTGTTCGTGGCATTGCTCTCCTTTCCGCGCACTGTTACCGATCTCAGTCTTAAACAGTCCACGGAACCGATGCAAGTCCACTCTCTGCTCCCTTCTTAGCTGAAGTTTTTTAGCCAAAGACTGGTACGAAACCATAATACTCTGGTTGTTCTCGGCTTCGATGCGATCTCACTTACTCTCTCGCCTACTGACCCACTAACAGTTGCCGACCGCAGGGGCTTCCTGGAGCGAGTTATCTTGGATCGCCGGGGAGCACTCGACGAAGTAGAAGATGTCGTCTTGGACGTTATGGACTTCCTCGTCGGTTTCAGCTCGCCTCATATAAAGCTCCAACGGGGGCTCTAGCCACTCCTTCAGTTTCCGAGAATAACTCTTCTGAGACTGTCTGAGAAAGGGATGAGCGGTGTTGATCCGGTACTCTAGCACGTATGGAAAAGCTCTACCCAACTGATCTCTCTGATGCTGAATGGTCCTACCTCGAACCCCATCTACCCGCTCCCAAGCAGCGCGGACGGCCGAGGGTTCATTCCTACCGCGAGATCCTAAACGCCGTCTTTTACTTGTTAAAGACCGGCTGCCAGTGGCGGATGCTCCCCCGTGAGTTTCCGCCATTCAAGACTGTGTTTCACTACTTTAGGCAGTGGAGATTAGATGGCACCTGGGAGAGAATCAACCGCTGCCTTCGGGAACGGTTGCGGGTCAAACTCGGGCGCAATCCCGAACCCTCCGCCGGCATAGTGGACGCCCAGTCTGCCAAGACAACCGGGGTGGGCGGTGAGCAGAGAGGTTACGATGGCGGTAAGAAAGTTAACGGCCGCAAGCGCCAGGTGTTGGTGGACACGGAGGGTTTGGTGGTCAAGGCGAAGATTCACAGCGCCAAGGTCGCCGACCAGGACGGATTGAAGCTGCTGCTGAGATCTGCCGAGGGTCAAATCGACCGTCTCTGTCACCTGTGGCTAGACTCCGGCTACCGAGGTAGTGGAGCGGAGTGGGCAGAAAAGGAGCTAGGTCTTAGCGTCGAGGTTGTTCACCGCTCCCCGAAACCCGATCCGGAGAAGGCGTTGAGGGCTTGGGCAAAGGAATGGTTCGCTACGGGTAAGAACATCGACTTGAAGAAGTTGTTTCCGCGTCTCCGAGGCTTTGAGGTACTGCCCAGGCGCTGGGTGGTTGAGCGATCTTTCGCGTGGATCTCTCACAACCGCCGGATGAGTAAGGACTACGAGGGGCTGTGCTCGACCGGTGAGTCGTTCGTTTACGCGGCCATGACCAGATTGATGGTCACGAGATTAGCCCGTGTCTGAAAGTAGTCGAGTAGTCGTTGCAAGAATTCGTAATAGAGGTAGCCCTGCGTAGCCCTGCTAGCCGTGGGTTCGCCGGAGATCCAGCGTCTCGGGAACCGATCGGTCCGGCGGACGGTACTACTTAATGTAGGTGTTGGTGTAGGATGTCGGCGACCACTGAGGAGAGAGTGCCGTGGGTATTAGGCCTATGAGACGGGGCGCGCCACCCAAAGGCGAAGGGCTTCGATCAACATCTTTGACCTTCCTGATCTTCCTGATCGTCGTGATGACCGCCGTTGGCTTCGCCGTCGGCTGCGGGGTTGGCCCATCGGGAGTGAATAACGGACGCGACGGGCAAGACGAGCGCGACAGGCCGAGCGGCCCGCCGAACGAAACCTCGCTCGGCGGAGCCTACATGCCAGCGGGGTTCGGCGAGCGTTCTTTGTGGGCAACCGACATCTTCGTTTGCGACGACACCGGCGTAGGAGGAGGCGGCGCCTGTGCTGTCGAGGCTGGCATGCCCATAAGAAGACTGGACCCGCAAACTGGTGAGCAGGAAGCAGCGGTCGAGCTAGAGAATTTCTCCGCCAACACCACAGAGGTGGCGTTCGGGGCAGGCTCTGTTTGGGTCTCCTCCGCAGACTACGAACCCGGTCCTGTCGAGGAGCGACAACCGTGGGACGCCGTGTTTCGGGTAGATCCTGAGAAGAACCAGCTCGCGGACCGGATCCCGGTAGACCCTCCCACCGGCGTTGCCTTCGGACACGGCTCCGTGTGGTCGGTGAGTGCGGGGCATGGCACCCTCTCACGCATAGACCCCGCAAGCGGCGAGGTGGTCGCAAAGATCAAAGTCGGCCGGGGCGCCGTAGACGTCGCCGTGGACGAGGAGTCCGGGGCCGTATGGGTCGCCGGGCTGTATCTACCCAAAGACTACGATGACTACGATCCTTCCGAAGATCTCGGGGCCAACAAGCTCTCGCGCGTGGACCCGAAGACTAATCGCGTGGTAGCGGAGATCCCGGTAAGGGCCGATGCCAGCGAAGCCAACGGCGAAGCTACGGACGGCGGGGCGCAGAACGTGGCGGCCGGCGAAGGAGCAGTGTGGGTGGCGAGCGTGGACGGCAGGCTCCTCGAAGTCGATCCTGCGACCAACGAGGTAATCGCCACCGTCTCCTTGGGCGACTACTCCTCTGACCTGGCGGTCACGGGCGGCTCGGTGTGGGTCTCGGGACAGAACCGCTCGGGGACGTGGCTAAAGCGGGTAGACCCCCGCACCGTCCGGGTCGACTGGAGCCGTGGGCTCGGGCCCGTGGACAACGGCGGGTACGGCCGGCTGGCCGCCGAAGAGGATGGAGAGGGCCGGGTATGGTTCGTAGAGGGTGGCCGGTGGCCGGGAGAGGGAGACGGGACGTTGGCCCGAATCTCCCCGTAGCAAGAACCAGCGCCTGGTTCTCCGGAGAGGCGCCGTCAAGCGAAGTCTAGGGTGTCAAAAAACGGGTATGAAAACCGGCTTTCGAAAAAGGCTTACCTACGAGCTTTCTGAGCTAGCATTCTGCTCTATCAATAAATGGTCCTATTCTGCTACCCTTATCTGCATGGCAAACAAGTCTTAGAGGGGGTACAGATGTTGAGCAGGAGTGTGGCAGCCATCACCGCAGGAGCAATCGCCGGCGGAGTGATCGGACTGATTCTCGGGCTAGTTCTAGGTACTGGCAATCCATTTGCCTATACAGGTATTGGCATAGCGCTGGGAGGAGCCATATCCATCCCTTACGTCTTGATGCGTGGCGAGTAACCGCTACTGCTCCATGATCCGGATCGCTATATACCTGCGAGTGAGCACTGACGATCAGCACGCAGAGAACCAGCTCTTGCAGCTCCGGGAGTTCTGCGAGCGGTGGGAGGGCTACGAGTTGGTGGCCGAATACGTGGACGAAGAGTCGGGGACCAGGGGTCGTAGGGAGCGTAAGGACTTCGACAGGATGTTCGCCGACGCTGCCAGGCGCCGATTCGACGTCGTGCTTTTCTGGGCTCTGGATCGCTTCTCTCGGGAAGGGATAAGGAAGACCATAGCCTACCTGCAGAGGCTCGATGACTGCGGGGTGGCGTTCAAGAGCTACACCGAGCCGTTTCTGGACACAGACAATGAGTTGATCGCTCACATAGTCTTAGGTGTTTCCAGCTACTACGCCCAGCAGAAGGCGTTAAGAATTTCGGACAGGACGAAAGCGGGGCTTGAGCGGGCGAGGAATAGCGGGAAGGTGTTGGGCAGGCCCGACGGCTTTGAGAAGTGGGCTCCAGTACTTACGCAGATGAAGGAGCAGGGGTTCTCGCAGGGTGCTATGAGCCGTGAAACCGGACTATCCTACAATACCGTTAAGAAGTATCTGAGGCGTGTACAGGCGGAAGGTTGAGAGATGTGGGATGGCTTTTAGAAGCCGAGTGCTATCATGGAGAGGAGTTACCTACAGGAAGGAGGAGCGGTGAGAAGGTTGCTGTCCAGACTCGGTAGCCGGACACATAGTGTAGCGTTGTTTCTATAGGCGTTGGCTACAGTGCTTGCTCTGGCATCCCTAGCCCTTGCAGGCTACGCTATCTACCATATCTTCTTTAAGCCCCCGGACGTGTGGCTTCCTTACTCATCGGCGAGTTCAGACCCAACGCTACTCGCGCCTTTGCTCGGCATCATCGCCGCTACAGTACTGCTCCAGCTCGCCCGGAAGTTCAGGAGCATCAGAGCTCAAGCGAAGGTTTGACTGCGCTCTCCTTCTTTTTCAGACGGTCTCTCTCGGAAGTTCGGATGAGTTATTGTGTGCGGCACCATCCATACGGTCAAAGTCCGACCTGAGAAGCCGGATTGTTTGTAAACAACGTCCCTGTCCTCGCGTATCCCATCGCAACCTTCACAGACTTATGGCGGGTATGGGGCATCCAGGCCTCCAGCCCTACCTTCTCTTCCGAAGCGCTGGTAGGAAGTCCCGCACGTAAAGAGTGCCCCGAGTAGCGAGTCGCATCTAGTCCGGCATTCTTTACCCGTTTCTTGACCAGCTCGTTGATTCCATCTCCTGAGATCCCACCTGCTTTGAGGTTCCCGTGACGGTCTATCCGGCAGAAGAGGTGATCCTCACCGCCCTTGCGTATACCTTTCATCGTTTCCCGGACCAGACGGTCCTCCGTTGGTGAAAGAAAGCCCTCTCTCTTGTGCCAGGCGGATATAGAGGCGAGCCGTCGCCCTATAGTGGAGACCTTCAAACCCCGGCCCACAGGCTCGTCCGTAGCCATATCCGTTATATATAGGGTCACAGTCTCAGCACTCGCCGGCAGCGCACTGGCCCCGCCGAGCTCCACTCGACAGTAGGTCGAGAAATCTTCTATGTCCGAGTTATAAGCCCGCAAGGTATTAGGGGCCCTGGCCGCTCTGGCATATTCTTTGGCTGCACGTACAGTCTCTTGGATATCTACCGGGCTGACAGCCGTCCCGGCATTATCAGGGGGTTGGGAGCCCACTTCACCCGAAAGCCTCTCTATCTCACCGCTCATCTAAGAACTCCTGCTGGTCGTATAAGCCAGAAATCCGGACGACCCGCACCCCTAGAAGAGTAGCCGAATCGCGTTAGAAGCGATCCTCGCGTTCTGCAACATCGCATACTATGTCTAAAAAACCCGTTCGGGGTGTTTTAGAAGCGAGGGGCTTACAGGCCAGGGGCATGGCGTAGTCGCGATGGGTCTGAAATCGCCTCATAGGCCGAGCGCCCGTCGTAGTCCGGAGTCGAAGGCTTTCAGGTCCGCAGACGCCAGAGATCCCAGCTTTCGCCGAATCATTGTTGGCTCCACGGTTGCGAGTTTGGATTGCAGAAGAGAAGGTTTGAGTAGGTTCGCATCTTCCCAGTGTTCGATCTGATGGTCGCCAAGATGGGCCACGGCGTTCCGGTTAGAGGTGATAGAGGCGATTAGAACATCAGGACCGCTTTCGTTGTACTCATCACTACTGACGACTAGCGCCGG
This sequence comes from Rubrobacteraceae bacterium, assembly GCA_965214475.1. Taxonomy (GTDB): domain Bacteria; phylum Actinomycetota; class Rubrobacteria; order Rubrobacterales; family Rubrobacteraceae; genus SIRX01. Next base: position 2,891,892 of record OZ243953.1, on the reverse strand, counting down.
CCGCACCTTGCTACCGGATGGGTCACTAAACTCCATTCGAACCAGGACCACATCACCCCGGCTGTATGCAGCGTACGCTGCGCCCGGGGTCAATCTGCTAGCTGGTCGTAGACGGCGTCATCCTCGGAGTCCCAGTCTCTCTTGAAAGACCGGACGCTCAGATGTGAGATGGACGTCGACGCTTCCTGAGCGTTTTCAAGCTCTTCGCGATCAAGCTCTCGCTTTACGGCCTCCGCGATCCAATCACTCACCTTACGATCGCTCGCAGCAGCCGCGACCCGAACCCGCCGCCGGAGCTCCGGATCCACATCAGCAGACAATCTTACCCGTTCCACTCGTGCCTCCTAACTATAGTGCCATAGTGCCACGACACCCATTTTAGCAAACAACGAGATTAAAACACTTCTGACCCCGGATAAGTATACATTATCACGGGTTAGATACAAGTTGTATGCTTGTTGTGTTTGTAGGGTTATTGTGCTAGTTCGTATCTGTTTGTTCTGGTCTGTGCGTTAAGAACGCGCTGGCATCAAACACGATGTCATCTCCCTCGTTAAAGAGCCCTCGGTCTCTAAGGTTAGGGAAAAGATAAGCGTACAAGCTGCCTTGTGACACAGTCAGTTGTTCGCTGCTCTAGGGAAGCTAATACATACTATCTTACACACTGAAAAGCAGGGATTCGGCTTATGTATAAGATTTCGCTCCGCGTGGACGCGAACGGCGAATTATCTTACACATGTAGGGCGGTGTTTCGCGGGCATTTTTCGTGTTCGATTACCTGGGGTCTGTACTGGTGAGCGGACCATGCGCCACGCTACCTCGCGTACCTACCGTGGCTCTTGCCATTCTACGTCGAGCTTCTTGAAGTCGGCGTCAAAGGACACCACACCTTCGTCTCGGGCGCGCCCGGTCTCGGCAAGTAACGCATCCGCGAAGTCCACGTTCCTATCGGCCATAGTTTCTAGCGCCCGGACCACAACTCGCGAACCTTCAACCTTCAGCCCGTGATCTGTCAGGAGCGGCACCAGCGAACGGGCGATCTCTTCTTTCGTATGTCCGTAGAAGGACTGTAGTACCCAGACCGTTTCAGCGACGACCACCTGGTGGACCCGCACAGTGACCTCGCCGCGTTCGGCTTTCTTGAGCAGCCGGGTTGCGCTTTGGGCCATCTCGGGCGGGCTGCCGGTCAAGAAGCGTAACAAGACGTTAGCATCCGCCCACAAGACGACGACCTCGTTCAAGGAGTTGCTCGTTCTCCAAGAACCCCGCCGGCGAGGTGACGCCGTGCCGCCTCCCGCTCGGCTTCCTTGCCAGGGTAGTCCTTTCTCGCCGGAAGGCTACCCTCTAGCTCTTCAAGAGTAGTGCGTCTCTCAACCCTAAGGCGTACCGAGTCCCCATCAGGCTCAAAGAGCAGTCGATCTCCGGGCTTGATGTCCAACTGGTCCCGGACCTCTTTAGGTACGGTGAGTTGTCCTTTACTGGTTAGTGTGGCCTTTACCATTTCGTTCTCCTTACTTGATAATATTATCTTACCACATGAAAAACAGTGCTGTTTAGGATGCGGGTAAGCTTAGTGTGAGAGATTTGGGGTCATCTTCATGATTGGAGTGTACTTCTCTTCCCGGGGCCACGAGTGATCAACTCCCTCCCCCCTCTTTTGCCTTTGGCGTTCCTTTTCCGGTTTATACGTAGAAGCCCAAAAGCCCATTTTGGTCCGAAAATCATGGGTGCCAGACCACTCTAGCGCTTCGCCAGGGCGTTCAGAAAGCCGTCAAGCATGTTACAAACGGTGTTGCAAGGATGCACAATCACGTGTGCAAGTACGTGACTCCGCATAAACACACCCATGCGGGGATTGTGGGAGATAAGATTTCTGTTGCGAGATGCCAGGCGTCATTATGCATATTTTCGGCCTCTTTAGCTACGGATTGGGTCAGAACTCGCACCGGAAGGTTAGTTCCCTTACGAGTTTAATGCGTTGCGACTAGTCTTTGTGGCGGCACTCTGAGACTCGCACAAACTCGGATGTGTCGGCGAGCATACCGTTGGCAAAGATAGCGTGGGGATTGAGAATGGCTGTCGCCCAAAGACGGGCCTGTGAGCTCTCCACCTGTGCTTTGACCAGGCTGTGGGCGGCGTCCGGGTAGCGGGCTACGTTCAGGCACTCGTCGCCGAGCATGTCCCGGTAGGCCTCTCTGGTTTCGGCGACATTCACGTTGCGGTCCTGCCCGGCGAGCTGAAGCATGACCGGCACGCCTTCGATTGCTGTGAGCGATTCTGTGGCGTCGGCGGCAACATTTTTCTCTACGAACCTCCAGCGGTCCCGGTCCATAATGCCGTAGTAAGGGTCGAGCCTTTTTGGGCGGCGGGTTTCGAGTTCAAAGTAGTTTTCATATGGTGCGCCCTGCAAGCTGAGTGTGTTGCGGGCATCGCTGAACTGGTGGGCGAGCCGGCGGAGTTCGTCATCCGCGCCGGCGTCTTCTAGCTCTGCGTCGAGGTTGTAGCGACCCTGATTTACCCAGTTGATGGCTACCGAAGCGGCGATGACGAACTCCGGATCGGTCTTTGCGGCGACGTGTGGTAGCATCCACCCGGCCTGACTAGCGCCCCACAACCCAACGCGGGACGGGTCGATCTCTTCGTGGTCTTCGAGTGCGGCGATGGCGGCGAGAGCTTCGTCGGCGCGATTCTGCATACTCTGGTCGAGCCAGTTGCCGGTTGAGCTCCCGAGACCGGGCTTGTCCCACGAGACCGAAGCGTATCCGGCATCCGCCACGGCTTCCCAGATGGGCCGATAGCCACCATCTTGGTCGGCATCGATCGGGCCGTCACCGTGGACAAAAACAACGACGCCGAACGGGCCGTCGCCTTCGGGGAGCGCGAGCGTACCGTTCAGGTCGTTGCCGGCGTGGCGGAAGGTAAAGGCTTCGGTACGGAAGCCATAATTGTGCTGCCCCGCAATGTAGACGAAGACGCTACCGGCTGCGACCAGCGCCAGGATCATGGCTATTATCGTGCGTCGTTTGAGGTTGCTCAACGATTCACCGGCTCCGACGAGACTGTACTGGTCCGGTCCCGGGGCTCTTTGTTTTCACGCAGGATCGGCTGCCAGGACCGGTACGTCGCACAACGCCAGAGCCACTCGACCGGACCGTAGCGGAACCGGCGCAACCAGGCGCGCGACCAGAGTAGCTGAATCACCCACGCGACAACTACGAACACCAAGATACCCGAACGAGAGAGTTGATCCGGCTCGAACAGACCTCTCAGCAAAACCATGCCGATGATGGTCTGGGAGAGGTAGTTTGTGAGCGCCATCTGGCCCACAGCCTGCAGACGTTCGTGGAGCCAGGTCTTCGGACGCAAGTTCCACAGCGAGATCAGGGCTAGGTAGCCTATAGCCGCGGGGATCGTCCCTATGGTGTTCGGGATGCTCCCAACTAGCGCCACATCCGCCGAGAAGCCGTTGACCGCTACGAAGATCAGGCCGACCGCGGCGAGCGGGAGCCCGACGCCGATCCCCCAGCGGGCTAGACGCCGGTAGTACTCTGATGACTTGGAGCCGGTGATCACACCGGTCCGGTACAGAGCGATCCCGAACAACATCATCCCGAGCGCCCGGAAAAAGAAGTCCGCGTAGAGAAATATCCCAACGGCATCTGAAGTCGGGCCGACACCGGTCCAGTACTCACCCAACCCGGCTCCACCCTGCCCGACCGTGGCTTGTGCCCAGAGCGCGACCGCCGGCGAAACCAGCATGGCCGCTGTTCCTGAGGCAAATAGCACACTTGGCTGCAAGTATCGTGCAGAGATCAAGACGGGCGCGGCCAGTGCGTAAACCACCAGCACGTCACCGTCCCACAGCATGCTATGAGCCAGCCCGATGGAGAGCAACAGCCCGTTGCGCCAGAGGCTCAGCCGCCCCGCCGCCCGGCCCTTCGCCGCCGCCCGCTCGTAGAACAGCACGATTCCGGCCCCGAACAACATCAAGAAGAGGCCCATGAACTTTTGGTCCAGAAACACCTCTCCGAACCCACCCACTACCCAATCCCACCAGCGCAACGAGCCACCGGCGTTCAGGTTGAAGTACGGTGCCGTCCCGAGACCGAAAGACACCGCGTTCATGCCCAAAATCCCCAGCACCGCCACACCCCGAACCACGTCCAGGTTGCTGATGCGGCCACCGGCCCCTTCTGAAGCCCCCAGCTTGGTTTGACCGTCGAACGCCATAAGAAGACTATATGACGGTTAAGCGCAATTTGCAAGTTACTAGCAAAGTAACTTAGGCTCGCAGAAATGCTAGAATGACGTTATGGGACTACGCGAACGCAATCGGCGGACCGCGCTCGCGTTGTTTCAGCGGCACGGCTTCGAAAACGTGACGGTCGGTGACATCGCTGCCGAGGTTGGGATGGCAGAGTCTACGGTATTCTGGCACTTCGGGACGAAAGAGCAGATCGTGCTTTGGGACGAGCACGATGCCGCCCTGGACCGGGATCTCGCACACCGCTTGCGGGACCAGAGACCGCTCTCAGCGTTGCGCGACGCTTTTATCGACACGCTCGCTAGCCGCTACGACGAAGACCTGGACTTCCAACTCGAACGCATCAACTACATCTACGACACCGAAGCCCTCCACGCCGCCGCGGTCGAGGCCGACTTCACAAGCCGCGCCGAACTCGCCGGGGCGCTCGCCGGAACTCTCTCGAAGTCAAACCGGCACGCCGCTTCTCTCCTGGCCGGCGCTGCACTCTTGGCCCTCGACACCGCTATAGAAAGGTGGCAGCGGGAGAAGGCCCGGGACCCGCTGGCCGGACACATCACCGACGCGTTCGAGGCGCTTGCCAACCTCGAGAGCATCGAGTAGCTGGTTCAGCCGCGCTAGTGTCGGTCGAGTAGGCCAGCGCAGTGTAGTCATAAGCCGGAAACATAAGTCTATTTACTAGCTAGGGTGGATGAGAAGTCTAGGTATCTGGACCACCCTAAACGTACAATTCTCCCGAAATCATGATACTGTTGGCGAATTTGTCGAGGACGGTCGAAGGAGGACAAACCTTAGTCGATCCTAGCCCAAGAATGACCCAAAAACGGCGTCCAGAACCCTGCATCGGAATTCGCCAACAGTATCAATCATGCGATGACCCCAGATACCGCTCGGCGTGCTCGCGACGGTAACGGGTGTCGCGGGGTCCGGCAAGAGCACGCTCGTCCACGGCGTTCTGCTCGACCGCTACCCCGAGATAGTCGCCGTGGATCAGTCGCGCAAGGTACAGACCTGGGCCTACAACGGAGAAGTGCCGGGACAGGAGATCCGGGCTACGGAAGGCGACACCTTGCGCGTCCGGGTACAGAACGGCCTCCCCACCGACACCACCGTACACTGGCACGGGCTACCAATAGTGAATGAGATGGACGGTGTCACGAAAGTAACCCAACCGCCCATAAAAAGCGGCGAGGAGTTCGTTTACGAGTTCGTCGTGCCCACAGCCGGAAGCTACATGTACCACTCTCACGTGGGACTCCAGCTAGACCGGGGACTCTACGGGCCACTCATCGTAGAGCCCAAAAAGGAGGAACTTTCCTACGATCGGGAATACACCCTCACCCTTGACGACTGGCTCGACGGTATCTCCGGTACGCCCGAGGAGACCCTGACGCAACTGGAGAATACCGGAGGCGGCATGGGCGGAACGATGGGTGGCATGGGAGAAGACGGGGCGGCGGGAGATCTCTCCTACCCACTCTACTTGGTAAACGGTCGACCTCCGGAAGATCCCGAAACGCTGAAGGTCCGGCGGGGAGAGAAAGTGCGCCTGCGCCTCGTGAACCCTGCCTCCGACACCGCCTTTCGCTTCGCCGTGGCCGGTCACAAGCTCACCGTTACCCACGCCGACGGCCTGCCAGTCGAGCATAAGAAGGTTGATGCGGTGCGGGTAGGAATGGGCGAGCGCTACGACGTGCTCGTCGAGGCGGACAACCCGGGCGTCTGGCAGATCGGCGCCTCACCGGAGGGCAAGAGCGACTTGGCCCACACCATCCTCCGCTACGAAGAGAGTGGTGAGGCAACCCCGCCCCCGGCGCATCTCGTTCCAAAAGAGTTGGACGGCAAATTGCTCACCTACAGAAACCTGCGCGCCGCGGGCAAGGAATCTTTTCCTTCGGGGGACCCGGATCGCACGCTCGACCTCACGCTGTCGGGGGACCACGGCAACTACGCCTGGGCCATAAACGACCAGCTCTACCCCAATGCCGATCCTCTAGAGGTGCGCGAAGGCGAGTGGGTCCGCCTCAACCTGCAAAACGGGAGCATGATGACCCATCCAATGCACCTACACGGCCATTTCTTCCAGGTAGACAATAGCTCGGGGCGCGGACCGTTAAGACACCGTCATGGTAGAGCCGCACGGAGAACTCAGTCTGGACTTCGTGGCGGACAACCCCGGCGACTGGCTCTTCCACTGCCACAACGCCTACCACATGGAGACCGGCATGGCCCGCGTAACCTCGTACGAAGGTTAGCGATGCTCCCGAACACCAGTTCAGTATAAAATGAGGCCACCATGTTGCTCCCGGAAGAAAAAATCCGGCTTCTCTCCATGATGGAGGTGCTGGAGTCCCTCTCACAGGAAGAGTTGAAAGAACTCAGCCGACGGATCCCAGACACTCATGTGGAGAAAGGCCGCATCTTCTACACGCCGGAAGAGTCGAGCGAGAAACTCTTCATGCTCAAGCAAGGCCGGGTGCGGCTGTACACCGTTGCCCCCGACAGTCGGGAGTTGACGCTCGCCATAGTAGACGCCGGGCAGGTTTTTGGAGAGATGTCTCTCACCTCCCAGCGGCTCCGGGGAGCGTACGCCGAGGCGATGGAGCCGGTCGTGGTCTGCGCCATGAACCGGGGACAGCTAGAAGAACTAGTACGCGACAAGCCCGAGGTGGGCATCAAGCTCATAAGCATCCTTAGCGAGCGGCTCTCGCTCTGCGAATCCCGCATGGAAGACATCGGACTCAAGGAAGTTCCAGCCCGGCTCGCCAGCCTCATCCTGCGCCTTATAGACAGCGAGGGTGTGATAACCCGGGCGGGCATCAAGATCCCCAACCGCTATACGCATGAGCAACTCGCCGCCATGATCGGCTCTAAGCGCGAGACTGTTACCCGCGCCTTCGGTCAACTTCAGGAGTTGGGTGCCATAGAGTTGAAGCGACGCAAGATCCACATCCGGGATCAGGAAACCTTGGAGCGTACAGCAACCCTCGGCGTTCCCTCTAAAGTTCTCTAGCGTCGGTGGCGAACCAGCCGGATCACGACGAGCAGCAACACGATACCAACGACTACCGGAGCAGCCCGCTTGAGTACCGCTTCGTAGCTCGCCGCACCGAGGTCCAGCGGTTCCACCTCGCTCTCTTGCTGGATCTTACGCACCGGTTGCTCTTCTTCGGACTCCGTTTCCGAACCGTTGGCGCTGGCCGCTGCTGCTTCAGCCTCCTCGGTTTCCGCACCTGACCCGTTCGTGCTCTCCGCGGCAGGTTCGGACTCTTCTTCCTGCACGTTTTCGCCCAGGATCTCCTTCTCCAAGCAATCGGCGAACTGGGTCAGCAACTTCGTCGCCACGTCCTCCTGTACACCCCGGCCGAACTGTGCAGCCTTTCCCGTGAGCTGCATGTCCGTTTCGACATGAACTTTGGTGCCGCCATTCTTCTCACTCATCGTCGAGGTAATGGTGGCCGACGCCGTACCCTGGCCCCGCTGGTCTTTCCCGTCTGCCTTGAGCACCGCCCGATGATTTTCCTCGTCTGTCTCCTCGAACTTGACGGTCCCGTTGTACTCCTGCTTTACGGGTCCGAGCCGGACCGTCATCTTGCCCCGGTACTCGTCTCCTTCTTGCTCTGTGAGAGCTGCTCCCGGCAAGCACGGCGTTACCCTTTCGAGGTCGATCATCGTCTCCCACGCTTCGTCTACCGGCGCGTCTACCGTAAACTCGTTCTCTAGTTTCATATCCTCACTCCCCCCTCTACTAGAGCTTGCCCTCCAGGCAGTCGGCGAACTGTCCCATGACCTTCGAGGCCACGTCCTTATGGACGCCGCGCCCGAACTGGGCCACCTTGCCAGATAGGTGCATGTCGGTTTCTACGTGGACGTGGGTGCTGTCGCTTCCCTCTTCGCTCAGCGTCGAGGTAATAGTCGCCGAAGCCGTGCCCTGGCCTCGTTTGTCCTTGCCCTCCGCTTTGATGACCGCCCGGTGATTCTCTTCGTCGGTGTCTTCGATGCTGACGGTACCGTTGTAGGTCTGTTTGACAGGACCCATCTTGATCGTCATGGTGCCCTTGTACTCGTCGCCACGTTGCTCGGTGAGTTGGGCGCCGGGCAGGCAGGGCGTGACCTCTTCCAGATTCTGCATCGCCTCCCAGACCCGATCTATAGGCGTATTCACCGTAAACTCATTCTCCAGCTTCATGCTCTCCTCCTTTGTTCGGGCACAGCCTCACCGGCCACGCTCTCTTCTAAGCGGCCAAGATCCTCGACCGTATCCACATCAGCAGGGTCTGCCACACCATCACACGGGACCTCCGTCACCAACTCCGGATGGCGCTTTATGAAACCCCGCGCCCCCTCATCACCTGATAACTCCTCCTTCAACAGCGACCACACCTCTCGCCCAAAAAGCACCGGATTACGCCGCGCGCCGTCATAAGTAGCGACCACCAAGCTCGACCCTCTCTCAAAGGCTGCAACAAGTTTAGAGACGGCCTCCGAACCCACAAGCGGTTGGTCCGCCAGTAGTACGACCGCGGCGTGTGCACCCGGCCCCGTCCCCGCCAGACCAGCCCGCACCGAGGTATACATTCCCTCTTCCCAACTTGGGTTCTCTACCACACGGACCCCGTAAGGTTCGCACACGCTTCGTAGCTCCTCCACCTGTTTCCCAACCACCAAAATTATCTCATCCACCGGAGCCTCGCACAGCCCGTCGAGGGTAGCCTCGATCAGGGTTCGACCGAGATACGGGGCGAGCAATTTGCCGCCGCCGAACCGACTTCCCGCGCCAGCGGCGAGTACGATGGCCGAAACGCTAGTCATGCGGCCCATATCATCCGGTCTTCTCCCGGACACCGGCCTCCGGGGCGTGGATTGGACCGGAACGTTCCGCGAGCCTACCACCCGAATGCCCCGTGTGCAGCGCCACGATCTCCCCGGCGATAGCCACCGCCGTCTCCTCCGGCGTCCGCGCCCCAATGTCCAACCCGATGGGACTTGCTATACGCGAAAGATCCTCATCTGTAACACCCTCCTCCTTGAGCCGGGCCGTCCGGTTGTCGTGAGTCCTTCGACTTCCCATCGCCCCGATGTAGCCAGCTTCGGTCTTTAGAGCCTCTTTGAGTACCGGCACGTCGAATTTAGGATCGTGGGTCAGCACACAGATTACGCTGCGCCCATCCACCTCAGCCGTTTTCAGAAACTCGTCCGGCCAGGAGACGACCACCTCGTCAGCACTCGGAAACCGCTCTCGGGTAGCGAAGACGGGACGGGCGTCACACACCGTAACCCGGTAACCCATGAACTTGCCGACCTGGGCCACGGCGGCAGCAAAATCTATGGCCCCGAAAACGTACATTCTAGGGGGCGGGGCAAAGGACTGGATAAAGACCGAAACATCTTCCATGCGACGCTGGCCGGTCGGCCCGAAGTGAACGGTCTCCGTGCGCCCACCTTCGAGGAGTCCGCGTGCGGTCTCGACCATCGCTTTGTCCAGGTCGGCATTTCCCGCAGTACCCTCGTAGTCGTCGGGGCTTACGAGCAGCTTGCTCCCTGTCCCGGGACCCTCGATCACCGTAGTCACCGCGACCGGCGATTGGTCGGCCAGCGCCTCGCGCCAGCGCCTCAGCAGTTCGCCCATTACCACTCCACTTTCTCAACAAAGATGTGGATGATGCCACCACAAGTCAGACCCACCCCGAACGCCTCGTCGTCGGAGATGCCATAGGTCACTAGCCGAGGTTTCCCAGTCTCTATAGCGTCTATCGCCTCTTCGAAGACCGCAGGCTCCACGCAGCCGCCGCTGACCGAGCCGACCACTTGACCATCCTCGCTCACGGCCATCGAGGCCCCCGGTCCCAGCGGCCCGGAACGCTCGACCTTTACCACCGTGGCGAGCGCGGCCTGTTTGTTCTGCTCGCGCCACTGGGCAACTTTGTCTACGACGGGATTTATCCTGTACCTCCTTGCCGATCCGTGACCGCCCCTGCGACGGCCCGGGCCAGCTCTTCCAGGGACTCAAAGTTGTGTCCCGAGAGAAAGACGTCTACGTGCGGCAGCGCGGCAGCCATGCCCTTCGCAAGTGGCCGGTAGCCAGGTGCGGCCTTTAGCGGGTTTACCCAAATGATCCTGTGAGCCAACCGTTTTATGCGTCTCATCTGCTCCGCTAGAACTTCCACATCTCCCCGATCCCAGCCGTCAGAGAGTATGACAACTACGGAGCCTCGCGCCATACCGCGCTGGCCCCAGCGATCCACGAACTCTTTTATTGTATCCCCGAGTCGGGTTCCGCCGGACCAGTCCTTTACCGCGCCGCCGGCTTCTTGAAAGGCCCGGTCAGGATCATGGCTCGTCAGCTCTCGGGTTACGCGGGTGAGCTTTGTGCCCATAACGAAAGCCTCCACAGATTCACCGGAAGAGACCCCTGCGTGCAACATCCGCAGCAACACCCGGCTGTAGGAAGACATAGAGCCGGAGATGTCGCAGAGAAAGACTACCTTCCGGGGCCGGTCTTTCGTTCGGCGAAAGCGGTGTCGGATAGGTTCCCCGCCGGTTCGCAAAGCGCCCCGCAGCGTCCGGCGGGGGTCGTGACGGCCTCTCGTGGCGGGCTCCAACCTCCGGCTCTTTCGCAACGCGCCTGAGAAGCTGAGGCCTGCAAGTAGCCGGTGCAACTCGTCGAACTCCTCGGCGGTGTAGAGGGCGAAGTCTTTGGTGCGGAGCACGTCCACCGGGCTGTAGCGCAAACGGACAGCCTCCTCACCCTTCGGGTCTTTCTCCACAGACTTCTTTGGAGGCTGAACGGAGTCTTCTACAGAGACGGAGAGATTCATCTTCGGCTGTCGGAAAGGCTTGGAGCGGCTCATGCCTTCCCAGAAAACCTCGAACGCTTTGTCGTAAAGTACGGCGTCTTCGGGACGAGATGTGAGCGTGATCCTGCCAGCCCAGTACACGTCCTCCCGCCGTGCAATGTCCAACTCCTCCAGAGCCCGGGCGAACTCCACCACCCGGTCGGTCCCGGCGTTGATACCGGCCCGGCGCAACAACCGCCCAAACGCAACCGCCGCGTCGAGCATCGAGGTTTGCTGAAGCGCGGTCTCGGTCACTATCCCCCCGCGAGCAGGCTCATCGCCGCACCCAAAGCTCGTTGCTGGTCCTCACGGTACTTCACCACTGAGCCTAAAGTAGCCTCGATCAGGTCTTCATCCAATTCTTTCGCGCCCAGGGCGACGAGCGCCTCGGTCCAGTCCAGGGTTTCGGCGACACCAGGCGGTTTGTAGAGATCCAACGACCGCAAACGCTGTACGGCGGTCGCCACCTGACGGGCCAACTCTTCGTCCGCGCCGGGCACTCTGAGGCGAACTATCTCGACCTCCCGCTCCAAAGTAGGGTGGTCTATGTAGAAGTACAGGCAGCGGCGTTTGAGGGCGTCGTGGACCTCGCGGGTCCGGTTAGAGGTCAGGACGGCTATCGGGGGACGGTCAGCTTGGATTGTGCCGAGCTCAGGGACCGTGATCGCGAACTCAGAGAGTATCTCCAGCAGGAAAGCCTCGAACTCATCGTCGGCCCGGTCCACCTCGTCTATGAGCAGCACCGGCGGCATCGGACCCTCGTGCTCCAACGCCTGCAACAACGGCCGGCTTACCAGAAACTGCCGCGTGTACAATTCGTCTTCGAATCGCTTCCGGTTCTCTTCGGCGCCAAACGCCTCCGCCGCCCGAATGTGGAGTAGCTGCCTCGGATAGTCCCACTCGTAAACGGCCTGATATACGTCTATGCCCTCGTAGCACTGCAGCCGAATGAGCGGGGTGTCGAGCATCCGGGAGAGAACCTTCGCAACCTCCGTCTTGCCGACCCCGGCCTCACCTTCGAGGAACAAAGGGCGGCCGAGCTTGAGGGCCAGGAAGATCGCCGTGGATAGCCCCTCCCCGGCCAGATAGTCGTCCTCCCGCAACCGCTGCTGAAACTCTGGGGAAGAAGAAACGCCGGAAGGCAATGCCCCCCGGCGTCCGTCAGCGCTTTCGGTCAACGCCCTATAGCCTCTTCGACCGCCCGGCGGGTCCACACCCGCGCCAGATGGCGGCGGAACTCCTCAGATGCAGCGTCGTCCGAAGCCGGGCTAGTGCCCTCGTCGGCGGAGTTCGCAGCTTCCGCGACGTCGTCTGGGCTGGCGCCCGAGAGAGCTTCTTCGACCGCGGTGGCCCTTATGGGCGTGGAGCCCATGCTGGTCAGGCCGATGCGGGCCGAGTCTATGTTGCCGTTGCTCTTCTCGATTATTGCGGCGACCCCTACAACCGCCCAGTCTTGCGAACGGCGGGAGAACTTCTTGTACGACCAGCCGGTATTGGAGCCGAGCTTGGGGACTCGGACTTCGGTGACGACTTCCCCTTCGTCCAGGGCCGTGTAGAGCCAGTCGAGGAAGAAGTCGGCGGCGGCTATGGTGCGTTCGCCATCCGGTCCTTTCACCACTATTTCGCCTTCGAGCGCGGTTATGACGCTCGGGAGGTCACCGGAAGGGTCGCCGTGGGAGACGGCCCCGCCGATTGTGCCCCGGTGCTGGACCGAGGGGTCGCCTAGCATTCCGGCTGTGTGGGCCAGGATGCCGCAGTGCTCTTTTACAATGTCGTCGTTGTGGATCTGACGGTGGTGCGTCAAAGCACCTATCGCCAGGTGGTCGTCCTCCTCACGGACGTAGTTCAGGCCGTCGATGCGGCCCACGTCTATGAGGACCGTCGGGGCGGCGAGCCGGAGCCTGAGCAGTGGGATCAGGGAGTGCCCGCCGGCAAGTATCTTGGCGTCTTCGCCGTGCTCGCCGAGTAGCTCTATGGCGTGGTCAACCGATTCGGCGACCTCGTAGTCGAAAGGTACCGGGTACACTACTCATCACCTCCCTGTCCGTTCGCGCCGGATTTTGCGTCCTGGATCGCGTTCCACACCCGCATCGGCAACGCAGGTTTATCTATGTGCGTAACCCCGAGCGGCTCCAGCGCATCAATAACCGAGTTGATGACCGCCGGCGGCGAACCGATGGTCCCGGCCTCACCGATACCCTTTACACCCATCGGATTGGATGGCGATGGTGTCACGGTCCGGTCCAGGGTGAAGTTCGGCAGTTCGGGGGCGCCGGGGATCATGTAGTCCACCATCGAACCCGTGACGAGCGTGCCGTCCTCGTCGTAGAGAGCCTCTTCGTAGAGGGCTTCCGCGATACCCTGGGCGAGGCCGCCGTGAAGCTGTCCATCCACGATAATCGGGTTAATGACGGGACCGCAGTCATCCACCGCGAAGTAGTCCCGCAGCCGGACCTTGCCGGTCTCGGTATCCACCTCCGAAACGCAGATGTGCGCCCCGAACGGGAATACGAAGTTGGGCGGGTCGTAGAAGTAGTTCTCGTCCAGCCCCGGCTCCATGCCCTCGGGGAGATTGATGCCTCCGAATGCCGCCCCCGCGACATCGTTGATGGTTACGCTCTGGTCCGGCGAACCGGCGACGCTGAACGTTCCACCCTCGAATTCCATGTCATCCTCGGAGGCTTCGAGCATGTGAGCGGCGATCTTCTTCGCCTTCTCCGCAACCTTCTCGGCCGCGAGATGTACCGCCACACCACCGACCGGCAGGCTGCGAGAGCCGTACGTGTCGAGTCCGTGGGGCGAGGTAGCCGTGTCGCCGTGGACGACTTCGACGTCATCCGGCGTGACGCCGAGTGCATCGGCGGCGATCTGGGACCAGGAAGTCTCGTGCCCCTGTCCGTGGGGCGAGGTTCCGGTCACTACCTCGACCTTGCCGGAGCCGAACATCCGCACGTTGGCCGCCTCCCAGCCCGGCGCGCCGTAGCGGAGCGAGGCCAGCACCTGAGAGGGCGCGAGGCCGCAGATCTCCGTGTACGTCGAGAACCCGATGCCGAGTTGAACGGGGTCGTTCTCGTCACGGCGGCGCTGCTGCTCTTCGCGCAGTCCTTCGTAATCGGCCATCTCGATGACCCGGTCGAGCACCATCGGCAGGTTCAGTGAGTCGTACTGGATGCCCGCCGGGGTGTCGGTCGGCTCGTCGAACGGCTCGTAGAAGTTCTTGCGCCGCACCTCCGCCGGGTCCATCTCCAACTCGCGGGCGAGGCTGCTGATGATCCGCTCTATGGCGTAAGCCGCCTCGGGGCGCCCGGCCCCACGGTAAGCGTCCGTCGGGGTCTTATTGGTAAAGACGCCGGTGCAGGTGAACGAGTAGGCGCCGAAGTTGTAGACGCCGGGGTATACGAAAGCACCGAGGATCGGGATGCCCGGTGTAACGAGCTGCATGTACGCGCCCATATCCGCCAGCAGCGCGACCCGGAGGCCGAGGATTTCGCCCTCGCTCGTGGCGGCGAGTTCTATGTCCTGGATCTGGTCGCGGCCGTGGATAGTGGCCATGTAGTTCTCGGACCTATCTTCTATCCACTTGATCGGGGCTCCGAGCTTGCGTGCCAATACCGCAGCCAGCGCTTCTTCGACGTAGAAGTTGAGCTTGGAACCGAACCCACCACCCACGTCCGGGGCGACTACCCGGACCTTGTGATCCGGAATCCCCGTTACCGCGGAGAGCATCATTCTCAGTATGTGCGGTACCTGGGTGGCGCTGTAGAGTACGACGCCGCCGCTCGCCGGCTCCGGATACGCGACCAATGCGCGCGGCTCGATGGCGTTCGGGATGAGCCGCTGCTGGATGTAGCGCTCCTTGACGACCAAGTCCGCCTTCTCGAAGGCATCTTCGATGTCCCCGACCTTCAGCGGCCACACGTAAGACTTGTTGGTCTCCAAGTCCTCGTGAACCAGCGCGGCGTCGTCTTTTATGGCTTCTTCCATATTCGTTACCACGTCGAGCGGCTCGTAGTCCACATCTATGTGCTCCAGGGCGTCCTGGGCCTTGTAGCGGTCGGTGGCGATCACGATGGCGACCGCATCACCCATGAAGTTCACTTTGTCTTTGGCGAGCGGCCAGTGGTCGGGCATCTTGATGTCTTCGGTAACGGGCCAGGCGCACGGCATCGGCGCCACCCATTCATCCTCCAACTCTTTGCCCGTGTAGGCCGCTACCACGCCCGGCTGCTCCAAGGCCGCCGAAACGTCTAGGTTCGTGATCTTTGCGTGGGCGAACGGGCTTCGCAAGATGGATGCGTGCAGCATCCCCTGCATCTTTATGTTGTCCGTCCAGTTAGCATTCCCGGTTACTAGAGCCGGGTCTTCTTTCCGTAGTACGCCACCGCCGACGTACTTCTCCGGTGCTTCAGTCACTCTATCCCCTCTCTAAGACGATACCTGGGTGCTCATCTCGCCGGCGGCCTGCTGGACGGACTTGACGATGTTCTCGTAGCCCGTGCAACGGCAGTAGTTGCCCTCCAAAGACTCCCGGATCTCCTCTTCCGATGGGTCCGGGTTCTCCGCCAACATGCTGACCGAAGCCATGATCATGCCCGGCGTGCAATACCCGCACTGCAAGCCGTGATTCTCATGAAACGCCTTCTGCATAGGATGCCACTCACCGTTCTCCGCGAGACCCTGGACGTTCACGATCTGCTGCCCGTCAGCCTGCACCGCTAGCAGCGTACAAGACTTGACCGATTCCCCATTCATCAGCACCGTGCAAGCCCCGCAGTTAGACGTGTTGCACCCGACCATAGTTCCGGTCAAGTTCAACACCTCCCGCAAGTAATGCACCAACAGCAGTCGGGGTTCCACCTCATGTTCATAGGTGATCCCGTTCACCTCTACCTGAATACGCCTCACGTTCCTCCTTTCACAATGAACATTTCCGCGAAAACATGATCCCCGTAAGCGTCGCACGACAGCAGTCAAAGCAATTACGGAGGACTGGTTTTCACCGCCCGCATGGGCCTCTGCCTATCGTTCCCCTTTCTCGAAAACGAGCCAATTCAGTGTAGCACGATCGCGAGAATTGCTTCAACGGAAACCTACCCAGAGAACCTTGACGCGCCTCCGGTGAAGTGCAATAGTAACGTCTCTTGTAAGGGGCAAGGGCAGCGTGAAAGGAGGCTTCTTCGGAGAGAAGCGATAGTTACACCACGAATGTTTTCTTTTTGGGATAAGTCATGACTAGTGGGGAAAGGAACTGGTTTATTCTATGGACACTTCCCAGATGTTCGAGTTTCCGGTAAAGGAATTCTTTAAGCAACCAAGGTCGCTACTCGGTGCGGGGGCCTACGAAACGGCGGGTCCCGAAGCGGCGGCGATGGGACTAAATCACGTCCTGTTCGTGACTACCGGCTTGCGGGAGACCGGCATTATTGACGAGTGTAAGACGAACTTCGAGAACGCGGGCGTCTCGGTGACGGTCTACGATAAGGTCGAGACGAACCCGAAGGACTACAACGTGATGGACGCCTACAACGCGTTCACCGAGGGCGAGTGCGACGGATTTGTCTCCATCGGCGGCGGCAGCCCGCACGATACTACGAAAGGCGCGCGGGTCGTGGCGGCCCACGACGGGCGGAACATCAACGAGTTTCAGGGGCTGAACGCGAGCGAGAAGCTGGAGAACCCGCCGCACATCGCGATCAACACGACCGTCGGCACGGGCTCTGAGACGACACCGGCCGCTGTCATCACGGACCTTTCCAGCGAGAAGGCGCCGCACAAGTGGGTAGCCTTCGACCGGGCGATGACGACGACGCTCGCCATCAACGATCCCGTGCTGTGCATGACCCAGCCGCCGGAGTACGTGGCCTACACGGGCTTCGACACCATCGCACATGCTTCCGAGGCTTACGCCGGACGCGTGCAGCATCTCTCGTGTACGCCCATAGCCCTCGAAGCCGTCAGGCTCGTTACCGAGAACTTGCGGGAGGCTACCTACAACCCGAAGAACTTCAAGGCGATGGAGGGCATGGTCTGGGCCCAGTATCTGGCGGCCCAGGCGTTCAGCAGCGCCTTGCTGGGTATCTTGCACTCACTCTCACACGCGGTCTGCGCTTACTACGACATCCACCACGGGCTGAACAACGGCATCGGCATCTCGCGGGTGTGGACCTACAACCAGCCGGCGGCGGTCGAGAAGTACGCGGATATCGCGACGGCGATGGGCGAGAACACGCGGGGCATGAACCCGGTCCAGGCCGCCGACCAGGCGATAGACGCCGTTATAAGGCTCGCCAAAGACTGTGGTATTCCGGAGAACTTCTCGTCGGTGACCGAGTACCCGAAGACCCGGATGGGACAGGGCTGGTACGAGGGTCGTCCGACCGAGGCGATCCAGAGCGACGACGACGAGCTGCAGAAGATGGCCGAGCACATGATGGAGGACCTCTGCACGCCGGGCAACCCGCGCGACCTGACCGTCGAAGGTGCGAAAGAAGTACTGCGCGACTGTGTGTACGACGGCATGGAACGCAAGACCTCCAACGGCTACCGGCAGAACGTCTGGGGCGCGGCGCCGGCGATGGGCCGCAAGACCCAGGGATACGAGGAGCGCGATGAGAGCCTCGGCCGCCAGCCGGCATCCAGATAGAGAGGTAGCGTTATCTAAACCGTCCCGCTAGAGTAGCGGGACATAGAATACGGGGGCGGGCGGATAGTCCGCTCCCGTTGGCGCCGGAGACTGATTTTCGAGAAGGAGCATTTTGTTTCAGAGTATTGAAGAGGTCGGCGAGAAGCTCGCAGAGCAGAGCTATGTTTCGGACAAGCGGCTGGCGACGGTCGTGTTTCTGGCGACGCGGCTGAACAAGCCGGTGCTGGTCGAAGGTCCGGCGGGAATTGGAAAGACGGAGCTCGCGAAGTCGCTCGCGGGGGCTGTAGGACAGACCCTGATCCGTTTGCAGTGCTACGAAGGCCTCGACGAAGCAAAAGCCCTCTACGAATGGGAATACAGCAAGCAGCTTCTTTATACGCAAGTCCTGCGTGAGAAGATCGGGGAGACCTTAGCCCCAACCGAAACCCTGCGCGAAGCCGCCGAAGTGCTGCGCGGTCAGGAAGATATATTCTTCTCCGAAAACTTCCTGGTCGAGCGCCCGATCCTGCAGGCGGTGCAGTCCGAGGAACCCGCGGTCCTCCTCCTAGACGAAATCGATCGGGCCGACGAAGAATTCGAGGCATTCCTGTTGGAGTTCCTCTCCGACTACCAGGTCTCCATCCCGGAAATCGGAACGATAAAAGCCGCCCAGCCCCCGGTCGTCATCCTCACTTCTAACCGGACCCGCGAGCTCTCCGAGGCGCTCAAGCGCCGCTGCCTGCACCTCCAACTCGACTACCCTAATGGCGACATGGAGCTTGAGATAGTTCGCCTCAAAGCCCCCGGCATCAGCGAAGCCCTCTCCGAAGAGTTGGTCCGCACCATCCAGGAACTCCGCACGCTCGACCTCCGCAAAGCTCCGAGCATCGGGGAGACGCTCGACTGGGCGCAGAGCCTGGTCGTGCTCAACGCGGCGAATCTCTCGAAAGACCTGATCGAGAGCACCATCAGCGTCATCGCCAAGTACGACCGCGACGCCCAGAAAATTCTCGACCACTTCGGCGTAAACGCGAAACAAAGCAAAGACATCGGCCAGAAAGAGCCGACCGGCGAGAACCCCGAAGAGGCGATGTATGAGATGCACCGCTCCGTTCACAAGCACGCGCACTAGCGGCAGGGCTTCGAGGACATTATCATGCGACAACCTCACCTCAAAAGGAGACTCACTGGATACCCCAAGAGCGTCGCAGGTGGAGACGATCCAGCTTCATTCTATGGCGCGTGCGATCGTGCTACATCTACTGCCGGGCGCTCTGGTGACGGTGTTCTACATACTTGCGGCACCCTTAATGAGGAGTCTCGGGTTTCCTTCCCTCGCTGCAATCTTCCTATCCATCTTCGTCGTGCTTATTCCTTCCGAACTCGGATACTTACTGTATCAGTCGCGAAAAGAGGGTACTTCACTCAGAGGGCTACTCTCATACCAGGAACCTGTCGGGCGGGGTCAGTTTATCGGGATAGTCGTATCACTGTTTCTCTGGGCCTCGGTTTGCGCCGTGTTGCTGTACCCTCCTCTGGACTTGTTCTTTACCGGGACGGTATTCTCATGGATACCAGGCTCGTTTTTCTTGACGGAAGACTTCTCTCGTTACTCTACCGCCGCGCTGGCGACGACTTGGATCTTTGGCTTGATCTTCAACGGCGTAGCGGGACCTATCGTGGAGGAGCTTTACTTCCGAGGATACCTGCTGCCCCGGCTAGCTCGCCTCGGAGCATGGGCTCCCCTGGTAAACATAACGCTCTTCTCCATCTACCATTTTTTCACGCCCTGGCAGACCGTCGGACGGATCATTGCCCTCTTGCCAATGGTATACACGGTATGGTGGAAGCGGAACATTCGCATAGGTATCATCGTACACATACTCGGCAACATCTCGTCCATGTTCCTGTTGCTCCCGGCGCTCTTCGGCTGATAAGTCCCTACAAAGTCTGGAGGCAGCAGTGGACACCGTAGTCAACGGCTTCGTCCAGGTACTACGCAACCACCAACTGCGAATCTCCCCTGCTGAGAACATTGACGCCCTTCACGCCCTGTCGCAGACCGGGCTCCGGGAGCGGGCGGTGGTGAAGGATACACTCCGGGCGACATTAATTAAAAACTATGAAGACGAGAGCACCTTCGACCGGCTCTTCGAACTGTACTTCTCGATGCGCCCGGCAGAGGAGAAGTCTTCGGCAAAGCTGAAGCTCTCGCACGACCACGACCATGGTCCGCCGCCCGCGAAGCTGGAGCTCGGCGAGGAGGCTGATGGCGATGGGCCGGAGGACGAGGGCCACAGCCACGACACCGACGAGTCCACGGAGATGCGGAAGTTCTTCGAGGAGGACCGGATGCGCCCAGCGAACGACATCCACGGCGAGTCCGAGCGAATGCGGCTCTCGATGTTTTCGCAGGAGTTGATCCTGAACCGCAAGCCGGGCGCAATGGACAGCGCGCTCCAGCGCCTGACCTACCATATGCGCCTGCGCCGCTCGCGCAATATGTTCAGCCCCGGCGAACTGGTGCCGGGACTCGGCGGCGAGGAGCTACCGCTGGACGTCTCCGCCGTGGACCTCCAGGACTTCGTGGACCATCTGCACGAGCTGGAAGTGGACGAGGCCCTGATCTCCCAGCTAGAGGTCCAATCGGAGAACATCATCAAAGGACTGCCGGACCTCATAAAGCAAATGCAGGAGCGGGAAAAGCTCCTGAAGAAAGACGCCAAGGACGACACGGAGTTCCGTCGCCGGGCACTGCGGAAGATGCTCACGTTCTCCGCCGGCGAGCAACGGGAGATGGAGGCGGCGGTCCGACGCATAGCTTGTAACATCCAGGGCGCGAAGACCCGCCGCTTGAAACAAGATCGCACCGGAGGCATCAGCGTCCCCCACACCCTGCGCCAGAACGTCCGCTACGATGGCGTCCCGTTCGACCCCGTCTTGCGCCGTCGCCGCGAGGGCAAACCACGTGTTACGTTGTTATGCGACGTAAGCATGAGCACGCGGAACTTGAGCCGATTCTGGCTGCACATGATCTACCAGATGCAGAGCCTCTTCTCGAAGGTGCGGACGTTCGTGTTCGTGGCGGAGATGGCGGAGGTTACGCAGGTCTTTGAGGAGCACGGCATGAACCGGGCGGTGGAGGAAGTATTCTCGGGCCGCATTATAGACGCCGATGTGAACAGTGACTTCGGCAAGGCCGCCGAGCAGTTCAAAAACGAGCACCTGCCGACCATTAACCATCGCACGACGGTCGTGATCCTCGGTGACGGACGCAACAACGGTAAGCCACCGAACGTGGAGGCGTTGGAGGAGATAACGCAGCACGCGCGGCAGGTCGTCTGGATCACCCCGGAGCCCCGATGGGGCTGGAGCCTCGGCTCCTGTGACATGCCGCTCTACGAACAAGTCTGCAACCGCGTCGAGGTAGTACGCGACGTAGATGGCCTCGCAAACGTCGCCGAAGGCCTCATAAAGGTCCGGGCGTAGTATGCAGCCAGAATTCGGACCCGCCACCCCGTACCGCTACTGCCCAGTGGACGCCACCCCGCTGGAGAAATCCGGCGGCTCCCCCACAGGGGTGAAGTGCCCGGAATGCGGCCGGTCCTGGTACCGTAACTCTTCGCCTTCAACCGGCTGCGCCATCGTGGAGGACGGGAAAGTGTTGGTGACGGTCAGAGCCGGTGAGCCGGAGAAAGGACGCGTTGACGTGCCGGGCGGCTTTCTGGAGCCCGGTGAGCATCCGGTAGACGCGCTCACCCGAGAAGTCTGGGAAGAGTTGGGCGTCGAGATAGACGATATAGTCGGCCCTCTGATAATGGCCGTCCACACCTATGGCGAAGATGGCCCGTTCGTGCTGGCGTTGGGTTTTGCGGCCCGTATGGTAGAAGGCGAGCCTGTGCCGGCAGACGATGTGGCGGAGTTTCGTTGGGTCGCGGCTGATGAGTTGGAAGATCTAGACTTCGCCTGGCCCCACGACCGGGAGTTGGTAGAGATCGCACTACAACTGGAAGGGGATGGCGCGTGGCAGGCATAGACGGCTGGCTCGAAGGCTTCATGCACGGGCAGGGGAGCGTGGTGTTGGTGCTCGTAGTGAGCGTGGCGCTGGGCTTGCGGCACGCGACCGACCCGGACCATCTAGCGGCGGTCACCACCTTGATCGCCTCTGAGGAGGAGCGGGAGCAGGTCAAGAAAGCTGGTCTCATGGGCCTACTCTGGGGCCTGGGTCACGGAACTACGTTGTTGCTTATAGGGTTGCCGCTAGTGCTCGTGGGACGGTTTCTGCCAGAGATGATAGTTCAGGCGGCGGAAGTTGTGATCGGGCTAATTATCGTGTTGCTGGCAGCTCGGTTGTTAGTGCGATGGCGTCAGGGACTTTTCCATGCCCATCAGCACGACCACGGTGGGGATGTCCACCGACACATCCATTCTCACGCTGACGATACGTCTCACGAACACACCCACGCCAAACCTCTAAGGACACCGCTCTCGTCTTACGGGATCGGGCTCGTACACGGCATCGGAGGCAGTGGCGGCCTGACGCTGCTTCTGCTCTCCACGATTTCCGACAAGGTGGAAGCCGCTAGCGCACTGTTACTCTTTGCTGCCGGTACGGCGCTCTCGATGGCGCTACTCTCGACCGCTTTCGGGCTCGCTATTGCAGGAGGCCCGGTAGCGCGCAATTTCAGGCGGGTAGCTCCGGCGCTCGGTGTCGTGAGCATGGCCTTTGGGGGGTGGTACGCACTGGGAGCTTTGGGAATATTCGTGTATCCGTTTTAGAGTTGGTTGTCAAAAGAAGTCAAACAGGCTTCACGAGAAAAGGAGTAGCAAGTTGCCGAAGTACGTGATCGAGCGGGAGATACCGGGAGCCAGGGATCTCTCTAAAGAAGAATTACAAGGGATTTCGCAGACGTCCTGCAACGTGTTGAACGACATGGGGCCGCAGATACAGTGGGTCCAGAGCTTCGTGACAGACGACAAGATCTACTGCACCTACATAGCCCCCGACGAAGACGCGATCCGCGAACACGCTGAACAGGGTGGTTTTCCGGCGAACAAAGTCTCCGAGGTACAGGCGACTATAGATCCAACGACAGCCGAGGCATAAGTCCAATGCTAAGCGCCCTGCTGGCTCACAAAAAGAATCTGCAGGGCGCTTAGCATCTTCAAAAAACAACTGAACGCTAGTAAGTACGCCTCCGCGCAACGAGCGCCAGGATTACTCCCGCTCCCAATAGAAGCGCGGCGGACGGTGCCAGAATCGAAATGCCACCCGTTTCGGGCATCTGCTGTGTCGTCGCTGTTGTTGCCAGCTTGTCCAGGGCGACAGAGACCTTCTGCAACACCTCGTCCTGTCCCTCAATGCCGTGGCGCGCGGCGATATAGTACGGATCGTTGTAGACAACGAACACCCTGCCATCGACGTCCTCATAGACCAGGAGTTTCTGCGGCAAATCTATACCCGTCGTTTGGGCGTCTTGCATGAACTGTGTACCAAGCATCGGGTTGCCGAAAACGAGCAGCTTCGTGGGACGGAGATCCAGGCCAACGCTCTGCGCGTTGGCTGCGTGATCCACGCTAGCGATGACCGAGGGCGGCTCTTGCGACTGGACCGCCCCTTCCAGACGGGAGAACGTCTCGTCCACGCTAAAAGAACTCTCTACCGAGACTAGCCCCTCTCCAAACTCTATACTGGCCGCGTCCGCGGCGGATGTGTCAACGGTTCCACCGGCGGCCTTGCCGGCGAGCTTGGAGAGCGCGTTTCCTATCTTATTCAAGGGTTCTTCGACACTTTGTAGGCCGTAACGCTTAGCCAAATATTCCGGTGAGTTGTACGCGACGCGCGCCTGTCCATCGGCATCTTCGTAAGTGAGGAACTTCTGCGGCAGGTCTATGCCTACCCTCTGGTTCTGTTGCATCAACTGCGTACCGAGCATCGGGTTGCCGAATACTAACAACTTCGTGGGACGGAGATCCAGGCCGACGCTCTGCGCGTTGGCGGCATGGTCGACGCTAGTTACAACGGAGACCGCCGGGTTCGCCTTGAGTCCTTCTTCTGTCTTGCCATAAGTCTCGTTCACGTCGCCCTCGCTCTGCACCTGGACGAGCCCGGGCGGCTGGTCGCTGGCTTCCTCCTGGGCCATTGCCGCAGGCGCCAATAGTATAACGAGTCCCATCATACTCAACGTCAGTAAAGTTTTACGCACTTTCACTTCCTTTCCCTCGACCTAACGGCTGCTACAACAGTTTATGCGCGAGCCGCCCCTATATAGCTCAACATGCGTCCGCCGTCGCCGAGAGTGATGAGAGAAGTCCTATTGTTGAGATTGCTGTGAGTCACGGGTTTCCAACTCGTCGGCGGCGTCTCGGATCATCTTTATAAGCTCCTCTTCGCTCATATCCGAAATATCGACCGGCGCTTGAGAACCACTAGACTGTGACGATTGCTGCTCAGGTGTTTCCGAAGACCCCGATCCCTCAGAAGACCCTGGGTCTCCGGACGCTTCCGAGAGGCCGTCTCCATCTTCCACGTTTACCGTCTCGCCGGTATTCTCACCCTCTACAAAGGCCGTTACGTCCGCGTAGGTCTCCAGGACCGTTACCTCTCCCTGCTCGGAAGCGTTGACCATTACGGTCTGGTTGACGCCGGCCTTGTCGGCGTTGGTGATAGTTGCCATCCAGTAGAGGTTCTCGTCTTTTATTACGGGGCGGGGTTCGAGTATTACCGCGTTCTGGCCCCACTGGTAGTTGGGGAAAGTGGCTTTGGCGTAATCCAGGGCCTTGTTTACCCCGATCAGGGAGCTGCCCGTGCCGGGATCGAAGTAGGTAATCTCACCACTGTGGGCGTCGACGTAGATCGCCCGGTACATGGAGAAACTCCTGCCGTAAGGCTCGGCGGCCAAGAACCACTGCGGCCCCTTCTGGGTTGGTATGAGGAACGGCATCTGATTGGTTGAAGTCGCCTCGTCGAGGGTAGCCGAGGGCGACTCTTGTGGGGCGTTTATCTGGGGGATGGTGGCTTCGTCCTCGTGGGCGAACCAGGTGTTCCAGTAACCGTTGCGGTACTTCCAGACGTTGCCCACCTTCCTCGCCAACTGCTCGGGATACAGTCTCTCCCCCTCGAACCGCTCGTCGTTTGTGGCCTCTTCCGGGGTGAGTTTCTCTGTTTCTCCATCAGGATGGACGACCATAACACCGCCCCACTTGGGCACCATGACCGGGAAAGAGAACCTGTAGCTTATGTAAGGTACGATGCCGAGTAGTTCTTTACCGTCCATGATGTAATACTGATTCGTGTGATGGGCGAAGAACTTGCTCCTTATGAGTTTCCACTGTACGTTCCTGTAGAGGGCCATGCCTTCACCCCGCCGGAATTCTTGGTTTATGAGCTCCGTCGACCCATCGGGCTCGATGATCATTGCCCCGTCCTGGTTGTTGGCTATGGAGTTCCAGGGACCGTTGGGTTCTCTCGGTGACACCCAGTCTATTCCGCCCTCTTCATTGTCCAGCGGCTCGAAGCCTCCCAGTACGAGGGTCGAGTTGTCCTGGGTATTCTGGCCGAAACGGGCGGCCACGTCGTACGGGAGGTACCTCACCCCCGTCGTATCGGGCATGTCGACGATTTCCTCGGCTTGTATCGAGTCCAGGAACTTCAGGTCCCGAAGAGGGGCGGCGGTAATAACGTAGGTCGCAACGGCGATGGTGACGACCAAGGCCACTAGCTTGGCCGGGTCTCTGTCTCCTACACTCCAGAGGTAGAACACCAGGGCCGAACCGCCAAGCGTCGCGACAAAGAAAGGCCAGTTTACATAAAACAGCATTACCAAGCCGTGGAATGCCGGGGAGATCAGCCACAAAAAGAATAAGCCTACGACCAGCCCGATCACCAACCGCACCCGGCCGATCGAAGACAACCTCTTCGACAAATCATTCAGACGTTTCTGGATCTCATCCATTCGAGTCCTTCCTAAACTTTCCTATCCATAGTTTATACTCCCGGCAGCCGATTACGTCTGTATTTTCCCTTCCAGGATGCCTCTCAGCTTACTCTGGGAGTAAGTTTTGGACTTGTGGAGAAGTTGCCCTAACCCAGTTGCACGATTGATTGAGATAATTTACGTAACGTCTCGTCTTCCGCGCCAGAGGCGGCGCACGAAGTCGAATATGCTATCTCCGTTTCGGCCTTCTACAGACCGCACCGCGACCAGAAGAGCCTCGAACTCCTCGTGGCAGTCGCCACATTTCTGGAGATGATTGTAAACCAGCGGCATCGCGGCGGCAGCATCCAGTCCCGCGAGTTCCATCTCTACGAAGCTGTCTACCTGATCCAGACAGTCTTCACAGCCAAGCTCGTGCTCGCTGGTCTCCAGGGCTGCCCGCACCAACTTGTTTAGTTCTTTGCGGTCCAGCATCGTCACGGCTTCTCTCTACGCTTAACGTATGTACAGACTATACACATGCTGCACTTCTTACCCTCCACCGAACACCGCCCTCACGTCCTGCAAAGAGATTCCCTCGGAGATCAGACACTTACGCAGCTTTTTGCGGGCATCGTGCAGCAGTTTGTACAACGCGTTGCGGTTGGTGTTCATGCGGCGGGCGGCTTCTTCGAGCGGCATGCCGCCCAGCATCACCGCTACAATCGCCTCCCGCTGCCGTTCGGTCAGTTCCTCGTAGATGAGCCGGCGCACCGTGTCGAACATGACCTGCTGGGTAGCCAGGTCTTCGGGGGAGGGTTGGGAATCTGCGAACGTTCGCGCCTCGCGCCCGGCGGTATCGTATCGGTCGGTTATTTCTTGTAGAGACACGTTCCGCCACTCCTTGCGTCGCAGTTCGGTGAAGGCCACACGAACACCGATCTTCTGCGACCAGGTGGTAAAGCGGCTATCACCCCGGAAGGAATCCAGGTTGTCGAGGATTTTTATCAGGGCTTCTTGGGCGAAGTCCTCGATAGCCGAATCCGAGACTCCACTATGCCGGTTCAGGGCGCTTCGGAGACCCCGCACCAAGAGCACGCGCAGATCCGCGATAGCCTTGTCCCGTTCCGCCCCCCGGAGCGCGGAAACCCATTGTTCGTTCGTACGCTCTCCCACAGTTGGTCGTCATTCTAAACGTCTATCGTCCCCGATGCGTACAGGCTGCGGCGCTACTTTCCCGGAGGGTGGCGCCTGTGGAATAATTAGAGGTTATCCGTTAAAGGAGGACAAACGACATGGCCGAGACAGGCACGGACCCGGAATTCTACCGGGAGGAGGTGGGACTCGCCCTTCGTAACCCCGGCATGCAACTCGAAGGGTTGCGTTACCAGATCACCCCCATCGGAATGCACTATCTCCTGATCCACTTCGACATCCCACACGTCGACCCGGCGACCTACGAGCTTCCGGTGACGGGCCTGGTACACGACCCGCTCACCCTGTCGCTCGAAGATATAAAGTCGCGTCCGAAGGTCACTGAGTCCGTGATGATGGAGTGTGGCGGAAACGGCCGGGCGCATCTCTCGCCAAGAGCGATCTCCGCCCCCTGGCACGACGAGGCGATCGGGTGCGCCGAGTGGACGGGCACACCCCTGCGCCCGATCCTGCAAGAAGCGGGTCTGCTGGACGATGCTGTGGAGGTAGTTTTCTCCGGCTACGACCGGGGCATAGATCAGGGCTTCGAGCACGATTACGAACGGAGCCTGACAGTCGAGGACGCCCTGCGAGACGAGGTTTTTCTCGCTTACAAAATGAACGGGGCACCGCTACCCCCTCAGCACGGCTCTCCGCTAAGGCTCGTCGTGCCTGACTGGTACGGCATGGCTTCGGTCAAGTGGCTCAAAGAGATCCGGGCCGTAGACGAACCCTTCGACGGGGTCCAGCAGGCGATCACGTACAACTACCGCCAATCTGAAGACGACCCCGGCACACCCGTAACCCGCAAGCACCCTCACGCTCTCATGGTCCCGCCCGGCATTCCGGACTTCCTCTCCCGCAAGCGACACGTAGAAGCTGGAAACGTAACTTTGGAAGGCCGCGCCTGGTCCGGTTTCGGCCCCATCGAGCGCGTCGAGTTCAGCGCGGACGGTGGAGAGTCCTGGAAAGACGCGGACCTTACGGACGCGGTCGGGCCTTACGGCTGGACGTACTGGACCTACCATTGGGACGCCGAGACCGGCGAGTACGAGCTGTGCGCGCGGGCGACGGATGCGTCCGGCAAGACACAGCCGGTAGATGGCGGGGAATCCTGGAACCAGGGCGGGTACGGGATCAACGTCGTCCAGCGCGTATCGGTCACCGTCGAGTAGAATTCGCCGCTAACCCGAAGGAACAAAAGAACAAGAAAACGGACCGGCTCCCCCTAGCGGGGGATAGCGACGCCGGTCCGATAGAAACAACTTAGAAGTTCAGGACGAAAAGGTCGAACCTGCCCAGAACCCCGTCGTTATTGCAGTTATGGCAAAAACACGACACTGTCCAGACCAGCGCTGACGACGCTCTGGTCTACGGTCAGGCTGTTGTCCACCGTGGCGGACGAGCTGTCGCCCGAGGCGGAAGCGCCACCACCAAACTGTTCTACGCCTTCATAGCTTTAGAGTGCCCGGATTTCTGAAGTCTTACGTCTGGCCCCAAAGCTCTCGCTGACTTGCGCGGCGGTTGGAGGGACTGTAGAAGGTAAGAAACACGGGCCAACGGGTAGTAGATGTCGCTGCAGGATAGCGGTTACTATCGGGGTCCGAGAAGGGAGATCGAATTTTGAATGGTGCTGATTCTCCGGGCGGCTCTGCCGAAGACTACCGAAGTCTGGTTCACCAGGCCGAGCAGGTGTTGCACAAGAACGACATGGGCGGATGGACGAAAGCCGCCCCGGATCTCTATCCGCACCAATGGAGTTGGGACAGCGCCCTTATAGCCGTTGGCCTCGCCCGTCTGGACACCTGTCGCGCCGCCCAGGAACTCGAAACCCTCTTCGACCACCAGTGGACGACCGGTAAGGTTCCGCACATAGTCTTCAACGAAGACGCCCCCGCAGACAGCTACTTCCCCGGCGCCGACCACTGGTCCTGCACCGCCGACGCTCCTGACGCTCCTCCCGTACCGCCCTACACTAGTTGCCTCTGCCAACCGCCGGTCCACGCTATCGTCGTCCTCCACATCTGGGAGGTCTCCCGGCAACAGGACGAGGATCCAACGGAGACGCGGGCTTTTCTGGAGCGCATCTACCCCAAACTGCTCGGCTGGCACCGTTACCTACTTACCTACCGGGATCGGGAAGATATGGGTCTCATAACCATTTACCACCCGTGGGAGAGCGGGACGGACAACTCCCCCCGCTGGGACGGGGCCCTTGGCCGGGTGGAGGTAGGGAACATGCCAGACTTCGAGCGACAGGATCTTCAGCACGTAGATGATCCTTCGGAGAGGCCTACGGATTTCGAGTACACGCGCTACATCTGGCTCGTCGAGTCCATGAAACGCGCCGTGTGCGACGAGGACGCCATCTACGAGTCGCAACAGTTTCAGGTAAAGGACGTGTTCGCGAGCGCGATACTGGTGGCGGCGAACGAAGCACTCCTGAAGATAGCAGATATATTAGGAGCTCCCGAAGAGGATCGGGAATCCGTTCGGGCCTGGATCTCCCGCGGAAGAGAGGGGCTGGAACGCTGCTGGCACGAGGATCTCGGCCTCTACCTGGATTACGATGTGCTTGCCGATGAGTTGCTAGAGGCGCGAACCGTAGCGGGTTTCGCCCCGCTCGTAGCTGGCGGCCTGGGGCCCGGCCGGCTCGATTCCCTGGTAAGCCGTCTGCAATCTGCCGAGTTCCTGGGCCATCCGGATCTGCACCGTCCGTTGCCGCCCTCCACGAGCCCCGAAGATCCCGGATTCAAGCGGCGCAGCTACTGGCGAGGCCCATTCTGGCCGATTATCACCTGGCTCGTCTGTTGGTCGCTAGGGCGGAGCAGAGAGGTAGAGTTGGCGGCGAAGCTCCGGCGAGCGGCCCTCGCCCAGATCTCCGAGCACGGGTTCGGGGAGTACTTCGATCCCTTTACCGGAGAGTCACTCGGGGCCAACGATCAGTCCTGGACCGCCGCCGTCGTACTGGAATGGTTGGAGAAGGAGCTACATCTGGAGCAGAATGACTCCTGATCCACAACCCGAAGCAAGAAACCCCGTATAGTGGGTAGTCGGTAATGGCGCAGGGATTCGTGAGCGAAGAAGGAGTGAGCAACGTGAGCCAGGAGAATAACCGCGTAATAGTGCAGCTAGGCGACGGTTTCTACACGGAGATCAAGTCGAACAGACATACGCTGGTGGCCGACGAGCCGACAAGTGTGGGCGGCACGGACGAAGGCCCCACACCCTACGACTTCCTCTTGGGAGCGCTTGGGTCTTGCACCGCGATGACCCTGCGACTCTACGCCAATCGCAAGGGATGGCCGTTGGACTCGGTAACAGTGCGTCTCAGTCACGGGAAGATCTACGCCGACGACTGCGCCAATTGCGAAACGGAGACCGGCAAGATCGATCGCATAGAGCGTGAGATCGAGGTGGAAGGCGACCTCAGCGACGCACAACGCGAGAAGCTACTGGAGATCGCCGACAAGTGCCCGGTCCACCGGACCCTGACCTCAGAAACAGTCATAGAAGACCTGACCCCGGCCCGGGGCTAGACCATATCCGGGCGCCGGGTGAAGAAAGCGACCAGACCCCCCGCGTAAAAGATAAAGAGCAGCGGCAAGCTCATAATGATGCTTCCGAGCGATAACGCGGGCAAGAAACTCACCAGCATCGCCGTAGCCAATAAGACTGAACTCAGGGAGACCAATCCTTCCATACGACCCGCAATCCGACAGCCCAGAACGCTCGCACCGAAGGCTGCGGCAACCCAAACGGCTAAAGACAGAGTCCCGAAGACCTTAGGCCAGAAGAAGTAAATACCTTGGAGGGATAGCCCCGACTGGCGTGAAAAGCAGCAGACCGGCGTTTAGCAAACTTATTGCACAAATTCCCACGAAGACACCCGCCAACAACTCTCTTTCGTAGCAGTACAGAGCTTGCTACTATTTTAGCATAACCGGATGGCGCTAGACGCTTTCGACGGCCTCTTTTATCGAGGTGTCGCCAGCGAGTATCTCGATTGTCTTGCCGTGGGTGTTCTCGGCTTCGAGGGCTACGGCGAAGGCACGGGCGACGTCTTCGCGGGTTATTTCGCCATACTGTCCCAGAGACTCTGCCGCGGCGATGCTGCCCGTTCCGGCGTCGTCGGTGAGGCGGCCGGGGCGGATGATGGTGTAGTCGAGGTCGCTGTTTCGGAGGCGTTCGTCGGCCTCACCTTTGGCCCGCATGTACGGTTGCATCTTCTCGTCCCGGCTTTCGGGGTCGTCGGCGCCCATCGTGCTGAGCATCAGGTAGCGGCGGACACCCTGGCTCTCGGCGGCTTCTATGAGCTTTATCGCGCCGTCGCGGTCCATGGTTTCTTTGCGCTCGTTGCCGGACCCGGGGCCGGCCCCGGCGGCGAAGACTATGGCGTCGCAGCCCTCGACAGCCTCACCTATCTTGCCATCCGCCTCGTCTTGTTCGAGGTCCGCCAGCACGGCCTCCGCGCCGTCGGATTCTACGTTTTGCATCTGGTCTTCCTTGCGGATCAGGCCGCGCACCTTATGGCCGTCCTCGGCCAGCATCCTGACCAACTGCCGGGACGTCTGGCCGTTCGCGCCTGCTACAAGTACCTTCATAGTTGAGTTCCTTTCTCAGCTCTAGTTACGGGTTAGTCTACCCGCCAACGGGGCACGTCACGCAAGATAAAATAGCCGTATGGCATTCGAGATAAGGTTATTAGACCAGGGTCCGGTGTATGGCGGGGATGATCCGGTCGTCTGCCGCTTCGCGGACGGCGAGTGGTGGAACCTCCTGTCCCTGGCGCACGAGTGCGGCTTTGATCCCAACAAAGAGTACGTGCCGGTCGTGTATCCGGCTAACGTGGGTGAAACGAACGAGTTGGACGGCAAGCTCGCCGACGGGCTCTACATCGGCGTCGGCGTAGTCCTGAACCAGGACACCCTGCCCTTCGCCACCACCTGGGACTCAGACGACGGCAGGCTCCACTTCCGCTGGGCCAACCCTCCCGCCTACGCCCCGGACCGGGAGCCCGTGGACAGCCGGAATTCCGGTGAAAGCCCGGACTTCGGCCTGGACAAGACAAAGCTCCGGCGACTCCAGGAATGTCTCCACAAAGCCCGGGTGCTCGTGGCACGGATAGAGGAAACAGGAACAGTCTGAGACTTTAAGCCGGTCGCTCTCCGTACAGTGGGGTCTAGGTCTCTAGCGCCTACCAAACCTGGCGGGATCGCTGTGTCCCAGGTCTATTTTTATGAGGCTGCTCCACGGGAAGAACGAGGTCTTTTCGTCGGTGGACGCGCATACGCCCCATTCGCCCACCTCGTCCAGCGTGCAATCGAGCCAACGCGGCACGTCGGCGTCCGCGTACCGGACGTTTACCTCCCGCCCGACCCAGGCTTCCGGGACCGATTTCTTCGCCGCTTCCGCCATGCCGCCTCCATTACTCGCCGGGTGTCGCCGGGCACATTCTAACGCCGCGGCTCTACCCTGGGCCAAAACTCGTCGGCCCTCTATAATTTCAGCATGGACCTTTCGAAGCAGCCGACGCCCGCGGAACAATATCACCGCAACAGTGGACTGTTCTCCGACCACTATCTGAACGCGACCCTGCCCCGCCGGGCCGACTGGCAGGAACTTGTCTCCGAAGCCAGGCCCGTGATGGAGGAGTTGGCCGGAATCTTCGCTTCTTACAACCCGAGCAAGAACGAGGCCCAGACGGAGGCTGACCTGATCCAACCGGTACTCCACACTCTCGGCCACGACTTCGAAGTGCAGGCGGCGCTCCAGACACCGGACGGAACGAAGAAGCCGGACTACGTTTTCTATAAGGATGCAGTCTCGCTCGCCACGAACAAGAACAGGACTCTGGACGAAGAGTTGCTCTCCGGCAAATCCTTCGCGGTCGGGGATGCGAAGTATTGGGACCGTCCGTTGGACGTGGCGCTAAAAGGCGGCAAGAAAGACTCGCTGACGAACAACCCGTCGTTCCAGATCTCCTTCTACATGCGCCACGCAGGCACCGACTGGGGCATCCTGACGAACGGGCGGTTCTGGCGGCTCTATCACCGAGACACGGCCCACAAGCTGGACCGCTTCTACGAGGTTGACCTGCAAGAGTTGGTCGAGGGCGACGACGCCGGGCGGTTTCTGTACTTCTACGCCTTTTTCCGCCGGGCCGCGTTCGACGACGGGCCGCTGGGGGTCTCTTCGATCCTGCAGGCCAGCGCCGACTACGCCCGGGGCGTCGGGGATTCGCTCAAAGGCCAGGTCTACGAGGCGCTGCGGCATATCGCGCAGGGGTTTCTGGACTATCCGGCGAGCACCCTGGACTCGGAGCCGGAGAAGCTGCAAGAGATCTACGACAACTCCCTGATCCTCTTGTACCGGCTCCTGTTCGTCCTCTACGCCGAGGCCCGCGAGCTGTTGCCGGTGCGCGGCAGCGAATTGTACCGGGAGAGTTATAGCCTGCACCGGATCAAGCACGACGTCGCCGACGGTCCCCGACTGCTCCCAACCAGCGGCAAACTCTGGAACGACCTGAAAGAACTCTTCCAGAGCATAGATAAAGGCAACCCGCCGCTCTCGGTGGCGACGTTCAACGGCGGCCTCTTCGATCCAATCCGTCATCCATTTCTGGAACAATACGCCGTCGGGGACGCGCACCTGCAAGAAGCCATAGACCGGCTCTCCCGGGTAGACGGCGAGTTCGTGGACTACCGGGACCTGGCCGAACGGCACCTCGGCACCATCTACGAGGGCCTGCTGGAGTTCCACCTGGAGGCGCTGACCGAACCGGAGGGGGCGGAGCCAGGCTGGACGGTCGCCCTCCTGAACGACAACAACGAACGCAAGACGACCGGCAGCTACTACACCCCGGACTTCGTGGTGAAGTACATCGTGGAGGAAACGGTCGGCCCCGTCCTCCGCGCCGCCGTGGAAGATGCGCCGTCCGACGCGGCGAAGGTGGAGGCGGTGCTGGCGCTGGACGTGCTAGACCCGGCGATGGGCAGCGGGCATTTCCTGGTCGAGGTGACGGAGTACATCGCCCGCTTCCTGGTGGCGCTGGACGTCTCGCCGGAGGAGGTAGCCGAGGACGCGGAGGCCGACGCGGAGCTTGCGTACTGGAAGCGACGGGTCGTGCAGTCGTGCGTGTACGGGGTGGACATGAACCCGCTCGCGGTGGACCTCGCAAAGCTCTCGCTCTGGCTCTCGACCGTTGCCCGCGACCGGCCGCTCTCGTTTCTCGACCACCACCTCCGGACCGGCAACTCCCTCGTCGGGGCGCGCCTTACGCAACTCCAGCCCGGCAACGCCGGCGGCAAGAAGCGGAAGAAAAAGACTACGAAAGCGGCGGATGAGGGCCAGCTTTCGATGCTGGCCGACGACGACTTTCGGCAGAGCATGAGCGTGGCGGTAGGGAGTATGTGGGTGATCGAGGAGTCCCCCGCCGCCTCCGTCGAGGACGTAAAACAGCAGGAGCAACTCTACGAACGCCTGCGCGAGGACCTGACCAGCCGCTACGCCCGCCTCGCCGACCTCGTTACCGCCACCCGCTTCGGAGTCGAGGTGGACCCGACGCTCTGGCAACCGCTCGCCGACTACGCCACGAGCAAGAACGTCGCCACCCTGCCCCAGTTCCAGCGCTGGCTCGACGCGGCGCAGGACATAGCCGCCGGGCAGCGGTTCTTCCACTGGGAGCTTGAGTTCCCGGAGGTCTTTTCGACCGGCACGGCAAGCCGCTCGGGGACGAGGCGGGCTTCGACGCGGTGGTCGGCAACCCGCCCTATGTCCGGCAGGAGGCACTCGGGCCGGTAAAGCCGTACTTCAAGGAGGCGTACCCGGAGACGTACCATGGGGTCGCGGACCTGTACGTGTACTTCTACCAGCAGGGCTTGCGGCAACTGCGGCGCGGCGGCCGGATGAGCTACATCGTCACCAACAAGTGGCTGCGGGCGGGCTACGGCGAGCCGCTGCGCGGGTACTTCGCGGAAGAGGAAGCGCTGGTGGAGATCGTGGACTTCGGGCACGCCCCGATCTTCCCGGACGCCGACGTGTTCCCCTGCATCGTCCTCCAGAAACGCGGCCCGGAAACGAAAGACGGCGAAACCGACGGTGAGGTCCGCGTCGCCGCCGTCCCGCGCGAAGAGCTTGGCGGCATGGACCTGGACCGGACCGTGGAAGCCCACGCCCACACCGTCCCCCGCGAACGCTTCGGCAAGGACGCTTGGAGCCTGGAGTCCTCGGCGGTTGACGACCTGATGACGAAGATCCGGGACAACGGAGTCCCGCTCGCCGAGTTCGCGGGCGTGAAGCCGTATCGCGGCGTGCTGACCAGCCTAAACGAGGCGTTCCTGATCGGCACGGAGACCAAAGACCGGCTAGTGCGCGAAGACCCGGCCTCGGCGGAGGTCATCAAACCCTACCTGCGCGGCCAGGACATAAAACGCTGGTCGCCCGACTGGCAGAACCTGTGGATGATCTTCACCCGCCGCGGCATAAACATAGACGCCTACCCCGCCGTCAAGCAGTACCTCGAACAGTTCCGCGAACGCCTCGAACCAAAACCCAAAGGCTGGAGCGGCGGCAAGTGGCCGGGCAGGAAAGCCGGCTCGTACAAGTGGTACGAGATCCAGGATTCCGTTGACTACTGGAAAATCTTCGAACAGCCGAAGATAATTTGGAAGGATCTTTCCACTTATTCATCATTCTCTATTGAGACCGAGAGCATTTTTACTAACGACTTATGCTTCGTTCTACCGTCCACTGACAAATGGCTACTCGCGGTGCTCAACTCGCCGCTCATGTGGTACTGCCTGCACCGTTCGGCTATGCACGCTATCAATGACACTCTTCGTCTAAAGAACATTTACATGGAGCCCTTGCCCATCGCCCCACCCACCGACGAGGCGCGGACGGAGGCGGAGCGTGCGGTCGGGCGGCTGGTGGAGATCACACGGGCGGAGCAGGAGTCGCGCCGGGACGCCCTGGACTGGCTGCGCGTCGAATACGGCATACAGAAGCCGGGCCAGAAGCTCTCGGACTTCGCCGCGCTCACCGGCGACGAGTTCGTTGAGGAAGTCCGCAAGCGGCGTCCCAGAGGCTCCGGCCGGCTCTCCCCCGCCGGTTTCAAAGAGTTGCGGTCCGGTTACGCCGACCTCGCAACCCCCGTGCGCGAAGCCCGCACCGAAGCCGCAAAGCTAGAGCGCCGCCTCTCAGACCTCGTCAACGAAGCCTACGGCCTCACCCCGCAAGAAGTCGAACTGCTCTGGTCAACCGCCTCGCCCCGGATGCCGCGCTTCTGAGATTTTCTCGTTGGATCGTCGAGAGCTATAGAGGCCGTCTAATATACACCTTCGCTGGAGCCACGCGCTACACTTTGTAGCATGGACAGCGTTACACAGAAAATAGACGATGTGCTCAAGGATCTAGCCGGCAGCCTGCAGGGACTATATGGGGGGCGTTATAGGGGCCTCGTGCTCTACGGCTCCCATGCCCGGGAAGAGGCAGTCGAAGGCAGCGACTTGGACTTGTTGTTGCTATTGGAGGAGCCGGTCGAGGTCGGCAGGGAGATCCGGCGCTCCTCTAAAATAGTTGCATCCCTGTCTTTGGAATACGACGTGACACTTTCTCTGATCCCGGTGAGCATCGAGAACTACCGGGAGTCATGGGAACCGTACCTGATCAACGCCCGCAGAGAGGGCGCCATCCTTTCGCCGGCTATGGGATGAGCGATAGCTCGCAGATCCTCGACAACCTCTTTGAGAAAGCACGGCGCTCGTTCGAGGCCGCCGAGAGTTTGCTGGAAAGCGGCCACGCGGACTTTGCTGCGTCCCGCGCCTACTACGGCTGTTTCTACACAGCCGAGGCTTTGCTTTTATCCAAAGGACTGAGCTACTCACGACACTCTCAGGTGGTGGCGCAATTCGGTCGTAACTTCGCAAAGACCGAAGAACTGGACTCCCGATACCACCGGCTACTGATCGAAGCGTTCGGGTTGCGACAGGCCGCCGATTACGCTGCAGCACCCGAAACAGTGAGTGAAGACGACGCGGAACACACGATCGTGGAAGGCAAAGAATTTCTCGCCGTGGCGCGCGAATACCTGGGGCGGCAACGCGATTAGCAAAGCCGTGAAGCTAGAGAAGCGTCTCTCAAAGCTCGTAAACCAAGCATGCCTTGCATACGAGGGAGTAGATCTACTCTGGTCCACCGCCCCGGATGCCGCGCTTCTGGCGAAAACCAGCACTCGGGAGAAAAGAGGAGACGTTTCCATAGAGGAAATGCTAAACAAGGAAGCAGCGTTTATAGAGGCGGAGAAACTCGGCTACCTGTTTCGAGGAAAGAACAAAGGAGGCTACTTTCTGGGGCTCGGCTTCTCACAGAGAAATCCTGAAGTTCTTCGAGATGCTTTGCTCCGGCACGACCGCGAGCATGGAGTCGAGAAAGTTGCGGAGACGGATTACGGGATAAAATACAATTTGGCAGGGGAGTTGATGAGCCCGGATGGGCGAAACCCAAGAACGAGGACTATCTGGCAAATTGACCGGGAGACTGGCGACCGAGGTTAGTAACCGCCTACCCCGAATGAAAGGAAGCCGAAGATGATAGAACGATTTTCAACGGTGGTACTTACCGAAGATTTGCCGGACGAGGAACTAGTCGCTGGGGACTCAGGTACAGTGATCGACATCTACGACAAAGGCGCAGCATACGAGATTGAGTTCTTTGCCCTCTCCGGAGACACCGTAGCGGTAACCACCGTCGAATCGAAGATGGTCCGCTCCGCGACCAGAGAAGACGTCGCCCACAGCAGAGTAACCTCTCGATAAAGGCTCTTCCCTCGATCGGGAGCCGTCGCTATGAGGGAAGGAGGATAGAACGGTGAAAATCTACTACCATCCCGAAACCGACAGCGTGGCGATCCACCTAAAGGACGGCGCCGAAGGAGTCGTCGGTGAGATCATGGGCGAAGACCTCAAAGAGAACGTGGTGCTCCAACGCGACGACGCCGGTACGCTCTACGAGATCGAGGTCGTAGGCAGCGCGAGCAAAGTCTTCGACCTCTTGCGCCTGGAAGTCGAAGGACTGCCGATCAGCGCCTCGCAGGCCACCCATCAAGAGAGCAAAGCAGGGTAAGGCAAGAACTTTTGGCCGCAACTCCGAGAGAACGCAATCTTCTAACCTCTCGACACTCTAAGGTTCAGTGAACCAGCATCTCGATCACGAATACGGAGATAAAGCCCGTAAAGAGAACGAGCGTGTGCCAGGGCGTCTCGGAGACGTTGCGGATGGTTACGAGGAGTTCCTCCGTTACCAGGTAGAGCAGCGCGATGGACCCGAATGCCAACACCGCTACGACCAGGCTTTGCGGGGCGTTGCCCAGGAGTATCACGCCCAGTAAGGCCCCGACCATGACCAGCAGCCCCAGACCCGCCCCGACCCCGAGCATCCAGCTTCGCGGACGGCCCGACTGGCCGACGGAGGAGGCGGCGCTTAGGGCGAGGAAGAACAGCTCGACCCCCAGGGCCAGCGCGAGCAGCGGCCCCGCCCCGCCGCCTACCACGAAACCCAGACCGATCACGAACCCGTCGACCAGCGTGTCTACGCCAGCCGTTATGCTCAGGCTCACCGCGCTCGGGCCGCTCTGCCCGCCCCCGCTCTTTTCGCCCGCGTGACTGAAAAGCTTTATGGCGAGCATCACGGCGAGGCCTGCTACGAAACCGATCACCGCCCACGAAACGTTTTGTCCGCTCTCGACCACCTTCGGGAGCAACTCGCCCGTAACTGCGGCCAGCACCACCCCGGCCGCGAAATGCTGGATGTAGCTCCGCGCTTCGGGACCCGGCGTCCAGTACGAGGCCAGGACACCACTCGCAAGGGCCGCCGTCAGCGGGATCAGGGTAAAAAGAAAAGTCTGTAACAGCACGTCGTTATCTCAGCTCCCTAACGTCTGGCGACCATGTCGGGCACCCCGGTGTCGAGACGCCGCACCGTTGATCGAATTTCGCCGCCCTACCGACACGCTGCGTAGTTACCCGCGAGCGTGTCTTACAAACCTCCTCGACGTCCGGTTTATTGGTCCCGGACGGGTTAGAATTGGCCCGTGCAAAGCGAAAAGGAGAAACGACATGGAATACTCAGCCACATCCCGCCGAGGCCGCAGATGAATATAAAACAAGCTAACGGGCTCGGTAGGATACACGTAGCCAAGCCCGGAATGAAATTGACGTACTGCAACAGGGAGATAGACGAGGACGACTGGATCACGACCTCAAAAGACGCCAACTGTACCGGCTGTGCCCGGGCCGGAGCCCCGATGCCGGAGAATACCGAGGCCTCGAAACGCTAACTTCTGCCGTGCTAGGCTGAAACATGATCCGGCAATAGAAACAAGAGGAGGATTTCATGCAATATCGCCGTCTCGGAAATTCGGGCCTCTACGTCTCAGCCATGACTTTGGGCACCATGACCTTCGGTGGCAAAGGCGACTTTAGCGCCGTCGGCTCCACCGACGTAGACCTCGCCACCCGCCAGGTGGACATGTGCCTCGACGCCGGGGTAAACCTCTTCGACACGGCGAACATCTACTCAACCGGTGAGTCCGAGAAGATACTGGGACAGGCGATCTCCGGTCGCCGGGACGAGGTACTCCTGGCAACCAAAGCCCGCTTTCCGATGGGCGACGGGCCAAATGGAGCCGGCCTCTCGCGACAACACCTGATCCGGGAGTGCGAAGCGAGCCTCAAACGCCTCGGTACCGACTACATAGACCTCTACCAGGTCCACCAGTGGGACGGCCAGACACCAATAGAAGAGACCCTCGAAGCCCTCGACACGCTCGTAAAAGACGGCAAGGTGCGCTACGTCGGATGCTCAAACCACTCCGGCTGGCACCTGATGAAAGCCTTGAGTACCTCCGAGCGTCTGGGCTACCAGCGCTACGTGAGCCAGCAGATCTACTACTCCCTGGAAGCCCGCGAAGCCGAGTACGAGCTCGTCCCCATCGCGCTCGACCAAGAATGCAGCATTCTCGTGTGGAGCCCGCTGGCCGGCGGCCTGCTCTCGGGCAAGTATCGCCGCGACCAGGAGACCGAGGAAGGCCGTCACCTCGGAGAGTGGGATGAGCCACCCGTCCGCGACGAAGAGAAACTCTACGACACCATAGAAGTGCTCGTAGAGATAGCCGAAGAGCACGAAGTCCCAGCGGCACAGGTATCTCTGGCCTGGCTCATGGGACGTCCCGGCGTGGCCTCGGTGATAGTCGGGGCACGAACCGAAGAGCAGCTCAAAGACAATTTGGGTGCGGCAGACTTACAGCTAACGGACGAAGAGCGTAGTCGGTTGGACGAAGTAAGTTTGCCGCCCCTGCTCTACCCGTACTGGCATCAGGCCAAGACTGCTTCCGACCGTCTCGGCGAAGCGGATCTCTCACTGCTGGGACCGCATTTAGGATAAGCCTCTGGAGTCCGAAGAGTTTAAACCTCCTCTTCGGACTTCTCCGGTTCTTCTTCTAGTTCTTCGTCTTCTTCGAGCACGGCCGAAGAGGTTACTTTGAAAATCATGATCTTGCCGCGCTCCGGGTAGTCCACGATCTCCACGTCCCCGGTTACCGCGAGTTGGTCCCCGACTAGATCCTCTACGTCCTCTACCACCGACATATCCGCTTCGATCTCCAGCAAATATCCAGTGTGCTCTCCCTCGGGTTCATTATCAGCCCTCCTGAGCCATCCTTCAAAGTACGCCACTCCATCTCCTCCCAGCTTGTTTACGAGTGTTTTTCAGCTACCAATAAGCGACCATAGTACCGGAGTCTCCTGAGATACGCCCTGCACCGTCTTACGCTAGGTGCACTTTAGTGTCAGAACGGTTATCTCCGGACGGCATAGAAAGCGGAAGCGGGCATCCACAAAACCCAAGCCCCGGTTCGTGTACTGCAACATGTCCCCCACTTCGTAGAGGCCGCTGCTGTAACGCTGAGAGAAGGGCGGCAGAATCACCGGTCCCCAAAGCGGCATCCTCACTTGTCCACCATGCGAATGACCGGATAGCTGGAGGTCGAAACGCCCCGTCGCCGATGACACGTCCGCAAAGTCCGGCTCGTGGGCCAGCATTATCGCCGCCCCGGTTTCCGGTAGCTTCTCCAGTACGAGGTCCAGGCGACTC
The DNA here is from genome assembly GCA_965214475.1 of Rubrobacteraceae bacterium. Lineage (GTDB taxonomy): Bacteria > Actinomycetota > Rubrobacteria > Rubrobacterales > Rubrobacteraceae > SIRX01. The sequence continues at coordinate 2,850,909 of OZ243953.1, read as the reverse complement.
TTTCCTTCCATTACATCGTCTATCCCGGATACGTGCAATTCGGCATCTTCACGACTAATGGTGTGAACTTCGTTTCTCAACTCCGGCACACCAGCCTCCTGCAGGCAGCGACGGACTGTTTCCACGTCGGTCAGGTAGTCGTGGTTTCCCATCACCGTCAGCACGCCTTCGCGGGCTTCCAGACGGGCGAGGGCTTCGGTCAGGCGATGGGGTACGCCCGGGTCCACAGAGTAGCTCAGGAAGTCTCCGGTAATTACTATGAGGTCCGCCTGTTGAGAGTTTACGAGATCCACGATCCGGTTCAGGCGCCGGGGCTTGGTCCAGTCTTCCAGGTGGATGTCACCGATCTGTACGACCCGGTAGCCGTCGAATTCCCTCGCCAGCCGGGGCAGGATAAGCTCCACAGGACGGACTTCCAGCCAGCGGATCTCCACCTCGCGGGCGTAGACAAGCCCCGTAAAGGCCGCCGCCAGGCCGCCAAACGCCGCAATCTTCAACCTCTTTAGAACTTCGCCGGGCATCGGATCATCCTACCAGAGCACCACGTCCGAAAGGCTTTGTTCCAAGATGCCAGACTTGCCGAAATTGTTGGGTGTTAGGATTAGCATTCGTAGTCCCTGAAAAAGTTACCGGAGGTTATCCGTGGACCCTATCGAGCGTACGTTAGAACTTGCAAGACAAAACATAGAACGTGGCGGAAGGCCATTTTCTTGTGTGATTGTCTCTTCCGAAACCGGCGATATCCTGGCCGAGAGCCCGAACCTCGTGGGGCAGACAAACGACCCCACGGCACACGCGGAAGTGTTAGCCGTAAGAGCTGCCTGCCAGAGGCTGGGAGAACCGAGCCTGGAGGGCTACGAAGTGTACGTGATGGCGCATCCGTGTCCTATGTGCCTGGGCGCACTCTATTACGCGAGCCCGGACAAGGTAGCGTACCTCGTGACCCGGGAAGAAGAAGGACGCTACTACAAAGACAGCCAGAAGTACTTTGAGTTCGAGAACTTCTACGAAGAGTTCGCAAAAACACCGCAAGAGAGACGCCTCCCGATGGAACATACCCCTGCAGAAGACGGTATCGGAATCTATCAACGCTGGCAACAACTCAACTAAGCGAAGATCCTACCCGGGAGATTCCAGTCGCTCAACGGCTTTGTGGAACCTTTCTCCGGCCTCGGAACCTTTTTTGTAGAATACCGCGGGCTCTCCAATGGGCGCTTCCACTATCGTGTGAACGCCCTCGTCCGAGCCGTATACGTTTCCGGACCACGGATGAAACCAACGACCGGCGGGAAGATAAACCTCGACCCATTCGGCGCCAGGCTCCAGGACGGGAGCCACTATGAACTCCGAGCCGACCATGAACTGTTCTTCCAACTCGTGGACTTCCGGGTCGTCCGGGTAGTGTACAAAGGGATGGCGGACGGTGGGGAGTACGGTTTGGGAAGCTTCGAGTATCAGTTCTTTACGGTACGGCTCCCAGGCGGCGTGGACTTTAGCGAGGCGGGAGAAGTGCCGGAGGCTCTCTTCGTCGGAGTAAATCTGATGGTTCACATCAGGCAGGTTGCCTTCGTGGGTGCGGAAGACCGGCGTAAAGGCGGCAAGCTCGATCCAGCGTTGGAGTAGTTCTTTGGAGCGATGGTATTTCAGCGGAAAGGTATCTATGGCCGTGTAACCGCCGATGTCCGAATGCGTGAGGCTGTAGCCGGAGAAGCCGCTCGTTAGCATTCCGGTAACGGCGCTTTTGATGCCGTCTTGATGACCCCAGGTCACCATCTGGTCCCCGAGCCAGAATAGCGTGCTGTGGTGGGGGCTCCTGGTAAAGCCCGAACGATTGAAGAAGACGAGGTCGTCTTCGCGGCCCAACTCGCGGACAGCCTCGCGATTTACTTTAGCCCATTCCTCGGCATAGCGGTTGTGATAGCGCTTAGGATCCGCGTCGGAATGAAGCACAGCATTGTAGGGAAGTCCCTCGCCAAAATCCGCCATCCAACCGGAGGCTCCGTCGCCAACTACGTTCTCTTTTATTACTTCTTTGATCCAATCTCGCGCTTCCGGGTTGCTCAAGTCCACGTGGACAGCGAAGAAATCCGTGATCCGGCCCATATATGGTTCGTCGTCCCGATCTTCGACGAGATACCCGTTGCGCTCTGCCTTTCGGAACAGGTTGCGGCGAACGTTCTCTTTCTCCGACGGGTCGGCCAGCAGAGAACTTATGTAGGTCATGACCCTCGTGCCGTCGTCTTCCAAGTCTGCGACGAGCTTCTCCCAACCAGGGTAGCGCTGTCGGTCTAGCTCCCCGTTCCACCACAGTTGACTACCGAAGCTGGTCTGGCGCTGTCCCACCCAGTCCTGCAACCAGAACGCAGCGACTGGTGTGTCTAGCTCTTCTAACTGCCGCTGTAGCCACCGCACCTTCTCGGTGCCGCCCTGCATCCCGACGACGGCGCCGGAGGTGAGCCAGTCTGGTAGCGGGCGCATCCTGCCGGAGTATTCGGTGTACTGCTCTATGAGCTTCGCTGGCGAGTCTCCGGAGAGAATTTGACCCTCCATCTGAGACGAGAAGACTTCGACCTGCCCCCTATACGCGTCTCGCAGATCGAAGGACGAATACTCGTAGTTCTCCAGAAACAACGACCGCGACTCGCTGGTTATATAGTGCGGCACGCTGGCGTAGCTGCTGTACCACTCGCCACCTGCTCCAGCCTGCAGGTTCGCCGCGAGCGTGATGAGCTGGGCGCCACGACCTTATCCCCTGCTCCCCGATAAAAACCGGGACCTTCCGGCCCTTCATGTCCGAGTAAGTGTACTGCGTACCGAACCCGAAGAAACGCTCTTCGGAGTTGGTAGCGTAAGTCAGATAGACCCGATTGTACGGCTCCTCGACCTCCACGATAAACCGCAACCTGCTGTCGGAGGCCGACGAGAACGTGAGCGTGTACGCGGTTCTTTCTCCCCCACCTACAAACGTCCCGGAGACGACCACGAAATCCCCCCGCTTCTCGATGCTCTCCACGCTCTAATCCGGCAGCCGCTCCTCTATCTCATCCTCCACGTGGAAGTGTGCCCGCGAGTTTTGGACCGACTCCCGACCCCGCGCCGCCGACACGAAGCTCTCGCCCGGAACGTTCCGCCAGAGGGAGCGTCCAGGCTTATCGCTGTGTGCGACGTTCAGGACGGGCCCACCAGTTTCTTACTCGAACGTAACGACGAAACTACCGAGCCGGTATGTTCCGACAGTTTCCGTCGACGCCGCGGAAAGATTCCCCGTAACCGGGCCGCCAGCCCTCCCCCAGGCAAAGTACAGAATCAGGACGCAGAAAATAGCTACCAGCCCCACTAATATTGCCTTCTTCCCTACAAAAGAACTCACCCCGTTAAGCATAGCCTATACGGTACACCCAATGCGCCAAACAACCCTTTTTCCAACAAAAGGAGAATACAAGCGCCGGGACACTATGCACGCATGTATACCCGTTTCAGGCACGTCTTGAAAGTCGATCTAGGCGTTTTTGTCAAAAATGTATCGAAGTGTGTAGCGCACTGGCCTTGACAGCGTGAGTATCAGATGATATTTGTCTCTTCATGAGGAATTTTACCCCAATGAGCAACGGCAAAAGGTAGTTATTATGCCGGGCTCGACTCGAACCCTTCAGGGCGAGTACGGTTGGTTGCGTGGTAGGTCTATCTTCTCCCGCGATAGTTGGATAAAAAGTCCTCGTGGGACATTCGGTTATTGCGGTTCGCAGATGTGTTTATCCGACGGCACGCTGCGGGATTTCGTTCTTACCCTCGTCCGCCGTTTGCGGTGGTGGTCTTTCGGGGCCTTCGGGAGCAGGGGTCGCCAGGAAGGCGGGCAGTATCAGGCGGGGCGTCGCGCGCCGCCGCTTCTTTGTCAGTAGAGGAAAACTTCTGACATAGGAGGACAATTATGGACCCACGTCCGAATGTAGTAGTCATCGTCTCAGACACCTTCCGCAGCGACCATCTGGGAGCTTACGGAAACTCGTACATACAGACCCCCAACCTCGACGCCTTTGCGCGGTCTTCGGTGGTCTTTGATCAGCACCGAGTCTCATCATTCCCGACCATGCCGGCGCGGGCGGATATTCTTACCGGAACCTTCGCCTATACCTTTATGGGCTGGGAGCCGCTACCGCCGAACCTGCCCACTCTGCCGGGGCTTCTCTCCGAAGCCGGATACCAGACGATGGGCGTGGTGGATACGCCGTACTTTATCCGGGGCGGTTTCAACTACGACCGGGGCTTCGACGACTTTATCTGGGTCCGGGGACAGGGAGACGATACCCGGCCCAGCGAGCGCTCGGATTACCGCCTGACCTGGCGGGAGGAGTCCGACCGGCTCGCGGCGCGGACGGTTACCGAGGCCGAGTCGTGGCTAGAGCGGCACCACAAAGATGAAGAGCCATTCTTCCTCTACGTGGACACCTGGGATCCGCACGAGCCCTGGGACGCACCGGATTACTACACCGAGAAGTACCGGCCGGGATACGACGGGCGCCAACTCTATCCGGCTTACGCGAAGTGGGAGGAGGCCGGCCTCACCGAAGACGACGTGTCGCTCGCCCACGCAACTTACTGCGGCGAGGTTACGATGGTGGACTTCTGGATCGGGCGCCTTCTGGCGAAGCTCGACGCGCTGAACCTCACCGATAACACGATAGTCCTCTTCACCGCCGACCACGGCTTCTACTTCGGGGAGCACGGGTACTTCGGTAAGGCCGAGTGGATCAACGACAATCAAGCGGCGGCCTCCGAAGATTCGGAACTCCCGGATTGGCTGGCCGAATCCTGGTTGCTCTCGGTCGCCTCATCACCGCTGTACGGGGAGCTCACGCGACTTCCGCTCATCGCCCGGATCCCGGGAGAGAAACCCGGCCGCCGGCAGGCGATGACCAACAACTCGGACCTCGCGCCGACGGTCCTGGATCTCCTCGACATCAAAGCCCCTGAAACGACACAGGGATGGTCTTTCAAAGACGTGATCCGGGGCGTGCGGGATGAGCACCGTCCGTTCGTCATAAGCTCTTGGCCGCTCTACTTCGCCGAGGGTGAGTTCACGAGCGCCATAGACGGCAGCACCCGGCGCATCGCAAACTACATGCCCCTCACCGTTACCACGCGGGAGCGGTCCCTGATCCTGGGAGGCCCCGACCATCAGCCGGAACTCTACGACCTGACGCAAGATCCGGGCGAGCAGACGAACCTGTGGCCCTCGAACTCCGAAGAAGGCGCCGAACTAGGAGAGGCTGCAATCTCATTCCTGGAGCGGCAAGGAACGCCGGACAGATACTTGCAACCCCGGCGGACGGCGCTCGAAGAATTCGCGACGACCAGCACCCGGGAAGAGTCCGCTCACCCGGTAACGGAGCAATCGGGGGTGGGTAATGAATAGGAACAGCTATGACTACCTGGTGCTCGGTGGCGGGACGGCAGGCGCTATCGTGGCCGCCCGCCTCGCCGAAAATACCGACGCCAGCGTCTGCCTCGTAGAGGCCGGCCCCTCCGACGAAGGCCAGACGAGGGTGCTGGAGCTTCGGCGGTGGATGGAACTCCTCGGCTCGGACCTCGACTACGATTACGAAATATCATCGCAGGAGCGCGGCAACAGCCGCATCCGTCACAGCCGCGGCCGAGTGCTAGGTGGCTGTAGCTCGCACAACTCGGCCATATCTTTCCGCACACCCGACGTAGACCTGGAGGAGTGGGAGAACCTCGGAGCGACAGGATGGGGACCGGAAGAAATCAACCCTTACTTGGATCGCGTCGCAGAGCGTGTGCATCGTGAGGCAGTAAAGCCTGAGAACGCCTGCGGCGTAGCCTTTGTCGAAGCCGCCCAGCAGGCCGGTTTCCCGTTGGTCCAGTTCAACGAAAAGGAATTTCGGGAAGGCGTCGGCTGGTTTACGCTCAACCAGCGCAACGGAATCCGCCAATCGAGTTCGGTCGCCTACCTGCATCCGCTCGACGAGTTGTCCTCCAACCTAACCGTGCTCACCGAGACGAAGATACGGAAGATACTTCTAGATGACCACGGGGACGCCATCGGAGCCGAAACAGACCGGGGCGACATCTACGCCGGGCGTGAGGTAATAGTCTGTTGCGGAGCCTTCGACACGCCCAAGCTACTACTCCTCTCGGGGATCGGGCCGGAAGAACGCCTGCGGGACACCGGCGTGACGACCCTGGTGGATCTGCCGGGTGTCGGGGAGAACCTGCTGGACCATCCTGAAGGCGTGGTCTTCTGGAAGTCTTCGCGGCCCGTGCCAGCGGTTTCTAAGCAGTTCTGGGAGGCCGGTCTCTTTGCCTGTACGGACCCGTCTCTGGAGCACCCCGACCTGATGTTCCACTTCGGCACCGTACCCTTCTCCATCAACACGGAGCCGCTAGGCTACCCCACCGCGAGTCAAGTCTTCTGCATAACGCCGAACGTGACGCGCGCAAAGAGCCAGGGCGTCGTGCGGCTGCGCTCCTCAGATCCGTCCGCCCCACCCCTGATCGACTTCCGCTACTTTACCGATCCCGAAGGCCACGATGAGCGGGTGATGCTGGAGGGCGTAAAGCTGGCACGCAAAATAGCCGAACAACCCGCGCTTCGGTCATGGATCGGACGTGAGCTCGCCCCAGGACCCGAAGTGCAGGACGACGAGGAACTCTCCGAGTACGCCCGCCGTACGGCCAACACCGTCTATCATCCCGCTGGAACGTGCCGAATGGGAGCCGTGGATGACCCGCTCGCGGTAGTGGACCCCGAACTCCGCGTCCGGGGTGTCGGGCGGTTGCGCGTCGCCGACGCTTCCATCTTCCCGGCCATGATCGGGACCAACCCCTGTATGACGTGCATGATGATCGGCGAGAGATGCGCAGACCTCGTAAGTGAAGAGAGTGAAGTACCGATGATGCAAGGACATTCAACATGGTAGGCGATCACGGGATGTACGTCGCGGGAGAGTGGACCATCGGGGAAGCCGACGCCCGCATGCAGGCCATAAGCCCATCCACCGGCGAATATATAGGAACCTCTCCGGAAGGCACCCGCGAAGATGTCCGGCGCGCCATCTCCGCCGCGAAAGACGCCTGGTCCGGTTGGGCAGCAGAGTCCGCGTTCGAGCGGGCCGGCGCGATGGACCGTATAGCGAACGTCATCGACAAGCGTCGCGAAGACCTCGCGCAGACGCTCACCCTGGAGCAGGGCAAGCCGTTGCACGCCGAAGCCTACGAAGAAGTAGACGAACTCGTTGAATACTTCCGTATGGCCGCCGCCGACGTGGTGCGCCTCGACGGCGTAATGCCGCCTTCCGTAGATGCCGGAAAGCGCGTCTTGCTCTATCGCGTCCCACGCGGGGTGGTCGGCGTCATCTCCCCTTGGAACTGGCCCTACACCATGCCCGCCGAACTACTCGCCCCGGCCCTCGCCACCGGCAACGCCGTCGTCTGGACCCCGGCCCCAAGCACCTCGATCTGCGCCGTCAAACTCGCCGAATGCATCGTCGAGGCGGAACTTCCACCCGGCGTCTTCAATATGGTGACCGGAGAAGGCCCCACCGTCGGGGATGAAGTAGCAGCGAACCCCAGCACCCAGGCCGTTGGGTTTATCGGCTCGGTGGCGACCGGACGAAGAGTCGCCTCTCGCGCCGCCGGGAAAGCCCTGATCCTGGAGATGGGCGGTAATGGTCCGATGATCGTCCTAGACGACGCAGACCTCGACGCGGCGGCGGAGGCGAGCCTGGACGCCGCCTTTCTCTGCGCTGGCCAGAGCTGCACCGCCGGGGAAAGCTTTCTCGTACACGAAAAAGTCCACGATGCCTTCGTCGAAAAGCTCCTCACCGCCCTGGAGCGCCGGATACACTTGGGCGACCCATTCAGCCCGGAGACGACCATGGGACCTCTCAACAACGAATCCACGGCCGCAAAGATGGACGAGCACGTCGCCGACGCGCTGGAACACGGCGCGAAACTCCTAAACGGTGGGGCCCGCGCCGAGGGGTTCCCAACCTCTCTCTACTACGAGCCGACCGTCCTAGACAATGTCACCGGCGATATGCAGGTCGCACGGGAGGAGACCTTCGGCCCCATCGTGCCGATCACCACTATCCGGAACGAAGAAGAGGCGCTTCAGACCATCAACTCCTCACCTTACGGGTTGCTCTCGGCGGTGTTCACCCGGGATCTCGGCCGGGGACTGCGCTTCGCCGAGTCCGTCAGGACCGGTTGGGTCAACGTCAACGCCACAACGAACCACTGGGAGAGCCACCTGCCATTCGGCGGTAGGGCAGGTTCGCTCTCCGGGATCGGTCGCGTCGGAGGTCGCCACTCGATGGAGACCTTCACGGAACTCAAAACGGTGATCCTGACGCCCTCGGAAGCCGATTAAGGACAATAAGACCGGAGCCCCAATCTTCGAGGTCGGGGCTCCGGTCAACCTAACCCCACGGACACCATCTGTCAGCCAGCTTTGTACCGCACGGCGTGAACCCCGGTGGCACATAATTTATCGAAGACGTTTTTTTGGGCAGAATTTCATCCGCCAAAGAGAAAATAAGGCTCATACGCGATATGCTTTCGACATTGAAGATTTAAAGTAGTCTAGTTCTGGTAATTTATAGAAGAGGAGGACAGTTTTGTCCAAAGAACCGGCCCGTTACGGGATAGATGAAACTATAAGAATTCCTATTACGCTAGAGGATGAAGTTGGCATAGCCCACGTCAGGGCCGTCTTCTGGCGGGTAAAGCAAGGCGGCAGTATCGGTCCGCGGGGACTTGCCCCGAATGATACTCTGGAGTTGCGGGGCAACGGCGAGCAGAAAGAGCACGTTACCGTGAATACAACGCTAAAGGTAAACGACCAGCATCGACCCGGTGAGTACCTGTGCGTCGCCATACAGGTCTACGATCTGGAGGGTAACATGACCGTGATCCGTAACCCTTCACCACCCATGTCCTTACACGTCGTTGAGAACGGCGAAAAGGGCCGCCGGGGACCCAAGTTTCTCGGATGGGGGGAAAGCCTTTCGAATTAGCAGCTTTCCAACGCTTACGCGGGAAGCTTATATATCTCGTAGCGTGACCCGGCACCCTCCTTGGCCCTGTACATGGCTCGATCCGCTTTATCCAGAAGCTCTCCGGGCGCGATGTCGGAGCGTGAAGCCCAGGCTATTCCAATACTCGCGGCGACTTTTATCCCCCGGCCTTTGACCTTGAACGGCGCTTCAAGCGACTTCAGGATACGTTCTGCGACGAGAGTAGCATCGCCTGCTTCGTTGAGGCCTTCGAGCAGTACGGTAAACTCGTCCCCAGCGAGACGCGCGACCGTATCCACATCTCTCACCGGACCAGAGAGACGCCGGGCGATCTCTATTAACAACTGATCTCCGGCCTCGTGTCCCAGGGTGTCGTTCACGGACTTGAAGTCATCCAGGTCCATGAAAAGAATGGCTATAGAAGTTTTTCTACGTTCTGTCTGCTTCAGGGCTTGCTCTAGACGATCCATAAACAGTGCCCGGTTCGGCAGTTTTGTGAGGGGGTCGTGCAGAGCCTTTCGGCGTAGCTCGTTCTCCAACTCCCACCGGGCCGTTATGTCGCGGGCGGAGGCGAAGATGGCACGTCCTCCACCGTACTCTATGGCCCCGACACCGACCTCTACAGGGAAGGTCGTACCGTCTTTGCGCCGGAGTTCGTTCCGATCGAACCCGACGATCCTACCCGGCTCGCCGCGCATGACCCGCTCCCATAAGGTTTCACCCGCCCAAGCCTGACGTTCTTCTTCGGTGAGCAAACTCAAGGTTACATCGCCCACTTTCATAGAGAGCAACTCCTCCCGCGTATATCCCAAATATCGGCTGGCCTCGGCGTTGCAGTCGAGTATGTAACCAAACTTGTCGTGGACAAACAGGGCATCGGCTGAGTTCTCGAAGAGTTGTCGGAAGCGCCGCTCGCTCTCACGAAGTGCGTCCTCAGCCTGTTTGCGCTCGGTGATGTCGCGGACCAGGGCAAACATGAGCTGCTGGCCGTTTACTCCTATGAGACCCACACGCACTTCTATCGGAAAAGTAGTCTTATCCTTGCGTCGATGGACGCCTTCGAGGGTAACGGGCTGACCGGGAGCCATGCTCTTCCATAATTCTTTTAGCCTTTCTACAGAGAGGCTCTGCTCTATATCCGCCACGTCGAGAGCTAGAAGCTCTTCTCTCGTGTATCCGAGGCTCTCGCAGGCGCACCGGTTGGCGTCGTGGATCCTGCCCTGGGCGTCGTGGACGAAGAACCCGTCGTCGGCGGCGTAGATAAGTTCTTGCAGATATTGCTCACTGCGCTTCAGCCTAAGTCCAGTCCTGAAGCAACGGTAGACGAGACCGACAGCAGAGACTGCGCCACCCACCCAGGCCGTCTTTCTTAGAATTTTACCGCGCCTCACACCTCTCCCGTCTATTATCGAATGGTTGTTGTTCTCGAGTATTCGGCGCATTTCCCGGCAACCTTAACGACCCGGCCAAACCTTTCGAAAAATAAGGTCTCTCGGAGCTTCGTTCACTACTGTTACCATAATGCTACTAACCAAGGTCTTGAGGAGAAAATCTGCCGTGAACAGAGAAGGCCCGCCAAAAGAGCCGGGTAGAGATCCGGCCCTGACGCACCTAGACGATCTCAGGGAAGAGACTATGCGAAAAGCCTGGGGAGAGCGAGGATTCGAGGACCGGCGTAAAATCGTGGTTGCTGCCATGATCTTTGGCGAGAAGTTCGATGAGCAACTCTCGGCGCAACCCCCAGGCCCGGATCAACAGGAAGCCCAACGCATGCTGATGGGCGTCATCAACGCCTCGATAGACGAATTTTCCCGACGGGAAGACCTGAAGAGGGAAGAGGCCGCAAGTTTTCTGAGCGAGCTGGAGACCAGGGATCTCGTTCTGGAGTTCAACGAAGTCCTCGAAATCCGGGAAACAGAGACGGGAAAAACGCTGGACGAACTGCTAAGCGAAGCAGTGAACAGCCGCCTGGACAAGGCCCGATGGGCGGATCACTGGACCTCAGGTTAGAACAAGTCCAACGGCACTACCCATGATACCTACGCCTCCTGCGATTAGTCGACCTGTTACCCTGCCAACGCTCCGGCGTGCGGGCCGGCAGATACACGATGCGTAGCCAGAGAAAGGCAATGACCAGGAAAGCCACCCCGACCCCGGCAAACTGTAAGAGTTCTGTCTGCAATACGTCTCCAACCTATCCATAATCGAGAAACACGAAGTTATTTGGTGCTGCAGACGTATTATTAATCGTTGCGAAGCGTTTGCCCGTAAACGTTTTAACCTGACTGTACAGGCCCTATGGCGTCTTTGAACTGTGCGGTATCTGTGTACTGCTGGAAGGCGGTAATTCTGCCGTCCCGCACGGTCCAGACGTGGACGAACTGGGCCCAGACGTTATTTCCGGTGGGCTTGTAAGTTCCGGTGTAGTAACCGGTCGTGACGATCTGCTCCCCGGCATCCAGCACGTTTCCGAGTTCTTCGGCGAACCTGTCCCACTCTCCCGTCAACCTAGCGTAGACGCCGTCGAGAACGGCATCCTGTCCGACGTAGGGATTTCCGTCGTCGTAGGGGAAATTCTCGGCCTCGTACCATTCGATGTCGGAGTGCATAATCTCCCTCACCGTCGTGAGGTCTCCTCTCTCAAACGCGGCGTAGAGCTCTTTTACGGTATCTACGTTTTCTTGAGACAAGGTTCCGCTCCTCTACTACTCTGATGGCGTCGAGCTATGTTATCCGAGATAACGACGGAAGTTGGCGAAAGCGGGCACTGTTTCTCTTTTGCCGGCCGTGTCCGCCGGTACACCGTGTAAAATCGTGCCGATGAAGAGACAAATTCTATTTGGTTGTGTCAGCCTCGACGACTTCGGCAGCCCATGAAAGAACGGTACACGCCGACCGAGGAGATCGCCAACGGCCTGACCCACGGCGTCGGGCTGTTAGCGAGCCTGGCCGGGGCCGCGCTGCTCATCGCTCTTACCGCGCTTCATGGCGACGGGTGGCAGATAGCTAGCTCTATAGTCTACGGGCTGGCCCTCGTAACGCTCTACACGGCTTCGACGCTCTACCACAGTTTTCGTGGCCGCCCCAAACGGGCGCTGCGCGTCTTCGACCACTGTTCCATATACCTGCTAATAGCCGGAAGCTACACCCCGTTTGCCCTCGTAAGCCTGCGCGGCGGATGGGGCTGGACACTCTTCGGCCTGGTTTGGGGACTTGCCGTTGCCGGCATAGTATTCAAGGTGTTCTTTACTGGACGGTTGAACGCACTCTCGACTGTGGTGTACGTGCTCATGGGGTGGTTGGCCGTCGCCGCCGCCAAACCCATCGTAGAAGCGTTACCGGCCGGGGCGCTCTGGCTACTTCTCGCCGGAGGCGTCGTCTACACCGCCGGGACGGCCTTCTACCACAACCGCCGGGTCCCATACTCCCACGCCATTTGGCACCTCTTCGTTATCTGCGGCAGCATCTTTCACTACCTAGCGATCTCGAACTACGTCCTGCTTCCCACCGCCTGATTCAACTCCTACCAAGCTGGTATACTCTACTCTATAGTGATGTAATTGACTTTTATAGAAGCGGGAGGCCCTTATGCCAAAATACGAGAAGAAGGACCTCGGCGACGATGCGTTCGAGATGCTGGGGGAGCAATTCAAGGCGTTCTCGGAGCCGATGCGGCTGAAGCTCGCCTACACTTTGATGGATGGGGAGAAGACCGTTTCGGAGTTGGTCGAGGAGACTGGTGGTTTGCAGGCCAACGTCTCGAAGCACTTGAGGATGTTATTGGAAGCCGGGATCGTGGAACGCCGCAAGCAGGGTCTCAACTCTTACTACAGCATAGCGGACGCCTCGGTATTCGAGTTGTGCGACCTGATGTGCAACTCGATCCAGGATCGTCTAGAGGCGGATCTGGGCAGTTTCTCTGCCCAAGGCTAGTAGCCTACCCGATACCCCAGCCGCTGAGCCAGGTACTCGGCGGGATGCAGCGCCCGGCGGCCGGAACCGGCGTGGATCTGCTCCCGGCACGAAGTCCCCGGAGCGACCACTACTTTGCTCCCGGACTCCCTAACAGCGGGCAGCAACCGCCGCTCCGCCATCTTCATCGAAACTTCGTAGTGACCCTTTTCATACCCGAACAACCCAGCCATACCGCAGCAACTGGAGTCTACGACCTCCACGTCGGCGGCTAGTCCCAACGCCTCTTCCGTCGGCCCGGTACCGACCAGCGCCTTTTGGTGGCAGTGGCCGTGCAACAGTACCGGCGGGCCTTCCCGGAGAGGAATTTGTTCGGAGTCCAGTTCTAGAAGGGCTTCTTCGAAGAGCCGGGTGGCGTCGGCTAGCAGTGGTACGCGGTCGTCGTCGGGCAGGAGCTTCTCGTAGTCGTCGCGCATCGTGAGGATGCAGCTCGGCTCCAGGCCGACCAGCGGTATGCCACGCTCGACGAGCGGGGCGAGCAGGTCGAGGTTGCGCCGGGCATTCTTTCGGGCCGCGTCGATCAAACCCTCCGATAACATGGGCCGCCCGCAACAGACGACCTCCGGCAGATGCACTCTTACCCTGGCGGCGGCGAAGACTCGCACGGCTCCTTCGCCGACCTCCGGTCGCTGGTACTCATTCCAGGTGTCGTTGAAGAGCGCCACCTGGCGAGGACCTTCGCCCTGCGGCAGGTTCGGGAACCGTTTGGAGAAAGTCTTGTTGGTAACGTTCGGTAGCGGACGGCGCGGGTCGATCCCGACCAGGGCGGCGGCCTTGCGGGCAAGCTTCGTGTTGGCAACGGCGTTGAAGAGTCCGGGTACAAGCGCGGCGAGGGCGAGTTGGCGTCGGATGTGGCCCGCCGCGAGTTGGCGCGCGGAGAAGCCATGCTTCTTCCCCGTCTGGTAGAGGACTTCGGTCTTCATGCTGGCGACGTCCACCTGAGAGGGGCACTCGGTCTTGCAGGCCTTGCACCCGACGCAGAGGTCCATGATCTCTTTCATACGCTCGCCGGTTAGCTCGTCGGGCGGAAGGGTGCCGTCGAGAACGTTGCGGAGTAGGTTTGCCCGCGCCCGGGTCGTGTCTTGCTCGTCGAGGGTCGCCATGTAAGAGGGGCACATCGTCCCGGTGTTCTTTTTGCGGCAGAAGCCGGAACCATTGCAGAGTTCCACAGCCTTATCGAAGCCACCCTGTTTAGAAAAGTCCAGGCCGGTAGCCAGGAGCAAGGTACGGTGGCCGGGACCGATGCGGAGCCCCTTGTCCATCCGGGCGGGATTCACGATGACGCCGGGGTTCAGGAGGTTTTCGGGGTCGAAGAGTTGTTTTACCTCCTCGAAGGCGCTCAGGATCTCTTTCCCGTACATCTTGTCCAAGAACTCCGAGCGGGAGAGGCCGTCGCCGTGTTCACCAGAGATAGAACCGCCGAGTTCTACCACGAGGTCTGCAACTTCTTCCCCGATGGCCCGCATGTGTTCCACGCCTTCGGGCTCCCGGGTGTCCATGGCCGGGCGGACGTGGAGCGTGCCGACGCTGGCGTGGCCGTAGAAGCAGGCCCAGGTGTCGTGCCGGTCCAGGATCCCCTCGAAGCGGTCGGTAAACTCTTCGAGCCGGTCGGCGGGGACGGCGGCGTCCTCAACAAAGGCTACGGGCTTTGCCTTGTCCGCCGTGCCGAGGAGCAGCGGTAGGATGGACTTGCGGAGCTTCACCGTCTGGTACATCTCGTCCTTGCCCCGGAGCGGCACGGCGGCGGTGGCCCCGACTTCCTCCCGCATCTCTTCCAAAACGTCGAAACGTTCGTCTAGCTCTTCCTGGGTGCCACTCCACTCCACTATCAGCAGCGCGCGGGGCTCACCCTGCACAAAGCGGGTGGCGTCGCGATAGTGAGGCGTCTCTCTGGCACGGCCAATCGCCACGTCGTCCAGCAACTCTATCGCCGAAGGTTCCATTTCTAGGAACTGCGCCGTAGCGCGGGAAGAGGCGGAGAGAGTGTCGAACTCGAAGGAGGCCATCTGTCGGACTGGCGGAAGTTCTTGTAAACGGAACTCGGCCCGGGTAACGAGGGCCAGCGTGCCTTCTGAGCCGCAGACGAGGTGGGTTAGGTCCAGGACGTCGGGGTTTATGAGGGCGTCGAGACCGTAGCCGGAGACGCGACGGATCATGTCCGGGTAGCGGCGCTTTATTTCGTCGGCGTGGCGATCTCCTATGTCGAGGGCGCCCCGGATCAGGCGCGCCTTCGCGTCGGCGTGCCGCGCCCGCTCCACTGCTTCCTGTCGAGTCATGGGCTCCAGGTCCACCACTTCGCCGTCGGCCAGAATGCAATGCAAAGAGAGGATCTGGTCTCGTGTCGTACCGTAGAAGATGGAGCGCATCCCGGCCGAGTTGTTGCCGACCATTCCACCCAACGTAGCCACGTCCGAGGTAGAGGTGTCAGCCCCGAAGACCAGCCCGTCCGACTCCACTAACGCGTTCAACTCGCCCTGCACGACCCCCGGCTCGACCATGCAGCGGCGATTCTCGGTGTCTATCTCCAACACCCGGTTCATCTCGGAGGTGTCTATGACGAGGCCCGGCGCGGTCGCCTGTCCAGCCAGGGAGGTGCCGGTACCGCGGGGGGTTATGGAGAGACCGATCTCCCGGGCGGCGGCGAGCGCGCGCTTCACGTCCTCTTCGGAGCGGGCCACCACCACCCCGACGGGTTCCCGCTGGTAGATGGAGGCGTCGGTGGACCATAACGCCCGCGAGGCTGGGTCCGTACGCAAGTCGCCTTGCAGGGCACCGTCGAGAGCGGCGTGTAGCCGGTCTTTTATAGAATCTAGCATCATTGGCGTCCGCCCTTTCCTTATATAAACACCCTCAGCCGCATAAAGTAGCAGGCAGCCGGCACGTCGGAATCAATTATAGAGCACGGTACTCGCGGAGGTCTTACCGGGCTCTCCGCGGCTTGTTGCGAGCATCAAGCGGTATATTTAGATGGGTACAACCTGATGACCTCTACGGCGACGTATAAGCGAGAATCGGGGAGAGCAAGGGTCTATCGCAACCGGCCCCGGTGGCCCCGGGTCTTCGGCCAGTACTATAGTTCGTAGCATGAGATATTTTGTCGGGAAGAGGTGCTAGAACAACGGACAGGGTTCTAGAGAAGGTAGTCCCCGCCGCAGGATGGCTCCGCAGTTACGGATGGGGAGATCTGTCGCGGGACTTCTCGGCGGCGCTGGTTATCACGGTGATGATCGTGCCGCAGAGCATGGCCTACGCCCTGCTCGCCGGACTACCCCCCATCTACGGCCTCTACGCCTCGACCGTGCCGGCTATCGTCTACGCTTTGTTCGGAACCTCGAAGCACATGCCTGTAGGCCCGCCGGCCCTGATGGCGCTGCTAACCTTCACCTCGGTCAGCGCCATCGCGAAACCGGGTAGTGATGAGTACATCGGATACGTCTTGCTACTGGCGCTGATGGTCGGCGTGCTGCAGTTAGCTTTGGGAATGCTCAGGATGGGATTTCTGACAAACTTTATCTCCCACCCGGTCCTCAGCGGGTTTATTTACGCCTCGGCGGTGATCATCGCGCTGAGCCAGGTAAAGCACTTCTTGGGCATCCCCGGCTCAGAAGACCACTCCACGCCGGGGATGGTGGTGGCGATCTTTAACCAGATCGGGCAGACAGAGTGGATACCGCTTTCTATCGGAGCCTTGAGCGTCGCGGCTATTGTGTTGCTGGGGAAGTTCGTGCCGCGGCTGCCCGGAGCCCTCGTGGCCGTAGTCGCCGCCACGCTCGCGGTCTACCTGCTCTCGCTCGAAGGCGGGGGCGTGGACATAGTAGGTGAGGTTCCGCGAGGGTTGCCGCAGCTTTCCATGTCGACTCTCGACTTCGAGGTGATGCGTACACTTGTGCCTGCGGCCCTAATCGTGGCTTTCGTAGGGTTTATAGAGTCCATCTCGGTAGCCAAGGCCATCGCGGCCCAGGAGAAGTACAAAATAGACTCGAACCAGGAGCTGCGCGCCCTGGGCCTCGCCAATGTCGGGGCAGCGTTCTTTTCAGGCTTTCCGGTGGCTGGCTCCTTTTCGCGCACGGCGGTTCAGTATCAATCCGGCGGCAGGACCCAGATGGCTTCGATCTTCACGGCGCTCATGGTCGTTCTCACCCTGCTCTTCCTGACGCCGCTCTTCTACTACCTACCGAATGCCGCGCTGGCCGCCGTCATAGTGGTGGCGGTCTACAAGTTGCTCGATTTTCAGGAGGCAAGATACATCTTCAACGTCCGGAGTGCCGACGGGCTGGCGCTCCTGATTACATTCTTCGTAACCCTCCTAGTCGGTGTGGAACAAGGCATCATAGCGGGTGCGGCCTTCGCCCTATTGGCCTTCCTCCGCCGCACCGTCTACCCAGAGATAATAGAACTCGGCTACATTGAGGAAGAAAACACCTTCAAAGGTCTGCGGAGCTACCCGGAGGCGAAGACCTTCCCCGAAGCCCTGATCCTGCGCTTCGACGCCCGGCTCTACTACGCCAACATCCCCTTTCTCGAAGAGTACCTGATCGCCGAAGTCCCCGACCGACCGCACCTGGAGTACGTCATCATAGACAGTCGGGGCATTAACGGCATAGACGTAACCGCACTCGAAGGTCTGGAGAGCCTGATCTCCGAGTACCACGCCCAAGGCATAAAGATTCTCTTTACCCACATGAAAAAGCAAGTGCGCGAGCGACTGAGTAAGTCCGGCTGGAAACAGAAATTCGGGGACATTCGCTACCCGACCATCCGGGACGCCCTCCACGACATACAACTCCTCAAAGAGAAAGAGACCAGTGGCCCGGGCACACAATGAAACCCGACACGACGTGTCAAGATTACACTACTTTATTGACATATAGATATTTAGACGGTAATATCTGTCTAGTATCGGCTAAGATTAGAACTTTGAGAGGAGCGGGTTATGTTATTCGAGAGGATTTACGACGAGGACTTGGCACAGGCCAGTTACTTCATCGGGTGTCAGGCGAATGGAACGGCTGTGGTCGTCGATCCCCGGCGCGACGTGCAAGTGTATCTGGACAAGGCCGAGGATGAAGACATGGAGATTGTGGCGGTCACCGAAACCCACATCCACGCAGACTTCCTCTCGGGCTCACGGGAGTTGGCGAAGGCTACAGGGGCCACGCTATATCTCTCGGACGAGGGAGATGAAGACTGGAAGTACGGCTTCGAGGGCGAGAAGCTCTACGATGGTAGTGAGATAAAGATCGGTAACATTGTCATTAGGGCGGTTCACACACCAGGCCACACACCAGAGCACATCTCCTTCCTGGTTACGGACGGCGCCATGACTGACGAACCGGGCTTTATCCTCACGGGGGACTTCGTATTTGTCGGGGATCTTGGTAGGCCGGACCTTTTGGACGAAGCAGCCGGCGGGGAAGACACGCGTTTCGTGGGTGCGAAACAGATGTTCGAGAGTTTGCGCGAGAAGTTCTTGAACTTGCCGGACTACGTGCAGGTGTGGCCGGGCCACGGCGCTGGTAGTTCTTGCGGGAAGGCGTTAGGAGCAGTGCCGACCTCGACGGTAGGCTACGAGCGACTTTTCTCTTGGTGGGGCCGGCTCCTCGAGAATAACGACGAGGAAGGATTTGTCGACTCGCTGCTCGCGGACCAGCCCGATGCGCCGGTCTACTTCGGGCGTATGAAGCGTCAGAACAAAGGCGGCCCCGAGCTACTAGGCGAACGTCAACCGCTGGTTGAATACGAAGCCGGTACGCTAAAGGAGGGGCTCGACCGGGACGAAATCATCTTTATAGATACGCGGGCACCCGAAGATTTTGTCGCGGGTGCTGTACCCGGCTCTTTGAACGTTACGGCGGGCAACAACTTCGCCAGTTGGGCTTCGTGGGTTATAGATCCTGAGAAAGACGACCGGCCCATCGTGGTGCTGGCAAACGACAAGGAAGGTGCGAACTATCTGCGCGACAAGCTCTCCTATGTGGGCATTGACAACATGGTGGGCTACGTGACCAGCCTCGAAGGACTCGAGAAAGAGAAGGTCCCGACCGTCTCACTCGACGACCTGGAGAAGCTCGAAGATCCGTTCGTGTTGGACGTGCGGGCCAAGAGCGAGTACGAGGCCGGGCACATCCCAGAAGCGAACCAGGTCCACGGCGGGCGGGTGCTGTGGCATCTGGATGAGCTGCCCGAAGACAGGCCTATCGTCACGCACTGCCAGACCGGGGCCCGCAACGCGGTGGTTGCGAGCGCCCTGCGCGCTGCTGGCTTCGATAACGTGATCGAACTGGAAGGCAGCTACGAAGGCTGGGAAGCAGCCAACAGGCCGTCGGTCACCGCGTAGAGACATTTCGGCCACGGTTTTGCGGGTGGCGGGGAACCGACGCTGGTTTATCCACGCTTTCGAGATTAGTATTGCTTCGCAACTTCTCAGGAAGGAGCAACGCTAGTGCATCACGGTGTCGTGATCTCCAACATGGGCGCTTACTCTGACCCGCGTGAGGCGGTTCGGTTGGCGCGGACGGCCGAAGACGCCGGCTGGGAAGGCTTTTTTGTCTGGGATCACCTCGGCTTCGTGTGGAACGCTCCTTCTGCCGACCCGTGGGTTGTCCTTTCCGCCGTAGCGGCCTCGACCAACCGTATCAAGATAGGAACCGACATTAGCCCACTCGCCCGTCGTCGCCCGCACGTGATATCGAACGCGCTAGCGACCCTGGATATTTTGAGTGGCGGCCGAGTCATCTTCGGCGCCGGACTCGGTGGCGTGACGCGAGAGTTCACGGCGTTCGGAGATCCCGGCGACGCAAAGGAGCGGGCCGCGATGCTCGACGAGGGGCTCACCGTTTTGGACCAGCTTATGTCCGGAGAAGAGGTTACGCATCGTGGGGAGCATTACACGGTCGAGGGGATTGCATTGGCGCCGCTTCCGGTGCAACGGCCGCGGGTTCCCATCTGGGTCGGGGGCGAAGCCAAACCCGCCCTGCGACGCGCCGCCCGGTGGGACGGCTGGCTCGCCAGCGCCACGCCCCTGGACGGTACGATCAGTATGTCCAAGAGCCCCGAACAGATAGCGGAAATGACGGCTGAGATAAGGCGTCACCGAACCTCCGGCACGCCCTTCGACGTGGCTATGGACGGCTACTCGGAGCCGGGCGACCCCGCGTTACCCCAAGCCTACGCTGAGGCGGGCGTGACATGGTGGCTGGAGAGCATCCGCGACAATCGTGGCTCGCCGGATGAGATGTTGCGTCGAGTGGAAGCGGGGCCGGCCCGCTAACCGACGCTCCTAAGAAAGTCCCGGATGGCGTCGACGGACTCGCGAGAGTATTCTCCCCACAGCATCGTGTAGTGGTTGGCATCTTCGAGCACCGTGTCCGAGCGGAGATCGAGGACTTCACCCATCTGGGTGCGGGCAGACTCGGAGACAAGTGGCGAACTCCCCGGCAAGAATCCTTCGGTAGGGTGGATCAGGGCGACCGGGCAATTCACGCCGCGCATCTGGTCGGCGGTTGGGACGCTGGAAGATATCTGAGGTGAGTCCTCCCCCACGGCATCAAGTGAGGCTTTAGGTTGATGCCCGCCCTCTACCTCGCTCAGGTCATAGCGGTAGTAGTCTGCGAGCCCGGGCGGAAGGTCTTCCATCGTGAGCCCCTGGTCGGGGAACCAGAAGTTCAGGTAGTCGTCCGGACTCTCGAAGACCATATTGAGGCGGCTATACGCCCGCTCCAACCCTTGCCGGGCCTCCTCCAACTCCTCTTTCTGCTCTTCTGTCAACTCTTCTTCCGAAATCTCCTGCCGCGGCCAGCCGCCGTCGAGCAGCACCAGCGCCCGCACGCGGTCAGGGTACGCGAGGGCCGCTTGCAAGCCGACGAAACCGCCCATCGAATGCCCAACGAGCACGGCGCTTTCGAGGCCCAGGTGGTCGAGTATCCGCATCACGTCCGCCGCATGCACTTCCAGGCCGTAGCCGGACTCCGGTTTGCCGGAATCGCCCCGTCCTCGCAGGTCAATGCCGATCAGCTCGTACTCTTGTGCCAAATGCTGTGCCAGGTCGTTGAAGGCCCGGTGTTGGGCGGTGATGCCGTGAATGCAGATGAGCGGTTCGTCGCCGGTTCCAGTGTGCCAGATCGCCAACTCCACCTCGCCCGGGACGCGCTCCGGGGTCCAGGAGGCCATCTAGCTCGCCTCGCGCTCGCGGTACTCGTCGCGCCAGGCGATGAGCTTCTCCAGGGGCGAGAGGTCGTAGTCCGGGCCGTTGAAGCCCAGGATCAGGTGGGTTATGCCGTTCTCGACGTAGCCATCTTCGTTCCCTATGATCCGGTCCGGATCTCCCAGTATGGAACGCTCTATCTCTTTCGGGTCGCGGCCGACTTCCTCGCACCAACCATCAAGGATGCCGCTCTTACGCCCGGCTTCTTGCGGGTCGCCGAAGCCATTCCAAATGTGGGCGTGCTGGGCCACGATGCGGAGTGTGACCTTCTCGCCACCACCCCCGATCATGATAGGCAGCGGTTCCCGCACCGGCGTCGGATTCAGCTTTCCGAGACGGTCTTCTATCTCCGGCATCGCGGCGTCCAGGTCACGGAGCCGGTCGGGGGCAGTTTTGAAATCGTAACCGTACTCTTCGTAGTCCTTCTCGAACCAACCGGAGCCTATGCCGAGGATCATGCGTCCCCCTGAGATGTGATCCACGGTCCGGGCCATGTCCGCCAGCAAGTTCGCGTTGCGATAAGAGTTGCACGTAACCAGCGCCCCGAACTCCACTCGCTCCGTAACTTCGGCCATCGCCGCCAGCAGCGTCCAACATTCAAAATGCTTGCCCTCCGATTCGCCGTACAGTGGGAAAAAGTGATCCCAGGTAAAGAGCGTGTCCGCCCCCATCTCCTCCACCCGCTGCCACGCATCGCGCATCTGCTCGTAACTTGCGTGCTGTGGGTGTATTTGCGCCCCGACCCGTACCGCCATACTCGTCCTCCTCATAATCTAAACCGTGCATATTATGCACCTTCACCGGCTGCCAGGCCAGTACACGATCAGGCATCCTATCTGTCTACGAATTCATGTCTGGCTACTCGCGCCCTCTTTGCAGCGCAGTATTGGCCTCGTCAATCACCCTCTCGACCAACTCGGCGGCGGACTGTGATCGGGCCATGTGGGAAGCCTGCCCGGCCCAGAGCGACATGAACTCCGGACGGTTCTGCTCCTGGGCGGCGCTGCGGATATCTTTGGTCCAGGCGTTCTGTACCGGGTAGGGTGGGATCCTTCCCTCATGCTCATCCATCTCCAGCATGAAACGGTTTTGGATTCCACGAGCCGGCTTCCCGGAGAAAGTACGGGTAATCGCAGTATCCTCCTCGACGGACCTGAGCACGGCCTTCTTGTACTCGGGATGCGCGCCGCTCTCTTGCGTGGTCAGAAAAGCAGTTCCCATCTGGACTGCTTCGGCACCCAGGACGAGCGCCGCCGCCAGACCTCTCCCATCCATGATGCCCCCGGAGGCGACGACCGGAACACTTACGGCATCTGCCAGTTGTGGCACCAGTGCCATCGTGCCCACCAGGGCCTCGTTGAAGTCGCCGAGGAAAGTCCCGCGGTGTCCGCCGGCCTCTGCGCCCTGGCTGACGACGGCGTCCACACCAGCCTCTTCAAGCGCCAGCGCCTCCCGCACGGTGGTGGTTGTGCCGATGACTGTGGTGCCGGCTTCCTTCAGTTCGGAAAGCTGTCTCTCCTCCGGCACACCGAAAGTGAAGCTGAAGACCGGAACCCGTTCTTCGAGCACCACGTCCAACTGATCCTCGAATAGAGGGGAGTAGGAGTCGATACCGGTGGGGGTTTTTATTCCCAGGTCTTCTCGGTACGGCTGCATCAGGTCGTTGGAGTGATCCACCAGTTCTGTATTTACCTCGAACGCCTCGGGGACGAACAGGTTGACGGCAAAGGCTCTATCCGTGAGATTCCTTATGTGAGAGATCGTCTCCCGCAGCACGTCCGGAGGGGTGTAACCCGCACCCAAAGAGCCCAGGCCCCCGGCATTGGAGACAGCGGCTACGAGCCCGGGGGTAGTCGCTCCCCCCGCCATCGGAGCCTGAACGATAGGGTGTTCGATGTTTAATAGTTTTGTAATTCTGGTGTCTAAACTCGCCATAATCTCCTGTCGGACGAATGAAGTCTATACTTCGGTCCGGTTAGACTTTGTCTACGGTCTTCTCTTTGTCGAACGGCAGGACCGGTGCGACCTGAACTGCGGCTACCGTAAACGAGCCTTTAGACATTTTCTACCTCCTCAGTCGGACAACCCGGACTTCTCACCGGTGACGATGGCGATAGGGCGCACCGGAGAGCCGGTCGCCCCGACGAGCTTGAGCGGAATACAGACGAACTGAAAGCGGTAGTACCCGGCAGCGGCGAGTTCGTCCAGCATGAGGTTCTCGATTATGTGGATACCGTGTCGGGCGATCAGGACCAGATGTCCGGGCAACGTGCAGCCAAGTTCCGGATCCTCCTCGTTGACGTCCCACGCCATGTTGTCCGCGCCCACGGCCAGAACTTCCTTCCGCGCGAGCCACTTCGAGGCGTCGGTCGCCACCCCTGGGCCGGCCAGGTACCGGTCGGGATAGTTCCAGTAACGGGCGTTTCCGGTCCGCACGAGCACCACGTCACCGGCCTCTACGCTAACGCTTTGCCGATCACAGCAGGAGCGCAGGTCTTCCGCCGTCACCGCGTAGCCGGGCTCCAGAACCTCCTTTTCGTGGGCCGCCGCCACATCCAGCAGTACGCCGGACGAGATAATGGGCGGCACCTCTTCGACACCGAGCGTGGTGAACCCTTTGGGAGTTTGCACCTCTCGGTTGACGGGGATGCCCCCAAAGAGCTTCAGCCCGTCCGCCTGGTAGGCAGATGGCGTCTATGTGGGTACCGCTGTGTTCCATGCAGAGGACGATCCCGGCGGCGCTAGTGCGCGTACCGGCCTCCTCGGGTCGGTACTCGTCTTCGTGATGGCGATGGAGCAGGTAAGAGTAGCCGGGTCGTTGGGAAACGTATATCGGCATCCCCTCGAACCGCGGCTGCTCCAGGTCGAAAACCTGCGGGTTATGTTTCATCTCAGGGTCTCGGCGTTCGCTTCGCCCGCTCCTACTCAGGCCCTGGAACTCTCCAACGCTTCACTTTCCGCGGCCTCTGTGTCTTCCGCGAAATCTACATCCTTGGTCTCCGGACCCCACAGCGCCCCGATGAGGATGAGCGCGGACCCTATCACCAGCAGGGGGAGCGGCGTGTACTTGAAGGGCATGAAGTTCGCCAGGCCCAACTGATAGTAGGAGTAGAAGGCCGGGGGAATAACGGCCAGACTGTAGCCGAGGCCGAAGCCGGACGCCCGTACCCCGATCTGGAAACGCTCGATGATATAGACGGTCGCCAGGCCCCACACCGAGACTACCACCACCACGACCGCCGTTACCAGAACGATCACGGTGAAGAGGTTTTGCGGAGTGGTGGCTACGATCAGGTAGAAGAGGAAGGTACCGACGGTCGCCATGACGATGGAGGAGATGATCAAGAACGGCCGACGTCCGATCCTCTGGCTAATCGCACCCGCCGCCAGGTAGCCCCCAGCGAGGACCAGGAAGGCAATGCTCAGCGTGATCGTAAGACTGGTCCCCGAAAGATCTAGCTCGGAGGTAAGCAGTCCGGGCAGCATGGCCGATGGTACGTAGAGCGTCAGCCAGAAACCACCCATCAGCACGAAGACCTGCAGAAAGCTCCGCAAGTTTTCACCCTTGAACAGTTCTATAAGGGGAGAACCTTCGTCGTCTTCTTCACCCACTTTGGCGGCTTCGAAAAGTTGCGACTCGGCCACGGAATTAACGAAGTAAAAAACGAGTGAGAAGATCAACACGGTGCTGATGAGGAACGGTATCCTCCAGCCCCACTGCACGTATGGGGAGTCCAGGCCGCCGGCCGGTATGAACTGTAGCAGGACCAGCGTGATCAGGGAGATGGCCGCGTACGCCAGCGGGTAGCCGGTCATGATCAGAGACCCGTAGAAACCTCGCTTCTCCTTCGGGGAGTACTCCATCGCCAACGGGTTCGCCGACGTGTACACACCGCCAACGAAGACACCGTTTATAAAGCGCAGAACAACGAAGACAACGACGATTAGCACGCCTAGAAATTCGTAGCCTGGCAACAAGGCCATGAGGAACGTCGCCACCCCGGAGCCCGTTAGGGCAAGTATGGTCGAGCGCTTCCTGCCAACGGTATCCCCGATGTGCCCGAAGATGGCTGCTCCTATGGGCCGCCCGATCAGGGTCGCCGCGAAGATAGTGCCGCCCACGATAGCGGTCGTGGAAGCGCTCATCTCCGGGGCGATAAAGTAGGCTATGGCCGGAGCCAGCACTATGATGGGCAGGTAGATGTCGAACATGTCCACAAAGAAGCCCATCCAGGCTCCCCGTACGGCGTGTTTCCCTAACTGAGATATCTCCCCCGTACCCTGAGCACTAGGTGCCGTTGCCATACCCCTCCTTTAACGTCCGGATGATCGCCTCTTCACGTACCGCCCGGCTCAGGTCAGACCTTGCCTGACTGGCCGATAGCGTTAGCGTGAAGATTCCCTCAAGACGATCTTCACCTAATTTTTAATTTCCCCTATCTCCGGCTCGATAAGCCGGATTTTCTAACGATGCCCGGTAGCTTACATACGGTCTGCCGGAACTGTCAAGCACGTTCAGCCGGTGCGCCGGTTAGGCCCTCCTACTCTTTCTCGCGCAGCTCGTACTTCTGTACTTTTCCCGTAGCGCTCTTGGGAAGCTCCCGGAACTCCACCGCGTCGGGGCATTTGAAGTGTGCCAGGCGGTCGCGGCAGAACTCCAGAATCTCTTTCTCTGTGGTGTCCTCACCATCCTTGAGGGTGGCGAATGCTTTGGGCCGCTCGCCCCATTTTTTGTGGGGTATGGCAACCACGGCGGCTTCGAGCACGGCGGGGTGTCCTTCTACGGCCTGTTCCACCTCGACGGTAGAGATATTCTCGCCGCCGGAGACAATGATATCTTTTTTGCGGTCCCGGATCTCCACGTAGCCGTCCTCGTGCCAGGCAGCGATGTCCCCGGTGTGGAACCAGCCGCCCTCGAAGTCCTCGGTGGTCTCTTCGGGCTGCTCGAAGTAGCCCTGCATCACGGTGTTACCGCGGGTTACGAGTTCCCCGAGGGTTTCGCCGTCCCAAGGCACATCCTCCATGTTCTCGTCCACGACGCGGGCGATGTTGGCCGTTACGTGGGCCTGCCCCTGGCGGGCTAGCAGGGCTGCCCGCTCCTCGACGGAGAGGTCGTGCCAGTCTTCGTGCCAGGCGCAAATGGTGTCGGGGCCATAGGTCTCGGTGAGCCCGTAGAGGTGGATGGGATGTATGTTCAGATCCTCGAACTGGGAGAGGAGCGTCGGCGACGGCGGCGCCCCGCCGATGGCGGTGGAGACCGTGTGGTTCAGCTCGCGGGCATCGTCGTGGTTTACCAGGCCTATCTGAACGGTGGGGGCGGCGCAGTAGTGGGTAATGTTCTCGGCCTCTAATAGCTCCCAGATTCTCTCCGGCTCCACCTTTCGCAGGCAGACGTGGGTGGCAGAAACGGCCGTAACGCCACAGGTGTAGCACCAGCCGTCGCAGTGGAACATCGGGAGGGTCCACAAGTAGACTGAGCGGGGGTTCACCTCCATTGTCATCGAGACCCCCAGGGCGTTCAGGTAGGCACCGCGGTGGCTGTACATTGCGCACTTAGGCCTGCCCGTAGTGCCCGAGGTGTAGTTGATCGCAATCAACTACACCTCATCCTCCAGCACACTCGTCGGCGCCTCGGTCGAGCCTTCCTGCAAGTAGTCTTCGTAAGGGTCGCCGCTCTCGCCGATGTCCTCGATCCAGACGATCTCCGGGTCCGAGCTCTCGAAAGCCTCGACCGTGTCCCGGAACTCCGCGTCCACGAAGAGCATCTTAGCGCCGGAGTGGTCCAGAATGTAATCTATATTTTCGGCGCTGAGGCGTGTGTTTATGGGCACCAGAACGCACCCGGCGGCGGGCACGGCGTAGTGCGCCTCCAGCATCGGCGGGATGTTCGGGCAGAGAAACGCCACGCGATCGCCCTTCCGCAACCCCACCTCCTGTAACCTCGACGCGAGCCGGTTCACCCGCCCTTCGAACTCCTTGTACGTGTAACGTCGATCCCCGTGGACGACCGCGACTTTATCCGGATATACGTAGGCGCTGCGCCTCAGAAAGCTTACAGGCGTAAGCTCGTTACGGTATACCTTGTCTTCTTACGACAAGACCCCTCCTTTCCCCAAAGGAACATCTTGCGGGCCATTATAGTCCTTCTTTTCTACTCCGAGCGAGGCTTGAGCCGATCCGTCGTCTGGGTCCATAACCCTTCCCTGGCGCCCAGCCCCTCCATAGAGTTTTGTGTGATAGGGTAAATTCTATCTGAACGAGGAGGTAAACAGCGAGATGTTTAGCGGACTAATGCCCGCGTTGGTCACACCCTTCGATAAGAATGGGGAGCTAGATCTCCGGTCAACCGAAGCGGTGTTGGAGCGCCACATCGAGGCTGGCGTAGATGGCATCGTGGCCCTTGGTAGCACTGGCGAGTTCTCACATCTGGAAAGCGATGAGCGTCGGTATTTCGCAGAGAGGGTAGCCGGTATCATCAATAGTAGGGTTCCACTCGTCATTGGGGTGGGGACGAGCGGCACGCGGGAGGCGATCTCTCTGTCCCGGCACGCCGAAAGCTGCGGGGCGGATGCAGTGGTCGCCGTCTCACCGTTCTACTGGGGAGTCGGAGAAGAAGCCCTTTTCAGACACTTCGCGGCTATCTCCGAATCCGTCTCTATACCGACCATGATCTACAACTTCCCGATGCTGACGGGGATAAACCTCTCCCCCGCGCTGGTAAGACGTCTGGCGGAAGAATGCCCGAACGTGGTGGGCATCAAAGATACCGTTCAGGTCTACATGCACACGGTTGACGTGATCCGGGAGGTCAAGCCAGTGAGGCCGGACTTTTCGGTGTTGGTAGGCTTCGAGGACCAGATCCTGCCTTCCCTGCTCGCCGGCTCCGACGGCGCCATAAGCGGCCTCTCCAACATCGCCCCAGAACTCTTCGTGAACCTGGTGCGGGCTTTCGAAGATGGAAACCTGGAGCGGGCGGTAGAACTTCACCGGCGCGTCCTCCACCTCATGGCGATGTACGAACTCAGCGATCCCGGACTCGGGGCTACTAAACTTGCCATGCAGAAGCTCGGCGTCCCCATCTCGCCCACCGTCCGCGGTCCGGCGCTTCCTGCTACACTGGAGGCTCACTCCTGCATAGAAGCCGCCCTCGAAGGCGCCGGTCTTACGCCCGTTTCCGATTGGGCGTGAAGTTAGAGCAGCGTCAGCAGCGCCGTCATGATTCCCAAAGTGCCGGTAAGCATCACGACGCCGAGGGTTATCTTGCGGAAGCCGTCGTTGGAGAGACGTTTTACGAGTGCCGTCCCGAGCATCTTTCCTACAAAAGAGGCCGGTATAAGGGTAGCGGCGATCCAGAAGTGCGAGGGTTGCGCGATACCCCGGGCCAGCAGCGTCGCAAGCGCCACGATGCTGAGAAAGAAGAAGTAGGCGGCGTTGCTCACGCGAAACTGGACTTTGGGTAAGTTGCGGGCCGCGAAAAGCAGCACGATCGGCGGTCCGCCTATGCCGGTCGAGGTAGAGAGGGCTCCGCTCGCGGTGCCGGCGAGGACCGTACCCCAGATCCCTCCGGCGCCCGGCAACGAGACCTCCCGCAACAAAAGTACGGCGGAGACGACCACGATCAGGCCGACGGAGAGGCGGATGTACTCGGCATTTACCCTCGTGAGCACTTCGGTCCCAAGAAAAACTCCGAGCGCGGCCCACGGCAGCAGCATCAGCACAGTCCGAAGCTCGACCTCTCGCCAGGAATCCTGCACGATCACGGCGTTTATAAACAGCGATACGGAAGCTATGAGCACGACGACCGTCGCAGGATCGTAGACGATCAGCAACATCGGTACCCCCACCACCGCCAACCCGAATCCTGTAAGCCCGGACACCGCCGAAGCCGCCACGATGATCAGGAACGCCGCAAAGAGTCCGGCGCTCACGGCGACGCTTTTTCAGGCAGTAAAAAACCTCCGCCGGGGATGATCGGGGCGGAGGTTCGCAAGCTACTAGAGGTTTGTTCGGCTACCGCAGGACGCCGGCGTAGAGCTTTTCCCAAGCCTCCATCTCCGGCGTGAAGTAGCGAACCCGCGTCTTTTTGTACTCGCGGGTAGAGTAGAGAGAAGCATACTCGGTGATCCCGCTCTCTTCGCTCATCGCATCCAGTAGCGACTGGCACTCTTCGACCGAGCGACCGTGGACCATGCTAAACAGCGCGTAGGGCCAGTCCTCGTAGACGGGTCGTTCGTAGCAGTGGGAGACAGCCTGATACTGGGCAAACATATTGCCTACTTCTTCCACCCGCTCCTCCGGAACCTTCCAGACGCCCATTGCGTTCGCCCGGAAGCCTGCTTTACGGTGATAGAGCACGGCGGAGAAGCGACGCATGATCTTACGCTCCTGGAAATCGTGGGCCTTCTCCAAAAGTTCCTCGTAAGGTATACCGAACTCTTTACCCCAGAGGTCGAAGGGCCTCGGGGTCAGGGGAATGTCCTCTTGTAACGCCCGAATAGCAGTCTTATCGTCCTCGCTAATTTTGCGGTCGGCTTGATTCCTGTCGGCCTCGCCGTACTGCGGGGCCTCTTTTTTGGCCGTCGCACCCGCCTTCATATCGAGCGTCACCCCGATCTTGAACAGCTTCAGCGTCGGAAGAATACGCGTCTTCTCCGCGCCGCTTATGTGGTGCATCACGTCCACAGTTCCCTCCAGCCCCAGACGGGAGTCCGGCGGTACGGCGACCGTGTACCAGAGATTGAATTCGTTGTTTCGTTCGTAGTTGTGGGAGACACCGGGGTGGGAATTAACCGCTTTCGCACCTTCGGAGAGTCTATCTTTCGGGATGCGGGCCGCCACGAGGGTGGACTGGTATCCCAAAACCCGGGTGTCGAAGATCGCGCTAATCTGTCGGATCACCTTCCCACGCTTTAGCGCCTCCACCCGGCGGATGACTTCGTCACCCGCGATCCCCACTTCGCGCCCGATGGCGTCGTAGGGCTCTCGCACCAACGGGAATTCCCGCTGTATGAAATTGAGTATGTCCTTATCTACGGTGTCCATCAACCGACTGCTTGTCGTTATACTGACCACGGTCTACGAGCCCTTCTCGACGGTTTTATTCCATTCCTACAATTTTGCATAATAACAGGCGCAGTCGAAATACGGTATGAAGTTTCTTACGATTCCGTTTTTGCCGACGACAACTGTTACGCTGAACGCTCTTCCAACGCCTTCTGGTACTCGGCGTATACGTCTTGAAAGTCCTTCCAGACCAGGCGTTTGGTGTTCTGCAGGTCTTCGCCGCTCTGACGGAGTATGTAGGCCGGATGGAACGTCGCCATCGTCTTGAAAGTTTCCCGCTCGTACCACTTGCCGCGGTCTTTCGTTATTTTGAAGTTTTTGTCTATAAGGTTTTTGGCAGCGGGGCTTCCGAGACAGAGGATTATCTCCGGTTTTATGGCGTCTATCTGCGCCTGTAGATAGGGGTTGCACGCATTGATCTCCCCGGTCTTCGGCTGGCGGTTGCGCGTCCGGCCCCCCTCCTCGACCGTCGGGCGGCATTTGACGATGTTCGTGATGTAGACGTCTTGCCGAGTAAGCTCCACCGCCGCCAGGATGTCATCGAGGAGTTTTCCTGCCCGGCCCACAAACGGTAAGCCCGTGGCGTCTTCGTTCTCGCCCGGCCCTTCCCCGACGAGCATCAACGGTGAGTGGGGGTCCCCGGTACCGAAGACCGTGTTGGTTCGGCTCAAGGAGAGGTCGCATTTCGTACACACTGAGACCTGTCGGGACAACTCTTCCAGCCGGTCCTCCCGGTTCTCGCCCCCCTCCGACGCATCAAATAGATTATTCAAAGCTCCTCCACAAACTAGCTTACCCGCGCCATTCTACACCCGCCAAACACGAGTATAAGTAAAAGGATAGAGGCACGTATTGACCAACGGATGCCCGTATATGTAGACGAACCTCTTCGTTTCGTTAATAGGTCTGGCGGTAGTGCTCGCCATAGGAGTCTTTCGATATCTCAGTGTCCGGACCGGCAAGTCCAGTCCGGACCAAGTCGGGGAAAGCATTACCGTGTAGAAGTCCGGTCTACCTGACCCTGGGCTCTCGTTGTTGGCGTGGCTGCGGGGCACCTTCTCCAGAACGCCGCCGGTAAGCAACATTCAAGGCGTAGAGACCAAGGCCGAGAAGGATCAGGATCCCAGCCCGCAGCCACGTCCCAGCGTCTTGCTGTGTTAGCAGTACGATACACGCGATGGAACCGAGGATCGGGATTACTGCCGGAGCCTGGAAGTGCTGGTGACGAACGCGGTCGCGGCGCAGGACCAGTACCGAAGCGTTCACTATTGCGAAGACCGCGAGGATCAAGAGTACGGTGGTACTGGCGAGTGCGGAGAAGCCGCCGGTGAGGGAGAGGGCCAGCGCGATCAGGGTGGTGAAGATAATGGCAACCACCGGCGTGCCGCGAGTGGCGTGTACCCGGCCGAACACTGACGGCAAGACGCCTTCGCGGCCCATTCCGTAGATCACCCGGGAGGCAATGATCAGGTTGATTAGGGCGGTGTTTGTAATGCCGACGAGCGCGGCTATGGCGAACAGGCTCGGCGGAATGGGTATCGGCCCTACCTCTATAACCTCCAGCAGTGGCCCGCTGGAACCCGCGAACCGCTCCGTCGGCACGACCATGGAAGCCACGAAACACACCGCTATGTAGATACAACCCGCTGTCAGGAGACCCCCAAAGAGCGCCTTCGGGTATATCCGGCTTGCGTCCCGGGCCTCCTCGGCGATGTTAGCCGAGTCTTCAAATCCAATAAGGGCGTAGAAAGAGATTACTGCCGCGCCGAGCAGCGCGAACCCGAAGGTCCCACCCTCCGGTACCTGGAAGGAGAACGGCCGGCCGAAATCCGCCTGTCCAACGAAAATCGCCGCGACCCCGACCACCAATACTAGCAGCAGGCCGATCAGTGACAGCACCGTCAGGACCGCGTTCAGGCTGGCCGATCCCCGGATGCCGAAGTAGTTGATCAGGGTAAGGATCAGGATGAACACTATCGCCACGAGTAACTCCGGCAACTCCACGAACGTCTTCAGGTAATCGCCGCCGAAAGCCCGCGAGATGCCGCTGGCCGAAGACAAGCCGCTCGCCATCACGGCGAAGGCTACCAGGAAAGAAAGCAGCGGCACCCCGTAAGCCCGGTTGACGAACAGGGCCGCCCCGCCGGCGCCCGGGTACTTCGACACCAACTCCGCATAGGAAAAGGCGGTAAAGATCGCCACCACGAACGCCACGAGGAACGCTATCCAAAACGCCCCGCCGATGCCGGCGGCAACTTCACCGGGGGCCACGTAAATCCCAGCCCCCACGATGTTACCGACCACGAAAGCCAGCAGCAGCGGCGTGCCGACCACGCGTTTCAGGCCGCCCGAAAATTCTTCCTCCGGTCCACCCCTACCCTGCCCCGATCCGGAATCAGCCACCCAATACCCCCTCTTTAGATCCTGCACGCCCGCGAACCGTCATCTTTGTTAATAAGTTAACAGCCTTTGTGCGCCCCGGTCAAGGGAGTGCCGGTGGGGCGGAGGTTCTGATAATCTGTTGCAGTTATCTGATCAAACTCGGGCAAGAGTACGCTGTTCCGGTGTATTAATGCGTTGGAGGAGATCTCTTCGGGTAAACTCATAGTGGACAATATCGAAGTTGGCGACAAAAAGACTAAGCTGAATGAGCTTCGGATCGAGATCGGCTTCGTCTTTCAGCAGTTCAACCTCTACCCGCACATGACTACCTGACGATCTGCCTGCCCCTAACCACCTGTCCAACGTCCTCGAACGCCGCTTAAATCGCCATACGGCCTGACGAACTCTATTCCGACTGGTCTGCCGACTCTTCTTCAGACTCTTCGGATTCGTCCATCTCCACCGCCGCGGTACCCAGGCTGCCGCCCTGGCTCTGTATAAACCGGCGCTCGGAGACGTAAGACTGCACCATTATCGCCAACTCCAGCTTGTCCCGGTCTGCGGGTATAGTTCCATCTTCGTCCTGTTTGGCGAGGTCGCTACCGCTCACGCCCAGGGAACTCTCCAGCTCTTTTATCCTGCCGCGCATTTTGAGCCTGCCACCGGGGGTCAGTCGCAGAAAAGTCTGCCCCTGCGGCCCCTCCGCCGGATAAACCCAGGCGTTCTTCAACCAGGACTGCAGGATCTCGTGCCGCATCTCCTCTTTACCTCTAAGCTCCATCTCGTCTCACAATCTTTTCGATTGGCCGTTACCGTATCTTCCCCGAAACTCTATGACGGGTTGCAACGTATAAAAAGATACCATGAACACCGCCCCAAACATTCCAGCGCTCCTCCCCTGGAGGAACTTACAAGATGTCTTGGCGGAGTCTTTTACCGTCCGGGCCCGCGGTCTCTTCGCCAACACCTTCGTGATCCAGAGAGACGATGCGACGGTCGGACATTTGATTTTCAAGGGCCTAAGCGACGCTGAGTTTGCGACCGGAATAATAAAGTCCACGATCGAGAGAAGGCCGAATGGCGAGTACGAAATGTTTTCCGGCAAAGACCGAATACTAGTGGCAAGACCGCCCACCTCGTCGCTGGACACACTGGAGATAACGTGCGGTGATGGCGTCTACCAAGCTCGCATCAGTTTCTTACGAAACGAGGCCAAAGCTTTCTCAGTGGGAGGTGGGGAGATGGCGAAGCTCAAGGGCAACATGACAGGCCGGAGGTACGAAGTCGCAACAGACCAAACCGATACCGCGTTGCCCGTGGCGATTCTGCTTCTCTACCACACAGCCGCGGTCCGAAGGCGCGCCTTCGTGGCTTGAGTAGCGCGCTGTAGTAGGCGGCAAGAGGTTAGACTATAAAGAGAAGAAGGCGTAGATAGAGGAGAATAAATGGAGCGAGACCCGAACTACGGCAGAACTCAAGAGCCCGGCGACCAGATGGAACCTGCAAGCTCCCCGGCGGATGAAATCGGGGCGAAGACCGAAGAACCCGAATACTCTGTACCCGCGACTTCGGATTTCTCTCAGGGAGAGCTAAGCACCCAGGATGAGCGTACGTGGTCCATCCTCTCTCACGTCAGCGTGCTCGCATGGCCCCTGACGGGTTTCTTGCCCATAGCTCCCCTTATCGTCTGGCTCTTCTACAAAGACCGATCTCCCAGGATCGGCTTCCACGCCTTGCAATCGCTGTGGTACCAGGTGGCCTGGCTCGTGCTCGGCACCGTCGGGGGATTTTTGGCAACGGTGTTCACACTCGTGACGTTAGGGCTCGGGATCTTCGTGGTGGCGCCGTTGGCCGCGGTGCTCGGACTGGTCCCCTTCGTACACCAACTCTATGCCGCCTACAAAGTTAGCCAAGGTCTAGACTACCGCTACCCGTTCATCGCGGACAAGATAGACGGCGGAGACCAGCGCACGCTGTGAAGAACCAGCCTAGACTCGGGGCTGCTTTAGTTCCTTCGGCGTGGCGTAGAGGGTTATCATCGAGCCTTCGGGTGCGGCAGTTCCCATTGCAGGATCTGTAGCCCAGGTTACACCGCGGTTGGTGTAACCTGCCTGGTAATCGTAGACGACCTTTACCTTGAACCCACTATCTTTTAGCGTCTGTCTCGCCCAGTAATCGAAGTACGTGTCCACGTTCGGTACCGGAACCATAGTGATGTCCCCGTTCGCCGAGCCCACCACTCCCGTGGGAGCATCCGGTGCGTTCGCGAAGTCTATATTGACTTGTTGCGCCAGATCCAACAGGCCCTGTGAGCCCTGTCCCGTCGGCCGGTCCACGTAGCCGAGGCTGGCCGCGCCGAACCAAAGCCCGGCGACCGTGACGACAAGGGCGAACATGAGGGCTACGAGGGATCCTATACGACTCCGGCGGCGGATCGCGCGTCGTGGAATCCCTAGGGTTTGGGAAACTACTTCCTCCCGGCGTCCACCCTGCAAATCTTCCAGCATGGCCCGCGCCGAAGGATAACGGTCCGCGGGATCTTTGGCGAGAGCCCGCAGTATTGCAGCCTCCATGTGCAGCGAGATCTTCTTGTTCATCTCTCGCGGCGGCGTAGGCTCCTGGTTGAGTTGTTGACGTATCAGGGCATCTAAATCTCCGGAGAAGGGCGGGCTCCCGGTGAGGCAATGGTAGAGAAGAATACCCGCGGAATAGACGTCACTCCTTGCGGTAGCCTCCCCACCCTGAAGCTGTTCCGGCGACATATAACGGGCGCTACCCACTATTTCACCGGGCTCCTCCGCATCCTCCTCTTCGACGATGCGGGCTATGCCGAAGTCCGCAACTTTCACGACGCCTTCTTCGGTCATAAGGATGTTCGAAGGCTTCACGTCCCGATGAATGATGCCCCGCCGGTGCGCGTAGCAGAGGGCTTCGAGAAGCTGTACGGCAACCTTCCTGGCCGACGGCTCGTCCAAACGGTTCTCCGGTTTCTCGGAGAGCAACTTCTTGAGGTCGTCGCCGCCGACGTACTCGGCCACGATCAACGGTACGTCATCATCCTGACAGATGTCGTAGATCTTGACGATGTTCTCGTGATCCATGGAGGCCATCGCCCGGGCTTCCTGTTTGAAGCGTTTCTGGAAATAAGAGGCTTCGGCGTAGTAACGGTGCAGAATTTTTAGGGCTACTTTGCGCCCGAGCAAAGCATCTTCGGCCCGATAGACAACGGCCATGCCGCCTTTGCCCAACCGGCCATCTACCCTATACCGTCCACCGAGGACCCTCCCGACCGCGGTGTTTTGCGTTTTGCCACCTCCGAGCGCGAACTTCCTGAACCGCAATTATATATCCCCCGCTACAAACAAGATACGAAAGCATCCGGCCAACTATGCCGGGCCCCAACATGGTGCAGAATACCATTTCTACCCCCTACATTTTGAGGTCCATAGAGGCTGAAAATGCTCCATAATAGCTGCGTCCGAGTTAATTTCACCGGAGAAAGGAAAGCATGAAGATACGTTACAATGAATACTTGCGCTACAAAGAGCTAACGGAGATTTTGCACGGCCTCGCAGAGAAATATCCGGGGTTCTGCAACGTGTACTCCATCGGCAAGAGTTACGAGGGACGGGAGATCTGGCTGGCCGAGATCTCTGCCCAAAGTACAGGTCCCACCGACGAGAAACCCGCCTTCTGGGTAGACGGCAACACCCACGCCGGAGAAGTAACGGGTTCGATGGCGGCGTTGTACTTAATCGAGACGCTCCTCACAGGCTACGAAAAGGACGAACACATAACCCGCCTCCTCGACCAGCAAGCCTTCTACATCCTCCCCCGCCTCTCTCCCGACGGGGCCGAACGCTATCTGACAACCCCATACAACCTACGGGCCACCCTCCGTCCCTGGCCCGAACCGGAGGAACAGTCCGGTCTCCACCCCGAAGACGTAAACGGCGACGGCCACATCGTCCAAATGCGCGTCGAAGACCCGAACGGCGAGTGGCGCACCTCGGAAAAGGACGCCCGGCTCATGGTCCCCCGCGCCCCGGAAGAAGGCGAACTGGACGGCGTTTACTACCGACTCTACCGGGAAGGGATCTTCAAAGACTATGATGGCTTTCGGCGCGAGATCGCGCGCCCCCTCTACGGCCTGGACATGAATCGCCAATACCCCTACGAGTGGCGCGAGGAGGCCGACGAGAGAGGGGCCGGTCCGTACCCGCTCTCCGAACCGGAGGCCCGCGCCCAAGTAGACTTCTTGCTCGCCCACAAAAATATCTACAGCGTTCACAGTTACCACACGTTCTGCGGCGCTATTTTGCGACCCTACTCGAACAAGCCGGATTCGGAACTGCCGGAGCACGACCTTGCCGTGTACAAGGAGATCGGGGACCGTGGTACGGCGCTCACCGGTTACCCGAATATCTCTGTTTTCCACGACTTCACCTACGAACCCGGCAAGTACATAACTGGCGCCTTCGACGATTGGGCCTACTCGTACTACGGTGTTCTCGCCTTCACCATCGAGTTCTGGTCCGCCGCCAAGAGTGCTGGCGTGGAAGTCGAGGACTTCATCGAGTTCTTCCGCAACCCACCGGAGGAAGCGCAGTTGAAGATGCTCGCCTGGAACGACGAAGAGTTGGAGGGCGAGGGTTTCGTTGAGTGGACGGCTTTAGATCACCCGCAACTGGGACGAGTGGAGATTGGGGGTTGGAAGTCCAAGTTCACCGTTCAGAACCCGCCGCCGCACCTTTTGGAAGCCGAGTGCGAAAAGCTTTGCAGCTTCGCCCTCTCCCACGCCCGTACCGGTCCGCGTCTGGAAGCGAACCTGAAGACCGAAGAGCTATCGTCGGGGGTGCGAAGCCTGGAGCTTACCGTTGAGAATATAGGGTTCCTGCCGACCAACGTTACGCAGGTCGCCGCCGACAAAAAACTGGTCAAGCCCGTCGCAGTGGAGCTGAACCTTCCGGAGGGCATAGATCTGGTCTCCGGCAAACGCGAAACGGAACTGGGGCATCTAGCCGGACGCTCGGCACTTCTGGGCAACCGGTGGAAAAACCCAACCTTCTTCAATGGTCTTCCCTCCGACTATGCCCGTCGCGCAGAGTGGGTCGTGCGCGGCGAAGGCTCCATCGAGGTGGAGGTCCGGAGCGAGAAGGCCGGAACTTTGCGGCTCGTTGCCGAAGGTCCAGAGCCTAGTTGAGGTCCGTTATCCGGGCGGCGGTCCACACCTCCGTATCGGACGTGATGTAGTCGCCCCGCCACGATACGCCCTTGAGACGGTCGAAGAGCCGGGCTGCCGCGATCGGGTCTTCTAGTCCTATCTCGGCGCCGAGAGCTTCGATCTCGCCGCGGGTGATCTGGGCCGGCACGTCTAGCCGTTGCTTGAGCGCTTCGCGCATCTTTCCCTGGTATTGCCGGTCGGGAGTTCGCCGGCGGGTACGTCCCTTGTTGATCATGACTCACCTCCTTCCGGTAGATATTAGCCTTAGTTTGCAACCTTTTGCGAATAAAAAATGTCGGATCGCACACTCTTTACACCTGCTCCAAAACTTCCAGCACTGCCTCTACAGGACGTTCGCCCTGGTAAGAACCGGCTATATTAGAATCCCTGTCTATTATTACGATGGCGGCGGCCCGGTTGGTTCGCCGGATGCCGAAGTCCCGACTCACCCGTCCACCCCAGTCGGGCAGGATGACTATGTACTCGGAAGGGTCGGCATCCTGCGGTAGTTCTTTAGCGGCCTGCTCGTAGGCCTGCCCGAGTATGAGGCCCACCGTCACCCAGTAGAGGATCGGCACTATAGAGAGGTCTATAACGCTTGCTACGAAGACTTCGTCGGGGTCCGGGTAGTGTTTGCGAACGGCGCGGTTTATTTGCCGCGCCGTCGGGGCCGTGCCCTGGAGGTGGAAGATCAAGACGACGGGCCGTCCGTCGTTGCCCCGCAGACTAACCCGTCGTCCGGAACCCGCCGCGAGCAGGTCGAAGTCTGGCGCTTGGTTCCGCCTTTCTTCCCTCTGCTCCACGGCTGTCCTAGCTACGCTTCTTCTTGACGCCCAGGCGGCTCAGGGCTCCCTGAAGCACCGAGTAGGCTACCGGCACGACCAGCAACGTCAGGAAAGTAGAGGTGATAAGCCCCCCGACCACCGGGATGGCGAGGCTGCTGGAGATCAGGGTGCTTCCGCCACCTATGCCGAGCGCCAGGGGCGTCAGGGCGCCGATGGTCACCAGCGCCGTCATGAGGATCGGGCGCAGGCGGGCGCGACCGGCCTCGACGATCGCGTCGTCGAGGGAATCGTGTTCATCCTCAGCGTTTATGACGAAGTCGATCAGGAGTATCGCGTTCGCCACCACGATCCCGATAAGGAGCAGCACCCCGAGCAACGCCGGCACGCTCAACGCGGTTCCTGTCAAGAGCAAAGCTCCAAAGGCTCCGACGGACGTCAGCGGTATCGCCAGGAGTATGACCAGCGGGATGAGCAGCGATCGGAAGAAGATCACCAGTATCAGGTAGACCAGCACTATAGCCACCACTATAGAAAGCAACAGGTTCCTGAAGCTCTCGGCGATGTCCTCGGACTCGCCCCCGACACCGGCCTCAACGTCACCTGGCAGGTCCAGGTCGTTTAGCGTAGAAGATACCTGACCGGAGACGCTACTTGAGTCTTGGGAGGTTATCGTGCCGGTCACTGTTACGGCCCGGTCTCCGTCCACCCGGCTGATGGCCGCCGGGGCGTCTACCTCCTGAACCTCCGCCACGTCCCCGAGGGTGGTGCCGGAACCGAGCGGCAGGCCCCGCACCTGGTCCAGCGTATCCACTGAGCCCTGCGGCACGCCGACGGCGACCGGCGTGTCGCCGAGAGAGATTTCGCTGCGGTCGCTGAGCAGCACGCCCAAAGTCTGCGAGATACCGGTCGGAGAAAGCCCGGCAGAAACGACCTGTTCATCGTTGAGTTCCGCGTTTACCTCTGGAGCACCCCCGGAGATGTCGCTTTTGACGCTGGTAAGGTCGTCGTTATCTGAGAGTTCGCTAACGACCGTCTCAGAAGCGTTCCGCAGTTCCTTTTCGGTACCGTTCGTGATCGTTACTTCGAGCCCACCGGCCGGGGGACCTTGATCCTGCACCTCCACCTGGAAGTCGCTCCGACCGTAAAGGTCTCGGCCCTTCTCTTCCAGGCGATCCACGGTCGCATCCACGCTGGCGTCTTCCTTGACCACTACAAACGCCTGGGCGGTGTTGTCGGAGCGATTACCGCTAGGGTCGAAGTTGTCCTCACCCCCGATGGAGAGCTGGTAGTTTTCGACACCAGAATCGTCGAGCATAAAGTCTTCGAAAGGTTTGATCTCGTCGCTGGTCTCGCTCAACACGGTTCCGGTGGGGAACGTCGCGTCGGCCACGAGGAGCCGGGCCTCGCTCGGTGGGAAAAAGCTAACCGCAAGGAATGGGATTGCGCCCAACCCACCGGCGAAGAAAAGTAGCGCCAGCACAAGTACCACCGCCCGGTTCCGCAGGCTCCAGCGCAAAGCGGGCGTATAGATATTGACCAAACGTCCGTCGTCATCGCCGGACTCTTGCTGTTCTTCGCCCCGGTTTGGCCCGGACTCGTCGCCCGTTCCAGAGTCCGTTCCGTCTTCCGGCTCACTCCTCGTCGGTAGAAATAAGGACACTATGAGACCTATGGCCAACAACGCCGCCAGTATTGCAGCGACGATGAGCAGAGCTGTAGAGTCGAGTAGGGTCTCTGGTTCTATCGCACCCGCTAGGACGGCTATGGCGACAGCGGCGATGCTCGCCAGGGCGAACGCGGCGACACCGAGAACCACCCGGAGCACCCACCTCCGGCCTCCACCTCCGCCGCGGTTCGAAGACCTGCGAGATGTGCGGTTGTTGGAAGTTTTCTCTTTCTTCGGCACACGCTTTATAAACACGCTGACCAGCACCGGGATAATGGTTACGGCTACGATCAAAGACGCCGCAAGCGCGAAGGCCACCGTCAAAGAAAGCGGCAGGAAGAACTCGCTGACGATCCCACCTACCAGACCAAGCGGCAGGAACACCGCGATAGTCGAAAGGGTGGAACTGGTAATCGCACTGGCAACCTCCGTTGTCCCCTTGAGGGCGGCTTCTTCTGGCTCGTAGCCCTCCTGAACGTAGCGGTAGGCGTTCTCCAGCACGACGATAGCGTCATCTACGACCCGGCCAACGGCGATGGTGAGCCCGGCCAATGTGATGATGTTGAGCGTCAGGTTGTCGCCCCATGAGAAGAGCAGGGCGGCGAGCACCGAGGTCGGCAGCGAGACCGCCGTAACCAGCGTTGCCCGGATGCTTCTTAGAAAGAGCAGGATGATCAGGATAGCCACCACGGCCCCGATCAGGGCCTTCTCTACCAACCCACTTACGGACTCCTCGACATCCTCGGCGGAGTCGAAGATTATGTTTACCTGTTCGTCTCCGATCTCATCCCGCACGTCACCCAGCGCGTCCCGAACACCGTCCGAAACTTCTACGGTATTCGCGTCACCGTCCTTGGTGATGTTCAGCCCGAGGCTCGCCTCCCCGTTAGTCCGGGAGACACCGGAGATGTTTGACTCTACTTTCTTTATCTCGGCGACATCTTTGAGCAACACCGGCTCGGAAGGAGCACTACCGGAAGCCTGCGCATCGGGTGGCGGAGTTCCTGACGGCGGAGCCCCGGAAGCTCCCGCGGGTGGCGCGCCGCCGGATGACTCTCCAGACTCACCGGAAGGAGCACCTGATGGCGGTGCTCCCGCTGGAGCGGCACCGGCTGATGCACCGGCGGCGCCTATCGGAAGTTGTTCCAATGCCTCCACGTCACTAAGTTGACTCTCGGCGCGAACCGGGGTGGCGAGGCCGTTTATCCGCACGTCGCCAACAGGCGCGTTGACGTTGGCCCCGCTTATGGCGCCAACTACGGCGTCGGCGGGCAACCCCTTCTCCTTGAGTTTCTCCGGATCGAGGTTTACCTGGATCTCCTGCTCCGCGCCCCCGACGAGGTCTATGCTCGCGGTCCCGTCGACCTCTTCGAGAAGTGGAACGACATCGTCCTGAGCGTACTCCGTCAGGTCGGAGAGACCACCGTTCTCCGTCGAGAGCGAAATGTTCATGATCGGGAACGAAGAAGCAGACTGGCGGTTTATCTCCGGCTCCGCCGCCTGGGAGGGCAGCGAGACGCCATCCAGAACACGACGAAGCTCATCTTCCGCCTCGTCTATGTCCGTATCCAGGCTAAACTCTATGAGCACTATAGAGAAGCCCTGAGAAGAGGTGGACTGGGTAGACTCGATGCCGGCGATGTTCCCCACGGCCGACTCTATGGTCTGCGTAACCTGCTCATCCACGAGATCCGGGCCGGCCCCCGGTACCGGCGTCGCGACGCCTACAGCCGGAAACTCAATGTCCGGCAGAAGTTCCTGGTTTAGCTGGGTCGTGGCATAGGCGCCACTGGCTATGAGAAGCACGGTCGCGAGGATTACAACCGATTTGTTCTTCAGACACCAGGCGACGATACTTCTCATTCAACACCCTCTCTTTGTTGTAAATTCGGTACGGAGCTTAATCCCTGAACCAGCAACTTCAGTCCTTTTAGAAATGCTTCAGCTTCTTCCACCGTCATACGTTCGACGACCCAGTTGAGTTGCAGCCGACCCCGGCCGACGATGCGGCGGGCGATCTCCTGCATTCCCGGAACGTAATCCACCAGAACCACTCTCCGGTCCTTCGTATCGTGGCGGCGCTCGACCATGCCGATCTCCACCAGCCGGTCTACGAGTTGCGTAACCGCCGGTGAAGAGACACTCAAAACCTCGGCCAATTGCCGAACCGAATGCGGTCTATCGGCCAGCGCGATCATGATCTGAATGTGCCCCGGCGAGACGTTGACGTCGGTCGGGATGCCCTGACGTGCGATCTCATCTAACTCCACCGCATCCGGGCGGTCGATTAAACGCCCGATTATCGGCAGCAGCAGCAAAACCTCATCGACTATCTTCTCTTTGCTGCCGTGTTCCAATGTTGAACCTTTGTTTAAGACACTTACTTAAGCAACTTACCTATTCTACAAACGCTGCCTCGTTCTGATGTAATAAGGTTCACCACCCGGCTGGTCTTGCAGAAAATGCTAAAGTTTTCGGCGTCGAGAAGGAGGCCGAATCTGTGAGACTAAAATCATTATTGGTGGCTGGTGGCATTGCCGGTGGGCTCGTGGTGTTGAACAAGAGGCTGGAGCGCCGTGGAGGAGAGATCTCAAGCGCCCTGGGCGGAGA
Organism: Rubrobacteraceae bacterium; assembly: GCA_965214475.1. Classification (GTDB taxonomy): domain Bacteria; phylum Actinomycetota; class Rubrobacteria; order Rubrobacterales; family Rubrobacteraceae; genus SIRX01. The sequence continues at coordinate 2,807,969 of OZ243953.1, read as the reverse complement.
GACCCGATACTACCGTTGGAACGGTTATGACCTCGCATACAGCGTGGCCGGTGAGGGCGAGCCGTTGTTGATGGTACACGGCGTTTATGCCGGGGCTTCGTCCTTTGAGTTCCGCAAGAACTTCGAGGAGCTCTCGCGGAGTTTCCGGGTTTACGCCCTGGATCTACTGGGGTGTGGATTATCGGGACGACCCCAAAGACGTTACGAGCCGGAAGACGTGACCTCCCAGGTGGAGGATTTTGCCCGGGAGGAGATCGGGAGCCCGACCAACCTCGTCGCCAGCTCCCTCTCCGCCGCGCTCTCGATACCGGCCGCGGTCCGCAGTCCCAGGCTCTTTAAAAAGCTCGTCTTCATCTGCCCCACCGGGTATGCGACATTGGGGCAAAGGTCCAGTCTTTTGGGCGACGCGATCTACGGGCTCTTTCGAACGCCCGTGCTCGGGGATTCACTCTACAATGCCATCGTCTCCCGGCACGGCATCCGCTTTTATCTGGGGCGCATGTCTTACCACGATCCAAAGTTTGTCACCCAGGATCTCGTCGAGAGTTACTACCGGACCAGTCACCAGCCGGGCGCTAAACATTTCCCGGCGGCATTCGCCTCCGGCAAGCTGAACCAGGGCGTTGCGGACTATTGGCCGCGGGTCCCGCACAAGACGCTCATCTGCTGGGGGCAAGAGGCGGAGACCTCACCAGCCTACGAAGCCGAAGACTTCGTCCGGCGAAACCCGCGCTCCGAGCCCCGCATCTTCAAAAACGCGACTCTCCTGCCCCACGACGAACGGGCGGAGACTTTCAACGCGCAAGTTCAGGAATTCTTGCAGGCAGCCAGCAAAAGCTGACCAAACTCCAAGGATCGTCATGGTTTTCGTAGGTGAGTGCCTGGATCCGGTAAGCTATACTGGTTGCATGCAAGAAAAGTCTACGCCACAAGGGCCCCTAAGTGTCGAGGATTACCTGGAGCTAGAAGAGACTGCCACGCTAAAACACGAGTACGTGGGCGGCGAGATCCACGCGATGGTAGGAGCCAGCCGGCGGCACAATATAATTTCGCTCAATATTGCCCGAAGTCTGGCGAACGCTACCGAGGGTGGACCTTACCGAGTCTACATAAGCGACATGAAGCTTCAGGTCGAAGAAATATTCTATTATCCTGACGTGATGGTCTCCTGCGGAGAACCACCGGAGAATGAATACCTAGAAGACGAACCTTGCCTGGTAGTCGAAGTCACCTCTCCAAGCACCGAAAAGACAGACCGCCGCGAGAAGCTAGCCAACTACCAGGGCATCCCCTCGTTGCGGGCTTACGTAATCGTTGCTCAGGAGCGACGTTGGATCACCCACTACCAGCGCGACAAGAGCGGCGTCTGGCTACGAGGCGACCTCGTAAACGAAGGCGAACTTCACTTGCCCTCTCCATCGGGTACGGAACTAATGCTTGACGAGGTCTACGCAGGACTGTAAACCGGCGAGGTAGTAGCTCCTGGGGCTGAAGACCGTTGTCGCCCGCTCCACGATCATCCACCAGACCCTCTCGCTTTTCCTCATCACGCCTGCTTCTAAAACCAACTGGTCAGGTTTAAAGTCACCCGATAGTCTCGCATCAAGCAAGGGACGATTTCGAACAATAGAAAGGGGCGTCTCCCGGCGCCCCTTTCGTTTAGAACTCTATAGATTGTTGGCTGCAGAGCCCCGTTGAGAGGTTCGGCCAGGGTACGTCTTACGCGGCGATACCACTGGGAACGTTGTGCCGGAGCCTCAACTCGGCTTCGCGCTGGAGCTGTCGGACCCGCTCACGAGAGATGCCTAGCTCGTCGCTGAGGGTGGCAAGCGTAGCCTTTTCACGGTCATCCAGACCGTAGCGTCGAATCAGGACTTCCCGTAGGCGTTCCGGAAGTTGTTCGACGGCTTCTTCCAGCCAGCCGCTCTCCATCTCGCGGGCGACGGTCTCACCGACCTCGGGCTCGCGGTCGTCCTCGATGAAGAATCCGAGTTCTGAGGCATCTTCTCCCGAGCCGGCGGGCTGGTCGAGGCTGGTAGCGTCCGGCAGGGCGCTCTTTACGTCGCGGACCTGCTCCAGGCTCCATTCGAGCTTCTCGGCCACTTCCTCGTCGGTCGGCTCGCGCTCAAACTCCGTCAAGAGCTCGTTGTAGGTGCGGGCCATCTTGCGGATCTTCTCTCCCATATGTACCGGGACCCGGATAGTGCGGCCCTTGTCTGCAACCGAACGCTGAACAGCCTGACGGATCCACCACGTGGCATACGTCGAGAAACGATAGCCTCGGTCCGGATCATATTTGTCTATGGCCTTCATCAGGCCAATGTTGCCCTCCTGAATGAGGTCCTCGAATTGCAGCCCCATGTACCGGTACTTCTTGGCGACCGAGACCACGAGCCGCAAGTTCTTCTCTACCAGACGATGCCGGGCCTTTTCATCACCTGCTTTCGCCCTTTTGGATAGCTCAATCTCCTCCTCGTGCGTAAGTAACTTGCCCTTGTCTATCCGAGCAAAGTACCCGGGGATCAAATCCGGCGCCTCTTCAACTGGAACCCTGGTGTTTGTTGCTTGAGTTTCCATGTCCTCCATTCTTATCCTTATTATTTATTCGTAATAATAACAGTTCTTGATATTGTTGTCAAGTCTGCAAGTCTACTCGTGTTGGGGCATTGGTAGTAATGGAAGAGTGATCTCGGCGCGGGCGAGGTTATCGTATGGTTCAGTGAGAATTGTCTGGTAAGGATTTGTGTTGGTTTCGACAAGGTGAACAATGTAAATGCGAAAGGCACGTCCAGCCTACCGGAGAAGGTGGGTGTTTCCCTTATTCGTGCTTATCGTTCTGAATCACTTTACTTGTGCACCTTTACCAGGAAGCTCCGCGGCAGACCCGGCACCTCCCTGGGGACCATCGGGCTGGGCCACCGCCCGATGCAAACCGCGGGGGAGAAGAATAAGCCCCGGTTCATCAGGTCCGGCCCGAGGAGGCTGCCGGGCGCCGTTAGATCACCCACCTTTTCAACGGGCTCGTTTACGGCAGTCCGGGTTAGACAAAAGAGGAGTCCTTCTACAAGCCAAACGGATGGGTTCTCCGGCTGGTATCCGCGGTCGAGGAGCGCTTTCGGCCAGAACTCTTCTCTCGTCTCTCATCTTTTTTGTGGAGGGGGCCTCTCATTGCTTGCGGGATCCGGATCTTTAGACAAATAGTGCTGTATGCGATATCTGTCTCCAGCAGAGGCCATTTCCAGTATCATCCGGCGGCAAAGAAATGCGCAGGGTCGAGGGAGTTCGGGACGGTTTTGAGCCGGTCTTTGAGAAAACGCGCGACGAGTTGGTTGACTTGGCGGGCTTTCTCGATCTGCGGGGCGTGTCCGCAATCGGGGAGGACCAACTGGCGGGACATGGGCATCCGTGAGGCGGCCCGGATCGAACCGGGTACATCGGAGATTACTCTATCTTCGGCGCCCCAGATCGTGAGGCACGGGTGGGGTACGTGCTCCAGGAGATTCGAAACCGAGTGGCCGACGGTCCCCCGCAAGGTCTTTAGCAAGCCTTTTCTCCACCGGCGGTCTTTGAGTTTGGAGGCAACGTCTTCTACTAGCTCCGGGGTGGCGAATCGTTTTGAGTGGAAGACGGATTCGACGAATGTACTGTACTGGCTGCGACGAACGCCCTCCATTATCGGGAGGTTCTCGTTACCGGCGAGGCCGGAGGGACAGATCAAGACGAGTCGAGCGATCTTTTCAGGGTTGCGGGCTGCGTAGGTCAGGACGACCTGGCCGCCGAGACTGGAACCGACGAGGTTGTAAGGGGGGCTCTGGGCAAAGGTGTCGAGGAACTTAGAGAGCTGTTCAACAAGGTAATCAACATTGACCTCGCCGCCGGAGGCGATGTGATTGTGCAGGGTATCACCATCGTAGACGAGCATCTCCGGTACCTCGACGTTGAAGTGTCGGGACCAGTACGCACGGTTTGCGAACCAGCTTTCCGGTTGCTCGGCCAGCCCGTTGACCAGCACGAGGGGTTCTCTGCGATGGTAGGTTGGTACCGGAGAAGTTTCGGGTAGCGTTCGCCGAAAGAGGGAATCATCATAAGGTCCTCCAGCAACTCTCCAACTACAGCTCACAGAACCCCCTGCATCGTTAAGCGAAAGTCTGGACAAGCGCGGACCGAGGATCGGCTCCTGATGGGCCGCCGGTGCCTGTAGTTTCTAGGGCCTTTAGCCATCGAGCTGTTTGTAGAGCGCCTCATCGGCGTAGTCTCCAACAATGAGACTCGCCCCGGCTTCTCTCAACTCGTCAGGCTTGTGGGTAGTCGAGGAGAGACCGACCACCGGAATGCCGGCTGCTACGGCGCCTTCGAGTCCGGAAGGCGAGTCCTCGAAAGCCAGGGCTTCTTCAGCTGAGATCTCCAGTTGATCCAACGCCTCTTCGTAGGCCGCGGGATTAGGCTTCTCCACCCCTACGTCTTCGGCGAAGATCATGGGGTCGAACGCGTCCATCAACTTCAGTGCTTCTAGGGAGTTGCGGGCCTCGCCTTTGGGGGCGTTTGAGACCAGGGCTATCTTTATTCCCCGGTTACGCGCCTCTTCGATGAAGACGTCGAAACCGGTGATAGCGCCGGTCATGTTCATCCTTTTGCGGTAGCCACTCTCTTCGTTCTCTATTGGCTGGTCTTTCTCTTCTTGGGATATGTCGGGTAGCAGTTCGTCTACGGCCTCTTCAACAGAAGAGCTGCTGAGCGTTTCTTTAAAGAGATCCGTGTCCACGTCTATATCGTGGGGGCGCAGCAGTTCGATCCAGTTGGCCAAGTGTATGGCATCGGTGTCGCTTATGGTGCCGTCCAAATCAAACATTAGGGCTTTTACTGCCATTGCTATGTCTCCTCATTAGTAGGTTGAGATGCTTGTTTTTTGATCTTGCTTTAAGGATGTTAGCTTATCGTCGAAAGGGCTGGCGGACAGTCCACTGTTCAGCAGGGTGGCATCAAGTCTTCTTCGGATTGTCACGATTGAAGATCCTGAGCTTCCTAGCGTTCGGTTCTCTTCCCCCTTCAGGATCTCCGGTCTGCTCGCGTTTGGTTCCGGCCTTCCGTCGGCGCCACCCCACTTGAGGATATGGTCCGGACCGCCTCTTTGAGCGTCGCGTTGGCGCCTTTCAGGTCTCCCTGGCTGAGTAGTCCCGCCGCCTGCCGGAGAAGATGGCAGGACTCCCCGAGTTCCCTCTGGGGCTCGACACTTGTGGATGAACTGGCTGAGTTCTTCAGGCTCGCTTGGCTGAGATCATCGCGCTCCGGCAATATTCGTGCCATCGCTAGGTAAGATCCTGCCGATCGGTTTTCTGCTCGACGTACTCGGACGCCTTCTGCTTCCCTTGCTGCGCCACTCCCCGTGAATGCTGTCGGGCGCTTTCTTCGAACCCTTCGTTGCCGTAGTTCTCGCTCACCTTGTCCTTCCTTTATCATGGAACCGTTGTGGAGCCTGATAACCTGGTGCGATTCCGGACTGGCTTGGTTCCTTATTGGTCTTCCGACTGCTGATTCTGCTCCTGTTGCGGAAAAAAGACGTCGGTGACCATCAGGTTTACCTCTGTGACGCTCATGCCCACCAGGTTCTCCACCCGGTTGACGATGTTTTGCCGCACGGTCTCGGAGAGTTGGGGGATGGATTTGCCATACTCGGCGGTCATCGTGAGGTCCACGGCTGCCTCTTCTTCTCCGACCTCGACGGCCACGCCGCGAGTCTGGCCGCCACCACCGTTGCCGGTAAGGCTGTCTATGAGTCCGCCGGCCGCCTGGGAGCCCCCGCCGCCCATCCGAACGCCCTCTACTTCCCGGGCCGCGGTGCCGGCGATTTTGGAGACCACGATGACCTGGATGCTGGTCTGGCCCCGGTCGGTATCGAGCAGGCTGTTGCCCCCGCTCTGCTGACCGCTTTGTTGCTCTTTGTCTCCCTCTTGTTTACCTTTTTGTTTACCTATACGCTTTTCTTTCTCTAACACGCTCGTACGTTGCTCTCGTTCTTACGTTGTGCGAGACGCCACCAGCCGATAGACGGCCAGAAGCACGAGTGCCCCTAAAATAGCCACCAGAATCGACCATATATTGAACCCCGTTACTCCGGTGCCGCCGAATATGCCGACCACGAAGCCCCCCACGAAAGCACCCGTGATACCTATCAGCATGGTGACTATAATGCCGCCGGGGTCATCACCCGGCATGATCAGCTTTGCCAACGCGCCGGCTATGAGCCCGACCAAAATCCAAGATATAATTCCCATTTATTCCTCCTTATCTAAAAGTAAAGTTGAAGAGAGTCGAAGTTACTGTCCTTCTTTTTTCTGTCGGCGTTCACGGAATTTGCGCCACAACATAGGCGCCACCTTCATAAGCACCCGACGGGCTAGAAAACCCATACTTTCACCTCCTGCGGCGTCGAAGGTCTTTCCGCCCCACGCGTTCCTGCGGAGCACCAGACTCTGCTGACCTCATTCGAGGGTGAGGGTCCGGCGGTCTTCGTCCGACTTGACGCTTAGCACGGGGATCAATACGGACTTCGAGCCGAAGCCCCCGAGCTTTACCCGGACGTATTCCGGCAAACCACCCCGGTTCGTGAAGACGCTCTCGACTCTTCCGACCTTCTGGCCTAAAGGATCTTGGAGCGTATAGCCCGCGTACCGTTCCGGCTTGTCCGGTCGTTCGGTATTCTCCCGGGATAGTTTGACATTTTCCATTGAGGGTCTCCTTTCCGCCGCCTGTGGTGAACACGACCGGCGTCAAACGTTAGTTACGGACGCTGCTCGCCCGTCCTGGCGCCCCACAAGCCGCCGAGGATTACTCCCAGAAACAGCATGAGCAACGCTAGGATGCCCGAGATTATCGCCGTGATGCCTAGGCCCTGGAGGATGCTCGTCGGGATGTTCTGCATAAGGCCAGGTGGCACCGCGCTGCTCAGAATATCGGAGAAAGTGCTTCCCAAGATTCCTCCGGCTACCGCCAAAAGCAGCACGAGAATGAGAGCCAATACGGGCACCAGGAGACCGTGCTTTAGTCCTTGACGGCTCGCCAGTCGCCCGGCGACGTAGCCGCCGATCAGGAACACCAGAAAGAGGGCTATGAGGAACCCTATCGAGCTGGCGATCCCTCCGGCTGTGGCACCGAGACCCAACAGCACCACGATACCGCCCACGATGGCGCCGATGATGGCGAACAGGATCGGGAATACCCCTAGTGTAGTGAGCCAGCCGAATACAATGCTCGGCAAGCTCGTGCCTCGGTCTTGGTTCATGCCGGGTCCTCTCCGGTTTTCACGGTATTCGTTCCGCTCTTCACCTTCGGCACACTTTCGAGTGGACTATATACTTCCCCTCCGCCTTCCTCACTCAACTGAACCCAGCCTCCCTACTGATGTTCTGTTCGCTTTTTCTTTGCAGACCGGGAGCCGCGCGAGACCAACCGGGGCACCTGAATTGGCGGACCGATCTTCCGGGTTCTCGCGCGGCTCCAACGGGTCTTCCTCATGTGCTCCGTGTTAGCTGTTCCGGTCCTGGGCCATGTGGCCGATAGGCTCCTTGGGACCGCCACCGATCAGGCCGCCGACCATCGCCGCAATCGCAGCGAGCAATAGCCCGAAGAACGCTCCAATAGCTCCGGTCCTTACCGAAGACGCAATCTGCTCGGGGTCTACGTTCGGGGCATTTACCCCGCCCTGCTGAATATCCTGCAATACGCCTACCTGGCCGACGACGCTACCCAGCGCACCGAAGATCTGTCCCAGGCCCAGCGCCGAGAGCAGCAGAATTACTAGAACACCCAACGCCCATACTAGAAAACCGTTGACCAGACCCGGAATCGCGCCGCGCACCGCGGAGGTCATGCCGGCAACCAGGCCACCCAAAAAGAAGGCTATGAGGCCCAGGATGGCCGCCACGATAGCGCCGAAACCGCCCTGGTCCGGACCAATGCCTACCAGCCCTATGCCGATAGCGAGCAGTTGCAAAAGGAGGAAGGTGGTCAAGGCTGTTACCAGACCCGCCCAGATCGGTCCCCATCGCGTGCTGTCACGACGGGCCAGGGATGCCCCACCGCCTTCGCTGCCGCCACTTTCGTCTTGGCCTTGGCGGTCCTCCGAGGCCCGCCGGACACCGCCGCTTTCTCTCCTGCTGGTCTCCATCCGGTGGCCTTCGGCGGCGATATCGGGGCCAAGCGGCCGACGATCCTCTGAGCGGCCACCGCCCCTCCCACGCTCGCCTTCGATCCGGACGGCGTCCGGGTCGTTGCCATGGGCCCGGGCCTCGCCGGGCTCCACCGGCTTACCGGGATCTCTTTCTCCACCTCTACCCACGTTTTTCTCCTCTCGGTTGATATTTGTCTCGAACGCTACCCAGGTTGTTTAGAGATGCCGTCCGTTCTCACGCCCGGCTTCTATCCCGAGGGTTCACGCCCGGCGCCGCGCTCTGTCTGATCTTCTATCTCGACCTCTTCCTTGCGAAGGTCTACCTCGACGACTTCCTCGTCCTCGACGACCTTTTTGCGGAGCCGGATCTCCTCTTTGAGCACGACCCGCTTGGAGACTACGACCTCTTCCTCAAACACCTGAACGACGAACTCATCCTCGCCGATCTCGGCCTCCGGGACTTCTCTGGACTCACCTTCTACCGATATGCGCTCGACTTCTACCTCCTCGCGCCTTCTCGGAACCCGCACTTCTTCGCGCTCGGTGCGTACGTTCTTGCGGACGTTTACGGAACCGGCCTCGCGCTCCCGGACGCCCACCTCTAGTTCCTCCTCGGAGCGTTGCACCCTCAACTCTTCCGGGTCGCCGCCCTCCGGGGGCAGGTCGCCTCGTTTCTCGTCAGACAAATTGGCCCTCTCTGGTCTCTAGGAATCTCTGTACCGCAAGACAAGAGCAAAGGGGATGCACCCTACGAAAGCGGCGCATCCCCGGAGACTCGCTCCTGCCGAATCTCCTACCTAGTCGCGGCGCTCGGTCTCGTCGTCTACCTCTATCTCTTCCTTGCGAACGTCTTCCTCGATTACTTCTTCTTTCTCGACCACGTCCTTCTTGATCCGCAGCTCTTCCTTGACCACGGCCTTCTTATCGGTAATGACTTCTTCTTCCATGACCGTTATGCTTACGTCTTCCTCGCCGATCTCGGCTTCAGGGCTCGAGCTTCCCTCGTCTACCTGTACCCGCTCCACAGAGATTTCCTCGTGCTTCTTCGGGACCGTGACCTTTTCTTTATCGGTACGTACTCGCTTGCGAACATTTACCCCGCCAGCTTCGCGCTCACGCGTACCGGCCCGGAGCTCTTCCTCGGTACGCTGTACCGTGAGCTCGTCATCGCCGTCGTGCCTCACACCTTCGGCCCTGTCGTCGTCATCGTCGGAGTAGTAGGCACCGTAGTCGCCCCGTTCCTCGGAACCCTCGTGACCATTGAGGCTGTAGTGCTCGCGGACCTGCCGCTCGAAGTCCCGGCTAATCTCATCGTCGGCGTCAAACGAGGGGCCGTCTGTGGCGTGCTTCTTCTCGGTATCTACCGTGATCTCCTGGTCCGACTCGTCCACCCGGCAGATGTCCATCGGGATGAGCGTCGAGTTCATGCCCAAAAAACCCATCTTTACGCCGATGTACTCGGGTTCATTACCCGCGTCTACGAACAGGTCGTCTACTTTGCCGATCTTCTCGCCGTCGCGGTCTTTGACCTCGAAACCCTCGAAGGTCTCTACCTCTTTGAACCTGTCGTCGCGCTCTCCGGTGTTCGCCATTGCTGTGCTCCTTTGCTCGATTTTCACTACGTCACTTTCTGCTTCCCGTGCCTGCCGGATAGTATTCTTCTCCCGACCTCCACCTCCGGTCTCCCGTAAGAGATCCGGCGCCCTGGGGTAACAGTAGGAGGGAAAAGATTGAGCGCCGTCAAGCTACGTCGGTACATGTACCCGTCCTGGGTACATCCAACACATAGATTCAGCCATCTTCGATAAAAATGTATCGAAGTGTGTAGGAGCCGAGTACCGGAGGGCACGCCCTGTCAGCGTATGAGGAAAGGTCAGGCCCCTTGCGCCTCACTACTTCCACCAAACCTATTGTTGTGGGTATCACAAATCTAAAAGAATGCCCCGGCGCCTGGGGTGGGTTAAAAAGGGAAGGAGAAGGGGCACCGGAACATATGTGCATATGTATATCCTCACAAAAGACTTCTTGAACGCAACACAGGCCTTTTTCAGCAAAAATGTGTCGAGGTGTGTAGGAATGCGCTCCAGAAGGTGCAGTGTAGCAAAACATTGTAACTATGAAGTATCCCCATGTCTACACACTACAATGTGTTTTTTGGCACAATTAGCCCGTTCTGAACTTGTTGGGGTTGGATAAGTGTAGACTGTGGTGGAGATCTCAGACAGGGGTTTCGAGAAACTATTTGTGGGTGATTTCTACGCACGCCAGTATGTATTGGTTTTCCACGAGTGAGGAGCCTACGAATCGTGCGCATTTTGGTTACTGTGCAGCCGCAGATGTATCGGGAGGCTTTAGCACTCGCTTTGCAGAGATACCGTCCCGAGGCTGAGGTGCTACTGTATCCTTTGGAGTCTCCGGATGGGGAGCTGGAGAGCTTCGGGCCGCACCTGTTGGTGCGGAACGACACCGATGAGGCCAACTTGTTGCCGTTGGTTGGGGAAAAACTTCTTTGCTGGGTCGAGATCCTCTACAGCGACGGCATGGACGCAAAGATTCACCTGGATGGTGAGGTTCGTCAGATCAGGGATATCGGCATGGATGACCTGTTGGCGCTCGTGGAGGAAGTGGAGAAGATGATCCCGGCGTAGTCCGGCTTCGGCAAGGCGAAGCAACCTGCCTTCGGTAGGGCGATGCCTACAGCACTGCTGGGTGCTCTACCCTGAACCTTCTTCCTCTTCGTCCGACTCATCCTCTTTCAAATCTTCCTCTTCGTCGTCTTGGGTAACGTCGGAGATGGTGATCCACTCTTCCCTCAGAGCCTTTCTTGCGGCTTCGCCCCGGGAGCGGACGTTCATCTTTTTGTAGGCGTCTGCCAGGTGGCGCTTTACGGTTCCTTCGGCCAAGTGGATGTTGGTGGCTATTTGATAGTTGCTCAAGCCCCGGGAGGCCAGCAGCACGATCTCTAGCTGGCGGGCGGTGAGGACGCTCTCAGTATTCTCCTCCGATTTTTCGAGTGCCTCGCGGGGCATACCGACTATTACGTTCTCCGCTTGCGGATCAAAGACGGCGGCCCGCACCGCGCCGATCAGATGCCGGGACGAGGTGCTTTTTAGCACGTAGGCACTCGCCCCCATCCTGAGCAGGTCGCGCATGGCGCCGGGGTCTTCGAACATGGTTACAATGATCACCTTCGGCTGGGGCGTTATCCGTCGCATTTGGGCCAGAGATTCCATGGACCGCTCAAAGGGCGTCTGCACCTGCATGATCACCACGTCGGGCTTGTGGTGTCGGGCAACCTCCACCGCTTGCTCGTCGTTCGGAACCTCGGCGACTACCTCCAGTCCCCCGTAAGATGCCAGAAGCCCCGCCAGCCCCTCCCGGAACATGGTGTGGTCATCGGCCAGTAGCACTCTTGTCGGAGACTGCTCCATTTACCCCTTCCGATCCCTTCCGGTTCTTGGCCGGGCGTGGAACCTTACCCGCACCTTACCGTTCTCTCGCTTTCTTAGCGGGTAGCGTAGATATTATCTTCGCACCAGCAAGAAGCCCTCAATAAACTCCGTAACTCCCAACCCACTATACCCGAATGCCTTCATTTTGCATCTCATTTTGCAACCGCGTCTCCACACTCCGGAGACTACACATTTTGACACAACTTCGGTCCACCCCGGCTTTTAGGGGTTTCTGTAGTAGAGAAGATAGGTTATAAAGCATTTGTGGCACTTGCCATTGGAGGGCACGATTCAGTATCTTCTGATTTCTCTCCTCCACACTACGCATAGACATTGCGGAAGGGAGAAAGTACCCATGACTGGCAGAACGAACGTCCAGCATTGCCGCCGACCCGCCGTTTTTTGGTTGATCGCTAAAAAAGGTGCGGGGCAGGAGGAAGTTCTCACCCTGGATCTCGACGGTGAAGAGTCGGAAAAGACGCTGCCGGTCTTTTGCTTCGAGGAAGAGGCCAACATGTTCCTCTCGCTCGGTTCGCCCGGGGCCGAGTGGCAACTTAGGGAAACCGCAGCCGGTGAGCTCATCAGTATTCTCCTGAGTCCCTATACCGACATCGAGTTCGTGTCCCTGGATCCGCTACCGGAGTTTGTCTACAAGAGAATGGTTGGCCTGGTGAGTTTGAGAAAAGAACCCTTTATGGAATGCCTAATCGAGGCTGTCCGGTCCGTCGAGTCTAGAGAAAGTCTCCTCGCAGAGTGGACGAACCCCCTCTTATCGTAAGCCCTAAACGGGGTGGTTCGTCGCCAGGATAGAACTGTTTGGAGAGTGTAGCTACAAAGCGTCGCCAAGCTAGCCGCCTCAACCATGCCGTCCGCGACTTCTGTAGCGTGTCCCGGGTTTCGGCATTTTCATCACTTCCACGGTCAAGTTCCTTTTATTTCCGAGTGTCAGCCACATACGTGCCAGTTTGGTAGTAGGCTATCTGTGGTATTTTCATGCCGTTACTGGACCGAAGAGCGATGACAACCAAAGGAGTTGGACGAGCGTGAGTGAAGTTTCAGGTATAACCCTCAACGACGGCAATAATATCCCGCAGCTCGGTTTCGGGACCTTCCAGATAGAGCCGGAGGATACGGCAGAGGCGGTTAGCGAGGCCCTGAAGATCGGCTACCGGCACATTGACACCGCGCAGATGTACGGCAACGAGAAGGAAGTCGGCGAAGCAATCCGCAACTCCGGGTTGGACCGTGGTGACATTTTCGTTACCAGCAAGCTCAACAACAGCAACCACGACCCCGACGATGCGCAGAACTCATTTGATAAGACGCTCTCCGATCTCGGCCTGGACTACGTAGACCTTTTTCTCATTCACTGGCCGCTGCCCACCCGCTACGACGGCAACTATGTATCCACCTGGCAGACGATGGAAGAGTTCCACAAAGATGGCCACGCCCGCTCCATCGGCGTGTCGAACTTCCAGCCCGAGCATCTAAAAAAGCTCGCTTCGGAGACCGACACGGTCCCGGCAGTAAACCAGATCGAGGTTCACCCCTACTTCACCAACGACGAGGTTCGCGAATACGGCCAGGAGCACGGAATCGCCACCGAGGCGTGGTCCCCGATCGCACAGGGCAACGTACTCGACGACGACACTATCTCCCAGATCGCCGAGAAGGTCGGCAAGACTGTGGCGCAAGTCGTGTTGCGGTGGCACATTCAGCGCGGCGACATCGTGTTCCCCAAGTCAGTGACACCCTCACGTATGCAGGAGAACTTCGAACTATTCGACTTCGAACTGGAATCTGACGATATGGACGCCATCACTGCGCTCGACCAAGGCGAAGACGGTCGCACCGGCCCGAACCCGGACAAGTTCGACTACATCCCCGGCTAACCCGCCCTGCGCTACTGCCAGTTTTCCGACAGCCGGCTACTCTGTAGTGGTTGGCTGTCGGAAGTCAACAGGTTCTGCCGCCGCACGTGGAACAGCACTCGCCGGCCCGGGAGCGCCGGGCCCGTCACCCATTTAAGTGATTTTTAGTCCGGCTCAGGCGGTATTTAGCTCCAACTCGCTTGTTACCTCGATAGCGGGCATGATGGACCGGGCCACCGGGCAAGAGTCAGCGTAGACACCGAGCACCCGTTCGATGGTCTCGCGGTCGTCTTCGCTGGCGGTGAGGTGAAAGACCTGTTTAATCCTCTTGACCACCAGCACCTTACCGTCCTTCTCTATCTCCCCGATTGTGTCGGCCGAGAGGTCTTCGAAAGCCACTTGACGCGCTCCCAGCGCGCCTCCAAAGGTCCCGAGCAGTCAACCACCCGCCGCGGCAACCAGGTAGTCGAGGGTCGTGGCGTGCGGCTCCTCCTCGTCTGGGGAAACACCATAATGCTCGGCAACTTCGCTGTGGACCCCGAACAGGATCGCCTCGTCCTCGGCGGGGATCTCGGCGCGCCGGATCTTACCCTCCACCGGCTCGACCTTTACTCTTGATGTATAAGCCACATCGGCCATTGTTTTCCTTTCTCACCGTCTCAGCCTTGATCAACGGAGTATATAGAGGTCTTTGCTTTTGTGCCGCATTGATGCCAGAGATAGCCTTTGACGTTAATCGCAATCATGTTCCGAGAGACAGGTTTGCAATCGTTCCTACGACGGCCCTGGTTTTGACGCTTATCAGCAGCTTGACCTCATCGGATTCGGCTCTCATCTTCAAAAGACGATCAGTCTTCACTCCAAGACCAGTTATTAGTTTGTCGTCTTCAAGCAAGCAGAAGAAGGGATCTTGACCCTGGTGGGGAGATTCATTTGGCGTCTGGTTGTAGTCTGGCATCGTTAGTGAATCTAAGAGAGTTTTGAGCCTGTTGTCTATGTCGCCGCCCCGCCTGATGATCTGTCCTGGAGATCCAGGTAGAAGCATCGCAATGTCAATCTCGGCGACGAGACGCATCTGTGAGTGGACTAGAGGAGCAAAATTAAATTTTTTACGAGAACAAAGCATGGGTTCCAAGCCGACAAGAGGCTCTTGGTTCCACAGTTCCTTGAGTTGATTGTGGAAGTGCTCGCGGATTTTCTGTTTGTAAACGGCTTTGGCGTTGGAAGTCAAGATGCCATCATAGTAGAGTGTGAATTCCATTCGGATCTCTCTGACTAGATTTCTCGAAGGTCAGCGCACAAGCGCATGATACTCCTCGTTCGGGATCATGCCGCACGCAAGCGACATACGGTTTGTGAAGTTGTACATACTGGAGATCTCGACCACATCCCAAACTTCTTCTTCGGTCAGACCGTACTCCTGCAAGCGGATGAGGTCTTCGGGGGTGCAGTCTAGTGGATTCTCGGTTACCTTGGTCGCGTAGTCGAGGATGGCGGTGAGGCGTTCGTCGAGGCCGGCGCGCCGGTAGTCGAGCGTGATGCGGTCGGCCAGGATGGGATCTCCGAGGGCCGCGCGAAGGGCAGCGCCGTGGGCGACGAGGCAGTAGAGGCAGCCGTTCGCCATCGAGACGGCTACGGCGATCATCTCCCGCTCCGCCGCGTCCAGGTTCTCCGTCGGTTCGTGGAGCTGTCTGTAGTGGTTGAACCAGGCGCTCAAGCGCTCTGGACGGTAACTGTAGGCCCGGAAGACGTTGGGCACGAAGCCGACCGTCTCCCGGGCCTTGTTGAAGAGGCCGCGGAGGTTCTCGGGCAGTTCGTCCTTTTCCGGGACGGGGAACCAGCTTACGGGGACGGCGCTTCCCTTGCCCGAGATGTGCTCCACGTCGGCCATGTTTTAGCCTTCTAGTGAGGTATTCAGCTCTATCTCGACGTTGCCGCGAAGGGCGTTTGAGACGGGGCACATCTGCTCCGCCTCTTTGGCGGCCTCCTCGAACTGGCTTTCGTCCATGCCGGAGACCCGTCCGCGGACGTTCAACTCGATGGTGGAGATCTTGAGGTTGTCCAGGTCGAGCGTGCAGGTAGCGCTTACGTTCAGCTCTTCGGGATCGTTGCCACCCTCACCGAGTACGTTGGAGAACGCCATCGCGTAGCAGCTAGCGTGGGCGACGGCGATGAGCTCCTCCGGGCTCGTCTGGCCGGCGGGGTCTTCGGCGCGGGTGGCGAAGCTGACGCCGGTTCCTTCCAAAGCACCGCTGCTCGCCAGGTCGAGACTCCCCGACCCATTCTGCAGGTTTCCTTCCCACTTCACGTCTGCCTGACGTTTCGCTTCAGCCATAACTGCTCCTTATCTTTGGTTTGCTTTTCACATCATGCAATGATGCCATCCCGCACGTATACGCGGAGGACCCCACGATGGATCACCGGTCCACGGCCCGCATCTGCTCCTCGTTATACCTTCCGCCGGCAACCGCGCCTTTGGGCAGCGCCTCTTCGATGCGGCCCAGGTCATCATCCGTTAGCTCTATCTCAGTAGCACCGGCGTTGTCTTCCAGGTAACGGCGACGTTTGGTGCCGGGGATGGGAACTATGTCTTCACCCTGGGCGAGCAGCCACGCGAGGGCGAGCTGACCAGGAGTCGCGTCTTTTTCTGCGGCGATCTCCTTTACCTTTTCGACGAGTTCCATGTTCTGCCGGAAGTTCTCCTCTTGAAAGCGTGGGAAACGCACCCGCCGGGCATCGTCCTCTTCGAGGTCTTCGGGGCTCCGGATTTGGCCGGTCAGAAAACCCCGTCCTAGCGGACTGTAAGGCACGAATCTGATACCAAGTTCGCGGCACGTCGGTAGGATCTCTCTCTCTACATCCCGGCTGAACAGAGAATACTCGGACTGTAGCGCGCTGATCCGGTGCACCTCGTTCGCCCGGCGAATGGTCTCCGGTGCGGCTTCCGACATCCCCAGAAAGCGCACTTTCCCCACCTCGACCAACTCGGACATCGCGCCGATGGTCTCTTCTATCGGGGTATCCGGGTCTACCCGGTGCTGGTAGTAGAGGTCTATGTGATCCAAGCCAAGCCTCTGCAAAGATGCGTCGCAAGCCTTGCGGACGTATTCTAGACTACCGTTCACGTCCTGGGAGCTACCGTCTTCGCCCCGCACGTTACCGAACTTGGTGGCGAGGGTTACCAGATCCCGGCGGTCGGAGACCGCCTCCCCGACGAGCTTCTCGTTGGTCCACGGGCCGTACATGTCCGCGGTGTCGAGAAACGTCACGCCGAGCTCGATAGATAGTAGCTACCGACTCATCCTCGTCCGTGGTGCCGTAGAACTCGCTCATCCCCATGCATCCCAGGCCTATCTCCGAGACCTTGAGCCCATCTTTACCGAGGTTCCGGCATTCCATAGAACTCCCCTCTCATCGAAAGCTTGTGTGAAATTTTATAGGATAATTTTGCATGAGCCGCAAGCCTCTCGCGTTCGGTGTCCCGCTCCAGCGGGTTTCGATTTCACGTTGTGGGGAACCTATGCGGTAAGTTGAAAGATATAGGGAAGGAGCTACACATGGCCCAGTGTGAAGTATGCGGCAACGACTACGACAAGGCTTTTCAGGTAACGACACCCGGAAGCGAGGCGCGCACGTTCGACAGCTTCGAGTGCGCCATCCACGCCCTTGCGCCTACCTGCGAGCACTGCGGCGTCAAGGTTGTGGGTCACGGCATCGAGGCGGACGGTTCTTTCTACTGTTGCGCCCACTGCGCCAAGGCCGCCGGGGCCGACGAGGCGCAAGACCGGGTCTAGCAGCAGCGCGACCTGATCTCACGCCTCGTCGCGCATCTCCTTTATCCGATCAATGCCGGGAACGTTCAGGGTGTAAGTACCTGACTGCTCGTCGTCGGCTTTTATGTAACCCTGTTCGACCAGATACCGGAGCGCAACCTCGCAGTCGGGGGATTCCGGGTCCATCCCGACTTTCGGGGCCGCGGCCTCAGCTTCGGTGCTCTGTGAGTCGCCGAGGGGTACGGGTTCATTGGGCTTGCCCCCGGAAAGGTCGTAGAAACCTCCCAGCAACAGCATTGCATTGTCTTCGGTCCTGCTGACCATTCTGATCTCCTTTCGATTTCCAATAGTAGTTGGCGCTCATTTTAGACGTTTCTTGTACCAGAAGTGTTGCAACTTCAAACTGACCCAGACAAAAACCGGACACTCCGTTGGGGACTCCGATATTTCCAACAGGATGGTACCTGAGAACGTGCTGGACAACACACGTTTCGCATACCGTGAAACGGATTAGACACAGCCCGCGTATCTAAGAGACAATACTTTTCGGCAGCTACGAAAGGATGTCGCCCGTGTCGGAGAATAACGACCGAACCACCCTCGTAGAGACCAGCGGCCTGACCAAACGCTATGGTTCGAAGATAACCGCCGTGAAAGACCTGGACCTCACCGTGAAGCGTGGCGAAGTTTACGGTTTTTTGGGGCCTAACGGGGCCGGTAAGACAACGACTTTGCGGATGCTTTTGGGCCTGATCAAACCGTCCTCCGGCAAGGCCCGGGTGCTGGACGAGAACCCCGGTTCCCCGTCGAGCCTCTCGCGAGTGGGGGCGTTGGTAGAATCGCCGGCCTTTTATCCGTACCTCTCCGGCCGGGACAACTTGCGGGTGATGGCCCGCTACTCGGGCGTGTCGAAGTCGCGTATAGGGGAAGTCTTGGATCAGGTCGAGCTTTCAGAAAGGGCGAAGGACAAGTACAGGAAATACTCTTTGGGCATGAAGCAGCGGCTCGGGGTCGCGGCGGCGCTACTGAAAGACCCGGATCTCCTGATACTGGACGAACCGACAAACGGACTCGACCCGAAGGGCATGGCGGACATGCGGGACCTCATTCGTGGACTCGGGCGGGGTGAACGAACGGTCCTGTTGTCGAGCCACCTGCTTGGGGAAGTAGAGCAAATCTGTGACAGAGTAGGGGTGATCCAGGAGGGCAAGCTCGTGGCCGAGGGAACCGTCGAAGAACTACGGGGCGCGGCTGGACTACTCGTAAAGGCCGAACCCGTAGAAGAAGCGGCCCAAATAGCGGAGAGGCTTGCGGGGGTCGAAGAAGTGCAGCAGACGGACGGGAGGCTCCGGCTCACCATAGATCCCGAGAAAGCGGCGGAGATCAACGCCAAGCTCGTAGAAGCCGGCCTGCGAGTGAGCGAACTACGGCCCGCAGAACAATCACTGGAAGACGTATTCCTGCAACTCACCGGAGAGCCTCAAGAAGAGCAGGAAGAAAGCGAAAGTCAGGAAACTCAAGAGGAAGGGGAGAAGTAGCTTGATAGCCAGCTTCAAAGCAGAGTTTCTAAAACTCCGCAAGCGCCCGGCGACGTGGCTTCTGATTCTTATCTTTATCGCCATAGTAGGTTTCGCCTACTTCTCCTCTTACGCTTTCGCGAACGCCCCGGCGGTCGGGGGTAGTTCCGAAGGGACCGTGGAGCAAACCGGCGCTCAAGCTCCTCCACCCGGCCCGGAGACGACCGTAGAAGGAGCGATACCGCCCCCAGATCCTCCACCTGTAGAGGAGGTCCCACCGGAAGTCGAAGAACAGATGCAGGCTGGACAGGAAGCCTACAACGAGGCGTTTCTCGAAAGCCTGTATCCGGAGAATCTGGTGGCGAACATGTTTAGTGGCGGAATCTTCAGCATCGGGGGGGCGCTGGCGCTGATACTCGGTGCCCTGGTAGCCGGTAGTGAGTACGGATGGGGAACGCTCAAAACGGCGCTCACCCAGCGTTCCGGCAGGCTCGGTACACTCTTCGGAAAACTGCTGGTGTTTGCGGTTGTGATCCTGGTTATTGTACTGGTAGGCTTCGCAGCCGCAGCATTGTGTAGCTTCATCATAGCGCGGCTGGAAGAAGCATCGGTGGAGTGGCCTACACTATCCACCTTCGCGAAGGGCCTGGGTGCCGCCTCGCTTATCTTCGTAGTTTGGGGGATGCTGGGCTTTGCGCTGGCTACACTCTTTAGGGGCACCGCGCTCGCCATCGGGCTCGGGCTCGCCTGGGTGCTAGCGGTGGAAAACCTGATCGCCGGCCTCGCCGGGCCGAACAGCGACAACGAAACGCTCGAAACCATCCGCAAAGCTATGCCGGGAGAGAATACTTTCGCCCTTTCGAACTCCTTCGGCTCACCAATTCCAGAGGAGTTCGCGGGCCCCTTTCAGCCACTCGTGGAGCCGGAGCAGGCCGTCTGGGTTTTGGCGGCCTACGCTGTCGGGTTCGTTCTCATCTCGACACTACTCTTCTGGAGACGGGATATGACCTAACGGTCGTCGCTCGATTTGCCGTTCGGGCTTTCTTTGTGGCGGTTGGTTATCGGCATCCGGCGGTCGCGGCCGAAGGCACGGCTGGTTATCTTGATCCCGGTCGGGGCCTGGCGGCGCTTGTATTCTGCCCGATCCACCAACTGTATGGCGTTCTGTACGTCGTCCTCCTCGTAGCCGGCGGCAGATATTTCCACCAACCCCTTGTCTTCTTCTATGTAAGCTTCGAGGATGGGGTCGAGAGTATCGTAGGGCGGCAAAGAATCGGTGTCGCGCTGGTCGTCCCGTAACTCGGCGGAAGGCTCTTTGTCCAGCACCTCCTGCGGAATTACCTCCTGGCCTTCGACTTCGTTTAGGTGCCGGGCGACCCGGTATACGAGTGTCTTGGGCACGTCCTTTATTACCGAGAAGCCGCCGGCCATGTCACCGTATAGCGTTGAATAGCCGACGCTCATTTCGCTCTTGTTTCCGGTAGAGAGGACGATCCAGCCGAACTTGTTCGAGAGCGCCATGAGTATGTTACCCCGGATGCGGGCCTGCAAGTTTTCCTCGGCCTCGTTCTCCGGCAGCCCCTTGAAGTGGGGCTTCAGCATCTCCAGGTAGGCGTCGAAAGCCGGGCCGATCGGGACCACCTGCACGTCTATGCCAAGGTTCTTGGCGAGGGCTTCGGCGTCGGTGTTGCTCGCGTCGGAGGTGTATCGACTCGGCATAAGGACACCGGTTACATTTTGAGGACCTAGAGCTCTCGCTGCGACCGCCGCTCCCAGCGAAGAGTCTATGCCCCCGGAGAGGCCGAGCACCGTCCGCGAAAAGCCATTCTTCCCGAAGTAGTCCTTCAAACCCAGCGTCAGTGCTTCCAGGACTTCTCCTTCTTCGGAGAGTTGCGGCTCGACGCGGGGCTCGACACTTTTTTCCGGCTCGACTAACCCGTCACCCGGTATCTCAACGAGTTGCGGCTGCTGCTCAGTATCGTCCTTACGAAGCCGGGGATCGTGGAGCCGCCGGATGAGGGCCTCTTCGGGGTGGAGGTCTACGCAGAGCATGTCCTCCTCGAATTGCCGGGCGCGGGCGACGAGCTCGCCCTCCGGGTCGAAGACTACGGAGTGGCCGTCGAAGACCAACTCGTCCTGGCCGCCGACCAGGTTGCAGAAGAGAACGTAGCAGCCGTAGTCCGAAGCCCGGACGCCCAGCATCCGCTCCCGGAAGGTTCCCTTGCGCCGGTGGTAAGGAGATGCGGAGACGTTCAGCAGCAGCCCCGCGCCACCCACCGCCTGCTCGCGGGCCGGGCCGCCCGGGTACCAGATGTCCTCGCAGACGCTCACGCCTAAGAGCGCCCCGTCGAGCTTGGCTACCGGTGCCCCGGAGCCTTTATGGAAGTACCGGTTCTCGTCAAAGACGCCGTAGTTTGGCAGGTAGCGTTTGTGATAGCGGTGCAGCACCTCACCACCGGAGACGATGGCGCAGGAGTTGTAGAGATCCGCTTCGAGGTCTACGAAGCCTATGGCGGCGACCACGCCCTCGGGGACTTGTTTGGCGAACTCGTCGAGCGCTTCCAGGTTCTCTTGTATAAAGCTCGGACGCAGGAGAAGATCTTCCGGCGGGTAGCCGGTGATGGTCAACTCGGGGAAAGCCACGAGCCCGGCTCCGGAGTCCACGGCTTCCTCAAGGGATTCCGTCGCTTTTTCGACGTTGCCCCACACGTCGCCGACGGTCGTGTTGATCTGGGCCAGCGCGATCCTCACGAAAACACCTCCGGTTGCTTTGACAAGAGCTACTACAACCGGAATATACCGCGCCACCCGGCGCTTTGCCCACTCCTCCGCGGTAAACCCCGTTATAGGAGTCACCGACGAGGTTACAGTCATCTTCGCCGCAGTGTAGAGTGTGGACTGAATTCCGAGCCCGAGAGGAATCCGAACGTGGCGCAAACAGACAAGTACGAGATGGCCCGCCAGCATGCCGAGAAGGCGGCGGACAAAGCAGAACCGTGGGTCGACTGGATCGCCCGTATCGGCTACGTTGCCAAGGGGACGGTCTATGCGGCCATCGGCGTGCTGGCCGCCCAGGTCGCGCTGGGGACGGGCGGTAA
This sequence comes from Rubrobacteraceae bacterium, assembly GCA_965214475.1. Taxonomy (GTDB): domain Bacteria; phylum Actinomycetota; class Rubrobacteria; order Rubrobacterales; family Rubrobacteraceae; genus SIRX01. Next base: position 2,786,091 of record OZ243953.1, on the reverse strand, counting down.
GACGACCGGCGCGGGTGGAGCTTTCGAAAGCATCGGGTCTCAATTCTTAGGCAAAGCGTTGCTGATCCTGCTGGCAGTCGGGCTCGTCGGGTACGCGCTGTGGAAGCTCGTTCAGGGCATTATGGACCCGGACGAGAAAGGTTCGGATGTTCAGGGAATCGTGCGCCGCGTCGCCTACGTGGGTAGCGCCCTGATCCACCTCGGTCTAGCATTCAGTGCTATGGAGGAACTCTACGGCCCGGAGGGACAAAGCACCACCCTCGACCAGTGGACGGCCTGGGTAATGTCTTACCAGCCTCCGCTCGGCCAGATATTAGTAGGCCTAATTGGTCTGGGGGTGATCTCGGTAGGCCTCTACCAGTTCTACGCGGGCGCCACCGCCAAGTTTAAGAACGACATGAATTATTATCACATGAGCGAGGCCGCCCGTTGGGCCATGCTCACCGGCCGAGTCGGCACCGTCGCCCGGGCCATCGTCATCCTCGTAGCCGGAGCTTTCGTACTATTGGCCGCCTGGGAGTCTGACCCGAAGGAGACCCGCGGCCTCGGTGGAGCCCTGAAGACGCTTGTCCAGCAACCCGCCGGCCCTTACCTACTTGGTCTCGTCGCCGCCGGACTCGTAACCTACGGGGTCTTCATGTTCGTAGTGGCCCGCTACCGGAACATAGAGGCCAGCTAAATCGTGGGTGAGCTTGCCGACAATGGTGCACTGTATGTCACGAGATCCGGAGCACTCGCCGCAAGTCTCCTGAAGGGCGCATGCATATCGGCACTAGGTTCCAGTGATTCACTACAACTAGAGGTCGTGCGAGACCTCGCGGAAGATCTGAAAGACTACTTCGACAACCTATCTCATACGAATGCGGAAGGCGTAGAAACTACAGACCTCCTGGCTGAAGCGGCGCTCCGGTGCGCGGACCTGGCGAACCTTGCAGCCTGCAACGTCTATCAGTTTTCGAAAGAACACAGGCCCCAGGCAGTAGCCGTCGTGCATCTCGCTTCCGGAACCGTCAAGGCACTGAACGCAATGGTCGAAGCGGAAGTTTCGCCTGAGATCCCAAACACTGGCCACCTGTCGAGAGATCTCCGATCGGCCGGTTGGCGGGCGGACCTGGCCGTCCGACAAGTGTAGGAATTTATAGAACTATTCCAGGTTACTTGGTGTCTCTCCAGCGTGTAACTGTCGGGCAGCTCGGGACATTTTCGCGAGGTAATCGTCCTCGTTCGGGACGAAATCTTTCATAGATATTTTGCTGGGCACTGCTTCGGATTTTCTAAATTCCCGGACCTCGATAGTTTCTCCGGCGTTTAGCCGCTTGACCTCGCCAAGATTCAAGCGCAGGACAGACTCTACCTCTTCTTCCTGAAGGTTTAGATCCCCTGGATGAGTCTCGTCATAAAGCAGAAAAACATCGTGAAACTCCCGGTCGCAGCCCTGGGATATATCCTGCTCTACACGGCGGGTTCCCAGTGGAACCAGTCTATCGGGGTCCGGGCTCAGGCCAAGTTCTTCTTCCAACTCTCGCAGACCATCCAGGGTATCTTCTCCGGCGGCGAGGTGGCCGGCGGCAGTGACGTCCAGTTTGCCCGGCCAGGTGCTCTTTCCCGCCGCGCGGCGCTGTACGAGCAGATACGGCTCGCTGGTGGCGTCCATACCCGTAACCCAGCAATGAAAGCATCCGTGCCAGATACCCTGGCGATGAGCCTCGCTCTTCCAGATGACCTCTCCGGTCTTTCTTCCCTCGCTATCTAGCGCGTCTATCTTCTCGTCCATGCTGTTTAGGGTAGCATTTCGGTTATCGGCTGGAGGGAGGCACTTTGACAACAGTGGTAATAGCGAGTTTTTTCGAGGAAGAGTACATTCAGCGCATCCGGGAGGTAGACGATAGTCTTCGAATTCTCTATAGAGAAGACCTGATTCCGCCACCGCGTTGGCCGGGCGACCACATCGGTCCCGTAGATTGGAACCGCACATCGGTAGAAGACGAGGAGTTCAGGGAAATGCTCGCCAAGGCCGAAGTCCTCTACGATTTTCCGCGAAAGCACATAAGAGACCTGATCAAGGTCGCCCCGAACCTGCGCTGGGTGCAAGGAAGCATGGCCGGGGCCGGTGAAGTGGCACGGAAAGCCGGGCTGCAAGACACCGACGTCCTGGTGACTACAGCAAGCGGCGTGTTTTCCGGGCACTCGCCGAGTTCGCGGTGATGGCCCTTCTCCAGCACGCCAAAGATCTTGGTCGCTTGCAACGTGAAAAACGAGAGAAAGCCTGGAACCAGACATCCGTGGGGACGCTGGAAGAAAAGACGCTTTGTATAGTCGGGCTGGGGAATATCGGGCGTGAGGTGGCCGTCCGGGCGCGGTCTTTCGGAATGCGTATAGTAGGGGTGAAGCGGACGGTGCGCGAGGACGATGCAGCCTGGAACTACGCCGACGAACTTTACAGAAACGAAGATTTGCGCGACGTTTTGGGAGAGGCAGACTACGTCGTGGCGGCGCTGCCGGGCACGCCGGAGACGCACCATCTCATAAGCGCGGAGTCTGTCCGGACGATGAAATCCGGTGCGTACTTCGTCAACATCGGGCGCGGGAGCACGGTGGATGAGTCGGCATTGATCGAGGCGCTAAGAGAAGGCCACCTATCAGGGGCGGCGTTGGACGTGTTCGAGACGGAACCGCTGCCGGAGGAGAGCCCGTTGTGGGAGTTGGAGAACGTTATCGTCAGCCCGCACTCGACGGATATGGTGCCGGAGCTTATAAACGAAAGTCAGACGGATCTGTTTTGCGAGAACCTGCAGCGGTATCTAGCGGGGGAGTATCTAGTCAACGTACTGGACAAGCGGTTATTGTATTAGCGTTACCGGAGGTTTGCGGGAACACTCGGGATGGTATATTTACGTCCTATTGATATGGAACTCAGCGAAACATCGAGTACCAGCGCGCCTCTGCTCTTGAGGCGCGGCCTTTTTGTAATCTCTAAGGAGTTGTTCTGGAAGCAATATTAGTACCCGGCCTGCGAATTCTGGCAGCGTTGTTTCTGGTGGTTCTGAACGGTTTGTTCGTCGCGGCGGAGTTCTCCCTCGTGAAAATCCGGGCCACCCAGGTAGAGAAACTCGTCGAAGAGGAACGGTCCACCGCGGGGCTGGTCAAGAACGCCACCGATAAGCTGGACGCTTACCTGGCCGTCTGCCAGTTGGGGATCACGATCTCCTCCCTGGGACTCGGCTGGATCGGCGAGCCGGCGGTGGCGAGTCTCATCGAGCCGCTGTTCGATACGTTCGGGGTACCGGATAACATACTGCATCTGTCGGCGCTGGTCGTGAGCTTTACGATTGTGTCTTTCTTTCATGTAGTTTTCGGTGAGCTTGCGCCCAAGACCGTCGCCATCCAGAGTCCGGAGAGTACGTCTCTTTTCATAGCGCCGTTCATGAACTTCTTCTACTACTTGCTGCTGCCCTTCACAACCGTATTCAACGGCACGGCGAACCTGTTTACCAGGATGCTCGGTTACCGGCCGGCTTCGGAGACCGACGAGACGCACTCGGAAGAGGAGATCCGGTCGCTCTTGGCCCAGTCGAGCCGTAGCGGCGTGGTAGAGAAAGATGAGGCGGACATGATCGGGGGCGTCTTCGAGCTCGACGACAAGCCGGCCCGGGAGATCATGGTGCCCCGTCCCGATGTGATCTCACTTCCGGCGAGCGCAGATCTGGGCCATCTCATCTCGGTCATGGCGGCCGGGAACTATACCCGGTACCCCATCTTCGAGGACGAGGAGCACGATCGCATAATCGGGGCGGTTCACGTAAAAGACCTCTTGAGAACGATCAATGAAAAAGACAGCCTACAGTCCGACATAGCTGCCCGCGACATCATGCGGGATGTCCTGACGGTGCCGGAGAATCGCCTCATAGACGACATTCTGGAAGACTTCCAAAAACAAGAGATCCAGATGGCAATAGTCATCGACGAGTGGGGTTCCTTCGAGGGCCTCTTTACCATCGAGGACATCGTCGAGGAGATAGTCGGTGAGATCCGGGACGAGTTCGACGAGGAGGAACCGACGGTGCGAGAACTGGACGACGGCGGCTACATTGTAGACGGACGGCTCCCCATCCAGGTCGTCAATAACTCCTTGGACACCGAGTTCGAGAGCGAAGACTTCGAAACTATTGGCGGTCTGGTTCTGGGACTCCTGGGCCGACCACCGGATGAAGGCGACGAAGTTCGCGTAGACGGCCACGTCCTTCTAGTAGAGGAAACCGACGGCCCCCGCGTTGCCCAGGTCATCGTACGCCAGCACGAGGAAGAGTCCGATCAAGAAGGTTTGGAGAAAAAAACCGAAGAGTAAGCTTTTGCAGTTACTCAAACCCACAGCCTGATTCTCCAGCACGCGAGGCGCTCCGACGACAAAACACCTCTTCGTCGAGGGCAGCTCTCTCCGGAGCAAGCGCGGTCTGCCAGCGGTGTGCGTTAGTGTTAAGCCCCCGGTTTGACAGAGGGCTTACCGCTTCGCTCTATGCCGACCTATGTTCCTACGAAGGAAGAATTTCTAAACTAAGAGACCGCGCTCGATCTACTGTGCAAAGAAGATGTAGATAGCGACAACTACCAGGGTCAGCACGATAGTTATTATCAACAGTTCTCTCATCTAGCCTCCATCCGCCGTGAGAGACTGTTGTCGGCACCAGAGTAACTTTCTTCTTGGAGCGCGTGTAGCCGGGCGTAGAGTCCTTCTACTGCTAGAAGCTCTTCATGCGTGCCGCTCTCGGCGACGCGACCCTCGTCGAGGACGAGGATAAGGTCTACGTCCCGGACCAGCCGCAGTTCGTGGGCGATGAGGAAAGTGGTCCTACCGCCGGTTAGGGTCCGCCAGTTCTCTTCCACCGCTGCGGCGGCTTCGGCATCGAGACCGGATTGGGGTTCGTCCAGGATCAGGATGGGGCTCTCCCGAAGCATCGCCCGGGCTATGGAGATCCTCTGCCGCTGTCCGCCGGAGAGACTTTCGCCCCTTTCGGAGAGCAGCGTCTCGTATCCCTCCGGCATTTGCCGGATAAACTCGTCCGCCCCGGCGAGCCCGGCGGCCCGTTCGATGTCGAGTCGGCCAGCGTCCGGCTTTCCGTAGGCAATGTTCTCCGACACCGTCGCCCGGAAAAGCATCGGCTCCTGCGGCACGAACGTCACCTGGTCCCTCAGGGATTTGAGGGTGAAGTCTTTTGTATTGCGCCCGTCCACGAGAACGCGTCCCCGCGAGGGATCGTAGAGCCGGGCCAGCAAGCTGGTGACGGTGGTCTTTCCGGCGCCGCTCACACCGACGAGCGCAACCCGGCTCCCTGCGGGAACGTCGAAGTCTACGCCGTGCAGCACGTCTCCAGCCTCGTCCTCATAGGCGAAATAGACGCTGTCAAAGGCGACGCTGCCCTCGAAGACGGGCGCGGGTACAGCGTCGGGAGATTCTTTTACGGAAGGTTCCGCCTCTAACAATTCGATAATACGTTCGCCGGAGACGAGGGATTTACCGATCTGGTTCGCCTGTCGGGTGAGCGCCCACAAAGGTGAGAGGAAGAGGCCCAGGTAAGCGACGAATACCGTTAGCTGGCCTATGGAGAGGGTTCCGGCAAGCACCTGTCGCGCCCCGAAGTAGACGACGAGGGCCGTACCAATACCACCCACGATGCCGAGTACGGTGCTGAACTTCGCTTCGATTAGGGAGGAGTCCACGCTGGCGTTCAGCGAGTCTTCGCTCTCCCGTTGAAAGCGGTCCATCTCCTCCTGTTCGCGGCCGAAGATTTTGACCGCCCGGATGCCGGTTATGGATTCCTGAACGACGCTGGTTATGGCTCCTTCTTTGGTCCTGACGACCCGCATACGTTCGATCAGGGCCTGCCGGTAGCGGCTGACGGCGAGAAACAGGAACGGAACCGTAATGAGCGCGAGCAGGGTGAGCTGCCAGTTGAGCCAGAACATCACGACAAGCATTCCCAGCAGGATCAGGGCGGACGAAAATACCTCCACTACCGAGTCCACTAGCAGCGTCCGCACCTCTTTTACGTCGCTGGTGACCCGAGTGATCGTGTCGCCCGTTCGCCGGCCGCCATGGTAGTCGAGACCCAGATCGTGGACCTTCGCATACAACGAACGCCGCATGTCGAAAACCGTCTGCTGGCCGAGCTTTTGAAGTAGGTACCGGCGAAACGCGGCAACGCTCCGGGTTAGAGTGAAGATCACGACTATCAGGAACGCTATCCCCGCCAGCATAATAGCATCGTCTGTTAGAAGGTCCGGCGCGAAAGTCGGCAACTCGTTCCCGCGGAACACGTAGTCTATAGCCAGGGCCAGCGGCCACGGCTGGGCGAGGCTGGTGACCGTTTCCACGAGCAACACCGCCAGCGCCAGTAGCAACCCGTTACGACGGGGCTTTAGAAACGGTGCGAAGTGGGACAGCGCGTACCGCAGTCGCTTCCAGCCCGCGCCGAGGTTTTTCGACCATTTGGACACGCATTTAGGATACCGCACCCCCCAAAGAGTAGAATGTGTGAGCTATACCTTGAAAGGCACTTCGAAAACCATCGGAGGACTACTTGGCCCGTTTTGTACTCGCCGCCGTAGAAGACCTGTTGTTCAAGAGCAAGATCCTGGAGACCGCCAAAGAGCTGGACGTCGAGGCGAAGTTCCCCCGCAGCCCGCGGAAGTTGCTCGCCGCACTAGAAGAATCGCCGCCGGACCTCCTGATCCTGGACCTCAACTCAACGCACTTCGAGCCGTTGGAGTTGCTGGAAACAGTAAAGTCCAACGAGACGACACGAGAAGTTCCGACCGTAGGCTTTCTTTCCCACGTCCAGAAAGATCTGGCCGTCGCCGCAAAAGAAGCCGGCTGTGGCCGCATAATGGCCCGCAGCGCCTTTACCAAAGACCTGCCCAAAATCGTGGCCGGGGACGCGCCGCGAGATACCGTGGATGAGGCCGGCGTTGGCTGAGGTACCCAAGGATGAGAACTGGGAGCGCATCAGCAGCGAACGGCTCTTGGAAAACCCATACTTCACCGTGCGCTCCGACAAGCTCCTCCTGCCCGACGGCGCGGTAAAAGATCCCTACTATGTCATCGAACGCCCGGACGCCGCCATCGTCTTTCCGGTAACAAAAAATGGAAACGTGGTGCTGGTGCGCCAGTATCGGCCACCGCTAGAGAAGATGGAATTGGGACTTCCGGCGGGACTCGTCGAGCCCGGCGAGGATCCGGAAGCCGCCGCCCGTCGGGAGCTTTCCGAAGAGACTGGGTTTTCCGGCGGTGAGTGGGAGGAGCTGGGCGCCCTCGCCTCTTCACCGAGCCTCAAGGACAACTGGGCCCACCTCTTTCTCGCCCGCGGCGTGGAGCGGAACTCCGACCAGGATCCGGACGAGTTCGAAAGATTGGAGTTGGTAGAGGTTCCGCTCGCAGAGTTACCGCAGCTCGTGTACTCCGGTGGGATCGTGAGCTCTAGTGGCGTAGCCGCCGCTATGCTGGCCCTCGACCGGCTCGGCGCCCTGGACGGAAGCGCTTGATCGGGGAGCTGTGGCAGTTGCTCGCCGCCGGTGCCGTCGGGATCTTGGCGATAATCTCTTGGGTCTTCCTCATCTACCTACCGCGTCGGAAATGGGATGGCGACGGCATCGATAGCTCCGAGAAAGACGACGACGAGCACCAGGCATAGGACAACCTCTGGTAAAACTAGAAGGCTAAAGACCCCGAAGAAGGAGACGAGATGGCGCTCACCGTGGGAAGCGGACCATTCGGCACGAAGAGTAAGGGCCAGTTCAACTTCGACACGAATGTACTACAGGCCCACACCCTGTACTTCGAGGACTTCCCAAGACGAGTCCGGGCAACGTTGAATGGCGAGGTAGTCGCCGACAGCGAGAGGGCCAAGATGCTCCACGAGACCGGGCATCTGCCACTCTACTATTTCCCCGAAGAAGACGTAAATTGGAAGATTCTGGAGAAGACGGATCACACGACCCACTGCCCATTCAAGGGCGATGCGGCCTATTGGTCGGTGAAGGCCGGAGACCGGGAGGCCGAGAATGCCGTTTGGGGATACCCGGAACCGCTGGAGCAGTCACCGTGGCTCTCAGGTTACGTCTCCATCTACTTCGACGCCATGGACCGGTGGATGGAGGAGAACGAAGAGATAACCGTCCATCCCCGGGATCCTTCCATCGGGTAGACGTTCGGGAGAGCTCCCGGCACGTAAAGGTCGTCATAGGCGACGAAACCGTGGCGGAGACCGGCCGGCCCCGGATCCTTTTCGAAACCGGCCTGCCTCCGCGCTACTACATCCCGCCGGAAGACGTCAAAACGGAGTTGCTCAAGGAGAGCGACGCCCAAACCAAATGTCCGTACAAGGGAACCGCCTCTTACCGGTCGGTAGAAGTAAACGGTAAGACCACCGAGGATATAGCTTTCTTCTACCCGGAGCCCCTGCCCGAAGCGGAGAAGGTCGAAGGCTACCTGTGCTTCCTCGGGGAGGATGTCGAGACGGAGGTCGATGGCAAGTAGCCTGGCGTAAACGAGACAGATTTTTGAACCAGCCGGTGGCGACCGTAACCCTGGACAGGTAGGGCAAGAATTCAATCCCTGCGGTTCAAGGAACTTGCTAGGGTGCGCAGCCGCCAGTTCGCGTACCGGTCTATTAAAGTATTGCTCCGGATGGCCGACAATAGATACACAGCACTATGCCCGCCGTCCGGGAGGAAACTTTGATAGAAGGATCGAAGTACAAACTGGATAGAGAAACGTTCAGGTTCTCCGAGGTATTGTCGGCACTCTCTTTCGCCCTGAACATCGTGGAGGGTCAGCCGGAGGGACACATAGTCCGTTCGGGCTACATCGGAATGGCCATTGGCGAGAGGATCGGGCTGGATGAAGAGCAGCGTTCGGCGCTTTTCTACGCCCTGCTCTTAAAAGACGCTGGTTGTTCGAGCAATGCTTCCAGAATGTCAACGCTGTTCGAGGCCAACGATTTCGAGGTCAAGAGAAAGGTCAAGACGGTCAACTGGACCAGTCTGCCACACGCGCTTCTGTATGCGGCCCGCGCCGTCAACCCCCGGGGCAGCTTGTGGAAGAAGACCCGGAGGTCTTTGATCTTTGGCGCCCAAGGACAGAAAGCGAGTCGCCAACTAATCCAGATCCGGTGCGAGCGGGGGGCGGAGATCACACGCCAGATAGGCTTTCCCGAGGATACGGCCCAGGCGGTTCGTAACCTGGATGAGCATTGGGACGGCGCCGGTCATCCCGACGGCCTCAAGGGCCAAGATATACCTCTCCTGGCCCGGATCTGCGACCTGGCCCAGACGGCCGAGGTCTTCTATTCGAAACACGGACCAGACCGTGCCGAAGCGGTGATAAAGGCTCGCCGCAACACATGGTTCGACCCGAATTTAGTAGACGTTTTTCTAGACGAAGTCCGAAAAGACAACGTTTGGGAGCAACTGGATAGCTCTGACGTCACACGTTCCCTCTCCAGCATGGGGCCGGAGGACCGAACCCTGCTCGCAACTCCCGAGCGCCTGGATCTCGTGGCCCGCGCCTTCTCCCAGATCATAGACGCCAAATCCCCGTTCACCTACGAACATTCTGAGGGTGTCGCAAACGTGGCCGTGGCTATGAGCCGCCGCATGGGAATAGAAGGCGAAGAACTACGAGACCAGATGCGCGCCGGCCTGCTCCACGACATAGGTAAGCTCGGAGTTTCGAGCCGCATTCTGGATAAGCCCGGCGCCCTCACCGGGGAGGAATTTGACAAGGTCAAAGAGCATCCTGAGCTGAGCCGCGACATCCTTTGTCGTGTGGCCCCTTTTAGAAACATAGTGGAGCGTTGCGCCAACCACCACGAGAAACTAGACGGCTCCGGATATCCCCGTGGCCTGACCACCGAGGATCTCGACCTCCCCACCCGAATCCTCACCGTCGCCGACATCTTCGACGCCCTTACCCAGGACCGCCCCTACAGGCCTGGCATGCCGCTGGAGAAAGCTCTCACCATCCTGGACAAAGAGAGCGAAGACAAGCTCTGTCCAGAGAGTGTCGCCACCCTGAAGAGCCTGATCTCCGAGGGAGAAATTCAAGCAGCTTAACCCGCAGACGACCAGCTCTGTCGAAATAACTCGTCTGCGACCCCCCGGACCGCCGGGTCAGATTACGGACGATGGACGCACCGGGTCTTGATCCGTCAGGGCGTAGAGGATCTGGTCGAGCACTTCGCCTTCTTTAGTCGCATTCCGGCGCATGATCCCTTCCCGGACGTAGCCGCATTTCTCCAGAACGCGTATCGAGGCGGAACTGCTCGCGAAATGGAACAGCGAAGATGCGCGTGAGGTCGAACGTTTCGAATCCGTATCTTGTCAGGTCTGTTACGGCGGCCGTGACGATACCCCTACCCCAGAAGTCTTCTCTGAGCCAGTAACCGATCTCCGCCGACCGATGTTCGATGTCGTTTCCTAACTCAAGCCCGATGCCGCCGACAGCCTCTCCATGGACCTCTATTGCGAAATGCGTCTGCGGGTTTTGCCGGGTGAAAGAGATCCACTGCTCGGCATCTTCGTGGGTGTAGGGACGCGGAAAGCTATCCCACATACGCCGCCAGACTTCGTAGTTGTCGGCGTGATGGACGATCGAGGGCTCATCGCCCTCTCTCCAGGAGCGAACTACACAGCGGCCGCAGTCGACCCACACGTCTTGATCCCCAGTGTCCGTCACGGGGTTTTGCTCGGTATCGCGCAAGATTTCACGATCCTATGATGCCGGATGATCTGTTCGTGTTGCAAGATGGGCAGACATCTTGTCGCGGCGGGCTCTACAAGATAAAGAAAAAGCCCGGAGCCGTAGAGCCCCGGGCTTCTCTGTGTTCTGAAGAATTTCTTTAGCAGGTAAAGGAACTACCGCAGCCGCAACCACCCTGTACGTTCGGGTTGTTGACGGCGAAGCCCGCGCCCTGGAGGCCGTCCACGTAGTCGAACTCGCTACCCATGATGTATGGGACGCTCATGGCGTCTATAACGACCCTGACGCCCTTGTCCTCGATAACTTCGTCATCGTCTTCGACCTCGTCATCGAAGTAGATGGAGTACTGGAAACCCGAGCAGCCACCGGGACGGACACCGATGCGGAGCGCGAGATCCTCTTCGCCCTCCTGCTCCATGAGCGTCTTGACTTTATCGGCCGCGTTATCGGTCAATGATATGATCGTTGCCTGTTTCTGGTCCATCAGCACCTCCGAAAATGCTGTAGTTATCTTTTTAGATACAAGGATTATTACACCACACCCTACCGAGTTCAACGCTTTATTCTCAGCCGGGCCCTCTGCCCCGCGCCCCGTAAAGCTTTGCGCGCCCGATTTCCGGCGGATGCCAAACCACTTTTCGACCGCGCCACCAAAGAACCTGGGTTCACCGCCCCGAGAATCCGTCGCCAGAGTGGCAAGCCATCCAACTCCCGCCGAACACACCGATAGGCATGCGCCACGTCCCCTTCGGGCTCAGGAGAATAGAGGTGATCCGAGTAGGCACGGGCGAAGTCTCTAAAGCGTTCTTCCTGAAGGCCGACGGCCCCGGAAAGCAATATCAACCGCTCGGTCGGGGTGAGGGCCGGCGAGTCTGCGATATAGCCTCTTCCCGGTCCCAGAATATCCCGCAGCCGCCCGGTAAGGTCACGATAAAAATCTTCGGGTCTTCCCCGGGCCAGGAGAGTCCGCTTGATGAGCGGTATGAAGAGCAACACGATAGGGATTGGTATCAGGAAAGGCCATAGTTCCGGCATCTGATTCTGTGTGGTGGCGGGAGCTTCGGTTTCCCTCTGCTCTCTATCTAAAACCGGCTGGTCTTCGGCGTCCGATCCCCCCAAGGCAGCGGGCCCCTGCATGCGGAGGTCATCCTGGGCGACCGGAGTCTGGGGGGGCGGGGCGTTGGCCTGCATGGTGTTCGGCAGGGAGAAGCCGGGAGTCGGGTCGAACGAGTACCAACCGACGCCGGGGAAGTAGAGCTCCACCCAGGTGTGCATATTGGCTCCCCGCACTATGTACTCACCGGGACCGTCACCGGCTTCTCCCTCTGTGGACCCGTATACAACCCTGGAAGGTATACCCAGGTCCCGGGAGATCAGGGCCATAGAGGTCGCGAACTGGGTGCAGAAACCTTCTTTGTCCCCGTCTTCGCCCAAGAACTTTTCTATAGCCCGGTCCGCCCGACGGTAGTCGGCGTCGAGGTTGTAGGTAAAGCCGCCGTCCAGCCGTAAGTACTGCTCTATGGCCCGGGCCGTGCTGTAGGCGTTGTCGGTGTTGTAGCGACTTTGAATCCTCTGTGCAGTCTCCGATACTTCCTGGGGCATATCTTTCGGTTTCTGAAGGAATTTTTCCCTCACGTCGGCCGGGTAGTTCGTGCCCGTATTTCGTAGTTGATCTTCCGTGGGCTGTGGTACCTCGGAGATAATGGTGTATTCGCTGCCGAATTCGAGCGGCTCATCTACGGACCACGAGCCGTCAGAGTTCTGCCTGGCCTCGTCCAGATCGGTCTGGAGGATCTTGTATCCCCCAAATACGAGGGTCGTGCGGGAGTTTAGTATTTCGACCTCTTGCCACACGGTGCTGGCCTCGATGCCGGGAGCTATCTCCTCCCCGTATTCTTCTCCGGGGCCCGTGGTATCCGACCACCGGACGCCGTTGAAGTAGTCGAGGGTTCCACCACGCCACTGGAGCGGCTCCTGGCTGCGTACTTTGAAGAGTGTCGTGTCCCGGCCGCTATTCAGGTAGTCTCCCACGTCGGCCTGGGTCTCCAGGCGGGAAGTACCCCAGCTACCGACGTTAGTCCAATCTACGAGCCCCGGGGTCACCGTGAGATCAGAGTACGGCAGACGGGGCAGCACGAGCACGAGAAGAACTGCCACCGTCCCGGCTATAACGGCCGGACGCCCCGGCCCCGGAGGACCAACGGTTTCTTCGCCGGATCCCACTCCGAGCAGCAAGGCTACGGCGGAGACGAGAAAAACGGAGAAGTACAGGCCGATTCCCGTCTCGAAGCTGGAGGTGCTGATGATCGCGATGGTCACCCCCAATATAACGACCGAGACGACCGGGCTTCGCTCGTAGAGGGTCAGCGAGGTCGAGAAGGCGGCCAACACCATGACCAGCGGGACCATGAGCAAGAGGAGACCGGGGAAGATATCGTAGGGCACCGGCTCCAGATACATGATGTTGCCGGCCGCGTAGACGTCGGCCCCAACCTCCAAAAACAGCGACCGCCAACCGGAGAGCGTAACCGGCGGAAACCCATAGACGACGAGCATCGTATACAAGATGGTAGCCGGGGGGATCAGGACAAACCTGTATTTACCCGCCGAACCTACCGCAATAGCCATGAGCGATGCTCCGAGCATAATGCCGAAAGCCCGGCCCGGCGCGTCGTAGGATGAAACACCGGCCACTTCTCCGGTAAAAACCACACTAAAGGCCAACCCGGTAGCCAGCACCGCCAGATACAACCAGACTCTAACCCAAACGCCACCCATCACCCGGTCGCCCTATCTCGCCCGGCGAGCCCGGCTACGCCTTCGGGGTGCCGAACGGCCCGCACCGCCGCCCCGGCGGATTCCAGCCGGGCCAGGTCCTGTAAGAACTCGGCCTCTGCCATCCGCGTTCGCTCTCCGGTTCCACCGAGACGGTAGGTGTGCGTCGCGAGCGCCACGACAACCACCGAGAGTCCCGCACCCCGTATCTTGCGGACGGTGTAAGGTAGCGAGTCTTCGATCGTACGCGAGATCATGACCACCCCCTCACCGAGCCGCCTGCGTTCGTCCAGCACCGACACGCCCAACTCCATGTCCCCTCCGGCTTTCACCGTGGCCAAAAGTCGCATCGCAGTCCAGTAAGACTTCTCGTCCGAGCCGAACTCTGTAGTGGCCCGCTCCCGGTCGGTGCAGACTAGCCGGAACGGCAGCCCCTCATCTTTCAGGTGCGTCAGCACCGAGGCCGCCACCGAGATGGCGTCCTCTACTTCGCTCTCCGGGACCCGAAGCCCCCCTCGCCGCAGGTCCAGGGCCACCGTGTAACGCCGCGGAGCCTGCAAGACGAACTCTTTGACGAACAACTGCCCGGTACGGGCCACACTCTTCCAATGGATGTGCCGACGATCGTCGCCCCGCCGGTACTCTCGCAGGCCCGCGAACTCTTCCCCCCGTTGGCCGAGAGACCCGCGAGACCCATCCTCGGTGTTGCCGCTCCCCAGAGAGAAACCCGAAAGCTCATGAACTTCCGGATAAACTACAGCCTCCGTGCGATCCCGAAACTTGCGAACGAACTGCAGCAGCCGAAAAGGCTCCGACACCCGAACCTCTGCCGGTCCGAGTTCGTAGAGCCCCCGGTGCCCGAAAGTAACGGGGACCTCCACCACATCTCCCCCGCCGCCCCACAAGGTCGGAACTTCGAAACTCTGCGGCTTTGGCAGCTGGTCGACAACCTCCACTTCGGAGGTCCCGAAGCGGGAGCTGTTCGATAGTAGTAAGTCTATCCGGGCGGGCTTGCCGACGGTGAATCGGATACCGGCCGGCAGGTTTCGGGAGAACTCGATGCCCCGCGAGCCCAGGAGACCTAGGACGAGCGCCGACAAAACAAGGCCCAGCAGAATATAGCCGAGTTGATAGAACTGGGTAGTCCCGATCATGCGGGCCACGAACATCATCAGCACCCCGAAGATGATAGCCTGCCATCCGCGGGCCGTGGGGCGGATGGAGATTCTGGAGACGCGGCGCGAAGAACGCTGTTGGGAAGGAGAGCGTCCCCGGCCCACGACTACACTGCCTCGGTGACTGGAACGGTGCCCAGTATCTCGCGCACGATGTTGGCTGTAATGCCACCGGGACCCGTAGAGCCGTTCGTCGATTCAGCCTGCCGGACTTCGGCGGAGGGTATGATCCGGTGTCCCAGCACCGCCGGCGCCAGGTTCTTTACGTCGTCGGGGATACAGTAGGAGCGTCCACTGGCGGCGGCGCTGGCCTTTGCGGCGGCTAGTAGCATCCGGCTCGCCCGGGGAGAGGCGCCCAAGTAAATATCTTCCCGTCCCCGGGTCGCCGAGGTTACAGAGACTACGTAGCGCAGAACGGCCTCGCTCGCGTGGACTTTCCAGGCGAGTCGCCGCATCTCTAGAAACTCCTCCAGGCTAACCACCGGTTCCAGGTCGGCGGTCGGGTCTCGGGAGAGCTTCAAAAGGCTCATCTCCGCATCCTCGTCTGGATAGCCTATCTCCATCCGGATCATAAATCGGTCCAATTCCGCGTGCGGCAGCGGATAGGTCCCCTCGTGCTCGACCGGGTTCTGGGTGGCGAGCACGCCGAAAGGCTGGGGGAGCATCCGCGTGTCGCCGTCTACCGTAACCGAGCCTTCCTCCATCGCTTCGAGGAGCGCGCTCTGGGTCTTGGGGCTGGCGCGGTTGATCTCATCGGCCAACACCACGTTAGCAAAGACCGGCCCCGCCCAGAACTCGAAGTCCCGGTTAGCCTGGTTGTAGATATTCAAACCCGTTACATCGGCAGGCAAGAGATCCGGGGTGAACTGTATCCGCCGGAACTCCGCCTTTATGGACCGGGCGAGCGACTTCGCCAGCAGGGTCTTGCCAACCCCGGGTACGTCTTCGATAAGTACGTGTCCCCCGGCCACGAGCGCGAGTACCGCACCAAAGATCTCCTCGTGCTTGCCCGATACGGCACGCTCGACGTTTGCGACGACCTTCTCTATACCGTTGGCGAAGTCGTTGTATTCCAATAAAACCCTGCCGGTTGCCGGATAACGGAGAATTATTATAGCAAGGGATCTCGAAAAACCGGCTAAAAATCGCCAGGGGTGACTTTATGCCAGTGAGGCCTCGCCGTAGAACTGTTCGACGTATCGACGCTGCGTCTCGTTCAGGCCCCGCGAGTACCAGACCATCACCACGTAGCGCGGCTCCTTCGGCGTGGTCTTAGGGTACATTCCACACTCCATCGGCAGCCGGTTGCCCTTGCGAGCGTTGCACTTGGTACAAGCGGTAACGACGTTGTCCCAGGTATTGCCGCCGCCCCGTGATACGGGCTTGACGTGGTCCCGAGTCAGGCAGTCGCGACGGTTCAGGTCATCCCGATGTTTGGAGCAATACTGACACCGGTAGTTGTCACGGGCAAAGAGGATCGTATTGGTTACGTGGCGTCGCAGGCGACGGGGTATCTCGACGTAACGGACGAGGCGGATGACGAGCGGATAAGGATACTCGGCTTTCTCAGAACGGATCTTGAGGTCCAGGTTGGCCTCCACGATCTCAGCCTTTTCAGAGACAACGAGGACGATAGCCCGTTTGATCGGCACCAGGGCCACAGGCTCGTAACTGGCGTTGAGCGTCAGGCATCTTGCCACGAAAAAATTCTAACATAACTGGATGCTTGCCAGCGTAAAATATTTGTGAAAAGTTGCTAAAACCCCGTCGCCCTGGTCTTCGAAGCCTGGAGAACGGCCTCCAAAATCGGTGCGGCAGAGCTGCGGAATGGGTCCACCGTCGGCAGCCCGGTCTCGTCGGAGACTTTGGAGACGAACTCTGCCGCTGCTTCGTCGTCCTGGCCTTTAGTGTTGACGCTGATGGCGACGACCGGGGCGGGCTTGACGAGGGCGGCGACTTCTTCGTAGAGGCGGATGGCACGGGTGGGTTCCGGGCGCGGGGTGAGACCCATGATCTTCTCTTCTGAGGCGTCGGCGCAGAGGATGAGACAATCCGGGCAAGAGCCGTGTAACAACGAGAGCGTGACGCCGGAGTAGGCCGGGTGCCCGAGAGAGCCCTGGCCTTCCACCAGGATCAAGTCTGGTGAACTCTTCGCCGCCTGCAACACTAGCTGTTCCGCCGCCCCCGCCACGAAGTCCGAGACGACGGCGTCCACGCTGACACCCCACCCGGCGATTATGATGCCGGTCTGGCCCGTGGCCGCAAATTCCGTCGAGACACCAGCTTCCTCTGCGGCCCGCTGCACCTCCAGCGTGGCGGTCATTTTCCCTACGGCGGCGTTGGTACCGACGGTGAGGGCGACTTTCGGTTCGACATCTAAGCCTTCACCGGAGAAAAGCGGAATGTTTTCGGGGGGCTCGCGCACGTCCCAGACTTTTGCCTCGGGAAACTCGGGCGCGATCCGCTGATGAAGTCCGCTGACGATTTCCACCCCGGCGTCCGCAGCTTCTCTTAGAGATTCCGTCCACTCTTGCGGTAGTTTTCCGCCTGCCGGGGCGAGCCCGACCAGCATAGAGGTGGGATTGTGCCCTAGCGTCTCTTCCACCGTTCCCACTATGGGCGCGTCGCGTCGGAGTTCCGGCATCACTTCCAGCAAGTTCTTTCCGGCGAGGCTAGAGTCCACGATGGCGACAACTTCGTCTTTGCCGTATCGGAGGAGGCCGTGGGCGGTCTTGGCATTGTTGTCCCGTAGGCGACCTTCGGCAAAGATGGCGTAGCGGCGTTCGGGGGCGGACTCGGGGATCATAGTGGCTCTACCCCCAGGCCCGGTTTCTCGGAGAGCAGTATGCGGCCCTTTTCGAATTCGAGGCCGCCGAACGGGTCATCGGCTAGGAGAAGAGGACCGTCGAGGTCTACGAAGTCTACGAGGCTAGAGATGTGAGCGGCGGCGGCGATGCCGAGCGAAGTCTCGACCATACAGCCGAGCATTACCATCATCCCGTGGGCGCGGGCGGTGTGGATCATCTCCAGCGCCCGCCGAATGCCGCCGCACTTGGCGAGTTTGACGTTTACGCCGCTGACGCAGCCGGAGAGGCCGGGGACGTCTCGGGCGGTTATGGAACTCTCGTCGGAGATCACGGGTGTGGGATGGGCTTCTTCCGTGAAGCGTCGAAGCGCCTCCGGACCGTCGGAGACGGGGACGGGCTGCTCGATCATGGCGACACCTATTTCCTTTAGCTCCCGGGACAACTTCGGGGCATCTCCTGCGGAGAATGCTTCGTTGGCATCCACCCAGATATCTGCATCAGATGCTTCGGCGACCGCCCGCACGGTCTCTATATCTTCCCAACCGCCGACTTTCATCTTGAAGATCGGGAGTCTCGAGTGCTCGCGGGCGGCCTCCAGCGTCGTCTCGCGCTCCGCAATACCCAACGTGTAGGCGGTGACAGGCTCAGGGCGGGCGAGCCCGAGCAGCCGGTGGACGGGGATGCCTAACCTCTTTGCGGCCAGATCGTACAGGGCGTTGTCCAGGGCGGCGAGGGCGCTCGAGGGTAGGTCGGCGTTTTCGGATAGGGTGCCTTCGATGTCCCACGGATCGTCTACCATCGCGGACTTTAGGGCTATCCGGGCTTTCTCCGCGCTCTCTCCATAGTAGCCGGTTGGGGCGGACTCACCGCGGCCCACGAAAGCGTCTTCCTCTAGCTCCAAAACTACGTGCTCGAAAGCATCGGCGGAGCTGCGGGCGATGGTGAAGGTGCGTTCGGGGTGTACCGTAATAACTTCTGCTGTTAGCTTCAAACCCACCTCCCGGTTGCCATCTACCGCATTGTAGCGACAAGAGCCAGCTTATTTCAGCACGACAGCTGACTTGCCAACCAACAACGTTTATACTTCGGTCGTTCCGACGGACGAGTAGGAGTAGTGTGACTTGGTTACTGTGAACGGAACCGAAATCCTCATAGTCGAGGATGATGAAGTCATCATGGGCACCCTTGCCTACAACCTCTCGCGAGAGGGTTACAGGGTTAGCCAGTCCACCACGGGTGCGGAGGCGCTGAGGGTGGCCCGCAAGTTGCGCCCGGATCTCATCCTGCTGGACATCATGCTCCCAGGGGAATCCGGTATCGAGGTCTGTGAGGACATCCGCGGGCATGACCAGGAAGTCGTCATTATTATGATCACTGCCAAGGACGCCGAAGAAGACAAGGTACGCGGTTTTGAAGTCGGGGCTGACGATTACGTCACGAAGCCCTTCGGCATGAAAGAGCTGGTCGCCCGTATTACCGCGAATCTCAAGCGCAGCGACGTCGGGAGCCGGGGACGGGTTATCGAGGCCGGGGACCTTCAACTCGACACCAAAAACTTCGCGGCTAAAGTGAACGGCGAGGTTCTTCCGCTCCGTCTCAAAGAGTTCGAGCTTCTCGTCGCCCTGGCCTCCACCCCCGGAGAGCTAAAGAGTCGGGAGGAACTGGCGAAGGAAGTTTGGGGACACGCGGGGGTCGGCTCCTCCCGGACGATAGACGTTCACATCCGGCGCATCCGGGCGGCGCTAGCCGACAAGTCTGCCTACGAGTTCGTCCACACCGTCCGCGGCCTGGGTTATCGCTTCGAGGCTAGGCCGGTGGAGAGCGGCGTGGGCACCCTAGCCCAGGAATAAGATGCGGGTTTGAAGCGGTCGAGAGAAGCCGGCTATCTAAGCCCACAGGAGCTCGAACGCGTCAACAAGATCCGACGCGACTTCGTCGCCAACGTCTCCCACGAGTTAAAAACCCCGGCGACGAGCCTCCGGCTCCTGGCGGAGAGCCTGGAGGACGTGATCGAGGAAGACCCCATTCAGGCCCGGATCTTCGCCGGCCAGCTAAAGAGCGAGACCGAACGCCTGGGCCAACTCATCATAGACCTGCTGGACTTAGCCCGTCTCGAAAGCGGAGAAGGCATAGAGATCCCCGAGCCGGTTGACGTGCGCGGCGTTCTGATGGGTGTGCTCTCCCGCGTAAGAAGGGTCGCCCGAAAAAAGGACATCACCCTCAACTGGAAACGTTTCGGGAGGGCGGCCGACTACACCGTCTACGGCGACGAAACGCAACTCACCTCCATGTTCAATAACCTGGTGGATAACGCCGTCAAATACACCCAACCCGGCGGGCGGGTGGAGGTCACCGGAGACTCCACCGACGAAGAAGTAGTTGTCAGCATCGCTGATACGGGTATCGGTATCCCGGAAAAGAAGCTTACCCGAATCTTCGAGCGGTTCTACCGGGTCGACAAAGACCGCTCCAAGGCAACGGGCGGTACGGGCCTCGGACTCTCTATTGTCCGTCACGTGGCCGAGAACCACGGCGGACGGGTAACCGTCGAGAGCACCCCCGGAAAAGGCTCGACCTTCAACGTGTGCCTCCCACGGGCCTTGTAATCTTGTAGCACTTTCCGCCGGGCCTCTTGCCGGAGAAGCCGCGGTGCAGGTCTTTCTTGAGCCAGGTCATCCCCAGCGTTGGGGGCGGTTAAAGATCACCCTCCACATGGCCGATAACAAATTGTACGAGAGCACATTCGGAAACGATGGCATGCAAGAACTTGGCAGAGAAAAGAAACGCAAGACTATCGCCTGGACATAGCCTGCAGTCGTAGTGTGAGGCTTTTATTCCGGACACGTTTCTTTAGTCAAGGTTCAACGAGAAAACCGAGAGGGTTGAGATGGCTGACAGAGAGGGTGTGGAAAAAGACAGACTACAGATCGGGGCTGTGCCGGGGATGCCGGCCAGGCTAAAGCTCGTCTCGCGGATGATGGGCTACGTGGCGATGCTCGTGGGGGTCCTGGTAATAGTAGGTTGGATACTCGGCATCGAGTCTTTAAAGTACGTCTTTCCAGGTCTGGCTGCGATGAACCCATCGAGCGCTTTGGCTTTTATTCTGGCCGGCGCTTCGCTACGTTTACTATCGATCGAACCTTTGGAACAGGGGTCCTTGCGCGCCGCGCAGGCGTGCGCCTCCGCCGTTCTACTTATAGGTTCCCTCAAGCTCCTGGGGGCGCTTTCGGACTGGAACTTCAGTCTCGTTGGACTTTTGTCCGATGAAGAACTCTCAGCGGCGAGTGGTGTGTTGCCTAGCTTAATAAAGCCGAATACCGCGGTGGGGCTGGTCTTGGTCGGCGGCCTGCTGCTTCTACTAGATAGTCGCGGTAGGGTCGGTGCTGCTCTGTCGCGGATCTTCTTTTTCCTGCTGTCCGCGATCTCCCTCACGACCATCGTCGGCTATGCCTACAACGCGGAGGCGTTTCAGGTAATAGGCGACTATAACCCTATGGCGCTGCACACGGCCGTCACGCTCTATCTGCTCTCGGTCGGTATCTTCTGCGCGCGTCCCGGGCGAGGGTTGATGCGTTTGATCTCCAGCGACAGTCCGGCCGGTTCTCTGCTGCGCGTCCTCTTCCCCGCCGCGGTCTTTGTTCCGATAGTCTTGGGCTGGTTCAGACTGCAAGGCGAGCGGGCCGGTTTCTACAACACGGACGTCGGGGTGGGGCTGTTCGTTATGGCGAACATAGCTATCTTCGTCACCCTCGTACTGTGGAGCGCTCGACTACTGTACGGCGCCGACGCCGAGCGCAAACGGAGCGAAGAAGAACTCCGCGCGAGCGAGTTGCGCCAGCGGATCATCGTCGAGAGCGCGCCCGTCGTCTTGTTCACCATAGACCGCAACTACA
This sequence comes from Rubrobacteraceae bacterium, assembly GCA_965214475.1. Taxonomy (GTDB): domain Bacteria; phylum Actinomycetota; class Rubrobacteria; order Rubrobacterales; family Rubrobacteraceae; genus SIRX01. Next base: position 2,764,688 of record OZ243953.1, on the reverse strand, counting down.
AGATCACGCTCTCACAAGGCCGGGGCTTGGAGCCCCTAGGCGTCCGTTCGGGGGAACTGGTCGGCCAATCCGTTATAGATCTCTACGGCGACGTATTACCCGATATAAAGAATGATCTCGACGAAGTTTTGGCCGGCAGAGAGATGGTCAGCACTATCGCGGATCTAGGTAATGTAGCTTACGAGACCCAATACGCGCCACTAAGAGGGGCGGATGGCGAAATCTCCGGCGTTATCGGTATATCCGTGGACGTTACCGAACGACAGCGAACCGAGAAAGAGCTGCAAGAAATGGCCGCTTTCCCGAGGCTCAACCCCGCGCCCGTCGTGAAGTTAGACAGGACAGGACTCGTAATATCGGCCAACGAAGCAGCGTTGGATTTCTTCTCGGAGCCCGCTTTGATCGGCCATATTTGGAGTTCGGTCTGCCCGGGCGTAGACGAACAACACCTACTCGGTTTGATAGAAGCCTCGGAGATTATCCAGCAAGAGATAGAGAAAGACGGCAAGACCATGCTGCTCACTTACAAGAGCATCTCCGAAACCGACGACGTTCACGTTTACGGCTTCGATATCACCGACCGTAAAAGAGCCGAAGGGGAAGTTAAACAGCTCAATGAGAAGTTGGAGCAGCGTGTCGAGGAACGCACCGTGGAGCTCAAGGCCTCCATCTCCAAAACCCGGTTGAGCGAGGAACGTTACAGTTCTCTCTTCCTCCACAACCCCGACGCGGTCTATTCGCTGGACTTGGAGGGCAAGTTCACGACCGTTAACCCCGCCGCCGAGGCGCTAATTGGCTACAAGGGTGAGGAGCTAGTGAGTCTTTCCTCCAGAGAGATCATCGTCCCCAAAGATAGAAAATACGCGCGGCGACGCTTCCAGCAGGCGGCCGGTGGCGAGCCGCAGGACTACGAGATGCGCATAACGCGCAAGGACGGCCGCGTGGTAGACCTGGACATGACTCAGGTGCCAATCGTCGTAGAAGACGAGATAGTGGGTGTCTACGGAATAGCCGAAGACATAACAGAACGCAAACGGGCCGAAGAGAGGATCCGACACCTCAACGAAGACCTTGAGCGGCGCGTGGAAGAACGTACCGCCCAACTCGCCAGTACCGTCAGCGAGCTGGAGAAAGCCAAAGAAAAAGCCGAGGAAGCGAACCAGGCCAAGAGCGACTTTCTGGCGAATATGTCGCATGAGATCCGCACCCCCATGAACGGTGTTATCAGTATCAGCATGACCGACCTACTGCTGGAGACCAGCCTCGACCCCGAGCAGCGCGATTACACGCAGATGGTGCGCCTCTCCGGTAACAGCCTGCTGACGGTCATCAACGACATTTTGGACTTCTCGAAGATCGAAGCCGGTAAGCTGGAAATCGAGAATATAGACGACTTCGACCTGCGCCTCGCGGTAGAAGATATGGTCGCCCTACTCGCCGAACGCGCCCAAGGGAAGGGCCTCGAACTCGCCAGCCTCGTTGATCACGACGTCCCGAACGAGATGTGCGGCGACCCAGGCAGGCTGCGTCAGGTCCTCACGAACTTGCTAGGCAACGCCATCAAGTTTACCGAAGAGGGGGAGGTAGTCCTGCGGGTAGGTCTCCGGAACCAGACTACCAACACGGCAGAGATCTACTTCGAAGTCTCAGATACCGGCATCGGTATGACACCCGGGCAGCAAGAACACCTTTTCGAGTCGTTCTCCCAGGCCGACACCTCCACTACCCGACGCTACGGGGGTACGGGCCTCGGGCTCGCTATCAGCAAGCAACTCGTGGAGATGATGGACGGTGAGATCTCGGTGGAGAGCGAGTCCGGCGTCGGCAGCACCTTCTCCTTCGTCGTGCCGCTCGAAAAGCAGTGGGGGGAGAGGAGACCTCCCCCCACTCCCCGCGACAATCTGCGGGGCTTGAGGATTCTTATCGTAGACGATAACGAGACGAACCGCCGCATCCTGTACAAGCAGCTCTCCTCTTGGCGAATGACGAGCGTCCTAGCCCAGAGCGGTTCGCAGGCCCTGGAGACACTACGGACCACCACTAGCGAGAACGAACCATACGATCTGGCGATCCTAGACATGCAGATGCCGGAAATGGACGGCCTTCAACTAGCCCGCGCCATAAAAGAAGACCCCGCAATCTCCTCCACGAGGCTCGTACTTCTGACCTCCATGGGTCGCCGGGGCGACGGCGAGGAAGTCCGGGGGACCGGTATAGAGGCCTACCTGACAAAGCCCGTCCGCCAAGCCCAGCTCTACGACATGCTTTCCACGGTGCTGGGCTCCGAAGAGGCGGAGGCCGAATCTTCGGGCGACAATCGCCCGCTGGTGACCGCCCATACCCTCAAAGAAGCAGAGGGCCGCACCCGCGCCCGGCTCTTGCTGGCCGAAGACAACGAAGTGAACCAGAAAGTCGCCGTGCGGACCCTGGAGAAACTCGGCTATCGGGTGGACCTCGCCGACAACGGCGAGGAGGCTGTGGAAGCAGTCTCTCGCACTGATTATGCAGCGATAGTAATGGACGTGCAGATGCCGGAGATGGACGGCTACGAGGCGACCGCCGAGATCCGGCGCCGCGAAGAGGAGGGTGGCGACAAACGCATCCCAATCATCGCCATGACGGCCAACGCCTTGCAGGGTGACCGGGAGAAGGCACTAGAAGCTGGGATGGACGACTACATAGCGAAGCCCGTCAAGGCCGGTGATCTCGGGGAGGTGCTGGAACGCTGGATCTCCGAAAAATCCGAACCCACGACACCGGAAACTGGCGACTCCAACATGCACGCCGAGGACGAGGATGGACTGGACCCCACCATACTGGAAAGTCTGCGCGAGCTGCAAGAGCCCGGGGAGCCGGACATCCTGTCGGAGCTTACCGGATTGTTCTTGAAAGATGCGGCGGAGCAGATCGAGACCCTGCGGAAGGCCGCCGAAGCGAAAGACGCACCGTTCGTGTACCGGGTGTCTCACACCCTGAAAGGTAGCAGTGGTACCATAGGGGCCAGAGGGATGTCCAGAGTCTGCCAGCAACTCGAAGAAACCGGAAAATCAGGAGATATGAATGGTGCAGGCGGCCTGCTGGATAGGCTAGAGACTGAGTTTTACCGTACCCGCTCTACTTTTGAAGAATACAAGCTCGTAAGCCAGGAGATTCGCGGCGAATGAGACGTAGAAAGCATGTAGGAGTCCAATGAGCGCCTCGTTAATTACTATAGCAGTCATCGCAATCTTATCTCTGACGTTGGGGGCCGCGCTCGCGGCTTTTCTCGGTCGCCGGCTAAGGACGCGGGAGTCGGAGCTTGTGGAGAGAGAGGAGCGCAACTGGGCCATCGTAGAGACGGCCCCGAACGCGATCATCATTATGTCTCCGGACGGCCTTATCTGGAGGTTTAACAGCCGCGCGGAACGCATGTTCGGGTACGCGGCGGATGAAGCCGTCGGCCAACCGCTCCGTATACTGATGCCCGAGCGGTTCCGGGAGATGCACGAAAAAGGCTTCCGCCGCTACATGGAGACAGGCAAAGCGCGCGTGCTGGGGGGCACCGTAGAGCTAGCCGGCCTGCACAAAGATGGCACCGAGTTCCCGCTAGAGTTGTCGCTCGGCGAGGTACGTCACGGGAAAAGCCTCTCATTTGTGGGCATCCTGCAGGACATCACGGAGCGCAAGCAGGCCGACAACGATCTGCGCGGGGCTGAGGAGAGGTTCCGCAACGCATTCGACAACACATTGGTCGGCATGGCCCTGGTAGATCTGGAAGGTCGCTACTTCCAGGTAAACCACTCGCTGTCCAACATCCTCGGCTACTCGGAGGAGGAGCTGCTGAACACCGGCTACCGGCAGATCACGTATCCTGAGGATTCGGAGGTTAGCGATGAGTACGAGCAGCGGGTAAGGAGAGGTGAGATCGAGAGTTACCAGTTGGAGAAACGCTACGTCCACGCCGACGGTCATCCCGTGTGGGTCTCCCTAAGCGTTTCGCTGGTAAAGGATCAAGAGGACGAGCCACTCCACTACATCACCCAGATACAAGACATCAGTGAGCGCGTAGAAGCCGAAAAACAGCTCAGCGAGAGCGAGCAGCGCTACGCTTCGCTCTCCGAACACAACCCGGATGGGGTGTTCTCAGTAGATTTAGAAGGAAACCTACTCACGGTCAATCCCGCCGTGCAAAGGATCACTGGCTACACGCAAGAAGAACTTCTCGAACAAACCCTCGCGCCACTCGTGGCCCCGGAGGACATCGAGCGCCTCACAGGATACTTCGAGAAAGCGGTCGGGGGTGAACCGCAGAACTTCGAGTTTGCGATGTTGTGTAAAGACGGTCGCCGGGTCGCAGTCAGCGCGACACTGGTCCCCACCGTGGTGCAGGAAGAGCTTGTCGGCGTCTACGGCATCGTCGAAGACGTTAGCGACCGGGTCGAGGCCGAGAGAGGTCTTCGCGAGAGCGAGGAGCGATTCCGCAGCCTGAGCAAAGCCACGTTCGAAGGCATAGCCATCACCAATGAGGCAGAGATCTTAGAAGCTAACAAAGCCCTGGCCGCCATGTTCGGCTACGAGCCTTCTGAGATGCCGGGCACGACGATAATGGACTTCGTGGCCCCGGAGTCTCGGGATTTGGTGCGGCACCAGATCTCCACGGACTCCGAAGAGTCTTACGAGGCCGTGGGTTTGAAGAAAGACGGCACTAGGTTTGACCTGGAGATTCGTGACAGAGAATCTTTTTATCTGGATCGCACCGTGCGGGTGGCGGCGGTGCGGGATATTACCGAGCGCAAGAGGACCGAGAAAACTCTGACCGAGAGCGAGGCGCGGTTCCGGGCGCTTTTCGACCAGGCTGCTATAGGAGTATGCCTCGCTGACCTCGACCGCCGGCTGATAGAGACCAACGCAGCCTACCAGGAGATAACCGGCTACAGCGCAAAAGAGCTCGTGGGTATGTCTACCCTGGATCTTACACACCCGGAAGATCGGGCGGATGATACCGGTGTACGCAGGACTTTTGCATCCGACGAGTCCGACAGTTACCAGAGGGAGAAACGGTATATACGCAAAGACGGACAGGTAGTCTGGGCTAATGCTGCCAGCTCCATCGTGAGGGACGACCAGGGAGAGCCTCGATACACAATGGGCGTGGTGGAAAACATTACCGAGCGAAAGCGGGCCGAAGAGGTGATGGGTCGTCAGTCCACAGCGATAGAGAACTCTATCGACGGCATAGCAATCGTCGACGCAGAAGGCACTTATACCTACGTCAACCAGGCTCACGCCGAAATCTACGGCTACGATAACCCGGAAAGGCTCGTAGGTAAAAGTTGGAGATTACTCTATTCCGGAGAAGAGCTAGAAAAGCTCGAGCGGGAGGCCATATCGGGACTCATGAGCAGCGGTCGCTGGCGGGGGGAGGCGACCGGCAGGCGTAAGGACGGGACCGAATTCCCGCAGGATCTTTCACTCACCAGTCTGGAAAACGGGGGTATCGTCTGTTTGGTGCGCGACATCACCGAGCGCAAGAGAGCCGAGGAGGGTATCCGGCAACTGAACGAGGAACTAGAGGAGCGAGTCCAACAGCGCACCGCCGCGTTGAAGGAGAGCGAGGAACGCTATAGCCTGGTGCTGCAGGGCTCCAACGACGGCATCTGGGACTGGGACATCCGAACCGGCGAGATCTACTGGAATGACCGTCACTTCGAGATCCTGGGACTTTCCCGAGACGAGGTCACCGCCGGATTTGAGCTTTACATGGACCTGATCCACCCTGACGAACGGCAGTTGGTGCGGGACGCCATCGAAAGCCACCTGGAGAGGGGCGAGGACTTCGAGTTGGAGTACCGGATCCGTCACTCAAGCGGCGAGTACCGGGTTTGCGAGGTCCGAGGCGAGGCGCAGCGAGATGAGCATGGAGTTCCAATTCGAATGGCCGGCGCCGTAAGGGACATCACCGCTCGCAAGCGGGAGGAAGAGGTACAGCGTTTTCTGGCCGAGGCGGGCTCCGTGCTCTCCTCCACGCTCGACTACCGGCGGACGCTCTGCGAGGTTGCGGAGCTTGCCGTGCCGGAGCTTGCCGACTGGTGCACCGCGAGCATACTGGAGGACGGTGCGCTCGACCAGCTAGCGGTGGCCCACACGGATCCGGAGAAGACCCGGTGGGCGCAAGCGTTACAGGAGAAGTACCCACCGGGTCCCGATGATCCGGAGGGCTTGGGCAAAGTGCTGCGTACCGGCCGGTCCCAGATCTACCCGGAGGTTCCTGAGGAGATACTCGACGCCACCGCCCAAGACGAGGAACATCTAAAGCTCCTGCACCAAGTCGGCTTGAAGTCAGCGATGATCGTACCGCTCGTAGTCCGCGGACACTCGCTCGGGGCGATCACCTTTGCCATTTCCGAGTCGGAACGGCGTTACGGCGACGAGGATCTGGAGATGGTCGAAGAACTCGCCCGTCGCGTAGCCCTGGCGGTGGACAACGCGCGGCTCTATGAAGAGGCTCAGAAGGATCTCGCCGAACGCCAGCAGGCGGAGGAGGAGGTCCGTGAACTCAACGAATCGTTGGAAGCCCGTGTGGAGCAACGTACCGCACAGCTCGCGGAGGCAAGAGAGGCCGCCGAGGAAGCTAACCGGACCAAGAGTGATTTTTTGGCGAATATGTCGCACGAGATTCGTACCCCAATGAACGGCGTTATCGGAATGTCCGACCTTCTTACGGACACGGACCTGGATCCCGAACAGCGCGAGTACGTCGAGACCGTTCGTACTTCGGGCAATACGCTGCTGACCCTGATAAACGACATTCTAGACTTCTCGAAGATAGAGGCCGCGAAAGTGGAGTTGGAAGACATCTCTTTCGACCTACGGACTTCGGTCGAAGACGTCGCTGTGCTGCTGGCCGGGCGCGCCCAGAGCAAGGGGTTGGAAGTCGCCAGCCTCGTTGACTACGATGTACCGGCAGCCCTGCGAGGAGACCCGGGCCGGCTGCGACAGATCCTCACGAACCTTCTCGGCAACGCCATCAAGTTCACCGAGGAAGGCGAGGTCGTCCTAAAGGCCGAAGTCTGCGAAGAGACGGATGAAGAGGCGGTGATCCGGTTCGAGATCCGGGACACCGGCATCGGCATGAACGAGGAGCAGCAGGGACGTTTGTTCGAATCTTTTGTCCAGGCTGACGCCTCCACCACCCGCCGTTATGGAGGAACCGGGCTGGGCCTCGCCATCAGCGCGCGGCTGGTGGAGATTATGGGCGGTGAGATCTGGGTGGAGAGCGAGCCGGGCGTGGGGAGTACCTTCTACTTCACCGCCCGCTTCGAGAAGCTATCTTCGGAGGTTCCCTCTGCCCCGCGTCCGCGTGCGGACCTGCGTGGGCTGAAGGCCCTGAGTGTCGACGACACCGCTACCAATCGTGCCGTACTGCGCCAGCAGGTCACACCGTGGGGCATGTCGGTAGACGATGCCCGGGGAGGCAACGAAGCGTTGGAGAAACTGCGCTCGGCCGCCGAAAACAATGAACCATACGATCTGGCGATCCTAGACATGCAGATGCCGGAAATGGACGGCCTTCAACTAGCCCGCGCCATAAAAGAAGACCCCGCAATCTCCTCCACGAGGCTCGTACTTCTGACCTCCATGGGTCGCCGGGGCGACGGCGAGGAAGTCCGGGGGACCGGTATAGAGGCCTACCTGACAAAGCCCGTCCGCCAAGCCCAGCTCTACGACATGCTTTCCACGGTGCTGGGCTCCGAAGAGGCGGAGGCCGAATCTTCGGGCGACAATCGCCCGCTGGTGACCGCCCATACCCTCAAAGAAGCAGAGGGCCGCACCCGCGCCCGGCTCTTGCTGGCCGAAGACAACGAAGTGAACCAGAAAGTCGCCGTGCGGACCCTGGAGAAACTCGGCTATCGGGTGGACCTCGCCGACAACGGCGAGGAGGCTGTGGAAGCAGTCTCTCGCACTGATTATGCAGCGATAGTAATGGACGTGCAGATGCCGGAGATGGACGGCTACGAGGCGACCGCCGAGATCCGGCGCCGCGAAGAGGAGGGTGGCGACAAACGCATCCCAATCATCGCCATGACGGCCAACGCCTTGCAGGGTGACCGGGAGAAGGCACTAGAAGCTGGGATGGACGACTACATAGCGAAGCCCGTCAAGGCCGGTGATCTCGGGGAGGTGCTGGGGCGTTGGGTCTCCGTCGAGGAAGTAACCTCTACCGCGAGCGGCGCTACTGGTGCTACACACGGTAACGGCGACGGAAGCAGCAACGGAGATAGAGCCTTGGACCCAGCCGTGCTGGAGAGTCTTGGAGATCTCGACGATGACGGGGAGGAGAGCATAGTGGCCGAACTCGCCGGAATGTTCCTCGAAAACGCATTCTCCAGAATAGAGACCCTACAAGAAGCCGTGGAGAAAGGCGACGCGAACTCCGTTCGAGAGACGGCGCACGCGCTCAAAGGCAGCAGCGGCAACATGGGAGCACACAAGATGCACGATCTCTGCACGAAACTCCAGGAAGCCGGGGAGTCGGGGGACCTCACGGAAACGCCGGCGATATTGGAGCAGCTCGAAGCGGAGTTCGGCCGGGCCCGGCCGGAGCTCACCGCCCTGACGGAAAAGAGTTAGGGTGCGGATATTGGTCGCCGAGGATAATGCAGTATCGCTCCTGATCCTACGCCGGGCAGTCGAGAAGCTCGGCCACGAATGCTTGACGGCGGAGGATGGGGGAAAAGCCTGGCAAATCTACAAAGAAAATCCGAACCTGGACGTGATCATTAGCGACTGGATGATGCCGAACGTGGACGGCCTCGAACTCTGTCGCCGGATTAGGGGCGACGAGCGAGACGGATATACATACTTCATCTTTCTAACCGCACTCGGGAACAAGGAACATCTGCTCCTGGGCTTCGAAGCCGGGGCCGACGACTACCTCTCCAAGCCGCTCGACCGCGAAGAGTTGCAGGTACGCCTGATCTCCGCCTACCGGCTCACCAGTCTCCACCACCAACTCGCTGAGCAGCAGACAAAGCTGGAAAAGCTCAACGCCCAGCTTACCGACCAGGCCCGCACCGACACCCTCACAGGCCTCGGCAACCGGCTGAAGATGCAAGAAGATCTCGAATCCTTCGACGCCCGCAAGAAGCGCTACGGCCAGACCTACTGTGCCGTTCTCTGCGACATAGACTTCTTCAAACCGTACAACGACACTTACGGCCACCCCGCCGGCGACGAAATACTCCGGCGCGTGGCCGGTTCTATAAAAAGCCAATGCCGCAACGGCGACGTCTCGTACCGCTACGGCGGTGAGGAGTTTCTGATTCTCTTGCCCCAACAGACACAGAGTTCCGGGATCATCATGGCAAAACGTCTGTGCCAGGCTGTAGAGCGGCTGGAGATCCCGCACGGAGCCAGGAAGCCTCCGGAGATCATAACTATCAGCGCCGGCGTCGCCGCAACCTCACAAGGCGACGAGAAAAGCACCAAAACCTTACTAAAAGAAACCGACGAAGCTCTCTACGAGGCCAAAGAGGCTGGTCGGAACCGAGTGATACCGCAGCCGGAAACCGGAGAAGAACGGTGAATTGTTCAGTACTAGCTACGCATCCTCTGGGTGCGCCAAAGCACGGTCTTGACGCGGGCGGCGAGCTCGTTTGGAGAGAACGGCTTGATAACGTAGTCATCGAGCCCGGCTTCGAGTCCTTGGATTACATCCTGCTCGCTATTTTTAGAGGTGAGCATAATGACCGGCAAGGTAGCTTTCTCCGGGTCCGTATTGTCGCGCACAGCCCGTATCAGTTGGAGTCCGTTCATGCGGGGCATGAGCTGATCCGTTATAAGCAGGTCGGGAGCCTCGCCGTCCTCGAGCCGCTCCAACGCCTCCTGCCCGTCCTCGGCCTCTTCGACCGTGTAGCCGAGGCCCGTGAGTTTTATAACGACTATACGCCGGATCATCCGGTCATCGTCGACCATAAGGATTTGAACACTGCTAGGATCCAAGATTCCCCCACGGTAGCTACCATAACTCGCAGAAAGAAATTTGAGTCTATTCTACCCGATCTATGTCATTGTCATCTACCTGACGGAAGATGATGCAAGGTCCCGGACTCGTAACAATAGCGATACTCCTTATGGTCGTGCTGAATATCCTTATGGTTTTCGCGACGATCGCGGTGAAGACTCTGCGCACCATCGAGCGTCGCCGGATTCAGGAACTCCGCGACCGTGTGGAACCGGCACTCTACGACTATCTGGTTACCGGCGAGATTTCACCGGTCCTACGACGGACAAAAACCAGAGATCAGACCGTCTTGTCCAGCATGATCATCGAACTCCTGGTCGTGCTACGGGGAGCGGAGAATCAACGGATGATCGAGCTGGCCGGAGAACTGGGATTGACCGAAAGGGATTTCGCCCGACTCAATTCTCGGGGTCGTTGGCGGCGCGCGAAAGCCGCTGAGAACCTCGGCTTCTACGGGGGACCGGAGGCGACAGGCCCGGTAAGCGGCCTTCTGAGAGAGCAGGACGAAACCATTCGGGCCGTCGCGTCCCGGGCCTTATCCCGCATAGGGACCAAGGAAGCGGCCGAGACCCTGTCCGGTTACCTAAACTCGAAGTCGGAGTTAACGAGCTTACGGATGGCGGAAAATCTGGAGAGAATGGGCCCGTTAGCCGTGGCCCCTCTCGTGGAACTCGTAGAAAGCGACAACGAAGAGGAACGCCGGGCGCAAGTACTCGCCGCCCGGATGCTCGGCAATCTGCGGGTCCAAGAGGGCCGCCCGGCACTGTGTCAAGCGATTGACCGTCACTGGAACACGGACCTCCGCGCCCAGGCAACGCTGGCCCTTGGCAAGATCGGTAATCCCGACGATGTCCCCGCCATAGTCAAGGCTGCCGGAGACGATTCCTGGCCCGTCAGAGTCCAGGCAGCGAACGCGCTGGGCATGATCGGCGAAGTCTCTACTATCGCTACTCTGGAGGATCTCTCTACAGACCAGGAATGGTGGGTGCGACTCAACGCCAGCCGGGCTCTGGTCAACATGGGCGCAGAGGGAGAGAAAGCTTTGGTTCGCACACTAGAAAACCCGGATCGTTTCGCCAGAGACCAGGCCGTCGCCACGCTACAGGAAAAGGGAATCATTCGAAAGATGGCCGGGGAGCTGGCGGATGACAATGAAGAGGGCAAATATGCGAATCAGGTGATACGGTCTCTAGTACGGGCTGGGGCTACGCGCCACTTGGAAAGGCTCTCCCGGACTCTGCCAAAGAAGAAAGAGCGGCAAGCGCTAGGCGAAGTGTTGGCCGAAGCCCGGGCAGCAGGTGAGGCGGAAGCCGAAACGGGGCCGAATGACGCCTAGCGATTTCGTCATCTACGTCAACTACTTCGTACTCGGATACTTTCTGGTCATCAATGGAGTGTACCTGGTGCTGTACGTGATCTCCTTCGCCGAGATAGCCGGTTATGTGAGGCGCGAAGTTTTCTCCGGCCTCTCGGAACTCTCCACGTCGAGCTACGCGCCGCCGGTCTCCGTGGTGGTTCCAGCCTACAACGAGGAGGCGTCCATAGCCGACAGCGTTCGCTCTTTCCTCTCGCTCCACTACCCGCAACACGAGGTAGTCGTCGTAAACGACGGCTCCAAAGACACCACCCTGCAAGTCTTGATAAATGAGTTCGATCTCTTCGAGTCGGATAGTCCCGTGAGAGTGCAGTTGGAGACCGAACAAATAAAAGGCATTTACACCTCCCAGACGGAGAACCTGATCGTGGTGGACAAAGAGAACGGCGGTAAATCCGACGCCCTAAATGCCGGGATCTGCGTCGCAAGTTACCCGCTGGTTTGCTGCATGGACGCCGACATCATTTTGGAAGAAGATGCCCTACTCCGTGCGGCCCGCCCAATCATAGAATCGAGCAACGTGGCCGCCGTCGGGGGCATAGTGAGAATCGCCAACGGCTGCAAGTTCGAGAAAGGCCGTATTCTGGAGGTCAGGACGCCGAAAAAGTTGCTACCCAACTTTCAGATCGTCGAGTATCTACGCGCCTTTATAACCACCCGGACTGCGTGGAGCAAGCTCAACTGCCTGCTGATAATCTCCGGCGCGTTCGGCATGTTTCGGCGACGCGACCTGATCCTGGCCGGCGGCTACGCCGGCGACACCGTGGGCGAAGACATGGAGCTCACGACCCGCATCCACCGCGTCCTGCGCGAAAACGACCGCAACTACCGCATCTCCTTCATCCCCGACCCGATAGCCTGGACGGAAGTCCCCGATACCCTCAAGGTTCTCGGCCGCCAGCGCGACCGCTGGCACCGGGGTCTCATAGACACGATCCTGCGCCACAAAAAGATGCTCTTTAATCCCAAGTACGGCATAGTCGGCACGGTAGCCATGCCCTACTTTTTTCTCTTCGAGTTCTTAGGACCTATCATAGAGATACTGGGCTACGTGGCGTTCGCTGTCGGGCTGACACTGGGACTGCTGAACCTGCCGTTCGCCCTGGCTTTCTTTATGGCCGCCGTTGGGCTTGGCGCTTTTCTCTCCGTGGCCGCCGTCTTCTTGGAAGAGTTGCGCCTGGAACGTTATCCTAGCTGGCGCGATCTCATCAAGCTCACGTTCTTCGGAATTTTGGAGAACTTCGGCTACCGGCAGTTGAACACACTCTGGCGCTTTCTGGCTATCTTCTCCTTCCTGCGGGGCAACCTGGATTGGGGGGCAATGGAACGTCAGGGCTTTGAGAAAGACAAGCAGACCAAAGATAAACCACTGGATCCCTGGGATACGACTACCAGACGACCGAGATCCAAGACCGGTTCCAAAACGTAGTGAAGTTTATAACATCACCTGTATTCTCCGAGGAGCTTTGTTTTGTATCAGAACTATGAGAGACGTAGTCGCCCGAGTAGGACTGTAAGGCTTCTACGCATCTTGCTGATCCTGTCGGCGGTAGTCATAAGCGCGGTTGCCGTGGTTACCTTTGTGCGGTGGGGTGACGTGGAGCGCCCCGTGGCGGAGGTAAACGGCGTAAAGCAGGTCTCGACCGTAAAGAATGCCAACCTCGCCGTCTACGAAGATACGGGGTGGAGGACGCAGTTCTGGAATGGGGTCAACCTGGGCGCCTCACTCCCGGGTCACTCTCCTGGAGAGCTAGTACCGACCAAACAAGATTATCTGCGGTGGTTTACGCAGATGGAAGAGATGAACGTGGACACTGTTCGAGTTTACACTATCCTAGATCCGGTGTTCTACGAGGCCTTTAAGGAGTTCAATTCCGGACAAGAAGAGCCGCTCTGGCTCGTGCAAGGTGTTTGGTCACCTGAAGAACAGCTCATCGGGGAGAACGAAGAAGGCCGCAACGCCTACGACCCAGACATAGTGAAGACGTTCGAGGGGGAGATCTCCGACGCCGTCGCCGCCGTTCACGGTGACGCGAACCTGCCCGACCGCCCCGGCCACGCCAGCGGTCGCTACCGGTCGGATGTCAGCGAGTACATCCTCGGCTGGATGGTAGGAACCGAGTGGTTCCCCTACGCCGTCAAGGTTACGAACGAGGCCAACCGGGGCATGGCCCCGTACTCAGGCAAATATTTCGAGGCGAAGCCCAAAGCTTCACCCTTCGAAAGCTGGCTCGCGGGGTTGTTGGATCATCTGGCGAAAGAAGAGATGAAGTACGGGTGGCAACATCCCGTCTCCTTCACCAACTGGGCCACCACCGACCCCTTGAGCCACCCGAATGAGCCGCTAGAACAAGAAGACCTGGTCTCGGTAGACCCGATGAACGTGGGCGCGACCCCGGCCTGGAAAGCAGGATACTTCGCCCAGTACCACGTCTATCCTTACTACCCGGACTTCCTACGTTACCAGCCAAACTACCAAACCTACCGAACCGCCAACGGTAAGATAGACCCCTACGCCGGATACCTGAATGACCTGCGCGCCTACCATAAGGATATTCCGCTGCTCATCGGTGAATTCGGTGTACCCACTTCCCGGGGAATGGCCCACCGCGGCCCCCTCGGACGCAACCAGGGTTATCACACGGAGAAAGAGCAGGGTGAGATGAATGCCAGCCTGCTGGAAGACATCCGGAACGAAGGTCTAGACGGAGGCATGCTCTTCGAGTGGACCGACGAGTGGTTCAAGTTCACCTGGAACACCGTCGAGCTGGAACTACCGGAGGTCCGCCGCGACATGTGGCGCAACCGCCTTACCAACGAGGAAAATTTCGGCATCGTGTCTACGGAAGCCGGTCCCCGGGACCGGCAGATCCTTCTGGACGGGAAGACGAAAGACTGGGAGAAACGGCATAAAGGACCCGTAGACCGTGTCTCGGGTCTCTTCTCAAAAAAGGCTGCGGGCGTGAGCCAGAGCGTGTATGGAGACTTCTCGCTCTCTGCGACCCACGACGAGGCCTACGTGTACCTGCTCCTGAAAAAACGGAACGGCGAATGGAAGTTTCCCGAGGACAAGGTAAACATTGGCTTCGGCACGTTGCAAGACGGCAGCGAGAACCCTAAGCCGACACCGAACCTGACCTTTCCCGGAGGCGGCGCACAGTTCTTGCTCCAGATGAGGGGCGGAGACAAATCTAACATGCTGGTCAATAGCGCCTACGATCAGCATACCTGGCTCTACGCGAATAACGACCTCGATATCATACCTTCGCCCCCCAACGACAGCCCGAAGGCCTCGGTAGGCGATTTTCTGCCCTGGAAACTGATGTTGAGCCGCGGTCTCTTCCTACCCGAGACAAACGAACGGATACCCCCGGAGGAGGTCAAGGTGGGCAGAATGCGTCGGGGCATCACCGATCCCGCAAGCCCGGAGTTCAACAACCTCTCCGACTGGTACGCTGAGGGCGACGTGCTGGAGATTCGCATACCATGGATGCTTCTGGGATTTACAGACCCAAGCCAACGCCTGGTTTGGAATAACCTCTACGAAGCGGGCAAAATAGAGCCTGTAGAGACTGAAGAGTTGAGGATCTACCCATCCACGAGTTCGTCTGGAGAGAGTACGCAAGAGGTTGCGCCGCTCCGCTACACTTGGGAAGGATGGGAAGATCCAAACTACCACGAACGCAAAAAAGGTAGCTTCGAGATACTCAAGAAGGCGTTCAAGGAGAACGAGCAACTCGTGGAGCCCGCCTCCGTGAACGCAAGTAGCAGCGAGTAGATACGTTGAAACAACCATAATACCCAAGACCACCTGCATGATGTTCTTTACGTCGATCTTTGCGGTTCTAGTGATGGCGGGGTGCTCGGGCGACAAGAAAGCGAGTGTGACCGGCTTCAACCCGGCTTCTGGGAGCTACAAGCCTGGCGATCGCGCCGTCTCTTTCTTACGCTTGAGAAACAACACGCCGGAGAAGCATACGTTCTGGGTCGGCTACAGCGTGCAAGACCCCGACGGCAACTGGCACGATGCTCCCGTGAGTCCCGTCCGCTTGGGAAGTGAGCAGTCGACTATCGAGGAAAGTGCCTGGAAAATTCCGGAGAGTCCCCCACCCCCTTCTGGTGAGTACAAAGTGGCGATGGCCGTCTGGAGCGGGCGTCCCGGAGGAGGCGAAGTGACGCGACTGGCGGAGGTCGAACAGGGTAATTCCTTTGAAGTAACCGGCCTAAAAGAGGATTTCAACGCTTTGACAGAGGATCAATGGAGCGTTTCGTCCAAAGAACTGGGGCACGGTCGGCTCGAACCAGAAAACGTAAGCGTAGAGAGCGGGCAACTGCGGCTAAAGATCCCCGCGTACACCTTCAACGGCGGAGAGATAGAGTCGAGGAGGCTCTACCAGTACGGCTCCTATCGCGCCCGCATAAAAGTCGCGGATGCACCGTCCTCCCTCACGGGATTCTTTTTATACAAAGAGCCGGATCTGGAGAACGAGCTAGACATCGAAATTTTCAACGATCCGTCCGGTAGGATCATGTTCACTACCTACTCCGGCGGAGAAGAGACAAACAACGTCCAGAAGAAGTTGTCCTTTGACCCGACCAAAGACTTCCACGATTACCGCTTCGACTCCTATCCTGGACGGGCGGAGTTCTACGTGGACGGCGAACTGATGCACCGCTTTACCGAAGGATTGCCCGAGGACCCGATGATACTATACGTGAACGCCTGGTTTCCTACATGGCTTTCGGGGCAGAAGCCGGAAACGGACAGCCACACGTACATAGACTGGATCCAGCACTGAGCCAGAATAATTTGTTCCCGGCAGCCACCAACCTGAACTGTTTTCGTCTGCCGCTCTTCGCTGCGTAGAGGCCCTTATCGGCGTAGGCCAGGGTAACCGCACCATGAGTTCACCGCTCCCGGCCAGTTCTACACCTACAATAACCCTACGCCCAGCTCGTCCGGACTAAACTGCGGTCTCCGGCTGCTGTTGGGTTGCCTGCTCCCGCCTCCACAACGAGGTGCAGGGGATCTTGGTGGTATCACAGCGGTAGGAGTATTTGCCGGCTATCTCGGTGACTTCTTCGAGCAACCCCTGGCTCAGGGTCGTCGGTTCGAGTCCCAGGTCGAGAAAGCGGTTGTTGCGGACGTGCAGCTCGTTCTCGGCGGCTTCGGCGCGCGGGTTCTCGACGTAGTCTATCTCGGCGCCGGTGGGCTCCGCGACGAGTTTAGCGAGGTCACGCACGCGGTGGGTCTCGGTCATCTGATTGTAGACGTTGACGCGGTCCCCCGTCTCCGGTGGGTTCTCCAGCGCAAGCTGTATGCAGCGCACGGTGTCTTGTATGTGGATAAATGCCCGGGTCTGGCCGCCGGTTCCGTGGACGGTGAGCGGGTAGCCGATAGCGGCCTGCATGAGGAAGCGGTTCAGCACGGTGCCGTAGTCGCCGTCGTAGTCGAAGCGGTTGATCAGGCGCTCGTCGAGCCTGGTTTCGGCCGTCTGCGTGCCCCAAACGATGCCCTGGTGCAGGTCTGTAACCCGGATCTGGTCGTTCTTGTTGTAGAAGGCGAACAGGAGCTGGTCCTGGGTCTTCGTGAGATGGTAGATGCTACCCGGGTTGGGCGGGTAGAGGATCTCCTGCTCGATCAACTCTCCCCCGTCCGTCTCTACCTTGACCGTCAGATAGCCCTCTGGGATCTGCATCCCGGCCGTGCCATAGCCGTAGACGCCCATAGTCCCGAGATGGACCACGTGGGTGTCCAGGCCGCTCTCGGAGATGGCCGCCAGGAGGTTGTTAGTCGCATTGAGGTTGTTGTCTACCGTGTAGCGCTTGTGATTGCTCGACTTCATCGAGTACGGCGCGGCCCGCTGCTCGGCGAAGTGAATGACCCCGTCAGGCTGCCACTCAACGAGCAGGTCCAGCAACTGGCGGTAGTTCTCCGCGATGTTGATGTTGTGGAAGTCTATGTGGTTGCCGGTTAGCTCCTCCCAGACATCCAGACGCTCGCCCATAGGGCGGATCGGGGTTAGAGATTCACATTCCAGCTCGATGTCTATTTTGCGCCGGGAGAGGTTGTCAGCTATGGCAACCTCGTAGCCCTGCGCTGAGAGGTGCAACGCTGTAGGCCATCCGCAGAATCCGTCTCCGCCAAGTACCAGTATCTTCAATGTCCAGTGCCTTTCTTCGTAGTTACCTTGCTCAAGCTCTCTGGCACCAACTTCCGAAAGTCGTCCAGATAGTCTTTTAGAATGCCATTCGCGCCTTCGAGGCTGAGCTTCTGATAGACGTGGATAGCAACATGGCGGAATCCTATCATGGCCTGCGTCCTTTGTGAGAGTTTCAACTCAATGTATCTGGCCAACTCCATCGGCGTGAATGCGTACCAGCTCTTTTGCGGCGACTCCATGGCTTGAACTCGTGCCTAGTGTATGGCCTGGTCCACATCTGCCTCCGAACCCCACAATCCGGAAGGCCGGCCAACGACGCATGAGCTATCTGGATTCTGACTCTTCCTCCAGTTTCAGACGCTCCACAACGACCTCGACGTAACGCAGGATCTCCCGCGCCGAAGCCCGATAAGCGTTGATGCTGTGACCGTACGGGTCCGCTATTCCGGCCGTAACATCGTCCGTCACGTACTCGGGTAGGGTGTAGATCCTCTCGGAGAAGCTCCCGAACTCCCGGCAGAGTAGATCCCGGTGGGATGGGGTCATGGCAAGTGCGAGGTCGGCTCTTTGTAGCATTTCCGCATCCACCTGTCGCGCCCGGTGATCCCCTACATCCATACCCAGTTCATCAATGGTCTGGGCGGCGTTGGGGGCTGTCGGCTCGCCCACGAGCGCCCGTACCCCGGCGCTCTCCGATGAAGCCTCAAGCCCTTGATCTCCGGCGAGCGCATCGAATATCCCAGCGGCCATCGGGCTCCGGCATATGTTCGCCGTACAGATAAAGAGCACCCTTTTCAAATGAACTTCTACCCCCTGAATCATCCTCGTAGGAAACATGCGAACTTATACCAGATCTTACCAGCGAGAGTGTCCCCCGGAGCGCGGACGTAGCAAGCTCCCGGCTATAGTCATCTTTCTTGATCCACCGACGGCTAGCTACTCAAACGTAGAATAAAGAAACCAACGGCGCCGAGAAAAAAGCTCTCCTTGGACTACGGAAAACCATAAACCATTTCCCGGAGAGCCGAGACGACGTAGGCAGACAGCCAGGTCGTCTTCTGCCCCTCCCAAATCTGGAGAAATCTAACCGGCTGGTTCAGGAGAAGTGGTCCCAGCCTAAAAGGTCTTCGACCTCCTCTCCGTTTCGCAAAAATTCTACTCCCGCATCGGTTATTTCCCCGATCACGGTGAGCGGAACTTCCAACTCTGAGGCCAGGGCCTCGATCGTCGTTTCTAGCGCCGCGATGAGCAGTTCGTAGTCTTCTCCACCGGTGGCTGCTAGGGTTTCCGGATCCTGACCCAACAAGTCGAGGTACTCGCGGGTGGCACCCGCTATCGGTAGCCGGTCCAGCTCTATCTGGCAGCCGACGCCGCTCTTTTCGCAAACGTGGCGTACGTCGGAGGCCAGGCCATCGGAGAGGTCGATCATGGCGTGGGCGCCGAGCCGGGCCGCCGCCTGTCCCGCCTGAACCCGAGGCTCAGGACGTAGCTGCTTGCGCACCAGACGCTCCGGCTCGCGGTCACCACTCTCCAGCGTCAGTAACCCGGCTGTCGAAGCCCCCAACTCGCCGGTCACGACCAGCAGGTCTCCGGGACGGGCTCCGGAACGCAGCACTGGTGCGTGGGCGAACTCGCCGAGGATAGAAACGTCTATAGTTAGCATCTGCGCGTTGGTCGTATCACCGCCAATCGGGTAGAGGCCGAACTCTCTACAAGCTTCCAGCACGCCCTCGAAACACCGAAGAGCCATCTCCGAATCGGGGGCTCCGCCTGAAACAAGAACGAAGCGCGGCACGGCCCCCATCGCCGCCACATCCGATACGTTCACGGCCACGGCTTTGTAGCCAACATCTTCGGGCGCGGCCCAATCCTTGAAGTGATGCCCCTCGACGAGCATGTCTGCTGCCGCAGCCCAGGTAGTCTCACCTAGACGCAAAACCGCGCAGTCGTCCCCGATGGGCACGAGCACCTCAGGCGGCGCATCCGATAGGCCGCCGGAGATTCGCCGTATAACGTCGAACTCTTTCACCGCGGGCTCTCCTCAGTTTTCATGTGTCGGATGGTCGACCAGAGAACGTCCGACTCTCCCGGTCCATACCAGGTTTTCAGGGAGCGCCACTCATCTTCGGTAACCCAACGGTAGTCGTCATGGGCGGCGTTTTCCAGATGGATTTCGCCCCCCGAATGGCGGGCGAGAAAGCCGACTCCCGCGTAGAGTTCGAGGTCTTTGGGTCCGCGCCAGGGCTCTACCCGCGTCCACCAGACGCTGCCAGGTTTTGCATCAAGGCCTGTTTCTTCCAGCGTCTCACGGCGGGCGCAGGCTACGAAGTCCTCGCCGGGCTCCACCATACCACCGGGGTTCTCCCAAAGCCCGACGGGCGGCTTGCGACGCCGCAGGAGCAAGGCGCGGGCTTCCGGCTTCTCCAGGTCTACAAGTACTGTGCCGGCCCCGAGGTTGGCGTGGACTACGTTATCGTCTGACAGAGGAACGGGTCTTGACGGTTTTGGAGGCACGTCTTCCGGGAGCGCGTACAGATGACGCGTGACGCGAAAGCGGTTCTCCAGGCTCCACCAGCTCGGGAGATCCAGCCATTCTTCGACGGTGGCCCAGCGGTAGTCGAGGTGTTCGTGAGAGAGTTGTACGTCGGTCGCGGGGGTGCGGCCGATGTAGGTTACGGCGGCCAGCCTTCCTCCGTTGGGGCCATCTCCGACCCAGGTGGCGAGGGGACGCTGGGGTGGGACCAACAATCCTGACTCTTCATAGACCTCGCGGACGGCGGCCTGCTCGAAGCTCTCTCTGGTTGCGAGGCGTCCGGCGGGCGGGTCCCAGGTGCCGGTGGGACGCTGGAGCAGGAGAACCCGGCCATCCTCCCGGACGGGCAGGATGCCGGAGACGAGGTCCGCGCTGACGCTCACGGTAGGATGGAGCGCAGCTCGTGGGCAGCCGTCTCCGGGTCTTCGGCGTCCAGGATCGCGCGGACTACGGCGAAGCCGGGCGCACCGGCATCAGCGACCTGGCGGGCGTTCTTCAAACCTATGCCGCCGATGGCAAACCAGGGGACACTGAGATTTTCGCGTGCCATTTTTTTCACCAGCGCGAGCCCCGCAACTTCTGCGTCCTCCTTTGTTGGAGTAGCGAAGACGGTCCCGACGCCGAGGTAGTCGGCCCCTTCTTCGACGGCCCGTCGAGCCTCCTCCACGCTACCCGCCGAGAGCCCTACGATGACGTCCGGTCCGAGGGCCTCTCGCGCACTTTCGATGGCTTCGTCTTCTTGTCCAAGATGCACTCCATCCGCCCCACAAAGTCGGGCGAGCTCCGGGTCGTCGTTGACGGTGAAGAACGCGCCCTCCAACTCACAGATCGCCCTCAGCTCCTCTGCCAGTGGCAGTAGCTCTTCTCTCGAAGCGTGCTTATCCCGGAGTTGGACGACATCTACTCCGCCGCGAACGGCGGCAGAGACTCTCACGGCGAGATCCGGCCGGGGGTCAGTGACGAGGAGCAGGTGGGCGTCCCGAAGATTCATGAGTCTATGAGTCGTGGCGGCCAGGCGACTACATCCAGGCGACGGGCGTAGTGGAGCAGAGGTTCCTTATCCGGTAACTCTACCCCGATCTGACCGGTCATCTCCAGCGTTGTCACCTCTGCTTCTGCACGCTGCAACGGCCACATATGATGGTGGATGTCGCCCCGCCGGACGACTCCACGACCGTTGGCGGAGTAGAGACAGTAACGCTCGGTGAGGAAATTTTCCAGGGTGTCGGGATGCGTTTCAGAGACTTCACCTGCAGGGCGGTAACGTCCGACGAACCTGGCCGCCGGCGCGTTCTTGTGTGTCCTGACGCTCGCGTAAGTCACCTCTTCCCCCGAGGAGTGACAGAACATCTTGGCGTCGTAGTAGGGTAGATTAAAAGTAGCCCGTGCGAGGCGTACGGCGACCGGGTTGTGGGCGTCGAGGCTGAAAAACCAGATACCGGGCTTTCCTTCGGTGGAGACGTAGGTACGGAGGTTCAGTTCCGGGAAGTTCGAAAGGGGTGGAACGCCCGGCAAAAAGTGGGGCCGCACACCGCTCATGCGGAACGGTACAACGCCGAGCCACGCGTTGCCGTCGAAGGTATCGAGTTCGAGAGATGGTGGGATCAGGGGGCGCAATATATCCGCGGGCACGGGCCAGTGCATAAAGAGCAGGTCGTGCCAACTCATGGCGATCGCCCACGGGCCTTCGGGCATAGGGTACGGACGATGTTCCGTCCGGCTCAGGACTTTATCTGTTGCCGACATGGAGCAATCCTAAGCTACGCGCAGCCTACCGTCCATATGGGCTTTCACAGGGCGCCGGTTTTGCGCAGGGCTTTGAGGACCAAATAGCCGATGATCGCGCCGGGGATGCTGGAGAGGGCGAAGGCAATCATCAGGACGAAAAGTCCACCGGCGGCCGGCCCGATGAACGGGGAGATCAGGACCGCCCCGAGCGTGGCCCCGAGGAGCACCGTCCCGAAAGGCTCGAAGAGGGCAGCCTCGTCCCGGCGCAGCCACCGGTACACGAAGCCCACCACGAGCGCGCCGAAGGGACTACCCGGAAAAGCAAAGAGACTACCGGTGCCTAAAGAAACCCGCATCGTCGCGGTAACGAGCGCGGAGCCCGCGGCCCACCAGGGACCCAGGACGGCCCCGGCGATGGCGTTGATAGCGTGCTGAAACGGGAAGACCCGAGCACCAATCACGGGTATGGCGAACGAGGAGAAAAAGACCCCCAGCGCCGCAAAGAGCGCCGCCAAAACCAGTTTGCGGGTCGTGCTTTCCGAAATGCTGCGGGTCAGGTTAGCCATGAGAGATCTCTCGTACCCGAACCGCGTCCTCCAATCTCGAAGGGTCTCCAGCGAGGTCGGCGAGCGAATCCAGCAGACGCGGCTCAAAGGTGCCGGGACCATCCGCTTTCCCGGAGGCGATCTCGCCGGCCCGGCCAAAATACGCCAGGGCGTTGGCAACCGCTTCCATATCTCCCCCACCGACGGCGGCGAAACACCCGACGGCGGCGGTCGAGGCACACCCGCTCCCGACGACGCGGCCCATGAGAGGATGCCCGTTCTCGACGGCCAGCGTTCGCGTACCGTCGCTGACGTAGTCGGTCTCTCCGGTAGCGGCGACGGTGACGCCCAGGGCGCGGGCGGCCTGGTGGGTGGCAACTTTGGCGTCGCCCGCCAGGCTTTCGACGCCGCGTACCTCAGCGGAGAGACCGGCAAGGGTCGCTATCTCCCCGGCGTTGCCGCAAACGATAGAGATCTCCAACTCAGTTAGCAGCCGTTCGGCGGTACGGGTGCGGAGCGTGGTGGCACCGGCCCCGACCGGGTCCAGGATTATGGGAATGCCACCCTCGTTGGCGCTCTCTCCGGCGACAATCGCAGACTCAATCTGGGAGTCGTCGAGCGTGCCGATATTTATAACGAGCGCCGAGGCGGCGGATGACATCTCCGCGACCTCGTTTATAGCGTGGGCCATCACCGGCAACGCCCCGGTACAGAGGGTCACGTTGGCGACCAGGTTGACGGTGACGTAGTTGGTTATGTGGTGTACGAGCGGACGCTCCTCACTGAGATTCCGCAGTACTTCTTCGGTTCTCATAGCTCTCCTCCTTCCAGTATCCGGCCCAGGGCGTGAACCGGACCGGGCCCTTCACCGATCTCTCCCAGCCCGTACTCAACGGCCTCCGAAGCGACCACGCGAGCCCGGCGGGCGGCCTCTTCCACGCTATGGTCTAGAGCGAGGAAGCTCGCCAGCGATGAAGAATGTGTGCAGCCAGCCCCGTGGGTGTTCTCCTGGGAGTGAACCGGGCCTTCGATCCCTACGAAGTACTTGCCATCATAGAGCAGGTCGGCCCCCGAAGAAGTATGACCGCCGGTGATCACGACAGCTTTGGGACCGAGCTCGTAGAGCGCCCGGACGACGTCTTCTATGCGGTTCTCGTCCACGTCTTCTCCCAGAAGCGCAAACGCTTCGTTCACATTCGGGGTGATGACGGAAGCGAGCGGGAACAGCTCGTTTTTGTAGGTATCCACCGCTTCGGGTTCCAGGAGCGTGGCCCCGCTCTCGGCGACCATTACCGGGTCCACGACGAGGTTCGGTAGCTCTAAGCGGCGAATCGTTTCGGCGACGACAGAGATGATTTCGGCGTTGAACAGCATGCCGGTCTTTACGGCGTCAGCCCCGATATCCGAGACTATAGCCTCGATCTGGTCTACGGCGACTTGCGAAGGAAAGGCGTGAATGCCGGTAACCTCCCTGGTGTTCTGGGCAGTCGTGGCGACGATAGCAGTAGTCCCGTAGACGCCGCAGCGCAGAAACGCCTTCAGATCGGCTTGGATACCGGCTCCCGCACCAGAATCGCTGGTCGCGATGCTCATAACTCGTTTCATAGGCTCACCTCACTCGGGTAGGTCGATTTTCGTCCAGACTAGTTACCGACCCGGCGAGAGAGCCCAGGTCGAAGGTCTTGCGGCGGGGTGTCAGCAAGAGCGAGACGAACACCGAAACCGCTGCTGCGGCAACGAAAGCCCCGAGCAGGCTGCCGCCGGTCATGTCCGGGTTCGAGAAGAGCAGTCCTCCGGCAACCAGCCCCACCAGGGTGCCGAATATCGCGGCGCGCCCCGTGTAACGCTCGCTATAGAGCCCGTAGAAGACCGGGAAGACTGCTGCCGCACAGACGAGGTCTGCGAGCAGCAGCAGGTAGAGCACACTGTAACCTTGCGCGGCGATCCAGAGCAGCGACACAGCGAGGAGCAGGGTGGAGACTCGGGATATCCGCAGCAAGAACTCCGCTTGGCTCCCGGGCATGGCCCGCCGCAGGTCCACGGCGACAATGCTGGCGATGCCGTTCAGCAAGGTGTCGGCACTGCTCATCACCAGACCGAGGCCGAGGAGCACGAGCCCTATCCCGAGCCAGGCGGGCATAACTTCGAGCAAGACCTCGAACAGGGCCACCGAGGGCGTCTCCGCACGTCCCAGGCCGACCGCCGCGATACCGAACAGGCCCGCGACGAAGACGATAGGGATCACAACGACTGCGGCGATCAAGAAACCTTTTTGTAGGGCTTGCTGGTTGCGGACGGCGTAGATCCGCTGCCAGTAGCCCTGATGGAAGAGGTTGGCCGCCAGGATGGCAATTAGGAACGTCAGGGCGGCTTCGAGCCCCACTATATTGCCCCACTGCACGAGTTGCGGCGCCACGTCCGAGATCCCCGCTGAAGTCGGCTCGAAGCCGCCCAGGAGGAAGTAGCCCGCGACCGCGACGATGATTAGGAGAGGTAGGATCAGGGCGATCTGCACGGCGTCGGTGAAGATGGAGGCGCGGAGTCCTCCGTAAGCAGTGTAGGCCAGGGTGCTGAGTATGACGATGAGCGCGGTGATCCAGAGCGGGACGCCGGCGATCAGGTTAGCCACCAACGACATACCGGTGATCTCCGCCGCGAGAAAGATGAACATGTAGAACAGCATCACGAACAACGTAAAGACGTACATACCCCTTCCATAACGGTGAAAGACATACTCCGTCAGCGTACGCCCCTCGGGCATGACCTGGCGTATGCGGCGTCCCAGCAGAATGAACGCCAACAGCGGCGCGGCGGAGCCCAAAGCGTATCCGAGGATGGCGGGCAGTCCGCCCCAGGTCGCCGCTTCGGCGGGGCCGAAGAGGATCCAGGCTCCCATTCCCGAGGCCACGAGCGTTACCGCCGACATCACTGTCCCCACACTGCCCCTGGCGGTAATGTAGTCTTCGAGGATGATGCTCCGCCCGCTAGAGTAGGCCACCCCGGCCCCCGCAAGCCCTACCGACGCCACCAGCATGAACACTCCCGCCAACCAGCTACTCATCACCCCTCCTCTTTCGGGGAATTGGCCTCGAAAAAGCCTATCTCCAGTGCCATCGCCCGCCGGTAGGCGCTCCGCACAGTATGAGTGTCTTCCGCGTAGAGATCCAATAGTTCTTCGAGCCTGGAAGCGAGCGCCTCGAACTCGGGATCCGAGTAAGCCTCCACCCACTCCACATAGGGGTTATCCTCGTCGACTCCCTCTTCCGCTAGAGACTGGCCCAGGAATGCGTAGAGCCTCATGCAGGGTGTCATCGCGGCGCAGGTCTCTCCCACCGTCCCTAGAGAAGCGGTCGCCAGCAGGAAGTCCGTGTAGGCCAACGTGGCTTCTCCGGGAATGGTCCCGCTTAGATCCACGTTCCAGCGGGCCGCGTAGCCTTCATGCAGCTTGAGTTCTTCTAAAGTCCCGACCAATAGCTCCGCGAAGTCGTGCAGACCTCTAGCGTCGGGGCTGTGCGCCAGGGCCAGCGCGTAGGCGCGGGCGAAGCTTTCCAGATAGAAGGCATCCTGGGCGACATACTCCTGGAAGCTCTCCAACGGTAATGTCCCGTCGGCGAGACCACGCGCGAAACGGTGTTCGAGCGTGGTCTGGGCGAGATCTGCGTTCTCTTTCCATAACGTCTTCGCCAGGCTCATTTCTTGCCTCCCGAGAAGGCCATCTCCCAGAAATCGTGTTCGAGCCGGCAAACCTCTAGAAACACCGCTTCGGCCCTTCTTCGTTCTTTCTCGTTCAAGGGTTTTAGGAACGAGTCGGCGGCTTTCTCCAGACCGGCGACATATTCCGCGAACTCAGGTGTGGTCCAGTGCTCGACGAACTCCCGGTAGTCCGCTCCTCCCGGAGAAGCGCTCCGCCAGGCTTCAAGGTACGCACGCTCCAGCGCCCAGAGGGCGGTTATCCCGACCGGATATGGCTCGTCTTCCAGGATATTCATGAAATCGCGGTAGGCTGTCGTCGTAGGATGTCGCTGTGCTTCGAGCCTGAAGTCTCGTTCTTCGGCCTTCTCTTCGAACCATCCAAGCTCGGCTTCTACAGCCGTCAGGACGCCGGGGAGCACGGCCTGATCCCGCCTCGGAGACCGGGACAGCAACCGGGCCTGTAAGACCATGAGATCCGCGACGAACAGATAGTCTTGCTCTAACCAGGACTCGAAAGCTCCGTTGGGCAAACTTTCCTCGCGCACGCCGTCCAGAAAAGGATGCCGGGTGGCCTCCTTCCACGCAACGGGATTGTTGTCCAGGAGGTCTCGGGTCATCACGCGAGCTTCCTGACACCGATCTTCCCGAACTCCTGCTCACGACGGGAAGGTCGGGCCTGGGAAAGTGCCCGTAGCAAAACCGGGACGGCGATGAGGGCGACGATCAGGCTGGGCACCATATAGGCCGCGTTGTACGCTGCGGAGTAGACGAACGGGTTCCATCCCTCCGGTGCGTATGAGGTGAAGAACGCGACACCCGAGACGAAGTGGAAGAGGAAACGAACCAGCACGGCGAGGAGTGTTCCTACTATGGCTCCGCGGACCGTGGGGCTAAAGAGACCTGCAAGGCCCAGGGCGGCGAAGGGCAGCGGGTAATCGAAGAGCACCTGGATCGGGTGCAGAATGACCGGGCTGATCGCCAGGTTCAGGAGGCCGTAGGCAGCCCCGGCGATTACGCCGACCTTCCATCCCTGGCGGACGGCCAGCAAGATCAGAGGAACCATTTCCAGGGAGATCGAACCCCCGAGCGACATGCGAAATAGCGTGATCAGGCCGAGAACGAAAGCCAGGGCTATGGCGAGCGCCGCTTCTGTTAGTACCCGGGTGTCTTTGAAAACGTTCAACGCGCATCCTCCTTGTGCTCTTTCGGGGATGCGCCGACAAGACTGTGAATCTCCCTGCGCCGGCATTATCCGGATCAGGTTCAGCGGGTCGGTGTTCGGCTACGCGTTTGCGTGCCTCGCACCCTCTCAGCCTCGCGGCTCCCCGGTTGTGTACTCTGTTACCTAGTGTAACGTATCCGCAGCGTCTGCGCCTGTTCCGAACCGGCCCGCCGCCATCTGGACCCCGAGAACGGTTGCTGCGTCGGTGATTTCGCCTCCGGAGATCCTTTCTACGACCTCCCCAAAAGCTAGCTCAACCACCTCTATGAACTCCGTCGGCTCCGGCCGCGGTCCACCGGCTTCCTTCACGGCCTGGCAGCAGAAGAGGTGGCAGATTTCCGTTGAGCGCCCGGTACTGGTGTGGACCGAGATCAAGGACTCAACCCCCTCGGCCCGGTAGCCAGTCTCCTCCAAAAGCTCCCGCTCCGCAGACTCCCTCGGGTCCTCGCCATCGTCCACCGCGCCACTCGGCAACTCTAACGTGAACCTTCCGAGTGGTTGGCGCCACTGGCGCACCAGTATCGCCTGCCCGTCATCCGTTATGGGGACGACCGCCGCAAATCCCCCGCTCTCCAGAACCCCATACTCGATGACCGCGCCGTCAGGCAACTCTACTTCGTCAACCCGGAAGGCGCACCAGGGATTTTCGTAGACGTGGCTCCGTCCGAGTGTTTTCCAGCTTCCGTCCCGCATAAGGGGTAGAGTTTAGCCCACCGCGGTGTATAATCCCGCGCCGTGACTACCAAAGTAGAAACCAAACCAGAAGGACTGTCGCTGGGCGCAAGCATGTTCGTCCCGGTTCCGGTGGCGCGGTTGTACGAAGCCTTGCTGGACGTCAGGAATTTCCCGCACTGGGCGCCCGCGGTTCACCGGGTGGAGGTGCTCGGAGGAGGCCCGGGGTCGGGCATGGTCTCGGAGTGGGAGTTGTCGGTGCTCGGCGTACGAAAGCGGGTGCGAAGTTTGTTGGAGACTGCAGATTCTTCCGGCCGGCTACGCTGGACCTACGAAGGCTCGGTTCACGGATGGGGCGCGTGCGTGATGCGTGAACGGAGCAGCGGCACCGTCGCTGATTTCTCTACGGAGCTTCGTGTAGCGGAGCCGGTACTGGAGCGACTACTACAAAAGCTCCCGGTACACGGCCTGGCGACCAGCCAACTCAAGCGCTCGCTCGCCGGGCTCGGAAGAATGGTCAGCGACGATTGCGAAGCAGAACAGGTACTCGTCGGCCCACAGCGACTCGCCGGTTAGAAACCCGGAAAGAAAAAGGAGAGGCCGGAGCCCCTCCTTTTCTAACTTATGCGGTTACTTGTTACTCGAAATGGTCGGCGTTTCTAGCGATGTAGCTCTCCATCTCGTCGGGGACTTCGTCCTCCGGGTAGATCGCCTCTACCGGACACTCAGGCTCGCAGGCGCCGCAATCGATGCACTCTTCCGGGTTGATCAGGAACTGATCCCCCGCTTCGTAAATACAATCGACCGGACAAACTTCTACACAACTTTGGTCTTTGGTACCGATGCACGGCTCCGTAATCACGTAGGTCATAACAACCTCCTCTCAATAGATCTCGTTCGCTAATAGCCTTATATCAGCCACAAAGAGACACCACCATGCCCGAATGACCACTATCATCGTGGTCCATGACCGGAGTCATAGAGCCGTGTGATCCAGATCAAAAACCGTTCTTGTTGGGAAGGGTTCTCAGGTACGGTCCCGCAACTCGGCGGGCTTGAGGATAATGATAGCTTTGCTGTCGAGCTCCAGAATACCGTCGCGGGCGAGCCGCGAGAGGGCTCGGGAGAGTGCTTCGCGGGAGATGCCGGTCGCCTCGGCCATCTCCTGGCGTGAGAGCGAGGGTTCGAAGATGACGCCCGTCCGGGTTACGCGGCCCTCTTCCGTGGCGCGATTCAAGAGCATCCGGGCGACCCTTTGCGGGGCGCTGTGAAAAACCAGGTCTCTTACCAGATCTTCTAGCTCGCGGTTGCGGGCGGCGAGGTGGCGGGCGAGGCGGATAGCGCCTTCGGGGAAGCGTCCCATTATCTCCAACAGGTCATCGCGGAACACGGCGTAGAGTACGCAGTCGGTAAGAGCCGTGGCTCCCTGACTCTGGGGCCGGGCTTCCAGGGCGGAGGCGAGGCCGAGTACGGAGCCGTCACCTACGACGCCCAGGATCTGGTCCCGGCTCTTCGGGCCGCCAGAGGATCGGTAGAGTTTGGCCCGGCCCTCGCGCATAAAATAAACGGCCCCCGAGGGCTCGCCCTCCCGGTAGAGGGCGGTTCCACCCCCGATCTCCAACACCGCAGCGGCGATAGCGAGCGACTGGAAAAACTTTTCATCCAGGCCCGCCAGGAACTCGAACTCCTGCAAGCCTTCTAGCTTGGACAGGTGCTCGACGGCCCGGCACCGGGCTCCCGGCAGCCGCGCCCAGGACGGCGGCGCATTCTCACCGTACACGCTAATCTCTCGCCCTCGAAGTCATGCTCCCTTTATACGCCAAGTGGCGCAGGTTTGCAGAGAAAAGGTTTTCAGCCGGTCAACGTTCCGGCTATTTGTAGGGGTCGCGTCGTCAGTTCACTTGCCGCGCCATTAGTTCACTAACAGTTCACAAACGGTCGCGTCATTAATTCGAACGGTCGCGTCATTAATTCGAACAGCGATTCGGGGATATACTCCTGCCTAGATATAATCTAGTAGTCGGGAAACGGACGCTGACTCACAGGAGTTCTCAGATGTGGCGTTTACCAGTCGGCATCTTGGCCGGGATTCTCTCGACCGTTCTGGTCGGCACAGTATTTACTCTCTTTCCGGTGGTCTACGATTCAGTTTCTACCAGTAGGGTTGCAGCCGGACTAGGTTTAGTCGTTTGGGCGGTAGGTGCGTTTGGAGTAGGGGCATTATCTGGGCGAGTTGCCGGGCGTTTAGAGGTGCTGGTAGCTGTAGGCTCCGTAATTTTGGGATTCGTTGCTCTATGGTTCTTGTCACAGGCTTTTATTTCTGGCAACCAGTTTATGCTCTTTTTCTTGAGCGTACCATTCACACTAATTGCTATGATTGGTGGAACGGTAGTTCTCTTCGCCCGTCGCACTGACTTACGATAAATTAGTGGGAGAGTTTCCAGACCATACGAGCATTAAGGCGTTGAATCAGAACTTTACCCGCGTCCGTTCTGCAGAACTTTCAAGACGACCGTAGGTCAGGAGTAGTGTAAACAGGTTCCCTGAGTGGAACAGACAAGGCGACCTCTACAGGCCGTCGCTTCTACTACTCGATTCGTACAAACAAAGGCTGATAAGCTGACAGATTGATGAGCTGATCTACTAGACGAAAAGGAGCTTGCATGATGGAAGGTAAAGTAGCACTCGTAACCGGCGCGAGCCAGGGACTTGGCAAGGCGCTCGCGCTCGCCTACGCGGGGGAAGGGGCGAAGGTCGTCGTAAATTCCCGGAGTGAAAACTCCGTAGGGCCCGTGGCCGAGGAAGCCGAGGAAAAAGGTGCGGAAGTTCTCGCGGTCGCGGCGGACGTGTCGGATGCCGGCGACGTACAGAAGCTGGTGGATGCTACGGTCGAGAGGTTCGGCAGTATAGACGTGCTCGTCAATAACGCCGGGGTGCTCGGCCCGCGCGTAGAGATCCTGGAGTTCCCCGAGGACGAATGGCGCAATGTGATAGACGCCAACCTCACCGGTCCCTACCTCGTCTCGAAGGCCGCCATCCCGCACATGCCGGAGGGCGGCTCCATTATCAACGTCGTGAGCGGGGTTAGCGTGGAAGGCCGGGCGGAATGGGGAGCTTACTCTGTTAGCAAGTTCGGAATAGAAGGCCTGACTCAGATACTGGCCGCGGAACTCGAAGAGCGCGGTATCCGGGTAAACGCCGTGGACCCCGGCGGTATGCGGACCGACATGCGCGCCGCCGCCTACCCGGAAGAAGATCCGAGCACCAAGATCACCCCGGAAGAGAACACCGGCGTCTTTCTGTATCTAGCTTCGGATAAATCAGAGGACGTTAGCGGAGAGCGCTTCAAGGCGCAGGAGTTTCAAGGCGCATAAGAACCGTCAAAGAGTGAAGAGGCAAGACGTCGGAGGAACTATCCTATAACTCCAGAAGACACTTTCCTTCTCCTCCGACCGGACCCCGCAAATCTCGACGGTCTTGTGTTGCTCTACCAATTGGCAGGGTAGCGTAGGAACCCTGACTTTCTAAAATCTCGCCCTGTTTCACAACACAGACGCAGTTTGCTTGTGAGCTTGTAACGGTTAAAATTACTTAACGTACGGTGTACAAAGCAATAGAATATGCAGTAAGACGCAGCCAAAGCTACGGGATAGGGTTCAATAAACGGGTACGGTCCGCCGACAAACGGAGTGTGGGTGACACGATGAAACTTTCCCGTGGTCACACATCCACCCTGGCTCTAATAACGTAGTAAAGAATCAAGCTGGAGTTTGGTTGGTATCGGAGGGAAGTGACAGAGAAGCGGGACATGGGGTTTGATCTGCGGGCCCGGCCAAGCCTGCTGGAATCCATTCTGAGCAATGCTAGAGACGCCGTGTTAGTTACCGAAGCCCGGCCCATAGACGAACCGGGGCCAAAGATTGTCTATGTCAACGAAGCCTTTACCAACACGACGGGCTACACAGCAGAGGAGGTCGTTGGAGAGACGCCGCGTATCCTCCAGGGATCGGGGACAAGCCGTGCCCAACTAGACAAGATCCGCGCCGCGCTCACACGCAAGGAGGCCGTGAGGGTAGAGTTGCTCAACTACCATAAGGACGGTGCGGAGTTCTGGGTCGAGGTAGATATCGTTCCCGTGACCGACGAGCACGGAAACCATACCCATTGGGTCTCGGTACAGCGAGAGGTTACGGAGCGCCGGCGTCAACAAGAAGCACTAAGGGAGAGTGAGGAGCGGCTGCACACGATTCTAGTACAGTATTCCTCAGATCTCATCACAATTCTGGAGCCCGACAGCACTATTCGCTTCCAAAGTCCTTCTGTAGAAGCACTAGGCTATCTCCCCGAGGATGTGGCTGGAAAGAGCATCTTCGACTATATACACCCCGAAGACATCGAGCAGGTAACTGAAACCCTCGCCGAGATTCTGGACGATACTGGGACCGTCTCACCTACGGAAGTCCGGGTCCGGCACGCGGACGGCTCTTGGCGCTACATCGAAGCGATCGGAAACAACTTGCTCGACGATCCAAGGGTACATGGCGTAGTAGTCAACTCTCGGGACGTTACCGGGCGTCGGCAAGTACAGGATGCCCTGCGCGAAAGTGAGGAGAGTTATCGTTCGATGGTAAGTAGCCTCAAAGAGGTGATCTTTCGGACCGACGCTGAGGGCCGCTATACCTTTCTCAACCCCGCCTGGGAAGATGTCACCGGCTTTACCGTAGAAGAGAGCCTCGGCAAGAGCTACCTGGAGTTCATACACCCGGAAGACCTTCAGCGCAACCCCGAAGACTTCGAGCAGATGGGTAATCACGAAGGAGACTACACTGGGTACCAAGCCAGGTTCCAGGCCAAGGACGGTAGCCCACGCGAGGTCGAGATCCAGTTTCGGGAGCGCTTCGACGAGAAAGGAAACCTGACCAGCACCTCCGGCACCCTCGACGACATTACCGAACGCAAGAAAGCCGAAAGAGACTTGCAGGAGAGTGAACAGCGCTTCCGTCAACTCTTCAATCAGTCCGTGGACCTTCTGCTGATCCACGATGAGAACGGCAATATAGTCGACTGCAACCCAGAGGCATGCCGGGCCCACGGCTACACGCGGCAGGAGATGCTCTCACTCTCGATAAGAGACCTGACTGACAACTTGCTCTCGGAGGAAGAGCTGCAAGCCCGGAAGAGAGCAGGGGGCACACTCTGGCAACGCGCCGTAGCCGGAGATCTGGGTACATCAGACACCTTTCACCTGGGGAAGCACAAGCGCAAAGACGGCACTACTTTCCCGGTCGAGGTGCTCGTGGGCAGCGTCAATTGCGCCGGGAGACGGCTTATTCTCGCCTCGGTCCGCGACACCACCGAACGTAAGCGGGCCGAAGAAGAGTTACGTGAGAGTGAAGAACGCTACCGCAGTCTGGTGGAACTATCCCCCGATGCCATAGTCGTCCACAGCGCTGGGGAAATCGTCTACATAAACTCCGCCGGCGCAGCGCTTTTCGGCGCGGACGGTTCGGAGGAGCTGATCGGTAGAAAATTTTTGGATCTAGTGCACCCTGACTATAGAGAAATCATCCAGGCGCGGATCAAACGCGTACTGGAAACTGGAGAACCGGCTCCCCTCCTGGAAGAAAAATACTTCCGGCTCGACGGAAGCCTTGTAGACGTGGAGGTTGCAGGGACAGCTATAAACTACCTCGGCAAACCTTCGATACAGATAGTACTTAGAGACATTACCGGGCGTAAACGAATCGAAGAAGCGCTAAAAGAGAGTGAAGAGCGGTTCCGGGCGATCTTCGAGGGCTCGGGAGTAGGTATCTCGATAGCGGACCCGGATAGGAAGCTCCTAGAGACAAACCCAGCTTATCAGGAAATGACCGGCTACAGTGAAGAAGAACTCTTCGGCAAGCCTATCGCAGAATTGTCCCACTCCCAGGACGTGCCAAAGGATGCGGAGCTGAACCACGAACTGCTCTCCGGAGAACTGGACCAGTATCCCAGAGAGAAGCGCTATACCCGCAAAGACGGAGAAGTTATATGGGTCAAGCCTACCGTTTCTGCCGTTCGTGATGCCGAGGACGAACCCAGATTTCTAGTCGGTGTCGTAGAAGACATTACGGAACGCAAACAGGCGGAGATCTCACTCCGCGAGAGTGAAGAGCGCTTCAGGCAACTCTTTGAACACTCCGTGGACCTGCTCTTCGTGCACGATGGCGAAGGTCGGATTTTCCAGTGCAACACCGAGGCGTGCCGGGCATTGGGTTACACGCGGGAGGAGTTGCTCGACTTCACGGTAGGAGACATAGCGGCCAAGCTACTAACCAAAGAGGAAGGAGAGTCGCAAGAAGAAGCAGCGCTCTGGGAGCGCGCGCTGAGCAGCGAGCCGGGTGGAATCGTTGGCTTCGAGCAGAACGAGCTCCGGCGCAAAGACGGCACCACCTTCCCAGTCGAGATAGGTGTCGGCTCTATAGACTATGAGGGGCGGCGGATGATCTTCGCCTCAGCCCGCGACATTACCCGTCACAAGGAATTGGAAGCACAGCTAACTTATCAGGCATTCCACGACACGCTAACCCATCTGCCAAATCGTGCCCTGTTCCTGGAACGCCTGGAGCACGCCCTGGTCCGCCTCTCCCGGAGTAAATCCGGTATCGCCGTGCTGTTTATGGATCTGGACAACTTCAAGGTCATAAACGACTCTTTGGGACACGAGATGGGTGACCGACTACTTCATGCCGCGTCCGAACGGTTGGGGAGCGGTCTTAGGCCCGAGGATACCCTGGCGCGCTTCGGCGGGGACGAATTCACCATGCTGCTAGAGAACATTAATAATGTAGAAGAAGCCAAGAGAGTGGCGGAGCGAATCTCGGAAGCGTTCGGGGCTCCCTTCGAGATTCAGCAGCAACAAGTCTTTACGAACGTCAGCATTGGAATCGCCGTCGGCAACTCATCCCAAGAAGACCCGGAAGACCTGCTGCGTAACGCGGACGCGGCGATGTACGAAGCAAAGAGGAACGGCAAGGCTCAGTACATGGTCTTCGAGCCCGGCATGACCCTCCGTCTTCAAGAGCGCCTGGACCTAGAGAACGAACTCCGGCGGGGCATCGAAAACAATGAGTTCGTAGTCCATTATCAGCCCGAAGTTTTTCTCGAAACCGGCGAGGTCTTCGGGTTCGAAGCGCTGGTGCGCTGGGAGCACCCGAGCCGTGGGCTCATACCTCCCAAACAGTTCCTCCCAGTTGCGGAGGAGACCGGTCTGATCTTACATATCGAGCAGAGGGTGCTGGAAGATTCTTGTCACCACATACGCAAATGGCGGGAGCAGTACTCCTCATCCTTGGTGGTCAGCGTAAATCTCTACCAGAAACAGCTTCAGCAGCCGGATCTAACAGAACAAATAGCGAGACAACTGCGGGAAGCAAACCTCGCCCCGCACAACTTGATGCTGGAGATCACCGAGGAAGTCGTGATGCAAGACGAGAAATCTATACTCGAAGCGCTCCAGGCGTTGAAAGACCAGGGTATAAGACTCGCCATAGACGACTTCGGGACCGGATACTCCTCTCTGGATTACCTAAAGCGCTTACCGGTCGATTACGTGAAGATAGATCGTTCGTTCGTCGAAAGACTCGAAGAAGATCACAAAGACCAGGTCATAGTCTCAGCAGCCATAAGCCTTGCCCACGCCCTGGACTTGAAGGTGATCGCGGAAGGCGTGGAAACCTCCGACCAATTGAAGCGATTGCGAGAGCTAGGATGCGACCTGGCACAAGGATATTATTTCGCAAAGGCCCTTACGAAAGATAAGGTGCCGGCTTTCCTAGCCTCCCGCTCCAGCCGCAATTGGAAATAAACCGGTCGCTAGCTCCACCGCGCAGCCGATAAGTCCACATCGAGGCTATCTTCAGCGGGTTGAGCGCGGTGTTTCCAACGAAAATCCATGTGGTGGTGTCTAGAAGCTTTGAGTCGAAGATCGTCTGCTTCCTATAGGCCTCACTATAAAGCTCCCTCCATCTGAAGCTTGTTCACTAACAGATTTTCGTGACTTTACTGCTGTTTCGCTGAATAAGCCTGACGTTCGCCTGACGTACCTGCGAACCACTGTAGAGTTTCTTCGAGTCCTTGACGGGCGGAGACTTTGGGTTCCCAGTTCAGGACCTCTCTGGCCCGGGTTATATCCGGGCAGCGTTGCTTGGGGTCGTCTTCGGGAAGCGGCTTATAGGTTATGGAGCTTTCGCTGCCGGATATCTCTAAAATAAGGTCCGCCACCTCTTTTACGCTGTACTCTACGGGGTTACCGATGTTTACCGGACGGGTCTCAGAACTGTGCATCAAGCGCAAAGACCCTTCTACAAGGTCGTCTACGTACTGGACGCTGCGAGTCTGGGTGCCTTCGCCGTAGATGGTGAGAGGCTTACCAGAGAGCGTCTGCGAGATAAAGTTGGGGATCATACGCCCGTCGTCGGGTCGCATCCGGGGCCCGTAGGTATTGAATATGCGGACGATGCGGGTATCGACCCGGTGGTGGCGATGGTAGGCCAGCGTGATCGCCTCGGCGTAACGCTTGGCCTCGTCGTAAACGCCCCTTATCCCGATGGGATTGACATTGCCCCAGTACGTCTCCGGCTGGGGATGGACGAGCGGGTCTCCATACACCTCGCTCGTTGAAGCGACCAGTATCCTGGCTTCTTTCGCTTTCGCGAGCCCTAAAGAGTTGTAAGTACCCAAAGCTCCTACTTTGAGGATCGGGATCGGGATAAGCTCGAAGTCTTTGGGACTTGCCGGAGAGGCGAAGTGGTAAACCTCGTCCAGTTCACCAGGGATGTCTATGTAGTCGGTCACGTCATGCTCCACGTACTCGAAGTCCGTGTTGTCTCGGAAAGACGCTATGTTGTCCAGCGAGCCGGTGCGAAGGTTGTCCATACACACCACTTTGTGGCCCTCGGCCAAAAGCCGCTCGCAGAGGTGGCTGCCGATAAATCCTGCGCCCCCGGTGACGAGCACCCGCTTTCTAGCTCCGGCGCTAGCCACGCCCAAAGCTCCGGTAGCGGATGCCGGCCTTCCTGACGGCCTCAGGATCCAGAACGTTGCGACCGTCTACTAGCAGTGGCGACTCTACCATGAGCTCCGCCGCCTTCTCCAAGTTTAGGTTGCGGATCTCTTCCCACTCCGTAACTAACACTACAGCATGAGCACCCTCTAGCGCCTCGTACGGGTCGAAAACTACCTCGAGGTACGGCTCCCTGGAATCTCCCTGTTCGGAGGCAACTTTGGCGATCGCCTGCTTACCGGCTACCGGATCGTAGCCTACTACCCTGGCTCCTAAAGTATGCAACGCGGCGGCTATCTGGAGGCTCGGGGCTTCTCTCAGGTCGTCGGTGTTTGGCTTGAAGGCGAGCCCCAGCAAAGCTATACGCTTCCCTTTCAGGGTGTGCAGGTCCCGCTGTAGTTTGGCTACTACTTGTTTTCGCTGCCGCTCGTTTACACTGACTGCGGCATCCAGAATAGCCGGGGTGTAGTCATACTCGCGAGCGATAGACCTCAGGGCCGCGACATCTTTGGGAAAGCACGAACCTCCCCAACCTATCCCCGCGCTAAGAAAGCGTGGCCCGATGCGCTCGTCCAGACCGATACCCGAGGCGATATTAGAGATGTCGGCTCCTACTAGCTCACAGATGTTGGCTATCTCGTTTATAAAGCTGATCTTGGTAGCAAGGAAAGCGTTCGCCGCGTACTTGATCATCTCCGCACTAGCCAGATCGGTCGTCACAAAAGGTACGGCAACCCGGGGCCGTGGGTCTAACTCTGTAAGGAAGCTCTGCTCTACTATTGGCTCGTAGACCGCGCGCATGGTGTCAAGAGCCTCCCGGCTTTCCGCACCCAGCACTATCCTGTCGGGGTACAGCGAGTCGTATACCGCGCTGCCTTCTCTCAAGAACTCGGGGTTCGAGACTACCCGAAAGTTTGCTTCGCTCTTCGCTTCCCCCTTCGCTGCCTCTTTGGCGCCCTCTCGTACTAGCATAGAAACATAGTCACCGCTACCTACCGGCACGGTGCTCTTGTTTACGACTACTAGAGGGTTCTCCCTTTCGGAAGAAGCCAGTGCCCGCCCAATAGTCTGGGCTACCGCTGCCACGCTTGAAAGGTCCGCCGCTCCATCATCATCTTGGGGGGTATCTACCGCAATGAAAACGACTTCTGCCTTCTCTACAATCTCTTCTACATCAGTAGCAAAGCGTAGCTTTCCGCTTTCCGCACTGCGTGAGACTAACTTTTCCAAGTAAGGCTCGTAGATCGGCATCTGACCTGCCTCTAATGCGCCGACCTTCTCCTCGTCTTTATCTACGCAGGTGACCTGATGCCCGATGTGTGCCAGGCAAGCCCCGGTCACCAACCCTACGTATCCGGTTCCTACTACTCCTACATCAAAATTTTCACCCACGATCTAACCTCCTCACAAGTTTTTTATTGCGCGTACGGTCTCTGGAACCTTTAGTTCACACTCACCCTTTTCGACGAAGCTACTAGAAGTTCAATATACTCTAGAATCTGGCGGGCAGAAGCGCGATAGGTCGCCTTGACGTGCCCATAAGTATCACGAGTTTCTCCTTGTCCGGTACCACTGTTGACATACTCCGGCAAAGTAAAGACTTTTCGATCCGGGCCCGAGCCCCCGGAAAGCTTGCGTAGTTCCGCTGAATGCTGTGTATTGCAAAGTGCACAGTATGAATCGTTTCCAGGTTCGTTTGGCCATCGGTTTCACCGCGAACGTTAGTTTCGTGTACGGTGTAGCTGGATTCTTCTCTTTCTTTCGCTCAAAACATTGCAGCATCCGCAGTGAGAAGCAGACCTCCCGTCCGAACCGGGCCGGACGCGCTCATGGCCACTCCAATGCTGGCTGCTATGTGTAGCTCGCGGCTACCCAAGACTAAGTTCTTATCCGGAAACTAATAGCTTAGAGAAGATGAGCTGGGCGCAGGCAAGATGGATGAACGCCAGATAGTTCTCAGTCTTCTTCTCCCAGCGCACCAGTAGTCTCCGAGAGTGATCGAGCCACGAGTGCTCTTGACAGCGCATTCCACTGGATGCCTGTACTGGACTTGCATCGGTTCCGTGGACTGTTTCAGACTGAGAACAGTACGCGGAAAGGAGAGCAGTGCCACCAACAAATCCAGCCTATCCACCGGAGTTTCGCCGAGAAGCTATCCGGCTGGTTAGAGCCTCCAATGAGCAACATCCCATCCCCGGCATCGCCCGGGAGATCGGTGTCTCCGATGGCACCCTCAGGAGCTGGGTAAACCAGGACGAGATCGACGAAGGTGAACGTGAAGGACTCATCACCGAGGAGAAGGAGGAGTTGCGCAAGCTCAGGCGTGAGGTAAAGACCCTGCGCCAGGAGAAAGAGATCCTCCGAAAAGCAACGGCCTTTTTCGTCAGAGAGGAGATCGGGGGTCGGTGAGTGTTTTCAAGCTCATCGATGCGGAGAAGGCCAGCTACCCGGTAGCGATGCTATCCGACCGTGGCTCGCAGTATACAGCCCTCTCCTTTGGCAAGCGCCTCGAAGAGGTCGGCATCGTTCCTTCGATGGGGAGGACCGGGACCGCCCTGGACAACGCTATGGCCGAGAGCTTCATCGCCACCCTCAAGACCGAGCTCGTGCATCGGCGCCGCTTTCCTGATCGGGAAGTAGCCAGGAGCGCCATCTTCGAGTACCTGGAAGGGTTCTACAATCGACGTAGGCTGCATTCGGCGTTGAGCTACCGGAGTCCTGTCGACTACGAAGAGGCTACAATGGAAGGAGTGGCTGTGGCGTAGATGCTACCCGTCCACGAAACCGAGGTAATTCCAGTACGCAGTACGTAGACCATCGCCTCAAACACCTTGCGATCTGAGATGCGCGGTCTGCCACCCTCGGCGTGTGAAGGTGCCGGAGGGATCAATGGCTCGACCCGCTCCCAAAACTCATCGCTCACCGTCCACGGCTTGGTTTTTGGCATCTTTTCTCTGTCTCTTGAAAACCTCTCTATCAACTACACCCAAACGTTATCGTGGTTTCTGGATAAGCTCTAAGAGAGTTCTCAAAGACTGTGGGATGCGAACTGCAATGTGGGCCGCGCTATCCGCGTCTTCGACATTTCCAGGAAGTACGGGAAACTCATCTCTGCCAAAGCGCGCAGCAGTATCAGTGGGCCTCAAGCAAACCCTTACGAACTAACCCTTAGTGATGAGTGCTTAGTCTTTCAAAGTATGTCCCACTCTGTCATTGACGGACTTGAAATTATCGACCTCGATAAAGAGTACGGTAACGGGCGGATTTTGCTGGGCGAGACGGTACAATACTTGTTCCAAGCGATCCATAAACAAGGCGCAATTCGCAAGCCCCGTCAAGGGGTCCGTGGAATGACCTACGAACAAGCTCGCCCTCCAGGAGGCTTTTGCGCTCTGTAACATCCCGGACGTGATATGCGTTGGGCCCGCACCATCTGATAATTCGATTATAATCGCTTCGAGGTAACGGCTCGAACCATCTGCGTGACGGGGCTTGCGAAACGGATTGTAGAGTCAGCGTCTAAGACCGTAACCTTATCTAGAGGATAATTGTTCGTCCATCTGAAGGAGACGCAGATACTGCTTGAGGATTATCGTGGTCACTACATGCCTCTTGGATAGTTGAGATAAATAACACTTGCAGAGTTCGCGGCCATCGAAGCTCTGAGGATACCAGGACTCTATACCGCCAGAGCAGCTAGAATCCGTACAAA
Organism: Rubrobacteraceae bacterium; assembly: GCA_965214475.1. Lineage (GTDB taxonomy): Bacteria > Actinomycetota > Rubrobacteria > Rubrobacterales > Rubrobacteraceae > SIRX01. The sequence continues at coordinate 2,723,998 of OZ243953.1, read as the reverse complement.
GACTCCCACTGTGAGTGGTATGGAGAACTAGGTCCGGTCACCGCACACGATTCAAGCCTCTATTCGAACGTCGTTGTCGGCACACTATCTGACCTTGTGCGGCCGTAGACATCATCCAGGCGAACTATATCCTCTTCATCAAAGAGACCGAAAGACACTTCCAGTACACGCACCGGATCACCCCCCGGTGCAGAGAGGCGGTGTACTGTTCCATGGGGTATGAAGAGCTTTTCTCCAGGCTCAGGGTAAAAGGATTCCCTATTTAGCTCGACGCAGACTCCCGGATCCAGTACGATCCATAGCTCATCGCGCTGATGATGATACTGACGCGAGAGAACGCCGCCAGAGGCGACCGTGATGATCTTGACCGTGCAAGGTAAGTTATGAGTATATTGTTCGAAACGTCCCCAAGGCTTCTCTATCTCTGTTATTTGCGTAAGGTTCAGCACGGTTCTCCTTTCTGTTTGCCTTCAAATACCTGGCGGTTAGTCTCTTGTCTTCCATTACGGGTCGAGTACGTTTCTGCACGGAGAACATCTCTCAGCTTTCGTATGAAAGCTCTCCTGGCTAGCAGCGGGTGTCAAGTGCCTGCCACTCTATGTAATGTTCGTACTCATCTTGCTCGGAGGAACGGTTGAGGCTACTAGTGGAGGCTCTTCTTCCCTTGACTCTGGAGGATCTGCTATGTCTTTTCTTGGTCTGATACATAGCTATATCCGCAGCGTGCAATAAATCCTCGATCTGGTTCAAAGCGTGGGTGCTCGAAGCGGCGCCAATACTCGCCGTAGCCTGTAATTCATATCTAGCAAACTCTATAGGCTTCTTGAAAACCTCTGCAATTCTCCCCATAACCTGCTGTGTTTGATCATCTTTCGTGTCGCCTTCAAGCAGAATGGTAAATTCATCGCCGCCAAATCGCGCGACGGTATCTATGTTCCTCAAGCAAGACCGCAGACGAGAACCTACGGCAATGAGACACTGATCCCCGACCTCATGCCCAAAAGTATCGCTTATGTTCTTGAAGTTGTTCAAATCCACGTGCAGCACGGTAACCCGGCTGCCGTCCCGTCCAGCCCGGATCAGTGCATGTTCTAAGTTATTGATGAACATTCGACGATTGGGCAATCCGGTCAGCGGATCATGAAACGCCCGGTATGCCAGCGCGTTTTGCAGAGTCTTGTGCTCCGTGATGTCTCGTAAGTAAACCAATGTCCCTTCGACTTCAGGGTCGTCGACGAGGTTCTTGGCCTGCATCTCCACGTAGCGCCAGAAACCATCCCGGTGCCGCACTTTCAGATCAAGGGTTCCTTCGTAGTTTTCGGATTGCTCCTCCGTCAATATTTTTTGAACCGGCCGAACATCTTTCGGAGGCAGATAGTCTGAGAGATTGGCGCCTGTCATTTCCTCGGACCTTTAACCCAATACCTGCTCCGCCGACGGCGTCACGTAGCGCACGGTGAAGTCAGTTTCGAGCACCACCATAACATCGGGAGCGTTGTCCACCAGGCGGCGGACGAGTTTCTCTTCCGGATCGCGGTTTTCCCAAGCAGCGTTCATAGACTGAATCTAGTAAGAGCTACGATCCAGCAACAGAGTCTTCACGGTACGAGCCAAAATTACGAGATCCAGCCACACAGACCAGTTGCGCACGTAATAAGCATCGATCCTGACCCTTTCACCGAAGGAGGTATGGCTACGCCCGCCGACCTGCCAGGGTCCTGTGATGCCGGGATGAACACGTAGTATTTCGCTCTGGGCTACCCCAATGTCGCCAGATTCGCGTGGCAAGTAGGGTCTAGGGCCGACTAGACTCATCTCTCCCTTCAAAACATTGTAGAGTTGTGGCAACTCGTCTAAGCTAGTCTTGCGCAAGAAACGTCCAACACGGGTGATCCGCGGGTCGTTGCGCAGCTTATGATATTTAGAATATTCCTCTCTGGCTTCAGGATCATCTTTGAGCAATTGTTGTAGCACGGTCTCCGCGTTCGGTACCATCGTACGGAACTTCAGGCACGCGAATGAACAACCATTGCGCCCCATCCGCTCGTCGCGGTAAAAGATCGCTCCCCTAGACTCCAGCCATACGAGCAAAGAAAGCGTCACCATTATTGGAAGAACGAAGATGCTACCGATCACGGTCAATGTCAGGTCCATTGCCCGCTTTATCCGACGAACCGAAGGATTCAGCAGATTGTATCGGATCTCTACGCCGAAGACTCCTGCTAAATCTCGGGCCACCACTGCGGAATTAGTCACCCCTTCCAGGTTGGGAACGACCACAACGCGCTGAAAGGTCAGGCTCGCCCAGTTGACGAGCCTTTCTAGATCTTCCCTACGAGTATGAGGCATGGCAATAATGATGGTATCGATTCCACAGGTTTCCGAGAGCGTCAGCGCTTCGGCCAGGCTGCTCTCGTCGGGCATCGTAGTAAATCGGTTCTTCGCCAGGCCCGATTGGTTGCCAAAGACGGCGACTGGTACGTATCCGAGTTCCCGCTCCTTGTCCAGCAGAGTCACGATGCGCCCACCGGGTTCGCCGGAGCTGAACACTATCACCGGCTTGCCCCAAAGCCCGATTTTCCTGGCCCACCACTTCACAAGCTGCCGAAACACCGGAGCAACCACCAAGAGACCGAAGAAGCTAAAAGCGAGTATCAGTCGGCTAACCAAGTCTCCTACTTGCAAGGCAACAGCGAAAATCGCCATTACGGCCAACGTAGCTAGTACCGCGTAGGTTTGTCTCTGCAACTCTTCTACGTGATTCAACCCGTATCCGGGATACAAACCGAGTAAGGCTCGCAGCCCCATCCACACTGCCATGCCAGGCAAGACACCATTAATAGTAGCGCTCGAAGGCAAGCCGCTTCCCCACACTCCTTGGAATGCGAAAGCTACCCCGCAGACTAGAAATGCCAATATGGCGTCCGACAAGATCAGCACCAAATTGACTAGACGCTGCCTCCAGATCGTTCTCCGCCGTCCAGAGAGCTTGTCTGCACAGTAGGATGTACTCGACACACTGCTGGAGGCGTGCAAATAATTCAGTCCTGCAGCCCCGTGCGTGGCCAAGTTACTCTCCTGATTGCTATCGACTGTTGTTTCGTAATTTTTCACAGGCTCATGCTAAGGGGACACGGAGGCCGGTACATCAGCCAGGTGGCATAATTTGTTTGGTCTCCTGGGTCAATAAGCAGCGTTTCTAGAGAAGTCTAGGATCTGGTGTGAACTCCATTTTCGGTCGGGGATGAAGGCCAGATACAGGTAGCCTTACCGCGTAGCGACATACATGATGTCACCCAGACCTTGTTTATCCGGGTGGCCGTGAAGCTTCTCTGCAAAAGATTCTTGTCTGGAATGGCTCTATTGCCTCGGTGCGCCCTTTACGCCCCGTCATGCAGCCCAGTAGCCCGGCGTGACGCATGAGTCTTGCCATTTTATTTCTGGAGCATTGGGTTCCGGTGGAGTGTAGTAGCTCAGCGTGCACTCTTGGTGAGCCGTAGGTTTAGCGGTTGATCTGGCGGATCTTGCTGGTGATGGTGTCTTGCTCGTATCTCCTCTCTGAGAGCGCCCTGACCTTCCAGTCTTGGTAGCCGCTCCTCGGAATCCCGAGCGTCCGGCACATCAGTGGGATAGAAGATTGGTCCTCTCCATTTCGATGAGCCTGTAGCTGCTCACCGGATTCCACCTTCTCTCCCAAAATATGCCGCACAGCAGATGCACAACTTTGTACAAGCCTATAGATTTCTCCCGAGTTAAGTAACGTAAAGAGGTCAACTCGATTTCAAGGAGGAAGTTTTGGCTAGGATTGTAGTAACTGGCGGACTCGGTTTCATCGGCTCGCACGTGGTCGACGCACACCTCGCCGCCGGCGACCAGGTAACCGTAATCGACTCACAGGTCGCAGCGGTCGTCGACGGCAGCGAGCAGGAGGCGCATCCCCGTTGCACCATAGTCAGGAAGTCTGTCGAGGAGTTCTTCGAAGACGGTGGCTCGCTAAAAGATGCAGACCGGGTAGTGCATGCGGCATCGCACGTCGGACCTGCAGGCATCCTACAATACGCTGGCAGGCTGGGCCCAGAGATGGTTCGCAGCACAGAGAGTGTGTTAGAGGGATGCATCGAAGCTGACGTGCCGCTATGTGTCTTTAGTTCGGCCGAAATCTACGGTCGTAGCGGACTCCTGGGTGAGAAGGATGACGTGAGGGTTCCGACCGCGTACAACACCAGGATCGAGTACGCTATCGCCAAGACGCTCATCGAGGCCATGACGATCAACAGCCGACACCGAGGCTTAGAAGCCTTTATCATTCGTCCGTTCAACATAGTCGGGCCCCGCCAGAGCCGGGCCGGCGGGTTCGTGATGCCCACGTTCGTCCAGCAAGCACTTTCCGAGGAACCGATAACCGTCTTCGAAAGCGGCGGCCAAGTGCGGGCATTTACCTCTGCTACTGACCTGAGTCGCTTCCTGACAGGATTCTGGGATCAAGCGCTCGATAGCGAAGATTCCATTTTCAATATCGGCAATCCCGACAACCGCACGACCATACTGGGACTTGCTCAACGGACGAAAGAACTGCTGCATAGTTCATCCGAGATCTTCCACACTGATGGCAGGGAAGTCTACGGTCCCCTATATTTGGAAGCCGAGTCCTTTGAGAAGGTGCCGGTGCTCGATGCAGCGTTGCAGGTTGGTTGGCGGCCGGAGACCGGGCTCGACGACCTGATCCTGGAAACGGCTGACTACTATCGGACGCGCGAAGACTACCGGCAGCAGCTTGAGGAGGTACGGAGCACGCATGCTTCTCTCGGATAACCTCAGCCGGGTCTTGGTCATCGCACCGCACGCCGACGACGAGGCGATGGGGTGTGCAGGCTTGCTCGCCAAGCTCGCCGAACGTGGCTGTGAATCCCACGTTATGTATATGGCGGTGGACGGGTTCCACCATTACGGCCTCGACCACACGACGACTTACCAAGAGCGAGTAAAAGAGATAGAATCCGTTACGCAACTGCTCGGATGCAGCTATGAGATAGTCTACGGTAACAAGGATCTTATCGAGAAGCTGGACACCTTGCCCAAACGGGATCTGGTGGATGTCTTCGAAGCCGCCATAAACGAGCATCGCCCGGACTTACTGCTGTTGCCCTACAGGGAGGACTATGACCAGGATCACATAGCAACCTTCCAGGCAGCCTTCGCCGCCACCCGGCCCATCGCCGAGGTGTTTGGCAAGTACCTGGTTCCGCACGTGATGACTTACGAAATGACCAAGATAAACTGGGCTGCAGAACCGCAGCCCAGGCCCGTAGCCTACTGCGACATCTCTGATCATCTCGACGTCAAGATGCAATCCATCAAGCGTTACGCTACCCAATTCCGGCCCAGCCCGCACATTCGGAGCCTGGAGTCAGTGGAAGGCCTGGCCAGCATCCGAGGCAAAGAGGTTGGCGTAGAATACGCCGAAGCCTTTGGTGTCTTGAGAACCATAATCTAGGGGCGATAGGAGGATCGCGAGTTAATGGAAGAAACTAGAAAATCCTATGCGCGCTCTGAGGCCTCGGACGAGTATTTCTCATTAAAGGAATCTCTGCGGGTCGTCAAGAGACGGCTTTGGGCGATCATGCTGGTGGTCTTGCTGTGCCTGGCTATTGCTATGGGACTGGTCGTTTTTCAGACGCCCCAGTACGAAGCTTCCGTTAAGATACTGGTCGGTCAGAAGGACACCAACGACAGTCTTAGTGGCTACGTTACGGGACTGCAGCAACTCACCGTGACGCTAGCCGAGGCTGTAGAGACCCGGCCTGTTGCCGAGACGGTCATACAAGAACTGGATTTGGGGATTACCCCGGAGGAGTTTCTCGAGGACCACCTGAACGCGGAACAGATTGAAGAGACTCAATTCGTCCAGGTAGAATATAGAACATCTGATCCGGAGACAGCCCAACAGGCCGCTGACACGGTCAGCGAGGTCTTCTCCGATAGGATCGTTGAATTAGGCCCAGATACGGAGGGCATAACCGCCACCGTGTGGGAGCCTGCAGCCGTTCCCGATGATCCCATCTATCCTAGCCCCATACGTTATACGCTTTTGGCGCTGGTGCTGGGCAGCGTGCTTGGTTTGGGATTGGCGTTCTTGCTCGAGTACCTGTACGAGGGCTGGAGTTACCCACGCGAAGTAGAGAAGACGCTGGGACTTCCCGCTCTCAGCGTAATTCCGAACTACAAGCCTCCCAGAAAATAAGAGGAAGGATTAAGAGAAAATGCTAGGTTCGCGTCTTAAAAGAAAACGCCAGCAGGAAGAAGCCAGCGGTCTCTCGAAAAAGTTGGCGAGCGCACTCGATCACTCGAGTGCCGCCGCTGAAGCCTACCGTGTATTGCGTACCAACCTGCTGCACACTCCCATGGAGACGACGCCCAAGATACTTATGCTGACGAGTACCGACCGCGGTGAAGGACGGACCACCGTCTGTGCCAACCTCGCCGCTTCTCTAGTACAGGCAAATAAAACGTGCTTGTTGCTCGACTGCGATCTGCGCAGGCCAGGGATACACAGCATGTTCGGACTGCCCAACTCTGATGGTCTCACGAAAGCCCTGGACGCGGGAGATGATTCGCAAAAGACCTTTGAAGAACCATTGCAAGGCCTGAAAGTGGTTCCCGCCGGTCCCATGGAGCCCGATTCTTCGGAACTGCTGGGCTCCCAGCGTTTCGCCGAATTTTTGAAGAACGTGCGCCCCGAGTTCGACCACGTTCTTATAGACTCCCCGCCCGTGAACTCAGAGTCAGAGGCACTGGTTCTTTCCACCCGGGTAGACGGGGTTCTGTTGGTCGTGGACACTTATAGCACCAGCAAGCAGGGCGTCCAGCGTAGCGTACAAAGCCTGGAGGGAGTTGGGGCCACGGTGATCGGTACCGTGGTCAACCAGGCCCGACGATGAGAGATGGGACGACTCTGAAGGAATGTGCTCCGGTCTTGGCCGATGGCGAATGGTCTCGCCTTTGCGGGGAGCAGCATGAACCATCAACCACGCCGCGCGTCGAGCGGATCTGTAACACAGAGACGCCTCGATAACCATTATGGGGCGAACTAAGCTGCGCGCTAGGGCCCGCGCTCTTGTCCACGGCCGGCTCGACGGACATATGCGCGAGATCGTACGCGGCGCCGGATCGGGATTCTCTGTGAGGGTCGCCGGAGCGGCTTTCGCCTTCTTCTACCATGCTCTGCTCGCCCGCATGCTCGGCGCGGAGCTGGCGGGCATCTACTACCTTGCCTTTACCACGGTCTCCGTAGCCATCATCACTGGGCGGGTAGGGTTGGACAATGCGCTGCTACGCTTTACGGCGACACACGCGGCGGCGGGGGACTGGGGTGCCGTAAAGGGCTTGTACAGGCAAGGCATCAGGATAACTTTGCTGGCGTCTGGCCTGTCGACCTTTCTGGTTTTCCTCGGCGCGCCGCTGATAGCACGTACCATCTTTTCCGAGCCAGCCCTGATCACGCCTCTTCAGTGGATGGCCTTGTCTATAGTTCCTACGAGCCTGCTGTTCGTTCCTGGAGAGATGCTCAAAGGGTTGAAAAGACCGGGGGACGGTATGTTTATCGAGGCATCCGGCACCTCTATACTGGCCTTCTTGTTCTTGCTAGTCCTGGGAATCTGGGGTGGAATACTCGCCCCTGTGCTGGCTTTCGTACTGGCCGCGGTGACAATGATGATAGTGGGAATGTATCTCTGGCGCAGGGCTGCCCACGACCGGCTGCGTGTGGTTGACGGCGACTTCAGCCGGCGACTTCTCTTGATCACAAGCTTTCCGCTTTTCTTGGTGATGCTCATGGAGCTGGTTATGAGGTACTCCGACACAATCCTACTCGGCATCTTCGCCGACACCGCCGACGTTGGCGTCTACGCGGTGGTCATGCGCACGGCCATGCTCACCGCCTTCTTCCTGGCCGCCGTGAACAGCATCGCCGCCCCAAAGTTGGCTGCCCTGTATCAGGAAGGAGATACACAAGCTCTCGAAACTGTAACCCAGAGTTCGGCCAAGCTGATGACAGTTCTCGCTGCTCCCATGTTGCTGCTATTCATGCTGGCTCCGAGCTGGATCCTGCAAGTCTTCGGCGAAGATTTCAAACGCGGGGCTGTCGCGCTGGCCATCCTGGCCGCGGGCCAGTTCGTTAACGTGGCGACGGGGTCGGTAATCCCTCTATTGATGATGAGTGGATACGAGCGAACCGTGCGCAACAACTTTGTCGTGGCGATGATCCTCAACATCGCTCTAGGCTTGCTGCTAATCCCCAGGTACGGGCTCAATGGCGCGGCGGTTACAGCGGCGCTCAGCGTAATCACTGTTAACGTCTTGGCAGCGTTCTCGGTGTATAAAAAGTTAGGAGTAGTGAGCGTTGGAATCAAGTGGTGGTAGAAGGGCAAAAGGCAACATAGACTCCCGAGCTGATGGAAGAATGGGCTTTCGGTCTGAGAAGCAGTTAGAGATAACTCACCGTGTGTTGTTGCTTGTGGGAGGCTGTTCGTAATGGCTTCGCTTTTGATCCTCGAGCCCCACTCGGAAGGGCATCATTTACGGTACGCGCGGTGGATCTCTAAGGAAGCCGTCGCTCGCGGCTATAAGGTCTGTCTAGCTACTTCCGCCGACTCCTTCCAGCACCCTGCGCATCTTGCGTTACGAGAATGGTGTGGGAAAAATTTACGAACAGTGGCACTGCCCGAGAGCGGCCCGAAGCCGAGCCCCGAAAACACTTTGGATTCTGTAAAGCTACAGATACACTATCGTAACCTGTTCGGGAAATGTTACAGGGAGCTGACGCGAGACGAGCGGCTAGATTACGTGTTCATACCGTATCTTGACTACTGTAATTATGCGATGGCCCTGTTCGGTTCACCATTCGGAGATACTCCGTGGGGTGGGCTCATTATAACTCCGATCTTCCACCTGAGTGAGAAAAACCTCGGGGTACCGAGCTCTCGATTGGAGCAGATTAAGAAAAGGGCCTTTCTGCGCTTGTTGCACAACAGGGCGTTCCGAGCAGCTTACACTTTCGATGATACGCTGGTTCAAGAGGTAAGGAAGAGTAGACCAAAGGTTGCAAACCGGCTCCGCTTTCTTCCGGAGCCTATGGAGCTTGGAGGTACTCACTCCAAAGAGTCGGCGCGCAGGAAGCTCGGAATACCGTCTGATGCTGTGGTGATCCTGGTCTACGGCACGCTCGATCATTCTAAAGGGATAGACGCCTTGTTGGCCGCCACGAAAGAAGACACCTTCCCGGAAGAAGTGGTCTTGTTGATGGCTGGACTTCAGGACGCCGAGGTAAGCGGTATTCTCACCTCATCGCAAGCCCAATCATTACGCGAGGATGGACGGCTCTACGAACGCAACGAGTACCTGTACGGAGAGAAAGAGTACGCGGTTTTCCAGGCGGCGGATATAGTCTGGATTGGCTACCGGCACCAGTATATCTCCAGCGGGGTGCTGATCCAGGCGGCCATGGCGGGTTTGCCAGTGGTTGCCTGTAATGAAGGCTTAATAAGCTGTTTGACCCAGAAGCACGCCCTCGGAGTTGTTGTGAGTGTAGATGACAGGCGGGCAGTCACTAAAGCCATTCTACGACTGGTGCGAGACCCTGACCTTTCGACGAAGTTCGGAGAGAATGGTAGACGCTTCTCCGCCTCGCACAGCGTAGATTATTTCAGACAGAGGATCGGTGAAGAGCTACTGCTTAACTTTCCTCTCGAGTAAAGACTATAGCGAAGGACCAAAACGTCAAACTATAGTGGTTCTTTGAGAAAGTATAATTTTCCGTTCACGAGATCAGCTTTTCGACTCACATCGAAAGGGGTCATTCGACACATCCTGAATGTGTCATCCGGCAGATGCATGCGCTCCAGTTTACTCGTAAAATTTATCCCGGTATGAAGCACCAGACAAAACAGTCGTCTACTGCCCTGACCGGCAAAGTCGGGGTTTAGCTGACCATGAAAACCTTGCACGCGACGCGGCGCACGCCGATTACAGGTTCCTCCCATAGTGCGGCGACAGGACGACTCGGCACAGGATCGCTGGTTATGCGCGCCGTGTTGCTGACGTTGTTTCTGGTCTCCGTGTACGTCGAGGTTCCACTCTATTTGAACGATTCCTTATTCGTGCCGTCATTCTTTACGCTGCTGGTCTTATTCCCCATTCTCGCCCTGATGTACCACCGGAGGATCTACAAGCACGAAGTGGCTTTTCTCGGACAGGTTGTGCTGGTGCTCCTGTTGACGGCTCTGCTGTCTCCGGGCCTCGTTTACCTGAATGAGAAGCTTGTCGGCCTGCTCCAAACTGTGCTTTCCATTACGGCGGGCATCCTACTGCTCAAACTACTTAGTGATCTGCCGAAACGCTGGGTAGAGAATGTTCTCGCAGTACTGTGCGCGGCATTGCTGTTTGGAGCTGCCCTCGAGGTGTTGGGAGTCCTGAGGGAAGCTAGCGATTCTTTTAGGGAGGCTGCTTTCGGCCAGATCGAGTCCGGGCTTTACGCATCTGATCAGAGAGATCAGGAGATCACCGGCTTTGTGAGACCTAAGCTCTTCACCACCGAGCCCTCGCTGCTTGCGATCGGCTTTCTCGTGTTCGTCAACTCCTGGTTGGTGCTCACTTACGACAAAAAGCGGTTGGCGGCGGCTGGCCTGGGTACAGGGATGATGCTCGTGATGACCGGTAGTCCCGTACTGTTGCTTTCGCTCGCTGCCTCGTTGACTATAGCCTTGTTTAAAGAACCTAAGTTCGTCTCTGTTGCGGTTGTCGGGATGCTCGTTTGCGTTGGGGGATTCGGGTTTGCTCTTTTACAGCCGGAGATCGCCTCCAATGTAACCACGCGGGTTGTAGAAAGTTCTGAAAACGTAGGGTCATTGAAAACGACCAGCGAAAACCGGAGGATAGTGTTCCCTTACGTGACCCTAGTAGACGTCTTGAAGGAGTCACCGCTATTTGGGGTGGGGATATCGGGTAAAGAGTTAGTCGAACGTTACGCGAGCCTTCCTATAGATCCGAAGTACGCCTTGGGAAACAACGTTCTGGCAATGTTCGTCATTTATACTGGCCTTGGAGGTGCTCTGTTGTTTGGCGGCTCTATCTTTGGCTACTGGCGTAGAGCGAGAGTCGGGAACATTGCGCTGCTTGTGGTCCTGATCCTCACCTTATCCCAAACTATGGGCGGTTTTGAGACGCCGCGATTCTGGGGCTATGCATTCCTGTTCATCGGAGCAGTCAAGATGAGTTACGAGGCGAAAGATCAACGGCGAAAGACAATATCGTCGGGCTCTGCACTATCGCGTATGTCTGACTTTGAAGAGCGGAATGACGGTCAAGACATCCGGTCCACAGTAACCTGGGAGGATTGGAGTAGGCTAGATGGAGGAAGTGGCAAATGAGGCGAAACATAGAGAAATGGCTGGCGCATACTATTAACGGAAACACCACCATGTTCAATGTGAAGAGGCGACTGCAACTCTACGTTGGCAAGCATCCGATCTTTTACTATAGGATCTATCCGCTACAGCGACAACTCGAGGCGCGAGCGGTTGCCCCTGCGACGCGGCTGGTCATAGAAGGCTTTCCCAGATCGGCCAATACGTTCGCCGTCAACGCTTTTCAGCAGGCGCAGCTGGAACACGTGCATCTCGCTCGTCATCTCCACATGCCGGCGCAGGTGATCAAGGCCGCCCGGTTGCGTATACCCTCCCTCGTGTTAATACGAAATCCGGAGGATGCCATAACTTCTCTCGTCATACGAAACCCGCAATCAGTCGAGCAGGCCCTCAGGCACTACATCATGTTCTACGAAACCGTCGCCGAATACCGGGACGCTTTCGTGTTGGGGCTTTTCGAGGAGGTGGTTAGCGACTATGGACGGGTGATCGCCCGCGTGAACACCAAGTTTGGTACGGAGTTTGCCACGTTCGACCACACTGAGGAGAGTGTCAAGAAGGTTTTCACGCGTATAGAAGATATCGACAGAACAAAGTATGAAGGGACGATATGGGAGAGCAAGATTCCGCGTCCCTCCGCCGCCCGGCAAAGGATGAAAGGCGAAGTAACGTATCGTTCGGAAGACCCCAAACGGCAGAGGCTAGTCGCCAGGGCCGAGGCTATATACGAAAATCTCACCGCTCACGAACTGGAGCACAAACCGAGTCTTTTATGGGCAAGATGATCTCGCGCGTAACGGGGGACTGCGATGGCATTTATGGTCGAGCGGTTCTGGAGGTAAACTATGGTACGTAGTAACAGGAGGTTCGATTCTACGGCCCCTTGTCTGGTTGTCGCGCCACATCTAGAGTATCCGGTGCGCAACGGTGCCGACATCCTTATCGACAGGAAATACGCTCATTTTAGCAAGCACGTTCCCTTCGTCGACATCATTGGCAGAAGAGCCGTGGTCCGGTATGTGGAAGGACGGCCCGTACGCGAGACACCTTACGCGAACTCCGAGGTCTCGAAGTACAAGGCAGCCTTCCTAACACTGCACAGGCGCAGCCACTACCTGCTCGAGAAGTTCGTTACCCCAAACTTCTTGGAGGTAGCGGGCCAGTACCTGTCGAATCCTGATTACAAGACGGTCGTATTTAGCCACGTATGGGCGGCTTCCGCAGTGACCGAATCTTACGAAGCCGGAGACAGATTGTATTGCATCGAAACCCACAACGACGAGTTCAGATGGTACAAGAATATCAGAAGGTCTTCCGCCAACCCGCTTGCCAAGCTGACTGCGCACTGGTCTGAGAGGTGGGCCACCTCCTTTGTAGAGACGCACGCTTCAGACTTCGTTTTCCTGCACGTCTCCGCAGTTGACCATGGAGGTTTCCTGAGCCGGTTCCCAGATCACGAAGGATATGTCGTGCCGATCGGCGTCGAGGAAGTTCCTGAAGCGCCTTCGCGCCAAGAAACCCCAGTTGCGTACAGAAATCTACAACTAATGTTCGTGGGATCCCTGAGCGTAAAGATAAACTACGATGCGCTGGAAGTCTTCAGGAAGTCATTCTATCCGCAGTTGAACGAGGAATTTGGTAACGAGCTGGAAGTGCTCGTCGTGGGCAGTAATCCCTCTAGAAAGGTAACGAAGCTTTGCAAAAACATGGGTTGGACACTATATCCTAACGTGACCGACCAGAGGCTGGCAGAGTTGTACGAGACCGTCACGTTTTCCATACTCCCTTTCAGCTACACCACGGGCAGCAAGCTAAAGCTACTCGACTCGCTAGCCCGTGGGGTTCCATACCTGGCTACCGAAAGCCTGCGGGATCAGGTAGAAAAGGTAACATATCCGTGCCTGATCTCGAACGACCCCAAAGAGTGGGCAGAGCGGCTGCGTGAGGTCAAGGAAGGGAAGGTAAACAGTGACGCCAGAGCCACGCTGAAGGGACAAGCTCGAAAGTACTCGTGGGAGGCGGTCGCGCGCCGCACTTTCGAATTGTTGGGGCAGAAAGGCCGGCACACACGAAGGATGGTTTCTTAGATATCCGGTAATGCCGTCAAGAAAACGAACATATTGGAGTAAGTATGACATCAAATCGGGAAACACTAGTTCACCCGGACGAGGCGCTGTTGGTCCTGGGATCTCTCAACGCTCACCCGCAAGATCGTAAAATCGAGCGCTCCGACGTACGGCCGGTGCAAGCTATATTTCACGGGGAGGAGGCGTCTCCGGTACCCTTCTTCGACTCTTGGGGTAAGTTCGGCGCCAGTTCATTCGCGTGGCACCCAGAACAGCCACACATACTGTACTTCGCCACCGACTCCGGCGTGGAGGCAACAAACGAACTGCTGAAGATCGACCTTCAGGAACAACGGGTAACAGAGCTTCCGGTTGCGGGACTCCTAGACGTACACGAGATGACGGTAATCGGTGAAACTCTGTGGCTCTCCAACACGGCCTCGGACGAATTGGTGGCTTTCGATCTTTCACAGGAGCGAGTATCCCGGCGCATCGGTTTGTCAGTTCAGGGAACAACGCCAAAAATCACTACATACTCGACTGAGCCTCCAAACGGTAAGCCGGAAGTAGTGGACAGGTTCCATTGCAACCAGGTATTCGAGGGTATCGATGGTGGCCTCTACGCGCTAGTACATTACGCGGTGGGCAAGCAACTGGTCCGGCGCGCCACCCAGAAGCTAGTCAAACGGCAGGGGAACGGCGGCGTAATAAACTTGACCACCGGTGTGGCGACGCCTCTGGGTTTGAAGCAGCCTCATTCCGTGCGCAAGGTGGGCGACCATTACTGGGTACTGAACAGCGGGAGATCGACGGTTAACGTATACAGTCCCGACTGGGTACTGCTAGAGGCGTTCCCTTCGAGGGGTTGGTGTAGAGGAGGAAACGTTTCGCAGAGACTGGGATTGTTCTATGTGGGCATCTCCGAGATACGAAAGCGTTACCTGGACCTGGTGCCGGACTCTCAACTAGCACCGAATATGCTGCAGCCCATTTCAGTCGAGACCGGTGTGCCGGCGGGAGAGATACGTCTCTCCGGTCTCGAGCAAGTCAACGATGTCTACGTGGTTAGCAAGTGGATAGCACAATCACTGCTAGAGTTGCAAACTTCCAACATCGAGTTGATCCAGCCGGCAGTCTAAAAATGCCGCGAAAGGACGAAAGAAATGCAGTGTAAGCTGGCTTTCAAGGTGCCGGTTCGTCTTGTAGGATGCTGAAGAGTGATATCTGGTGGTGCGCCAGGGATTTATTGCTAGCCACATCTTCCAGGCGTGGTCCTTAGCACCTCCTCGTAGAGCTCCTGCCAGATTTTTCCCTTAGCCTCCCAATCGAATGCCTCTTTTACCCGCTTGCGGGCTGCTTCGCCCATGCGAATCCGCAAATCCGGGTCTCTAGCCAGACGAGTAAGAGCGTCGCTCAGGTCGCGCTCTGCCTGCTCCGGTGTTTGGGTGGATACCTTCAAGCCTGTCTCCTCCGTCAACAACACGTCCGGTCCGCCCAGACGGAGGCAGATGACAGGGCAACCTGCCGCCATAGCTTCCAAGCAAACCAACCCTCCCGAGTCGTGCAAACTAGGATGGACGAGAATGTCGCACTCTTTCAGCTTCACTAGTGTTTCCTCACGGGGCAATGCTCCCCAGAACATTACCCTGTCTTCGACGCCTAGCTTCCTGACTAACGCCTCAAGGTTTCTACGCTCTGGCCCGTCGCCGACGACCCAATACTCAACCTCAAAGGGCAGATCGGCCTTCGCAAACGCCCGCAATCCGAGATGAAACCCTTTCCAATGCAAGAGACGCCCAATACTGATAAACCTCAAGGAGGATTCGTCATCCATCTTACGCAGGCTAAGATGTTCGATCTCGTCTCTCGACAGTCCGGATTGCGAGAAAATTCGTACGCCTTTTGCCCCCAATCTTGTCATCCGTGCGGCCGTTTCCTCGGTTGTCGCGAGGGCTATCGCGCTCCGTCGGGCGGTCGACGAGACAGAAGGATCGTGTTCGCCTAGTCGACGGCCCAAGTCTCGCAGACTTTCGGAAATCTTCGCCTTGAAGCAGAAATCGCGCCAAAAGCTCCTGGGCGCAGATTCTCCACCACCGACTGGGCCCCACACGAAAGGGACTGAAAGCCGGGAGAGAAAGCTTGGAATCCAGTACTTCACGAAGGTTACATGATGTACGATGTCGAAATGAATATCATGGTGTAGTCGCCGGGCGACAAAATACACGTAGATTTGCCACAGGTAGTAGTAAAGGTGCCACTCTAGCAACTGTCCCCTGGCCCACCACCGACCCCAGCGGGGCAGATCGCAGTATACGAAATGCAATCCAGGTATTGGCGTTCGGGACATCTCTGTTTCTATGCTCACCCGGTTTTTGGCCCGCGTAAGAACCCACACATCGTGGTTTCGGGCTATTTCCCGGGCCATGTTCCAGCCTACCCCTTCTTCGGAGCCTTTCTCCGGTTCGCAGTAAAAAGCAGAAACCAAGATTCTCAAGCGTTTCACTCTCTACCCTCTTCGTTCTTTGTCACTTCGCCCAGTATTGGCAATTGTAGGTTTGCATACTACAGTATCTTAGCAAGTCTGTTCCCTACCGCGACCTTAGCCGAGGTCGTCGCAAGCCGAGGTCGTCATGGCACCGAATCGGACGGCAATGATGCTCTCCGAAGCCTTGGTTACTCAGCTCGTAAGTTAGGGCAGTCCACCGTAGAGTGGAGAGGTCGCCACGTCTCTGTAAGCTTCCAGTGCCCGAACCGAAGAATCTACCCGCCAGTCTGCCTCCTTATCCGAGTTGAACCAAACAACCGCTTCAACTTTTGGCAACCTTGAGGGCACACCTTCTAAGAACCCGTCCCGGATCCAGGCGGCCTTGTCTCCACCGGCCTCCGCCGACGCCATCTCAGCGATCATAATTGGCTTGTCTGTCATCGCGGTGAGCACATCGTAGGAGGGACCGAACAATTTCGCAAGACTGGTCCAGTCCGAATGCGACCGTGTAGTGCCCCAGTTGTAACCGTCAAGGGCGACCCAGTCGACGTAGTCGTCTCCAGGGTAAATCTCTTCGAAAGCTACACCGTTCCCGAGTACTTCGGCGCTCGGCGACCATACCCAACGCACCTTAGTGGCTCCTTCCTGGCGGAAAATGCGCACCACATGCCTCCAGGCGGCTACATACTGTGCTCTCGTGTTGCCGTTGACCTGGACACCCCATGGATACCAGCTACCGTTCATCTCGTGGGCGAAGCGGAGGTAGAGGGGCTTGTCCCATGCCGCGGCGTCCCGGGCCCACCGGCGGATGTAGGCGTCGTGCTTTCCGGAGGCGATTTTGCGGAGGGCGTACTTGGACTGTTTCACCTCTTGACGGTGATTCCATGGCTCCCAGGTGACCATCGGCATGGCGCCACGTCTAGATACCGCATCGAGCCGTGGTTCGTCAAACTCACCATCGTTTTCCCAGCCTTGAAACCACATCACGATGGCCGGCCGCTTGCCAGTCGTGTCAGCAAACCGGTCTATGCTCGACGGGTCCTCCGCTGCGTCAGGAAGGAACACGCCGAGTGCGAGGGGGTCACTATGCGCCCGAGTTTCTGCGGACGGAAGTGAGTCGTCGCGCGTATTGGGAGCTGCAACGGGCTCAGCAAGCAGTAAGGTTCCGATAAGGACCAGCGAGCCCAGAACCAACGATGAGACCAAGATTACTAACCCACCCGGATTGAACGGTGAGGGATAAGTTCTTTTTTTTCGGGTCCCTTTCTTGGGCATTTACTACTCCATTGTGCGCACATCGGTGTTTTGTCTTCGAAACTAAGTAGTGTAAAAACTTACGATACCACAAAGATATTCTTGATGAATAACCGCGGACCAAGGTGGAGGAGCCGAATTTTTGTGCTGGTACAGAACCTCTCTTCGGAGAGGGTACCGCATGAAGTTCGACTCCGTCCTAGTTTCGTTTTACGTTTACGTGAACGGTTGGTAGTAAGCCAACCAATCTCTAACCTTTGCTGTCCTCTACGAGAGCGAGGTCTTCGCTGCGCTCCTTATTCAGTCTCTTTAGCGGTAGGTTTGGGCCTTCTGCTATCGTAGTCGTCCCTGGTAGAGTGTCGACCTCGCTACTCTCTTGTATGCGCCCAATGATCGTTGAGACGAGTTGACCCGCCAGTCTCTCTCCTTGTTTTTATCAAACCAGACTACCGCCCTCACACGGGGGAATTTGCTGCGCACATCCTCTTGCAGGCCGCGCCGGATCCAGGCCGCCTTGCGCCTACCGGTCCCAGTCGAAGCTGTCTCCGCGATCATGACCGGTTTCCTAGTCAGCCGTGTGAGCTCTTTGTACGAGGGGCCAAATACCTGGGTAAAACTCTGCCATTTGCGGGAACCTGAGTTGCCCCAGTTATAACCGTCGAGGGCGACCCAGTCCACATAGCGGTTCCCCGGGTAGAGTGAGGCATAACTAATCCCGCCGTACTTCACGTTCGGAGACCATACCCAACGCACTTTGGTAGCTCCTTCTCTGCGGAAAATACGCACCACATGCTTCCAGGCTCTTTTGTAGTCGGTTCTAGTATTACCGTTTACTTTAGCGCCCCAAGGGTACCAGCTACCGTTCATCTCGTGGGCGAAGCGGAGGTAGAGGGGCTTGTCCCATGCCGCGGCATCCCGGGCCCACCGGCGAATGTAGGCATCGTGCTTGCCGGAGGCTATGTTACGAAGGGCGTACTTGGGCTGTTTCTTTCCGTTGCGGTAGTTCCACGGCTCCCAGGTGACCATCGGCATCGCGCCACGCTTCGTTACAGCGTTCATCCTTCTCACGCTAAACCCTGTGTCCGACCAACTCTCATACCACATCACGATAGCGGGTTTCCGGCCAATCATCTTCGAGAACCGGTCGATTTTGGCCGGTTGCCAGGGAGCCCCGTCTACCGCCGCTCCCAAGGCCACGGGTTTTCTGGAAGCTGCGGAGGCCGGATCGCTCGTCGTTTGTACAACCGCAAGCGCTACCAAGGAGGAAGCCAGAAGTGAGATCAATAACGTGACCCAACTTCTATATCCTACTTGTTTGCTTTGCCGAGTTCTCAACATTAGTCCCCCCATTGTTGTTGCTCGCAGGGAAACTTTGTTTCCCCTTGCCAAGTGTGTTTGCCACACAACCACCTATGTCGGCACAATCGAACAGGGCCTTTAGCGTCGGCACGCTTTTCCCGGATTTGCTCTCTGGCGACTTCAAGACTTGAGATGTTCAGGGCAATGATGACAGCTACGTGCAGACGGCTTGCGGGGGAGAGAAGTCACCGTACTGTAGGTTCTATCTCTAAGGGGCCAATCACGGGCTCGAGAAAGCGAGTGTGCGCTTTCCTGAAATCGTGTCTCGAAGAAAGGCTAGTTAGTATGCCTAGAATGTGCCGACCGGCAGATGTACTGATCTCCCTGTTCTCCTAGCATTCAATAACTGAACGTAAAATAGGAGGAAAGTAAGCGTGTTGGCCACGCAGAATACACAGAAAGTGGGAATTGTAGGTCTCGGATACGTCGGGCTACCGCTCGCCGTAGCGTTCGCTGAGGCAGGGGTCTCCGTGATCGGCGTGGAGAAGGACTCAAGAAAGGTTACCGCGCTCGCGGCTTGCGACTCCCATGTGGAGGATGTACCGGGCGAACGTCTGGAGCCATTAGTTTCTTCTGGCAAGCTGAGGTTTACGAAGGACCATGCGGCGCTCAAGGAGGTCGGAGCAGTCGTGATCTGCCTGCCGACACCCCTGACCAAGAATCGGGAGCCGGATCTCTCGATACTAACTTCCGGAGCCCGCTCTGTCGCGCGTAACTTACGCGCTGGGGCCCTTGTAGTGCTGGAGAGCACTACTTATCCGGGCACGACCCGAGAAGTGCTGCTGCCTATCCTCGAGCGAAACGGCGCGGGCGAGAGAAATGCCGCGAGGCAACGTGCGCACCAGGTAGGAGAGGATTTCTTCCTGGCTTTTTCTCCAGAGCGCATAGATCCCGGCAATCAGCGGTACACGGTCCACAACATCCCCAAAGTCGTGGGGGGCGTGACCGATGAGTGTACCCGCCGGGCCGCGGAACTCTACGAAACCATAATAGAAGAAGTTCACCTGGTATCCGCCCCCGAGAGTGCCGAAATGACCAAACTTTTGGAGAACATCTTTCGTGGGGTCAATATCGCCTTGGTTAACGAGCTTGCCGTCCTCTGCGACCACATGAATGTGGACGTTTGGGAGGTTATCGAGGCCGCCAAGACCAAGCCTTTCGGCTTCATGTCGTTCTATCCGGGCCCCGGCCTCGGAGGGCATTGTATACCCGTGGATCCGTTTTATCTCTCGTGGCGGGCGCGGGCCTACAACTTGACCACCGAGTTCATCGAGCTTGCGGGTAAAGTCAACGTGAATATGCCGTACCATGCGGTGGGGAAGATCGCCTCATCCTTAAACGATAGCGAACGGGCTGTTCGTGGCAGCCGGGTGTTGCTTCTAGGTGCAAGCTACAAGCCGAACGTCGGGGATCTAAGAGGAAGCCCTTCCTTGACTATCATCGAGCTATTGCGTGAAGCTGGAGCACAGGTAGCGTACCATGATCCTTACGTGCCCTTCCTTCCGGAAGAGAAACTTTCCTCTGTGGAGTTAACCTCTGACGAGCTTCAGAAGGCCGATTGCGTGGCGGTAGTCACCGACCACGACATCGTAGACCTCGAGTACGTGCTCGCCAATGCCTCCAAAGTGGTCGATTTTCGCAACGCCGTTCGTCGGAGGACAGGCAGGTTGCCGGACAACGTAGAGGTACTTTAAGCCGCACCCGACGGGAACAAAACACATTGACGAACGTCCGAGATTATACGGACGAAGAGCCAACCGTATAAAATCTATCTCACCGGCACACAAAGGAAAAGCCTGAGTTTAATGCGCGAGATTGTGATCTTACTCCGGCGTTTTCACCCAAAGCCCAGACGACTTTGGAGGACGGTTCGGTGCACTATGCTTCAGGATAGTGCACCGACGGTCATTTCCCCTTAGAAGTACGTCGCAGACGCGGACCACTTGTCTACCTGCGTTTCACTACCCAAAAGGCCCATCTCCTGATCTTTATATTTCCCGCGGCGTCTCTGGCTACTACCTTAACCTTGTGACGCTTGTTAGCGAGACGCTTGGTAGTAGTGTAGCTCAGACGATTTCGCTGGCGGTCGTAAGAGAAGCGGGACTTCCTGTTGCCGTCCACAAACAATTTGATGTCGGTCTTTCTCAAATCGGTTGTGTTGTCCTTGACCGTGGCTCGTATGGTGGGTTTGCGAAACCCGACTCGGGACCCCGGCGTCGGTTTGGCGCGCGAGACAGTAGGCCTTATAGTATCGGACACCTTATAGCTCGCGGTATATGTAGTTGCCGTGGCAGGAGCGTTCACCTCATGATTTCGTGCCTTTCCGTCTGACCAGGAAACGAACTTGTAGCGCTTGACTCCCAACTGCTGCGGCGACGGTGCACCGATGGAGTTACTCGAACCTACGATCACCGTGCGGCTGAATGGAGTTGTCGTCTTTTTGTCGCCGACCAACAACTTGAGACCTTTAGGCTTTGTCTGGAACGTAAGCTTGGTAGTTTGAGGGTTCAGTCGCAACGTGTCAGTATTCTTTAGCCCTTGCGAATCCGTTGCCGTGAGCGCCAGTTCCAGATACGAAGGATATTCGTGGTCCGGGGCGACGAAAGACCCACTGGCGACGCCGGGGTAGTCTTCTATGGGATGTTTATGACAATTATCCGCAGAGGAACAGTGGTTGATAACCAGGGACCAGGACAGCTTCGAGGAGGGCAAGGTCCCTTCCTGAGGATCCGTCGCGGAGCCAGAGAATGGTATCTCCTGTCCCACCTTCCATTTAATAGCTCCCGGTTGCGTTATAGTCGCCGTGGGTGGACTGTTGCCGGCGCTGATTACGAGTGGCTGGTCGAGCGTGTCCGAAGCCCCACGGCTATCTGTGACCTTCAGTCCCACGTTGCGGTTGCCCGCGGTGTCGTATGTCCGGCTAGGCTTCGGTGATGTTGAGTCGTTGTAAGCTCCGTCACCGTCCAGGTCCCAAGCGTAGGAGAGGGTGTCACCGTCCGCATCGGTAGAGTTGGTGCCGTCAAAATTGACCGGCAAGGGCGTGGGACCGCTGGTCGGGGTCGCCGTAGCGGCCGCCTTGGGCGGCGTGTTGGCGGCGAAGTGCTGCACACGACGAATGGTTCCACCCTGAAGATCGACGTAGAAGAGGTCGCCCCCCGGTCCGATCTTTAGCCCAACCGGGTTTGCTGCATCGGTAACGAATGTGGCTCTCTGTTGTGGATCCGGCAGTCCGTTCGCTCCTTTGTACATAGCCCATATACACTTGCGCGAGTAATCGGAGAAGAACAGCGCTCCGTTGTACTTGGTCGGGTACGAACCTCTGTTGTAAAAGGCCATGCCGGAAATGGAGGAGCTGCCGGTAGGGCACGTTTCGCCCGCTACCACCTTCTGGGCGTGGTCGTAGGCAAAGTAAGGCGCGGTGACCGCGCCTGACCCAGCATTATACAGATTTTCGCAAATGTTCACGTTCAAGGCGTCCCAACCCGGGTTGCGGGGGGCGCCCTCGTAACAGGGCCATCCGAAGTTTTTCACTCCTCCGGTGGGGTTCGCCACGCGGTTGATCTCTTCATACTTTCCCCCGCCGACATCTCCGGACCAAACCTCGTTGGTGCCCGGCCTTATAGTGAACCGGAAGGGATTGCGCATCCCGTGGGCGACGATGCGGCGAGCATTGGGATCAGGATTGCCGGCAAGGGGGTTCGTCGGTAGCGCAGCGCCGGTGTTGGGATCAACACGTGCAACAGTTCCGCTGAGGCCCACCGGATCTCCCACCGTGCGCAGGTCTTGGCTCCTCAGAACACCGCCCTGGGCACCTGGTAGCGTCTGTGTTCCTCCGACACCTGCGGGAGGGTCGCCGCAAGGGTTGGGCGGAGAGCCCTTCTCGCCGTAGTCGAGCCGGGTGAAGCTCGCACCGTCACCACCGCCGACGTAGAGGGCCCCGTCAGCCCCGAAGTTTATGCTGCCGACTGAGTGACTCGGGTACTGCTGGCACCAGTCCTCGATAAGTACTTTCTCGCCGCCCGTCATCGTATTTCCGGACGCCTGCAGACGAGAGAGCCGCCCGCTAACAACGCACCCGTCTTCAGTGGCACCGGGCGGAGTTGAACAGCCATCTGAACTAGCTCCCGGCTGGCCCCATCGAGGGGCGGTACCATTGATAGGCGCGTCGTAGGTGTAGAGTACATATACGTACGGACGTGTGGGAAAGTTCGGATCCAGGGCCAGTCCCAGCAGACCGCGATCCCAGAAGTTGTGTGTGTTGGTGCGCAGGTCGGCGAAGACGGTGGGCGTCGTATCGGAGAGGTTGTCGAAGACCTTGATCAGGCCGCTCTTCTCAGCCACGAAGACCTTGCCACCTTTCGCAAACTCAACCGCCGTTGGGTTGTTCAGACCACTGAAAACCACCGACTCTTGAAAGTCTGGTGGTAACGATGCCACAGCATCTGCCTCGGTCGGAAGCACAAGGGACAGCACAGCGATTGACAAGGCTATCGCTGCTACGATTGCCAGCGTCCTGGAAAACTGTATGGTTCTTGCACCGCTTCTTGTTGTCATGGTTCCATCCTCCTCAGAGCAGCAAGATCTGTCCGCCATGTTCGAAGACCTGTCGCGCCTCGTAAAATAGGTCCAACTATATGCTGACTCTCTCCCCGAACAATCACCGGCTCCTTCTATAGAAAGCCGTCGTTCTAGTCCGCCAGTTTATTGTGCTTGACGTTGTTATTGTGCCAAACGTCGCAAAAGATCGTATCCCCCAATCGGCACATTTCCGACAGTCCTCTGTAGCGGTCCAACTTTCTTGTCGTAAATTCTTTAGGGACAAAAAATAGGCTGTGTGACACTTACTCCGGCTCGATCATCAAGGATAAATTGTGCATGTTGGGCTGAGCCAGGGTTTCCTCTTCGCTCGTTCTGAAGGAGAGAGTGAAGACTCCGGCCGGAGACTTGAATTGAGGTTCTTTGAACAAATCGGGGAAAAGCAGCAGTGAAAAGACGAAAGTGGTGTATAGCATCGCCGGGAACTCGGGGAGGCACCGCGTTGCTTAAAAGCTACACGAAAATAACAGTGCTTATCCTACTGATTGTTATTCTAGTAGTTGAAGGATACTTTGTTTACTTATTTTACCAGAGCCCTCAGAATTTTCCCGTAGCAGGCAATGAAGTCCGCGGCGTTGCTTCCACCGATGGTGATGACGCCGCTACCAAAGAGGCGAGCTCGAGAACCAGCGTCGCCGCCGTCGTTCACCGCGCCGCACCCGCGAACACCGCGGACAACAGCACCTACATTGACCATCCACTGACCAATAACAACCCTGACGCAGTTCTCTTGGCCACCCCAGTTTGGGATCAGGACGAAGGCTCCGGCAAAACTCACCCCATAGGCGTTTGGTACGACTCAAACCGTGGCGGCAAGTGGGCTATCTTCAATCAGGATCTAGCACCCATGCCAGAAGGTGCAGTATTCAGCGTAGTCATCTCTGAGGGACCGGCCGAGAACGTATTCATACATCGCGTCTCATCTAGTAACACAACGGAGAACAATACTTACATCGACAGCCCCTCAACCAACAACACCCCCGAAGCCATCCTTTCGATTACGCCCAACTGGAATCCGGGAGGAGTAGGGGGCACTTACAATGATCACCCCGTAGGCATTTGGTACGATTATAATGAAGGTAAGTGGGCTATCTTCAATCAAGATCTCGCATCAATGCCCAGAGGATCTGCTTTCGACGTAGCCGTATCAGGAGCTCGCCAGGATGCTTCCTATCCCTAAGAAAAGTACTAGACATTCAGAGTTTATAAACTGCTGTGCTGCTTATAGTGTTAGAGATATCCGCCAGATAGTGAACGTTGCCGTGGACATCTTCTAGCCCAGCATCCACCAGCAGTTCGAAGATGTATTTTATGATTGGCTTCCCAGCCACCGGCGCCACATGGGCTTTGAGATCTCGCCAATGAACTGTAACAGGCGTGTACCTTTTCCAAAATCAGTAAGCCTATGAAAACCGTAAGCTGCTCGCGCTGTCAACTGAAGACACACCAAGCAAGTATAGGATGCAAGCGGAATACGTGTGACTAGCCGAATTCTACCATCTGCTCTACTTCGTCAACAGCACGGAGCAAGTCGGTCAACTCTATTCCTTCCACCGTCGAGCGTTCACCACCGATGCATATATGCGCCAGCCGTTTGAAGTTAGGATAGAGTTCGATCCAGGACGAAGCAGTGTTCTCGATTGCGGGAGTGAGGCGACTGCACACTACTAGGTGCGGAGCAAAACTTTGCATCTCGAAGTCCAGGTCTTGTGGTTCGCTTATAATCACCTCAGCTTCCGACTTTAGTATCTGGAAAGTCGCAGCGAGCAAGTCTCGATAAGAGCGTGGGTCGTTGGCCAGCAGGATTCTCAGTTTGCTCACCTGCTCTACACTCACTTCGTACTCTGCGGATGATGAGCCAGACGGGTCACTTCTCCAGTCTTCCCTATCCACAGCGTGATCGCCTGTCACTTCTTTCCGTTGCACAAACGGGTTTGGGCAGTCGCAATGCTCTGTAGTATCTCCTCTGTGCTGCAAGGCCAGGCCAATGTATATTGTGTCTTGTCGGGTACCTTCTCCTGCCGTGTCTCTGAAACGGCGGCCAACTGTATAATTGGTATCCTGTGTAACTCTGCCGCGTTCTGAAGTTTCTTTGTCAACGTCTCCCGATGGTGTACGCTAAGCTCCGGAGTAAGCCTCAGCAAGATAACTTCGACGCCCGCCAGCGAATCAGGCCTATCCAGTGCCGTAGATGGAACAAATTTTGCAGCACAACCTACCCCCTGCAGCAGCAGCGCGAGAGCCCGTCCGGCCACCGAGTCCCCGCAAACAGCCAGGGAGGTGGAATCGCAGACCGGATGTGAACTCGTCTCAGACACACGGATCCTCAAGAACCTTCCATCTACTTTTAATAGTTGACGTCAACACAAGACTAATAGTGGGTTAAGAACCAGCCCCTTCACATGGGCCAGTCGGCATATTTTATCTAGCTGAGTCGTTCTCCAAACAAAAATCTGTTAGCGTAGCCCTCTTCTCTAAGCTGAGAAGTCGAGTACGCCTAGTTCTAGGGCCCGCACGACAGCCTGGGTACGGTCGGAGGCTTCTAGCTTGGCTATTATGTGCTCGACGTGATTCTTGACGGTGCCCGGACTAATAAACAGTTTCTGAGCTATCTGGCGGTTGGTCCAACCTAGCTTCATGATCTCCAATACCTCCTGCTCCCGGGGTGTGAGCGTCTCGATGAAAGAGAAGCCCGAGATTTGAGGTTTTCCTACGTTCTCGTGCTGGACCTCTTTGGTAGCCACCCGCCGCAACACCCGGGCGGCGAGCTGGGGGTCTAGAGGGGAGTCTCCCCGGCGAACCTGATGTATGGCGGTTATAATCTCGTGCTGGTGGGCATCCTTGAGTACGTAACCAGCAGCCCCGGCCTTGAGGGCTTCGAGAAGATAATCTGGGTTTTCGTGCATGGTGACC
Organism: Rubrobacteraceae bacterium; assembly: GCA_965214475.1. Taxonomy (GTDB): domain Bacteria; phylum Actinomycetota; class Rubrobacteria; order Rubrobacterales; family Rubrobacteraceae; genus SIRX01. The sequence goes on along the minus strand of OZ243953.1, from coordinate 2,697,905 downwards.
ATCAGGACACTGATCTTCGTGTGTTGCTGCTTGATCTCTCTGGTCGCCGCGAGTCCGTCCATCTCCGGCATTCGAACATCCATTAAGACCAGATCGGGCTGTAGACGAGAGCAAAGCGCGAGCGATTCCCACCCATTAGATGCTTCGCCCACCACCTCGATATCGGGCTCATCAATCAACATATCCCGGAGGCCTTCTCTTGCCAAATCATGGTCGTCTACTATCACGACCTGTATCTGACCCTGTTTGTTCTCTATGTTCGTCTCCTTAGGTAACATCATCTTTCCCCCACTCTACAAAACATTCTTGCCCACAGAATCTTTCTTGAAACAATCGAACGAGTATTGTCTTGTGCCAGTAGCAGCGAGCAAGCACTCAGCAAACCTTTGTGCCACCCAGACACATTTTTCGGCTGATTTGAAAAGCGGCGGTTCACTAGAGTGACGTTGTACCATGACCTTCCCTATATGAACATTGCCATTACTCACACTTCTAGTGTATACGGCCAACCAGTCTATTCGTATCATTCAAATGCAGTATTTTTTAGAAGTTTTTCAGGCCTCCAACACTCAAACAGCGAATATGTTGATTCAATACCTGTAAGGTGGCCCGGCCACGGAACTTCTTACGAATATAGCATCGCCGTAAATCTCTTAGAGCATTTGTCATAGCAGTTGGTCCACCATACGGTAGCCGCAGTGCATGAAGAACGTCCGAACGTCCTGGGCCGGCACTGCATCCAGTGCTCGACCCATCGCTTCGATTAGTGTCTTCCGGGTACGCGCTTCGGCTCTTCGCAACAGCCTCTTGATCTTCGAGAACGCCTGCTCGATTGGGTTGAAGTCCGGCGAGTAGGGTGGCAAGTAGACGAGCTCGCAGCCCCCGCCTTGACGATCTCCTTCACCCTGCCTCCTTTGTGAGCAGAGAGGTTGTCTAGCACGATGATTCGTCCAGGCTGTAGGCTCCGGTACCAGAACATGCTCCAGGTAGGCCTCAAATACCTCCCGCGTTGTTGGACCCTCAAACGCCAGGCATGGCCCGACACCCTCCGCTGTAATGCTGGAGAGCAGGGTCACGTTCTTGCCCCAGTTCCTCGGGGCGCTACCGAAAGCTCGCTGTCCCCTGCGTGACCAGGCGTAGATGGGACAAAGCGAGACGTTGGCTCCCATCTCATCTACGAACACCAGACGTTCAGCGTCTACCTTTTCAGCAAACAGCAGTCGCCAGGCGCTCCTCAAGAACTCGTCGCGTTCTCTCGCTCCCGATGATCTTTTTTTCGGCTCCATCCAAGGCGCCCCAGCATCCGGCTCACGGTAGAATCGCTTACCGACACACCAGCCACTTTCTTCAGGAACTCCCGACGTTCACAGAGGGTGGCTGCGGGATGTTCTTCGAGATCCGCTTCCATGAGCCTGCGGGCTCTCTCATCTATCTTTGGCTTAGAGCCGGGACGTTTCTTCGGAGTGAGGGAGCGTCCCTCCTCTACCAGCTTGGCGTAGCGTTTGACCGACGAACGGCTCACCCCGAAGGAGCGAGCGGTCTCACTCTTAGTCCTTCCCTGTCGGAGTGCCTCGATGATCTTCTTGCGCAGGTCTTCGGAGTAGGCATTCATGCAGCCCATGATGCCTTATGAATCTTCTACACTGCAAGTTGCTCTAAATGGGCACTGAAGCGATCGTTGAGGTACCCTTATCTATGTGGCTGTTGATCTCCAACTTGCCGCCCACCATACTAACCCGCTCGTGCATCCCGGCGAGACCGACTCTCTCTCCCGGACCGCTTGTGGCGTATACGGTCTCAGGGTCGAATCCTACGCCGTGGTCTTGAATTTCAAGACGAACTTCGTCTGTCTCGCGTAACAGCTTCACGCTCACTTGCTTGGTTTGGGCATGCTTGCGAACGTTTGTCAAGGTTTCCTGGGCGGCGCGGTAGAGAGCTATCTCGATATTGGACGGCAGACGCTCGTCCACGAGATTTTCCTCATAATCTACGGAGTAGCCTTCTTCCCGGAGTCCCTCGACTTCGAGAGAGATGGTTGCTGTTAGTCCCAGGTCATCGAGCGTGGTCGGCCGCAGGTGCGCGATAATACGTCGTGATTCGGAGACGGTCAGCCTGACAAGTTCCAATACCCGTTCCAGATCATCCCTGGCCCGTTCTTCCTCGGGCTGGTGACGCCGGGCGAAGGCCTGAAGGCGTTGATGGGCGGCAACCGCAACCTGGGCAAGACCATCATGCACTTCATACGCTACCCGGCGACGCTCTTCTTCCTGAGCTCCGAGGAGCTTCCCTACGAGATCTTGCAAACGACGCTCACGCTCTCCCAGCTCTCTGTATAGTCGAGCGTTTTCTAAGGCGCTCGCCGCCTGGCTGGTCAGGCTGCCGAGTATCTCGCCTATGTCGTCTTCGGCCAACGCCTCCGAGCCATATGCTTCCAGTACACCAAAGAAGCGGTCACGCACCCGGATCGGTAAACACAACACCGCCAGATACCCGGACTTGGAAGTCGGAGATTCAAGCCGGAACAACCATTTTTCTTCATCCTTCAGCACTGCTTGGCGCGCTCGCTCGGCCTCGGGAGCGTAACGGATTCTGGTCGGCAGATTTTCGACACCAACGGACCGCCAGATGTGCAGTTGCCCATTCTCATCCGGCATGCTGATAATCGTCGCGGTAAGGTCGGAGACACGGCGCATGATCTGCAACAACCGAGAAACGATCTCGTCTTGCTCGAGCGTAGAACCCAAGATGTAACCGGCTTCCCGGAGAGCCAAAAGAACCCCCAGGCTCTCCCGGAGGTCGTCCTCGGTTCTCTTGCGTTGGATGCTTTGGGCGAGTGATTGCGCCACGGAAGACAATACCTCGATCATCTCCTCCGGGAAAGGTTCGCGAGAGAAGAGCGTGAGGTCCCCGATCAATTGTTCTTCGACGAGCAGCGGGTAGCTGGCAGCAGCGACCAGTCCTTCCCTGTCAACCCATCCCGCGCCGGCGAATTCAGGGTCGCTGCGTATGTCGTTACTTATGTAAGAGTCCCGACTCCGGTCTACGACATCTACTCTGTTGCCAAGGGGCAGGAAGCCCAAAGCGCCATCCGGGTCTATATGCGAGCCTGTGCCAGCTTGTGCTTTTAAGGTGTTGCTCTCTCCCTCGAACGCCCGGATGCGCGCGAGGGTTATACCCAGACGCCGGACTATAACCTCAGTACACGTCTCTAAAACACTTCTTAGATTGTTGCCGCGACTAAAAGCATCGTTCATTTCGTTGCGGAGCGCTGCCTCCTGTATTTGGCGGCTCTTTACATCTTCAGCACGTTTGCGCTCAGTAATATCGCGAGAGTTAACTACTATCCCCCTTACGTTCGGGTCATCGAGCAAGTTGCTGCCGACAGCCTCCAGGCAACGCCACGAGCCTTCTTTGTGACGGAATCGGAACTCCATGGACTTTACGTTTCCGGACTCGGCGAGGATATCTGAAACCGCCTCCATGACGACTCCGAGATCGTCCGGGTGAACGTAGTCGAAGGCGCTCTCCCCAACCAGCTCTTCCGTATCGTAGCCCAGCATGCGCTCGATGGAGGTGCTCCCATACTGAACGGTGCCGTCGGCATTGAGAATGGTAATGATATCCGAGCCATGACGGACGAGGTAACGGAAGCGAACCTCACTCTCCTTTGGAGGCTCCTCGCTCCGTACGTGCCCTGTGGTGTCTTTCAATACTCCAATAAAATGTTTGACGAAGCCATCTTCCCGTACCGGTGAGACATGAAGTTCGTTCCAGAAAAGGGTGCCGTCCTTGCGATAGTTTTGCAACGTTACCATGCAACTCTTTGACTCCTGAATAGCTGCTCGCAACTCTGAAAGCGCTAGTTGGTCTGTGTAGTTCCTTTGCAAGAATCGGCAATTGTGTCCTTTTACCTCCTCGAGCTTGTAGCCAGTAAGCTGTTCAAAAGCAGGGTTGACGTATATTATCGGATTGTCCGGTAAGCTAGCGTCCACGATCACGATGCCGTTGGAACTTGCGTCGGCGACTTCGTGGTGCAGGCTGAGTTTTTCTTCGGCGTCTTTGACGGAGACGAGTCGCGTGACAAGCGCACTGACCACTAACCCTACCAGGACAAATTCACCCAAGCGCACTACTCCCTCGCCATCTTGCCAAAGAAATGAGTTTGTCGAGATCAGAAAGTAGTCTGCCAACACGACCGAGAGCAGTATAGCAAATATACCAGCACCAGACCCACCCAAGAAAGCGCTGACTGTAACAGCAAATACGAGAAGCAACAAGCTCTCTTTCTGGTAAAGAGGCGCTAAAAGCAGCGTGAGTTTCAGTGCCGACAATACCAGTGCCACTGTGATTATATATCTTATTATTCGATGGTCCTTTTTCTTTAGCATACTTTCTCCTCTAACAGGGAACCCGAACCCAGATGTGAACACATTATTATCCAGCAAGGTCTGATGTCGCAAACAGCAAAGGGTAACTCGAGTATCATAAAGACAAATTTGTGGGCGGATGTATAGTGCATTAGCCGATAGAAGCAGGAGCAGCATAGGTGGGAAAGGTTCTTTTTGTGCAGTGAACATTTGCCGCAGCCCGATGACTTATGCCATGTTCAACACTCTGGCCTAAGACAGCGAGCTTTCCGATCGGGCAAGCAGAGCAGGTGTTGCCGCGTTGAAAGGACGCCCCATAGCTGAGAAGGCGAGCGAAGTGCTAGAGTAGGCTGGCGCATGTCGAAGAACTCCGCTAAATCTCTAAGAACAGCTCGTCACACCAAATTGGCACTCTTCCAGACTACGCAAGCGGAACAATCGACGGATAGATCTCCGACCCTTGTGGCCACCCCTCGACAGCCTACCGGGCCTGCTTCCGTCAACTCTATGGGCACATTGAACAAGTCGTACTACGCCTACAAAGCCCTCGGTAAAGTAAGCTTACGCTACCTCTACCAGCTCGGCCTGCACGATGAGCCGGTCGGAGTAGTCGGGGAGGGTGCAGGTCTGTAGGGTGATGATGTTCTTACCGGGTATTGGCTCGGTCACGGAGAGGTCGGAAGGACTTACGACGGTTTCTTCGAAGACTTCATAGGTGTAGCGGGTGTCGTCGGCGTCGGTGACGTAGACTTTATCGCCGTTCTGAAGTTTGTTGAGGTCGAAGAAAGCCAGGAAGCTGTCGCTATTCGGGTATCCGAGACGATGGCCCGCGACGTAGACATTCGCCTCTTCCTGCCAGGGAAATCCAGTGCCGTCCAGGTGGATCGCGGCGTGAGAGCCCAACGCGTCGTTATCCGTTCCCGGCACGTAGGGTATGGTGTCGCCCTCGATCTGGCTCATCTTGGGGACCGTTAGTTTTAAAGTTTTATCCTCCGGTCCTCCGACGGCTGCGGGATCTTGAGAACTCAGTTCCGGCACGTTGAAGCCATCGGGGTTCGACGAGTTGGTAGCCGAATTCTCCAGGTTTTGGCCGAAGAAAAACACCGCTATGAGCGCGACGCCGGCCAATACCATAGCCAAACTCAGGAGACCGGAGATCAGACCTCTAGAACGCGACTTTTTTGAACCGTATTTCTTCATATAGTGCGGCTGATTGTAGCACCGGATGTCACAGGTTTACTCAACCGGCAGATCCGGCCTGGATCCCCACTCGTTCCAGGAACCGTCGTAGTTGGAGATGTTACGGTATCCAAGCCGGTACAAAGCAAACAGCGGAACCGTCGCCGCAACACCCCCGTTACAGTAGGCGACCACAGGTTCCTCCCGGTCTTCCGGCACCCCGACCTCTCTCAGTTTCTGCTCTAACTCTTCATCGGGGAGGAAAGTTCCGCTCTCAGAGTCGAGGAGGCTGTCGGCGTGTAGATGCTCCGCGCCGGGTACGTGGCCGCCACGCCCTTCACCGCGTACTACCTCGCCCGTGTACTGGCCCCGGTCGCGGGCGTCGAGGATGAGAGCTTTGTCCTCCCGGCTGGCGGCGAGAACGTCTCCGGCCTCTTTGCGCCATCCTGGTTGGGGTTTCGCGGTGAATGTGGCGGATCCCGGGTTTGGGATTTCGTCGGTAGCTGGGAGATCCTCCGCAGTCCATTTCTTCCAGCCGCCGTCGAGTACCGAGACTTTTTTGTGACCGTAGTAGGTGAGCGCCCACCACAGGCGGGTGGCGAACTGGCCGCCGGTGTGATCGTAGACGACGACGTGCGTATCTTCACCGATGCCCAGAAATTTCATCAACGCGGCAAATTGCTCGGACGGCGCGATCTGGGCGGGAACTGGATTGTCGGGGTCTACTATGTCGCGAGTCCAGTCCACGTAGACAGCGCCGGGTATGTGGGCCTCTTCGTACTCTTCGCGGGCGGGTAGGTATTCGGCCTTCTGACGGCCGTTTCCGAGATCCTTCTTTTTCACGTAGCCCCGGATGTCCACGACTCGAACATCCTCGTCTGATAGATGTTTTTGGAGCCAGTCAGTTTGTACGAGAGGATCTAAGTCTTCCATGATCTACTCCTCCTCGAAAAGGTCGTGTTCGCGAACGTAGGCTTTGGCGAGCGCGCGGGCTTTTTCGGTGTCGTCCTGGGCGAGACGGCCTTCTATGACCTCGTCTTCCAGATAGTCTTTTAGCGGTTTGATCCATCGCCCCGGTCCCCAGTCGAACAGTTCCATCAAATCGTTGCCGTCCAGGGGACTTTCGAGCTTCTCGATCTGGTCCTCGGCCCGGACCTCATCCACGCGGCCCTTGAGACTTCGCCAGGATTCTTCAGCGATGCGCCTCCGGCGTGGCGCGCTGCCGGTTATGTCGGCCCGCGCGAGCTTGAGTAGAGTGTCCACGTTCGTCAACACCCGGTCGCCGCGGACGAGGTGCGTATCCCGGACAAACCGCCGAACCGCCGAGTCGCTCCACGGGTCACGGCCCACCGCGTAGCTCATCGGACGCATGTGATGAACGACTAGGTGCGCAACAGCGTCTATATCGTCTTTCGGATAGGCGAGCCGCTTCATGGCGCGCCGGGCGATGGCGGCCCCGACATTCTCATGACCGTAAAAGTGGATCTTCTTCGGCGCCGTCCGGCCGCCGCAGTTTTCGCACTCCCCCTCACCCGTGGTCTTTTGGATAGACTTCGCGCCGCAGAACGTGCAGCGGTGCTCGTAGACCAGCGTGCGCGGTTTACCGATGTCGTGAAAGAAGGCTGCTTTGCGCAGAATGGGGTCCGGCTCGACGTTTGAGACCACGATCAGGGTGTGCTCGAAAACATCTTTGTGGTGAAACTCGGCTTCTTGCTCGACAGAGAGTGTCTCCATAAACTCCGGCACGATATATTGCATAAGCCCGAGCCGCACCAGGGTCCTCAAACCGGCCGCGACGTTCTTCGAGATCAGGATCTTCTCGAACTCCTCCCGGATGCGTTCTGCGCTAATGCTCTCCAGCCAACCGGCGTTCTCACGGATAGCCTCTTCGAGATCCGGCGTCATGGCGAACGGTTTGTCCGGCCCGGAGAGCACGGCCTCGAAGCGCACCGCCCGGAGCATCCGCAAGGGATCGTCGCGCATCCGGTCCAGAGGTTCACCCACGGGACGGATAATTCCCCGCTCCAGGTCTTCCCGTCCCTCGAAAGGGTCCAGTATCTCACCCGATACGGCGTCGGCGGCGATGGCGTTGATCGTGAAGTCCCGCCTCGCCAGGTCTTCTTCGAGGCTTTCGCCGAAAGTTACTTCCGGGTGGCGGCTGCCCGCCGTATATAGGTCGCTCCGGTAGGTGGTGACTTCGATGTCGTAGCCACCTATGCGGGCGCCGATGGTCCCGAACCTCTCACCTACGGACCAGAGGTGATCCGCCACAGGACGCAAGAGTTTCTTTATCTCTTTCGGAGAAGCCCCGGTCGTAGCGTCCAAGTCCGGATGTCCCCCGACGAGCAGCGTATCCCGCACATATCCGCCGACCAGATAGAGGTTATGTCCCGATTCCCGAAACACCTCCCCGAGATGTCCGAGCGGTGGCGGAACTTCTACGCTCTTTATATCCGTCATCATAGTGATCGGATTCTAGTACCTGCGCGGCCCGCGTCCAGCACAGCCCCGTTACTCAAAGGGCCCACCTAGTGAGAGACGGCGGCTGTGCGGGAAGGGTAGATGTCGAAGTATTCGCCACAGCCTGTTACGCTAAAAATACGGTCTACAGCGTCGGAGGTCTCGGCGAGCTTCAGGCAAACGCCCTGCTCTTGCAAGGAATCCTTGGCCCGCATAAACATAGAGAGCGCTGTAGAGTCCATAAAAGAGATCCCACCCATATCCACCACCACGGCACCAACGCCGTTGGTGCCTCTGTCTATGGCGTACTGGACTTTCGGGGCGGTGTGAAGGTCCACCTCTCCCCGGACCGCTATGACTGAATATGAGTCAGCGTGCTCGACGACGCTCACCTCAAAATCCATTGTACGCACCCCCTTTCGACTTCAGATCCTTGCCGCATCGGGATATTAACCTAGTTACGCCGTAAGGTAAACTGTTATCCGGGAGGTTTCTGCGCTTCTTCTGGTAAAATTGCCGATTATGGTGGTTCATGAAAAGGGTGAGCGGGTAGCAGTCTTTGTAGACGGGGCGAATCTCTACCACTCCATAAAAAATTATTACAAAGGCGTTTTGGACTACGGACAGTTGCTAACTGAAGCCGTCGCAGATCGGAGTCTGCTACGGGCGACCTTCTACATCGTCGAGAAGCAGGAGCCGGATGATTCTCCTGGTGCCCGCCCCTTTGTCTACAATCTGAACAAGTTCGGTTACAAGGTGCGCTCCAAACCCCTCATAGTCCACGAGACTTTCAATTCCGAGGGCGAGAAGTCCATCTCGCACAAGGGTGACTGGGATATCGGCATCATCGTGGATATGATGCGGCTCGCCGACCACGCAGACACCTACGTCTTGGTCTCCGGCGACGGGGATTACGTAGAAGCCATTGAGTACCTACAAAGTGAGAAAGGTATTCGGGTCGAAGCGATAAGCGCCGGTCAATGCACCTCGCAGGCTTTGTTGGACGTCTGCGACCTCCACACAGACCTCGCTGACATACCGAATCTGTTCCGGCAGAAAGCCGCCACTTCTCAAGCCCCGCAGCACTCTACCGTAGGCTGAGTTCCTTGGCGCGAAGCTAGCAGCAGCGCTCGGCGAAGCAACTTATGGTTCTCCGATCACCCGCACTTCCGACTCCAGATCTATACCCATTGTCTCTCGCACGGTTTCGCGGACGTGCTCGATCAACTGCAGCGCGTCTTCGGCAGTTCCGCCGCCGAGGTTGACGAGGTAGTTGGCGTGAACGGTCGAAACTTGGATGTTACCGACTTTTGCTCCCTTTAAGCCCGCGGCTTCTATGACGCGGCCGGGGAAGTCGCCTTCGGGGCGCTTGAACGTGGAGCCACAGCTCGGCTTGTTGGGGGAACCGTTCATCCGCTGGGCGCGGAACCCTTTTATACGGGCCTTCAGCTTTTCCGAGTCTCCGAGGACCAGAGTATATCCGGCACGCAAGACGATCCACTCAGGATGCTTGTGCAAAACGCTCTTACGATAGGCGAGCCCGAGATCCTTATTCCGCATCCTGACGACCTCATCCTCCCGAAAAATATCGGCCCAGTCGAGGACTTCTACCGTCTCGCTGCCGTAAGCACCGGCGTTCATGTACACTGCACCCCCGACGGTGCCGGGGATGCCGGTGGCGAACTCCAGACCGGCAAGTCCTTTCGCAGCGGTGGTGTTTGCGAGCACCGGATAAAGTACCCCCGCATCGGCTGCGACGTGGTTTCCAGAGATCTCCACGTTCGTGAGTGCTTTTGCTAGCCGGATTACGAGCCCCCTAATACCGCCGTCGCGTACCAGCACGTTCGTGCCGCCGCCAAGAATGGTAACCGTGACGCCGTGTTCGCGGGCTTTTTGCACGGCCGCAATGAGGTCTTCGGTGCTCCGGGGCTGCAGAAAGGCGTCGGCAGGACCGCCGATCTTCCACGCCGTGTAGCGCCGGAGCGGTTCGTCGAGCTTGGCCGAGGGGAAGAGAGCGTGTAGAGTATCCGTATGCACGAGAGAGAATATAGAGTACGAAAGAGCATTTTGCAGTACGGCGCAAAGGAACGACCATGAAAGCGATGGCACTCGCCGCCGGTAAGGGTACCCGGCTGTTCCCTCTAACCGGGGAGATGCCGAAGCCTATGGCCCCGATCGTCGATACTCCAATAATCGAGCACATCTTCGACCTCCTGGCCCGCAACAGCGTAGAGGAGGTTCACGTCAACATCCACTACCTGGCCGACGCCCTGCTGACAGCTTACGGTAAAGAGTCGCGGGTAAACGGTATGAAGGTCAACCTCAACCGCGAAGACCAACTACTAGGGACCGCCGGGGGTGTGCGGCGTCTCGCGGAAGAATTCGACGACACTTTCGTCGTCGTCTCCGGCGATGCCCTTACAGATATAGACATAAGCGAGTTGGTAGCGTTCCATCAAGAAAAGGGAGCCCTGGCAACAGTCGCCCTTCATCGAGTATTCGACACTTCGGAGTTCGGGGTGGTCGAGATAGACGACGAGGATAACATCTGCGGTTTTCAGGAGAAGCCGGACCCACAGGAGGCGATCAGCACTCTAGCCAACAGCGGTATCTACGTCTTCGAGCCGCGGGCTCTTGAGTACATACCGGAGGATACATTCTTCGACTTCGCTAAAGACGTCTTTCCGCGCTTTCTGGAGAACGAGGAGCGTTTTATCGGATATCAGGGGGACTTTTACTGGTCGGATATTGGGACGCTACAAGCCTACCGGGAAGCCCAGTACGATGTGCTGTCTGGCAAAGTCCAGGTAAAAGTGCCGGGCGAGAAGCGGGGAGAGAGCCTGTGGGTCGGAGAGGACGCTCAGATCCACCCTTCAGCCAGTCTGGAAGGTTACGCGGTTGTCGGACGGGACGCGGTGATCGGGCGCGACGTTACGCTGGCCGGAGATGTTACGGTCGGGAGTGACTGCTGGGTAAGACCCGGCGCGACGATCAAGAGTAGCATCCTGCTACCCGGCGCCAGCGTGGGTGATGGCGCATACCTGGAAGATTGCATCGTGGGTCACGGCTACGACGTGCGCCCCGGAGAGACGATCCGGGGGGGAGCCCTGATCCGTCGCTCCTCTTCTTCCTAGCACCTTCTACTCCGGCTTCACGAGCCGATAACCGAACCCCCGGACGGTCTCTATAAGCTTCGACTCCGAAGAACTGTCGCCGAGTTTGTTACGGAGGCGCTGAACGTAGACGTTGACGGTACGTTCGTCGATATATTCTTCCTCGCCCCAAACCTGTCGCAGGAGCGCAGAACGAGGGAAGACCCTTCCCGGGTTCTGGGCGAGCGTGTGAAGCAACTTGAACTCGCGGGGGGAGAGCAAGACAGGTTCCCCTCCTTTGAGTACCTCGACCTGTTCCGGATCTATCTCCAGATCCCCGACGTGGATCTTCTCCGAAAAATCCCCTGCGTACTCCCGCTTCCGGAAGATCTGCTTTACCCGCGCCACCAGTTCCCGCGGGTTTACCGGTGAGCGCATGTAGTAGTCGGCGCCAAGCTCTATCCCAACGATGCGGTCCATCGTATCTTCATCCCGCAAAAGCGCCACAGTAGAAACCCCCGGCTTCTGTACAGCGGAGATCACCTGAAACCCCCGCTCATCCGGCAACCGGTTGTCCACCACCGCGATCCCGAAGCTCTGGCTCTCAGCCATGTTCCTGGCCTGAACACCCGTTCCCGCCGGCAGCACCCGCCAGCCCTCACCCGCAAGAGCCCGCCTCAGATGCAATCGCTCTTCGTCATTCGCTATAACCAGCAAAACAGATTCGCTCAAAACACCACGGCTACCTTATTCTCCCTACATCCGACTTAACTTTACAAAGTATATCCTCAAATGCCCTCTAAATAACCTGCCGACCTTGAGCAAAGCCCTGCCTAGAGGTATGATGTCGCCTAAGTGCGCTCGTAGCTCAGCCGGATAGAGCGCCTGACTACGAATCAGGAGGTCGCAGGTTCGAGTCCTGCCGAGCGCGCCCCTTTATCTCCTACGTTTTAGTAGGAGCTTTCTTGCTGGTTGAAGGTAACCTGGGAGCAAGTGGTAGTAAAATACTTGTCGTCCTTTTCGTCTCACAGGAGCTTTCCATGACTTCTAACAACAGGTTGCTTTTTGGAGCGAAACACAGAGTACGCAGAGCACCGGAATTTGCGTGGAGATCTTGGTGCGGGTAGGACGATTTTCTAGCGTCGAAGCGATGGGCGTGGATGTGTGGCGCGCACTGGAACCGCCGGGTTTTCCGTTTTTCGACTACGAGTTTCTGCAGGGCTTGGAGAGGTCTGGAAGCGTCGGCCCGCAAAGCGGGTGGACGCCAATCTACTTGGCGTGCGAGGAAGAAGGACATGTCTTCGGCGCGCTATGTCTCTACCTCAAGACGGATAGCTATGGCGAGTACATTTTCGACTGGGAGTGGGCACACGCTTACCGGGAACACGGGCTTTCCTACTATCCAAAGTTGGTAGCCGCTGTTCCTTTCACTCCAGCCACAGGAGCGAAGTTGCTTTTGGTGCAGGATCTTGATGGGGCGAAACGCAAAGAGGTGAAGAGTGCTTTGTTGGACGCGGCGCGGGATCTCGCGGAGGATCTCCGTGTCAGCTCTTCACACGCGCTCTTTTTGACAGACGAGGAACTCAGCGAGTTGGAGGAACGAAGTTTCGCGATCCGACACTCTTTGCAGTTTCACTGGAACAACAAGGGTTACAAAACGTTCTCAGACTACCTGGATGCACTGCAAAGCAAGCGACGACGTCAGATCTCCCGGGAGCGGCGTCAACTGGGGGAGGAAGGACTTACGATCGAGCGTCTCACCGGAGAAGCAATTTCCTCCGGACACGCGGCGATCATGTATCGCTTCTACATCAGCACGTCGGATAAGAAATGGGGAATGCCGTACCTAACCAAAGAGTTCTTCGAGGAAGTTCTCGAAACGATGAAGGATCGCACTTTGCTCGTGCTCGCGCGCGACGAACTTACGAGGCGACCGGTCGCGGGCGCGCTCAACTTCTTCAAGGGTCGGACGCTCTTCGGACGCTACTGGGGAGCCTTCGAAACGCGACGAAACCTGCACTTCGAGCTCTGCTACTACCAGGCGATCGAGTTCGCCATCGAACGGAACATGACGCTCTTCGAAGCCGGTGCCCAGGGGGAGCATAAGCTCGCCCGAGGATTTCTCCCAACAATTACCTACAGCGCCCACGATATTCGCCATCCATCGTTCAGGCGCGCTATCGGTCAATACATCGAGGAGGAGAAGAAATATCTCGCCCAGACCGTCGAGATGTACGAGCGGCACAACCCGTACAAAAGCTGAGCCAATAAATCCAGACAGCTAGTAGCGACGACCCCGTTGGCGGTTGATGTCGAAGCGGGCGGAGTCGGAGACGGCCATTACGGCCATTACGCCGCACTGGACCGGGTCGCTAACCACGAGGTCCGCGGCGTCCGGTACGCTGCCGGGCATGTTGAGCGAGAGTACGATGATTCCTTTTTCACGTATCTCTCGCACAGCTTGGGCAACGTCGCCGCCCATCATGGCGCCGGCAAGAACTAGCGCAACGGCCCTTGGGAGGCGGGCAACGGCGCGGGCCGCTCGGGCCAGCTCCTTCTCCCCGACCAGTGGGATCGTGTCTATAGAGATGCGCTCGCCCCGGATGTTGTGCCGGTCGGCCTCGGCTACCGCGCCCACCACGACCTGTCCCACTTGGGCGCCACCACCGACCACGATTATCCGTTTTCCGTACACTTTGGCAAACGAAGGTGCTCTCTCGACCGCCTTGACTATAGTCAGCGCCTCCAGGTCTTCGAGTAGCGCCCGGGATCCCTCGCCGGCGACGTTCTCCAACTCGAAGTAGACCGTCGAGCTATCTTCACGCCGCTCGGCGATGTCTACGTAGGTAATGTTAGCCCCGTGCTCGGAGATAACGCTCGTCAGCGCGTTGAGGGCGCCGGGCTCGTCTGTCGCCCGAACCATTAGGGCGTGGAGGCGGGGGTTTCCGAGTTTCTCACCCACCGTCGTTCTTTACTCCGCCTCCGGTCCGAATGATTTCAGAGAGGACCGTCTCTCCCTCCGCATCCTCCTCCCTGTCTTGCCGAATCTCGGGGAGGCTGGCGTCGGGGATCAGGCCTTGTCCGGCGGCGTGCCGGGCGGCTTCGACCGTATCGTCCACGAGCAGCATTGTCGTGCCCAGGGTATTCATCTCGTTGGCGATCTCACATACCGTCTGGCTCCTACGCTTGTTCTGTACATCCCGGATGTAGATAGCCCGGACACGGCCAGGCCTCTCGCGGGAGATCTGTCCGTAGGTCTCGGCGTCTTCCTGGCCGGAGTCCCCGATCAGAACGAAAGACAAATCCGGATAATCATCCATAATGCCGCGGATGACCTTCAGTTTGTGCTCCCGATGGTTCATCCCCCGAAGAACGTCCTTCAAGCCACCCCAGTCTTTGAGAAAGATGGGTCCCAGTGGAATATCCTGGAGATTGAGAAAGTCCTCCAGCAGATCGTAGAGGTTCCACGGGCCGGTAGAGACGTAGAAGATCGGGTTGCCGGCCCCACCACTCTCGCCGCCGTGCAAGGCCCGGTAGAAAGCAGCCACACCCTCAAACGGCAGCCGAGTATAAGCGTTCGAGAACAGGGTCAGGCGCAACATGCGTAGAAGGTTAGTAGCCTCGGTTCGGACAACAGTGTCGTCTATATCGCTGATAATGGCGAACTCAGCGCTCTTTGGCGGCACCAGCACGCGCCCCTTGGCCAGGGCCTGCTTCTGGCCCTTCGCTTTCGGCCAAAGCAACTCCAACTCCACCGGATGCCAGCTCTGGTCCTCCGGCAATGTATCTTGAGGCTCGAGATAGATATCGACGAACCCTTCGTTGTTGGCGATAAAGACCCGGTCTCTGTCACCGAGGGTAGTCCGGACCCGGGCACCGGGGACTTCGGAGGAGAGAAATCGGCGCACCATAGCCCGGAAGTTTCTCCAAGCGGGGTCGTCCGCCGCGGGCAGCCGGATGTTCCTTTCTTCCAACACCCGGCTCTTGAGACGTAGTTGCTGTCTCGTGCCGTGTCCCCTATAGGGTACTATGCCGACCTGTCCTAGCGAACCACGGCGCAGTTTGAGATTTAGCTTGAGACGGTCAATGCGGGGGTCTACCCACTCAAGCGCCGCCAAAAGCTTCTTTCGCCAGTCGTACATCAGCCCCCTTCCGGGTCCGGACTGCTCTTCTCTACCCGGGAACTTTACCGCACACGTCCGGCTCTGGACACATGAAAGAGGTAGTTAGGCCCGGACGACGGGTATAATCCTGACGTTCACCCAAGTTGCGGAGGTTACGCTTGAAGAACTCGGTCGTCCTGGATCGCATTTCAGATCTGCTACGCTCTTCCCCGGCATTCGACCGGTTGTCGGAAGAGGTCCGCGGGCGACTTTTGGGCGAAATTTCTCTCAGATACTACGGTCCCGAAGAGGTGATACTGGAGCAGGGCACTACAGCCCACGACTACCTTTACGTCATAGAGTCCGGCTCTGTCCGGTTGATGGAGAAAGAATCCGGGCGACTGGTGGATGAGTACGGCGAGAAGGATATTTTTGGCAACTACGGTCTCATGAACGGCGGCCGGCTCCCTTACGAAGCCCGCGCCACAGAGCCAACGGTCTGTGTACTGCTAAATGCAAAAGACTTCCGGAAACTCTACGAGAATCACCAGGACTTCGCCGCCTTCTTCGACAAAGACCTGAAGAACTACGACTCGGATGGAGGCTCCGGGCTGGACGCCTCCGGCTCGCGGCTGCTTTTCGGCACAACGCTCGGGGAGTTGATCGGCCGGGGACCCGTGATCTGTTCCCCGAAGGCTACGGCCCGCGAGGTCGCCCAGTCCATGCGCGACGAGAACGCCGACTCCGTGGTCGTCACCGAAGACGACGGAGTCTTGGGCATCCTCACGGATATAGACCTCCGGAACAAGATCGTGGCGGACGGCGTACCACTCGAAACCCTCGTCGAGGATCTTATGCACCGGAATGCCCTGCGGCTAGACGCAGATGAGCCGGTCTTCCAGGCTCTGATGGACATGATGCAACAGCAGACGTACCACGTGGTCGTCTCCGAGGGGAAGGGCCAGAAATCCAAGTTACTCGGGGTCATCTCGGATAAGGACATTTCGCGCGCCCAGGGCAATAGCCCAGCTTTCATGACCGAGCGCGTCGAGCAAACAAACTCTCCCGAAGACCTCTACGGCATTCGCGGCGAGATAGACAAGCTCCTCATCCGGCTCGAACGCCAGGGCGTAAAGCCGAAAGACCTCGTCACCATAAACACCGGGCTAAACGACCACCTGATGAAACGCCTGATCGGGCTGGTCGAAAAAGACCTCCAGGAGACGCGCCCCGAGATTCGCGTGGACCTTCCGTGGGCCTGGCTCTCTTTAGGTAGCGAGGGCCGCGGCGAGATGAGCCTGCTCACCGACCAGGACAACGCCCTCGTCTACGCCGACCCCGCCGACGAAGATGAAGCGGAGAAGGCTGAGGAATGGTTCCGCACGCTGGCCAAACAGGCCAACGAGGTCCTGGCTAGAGCCGGGTTTGCACTCTGTGAAGGCGACATAATGGCGCGCAACCCGAAGCTGCGGCTACCGCTGAGTGAGTGGAAAAAGTATTTCCGGGATCTCATCTCAAAGCCCGAGGCCGACGTGCTGGTGTGGGCCTCGGTCCTCTTCGACCTGCGTGGCCTCTACGGGGATATGTCACTGGTAGAGGATCTCGAAAACGACATCCTAGAATCGCTAGAGGGCAACCGATCCTTCCTACCGTTCATGGTCCAGAACGCCCTGGGAAGTCGCCCGCCACTCTCGTTCTTCCGCCGCTTCGTGCTCGAACGCTCGGGCGAATACCGTCACACCTTCAACGTCAAGCGGCGGGGCGTAAAGCCGATCACCGACGCCGCCCGAGTGCTTTCCATCCAACTCGGATACCTGGACTCCGTGAACACCGAGGACCGCCTCCAACACATCGCCCAGCAAATACCCGGCCTCAAATCCACCGCCGAAGACGCCCTCGATGCCTACGCTTACCTTACCGAGATGCGCTTTATGCACCATTTACGAGGCATAGAGCGCGGCGATAAGCTGGACAACCAGATCAACCCCTCCGACCTCAACAACACCCAGCAGAACATGCTAAAGGTAGTATTCTCCACGGTACAAGACGTGCAAGATGCACTAGCCCGCCGATTCGGGATGAACACGAGGATGTAAAAGGCTTTTGCCGCACGTTTCTCACGCACAGAGGTTACAATTTCTGTAGAAAGAGCCAGGCTAATTCTCAGGGGCCTGTAATTATGTCGAAAAAAGAAAATCTTTTACGGGAGATAGATCGTGTAGACCAGCAGATCGTCGGACTGCGAGTCTACCTTTATGATGCAGAGTTGTATCCCGAGCAAGTGGACCTCTGGGCCCGCATCAAGCGTTCCATTTCCCTATTTCTGCTCAAGAGATATGTAAGACGCCAGATCCAACAGCTACACCTTCGCCGCCGGGGATTTCGAAACTGCTACGTGTACCTCTTCAAAGAGGAGCCCGAGAGCAGGCCACTCGACGAGCTACGGGAACCGGCCGGGACTCACCGGTAGCGAACTTTCCGCTTCTACCACCACCAGATCACCATGGCCGCCGTCGCCGCCAGCAGCGCGAGAGATAGATAGCGGTAGTTAAGATACGGTGAGGTTCCTCGGAGCGCACGAGATTCCTCCGTCCACATCTCACGCTTCCAAGTCAGGCCCTCTATCTTCTCCTGCGGCGGCGGAGAGGTCGCCAGGCTAACGCCGGCCAGGAGCAGGCAGCTCGCCGCAAAGGATATGCCCGCCGCGTAGAGGAACTGGATAGAACTCGGGCGGAATACCTCGTTGGCGACGAAGCCGGCCAGTCCGAGCGGAACACCGACGACTAGCGTATAGAACGCCCCGTGACGGTTCGCCCGCCGCCACAGAATACCCAGGAGAAACACCACGACCACCGGCGGCACCACATAAGAAAGTACGGACTGCAGATACTGTCACAGGGTCGGGAAGCGCTGTATCTGGGGGGCCCAGGTCGCCGCGACGACCATCACGATGCCCGTGGTAAGCCGTCCCACCGCCGCCAGTCCGTTCTGGGTTATGCCGGGACGGTAGACCCTGACGAAGTCCATCGTCACTACGGTAGAAGCAGAGTTGAAGACCGAGTCTACGCTGGAGGAGATCGCCGCGATAAGAGCCGCCAGGACGACGCCTCGCACCCCGACCGGCAGCAGATCAAACGCCAAAGTCGGCCAGACGAGGTCCGGGTTTGGCAGTCCCGGATAGAGCGTCAGCGCCATCGTGCCCGGCAGGATCATGATAAACAATATCGGAATCTTTAGCGCCGCCGCAAAGAGCGAGCCCCAGCGCCCGTGGTTCAGGTCTTTGGCTCCCAGGGTTCGCTGCACCATGAGTTGATTCGTGGCCCAGAAGTACAACCCGACGATCAAAACCCCCATAAACAAACTCGGCCACGGCAGTGCCGGGTCGCTGGCGGGCTGAATGATACTCAAGCCATCCCTCGGGGCGGCCTGCTCCACCGCCTCCCAGTAAGGAATCGCCCGGAAAGTCAAAACCGTGAGGATAGTCGCCCCGATCAAAAGAACCGTCGCCTGGATAGTGTCGCTGACGACCACCGCCGATAGTCCACCGAAGATCGTGTAGATCCCCGCGATGAGCGCCAACCCCACCACCGAGACCCAAAGTGGCACCGCCGGGAAAAGAGTCCGGATAACGAGCGCCCCAGCATACAACGCCGCCGCGCAGTCTATAAACACGTTGGCGAAGACGTTGAACGCCGAGAAAGCCATCCGGGAGCGTCGGTCGTAACGTTTCTCCAAGAATTCCGGCACCGTAAAGACTCCGGTCCGCAGGTAGAACGGCAAGATAAAGAAGACGAAAATGACCAACACCACGACGGCCATCCACTCGTAGCTGTAGACGGAGATTCCCTGATTGTATCCTGCGCCTGCGAGCCCTACGAACGAGCTGCCGCTCATGTTGGTGGCGAAGAGCGAGAGTCCTACCAGAGGCCACAGAAAGCTGCGTCCGCCCAGGAAATACCCCTCCGCGCCCGTTTTATCCGAACTCAAGGCGAGCGGGACTATGCGGCTGGCGATCAGGTAAACGACCACGAGCGCGAGGTCTACCGGGCTGACGTCGAAAGATTGCGAGGTCCGGCTCCCCTACTCCGTCATACCGTCGGGATCTCCTCGAGGAAGATACTCGCTATTATTTTCCTCCGGCTCCTCATGAATATCTCGCCCACAGTGCGGGCACCGCTGCTCGTCATCCTGCTCTTCCTCATCCCCATTGCCGAATCCTTCCACGAAACCAGAGGCCAGGATTCCGGAGGGCAGGGCGACGAGGCCGATCCCGAGCAGGGCCGTGATCGCACCGAAGATCTGACCCAGCGGCGTTACGGGATAAACATCACCATAGCCGACCGTGGTCAGCGTAACCGCCCCCCACCACAACGTTGCAGGTATACTGGAGAATGCTTCCGGCTGGGCGTCGCGCTCGGCGAAGTACATCAGGCTGGAAGAGAAGACGAGCAGCACGAGCGTCACGCTGAAAGTGGCGGCGAGTTGCTGTCGTTTGCGCACGAACACCGCGGCGAACATCCGCAGCGACTCCGAGTAGCGGAACATCTTGAAGATCCGCAGCAGCCGGAATATAAACGTGGCCCCTGCAAACTGCGTGTTCGGAAAGAACAGAATAAGGTAGAACGGCAGGAACGCTATGAGGTCCACCAGCGCCAGCGGCGTGAACATGAACTTGAGCCGTCCCAGCACGGGACGCTTGTAACGCTCGTCCGCCGTACAAGACCAGAGCCGGAAGATGTACTAGTCTGTAAAGATAACGATGCAGAAGACCTTCACGGAACGCAGCAGGACCCCGTAATCGTCTATAACGCCGGCCATCGTCCGCAACATGGCCGCCAGGACGCTAACAATTATTACCGAGACGATGAACACGTCGAAGATGCGGCTTTCGAAATCCCCAGTCTCGGCGGGCTCCAGGATCTCGTACACTCGCCGCTTGTTCGAATTTTGCAGCCCGTCTTTTCCAGCCTCGATCATCTTGACGGCCATTATCCGCGGTCAGGCCTTATTTATCGACAAGAGACCACCTCGTAAGCCCGCTGAGATCCCACCTACCCAGCTCGACCAGAGTGAAACAGATCACACGTTGGGGCCGATTTTACAGTGCGTTTAACATATAGGTGATGTGGGAACGGTAGAATTCCACGTATGTCTACTATGCGAGTGAAAGATTCGAGTGTAGATTACGACATTGTTGGCCAGGGGCCTCCGCTACTACTGATCGGCGGTATGGGCTTCGGAAGGTGGAGTTGGTTCAAGCAATCTCCGGCGCTCTCGCGCTACTTCCGCATCATCACCTTCGACATAAGGAACATAGGTCACCTGGATGCAGAGGAAGGAGCTTACAGCGTCTCCAACTTGGCCGCCCACGCCGCCGCGTTGCTGGATCATCTGAAGATAGAGCGGTCCCACGTGCTGGGCACTTCGCTCGGGGGGTTCGTGGCTCAGGAGGTGGCGCTGCGGAGGCCCGAGCTAGTAGATCGGCTCGTCTTAATCTCCACGAGCTACGGTGGTTCGGACCACGAGCCGATGTCCTCGACTACGCTGCGCAAGATGCTCGGTTGGGGAACCATCAAACAAGAAGATTCGGTACGATAAGGTCTCGAAGTCGCGGTCTCCGAAGACTATCCAGAGGCTCACTCAGAGGAGTTCGATCAGCTAGTAGACTGGCGAATCGCCGACTCTCCTCCGCTGGCCGACCACATAAAGCAAATGGTAGCCGGTTCGAAGTTCGACGCCTCTTCGGGAATTGAGAAGATCCGGAATCCCGTCCTGATTCTGCACGGCAACGACGACCGCGTGGTACCGGTCTCAAACGCCGAATCCTTATCGGAGAAACTCCCCGACGTAAAGCTGCGCGTCTTCGAAGGAGCCGGGCACCTAGTCTTTGTCGAGAGCGCCGACGAGGTCAACGAGGAGATCCTGTCCTTCCTGCAGAAAAGATCTTATCCTGCCCTAGACAAGCTATCGGCGGCGCTCCGTGATCGGCTGCGCCGACTGCAAAAAATTGGATGGACGCCCGTAACAAGCGGAAGCCCAACAGAAAGAAAAAAGAAGAAATCCAAGACCGGCAGTCATCCTAAAAGCGGCCTCTTGGCTTCTATGCGAGACAAGCTCACCCGGCGCAGATAAGTTTGGGAACAGCGAGTCCTAGAAAAGAGTAGACTTTGCCCCAGGAACCAGCCTAGAGGAGAACATTGTGCGCATTGACTTCCTTTATTTCGAAGACTGCCCGTCCCACGAACAGGCGCTCGAGCGGTTGCGTAAAGTGCTAAACGAAGAAGGCGCGGAGGCCGAGGTCTCGGTGACCGAAGTAACTACCGAAGAGCAGGCACTAGACCTCGAGTTCGCCGGCTCCCCAACCATCCTCATCGAAGACCGGGACATAGACCCGCCTCTGGAACAACCGAACTACGCCCTCGCCTGCCGGACCTACCATCTAGAAGACGGCCGCATCTCTCCGCTACCTTCGGAGGCGATGATACGACGCGCCGTAGAGTCCGCCACACACACCAACTGATCCCTCGCAACCCCCGGGCTGCTAACATCCGGGTTACGTAGACCACTACGCGAAAGAGGAAGTATGACAAACCTCAGTATAGGTGACGAGGCAGTACCCTTCGAACTGCCCGGCGTAGACGGAGATACGCACAGCCTCTCCGACTACGAAGAAAAAGCAGCCGTCGCCATCGTCTTCACCTGCAATCATTGCCCCTACGCTCGCGCTTGGGAAGACCGCATAGTATCAATACAAAATGACTATGGCTCTGGAGGCTTGCAGGTGGTGGCGATCAACGCTAACGATGCGGAGAAGTACCCGGACGACGGCTTCCCGCAGATGCAGCAACGCGCCGGAGAAAAAGGCTTCAACTTCCCCTATCTCCACGACGAATCACAGGAGGTTGCCACCGCATACGGAGCGGAGCGCACGCCGGAGGTCTTTCTCTTCGGCGGCGACCGTAAGCTCGCCTACCACGGTGCTATAGACGACAATTATGACGACCCGGATGCGGTGCACAATTACTACCTGCGCGAAGCCATAGAGGCGATTCTTTCGGGAGAAAAGCCTACCACTTCGCACACCAGCCCGGTGGGTTGTTCGATCAAGTGGAAGTAGCTCTAAGCAACCCACCGTAGCCATAGCAGAGTACCTAGATCGGCTGTTTCTCTTGTTATGTCATGTGCAGCATGACATAATGGAGTTGTGATAAAGAGCTTCAGGGATAAAGAAACACAAAAGCTCTTTATGGGACGTAGGTCCAAAGCGGCTCCGGGACAGGTGGCGCGTAGGGCGCAACTCAAACTGGCGCTGCTCGATCAAGTAGGACATAGAAGAGCTGAGAACTCCGCCTGGAAACAAGCTACACAAATTGAGCGGAAACCGCGAAGGACAGTGGGCGATAAGCGTCAATGACCGGTACCGGATCTGCTTCCGCTTCGATGATGGAGACGCCTACGACGTGGAGGCAGCAGACTACCACTAGAGGAGAAACTATGGGTGATTGGACAAACGAAATAGAGTGCGAAGAGAGAGTTTCTTCTCCCGTACATCCTGGCGAGATGCTACGAGAAGAGTGGCTTGCTCCACTGGACATGAATGCAAACCAACTCGCCAACGCCCTAGGCGTGGACCGTCAGAAAGTCTACGAGATCGTGAATGAGAAGCGCGGAGTATCTGCTGAAATGGCCTTGAGGCTCGCCCGCTGGTCGGGCATGCGTTCCCATTTCTGGTCGGGATTGCAAGAAAGCTACGACCTCGAAACCGCCAAAATAGAGGCGGGAGAGCGTATAGAACGCGAGGTCAAGCCGCTGGTGACTGGGTGACGATTCCCCGTCTGATCCTGCAGAAGAAATGGCGAGCGTTTTGAGGTTTACCGCCTCAGTCTAGTATTTTCGTAACCAACGCTTCAGTGTTGCGGGTACAGTATGGATGAACAATATTTCGTACTACCTCTCCCGTACGTAGGTTCCGGGGGCGTCTTCTATCGGCGGGTAGTCATCGCCGCCCATCTTTGGAGGTTTTACTTTTTTGCCGGAGCGCTTGTTCAGCCACGCTACCCAGTCGGTCCACCAGCTACCTTCGCGTTCGGTGGCATTTTCGTGCCACTCTTCGGCTGAGGCGTAGTCTCCGGCGTCGCCTTCTTCGTTGACCCAGTGGCGGCCCTTCTCTTTGGACGGCGGGTTGATCATGCCGGCTATGTGGCCGCTGGAGGCGAGCACGAAGCGTACCTTGCCGCTGGCTAGTTGGCCCAAGCGCCAGGCTCCGTACCAGGGGACGATGTGGTCCTTCTCGGCCCCGACGGCGTAGAGGTCGCCCTCGATCTTACCCAGGTCTATCGGCACGTCTTTTAGTACGATTTTGCCGGGATCTTTGAGGTTGTTCTCCAGATAGGTGTTGCGAAGGTAGAAGGTGTGGGCATCGCGGGCCATGCGGGTGCCGTCGGCGTTCCAGTAGAGCAAGTCGAAGGCGGGTGGTTTCTGGCCGAGCAAGTAATTGTTGACGACGTTCGCCCAGATCAGTTCGTTCGGCCGGAGCAAGTTGAACATGTTGTAGAGTTGGCTCTTGTCCAAATAGCCTCGCTCTAGCATCTGCTGCTCCATGAAGTCCATCTGCGGCTCGTCGATGAACACTCCCATCTCACCGGCTTTCTCGAAGTCCTGGAGGGCGACCATGAAGGTCGAAGGGCCAAAGACTTTGTCCTCGCCTTTGGCCGCGAGGTAGGCGAGAGTCATGGAGAGCAACGTACCGCCAATGCAGTAGCCCATCGGGTTTACCGTCTCGCTGCCGGTGATCTCCCGCACCACGTCTGCGGCTTCGAGGAATCCCAGGTCCATGTAGTCCTCGAACTTCGTTTCCTCCATCGAGGCGTCGGGGTTCTTCCAACTCACGACAAAGACGGTAAATCCTTGCTGGACCAGATGGTTGACCATGCTGTTTTCGGGCCGCATGTCAAGGATGTAGTACTTATTGATCCAGGGCGGGACGATGAGCATTGGTATTTCGTAGACTTGCTCCGTCTGGGGCTCGTACTGGATCAGCTCGATAAGCTCGTTGCGATGGACGACTTTGCCGGGTGTTATCGCCAGGTTCTCTCCGGGCTCGAAGGCCGTGTAGTCGGTCATGCTGAGTTGGCCCTGTTTCAGGTCCTCGGTCAGGTTGCGTGCGCCTTCGACCAGGCTCTGGCCACCGGTCTCGACCACCCGGCGCAGGGCCTCGGGGTTGGACAGGAGAAAGTTGACCGGAGCCATCACACCCACGAACTGCTTGAGATGAAACTTTAGTTTCATCTCCTCCTCCGAGTCGTGGCCGTTTGTCTCCTCCGCCTCGCGGAGCAGGTATTCTGAGGCGAGCAGGTACATCTGTTTTAAGGTTCGGTAGTAGGGATTTTCGTCCCACTCTTGGGCGCTGAAGCGGTTATCGCCTTTGGCGGGCTCTACCTGCTTTTTCTGCTCAGGGACGGGTAGGCCCCACATCCGGGCGACGGCAGTGTTCCAGGTTTCCATCGTCGCGGCCATCATGCGGGTGTTGTACTCGGTCGCCGCCTGCATCGCGCGTTGCGGGTCGGACATCTCACGCATCCAAAGAGTCTGGAGGGAGCGGGAGATCTCGGCCCAGTTTATCGGCAACACGTCCTGTAACGGGTTGGACCTCCACATCCGGTCTACCGCAGCCAGCATCGGGTCGCCCTCGAAGGGTGGCTCCGCATTCTCCGGAGTTCTTACGCCTTCCAGGCTCTTCTTGAACCAGGTCGTCCAGAGGTCCATTGGTGTCGTCGTAACGCCCTCCACACTTCCTGAACTGCCGTCAGTCATCGTCCGTTCCTCCTTACCCAAAGGTAAATTGTGTTCGCCCGTACATTATAGGGGAGTTCTTACCCACCGGTGCCTTCGAGCAACACGAAGAACCCCTCCCGGAACGTCGGATAGCGAAACTCGTAGCCGGAGGCGACCAGCCGGGCGTTGCTGCACCGTTTGTTGGTGCGACGACGGTTCGTATTGGGTGGCTTGCTTTTTGGCGTCGCACCGATCCTTTTGGCCAGCCACTCTGCGACAATCCGCCGGTCGGCGGGTTCATGGTCTACACCGATATAGATCTGCTCGGGTTCCGGCAGTAACATCAGGTGCCGCAGGGCTCCAGCACAATCGTCGCGGTGGATGCGGTTTGCGTAGACTGGCGAACCATCTTCCTCAGGAGTCTCAGTGGCGCGCTCTATGGAGCGGGGACGTCCGGGACCGTAGATCCCGGCCAGCCGCAACACGGTCGCCGGAAGAGGAGCATCGAGCAAAATCCGTTCACCCTCCAACAACCGGCGGCCGGAGAAAGTCTGGGGCTCCGCCGGGGAATCCTCGTCCACCCATTCCCCGTTCGGCTGGGCATATACGCCGGTGCTGGAAGTAAAGAAGACCCTACGAACAGCCTCCCCGCGGTAAGACAACGCCCCGAGAAGATTGCTCGGACCATCCACGTAAGCGGACTTGTAGGCAGCGTCGTCCGAGCCATCAGCGGAGGCTGTGTAGAAGACAAAGTCGAGGTCCGGTGGTAGATCTTCCGGCGAAATCTTTTGTGTCAGGTCCGCAACGACGGGTTTTATGCCGGATTGTAGGGAGACGGGGTTGCGGCGTAGGCCGAATATCTGGTGCCCTTCAGAGGCAAGGAGCGCCCCGAGAGCACCACCCACATATCCACATCCTGCTATCAACACCCGCATTGTAAGATTCTATAAGCAAAAAGGGCGAAGATCCCACCGCCGAGGAGTTTGCATTCGAGGTATTCGCCACCGGCGATACCCAGACCGGCTTCGCCAGCCTGCAACCTGGCCTCCTAAAACAACAAGAACCTCTGGATCCAAAACTCGTTCAAGAAGGATCTGCCGCTCCCCGGTATAATGTTTTTCAGTTTGTAGAAAATTACTGTCGCGGAGAGGAGGCGTTGGATGGCGGAGAACGAGTTTCGGTTGCCGGGTTCTCCCTACGAGGGACTCGTCAGCATCATCGTGGCTTACGGAACGCGCGATGAGGCGGCCGGGCCGGGAGACGTCAGCAAGCTCGACGCCGTACACCAGTCGAGCGTCAGTCGGACCAACGCGTTTCTCGCGGCCATCGGAATTCTGCGGGGCGAGAGAGAGAAGATCGTTACCCAGCAGGGTCGGTCGCTCGCCCTTGCCCTGGAGCACCGGGACCAAGCCAGCATAAAGCGTAACTGGCGAGAGATCATCTCCACCAACGAGTTCCTCCAGAACGTCGTCGCAGCCGTAAAGCTTCGGGAAGGAATGCCTCACTCTACAATTTTGGCGTACATAGCCCACGCTGCGGGACAGCCGCGCAACAAGCCGGTAATGACGGGAGCCGGAGCCATCATCGAGATACTCAAGGTGGCTGACCTGCTAAGAGAGCAGGACGACGAGATAGTCGCCACCGTGGACGAAGAGTTCGAAGAAAAAACCTCTAGCACCAGCCCAGGGATGCCGGACCCATCAGAGATCACCGTCTCGACAAACGCGGACGGCAGCCCACCGTTAAGCATCCATCTCCACATCCAATGCACCCTGGACCAGATAGAAGACCTTTCTCCCCGCCTGAAGACCTTACTCAGGGAACTGCGTGCAGAGGATAATCCTAGTTAATATAAGCTGCGCTCAGACAAAGACAGTATCGTGAGTGCGAGATTACGCTGCTCGGGCGGAAAATCTTCCGCTAGCCTGAACGAGCTAAATGCCCAGACTGATCTATGACCGAAACGATGCCGAAGTTTATCTACAGCCTGGCGAGTTTCACACTATTCTTGCCGCTTGCGGCTCACCATCCTCAGCATCTCGATGATTTAGCTGGGTGAGATCAAGACCTCCCCGGCCATCAGCCGCCGCGCCGAGTCTACGATCTCGCTCATAGAAGCGCTCTTGTGCAGCATGTTCGACGCCCCGGCCTCTACCGCGCTGGCGAACCGGGATGGCTCTATGCTGGCGCTCAACACGAGCGTAGATATTCCCAGCTTGGAAGCGGAGAACTCTTTCACCAGAGACACGCCATCTCCATCGGGCAGTCCCAGGTCTAAAACGGCTACGTCTATTTCATACTCGCCGTTTGTAAGCTTCCTGGCTTCCTCTATGGAGCTTGCCTGGACAATCACGTCGAACTCCGGCTCACGATGGAACATAAACGCCAGAGCCTGGCGGAACGAGGTGTGATCCTTGACAAGTATTATATTGGCCGTTTTCTGTTCCAATTCCTCCTGGGTCACCATTGCTTTCTCCCGGGTCCGCTCTCTCAGCAGGAACTATATAAGATGACTTACTCTTGGATCAGCCGTGAAAGAGGTATTTCGAGGCGCACTTTGGAGCCAGCGCCCGGAGCGCTCTCGACACTAAGCTGACCTCCAATCTCTTCTGCCCGCTGCCGCATCAAGTGTTGGCCTACGCCCCCGATGGATTTCTCGAGGTCAAAGCCCCGACCATCGTCCATGACCTTCACCCACAAAACCCCGGCTTCGCGTCCCAGCTTAATGTCGACGTGTTTGGGGGCGGCATGCCGCCGGGCGTTGTTTAGAGCTTCTTGGATAATACGTATGATTTCACCTCCAACAGTCTCCGACATCTCCTTTGGGAAATCTTCTTCGATGAAGATCTCCAACTCGTATCTGTGACGAGACATTCTGCGGTTCAAGTTTGCCAGGGAATACAAAGACACTATGAAAGACTGACCCAGGGTTTCATTCAAGCGTAGCTCGAAGATGGCTCCCCGCAGTCCTTCAACGGATTGCCTGAGAGCCTCGGCGATGTTCTCTAGTTCGTCGTTTCCGCCATCCTCGGAGATGGCCTGAAGGATCTGGGTTTCCTGCAAAGCGTAAACCATATTCTGCAGGATGTCGTCGTGGAGGTCGCGGGCCATGCGGTTACGTTCGGCTTCCCTGACCTCTTCTAAGGCCCCCTCGGCCCGCTTACGCTCGGTGATGTCCGTGATTTATGTTCGAAGCCGCCCACTCTCGGGTAGCCGGGAGAAAGTCTGCAAGTAGGACTTGTCTCCAACTTGTATCTCGCGGTTGAGGGGCCGCCCTTTGGAGTGTTCGATCTCAGCGGCGACTGGAGCGAAATCCGCCAGGAGAGAATGGTGTTTTCGGTCGACCAGGTCCGGAAACCAGGCTTCTGCGGCAGGGTTGAGGTAGGTTACTTTGCCGGAGACAGTCATCTCGACGACCGGGTTCGGGTTGAGCCGAGGAAAAGAGGCCAGCCGGACGAGTTCTTCTTCGTTTCGTTTGCGTTCGGTTATGTCGCGGGCCGATGCGACCAGTAGCGATTCTCCCTCCGACTCGAAAAGACCGAGGCGAACCTCTACGAGAAAGGTGGTTCCGTCCTTCCTGCGATGGGACCCGTCTACTGTCCGCGAAGAGCCGCGGGAGATCTCCCCCCACAACTTTGCCACGGACTCAGAGTCGTAATCTGCCTCGACTTCCGGTACATACATTTCGAGTAACTCTTCGCGGATGTAGCCTAGAGACTCACAAGCCTGCTGGTTTACGTCCACGAAGCGGCCTTCGAGATCGTGGACAAAGATCGCGTCTGTAGCTTGCTCCACTAGGCTACGGAACCGGTTCTCACTCCGCCGAAACGCCTCCTTGGCCCGTTCGCGTTCCCGTCACACCTCCGCTTCCCGCAGCTCTCTTTCCACAGCCGGGTTGAGACGGACCAGACTTTCTTTGGTGATGTAGTCTTGGGCGCCCGCTTGCATCATCTCGACCGCCAACTCTTCCCCGACCTTCCCGGAGACAACTACAAATGGCAGGTCGTAGCCTAGCTCATTGAGCAAAGCTAGCGCTTCGGGCGCTTTGAAGCGCGGCATGTAGTAGTCGGAGATCACGATCTCGTAAGGCTCTCCCCGACCGTCAGCTTCTGTGAGCGCCGCCTTCATATCTTCTGGTGTGTCCACGCGCTCGTGAACCGGATCGTAGCCTCCGCGACGCAACTCCTTCAGGAGTAGCATGGCGTCGTTCTCGGAGTCTTCTACCAGGAGCAGACGGAGTGGTTTGTGAGTTTCGCTGTTTCGTGTTCCGCTACCCAGCGTCTCTTTCATGCCAGTTCCATCTTTTCTTGCTCTAGTTTCTCGGGTTTCGTGGCGCGCCCGCCGAGAGTAAAGTAGAAGGTGGCGCCTTTTCCTGCCTCGTCTTCAGCCCACACGCGGCCACCGTGGCGGTGCACTATACGCTGCACCGTAGCCAGGCCTATCCCGGTGCCCTCGAATTCTTGCACCCCGTGCAACCTTTGAAACGCCCCGAAGAGCTTGCCGGCGTATGTCATGTCGAAACCCGCCCCATTATCCTTGACGTAGTAGACTGGGTGCCCGTCGGGTTCCGAATCGCCCTTCTTGACACCAAACTCTATGCGGGCCATGTGCTCTTTACGGGTAAATTTCCAGGCGTTGCCGAGGAGGTTTTTTAGGACTACTAGAAGCAGGCCATTATCACCCCAATCCGTGGCGCCTTCTTCTATTATGAATTCTGCTTCTCTGTCGGGGTCTGTCTCACGCAGTTCCTGGGCGGCGCCGGCTGCCAAGGAACTCAAGTCTACTCTCGCCCGGCGCAGAGGGCTCCGGGTAACCCGGGAAAGGTTCAGGAGGTCGTCTATGAGATGGCCCATATGTTGGCTGGCATTTCTTACGCGACCCAGGTAATCACGCCCTTCTTCATCCAGGAAACGCTCGTAGTCTTCGAGCAGTATTCTAGAAAAGCCGTCTATAGTCCGTAAGGGGGCGCGCAGGTCGTGCGAGACCGAATAACTGAAAGCTTCCAGTTCTTTGTTGGCGCCTTCCAGCCTCTGATTTGCGTATTCCAGACGTTCGCCCACGCGCTCGGCGCGGGTGCGGCTCCGGATCAGTAGCCAGGTGATCCCAAAGAGCAGAAAGCTTGCGAGTATTCCACTCATCAGAACAAAGATCGGAAGATTGTTCCGTGTATTCTCCTCGAAATCTTCGAGGCTGGAGAAGTACAGAGTCCATTCGCGTCCGGCTATCTCGATCCTGGACTGTTCAGTAAAGAGGGAGTTTTGCTGCGGGTCCGTAGCATTTTTGATCCCGTCTTCGTTGTAGAGTAGCCGGCTCTCCTCGACGTTTTTCCCATCGTAAACCTCAAGGCCTATTCCCGGGTCGAAGGATTCCCCAAAGACCCCTTCCAGGAGGCCACCCATTCTGAAAGTACCGACTACAAAGCCGTCGAGGGCACTCTGGCGTTGTGCAGTAGTGCCCGTGTCTTCACCCTCTTTGTAAACCGGCAAGTATACGGCGAAGCCCGGGTTGAGTGCAAGATCCGCGGCCGTGCTATCGGCAGACTCGGTTAGCACGTAGATCATCCTCGTGGCTCGCGGCGAACCCGTATCGCGAGCCTGGTCCATGGCGCTGCGATGCGCGGAGTACGCGTAAAGGTCATTATTGAGCATGCTGGTATTGGCCCCGTTGGGCGGCCCGACGTAGACCACGGGGAAGTAAGCGGGTCTCTCCTGCCCGGGCTCGACATCGGGCGAAAGGTCCGGTGACTTCTCCCGTTGGGTCCTCCGTGCAAACTGTTCTCTCTCCTGGGGTGTGACGTACTCGGCATATCCCAGGGCCTGGAAGCCTTCTAGTCGGCCCCCGGGGTCTATCTCCTCGACGTACTCGGACCACTCGTCCCGTTCGACCGACCGGCTAGAACGGAAGAGTGCCCGGACACCGAACATTGCGTCTATGTAAGAAGTCGTGATCTGATCCACGGAATCCTGGGTAGCATTTACCGTCTCCTGGAACCGAACCTAGTTCTGCTCTTCTACGTTGATGCTTACGTAACGCCAGGCCAGTAACGTTAGAACCAGGGAGATCAGGAGTACCAGATACGCTATCCAAGAGCGTCTCAAGTGAAGAATAATTCCCCGCCCGGTAGGTTTCATTCCCATCTTTCAAAAGCCATCGCTATAAGGAGCGGTCTTGCTTCGCTTACCAACTTGTTCCCTACCCCATCAAGGACTACCACGGCAGTGAGAGCTCGATATGTATAGTTTTCACTGCTCCACCTCGTCAGCAGTACGCGGGTCTCCCGTACGACAAGCCACCCAGATAATATGTTACCCGTAGCCGCGGGGCCCTGCAAGAAACGCATCGAGGGCTGCCGGAACCACACCGACCAAGACGAAACTTTGGTAGGATCATCCACCGCGAGAGGTTTTGCTTCTCCACAACGCACACTACAAAGACAGGAAACACTGAATATATGCGCGCAGACATTCCCGGCAGTTTAGCGAGACTCGAAGACCTGGCATACAACCTTTTCTGGACCTGGAGCCCGAAAGCCCAACAACTGTTTTCCCGGCTGGACCCGGAGTTATGGGAAGCCTCGGAACACAACCCGGTACGACTCTTGGAGAACACGGACAACCTGGCCGCCGCCGCCGAGAACGAGGAGTTCCTCGACTTGTACGATGAGGTTCTTCGGGAGCTCGACTTTTACCTGGATCAGCGGCACACCTGGATGGAGCACGTCTACCCGAAGATGGAGAGGCCGGTCGCGTATTTCTCGGCGGAGTTCGGTCTACACGAATCGCTCCCGATCTACTCCGGCGGCCTGGGCGTACTGGCCGGTGACCACGTGAAAAGCGCTTCAGACCTCGGTCTCCCGCTCGTCGGCATCGGCATTCTTTACGCCCAGGGATATTTCCGCCAGCGCATCAACAGCGAAGGCCGGCAAGAGGAAGTCTACGAGCCGTTCGAACCATTTTCCCGTCCGATACTGCCCGCCCTGGATCCGGCGGACAACGAGGTTTCTGTTTCCGTGGCGGTGCAGGACCGGGAGATCCACCTGAAGGTCTGGAGGGTAGAGGTCGGCCGTTCCACCTTACTACTTCTGGACGCCGACGTTCCTGAAAACAGCGCCGAAGACCGCGAGCTTACCGCCCGGCTCTACGGTGGGGGACAGCAAACCCGGCTACTGCAAGAGTTGATCCTGGGCGTCGGTGGCATCCGGGCCTTGCGGTCCGCAGGTATTGAACCCACCGTCTACCACATGAACGAGGGTCACGCCGCGTTCTCGGTTCTGGAACGCCTGCGCGAGTTGGTAGCTTCGGGGACTCCTCTGGAAGACTCCCGGAAGGAAATATCCCGGACCACGGTCTTCACCACCCACACCCCGGTCCCCGCCGGACACGACGCTTTTCCACCGGACCTCTTCGACGCCCTGATGAGCAACTGGCCCGAAGCCTTAGCCACCGGCAAAGATGGACTATGGTCCCTGGGCCACAAGCAAGAGGAGTGGGGACCGACCTTCAACATGACCGTTCTAGCCATGAACTCGTCGGCGGTTAGCAATGCCGTCTCAGATCTGCACGCTGAGGTCAGCCGGGAGATGTGGAACCGGTCAAAGCCGAACGGCGACGGCCACCGGCCCATCACCCACGTAACGAACGGCATCCACACCTGGAGCTGGCTGTCCCCGGAGTTGTTTCACCTCTTTAGTGAGCACTCCGGCGGGCGGGCCTGGCAAGAGATGGTTCAGGACCCATCGGCCTGGTCTTTTGTAGAGGAAATCCCCGCAGAGGAACTCTGGCGGGCACACACAACGGCGAAACTGCGGATGGTGAGTTTTTTAAACGGGCGCTTTTGTCTACAGGCCGAACGCAGTGGCGGACACGTCCAAGAGCTGTCCCCCGACGCCCTTACACTTGGCTTCGCCCGGCGCTTCGCCACCTACAAGCGGGCCACCCTGCTCCTCCACGACCCGGACCGGCTACGTCGGATCGTCAAAAATTCCGACCGTCCCGTACAGTTCGTCTTCGCCGGTAAAGCTCATCCAGCCGACGAGCCGGCCAAGCAGTACATACAGGCACTCTACAACGCGCCCGAAAACGAAGACCTCGCGGGCCACCTCTTTATCCTCGAAGACTACGACATGAACGTCGCCCGCTACCTCGTGCAAGGTGTAGACGTTTGGCACAACAACCCGCGCCGTCCGCTAGAAGCTAGCGGCACCTCCGGCCAGAAAGCCTCCCTAAACGGCGCCCCAAACTTCAGCGTTCTCGACGGCTGGTGGCCCGAAGCCTACAACGGCAAAAACGGCTGGACCATCGGTGAGGCAAAAGAGTACGCCTCCCAAGAAGAGCAAGACGCAGCGGACGCGGATTCGCTCTACGCCACACTAGAGCAAGAGATCTCCCCACTCTACTACGACCGCAACCCAGAAGCGGTGCCCGAAGGCTGGGTCGATTTCATGAGAGAGTCTATCGCCACCGTCGCGCCGGAGTTCAGCACCCAACGCATGGTTCGCGACTACGTCCACAAACTCTACGTACCGCGGTTAGAGATGGAAACTCTCAAATAGTCTCTTTGGCGCCGCCAGATATTTCACCGGTCTCAGCTTCCAACATCGCCCGCAGATAGAAGCTGACCCAGGTGCGATACGGACGCCAGGGTTCAGCCATTTTTTCTAGCTGCGCGACACTCGGCGACTCGTCGAGCCCGTAGGCCATCGCGACGGCCCGGCCCAACCGGGGCTCGTTAGTCGGCAGATGGTCCACCTCGCCTGCGCCGCGCAGCAGGATCAACTCAGCAGAGAAGCCTCCGATGCCGGGTAGACTCTTTAGCTCCTGTAGCGCTCGCTCAGTAGGCATTGAGCGCAGGTAGTCTGCATTGAGCTTGCCTTTGGCAGCTTCCTGGCCAAGGTGCCGTAGCCACTCTACTTTTCGCCCGAAAAGGCCGGGAAACTCCTCAAGCTGCATCAAGCGTGATGGGCCAGGGAAAGCGGGCTTCTTTTCTCCATCCATCTCGACGTAGGAGCCCAACTCCTCCGCTATCCGAGCCTTGGCCTTCGCCGCCTGCACGATGCGAATGCGATGGCTGATAATTGCCCACGCCGCCGCCTCGTAAGGCGAGTTGAAAAGCACCGGCCGGAGCCCCGGCTACCGTTCCTGCAAGAGGCCAATCACCGGATCTCGCCCTCCAATCTCTGCAAACCCGCTCCCATCCACGTCCAGCGAGAGAATGTGCGCCGCCTGTTTCCGCACTATTACTTTATCGGCGTCGCCATACGCTTCACCTACTACTGTGCCACCCTCAGAACGGACCTGTACGCCGGCGACGCTTTCGTTATCATCGGCGACGAAGGCGAGGTGTAGCGTGTCCTTTTCCCTACCCTCATAGGCTGCTGGAGCGAATCCTTCAAGGAACCGGACGCTCGCGGAGAGGGAGTAAGGCCCCTCTGGCTCTATCTCGAACCTTGCTCTAACCATCGTGGACCGTGATTGCGTATCCGTCCGGATCTATAAACGAGAAGGTCCATCCAAAGGGACCATCGAAAGGTTCTTGGGAGATCTGAACTCCGTCTGCGTTCAGCGCCTCACACAACTCTCGCGAGTCGTCACATTTGAACCACAAAGCAACGCCCCAGCCGAGCCGGTTCACCGCTTCGAGGTCCACCAAAGGTTCTCTAACGGCGAAGGGTATCGGCTCCGTACGAAACACCACAGCGTTCGGCGGCCCCTGCGGGTCCACCTCCAATCCAACACTCTCCTCGTAGAACTTTCGAGAAGCATCCAGATCCCTCACCTGCAACGCCACGAAATCCAGTCCCATAGCTTTCGCCACAACCACTCCTTCCTGGTAAACTTTATCAATGTATTGATATTATACAAGGGTCCTGACAACTCTATAGGGGCCAGTATTGGATAATATTTTGGAGGGTCGTGTCGGCTATCAGCTAAAGAGGGTGCAGCAGGCGCTGCGAAATAGGATGGACGAAGTTTTGCGAGGCGCGGGTTTAACTACGCCACAATATGCAGCTTTGAGCGTGTTGGCGGATGAGCCGGGCCTTTCGGGGGCGGAACTGGCGCGGAGGAGCTTTGTAACACCGCAAACCATGAACGGCATCTTGGCTAACCTGGAGGCTGTTGGGATGATCTTGCGCCAGCCTCATCCGGAGCATGGCCGAGTTTTACAGGCGTATCTAACAGAAGCCGGAGAGGGGTTGGTCTCCAGGGCTCATGCAGAGGTTGGGTACATCGAGGATCTTATGCTATCCGAACTGGATTCTGGAGAGCGCCGAAAGCTACTGGAGATGTTGCGGGTCTGCACGGACTCTCTAGAAAAGTAGAAGGCTCCCCGGCAGAAGGGAGCCCTCGTTGAGGCGTGGCGGGTCGAGCTAGCTTACGCCGCCGGCACCTTCGTTTTGAAGGTAAGTTCGTCCTCGGTGTAGTCCACGAAGACGGTGTCGCCGGGGTCGAACTCGCCGCCGATGATGCGGCTGCTGAGCGGGTTCTCGATGTGGCGTCGGATGGCTCGCGCCAGGGGCCGGGCGCCGAACTTGGGATCGTAGCCTTCTTCGGCGAGGAACTCTTTGGCCGCGTCCGTAACCTCGACAGTGACCTGCTGGCTTTCGAGGTGCTTGTTGAGCTGAGAGAGCATGATGTCCACGATCTTGAGCACGTCCTCTTTGGAGAGCGGGTGGAAGACGATGATCTCGTCTATCCGGTTCAGGAACTCGGGCCGGAAGGCCTGCTCCAGCGCGTTGCGCGCCCGACGCTCGGTCTCACCGAAGTCCGTACCCTCCTTAGAGGTGAAGCCGAACTGCTTCTCGCTAACCAGGTGCTGGCTGCCGACGTTGGAGGTCATGATGATGACCGTGTTCTCGAAGCTGACCGTCCGGCCCTGGGCGTCCGTGAGGCGTCCGTCGTCGAGGACCTGGAGCAGCGTGTTGAACACGTCCGGGTGAGCCTTCTCGATCTCGTCGAAGAGCACTACGCTGTATGGGCGCCGCCGCACTCGCTCGGTGAGTTGTCCCGCCTCGTCGTAGCCGACGTAGCCTGGAGGCGCGCCGACCAGGCGGCTGACGGTGTGCCGCTCCTGGTACTCGGACATATCTATCCGGATCGTGGCGTCTTCTTCACCGAAGAGGTATCCGGCGAGCGTCCGCGCAAGCTCCGTCTTCCCGACACCCGTAGGCCCGAGAAAAATGAAGCTCCCGACCGGCCGCTTCGGGTCCTTTATGCCGGCCCGTGCCCGGCGAATGGCCTCAGAGACAGCCGTTACGGCCTGCTCTTGGCCTATGACCCGCTCGTGCAGCACGGCTTCCAGGTTCAAGAGGCGCTCGGCCTCCTCCTGGACAATGTTCATCGCCGGGACGCCGGTCCACTCCTCAAGGATGCGGGCGATGTCCTCCCGGCTAACCTCTGGCGCGTTGTCCTCGCGGCTACCGGCCCAGCCCTCCTGGTACTCGTCCAGCTCGATCTTGAGCTGCTCGACGCGCTGCTTGAAGCCGGCGGCACCCTCGTAGTCCTCGGACCGGACGGCCTCATCTTTCTCGCGTTCGAGGTTGGAGATCTCCTCTTCGATCCGCTTTACGTCTACCGGGGGAACCGTGGACCGCAAGCGCACTTCGGCGGCGGCCTCGTCCAGCAGGTCTATGGCCTTGTCCGGCAGGAAGCGGTCGTTTATGTAGCGGTCGCCGAGCTCCGCAGAGGCTTCGATGGCCTCGTCGGATACCCGCACGCGGTGGTGGGCTTCGTAGCGGTCGCGCAGGCCGTAGAGGATCTGGACGGTTTCATCGACCGTCGGCTCGTCCACCAGCACCGGCTGGAAGCGTCGCTCCAGCGCCGGGTCCTTCTCGACGTTCTTGCGGTATTCGTCGAGCGTCGTGGCGCCGACGACCTGCAGCTCGCCGCGGGCGAGCGCGGGCTTGAGCATGTTCGAGGCGTTCACCGCGCCCTCGGCCCCGCCAGCGCCGACGATCTGGTGCAGCTCGTCTATGAACAGGACGATGTTCTTCTCTTCGTTCTGGAGCTCTTTGATCATCTGCTGCATCCGCTCTTCGAAGTCTCCCCGGAATTTCGTACCGGCCACCAGACCGCCCACGTCGAGCGCGACGATACGCTTACCTTTGAGCGACTCGGGGATGTCTTCGGAGACTATGCGCTGGGCCAATCCTTCGGCCACGGCGGTCTTGCCAACGCCGGCCTCTCCGATGAGGACCGGGTTGTTCTTGGTCCGGCGACTCAGGATACGGACGACGCGCGCTATCTCCTCGGCCCGGCCGATGACCGGGTCGAGCTCGTCGTTGCGGGCCATCTCGGTGAGGTCGCGACTCACCTGATCCAGGGTCGGCGTGCTGCTATCGCTCGGCGGCTCACCAGGAGTCCCGGGACCACCCGCCGCTGCGCCGGGCATACCGGGACCGGCCTGCATTTGTGCGCCGCCGCGCTCTTGCATGAGGCGCAGTATTTCACGTCTCAAAGACTCCGCGTCACCGGCACCGTGCTGCTGCAAGATCCGGTAGGCATTGCCGTCACCCTCACCGAGCAGGCCGAGCAGCAAATGCTCCGGCCCTACCTGCTGAAGGCCCATCTGTCGGGCGGCGGTGAACGAGAGTTGCAGCGCCCGCTTTGCGCTCGGGGTGAAGGTGTAGACCTCTTCGCCGGGATCGCCCCGGTACTCCTGGAATCTCGCCCGCATACCATCCACGTCTGCGCCGGCCTTCTTGAGGACTTCCGTAGCTACATTGTCGCCGGTGACTATTCCGGCCAGCAGATGATCCGTTCCTATAGCGTTGGCCGGAGTCGTACCGGCCGAGGTCTCGCGGGCGCGCATCACCGCCTGCTGTGCGTCATTTGAAAGAGAATCGAACATACTAGGTCCTTGGTTTTGTTGTTGGATCAAATTCTGTAACATCCCGAACGGGTCTGGGCCACGGCTACCGCCAGAGCCGCCTCCGAACATACCCAATTGCCGGGCACATTGGTTGCAAAAGTACGAAGCAGCCCTCTGACCGCCCTGCTGGCTAAAAACCTGCACGCTCGCGGGCCGCACCCCACAGTTCTCACATATCATCCGCCAAAACCTCCTGAAATAGAAACTTCCCAAAACCCTCTCGCCCATCCGGGGAAGGGTTGCGACAGCACGAAATCTAAGTCAGTCACGCTCATATTTTATTACCGTGGGGGGTTATATCAAGGCGCTATCTTTAGGGTAGGATCGAACGTGGTAAGTAAGTTCCAAAACACTAGAGGAGGTTTTCGAATGGAAGAGCGTGGCCTGGTGGGGCTCGAAGCACGCACACCTGATGGCGAAGAGATCGGTCGCATCTCGGAGGTATTGACGGATGAAAAGAGTGGTGAGTTGACGCACGTAATAGTGGAGCGAGAAGATCAGCGATTCGAGGTTCCGATCACGGCCATTTCGCTGAATCGGGACGCGGATTTCGCCACCTTCCATGCCGACCGTTCAGATGAGGAACCCGGCGAACACGCTGGTGACGAAGTGGGACCCGGGGAGGGCGCACCGCTGGAATCCAGCGTCGAAGACCGGCGGCACGAGGGTCAGCTCGTCACCGAGTCCGAGGTGGACGAGGAAGCCCAGTCCGAGGCGGACCTCGTCCGGGAAGATTGGGAAGACGAGGCCCACACCCCGGTAGATTCCGGTTATCCCAGAACGGATGCTTACATAAACCCCGATACCGGCGAGGCCGAGGTGGACCCGGCAATGAACGAAGGCGAAGAACTCGGGGACGACGTGGCTAAGCTCCTCGACGGAACGGATCTAGAGGTTCGCGCTGTAAAAGACAGGGTAGTGGAGCTAACCGGCATTGCCTCCACGCAGCAAGATCTGGAGGAGACCCTGGAAGAGCTAATGGGCCTCGACAGGGTCCAAGGAGTAGACACTACGGACGTTGACGTCGGGTAGAAAGCTCAGCCATGAATACGGAGTCTTTGCGTAAAGCCAACAGGGAAACCAACATTCTCCCCGGACCTCTAAGTTCATGGGAATGGTTGAATCATTTCCGGGCCAACGAAGAACCCGAGCTTCTTCCAAAAGGAGAACCCGGCCTGACGGAGGCAGAGAGGAAGAACGTGATCCCCTCCGTGCAGGAGTTTCAACTTGGCGAGAATTCAGAAGGAAAAAATCTGCACGGTCGGGCCAGGGAATACGCGGAAGAGCACGATGACCCGGATTACCTGTTGGCCATGGAGTACTTTATTCGGGAAGAGCAGCGGCACGCCCGGTATCTGCGGGACTTTCTGGCCTCGGAAGGTGTCGGCACCATAAAGAAACGCTGGACGGACAGCGCCTTCAGGAAGCTTCGCAACCTTGGGGGCCTGGAAGTCTCGGTAGCGGTGCTCGTAACGGCAGAGATCATCGCCAAGGTCTACTATGCGGCGCTGGGTAAGGCCACCAGTTCGCCAATGCTGCGTGCGATCTGTCACCGCGTCCTGCGCGACGAAGAAGCGCACGTCCGTTTTCAGGCTGAGCGTCTGGCGATTCTTCGTCGCGGCCGCCCGGAGCCCGGCATGGTTCTTACGCGACTATTGCACCACACTCTGTTCTTCGGAGCTTGCCTGGTGGTCTGGCGCAACCACGGCCGGGCTATACGGAGCGGGAGCTTTGACTTTCGCGACTACTGGCGGCATTCTTGGGAAGAGTTTGGTGTCGCCTTGGAGATGATGGAGCCCGGCAACTACAAACACCTGCCAGGGTAATTTACTGTAGTAACGGGGCAGAGCCTTTTACTGAGCCAGGGCACAGCCGTCTTTGCGGGGATCGCTGCCGCAAGCCCGCACACCGTTCTCCAGGACCCGGATTAGTTGGGCACCGCCGGTCGGTATCATGTAGTTTGGGCCAACCTCTACCCGATGGCCCATAATGCGGAGTTTTTCAGCTTCGTTTTCGGAGATCCGGCCTTCGAGAAGCAGGGTGTCGTTGTCGTGGAAATGGCGGGGATGATCCACGGCTTCTTGTGGGTTCATGCCATAGTCGAGGAGGTTTGCCAGTAACTGGGTGTGTCCCTGAGGCTGCATGGGTCCGCCCATCACGCCGAAGGTAGCCCACAAAGAACCATTTTTGGTGGCGAGGCCAGGGATGATGGTGTGTAGCGGGCGCTTGCCGGGGACGAGGGCGTTCGGATGGCCTTCTTCCAGCCGGAACGAGTGGCCCCGGTTCTGCAGGCAAACTCCGGTTCCGGCGGCTACGATACCGCTGCCAAAACCCATGTAGAGGCTATTTATGAACGAGCACCCGTTGCCCTCAGCGTCCACGGCGCAGAGATAGGTTGTATCGTCGCCGAGCCGGGGTTCGATGGAAGCACCGGCGCGGTGAGTTATTCTCTCGCGCTGCTTGGCCGCATAGTCTTTGGAGAGCAGTTCTTCGGTCCTTATGTCGGAGAAGTCCGGATCGCCGATGCTGTCGTGCAGGTCTTGGTAAGCGAGTTTTTTGGCCTCAACTTCGAAGTGGATGCGTTCTGAGCCTAGTGGATCTAGGTTGGAGAGGTCGAAGCCTTCGAGGATGTTGAGCATTTGTAGGGCTGCTATGCCCTGTCCGGGAGGTGGGATCTCGTGAACCTGGATACCCCGGTAGTCGGTGGAGATCGGCTCGACCCACGTCGATTCGTGGTCGGCGAGGTCTGCTTCGGAGAGATAGCCTCCCGCCTCTTGTACGGAGCGCGCGATACTTCGTGCTATCTCACCGGTGTAGAAGGCGTCGGCCCCGCCTTCGGCGACAGTGGCTAAAGTTTTCGCCAGTTCCGGCTGGCGGAAAATCTCACCCGGCTCCGGCGGCCGGCCATCCGGCAGAAAAGCCTCCGTGGCAGCCTCGTTTTCTCGCAGAACCCACTCGTTGATCTCCCAATAACGAGATACGACCTCTGAGACCGGGTAGCCTTCGTCGGCCAACTCGTAGGCGGGTTCCAGTAATTGTGAGTACGGCAAGCGTCCCAGAGAGTTTGCGGCGTCCTCCCAAAGCCGGACGCCGCCGGGCACGGTGACGGAGAGTCCGCAGCGCTCCGGCATCTCCTCTATTCCCCGGTCGCGCAGCTTCTCTATTGTAACGGCGCGAGGGGCACGTCCGGAGCCGTTTGCTCCGGTTACCCGGCCTGTAGCAGCTTCGTAGTTGAGCAGGAAAGCATCACCGCCCATACCAGTCGCCATCGGGGAAAGGACGGCCATACAAGCGGCCATAGCGACGCAAGCGTCAGCGGCGGTTCCTCCGGCATCCAGAATACGGATTCCGGCGAGGGCCGCATCGGGGTGTTCACAGGCCACCACGCCGCGCCGCCCAAAGACCGTCGAACGTCCGCCGGAGTCGGGGCGCAGGGTGTTATTTCTCTCCATAACTGCCTCCCTCCGCAGATAGTGAGACCTCGCTTACAGTTTACAGGCCCGGTCGGGACTACATTGCGGGAGTAAGCTAAACAGGAGGTAAGCTGTGGGCAAAGAAGTCTACGTTGTGGGCACGCTGGTCTCGATAGTGCTGTCGCTGGTTCTGTTCCTACGGGGCAACCGTACCGAGGGTATTTTCGTTGGCCTATGGGCGCCGACTATCTTGAACCTGGGCCAGACGCTACTGGAAGACGACTAAAGCCTACCGAACTCGCGGAGTAAGTCCGCGAGCGCGACACGCTTCACTATCGGGCGGCCGTGCGGGCAGATCGTTTTGAACTCGCAGGCCGCCCACTCTTTCAGCAAACGCTCCATCTCCTCCCGGGACAAGCTCTCCCCGAACTTCGTGGATCCTTTACAGGCCAGCGCTTTCGCCAGGTCTTCACCACCGGCCAGCGCCTCGACCGCCGCCACGAGAGCGGTTTCGGGTTCCGTAGCGGTTTCCGGAGCCGCCAATACTCGCACCGCACCTTCGCCAAACGGTTCGACCTCGAAACCCAGCTTCGACAGCTCGATCTCGAAGTTCCAGACCTCCGGCGCCAAGTCTTCCGGCAGGTGCGCCAAGATCGGGTTCAGCAATCGGACGGGCGCGCTTTGCACACTCTCCGAGAGCTGTTCGTAGAGGATGCGCTCGTGGGCACCGTGCTGGTCCAGGATGATAAGCTGCTCACCCTCCTGGGCCAAAATACACCTACCGGCGAATTGTCCGATGAGGGTTAGCCCGCTCGTCACTTCCTCCTCGGTGACA
The DNA here is from genome assembly GCA_965214475.1 of Rubrobacteraceae bacterium. Lineage (GTDB taxonomy): Bacteria > Actinomycetota > Rubrobacteria > Rubrobacterales > Rubrobacteraceae > SIRX01. The sequence goes on along the minus strand of OZ243953.1, from coordinate 2,655,815 downwards.
CCGCTGCCCGGCTCTTGTTCCCAGGACAGGGCGCTTCTTATGGTGCCGACCACCAGCGGGTAAGCGGAGCGTCCGCCCCGGAGCCGGACCGCGCTCTTGGCCGGATGTACGTTCACGTCTACCTCACCCGGTCCGAGCTCTAACCGTAGAAACGCTGCCGGATGTCGTCCCTTCGGCAGAAGGTCAGCGTAGGCTTTCGCCACCGCCGGGGCGAAAGAATCGGTGTCCACGACCCGGCCGTTCACCGCGACGTGCAGGTAGCGGCGGGTCGGAAAGCTCACGGTGAGCGGGCTCACGAAACCCCAGACCAGCGGGTCTTCCAGTGGGATCAGGCTTCGCGCCAACGGTAGCCCATACACCTGGGCAAGGCGCTCCCGCAGATCCGCCGCCGCGGGCAACACCAACGCCTTCCTCCCATCCGTGCGCAGCCAGAACCCGACCTCCGGCCGACTCAGAGAGATCGATTGCACCACCGACGTGACGGCGTTCGCCTCCGCCCGGACGGTCCCGAGAAAACCCCGCCGGACGGGAAGGTTGAGGAACAGATCCCGGGCCTCGACCGTCGTGCCAGGAACGCCGCCATCGGGGGCGGTTTTGGTGATCTCGCCGGCGAACACCTGGAGGCGGGTTCCAGTGCGGGCTCCCCGTTCGAGGGTCGTGAGCGTAAGAGCAGAGACCGAGCTTATGGCGTGTAGCGCCTCGCCCCGGAAGCCCAACGAGATAACACGGGCCAGGTCGTCGGCGGTCTGAATTTTGCTGGTCGCGTGTTCGGCGATCGCACGCTCAGCGTCGCCCGGCGACATACCGGAACCATCGTCCCGTACCCGAATCAGGCCGACTCCACCACCCTCTATCTCGACCTCGACCCGCGAAGCCCCGGCGTCGAGGGAGTTCTCGACAAGTTCTTTCACTGCCGAAGCCGGCCGCTCAATGACCTCTCCGGCGGCGATCCGGTGCGCCACCTCCGGCGGCAATACACGTATTCGTCCCCCGTACTCCGCCGTTTCTTCAGCGATTAGCTGGGGAAAGAGCTTCACAGCTCCATGCTTTCTGGTAGCAGGTGGAAGCCTTCTTCCCTTGCAGCTTGCCGCAGCCGATTATCCAGACATACGAAGTCTGCATTATTAATATCTCCTTCACACCAACGGAGCGCCGCAGCGAGTTGGAGACAATCGGCGGCTTTGAGTGGGTGCGTTTTGGAGACAAGCATAGCCAACAGTCGCAGTTCGCCGGTTGGCTCCATCTCCACCCAGCTCGCGGAAAGCTCGTCGAGATTGGTGCGAGCTTCTCCCTCTCCTGCTTCGATCAGTCTGGTTTCTCGCTTGAGACGGCTGATCGCCACCATACACTCCGCCCACGTGCCCCACCAGACCGTTGCATCTTCATCTTCCCTAAAAAGGCTCGTAACTGTGTCAGAGAATTTCTCTTCGGAGAGCAGCGGCAGCAACGCAGAACTGTCCCAGAACCTCAATACCTGCTAACAGCCTTCTTCGCGATCTTTGAGGAGGGCTTCTAACAAAGAGCCATCTTTTATCTTCGGCTTCGGCAACTTCCAGAACTCTTCGGACACCTTGCCGGTTCCTTTCCGCACAGGAGGCGGACCGGAACGCATCAGGCGCTCCTTCAATTCCTGCTCTTCAGGGGTGAGGCCCATTTTCTTCTGTTCGCTCATGCCATTATCCTAACATCCCGTCTCATCCCGCGAAATCTTTTACGCCCTCTGTCTCCAGGCGACCCAGGATCTCCCCGGCCCGCTCCGTGACCTGCGGCGGCAACCCGGCGAGCCTTGCCACGTGGACGCCGTAGGAGGAGGACTCAGCGCCTTCTTCGATGCGGTGAAGAAAGACGATCTCACCGCCGATCTCCTCTACGCTCGCCTTGTAATTGCGACAGCCGGGCAGAATGTCCGCCAGCCGCGTCAGCTCGTGATAGTGGGTAGCGAAGAACGTCATGGCTTGTACGTCGTCGTGGAGGTATTCGGCGATGGCCCACGCTAGGCTCATCCCGTCGTAGGTCGAGGTGCCGCGCCCGACCTCATCCAAAATTACGAGGCTCCGCTCCGTGGCAGAGTTCAGGATGCTCGCCGCCTCGGTCATCTCGACCATGAAGGTGGACTCGCCACTCGCTAGGCGGTCCTCGGCGCCGACCCTCGTGAAGATGCGGTCCACGACACCTAAAGAGGCGCTCTCCGCCGGGACGTAGGAACCGGTCTGGGCGAGGAGGGTTACGAGGGCGACTTGCCGGAGGTAGACGGACTTCCCGGCCATGTTGGGACCGGTAAGGATCTGTAACCGCGAAGCGCCCTCTATCTCCGTCTCGTTTGGCACGAACGGCGTCTCGGTGTTGTGCTCGACCACCGGATGCCGCCCGGCGACGATGTGGATGCCACGCTCCCCAGATACGGCAGGCCGGCAGTAGCGGAGCTCGGTCGCGGCGGCGGCAAAGGAGGCCGTTACGTCAACGACGGCGACGGCGCGGGCGATGCGCTGGAGGTCGGGGGCGGCTTCTTTTACGGCGGCCCGGATCTCGGCCAGGATCTGTCGCTCCAGCCGGTCTACTTCGTCGCGGGCGCCGAGCATCCGGGACTCGTGCTCCTTCAGTTCCGTGGTGACGTAGCGGGCGTTGTGCTTGAGTGCCTTGCGGTGCTGGTAGTGTTCCGGCACCGAGCCCGTATCCTTGCCCGCCACCTCTATAAAGTACCCCTCGCCGTCTCGGTATCCAACCTTGAGGGTCTTGATGCCGCTCTTCAGGCGTTCTTCGGCCTCGAAGCGGGTCAGCCACTCGTGGGCGCCATTGCGGAACTCACGGGCCTCGTCAAGCTCCGTTGAGTAGCCGGCGCGGATTATCTCTCCATCTTCTTCGGAAATAGCCGCCACGATAAGCTCCCTAACCCCCGGCGGCTCCTCCATCGCCCCGAGCACCCGTGCGAGCAGTTGGCTGCTCTCAGCGGCCGGGGCCAGCGTCTCTTTTAGCGGACCTATTGCTTCCAGCGCGCCTTTTAGAGAGAGCAGGTCGTTCGGAGAGGCGGAGAGGCGGACAATCCTGGTGGCGATGCGCTCGATGTCCGGGATGCGGCCGAGCACGTCGCGGGTCTCCTCCCGGAGCATGTAGTCTTCCGCGAAGACGTCAACCGCCGAGAGCCGCTGCTCGATGCGCTCGACTTCCAAAAGCGGACGTTCCAGCCAGCGCCTTAAAGTTCGCTGGCCCATCGGGGTGCGGGTCCTGTCGGTGGTCGAGATCACCTTTTCAAGGCCCAGGTTACGTCGGGTCGTGGAGTCCAGGACCATCCCGGCATCCGGGCTGTAGGTTCGGAAGGAGACGACCTGTTCCGGGGGCGTACCGGCGCGCAGGGAACCGAGGTATTGGATCAGGGCTCCGGCGGCGCCTACGAGCGCGGGTTTTCCCTCCAATCCGAACCCCTTGAGGTTCGAGACCCCGAAGTGCTTCTTCAACGACTGCTCACCGGCAGAAGGCTCGAAGGTCCAGCGGGGGGCCGGGCTTAACTTGGCCTCTATCTTCGACAAGTTTTCGGCCATTGTCCGTTCCGGCACGACCAACTCTCGCGGGGACCACCGCTCAAGCTCCGCAGCGACGCCGTCTTTCGAGACTTCGGTACCGGTGAATTCGCCGGTCGAGGCTTCGACCACAGCGACGCCCGCCGTGCCATCCCGGACCACTACCGCTGCCAGATAATTTGCGTGTCCGGCAGAGAGGACGTTGTCCTCGATCACGGTCCCGGGCGTGAGGACTTGGGAGATCTCGCGGGTAAACTGCTTCGGCTTTACCGGGTGTGGCCGCTGTTCAGCGATCGCTACAGAGTGCCCTTTCCTGAGCAATGTCGCCAAATGCTCTTGGATGGAGTGTCCCGGCACGCCGGCGAGCGGGACGCGGCCTTCACCGGCGGCCTCGCGGCTCGTCAGCCGGATCGAGAGTGCCTGCGAGATCTTCTTGGCGTCCTCTTCGAACGTCTCGAAGAAAGTCCCGACCTGGTAGAAGAGAATAGTCTCCGGCGGCAACTGCGCCTTTAGCTCTGCGTATCGTCCCAGCATGTAGCTATTCTACGGCGCAAGCGGTGATGCGTCAGCCCCGAGTTCTCGAGCCATTCAGAGAACATCGGAACGCTTACTCTACAGTTCTCGTAGAATAGGAGCTCCAGAGGAAAGGCGACGGGAGTGCGTGCTATAAGAGCAATGAAGTATTCGGGAGCAGGAATTCTCTTTTTTCTGGCGGCAATGCACGCGAACTGGGCGCGAGGGTCATCTTGGCCAGCGTCCGACGAGCAGCGGCTCGCGAACAGGATTATTGGGGGAAACGAGATGCCCTCCGCAAGCGCCTGTCTAGTTGTGGCGGCGTTGCTGACGCTTGGAGGAAGTCTGGTTGCGGGATGGCCCCGCAGCAGGCCTCGTCTGCAGAGGTTTGGGACGGTGGGGGTCGTGGCGACGCTGGCTGCCCGCGGCCTGGTCGGAGCCACCGGGTTAATGCCGCTGACCTCGGAGACGTTTCTGTGGTGGGACCGGCGCTTGTACTCGCCACTCTGTCTTTTACTAGCCGCTCTAAGTGCCGCTGGGGCGATCCCACGACGTTGAGCATTAGGATACCGGGCTACAAAGTTCGGGCCGTAGCGTGCTGGCCCCTAATGCATCCGTTTCTCAGGTGGCTTCTCCTCATATCCCGGCGCCTCCTTGCGCCTCTGGCCGCGGGTCTTATAGAGAGAGGCCAGGATGGAGCCTAACACCACGAGCAGGATAAACGGCAGGGAGACCCAGATCGGTACTTTCGCGTCGAAGAGGCCCGAGTAGATGAACTTGGCGCCGACGAAGATCAGAACTATAGAGAGACCTATGTCCAGATAGACAAATCGGTCCATCATGCCGGCCAGCATAAAGTACAGCGGTCGCAGCCCCAACACAGCGAAGGCGTTAGTGGACCACACGATAAACGCGCTGGAGGTTATGGAGAAGATCGCCGGTATCGAATCTACGGCGAAGACTACGTCCGTCGTGCCGACCACGATAATGACCGCGAAAAGCGGCGTCGCCACGAGCTTTCCTTTTTGGCGGACGAAGAAGTTGTCGTCCTGGAAATCTTTGGTCATCGGGACCATGCGCCGCGTCAAGCGCAAGACCGGATTGCGCTCCGGGTCAATCTCCGAGTCGCTGTGCATCGCCATGCGGATGCCGGTGTAGATCAGGAACGCCCCGAAGACATATACGATCCATTCGTAACGGTTCAACAGTCCCGCCCCGACCGCTATAAAACCCCCGCGCAGGACGAGCGCGCCGACGATGCCCCAGAAAAGAACCCGGTACTGGTAACGGGAGGGTACGGCGAAAAAAGTGAAGATCAGGGCGAAGACGAACACGTTGTCCACCGAGAGGCTTTTTTCGACGACGTAACCGGTAAAGTATTCACCACCCCGGGTGGGGCCGGCCACAAAGAGCACCACCAGACCAAAGAGCAAAGCCGCCCCAATCCAGAAAACACTCATCGCGGTGGCTTGTTTGAAGGAGATCTCCCGCGATTTCCGGGCAAAAACGACCAGGTCGAGGATAAGCAAGATTACGATGAGGACTGTAAAACCGACCCAGGCCCACAGGGGAAATTCAGTCATAGAGCCCTCCAATTTTTCCTACGAACAACTCAACTCTCTTTCGTGCGTCGGGCGCGGAGCCACTTCTCCAGGCTTATGACGGGCAACACTATCAGGCCGACCACTATCGTCTGTATCCATTCCAGAAGTCCCAGCGGCGCCGAGTTGAACAAGGTGTTCATAAACGGCAGGTACACGAAACCTATCTGCAACGCGATCAGAACCCCGATGCCGACGTAGATCCACTTGTTGGTCCACAGCCCCACCTCCAGTACCGAGTACAGCAGAGAGCGGGAGTTGAAAAGGTAGAAAATCTGGAAGAATACGATGGTCGTTACCGCCATCGTCTGCGCCTCGGCGAGCGCGGCGCCGGAAACCGCACCCTGCCCCGCTTGACCGTAGTACTTGAAGAGGAATAGCCCTATGCCGCCCGCGGCCATGAGAAGCCCCACACCGACCGTCCTTCCCAGCACGAGACCATCCACGAGCTGAGATTCAGGGTTTTTGGGTGGCCGATTCATGGCGTCGGGCTCCAGCACCTCGAATGCCAGCGGCAACGCGAGTGTTACGGCAACGACCATGTTGACCCACAGGATCTGGGTCGGCTGTATCGGCAGGAGCGGCTCGCCACCTACTATGGGAAAGAGCATCACCGCGAAAAGGATGATGAGAGCCTGGCCCACGTTCGTCGGCAAGATAAAGGCGAAAGACTTCCGGATGTTGTCGTAGACTCTCCGGCCTTCCTCTACGGCCGCGGCTATCGAGGCGAAGTTGTCGTCGGTCAGGACCACATCAGATGATTCTTTCGAGACATCGGTGCCGGTTATGCCCATGGCGGTGCCAATGTTCGCTTGTTTCAGGGCCGGGGCATCGTTTACGCCGTCGCCGGTCATGGCTACCACTTCGCCCTGGGCCTGGAGGCTGTTTACGAGGCGGAGCTTGTGCTCGGGGGCTACGCGGGCGAAGACGTTGGTGTTGGAGACGATGCCGGAGAGTTCTTCTTCCGAGAGTTCGTCCAACTCTCTGCCGGTGACGGCTTTGTCGTCCTCTGTGGCAAGTCCGAGTTGGCGGCCGATGGCGGCGGCGGTTCCGGCATGGTCGCCGGTGATCATCTTGACTGTGATGCCGGCTTCGTGACAACGCTGTACCGCTTCGATCGCCTCTTCGCGGGGCGGGTCGATCATACCCTGCAACCCGAGCAACTCGAAGCCGCCCTGCGCGTCGTCCTCGGTCAGTTCCGTAAGCGATCCAGCAGTTTTGCGGGCGAAGGCCAACACCCGCAAGCCTTCATTTGCCATGTCTTGGATGTTTCTGGTTACGAGTTCCCAGTCGAGATCGCCGCCACCGGCCGCGCGTTCGCAGCGCTCAAGGATCACCTCCGGCGCACCTTTGATGTAGATGGCCTGAGAATCCTCTGTTCCGCCTTTGGTCAAGTCCGCCGGTATCTCGTTGAGCGTCGCCATGTACTGACGTTCGGACTCGAATGGAACGGCGTCTTTGCGGATGAGCTTTTGGCGAATGTTTCCCTCGTCGAAGCCGAGCTTGCGGGCTGCAACGATGAGGGCGCCTTCGGTGGGGTCTCCTTCTATGAACCACGTCTCACCGTCCTGAGAAAGCCCGGCGTCGTTGCACAGCGCACCGGCCAGTACCAGCTCACCTGGGTTGTCGGACGGATCTAGCTCCTTGCCGTTCGTTCCCGAGAGCTCGCCTTCGGGGGCATATCCGACGCCGGATAGCTCGTAGATTTCACCCTTACCGGAGTCATCCGGTGTCCACAGCTTCTGGACGGTCATCTCGTTTTTGGTGAGGGTGCCGGTCTTGTCCGTACAGATCACATTCGCGCTGCCCAGGGTCTCCGTGGCTGGCAGGTAGCGAATAACGGCCCTTCTATCCGCCATGCGTCGCACCCCGATGGCGAGGGCGATGGTGATGACCGCCGGTAGACCTTCGGGGATTGCGGCGACGGCGAGGGCGATGGCCGAGAGCACCGCATCCACCAGCGGATAGCCGCGGAGCAGGCCGACGCCGAAGAGGAGCACGGCGATGACCAGAATGGCGCCCGTGATCCACTTCCCGGCCGTCGAGATCTGGCGGGTCAGCGGCGTCTGTAGATCGGTCGTCTCGCTCAACATCTCGGAGATGCGCCCGAGTTCAGTCTCACCCGCCGTGGCGGTTATAACCGCTTTGCCGGTTCCCGAGGTCACCAACGTTCCGCCGTAGACCATGCTCGTGCGCTCCCCGATGGGCGCTGCTTCGGAGACGGCATCAGTGCCCTTGAAGACCGGCACGGACTCACCGGTAAGGGCGGCTTCGTCTACCTGCAGGTTTCGACGGGCGAGAAGGCGTCCGTCGGCAGGGACTTTGTCGCCGGATTCGAGGAGTATCACGTCGCCCGGTACGATCTGGGGGGCCTCTACCGTCTTTCGCTCCCCGTCTCGCAAGACGGTCGTCTCGCTGGGGACCAGATCCGTGAGGGCTTCGATGTCTTTCCCGGCCTTATACTCCTGGGCAAAGCCGATCAGGGTGTTTATTACCACCACGCCGAGGACCACGGAGCCGTCCACGATCTTGCCGAGCGCCATAGCCAGGGCGCCGGAGGCCAGCAATACGTAGATAAGAGGGTCGTTGATCTGTCGCCACAAGATCTGCAGAATTCCGTCACCGGAGCTCTTCTGCAACACGTTCGGCCCGACGCGTTCGTAGCGCCCGTTGGCCTCTTCGGTGCTCAAGCCGGCGTCGTGGGCGTCCAGTTCCTCCAGGACCGTATCAGAGTCTAGCGAGTGCCATTTGATGTTACGTGCCCCGGCGGAAAGCTGTGCCTGCAAGGTCAATCTCCTTTTCGGACGTTCCAGATGGCCTGGAAGACGAAAAGCGAGCCCTCCACAGCCGTCTTTGACTGCAAATGGTCTCGCTCGTTGCTCTACAGCGAAGCCGCAGAGCCGGTGATCGACCGGGGTAAGCCCCGTATTGACGGCCGATCCCCCCGCAATGCTCGCGGGCGGCTACTCCCCAATGGCGTTCAGTATACCCGCTAAACCTCTCCTCACAAACGACATCCCAAGTTCTGGACATGGCCCCTCTTTTCGTCATAATGTCCCATGACAAATAGGAGGGCCATCCGATGGACAACGTAGACCCGCGAATCTCGAAGCTACTCCTGGGCCAAGCTATCCTGGGCGCGATCTTGAACCTGGCTGATGCGGTCCGTACCCGCGGTCCACTACGAGCCGCCGCCTTCTTCATCCTCTCGACCGGACTATCGGCCTTCGGAGAGGCGCTGGTCACCGGCCCGTTCAACCTCCTACGGCATCGCACAAAGCCCCGTATCGGGGGCGTGCCGCTCGCCATTATGCTACTCTGGTACAACGTTATCTACGGTACCCACGCCGCGACGGAGCGCGCCCTGACCCGACTTCCGATGGACGCAGCGCGCCGCCGCGAAACCCTTCCTTTGGCTACAGCCCTGGTCGCCACGAACCTCGACCTCGTGATGGACCCATTCGGCCTCGACGCCGGCCTCTGGGAATGGAAAGTGAACGGATCTTACGCCCCAGACATCGAAGGGTCTAACGGGCGAAGCGGCGTGCCGACGCTTAACTACTGGGGCTGGATGGTGGTGGTAATGGGCGTCGTGCTCGTCTACACACGGCTCTTCCCGGAAGACAGGTCCGGGAGACGCCTGCCGGTTCTTCTGCTATTGCCGTACTACCTGGTGCCCGCGATATGGGCGGCAAAACGGCGGCGACCAGAGTACCTACTCTACTCGGCGCTGTTTCCACTCGTAATGTATTTCGGTCTAAAGGAGGAAAGTTGAGCGGCATCCCGGTGATCCTGGACGTAGACCCCGGTCACGACGACGCCGTGGCCCTGATGGTGGCCTGCGGCGCGCCGGACCTCGACCTCCTGGCCGTCACGACCGTCGCCGGAAATGTGGAGTTGGAGAAGACCACGTACAACGCGCTGCGTATACTCTCGCTCATAGGTCGCACAGACATACCCGTAGCAGCCGGGGCCGCCGCGCCGCTGGCTCGCACCCTTCACACCGCTTACGACATCCACGGCGAGAGCGGGTTGGACGGACCGGAGGAGATACCGGCCCCTAACTTCGAGCCGGACGACCGCCCCGCCGCCCAACTCCTCGCCGACACCTTGACGGCTTCTCCGGAGCCGGTCACCCTCATCCCGACCGGCCCACTCACCAACATCGCAACTCTTTTGCGCGAGCGTCCGGATCTAAAAGAAAAGATAGCCCGTATATCGCTCATGGGCGGCAGCATCGGACTCGGCAACACCACACCCGCCGCCGAGTTCAACATCTACGTGGACCCGGAGGCCGCCCGTGAGATCTTCGAATCAGGGCTTCCCATAACCATGAGTGGGTTGGACGTAACGCACCAGGCTGGAGCCGGACCGGAAGAACGAGATCGGCTACGGGAGACCGGGGAGGCCGGGCGCGTAGTATCCGGCTTTCTGGACTTTTTCGCCAGCACCTACGAGGCTAACTTCGGCTTCGACGCCCCGCCGCTACATGATCCGGTAGCGGTCGCCGCGGTGTTGCAACCCGAACTCCTCACCACACGTCCCATGCGGGTGGACGTGGAATGCGAGAGCGACCTCACACGAGGCGAGACCATCTGCGACTTCTACGGAGTAACCGGCAAGCCACCCAACGCTGAGGTCGGCGTGGAGCTGGATCGAGAAAGGTTCTTCGATCTCTTGTACGAGACGCTCGACGGTCTTTAGAGATCTTCGGTAGAAGGATGTTTCTTGTTGCGAGGACGGCCGGTGAGCAAGGTATTGGATAGTTTCGGGAAAGGGATCTCGCTGACCATCAGCACGCTGACCATCAGCACGCTGAGTATCAGGGTCGCTACCAGCATTATGGGCCAGGTCAGGCCCAAGATTGCGAGCCCGGCGAGCATCACTCCGGCGGGCGGTATGGGAAGTCCGACGAAATGTTCCTGGCTTTTGACCAGCGGGAAGCGGGCGAGGCGTAGGGCGCCGCACACGACGTAGATCATGCACGCCGCGACGCCCGTGACCGGCACAGCGTGGAGTGAGGACAGGTAGAGGACAATAGCAGGGGCGACACCGAAGGATACGAGGTCCGCCAGGGAGTCCAGGTTGACGCCGAAATCGCCGTCCGTATCGCTCGCACGGGCCACGGCGCCGTCGAGAAGATTCAGCGCGGCGGCGGCGAGGATCAGCGCGGCGGCCTGGACGAAGTTCCCTCCAACGGCCAGAAGCCCGGCCAGGAAACCCGCCGCCAGGTTGCCGCAGGTGATAAGGGTTGGTATCGGTGAGACTTTCACGTCAGCGGGTGTTGCGGTAGCGGGCGATGGGTGTAAGGCCGGCCCGGACACGCTCGCCGGGTGCCACGAGAAAATCGACCTGGCCGGGAGGGAACAGTACGTCCGTGCGGGAGCCGAAGTGGATCAGGCCGATACGCTCACTGGTTTCGACTTTTTGGCCTACGTCGATCCAGGGTGTGATGCGGCGGGCGATCATGCCCGCCCGCTGTACGACCACAAACGACCCCTGCTCACCACTGAGCAAAGTCCGATTGCTGTAATTATCCTCCACCCCGCCGAAGAGTGCCGGCGAAAACCCGCCTTCGCTATTCTCCATCTTATCCACCCCGCCCGCGAACGGGCTCCGGTTGACGTGGACGTTGTGCAGGTTGAGGAAGACGCTCACCCGTTCGGCCCGACCACCGGCCAACCAGGGCTCATCCACCTCATCCACCGAAGTCACTAGACCGTCGGCGGCGGCGTAGGCTACGCCGGGCTCCGGCTGCAAAGGACGCTCCGGATCCCGGAAAAACGAGAGCCCGAGGGCCGCCGATCCGAGAGAGAACCACCCGGTCCTGCGCAGTACGGGACGCCCGGTTACCAGGCCGGCGAGTAGCACCACGGCGCCCAGTATCATGGGCCAGAGTACATACTGTCGGGCTACCTCCCAACTCCGGCGGGTCATGCTTTTTCTCTCTCGTCGGGGTTTTCGCCGGCATAGAGGAAAGCGGGCGGCACGTTGAGCGGCGAGATGCGACGCCGTATTCGGGAGAACCGGCTTTGCAGGTGCGGTAAGACTTTCGGAGAATACTGGAGTACCAGCATAACGCCCCCGGGCGCGAGGATGTGGCGCGAGAGCCTCATTATGTTCTCCCGAAGCGGGGCTGGAAAGGTCGTAAAGGGGAGGCTGGAGACGACCACGTCGGCTTTCTCTCCCTCAAGGTACGCCTCGACGTTCTCGGCCGAGTCGTTTATCAGGCGCAGGCGCGGGTCTCGGAGTCTCTGCGAGACTGCGGAAGCCAACTTCGGGTCTATCTCGAAGGCCAGGAAGGTTCCGTCCGGTCCCAGGCGTTCGAGTATCTGCCGCGTATAGACGCCCGTGCCGACGCCGAACTCGACGACGGTACGGGCCGCCGGTAGGTCGCCCATGTCCAGGAGATCCCGCACCGCCCGCCGCGAAGTCGGCCAGACGGCCCCGACCTGCCGGGGTTGCGCCAACATGGATCGCATAAACAATGCCCGGCGGGTAAGGCTCTCCTTTATCCCGCTCTCTCTAATACCCGGCAAGTGGATCTCCTCGCAGAACTACCGGACTCCGGCGCGCCTTCAGTGGACTCGTATCAAACGAGCACAAACGTTACCATAACAACGCCCGTGTAACCTTTCGCTGTCTATGAGCTTCCCCGCCCATAGAATCCCTTTTGATGCGGAAGATGCGACACAGGCCGGCGGCGGACCTCGGGGACCACGCGCTGGTTATTGGCGCGGGCATGTCCGGCCTGCTCGGCGCGCGGGTGCTAGCGGAACACTTCGATAAGGTGACGGTTCTCGATCGCGACCAACTCCCCGACGGCCCGGAAACTCGGAAAGGCGTCCCCCAGGGACGACACCTGCACAGCCTCGCCGTGCGCGGTTCAGAGCTTTTGGAGGGATTTTTTCCCGGCTTGGACCAGGAGTTAATCGACGCCGGATGCCCCGCCGTAGACCAGGGCGAAGACACCGTGACCGACGTACCGTCCGGGAGATTTCCCCGTTTCCGTTCCGGCATCGTGATGCGGGCCGTGAGCCGGGATCTTCTGGAGTGGAGTGTCCGACACCGGCTCATGGCAGATCCTAGGATTCGTTTCGTCCCAAATCGCGCGGTGACCGGGCTCCTCTACGACAAATCCTCGGGCAAGGTAACCGGCGTCTCCTCGCGCGTCCGGGGCGACGAGGTAGAAGAGAATTTTGTGGCGGATCTCGTACTAGACGCCTCCGGCCAGGCCTCCCGGATGCCCCGCTGGCTGACGAAACTCGGCCTGGGGACTCCGCAAGAAACCGTGGTGGACGCCGGTCTCGGCTACGCCACGCGCTGGTACCGGGTGCCGGAAGGGTTCGACGGCGTTTGGAAGAGCCTAGCGGTCCTTCCCAAGTGGCCCGAAGAGCCGCGCGGAGGCTCCCTCCGCAGGGTAGAAGGTAACCGGTGGACGGCGGTGCTAGTCGGGATCGGGGATAAACACCAGCCACCGAACGACCCCGAGGCGTTCCTGCGCTTCGCCCGCAGCCTGCCGAGCCCCATCATAGCCGACGCCATAGAGAACGCCGAACCAATATCTCCGGCATATGGCTACCGGCGCACCGCCAACCGCCGCCGCCACTACGACCGTCTCGAAAGCATGCCCGACAACCTGCTGGTCATCGGCGACGCCGCCTGCGTCATGAACCCGTCCTACGGCCAGGGCATGACCCTCGCGGCGCTCTCCGCAAAAGCCCTCGAAAAAAGCCTCTACAAGAAACGCAAACTAGCCGGACTCAGCGCGGAATTCCATCGGCGGCAGAAGAAGGCCGTCGCCCCGAGCTGGACGACGACGGCGGGCAGCGACGCCCAGTGGTCGGCTACCTGCCCGGACGAGTTGGGACACATCCAGAGGTTCCTGCACCGAATCTCCGAAGAGGTCTTCCGGATGGCGGTCAGAGACCCGGAGGTAGCCCGGACCTTATTAGAGGTTAAGAACCTGACCAAACCTCCCCGTTCACTGCTACGTCCCGGCATTCTCGTTCCGGCGCTTGTACACACTCTTTCTAAGCTGTGGCGTCCCAAAAGCACAGGGACCGCCCCTCGCACGACTAGCAGCCCGTGAACCGCTGAGGAAGACGCCAGTAGTCCCACGAAAATTCCCCTCGCATATCGGAGAGACTTGCATCGTATACAGTAAGTGTGTCGCATAGGATATTCGTGGGAGGAACGGTGGACAAAAAACACGAGCCGGATCGCTTGGCAAGTGTATACGGCGCCCGAGATAGTCGCCAGACGGCGGAGTTGTACGATGATTGGGCCGCGGAGTACGAGCGGGACGTACTGAGCTACGGTTACACCACTCCGGCCATCATAGCCGGTCTCCTGGGGCGCCACGTGGGTGCGGGAGCCGGATCTTTGCTCGACGCCGGGGCCGGCACGGGGATGATGGGCGAAGTTTTGAATCCACTCGGCTACACGAGGCTGTCCGGCATAGACCTCTCAGAGAACATGCTGAACCTGGCCCGTAAAAAAGACGTCTACAAAAGCCTCCGACAGATGGAGCTCGGAGAGCGCCTGGACTTTCCCGACGATCAATTCGTCGCCGTCGTGGCCGCCGGGGTCTTCACGCCCGGGCACGCACCGCCCGATTCGTTAGACGAACTGCTGCGAATAGTAAAACCTGGCGGACAAATAATCTTCAGCGTCCGGGCCGACGAAGACGCCGGTTTCGTAGAGAAGCAGCGCGCCCTCGAAGACGAAGGTCGGTGGCAACTGGTCGAGGTTACGGAGCCCTACCGGCAATTACCGCTCGCGGACTCCAACCTCAAGGCCCGATGCTTCGCCTACCGGGTCAAATAACCAGCTCCCGACCGAATAAGGAGGATTTCCGGGCCGCTTTGGGTAAGAAGGTCCCTGCTGTTCTCATTTAAGGAAGGAGCCTATGCTCTTTGATAGTTGGATGACACTAGGCCGTACGGCGCTCGTCGGGACGCTGGCTTACCTGGCGCTGGTATTACTGCTCCGGGTCTCGGGCAAACGGACGCTCTCGAAAATGAACGCTTTCGACTTCGTCGTAACGGTGGCGCTAGGCTCTACGCTGGCGACGGTGTTGCTTTCGAGTAGCGTTTCGCTGGTGCGCGGAATACTGGCTTTTGCTGTCCTGATCTCCTTGCAGTTCATCATCACCTGGCTTTCGGCCCGCTCGCCCGCATTCCGACGCCTGATAAAAGCCGAACCCACCCTACTCGTCCACAAAGGCGAATTCCTGACCGGCGCGATGAAGCAAGAAAGGGTGACGGAGGAAGAAGTGCGGGCGGCAATGCGCTCCCAGGGGATCTCCGCCGTCGAGGAGGTCGAAGCGGTTGTCCTGGAAACTACCAGCGATCTTAGCGTTGTCGTGCAACCCTCTAGCGAGTCAGCCTCCTCACTGGCCGACGTCTCGGATCAGAGAGGGTAGACTCCGTGGGCTATGAGGGAAGTCGAATAAGAATGGCCGCAATATGATGCCACAATGGCACGCACTGGCTACTGGTATGTACCGCGACTGGTTGGACGCCTCGCTCGCCGCCAACGAGCGGTGGACTCGCAGCGCGTTCGAGGCGCAGAAGATATTGCTCGGGGCCGCCCGGAGATCCGGTGAGGAAGCGCAAGAAATTCTATCGGGAAACCTCTCGGGGCCGGCGCTCGCGGCGCGGTCCGGAGATATTTCGCGGGCTCAGGCGTTTCTGTGGGCTGCGGCTGGTTTCGCGGCAGGAGAGCGGTTGGGGCGGGGAGCGCCGGGCGAGGTTGCGTCCGGGTTCGGGGCGGCGGAATGGCTGCCGCGGGCGGTGGTGATCGGGACGGTCGCTGCGGACCTTTACCTGGGCTACGCGACGCTCCGGGAGCGGTCGAAGTGGGCTCCGAAGTTGGTCGGGGAGAAAGATTGGGAATTGCAACATCGGCGCGGGGCGTCGCGGGTCTTGGATGCGGCGACGACGTTGGGTGGAACCCTGATCAAGGCTGCCCAGTTCGCCTCGACCCGCCCGGACCTCCTTCCCACCGCCTATACGGAGATCCTATCCTCCCTTCAGGACCGCGTCCCACCCCAGCCGTGGTCTGCAATAGAACCCGCCATCTCCCGCGAACTGGGCCGTCCCATCACCGAAGTCTTCGACGACATCGAAGACGAACCTATCGCCGCAGCATCCATCGCCCAGGTACATCGCGCCCGGCTCAAAGACGGCCGGGAGGTCGCCGTCAAGGTCCAGTATCCGCAAGTCGCGGGCCTGATCGAAGCCGACCTCTCGGCCCTGGAGCGGACCTTCGCAACCCTCGCCTCCGTAGAACCGCAGTTGCGCCTCCAGCCAATCGCCGACTATCTTCGCTGGACGCTCCCGCTAGAGTTGGACTTCGGGCGCGAAGCCGCGTCCATAAAAGATTTGCAGGCCGCACTGAAACATCGGGAGGATGTGGTCGTACCGGAAGTAGTAGACGAGTTAACGACCGGACGTCTGCTCGTAATGGAGTTGATAGAAGGAATCAGGATCACCGACCGCGACTCCATGCTGGAGGCCGGCATCGAACCCGGCGAGGTGGCCGAACTCCTCAACGACGCCTACGCCGACCAGCTCTTCAACCGCAACATCCTCCATGCCGACCCGCACCCCGGCAACATCCTCTTGCAGCCCGGCCCGAAGCTCGTGCTCCTCGACCATGGCCTCACCCTCGGCATAGACCCAGACTTCGCCGCCACGCTCGCCAAGATGGTGCGCACGCTGCGGGAAGGAGACTTCGACACCCTCACCGAAACTCTAGCTGAAACTGGCCTCCCGATAGACGACGATACGGATCTCGACACCCTGCTCGGCGTTGTCGGTGTCTTGCTCGGCACGGAGGAATCCCCCGGTGGAGAAGAAGCGCTGGACCTGGGAGACTTCGGACGGCGGTTGGGTGCGAGCGTGGGTGACATACCGCCGAAGTTGCTGCTCGTCGGGCGGGCCATCGGGTTGCTCGACGGTATTACGCGCCAGCTAGATCCGGATCTGGACTCGTTGGAGATCGTGGTTCGCTACACCGGGGCGTCGTAGAGACTACGACTTGGCGGCCGGCGCGGCCTGCTGTTGCTGGATCTGCTGTTGCATCTGCCGCTCCAATTCTTTCTGGCTCATAGTCTTCTCGGGTGGCGGGGGAGTGACGTTCACCGGCACGCCGAAATCGAAGATGTCCTCGGTCATGGTGAACCGGATCTTCTCTTCGGTGGTTGCCCCACCCGCTGACGGGTCCGCCGCCGGCACTGGAACGGTCATCGTCATGTCCATCGCGAACCGTCGGGCGCGGCCTTGTTCATCGAGCCACACGTCCATCGGGATCTCGCTGGTCCCCATCTGCTCTATCATCTTGTCATAGGCTTTCTTGACCTCCGGCCCTTCTTGCGCGGCGGCTTTCCTAAGATTCATGACGGCGCGGTAGTGGATCGTCGAGGCGCCTCGGATTTTCTGCTGGCCGATCCTCTCCACCGAGCCCACGTCTTTCAGGGCTTCGAGCTGCTGGGTAGGATCCGTCGGGTTGTTGGCCTGCATCTCGGAGAAGCTCTGTCCGTACTGCTGTTCGTAGAAGGAGTCCAGGTCCGCCTTTACCCAAGGCTTCATCTCCGGCATTTGCGCCGTCGCATCCCGGGGCATCTTGTAGTAGGCGACGTTATTGAGCATACGCATTTCGAAGCTGCCGAGCGGCCCCATCCGCATGTTGATGCGGGCTTTTTGTCCCGTGAGGTCCACGACGCCGTTGCCGTTCATGCGAAACTGCATGCTCTCCGGCCCGTCGGCAGTTGTCGCATCGGTCGGTATCCCGGAGGTAACGGTCGTAAACTCCACCCTCGCCGACTGCTCCGCCGCCGTCTTCTTGTAGGCTACATGCACAGCATCTATAGGTTCGACCTTCTGTGTCTTTCCGGCTTTGGCGGACTCCTTCTGCCCAGCGGACGAGTCTTCTTCACCATCCTCCTCTCCCCCGCAAGCAATCAGCGTTCCGGTCGCCAGAACAAACATAACCGCAAAAACGAGAAGCTTCCTCAACACGAATTGCCTCCTACTCCTATTCCTTCCGCCAACTCCCTACATAAACCGTATAAGACTAACTATCTCAAACCGTAGACGCCCGCGCATCCTCCATTAGGACAAATTTTCTAGCCAAAAGTATGAAAATTCTTCCAGTAAGCGCGACTACCGCCCGCTTCGATAGGAAATAACCGTTAGATCGCCCATCCAGTCTCCGGCTTTGAATCCCAGCCTCGTGGGTATAAACCAGTAAAAGAAAACACAAAAATGGGAGTATCATGAAAGTCAAAGAGAGAGCCTTGAGTGGAGCGGCGGGCGGCGCGGGTGCAACGCTCTTTCTCTCGGGGTTGCGCCAGGCCTTGAGCATGGCAGGCATAGTCTATGAGACAGCCCCCATGCAGGTCGTAGATCGACTACAGGAAATCTCCTCGATCAGGGACAGGCCGCTCCTCCGGCGCGTTGCGACTCTGGCGGCGCATCTAGGGTACGGTGTGGGCGCGGGAACGGTCCTCGGGCTAATGCGCCGCGAGCGGGAGGGGCCGGGAACCGAGCTCTCCGTAGGGGTGGCGCTCGGCATTCTACTCTGGGGCATGGGCTGGGCCGGTTGGCTGCCCATACTCGGCGCCGACCGCGCCCCATGGGGCTACCGGACACCCAGAGTTCTGCTCCCCATATTCGACCACGCCGCCTTCGGCGCCGCCTGGGCAACGATCTTCTACATTCTCTCCCGAAAAGACGCCGGAGACGCGTGATCTATGTACACTCTGCAGGCGCAACCAACAGCCCCGCCACGAAAGGAGTCCGCATGACAAACCTGCCAGAACAAGGTCAGCAACTCCCCGAGGTAGATTTCATAACCGAGGACGAAGAACGCATCTCAACCGCAGAGCTAGCCGACCGGAAGACCGTCCTCTACTTCTACCCCAAAGACGACACCCCCGGCTGCACGAAAGAAGCCTGTTCCTTCCGCGACCGGATGCCCGACTACGAGCAGGCCGGCATAAAAGTCTACGGTGTCTCCCTAGACTCCCCCGAATCCCACCGTCAATTCCGCGAAAAGCATAACCTCAACTTCCCACTCCTCACCGACGAGAACGGCCAGGCCGCGGAAGCTCTCGGAGTCCTCGGCGACCGGGGCGTCGCAAACCGCGCCACCTTCCTACTCGACGCCGAGGGCGCGATCTCAAAGGTCTATCCTGAAGTCTCGCCGGAGACCCACGCCGATGGGATTCTGGAGGATGCGGCTTCGTTGTAGGCGAATGCCTTTGTATGAAACAACTGTACACCGGTAGCCACGTGTCTGTATGAAATGCTATGCTCGTATTCATCGATGATTGAGTTTGATCCCAATGCACCAATCTTTGCCGAAGCGGATCTCCAGAGAGCAGATCAGTGCCGTGAAGAAGCAGAGGTTTGTGCACGCAATGTCGGCAACGAGAAGCTCGTCGTGCCTGCACAAACGTTCGTAACGAACATGGACGCCATTTTTTCCATGTTAGCTCTTCCCGGCCATGCAGCCGCATATGGTGCAGGTTTTGGTGCTGGAGACATTGTGGAATTTGCGAGTGTTCATTTTTCCGAAGAAACTCGATTCCCCGAGGAGCTAAAAAGGGCTGTAGATGCTCGCCACGAAGAAGGTGCGATGCGCTATCCTAGTGCGGCAAGCTTTTTGAATGACAGGGAAAGCATGGAACCAGCGATCCGCGCATACTTGTCTTTCACAGTGGTTGCCTTATGGACAGCCCTAGAATCTTTAGCAAAAGACATGTGGATGGCGTCCGTTAACTTGAGCGCCGATCGTCTTGCAAAGAGTGCATTGAACGCTGATGCTAGTATAAGAGGGAGCGAAGCAAAAAGCGTCAAATCGAGTTGGCTGGCGAAATACAGATTCGATCTTCGTAACCACATGGGAACACTGCTGGTTGAGGACGAAGGCAAGTTCAGTTTCGACAGCCCCAGCCAAATCCTTGAAGCTTATGCAGCAGCATTTGGGAAATCTTCGCCAGTTGATGAGTTGTGGCAAGACAACAAGCGTGATTTGAATCTGCTCAACTTATGTAGAAACCTCGTCGCACATAGAGCAGGCATCGTCGATGAGAGGTTCATCAGCAAAACCAAACTCAATCTACCTATAGGAACGCCTTTGCTTGTCAATACGGAGAATGTTACCCAGTTTGCAGAAACAGTAGTGGAAGCAGGTTGCGAACTCTTGTCTTTTGTAGGCAAGTGGTTTGACGAAAACTTGGGCAATAGCTCTCAAGTTTTCTGAAGCAAAATTCTTGTGCATCTTCTGTAGTGTGTCAAACACCTTTTAGTTGCGCGTGCAGCATAGCCTCTGCCTCAATCTCCGCGTTCAGGCTCGCCGCCACGGAGCAGTATTTCTCGTGGGAGAGGTTGACGGCTTTCTCCAGGCTCTCTTGCGTAAGGCCTTCGCCACCGACGATGTGGCGGACTTTTATGTGGGTGTAGCGGCGGGGGTGCTCTTCGGCGCGGGTTCCTTCTAGCTCTATGTGGTAGCTCTGTACGGGGGTGCGGCGTTTGGCGAGGATCTCAACTACGTCGAAGGCGGTGCAGGTTCCTAGTGAGGCAAGCAGGGCTTGCATGGGGCGGACGCCGATGGCGGGGCTGTCGGCGTCTATGAGGATCTGGTCGCCGGGCTCGTTGTGGCCGACGTAGCGCTGTCCGCCAAGGTGCTCTATGTTCACTATCGTTTCGGCCATGCGCTTACTCTACACCGTTCGGGATTGCGTTGTGGCTCCTCTGTTTGGTGGCGCGCTATTCAAGCGTTTTCCGTGCACAACTATTGATCCGCGTTCTGAAGATGCACTCTGCGCGTAAGCAGGTGTGGGATAGTGAGTAACATAAGGCTATCGCGGTAGTTGGTTCTTTACCCGTCGGCTTTGGGGTTGCCCTGCCGGACGGAGAGATGGAGGGGCTTAATGATTCGGGCTCCGCCGAGAGGTGGGTCTTTGCGAGGCATTCCGCCGGATGCAGATACTACACCGATCCCCAAAGGAGAAATCAATGGAGCGAGTCATCTTGCCCGAACTATACTGCCCTTTCCCCCCGACCATCAATGAACATGCCGAAGAGGTCCAGGAGAGCACTATGGAGTGGACCCGAAACTTCGGACTCCTGCCGGAGCAGGCCTACGGGTCCTTTGGCGAGACCGGCATAGGAAGGTTGGCCGCCCGTACCCACCCCGACCTGTCGCGGGACGACCTGCAACTGGTATCCGAGTGGTACACCTGGTTGTTCCTGCGGGACGACAAAGGCGACGAGTCGGAGGTCGGCCGACATCCCGACGAACTGTCTACCGTGGACAACCGCTTTCTAGATATTCTGGCGGGCGGGGAGCCGGATGTCCGCGACGAGCCGTTGGTCTACGCCCTGCACGACCTCCGGGGACGGCTGGAGGAGCGCCTGCGCTCGAACGCGCTCTCCCCCGTCTGGATGCGCCGGTTCGTTCGCACCTTCAGGGAGCACCTAGAAGCAACACTGTGGGAGGCTGCCAACCGGGTCAGGGACGTCGCGCCCGACCTCGATTCCTACCTGCGGATGCGGCCCTTGACCGGGGGACTCTCGATCATCACCGAGTTAATGGAGATTATCGATGGGAACCACCTGCCACAAGAGCTCCGCGAACACGCCGCCGTCCGACGCGTGACCGAGGCATCTCATAACATCGTCTGTTGGGCAAACGATATCCTCTCCCTCGAAAAAGAACTCCGGTGCGCCGAGGTGAACAATCTGATCCTGGTTCTACACCACACGCGGGACCTAGATCTCCAACAGGCCATCGACCGGGCCGCTGAGATGCACGATGCGGAGGTGCGCGCGCTCGTCCGGGAGACAGAGAAATTTCCTTTCTTCGGAGAGACCATAGACGGCAACCTCGAACGCTACATCGCTTCCTTGCGCCACCGGATAAGAGGGGTGCTGGATTGGTCTTACGAATCAGGACGTTACAAGACGAGATCGGGGATGATCGTTACGGCATAGGTGGCGCGGCTCCTACCATCGCGGCCTTGAGGCCAGGATCTCCTCCGCCCCACGAGCATCTACCGCTTTGGAGAAGTAGAAGCCCTGTCCGTAATCGCAGCCTATAGATCTCAGATGCGCCAGTTGGCCGGAGGTTTCCATACCTTCGGCCACGGCGTCCATCCCGAGGCTGTGGGCCAACGTCGTTACCGCCTGGACGATCTCTGCCTTTTCGTCGCCCGCCCCCATAAGGGTGACGAACGACTTGTCTATCTTCAAAGCGTCAACCCCCAATCGGTGGAGCAGGCCCAGCGACGAGTAGCCCGTGCCGAAATCATCCAGATGAACCTTTACACCCAATTTACGAAGCTCCAATACCGTCCTCGCAGCCAATCTCACATCCTGCATGACGGCGCTCTCGGTGATCTCCAGTTGCAACCCGCGCCCGTCCAGACCAGTCTCCCGGAGCACCCGGCAGAGTCCTTTCACAAACCCAGGCTGGACGAGCTGGGCGGCTGATAGGTTGACGCTCACGCCCAACGGCCGATGGTCGGGGAACTTTCCTCTCAAGAAAGCTATCTCTCTACAAGCCTCCCAGATCATAAAATCGCCGATCGGCCCGATCAGTCCGATCTCCTCGGCCAGGTGGATAAACTTCGGTGGTTTTAGCAAACCTTGCTCGGGATGTCTCCAGCGCACGAGCGCCTCGAAACTCGATACCTCGCCGCTCTTGAGCGACACGATAGGCTGGTAGAACGCCTCGAACTCTTCGCGCTGTACACCCCTCCTGAGATCCGTTTCAAGGTTCAGGATAGATGTAACCCGGTTGCGCATCTCCGTCTTGAAGACCTCGTAACGGGCGCGGCCGTTCTCTTTTGCCCGGTACATCGCCGTGTCCGCGTCGCGGAGCAGGTCCTCCGGCCGCTCGCGGTGGCTAGCATTGGCGACGATGCCCACGCTGACCGTGGTATACAATTCGTGCTGACCGATCTTGATCGGGCTCTCAAGCTCCTTTTGCAAACGCCCGGCGACCTCCATCGCGTTCTCCGGGTCTTCCAGGCTTTCGAGCAGCACCGTGAACTCGTCGCCGCCGAGACGCGCGACGGTGTCCGTAGGATGTACGCAGGAACGCAACCTGTGGGCTATTTCGACCAGAAGGAGATCCCCTACCGAGTGTCCCAGAGAATCATTGACGTTCTTGAAGCGATCCAGGTCCAGAAAGAGCACGGCGAAAAGATAGCTCTCGTCTTTTCTGGCACGCTCCATCGTGCGTACTACACGCTCCATGAACAACGCCCTGTTCGGCAAGCCAGTCAGGGCGTCGTGGTGGGTATCATGCCTCATCTGCTTCTCGGCGGCTCTTGCCTGTGCCAGCGTGCCCACCAGGCGCGTCCTGAATTGCCACAGTAGCAGCAACACGACGGTGGAGGCCGTCACGATGGCGGCAACACTAAAACTCGACCGATACAAGGACGGCAACGCCGAGTCAGAGTTAGGGAACTCGCCGACTACGGCAATCGCGAGCGTGACGGACCAGGAGGCGATCATCAACCGGCGCAGAAAGCGGTCCTCAGCGTAGGGCAGCGCCACGCCCACGGCCAGAAGCGGGGCTATTATGAGAACCGAAACCAGCGTTGGCTGGGCCACGACCACGCCTAGAGCTGCCACGAGAAAGCCGAAACATGTTATGGCTACGGCAGTCTCTCTCTCACCCCGAACCACTCGGCTCCTTCCCACGAGCAAGAGCAAGCCGTATGCAAAGAGTATGGCCCCGCTTACCCCGGACCCCGGGTCCCAGAAGGCCACGAAGGCGACGATTTGCAAAACCGCGAAAAAGAGGACCGCGAGACTAAGCCAACCGAGAAACTGGCTTAGTTGGGCCGACTGTAGCGCAGGGTCGTCCGCCGGTCGGGCCTCGTCTCGTTTCCTGATGTCGAGTCCCGAGTCATCGTGCGACGGGTGCTTTGAATTCAGGTTATCCTGGTACATCTAGCTGGTTGCAACTTCCACCTTTGGGGATCAGTAGCTCACCTTACACCTAACCGTCATCCGAAGGGGGCGTGGCGCCTCCTGACCCCGGCTCTTCCCCCCCAGCCGACGCAGCATCTTCACCGGACGTCGCCTCCCCGCCGGCGTCACTGGAACCGGATTCTTCTTCACTCTCTGCCGAAGGCGCAGCGCCATCCGGGGCACCACTTTCGGCTGATTCACTGTCGTTATCCTCCGCCGGAGTACCCCCGTCACCTTCACCGGCTGCGGCAGGTTCCTCCGGGGATCCATTCCCGTCGCCGCCTGCCTGCTGCGCATCGTCGGGGTCCGAGGGAGTGTTCGCGTTCTCGTCACCGGTTTGCGGACTCTCGGATGATGGTTGGGAAGCGTTCTCATCTTGTGGTGCGGGGCTGTTTTCCGGGTTCGAAGTACCATCTCCGCCACTTCCGCCCGGCGAGGTTTCGTCAGCTTTGACGATGGTTCTCTCCGTAGCAGAGACGGAGATCACCTTGTCAGCCCGGGCGCTGACTTCTGCTACCAGATCCCCAGCCCGGTTCGGAACGACCTTGACCTCTACGCTGGCCGACCCGCCGCTTTTCTTGAGCTTCTTGAACTCGCACGTAATGTCGCTCCCGGCCCTGGTGCAGCCGTCTTTTTTATCGGAGGTCCCGGATGTAGTGGAGACGGTCTCAAATCCTACGCCCTCCGGCATCACATATTGCATTTTTACGTCTTTGGCATCCTTCTTATTATCTATGTTGGTCACTGTGAACTTGTAGGTGAGCGGTTTACCCGTGAGAGCCGGGTCTGGGGTATCGTTCGTGGTCAGGCGTAGTTCCGGCGAGTTTTGGGCGATCGAAGGCGCCGCCAACAAAACTACAAACACCGAACCTAGCAACGCCAGCAGCAACGATTTTAGAATTTTGCCCTCAATACTCATTCGTTCAACTCGACCTTTCTGTTAAACGCAATAAGCGTTCTCGACTCGGCAAATATTTTGCGATCGGGGTGTGGTACCGGATCATAGTTGCGGGAAAATTATTCCGCTCCCCCCATTTAGCCCACGAGCAACATGACACCTCGTTCGCGCATAAAGGTTATCGGACAAACTCTCTGAAACTTTAGTCTCGTGGCGACGAAATTTCAGGCTTTTGAAAGCGGTTCTAGTCTGCCCTCGATCATCTCGCGCTGCGTCTCTAGAAAAGGTGGCAGCGAGAGCCGCTCACCGAGGTGCGCCGGGTCTTCGTCGGTGGCGAAGCCGGGGCCGTCGGTGGCGATCTCAAGCAGAACGCCGCCGGGCTCCCGGAAGTAGACGGACCGAAAGTAGAACCTGTCTATGACCGGTGTCACCCCGATCCCGAGTTGCCTGAGGTTGTCCCGCCATTTTAAGTGCTCCTCGTCATTGGGTGTGCGGAAAGCGACGTGGTGCACACCCCCAATACCGACCTGTCGGTGGAGCGGTAGATCCGGCCGCTCTTCTAGATGTACTTCGGTTCCCGGACCACCCGGCCCGACCTCGAAGACGGCCACTCGGGCTCCGTTTCTTTGGTACTCCCCTGCCCCCCGGAAACCGAGCGCTTGCCTCAACACGCGAGACGTCGCCCCGATATTCCTTACGGTCAGTGTCGAGGCGTGCAGACCCAGAATAGCTTTATCTGGACGTACGGAGCCCCCAGAGTACGGGGTTCCGGGCTGCATGCCCAACTCCCCGCCGTCTGCCAGTTCCAGGTTCTGTCCTTCGGGATCGGTGAAGGGGAGTACGGCCCGGCCGTTCCTGTCTCCTATATTTCCACGCTTCACGCCGAGTTTGTCGAAGCGTTCCGCCCACCAGTCGAGTGCCGCGCGATCCGGAACGCGGAACGCAGTGGCAGAGATTTTGCCAGACCCTTCCGGATCCGGGCGGGCCCAGGACCAGTCGAAGAAGGTCATTTCGGTGCCGGGGTTTCCGATCTTGTCCCCGTAAAAAAGGTGGTAGGCCGAGACATCGTCCTGGTTTACGGTCTTCTTTACGAGCCGCATCCCCAACACACCGGTGTAGAAAGCAACGTTCTCTGAGGCATGGCCGGTTACGGCCGTTACGTGGTGTAGTCCTTCCAGTTCCATAACTGTTTTTCTAACCTCCTATACCGAGACGATAACGGCTATGGATAGCACCAGCAGTATACCGGGCGGAATCATCATAGAAACTGGATCCTTTGCCCGGAGGTGGGTAAAGATCGCACCGACCATCGTGGCGGCCAAGAGCAACCCACCCAGCACGGCCAGCACCGGGACGAAGATGCCCACAAGTACCCCCAACACGCCGACGACCTCTACGATACCCGTGAAGTACATAAACCACCGCGGGTACTTGAAGTGATCGAACATCTCCACCATCTGCTGCGCCCCAGCCAACTTCGAGCCGGCCGCCCCGAGAAACGCCAATCCTAAAAGGACCTGCAAAACAACCGATATAATTTCCATATCGTCTTCCTCTCTGAAGTCTTTTCCACAACACTAAACCCGTTGCCTACAGAAACGCTCCGTTCTTTTACAATGTCCGGTCCAGCTTTCCGAGTAGGCGCATTAAGTCTCTCTGTTCTTCGGACGATAGGGCGGAAAATTGCCTGGCGACCAGCTCTTCGTGCGGGGGCACGACCTCATCGTACAGTCGGCGCCCCGCTTCAGTTAGAAAGAGTCGGTTGGCCCGCCCTTCGGGACACCGGCACAGAAGATCCCGCCGTTCCATCCGGTCCAGCATCTGACAGACGTTTCCCTTGGTTACCAGCAACGATTCGGCCAACTCCTGCTGCGTAATACCCTCGGAAGACCCAACCCGCGTCAGCGTGTCGAACTGGGCCATGTTCAGGTCCCAACGTTTCAGATCCTCCGTCAAAACCCGACCGATCTTCTGCCCAACCCGCAAGAGCCGCAGCCACGCCACCACCGACGCATTCCGCAAACCACCACTGCCCGTGCCTGTGTTCCATCCATTCACGGTACACTAAGTTTAGTCCTAAACTTAGCATTGTCAACGAGGGTCCTTGTTTGGGTCTGGTGAAGGTGTATAATTGATACCTATGTTACTTTTATAATTGAGGAGGTAGGCTTTGGCTACGCTCTACTGTGAATGTCGGCATGGGGTCTGGTCTGATCTCTGGTGGACGGAGGACGGGCCAGTCTTGATCTTTATGGATAACGAGACTTCGTCCCCGTCTTACGGAAAGCAGACGGTTAACTGTCCCGGTTGTGGTCGAGAATTGAAATTAGAGGCCTTGAAGTCTGAGAACTACCCGGTGGGAAGGTAGTCTCCGGAATTCCTACTCGTCCGTGTCCGCAGCCTCTTCCACGTCTGTGACCAGGATACGCTCCTCTGAGCCCGTGCCCTCCACCTCGGATAGGTCCACACCAAGCTCTTCGGCCCGGCGCTCGGCAGGCTCCGTTGCCTCCACCGTGTCCTGCTCTTCTTCGGGTTCTTCTTCGCTCGACTCTTCTTCGTCCGGCTGATCCTCGGCGACTTCTTCCTGTGATTCGAGGGTCGCCTTCATGTCTTGTATCTCTTGAGCCTGTTCTTCCAGCGACTCAGACAGCTCCTCGTTCTGATCCTGAAGCTTCTTCACGGCTTTCGAGAGTTTCTTTATCTTTTTTTTCGTCTTCTTCGCCATTCGGGTTCAGCCTTTCTGCCGGGACGGGGGCTTAATAGTCTATCGTACGGGGTGGTCTGCTACCCACCGCCCTCCTCGAAGCCGGGGTAGAGGATCATGCCGCCGTCAACGAACAAGGTAGTCCCGGTGACGTAGGATGCCTCGTCGGAGGCGAGGAACGCGACGCAAGCCGCGACCTCATCCGGCCGGCCTACGCGGTCCCAGGGGATCAGGGCCTCCACCGCCGCGCGCTGCTCGGGGTCTTCGAGCTTTTCTTTGTTTATCGGCGTCTCAATAGCACCGGGCCCAACAGCATTCACCCGAACGCCCCGGCTGGCGAACTCCAGCGCCAGGGTCTCGGTCAAAAGCTTCACCCCGCCTTTGGACGCGGCGTAGTGGGCAAACTTCGGCCACGGTATGCGCTGGTGGACGCTCGACATATTCACGACCGACCCGCCGCCGTTCTCGGCCATGTGTCCTATCGCCTCGCGGCACACGAGAAAGAACCCGGTCAGGTTGACGGAGATGATCTTCTCCCACTCTTCCAGGCTCATCTCCAGAAAAGGAACCTCGCTCTCGATGCCGGCGTTGTTGACGAGCACGTCGAGCCCACCGAAAGCCTCGATAGTATTCCGAACCATACGCTCCGCGTCGTCCTCTTTGGAGACGTCGCCCTGTACCGCAACGGCCCAACCACCGTTGCTCTCTATCTGTTTTACGGTCTCCCGGGCACCGTTCTCGCTAGAGCGGTAGTTCACCCCGACCGCCGCGCCTTCTTGGCCGAGGCGAACCGCCGTGGCCTGCCCGATGCCGCCGGATGCGCCGGTGACGAGCGCGACCTTTCCTTCTAGCCTCTTCTCCAACGCGTTCTCCTCCGGTAGACGCTTTCGTTTCTAATCTTCCTCGGAACCCAGCAGCCGGGTAAGCCGCAGGTGGACGCCCTCATCCTCGTCGGTGACGTAGAAGAAGTGGCCGTCGTGGGTGGTGGCGATGCCCTTTACTCGCGGCAGGCTCGGGAACTCGCGGACGAACTCGGTTTCTAGAAGCCCGGAGCTTCCAGCCTCCGGCAGCTTGCAACAGAAGTGGGTCGCAACGGTGTCCCGTCCGCCGGGATGGTCTTCGAGTACCACGCTACCCTTCTGCTTGCTGTCGATATTGCCGGTTACCAGATGCAGTTCGTCGTCCACTATCTCCAGGTCCCGGACCCCGGCCACCATACCTTCCCGACCGATAGCGTCGTACCAGATAAATCCTGTCACCTCCGGCTCGCCACTTCCATCAAAGAGACGCTCGATGCCCTCGACATCCGCCAGGATCGGTCGTCCCTCAGCTTCCAGGGGATACCGCAACCCGACGAGGACCGAGCCATCCTCCCTAAAAGCCGTGCCCTCGATGTTAATAGTAACGTCGCTCTCGTGAACATACTCGGCCAATCCCTCTTCCTCGCGGCTCTGCGTTACGAATGCTTCGTAGGTCGTCGGGTCTTGGGGCAGAAGTTCCGGGCCAAACTTTTTTAGCGCATCGTTTATAACGCGGTGGAGTATGAAGTCGGTGCGGGCTATCTCCATCTTTACCGCCGGGTCTTCAAAGGCGTGGCTAACATCTTCCTCCCGAAAGCGGGCGACCCAGGCCTCGTCCGGGTCCACGGGGCCGCGCTTGCCGCCGTGCTGGGAGCCGAAGATGTAAACCCAACCATCGTGGCGGGCGACGGACTCGGCGTCCTCGGTCTCTCCCTCCGTGTAGACAAAATGCGGCTCGGCGTGGAGGCGATCTATCTCCCAACCATCGTTTATCTCCGTGTCGCGCTTGTGCCCGATGGCGCCGACGCAATGCTCGGCTTCGGCCTCGTCCATTACCACCCAGAAACCGTACTCCCAGTCGTGGGATTCCAGAAGCGGCTTGTTTTCTATAGTCAAGAGGCCCGAAGCCTCGTTCGGATGCAAGTTCAGGTCTAGCTGTTGAAGCTCTTTCTCTCTGCCGTTCGGCACGTTCACGCGCTATCTCCTAGTTTGGGGGCACCCGTCGGGATATACCCATCCCGACACCGGCGAGAAACCGGTGGTCGCCCGTTAGCGGGATTCGGAAGAAGACGAAACGGAAGAACTCGAAGAGCTGGTTATCTTCATCTTCTGGTTAACGGAACCACCGGACTCGGACGAAGAGAAGGTAGAGAAAGCCGTACCCTGATCCGTGAGGGAGAAGCTAACTTCATAGCCCTGGCCCCGGACTACAGTCTCCCGTCGAAGACCACCGGCATTCACTGAGATATCCAACGCACTGGACGCTGGTTCCACCTTGCGGATCTCGCACTCCAACTTCTGTTCATCGAGATCGTAGGCAAAGCGCCCGGGCACCCGGCCCGTAACGTCTTTCTCCTCACCCCCAACGGTGCAAGTGCCGGAGAACTTTGCTCCCAGGTCTCCCCCGATCCGGAGAATAACCTTGCCGGGAAGTGATCCGTTTCCAGACTCTCTACCCTTCCCGTCTCCGGCGACGACGTTACCAGCCCGCGCTTTCCCGTTCCCGGCTACAGCATCTCCGGCCCGAGCCTCACCATTCCCCGCGCTGGCTTCGGCTTCACCGGAATTCGCCACCGCTTTCCCTTCCCCCGCCTGGGCCACGGCGCCGCGTTTCTCTGAAGAAGTGGCCTCGCCCCTCGCTGAGTCCCTGGTTCCGGGGATATTCTTTCGCTCTGCTTCATTCGCGGCGGCGGATTGCTTTATCTCCGCCGTCCCACAACCAGTACCGGCTACGAGGAGCAATCCGGCGACAAAAATCCCAGTGAGAAGAATATTGATCCTGTATTTCACGATCACCTCCAGTGTTGCTGCTTATTCCACATCCTTCCACAGGACGCAGAGATTTTTGTGAAATGCGGTTGACGAAAAGTAAAGAAGTATTCGCCACGCATAACAACAAAGTTACGAAGACGGTTGCAATCGCAATACTATATGTTAATTTCACGTATGTACTAAACGCTCAACTGTTGGTAGGGGGGATCTTGTTCGGTCTCAGTCTAGGGAATGTCTTTGCGTTCGCGTTCGTAGTGGGTAGCCTTGCGGCAGTCTACCTGATTTCGAGTGCGGCACTGGCTCAGGAAGAGCCCATAGAAGGAGCCGGAGCTCTCGTGAAGGCTGGCGAAAGCGGCGTGGAGGCCGCCCCGGAGATGCCGGAAAACGAAGAGAAAAAGGAAGACAAGGATCTTGCCATGACTGCCTCCTACTATGGTTACGCACTAGCGGGCCTCCCGACGGCCAGTGGCGAGACGTTCGATCCCGAGAAGCACACGGCCGCCCACAGGAGCCTGCCGCTTGGAACAGAGTTGCTGGTAAAGCGCGACGGAGAGTCCGTGCGAGTCACCGTCAACGACCGCGGTCCGTATGTAGCCGGGCGGGATCTGGATCTCTCCCAGGGCGCGGCCGAAGAGATAGGTCTGATCGGTCCCGGTGAGGATCAGGTCGAGGTGGTCAAGCTCTAGTCAAACCACTGTCATAACTTATAGCTTCGGCATCCAATAGAATAAGCGCGATGACTATTCCAGACTTTCAAACCATCATGCTTCCTTTGCTAGTTTTCGCCTCTGATGGCAAGGAGCATCGCTTTAGGGAAGCCAAAGAGCAGTTCAATAGAAAACGAAGCCGCATCATTGAGTAAAATAGTATAGGTCAGATGAAGCAACTCTCCCTTTTAGGAGCTATTGTGGACGATGTTGATTTCGGAAAATTGGCTAGGGAGAAGCTAGAGGAAGCGTTCCGTGAACGCGGACATGCTAATGTCCTTATTGCTGGTCGAACTGGTGTTGGCAAGAGCACGCTCGTCAATAGCGTTTTTCAGGGTGACTTTGCCACTACAGGCCAAGGAAGACCGATCACACAGAATACTCGGGAGATTACTAAAGAGGACATCCCATTGTCTGTCTTCGACACACGAGGTCTGGAGATGGCCGATTTTTCAAGCACGGTAGAATCTCTCGAATCCTTCATCTCCGAGCGACACTCAAATCCCGATGAGGGAAGGCACATTCATGTCGCGTGGATGTGTATTGCGGAAGATTCTAGGCGTGTCGAGGAAGCGGAGGCTGAACTCACCAGAATGCTCTCCAAGTTCGTGCCAGTAATAAGCGTAATCACTAAAGCGCGGTCTGACAAGGGATTCCGGGGCGAATGTCTAAGCTTACTACCCCAGGCTAAGAACGTCGTAAGGGTCCGCGCTATTCGTGAAGAATTCGACGATGGTTACTCTCTACCCCCAATGGGACTAAAGAAGCTTGTGGAATTGACCATGGAGCTTTTTCCCGAAGGACATAGGTCAGCCCTAGCGGCTGCTCAGAAGGCTGACTTAGCTGTCAAGCGCAACCGAGCACGCAAGGCCGTTGCAGGAGCTGCTGCTGCTGCGTTCGGGATTGGCGCGAACCCTATACCCCTCACCGACGCCGGATTGCTCGTACCAATTCAGGTTGGGATGTTGGCTAGGATATCGGCAGTCTACGGGCTATCGTTATCTTCCGGCTTTTTGAGTACGCTGGTGGCGAGTACGGTCGGTGGGGCGATAGCCACCTTGACTGGAAGATTGGTCGTCGGCGGTCTTCTCAAGTTATTTCCGGGGATCGGAACCGTGGCTGGTGGTGCGATATCGGGGAGTACCGCAGCCGCAATAACGACCTCCTTTGGAGAAACGTACATCGCGTCATTGGACGCTGTGTTTACCAAGCACGCTGGTAGGTCTCCAAGCGAAGAGGAAGTTCTCGACGAAGTAAAGCGGCGTTTTCAGAAGGGCTCGAAAACCTTGGCTGAGCCAGATACCGAACCAAGCTAAAGTCTATGATCCGGAAGCTGAAACCATCGCAGTCTCCCTACGGGTAGCTACAGCACCTTCGGCAAATAACCCGGCCGTGACTTCTCGAACGCCTCCAGGTCGTCCTCATGTGTCATCGTGAGCCCGATGTCGTCCAATCCGTTGAGGAGGCGGTGACGGGTGAAGTCGTCCATCTCGAACTCGGCCTCTACCCCTGGTCCTTTGACGGTGCGGGATTCAAGGTCTACGGTTATCCGAGTCTCGGGATCTTCGCGGACGGCTTCGAGGAGTTTTTGGACGGTTTCTTCGGGGAGTTCGACTGATAACAAGCCGATCTTGGCGCAGTTGTTTTTGAAGATGTCGGCGAGGGAGGTGGCGATGACGGCCCCGAAACCGTAGTCCTGGATGGCCCAGGGGGCGTGCTCCCGGCTGGAACCGCTACCGAAGTTCTCGCCGGCGAGTAGTATTTTGGCCCCGACGTATTCGGTCCAGTTCATCACGAAGTCCGGGTCTTCACGCCACTCCATAAACAGGAACTGGCCGAATCCGGTCCGCTCGATGCGCTTTAGGGCGTCGCTCGGGACGATCTGGTCCGTATCCACATCGGAATACCCGAGCGGCAACGCCTTGCCTTCTACCTTGTTTACCGCTTCCATCTAGCTCACCTCCACTGGTACACCGAGTTCCGAGGGCGAGGCGAACCGCCCCATTACCGCCGTAGCCGCCGCCACTACCGGACTGACGAGGTGTGTCCTGCCGCCCTTGCCCTGCCGGCCCTCGAAGTTGCGGTTGCTGGTCGAAGCGCAGCGTTCGCCGGGAGCCAGGATGTCCGGGTTCATGCCGAGGCACATCGAACAACCCGCGTTGCGCCAGTCGAAGCCGGCCTCCGTGAATATTTCGTCCAGTCCCTCCTCTTCGGCCTGCTGCTTTACGCGCATGGAACCGGGGACGACCATCGCCCGGATGCCCTCTTTCACCGTCTGGCCTTCGAGCACGCGCGCGGCGGCCCGGAGGTCTTCGATGCGGGCGTTGGTGCAGGAGCCGAGGAAGACGGTGTCCACCTCGATCTCGCGTATCGGCGTGCCGGGTTTCAGGGCCATGTACTTGAGCGCCCGCTCGTGGCCTTCAGTTTGGGGTTCGGGGACTGCCTCGTCGAGCCCGACAGTCTGGGCCGGGGTCGTACCCCAGGAGACGTAGGGAACCAGGTCTTCGGCCTGGATAACGACCTCTTTGTCGAACTCGGCGCCCTCGTCGGTGCGGAGCGACTTCCATTCCTCGACCGCGATCTCCCAGTCCTCGCCTTTGGGGGCGTGCTCCCGACCCTTCAGGTACTCGAAGGTCGTCTCGTCGGGGGCGATGAGCCCGGCGCGGGCGCCACCTTCTATGGACATGTTGCAGACTGTCATCCGGCCCTCCATCGAGAGGTTCCGGATGGCTTCTCCCCGGTACTCGATGACGTGCCCGACCCCGCCGCCGGTCCCAATGCGATGCAAAATGCCGAGCATGATGTCCTTGGCCGTGATCTCCGGCGAAGGCTCACCTTCGATAGTCACGGACATAGTTTTCGGCCGCCGCTGCTGTAGCGTCTGGGTCGCCAGCACGTGCTCGACCTCGCTCGTGCCGATCCCAAACGCCAGAGCACCAAACGCGCCGTGCGTCGAGGTATGAGAGTCGCCGCAAACGATGGTGAGCCCCGGCTGCGTCAGGCCCATCTCCGGCCCGATGACGTGAACGATCCCCTGCCCGATAGTCCCCCAAGCATGGAGCTGTATCCCAAACTCCTCGCAATTGTGCCGCAAGGCTTCCATCTGCTTCGCGGAAACTTTGTCTTCCACGGGACGGTCCGGCCCCCACGTCGGGACGTTGTGGTCCATTGTCGCCACGCTAAGGTCCGGACGCCGCACTTTGCGGTCCGCGAGTCGCAGTCCCTCAAATGCTTGCGGGCTCGTTACCTCGTGTACCAGATGAAGGTCCACATAGAGAAGGTCGGGTTCACCCTCCACGCTTCGTACTATGTGGCGGTCCCAGATCTTCTCTGCTAACGTCTTAGGATTGCTCATGCTGTCTCCTCCGTTTTTTGTTTAGCGAGGGGCTCTTTGCCCCCGGGCTTGCATCCGCCGTAGGCGGCGAACTGATGGTCTTTGTAAACGCAATCTACCGGGTCGAAACCGGCCTCCTTCAGCCAGGCAAGCTGAGAAACCAGGGTGGACGACTTGTCCTCTTTCATCCTTTCGAGGGCGGCATCCAGGTCGCGATCCGCAACCCCCGCCTCCCTCACCCGCCGGAGCCAGTATCCATAGTGTTGTTCTTCAATCTCCGGTGTCGCCCCGAGCACCTGGTCGGCGTTGACGAAGACTCCGCCTGAAGAGAGGTTTTCGTGGGCTTTGCGGAAAACCCTTCGCTTCTCGAGATCTTCCAGGTGGTGGATCGAGAGGGCGGAGACGATGGCCTCGTACTCACCCCACTCTCCCTCTTTAGCGTAGTCCATAACTTGGAAATTGAAGCGCGCGGGGTCCGCCGAAAAACGGCGCCGGGCTACGTCCAGCATCTCGTCGGATACGTCAACGAGCGTAATTTGTGACTCGGGAAATTTCTCGGCTACCATCTCACTGAGCAGCCCCGTACCCGCCCCAAGATCCAGGACCCGTACCGGTTGATTCTCCTCGAAAGTTAGCAGATCGAAGGCCGCGCCGTAGAAATCGTCGAAACCCGGCACGAGCTGGCGGCGGGCCCGATCGTAACTTCTGGCCGCCGCGTCAAATAGGGTTCCTACGCTCATCCAGACCTCCGCGCGAGCATATTTAGCCGCACGTAGTCCACGACGAGCATGCCTTTCTCCGCCATACACTCCGCCACATCCAGGACAAAAGCGTCACGCTCGCCTTCCTCCAAAACTGATAAGTGCTGGCGTAGGATCACGGTCTTTAGGTAACGCGCCAGCTTCTCTACCGAGTCGAACTCCGTGGGCTCCTCGTGCAGCCAAGTCTCTACCTTCTCGAACCCGGCTTTTTCCAACTGGTCCTTCGTCGTCTCGGGGTCAGCGAAGTGCTTTGCATCGGTCCAGCCATCGAAGGCTTCCCGGAAACGAGCCTCACTCATAACTTCTTGCGCCGTCTCCAGAACCCGGGCGACGTTGCCCGTGCCGCCACACTGGGCAGCCAGCAGACCTCCCGGTTTGAGGTTTTCGGCCAGCCTCTGGAAGAGCTTGTCATGGTCGAGGATCCAGTGGAACGTGGCGGTCGAGAAGATCACACCCGCCGGGCCAACGTCCAGCTCCAGCAAGTCCTGCCGCCCTACCGTCACGCGCTCGTCTTCAGCGAACCGCTCCGCCGCCGCCCCAACCATCTTCTCGGAGAAGTCCACCGCGAGCACCGTGCCCTCCGGCAAACGCTCCAGCAGCAACTCCGTTACCCGGCCCGTTCCGCAACCCGCGTCCAAGACCGTCTCGTCCCCCCTGAGCTCCACGAGCTCCAGAAACTTTGCGCCCCAGCGCGTCATCGGGTCCGCCAACTCCTCGTAAGAAGCCGCATCCCACTCGGTCGTCGAAACCTTCTCTTGTTTCATCTCATTATGTGAGATATGCTGTTCATATAATGGATATTGTAGACGGCGCCCCAGGAAAAGACAAGTCCTCGGTGAGCGGGGTTGGGGTACTGGACAAGTCGGTGGAGATCCTGGCGCTGTTGGCCGAGGACGGGCCGACGGGTCTGACCGGGGTGGTGGGGGCTACGGGCATCCCACGTCCGACGGCGCACCGGCTTCTGGCGGCGTTGGAGGCGCATCATCTGGTGGCACGGAGTAATGGACGATACAGGCTGGGGTTGCGGCTTCTGGGGTGGGGGGAGAAAGCGGCGGCGGGCACGACGCTGGTGGAAGTTTCACGGCCCGTGCTGGAGAGTTTGCGAGATGATACTGGTGAGAGCGTGCAATTGTATGTGCGGGAAGGCGATCAAAGGGTGTGCGTGGCCGCCGTCGAGCGGGTCGGCGGTGGCTTGAGAGATATGGTTCCGGTCGGGTCGGTGCTGCCTTTGGAGCAGGGTTCCGGTGGTACGGTGTTGCTGGCGTGGTCCGGGGATGGCAAAGAGGCGAGGTTCGATGAAGTTCGCGACCGGGGATGGGCAGAGAGTATCGCCGAGCGGGAAGAAGGCGTGGCGAGCGTTAGCGCGCCGGTCTTCGGGCCGGGCAAGAAGCTGCGGGCGGCGGTATGTGCCAGCGGTCCTGTTTCGCGGCTCGGAGAAAGGCCCGGAGAAAGATTGGCGGGACCGGTAGTCGAGGCGGCACTGGAGATTGAGAACAACCTAGTTTCGGAGGTTTACACGGAATGACCGCCGTGGTGCGTCCCGGAAGACCTGCGGATGTAGAAACCGCAATCTCGGTGTGGCGGATGGCCAACGTTACACGACGAAGTGGTCAACTGGTAAGTTCGGCACACGAGAAGAGGGTACGAGGTTTTCTGTGGAAGTCCGACGTGTTCCTCTTGGTCGCGGACGATAGTGGTGAGCTTGTAGGAATGGCTGTGGGCATGCAGGGTCGGACCCAAGACGGGGCAGGGCCACCAATAGACGGGCTCTGTCACGTCTCCATGATCTTCGCCGCGCCTGGACGCTGGGGGGAAGGCATCGGCGGACAGCTCGTAGACGCAGTTCTCGAGGAGGCACGTTCGAGAGGTTACGACAGAGTACAGTTGTGGACTCAAACCAACAATCCACGGGCACAGCAATTGTACGAAGGTCGCGGCTTCGTACATACAGGTCAACAGAAAAAGGACGATGATCTGGGCGAACTGATAATGCATTACACACGCCCGCTACAGAACTTTTAATCGATTATCTGCAACCTTCTCCACACTGCCGGACGTAGACCGTCGTCGCAGCGCGAGAAGCCTTGAGTCTATTGGTGTTTCGGTCGCACTCTCCGGTAGACTGGTCCGGCCAACGTGAGTTGAGGAAAGGACCGACCTTGATCGTAGCCGAAATAAGCATCGCCCCGCTCGGTACAGAATCCACTAGCGTCAGCCACTACGTCGCGGCGGCCGTCGAGTCGCTGGAGTCCTCGGGCCTGAAGTGTTCGCTGGGGCCGATGGGAACGACGGTGGAAGCGGAGAGCGTGGAGGAAGTCTATGCTGCTCTGGCAAAGGCACAGGCAGCGGTGTTCGGGATGGGGGTCGAGCGGGCGTACACCGTCGTAAAGATGGACGAGCGGAGAGACAGCGGCCGCTCCTCCGAAGACATGGTTAACGCAGTCCAGCGGGATATAGAGGGTAGTCGGTAGGCACTTGCCGACGCGTTCAGACCGGATTCTATTCGTTAGAATACGCTTATGGAGATGAAACAGCGAGTATTCAGCGGCATCCAGCCGAGCGGCAACCTTCACGTGGGGAACTACCTGGGGGCGTTGAAGAATTGGGTGTCGATACAAGACGATTACGAAAACTACTTTTGCATCGTGGATCTTCACGCCATCACCGTGCCGCAAGAGCCGAAAGTGTTACAGCAGAAGATCCGGGAGGTCGCGGCGATCTACGTGGCCTCCGGCATCGACCCGGAGAGATCGGTGATCTTCCGCCAGAGCGCGGTTTCGGGGCACGCGGAGCTTGCCTGGCTGCTGAACTGTGTCGCCCGTTTCGGGGAGCTTTCGCGGATGACGCAGTTCAAGGACAAGGCGCAGAAAGGCGGCGCGGAGAGCGCGAGCGCCGGGCTCTTCGACTATCCAGTGCTGATGGCCGCCGACATCCTACTGTACAACGCGCACCTGGTACCCGTCGGTGAGGACCAACGCCAACACCTGGAGCTGGCGCGGACGTTGGCGCGGCGGTTCAACAACCTGTACGGGGAGGCGTTCGTGGTGCCGAAGCCCATGATCCTGGAGGTCGGGGCGCGGGTCATGGCGCTCGACAATGCAGAGGCAAAGATGAGCAAGAGTTCGTCCGCGCCTTCGAGCTACGTATCTATTCTGGACGAGCCAGACGTCGCGCGGCGGAAGATCAAAAAGGCCAAGACCGATTCCGGGTCAGAGATCGTCGCCAGCCCCGACAAGCCCGCCATAACCAACCTTCTCGGAATCTACGCCGGGATGACCGGGCAGAAGGTCTCCGAGGTCGAACGCCAGTACGAGGGCAAACGTTACGGCGACTTCAAGAAAGACCTGGGCGAAGTCGTCGTGGAAGGACTCGGCCCGGTCCGGGAGAAAGCACTGGAGTTACTCGACGACCCGCGGGAGCTAGACGATATTCTGGATTCCGGCGCCGAGAGGGCGCGTAAAGTGGCACACCCGATACTAGAGGATGCCCGGACTAAAATGGGCCTCGGTTAGTGGAGACCAGGGAGAAAATCCTGAAAGTCCTTTCTGCCATCCCGCAAGGCGTCCTCTACTCCACCACCGACTGGCACAGGATACTGGGCGAGGATAAGCGTGAGATCCGCAAATCTCTCGACGAGCTCGAAGCGGAGGGTAGGATCGAGGTTATAAAGAGCGAAGAAGGCCGCCCGGACAAGCCGCTCTACCGGCTGAAGTAGTTTTGCAAAAGCTGCGCTCCACGCTGGACCGCATAGACCACAAGGGCTATGGAGTATACAAAGACCTCCAGGGCTCCTACAATTTCGAAGGATTTACCCTCTACGTGGACAAGGTCCAGCGCGACCCGTTCGCCCCGCCATCCCTGATCCGGGTCCGCACGCAAGAGAACCGCTTCGGCCCTACGCTCTTCGAGAATCCCACGCGGCGCATCGTCTTCGAAGACTTCTTGACTCGGAGTGTGGACGAAGCCATCCGACGGGTCGTGCGTGGCGGCCGCGGCTCGGGCGGAAGCGGGCGGGTTGAGATACAGCGTCCGTCACAGGTAGTCCTCCCCCGCACTGCAATGGTGGTGGAGAGCGGATACGTCGAGGCCCGCATGGCCGTGGGGCTCCCAGCGCAGGGGCGTAGCGTGGATTCCCGCGCCGCCCGGACGATGCTGCTGGAAGAACTGCCGGAGATCGTGCGACAAGCTCTGACATCAACTGTCGTGAACGAGAAAGAAGCCCGGCTGCACGTCGAGTCCGTAGAGGACGCCGGTCATTTGCGGAAGCGGTTGCCGGAGCTGGGACTGGTCGCGTTTGTCGCTGACGGCTCCATCCTCCCGAGGAAGAGCGGAGCGAGCGACCGGCCCTTGCAAGATGGGGCGGTGCCATTTGAGAGCCCGGAAGATTATAGGGTGGTCGTGGAGGTGCCGAATCGGGGTGAGGTGTCCGGCATAGGAATTCCCGAGGGTGTTACGCTCGTGGTGGGTGGCGGGTTCCACGGGAAGAGCACGTTACTGGAAGCGCTCTCGTGGGGAGTCTACGATCACGCGCCGGGCGACGGGCGGGAGCTGGTGGTTACACGGCCGAATGCGGTCAAGATACGGGCCGAGGATGGACGGAGTGTGGCGGGCGTGGACATATCCACTATGATCGGCGT
The DNA here is from genome assembly GCA_965214475.1 of Rubrobacteraceae bacterium. GTDB lineage: Bacteria > Actinomycetota > Rubrobacteria > Rubrobacterales > Rubrobacteraceae > SIRX01. The sequence continues at coordinate 2,616,357 of OZ243953.1, read as the reverse complement.
TCTGCCGGGTGGCACGTCTACTGAAAACTTCTCGACATCCAACGCTTCCGGCTCGACCTCTCAAGCGGCAAACATCTCGGAGGCGATGGAAGTTGGCACTTCGCTGCTACTGGTAGACGAAGACACGAGCGCGACGAACTTCATGATCCGGGACGAACGGATGCGGGAACTGGTTCGCAAAGAACCCATCACGCCTTTTATAGACTTAATGAGTCCACTCTACCGGACGCTTGGTGTCTCGACGGTCGTGGTGGTCGGCGGGGTCGGAGACTACCTGGACGTGGCGGACCGGGTGATCCTGATGGAGGATTACCGTGCCCATAATGCCACCGAACGGGCCGCGGAAATCCGGGATTTATTTCCGGTTCGCGCCCCTTCCGGAAGCGGTGGGGCACGGCTCCCGAAGCCTCGTCGGGTGGTACCGTCCTCCATAGACCTCCGGCGTGGCAAGCGCTCGACCGCGCGGGGCCGGGGCCTCCATACGGTCGAACTAGGACGAGAACGCGTGGACATCACCTACCTGGAGCAACTCGCCGAAGCCGGGCAGACAGAGGCTATCGCCCGCATCATCGGGGAGTTTGCGGGGGGAGAGAGCGCGAGGGAAGTGAAAGAACTTGTCAGCATGGCCCTGGCCCGCATCTCGGAGGACGGGCTCAGTTCTCTGGGCGGATTCCGGGGACATCCCGGCGAGTTGAGCCTACCGCGGACGCAGGAGATCTCCGCAGCCCTGAGCCGGGTCCGGTCTCTCGGGGTGGGAGCCAATTCGAATCACTAGAGACCGGGGTTGGCCTATGCTGTTATTATTACGGGATGCCGAATACAGTAAATGAGATGGGCCAACGCTAAATGGAAGATGTTGGCATGGAAGAAAATCATATAGAGGAGTCTGACCCGCCCTGGTTTCGGCTTCGGGCCGCCTTTGTTCACCTCTATACCGCGAGCGGTGCGGTGCTGGCGCTGCTCATACTGGTGGCCGCCTACAACGGCAACGCCGTTCAGGCGCTGTGGCTTATGCTGGCGGCGCTCCTCATAGATAGCACCGACGGCCTTCTAGCCCGCCGACTACGGGTAAGCGAGGCTTTGCCGTACTTCGACGGCGCCCGGTTGGACGACATCGTGGACTACATCACCTACGTCTTCGCCCCTATGGTCCTGCTCTGGAGCGGAGGCTACCTGCCGGATGGTACGTACGGCCTCGTGCTGGCGGCGCTGCCGTTGCTGGCTTCCAGTTACCAGTTCTGTCGGGTGGACGCAAAGACCGACGATCACTTTTTTCTCGGGTTCCCGAGCTACTTCAACGTCGTGGTCTTCTACGCTATCGTCTTCGACCCGGGTGCCGGGGCCGTAGCGGCGATGATCCTTATTTGTTCGCTGCTGGTCTTCGTCCCGATCCGGTACGTGTACCCTACCCGCACGGCCGCTTTCCGTCGGCTTTCACTCTTGCTGACCGCGCTCTGGCTCTTGAGCTACGCGGTGATACTGCTCCAGATGCCCGAACCGAAACCCCTGATCCTGGGCTTCTCCATCTTCTACCTCGTCTACTACCTGGGCCTCAGCCTCTATCTGAACGTCCGGATGCTCGCCGAACGCCGCGCGGAGCAATCCGAAGCCTAAAACCGCAACGGCCAAAAAGAGAAAGGACCCGAGCATGCCGCTGAACGAGGCACTCCTGAAACGGCTTACAGAGACGCCCGGCGTATCGGGACGGGAAGAACAGCAGCGGGAGATCGTTCGCGAAGAACTCTCCTCTCTTACGGACGAAGTTCGCACGGATTCTTTGGGAAGCGTTATCGGGACGAAGAAGGGCCGGGACGACGTGCGGGTGATGGTCGCCGCCCACACCGATGAGATCGGCTTCCTGGTCAAATACATAGACGATAAAGGTTTCCTGCGGCTACAGACCCTCGGCGGCCACGACCCGGCAAACGCGGTCTCCCAACGAGTTCTGGTCACCACCGCGAACGGCGAGACGCTACGGGGCGCTCTGCAGCCCGCCCGCAAGCCTCCGCACCTCTCCCAAGGTGAGGACCAGAAACCTCCGAAGGCCGCCGAGTTCTACGTGGACCTTGGTATGGCGGCCGACGAAGTCAAAGAGAAGGTCCGCATCGGAGACTACGCGACGATGGACCGGACGATGGAGAAGGTCGGGAACTGCTACATGGCGAAGGCGATGGACGACCGTATCGGGGTGTTCGTCATGCTTGAGGCGCTGCGGGCGATGGGAGAACACGAGGCTACGATCCACGCGGTCGCCACTTCTCAGGAGGAGGTCGGGCTGCGTGGGGCTTCCGCCAGTGGCTCAGGCCTGGAGCCGACGACCATGATCGCACTAGACGTCACGCTCGCGATGGATGTACCGGGCGGAGGGAACGAGAACGAGATCACCACCCTGGGCAAGGGCGCGGCGCTCAAGATAATGGACGCCTCGCTCATCTCCCACCCCAAGCTCGTCGAACACTTCCGCGAGATAGCAGAGCGTGAGGACATCTCGCACCAGATGGAGATACTGCCCTTCGGCGGAACCGACGCCGGCGGCGTTCAACGCCTCCACGGCGGCATCCCCGCCATCACCCTCTCTATCCCCTGCCGCTACGTCCACACCGTAAACGAAATGGTGAACGCCGAAGACGTGCAGGCGTGCATAACCCTTCTCGCCCGTTACCTGGAGGAAGCGCACACAGGCGATTACGCACTGTAAGGAGACCCGATGACCGACGAACCGACACTCTCTCCAGCTGCCTTTGGGCGTGCTTTCCTGGCTTTTTTGGAGGAGTCTGTAAATAACCGGGAAGCCGAAGAAGCTCCCTTCGTAAGTCGTCTGGCCGAACATCTCGGCGCCGATCCCCGGACGCTGCCAATAACTACCGAAGCCGTTTCCACCATCGAGCACCCGAACGTGCAGGCTGCCCTAGAGGCCTGGGTCGACGTCGAAAGTCGCTCGGCAGAGCTGCTCGGTGTGATGTCCGAACAGAAACGCTACGCGGGCATCGGCCTCTCCGATCTGGTGACGCCCATGCGCGGCGGGCTCGTGGAGGGTGGTACGGTTCCACAACCCGGACCCGTCGACTACACGAACGTAGCCATCGGTCGAGACCAGATAAAGGCTTGCGTGCAGCACGGTCTTTATCTGGTCCGCGACGAAGAACACTCCTTGGCCGTTACGGTAAGCACCACCAGAGAACTCAGCGACGAGCTTCAGATTCGGATCGAAGTGATGGCCCCCGAGCCGGAGCAGTCGGCGACGTTTCTCAAAGAGATCCGGGAGGGCATGCGGCGCCACAACATCTACCGCGGACAGGTCCTCGCCCTCGGAAACCCGCACGGGCCTTTCGGAGAGGGTGGCGCGATGGTCGAGTTTCCGGCGTTGCCGGACACCGGGCGCGGCGCGATCATACTGCCAGAGGGTGTTCTGGAGCGCATCGAACGCCAGACGGTCGGCTTCAGCGAACATGCGGATCAGCTCCTGGCTGCGGGCCGGCATCTCAAGCGCGGCCTGCTACTCTACGGCCCGCCGGGAACCGGCAAGACGCTAACGGCGATGTATCTCGTCGGCCAGATGCCGGGCAGGACGGTGCTCATACTTTCCGGTAGCAGCTACGGATTGGTCGCCCCGACCTGCGAGCTCGCCCGTAACCTCCAACCTTCGATGGTCATTCTTGAAGACGTGGATCTCGTGGCCGAAGATCGCGGTATGGGAGATGAGAACCCGCTGCTCTTCGAGCTCTTGAACGAGATGGACGGTCTCGCCGAAGACGCCGACGTAATCTTCGCGCTCACCACGAACCGTCCCGACCTGCTGGAGCCCGCGCTCGCTGCGCGTCCGGGGCGCATAGATCAGGCAGTAGAGATACCGCTACCCGACGCCGATTGCCGGCACCGGCTCCTGAACCTCTACGGCGAAGGCCTGGACCTCCAACTCGAAGACCCCGAAGCCGTCGTAGAACGCACCGAAGGCGTAAGCGCCTCGTTCATCAAGGAACTCCTGCGCCGGGCAACACTCTTCACCGCCGAAGAAGGCGGAGAATTGGTGGTGACCGACCGGCATCTTACCGCAGCCCTCGACGAACTACTCATCGCCGGCGGCATACTCACGCTGCGCCTGCTCGGCGGAAAACCGCCACGTCCGGATGCCGGACCAGAATCAGAATGGCTGGACGAGTTGGACGACGAGTTCGAGGATTAGCCTACTTAGAAGCTACGGGAAGATCTATGCTCTGGTACACTTGACTATTATAGTCAAGTAGTAACTAGGAGGGTGTCTGTTGGAATCTGCGGGGGTGGCGGATCTGAAGGCGCGGTTGAGCGAGTATCTCGCGCGGGTGAAGGCAGGCGAAGAGGTGCTCGTAACGGATCGGGGCCGGCCCGTTGCACGTCTCGTTCCGGTCGGCGTCGAAACCATAGCGAACGACGAAGCGGAGACGGCTCGTTTGACGGCGATGGAGCGTGAAGGTCTGGTACGACTCGGCTCCGGTAGGCTACCCGAAGGATTCTTCGAGAAGGAGCGGCCGGAAGATCTGGAGGGACTACTGATAGAAGCTGCTCTGGAAGAGCGGGAAGAAGGACACTAGACGTTGCGGTTTTGGGACACCTCAGCGATTGTGCCGCTCGTCGTTCGAGAACCTCGCTCAGATGCGTTACGCCGGCTGCTCGAACAAGACACTGGGATAGTGGTCTGGTGGGCGACGCGTGTCGAGTGCGTGTCGGCGATCTCACGTCGCACCAGAGAGGGTGCGATCACCCCCGAAGGCGAAGCATCGGCGCGTGAGCTACTGAACGACCTGTCGGAAATCTGGACGGAGGCGCAACCCACCACCCGGTTACGCACTCTGGCCGAGCAAGCCCTAGCCGCACACCCGCTCCGGGCCGCCGACGCCCTTCAACTCGCCGCAGCCCTGATCTGGTGTGGCGAACAGCCCCAGGGGCGCCCGTTCGTCTGCCTCGACGACCGCTTGAGAAACTCAGCAGCCCGCTCCGGTTTCGCCCTTCTTCCCGATGCCGGTTAGGTCGTTGGAAGCTCTGTAACCATTCTGCCCGCCATGGGCTACATTTGACAGTGGGTATCGGCCACGCCAAGTTTCAGGTGTTCTAAAGTAAACGGAATGAGAGGAGTGGCAAGATGCAGAATGAGTCGGGGCATCCTGACAGATCCCCGGTCAGGGTCTGGGAGAAAATAGTAGAGCAAGGCGTACTCCGGGAAATCCGAGAAGACCTCGTCGCCAAAGATTCCGGACCGCAATACATCTGGCAGGAGCGAGTACAGAGCAGTTCTAAGGAAACGGAGACAGTAAAAGGATAGAAGGTAGTATTTCGTGTCGCCTCGGGATACTTCTCCGAGATCCTACAAGGATTTGAAACGGCGCTGTCGGTTTCGCATTGATTTCCTCTCCCCGGTGTTTGGAGACTACCCACGAAGATTTCCAGGTTGTTGTTCTCTACCATACGTTTCTTGGCAGATGAGATAGCATGATGCTCTGCAATTACAACCATACTGAAGGAGACTCATGGCACAAAGCTACACCAATCCACCCGAGATGAACCTCAATCCCGGCAGCGAGTACTTCGCCAACTTCGTCACCGAAAAGGGGCTTATAAAGGTTCGGCTGTTTGCGGAGGAGGCGCCGGTTACAGTGAATAACATCGTGTTCCTGGCGCGGGAAGGTTACTTTGACGGGACTACTTTTCATCGCGTCATAAAGGATTTCATGGTCCAGGGTGGAGACCCGACCGGCACGGGGACGGGCGGCCCAGGATACCGGATCGAGGACGAGTTCCATCCGGACCTGAAGCATGACAAACCTGGCATCCTCTCGATGGCAAACGCCGGACCTAACACCGGTGGCTCGCAGTTCTTTATCACGCACGGTCCGACACCCTGGCTGGACGGCAAACACGCGATCTTCGGTGAAGTAGTAGAGGGGATGGACGTAGTGTACGCTCTCCGGGAGCGGGACCCGCAGCGTGACCCGGAGCCGGGAGACGGGATCGAGCGGGTCGAGATCGAGGAGACTACCCGCGGTTAGCCCGCGGAACCCCTCCTTAGACCTCGTTATCTTCGACTGTGACGGGGTGCTGGTAGATTCCGAACGCATTTCCGTCCGGGTAGACGCCTTCGTACTGTCCGAGCTCGGCTGGCCCATGAGCGAACCTGAGGTGATCGAGCGTTTCCTGGGCCGGTCTGATGAATCTATTACGGAGGAGATAGAAGCCCATCTCGGGCGCCGTTTTCCGGACGGCTGGGAGGCCGGCTTTCAACACCTCTACCGGGACGCTTTCGAGGCGGAACTGGTCCCGGTCGACGGTGTCTTGGAAGCGCTGGACCGCATCCCGCACCTTACCTGCGTCGCGTCCAGCGGCTCCCACGAGAAGATGCGCCACACCCTGGGCCTGACCGGCCTGTACGAACGCTTTGAGGGACGTGTTTTCAGCGCCACTGAGATGGTGAACGGAAAGCCCGCCCCGGACCTCTTTCTTCACGCGGCGAAACGCCTGGGCGCCGAGCCGGCGAACTGCGCGGTGGTAGAGGATAGTCGGTACGGTGTAGAAGCTGCCCGGGCGGCGGGTATGAACGTCTTCGGCTACGCCGGTGGGTTGACCCCGGCACAGTGGCTAAAAGGACCGGAGACCACCGTATTTTACGACATGCGAGAGCTGCCGAAACTACTCGTGTAGACGTAGGCATCTGAAGCTATCTTGGGTGCGAATTTACAGTACTCGCGTACGGGTGAGCGTTAGGCTTGCCCGGTAACCAAAAACCACTGCGAGAAAGAGGTCGCCTTGTCCCAGGAAGTCGCCGAACAATTCAAAGAAGCTTTGTGGAAAGTCGAGGAAGACCAGGACCTGGAGCCGATGCTCGACATCCTCTCCGAAGATTGCGAAGTCGGCAACGTAGCCGTACCGAAGACTTTTCACGGCCGGGACGAGGCGGAGCAGTTCTGGACCCAGTACCGCAAGACGTTTGACGAGATGAAGTCCACTTTCCGCAACGTTTTCGCCGGCGACGGTCAGGCCGCCCTGGAGTGGACCACCGAGGGAACCGAGGAGGGCGACACCGTCTCCTACGAGGGCGTCAGCATTCTGGAGATAGAAGGCGACAAGGTCAAGCGCTTTATGGCCTACTTCGACCCGTCGTACTTGAACCGCCAGATCGTGGACTAATCACCGCGTCCGGTTCGAGGCGGTTAGAATCCTCCTCGTGCAAAGAACCGAAGACAAATGCTCCGGCGGAGAAATCCGAAGCAATACAAAACCGCTAGAATCTGAGGCGTGAAAGAAAGCTTCAAAACTGAGCGCTCCGCCGGCATACTACTCCACCCTACCTCCCTACCCGGTCCCTACGGCATCGGTGAGTTGGGACCCGAAGCTCTAGAGTTCGTTCGTTTCCTCGAGGAGGCAGGACAGAAGCTCTGGCAGATATTGCCCCTGAACCCGACGGGTGAGGATGGTTCACCGTACTCTTCCTACTCGGCGTTCGCGGGCAATCCGCTCCTGATCAGCACCCGGCGCCTGATAGAAGATGGTCTGCTGGCCTCCAACGTTTCCGAAATACCTCACGGACCGGTCGACTACCCGGGGGTAATCTCCGCCAAGACGAAGCTGCTGCGGGAGGCACACGGCAAGATGAAACCCGGCAAGGACTTCGAGCAGTTTCAGGAGGAACATGAGGCCTGGCTCGGGGATTACGCACTCTACATGTCGCTCAAGGGAAAGCATGCCGGGCTCCCCTGGAACCAGTGGGACAAGGGTGTCTCGAAGCGTCAGGCCAGCGCGCTGAGAGAAGCTCGCCGGGAGTTGGAAAAGGAGATCCGGTTCCACGAATTCGCCCAATACCTCTTCTTCCGTCACTGGGAGTACGTAAAGAAGGCGGCCAACGAAGCCGGGATTCAGGTGATCGGGGACCTACCCATCTTCGTCTCCCACGACTCCGCCGACGTGTGGGCGAACCAGGACCTCTTTTTTCTGGACTCCTCCGGAAACCCGACGGCGGTGGCCGGCGTCCCGCCAGACTACTTCTCCGAAACCGGTCAACTCTGGGGCAATCCGCTCTACGACTGGGACAAGATGAGGAGAGATGGCTACTCCTGGTGGGTTGAGCGAATGCGGATGGCGCTTACACTCTACGACGCGGTGCGGGTAGACCATTTCCGCGGCTTCGAGGCGTACTGGGAGATTCCCGTCGACGAAAACACCGCACAGAACGGACGGTGGGTAAAAGGACCCGGCGAGAAAGTCTTCCGGGCTTTCGAGAAGGCGCTCGGGGAACTCCCGATCATCGCCGAAGACCTCGGGGAGATCACCCCCGAGGTCGAGGCACTTCGCGACGAACTGGGCCTGCCGGGCATGAAGGTCCTCCAGTTCGCTTTCTCCGGCCCGGACAACGCCTTTCTGACCCACGAGTATGAAGGCTCGAACTGGGTCGTCTACACCGGCACCCACGACAACGACACCACCACCGGCTGGTGGCATTCCGCCGATACAGAAGGCCGGAACTTCGCCCGCCGCTACCTCGGCAAAGAATTCGTCTCTGTCTGGGACTTCATTCGCATGGCCCACTCTTCGGTGGCGATCCGGGCTGTTGTGCCGATGCAAGATATCCTAGAACTCGGCTCCGAGCATCGGATGAATGTACCCGGTACCGTCCAGGGAAACTGGACCTGGCGACTAGAGGAGTCCGCACTCACCCCGGAACTTGCAGAGAGGCTGCGGAGCCTAACCGAAACTTACGGTAGATAACCCGCAAGGGCACGCTACACCGACGATCTATAGACCGTGAGATTCAAAAAGCGCGGACAAACAGCGAAGGAAAGGGCCGAAACCTCTCAAAAAGGTTCCGGCCCACAGACTAAATTGGTGGTCGGTTAGAGTACCCGCACATCAACGTAGTCGACGCCACTGAGACCAATAGCCTGGGCGGAACCCTGCGAGAGGTCGAGACCCCTGCCAGCCACATAAGGACCCCGGTCGTTCACCCGGACGGTGATGCACTCCGCGTAGCAGACCTCAAGCTGGGTACCGAACGGCAGATAAGGATGGGCGGCGGTGTAGTCCCACTTATTGAAGACCTCACCATTGGCGGTCAGGTTGCCTTCAAGTCCGGGACCGTACCAACTCGTCATTACCGGTTCAGCCTGAGCATCCTGGGGAGCCGCCCCCAATGCAAAAGCCATCACGCCCGCAACCACAAACACCTTCAATAAATGCTTCATCATATCCCCTCCATAGAGATAGTAACTTGCCAACGAACCCAGGTTAACACGATACATATATGTGTCAAGTGCATATATACTGCAGTTTCCAATACCAGTTAATCGATTCACATAGGTAACCAGGAGTTGATTTTTCTACGAGAAGGGGATGCAGGCTCTCATTGCCCGGAGGCTGTTGGAGGTGATGTTTCTAAAACAGGCTTACGCGCCCCGGCGGCCAGAAGCGAACCTCGGCCTCCCCGATCAGGTTTTCTTCCGGTACGGGACCGTAAGAACGAGAGTCGGTCGAACCCGTACGATTGTCGCCCATCGCGAAGAAGTGTCCTTCGGGAACCGTCACCGGACCGAAAGGCGGCGAGTACCGGGCATCCGGATGGAGGTAAGGTTCTTTCTGCGGCTCGCCGTTGAGGTAAAGTTTTCCATTGCGAATCTCCAGGGTGTCTCCCGGCAGACCGACAACGCGCTTTATTAGCACATCGCCCACCACTAGGGGACTATCAAACAACACGATGTCTCCACGCTCGACGTCGGAGAGACCGTAGGCCAGCTTGTTGACCAGGACTCGGTCGTTGTTGCAACCTTTGCAACCATGAAGCGTGGGCTCCATGCTCCCCGAATCCACGTAGAACGAGTCGGCGACCACCGGCTTCACGAAGCCGAAAACCAACGCGAAAGCTATCGCCAATACGACGACGAACTCGACGAGAGAACGGATGGCCCTGGACCCGCGGTTGTTGTCAGAATCTCGCACGGACAACCTACAACGTCCCTAGCCGGCCCGGCGGCCAGAAACGGAGAAATGCTTCGCCCTCTATGTTTTCCTTGGGGATGGGTCCTATAAAGCGGGAGTCGCGGGAATTGGTGCGGTTGTCGCCCATCACAAAGACCTTGCCTTGCGGAACCGTCGTCTTCTGGAAGAAGCTCTGGTCGGGAAGTTCATCGTTCAGGTAGGCTTCGTTCTGTTTCTCGCCGTTCACGAAGAGGTTGCCATTACGGACGGCGATAGTGTCGTTCGGGAGGCCGACAACGCGTTTGATCAGGTCTTGCCGCTCGTCCCTTTTGCCCTGGAACCAGCCGACGAGCCGCGCTATTGGATTTCCATCTACGGCGTTGTTGATTCCCTCTGGAGTCTTGAACACTACGACCTCTCGCCGTTCGGGCTCGGTGAAACGGTAGATAAACTTGTTCACCAGCACCCGGTCCCCCACCTCCAGGGTCGGAACCATGCTCTCCGAAGGAATGTAGAAAGCCTCCACGACGTAAGGCCGGACGACGAGAAAGACCAGCGCGAACGCGACGATGAGTATGATGGGAAACTCCATCCAACCGCTGCCGCCGCTTTTTTTAGACGGTGCGGGCTGTCCCTGATCCGGCTCGCTCGTGGTCTGGAATTGCTGATCGCTTGACTTGTCTTCGGACATCGCTGCTAAGAATACCGCACTCTACGATACACAGGGACGATAAACCCCGCGAGAATGACTCGTGCCACTAGAAAATCCCGAGCGCCTGTCCCCCGATACGGATAGCCACGACCACCATAAACACGCCGAAGCCCATCCGGAGCTTGTCCTCCGGCAGCCAGTCCCGGACTCGCACGCCGAGCCAGGCCCCGACGATGGCGCCAACCACCAGGGGCGGCAACCCGAACACGCGGTCGAACCCCGTAAGCAGGTAGCCGGCGGCCCCTATGGATGCCGTCGCCAGTACCACCGCCAGGCTGGTGGAAACGGCGGGTTTCACATCCACCCCGAAACCCAACACCAATAGCGGCACCAGCATCACCCCGCCCCCGATCCCGAGAAGCCCCGAGAGCGTACCGACGCCGACACCGGCCACCAAGACCACCGGCAAGGGCAGCTTCTTTCCAGTAGTGGCTATCGCCGAGCCGCCGCCGCGGGCCGTAGGATAGGCCAAGGCTAGAAGGAGTATGGCGAAGGAAATCTGCACGAATGTCTCCGGAGAGATCTTGCTGATGTAAACCCCGATCAGGGAAGAAGGCGCTACCGTCAGGGAGAGCAGGCCCGCCATGCGCCAGTCCACGGGGTCTTCGCTGCCGGAGTTGCGGATAGTACCGGAGAGCGCACTGAAAATAATGATCACCAGGCTCGCCGCCACCGCCTCCTGTATCGGCCATCCCCCGGCGAAGATGAGACCCGGCACGAAAATGATGCCGCCCCCGACCCCCACGAGCCCGGAAAGCACCCCCCCGACGACCCCGATCACCACCAGCAAAATTAGTTGCAAGATATCCATCATCGTATTCTAGCCGAGCCTCAGCCCAAATATTCGTAAACGATGGTAAACACCCCGACGCCCCGAAGATGGTAGCCAGGGGTAGCCGAGAAACCTGCACGTGGCATATTGTCTATTTCGTCCTCCGGTGCTCCTTGACACCAGATACCAGGAGACTATACTCTTGAATCAAATAATATTGATGCGTTGATGCGCAGGAGGTTTACGTCGTGGCCGAAGGCATGAGAGAGCAGGTCAGGAAGAAGTACGCGGAGTTGGCGGTTGCCAGAGTCAGTGGAGATGAGGATTCCTGTTGCGGCTCTTCTTGCGGTTGCGGAGATACCGTGAAGACAGAGACAGCCGTTAGGATCTCCGACCTCTCAAGTGGCAGCTATTCGGCAGAGGAAGTCGAGGAGTTGCCCGAGGAGGCCGTGGGCGCTTCCTTGGGATGCGGCAACCCTACGGCTCTGGCGACGCTCTCTGCGGGCGAGGTGGTGCTTGACCTTGGGAGTGGCGGCGGGATAGACGTGTTGCTCTCGGCCCGGCGGGTGGCTCCGGGCGGAAAGGCTTACGGACTGGACATGACCGACGAGATGCTCGCGCTGGCGCGTGAGAACCAGAAGAAGGCCGGGGTCGAGAACGTCGAGTTTTTGAAGGGCCAGATCGAGGAGGTCCCGTTGCCGGACTCTCACGTGAATGTCGTGATCTCCAACTGCGTCATAAACCTCTCTACTGAGAAGGAGCGGGTTATCCATGAGGCCTTCAGAGTCTTGAAGCCCGGAGGCCGGTTCGCCGTCTCGGACGTGGTCTTTCTCGGCGACAAAAGCGAACTTCCTGAAGAGGTGCTTCAGACGGTGGGGCTGTGGACGGGTTGCGTCGCCGGCGCCCTCGGAAAGAACGAGTATGAGGCGCTTCTCGAAGGAGCCGGCTTCGAAGACGTCTCCGTGGAAGTGACCACCACTTATGATCCAGCAGCCATAGACGGCCTAGACACGGATCAGAAGCGCGCGGCGCTCCGGAAAATCCCGGCCGCCAGCGCCTTCATCCGGGCCACCAAACCCGAAGACAGGTAGCAAGTGACGAAGCAAAGGATAGAGGTCGTTGGGAACAACCAGCGGGCCACCACGGCCCCAGGCGGCGCCGGGACCGAGGAGCAGGTGGAGAAGCTCGTAGCGCTCGGGAGCGCCCTCTCAGACCCCATACGAGTCAGGATGCTCGGCATGATGGCCGGAGGACGCGGCTGCTGCGACCTGCCCAACTGGGGCGTCCCGGCCGAAGACCAGGACGCGGGAATCTGCGTCTGCGAGTTCGAACAATACTTCGGCATGGGCCAGTCGAAGGTCTCCTACCATCTCCGCAAACTCAAGGACGCAGGACTCGTCCGGGAAGAAAAGCGCGGCAAATGGAGCTTCTACTCCTTGAACCACGAGGCAGCCCGCGACCTGCTGGGCGAAACAGCGGCACATCTTGGAACCACATTGGCAGAAACCGGCGTCAGCTCCAGGATTTAACCGGCGTTTAACCCAGGCTCCCCTTAAAGCGTATAAAGTGATCTTGATGCGTTGTTTGCAGAACATCTGGAGGTACACATGAAGTATGCCTTGATCTCGGACATCCATTCGAACCTGCCCGCACTTCAGGCTGTGCTAGAAGATATAGACGGCAGAGACGACGTGGACGCCATCTACCATCTAGGAGACCTGGTAGGCTACGCGCCGTGGCCCAACGAGGTTGCAGCCCTCATCCGGGAGCGCGGAATACCCGGAATAGCGGGCAACTACGATTCCACGGTGGCTACCGACTACGACCACTGCGGCTGCAAGGCCGACACCCCTCACCAGGAAGAGCTCTCGCACCTCAGCTACGACTGGACCAGGGAACATGTCTCGGGTGAGACAAAGCGTTTTCTCGGTGAGCTACCGTTTAGGCTGGATCTCAGGGTCCGCGGCGGCCACAAGTCGAAGCCCGAGGTGGTGCTCGTTCACGGCACCCCGACGCTGAACACGCTCTACTGGACCGAGGACCGACCCGACTCCTTCTGCACCAAGATGGCGAATAGCGCGGGCCTTAAAGAAGGGGACCTCATCGCCTTCGGCCACACCCACAAGCCCTGGACGCGGGAGGTGGAAGGCGTCCGTTTCGTAAATACTGGCTCTGTCGGCAAACCCAAAGATGGAGACCCCAGGTCCTGCTACGTCCTCGTCGAGGCCGGGGAGGATGATTTCTCCGCGGAGTTCGTGCGGATCGAGTACGACCTCGACAGGACGATAGAGGGCATCCGGGAGAGCGAGTTGCCCGACGAGTTCGCCGAACAGCTCGCGGCCGGCGGTACCCCCAGGCCCGCCGAAGTTTCGTAGCCGAGGTTTCGTAAGTTCGCCCTCGCCCAACTCTTCGGTGCCCGTGCAGCCAACGCCGCGTATCTGATCCTTTTCGGCAATGTGGCGAGCCTCGGCGCCACCGTGCCCTCCGGCACTCACTGGCAGGCGCTCGGCCTGGAGGTCATTCTCACCCTATTTCTCATATTCCTCAACTTACACGGTAGCCTTCGTATGTTTTTGGTAGAGCGCCGGTAGAGAATTCCTCTTTTTCGCGGCTTCGACGACGCATGACACCTATGGCTAACGAGGAATTCGCAATTTCACCATTAGATTCTTCTCACCGCTATTACAGCTACATGCTGGGCAATTGATGGCGAGGTCTGCTTGCCGGGCCCACAATCGCCTTCGGCTATCAGCCGCGCACCACCATGACCGGATGTCGAGAGTAGCGGACGACGCTCTCGGCGTCACTGCCCATCAAGGCACGCTTAAAGGTGCCCCTGCCCTTGCTCCCCACCACGATCAGGTCTACCTCCAAATCCTCACTTAGTTGTATGATCTCATCGTCCGCCCGCTGTCCGACCCGGAAGTGGGACTCGGTAACTTCTACGTCCAGGCCCTCGACCTGCGAGATCAGGGCATCCAAGATACTTTGCTGCTCCGAACGGAGCCTCTCGTACTCGGTATCCGACAGCTTGCTCCCCAAAACCCACGGAGAGATCAGCGCCACGTAAACTACGTGCAACTCGGACCCGAGTCCGCTTGCCATACTGGCCGCCATCTGCAACGCTAGCTTCGAGTCGTCGGAGCCGTCCGCAGCGAGCAGTATCCTCTTGGGCAACATTTCCATCTCGTTTCCTTTCTCCACCCTACGCGAGTCGCTCGGGCAGAACTCCTACAAAACACAAGGGCACGACGGAGATCCAAGCTCCACCAAGAAGTGTATAGGACTCTCCCCAACCGTGCGCAATCTCCGCCTCGCTCCCGCATTTCAGGAGGTGGGGCCGAAGATTCTCTCCCCCTGATCTTAACAAAACTTAAACAAATCTTTAGATATATCTCTTTTATAGACGCCCGGGTAGTGTATGGTAGCTGGAAACTACATACAGGGTTAGAGAATGCTTCTCAAGATGGTTGGCGGAATGTTTAGGGAGAGTTCCTGGTTGCGGTAGGTTGGTCAGGTATCTCTTCTCATCGGTCCGGTCGTGAAAGTTATTTTCTTGCTTGACATGAAGTAGTCGACGAAGGGGATTGTAGATGGTGCAGAGGATCAGGTCTCAGGTAGGTCCGGTGTTCGTAATTTCGGTTGTCCTATCGATATTGTTCGTCCTGTGGGGGGTGCTCTTTACAGACAACCTCTCGAGCACGTTCACGGCGGTCTTGAATTATGTGATCTCTACTTTCGGGTGGGTTTATCTGCTGTCGGTTTCTGGGTTTCTGGTGTTCGTAGTGTACCTGGCTTTCAGTCGCTACGGTCGGATAAAACTCGGTAAAGACGAGGATGAGCCGGAGTTCTCCACTGCGGGTTGGCTCTCCATGCTGTTCGCCGCCGGGGTGGGGTTGAGCTTTCTTTTCTGGGGAGTGGCGGAGCCCGCGTCGCACTTCGGTACGCCACCCTACGGGATGGCGAAAGCCGAGACGACCGAGGCGGCTGAGCTCAGCTTGCAGTACACGTTCTTCCATTGGGGGCTGCATCCGTGGGCGGTGTACGGCGTGGTTGCCATGGCGATCGCCTACTTCAACTTTCGCAAGGGCGGCGGGAACCTCATCAGCGCGACGCTCCGGCCTATACTCGGAGACCGGGTAGACGGACCTATCGGAAAAGCGGTGGATATATTCGCGATCTTCGCCGTGCTCTTCGGTGTTGCAACGGCGCTCGGGGTCGGGGCCCTGCAGCTCAACGGCGGCCTGAGCTACGTGTTCGATAGTATTCCGAGCAACGTCACCGTGCAGGTGATCATCATCGCCGTTCTAACGGTTGCGTTTATGATCTCGGCAGCTACCGGCATCGGGAAAGGCATTCTCTACCTCAGCCTGACGAACATGGTGATAGCCGTGGTCCTGCTCTTCTTTATCCTCTTTGCAGGCCCGACGGTTTTTCTGCTCAATACGTTTACCCAATCTATCGGCCAGTATCTGGGCGCATTCGCCCAGATGAGTTTTCGGGCCGGTGCGTTTACAGATAGCGAGTGGGCCCAGAGTTGGACCTTGTTCTACTGGGCGTGGTGGGTCTCCTGGGCGCCGTTTGTCGGGACGTTTATCGCCCGCATATCGCGGGGACGCACGATCCGGGAGTTCGTCTTCGGCGTGCTCTTCGCCCCGGTGGCTTTTAGCTTTCTGTGGTTTACGGTTTTCGGAGGCTCGGCCCTCTATCTGGACCTCTATCAGGGCGGAAACATCGCTAAGACGGCCGCCAGCGACCTGCCCAAATCCCTCTTCGACACCCTCACGGCATTTCCGCTGGGAGGCGTAACGTCCATTCTGGCTCTCGTATTGGTCAGCATCTTTTTCATCACCTCAGCAGACTCGGCGACCTTTGTCCTGAGCAGCATGTCCACGGACGGCGCCGTTAACCCCGCTGCGGCGGTCAAGCTGACCTGGGGCGTCGTTATAGCTTCGTTCGCGGCGATCCTGCTGCTGACCGGTGGCTTGGGCGCACTCCAGACGGCGACCATCACCGCCGCGGTTCCGTTCACCATAATCATGTTCGGCATCTGCTTCTCCCTGTACAAGTCGCTCTCCGAAGAGGTCCGAGAACCCTCGGCGGAGCGGCGGGGTAGCGCGGCAGGAGGTCCCGTAGGCAAGCCCGCGCCGGCCTCTAACAAGTGATGGTGGACGTGCGGAGAATTTTTCCGGCAGTAGCGACGCTCTTCCTCGCCCTGGTGCTGGTTGCGGGCTGTGGTGGGCAGGGTTCCTCCGGATCCGGCAGTTCCAGTGGCGGGAGTATCGCGGAAGAGTTCGACCTCAGCGGGCCGCAAGACTCCGCCCGGTTCACCGTCGGGTCAAAGGACTTCACGGAGCAGCGGATACTGGGCGAGATCGCCGTGCAGGCGCTCGAAGCCGCTGGGGCCGACGTGACCGCCCGGATCGGGATCGGCGGCAACGAGGAGGTCCGTCAGGCCCTGACCAACAACGACATAAACATGTACTGGGAATACACCGCAACGGGCTGGCTGGTGCATCTGGGGAACCCGGACCCCATCTCAGACCCCCAAGAGCAATACCAGGCCGTCGCCGAGCAAGACCTCGAAGAGAACAACATCGAGTGGCTAAAGCCGGCCCCCGGCAACAATACCTACGCCATCGCCGCGAGTCAGAACACCCTCGACGAAACTGGTGTCCAGAACATCTCGGACCTCGCCCGCCTGTCTCAGGAGAGCCCGGAAAAAGCCTCGCTCTGCTACGGTGACGAGAACGACTTCAGCAGTCGTTCGGACGGACTGCCGGGACTGGAAGAAGCTTACGACTTCGAATACCCTGAAGACAGCCAGACGGTGGTTCCGCTCGACTCGGTCTACCAGAACGTGTCGGAGGGCAAGCGTTGCAACTTCGGCGTGGTCTTCACGACCAGCCCGCTAATCGAGGAAGAGAACCTGCGACTCCTCGAAGACGATGAGAACTTTTTCGCCGTCTACAACCCGGCAATAATCATGACCGATGAGCTGCTGCAGGAATACCCGGAACTAGAAGAGTTGTTTGCCCCAATCTCTGAGGAGCTAACTACCGGAGAGTTGCTGCAGTTGAACTCGCAGGTAGACACCGATGGCAAGTCCCCCGCGAACGTGGCAGAGCAGTGGCTCCGGCAGAACAGTTTTATAGGTTAGACGCTCCTTCTTTTCCCGGACCAATAGCCGTGACCTCTCGCGGCACGCTGTTATTATGTCGCTACCGGCCTGAATTCGTAGGTGCTGCTCTCTAACCGAAAGAACCGGGGCCTAAGTGGCTTTGGCGCGGCCGAACGTCAGGAGGGCTATACCGAATGCGAGGAGCGCGCCGCCAAAGACGATTCCCTGCGGTATGGCCTCTCCGAGCATGAGAACAGCAATTGGGACGCCCGCAACGGCTCCGACTGAGCCCAGAAGACTCAAGTAGACTGGTCCCCCGCGCTGCTGCAGCATAAATAGCAGCAGAAACTGCATCGAGAACGTCGCAACCTGCGCGAGAATGATTAGTACAGGCCCAATTCGATCCACCGGTACGACGAGTGAGAAGTCCGAAGGAGTACCTGGAGAGATCTTAGCAACCACGCCCACCGCGAACAGCATGAGGGCAGACGCGGCGAGCATGCCGGGGGCGAGCTCGTCCGGGTCTGTCCCCTTCGGCCAGCGGGCCGTCCGGTATATGTTGCCAACCGCCAACAGGATCGCACCGCACAACGTCGCGATAATCCAGAAAGTATCGGCTTCCGGCGCGGAGAGCTTGAAGTAGGCTAGCACGGCGGCTCCTCCTAGCGCGAGTGCGACACCCGCCGCACGGCTGGCCTGAAACCGCTCCATACCGAGCAGAAGCGCGCCAACATAAGTGAATAGTGGCGGAAACACGATAGCGAGTGCAACAAACCCGGCCCCAACACGGGAAACGGCCGCAACGAAAATAAGGTTGGGGGAGGCGACAGTGACCAAGCCCGCCACCAGAAAATACTCTACAGCCTGGGGTTTGAGACGTGTAAGCCTCCGGCGGGCAGCTTGAACACCGGCGAGGACGACCGCAGCCCCGGCAACGGACCAGGTAAGGAAGGAAAGAGGAGCGAGGTCAGCGTTTGCAGCCAACTTGGCAAGGTTGGTCGAGATGCCGATAAGCGTGCCCGTTACCAAAAGGAGAGCGAGCGGCATCACCCATTTGCGACGTGCCAATGAGCCTGAAAGCATATCCTGAATAACTCTTTCTCCTTGTGCAGAAAATCTAAGCCTCTATTGCTTAACATAAAGATACTTTATATAAAGCTTTATGTCAAGCATCTTTTGGTGGTAGAGTAGTTGGGACTTATGGCTAAAGATCACGTAGAAGTTATCCTCTCGCAGTGGCGAAAAGAACGCCCTGATATTGACCCCTCTCCGATGGGTGTTTTCGGGCGGATGCTTCGCTTGAACAAGTACGCACAGCAGAGATTGGAAACCAACTTCAAACGTTACGGCTTGTTAGGCGGCACCTTTGATCTCCTGGCAACGTTACGTCGCAGTGGCGAACCCTTCACCCTTAACCCCAATCAACTTCAAAGCGAGATGATGTTGTCCTCGGGTGCGACTACGCACCGGATAGACTTGCTCGAAAAACGCGGCCTCGTAGAGCGTTTGCCTGACCCCGAAGATCGGCGCGGCACGCTCGTCAGTCTGACACCGGAAGGCAAACACCTTATAGACGAAGCAATTCTGGCCCACGTAGAGCTAGAAGACGAGCTTCTGACCGGCTTGACGGAAAAGCAAAGGCAAGAGCTTGCAGAACTGCTATCCGTATACGCTAAAAAGCTTGGGCTCTAACGGTCAGGTTTTGGTACGGCGCGTATAATCTCCAACGGCTGCCGTAGACTGGAAGGATATCCTTGAAGCTGCAGAACGGTGACATCGCCCACGCCCTGGAAACCATCGTGACACTCATGGAGATAAAGGGCGAAGAGCACTATCGGGTGCTCGCCTACCAGCGGGCCGCCGAATCCGTCGCCGCCGCAGGCCGGCCTGTGGCCGATATGGAGGACATAAAGGATCTACCCCACGTCGGAGGTACGACAGCCGAGGTTATCCGCGTTCTCGCAGAAAATCAGTCACCGCCGCAGATACTCGTAGATCTTTTGGAGGAGGTCCCGGCCGGTCTGGTGGAGATGACCCGACTGCAGAACGTCGGGCCGCGAACCGCGGGCCGACTCTGGAACGAACTGGACATTACGACCGTTGAAAAGCTGGCGGAGACGGATGAAGCCCGGATCTCTGGCCTCAAGGGATTCGGCAAGAAGAGCGCCGGGCGGATGATAGAGGCCGCCAAGACATACAACTCCCAGGAGCGCCGGATGCTCCTCGACGACGCCACGGCACTCGGAGAAAATCTGCTGGCCTTCGTGCGCTCGCATCCAGCGACGGATCGGGCCGAGGTGGCGGGCTCCCTGCGACGCAAAAAGGAGACCATCGGGGATCTGGACATCGTCGCCGTCAGTACGGACCCTCACGCTTTAGCCGCAGCCTTCGCGGAGGCGGAGTTCGTCTCTGAGATCGTTGCGCACGGCGACACGAAGGTCTCCATAAAGACCGGTGAAATCGACGTGGACCTCCGCATCGTTGCGCCGGAGGCTTTCGGTTCGTTGTTGCACCACTTCACCGGCAGCCAGGCCCACAACGTCGTGCTGCGTGAGCGGGCGGTAAAGATGGGCATCAGCATCTCCGAGTATGGGCTGGCAGAGTCCGGTACGAAGGACTACAAGCCCGTGGCTTCCGAAGAAGAGCTTTTCGAGAAACTCGGTCTCGTCTACATCCCGCCGGAGTTGCGGGAGGATTGGGGTGAGATCCAAGCGGCGGAGAAAGACGAACTTCCCGACCTGATCGAGGTCGGTGATATTCGCGGCGACCTGCACGTCCACACCAACTACTCCGACGGCAAAGGCACCATAGAGAGCATGGCCGAAGCCGCCATAGAACGCAACTACGAATATCTCATCTTCTGCGACCACTCGCAGTCCTTGAAGGTGGCAAACGGCCTCTCCCCCGAACGTCTGAAAGAGAAGATAGAGGCCGTTCGCAAGGCCGACAATGAGTACGATGAAATACACCTGCTCTGTGGCTCGGAGGTGGACATCCTCAAGGACGGTACGATGGACTACGAGGACGCCCTGCTTGCGGAACTGGACTTCGTGGTTGCATCCGTACACACCGCCTTCAACCTCGAAGAAGACGTCATGACGGACCGCATGGTCCGGGCCATCAATAACCCCTACGTCCGCACCATCGCCCACCCGACCGGTCGCATCCTGAACCGCCGCGAGCCCTATGCCGTCAACGTCTCTCGCCTCATCGAAGAAGCCGCCGCCACGAACACCGCCCTAGAGCTGAACTCGTACGTGGATCGGTTGGACCTCTCGGTTCCATACCTCCGGGAAGCGCTGCGTGCCGGAGTTAGCCTCACCATAGATACCGACGCCCACGACGAGAGCGCTTTAGGCATGATGCGGTTCGGGATCTCTCAGGCGCGGCGGGCCTGGATCGGCAAGCAAAACGTCGTCAACTGCCTGCCGTGGGACGAGTTCGAGAAGTATCTAAAAGAAGGAAAGTAGAACGTGGCCTGGATATTCTTGATCGTCGCGGGCCTCTTCGAGATAGGTTTCGCGCTAGGTCTGAAGTATTCGGAAGGCTTTACCAGGTTGTGGCCTACACTGGGGATGGCCGCTTCGGGTGGCATCAGCTTCTATCTGCTGTCGGTGGCGATGAAGACCCTGCCCGTTGGGACGGCCTACGCTGTGTGGACCGGCATCGGGGCGGCGGGAACCGCGGTCTTGGGGATCTTGCTTCTCAGGGAGTCCGGAGACGTGTTCCGGGTGATCTCCATAGCCCTGATCGTAGCCGGCGTCGTGGGGTTACGGCTCTCCTCACAATAAAAAGCCCCCGGCGAATTCACCGGGAGCTTCGAACTTGCTGTTTACAGGCGGCTTCTAGGCGGCGCCTTCTTCTTCCAAAGAGTTGGGCTCTTCATCCTTCTCAGCCGTCCACACACCGGGGTCTTCGGCGTCTTCGGCCTCGCCCCGCTCTTCCAGCCACCGCTCGGCGTCGATTGCCGACATGCAGCCGTCGCCGGCGGCGGTTACGGCCTGCCGGTAGCGCGTGTCGGAGACGTCGCCCGCTGCGAACACGCCCGGCACGCTGGTCATAGTGTGCTCGTGCTGGAGTATGTAGCCGCTCTCATCCATCTCGATCTGGCCCTTGAACAATTTTGTGGCCGGCTCGTGGCCGATAGCCGCGAAGAATCCATCCATCTCCAGGGTCTCTGACTCACCGGTGTTGACATTCTTTACCCGGATACCCTCAACAGAGTCTTCGCCCAGGATCTCTTCTATAACCGTATCGGTGAGGAAGGTGATCTTCTCGTTCTTCCGCGCCCGGTCCAGCATGATCTTGGACGCCCGGAAGGTCTCGCGCCGGTGAATTAGCACCACCTCGCTGGCATATTTGGAGAGGAAGCTGGCCTCTTCCATCGCCGTATCTCCCCCACCGACGACCGCGACCCGCTTGTTCTTGAAGAAGAATCCGTCGCACGTCGCGCAACCGCTAACACCGCGGCCCATCAAGCGCTGCTCGCCTTCGAGCCCGAGCCACTTGGCCTTCGCCCCGGTGGCTATAACGACCGAGTTCGCCAGCACAGGCTTTTCTTCGCCCTCGGGCCACAGGGGGAACGGACGTTCGGAGAAGTCCACCCGCTCCACGTTGTCCGGGCGCATCTCGGCGCCGAAGCGGGCGGCCTGGGCCTCGAAGTCGTCCATCATGTCCGGTCCCATGACGCCGTCTTTATACCCGGGGTAGTTCTCTACGTCGGAGGTGAGCATGAGCTGTCCGCCCATCTCAAAGCCCTGGAAGACCACCACGTCGAGGTTCGCCCGCGAGGCGTACAGGGCCGCCGTATATCCCGCCGGGCCGGACCCGATCACGGCTACATCGTAAGTTCTCTCAGGCATCAAACACTCTCCTTGAACGTGCAATTTGACAACCCTATTATTCTATTACACCACGCAATTTTGACCGGCCCATCCAGTCAGTCTCAGCAGCTCCCGGTGACACTAATCACGGAATCAAGCTCTCACACCGGAAGATATACTGCTTGTAAGAAAGGAGGCTCTTTTGCTTCGCGCAGCGATCCTGGCCCTAACTCTTATAGCCGCCGTCGCAGCATTCGCCGTCTGGCGAACCAGCGAGCCGGTACACACGCTTCGGATGCCAGAGCTGGGACCCGCGCCCGTTGCCGTCAGGATGCCGGAGAAAGCACAGCCTCCGTCGACCTCCCCTACGGTAACCCGAATAGGCAGTTTCGAGCGTCCGGCGTCGACGCCCCGGTACGAAGTTCTGGAGGAAAGCATAGTCCGGGAAGAAGATGTGCGCGCCGCCCGACTTCTCGTGGACACCCGCGCCAGGAGCAAGGCCGACTACGAACTCATAGCCCAGGACCTGAAAGCCCGCTACGCCGAATACGACGCCGTCACCGCCGAGTTTACCGATACGGAGACCGTACTCGACTACAACGGCGCGGCCCTGATCTTCAACACCATGCAAGGCTCCACCTACATGGGCTTTCTCTTCGGCCCGATCAACGATAAGGGCTACTACGTCCGGCCGGCCGACTGAGACCCCTGACTCCGACTCAAAAACCGATCGACTCGGAGAGAACCCTACCCTGGGCGTCCTTCGGCGGTCGCACGCCCAACAGGTCGCAGATAGTCGGGGCCACGTCCACTAGCCGTGGGTTCCTCGGCGCCGCATCCCGACGAATGCCCGCCCCCGAAAGAAGTAGCGGCACCTCTATCTCTTCCGCACTCCCGTGGGCCCCTCCGGTTCCGCCACCGGCCTTTCTCGGGGGAACGAATCCCCACGGCGCTTCGGCCTCGACGACAAGCTCGCCTATCTTCTGACCGGCACGTAGCTCTTCGAGGTCATCTTCGTCGAGAACGTTCGCCACGTGCGGTGTTTCTTGGAGGGCGTCTTTTATCTCCTGTCTCCCCTGAGAGACCTCTGCTCCATCGCGTAGGAACAAGTTGGCGATCCTCACGGCTCCGGGCACGATCACCACTTCGGCCGTGGGATCTGGCGCGTTGCCGGGGGTAGCGATCTCCGGGACGTATCCGGCGTCGGCGATAGCGGTGAGAAGTTCCTGGGTAAGGTCTCGTGACCATTCTGTCATTCCGTGGTCGCCGGTTACTATAAACGTCGTGCGGTCGTAGATACCAACGTCCCTGGTAGTTTGTATGAGGCGACCGAGTTGGCGGTCCATCTCCGCCAGAAGAGGCGCTATATTCGGGCCGTCCGGCCCTTCCGCATGCCCGGCGTCGTCCAGGTCCGATCCGTAGACGGCCAGAAAATCCGGGATTTTCGATACTTCTACTTCCCGGCCACCCGAATCTACGGGGCGCCCCTCCAGTATGTCTGTAGCCGCGTCCACGCGGGCGGCGAAAAGACCGCCGGGCTCGACGTAAAGCCGATCCGACTCCCCAAACTCCGCGCCGTGTCCTTCTACTGTGTACCATTGTATTGATGCGATGGTCTTACCCTCTTCTACGAGCGCTTCGGCTACTGTCTCCGCTCGTAGTGTTCGCTCCTCGCCGACGACCCGGCCGGTCTGATCGTTTAGGTAGTAGGCGGCGTTGCCGTGGACTTCAGGGTAGGCGCCGGTTGCGATAGAGGCCCGTGAGGGGTTGGAGAGGGTTGGGAAAGTGGCCCGGGCGGCCGAGAGGCTGCCCCGGCTCGTCAGGTCATCCAGGTTGGGGGTTGGTGCGAGGTTGAGGTAAGCTGGGTCGAAGCCGTCCCAGTCCACCAGGATCACGTGCTCGGGACGACGGTCCGCCTGGGGGCCTGAGCAAGAGAGAAGCCAGGCTGGCGCGGTTGTTGCGGCGGCCAAAGCTGTCGCCCCTTTTATGAATCGGCGCCGGGATATTTTTGTTCCGGCCCTTTTTGCGCTCACGGTTTTACTTTTCTAGGCCAGAAGCCGCGGGGACCGGCGAGGAGGGCAAGGGAGGGGACGAGGAGCGTCCGGATCACGAACGCGTCCAACAGTATTCCGAAGGCCATTGCCAACCCGATCTGGAAGAAGTCCCGCAGCGGTATGAGCGTCAACAGGAAGAAGGATCCCGCGAGCACGACTCCGGCGGCGCTGATGGTGGGCCCGGTGTTCGCCAGGGCGGCCGTGACGGCCTCGCGCAGAGGCTTCGTCTCGGCCTCCTCACGAATTGCGGCCATGATGAAGATATTGTAGTCGCTGCCCAGGGCGACGAGGAGTAGGAAAAGCGCGAAGGGCACGTAGTAGACGACCCCGCCGTGGCCGAGGATGTTTTGAAAGAGCACGGTCGAGACGCCTATGGTGGCGGCGAAGCTCAGGGCCGTGGCGCCTAGCAGATACAGTGGGGCGACGGGGGTACGCAAGAGCAGTGCGAGGACGACGAATACCGCTGCGAAGACCATCGGGGCGAGCTTCTTGAGATCCGCCTCCGAGGTATCCCGGGCCGCCGCGGCGAGTGCCGTCTGTCCCCCAACGACTCCCGTAGCCTCTTCCAGGCCTGCCCGGTCGAGGAGCGACGGAAGCTCTTGTTGGAGGCTCCCGGCCTGATCCAGGGCCACCGGTGAGTAAGGCGCGCCGTAGACGACGAGCAGAATACGGGCCGCCGAGCCGTCCTGGGCGACGAAATCTATGCCGGGGATCCGGCCGTCATACTGGGGTCCGAGAACGGCGGTCGCGAGCTCGCCGGAGCGTAGCAGTTCGGTCTGCATCTCCTGCTGCAATTGCAATAGCTCATCTTGCTTATCGTCCAGGTCTTCGCCCTCCACCACCACGTTGACCGGCGAGAGCAAACCTCCGGGGAACTCCCGGGTTAAGTCCTCGTAGCCCTGGGCGGCCGGGGCGTCTTCGGGAAGGTTCGCCAACAGGTCAAAGCCTACCCGGAGGCCGAACATGCCAGAAGCCACAACCATCAATGTAACGACTAGAACCCCGGCGACCAAACCCGGACGTCGCAACAACGAGACGTAGGCCATTCGGGACCGCGGAGCCAGCGCACTCCTCCCGAAGGCCGCCGACCCCAGGATAGCCAGCAGCGCCGGGACGAGGGTCAGGGTGACGATGAATACCAGGAGGAGGGCGAAAGCCAGTCCCGGTCCGAGGGCCCGGTAGAGGCCGAGTTGGGCAAAGATGAGGAGTATGAAGGCGGCAACCAGGACCGCCGCCGAAGAGAGCAGGACCCCGCCGACCCGCTCCACTCCGACGCGGGCAGCTTCGACGCGCCCGTTCCCCTCCCCGAGCGCCTGCCGAGTGCGGGAGAGCAAGAACAATGCGTAGTCCGTCCCGACACCAAAAAGCAGGACGATGATTATGGGTTCGACCTGCGATGGCACGGTTATCCCCTGTTGGACCGCGAGCCAACCCAGAACACGCAGCGTCAAGAACGCCGAGAGCCCGATGCTGGCGAGCGGCACCAACGGAGCTACGAGGCTCCGGTAGGTGAGCGCCACGATGAGGAAGATGGCGAGCGCCGTGGCGACCGTTACCAGTCCCAGGTTCTCCTGGATGAGGTTGTTTGTGTCGGCCTGAACCGGCAACACGCCGGTGACCTCCACCTCCAGCGTTCCCTGACTCAAGACCTCTCTGGTTTCTTGGACACCGGTCGACATCCCGGTGGGGCTCGCCCCGGTCTCGAAGGTTAACAGGACGGGCAACACCCTTTGTCCCAGCAAACCGGAGCCTATCCTGGTCGGGTCTTTTTCGTTGCGGATCGCTAGCGGCACCCCATTCTCTACCCGATAAGGTTGTCTGGGGCCGTTCAGATACCGGAGGCCGGTCCTCATCTCCCGAAGATCCGCCTGGGTGAACCCTTGAGGATTCGAGTAGACCAGGATCGCCGGCGGCTCGACCGGACCGGCAAGATCTGTCCCGAGTTGCGACTGCTCGGCCTGGGACGCCGGGGATGATTCCGGCACCAGGTCCGAGAGACTCCCGGTCGTGTTGCCCTCCAGCGGCGGCAGGTAGAGATAAGCGGCGAGCGCCATTCCCGCCCAGAACAGCACGACTACATAGCGAAACCTGGCGAGGAACCACCCAAGCCAGCCGAAGAAACCTCTAGGATGCACAAACCCGGAGTTTATACTTCGCCCGGCTACCGTGACGAAACCGTGCCGACTCGGAACCTCGCCACCCGTTCGTCACCCCGATTTCATCATCCTCTAACGTCCGGGTTCCTTCGCCAACGATGAACGGCATTGGCTACCACCAAGAAGACGCACACCAGGCCGGTGAACAGTGAGATTGCCGTTCCCAAACGCAGCGTCGCCGACTCGTAGCGTAACTCGACGGTATGGTCGCCTTGGGGAATCGGCACACCCCGGAACAGGTAGTTGGCCCGATAGAGCGAAACGGGCTCGCCGTCAACGTAAGCCTTCCAAGCCGGATAGTAAACTTCGCTCATTACCAGCAGGCCTCGCGCTCCCGTTGAGACGTCGAGCTTTATCTCGTCAGGTTTGTAAGACTCGACCGAGACCCGGTCGGCGGAAGCGTCGTTTGGGCGGGTGAGGCGTGGGGGCTCCTTTTCGAGGAGAGCGGTTTCCACGGGGTCCACTTCTCCGGAGTCCAGCAGCTTCAGAATGTCTTTGGGGTTCGCCTGTCGGGCGGAGTGGACGATCCAGGCCCGCGGCAGGGCTTCTTTGTTTCTAAACACTTTTACCTGGTCGTCTTTGTAGATAGCAGAGTAAGTGTCTTTCAGGCGTTCGATGCTCTGTGCATCTTCTTCGGACAGGTTGGCGGGGGTAACGACGTGGCGGGCGTTGAGGAGGTCCAGCAGCGGGGAATCTAGCCCTTCGAGGCGTACGTTGGCGCTATGGTAGTTCTGCGTTTCGCCGTTAATGGCTTCGAGGTACGCATCGTAGCGGGCTAGGTGGACTGCGTGGTAGATCTGGGTGCTTTGTATTCGCAGGGCGGTTGGGCGGTTCTCTGCTTCGAGTGCCCGAATTCTGGGCTTCATAAATTGTCTTTGGTAGCGTAGCCCTGGGGCGTAGGCGAAAAACCGGGATGGCTCTTCGCCGTTCGGGCGTAAGAGTTGGGTGGCTTCTGTCGGGTCGTAGTAGGTACTGAGGTCCGTTTTTACCATCCGGTCTACCAGTCGATCCCCGCTTTCGTTTTCTATCGTGGTTTGTCCCACCGAGTAAAGATCTGTGAATACGGCGAGAGCCAGGAACGCGGCCGCGAGGCCGCGCAGTATCCTGAACCGGTGCGGCAGCAGGGCATAGACGGTTACGAATACCAGTGCCAAGACAAGGACGATAAGAGAGCCGGGCATGAGGGTAACGCCGTTTTCTAGCAGGAACGGCAGCGGTTCCTCCCAAAGTTCCGCGTCGTCAGGTATTTCTTCCACCTCGACCGGTAAGGTTACGGTGCTCCTGGTTATCAGGAAGATCGCAGCCAGTACGGGCAGAACTACCAGATAAGAAGCTTCTCTACCGCGTTTTCCCAGACTGCTCACTGTGGCCCCGGCGAGCATTGCCGCAGCTAGATAGAAGATCAACAACGAGCGCTGGGGAAAGTGCGGTTGCAGGCTCTCGAAGCTGGGCAACAAGTACAACAGAGAATGTACCAGTGTGAAACCCTCGCCGGAGAGGGTGAGCGCGAAGAGCGCGAGGACAACGAAGTAAGGCACTGCATACCCTCTGCGGGCGACTAGCGGGGCCGCGAGCGCCAGGGCCAGCGTCGCGCTTCCGGCGTAGAAGAATCCGGGAGACACGAATAGCTTTTCCCAGTCCTCTATGGACCATCCACCCGTAAACTCCTCATCCTCGTTCGGGTAGCCGCCGGCCAGGTTGGAGAGTGCATTGTACTCCAGCCGTGGTAGCACACCCGCGGCGGCGAGGCCGAAACCGAACAACAGTACCGCGCTACCGTGGATCAAGAGCCCGGATACCCGTTGCATGAGGTTTCGGATGCTATCCGGGGGGAACAGGAGCGTGCGGTACGCCACGTAGCCTCCCAGGGCAAACAAGGAATAGTAGGAGCCTTGCCCCAGCCACGCGGCGAGTATCTGGCTGATCGCCAGCCCAGATACCGCCCACCACAGGCCACGACGCAGCCAGCTTTCACTCCGAATCGCCAACTCCGCGCCCAGAATAGAGATCGGCAGCCAGGCGAGAACGCTGACGTAAGCAAAGCAACAGGTGTTTCGCACGTAGATGTAGCCGATATACTCGTAAGCCACGGCTGCGAACAGGGCGCCAGCCGTGTTTACGCGGAGGCCCCGTGCGAGCGCATACGCGCTGAGACCAGCCAGCAGAGGATGGAAGAACAAGTAAACCTTGACGGCGGAGGCAAGCGGCAGCAATGCAAAGAACAACATCGCGGGCAAGTAGGTCCAGCCGGAGAGTGGGTCGGCCGCGAAGGGGGTGCCGGAGAGCTGGTACGGGTTCCAACCCGGAATCTCGCCGGAGCGCAGTTGCTCACCGAGAAAGGAGTACCACGGGATGTACTGCGTAACGGCGTCAGTGCCCACTACGGTCCCGGACCGCAAGAGATCCCACTCGGCGAATATGGTGAGGATTACTAGCAAGGAGACGGCGAGCAGGTCTGGCCATCGGCCATCGGCCGGGTAAGTCCGAGAGTACAGTTTCTTTGCGGCGAGGACTACGCGGGAGGTCAAACGGAGTCCGCCTCTCTCGTTTCGTACCGGCGTTGCTCTACTCGCCGGCTCTTGGGGAGTCCGAAGCTTTCCGTCATGCCGATAGCTTGCATCAGGTTCGGCTGCTCCGCAAATCGTCGTAGGACAGTACCGGATGTCGGCTCAGGAGAATCAGGAGAATTTCTATCCCGCTCGGGCGTTGCGGCGGCGGAAGATCCACCAAGTCGTCAGTACGAGGGCGAGGAATAGTACATTCGGCAACCAGAAGGCGGCCTCCAACTGAAGTTCATTCTGGCCCATCCGGCTTCCGAACAGGGTGAGCAGGACTCCGAGCGGCAGAATTCCTATACCGGTGGTCCAGGCGTAGGTCCACAGCGGCGCCCGGACGACGCCCGCGACCAGGCAGACGGTATTGAAAGGCGCGAGGGGCACAAAACGCACCGCGAGCCACGGGAAAGCGCCTTCTTGGGCGAGCCAACCATCGAGCCGTTCCCTCCGCCGCTGAGAGACGGCGCGTTCCAGCAGGGGGCGCCCCCACAGACGACCGGCGCCGTACATCAAGAGGGCAGAAAGCATAAACCCGCCCCAACTCAGGGCCAGTCCGCCCCAAAATCCGAACGCCAAGCCGTTAGCAAAAGCCATCAACTCCGCCGGAAAAGGTATGACCATGTGCAGCAGGATTAGGGCCACCGAAACTAGCGGCGCCAGCGGTCCGTAACTCTGGATCGCGGCCCGGATCTCCGCTCCGTCGCTGCGGTAGGCGACGCCGATAAGGCTCGTGAATAACCGGCGAACGTCGGGGATGACCAACATGACGCCCCCAAGCGCAAACACGCCGATCAGCAGCATCCACCTTCCTCTAAAAGACTTCATAGACCACCCCAGAAGTCACATGCGGCGGGAACGAAATTCCTCTCTCGCTCTTCATCTCGATGTCCACAACTACACAGTACGGTGAAAGTCTCATAGAGCAACTCGTTTACGGAGAGTTTGGTAAGCTGGATCACTTTCGCGGATCACTAACGTAGCGTAAATGCCCAATAGGTACGACTCGGTAGATTTATACAGATCCATCCGAGCAGATGATACGTAGAATACCGTAAGACATCTTTGAAAGAGGGAACCTTTGATCGGGAAAATTTTGTCGCCGCGGACCTTAGCACTGGCGCTCTGCGCAACCACGTTACTCTTATTTTCAGCCTGCGGAGGAGGGCAATCCTCGCAAAGCTCGGAGAGCGAACCACAAGAAGGTACGGCCGCAACCGGCCAATCAGGGACGCAAAAATACCCCGACGTACGGGAGGCAGAGCTCGAATCTTCCGGCGGAGATACCTGGACGCTCTCGGTAACGATCTCCTCACCCTACGACTCGCCGGAGCGCTACGCCGATGGTTGGCGGGTCCTGGCCCCCGCCGGAACCGTGCTCGGGAAGCATGAGCTTATGCACGACCACGCGGGCGAGCAGCCGTTTACCCGAAGCCAGTCAGGCTTAGAGATCCCGCAGGACGTGCAGAAGATCACCGTCGAAGGACGAGACCTGAAGAACGGCTACGGTGGCAATACCGTTACCATTCCCGTGCCTCGCGGCTGAGATATGCCTGACGGCCTCCGCAAAGGTACCTACGAAGCCTCGCCAACAACCGCGGGTTCTGTCGCGCTCCTGATGAAAAGGCTTTATCGTGAGACCCCATAAAGTCGGGTAAGGAGAAGCACCGCCATGAGGACCGTCGTCGCCAGCCACGAACTGCTACCGAAGGGCTTGGAACTCGAAAGCCTGAGTTTGGGGACCGGACATGTGAGCATCTGCGTGGGATCTGTCGCGACGAGATGTATCTGCCCGGTCTGCGGGCACGGTTCCTCCCGGGTGCATAGTCGTTACCATCGCACCGTCTCCGACCTGCCCTGGCACGGGATCTGCGTGACGTTTGAGATACGCGTCCGTCGCTTCTTCTGCGACGAGTCGTCTTGCGAGCGAAAGATCTTCTGTGAAAGGTTGCCCGAGGTTGCTCCTCGTGCCCGTAAGACCTCCCGGTTGGAAGAAGCTCTGCTTGCAATCGCCCTCGAACTTGGCGGCAGGGCGGGCGCCAGGCTAGCCCTGGAGTTGGGTATCGTCACCGCACGCGACGCTTTGCTCAAGAGAATCAAGGGTGCGCCTGTGCCGGGGGTCGGAAAGGTCAGAGTGCTCGGCGTGGACGACTTCGCGTTCAAGAAAGGCTCTACCTATGGCACGATACTCGTCGATCTCGAACGCCATAAGGTCGTGGACCTGCTTCCGGAACGCTCCCAGGAGAGCCTCGTAGCCTGGTTCGAGAGGCATCCCGCCACGGAGGTGGAGGTGGCAACCCGGGACCGCTCGAACATCTATCGGGAAGGATTGACGAAAGGCGCTCCAAGTGCGATGCACGTAGCGGACCGCTGGCATCTGCTCCACAACCTGACGCTCACATTGGAAGAATATCTGCTCCAGAAGCGGCCCGTACTCCAAAAAGCTGCAGCACCGGAGACGGCACCTGAAGAGAAAGACGACGATGCCTTCGCTTCTGGGCCGATCATGCCAAACCGACCAAGAACGCACGACCGGAAAATAGAGGAAGCGGCCAGAAAGCGCCACGAACGCCTCATCGAGCAGTGGACAAACATCCGACGACTGTATCTGGCGAAAGCCGATCTCAGGGACATCTGCCGCCAGCTCGGCATCAGCGCGAGAACCGTATACCGTTACAAGGACCTCGAAGAGCCGCCCCCGCGTCCGGCCTACAAGAGAAAGAAGAGCGTGCTGGACCCCTACGTTCCCTACCTGGTCCGCAGATGGAACGAGGGCTGCCACAACGGCAAGCGCCTGTACCGGGAGATCCGGGAGCAAGGCTACCAAAACAGCGAGGAGATCTGCGCCCGTTTCACCGCCCAGCTTCGTCGTGCCGAGACTCAGGGGAAGTCGATCTCATCCGTGCCGCGAGCGAGGCAGGGCTCCTTCGCGGGACTCTCTCCCACCGCGAAGAACGTGGCCACGTTGTTCATACGCAACGAGGAGAATTTGAGCGATGAACAAGAGAATTATCTGGGAAGGCTGTGCGAAGCGGACGAAGCCCTCGCCGACACCCGACGACTGACCCAGGAGTTCGCCGAGATGGTCAGAAGGCTCGAAGGAGAAGACTTGGACGGGTGGCTAAAGGACGCCGAGGAGTCTCGTTCCACCGCGATGCAAAGTTTCGCTGCCGGCTTGAGGAAAGACCTCGGCGCGGTGCGGGCAGGACTCACAGAGCAGTGGAGCAACGGGCCGGTGGAAGGATTTGTCCACAAACTCAAGCTTCTCAAACGCCAGGGCTACGGAAGAGCGGGATTCGAGTTGCTCAGAGCGAGGATGTTAGCAGCCTGAAAAATGGGCGCCTGAGCTTCTGCAGAGAAAGACGATCTGGTTCACCAAGAACGCGACAGAGCCCGTAATTGTTGGGGAGGTAATTGTTGGGGAGGTCTGGTACCTACATATTAATAGTCCCTTAAATATAAGTATTGCATTATTGCTTCGATAAGCTGCACTTGGTACGGTGTATATATGAGGATCAGTATACAAAGCTTGCGCGTCTTTCTCTGCGTCCTAGATCAAGGCTCGCTTTCGGCGGCCGGACGGGAGCTGGGTATAACGCAGCCCGCGGTCTCCAATCATCTTCACACCCTGGAAGAACACTTCGGGGTGACGCTGTTGGCGCGCGGCCACGGTGCCCGTCCAACCCCCGCCGGAGAATGTCTATCCGAGCATGCGCAGCGGGTTCTGGGAGAGATGGAGACACTGGAAACCGCGTTGGCCCGCCACGCGGCTCCGCATGGACGGTTGTTGGTGGGGGCTTCTTCGACACCGGGCGAGTACCTCATGCCGCGTCTAGCGGTGAGTTTCAACGCTGAATATCCAGAGGTTTCTCTGGACGTGCATATCGGCGACACAGAGGAGACCCTGGATTCTTTGCTGGAACGCAGAATCGAGGTGGCGGTCGTGGGGCGGGAAGTAGACGAGTCTCGCTTAGACTCCGTAGTTATAGAGCAAGACGAGTTGGTACCGGCGGCCGCCGTCTCCGAGTGTCCGGCGACGGGGGAGTTGGAGCCCTCTGCACTGGCGGATCACCCATTCATCATGCGGGAACGTGGCTCAGCGACCAGGGAAATCGTCGAAGACCGGTTGGCAGAGGCCGGCTTGGAACCCCGGATAGCGATGGAGTTAGGCTCGAACGCGGCGGTCGCCGGTGCGGTCGCCACGGGGGCGGGGATCGGTATCCTGCCCGCCCGCTTGCTGGAATCCAAGGACTGCATAGGACGCCTCCCCGTTCGCGGTCTGGAGTTTCGGCGACCCTTTGTAATGTTGGTAGAAAAAGGTCGCCCGCTCTCGCCGGCGGCCGAAGCTTTTACGGCCCTGTGCCTTAGAAAGGACGTTTAATGTTCCGAAAGCTCTTTTTTCTTTTGTCCCTCTCTGTGTTCGCCGTAGCGCTGGCGGGTTGCGGCGGTGGTTCCTCCGACGAGACCCTCAGAGTCGGGCTCATCCCAAACCAGAACCCGGAAGAGGTCGAGGCCCAGTATCAGCCGCTCGAAGACTACCTGGCTGAAGAGATCGGTCGCGACGTCGAGGTCTCAGTCCCCGCCACCTACAACGCCGTGGTCGAGGCGCTGGTCTCCGGCGAGTTGGACATGGCCTACTTCGGCGGCCTCACCTACGTGCAGGCCCGCCAAAGGGCGGACATTACCCCGCTCGTCACGGAGGTCAACCCACGCACCGGGACCACCAAGTATCACTCTCTGATAATTACGCCCACCGAAAGCGACATCTCCGAGGTAATGGACATCGAAGGTGGGGACTTCGCTTTCGGGAGTGTCTCCTCGACCTCCGGGTCTTTGTACCCTTCGATCATGCTGCAGAAAGCCGGCATCGACTACCGGACGGACCTCGGCGAGTTCACCTACACTGGCGGCCATGACACGACGGCCCAGGCGGTCGCCAATGGCCGGGTAGACGCCGGTGGCCTCGAAGACCGCATCTTCTACGACCTGCGCGACGAGGGCGCGATAGAGGAGGACTCTGTCAGGATCGTCGCGGAGTCCGAGCCGATCGAAGGCTACCCGTGGGTGGTGCGCGACGACCTGTCGGGAGAAGACAGAGAAGCTCTCGCCGGCGCCTACCTAAACATGGAAGACCCGGAACTGCTCGACCTGATGCGCGCCGAGAGCTACGAGCGGGTCAGCGCCGACGACTACGACTACACGGAGAAACAGGCCCGGGCGCTCGACCTGCTCGCCGAACCCGAAGAGTAGCTTGGAGATATCTCTAGAGAAAATCTCCGTAACCTTCGGCAAAGAGCCGGCGCTTCAGAATATCTCTTTCCGGGTGCAGCCGGGGGAGAAGGTGGCGGTTGTCGGGGCGTCCGGGGCCGGAAAGTCTACCCTGTTCCGGACTTTGACTCGAAGCGTACCGCTCGCCGCCGGTTCCGTCGAAATCGGGGGCCGCAACCTCTACGAGTTGCTGAAAAAGGAGCTGAAGGGCGTCCGGCGGAACATCGGGACGATCTACCAAGCTTATAATCTGGTCCCGCAGTTGCCGGCGGGTGTGAACGTGGCGCTGGGGGAGATCGGGGGCATGGGCCGCATGGATGCCCTGCGCACCTTTGTTACTGGGCCCGGCACAGACTTGACCCGGCGCGTTCGGGCTGCTTTGGAAGAGGTCGGGGTTGGGGAGTATGCATCGGCGCAGACGGCGAACCTCTCCGGCGGCCAGCAACAACGGGTGGCCGTGGCGCGGCTCCTGGTGCAGAGGCCTTCAGTCATACTGGCCGATGAGCCTTTCGCCGCCGTAGACCCGGTAACCACGGAGAAAGTCCTGGAGGCTTTGAACTCGCTGAACGGGGACGGCGCGACGTTGCTGGTCAACCTGCACGACGTGGAGATCGCACGCCGTTTTCCGCGCATCGTGGCGCTCCGTGAGGGTCGCGTCGCCTACGACGGTCCGTCCGGAGAACTCACGGAAGAGAAGTTGGCAGAGATTTACGAGGGAGATCACAAACATACCGAGGCCCAGGAAAAAGCTAAAGAGACAGCTTACCCGGACGCTCCCAGAATAATGGAAGGGCAAGATGGCGTCGCCGCGCACTGAGCCGGGGGCCACCATTGGGGGCGCGCTGCCCCGCTACAACTGGAAGACGAGCCTGACCATCCTCGTCATTCTCGGACTCACCGGCTGGAGCGCGTGGGGCACAGGGTTCGACCTGATCGAGCTGCTAACCGGCGCCGCCCCTGCCGAACGCTTCGTCTCCGAGATGTTCCCGCCCGACCTCTCACTCGCCACGCTCAAGACCACCGGCATCGGCATCCTCGAAACCTTCCAGATGTCCTTTCTCGGAGCCCTTATAGGCGCTTTAGTAGCCCTCCCCCTCGCCGCTATCGGCACCGAAGCTGCCCCGACCGTCGGCGCTTCGAAAGGCGAACGCCTGCTGCGCGCCATCCCCTACCATGTGGCGCGTTCCGTACTCAACATATTCCGCTCCGTGCCGGACATCTTGTGGGCCCTGATCTTCGTCGTCGCCCTCGGCCTCGGCCCGTTCCCCGGAACCCTGGCCCTCGCCGTTCACTCCGCAGGAGTCCTCGGCAAACTCTACAGCGAGACCCTAGAAGCTGTCCCGAGCCGCCCCGTCGAAGCTCTGCGGGCGACCGGCGCTGACGGACTCGGAGCCTTCCTCTTCGGACGGCTGCCCCAGGCCGCAAGCCCCTTCGCCTCGCTCTCGCTCTACCAGTGGGAGTGCAACATCCGCTCGGCGACCATCCTGGGGTTTGTGGGCGCCGGCGGCATCGGGCAGCAGATTCTTATCTCCATGAACCTCTTCGACTATCCTAAAGTCGCCACCCTCGTCGGCGCCACGATAATAGTGGTGCTCGTGGTAGACCGCTTCTCCGCTGCCATTCGGCGCAGGCTCGTCTACTAAGCATGGTCCACATGCCGACGGCTGGGGGAACGGTGAGGCGTTACGGGACAGAAGATCCCGCGGAGCTTCACTTCGTGACCTACCTCTCCCCTGGTATTCCCCAGGCGTTCTATGAAGCGGTCGTGGAACACGTAGGACGGACGCTGAGACGACGTGTTTCTCTAACGACGGAAACGCAGGTTTCGGGACCTGTGAAAGGCGGGGAAGATCCTTTTTCCAGAGGAGAAGCCGACGTGGGTTTTATGTGCGCCCCCTCGTTCCTCTGGTTGCGTGAAATGGAGGAAACGCCCGTGGAACTGGCAGGGGCTGCGCCGGTATTCCGGGACGACCGCGCGCCGGGTCGTCCCGTCTACTTCTCTGAGGTGGTCGTGAATCGTAACAGTCCCATACATTCCTTCGATGGACTACAGGGGCGTTCGGTGGCCTACAACGATCCGTGTTCCTTGAGCGGTTACTACAACCTGTTGAAAAAGCTGGCGGACATGGGTGAAGAGGTCGGTTTTTTCAGCCGGATAGTATGTTCCAGGTCCCACCTGAACTCGTTGACAATGATCGCAAACGGTGAGGTAGACGCGGCGGCTATAGACTCGAACGTACTAAGAATCGGTCTCCGTTCGGACCCAGAACTACGCGGGCGGCTGCGGGTGATCGAGAGCCTCGGCCCGTTCCCGATACAACCCGTAGTCTTCCGCTCATCGCTGCATAAAGAACTCAAGGTACGCCTGCGCGACACGTTACTGGAGATCAGCCCCAGCGCTCCAGATTTTTCCGAGTTCGGCCTGGAGCGCTTTGCACCAATCACTTACAAGCACTACGCGGAAGAAAAGAAAGCGCTGCGAAGTTGCGAATACCTGTTAGACATCGAAGCGGTCTGAGCCTTAGAGCTTCCGCCAGTAGGCGGAGAGAACGACAGTTTATGAGTTGGGCATGGAATGCTACATCATTCGGGAAGTCCTCAAAGCTTTCCGAACAAGGAGCAATCCATGCCCGCAGTGCCACCATACATCATCGACCCTATTTGGGACCAGTTCGAAGCCCTCTTGCCCGAACGAGAGGTCTCTCACCCTCTAGGTTGCCACAACCCCCGCATACCAGAACGGGTGATCTTCGATAAACTCGTGCAGATTCTGGTCTTTGGATGCGCCTATGAGAGAATTGCTGATGAAGAATGCTCGGCCACTACAATTCGGCGCCGCCGCGATGAGTGGATTGAGCTTGGAGTAATGGAAACGCTACAGAGAGCAGTGCTCGATGCCTATGACTGGATGATCGGACTCGACCTCTCCGATGTGGCCGTAGATTGCTGCATCACCAAAGCTCCTTGTGGCGGCCAGAAGGCGGGCAAAAGCCCCGTGGATCGTGGCAAACAAGGCATCAAACGCTCTGTGGTCGTGGACGCCAACGGTATCCCGCTTGGTGCTATCGCGGCTCCAGCCAACCGCCACGATTCACCGCTACTGGAAGAGACTCTGGACACTATGGAGGTCGTCGGAGAGTTGCCCGAACAGATGAGCGTCCACCTCGACCGCGGCTACGATTCAAAAGCCACCCGCGAGAAATTGAGTCTTCGTGGCCTTTTGGCGGAGATCTCCCAAAAAGGCAAGCCAGCTCCGCTAGCAGCAACTAAGCGGTGGGTGGCAGAGCGCACGAACTCGTGGCAAAATACCCACAAGAAGTTGGTGTGGTGTACAGAGCGCACCGACCCGGTCATAGATTTTTGGCTTGCCTTCTCCAGCATTATCATTACCGTAGGCAGGCTCGTCCGCAAGGGCTGGACTCACTACCGTTGGGAGGGACGACCTTGCCGCCGACCATAGCCTACTGGCGGAGCCTCTTATTCACTCGTTCCCCGGCGAGACCTCCCGGTAGTAGAGTTCCGGAACTAGAGATAGTAGACTCAGGACAGGAGGTCCAAAAGTATGGAACGCTACATTACTGATACAGAAGGACACCGTACCGCCGTGGTGCTACCGATAGGCGAGTACGAGGCGCTGGTCGAGGCCCAAGAGGAGTTGTCAGATATTGCAGCCCATGATGAAACCGTAGCAGACCTGGAGAGCGGGCGCGAGACCCGGACTCTACGCCTTCCGCGTGGAGAGTAACCCCTACTCGGTATACACGACCAGTCGGGCCGACAGGCAGCTAGAGCGCCTGAGCAGCGAAGCACACAACCGGTTGTTGTCCGCGATTCTGGCCCTCGGCGACGCCCATCACCCGCTCGGATCAAAAAAGCTGAAAGGTCGAAACGGCTACCGATTCCGGGTAGAAGATTGCCGGGCGCTGTACCTCGTGGACGAGGAAGCCCGAGAGGTTACCGTCTATCGTATCGCCCACCGGCGCGAGGTCTACCGGTAGAAGTAGATCGGGTTTTAATTGATGGTTATAGACTGGATTATTGCTTTGGGGGGAAACCTCGCCAACAACTCTGGGCTCTGTCGTACTTTTGGTGATCGGCGAAAATCGGCCCCCGAATCAGCCTCTTGAGCGCGTTCAGAGGGACGTCAAGCGGTGGCAATTTGTTGCTACCGTGCTGCAATCGGCCTCTCATCCAGGCCTCCCGGGCAATTTCGGACCGCTTTCACCACGAACGCGACAGAGCCCAACTCTGCAACGTATAGGCGGAACTAGACTTGGCAGAACGCCTTTGCAACCTGAAAAGTGTGAAAAAGCAGAAATGCTCGAACTGGCCGCAAACTACGACTCATGGCATCATGCTCTCCCCACACAATATTCTCTGGAGGGGGAAGCATGGGAAAGCGTAATACAGACCGCGTGGATCCGACCAAGGAGATCGGTTGGGAGCAACTAGAGCTTCTATGCACCTCAGAGGCGCAGAGAAGATACAAGCAACTGAGGCCGTCGGCACTCTTCGGTAGCCCGGTCCCAGAACGGGCCGCAGAGACTAGAGTATCGGAAAGAACACTCTACCGGAGACTCGCCGCTTTCAAGGATGAGAACATGTTGAGCCTCTTTGACTCTCCGAAGTCCAAACGCCAGGTACTGCCACCAAACATTCGTCGGACGATCATCGACCTCAAGCGCGAGCACCCGCCCTCAACTTCGAGGAGATAGCTAATATCTGCGCAAAGCTCTTCGGAAGAAGGCCCGACGGCCATACCGTGAAGGCTGTTTTGGAAGAGAACGCCATTCCCACGAAACCCGTGAAGCGCTTCGCCCCTTATCACGAGATGGAAGACGACAGAGAACGCCGGGATGCCGTGGTGACGCTGCATGATGAAGGATGGGCAGACAAGAGCATCGCCCGGCATCTGCAGGTAGAGCGATCTACCGTCTACCGGGTCAGGAAACGGGCCGCAGAGGTGAAAGGAGAGCAAGGCCTCCGAGACAAGTCCACGGGCCGTCCCAAAGGTGTGCAGAAGGTGTGCAGAAGGTGGACCTCCGCGCTATGAACGAGGTAAGAAAGCTAATGGAGAATCCTGAGCTGGGAGAGTTCCGCATCCACGCCGCCTTGGAAAGGATGGGTACATACCTGAGCCCTCGTACCGTCGGCAGGATACTTGCCGCATACCGCGAGGCCGAGGGACTGGAGAAACCTTCCAGGGGACGCAAGGAAAAGC
Organism: Rubrobacteraceae bacterium; assembly: GCA_965214475.1. Classification (GTDB taxonomy): domain Bacteria; phylum Actinomycetota; class Rubrobacteria; order Rubrobacterales; family Rubrobacteraceae; genus SIRX01. The sequence goes on along the minus strand of OZ243953.1, from coordinate 2,576,745 downwards.
GGGAGATGCCCTTCGAGGCTTCCTACCGCCACGAGATCTGGACCTCCGACGTGCGCTACATAGACCACTCCATCCCCGGGACGGGGCAAGCCTACGTAGTGGCGATCCTTGAGAACTACTCTCGGGCTATGCTCGCCAGTGCCGTGACGCTAACCCAAGACACTAACGCCTACCTCTCCGTTCTCCACGCGGCGATGGAACAGCATGGTTCCCCGAAGATCATCGTGACCGACGGAGCCGCCATCTTCCGCTCGGATCGGGCCAAAGCCATCTATGAGGACTTAGATATACAGAAAGAGCAGATAGAACGCCGCCAGCCCTGGCAATCGTATATAGAGACTGCGTTCAATGTGCAACGCCGAATGGCAGATTATTTCTTCACGAAGGCCGAAAGCTGGGAGCAACTGCTCGAAGAGCATGACCTGTGGCTGGAGCGCTACAACACCCACCGGCACGAGGCCCATGAAGATCGGCAGGATGGTCGGCACAGCCCATCAGATGTTCTCGGAACTGTCAGAGTGGTGCGTCACCACCTCACAGACCTCGGACGCGCTTTCTTCTCGACCAGGTTCATCAGGAAGCTCGACGCCTCTGGGTACGCCCGTATAAAGCATTGGCGAGTATACGCAGAAGAAGGACTAGCTTTATGTGAGGTCGCTATCTGGATAGGTGGAGATGGCCTCAGCGTCGAGTACGCGGGCCAGACCCTCTCCCGCTACGATGTCTCGCTCTCCTCGAAGAGGACGCAGCGCTCGGCAAAGCTCTTGTTGGATGATGTGAGCAACCCCCACCTGTTCGCCACCAGGTACGGACGAAGCCGGGTCCAGCCAAGACTCTTCAAACTCGAAGAGGTGCTTGGTAAGGACGGATGGCTAAAGGCACTTAGGCTCGAAGACTACGCTCCCTGGAAGCGGCGCGGACCGCAAATGCTGCAGGAGGTGCTGTTCTCTTACCTTGACGCCATCTAGGGTTAGGTGAAAGATTGAGATCGGTCACTTCAATTTCCGAGAGTGCCATTACTCAACCATCGGAGTTTCCGAGAAGCCTCTGCAGCCGGCAACTGGTCTAGCGTATGATCTTGCATGACTGCTACCTACACTCCGCGTCATATTCGCAACGCCGGAACGTTCCGACTTGTCCCGATTTGGAAAGTGCTCTCGTTACCCAACGCTTTGCGAAGCGGATATATTGAAGGCGGCACCCTCGGGCATCGCGGCGCGATCCTGATTGAAAACCGCCCACCGTTTGATGTTGGAGTCGTACCAAACGCCTACCGGGTGGTCGTTGTAGGTGCCAGCTCCACCACCCGGGTTCCAGTTCTGGGTCACGGAGACAACGGCGTTGGGGTTGTTGTTGATCAAGGGGTTGTCGAGATAGGTGCTGTTATCAGAGACGTTCTCAGCCGTGGCGCGGTGGACGTACACGGTACCGTCCGACTCCGGGCTGCTCCTGACAACGGTTGTTCTACCCGATGCCAGGTCCTCACCTGTGGCAGCCTGGAGGGTGCCGGCCACGACCTGTTCTACAGAGCCCGGTCCCAGGTACCAGCCGGCGGCACCGAGCAGGGCTAGAAGCGCTGCGAGAGCCATCAAGGCGAGGGGCACCTTCCTCTTGAGGCCTCTGGCACCGCGCACCGGGACCGGTGCTGGTCCCGGCGCCGACACTACGGAACGGTCTGTTGCGTACTCTACCTCAACGTCTGCTGGCGGCGCGACATCCGCAGCGGCCACCAGCAGACCGTTCCGCAGGCGCTCGAGATCCTCCACGAGCTCCCCCGCGTCCGCGTGGCGGGCCTCCGCTTTTTTGGAGAGGAGCTTCATGACCAGGGCGTTCATCCCCTCTGGAACCTCTGGATTCAGCTCCTTGGGGGGACGTGGCGGCTCGTTCACGTGCTTCATAGAAACGGCCGCCGGGCTTTCGGCTTCGAAGGGCACCTTTCCGGTGAGCATCTCGTAGAGGACTACCCCTATGGAGTACAAGTCGTTCGCAGGCGTCGCAGGCTTGCCCATAGCCTGCTCGGGAGACATATAGTTGACCGTGCCCAGAACCTGGCTCGTCTGGGAGACTGTAATCGCCGAGGCGGCTCGGGCTATGCCGAAGTCTGCTACCTTCACGTCGCCCTTTCTGGTAATCAGCATGTTGTGGGGTTTGACATCCCGGTGGACTATGCCCCGCCTGTGGGCCACCCTGAGGGCCCTGGCGATCTGGGAAATCACCTCCGCCGCCGAATCGGGTTCCAGCGGCCCCCTGCTCTGCAGGTGCTCCTTCAAGGTCCCACCCGGCACGTGCTCCATCACTATGTAGTAGCGGCCGTCTTCTGAGCGTCCCCGATCGTAGATCTGGACGATGTTGGGGTGGGAGAGGGACGCGGCGCTCTGTGCCTCCCGGCGGAAGCGCTCCACGAACTGCTCGTCCTCAGAATACTGCTCCCGAAGGATCTTGAGCGCCACATCCCTGCCTAAAAACCCGTCGTGGGCGCGGTAGACCTGGGCCATGCCACCACTACCCAAAAGGCTAAGAAGCTCGTAGCGGTCGTCTATGAGTGTTTGCTGCACGTAGCGTTCCATCTTTCTCTAAAGATCTGCGCCCCTCTGGATGGCTGCGCTGTATAGCTGCGCAAACGGACGTTTATTTAAAAACCCCGTCGTGAAAGATCTTATGCGGGCCTCTACCTCTATCTTCAAGAACTCTTTTGAGTATGTACGGAGGTCTCCGTCGTGGTGTTCAAAATATGTTCGAGAATATCTCCGAAATATTTTCTCACGGCTGGTGGAGCCGGGCTCTCCTTATCTCTGAGAACTTCTGCCTCCGGGAAGGAAGGTTCCTGCCAACGACGGGTTGCGGTGGGCGCTCTGAGGATTTTCGGAGAGGTCGGCGGAGAGCACCAGTTCGCCGTCGGCCGCACGCACCACTAGCTTGGTTGCGTCTTCGCGCAGCAGCGCCGCGTTGAGGTTGCACTCCATCGGCTCATTCCCGGTACCAATGAAGGCGCCCGAAGGCACGCTAGTCCCATCCTCGCTCCGGAGCATGACCCTGTAAGCCTGACCATCCTCGAGCCCGGAAGCGATGAGCCTGGTCTCCGTACCCCAGGTGTGGGCGATCAGGTCGGCCTCAGCCTCTACACCGGGGACAACTTCGGTGAAGGCGATCGGCTCGAGTGGGACTTCAGGAGCAAGGAGCTGGGGCAGAACAAAGAACCCGATCGCGACAAACAACGCCGCCGCGGCGGCGGCCAGGGCCGATCGTCCGAACCAGCGCCTGCGTTGCCGTCTGCGTTGGAGCTGGCGTTCCCTGCCCACCTGCGCGATGACCCCGTCTATCAGGTCCGCCGGCGGAAACTCCTCGGGGTCGATGTATTCGGGGGCGGCATCCGCCAAAGCTCCGGACACGGGCCACAACTCCTCCACCTCCGCCCGGCACTCCGCGCACCCATCGAGGTGCGCCTCCAGCCCGATGCGTTCTTCTTCGTCGAGACCTCCCAGCAAGTAGGCGCCGAGCATTTCCCGCCAGTAGCGGTGGTCGTTTTGATCTTGGGGATTCACTCGTCCCATCCCATCTCTTCTAGTGCCAGCCTAAGCGACTTCAGGCCGTAGAATAGCCGGCTGCGGACCGTGCCCTCCGGCACGCCCGCTTCCGCCGCGACCTCGGCGCAGGACCGGTCGTGATAGTAGGTCTCTACTATGGCTTGTCGGTGCTCGCTGCTGATACGTCTCAGGCCTTCCTCTATGTTCCAGGATCTGAGCCTTCCCTCGATCGGGTCGTGTGACGCTTGTTTGGCAACAGCATCGTCCAGCTCTGTCTCCGCGGACTGCGGCCGCACGGAGCGGGCGCGAGACAGGTCTATTACCACGTTGCGGGCGATGGCGAAGAGCCATGTCCTGAGAGAGCTTAGCTCCGGATCGTAGCGGTCGGAGGCTCGCCAAGCCCGCAAAAACGTTTCTTGCACCGCCTCTTCGGCCATCCCGGACTCACCCAACGCCCGCCGGGCCATCCGATACAACTCGTCACCGTGCGCCGCGTAGGCAGCACGCAGCCCCGCCTCGTTTTCGAGTGCGGGGCTGGGGCTTTGGTCACTCAAAGTATTCGTATATTACACACGAATACTTCGAGCTTTCTAGATAAGACCGGCTGTTTAGGCGTTGTAACGCCGTCCCAGCACTCGGGTGGAGAAGAGCCCGGTGGCGAGAAGCGCGAGGCCTCCGAAGACCGCCACTGCAGTCAGTCCTATGGAAAGACCGCCGGTGTCGGGCAGATCGGTCATCCCGGTCGTCGGGATAGCGAGGTCCGAGACATACTCGCCCTGGCCGATGGTGCCGATTTCGCTAAGCGCACCTGACTCCACGTTCACGCCGTAGAGCACGGAGGGTAGTTCCTCTGCGGTCTGTATGGCGGCGAAGCCCTGATCCGCACCGCTAAGCGAGGTGATATCGAATCCGGTAAGGCCCGTAAAGCCGGAGCTTAGAGGTCCGATGGTGTTGAGCACGCCGTCGTTCGGCGGGTTCTGCTGTACGTAGTTGCCGGTGGCGAGGTCGAAGTCGTAGAGGGCGGTATCCTCGACGTCGGGGAGGTTGTTTGCGTAGGCGCCGTCAACCACGACCGGGGTCACCCCGGCGTTGGGATCCCCCGCCGCGTAGGCCAGGGTACCGTCTACCGTGGTTTCTCCGGTTTCTATGTTCACGCGCAGGTTCTGCGAAAAGTCGCTAACGACCCTGAGGGCGTCCGCCGAGGGGTTGAAGTCCACGCCGAAGACGGTGCCCTCGAGCGCGACGCTCAAGGGTGCGACCAGGGTGGCGCCCCCGGAGGCCGGGTCTATGATGTAGAGTTGGCTGTTCGAGCCGACGCCGTAGAGGTCTCCGGTCGCCGGACGGAAGTCTATGCCTACCAGGCTCTCACCCTCGTCCAGCCCCGAGACCGCCACGCGCGAGTCGATCTGGGAAGGGGTGCTCAGGTCAAAGCCCAAGATCTCCCCCGACGTGTTCAGTGCGTAAGTAGTACCACCCGCGGAGTTGCTCTGTGCGCCGGCACTCGAAGTAGCCCCCAAGAGCAGCCCGGCCGCCATAACCAGCGCTATCAACCCTAGCACTAATTTCGGCATACCAAATACTCTAGAGCGTATGCTGAGTACATTCACTAAAAGATCCTTTCCTCGTTTTCGTGCATTTCATTGCGCATCTTTTCTCTAACCCTTGATCCCTTTGTTTTGGCCTTTGACCTTCCCCTTTCGATAGGCTGTTGTATATAGGAATACGCAGAGTAGGAGGCCAGCGTTCAATGCTATGGTGAAACGAGGGAATTTCTTTTGGAGCCGCGATCCTATTCTACGCGCGCGAGTAAGCTTCGCGCAAACAAGTCACAGGCCGAAGCGATGATCGGCACCCGGGCTTACATTGAAGAGTCCACACAATAAACGGCGGAAGCTAACTCAGAAGCTGTCTGTTCTTTGAGTTAGTGGTCCGGTTTTAAGGACGTAGCCGACGTGGCTCACTGAGAAGGCACAGCGGGCGTTCTGCTCAGTAATCCGGCCATCCGGCACTTTCGTCTAGCTGCTCGAACTCCCGCACGAGTTCCAAGTGGTGCCCGGCCAATTCCTCATAGCCCTCGCGCATCAACTCCTCCTTGCGACGCTGACGATCCAACTCCAAAGCCTGGCCTACAACGGCGCTCTTGTTCATACCGCTCTCCGCCGCCCGCTCTTCGAGATAACGTCCCAAATCAGACGAGACGGTCACAGTAAACTGCTTCCGCGTACCGCTTTTCCGAAACTGTGTCTCTTCGGTCGCCATCTTTTCCCTTTTCCCGTCTCACGACAAAAAGCTAGGTGGCACCATACCACCCATCCTCCATAGTAGGAGTGCGATCAAGATACCTCCCTGACGGTACAGTTTCCGAGAAGGCGATTTGTCGGTAATCCATCATCTTGCATAGAAATAGGGGATTCGGAGAGCTTCAGGAGTCAGTAAGACTTCCCGGAAGCCGCAGTAATCTCAACATGCGCTCCGCACCGTGCTCGTAAAACATCATTGTTACTTGGCCTTGTGCCTGCTCGTAGCTCGGACCGTATAGTTATTCACCCCGATTGCATACTTTTGCCTCTGGAGAGAGGAGTGGAATTTCCGGATGAGTTTCTGCCAAGTCTGGCTCCGCCTATACGGTGCGCTATTTTTGGCTGTGAGAATAAGACTATGGTGTACGCGACGGATTCGCCAACCGATCTGACCCGTATTTTTGGTGGCCACTGCGTGCCTTGACCTAGACCAGTCGATCGGTAAGGCGGCCCGTCGCGGCGCCACGGTCAGGGTAGCGCGTGACCTCATAGGAGCATGTCTTCCGGTGGAATGCGGAAGGGCTCATCACAGCATCGTCCGCCATCTCTCGACCTGTAACAGGCGCACCAGGAGTACAGGCTTTGAGGAAGGAGAGATTATGGAGTCGGGTGTGTCAATCATCGTTGGGGTGGACACCCACGCCGATGTACACGTCGGGGTGGCCCTGGACCACCTGGGACGTCGTCTCGAAGAGGCAGTGGTGCAGAACGAACTCTCCGGCTACGGCGGGCTGCTGGAGTGGGCTCTGAATCTCGGAGAATTGGCCTGTGTAGGGGTCGAGGGAACTGGAAGTTTTGGGGCCGGACTGTCGCGCTTCTTGAGATCTCAGGGTGTGCGCGTGGTCGAGGTCAACCGCACAAGCCGCCAGCACCGCCGTCGGCATGGTAAGTACGATGCTGCTGACGCCGAGGCTGCCGCCCGAGCGGTCCTCTCCGGCGATGCAACTGGTGAGCCGAAAGCCGCTGATGGGCAGGTGGAGATGCTCCGTGCCCTGAAAGTGGCGCGGCGCTCGGCGGTGAAGGCCAGGACACAGGCGGCTAACCAGCTCCATGCGTTGGTGACGACCGCTCCGGAGCAGGTCCGGTCGGATCTTCGTGGACTTCCAGCAAAGAAGCTGGTCCGGAAGGCTTCACGCTTCAGGTGCAGGCCTGAACTTGCTGACCCAACAGTGGCGACGAAGTTTGCTCTGCGCTCCGTAGGCCGTCGCCACCAACGACTCTCGGAAGAGATCGCGGAGCTCGAAGGGCAGATCGAACGCCTTGTGGAGGAATCTTCTCCGGAACTCGTGGCGCTCGAAGGCGTGGGACCCGATACGGCGGCTACGCTTATGATCGTCGCCGGAGACAATCCTGACCGGCTACGCAGCGAGGCAGCCTTTGCCAACTTGTGTGGTGTGGCGCCCATAGAAGCATCCTCCGGCAAGACAGTGCGTCACCGCCTCAATCCTCATGGCAACCGGGAGGCCAACCGGGCATTGTACGTGGCCACCCTCAACCGTATCAGACGCGAGCCTCGTACCCAGAGATACGTCACCAGGCGCACCGCGGAAGGCAAATCCAAACGTGAGATCATTCGATGCCTAAAGCGCTACGTAGCCCGTGAGATCTACCAGACCCTCACGGCGAACTTGCGGATCGCCCCGAGTTGACAAACATAGGAGCGTCGGGGTCTCCTATTGCAGATAAAGCCGAGCGCCTTTCTCGTAAACGTGGCTCGTGGCTCAGTGGTCGACGAGCGGGCGGTCGTAAAAGCGTTGTATTCAGGTCATCTCGGCGGCTACGCTGCCGACGTGTTCGAGATGGAGGACTGGGCTCGCAAAGGGCGCCCTAAGGACATACCTGTCGAGCTCCTAGAGCATCCGCGCACCCTGTTTACCCCACACCTGGGCTCCGCGGTGAAAGGAGTGCGGCTTCAGATAGAGTTGGAGGCAGCGAGAAACGTACTCCAAGCCTTGCACGGTGAAGTGCCCGAAGGCGCCGTAAACCGCCTACGCCAGAGTGTGAGCTAGGTTAAGGCGATACTCACTGGCGACATAGTCGGGTTGGAGGCCTGAGAGGGAGAAGTAGACCAGGCTTCTGATCGAGAACGCAAAGGTACACTTCTTCGACCCAAACAGCGAAGAGGTCATATCTAATACCTCCAGGGAGTTCATAGGAAGGATGGACTGTACGGTGCCCAGTGATGCTGCGGAGAATGCTTTAGATAACCCAAGTTGCTCCCTATCCCGGTAAACAATATCCTCCCGGTCGGAAGGCCGCCAAAACCTTCTCCGAACCGGGAGGACAACAATGGAAGATACCATAATCACTACCTACTACCTGTGCGATGAGTTCCTTAAGGCCACAGAACATCGCGACGACCCGCAAGTCCGTCTTTCTACCGCCGAAGTAATGACGGTGGCTTTGGTTGGGGCTGCCTTCTTCGGTGGCAACATCGAGGCTACTCGCTCGTTTTTGGAGGACTATGGCTATATCGAGAAAGCCATCTCCAAAAGTCGCTTCAACAGAAGGCTGCACACCATAGACTCTCATCTCTGGCAACAGCTCTTCGATCTTTTGGCCGAAGCCTTTAAGCAATCCCAACCTGAGCAAACCTACGTGGTTGACTCCTTGCCGGTGGCTGTATGCGACAACATCCGCATCAAGCGGTGCCGGATTTACCCGCGCGAGGAGCATGGAGAGGCGTTCCGTGGCTACGTAGCGAGTAAACGTCGCTATTTCTACGGTCTCAGAGTACATCTTCTCATCAGCGGGGCGGGCGAGCCGGTGGAGTTCTCATTGGCAGCGGGCTCGGAGGCAGACGTGAAGGTGTTCAAGGAGATGGATCTGGACCTGCCCACTGGAGCGGCGATTCACGCCGACAAGGGTTACACCGACTACTCCCATGAGGATCTTCTTGAAGAAGTTGGAATGAATTTCCTCTCTCAAAGAAAGAAGAGATCCAAGCGTCCGCACTCAGCGTGTACGGAGTTTTTAGCGAAGCCCATTCCCCAGTATATAGAGACGGTCTTCAGCAAGCTCAGCGCGATGTTCTCCAGGAAGATCCACGCAGTGACGCCCAGGGGCTTTGAATTGAAGATCTTCTGCTTCCTGTTGACCTTCTCCATTCAATGTTTGTAGGGGGCAACTCAGGTTACCTAACCACCCTGAACACCCAGCTTCTGGTCATCTCGTTACGGCCGTCGGTAGCCAAGATTCTGACGGTATGTCGTCCGTAGGTGAGTTTGCCGCTCGTGTAGGCCAGTCTGTCGGTGGCGCGGTTGTAAGAGAAGGTAGTCTTGCGCTGGCCGTCCATATAGAGCTTTATGTCTCGTTTAGCGAGGTTCGCGCGGTCGTCGCGCACGGTGGCCCTTATTGTGGGGGTACGATCGCGGATCACCGAGCCGGCTGCCGGTCGAAGGCTAGTGATCGTAGGTCTTACGCAGTCCCATATAGTGCAGAACGGTATGTCAATTATGGGAGGAAGCAGTGGTCTCTCAAGCTCGAAAGCTCCGATGTCGCACTGTGCGGTGCCGTTGCGGTCGCCGTCCTGGGGTCTGGTCACACTCCGCTGATCCCTCGACAGGCAAAGATTACCCTTATCTATCGCCGGACTCCCGGCCTGCACGGCGTGAGTTTCGGTGGGGCCGCCGTTATCTGCCAGGTTACTCAACTTGGGATCGGCTACGCCGGTCTGGTCCCCGGACCTATTGAATACCGTCGTCGCGTTGCCGTCTCCGATAACGTTGTAACCACTCGACTCGAAGGCGTAGTCCGGGTAGAAGTCCACGTCGGTATCCGTGTTGCCGGACACGATGCTATTGAGGACTCTCACATGACTACCGTCCAGGCAAGAAGGGTAACTAGAACATCCAAAGCTGCCGAAATCACCACTTAGCACACCACCGCCCCGTCCCGAAGGTGCGCCGTTGCTGGTGATGGTGGAACTCTGAACAATCGTCAGACCTTGCCGATTAAGAACGGCGCCTCCACCGGCACTGGCACGGTTGCCGGAAAGTGTAGAGTTACTGATGAAGGTTCTCTCTCCATCCGGCTCGGAGAAAATCCCGCCGCCCCAGCTGGCACTGTTGCCCGATACAGTGCTATTTACCAGCGTATATGGGACACCCTGTCTGGCTAGATGTGAGGGTTGCTGCCACCAGTGGCAAAAGCTCGAAACGTCGGTTTGGGCCGGCGGTCGGCATATTCCGCCAGTCCATATAATTTTCCGGAAGCGTCGCGTCGAAGGCGTCGTGGGAAAATATCTGGAAATACACCTAGGAAACCGCCCGCTAAAGTTTGACAGTACTACTTAACTATGTTAGAAATTAGACTAACGATAGAAAGTTGGGACGTTTTGGGCATCAAGGAGCGCAGGCAGCGGCAGAGGCAGCAGTTGAAAGAGAGTATTCTCTCTGCGGCCCGCGAGATCGCCTCGGCAGAGGGGTGGCAGTCGGTGACGATCCGCAGAATTGCTGGCATCGTAGAGTATAGCCCGCCCGTGATCTACGAGTACTTCGACTCGAAGGAGGACTTACTCCTCGAGCTCGTGCGGACAGGATACGCCGGGCAGTTGGAGTACATCGAGAAAGCCCGGAACACCTCCGTAGATCCGGAAGAAGCCTTGCTCAGGATGTCACGCGCCTGGTGCCACTTCGCGTTCGAGGCCCCGGACCTCTACCAGGCCATGTACGGCCTCGGGGGAGTATCCTTCCCCGTGGCGGAATTGGAGAAGGAAGGAGAGAAGTTAGGCGAGGCGATAGGGGAAGTGATAGAAGAGATTCTAAAGAAGAACGGGAAGGCAACGGATGATATCTGGGAAAAGGTGACGCTCGGGTGGGGCATGCTCCACGGTCTCGCGGCCCTCTACATGGCCGGCCGCATCCCCGGCGGCATCAAAGAGACGGAAAGACTAATAGAACAAGGCACCCGTAACCACCTGAAAGCATGGCTCACCGATTAGAGAGGAGACCCCTTTTTTGTTCATTACTTAACTTAGTTCAATAAATGTACAACGTAAACAACTAGAGATTTATAGGGAGTATGTAGAGAACCGCGATCCACTGAGGATTGCCCGAGAAGAGGAGATGGAGTTTATGGACCGCATCACGTTCAGTCGAGAAAGCAATAGCAGGGGCATTCTGGTCGCCACGGTGGCCTTGATCGCCATGGTGGCTGCAACTTTGCTCTCAAGCACCGCTGCCCACGCCGCAAACCAGCGTTCGGTGCCGCGAATCGTGGATCAGTGGGCAGCCGCATGGAACACTGGCTCATCAGAGCAGATGGCGGGCCTGTTCACCGAGGATGGTGTCTACGAGGATCACGCCTTCCAGGCCGCCTTCCAAGGTAAGGATGGCATAGCGCAGTGGGTCTCCATAACTAATAGTAGCCTCAACGACACCCACGTCGAGGTTAATGGGGCCTTCCGCTGTGGCAGACGGATCTTCGTGCAATGGACTTTCTCCGGCGCGGACAGCGCGGGCGGGTTGGCCGGACAGCCGCCTACGGGCAAGTCTTTCTCCGTGCCCGCCGTGTCTATCTTCGAGATGAAGGGCAACAAGATCCGGCGCGTGGACGACTACTACAACCTGGCCGACCTGCTGCGCCAGCTCGGTCAGCCATCGGGCGCGGCGGAGCCGGGGAAAGGAAGCGAGAAGTGATCGGCGATTGCGACAAGGCGATGCGGTGGGGAGAGAAAAAGGAAGGACGGAAGCGATGGGCGAACGGGACGAAACGATGAAGACGGCAGGGAAGCAGTACGGCGAGCGGCGCATCAGCCGCCGAAAGCTCCTCAAGGGCGCGGGCGCCTCGCTGGTGCTCGGGGCGCTCGGCGGAGCCTACGCCTGGCGGACCGTGGGGCGGCCGGATGGCAGGCCCACGGGCATCGACGCGCGGGCCCCGGTAATCTCGCGCCACAGCGTCGTGATAGAGGCCCCCGCGGAGGTGCTGTGGCGGCTGCACTCCGATGTCGAGGCCTGGCACACCTGGCATCCGGACATAGACTCTGTCCGCCTGGACGGTCCCTTCGCCCCCGGCTCGATCTTCTCGTGGAGCCAGCGCGGCCTCACGATCGACTCGACCATCTATCGGCTCGAGCCCGGGCGGCACGTGCTCTGGGGCGGGCCCCTCCTCGGCATCTTCGGCGTCCACTCGTGGACGTTCACGCCCGTGGAGGGCGGCACCCGCGTGGACACCGACGAATCCTGGGACGGCGTGCCCGTGGTAGCGGCGGACCTGGTGGGGCAAGGGGGGAGGTTGCAGGGCTTCCTCGATCAATCGCTTGAGGATTGGCTCGGGTACCTGGAGAGGGCCGCTCAGCGTTAATAATTGTTGCTGCAATCTGGAGGCCGCTCTGCTGTGCCAGTTTTCGGCCAGCAGTCGGAAGCAGACGAGCCGCCTCAGCCCCATTTTCCACGGGGGAGGGGGTAAGGCTTCCGGGCATCGTGGAAGATGGGGCCGGCGGTATCCGGTCGAGAGCGTGAGGCAGGCACAGCGAGGAGCGAAAGGTAGGGTGGTGGACAAGGGCTACTACTTCAGGGCGGTCTGCCGGTCCGGGACGGACAACCCGCCCGCGTTGGTTTCGGTGGGCGGGGTGGGCGCTCGTAGCCGTACTGGCTGTCGGCATCTCGCTCTTCTCCTTTCCACCGTACCTGCCCTTCGCCCCGGACGTGCAGCGCATTCCTCCGAGCCCGGCTTTGTTGCGTACTCTTTCAACTTGGAAGCACTCGCAATCGTCGTGCCCAAGGTGCCGGGAGGGATCGCGCTGCTCATAGGCTCGGGAACTTTGCCCCTGGTCCCCTGGTGACAGCTTCTATGCACCTCCGAAGAGCAGAAAACTCCTTTGTGGGGCAGGCTGGCCCTAACGTCTCCAGTACGGCGTCACAACGTTGTCGTTGCGGACAGCCCGCAGCAGGAAAACGACCCCGAGCGCGCCAACGGCTACCACCGTGACGATCGAGGCCTCCACCCCGAAGGCTCCGCCGGAGACCAGCTCCGGGCCAGTGGGAGACCCCTCTAGGAGTCCTTGCGACTCGTTGCCCGACACCGAGACTCCAAAGACCCCACCCTGTACGAAGTTCCAGGCCGCGTGGATGCCGATGGCTAGCCACAGCCTCCTGGTGAGGACGTAGGCGGCGCCCAGCAAGACGCCTGCGCTCAGCGCGATCGCTACGACCCCCTGCAGCGTGGCCTCTGGCGAGAAGAGGTGCAGGGCCCCAAACAGCGCTGCCGTGAGCGCCAGGGCGATCCAAGATCCTAAAGACTCCTCGACGATTCGGAACAGTATGCCCCGGAAGATGACCTCCTCGACAAACCCGGCCACGAGCGCCGCGGCGAGCGGCGCAAAGACAGCTCCAAGCCCGTTGACGGCCGTGAAGGCGTGGCCCCCGAGAAGCCACACGATCCCCATCGCCACGGTGAAGAGTCCTGCCCCGAGAAGTAGGCCCGTCCCGAGTTCCCCGAGCGCGCCACGCAGCGAGAGCTCCCAAACGGGCCGACGCTCGACGAGACGCACATAGGCGACGTAAGCGAGCAGGGCAACGAGGATCTGAACGACGATGAGGAGAAAGTCGAGCGCGGAGCCATTGGCCACGGTCAGGGCGTTGCGCACGGGGTTCAGTACGAGCAGGGCTGCAACGCTCTGGGCGCCCACCACGAACAAGAGGGCGAGAACGATCCTCGTCAGAGGAAACCTCAAGATCCTACCCGCTAGTCCCGTAGGACCGGCAGGCGCGGGTCGTGCTCGCTGCATCGTCTTCGCCCTTCTCATCGCTTACATAGCGCTACGGCTCCATACTTGAATTATAGAGAATCTAGGACCCGACGGCGCCAAGCTTACCTTCGTTATTCCCCAGCATAGCAGAACGAGCCTGAGGAGCATGTCTACCCCGAGGCCGGCATAGAACTTGGTGGGGGCGGCCTCTCCAAGATTCACGCGGCCAAGGATGCATCGTGGGAAGGGAATGCTGCCATGAGTTCATAGAGGCTTTCTACGTTGTAGAAAGCACGTTCGAGTTCGACACGATAGAGGATAAGACGGAAGAGGGCGGCGAGCCGGAGACCGTATGCGCGGAGGTAGGAGATACCGTCTTCGTGCCTGCTATGGCCTGGCAAAGCAATAAGAACGTCGGGACGTCGCGGGGCAGGCTGCTCACCACCTTCGGGTGAAGACACCATCACGGGTTTTGTGTACGGTAGAGGTTCGTAAACGGTAGGACTCAACCTGACTTAGAGTTGTGAATAACCAAGAAGGAACTCGCCTAAGAACCGCCATCGAAAGAGCACTACGCATCGCTCACCGGAAAATCAAACTCTAGTACAAAGGTGGGAGCTGCTGAATAAGTCGATGAAGACGTAATGCTATATGGACTCGGAGCGATTGCGTCGGAGAGTCCCACTGTCCGAGAATTCGGATGACTTGCTCTAGCCTTTGCCGTACGGTATTGACGTGAACATGCAGAGCCTTAGCGGTTTCCCGAGTGCTGCGCCCACGATCCAGGTAAACGAGCAGGGTTTGGGCAAGTTCCGTGTTACGGCCGTCATCGTGCTCCAGCAACGGTCCGATCGTATCGTGCAGGTACACTTCTAGCTCAGGACGTCCTTGCTCGGCGAATATTAGTCCGTAAATACCAAGCTCCGCTTCGGTGCCGACCTTACCAGACTTGCCGAGAGCCTTAAGTAGCGCTACGCATCGTCTGGCCGCTCGATAGGCACTCGGCAATGCTACGGCGCTGGATATAAGATTGGACGCTGCGACCGTGGCAGCCTTGCCCACACTGTCAGAGACGAACTTATGTACGTGCTCCGCAGCGGCTCTCGGCTCCTCGCACGGCATCAGGATCACTAGGTCTCCGTTGAGTTCACCGGTCAAACTCTGTTCATCTGGAGCAAACATCTTCCTTATATGCCTCAGGACGTAGCTATTGCGACCGCTTGGTACGTCGATCAGCAACAGCGTCGCACGCTGTGTTAGATCGAAACCGCGCCGAGTTGCTTCCCTGTTCAATGTCTCAGTGTCCTGTGGCTCCTTGAGCAGGCCGGTCAAGATGTCGGAGACGTCCCGGTACTCCGCCTCCATGATCCTATCTTGTGACATGAGTACGGCCGCAGTTACCATCGCGCTCCGCTCGAAAGTCCGTACGTCTATGTCGGGCAAGACACGAGGCGTCCACAGCACTAACCCTCCCAGGAAACGCGCTCCGCCCACCATGGATGCCACGCGACACTCTATGCTTTCGCCCATAGAAGCCGCAACCGAACGCCCGCTGTTTCTACTCTCCCGCAAAGCCAGGCGTATGGGCTCGCCGATGTTGAAAGGTTCGAGTTCCGCGCTTGGTGACGGAGCTGTTCTCTCCCAACCCTCGCTTGCGTCGGCCGTGCACATCACGCGGAGCCCCTCGTCGAGGATAGCAATACGACCGCTCAAGGCTTTGGCAACCATCGCTGTAAGATCCTCAAGATCTCCTCCGCGAACGACCAGGGCGGTAAGCTGCTCATGCACGGTCGCGGCCCGCTCGACTTCTTTGGCTCTGGCTTCCAACAGCTCGTTCGCCTCACTGACCTGGCGCATGGCCTTCTCCGTATCTTCGAACATTCGCGCGTTCTCGATCGCGAGCGCAGCATGCGCGGCGAGGGAAGATAGGAGCGCCACTTCCTGTTGCGAGAAGGACCGTGCAAAACGGTTGGCGACGAAGAGAACGCCCAGGACACGAGCATCGACCTGTAAAGGAACCCCAAGAATAGATACGATTTCCTCCCCCTGAATGGCTGCATCAATAGACTCCGAATGGGGAAAGCGTTCGTCCTGAAGATAGCTACTGGAGAAGTAGGGTCGGTGCGTCCTACCGATCAAATCGCAGATGCCAATCCCATGTGGGACCCTAATCTGAGGAAAAGCTTCAGAGTAAGTTCCCTCCGTCGCACGGACGTAAAAGTCGTCTAACTCCCGATCATAAACTGACAGATAGGCAATATCGGTACCTAACAACTGGCGTGCCCGTTTGACGATCGCTTGCAGAACCTGGTCTAACTCTCGCAGAGCCGTGAGATCCTGTGCAGTCTCGTAGAGAGCTAGCAGTTCAGCCTCACGGCGCCGATGCTGTTGCAAGAGGCTACGAACGCGCAGAGCCAGTTGCACATCTTCCTTGAGTTGTTCTCTGGCGTTTTCTGGCAAAGCGCTTAGTTCAGGCCGGGCAAGCAACTCATCGAATTTTCCAGCCGACGCCGAACCAGCCAGCAAGCGCAGGAGTTGGCGAAGAACATCCTCGCTGCTATCATACGGGCGGTACGGCTGTGGTGTTGGGTTCTTCATGTCGAACAATGTTCACCCCACCAATTTTCTGGATCTAAGTAGCATCCGGTAAGTTATCATACCGAACAATGGCATAAGATCATTAGCCAAAAGTCGTTTCTCCAAGCCTCGTCTGAGTACTATCACTACTGTTCTTCTAAGAACTCGCTATCTCAATAAACTTCAGATTATCCAAACACAGCCCATTATAGTTCGTCGATGTGCATCTACACAGTACATTGCTAGATTTGTGTAGTAATGGACATTGAATCGGTTGCGGCCCCCCGCTATCGTGCTTATCGTAGGTTGAAGTAAAGATACGAAGCCTAGCGGCTTGAGGAAAGTGACACTCATGGCCACACGGTCGGTGTCGATATCGGCGCAATGTCTGTAGGGGGGTAGGTTTTTTGTAAGGGGACGCAGCTTGAGCAGAAAGCTCGCAGGAGCCCTGACGCGCGTCCAAGTCTGAGGGCGTCTGCTGAGCAGCAACCGCTAGGTTTCTCGTAAGAAAGGGAACCGAGCACCCCAGTGGTTAAAGTTCCAAGGAGGAAAGGGTGTTTGTAGAGGTGGTAGAGGTAGGCCCTCGGGACGGTCTGCAGAACGACGACAGAACATTAGCTCCGGAGGTCCGGTCCGAGATGTGTTCTCGGCTCGCGGACACCGGCCTACGCCGGATAGAGGCTGCCAGCTTCGTCAACCCCAAAAGGGTGCCGCAAATGGCGGGGGCCGAGGAGGTGATGGCGAAGCTGAAACGCCACCGTGACGAGAATTATGCTGGGCTGGTGCTCAACCAGAGGGGCTACGAAAGAGCGGTTGAAGCTGGCGTAGACGAGGTTCGATACGCGCTCCCGATCACCGAGTCTTTCGCGAGGAGGAACCAGAACACAACCGTAGCTGAGGCAACGGATCTCGCGCGGAGGCTTGTGCAACGTGCGCGTGAGGATGAGGTAAGGATCTCTGTAACGCTCTCCGTCGCCTTTGGTTGCCCATTCGAGGGGGCGGTGGATGCGGACAAGGTTTTGTCGATAGCTCGGCGTATCGTACGGGACAGACCCGATGAACTGATTCTCGCCGACACCATAGGCGTTGGCGTTCCATCGCAAGTGCGAGAGTTGGTCGGGGCGCTCAAGGATAACGACGTGGTCATGGGCTGCCACTTTCACAACACTAGAAACACCGGCATCGCCAACGCCATCGCCGCCCTCGAGGCTGGGGCGGCCGTGCTGGACGCATCAGTCGGGGGGACGGGAGGATGTCCATTCGCTCCACGAGCCACCGGCAATGTCGCGACTGAAGATCTCGTCTACGCGCTTGAGGGCATGGGTTTCGAGACGGGAGTCGACTTGGAGTCGCTGATTGGTTGTGCAGAGTGGCTTGCCAAAAAGCTCGGCAAGGAGCTTCCGGGGCAAGTCTACAAAGCCGGTGCGTTCGAGCCGGTGGCCGGGTAGCCGGCACGGAAGTTGGCAAGAGCATTAAGAGCGAAGGATAAGGGAGACCATTTATGGAGACCAAGTCGAGCAGGATTTCGGGCTTCTACAAGTTGCCGCCGGAAGAGAGGCTGGATAAGGTCGTGGAGAACTGCGGCCTCACGGAGGAAGACCTCGGTGCGCTGCGCGACCACGAGGTAACCGGAGTCGCACTCGCCGACCGCATGATAGAGAACGCCATCGGCGCTTTACAGATCCCCCTGGGTATAGCTACCAACTTTGTGATCAACGGCAAGGATCGTCTGATCCCGATGGCTATCGAGGAACCATCGGTTGTGGCCGCCGCGAGCAATGCTGCACGGCTCGCGCGCGAGACCGGGGGCTTCTTCACCAGCAACTCCGGCACGCTAATGCGGGCGCAGATACAGGCTACGGGGGTGAGCGATCCTGAGGGTGCAAAGGCCCGCCTGTTCGAAGCCAAAGAGGACCTCCTCGAACTCGCCAACGAACAAGACCCGATGTTGGTCAGTCTAGGTGGTGGGGCGAGACAGATAGAGGTGCATGTTCTGCGGTCCGGCATGGGTCCGATGGTCGTGATGCACCTGATCGTAGACGTCAAAGACGCCATGGGCGCCAACGCCGTCAACACCATGGCCGAAGCTCTAGCACCCAGTGTGGAAGCGATAACCGGCGGAAGGGTTTACCTGCGCATCCTCTCCAACCTGGCTGATCTGCGGCTTGCCCGAGCGCGTGCGGTTATCTCTCGCGACTCTATAGGCGGCGAGGAGGACGTGGACGGCTTCCTGTTCGGACACGAGCTTGCCGAGGTCGATCCTTATCGCGCCGCTACACACAACAAGGGCGTCATGAACGGCATATCAGCTGTGGTGCTCGCTACCGGTAACGACACTCGGGCGGTCGAAGCGGGAGCCCACGCCTACGTAGCACGTTCGGGAACCTACAGGTCTATAACACACTGGGAAAAGAACACCGACGGCAACCTCGCGGGGAGCATCGAGGTGCCCATGTCCGTGGGGCTCGTAGGAGGGGCGACCAAGGTGCATCCAACTGCGCGCTTGGCGGTGAAGATGCTCGGCGTGGAGTCCGCAAGCGAGCTCGCCGAGATCATCGCCGCGGTCGGACTGGCCCAGAATTTCGCCGCCGTGCGGGCACTCGCCTCCGAAGGTATTCAGCGTGGTCACATGTCATTGCACGCCAAGAACGTGGCGGCTGCCGCGGGGGCGACACCTGAAGAGGTGGAGAAGGTCGTCGAGACAATGGTCAGGGAGCAGAAGGTGCGCCAGGATAGGGCTGAGGAGATCCTGCGCGATCTACGGAGCTAGTAGCCACAGAGCATGGCACGTTCGCGAAGAACACGAAGAACAGAAAACAAGGAGAAGGTAGGAGGTCTGTCATGGCTAATGACACCCCGTATACAGGGGAAGAAGCCGCTAGCAGCACTAGGGCAGAGACAGAAGGGCGAAGCTCCGAGCCAGATCGCCAGAATTTAGTGGAGGTCTGGGACGACACGGCGTCTGTCTGGGGTCTCGTGTTCGCTCTTGTAGTGTCGACAGGGTTAACCCTGGGCGGCTTCTTGCTAGCCCCGGGCGAAGATCCTCAGCCGCTCGTGGTTGGACTAGTCGGCGCCTTCGCTGGCTTCATCATTATCAGCTTCGTGCTGAACCCCACCCGTCGCCTTGAGATAGAAGACGAAGATAAGGAGTGATAAAGAAATGTCAATAGGTCTGCTGTTTGCGATGGTGGTGGCGGCACTGGTCGGTACCGTCGTATACACCGCGATAGGCATAGCACCCGGAACCGACGAAACAGCGGTTCTGGCACCGGTCACCCTGGCACTCGTTCTGGCGGGCTTGCCGCTTCCGGTGGTGCTGGCATTCTTCATGGCCGCAATCGTGGCGAAAAAGCTAACAGACTCGATTCCGGTGGCGGTGGCGGGTATCCCCGGTGGAGTCATGGCGGCCCCGATGGTCGAACCGGCCCTTGAGCTGAAAGCCTTGGGGCTCGCTAGCACCAGCATTCGCAAGATGGCCTCTGGATCTGTGATTGGGACCCTCATTGCTGTACCGGCCAGCCTGGCGTTGGCTTCTGTACTAACGCCACTGGCCGATACACTGGCCCAGTACGCGAACTATCTATTCCTAGGCGGCGCGATTTTCCTTGCTCTAATGGCTCGCGAGCGATGGATCGCCTTGCTATCCATCGTACCGCTGGCCATATTGATTCAGGCTTTGCGCCAGTTGTACTGGGGCACGGGCGTCGTGCCGCAAGAGACTACCGTGTTCATCTCCTTCTTTCTCGGTATCACGATAGGTCCGATGATCTTTAATCTGTTCGAGCTAGTAGTGAGTCAAGAGCGGGAGCAGATGCGTCGGTCGGAAGGAAAGCTGATTCGCTTGCTCAGGGGTGAGCCGGTGACGGGAATGGCTAATCCTTTTAAGGAACTCACTCGGGCCGAATCGGCATCTGCGGCACTAGGCGCTGTATTAGGAACTGTGTTCTTTTTCATGAGTCCTGTGGGGTTGACAGTTTTCCTCGGCGAGACTTTGGCAAGTCGGGTCAAAGATGCCGCGGCCCGAGCCTCCCGTAAGATCTCGACTATGGATGCCCTCACGAACGCCGCTTACATAAGCGGGATTATTGTTCCGCTCGCGGCTATCGGCATTCCGTTGAGTCCAATGGCTATCGGCCCGGCCAACCCATTCTTCAACGCGCCGCCCCGACTAACGCTGGAGCAGAATGCCTACCATCTGATGAGCTTCAGCTCTATCGCTATAGCAACCGCAATAGGGGCGGCCGTTGCGGTAGCGCTCACGTACACGGTGGCGGTCCGCTATGCGCAGCCGATTAGCACGTTCGTATTCCGATACATCCCACACGAAGCTTTTATCGGCACATTCTTGGCTCTCGTGCTTATGCTTGCCTTTCTCGATGCTGGAATCATGGGAATCTTCGGAGTCGCAGTCCTCGCGCTGGTCGCTGGCTTGTTGCATCGGTGGGGCGTCAACTACGGGGTAATGTTCATGACCCTTTACGCGGCTCCATTCTTGGTCGGCCTCTTGGCAGGCTAGATTGGGATACTTCCTTCTGACCTTACCGTACGCTGGGCACTCTTTCCCTCCGGAGGCTGGTTTGCCCAAAGCGGTGTGAAAGTAACCCGTAGCGGAACTAACCTTCCGTTACGAGTTTCTGCTACTATTCCCGCCTTGTGGACCTGAAACGGACCAAATGAGGCCAAAAATCTCGTAACAGAAAAGTTTGGGAGGATAGGATGTCCGAGATTGGGGCGCAAAGCGAGGCGCGGAACCTGCGGGTTGTCGGTGAGGAAGAGGCTGGTTCTGAGGACCTGGTTGACGAGTATGTGCTCACTTTGGAAGGTAGATCCATCCAGACGGTCGAGGTTTACGAGAGGATCTTGAGGTCTCTTGCCGGATGGGTGGCTGAGAGACCTGGTGGTTCAGGTGGCTTCCGTCCGGAGCTCCTTACCCGGACGGCGTTGGAGACCTACCTCAAAGACCTGGAAGCTCGTGGCTACAGCGTGAGCCACCGTTCACGGGTGAAGTCCGTCGCCAGCGGTTTTGCCTGTTGGCTGGTCGAAGATAAAGGTTTGTTGCGTAGGAACCCGGCTCGCAGGGTGGAGGTGCCGGCACAGCCGCTGCTGGCGCCGCGCAGACTGTCTCCGGACCAGCGCTACGTATTGAAGAACTTGGTAGAGCGCGATGGCAAGGTTCGCAGTGCGGCGTTGTTCTCTTTGGGGTACTGGGCAGGTTGCCGGGTTTCCGACGTGTCGTGGCTTACGGTCGAGAAATGCCACGTAGGCCCGAAGGTCGGTTGGGTGCGAGTCGGGCACAAGGGTGGAAAGATGCGGGATATAGATCTACTCAATGAAGTCGGGGGTTGAGTATTGTTGGAACGATTTCACCCGTTAGGTCGATCAAGCAGTTGCAAGCGAGTTTCCAAGAAGATCATTACCGGAAACTGGAGCCTAGAATACGGCAATTATGTAGCTTTTGTTTCTTAATCGGCAGCATTGCGTAGCAGCACCCTTCGAAACCGTAGCGGTCGCTTGAGAATCGCTAAGTAACATGCTGTTTCTAGCGCGTTACAAGCAAGCTACATAATGGCCCCAGAGGGCCTTTCAAAAACGTCGCATAATTATCCTACCTCGACATTCGGTATGGGATGCTTTGCGGCGATATCGAGTTCTTACTCATCGAGTTCTTACTCGGGTAAATCTTGCAAAAATTTTGCTAGCCGGGCGGCATGGTAGCGTCACAGCGCTACGCGCACGGGTAGTCGGAGGAGAGGCGTGCGGGTCCGACGCCCGACGCTTTTTGCTGGGCAAAGTTGATAATTTTGTTCTTCGGGATGACGCATCCCTCCCGCGGTGCGGGGACAATACTAGCTGCCGTTCGGGCGGAGGTACGCGAGGATGCTATCTGCGGCCCCGGGCTCGTTTGGGTCCTCAACCTCGACGATGTTGAGTTGCTGAGCATCAACGGGGATTTTGGTCCGCACTTCAGGGTCCATGAGTACGGCGACGATCGGCTTCCCTAGAGCCCACGCGGCCCCGAGTTCGTAGAGGACCCAATTTGACTCCACCGATCTGTGCGACAGCAGGACCAGGAAAGCGCTGGCCGCCTGAAGCTCTTCTCTGATTCTGTGTCGGAAGTCTCCTGCGGCGCTCAGGTCCTGGGTAGAGAATATGCTCACGTCTGGATGGTTTGCTAGTCGGGAGAGCAACAGGGTCGCAAACCACCTGTCTTTGGAAGAGTAGCTAACGAAGATGTGCGAAGTGCTCGTTCGCTCCTGCTGCTGAGTCATGAGGTCTCTCCTTTGTCTGTATTATCAGGTCTACCGGGTGTACCGGTGGCTATCCGCTTCACGAGTTCGCCAACATAGGCTTGTACGTCGTTGAGGTCCACGCCGCGGTACGGTGCTATTACATCTGGCATCTGGTCGGGCGAGAGTTTATCCATGACGGCTACTATGCGTTTCTCAAGAACCCATGCCGCGCCAATCTCTACAAGTACCCACGGGCGATCTACGGAGTATTCGCTTAGAAGGACTACCAACTCGCCGCAGTCTCTAATCTGCTGGCGGATCTCTTCGGGAATCGAGCCGCCGTACTCGATGTCTTTTTCGTCGAGGAAGGTGTCTATTTCGTGCTGACGACCAGCTTTCTCAATGAGCTCCGCCACCTGCCGGGCGATAAAGCGATCCTTGGTAGAGTGGCTGATAAAGACAGTGTAGCTCAAGAACTCCCCATAGACTCCTGTACGACAGTTTCTATTAGCGCCTTGCCTTTGGTTGTGGGTTTGGTTGTGGGAGACACCTTATCCCCTACATTGTAACCTGGAACGGGTGCGTCGAGTTTCAGGGGCCAGTCCGAGAGAGCTTGTGCCGAGGGACCTTCTGTCATCGCGAGAGGAGACGTAGAGGAAATGCCGGAAGAGCGTCACCACGGCGGCAAGGCCTACTACTGAGATTAGTGACGGTATGGCAGCCGAGAGCAGGACGATCCCGAGGAGCCTGTAGCGCATCTCCTTTGTCTCGTTGAGGTGCGGGAAAGGTTTGTCGGGAACTTCGATGCCCAAGAAGTTGCACAGGGGCTCCCAGCCCTCTCTGACATCGAAGACCAGCAACCTTTCGGGCGGAACTCGCCGGCGGACGTCCTCGTTACTCTGCTTGAAGACCCTTCTTGCGTACTCTCGATCCTCAAAGCGCCCGTCGAAGGTGTCCTCCCACACCAGCCGGTCGGCCAGGCGGGCGGTTCCGACCGGCCCGGGTGCGAAAAGCCTAGCGAGCCGGAAGGCCGCTCTGATGGGAAACGGTCCATTCGTGATCTTCCTCAGCAGGTAGATGGTCGAGCGCATGGACTCGTACCAGTTCTCGGGGTCCCGGAAGGTCAAGATCACCTTCGCCTCGGGGAACTCCTCCATGATCTCCTCGTAGAAGTAGCAGGCCGGCCAGTCTACGGTTACCTCGTAGTTAGAGAGAAACTTCCTCCAGTCGATTCGTTCTCCGCGGCGGGCTGCTTCCCAGACCTCGACGTGCTCGGGTTTCTCGAAGACCTCTCCCAAACTGTAGGCCGGGCCATACCCCAGCTCTTCCAGAGCAGCCTTTAGCGACGTCGTTCCCGTGCGGCCGAAACCAGCTCCTATCATCTTCATGGGGGTAGTTTACCTGGCTACTGCTTGCTCTATTTCGTCCCGTCATGTGAGTGGTCGCAACGCGCCAAGAGGAATTTTCCCCGTTTTCAGGGGGGTACCTGACGTTTAGGAGGCCTCTCGAAGGCCCGCAGAATGGATTCTAGGGGCCTGTTTAATTGACTTAGTATGCTTATTTGGGCGGTATGAAGGTTTTTGGGTCGTTATGCTCGGGCATACAGTGGACCGCGAGTAGCAGTGGAGCGAAAACGTACGGTAAGCACCAAGCATTGTAGGCATGACGTAGTTGCAAAGGGTTAAGGATGTGTGTCCTTGGTGTGCGGCTAGGGTTCGAGCAGCTCGAACTCGCTGATCTCTGCGGGATCGCGTAGTGGCCTGAGACCGCCTTCTGCCACCGCCTCGTCTAGCTGGAAGTGGTAGCGGCCCATGAAGTGTATGTGCGAGTGCATGAGTGGTGAGATGCGGGCCAGATCTTCTTCTCGCACGTCTTCTCCTTCTTGCCTAAGGTAACCGACCGCCTCGTCGAGGTACAGCGTGTTCCAGAGCGCCACGGAGTTCAGGACGAGACCTAAAGCTCCGAGCTGGTCCTCCTGGCTTTCGCGGTAGCGTTTCCTTATATGGCCGCGGTCCCCATGGAAGATCTCCCGGGCGAGGTTGTGGCGGGCTTCGTGGCGGTTAAGCTGGACGAGGACGCGTCTGCGGTACGTTTCGTCGTCTACATAGGAAAGCAGGAAAAGAGTCTTTGCTATCCGGCCTATCTCAGCGATGGCCTTCGAGAGCTCGGATTGTTTGGAACCCGAATGTAGGGTGCGGGTGAGGTCCGAGGCTTTCACCGTGCCGAGCTTCAAGGAGCCGACGACGCGCAGGATATCTTCCCAATTGTTCGTGATGAGGTTCATGTCGATGTGGTTGCGTTTCGAGAGGCCATCGAGTAGACCGTAGTCAGCGTGGCGGTCCATGCGCCAGAACCTCGCTTCACCGGCATCCGCGATGCGGGGGCTGAACTGGTAGCCGAGCAGGTAGAAGAGACCGAATATCAAGTCCGAGTAGCCTGCTGTGTCTGATGTGATCTCCGTGGGTTCCAGGCTCGTCTCATGCTCCAGGAGACCGTCCAGGACGAAGAGCGAGTCGCGGAGAGTGCCGGGGACGACGATGCCGTGGAATCCGGTGGAGCGGTCGCTTACGTAGTTGAGATAGGTAGTTCCTCTGCCCACACCAAAGTAGCGGGGATTCGGGCCGGCGTTCACGGTCCGTACCGGTACGACGAAGCGCAGCCCGTCCACCGACGCCACCTCTCCAGTACCCCACGCGGAGACGAGCGAGATCCCTTCCTGGGCTTCCACGAGCCGGGCATTGGCTCTGGCGAGCGTCTCGTCGCGGAGGTAGTTCTGTTTGACCCAGGATAGACGGTCCCTCGTGAGTGCGGGATCGTCGGGATCTACAAGAGACTCAAAGCCAATGTTGCAGGCCTCGGCGAGCAGTACGGCGCACACGCTCTTGTGTAGGTCTTTGACTCGCGTTCCGCCCTCGGCCACGTGGTCGAACTCGTCGGCGAAGCCGCTCCTCTCCTGAATCTCGAGCATAAGGTCGGGCAGGTCCACCACAGGCACCGTCGCGCCGAGGGATTTGCGCAGCCGCTCCAGCGACTCCGGCTCTTCGAGCTTGTCGAGGTTCGAGATGTCCAGAGCATCCGAGCCCTGGGCCGTCTTCGCTGGGTCTATGCTCACGGCAGCGTTGCGCGGCAAATTCTCGGCTGTCTGACGGTAGGCTTCGTCCAGGTGATCTTCCGCCTTGTTTAGGTACTCTTCGGGACTCGAGGAGAGATCGAGAGCATGCAGGATACCGGGGCGGGCTGCCTCCCACTCATCACCGGAGAGGAGCTTTGCCCGAGGATCCGACCACCGCTCGCTCGGTTCCACGAAGACCTCCCGGCTCTTCATCGCCTCGTGCAGCTCCTCGAGGGTGCCCAGGGCGTATGCCTTTCGGTCTACACGGCCGTCCGGTCTGGAATTACCTCGGTTTCGTGGACGGGTAGCGTCTACGCCACAGCCACTCCTTCCATTGTAGCCTCTTCATAGTTCATGGGGCTCTGGTAGCTCAACGCCGAATGCAGCCTACGTCGGTTGTAGAATCCTTCCAGGTACTCGAAGATGGCGCTCCTGGCTACCTGGCGATCGGGGAAACGCCGTCGATGCACGAGCTCGGTCTTCAAGGTGGCGACGAAGCTCTCGGCCATAGCGTTGTCCAGGGCGGTCCCGGTCCTTCCCATCGAAGGAACGATGCCGACTTCTTCGAGACGCTTGCTAAAGGAGAGAGCTGTATATTGCGAGCCGCGGTCGGTGTGGTGGATCAGCCCGACAGATGGCTTGCGTCTCCATACCGCCATCTCAAGGGCATCTACTACGAGCTCTGTCCTCATGTGTGAGTTCATAGACCATCCGACGATCCTTCTCGAATGGGTGTCGAGGATGAAGGCCAGGTAGAGAAAGCCTTCCCGCGTCGGTATGTAGGTGATGTCCGCCAACCAGACTTTGTTAGGCTCTCCGGCCACGAAATCTCTCCGGAGCAGGTCCGGCGCGGGAGCGGCCAGGGGATCGCTGCGAGTTGTTCTACGCTTCTTACCCCTCATGCAACCTCGGAGACCCGCGACTCTCATCAATCTTGCCACTCGCCTTCGGCCGCAGCCGATCCCGAGTGAGCGAAGCTCGGCGTGTACCCTCGGGTAGCCGTAGGTCTCGCGGCTCCTGGTATGAACCTCGCGGATCTTCTCCGTAAGAGCGGCGTCCTGGCGGCTCCTGTTTGAGGGCGGCCTGCCGCGCCATGAGTAGTAGCCGCTCTTTGAGACCCCGAGCATCCTGCATAACATCGCCACCGGGTAATGGGCCTTCTCCGCGTCGATGAGCCTGAAAGTACTCACCGACTCCCGATCTCCTCCCTGGCGAAAAAGGCCGCGGCTTTTCGCAAGATCTCTTTCTCCTGCCGGAGGGTCTTTACCTCGCGGCGGAGCCTACGCAACTCCTCTTTCTCCTCCGTCGTGAGCCCCTCACGTTCGCCTTCGTCGATCTCATCCTGGTTTACCCAGCTCCGAAGGGTGCCGTCGGAGACTCCGATCTCCCGAGCGATCCCGAGGATGGGGTGTTCTTCATCGGAGGCTCTAACCATCCGGATAGCTTCTCGGCGGAACTCCGGTGGGTAGGCCGGGTTTGTTCGTGGCATTGCTCTCCTTTCCGCGCACTGTTACCGATCTCAGTCTTAAACAGTCCACGGAACCGATGCAAGTCCAGTCTGGCGCCGTTCGCATTGTCGTTAGCGGCGGTGACCTCACCGAAATTACCAAACGCCAGACGCTGCCATCCCTTGCCCACTACCGAGATTGGAGGATCGGTTAGCCGGCGCTGAACGCGAGCTCCAGTCGATCTCTTTTAGATAGTCGTAGGCCGCTAGGACGGGTCCCGCTGCTTCGGTGCCCTCTAACTCGACCGTAGAGAGAAGTTTGGGCAAGAAAGTCCTCGCCGTCTTCCAGCGGGAGAGAAGTTCCCGCTGATGATCCTCCTCCGGCGGACGCGCCACCTCCACGACCTTCGCCAGAGCTTTCCGGAGCCTCTCCTCTCCCGTATCAGCGAGGACGGTCTGCCGTGCATCGGCCAAAGATAGCTCACCGGAGAGGGATGGGTCGAAGAACACCTCGAAGGCTTCCTTTAGCGTCAACGCCGCCGCATCTAGGTCCTTTATGGTGCGCAAGCGCTCCTTGTTGCCCTTGCTTTTAGACTGGGAGATCATCTCGGCGGTCAGAGCATAGAGTACATCCAGTACATCATCCTGGGCGGTAGCTTCCAGCCTCCTGGCGAAAGCGAGGAGCGTAGCGATCCTGCGTTCCTCCGGCATACGCTCTATAGCCTGCGCTCTAACAGAGGCGGCTGTGCGCGCGAGGACTCTCAGCCGTCCCTCAGGAATGCCCGTGAAATCGAGCGAGCCGGTGCCAAAAGAGCGCACTTCTCCAAGGCGCTCGAGCGCTCCCACCAGACCCTTGGCGCTCACGCTAGTGGGTGGACGCCGGAGACGGTCGAGCTTGGTCTGGCGGCTGTCCGTCTCCACCACGAGCAGTCCCTCCAGACGCGATCTCTAACTATCGTCGGGCAACCCAGATAATCTGCTGTGCAGGCGGGCGGTAGCCCTTTCGCGGACCCTCGAAACCAGGCGCTCCAGGGTTGTCGGCCCCGGGAGAAGAATCCTACGCTCCAGTAGCCAGGCGGTAGCCAGGTCGAACAGGACGCTCGGGCGCTCTGCGGAGACCCAGGCGCGGTTGTAGAGGTAGCGCGTTAGGCGGAAGATCTCTGGCTGGGAGCCGTAGGGCCTGTAGCCTTGGAGACGCCGGATCTCGGCGGCATGCTCGCGGCGGGTAGGCTCCCGCTGGAGGTAGCGCGGCAAGACCGAGGACGGTTCCTCTATCCCGAGTTGTGCCGCAACATAGCGCACCACGCCCTCGGGCACGCCGGTGGGGTCGGCCAGGAAGGTGCCTAAGAATCTTACCGTAACGAGCTGGAGGCTGAAACCGAGACGGTTGTGGTCTCCTCTGTGACTGGAGATCAGACGCTTGTCCTCGTCGTCCACGTGGAAGTAGCGGGCAAGCTGCTCGGCGGATAGCTCTCCGGTGTAGCGGCCGTAGGAGCGCCTCTGCTCATCCGTGAGGAAGTCTATGGGCACGCGCTGCTCAGGGCTTCGTTTTCTCGCGCGTCGGGAACCGGGCTCCGATCAGACCGCCCAGGAAGCCAGCCAAGACGATGAACACGAACAGCACCAGGGTACCCGAGTCGAAAGGCCAGAAGAAAACCATGCCGAAGATGAGCGCGACGAGGAGACCGACCAGCGAACCGTGGAGCGCGGCGGCGACCGGATGCGCCGCATCGCGCGCGGCCCACGCCGCGGTTAGGACAGTTGGGAGGGTAACTCCCCACGTAGCGGCCTGCTCGGCGAGCCGATCCACGGGGATCTCGCCCTGGAAGTCGCCTGGCATTGCGCTCGCCAGGAATGCCGTGAACACCGTCAGTGCGACTATTAGCACAATGTTGAGAAGGTGGGTAGCGATGGCCGCCAGCAGTACCCTTACCCACCAGGCTCCGTACAGAGTGGCTTTCATTTTGTACTCTCTTTCTGTCTTTGTTTATCTCGGGGTGCCTCAGCGCACGCGCTGCCAGCTACGCTTCTTCTTCGGTGGAAGCGACTTTCTCAGCCTGACCAGCATCAGCACTAGCGCCGCCTCCGTAACCGTCGCTATGAAGCCGAGGCCCTCCACCGGCAGGCGCAGAGGCTCGAAGAGTTGGGGCACGCTTACCAGGCGAGTGAGAATCCACACGAAGATCACGAAGAGGTTGAGCAAAAGCCCGAGTCGTATCGTCCATCTGCCGAAGCCGAACAGGAGGCTTGCGGCTAGGAGCCCTTGGCCAACAGCTACCATGAGGAAGAAAATTGCCGGCAACATCGCGGCCACGAGCTGTCCGGGAACGACCCAGAGGTGAATCAACTCGGAGGCCAGGGCCAGGGCCGCCGCCACGTAGCAAAGGACGGAAAGGGCGGGCCGTGTGCGTTCCGGGTACGCCGCGTTCTTGACCGCTGACATCTCAGAGAACCTCGAAGTTAGCCATCATCATCATGTCCTCGTGCTCGAGGTTGTGGCAGTGGAAGACGTACTTGCCCGGCCAGCCATCGAACTTCGCGATCACGCGCACGGTCCCGCCCTCCATGAATACGGTGTCCTTCCAGCCGGCGTCGTAGGGACCGGGAGGGCCGCCGTCGCGGGAGAGAACCTTGAAGTGGATCAGATGCAGGTGAATCGGGTGAGAGGGGTCTGCGGAGATCTCCCAGATCTCCGTCGAGCCCAGGCGAGGGTCCGCTTCTATGCGCTCGGGGTCGAAGACGCGGCCATTGATCGTGGACATGCCGCCCATAACCCCCGCGATGAAGCTCATCCGTCGGGTGGTCTCCGCCTCTGCGAGATCCGGGAAATCCAGGTCCGGCGCGAGCCTCTCAGGCACCGCGCTCTCCTCCTTTTCGCTCCGGGCGACGACGAAGCGCATTACGTCTTCGGTCCGTCCCTTCCCTCGCACGTTCTTTAGAGTCACCTCGGTACCGACCGGGTAGCGGGAGAAGTCCACCATCACGTCGAAACGCTCGGCCGGAGAGGTGAGAATCCTGTCGTGTGCTATAGGAGCTTCCTGTGAATACGCTATAGATGATTGCGGACGACGCCCCGGATCGGTCTGACCCATCCATTCGCCGGCCACATAGTGCCTTGGGAGTGACCCGTCGGTCGCTCCGAGGCGTCGCTCCGTAACCGCCCGTGGCTGGAGCATCGTGACTTAATAAGAGCTCGCCAGTGATGTGACCCATCACAGTGTCGTCCGTTCTCCGCGTCGTAGGGCCAGCAGTAATAGCGACATCGGAAGGAGTAGCGGAGGTGCAGGTGATCAGTAGCGTGGATGGAATGGACAGCGTGGATGAGGTGATCTTGGGGGTAGACACGCATCTCGATGTGAACGTGGCGGTGGCACTGGACCATCTAGGACGCCGCCTGGGTGAGTTGAAGGTGCCGACCACGACGAAAGGCCACCAACGGCTCCTTCGCTGGGTGGAGGGATTTGGCTCCGTGAGATGCGCTGGGATAGAGGGGACCAGCAGCTACGGGGCCGGACTCGCCCGACACCTGAAGGCTACCGGGATCTCGGTGGTGGAAGTAGAGAGACCCAAACGCCGCCATCTTCGGCGCAGCGGCAAGTCTGACCCCATTGACGCAGAAGCAGCAGCCAGGGCCGTGTTGGCCGGCGAGGCAGTCGGCGAGCCCAAGAGCGGCGACGGCCAGGTGGAGATGATCCGAACCCTCAGATCGGCCCGGCATTCGGCGGTGAAAGCCCGTACCCAGGCCGCAAACCAGCTCCAGGCGCTGTTAGTGACCGCGCCGGAGGAACTACGGCGCCGGCTGCGGGATCTACCAACCAAGAAACTCGTCGCCACCTGTGCTCATTTCCGCACCGGCGGCGATCCCGATGACGTTTGGACGGCGACAAAGTTTGCGTTCCGTTCGGTGGCCCGCCGTCATGAGACTCTCTCAGAGGAGATCATCGAACTTGACGCGCAACTAGACCGATTGGTGGTGAAGATTGCTCCGGAACTGATCTGCCGGCCAGCCATCGGTACGCACCACGCCGCGACGCTCCTGGTAGTGGCTGGAGACAATCCCGAGCGTCTAGGCAAGGAGGCCTCTTTCGCCAGTCTCTGCGGAGTCTCACCCATAGAGGCTTCCTCTGGCAAGGTAGTCCGACATCGACTCAATCGCGGCGGTAATCGCGATGCTAACCGCGCCCTGCACATGATTTGCGTGGTGAGAATGGGCAGCGATAAGCGCACCCGAGAGTACGTCGCCCGGCGCACCGCGGAAGGCAAGAGCAAGTGGGAGATCATGCGCTGCTTAAAGCGGTACATAGCCCGGGAGGTCTATCGTGTATTGGTTCCGCCTACTATGCTGCCATTGCCGAGTAGAACCGGTCCATGAAAGAGTTAGGCGAATAAAAATGCTCTAGCTCTTGACTATAAGAGTGTCACTCTCCGTAAGCCCGCTCTTTGGTTGCTCGGACATTTTCAGGTTCGGCTCTCGGGTTGGGTCCTGCTTCAGCATCTGCATCCTACACATCTGTCTGTGGAAGGGAAGCCTACCACCGAAAGCAGCCGCTCCAGAGAGTCCACCGACAGCCGGGACCGTGAGGACGGAGCCGGAGGTATCTCTGCGAGGTCTGTCGAGGAGAGGGGTACGCAGCGCTCGACTCCTGGATCGAGCCACACTATGGCTACTCGCCCGAGGTGCTGTTTAGCGCTGAAGCCCACCAGGGGCAGCTTCTTGCCGTAGAGTGGATGGGCCGGATCGGTGATCTCGATCGTATCGGCGGCAAGATCACTGGCGAAAACGGTCCTACTTACAGGTGTATTTTGTTTGGCGTGTCTTCAATATTCAGAGAAAGATGGTTGACTGGCACTTCGCAAAAGCTCAAAGCTGGGAAGAGATAGTAAGGGTTCACGACCAGTTTCTCTGCGACTACAACGAGCAGAACCACTGGGCGCACCAGTTCAGAGAAGACGGCCGCCACAGCCCCGCAGCCGTACTCGGATGGGTAACCCGCCTCCGGCATCGTCCGGAGGAACTTCAGCGGGCCTTCTTCACCGTTCGCTTCAGGCGAGTCCTCGACTCTCTCGGCCACGTCCGGATCATGCGCTGGAGACTTTACGGAGAAGAAGGGCTCGCCAGATGCGAGGTAGCATTATGGCTCGGGGCGGAAAGCCTCACGGTGGAGTATGCTGGACAGGCCCCTTCCCGTTATGAGATAGAGTATCTATCTGGCACTGGTAAGCTGCGGGAGGTGAAGAGACCTATCTTATTCGAGACTTCCTACGCCTTGCAGCAACCCAGGCTTTTCGGTCTAGACACTCTCGGCGGGGAAGGGTGGTTGAAGGCACTGAGGCTCGAAGGCTACTCTCCCAGGCGCTCTCAAACATCTGAGGTTTTGCAAGAAGCTCTGTTCCCTTACCACGAAGCCTGGGCCTGAAGCATCGTTTCTCCATAGCCTCCTGCACTTTTACCGCTGCCAGAGTACGAAGCCGTTGCCGTCGGGATCTCGGAAGACCGCCTGCAGGCCACCCGGCAGATCGGTGGGCGGCATGTCGAAGTGAACGCCCTTATCCATGAGATCGTCGTGGGCGGCCTTTATGTTGTCCGTGGCGAAAACGAGGCCCTGTAGCGAGCCGGGCGGCATGGCTTCAAACCAAGTTACGAGCGACAACGAAACCGTGGCATCCTTCGGGGCGACCTCGACCCAGCGCATGCCTTCACCCCACTGGTTGTCAGCCCGGAGCTCGAAACCTAGATTCTCTACGTAGAAGTTCTTGGCCTGTTCCTGATCGCTCACCGGGACCGATACGGTCTGTACCTGATCTATCATGCCTCTCCTCTCTCCTTGTTGCTCTCTTCCGGACCTTACGAGAGGAGTGTACGGCTGGTGGTTCTGAGATGCTTCTTCTATCTTGCTGTTTTCGTCGCCGGACTCTCTGGAGAACGACTCGAAGATAGCTGCCTGGCGACTAGGCCAAACAGTGAGACGAGAACCGGTGGGTCTGTGGTCTGCATGGGACGCAGCACGATGTCCAGAGATGAGGTTTGGACCGGTCCGGTCACCCGGCCACCGTGTACCATTACCGTACTCTCCGCGCGCCCGACGCGTACGGCGTCGCCGGGTAGCAGGAGCTTTATTGGGTCGTCAGCGTCGGGCAGGGCAGCGGCCATCAGATGGTAGAGTCCGTTGGGTACGGTCGGTGGCACGGTTTGTATGTGGTACGTTCCTGGTCTGCTCAGAACGACTCCAGCCGCCGGACGACCCTGGGGGATCGCTCCGGCGAAGAGACCGACAAAGATCAAAGTCCGCCTACCATCACTAGCCTCTGGAGCGATAACCCTCCCCATGATGCCACTCTCTGAATCACGAAGGGACCCGTACGAGGATAGTGTAGTGGAGGATGCTAACGACGGCCCGAGTTCATGACCTCCAAGCTCGAACGCGGCGGCTCGGGACGCCAACTCCTCTGGCAGCCGGCGTATCTGGGACGGTGGCACCCCGACGAGCTGCGTAAAGCGGGTCGAGAAGGTGCCAAGGCTCTTGTAACCCACTTCAAAGCACACCTCGCTCGCCGAGAGATCCGTAGTTAAAAGCATCTCTTTCGCCCTCTGCAGTCGCAGGGCCGAGACAAACTCGCCAGGCGAAACTCCCGTGACCTCCTTAAAGATGCGAGCAAAATGGTAAGGGCTGAGATAGGCAATCTCGGCCATCTCTTGTAGAGAGTGCACTTCACCTGCCCGCATCGCCTCAATAACCCGCCTGACCTCCACCCGGTACTCCACCCGGTAGGGTGGTTGGTAGGAAAATGCTACGAACTTTTCTTCGTCATGCACGTCACACGCTACGTCAGAACCTTCCACAGTAAAAGTATCGCGAGCACCTATCCCATTCACAAGACCATTCTCTGCTCAACTCACTGTAAAAGTTGTCCATTCCTGTTTCTTGTAAGGCTCATAGCCCCTATGTGTCTTAGATATTAATGCGAAGTTTGCTGCCCCTCCTTACGCTGCGCCCCTGCCACAGGTTCGGTATTGGCTAGGGCGGTCAGGGTCTTGTTGCGTTCCGCAGGTAACAAAAGCCCTTCAAGATAGCGGCGAAAGGCCTGGCGTTGGGCAAGAGTGGCGAACAGGTCGTCGAAGCGGGCAGCATAGTCTTCGAGCGGACCGGGAGCGGGGTCGGTGGGCAAGCGTCTAGTCATGGCGAAACCTCCTTGCTACCATTGGAACATGGAGGCCACCCCTCGTCAACAAACTACCGACTGACGGACGATCCTGGTCCGTTACTACCCGCGGCCCTTTTCCACTCGGAGCAAGATGGAGGTTTGAGCGTTGTCTGACATCTCGCGGTAGAAGGCCAGCGCGCGGGACGTCATCGGTGGTCAGCATCGGGAACGGGGAGCGGAACGCGACCCCCCTCATGGGCGCACCGCCCCGACGCCCCGAGGAGGATCTTCCCCGGTACGGCGCCGCCGAGCGTTCCTGTGCGATCACCTCGTCACCCCCGATCAAACCTGCTTGCGAACCTTGCGAAGATGGCTGTCGCCACGATGAGAGAGGGTCGGTAAGGCGCCCAGGCCTCACGGGCGGGTGAGGACCTCCAGGTTGTGGCCCGCCGGGTCATTGAAGTACACGCCGCGGCCACCGTTGTTGGTGTTGAAGGTGCCGGGAGCGGACTTTTGGGGGTCGGCCCAGTGCTCGAGCCCGGTCTCGACGATGCGGCCGTAGATCCCGTCGAAGTCGTCTTCGCCGACCAGGAACGCGAGGTGCTGCGGCTGAATTCGGATGCCCGGCTCGGCGAAAAGGACGCTCCCGTCGTTGTCGAGCTCCACGATGCTGAACGGCCCCCAGACCTCGGCCTCGGGTAGGGCGAACAGCCGGGTGAAAAACGCCGCCGATTCGTGCTTGTCTTCCGCGAAGATGATCGCGTGGTTCAGGGAAACGGGCACAGATCCTCCTTGTATCTTGGTTTTGGTCGTTCACGATGCGGCCAACATACACGATGCGGCCAACATAGGCGCGACAGACCGATTTCTCCTCGGTCCTATGGCTTCGCCAAGACCGTCCGAAAGCACTCGTCGTCGCGCCCGCTTTTTGGAGGAGCCCGAACGGTTGCCGGGGCCAATGTTCTCCTTGTGAGCAAGCCCGCATCAGCAAGGCCGAGCCTACACGAAGACGACGAAGAAGAAACCGGATGACGAACTACCCCGACCAAGGAAGAAGGACCCACGTCGGCATCGACGTTTCCAAGAGGACCCTCGACGTGTGCATCCTCCCAGGGGGCGCCGCATCCCGGGGCGAGTCCTTCGTGATCGCCAACGACCAGGAGTTCGTCGTCCTGGAGGCCACCGGACGCTACGAGCGCCTGGCCGCTTCCTCCATCGCCGCTGGCGGGATCTCCGTCGCGGTCGTCAACCCCCGCCAGGCGAGGGACTTCGCCAAGGCCATCGGCCGGCTTGCCAAAACCGACAAGATCGACGCTTTCGTCCTCGCCCGATTCGCTTCGGCCGTCGGCCCCTCCCCGAGCGCGATCCCCGACGAGGAAGTCGCCGCCTTGCAGTACATCCTCGCCAGGAGGCGCCAACTGCTCTCCATGCTCACCGCCGAGAAGAATCGTCTGCAGATGGCCCCGTCCTCGTTCCGGGGACGCGTCCAGGCGCACATGAAGTGGCTCGAGAAAGAGATCGGGCGATCCGATCGCGCTCTCGACGAGGCCATCGAGGCTAGCGCCGTCTTTAAGAAGAACGAAGCGCCCCTCAGAAGCGTTGTCGGGGTGGGAAGGGTCCTCTCCCGCACGCTCCTGGCCGAGCTGCCCGAACTGGGAGAGCTCACCCACAAACGCCTGTGTGCCCTGGTGGGCGTGGCCCCCTTCAACCGCGACTCCGGGCAGAGCCGCGGCAAGCGCGAGGTTTGGGGAGGGAGGGCTCCGGTGAGGGCCACGCACTACATGGGGACCCTCGTCGCCACCCGGCACAACCCCGCCATCAAGGGGTTCTACGAGCGGCTCCTCGCCGCCGGGAAGCCCAAGAAGGTGGCCCTGGTGGCGTGCATGAGGAAGCTGCTTACGATCCTCAACGCCCTGATGCGGGACCGCGCTATTTGGAGGTGTCCTCATGCCCTGACTCCTTGACTTTCAAGACGGTTACTTTCGGTACGGCGCCTCCGCGCTCGGTGCTGCCCGCCACCGGCGCGCGACGCCGACGCGAGCGTAACACCCCGGCCGGCGGGGGCGCGAGCCGGTCGTTCGGCGGCCCGCCCCCGTCTTCCTTGCACCGGCCATGCGTCGCAGGATTCGTGTGTCGGTCTGCTCCATAGCCCCTTAACGGCATTCTCCACGTGAAGCAAGGTGGAAGTTGAACCGTTGTCTGGCATCGGGCGGTGCGGCCGGCGAGAGCGGGAGCGACGATCAGACCGACGAGATCGAGAGCGCGACTCGTCGACGCCGTTGGCGTAGCCGCCTATCTCCTTCGGCCGAACTTCCGGCTTATCCAGGGCTAGCCGCACCTTCCCAGCCGTGGGCTCGCAGATAGTGCTCTAGGGTGGAAAGCTCCGGATACTCTCCTCGCAGAGCGGGGATGTCTGCCTCGTAGCCCACCTCGTTGAACCACCGATTCATGGCGGTGAACTCCTCGCCCATCGCCTCGCGATACCGATCCCAGGGAACCTGGGAGTAGCCCACCTCACGGCCGGCAACGCGGCCGAACGTCTCGGCCATCTGGGGCATGGTCAGCTCGTCCCCCGCGAGGTCTATCTCGCGAGAAGTCCAACGCTCCGGGTCTTCGAAGGCCATCGCCGCGAAAACCCCGATGTCCTCGACGTTCACCTGCTGGAGGGGCTTGTCCGGGTCGAGCGGTTGGGCGAGAGTGCCGGAGATGATCTGATCCCGCATCCATTCCCAGTTCTGCATGAAGCCGACCGGCCGCAGGATGGTGTAGGGGAGCGAGACCCCGCGCACGTGCTCCTCGACTTCCCGCTTGCTCTCGAACTGCGGGATGCCGGTATTACGGTGGGCGCTGCCCGCGGAGCTGTAGACGAGATGTCCCACACCCGACGCCTTCGCGGCGTCGGCGAGCGCCTTGCCCTGGCGGATCTCGTCGTCGTAGCCGGCTTCGAAGAAGTTCTGCACCGAGAACACGCCGTAGGCGCCTTCGATCGCCCGGTCGATGGAATTGCGGTCGTTGAGGTCACCTTGGACGACCTCGGCGCCTCGCTCGGCCAGAGCCCGGGCCGCGGGCTTCTCGGGGTCGCGGGTGAGTGCCCGCACGCTGAACCCTCGCCCTAGGAGGCTTTGGGCCACCGCGCCCCCCTGGTGGCCCGTCGCCCCGCTCACGAGGATCGGGCGTTGTGCGTTCTGTCTCTCTGACATCAAGCTGCTCCTTTCGGGGTGATTCGTGTTCTTGGATGGGGTTCGCTTTGTGGGCTCTCACCTCCGACGGTGACGACGAGGCCGCAGGCCGGGTGAGATAGACCAGTACGTCCCGCACGTCCTGCTGTCGGACCGGCCGAGCACATCTCGCTCGACCATTCCAGATAGTGCGCCGTTCATCCCATCTCTCCTTCCACGATTTGCTCGCTTTCCCTACCTCCTTTGGCGCTGCCGCTCAGACCGAGTGCCGCCACCAGAGCGAGCGTCACGGCGGCGGCTATTGTCAGGAAGGCGTCGGAAAAGGGAGCGGCATCCAGCACGTACAGGGGGTTTATGGCCTCCGAGCCGGACTCCCTGCGCGCCGCCAGGAACGCCCCGACGAGCGCCGGTCCTGTTCCGGCGCCGAGGAAGTACAGGCCCTGGAAGATGCCCATGCCCGCCCCGACCTCTTCGCCCGAAAGCGCGTTTGCCGCGGCGTTGGTGGCCGCGGTGTTGGCGAAGGCGAACCCGACGCCGAAACCCAGCGCCCCCGCCGAGACGAGCACCGGCGATGCTCCGGCGACGAAGGCGGAGATGAAGAAGATCGAGATCCCCATCACCGAAAGCCCCGCCAGGACGGGAACCCTTACCCCGATGCGGTCGGAGAGCCCTCCGGCCATCGGGGAGAGGATCGCCGTCGCCAGCGCCCCCGGGGTGAGCACGAGCCCGGCCGCCCCCGCGGAGAGTCCGTTCACCTCCACGATGAGCAGCGGGACGAAGACCATCATCGAGACGTTGGCGAGCATCGCGAAGAACCCGACGATTATCGTGGCCACGTACGCTTTGTTCTTGAAGAGCGTCGGGGACACGAACGGGTAGGAGGCATTGGCGATGCGCCAAGCGAAGCACGTCCCGGCAAGCGCGGATCCCAGGAAGCTGCCCCACGAGGCAACCGAGGCGAACCCTGCTTCCTGCCCCTGCGTTATGCCGAACAGGAATAGCCCCGCCGCCAGGCCGAGCAAGATACCACCCGCCAGGTCGAAGTGCCGCTCGCCTTCCGAGGCGCCGTCCGGGAGTACGCGCAGGGCGAAAGGTATCAGGAGCAGCATCAACAGGAGCGAGCCGTAGAAGAGGGAGCGCCAGCCGAGGAACTGCCCGACGATCCCTCCCATTATCGGTCCCGACGCCGCCCCGACGCCGATGCTGAAGCCGATGATCCCCATGGCGCCGCCCCGCTCTCCGGCCGGCAGCACCTTCGCCACGGCGACGAACGCGAGCGCGGGTATGGCCGCGTCCCCCGCCGCCTGCACCATGCGCCCGAGCACCAGCACGGGAAGGGTCGGGGCAAGCGCGCAGACGAGACCCCCCGCCGCGTACACCAGGAGCGCTAAAGAGAAAACGCGCCTGAGGCTAAAGAAGTCCGAGATCCTACCGTAGAGCGGCACGCCGATGGCCATAACGAGCGTGAAGCCGGTCACCACCCACCCCACCTGCGCTTCGGAGGCGCCGAACTCTTCTCTCATGGCGGGTATCATGACGTTGACCATCGTGGCCGTCGCCACCGCGACGAAAGCAGCCGAAGCCGCCACCGGCAGAAAGAGCCGGGCGGAAGCAGGGCTTGCGCTCCTGTTCGACTCTCTCCCGTCGTTCATCGTGCAACCTCGGCGGACTCTTCCCGCGGCCGGCCGCCGACCCCCGCGGCCCTCACGCGCACATTTCCGTGTTCCGGGCAGTGGTTCACGGCTACGCCGTCACCATGCCCCAGACGCCCGGCCACGGCGCGTCCCACGCCGCGCAAAGCATCGGTGACGACGGCGAACTTTTCTCGATCAACCATGAGTGCCCTCCCCGTGGTAGACTGCCTGTAAACAGTTAGTCTCATAATTGTTAGTTGCGTAATAATTATGCACATAATTAATTGGCTGTCAACCGGGAGGCTCCGTGGACTTTGAGCAAGCAGACGTCATCAACCGCGCGATCCGTCTGATCACGCTGAAGCACCGCGCGCTGGCCGGCGCGCACCTAGCCAAGCTCGGGCTGCACGCCGGCCAGGAGGTGTTGCTGATGGAGCTCCATGCCCACGGGCCCCGCA
Organism: Rubrobacteraceae bacterium; assembly: GCA_965214475.1. Taxonomy (GTDB): domain Bacteria; phylum Actinomycetota; class Rubrobacteria; order Rubrobacterales; family Rubrobacteraceae; genus SIRX01. The sequence goes on along the minus strand of OZ243953.1, from coordinate 2,537,451 downwards.
CCCAGGTCCAGCTCGCCGCGGGCGCGGGCTGCGAGCCGCCGAGTGTCACGCTAATGGCCAAAAAGCTGGAGGAGGCCGGGCTCATCGCCCGGCGTCGCTCCTCCAGCGACAACAGAGCGGTCGTCGTCGAGCTCACCGACGAAGGCCGCGCCCTCATCCCGCACCTGCACGAGATCTGGCTGCGGCTCGCCGAGGAAACCGTCGCCGGGCTGGAGAGGACGCCCTCTGACCGTCTTGAGGAGGCTCTCAAAGATCTGGCCCACAGCCTCTACCCAGGCGGCGCTCCGAGCTCGTTGGATCCCATCCCGCACGAACGAGGGCCTGCTAGAGTACGGTAGTAGGCGGCCCGAGGCCGCAGCCGATTGCCGCTAAGCAACCCTACAGCATCATTTGCGGAATTTGATCGCCGGTCCGGGTAATTCTTCCCATCCCAGCGCCTCAAGAGCGAGGCCGCCTTCGCCCACATGTGCGGCGTCGCAACGATCCCGGCCTCCTCGGGCAAGGTGGTGAGGTTCCGCCTCAACCGCCGCGGCAACCGCGACGCCAACCGGGCGGTTCACGTGGTCGCCGCGGAGCGTCTGAGCCGCGACGAGCGCACCCGCGCCTACGCCGAGAGGCGCACCGCCGAGGGCAAGAGCAGGAGGGAGACGATGCGGTGCCTGAAGAGGTATATAGCCCGTGAGCTCTACAAGATCCTCGTCTCCACGGTGCAGACCTACTCATACAGTCGGAGACACATAGCTGGAGCTGGCTTGACGGGTTCAATAGATGGTCAGTGGTGTCTGCGTCCCATTTCTACGCTGTTTGTGTAATGGTAGGGAGCCTTTTGCGCCTATTTTCCTGTCACCGTTGCTCCAGCGATAGGTCTCTCACTTCGGCTCAGTCGGCCTCTTGGTGAAGACGGGTTCCGGCGAGCCGCGACGTCCCGATCCACGACCGCTCGGCACGCGCTAGTAGCACTTTGCTACCACTTGACGGCGTCCCCGAGCCGCTCAAGCGGAGCGTTTGACCGTCGACATCAGTTCTTTCACCAGAAGCGCACCAGAGCCAAACCTTGCAACGTATAGGCGGAGCGAGGGTTGGCAGAACGCCTTTGCAGGCTGAAAAGCGCGAAAAATAGGAAACACCTGAACTAGCTGTAAACCGCAACTCATGGCATCATTCCCTTCCTACACAATATTCTCTGGAGGGGAAGCATGGGACAACGGAAGAGAAGACAGCGCATAGATCCTACGAGTGAATGTGGCAACGAGCTTGCCTGGGAGCAGCTTGAGCTTCTCTGTACTGCAGAGGAGCAAAGAAAAGATACGAACAACTGAGGCCACTGGCACTCTTCGGTAGTTCTGTTCCGGAGCGAGCACAACAGACCGGAGTCTCCGAGAGGACGCCGGCATGCGGCGGTTTGACGGGGAGGTCGGTCGGCAATGAAACAGGACCGACCTGAAGCGGCCGTTATCGCCAGCGCTCCGCCTGCGCTGTGACATAGGTTTGCCAGAAATAGCGCCACGGCATGACGAACGGCGTCAGTACAATGGCAATGCTACAAGCGAATACGTTGGCCCAGACATCCTCGGTCATTTGGCCATTCCGCCATAGGGGGGCGGCAATGAAGACGAACCACAACGCCTTCCAAAGAAATTCATAAACAATTAGAGGGAGCATCTTCAGCGGATAGTGCAGCCCCAGTAAAGCCAAAGGAGCGATGGCGCCAAGGAGACTGTATTGCGCGCCTGCGCGTATGCCCCAATCGTTTGTATGAGACAGCAGGTCAGGCCAGAACACCATCATCGTGCCGAACGCCATCAGTGCGTAATACGCCCGCAAGACGTTCAGACGGACCACCGAGACCTCGGATATCATCCGGCTTTTCTCCATGGCGCGATCACCCAACCTGCTTGAGCATAACTTCGATAACCTCCCTCGACGGGTCTTCGTTATAAGAACCTTAGCCTCCGGCGACGGCTGCGCCATCGGTCCTGGGAAGGAACGTGCATGAGTCTACGGGATGATTCGTGAGAGTAGTGAGGGCTGGACTACAGGTAGCACTGGCGCAGAATCGTACGTTACGGAAGGCGAGCGCTAAGTGTCTCGAATTTCCACGCGTCGATTTTATCTACGGGTCGAAACCCATGACGGTAGGCACTCTGGTGACTTGCCTTTGTGCCAACTTATAACTAAGGCAATATAGTTATTCACTCCGGTTGCATATTCTAGCCTCTGGAGAGCCGTGAAATTTCCGAATGAGTTTCTGCCAACCTTGGCTCCGCCTATACGTTGCAGAGTTGGGCTCTGTCGATCTTTTGGTGAATAGAAGAAATCGAACCCCGAATCGGTCACTCAAGCGTCTTCAGAAGGCTGTCAAGCGGTAGCAACCTGTTGCTACCGTGCTGCGATCAATCCCTCATCCGGGCGCCTCGGTCGATCCCGGGCCTTCTTCACCAAGAATGCGACAGAGCCCAGAGTTGCTGGCGAGGTCTCGACGGGCCTCTTCTAGCGGCCAGTCGAGGGGTGCGGGTCTAGATCCTCCGAGGGCAACAACAGGTCGGGCTTGACCTCGCCGTGGCTCGGCAGGTCTTCGTACACGCGGCGGATGATCTTGTCGTTCTTCAGCCCCTCGCTGGTGCAGCAGACGGAATGGCCGGTCGTGCCCGGGCACAAGAAGTCTCGGGTTCTGTTGCGAGTGCGGGATTCCGCCATGCCTTCGAGTATGACCACGTCGTCGTCTATCTCTGCCGCGCCGTCGTCGTACTCCTCCCTGCTGATGTACCTGTCCCGGAACCACGCCGCCTCATCCTTCTCTAGGCTCGGTTCGAACAGGCCGAAGGAGGGCATCGGCGCGCAGTTCAGGAGGACGTACCGCGCGCTCAAGGCTTTCCGGCTGCCGTGGCCCGGGCCTACGTGCGCCCACGCTTCGTCCACCCGGCGCTCGTCCCCGCCTATGAGCCGGGTGGCGTCGTCCAGCTTTCGCATCTGCTCCACCTGGAGGTTGGACGTGCCCTGATTCCACCACAAACCGTGGGCTTTCCGGGGCCTCACCCAAACCTAGCCACGGCCGCCGCGACACATACCCGTCGCTGGCCTGGCATGAACCGATCCCGATGGTCCTCGATGGAGGAGGGCAGCCCCGTATTCGGGCGATCCTTGCCTCAGCGCCGCGCGACGGCCACCCCCGCCAGGCACAGCCCGCCGCCGAGCAGGGCGAGCGCCGGGGGCACTTCGCCGAGGATTAGCCACCCCTGCAGGACGGCCAGGGGCGGGACGAGGTAGGTGGTAGCGCCCATCCTGCCGGCAGTGGTCCTCGCGAGCGCGTACGCCCACGTAGTGAAGGCGACCGCCGTCGGGAACACTCCGAGGTACACGGCCCAGCCCACGGACGAGGCGTCGACTCCCCCGAGCTCGCGCAAGAGCGCCGGCGCGAACGGCAGGCAAGAGATCGCCCCCACGCCGCACGCGAGCCACGTCACCTGCAGCGCCGAGACGCGCCTGAGCAAGGGCTTCTGGGTGACGACGCCGCCCGCGTAAGCCAGGGCGGCGACGAGGCACAGCGCCGCGCCCAATCCCGCATCAAAGCCGCGCCCGGAGGTCGCCAACCCTATCACCGCGACCCCGGCGAAGGCCACGGCGCAGCCGGCGAAGAGCGAATGGGGGAAGCCCTCTCCCAACAGGACGCCGGCGAAGACCGCGATCAGGACCGGGCCGACGCCCACCAGCATGGCGGCCGTCCCCGCGTCCACCAGTCGCTCGGCGGCGTTGAGCACGACGTTGTAGAGCCCGAACCACAGCACCCCGCACACGGCGATGGCCGGAAGGTCCCCCCGCGCCGGGAACGGTTCCCGCCGGACGAGGACCAGGGCGCCTAGCGCGGCGCTGCCGACGAGCAGCCGGGCGAGCGAGAGCGCGCCCGGGGACAGGTCCTCCCCGGCGGCCCGTATCCCCACGAAGGCCGAGGCCCAGAGGATCACCGTCACGAGCGCCGCGCCGCCCGCGAGCAGGGCCTCCCTCCGATCTACGCCTTTCGGTGCTTTCTGGCTCAAGAACGTTCCCCTTCCTCGGTGCCGTCTCCCGGGCGGTCGGTCCCGGCCACCCGGGAGACCCGCAACCCCAGACGCTCCCGCAGGGCGCGTTCTCCCTCGCCCGTGAGGGCCACCGCCCGCGTGTCCTCCGGCCGGCGTACCCAGCCCTCCTCGAAGCACCGTTTGCATACCGCCGCCCCCAAAGCGCCGCCGAGGTGGGGCAACCGCTCGGTCCAGTCCGGGCAGGCGAAGGCGAACCTTCGGCGCCCGGCCCCGGCCGCCACCGCCCCCGGGTCGACCCCGAGCGCCCCGAACACCCTCGATGCGGCCGGTCCCGCCCGCACGTCGCCGCGGACCTCGCCGGTCGGCACCAGGGCGTCCGAATCGACGAGCGCGCCGTAGAGCCCGACCCCAAGCCTCCCGGCCAGGTGGTCGTAGCACGTCCTGGCCTCGGCCATCGGGTCCGACCCGAAGACCGGCGCCCGTGGGCCGCCCGCCACGGCGGTCAGGGACTCCACGAGCTGGGCCACGGAGGAGTCGGGTATCTCGTAGATCGACTGCCTCCCCTGCCGCTCGCTCCTGACCAGGCCATGCTCCCTCAAGACCCTCAGGTGGTTGGAGACGTTGGGCTGGGAGGCGCCCGTCGCCGCCACCAGCTCCGCCACCGCCGCCGGCCCCCCCATCAAGACCTGCATCATCGACAGCCGCACGGGGTCCGAGAGCGCCCACGCGATCCGCGCCACGTTCCTGGAATCTTGCACCGCCTACCCCGACCTCCACAAACACATTATTCGACGGTGATATATTAACGTAAGGTGGCCGCGGCGCAAGGCCGGGGCGTGGTAGGTCGAGGAGGGAGCGGTGCGATTGGATGTCGAAGCGTCGAGGGGGAAGGCGGACCTCTTGCGGGGGTTGCACCGTGGGGAGGGTTTGCTCCTCCTGCCCAACGCCTGGGACTGCATGAGCGCGAGGGTCTTCGAAGACTGCGGATTTCCGGCTATCGCCACCACGAGCGCGGGCATCGCCTGGGCCTTGGGTTACCCGGACGGCGAGCGGCTCGGCCGGGACGAGACGGCGGAGGCCGCGGCCCGCATAGTGGGCGCGGTCTCGGTCCCCCTGACGGCCGACGCGGAGGCGGGGTACGGGGCCACCCCGGAGGCGGCTCTGGAGACGGCGCGGACGGTGGTCCGGGCGGGCGCCGTCGGTATGAACCTGGAGGACGCGGCGGACGCCGAGCCGCCGGGTCGCGCGGGCTCGCCCGGCAAAGCGGTCGCCTCTCCGTTGCTAAGGCTGGAGGAGCAGCTCGAGAGGCTCCGGGCGGTGGTCGAAGCCGGCCGGGAGGCCGGGGTGCCGCTCGTGGTCAACGCCAGGACCGACGTCTACTGGAGGGAGGTAGGCGACCCCGGGCGGCGCCTGGCGGAGACGGTTCGGAGGGCGGGCGCGTACCTGGAGGCCGGCGCCGACTGCGTCTTCGTGCCGGGGGTGAAGGACCCGGAGTCCATCGCGGCCCTCGCACGAGAGATACCGGGCCCCCTGAACGTGCTCGCCGGTCCCGGCGTCCCCCCGATCGACGAGCTGGCGGCGTTGGGTGTCCGGCGCGTCAGCGTAGGGTCGGGGCCCGCCAGGGCGGTGATGGGGCTGACGCGCGTGATCGGTCAGGAACTGTTGCGAGGGGGCACCTACTCCGCGCTGGGCGGTGACGCGCTGCCCTACGCCGAGGCCAACGCCCTCTTCGAGTGCAACGCCCGGCACGATCCTCCCGACCGGGATTAGCGGTTTTCGACGGGACTCCTCGGGATCGGTTTCTGCCAGGCCGGCGGGCTCTCCCCAGCTTTTGGTGAGTCGGATGCTCATGCTGCGTACAACGCCCGCTGTCGGAGCAGGTCGAACTTCGCCCGCCCGTACATACTGCGCTTCAGTAGCTTCAATTTCGTGATCTTGCCTTCCGTTTGACCATTCGACCACTCGAGCGTACAGCCCGCCCGCACCGCGGCCTCGTCCTGGCGGACCTTGTGTGCAAATTGCCGGATCTCACGGACCTCGCTCGCTTCTGCGTCTACGAGCCACGCCTCAAGCTCAGTGGCGCCGCGTCGTTCTCGAACTATCCCGGCGAACCTCTCGGTAAAGGTCAACGTCGTGCCGACATCCGAATGGACATCTTGTAGCTGGGCAAGTGCTGTGTGATCGGCATCGGTGAGGCGCTCGGGCTTGCGGAGCACCAGCCAGGATGCCTTGCGGGGCGTTAACGGATCTCCAGCAGTGGGAGGAGATGGCGGCTTTCCCTCATTCTCCTCGCGCCTGAGCCCGGCAACGAACGCGGCTACTGGGGTGCGTGAGCCTGGGAAACCGTAAGCAACGATCTCGCGGTAGAGTTGCTTGCCGTTTTTGCAGCCTTCAGCCCACCGGGCCTTCAAGTACGGTTCATAGGGTTCGAGCATCCTGGGGCGTTTGGGCATTGGTTTTCGGGTGGGACATTCCTCTGAGAGAGCGTACTTGCGGGCGGTCCTGTAGGTTATGCTGAGATCAGTGGCTATGGTTTTCAGATACTCGCCCTTGGCGTACCTCTGGCGGATCGTGTCATAGAGTGCCTGCCTCTGGGCCTGAGCGCGAGCACGCTTTTCCTCAAGAGACTTGCGAGAGCGGTTGACGCTCTTGGCCGGCAATACGGCAGCAGCAGGTTCGTTCACTAGCTCTGGTTCGGGCAGAATTACCTGCTTTACATGGCCGCGATGGCGGTCAAAGACACGCTCTGTAGCCTCGCGCCAGTTGGAGATGAGGTGCCAACGATCCGCTACGTGCGTGGCCTCCGGAGCACCCTTTCGTCCGCCGACAGCATACTTCTCACTGCGATCGCGCGAGATAACTTCGGTGCCGGGATTCTCCTGTAGCCAGCGGGCCAGTGTCTCCGCCTCCCGGTCCGGCAGTAGCTCGATGAGGCGGTGCTCTTCGAGGTCCACGAGTGCGGTGCCGTAGTTTTTGCCCTTACGCTTGGCCCAGTCGTCCACGCCAAGAACGCGAGCAGGAAGAGGCTCCGGCAATGGCGTCCTGCGGATCAACGAAATGAGCGTCGCCGGGCTGACCGCAAGCCCGATGCGCTTCGCCACTCGCGCTCCAGCCTCCCCTCCGAGGGCGAATGCCACCGCCTGCAACAGCACAGTGAGCCGCTCGGTGGTGCGAGACCGCGGAGCCACGACCCCGGGCAGACGCTCGGTGAAGATGCGCCGCTCGCAGGAAGATGCCTTGCAGAAGAATTTCCGAACCCGGAGGATGAGCTTCACGGGATGACCTCCCCAGGGTAGATCTGCAGGAGCACGCTGATAGTTACCGTGGATGCTGGTAGAAGCTGACCCGCATAGCGGGCAGGAGGCCGCAGGAGTCATGGATCGGAGGATAGCGACCATCTCGTGATCCTCAACGTAGGCGTCCTCAAGTTCCAGTCCTGGGACATCCGGTAGCAGAGTGCGCGGGAAAGAGAGTTGTGTAGAGTTCATTCAGTCAGGATAACCCCGCCGATGCTCAGGCTATCCTGATTCACCAGAAGCTGGGGAGAGCCGCGACCGTGGCGGGAGATCTCGGGCGGCTTCGTCGCACAGCCCGCGCCGAGTGGCCGGGCAGCCTTTAGGGGAAACCGCCCCCGACCCTATCCGCTTTGAGACAAACGCCGGGGCCGGTCCCAGCATTGGCACCCCCGCGCCCGCTTACGCGTGCCGGGGGGCCCGGAGGTGTCACAGCCGGGGCTGCCGTCTTGTCTTGTGGGGTGTAAGGTAACCGTCGTTGGAGGAGTTTATGATGAACCTCGCTCTGTGGATCGTCGCCGGACTGCTGGCCGCCGTCTTCCTCTTGGCCGGCTCCACCAAGTTGTTCATCCCTCGGGAAAACCTGGCCAAGGCTCCTGGCGTGGGATGGGCCTTAGACTTCAGCGCCGGCTTCGTCAAGGCCCTCGGAGCGGCCGAGATCCTGGGCGCCGGCGGCCTGATCCTGCCCGCCCTGCTCGACACCGCGCCGGTTCTGGTGCCGCTGGCTGCCGTCGGTCTGGGCCTGATCATGATCGGTGCGGCGATCGTGGAGTTCCGCCGTCAAGAGTTCAGGCACGTGCTGCTGAACCTGACCTATCTCGCCCTGATCGTCTTCGTGGCGTGGGGCCGCTTCGGCCCCGAGTCCTTCGCCGGCTGACCGGGTGCGGTGTCTTCCGGATGCCGGGCCCGAAGTGACCGAGCAGTCGGCGCCCGAAGGCGTGAACTTGTCGAAGGAGTTTATGATGAAGGTGTTTGTCGCAGGAGCGACGGGGGCGATCGGAAGGCAGCTGGTGCCGCGTCTGGTCGAGGCGGGGAATGAGGTCCATGGCATGACGCGTAGCGAGTCGAAGCGGGCGATGCTCCACGAGATGGGCGCCGTGCCGGTGGTCGCGGACGCGCTCGATCCCGATCGGGTCGCGGAGGCCGTGGGCAGGGCGGGGCCGGACGTGATCGTCCATCAGCTGACCGCGATCGGTGCGGCGGACACACGTAACTTCGATCGCGGCTTCGCGCCGACCAACCGCCTGCGGACCGAAGGGACGGACCACCTGCTCTCGGCCGGGCAGGCGGTGGGGGTGCGGCGGTTCGTCGCGCAGAGCAACGTCGTCTCATACGCGCGCAGCGGCGGTCCGGTCAAGAGCGAGGAGGACCCGTTCGACCCCTCGCCCGCCCGGGAGATGCGCGAGACCCTGGCGGCGATCCGTCACCTCGAGGAGGCGGTCCTCGGCGCGCGGTGGACGGAGGGGATCGTGCTGCGCTACGGTGGGTTCTACGGGCCTGGCACATCGATGGCGCCGGGCGAGCAGGTGCCCGAGATGATCCGCAAGCGCAAGTTCCCGCTGGTCGGCGACGGCGGCGGCGTGTGGTCCTTCATCCACGTCGCCGACGCCGCGCAGGCTGCGGTGGCGGCGGTCGAACGCGGCAAGCGCGGCGTCTACAACGTCGTCGACGACGACCCCGCCCCGGTCGCCGAGTGGCTGCCGGCGCTGGCGCAGGAGCTGGGCGCCAAGAAGCCGGTGCGCGTGCCGCGGTTCATTGGGCGACTGTTCGCCGGGGAGGCCGGCGTAGTGATGATGACCGACATCCGCGGCGCGTCGAATGCGAAGGCCAAGCGCGAGCTGGGGTGGCGTCCGGAGCACCCGAGCTGGCGTCAGGGGTTCGGGGCATGACCGACCGCGAGCGACTGCTCGACGAGCTGCGGCCGGCCTCCTTCGCGATCGCCTACCGGATGCTCGGCAGCGTCTCAGAGGCCGAGGACGTGGTGCAGGAGGCGCTGCTGCGGGTGCATCAGGCGCTCCAGGGCGGCGAGCGGATCGCATCGCCGCGTGCGTTCGTCGCCACCGTGACCACCCGGCTGGCGATCAACGGGCTGCGCTCCGCGCGCGCCCGCCGCGAGCGCTACGTCGGCGAGTGGCTGCCGGAGCCGATCGTCACCGACGGCCACGATGATCCTGCCGAGCAGGCGGAAATGGCCGACTCGCTGTCGCTGGCGATGCTGGTGCTGCTGGAGAGCCTCTCGCCCGAGCAGCGGGCCGCGCTGCTGCTTCACGACGTGTTCGGCTACGGGTACCCGGAGGTCGCGGCGATCGTCGGCAAGAGCGAGGACAACGTGCGCCAGCTCGCCGCCCGCGCCAGGCGCCACGTCGCCCAGCGCCGGCCCCGCTTCCAAACGACGCGCGAGCAGCGCGACGAGCTGGCACGACGGTTCTTCGCCGCCGCAGAGCTTGGCGACCTCGCCGGGCTCGAGGCGCTACTCGCCCACGACGTGGCGCTGACCGGCGACGGCGGCGGGAAGGCCCCGGCGCTCGCGCGGACGCTGCAAGGGCGCGGCCGCGTCGCGCGCACGCTGATCGGCGGGTTCCGCCAAATCGCCCGCCTTCCGGGCGTGTCCTTGCGCCCCGTCGAGGTCAACGGCGGGCCGGGGGCGCTCTTTCTCGACGGACAGCAGCGGCTGATCGGCGTGCTGGCGCTCGACATCGCCGGCGATCGGATCAGGAGCATCGGCGGGATCGTCAACCCCGACAAGCTTACGCACCTCGGGCCGGTCGCCGACGCCGGATCGCTACCGCGGTCTGCGAGATGACCGGTTCCGCGAACCACTCACCGACGAGAACATCCGACGCGGCGGCTTCTCCGGCGTTCCCGACCCTATCCGCTCAGGACCAAACGTCGGGAACCTCGCCGTAGTGTCCGGGACGCATAGCGGGACATACGCCGGCCGCAAAATCCCTTATGCAACGCCCCGCGATCTCCGCGGCGTACGGCTTGCCGGGCTTCGCCCTGTACGAAGGTTCGGGCCACAAACCGTCCCTTCGCACGATGCGCCGGCACTTGCCTCGTCGCAACATGCGGGCACACAAGCCAAAAGAAGGAGGACTCGGATGAACCACGTACCGTCCATAGACAGACCGCCGTTCCCTTGCGATCGGATGGGGCTATGATGGCCGGAGACAGCCGCCCGGCCGTGACGGTTTTCGGCCTGGGCGCTATGGGCTCGGCGCTGGCCGGGGCGTTCCTGGAGGGCGGTTACCCGACGACCGTCTGGAACCGCTCGGCGGGCAAGGCCGACGTCCTCGTCGCCAGAGGCGCCCTCCGCGCGGCCAGCCTCCCCGACGCGGTCGGGGCAAGCCCTCTGGTGGTCGTCTGCGCGTCGGACTACGCGGCCGCGCGCGAGATCCTCGAACCTCTGGACGAGGTCGCCGTGTCGGGCCGGGCCCTCGTGAACCTGACCACCGGGACCCCGGATCAGGCCCGACGGATGGCCGGGTGGGCCGTCGAGCGCGGGGCCGCGTATCTGGACGGGGGTATCCTGGCCGACCCGGAGCAGATTGGGACGCCCGGAGCCCGCTTCTACTACAGCGGATCGCGGGAAGCCTTCGAGGCCCACCGGCGGACGTTGGAGGTCCTGGGCGAGGACGCCACGTACTACGGCGAGGACGCCGGCCTGGCTTCGGTCTACTTCATGGCCTTGATCGGCCTGAGCTACCAGATCTGGATCGCCTACCTCGACGCCCTCGCCCTGGTCGGGGCCGAGAACGTCGACGCGACGGCGTTCGCCCCGTCGGCGACCGGGGTGCTCACCCCCACCGTCGGGTTGCTGGAGGCGTTCGCCCGCGCGGTGGACGCCGGCGACCACCCGCCCATCGCCGGTCCCCTGAGCACGCACGCGGCGTTGATGGACGACCTCATAGACAGTTGGCGGGCCCGTGGCATCGACGTCGGACGGCTCGAGCACGTCAAGAGCCTCGTAGATCGAGGGGTCGCCGAGGGCCACGGCTCGGACGGCTTCTCGAGCCTGATCGGGGCGGTCAAGGAACGCGGAAGGGATGTTTAGAGGGTGTGTGAGAAAGCCCTCAAGCAGGGGTGTCGCTTTCGTGTTGGTTGGGTCACTGCCCTCGAAAGAAAGATTCAGGGTTTGCGGGGTGCAGATGTCGAACCTCGAACCACCAGGCCGGTTGGCAGTGATCCGGCACCCGGTAAGCCTTCATCGCGAAGCTGTGCAACCAGCGTCCGTCCAGCCAGTAACCCCTTCTCGGCGTGGTCTTGGTGGACGGTGGTCAGCGGCGGATTGGCGCTCGCTGCCGCGGGAATGTTGTCGAAGCCGACCACGGAAATGTCTTCTGGTACGGAAAGCCCGTGCCCTGTTGCCCACTCGATGACGCCCAGCGCGAGCTGGTCGCTTGAGACGAGGACGGCCGTCGGTCTGCGCTCCGAGGAGAGCAACCCTTCCGCTGCCCGATACCCGAGTTCTTTGGTGCTGCCCGGACACTCGTATACAGGTACTTCAGACCAGGACAGGCCGACGTGCTCCAACGCGCTCCGGTAACCCCACAGTCTCAGGCGGCTCACGCGGAACGCGGCTCGCTCCTGGCGATCGAGGTCCGCAAGCCCTTCGCAGCCATCTACTGAGAGCGCGAACGACACGATGGCGAACCTCTCGTGTCCGAGGTCGAGTAGATGCTTGGCCGCCGCCTGGGCCGCCGCTTCGTCGTCGAAGCCCACGAAGGGCACTCCCTCCTTGAGCGGTTGGTCCACCACCACGGCCGGCAACTGCCTATCCAAGGCCGCCGCCAACAGTGGTTCCTCCTCGCTCATCGAGTAGATTACGAACCCGTCCACCGCGGCCTGTGCTGCCGCCCTCGGGTCACGTCCGGCTATCAAACCGCCTCCGGTTGCAGACACCAGCAAAAGTCCCAGATCCGCTTCTTCGGTGATAGAGCTTAAGCCGCTCAAGAAGGAAACCGCGGCCGGATCGTCAAAGGCGTAGGAGAGCGGGTTCGAGTACAGGACTCCCACTACGTCTGTCCTCTGACGCCTCAGGGAACGTCCCACAGGATCAGGGCCGTGGAAGCCGAGCTTGCTGGCCGTCTCGAACACCCGTTGCCTCAGGGACTCCGAGAGCCGATCCGGGTGGTTGTAGGCGTTGGAAACCGTCATCGCGGAGACACCGACCTCTTCTACAATCGGGAGCGCCGGCACTCCTCGCTTGGTTACCTGAGCCCACATGAGTATGAGCAGGCTATACTGGAGGAGGCAGCGGTGGCGTAAGCGAAAACTGTCCGCTCATCCGGGGTAAGCCCAGTACGTGCTTCGTCATAACGGCTCCGTGGCTATGACGCAGGCAGCCGACGCCGATTCGAGCTTTTTGAACAGTATCTCGCGGATGGATAAGCCGTTCTCCCGGAGCATATTGTTCGTGGCGTCGGCAAACTCCCGCGTCTTACGCTCGATGGGCGGCTGATGGAACAGGTAGAGGGCTCCTTCCGGGCTCAGCAATCTCTTTATGATGCCTGAGTCCCTCGCAGCTTCTCCCCGGAACAAACCGACGTTGATAGCGAATATCTTGTCGAACCGTTCGCCGCCAAAATCCAGCTCTTCCAGGGCGCCGGTCCTGAGCACCGCCTTGCCCGACGCGATGTGTTCCCGATTCCTCTTCCGGGCCGCGCGGACCATCGCCTCCGAGCGGTCTATGGCGGTTACCGTTCCGTCCACCAGATGCTCGCAGACGAGGGAGACCGCCACCCCATGGCCGCAACCGATTTCCAACAGCCGGTCGTCCGGCTCTACGGCCAGCGTCTCTACCGCCCAAACCAGCCGCTCGGCAACCTTTTTCGTCTTCACGAGACGTCTCCTTATTGCTTGTCCGCGACTACATCCGCGTGTTCCTTACTTTGGATCACTGCTTTGCCCTCGTCTCCGCATTTTTCGAGGTCTTCGAGAACCTGGGCAGGAGTACGCCCCACCGACTCACCCTACACGCCAACAGGTAGAACATTCGGTGTTCGCGCCTCTTGCGCCCGGCCTTCAGGATCTTCGCCAGTCGGTTTCGCCCAACCTCTCGTATTATCTCCTTGTTGTGTTGGCGTACCAGCTCAAGCTCGTTCAGGTTGTGCATCGTCGTCCTTTGCGGACCTGCTTTTGTCCGCGAAGGCATGCGCTGACCATGTCCGGCTATTTCTTGTTGCGGTAGAGGGCCATGGTTACCGGGGCGAATAAGGCGATGAGCGACCCGGAGATCAGGAGCACCCAGCCTATCTGCCAGGCCGTCACCGTCCCGTGCATCAGGCCGCGCACCGCCGTCACGAGGTGGGTTATCGGGTTGGCGCCGACTACCGTTTCAAGCCAGTTCGGCATGGTCTCTGGGTCAACGAAGATGTTGCTGGCGAACGTGAGGGGAAAAAGGATCATCATGCTCACGCCCATAACCGAGTTCGGCGTCCGCAGGATCAAGCCGAGCGCGGTCCAGATCCACGACAGGCTGAAGGAGAACACCAGCACTAGCGCCACCGAGAGCAGGACACCGATCACACCACCGTCCGGCCGGAAGCCGAGTATGAGGCCAAGCACCAAGACCATCGTCGAGGCCATCGTGTAGCGGGCGGCGTCACCAAGCAGGGCGCCTACGAGTACGGCCGGACGCCAGACCGGCAGCGACCGGAACCGATCAAAGACTCCCTTGGTGATGTCCGTATTCAGCGTGAAACCTGTGTAGATGGTGATGAATACGACGGTCTGGACCAGGATGCCCGGCAAGAGGAACTGAAGGTACTCGCCAGTCGAGCCGGCGAGGGCGCCGCCGAACAGGTAGGTGAACATCAGGGTGAACATGATCGGGAACGCGGTAACGTCGAACAATTGCTCTGGGACGTGTTTGATCTTCAACAAAGCCCGCCACCCGAACGTCAGGGAAGCTGACACAGCACTAGCACGCGCGGGCCGCTCGCTGGTCGACAGCGCCGTGCGCAGAGCCTTCTCGACGTTGGCCTCGCGGGTTTTGATTGGTATTGTGGTCATGCGACATCCTCCTCTGTTGTATCGTCCTCCTCGGCCGGGTGTCCGGTCAAAGCCAGGAACACCTCGTCGAGGCTCGGCTGGCCGAGCGTGAAGTCAGCGACCGCCACGCCGGATCGGGACAGCTCCGCGAGTGCGTGGGCTACCCGTTCGGCGTCGGAGATCCGGGCAGAGAGCGCCGCCGGATCGGATTCGAGGTGCATGGTCACGCCGAGCGCCCCGGAGAGCACCCGCTCGGCCTCGGGTCTTTGTTCGGGATTACGCAGCCGGACGTGCAGGGCGCCGGATCCCACCGAGGCCTTGAGCTCGCCGCTGGTACCCTCGGCGATCACTTTGCCGTGATCGATCACGGCTATGCGGTCTGCTAGCTGGTCGGCTTCGTCGAGGTACTGGGTGGTCAAGAGCACCGTCGTGCCGCCGGCGACCAGCGCCCGGACGATCTCCCAGACCTGGTTGCGGCTGCGCGGGTCGAGGCCGGCGGTTGGCTCGTCCAGGAAGATTAGGTCCGGCGTGACCACAATACTCGCCGCGATGTCCAGCCGGCGCCGCATGCCTCCCGAGTAGTTCTTCACCTGCCTACCGGCCGCCTCCGCCAGGCCGAACGCGTCGAGCAGCTCCCTGGCTCGTGTTTTGGACTGTTTCCGCGAGTGGCCTAGCAGACGGGCGATCAGGATGAGGTTCTCGAGCCCGGTGAGGTCCTCGTCGACCGAGGCGAACTGTCCGGTGAGGCTTACCCGGCCACGCACCGCATCCGCCTCCCGCACGACGTCGTGGCCGAACACCAGCGCCGTGCCGGAGTCCGGCCGGAGCAGGGTTGCGAGCATCCGGATGGTAGTGGTCTTACCCGCGCCGTTAGGCCCCAGGAGACCGTAGACCATCCCCTTACGCACGGCCAGATCCACGCCGTCCACCGCGATATTGTTCCCGAAGCGACGGACCAACCCTTCGGCATGAATCGCCAGGCCTCCCATATCCTCCACTGAACTACCTCCGTCACTCATCGCTCGTCACCCCTTACCTCCTTGATAGAACTTTTCTTCGGCACTTTCATGCCGTCCTCCATCACATAGTGTGAGTACGCCGGACGCCAAAGCGGAACTGGTCGTTTACGTCGATGCGTTAGGCGGTGCGCTTCGCGCTTCGGACATTAGACGAATCATTATCATTGAAGATGATCCTCCACCATTTGGTCGTCAAGGTGCGCGAGTACCATAGGCCAGGCCTGATCGTGCTGGTTTTTTGACTCCTCGTCCAGGAACCCTGCGTGCGTGAGCCGCAGGTGCGTCCCGCTATCGTGAGACGCGAGTTCGACCTTTACAATCGTCTCAGCCCCCTTCGTCCCTCCATCTCCAGTAACCCACGTAAGCTCGACGAGGCGATCACGCTCGAGGCGGAGGAACCGGCCGTAGTGCGGGTGGCGTTGCCCCTCGTGATGTGTCTCGAAGAAGAACACAGCGTCGACCTCGGGCTTCATCAGGACCGATTCGGGTGCTGCGAACCACCGATCGAACTGCTTCGTCCAGGCCCGGAAGAGCACCTCGGGCGGTGCGGTCATGGCGCGTTCGACGGTGAGCCGAAAAGGCCTTTGCGAAAGGTCCGGACGACTGACCGACGCCTTTTCATTGTCCATTTCTCAACCCCTCTCTACTCTTCGTTATTCGTCCATCTCTCCATACTTTACTCCCGCCGATCACAGACGTAGTTCCGGGAGGGATCGTAGTCCCGACCATCTATCCCTCCAATCCTCGGCCCGTACAGATGAACCGAGATCGCCAGGCTCTCGCCCGGGTTCGAGACGCGATGGATACCGCCGTCGCCCGGTAGGACGGTCGAGAAACCATCCTCCGGGGCCCACGTCAGTTGCCAGGCCTTTCTCAGATGAGCGTGGTCGAGTTGCGAGCCGTCATCGAGGCGCTCGTAGCGCTCTTCGAGCACAGACCCCAGGACGCAGCGGTAGACGCCCCAAGAAGAGTGGTCGTGGACTTTGGTTCCGGTTGCCGGCGGCCAGACGAAGACCTGCAGAGAGTAGGAGCCGTCCGGTGCGTCGTGGCGCCGGGCCACGTACCACTCCCGCACCTCTCGCACGGCTTCGAGTGGGGGTAGGATCCCGGTCCGCCAAAACTCGGGGTCTTCGATCAGTTGGGACAGGAAGCGGGCCGCCGGCTGCAAGGCGAGCTCCGGGGAAAGACCGGTGAGATTCTCCGGCGCGCTTACATCCGGTGCTGCTAATAACGACATCGGGCTTCCTTTCTGAGTTGTTCTTTTTCTGTAACCCAAGCGTACGAGAGGCTTCCGACGGAAACCTCTTCTATCTTGCTATTCGTCTCAAAAATCTACCGCACGGTTGGGTGGAGCCACATCCCCCAAAAGGTTGATAAATGGGAGGAGATAGGCGTGAACGGACCGTTAGAGGCTTACGGGTCTTTGCGCTCCGTGCTGAGACGTTCGAGGAGCAAAGCCGGTAGTGCGATGAGGACCGGTGGGTCGGTGGGGCATGGCGGCCGTAGAATCAAATTCGCCGCACAGTCGGCTCGGCCGGAGCGCACCACCACCGGACGTGGAGCACGGCCCACACGCAGGGCGTCGCCCGGCAGCAATAACTTCCAGGGATCTTCCGAGCGAGGCAGGGCGGCGGCCATGAGATGGCAGTTCCCGTCAGGCACCGGCCCCATCCGGTGGTTTCCCGGCGCGGCCAGTGTCGCCCCGGCCACGGGCCTCCCCTGCGGAACGGCGGTTGGAAAAAGCCCGGCGAAGATAATGCTCCTGGCGAGATCAGGACCGTCAACCCGGAAAGCGACGCCCGTCTCTGCGGGCACCGGGGGGACCGGCTGGACTTCCTCGGCGGTGCGGGTGAGGGCCGCGTGCAGTTCCTCGGGCAGGCGCCGCATCCTGCCCGGTGGGAGGCCGACGAGTTTCCTGAAGCGTGTCCCGAACGTACCGACGCTCTCGTAGCCGACCTCTAAAGACACCTCGGCCACGCGCAGGTCCGTGCCCAGGAGGAGTCGCTTTGCCCTCTCCAGCCGCACCGCCGTCAGGAACTCGCCGGGCGGGATGCCGGTAATCCCTCTGAAAGTGCGGACAAAGTGGTAGGGACTGAGGTTAGCCATCTCGGCCATCGTGCACAGATCTAGCGCGCTGTCCTCACGCCGGTGCATGGCCGTGATGACCTTCTCGACGACCGGAAGGTGACACGAGAGGGCCCGACTTTCCTCTTCGAACTGCGCCGCACTTTTCATGCCTGGATTCTACGGTGAAAGCCTGCGCACCAAATCCCCAGAAAAGATGCGTTCTAGAGGATTTTCGCCTCCTGATGCGTAACTCTATGGTAGAGAGGTCTACGCAACGCAGCGGATCTTCCTCCAACTCTCTTGGAAGACCTCACCAGTCTGCGGCTGAATCGGTTAGAGCCAGCCCTTGCTTTCGGCCATGCGTGCCGCCTCCGCGCGGTTGCGGGTTCCCAGCTTCTTGATCGCTGTGGAGAGGTAGTTGCGCACGGTGCCCTCGGAGAGGTAGAGCTTTCCTGCTACCTCCCGGATGGTCGCCCCGTTACTAGAGGCGACCAGCACCTCCCGTTCGCGCTCGGTTAGCGGGCTAACACCCTCGCTCAGAGCCTCGGCGGCCAAGACAGGGTCCACCACTATCCCGCCCTCTACGGCCCGCCGGATGGCGGAGGCCAGCTCTTCAGGCGGGGCATCCTTGAGCAAGAAGCCTGTGGCGCCGCTCTCCATGGCGCGCCTCAGGTAACCGGCACGGCCAAAGGTGGTCAGGATGATGACCCGGCATGAGGGGAGTTTCTCTGCCAGCACAGCAGCCGCCGTTAGCCCATCGCCACCCGGCATCTCTATATCTAGCAATGCTACGTCGGGCATAGTAGCGAGGGCCGCTGACACTACCTCATCCCCGCGCGAGGCTTCGGAGACGATGTCGATATCTTTCTCAAGGGTGAGTAGCGCGGCCAGGGCTCCGCGAACCATTGCCTGATCTTCGGCCAGGAGTACGCGGATCATCGCGCTTCTTCAGTAGTTTCATTGTCTGCTTCGCCGATGGTCCCGTCAGCGATTGTATCGTCGGCTCGCGCGCCGTTCGGGGCTATGCTCGGTTCGTCGGTCAAGGCCGCCAGGCCATCACTAAGCGGCAGGCTTACCCGCAGCCTGAACCCACGCGGGCTAGAGCCTTCACCGGTTAGCAGCCCCGCTTCGATATCGCCGCCGCTCGCCACGACGCGCTCGGTGAGGCCGGAGAGACCGCTGCCAGAGCCAGTCCCGTTGGCTTTATCGGGTGTCGGAGTACCTATCCCGTCGTCGCTTATCTCGACACAGACTTCACCGCCGGTTTGATGCACCCGGATCTCACAATGTCGGGCCCTGCTGTGGCGGATAACGTTCGTCGCACCTTCGCGCACCGCCCAAGCGAGAACGGCATCCGTTTGCAGCGGCATGTCGTTTACTGTCCGCTCGACGTGGCAGGCGATGCCGGCGGCATCCAACATCTCGTGGGCGCCGGCAAGCTCGTCCTCCAGCGTGGGCTGACGGTAGCCGGCGACCGCTTCGCGTACCTCGCGGAGTGCTCCCCGGGCCACCTCTTCGATGTCGCGCACCTCATTGGCGGCCCTCTTTGTCTCAGGAGTGATGGGTAGAAGACGTCCGGCGAGCGTGCTCTTGAGGGTTATCAGGGAGAGGCTGTGCCCCAGTAGATCGTGCAGGTCGCGGGCGAAGCGCAGCCTTTCTTCGGCGACGGCCAAGCGGGCTATCTCTTCCCTGGCGGCCCGCAGTTCACGAACCGTGACCACCAGTCGGCTGACGATGATCATACTCAGGCCTACTATCAAGAAGGGGGCCACCGCGCTCTCCCACGTCGAGAGGAGCGCCGCCCATCCCGCCCGGAGCGCGTAGAGTCCGCTCTCCACCACTGTAACGGCCATGACCGTCCCTGCCGCCCAAAGTGTCGGGAGCGTCACCGCGGCGGTGAGCACGACGAACATGAAGTGGTAAGGAATGCCGCTACCGTAGCCGAGTTCCAGGAACAGGGCGAGCGTTGCGAGAACAACGAGGAGCCCGATCCGGGTCCGGCGCACCGAAGACGACAACTCTCCAGTGTGAAACGGATAGGCCAGCATGAGCCAGAGAAAGACGGCAACGAAGGCGGCCATCGACGTCAGGAAGCCGAGCAGCCGGATCGGTGCCAGGTCCTCCCGCAGCATCTCCACCACACTGCCGATGGGAAATACCAGCCACAGTACCGTAAAGACCGGCCACGCGAACGGCAGCAGTTTATGGAGCGAGTGGTCGCCGTCACTGATAGACGTACTTTCGGTGGACACCGGCGGTAGTTCTCCGGCTCTGTTTTTCTTGTCCATCGCGGTCAGCTCCTGTACCAAGCGTATCATTCCCATCGAGATGATTCCCTGAATCGGCTCCACCCAGCTTCAGGGGACGCCTCTACGCCACTTTATTATGGGTTTATGCCACATCCCGCCTGTAGAGTAGGAAACCGGCTACCAGGGTGAATGCAGCAGCATATGCGATGAGCACCAGCGTCGCCTGGGTCCCGTCTACGGCGGCGACCACCCCTGGCGTGTCACCGCTTTGTCCGCTCAGGGCCGCAACGAGAGACCCGGCGTTCACTCCAGGCAGTCCCTTCTGTAGCGTCTCGAAAGAGTCCAAGAGCGGTGCGGCGACGCTCCTGATGAGGTTCTCTATTACCAGGGCCCACACTAGTCCCAACCCGATGGGAAGCGCCAGGCTCCGGAACATAATTGCGAGCGCCGCCCCTAGCAAGCACCACACAGCAGCTATAAGAAAACCGGCTGCGAAGCCCTTGATCAGGTCTTCCAAAGACGGCCAGCTTATTGCATGGGCTTCGACCGAGGCGATCACCGAGCTCGTGAGCGCGTTTAGCGCGAAGGTGGCAACGACTATTCCGAATATCATGACGGCAAGTGTAGTCACCTTGCTCAGGTACAGGCTCAGCCGTCCGGGACGTTGGGTCAGCACGGTCTTGAGCGTGCCCCAGCTATACTCGTTGCCCACCACGAGTGCGCCGAGTATTAGTGCGATGGCCCCGGCGAACACGGGGAAGCCGCCGATGGAGTTGAAGATCAGGTTATCGGGCAACGTACCCGCCAGGATCTGCTCTGCCGCTCGCCCATCATCGGAGTTTAGGTAGCTCGCATAGGGCACCAGGTAGCTGAAAACCTGATTGAGCGCCAGCCAGACACCGGTGAGGACCCATGTGGCGGGCTGCCGGATTAGCTTGTCCATCTCCGCGCTAAAGTTGCTCAGCATGTGTTTTCCTCCTTATGCTTTCCTGCTGGTAGTCGGGATCTAGGGCCCATCTATTTCTCTTTGTTGGTCAGTTCCAGGAACGTCTCTTCCAGAGATCTTTCGACCGGCCGGAGCTCGTTCACCTCGACACCGCTCGTGACCAATTCGCGGGTGATCTCCCCTGCCCGGTCGGGGGCCGTTGCCAGCAGCAGAGCTCCATCTGAGACCTGCACCTGCTCTGAGCCGTACAATGCTTCGGCCAATCCCTTGGCTTTGTCCATGGGCTCTGCCCGCACTAGTACCTTTTCTCCGCCCCGCAACTCTTCAATGGGTCCTTCAGCTACCAGCCTGCCGTTCTGTATGACCCCGATCCGGTCGCAGATTTGCTCTATCTCACCCATTAGATGGCTGGAGAGGAGAACCGTACGCTCACCGTGTCCAAGCTGCCGGATGAGGTTCCGCATGTCCGCCATGCCTCGCGGGTCCAACCCGTTCGTCGGCTCGTCCAGGATTAGAAGCTCCGGGTCTTTCAGCAGCGCCGCCGCCACGCCGAGGCGCTGTTTCATGCCTTGCGAGTACGTCTTGAACTTGTCGCCGGCACGATCTGCAAGTTGAACCTGGTCGAGAACGCCCCCGATCCTTTGCTTGGGCACCCCAGCGTAGCGGGCCATCACGCGCAGATTGCGCCAGCCCGAGAGATAAGGGTAGAAGGCGGGAGACTCTACCAGCGCGCCCACCCTTGCGAGCCCCTCTGCAGTCCCCGGAGGTTTCCCCAAAACCGTGGCCGCGCCGGACGTGGGCCGGATCAGACCGAGCAACATCCGCAGCGTCGTGGTCTTGCCCGCTCCGTTGGGCCCGAGAAAGCCATACACCTCGCCCCTGCGGACGGTAAGGTTCAGGTTGTCCACAGCGGTTATCCGCTTGCCGTAGCTTTTGGTGAGGTCGGTGGTTTCCAGAACCGTATGCTCCATTTACAGATCTCCTTTATATTCATGGGCCTTTACGGCCAGGTCTTTGCGGTGTTCCGCCCTTCTCTTTGCGACGGTCGCCCCGCCGGGTCACGGCCGAACCTGGTCTTGCCCCACGGCTTATACAAGCTGATGACCACCGCAGCGGATAACATCAGGGCGTGAACTACAGATAGAGAGATGAGGACCATCGGAACCGAGCTGATTTCGGGAAGTACGCCCACCTCCTGCCCGGGTGCCGAGGTGATAGATTGGCGGATCAACCGGTCCACGAAGAGGATACCGGTTGTTATTACCCCCACGGTAAGACCGAGCTTTGCCAAGACCCAGTAGTAATGAAGCAGACTCCACTTCGTGCCGAGCGAAAGCGCGACGCCGGTAAGTAAGGTGGCTACGGCCGCGGGGGGAAAGAGCGCGTTCATTGCCTGCATCGAGGTGTACAGAGCATCGGGGAGATCCGGATCGGCGGTTGTTATGGCTCTGACCCCGAGCACGAGCTTGGCAGCCGCGACGCCGAGCCATCCGACGGAGACGACAATGTGCGTGGCGAGGAGGAATTTGTACCAGGGTGGTGATACTCGCAGCTCACCGCGTTTGGTCCGGAAGAACACGGTCTCAACCTTCCCTATCGGCTTTGTCTTCCTGTCCGCCGAGCACCAGGGACAGACTCACAGCGATGGTCCAAACAAAGGAGAGCAACCTGCCGATCGGGATGAGAAAGGTAGCCGGAAACCAGGCTAGTGAGGCGAGAGACAGAAACGAAAGCGCCGACGCCACGATGCCGAGCCAGGGAACCCAGCGGCGAAAAGCCTTTCTTCTCAAAGAGAAGATCGAGGTCGCCCCCACGAATACCCCCAGTGAGGCAACATGAGCCGCCCCTCCTGTAATGAAGTTCAGGTCGCGCAAGGTGGCGATGAGAGCTAGGCCTCCCGGAGCCACTAGAACCAGCATCCACGAGAGGAGCGCCGACACCATGAGGAGTGCCGCCGCTAAAGCGCCACCGGTCAGGACACTCCCGGAAGGCATGCCCCGTTGTACAGCAATCCGTCGCACAAAGGCGGCTACGCGGAAGGCGAAGACGAGCAGCGCGAGTGATGAGAGGATCTGGAGAGAGCCCGACGCCAGTACCGCAGCCTGGTTCTCACTGTAGTAGCGTGCGATCTCCGGCGTGGGCGTGCTGGGCATTGGAAATGGCGAAGACGAGAGCACGCCACCGAGGATTAGCCCCCAGATAAAGAGCACCACGAAAAACACACCGCTCAACGCCCACGGGTTCTTCAGTCTTCTCCCGCGTCTACGGACACTCATTGCCGACCCTTCTTACAATGCACCTTAGGCTCGATGGTCACGATTCTCTCCCGATGTCCGGCTGCATCTGTCACGGCTTTGGCCCTCCTGCTTCTCCGGAGACATTTTCCAAGCCCGAAGCGGTCGGCGCTCTTGAGACCATCGCCACCGCGAGGTCCCAGGCGCGTTCCTGATCATCCTCATCAAGAGCGAGCAAAGATGGGCGCTTGGGCTTCGCGTTGCTCTCGTAGTACGCGCCCGTGACACCCGCCGCCTCCGGTGAACTCATGAGGTGGACCGGGGAGTAGGCGGCCTTTTCCGCGGAACCGTTTCGTTGGACCCTGCGGAAGATCGGCCAGAAAAGCCTTTGCATGGCAGGCATCCCTCGTGGTGCGATACCTTGTGTCCCGGATGTCCACGCCATTCCGGGGTTGGTCGCGTTGGCTACGATGCTGCTGCCCTCAAGCCTGCGGGCGAGCGCAAACGTCCATAAGAGGTTGAGCAGCTTGGACCGTGCGTAGGCTTGGAGGCCGAGGTACGACTCCTTAGACTGGACGTCTACGAGCGGATCCCCTTTCCACATGGCGTGTGCCGCCGAAGTGACGTTTACTACTCGCGCGGGCGTGCTGCCAACCAATACCGGCAGGAGAGCCTCCGTAAGAGTGAAAGGTCCAATGAGGTTCATCGCGAGCGTCGCCTCGTAGCCATCGTCTGTCTCAACCCGGTCGTTGTAGAATGCGCCGACGTTATTGATCAGGCCGTCGAGCCCGTCCACCTGTCCCGAGATCTGCTCGGCGAGCTTCTGGTTCCCGCCAACGGTCGAATGGTCCGCAGATAGGAATTCGATCTGAGCGTCTCCCACCTGGCGGCGCAGAGACTGAACAGCTTCACTCCCACGCTGCTCATTGCGGCCGGTGATGATCACCCGCGCTCCCTTCGATGCCAAATCCCGTGCGGCGTAAAAGCCAATCCCCGACGTAGCCCCCGTGACCAAGATGGTTTTACCTTCCATGTCCTACCTCCCGTGATGCTCAGTCTGTGCGCGTGGCGCAAACATAGGCGACCGCGACAATCTTTCACTCGTGAGTGTAAAAACGCTCCTAAGCGTTGGGTAGTGAGTACCGTCGTAGCTTTGACATGACAGATGTCACAAACTTCATACCGGGGATTGGTAATTGAGCGAGAGAGGTGCTTTCAGGTGCCGACAGCACGGTGCGACTTGTGTTTTAAGCACTAGGGGTTTTGCGATGGGCTTTATGTCCACCGCAAAACTCTCTCGCTCACCATCTTCGCGGGCTCAGGCGCTCTTTTTAAAGCGTTTTCCGGAGGCATTGAACCAATAAGCATCATATTGGCGTGGGCGTGTTTATTTCCCTGACATACGACACAAAATCGTCGCTGCTGTTCGGGCGCGCCAATACCATCCGATCCTGCAACGCCGGTTTGAGGCGAAGGCTGGCGAATAACAGATACTGGTAAACAAACGGAGTTGCCCGTAAGCTTGACGCAGATGGACGTGAAAAGCGGGGACTTAGAGAGGATGGGCAACCGTGCATGACAACGATACAAATGATGGTACGGAGACGTTCAAAGTCGTCATCACCCGAATCCTCGATGCTCCAATCGAGGAGGTGTGGAAGGCTTGGCACGATCCCACGTACGTGATGCGCTGGTGGGGACCAACGGGATTTACCTCACCCAGCGCCAAGATGGATTTTCGTGTGGGCGGGGTATCGCTAGTGTGCATGCGTGCGCCGGCGGAGTACGGTGGCCAAGACATGTACAACACGTGGACCTATACCAGGATCGACCCTCATGAGCGGATCGAGTTCATCTCCAACTTCGCGGACAAGGACGGTGCGCATCTCACCCCCAAAGAGATGGGCGTACCCTCAGGTGTCCCACACGACGTGCCCCACAAAATCTCCTTCAAAGCCACGGGCGAAGACAAGACGGAAATGACTGTCACGGAGTACGGCTACGCGACAGAACAGGCGCGCGATATGTCCAGAGTTGGCCAGGAGCAGTGTCTCGACAAGATGGCGGCAATCTTTGCCGAATGAACGACGCATATCCTTGAATCCGGCCCCGAGTATTCAGAGAGATTGCTTTCCTCCAGCGGGAGTAATTGGCTAGCTAGCTGGCTCGCCGGTAGCCGCAATGCTAGAAGAAGCCGCAGGCATCGTCTGCAGTTACCGCCGACATCGCCATCTTAAGCACTTCAAGCAGCACCTCTCGGGCGCGAGTCTCGGCTTGCCGTAGTATCGCCTTGACCTTCGCGAAGGCCTCTTCGATCGGGTTCAGATCTGGAGAATAAGTGGGCAGGTACAACAGTTTACAATCAGCTTCTTCGATCAGTTTGCGGACGCGCTCGCCTTTGTGAGCGTTGAGGTTGTCCATTGTTACTACTCGTCCAGGTTCGAGGCTCGGAACCAGAAACTGCTCGATGTAAGTTTCAAAGACCTCACTATCTGTCGACCGGTCGGCCACGACGCCACAGGCAAGCCGTAATTGCGTGTAGGCTGCAAGTATCAGCCACGTCCACCTGTCCGCCTGCTCGGGATGACGCACCCGAGGCGTCGTCTACCCGAGGGTACCCTTGCACAGCTTCACCGCATGTTCCAGATCGAAGCGGCGCACATAGGATCGCCACGGCAAATCCGGATCCGGCTCTCCATCTCCGTGCCACCATAGCCAGAGCTTCTTAGGTTTGCGCCGGCGCTCGCCGCGTGGGAGCCTCTCGACCTCCACCAACATAACCGTTCCCCTCACGACGGCGACGCTGTCGCTACCGTATCGTGCGCCCGCTTTCCTCGTCTTGGGGTGCCGCCCAGACCAGGCCCGGACGCGCGCCTTACCGTAGCCGGTGTCTTCGGAGGTGTGCTCCACGGACGGTTCGTGCCAGGTCTCCGGGTTCTTGAGGTCGAGCTTCTTGCCATGCATGAAAGGGCGTCCTACGGAGCGGTGTTCTGGAGTCTGCGGGTCTGCGTAGAAGGTCCGAGTGGGGTGCAGCCTGACCAGAATCTGGGTGTGGCGACTTTCGAGATTGCGCTGGAGCCTGACCGGATCGTAGCCGGCGTCGAAGACAAATAGCGGTGCGTCGCTGCCACCGACACCCTGACGGAGGAGACGACTCACCAAAGCCCTTATCTGCTCGGTGGCCGCGTCGTTGGCGTCTTCTTCGGGTGGGACTCGCCTCCGCGTCACAGCGGGGCCACGCGCTCTGGTCCACCGCCCAGACCCGCGGCTCGGCACCGTTCCCACTCTTTGTTAGGGGGTACCGCGCGAGCAGATCCCGTGGCGGCTCCTCGTCCACACTTCCCTGGCTCAAAGCGGCGTAGAGGCTGTCCCACCCACGCCGGTGTACGGACGCCAGGCTGAGATGGGGAGGAGACTGCAGGCCGCCCGATGCAAGGATCGCGTCCACCAGCTCGAAGAGCGCGTCGGCCCGGCGCCGCAGGCAGGCGTGGAGGACCCCGCGGAACGCTCGCAACTCGGAAGCTGCGTCCGAACCGTTGCTCATCCCTCTGGTTGCCGCGATCGTGGATGGTTGGGACTTCGCAGCATTAGCGCGACCACCAACGCCAGCCCGAGCGCGAAGACCATCGCCAAGAAAGCGTCGGAGTAGGGAGCCGCGTCGAGCGCGTACAGGGGGTTTATGGCATCGAAACCTCCCTCCGCACGGGCCGCCAGCAAAGCCCCGACGAGGGCCGGTCCGGTGCCGCCTCCGAGGAAGTACAGGCCCTGGAAGATACCCATGCCTGCCCCTACCTCCTCCCCCGCAAGCGCGCCCGCCGCGGCATTGGTGGCTACGGGGTTGGCGAGGGCGAATCCGACGCCGAATCCAAGCATCCCCGCCGAGACGAGCGCCGGCGATGCTCCGGCTCCGAAGGCGGAGACGAAGAAGATCGAGATCCCCATCACGGCAAGCCCCGCTAGGATGGGAATCCTCGTGCCTATGCGGTCGGAGAGCCCCCCGGCCATCGGCGAAAGGAGGGCAATCGCCACCGCCCCCGGCGTAAGCACGAGTCCGGCCGCCCCGGCGGAGAGCCCGTTCGCCTCCACGACGAGCAGCGGGACGAAGACGAACATCGAGACCTGGGCGAACATGGCAAAAAAGCCGACGACGACCGCGACCACGTAAGCCCGGTTCCTAAAGAGATCGGCCGAGACGAACGGGTGCGGCGCGGTCGTGATGCGCCGCGTGAAGCCCGCCAACGCGAGCGCCGCCCCCAGGAAACCGCCCCAGGATGAGGAAGACGCGAAGCCCTCCACCTGACCCTGGGTGACGCCGAACAAGAAGAGGGCTGCCCCCAGGCCGAGCAGGATACCCCCCGCCAGGTCGAAGCGCCGCTCGCCTTCCGAGGCGTCGTCCGGGAGCACGCGCAGGGCGAACGGGATCAGCCCCAGCATCAGAAAGAGCGTGCCCCAGAAAAGCAGGCGCCAGTCCGCCACCTGCTCGACCACCCCTCCCGCGATCGGCCCCACCGCCGCGCCGATCCCGGCGCTCGATCCGACGAGTCCCATAGCCCCGCCCCGCTTGCCCGGAGGCAGCACCTTCGCCACGGCCACCACTGCAAGCGCCGGAATGGCCGCGTCCCCCGTCGCCTGCACGGCGCGCCCAAAAACCAGCACGGGGAGGCTCGGGGCAAAGGCGCAGACAAGACCCCCCACCGCGAACAATACGAGCGCCACAGAGAAAACGCGCCGTACCCCGAAGAAGTCCGAGACACGTCCATAAAGCGGGATACCGATCGCCATGACCAGCATGAAGCCGGTCACGATCCACCCCACCCACGCCTCAGACGCCCCGAACTCCTCCCCTATGGCGGGCGTCACCACGGTAACCATCGTGGCCGTCATCACCGAGAGGAAGACCGCTGCTGCGACCACCGCCAGGAAGAGCCGTTCAGACGCCGATGCTTCTTCCGCGACCGCTTTACCCCCGTCGCTCAATGCCTTCCCCCTTGTTAAGTTGTTTGTTCAACTGTTCTCAAAGCAACCGTATCACCTTAAAGTTGCTTTGGCAACCGTTGTAGGATAAACTTTAGGCATGGATGGCGAGAAGATGGCTGAGAGGGCGCGGCATGAGTTGACCGAATCGGTTGGAAGCGATCTTCTGGACGAACGGTTTTTGGCCTGGTTGGACGTGCTTCAGGTCCAGGCGACGGTGACGGAAGGGCTGGAACGAACGTCAAAGGACGAGGCGGGAATACCGTTGGCCTTCTACGAGGTTCTGCTGCGGCTGGAGAAGGCACCCGAACGGCGGATGCGCATGCAGGAGCTGGGACGTTCGATCTTCCTTTCCAAGAGCGGGGTGAGCCGCCTTGTGAGCCGGATGGAGCAGGAGGGGCTGGTGACCCGTCAGGGGGATCCCCAAAACCTGCGCATCACCTACGCCGTCACTACCGAGAAGGGGCGAGAAGTATTTCGGGAAGCCGAGCCCGTCATCCTGCGAGAGGTCGAGGAGCGCTTCACACGCCACTTGGACCGGGAGGAAGCGGAAACCTTGCGGCAAGTCTTGGGTCGGGTTATCCGGGCTGCGGGCGAAGAGCCAAGTGGTCCAAAACGTAGCGTGTCAGACTCAGTTCAGTACTGACGGGCAAGAGCCCTTCAAAACAATCAGTCCCCTGTAACAAACGTTCTCCGAGCTTAAAACGCAAGGTGCGAGTGGATACACCATTATTACGAAACACTGCACGGAATGCCCCTTCCGTGTAATAAAGTACCCATATGGAGACTCAAAAGCACCGAGAAGGCATCGTTTATCTTGAGAAGTTTACTTCACAGAAGAATAAACGCTCCGATCCTCGCCTTTCTGAGACACCGGATAGCCTTCGGGATTGGGTGGGTCGTTACCTGGAGTTGGCTGTGGTGGGGGTGCGCTCGAAGACGGTGGCGGAGAAGGCGGCGCTGCATCTGGGGAGGTTCATCGAGTTCTTTGAAGAGGCTTACGGGCATGACCATATCTCGACGGTGGTGCGTCGGGATGTGCAGTCATGGCAACGGTCATTGGTCGATAGTGGGCTTGCTCCTGCTACCGTGAATAATCATATGGCTTCGCTTTCTGCGTTCACGACGTGGGTGGAAATGCTGGCGCCGGACCTATTTCCTGCGGGTGACCCTGCCAAGGGGATTAAAGAGCTGAGGCTGCCGCCTCTGGAGCCGCGGGCGCTCTCGGAGGCGCAGGTGAGGTCGCTGAAGAATGTGTGTGACCGGCTGGAGCGCTTCCACGAGCTAAGGGGGCGGGAGTGGAAGGATCGCGGCGAGAGGGTGGGTCATACGCGTGGTAGGCCGGTGCGAGATAGGGCCATCGTGTTCGTGCTGCTCTCCACGGGCCTGAGGCGCGAGGAGCTGGTGACGCTGGATCTGGGCCAGGTGCAGCCGAACGAGCCGAAGAGACTGCGGACAGCAAGGCTTGTTCGAGTTCGCGGAGTGAAGGGAAAGGGAGGAACCGAGCGCAACGTGTTCTTGTCCAAAGATGGCCGCGAGGCTTTAGCTGAGTACCTGGAGACCGAACGGCCGAGGGATGCCAGCAAAGCCACCGAGAGCGAGGCGCTGTTCCTGAGTGCTGTCGGAACGCCAGCACGGCGCGCGGACGGCCGGCTCTCCGTTAGGGCCGTCAACTTGTTGCTGGAGAGGATCGGGCGTTGGCACGACGCCGAGGTCTCGGACCCGACACGCAACATCTCCCCGTTGAGACCGCACGACCTCAGGCACACCTTCGCATACCGGCTGGCAGCGGAGACGGGCAAGGACGCCTACGAGCTTGAGCGGCGGCTGGGACACGGTTCACAACGATACATCCAGCGCTACACCAACCCTCCTGAGGATGTGGCCGCTGGGTACGTAGAAGAATTCTGAGCATTTTGAGAGCAGCCAGTGTGTTATGGCAGGATCGGCAGGGAGAAGCGCCTAACGCTTGTCAACGTCGCCTTACGATGTAAATTTAGATTGCGGCTGGTGACACGAACCGTAACTCGGCCCCTAGTTCGTATGTATCCGACCTTCACAAACCCATTGTCCCAAAAACCTTCTCTCAGGTAAATATCGGGACTTCACAATCGGTACGGGGTTTCGGGATTACATCGAGAGCTTTAGGGACTCGATATGGGGACAATCGGGATCAGTCCCTCTATCGAGCGTATACGGGACGAGCATCGAACGCCCTTTGAGCGTCGCTACCTTGAGGAGTACCTCGCAGGCGGTATTACTTGTGGGCGTCCTCCGTCTCCAGCCGCTGGAACCATAGCTCTTCGATCAACACCCCAGTCGCCACGGCGGTAGGCACCGCTAGCAGGGCGCCCAAGGCTCCAAACGCCGCTCCCAGAACCGTGACGACCGCTATGACCGTCGCCGGGTGTATGGAAGCGGCTCTCTCCATAATGAGCGGTGTTATGAGGTAGCTCTCTGCACCCTGGATGACAACGTAGGCTACCAGTACCAAAAGGGCACTTAGAGGACCCGTAGCAAAGGCCAGCATGAAGGCCGGCACAAGGCCGATCAAAGGTCCTATGTAGGGTACAAACGCCGCCAGTCCGGCAAAGAGCCCCAAGAACAGGGCTCCGGGGACGCCAATGAGCAACAGGGCAACGGTCCACAGCACGCCGATTACTGTCATGGCCGCGAGCTGACCCTTGAGCCAGTCGAGCAGACCAGTGCGTAGCGAAGAGAGGACCTCCCGCGCTCGGGGCCGACGGCCCGGAGGAAAAAGTCTCACTAGCCAGTCGACCATGGGTTCGGGGTTTGCCGCGAGGTAGAGAGCCAAGAACAACACTACCACCAGGCCTACCAGGACGGATGCCGCCCCTCCAAAGACACCCGCTGCCCCGCCCAGGGCCTTGCCCGCCGGCCCGGAGAGCGAGGAGGGTGAGAGGCCACCACCCTCTGGGACGGGCACCCCGAACCTACTTGCAAGCCTCTCGACCTCGCGGGAGAGGTTGGATAGCGCCTCGGGTAACGAAGAGGCTAGTCGGGATGCCTGATCGGCGAGTGTGGTGCCCAGCAGGAACCCAGAGATACCCAACAGTACGAGTACTCCCAAGACGATCATGGCCAGGGCGAGTGTCCTCGGTACTTTGCGGCGCCGGAGCGCCTCGACCGGGCCCGAGAGCGCCACTGCCAGCAGGAGTCCTACGGTGATCGAGAGTGCCACCGTAGCGACCGTGGAGAGGAACCGGTAGACCAAGAACAGGGTGAAGGCCCAGAGCACCGCCCACAAGAGGGCGCGCAGAAAACTACGGCTTACCGGG
Source organism: Rubrobacteraceae bacterium (assembly GCA_965214475.1). Lineage (GTDB taxonomy): Bacteria > Actinomycetota > Rubrobacteria > Rubrobacterales > Rubrobacteraceae > SIRX01. The sequence goes on along the minus strand of OZ243953.1, from coordinate 2,506,361 downwards.
GTGTTATCCACTATCTCTAGCTTACCCGCCTACTACCGTATGTAACCGACCCCGTAGAAACGACCCCGTAGAAAGGATTTTTACCGGCATCGGAGTACCGCAGAAGGGTATAGTGGTTTCGGAAGCGGTTTGGGGTAAGAAGCTATCTCAGCTATCCAAGCACCTACAATCCAGGCGTCTACAAAGGAGACTATGATGGGCGTTATTTTAAGAGGAAGGTTTATGGAGACGGATCCAGCCGGGGCAGAAGAGACCACCGGTTTTAGCCTGGAGGAGGTTGAAGTTGTGGAGGCCGACCCAGCCGAGACCTCCGGTCCCGATGTGGAAGGTACAACGGTCAACCTCGACGTGTCGTCTGTCGTCTCAGGCGAGAACTGGACAGGCCAGGAGGTAGTGGTCGAGGGGCACTTTAGGGGAGTCCCGCCTCAAGAAACCAGCCGCCGGGTATTCGTGGTGGAGAGCATAGACGAAACCTGAGAGTAGTCGCTTGCTAACGCTTGCTAAGTTGATCCTGCAACTGTAGGAGCCTCCCGCTTTATTTCAGGTTTTTAGGTTATGGAAGACCGCGTCGATTCGTGAGCAAACTCTCCTTCTATAAATTGCCAACAGTTTCAGGTGTCGGAAATTTGGAGCAGCAGTCTATGCTACGTACCACGTATAGTTTTTCTGGCCGCGACGCGCTCCGTAAACTGCTCGCGGCTCACGCTTACGAGTCCTAGCGTCACATCGTTGGTCCCGTTGGCTACCATCTCCGGCAGGGGATCAAGGGCCACGAGCTTCACGCCCGCGCAAAGCCCGGCAAGCAACGACAATAGCTCCTCGGCGCTGGTCTCTCTAACTCGCCAACCTCCGTTCAGCCCCTCCAACAAAGAGAACATCTCGGCTTCGTCTCTGAAACTGAAGACCGGCAGCGTCTTCGCGTCCAGGCCATTCGCGCCCAGGCGGTTCACGATCAGCGGCTCTATTCGGCCGTCACCGATTTTAGTGAGCAGCCAGTATGTCCGGTACGTCTGTCGCTGGACGGATCCCGCTTGCCGCCCCGGCTCGCCAGAGACTTTACCTGTCACGATACCTGTCATGAGTTTGCGCTCCTTCTCCCGTCTCCCTGTCTTTCTCCGTTACGGCCCTTCAACTGCGGTTCCATCATGGATACATGGATACAAGGTAAAATCGACAATCGACCCAGAGACCCTTCAGAGCTCTCTCAAAGTGCCGGCGGCGGGGTCACGCGGCTCAGGGCCAACCCCGTCCGCGAGAGCCAGATCATGCCCGAGTGGAAAGTCTGCGCCCTTCTTTGCAGAGCCCCCGACCACCGATCAAGCTCAGCCTCCAGCACGGTAGTCTTGATGACCAGGTTAGAGTCCTCGATGAGCTGGGTGATCTCCTGCTGCTGCCTCAAAGCCGTCTCCACCTCTATGCGCTCCTCCCAGTTAAAGTTCACCCACACTACCCAGCCTTCGTCATTCTGCTCGGCCACCAGGCGCTTTAGCGCTTTGATGCGATTCTCCGGCTCTCCCTCCTCGGCAATAAAGTACAGTCGGCCCTCATCCTCCAGACGCGATACCTCTATGCCCCTGTCCCGGAGGCCGGAGCGTATTTCCTCGACCGGATCGTTGCGCCCGGCGCGGTGGTACTTCACCATAACCCCGTTGCGAGACTCCGCCACCCGGAAAAACGCCGTATCCATCCGGAGCATTAACTCCCTATCCTCGACTATGGCGAACACGTTATCCGGCACCTCAAGAAAAGAGCTCAAGCGCCCCACTAGCGTCTCAGACCGCTCGCTGCGCCTTACAAACTCCTCCAGCGCCTGACGCCTCACACGCCAGTAGCGCCCGATCTTCACGCACGGCAGATTGCCCTCGCGGCACCAGCGCCAAACCGTCACCTGGCCTACCCCTAAAAAGCGGGCCACCTCGTCCGTACTGAGAAGTTCTTCTTCCACCTAACTCTCCTCCCGGCAGCTTCCAGGAAATCATTCTGGCACTATCTTACCGTATTTGAGCGTACTTTAACACTATATGAGGTATAAAGATTAGTGTAACCGTACAAGGTGCCAAGCAAGGAGGCGAGTTGGCCGAGACGAGGATGAACAGAGACGCGACAAAGCATGATGAGAGGCTAGGGCCGGAGGAGTATGCGGGCTACACGCTGTGCGATCCCGTCCGGCGCGAGATCGGCGAGGTAGAGCAGCTCTTTTCGGGTGGGGGCGGACGGCCACAGTACGTGATGGTCAAGATAAGAGCGGGCTTTTTCGGACGCAAGAGGTCGGTTTTGATCCCGGTAACGGACATCGCGGTGAGCGAGGAGCAGCGGATCATTACCCTGGGGTAAGAGAGGAACACAGTCGGACAAGGGGGCATCAGCAATATCGTCTCCTTGCCCGACTGTCTATCATGTCTTGTACCCTACAACACCGCGGCCCGAGAAGAGGTCTGCAGGTCTGCCTAGAGCGCCACACGACGACTCTCCAAGCAGTCCCGAGAAGAGCTGAGGAAGATGGTATTAGCGCGGGTGTAAGTCGGGTAGTGAGGCACTAAGCGATACACGAACAAGGAGGGTTTTTTATGAGTAGAGCAACCGTTGACCGGGGCTCGGTGGGCAGCGCGACACTGTGGATGATCGGGCTGTCCATCCTGCTGTTCTGGATACCGACTGTGGGGCCGCTAATCGCCGGCTTCGTCGGTGGACGAAAAGCTGGGGGGATCGGGTCGGCCATCGTGACCGCCATTATTCCCGCCATCCTCGTCGGCGTCTTGCTCTTCCTGCTCGGGGCCATCGTCGAGTTGCCGATCATAGGAGCACTTGTGGGGGCCGGCATATTCTTCGTCATCCTCTTTGAGAGCGTGCCGCTCCTGATCGGGGCGCTCGTCGGCGGAGCGCAGGCGGAGTAGTCGGCATCGTGGACCGGCCGTCGCAAGACGGCGGCTGGTCACCCGCACGTTAACCATCGTTGCCCGTCAAACGGCCCGGTTCGCCCGGCTCCGCTTCCAGGGGCTTACAGGCAGGCCAGATCGTTTCGCGGACAAGAAACAGACAAGAAACAAGGAGGTACAGGGATGTACGGGATCAATGATCTGCTCGGCAAAGAGGTCTTCAACCAGGATACCGGCGAGAAGCTGGCGAGCGTAGAGGAGGTGATCTTCGATGACGACACCCGCCGCGTAGTCGCGCTGATCGTTGACGGCGGCCTGTTGCAGGGCGACGGCGTGGTGCGGTGGACCTCCGTGGCGAACGTAGCGGACGTGATGGCCCTCCGGGAAGGCGAAGTGCCCCACGACCTGGGCTCAGACCCGGAAGTCTCCGAACTGCGGCGGCGCTCGGGCAAGGCCGAAGGCAAAGAAATCGTCACCGAGGAAGGCGAGAAGGTCGGGGAGGTCTCCGACCTGTTCATCGACGAGCGCGGGGAGGTGCTCGGCTACGAGGTCAAGAGCGGCCTCGTTAAGGACTTGACCGGCCGGAAGTTTCTGCCGATCGAGAAGGTGCATTCCTCCGGGGAGGATGCCGTCGTTGCTACGGACGCCCAACTTATCTCCGTGGAGGATGTAGAGCAGCAATAGGAGAACAAGCTGTCCAACGCAGACGCCGGGAGCTGTAACGACGCTCTAATATGTGCAAGGTTACACTTTCCCGAGTATAGTCTCCCGATGCTCGTTTTCTTTGGGACGAACAGCAAAGGGGTCCCCCCTGCCTGATCTCGGCGGCCTCTCGCTGACGTTGTCGGCCGTCTTGTTCGCGGCGTCAGCGATCGTGATCCTGGTGGCCGGCACCCGGTTGACCAACGTTGCGGACGCCCTGGCGGACCGCACCGGCCTTGGCGAGGCGCTGGTCGGCGCGGTGCTTTTGGGGGCCAGCACCTCACTCTCGGGCATCGTAACCTCGGTAACCGCCGCCTACGCGGGCAGCGCTGAGCTCGCCATAAGCAACGCCGCGGGCGGCATCGCGGCGCAGACGGTTTTCTTGGCCGTGGCCGACGCCGTCTACCGCCGGGCAAACCTGGAGCACGCCGCGGCCTCCGCCGCAAACCTGGCCCAGGGGACGCTCCTGATCTCCTTGCTCGCCATACCGCTTATGGCGTTTGCCGGCCCGCAGGTCACTGTGTTGGGCGTGCATCCCGCCACGCCGCTCATGTTGGCGGCTTACCTTTTCGGGTTGCGGATAATCTCCAAGACGCAGGAAGAGCCCATGTGGGGGCCGATGGAGACCGACGAAACACAAAACGAAGCGGATCAAGACTCCGAAGACGAAGACACCGCGGGTCTGAGCCTAACAGGATTGTGGCTGCGGTTCGCGGCCTTCGCCCTCGTTATAGGGGTGGCCGGCTGGGTGGTGGCCCGGACCGGCATCAACATCGCCGCACAAACCGGGCTCACGGCGACTTTCGTGGGAGGCATACTAACGGCCGTGGTAACCTCCCTGCCGGAGCTCGTCACCTCGGTGGCCGCCGTGCGCCGGGGGGCCTTGACGCTGGCGGTAGGCGGCATAATCGGCGGCAACGCCTTCGACACCATCTTCGTGGCTTTCTCGGACATCGCCTACCGGGATGGCTCCATCTACCACGCCATCACCGGTCAGCAGGTCTACCTGATCTCCCTGACCATCCTGATGACCGGGGTGCTGCTCCTGGGCCTCTTGCGCCGGCAAGAACGCGGCATCGCAAACATCGGCTTCGAGAGCTTCCTTATACTGCTTCTATACGTAGGCTCTTTCACGTTGCTGTCTTTCGGCGGTTGAAGTCAAGTGTCTTTAAAGCCTGTCCCCCTGCTCTCCATCGTTTGGAGTGTCAGCCTCAGGGGTAGTAGGATAGGGAGCTAGTAACAGCCGCAAACGCCACTCGATAGGAGGATAGTCATTATGACCGAGCAGTCCCGCCAGCCCAAAGATAAGAACTACAACCTCATTAGTGTGCTCTACCAATCCTCAGACAACGTGGAGTCCCTGAAGAGCTTTGTCGAGGACGCCGAGCAAGAAGGCGATCAGGAATTGGTGGAGTTCTTTAACGGTGTGCTTGAGAACAACATGAGGTCTGCCCAGCGGGCCAAGGAAATGCTCGTGCCCCGCTTCCAGAGCGAGCAAGAGTAGAGCAGAAGGAGAAGGCGGAATGAGCGAAGAACGACAGCATCCTCAGGAACCTGCGGAAGGTGCTGACGAAGCTGTAGAAGCCGTAGAAGCCTCGGGCGCCGAGAGAGCCGACGAGCAGCGCACAAACGAGGGAACACATGAGGGTCTTCGCGAGGAGCGCACCGAGAAAGAAGTGGAAAAGAAGCCTATAGCCGAAGACGTCGGACTGGCAGAGGGAGAAGAAGAGGGTAACTGGGAAGCGACCGCCCAGGAAGTTCGTCAGCAGCCCACCGATCAGGAGGTCCGGGAGGCTCGTTAGCAAGAAAGGGCCCATCACGACGAGGGACGGGAAGAAAAGAACAAAGGCCTCTTGGACAAGGTAAAGGACAACCTCAAAGGCGAGTAAAACGGGCGAGATGCGAGGCCGGGGTTCTACCTGCGCCGGGTCCCGGCCTTTCTCGTAAAGGTCGCTCAACTGGGGAACAACGTCCGGTTGCTCGGTTCCTGTAGGCCCAGGACTCGGGTCGGTGCCAGGAGCCGCAAAGTAAGCGCCTCAAAAAACTGGATTTTTATGCACGTTTGTAACAATGATCGCCGGTTTCCTCTCTTATGCGCCTTCAGGAGAGCTCAAGCAAACCAAATTGCGTATAACCATTCACCTCGGTGAGTAAATATACGTCCAACTTTCAGGAATCGGCACACTCGACAGTCCCTGGCCCACTGACGGAAGATCAAGTCGGCACAAAACCCGAGCCAGTTTGCGGCTGCTGGCATGAACCCGAACTCTGGGCTGTAACCTGACGGACCTGGACTTTATCTGACAGCATGCTCCATCCCTTCGTCGAAAGCCAGGAAGAACCGTCTTACCAGAGGAAGCCCACTTCGGTTGGGAGTTGGCGTCTTCTCGTCACCCCCGTAGGCTCTTTGTGCCAGCAGCAGGACCGGCAACAGCAGCTTTGATCTCCTTTGCTTTGGACAAGGAGTTCCAAAACTTTATTGCTGTCCGGCGTCCATCACGTCCTTGACGGTGATGCGGCCGTCGGCACCCGTGCCTTCTAGCCCGGAGAGGTCCACACCTAACTCCTCGGCCTTCTGCTTTGCGGCCTCGGTGGTGTCGGGTTCCTCGGACTGCTCCTCCTCGGACTCCTGGCCTTCAGATTGCTGAGCCTGCTCCATGGTTTCTTCAATCTCCTCGGTGACCTCCTCGGTGCTGGGAGGAATCTCCAGATCCAGAAGACTACCGTCTTCGCCGAGCTTCAGTTCGATAAGGCTACCGGACTCATCCTCCACGGTGCGTACCGTCTGTCCCTCTTCGTTGGTGTACTCCTCGTAACCCTCCGCTACCGGAAGGTCGGTGATCTTGCCGGTAATATCCTCGCTGAGCAGTTCGCCGGTCTCATCCAGGGTGGTCTCGATAATATCCCCCGACTCGTCCACGGCCCGCTGCACGACCTGGCCCGCGTCGTTGGTCGCCTCGCTCAGTAGCTGGCTACCCGGGGCGAGGTTCTCGGCCGCCTCGGCGGCGCCTTCGGTGGCATCCTGGACCTTCCCGACCACACTCTCCGCGGTGTCTTGGACTCTTTCCGCCACTTCTCCAGCCTTCTCGGTGGCCTGCCCCACTACGCCCTCCGCCTGTTCGGTAGCTTCTTCCGCCGTATCCTGGGCTTGGTCGGTGGCTTCTTCGGCGGTCTCTTCGGCCTCTTCCTGCTATCGTCGGCACCTCCACCGGCACCTCCGTCATCGCCGCTGGCACCTCCGCTGTCCGAGTAAGATCCGCCCGTAGCGGCCCTGATTGTCCGGCCCAGCGCCTCTATTACGTCCGAGGCGGAGTCTTCGCCGTCTTCTAGCGCGTCGATGCCCTTCTCTAGCGCGTCTACGACCCGCTTCAAGAGGCCGACGAGGTTCTGGAGGTCGGCCTCCAAAAGCAACTCGGTTTCGAGGCCCTTGACCTCTACATTCAGGATCTTCAGGAGATTGAGGTTCAACTCCTCTACCTTGAGCTGCGGCGCGTCGAGGTGTATGTCGGGGTTGTCGGTTACAGGCTGATCTTTCCGATTCACCCTGTTGGGCACCCTATTATTTGGGGATGGGCTCTGGCTTTTGTCGGAGTTCCCTTCTTCGCTCACTTCGTTGCTCCTCCTCGATACTCTATGTTTCGATAGAAAGCTTCGATAGAAAGCTTCGATAGAAAGCTTCGATAGAAAGCTTCGATAGAAGGGAGTCTGAACCCAAGTAGTGACCCGGCACCTCCTCGTCGAGTGGTAGCTCGGAGGGCACCGCCGACGAGAGATACGCCGATCACCTCGCTGCTTCCATACTTTACTTGGTTATCTGGAGTGCTCCGTGGGGCCATAGGACCGTTCCGGGGCTCTTTCTCCGCCCCTGCGCGTAGCGCTCTAGCACTCTCGCTCTGTGCCTCCTATTGTGGGGTTACCCCAAGAGGGACCAACACAAACTTCTCAACTTATGCGTGTTCCCAACTTATGCGTAGCCGAGAGAGCGCTGAGGGGACCATCTCAACTTCGGCGACGAGATGATCAAGCCGTCTGTTTACTGATGCTTCGGCGAAAAGCAGGGTCGCACAGCGAAAAGCGGGACCGCAGCTAGAGCTGCTCTTCTCCACATTTCACATCCGGGCCGTGGACGAACTCCTATCTTCGGCCAACCACGGCACCGAGAGGACGGCCTACTTGGCCCAGTACTTCAGTATCTACTTCTTATCCTCAGGACTTATCCCGACGCCACACCCGGTAGAGAAGCCCCCACACAGCCCCGTAGAAGGCGTGGTCTATGACCGGCAGCAGGACCCTTGTGCTACGCTGCTCCCAGGGCGCCCCGTGGACACCGAGCATCCACAACCACCCAGCCCATCCCGCTCCCCAGGCCAGAACACCCAAAGCCGCTCCGGCAGCAGCTTCGACCCTAGGAGCTGCCGCCTCCCGGCGCAACAGCGCACCGAAAGCAGCCCCGGCTGTGGTTCCATAGCCATAGTGAGCCGCCAGCACCAGCCATCGCCTCAGGCCTGGCTCCAGCTCCCCGGTAAAGTCCTCAAGGCGTTCCACGACCTGCTCTGGGGCAGTGATCTCCACCACTCCTGCCTGGCTGAGCGCCTCACGCAAAGCGGTCAGCGCGATGGTCCCCACGAACCCGCTGGCCGCCCCGCGCAGCGCCCTCTGCATCAAGTCCGCTTGCACGATCCTAGTATCTTATCCTCAATAGACTCAATAGACTCAAATCTATGACTTCTGAAGTCTTGGTTTCCGAGAGTGCTCTCGGACGGTGGGTGAATAAGGGGTCAATGACTATGTAATGACTATGTAGCGCATTCGATGCCCGAAGTGCTGTGTAGCAGCCTCCCACCCAGGGTAGAAAGCCTCCAACACAAACGCTACGAGAAGGGAACAAAAGGAGATGATGGACCGAGGAAGGGCCCGAAACGTCAACGAGGCGGCTGCCCGCTTCGCCGAGACTCTAGCCGACTCCTACAGGCTAGTCTACGAGCAGGCCGCCCAGTCGGGGGAGCGTCAGCGACGCCTAGCCCAGGAGTTCTCAGAGCTAGTGGCGCAGAATCTCAGGGAGCAGACCGAGAGCGGCCGCGCTGCTGCCGAACAACTCTCTGAGCAGGCCCAAAGATAGCAAGAGGCTGGCCGGGAGTTTGCACAGGAGTCGGTTGAGGCCTATGTGGGGTTCCTAGATGAGGCCTTCTCTCAGTATCGCTCGGGCACTCAGAAGGCGGCGCAAAGCGCCCAGGAGACGACGCGCAATCTCTCCGAGACAGCCACAGGCTTGCTAGGCACCGCTACTGGTACGGCGTCTGAGGTGGCGGATACCACGGCAGAGGCGACTCGATCGACGGTGGAGGCGGCCGCAGGGCAACCGCCGATCGAAGGCTACGACGAGTTGAACGTGGATGAGATCAACTCACGCCTTGAGGGCCTCTCTGAGGCGGAGCTAATGCGGGTACGAAACTACGAGCAGCGCAACCAGAACCGCCAGACCGTGCTCGATCAGGTCGATAGAAAGCTACAGTCCGCTTCGTAGGGAACGTCTTCTTCAGCACTAATAATGATTAAGAGTCGGGTCTCTAGCTCTAGGCTACGGGCCCGGCTTTCTTATAGGTTCTCTTATGCTTCATAGCTCCTTGGTTTCCGCGAATGAGCCCTCTCGGAAGGTGGGTGAATAGAGGCCAGCTAGATCATTCGGGACGGGAGAGGGACAGCACAGAACTCCAGGGATAGAACCTCTGTCCCATGTCCTCCAGCGTAGCGACGATGCCGTATTCGCCCACGTTGTCGAGCCTTCCAGTAAGAGACGCTCCCTCCAGCGGGAATGGTCCTGTGTTGCCGATCTCCTTACTAGGCGCCCTACCGGGGCGGACAAGCTCTACAACAACCGACTCACCGACCAGAGAGTTAGGACCAGTAGCAATGTCTCCTGCCACAATTCCTCCTTACATAGAATTTTCTCCAGAAGCATCTTACCCACCGAAACACTTTTCCACCCTCTCGTATGTGGGATTCCGAGAATGGATATTGGCGGTAATTCAGAATCCTGCATGGAAATGGGGTATTTGGAGCAGTCGAGAAGGGTGATGGGGTTCCCGGAAGCCTCTTCGGGGCTCGCCCGAACCGCTGAGAGTGTAGAGATAGACACTTTTGTTTCTTGGCCTTGTGTCGACTTGTAGCTCAGGCCGTATAGTCATTCGCCCTGGCAGTATATTTCGGAGCTGTGGAGGGTGGTGGAATTTCTCAGGTTTCCACCGATCCTCTCTCCGCTTACGCCCTACAGGCAGTTAAACGACCCTTCTGGCGGACAATCTTGTCCAGATGATACTCGAGGTCCGGTCCCGGTCCTTTTGCACACGGCTATCGCACACGGCGGAAACCACGGTCACTACGAAGAGCGGACGGCCTCCTCCCGCCAACCTTTCGGGCGGCCTAACCGGCGTTTAGAGTGTCTCTGCTCAGTGTATATACGTACATATGTTCCGGTGCCCCTCCTCCTTTTCTCCCTTTCCCCACCCCAGGGTATCGGAACATCCTTTAGGTGACTAACCAATGCGGACTGTTTGATGGGGCTGGAAGGAGCAGCGTCCAAGCTTACTTTGGGCTTCGCTGCGGGGTATGAAATCAGCGGTGGCGAGGATCGAGCATTTAAGAAAGGACGGTACTATGAGTGCAGAGGTGTGGCAAGCAGCGGGAGCCTTGGTCTTTCTTGTGGCCGTGCTGGGCGCCTCATACACTGGATGGGTGCTCGCGCCGGGAGGCAAGAGAAAGCAAAGGTCACCGGCGGACGATCAGAAGCACAGAGACTGAGAAAGCTCCAACTTGAGAAAGCTCCAACTACAGGGTCATTGAAGACCGAAGATCTTTGTCTCCCTTGTCTTGACCGCAGAGTCTCTAGTATACGACCACAGATTCACGAGTAGCAGCGTGAGAAAGGTTCTATGAGCAATACGGGCCAGCGTAATGGGGGTGATGGGAATAACAGGCAGGAGGTTGGTAGCAGCGGTGGAGAAGACAGTTCCGGTGAGTCGGGCATCATCGTGTTCGGCGGAGGAGGTAGGGGATGCTCGGGCAGAGGATGCCTGTTCTGGATAGTGGTTAGCATCGCGCTCAGTGTGGTCCTGACCATCCTCGTCAACCTCATTCTCTTTTTGTTCTCGGGCGGAGGCTCTGGAATAAGTGTCTGAAGATTTAGCGAGCCTAGCAAGAAAGACGTTACATAGACGTACATGGACGTGAAGGATAGAGTTTTGGCGGGGGCGCTCGGCGGAGCGGGGGAACTGTTGTCTTATCGGGGTTTCGCGAAGTCTTGAGCAGGTTCGGCCTAGTCTTCGACACCGCTCCGGCACAGGTTATAGATCGCATCGAGGAGCTGGGCCTCGTCGAGAACCTCTCACCAGGGTCTCATCGCGCCTTGACCGCGGCTGCCCACTGCGCCTACGGCATAGGCACCGGGACAATCTTAGGACTCGTGCGCCGGCAGACGGGTGAACCAGCGGAAGAGACTGCCGTTGGCTCGGCACTCGGGGTGCTCGTCTGGGGCGCCGGGTGGGCGAGCTGGCTGCCGCTTGCCGGCGTACACCGGGCACCCTGGACCCAGAGCACGCCAAAGGTTCTGCTGCCGATCCTGGATCATGCTGTGTTCGGGGCCGCGTGGGGGCTTATCTATTGGGCGCTTACCCGTAAAAAATGAAAAAGTAATGCAAAGATCGTACCTTCACACCCAAGACACCCAGGGAGTAACCTCATGGACCTAGTGACCATCTCGCAAGTAGCCAACCCCATCCTGCAAACGGTTTTTATCGCGGTAATCGGGCTCGGGTATTATTTTACGGTCCGGGCGACCTGGGCCACGGTCCAAGAGATGCGCGCCGAGCACGCCGCCGGGGGTGGCAGGCCACTGATCACGGTCTCCGAAGACTACGCCAACCTGCCAAATATAAGCCTCATCGTTCAGAACGTCGGGCAGGGTCCGGCAAAAGACATCTCTTTCGAGTTCTCCGCCCCTGTCGAAAGCTCGGACGGGTTGGTGCTTAGCGACTTGCCGTTCTTCAACGAGGGGTTGCTCTCTCTGGCGCCGGGAGCCAAGATCGGCTGTTACTGGGACACTTTGGACAACCTCCTGCCATTGATCAAAGAAGGGAAGATCGCCTCCGACATTACGGTCACGGTGCACTATAAAGACCTCAACCTCAACTCTCTCGAACACAACTGGGACATAAACCCCAGGCTGTATGAGGGCATCCGAACGGTAGACTACAGTGGCATGACAGACCTCGTGGACACTATAGAAAGGAAGATCCCCGACAACGGGTTCGGGGGAGAATAGCAAGAAAGACAAAGAAGGAGCCTGATCTTTCCGATGGCTACTCAAAGCCGATAGGCCCGATAGGCAGCAATAGAAAGCTGACGTCACACACGTCAAAGGGTCTGACCTTAGTTTTCGAGGAGTGGTAGCTTGGGTCAGTGAGCCCTCCTCGGAGCCCTGGGCATAACGAGACCTCGCCGGGCTCACGTGCCCTCCGGAGTCTTCCCGAATCGTTCTGAACCACTTATTGCATATGTGGTGGCTGCCCCCGTGGCACACCCTATAGACTGCACTTCACCGAACCCGTCGGCAAGGCGGGGGTGGGAAGCAGCGTCCTCTACCGTATAACATGTAGAAGTAACCTCCAGGTACAGCCAACCTCTACGGACCTGACCGTAAAGCTGAGATGGCGGAAGAAAAGGAGCCCAGTAGTGAACAAGACAGAGTTTATCGAGAAGGTCGCCCAGGAGGCTGAGGTATCCACGAGCGAAGCCCAGAGGTACTTCGAGGCCTTCGAGCAGGTGGTAACCGAGACGCTAAAAGACGGCGACGAGGTGCAAATAACGGGTTTCGGCAAGTTCTCCGTCAAGGAACGTAAGGCTAGAGATGGAAGGAACCCCCAGACAGGCGAGAAGATGAAGATTCCGGCCTCAAAGGTCCCCTCGTTCAGCGCGGGCAATGCCTTCAAGGAGGCCATCTAAGAGTTACCTACCCAGCATCGGGTAGGCTCTCGGACCGGGGCCCTTCAGGTCCGGGGCCCCGGTTCTTCTTTTGTCTCCCGGTTTCCGAGAACGTCAGTTTGCGGTAATCCACTATCCTGCATGGAAATGGGGTTTTGACGCGCTGTAAGATTGTGACGATGTTTTCGGAAGCTGTCGAGATTTGGTCTACGAACAGAAACTTGCGAAACTAGACACTCTGGTTACTTGAACTTGTGCTGGCTCGTAACTCCGACCGTATAGTTATTCATATTTTCTGCATATTCCCGGACTAAGTTGTGGCGTGAAATTTCCATATTAATCTCTGCCAAGTCTGGCTCCGCCTATACGTTGCAGAGTTGGGCTCTGTCGGCTTCCTGGTGAAAGCAGCCCGAAACGAACCGAGCCCCCGGACACGGGACCGATCGCGGCACGGGATGGCAACGCGCTGCCACCGCTTTAGTGAGAGAATGGGCTCGTGATCAGCATCGAGAGGGAAACGTACGAGCGGCGCGTCTTGGCCACAATTCGGGGTGAGTTGGTCGATAGCGACCCCGGGCTCGAACACGCCGGAAACAAGATCATCGTGGAAGATGTCAGGTTGGAGAAGTCAGAGTTCCCCCACCGAATTCACATACTCTTCCGGGAGGAATCTCGTATCCGTTGCCTCTTCGGTTTCACTGTGTTCGCGGTGGAGAAGGGATGGGATACCGATCCCACCTCTGACACAATAGATATTGATCCCTCTCTCGGGTACGAGGAACCAGAGGAGTGGGCGAGTATCTTCGCCATCACCCGCTTCGAGGAACAGGTAGAGGCCGTCGGATACGGCCTACCGGAGGATTGCGACCCAGAAGGCATCACCTGGGTAGACGACTACCGCTCGCCGTATTCGGACTGAGCAGCGAGGGGCAGGCCCGACCCAGGCAGCAAATTGAGCCCGCAACGGCGGATCCTATCGCTCTCGTGGTGAGCAAACATCACCCTTGGGTCCGTCGAACCGGGTAAGGAGGAGCCCCGCCATGAGGACCGTAATCGCAACCCACGACCTGCTACCAAAGGGCCTGCAACTCGAAAGCCTGAGCATTGAGACCGGGCGCGTGGCCGTCTCCGTGTCGTCCGGCGCGTCGAGTTCCCGCTGTCCGCTCTGCGGTTGCGGCTCCTCTCGGACGCACAGCCGCTACTCCCGCGTGGTTTCGGACCTCCCCTGGCACGGGATCTCGGTGACGCTCGAAGTCCGGGCGAGGCGCTTCTTTTGCGACGAGGCTTCTTGCGAGCGTGGCATCTTCTGCGAAAGGCTGCCCGAGATCGCTGCCCGCGCACGAAAGACCGGCCGTTTGGAGGAGGCGCTTTTGGCGATCGTCTTCGAGTTGGGCGGACGCGCTGGCGCCAGGTTGGCCGAGGAGCTCGGCCTCGTGGTCGGTCGTGACGCCCTGCTCCGAAGGGCGAAGAGCGTCCCGCTGCCGGACGGCGGGAACGTGAGGGTGCTGGGTGTGGACGACTTCGCCTTCAAGCGCGGCCACACCTATGGGACGGTGCTCGTGGATCTCGAGCGCAAGCGAGTCGTGGACCTGCTGCCCGAGCGCTCCCAAGAGAGCCTCATTGCCTGGCTGAGGCGGCATCCCGAGGTGGAGTTCGCTGCCCGCGACCGCTCCCACATCTACCGTGAAGCTCTTGCTAAAGGTTCACCTGGCGCAGTGCAGGTGACCGATCGATGGCACCTCCTGCACAACCTCGCGCACGTGCTAGAGAACCTTCTGCTCCAGAAGCAGCCTGTCCTTCGCAAAGCGGCGATGCCGGGGACCGAGCCCGAAGACAAAAGCGACGTAGCTTTCGGCTCTGGGCCCATCATGCCAAACCGGCCAAGGAACCACGACCGCAAAGTTGAGGAGGCTGCAAGGAAGCGACATGAGCGGCTGGTCCAGCAGTGGAAAGACATCCGCCGCCTCTACCTCGCCGGCGCCGATCTCAGGCACATCTGCCAACAGCTAGGCATAAGCGCCAGGACCGTCTACCGCTACAAGGATCTCACGGAGCCTCCACCGCGGAGGGCATACAAAAGGAAGAAGAGCGTGCTAGATCCCTACGTCCCGTATCTCGTAAAACGTTGGAACGAAGGGTGCCACAACGGCAAGAAGCTCTACCGGGAGATACGAGAACAAGGCTACCAAAACAGCGAGGAGATCTGTGCTCGCTTCACGGCCCAACTCCGGCGCGCCGAGGCCAACGGGAAACCACCGTCCTCCGTGCCCCGAGCCAGGAAAAGTTCTGTCGCGGGACTGTCTCCAACCTCCAAGAACGTGGCTGCACTGTTCATGCGTAGAGAGGAGAAACTGAACAAGGAGCAGAAGGAGTACCTGAAGAAGCTTGGTGAGGCCGACGAGGCCCTAGCCGACACGCGCCGTCTAACTCAAGAGTTTGCAGTAATGCTCAGAAACTTAGAGGGCGAGAAACTCGATGAGTGGCTAGAAAAGGCAGAGGCATGTGGGGCTCCCGCGATGCGACGGTTCGCCATTGGTCTGAGAAAGGACCTTCCGGCAGTGAGAGCGGGGCTCACGGAGAAATGGTCCAACGGGCCAGTGGAAGGCTTCGTCCACAAGCTCAAGCTACTGAAGCGTCAGGGCTACGGGCGAGCGGGGTTCGACCTACTTCGAGCGAGAATGTTGGCTGCATAAAGACTGCTCTTCGGAGTGGTTCGGGAGAGGATACACTGGATCACCAAGAGTACGACAGAGCCCAGAGTTGTTGGCTGTGAGAATGGGCTACGGTATCCGCGACGGGTTCGTCTGCTGATCTGACCCAAGTTGTTGGTGGCCCTTTGGTGCCTTGACCTCGACCAGTCGATCGGAGAGGCGATCCGTCGCGGCGCCGAAGTCGGGGTCGTGCGTGGCCTCATAGGAGCACGCCCTCCCGAAGGGCTCGTCACAGTCTTGCCCGCCGCACCTCGACCGTCGGAGCAAGTATGGGCAACGGCCAAATAAGCGGAGGTGGAGTAAAGCTATGCAAAGGATAGCGATGGATCAGGGCGCGCCGGTCTACCTAGGAGTAGACACGCACTCGGAGGCCCATGTTGGTGCGGCCCTGGATGGGGCCGGCAAGCTCTTGGGCGTGCTAGGCGTCCCGAATACGGAGGCCGGCTACACGGAGCTTTTAGGCTGGGCCTTGGGCTTTGGCGCCCTCGTTGCTGCCGGGGTCGAGGGCACGGGCAGCTACGGAGCCGGACTCTCGCGCTACTTCAGGGCCAGAGGCCTGCGCGTGGTGGAGGTCAACCGCACGAGCCGCCAGCACCGCCGTCGCCACGGCAAGCACGACGCGGGCGACGCCGAGGCCGCTGCCCGAGCGATCCTTGCGGGTGACGCCTCGGGCGAACCGAAGGGTGCCGACGGGTCGGCCGAGTCGCTGCGCGCCCTCCGCGTGGCCCGACGCTCGGCAGTGAAGGCCAGGACGCAGGCGGCCAACCAACTCCACGGTCTGGTGTCCACCGCCCCTGAGGCCTTGAAGGCGAGCCTGCAGGGGCTCCCAACCAAGCGGCTGGCGGAGAAGGCCGCGCGCCTCCGGGGTGCTGCGAAACCGGTCAATCCCGTTGCGGCTACCAAGTTCGCCCTGCGCTCGGTCGCTAGGAGGTACCGCGTGCTCTCCGAGGAGATCGTAGAGCTCAACGCCCAGATCGAATGGCTGGTTAGCGAGGCTGCCCCAGAGCTTGTGGCGCTTGAGGAGTGGGTCCAGACACGGCCGCTACCCTGCTCGTCGCCGCTGGCGACAACCCCGAACGTTTGAAGAGCGAGGCCTCCTTCGCCCACCTGTGCGGGGCGGCACCCGTGCCCGCCTCCTCTGGGAAGGTGATTCGCCACCGCCTCAACCCGGGTGGCAATCGGGACGCCAACCGGGCGCTGCATGTGGTGGTTCTCAACCGTCTGCGGCGCGACCCTCGAACACGAAAATACATGGCAAGGCGCATCTCAGAGGGTAAGTCAAAGAGGGAGGCCATGCGGTGCCTCAAGCGCTACATCGCCCGCGAGGCTTACCGCGCGATCCTACTGGACGCCAGGGTCATCGCTTTGCCGGGTTGACGAACATAGGAGCGTCGAGGTCTCCTAAGGGCATAGTACCGTCTGGGTTTAACGAGCGCCTTCTCGATGAGGTTCGACTTGAGACTGCGCGGAGACAGCACGAGGCTGTGCGGAATAGCACCACGAACCCTACTCCCTTCCGGCGTTTGGAGTGTCAGCGTCAAGGGTACTAAGGTCGGGAATCAGAGCAACAGGGAACAGCCGTAAACCCGGCTTGAAAAGGAGAGGATCTATATGACAGACCAGTCCCGTCAGCCCAAGGATAAGAACTACAACCTCATCAGCGTGCTCTACCAGTCCTCAGACAACATAGAGTCTTTAAAGAGCTTTATCGAGGATGCCGAGCAAGAAGGCGACCAGGAGTTGGTGGAGTTCTTCAACGGCGTGCTGGAGAACAACATGGAGGCTGCCCAGCGGGCAAAGGAGATGCTCGTGCCCCGCGTTCAGCAAGAACAAGAGTAAAGAACAGTAAGAAGTAGAAAGCAACAGGTAGAGATCTCAAAGGTCGGGGTTTTACGCAACCCCGGCCTTTTTGTCTGCCTCCAGCGACGGATATGTAGCGAAAGGACATTACGAATAGAGCAAAAGGAGAGTAACCAGTGGCATTAGATCCCGAAGAGGCTCGCCAATACTTGGAAGGCGTAGACTATCCGGCAAACAAAGAAGAGGTCGTCAACACCGCAGAGAGCAATGGTGCTCCCGAAGAGTTGCTCGACATGCTCGGAACGATGGCCCGGCCTGAGTTCAACGAGGAAGAAGATGTCATAGCAGAGCTTAGGGCTTCTCCTGGAGCCGGATAAGTTTCATCCGGGCGATCCTGGGAACATCCAGTATCTCCGACAAAACATAACAGGAGAACCACGGTAGGAGGCAAGAGATGAAGGCACTCAGGTGGCACGGTAAGCGAGACGTCCGGGTAGATAGCGTTCCGGACCCTACTATAGAAGAACCTACAGACGCCATCATACGCGTCACTACGACGGCGATCTGCGGCTCTGATCTGCACCTCTACGAAGTCCTGACACCTTTTATGGAGGAAGGGGATATCCTCGGCCACGAGCCGATGGGTGTGGTCGAGGAGGTCGGATCAGAGGTAACGAACCTCTCCCCCGGCGACCGGGTGGTGATACCGTTCCAGATCTCCTGTGGTCAGTGCTTTATGTGTGACCAGGGGCTCCAGACGCAGTGCGAGACAACCCAGGTGCGCGAACAGGGTATGGGGGCGGCGCTCTTTGGCTACACCAAGCTCTACGGGGAGGTGCCGGGCGGCCAGGCCGAGTACCTGAGAGTACCCCAGGCCCACTACACCCACATCAAGGTTCCCGAGGAAGCCCAGGACGCCCCCGACGAGCGCTTTGTCTACCTCTCCGACGTGCTGCCCACCGCCTGGCAGGCCGTTGCCTACGCAGGTATACCCGAGGGTGGCAGCGTGGCGATCTTCGGCCTGGGGCCGATCGGGGATATGGCGACCCGCATCGCGAAGCATCTCGGTTTCCGGGTGATCGCCGTGGACCTGGTGCCCGAGCGACTCGAACGGGCGCGGCGCAACGGCATAGAGGTGCTCGATGCTAATGACTACGACAACCACGACGAGGTACCCGAGGCTATCCACGAGATGACCGACGGACGAGGCCCGGACTCGGTAGTCGACGCTGTGGGAATGGAAGCACACGGCTCGCCGGCCGCCGGCATCGCCCAACAGGCAGCCGGCGTCCTGCCAGACGCCGTTTCCGAGCCAATGATGGAACAGGCGGGCACCGATCGCTTGAATGCTTTCTACCAGGCGATACACACGGTGCGCCGGGGAGGGACAATCTCCCTAAGCGGCGTCTATGGCGGTATGGCCGACCCGCTACCGATGCTGACGCTCTTCGACAAGCAGATACAACTCAGGATGGGCCAGGCCAACGTCAAGCACTGGGCCGACGACATTATGCCCCTGCTTACCGGAGACGGGGATCCCCTCGGGGTCGATGACTTCGCGACGCACCGTATGGCACTAGACGAAGCGCCACACGGCTACGAAATTTTCCAGAAAAAAGAAGACGGCGCGATAAAGGTTTTGCTCAAGCCCTGATCTTACCGGCCGGCGCTCGACGAAAGGGAGCCTTTGCTACTCCAGCGCAACGTCGCAGACGGAGTCCACCGGATCGAGGACGCCTACACCAACTGGTATCTCATAGAAGACGACGGACGCCTCACCGTAGTCGACACGGGGCTACCGACCTCGTGGCCTTCTCTGGTAGAAGCCGTTGGGAGTCTCGGACGCAGGCTCTCGGACATCGAGGCGGTAGTGCTCACCCACGCCCACTTCGATCATCTCGGCTTTGCCGAGCGCGCCCGCGCCGAACTGGGTGTACCGGTCTGGGTGCACGAAAACGATGTTCCGCTCACCCGTAACCCACGCCAGTACGCCCACGAGCGTCCTCGCCTCCTCTACCTCGCGACCCAGTTCCGCGCGGCGCCGATCGTTGCCCGGCTCGTGCGCAACCGGGCCTGGTGGCCGAAGCCTCTCAAGGAGGTAAGACGCTACGACTCATACGAATACGGGACTCTGCCGGTCCCCGGCTCCCCAGAGGTAATCTTCACGCCCGGGCATACGCTGGGCCACTGTGCCCTGCATTTACCGGGGCGGGACTGCCTGATCGCTGGAGATGCGATCGTCACCCTCGACCCGTACACCGCAAAAAGGGGCCCGCGGATAGTCGCCCGGGCCGCTACCGCCGACAGTGCGCGGGCGCTCGCTTCACTCGACGCGCTCGCTGAAACGGGCGCGCAAACAGTACTGGTAGGCCACGGCGACCCCTGGACCGGAGGCGCCGGGCGGGCCGTGGAAGAGGCGCGCCGGGCCGGAGTTTCGTAATAACCTGCGCCGTACAGCCGTCCAGGTCTCTCTAAGAGGTTAGAAGGCGCGAGAGGAGGCCCTTAGGTTTCGGATGGGACGTCTCGATGACACCGGAGAGGGCTATAACCAACGCTAACAAGGTAAGAGAGCCGGAGCCAAAAACAGCGATCAGGCGCTGAGAACTAGCCGCTTCGGGCGGCGTCTCGGGCGCGGGCTCGGTGCCCGACTCAACCGGCGTACCGCCTGCCGGACCTTCTTCGGGATCGTTTTTTGCCGCGCGGGCGCCGAGAACGCCGGCAGCGATGGCGTTTACGGTCGCACCGCCGAGCAGCAAGTTTTTGAGCCGCTCCAAACCGGGCGCCCGTAGCTCAGAGTCCTGTTTGAGGCCCCCGAGCCTCCAGCTCAGAAGCGTCGCCGCGATAGCGGCGGTGTTGACCGCGTTGTAGCGGAACCAGGACTCGTTCAGCACCCGGCCGCGCTCTTGTTTGTCGCTTATGCGCTCGACGGTAGGGTTAAGGGCGACCTGTCCGAACAAGGTCCCGCCGAACCATGCGGCGAGCCCTAGGTTGTGGGCGATCTTCGCGGTATTCGATACTTCCGGCAAAATGGACTCCTCTCTGAGATTGGCAAGGTACTTTCCCCGCCCAAACAAAGAACAAACCGCGGCGGACGACCTCCCCATATTGAAATTTACACCGAAAGATGCGTGTTATTATCGCGCCGGCGTCTCCTTCTCGGGCTATCTTCACATAGGTTACCGTAGGCTTCGGTAACGATCACTCTTTTCCAGAACGTTACCTCGACAGTTGCTTCGGCGAATTGTGTGCTCTTCCAACAGTGTCGAAAACCGGATGGTTTTCGACACCCTTTTTAGCTCGATAGAGAACTCGATAGGAATGGGGTTTTAAGAGGGCCAAATTCGTACCCTATTTTTGACACCCTCCAGAAGATATCAGATTGCCCCTGGTGACAGCTTGCCGTTTCGTTTGTAATCTAACCGGACCGGCTGGAACGACGTGATGGACGACGATCTTGCTCTCCTCGACCACTATCCGATCTACTACCAGCCGCAGCACTTGCTGCTTGATCTCGAACGAGGGCTCTTCTAGCGAGTCGCGGATGCTGGCCGAGAACTCCTCCAGACCTTGAAGCAACCTCACCTCTTGCTCCCGCTGGGCTCGCTTCTCACTGATCTCCGTGATCCTCCTCCCCAGCATCCGGCCGTGCTCCTCGATTCTCTCGCGTCTATTTTTGAGTTCGGCCAGATCAATCACCTCGGCCTGGTAGGCGTCGATCAATCTGCCCACCTCGCGATCCAGTGCTTTCAGCTTCCTGCTGATGCGCTCCTTCTCTCGCTCTTGTTCGCTGTCCACTGCCGGATCCGCCCGGCCCTCCTCGTAGCGGCTCTTCAACAGCTTGGGGTCGGAGAGCAACTCCTTGACGTACTCCCACACTAATGGTTCTATATTCGGCGCCATGATGCTACGTCCATCGCAGGCCCACGGCGCGTGCCTGGGGTAACGATCCTTGCACACATAGCGTCTGCTGTTACCGCTCCACGCCCCTATCATCCGCTTGCCGCAGCACCCGCAGATCAAGAGGCTCCTCAAGAGGTAGTGGCGCTTTGTGTTGTTGCGCCTCGCTCTCTGACGGTTCTTTTTGAGCTGCTCCTGGGCAAGCTCCCAGATTTCAGGGTCAACGATCGCGGGCACCCTGACCGGTATCCATTCTTCTCTGGGACGCTCGGTATGGCTGCGGAGGTTGCCGGGCCTCAAGTCTTTGAATCCGACTCCCTTGATCGGTCGCTTGGCGTCGACCTTTTTGGTGCGATTGCAGTAGCCAATCCCCCTATAGACGCTGCTCCTCAAGATGTCGCTTACCGTGCTCTGGTACCAGCCCAGAGACGAGTTGCCCATGGGGGTAGGGATTCCTTGCTCCCGCAGGCGCTTTTCTATGGCGTAAGAGCTTATCTCTTCCTCCACGCACCAGCGAAAAATTTCTCTGACCACCTCTGCTTTGGTCTCGTCCACAACCAGCTTCTGGGGCGTGCTCTTGGTCTTGTAAATGAGACGATAGCCGTAGGGGGCGTGGCTCCAGTTCACCCGTCCCTGCCTAGCGGCGAATAGCCTGCCTCGCCGCGACCTCTCCTTGATGAGGGCTCGCTCGTACTCGGCGAACACTCCCTGTATCTGCAAGAGCATCCGCTCCTCGGGAGTGTCGCCGAAGTCGTGGTTGATGAACACCACCTCGCATCCGGTCCTCTGCAACTCCTCGAAGACGATGACCTGGTAAGCGTAATGCCGGGCGAGTCTGTCCGGCGAGGAGATCAAGACCGCTTCAAAGGTGCCTTCCGAAGCGAGGTCCCTCAACTGATCCAACCCAGGACGATCCAGATGTGAACCGCTGCGTCCCTCGTCAACGAATACGTGGGAAGGCGCAACCTCGTAACCTCCTTCCTCCGCGGCCCGGTAGAGGGCATCGAGCTGGCTGTCTATGGTCTGCTCCTTCTCTTGACGCCCGGTGGAGACCCGCGCGTAGATAGCGGCGATCTTCAGGTGCCCGTACTTGGCGTCTCCCGCTCTGACGTCTCCGAGCCTTTCGTCGGCGCCGGTTTGCTCACCAACGTTGGCCTCTGTCGTTCCAGCAAGTCCATAGCCTGCCATACTCTCCTCCTGGCGTCCCAACACGGTATCCTTACCCCTTCAATCCGTTCTCGTTGTGGCTCGTCGTCTCCTGCCGACCCCATAATGCGTCCTCCTTCGCCTGTGATGGCGAGGATACCGGAGTGTAGGCTGGTTCGAGCTCCGCAGGCGATCTGGCTCTCTCGAAGAGTTCGCTTGAGCCTTGCGGAAGGCATCCTACGCGCTGGTGGGATGATCAGACTGGTGGCGAAAGCAACGCGTTTTTGGTTTGCAAACGGAACGGCTTCGCCGTCACTGGGTCTGGTTAGAGCTTCATATGAGGCGAGCTGAACCCGGAGAGGAAGTCCATAACGTCCAAGACGGCTTCCTCGGCTTCCTCGCCTTCTTCCGGCACGTCTCTACTCTGCAGGATGGTGCGGGCACGCTCGAAGTCTGTAGTTAGGGTGTCTCGGGGGTAGCCGGTGTCGAGTAGACCTCTGGCGTAGCCCCGGATCGTTAGCAGCGCCTGCTCGTAGGGCTCCTGCTGCGCCAACTCCGCTATTCTCGCTGGTATGTCTACTTGCTCCTGGTGCATATTACCTCCATTATGCCATGTCTCCGCCAACAGGACCGCTCTGTAGCATGTTGCGCCACAGGAACGAGGTGTTCTCTAGCTGCCTCTCGTACTCGCCGAAGGGCATACGGAACGAGGGCTCTATAAAACCGTGACGTTCCGGGTCGTCCGGGTCGGGACGGTAAACCAGCGTCTCCGGCAGCTCGTCGAGATCTAATCCAAACAAGTAATCCTTACCCGTACCTCCGTAAGCTCTCGGTAGCCGATGGCGGGGTAGGTTCGAGAATTCACGGGGAGTAACGCTCATGCCGCCGGTGCCGGACTTCACGTGCCCGCGCTCGTCGGCGGGGATGTCAACGCCAAGCCTTGCACCTAACGTCCTGGCGCTCTGCCCGAGGACGGGCTGCTGGTTCTCGTCTTCCTTCATAGCTCTGAACACCACGCGCCCGGACCCGAACCGGAAGCGCAACGCTCGCCGTGGTGTTTCAGGAGTCTCGCTCAAACGTGCCTCCTATTTTCGTCTCTGCGCCTGCGGGGATACTGTACCCCTCCAACGTGCCGCTAGGAGAAGGCCTTAACCAGGACCTCGTGCCGCTGTGTGCTTCTGCGAAGCTGCGCCGCTCGGTGCGCCGCTCGGCGGCCACCATCGAAGAGTAGATCTCCAGTGCGAAGTACCCCGACACCATGAAGACGACGGCCAAGGCGACGTTTGCAGGGCTCAGTACCTAAAGGAGTGCTCGTAAGTCCGCAGGTTAACCACCTTTCTCATCCTTCACCGGCACCCGTCCAGTGGGTCCGGTCCTTTTTAGCCCCTCATGGGGCCGGACCCTTCTGTCACGCCCCCTGGTAGGACTCCTGGCTTGCTACGCGCCGCATTAGGGAGGAACGCATGATTGCGGGAAAATCGTCCGCTAAGGAGTCCTTGCGTTTCATTATAGCGATCCACCTGGTCCTCGTCGGGGCAAGGCTCCACGCACCGGGTAGCGTTGTTCGTCCCCACCCTCGCTGCCAACGGGTGGGCTTCACCTGCGATCGGATTCCGACCATAAAAAAAGGAGCGAGGCCCGTAGTCGGGCCTCGCTCCCCATCTTCTCTTCTACGCCGCTACCGGTTGCTGCTCGTTCTCCGCTGACCCGGCCTCCCGTTCGGCCTCCCGCTCGGCTTCGGCTTCGACCTTCGCGACGGCCTTGGCGGTGTCCTTGGCCTTGCGGAAGCCCTCGACCCTGCGGGCGAGCTTCGTGTCTTCGGGGACCGGGATGCCGTTCTTCGGTTCGGCCATCACCCCGATGAGGAGCGTCTCGAGCTCTCGGTCGGCCATCTTGCCGAAGGCGTCGAAGACGATGCGACCGGTCGAGCGCTCGCGCCGCTTACGGATCTTGCCCGCCTCGCCGAGCTCCTGGAGCGTCCGCTTCAGCAGGGCTTCCGGGACCGGCTGCTCCTCGGCTTTCGCCAACGGGAGAAGCGAGGCCTCCGTCCGTACCCCGTCGCGCCGGAGTAGGTGGAGTATCTTGTGCGCGAGGGTCGGGAGACTCGCCACGTACTGGGCTTTCGCCGTGTTCCAGGCCGCTTCGCCGTTACCGAGCTGCTCCTCGATGTCTCGGCGGATCGCCTGGGAGATCTTGTCCTGCGTCCGGGCCAGGACTTTCGCCTGCTCCGCCGATCCGCCTTTCCACTGACGTGGGCGCTTCACCTTCGGACACTCTTCGCGCTCTGAGGCAACCTTGAAGGGTAGCTCCTCGGCCTGGGGTACGAGTAGTAATGGAACCAAAAACAACGATCTTCACAAAACTTAATACTGCACTCCGACGATAGCCCCAATTTCTTTATCTAGCGGAAGCGGATCATAGTCCCAGGAACATAGCCGAAGACTCGCTGGGGTTCGCGTGCAGGTAGCGGCCCGTGGTTGCAGGGGAGGCATGCCGCAGGGTTTTCTGGATCAGCGAGAGTCTGGCTCCCCGGCGCTCCGCGTGGGTTGCATGGGAATGTCTCAGCCAGTGGGGTGAGGCTGGCTCCTCTATGCTTGCTCGTTGCACTGCCGCTGACACAATCCGATTGATGGTCGATACGTTCAGATGACCTCTGGTGCGGCCGTTTTTCTTGCGGCTTTTGAAAATGGGATCGTCGGGTCCAGGAACATTGCCTTCTTTGTCCGGAACCCGTAAAGAGCGTAACTCCTTGAAAACGGAGGGGGGCAGAAGGACGTGGCCGGTCTTACCGCCCTTGCCGAAGACTGTGGCTTGCCCGGCACCCACCCGGACATCGTCTCGGCTCTTGAGATCCCGCCACTTCAGAACGCACACATCCTCACGCCTCAACCCCCCAGCGTACATCATTCGGAGCATCGCCCGGTCACGCTTCGTCTTAGCCGCATTTATGACCTTATAAACGTCGGCCTCGGACAGTTCCCTTTCGGCCAGATCATCCTTGACCGCCGGCACTTCCATGGCGCCGCCCACGTTCCACGGCAAGTAGCCGGTCTTGTTCGCGAACGAAAATAGGCTCTTTATCGTCGAGAGCATCCGCACAACGGTGCGAGGCGAGAAGTATTGGGAGGAGAAAGTGACGGACTCCTGTAGGTCTGCGAGGGTTATCTTGCTCAAGGGTTTGCTGCCACTATGGTCGAAGAAGCGTGCGAGATCCAGTGTATAGGCCTGTCGGGTGCGCGGGCTCTTGCCGGCGAGCCAAAGTTCTACCAAGCGTGCGTCGCCCGGAGCGCCGGAGAAGTTTGGCGTTGCCCCGTGGAATCCCGGGATCTCGACCGGCTCCCCGTGCGGCACCACCACCGCCAGACGCTCGGCCGGCGTCGGCGCCTCTACAGACGCTACCGGATATGCAACGTCTGCGATCTCTACTATCTCTATCTCAGCCATCGAACATCCTCACCTCGGTGTGGCATTCAATCATTGCCTCCTCCATCACACTTTCCTTAGTTGGACCCCAACCAATCATCAAACTAGCGACCGAGTAACCACAGTGCGCCAGACATACATAAAGTTAGTAACACCTTGATACTCTACCAAGTGCATCCTCCCGAATGCGATATAACTACACTTATGTCGCTTTCAGTATGCTGGGGTTTTGGACCCGGGTCAAGGCTAGTCCGAGCAGGTTTGTAGTCTTATGTTACTTGAATATAGGTGCACGCGCGGGGAGCCGGGACCGGACGTTCAGGTCGAGTTCGGGTGCTTCAGAGATCTCCGCCAGTCTCCACAAGCTGATCTTCTGGTAGTTGTTGCGCTCGTAGCGCGCGATCTGCTGCTGGGTCATCCCGAGTCGGAGACGGACGGGCTCGGGACCTTGATACGCAGGGGGCGCTGACGATATGCGCGGAACTCCGACCGACCTTTTTGGTCCGAAAATCGTGGGTGCTGGACCATTCTAACGCTTCGCCAGGGCGCTCAGAAAGCCGTCAAGCGTGTTACAAGCTGTGTTACAAGGGGAGCATAACAGCCTGTGCGGGTCTACAACCGAGCGCAAAGGCCACAAACAGCCACACGGAAGTGTCGTACGCTAGAGTTTCCGTTGCGAGATTCAGTGCGCTATTGTGCATGTCTTCGGCCTCTCTGGCTACGAATAGAGCCTAAACTCGCGCCGGAAGGTTAGTTCCCTTACGAGTTTAAAAGGACGGCACCGGCCGGTCACCATCGCCGCGTCGGAGCTATGCCTGTCGGCGTCCCGTATATCCCCGGCGACATCCCCCTACTCCGCGTTGTGGCCGCCCATGCCTTCTCTTGCGCCCGCACTGTTACCTCTGTCGGGTGCGGGGCCCGAGCTTGAGCCAGAGTTCGCGCCGTCGGCAGCGGCTGGCGGTGACGTGTCTCCATGACCGGCTGGGGCCAGGAAGAGGGCCGCGGCGCCGATGCCGAGCGCGACGAGCGCGATGACACCGAGGTAGGCGACCTCGCTTATTCGGGTGCGCAGGGGTGCGTGTAGGATTTCCTTGGCGTTCTTGGGACGCTTGAAGGAGCGGAGCCTGAGAGCGTTGGTCACCACGCTAACGGAACTCATCGCCATGGCGGCGGCGGCCAAGATGGGGCTCAAGAGGACCCCGAAGAAGGGAAAGAGCGCTCCGGCCGCCACCGGGATGAGGAGCACGTTGTAGGCGAAGGCCCAGAAGAGTCCTTGTTTTATCTTACCCACCGTCTTACGCGAGAGCGCGATCGCCGTGACGATGTTACGCAGATCACCCCCGATCAGGGTTATGTCCGAGGCGGCCATCGCCACATCCGTCCCTGTACCGATGGCGACGCCGAGGTCAGACTGGGCGAGAGCGGGGGCGTCGTTGATCCCGTCGCCCACCATCGCGACCGTCTTGCCGCGCGACTGCAGCTCTTCGACCTTGGCAGCCTTCTCTTCCGGGAATACCTCGGCCAGGACGTGCTCGACACTAACCTCAGCGGCTATGGCTTCGGCGGTGGCGCGGTTGTCGCCGGTGAGCATCCAGACCTCAAGGCCCAACGCCCCGAGTTGCTCGACAGCCTCGCGCGACTCCGGCTTGAGCGTGTCGGCGACGGCGAGCAACCCGGCGTTCTCGCCGTCCACGGCGACGTACATCGGGGTGGCGCCGCCGCGGGCCAGTTCGTCGGCCCGGTCTTCGAGACCGTTCTCGTTGATGCCGAACTCCTCCATCAGCGCGCGGTTGCCGATGAGAAGCTCGCGACCGTCCACAACGGCCTTGATGCCCTTGCCTGTAACGGACTCGAAAGATTCGGCCTTCGGGAGGTCCAGGCCCACTTCTTTCGCCCGTGACACGATGGCCTCGGCGAGCGGGTGTTCGGAGCCGACCTCTGCGGAGGCGACCAGGCGCAGCAGTTCGTTTTCGGAGAGACCGTTCGCCGGGAAGACCCCGGTAACGGCCGGCTCGCCGCGGGTGAGGGTGCCGGTCTTGTCGAGGACGATGGCGTCAATCCTGCGGGTCGTTTCCAGCGCCTCGCCGCCACGCACCAGGACGCCGTATTCGGCGGCCTTGCCGGTGCCGACCATTATTGCCGTCGGGGTTGCAAGCCCGAGGGCGCACGGGCAGGCAATGATAAGGACGGCTATCGTTGCCGTGAGCGCGAAGATGAGTGATGGCCCGAAAGCGAGCCACACGAGGAACGTGATCGTTGCAAGTACCAGCACCGCCGGAACGAAGTAGCTGGATATGGTGTCCACCATGCGCTGCATCGGGGCCTTCGAGCCCTGGGCTTCTTCGACGAGGCGCACGATCTGGGCGAGCGCCGTCTCAGAGCCGACCTTCTCAGCCCGCATGACAAACCCGCCGGTCTTGTTGAGCGTCGCCCCGATCACCTCATCGCCCGACTCCTTCTCCACCGGCAAGC
Organism: Rubrobacteraceae bacterium; assembly: GCA_965214475.1. GTDB lineage: Bacteria > Actinomycetota > Rubrobacteria > Rubrobacterales > Rubrobacteraceae > SIRX01. Next base: position 2,478,358 of record OZ243953.1, on the reverse strand, counting down.
TCTCGCCGGTGAGCATGCTCTCATCCAGGGTCGAGGAACCTTCGACAAGCACGCCGTCCACCGGGACCTTCTCGCCTGGACGCACCCGAACGAGGTCTCCGGCCTGAACGTCTTCCAAGGGGACATCAACTTCTGCGCCGTTCCGGATCACACGGGCCGTCTTCGCCTGAAGGCCCATGAGCGCCTTTATAGCCGCGCCGGTCTGCTTCTTGGCCCGCGCCTCCAACCAGCGACCCAAAAGGACCAGCGCGATCACGATGACCGCCACCTCGAAGTACAGGTAGAACGGGAAGCCCCAGGAGGCGCTGAGGTCCGGCCAGAGTGTCACGAACGCGCTGTAGCCATAAGCGGCGCTCGTCCCGACTGCTACCAGCGTGCTCATGTTGGTGCTACCGTGCCTCGCGGAGGCCCACGCCGTCTTGTAGAAGGTGGACCCGGCCCAGAACTGCACGAAGGTAGCCTGAATCAACAAGAGCGGTGCGAGCAGCGCCTTGTCCGGCCCAAAAGGCAGGTACATCTCGAACATCATGATCACACCGATCACCAGGCCCACGATCCACTTGTTCTTTAGATCCTTGAGCTCCGCCTCCCTCTCACGCTCCCGAGGGTCAGCTTCCGCCCCAACCTCAACCCCGGTGTCGGGGCGAGCCTGCCCGCCGGACGGCTCCCGCCGCGGCCCCGCCACATCGCCGACCTTGTATCCCGCCTTCTCTATCGCGGCCCGCAACTCTTCCACACCCGGACTATCCGATGGATCGTAGGACACCCTCGCCTTCTCGGTGGCGAGGTTGACCGTCGCCGACTCCACGCTGGGGACCTTCACCAGTGCTTTTTCCACCCGGCCGACGCAAGAGGCGCACGTCATCCCCTCCACCGGCAAGAGCATTTCGCCTTCTCCGGCGCCTCTATTACCAGCGTCGGAACCCACCGAGCCCGACGAAGATGACGCCGCAGGAACTTGGGGCATCTCGCGCACCCCATAGCCTGCCTTCTCGATTGACGACTTCATCGCCTCGGGACTGATTGCCTCGGGAACGAAAGACACCTTCGCCTTCTCCGTTGCCAGGTTGACGCTGGCCTCCTCCACGCCTTCCACTTTGCTTAGAGCCTTCTCGACCCGCCGCACACAAGAGGCGCACGTCATACCAGTCACAGGGATCTCGACCGTGCTCCGTTCCCGTTTGCCCAGCACTGCAGCCTCCTCTTTGTTTACCTATATACTATACCCCCCTATCCTATGTTGCAGGGCTCTTGGTGTCAAGTACCGGATTCCCAGCTTCGGGGGTTTTCGGGGTCGGTGTTCGCTGGCGTCTGGGGTCAGCCTGTGCGGTTGCTGCGCTGGTAGCGTTGAATTTTGTACCCCCACAGGGTACTTCGTGTTAGGCTGCGTGCTATGAGGATTATCCTTCTCATTCGAGAAACTGCGTCTGGATCGTCCAGAAAGTTTCTGGTCGTTGCCCTGGTGGGTCTGGTGCTTTTTTGCCACGGTGCTCTCGGCGCTCTGCACCAAGTCTCTTTTTGGTCTGCTGGGAGTGACCAGTCGCACTACGCCGCTGTTGCTGACGAAGCAGGAACTCCTCTGGATCACCCCGAGGAGCACCAGCGTGATCAGCGAGACGGCCATCCGATGGGCTCTCTGAACTACGCCGCTGCAGTGCTCACGTTTCTACTGTTCGCGACAACGCTGGCATTGCTTTTGAGAGGCGGTATGAGCTGGAGCCGGAGGGCCGACCCCCGGATGTTTGGGTGCATCTTCGCGCCACCTCTTCTTCCTCCTGTGCGAGGACCAACGGTATCCGTCCTCCAGGGGTTCCGGCTCTGAGTCACCGCCGGAGGCGCGGCATTACTATCCGCGCCCCTTCGAGCGATAAGAGTCAACGGAATAATAAACAGGGCATTCGGGAAAGGAACGCGACGTGAAAAAGTACACGTTGGCCGCGCTACTAGCGGTGATTGTCCTCACCCTGGCCTCCTGCGGAGGCAACGCAGGCGGCAGTGGTGAGGTCCAGGGCAGTACGCAAGCCACGAATCAGCAGGACGGCGATACTCAGGCGGCGCAGCAAGCTCCCGCGAAAGAGACGACCGGCGGCGACATGGGCGACATGGGCGACATGGGCGGCATGGGCGGCATGGAAGACATGGAAGACATGGAGAGTATGAACAACGGAGAGATGGGCTCCGGTCAGATGGCCGAAGAGTCCCGCCAGATGGTCATGCCAAACGGCGAGTATTCTGACAGGGCTTTTATAGACGCGATGGTCCCGCACCACGAGGGTGCTGTGGATATGGCCCAGGTGGCACTGAAGAGGGCCGAGCATCCCGAGATAAGCAACCTCGCCGAGGAGATCATCTCCGCCCAACGGGCCGAGGTAGAGTTGTTCGGCAAAATCCGGGAGCGTGAATACGGCTCCGCCGAGTCCACGATGGAGATGAACGAGCAGGACATGGAGGCGATGGGCATGTCCGACACCCAGAAGCTGGCGCAGGCCGATCCGTTTGATAAAGCGTTCATCGACGAGATGATCCCGCACCACGAGTCAGCGATCGCGATGGCCGAGGTCGCCCGCCAAAGGACCCAGGATCCTGAGATCCGCGAGATCGCCGTCGGCATCGTAAGTGCCCAAAATCAAGAGATCGAGCAGATGCAGCAGTGGCGCCAGCAATGGTACCCGGAGGAGTAGACACCAAGAAGATCCTGGCGTGACGGTTCGGGTGAGGAACCGGTCGGCCTCTCACTCTTAGCTGAGAGTAGATCATGCCCGCGTTCCCCAGCTCAAGTTTTCTTATCCACCAACTCGGCCTGCACGATGAGCCGTTTAGAGTAGTCCGGGAGGGTGCAGGTTTGCAGGGTGAGTACGTTTCTGTCCGGTATAGGCTCGGTTACGGAGAGCTCTTCCGGCCCTACGACAAAGCTCTTGAATACTTTGTAGGTGTACTCTGTTCCGTCGGCATCGGTGACGAAGGCCTTGTCGCCGTTTTCTAGTTTGTTCAGGTCCCAGAAGGCGAGGAAGCTATCGGTGTTGGGGTATCCGAGGCGATGGCCGGCCAGATAGATGTTCGCTTCCCGTTGCCAGGGGAAGCCGGTGCCCTTGAGGTGGATGGCGGCGTTTCCCTTGAGTGCCTGCTCGTCTTGGCCGACGGTATCGGGGACGGTATCGTTCTCTATCTGGTTCATCTTCGGGATGGTTATTGCGAGGGTTTTGTCTGCCGGACCTTCGGAGGCTGCGTACTGCGAGTCCTGCGTGGTTCCGAGGTTGGGAACGTTAAAGCCGCCGGGGTCCGGCTCGTTCGTGGCCGTGCTCTCCGAGGTTCGCCCCAGAAAGAAGAATACTATCAGCGCCAGTCCGGCTACTATGAAGACAACGCTCGCCGCTTTGACGGTCTTTCCTATGATCTGCAATTTGGCTGCTCCTGCCTTTCGTGTTCGATAAGGGTGTTGGCTTCTCCATCGCGCCTGAAAACGATCGCGACGGGAGAATGATATCAGGGTGCTTACGCTACCCGCTCTGTAAGCGGGGCATAGGTGTGAAGCCTACAGCCAGAATACCTGTGTTAGTGGGCGGAGGGGACCCGGTGGAAGGTAGAGAACCTTCGGTAGAGAGGTTCCGAGAAAATAGAACAGCCAGTATAGTCGTTTCCGGACTCCACCGGCCCGTACCAGGAGAAAAGTTCCAAAGAGGGTTACGAAGAAGGCTGCAGCGTAACTCATGCTATCCGGGTGGCTGTTGTCTGGATGGCTGTTGCCGGATCCGGGATCCGATGGTTGCAAGTGAGTCTGGAAGAGGAGAGCAGAAGAGGGGGAGCTCTGATCCGTCAGATAGCATAGGGCCGCGTTGCAAAAGAGCAGTGCGGCCACCAGGAGGATAGATAACGTCCAACGCCCGAAGGTTTTCGGCAGAGGTCGAAACAACGCCGCTACTCCTCCTCTGTGGACTAGACTGTGCATCATCTGGGGAAAGAGGATACTGTCGAAGACGTCCGCGCGCAACGAAGCCGGGATGAAGGCATGCCCTGATTACAGGGACACACCGGCTCAGACTCCCCTCAGCCGGAAGCCCGCACGCTGCCAGGCTTCCATGCCGCCCTCCAGATCCGACACGTTCGTGTAGCCAAGACCCACCAGAGTCTCGGCGGCGTCGAAGCTCATGGGCCCGCCCAGACAGTACAGTACGATCTTGGCGTCCTTATCCGCTGGTAGCCTGTCCAGGGTTTCCTCCATCTTGTTGTACGAGATGGAGAGGTCGGTGCCGGGGGTGTTGCCCGCAAAGGGTACGTGGACGTTGACCAGCGGGAAGTCCTCGTTGTTCTTCATGTTCCGCAGCTCGCCGGGTGAGAGACGCGTAAACTCACCGTCGGCCACAGAGACCCGTTCGCCAACGTTCTCAGAAGCGGTGCCGGCGGATGGAACAGTGCCACGGCCATCTTCGGGATCGCTCGGGTTGCTCGCTCCCCCGCTGCAACCAGAGAGGAGTAGCACGAAAAACAGTGTGGATACTGCCAAGAAACTTCTCATAGCTCAGTCGTCCTCCGGTGGATAGTTCACGATTTCTCTGTCCTCAAGAGATCCGACCCAACAACACCTGTGCAGCGACGCCTATCGCGATGGTGAAGAACAGCGCGATCATCCAGACTGCGGCGGCTATAGGTGAAGCGCCCGGCGCTTCTTTGGGCTGCCCGTACATTGGGACGACGACCCGCAGGTAGACGCCCAGCGAGAGGACGCTATTGAGGATGGCGATCACGGCAAGCCACGTAAAACCGGCGTCTATCGCTGCGCCGAAGAGCAGGAACTTGCCGACGAAGCCCGCCAACGGCGGTATCCCCACGAGCGAGACGAGGAAGACCACCATCGCCACGCCCGCCGCCGGGTTCGTGCGCCCGAACCCGGTAAACGCCCGCAGGTCTCGCCCTACAGAGAGAACGATTGCGAAAGCCCCCAGGTTCATGGCGGCGTAGGCGGCGGCGAAGAGGATGAGCGAACGGATCGCGAATTCGCTCCGACCTACAGCGACGACCCCGATCAGGAAGTAACCCGACTGGGCGATAGAGGAGTAAGCCAGGAGCCGCACGACGTTGTCCTGGACGAGCGCCGCGAGGTTGCCGTAGGTCATCGTGATGGCGGCGAGTCCGGCGACGACCAGCGGCCAGGCCGTGGCGCCGGTGGGAAGGTCCCGCACGACCTGTACGAGGGCGAAGACACCGCCGATCTTGGTGACGATGGAGAGGAATGCCGCGACGGAGACCGGACCGCCGTCGTAGGCGTCCGGGGCCCAGAAATGGAAGGGGACGAGCGAGGCTTTGTATCCGAGGCCGACGAGCACGGCGACGAAGCCGAAGGCGGCGGCGGATGGGGCATTACTGAGGTTGCCCAGTTGCGAGAGCAGGGTGGAGCCGGCGACCCCGAACCAGTACGTCAGGCCGAAGATCATGACGGCCCCGGTGACGGAACCGAAGACGAAGTATTTCAGCGCCGCCTCGGTGGCGCGGTCGTCGCGCGGGTAGGCTACGAGCGTGAACGTGGCGAGGCTGGAGAGGAGCACGCCGAGCACGAGGAACATGATGTCGCCCGCCCCGGCGAGCACGAGCGCCCCCAGAAGCGCAAAGACCATCAGGCTATACACCGTGCCCTCCCGGTCGGTGTCGCGGACTTCTACTCGCGCGAGTATGGCGGAGAGAGCCGTCGTGGGAGAGAGCAGGATCACGGCCCACACGCTCAGGTCGTCTATCCGGTAGGTCTCCATAAACACGGTCGTCTCCGTGCCGATGAGCGAGATCGCAAGGCCGGTTGCCACGAGCAGCCCGATCACGGCGAACGGCAGTGATACTTTTGGCAGGTGTAGCATCTCGAAGGTCAGGGCGCCCACGGCGGTGAGCAGCACGGCCAGCACGGGGGCCAGCAGCGCGAGGTCCTGCCCCATCTGGCTCATGCTCACAGGCCTACAGCCTCCGTCGCCCGGTGGATGACGTCGAGCAGCAGGAACGGGAAGACCCCGATCAGGACGATCAACGCCGCAACCGGAGCTATGGTCAAGATTTCCCGTCTGTTGAGGTCTTTTATCTCTTGCCAGTGTTCGGAAGGTTTGCCCAGGAACACGAGCTGTATCGCGCGCAGGTACAGCCCGGCGGTAATGACGATGCCGAGCACCGCGACGACGGCTATCGGGTAGACCCGGAGCGTACCGAGGAAGACCTGGAACTCGGCCGGGAAGTGGGCCAGGCCCGGCAGGCCCAGCGAGGCGAAGGCGGCCAGGACAAAGAGCCAGCCGAGGCCGGGTACTATCCGCAGCAGGCCGCCTAGCTCGCCCATCTCCCGCGTATGGGTCCGGTCCTGGAGCATCCCGACGAGCAGGAAGAGCGCGCCGGTAACGACGCCGTGGCTCACCATCTGGAGCACGGCCCCGTCGAGGGCCAGCGCCCGGACGCCAGTATCCGCCGCAGCGGCGGCCACGGCGACGCCGAGCACGACGTAGCCCATGTGGTTGACGCTGGTGTAGGCGATCAGGCGTTTGAGATCCGACTGGCCCAGCGCGACGAACGCCCCGTAGAGCGCGGTGAATACTGCCAGCGCCGCCACGAATGGGGCCGCCGCCCGGAATGCGTCGGGCGTCATTTGGAGGGCGAAGCGGACCAGGCCGTAAGTGCCGAGTTTCAGCATTACGCCGGCCAGAATCACGCTGCCGGCCGTAGGAGCCTCGACGTGGGCAGCCGGTAGCCACGTGTGCACCGGAAAGATGGGTGTCTTGACCGCGAAGGTCACGAGCATGGCGATAAACGCCAGCATCGCCGCCAGGCCCGCGAGCGGCGGCGACTCTATAAACGCCCGCATGTCGAAGGTGCGCGGATCGCTGCCCAGGTAGAGGCCCAGGATCGCCAGCAGCAGCGGCAGGCTTCCCAGGAGCGTGTAGAGGAAGAACGTGAGCGCCGCCCGCTGGCGTCCCTCATAGCCCCAGTCGGCGATGATGAAGTACATCGCGACCAGCGTAATCTCGAAGAAGACGTAGAAGAGGATCGCATCCAGTGCCACGAAGGCCCCGATGCTCGCCGTCTCCAGCAACAAAAACAGCGCCACGTAAGAGCGCGCCCGCTCCGCCACCTTTACCGAGAAGATAAAGGACACGAAGAAGAGAACCGCCGTCATCAGGACTAGCGGCAAGCTGATGCCGTCTACGCCGACCCGGTAGGCGGCCCCGAGCGACGGCATCCAGGAGACCTCCTCCACCTGCGTAAAGCTCGCCCCGGCTCCACGCACCCACATCCATGCCGCCCCGAGTAGGGTAAGTCCCGAGACCACAATACCGGTTGCGTGCGCGCCGCGAGTTGAGATGCCCGGCCGCGCCACGAGCAGAATGGCGCCGAGGAGTGGGAGAAAGAGCGTTAGGGATACGAGTGGAAACATTCAGTGGACCTTTCTACGGAACCAGTATGCCGATAGCTAGGAGAGAGAGGATTAGGGCTCCGCCTGTAACGGCCAGCAGCAACTCTTTGTGGACGAGACCCGTCTGGAGCCTGCGGGCGCGCCGCCCAAGATCCCGAGTCCCCCGGACCAGGGCGAAGATGAGGCCGTCTATACCCTTCTCATCCGTGAGCCTCGAAACCCGCGCCACCGCGAGCCCTGCCCGTCCGACGCCGAGCACGCCCCGGTGGATACTCCTATCGAAGGTATCCGCGGCGCGCGTCACAGCAAGCGCCGGCTGGGCCACGAACTGCTTGAACCCGCCACCGATGCGGAAACCTTTCGCTGCGGATGGGTGCACCGGGCCGAGCAGGCTGCTGGCAGGGACGAACCATCCTAGCGCCAGACCGCCGAGCGCAATGGCGGTGCCGACCACCGTGGTCAGCAAGTCCTTCGGCAACTCGCCACCAGCGAGCCGGGCGAGCGGCCCTAGCACGAAGCCCAGAACGGCCGCCAACACCACTAACCCGGCCAGCCCCGTGCCCATCCAGCGGATGCCGGCGACCGGCTCGTCTTGTGGCTCCCCATTCCACAGGAGCCGCAGTGCCCGGGCGACGTAGATACCGGTCAGCGCAGTTCCTATGAGAGCGAGTGGAAATAACAACCAGGCGTAGGGAGACGCGAAAGTCGCCGCTATGACGGCGTCTTTGGACCAGAACCCGGCGAGCGGCGGCACGCCGGCGAGCGCCAGGCCCGCCACAGCGAAACCGGCGAAGATGAGTGGCCGCTCCCGTCCGGCGCCCGCGACCTCTGAGAAGTCCGTGGAGCCGCGGGCGTGCTGGAAGACGCCGGAACCGAGGAAGAGGGAACTCTTTATGGCCGCGTGGGCGGTGAGGTGGGCGAGGGCGGCCACGGGCGAGCCCGCGCCCACGGCGAGCAGCATGAAACCGTACTGGCTGGAGGTGGAGGCTGCGAGCAGCCGCTTGAGGTCCCGGTCGGCGACGGCCATGAGACCGGCTACTACCGCCGTCACGCCGCCGAGAATGCCTACGGCCAGCAGCGTCGTTGGCGGGAAGAGTGGAAAAGCACGTATCAGCAGGATCGCGCCGGCGGCGACCAGGGTCGCCGAGTGGAGCAGAGCGGAGACCGGGGTAGGTCCGGCCATCGCGGCCTGGAGCCAGCCCTGGAGTGGCGTCTGGGCCGACTTTCCCGCCGCCGCCAGCAGCACGAACAGGCTCACGGCTAGAGCGGTGGCGCCTCCTACCTCCAACGTGCGGGAGATCTCGGTGGTTCCGGCTTGCGAGACGAGAATGAAGATGCCGACGTAGAGCCCCAGGTCGGCGGTGCGGGTGTAAAGAAATGCGCGGGTTGCGGCCTCGCCGACTCCATCCTCCTGGTACCAGAAACCGATGAGCATGTAGGAGGCCAGCCCGATCATCTCCCAGGACGCGAGCAGCAACACCCAATCCCCCGCGAGCACCAGCGTCTCCATCGCGGCCACGAAAAATGACATCTGGGCGAAGAAGCGGACCTTGCCGCCTTCCTCCGCCATGTAGCCCACTGCGTAGAGCATCACGAACGCGCTCACGACCGCGACGATGACCGCGAGCGCGGCCGTCAGGGGGGTGGCGACGAGGCGAAGGGGCAACTCTGGCAGGCCCGGCAGCGTCGCCGCGTAGCGCGCGCCGCCGGCGACGTTGACGAGAAGGGCTACCGCGCCGGCCAGGGCGGCGACCATTCCCAGCAGGGCGAGTGCCGGGGCGACGCGACGGACCAGCAATATCGTTGCCATCGCCGCGAGCGGGCCGAGGATTGTGAGGGCGACGAAGGTCATCCTTTGAGGTCCCTGGCTTCTTCCATCTCGACCGAGCCTTTGTAGCGGAAGCGGGCGGTGCCGACGCCGAAGCCGACGGCCATCTCCAGGGCCATGACGGTCATCACGATCAGGACGAACACCTGGCCGGAGTAGGCTTCTGGGTGCAGGAAACGCCAGAACGCGACCAGGTTGACCATCGCGCCGCCGAGCATCAACTCGACGCCCATCATGATCATAACCAGGTTCGTCTGCGATAGCGCGCCGTAGACCCCGACCCCGAAGAGTATGGCCCCGACTACCAACGCGACGATGAGCGTAGCCACTACTCCCTACCCCTCTCCAGGGCCACGGCGATGGTGGCGATCATGGCCGTAAGGATGGTCACGCCAGCCGTCTCGAAGATGAGCATCGAGCGTCCCATCAACTCTATCCCCAGGTCGTGCACCTGTTCGCCGGGAGGGACGCTGTCCGCTATGGGACCCCATCCGACCAGGAGCGCGACGCCGATCGTCAGCAGCGCCCCCAGTACGCCGGCGGCCTGGGAGATGCGCTTCTGGTGCGTCATGTCCATGCCCATGAGGCCGCCCGGGTCCATCATGTACATCACCATAAAGATCGCCATAATAGACATCTCGGTCCCCATCATCATGATCTGCAACACTCCCAAAAACTCGGTCTGCATCGCGAGGAACATCGCGCCGATGGCAGCCTGGGAGAACAGGAGCGCCAGCGCCGAGCGGACCATCGAGGAGGTGGTAAAGACCACGACGCCGAACCAGATTGCCGCTATCCCGAAGAGCCCCACGAAAAGCGGCTGTAAGACCGTCTGGAGCATCATCCGTCTACCACCACCAGCAGCACGATGCCGACGTAGAGGATGTTAAGCAGGGCGAGCGGGATGCCGAGCTTCCAGAACCACTGCAGCATGTGCTCCTCGCGTATCCGAGAGACGTAACGCCCGACGAAGAGCATCGCCGCCGCGACCAGGAGCGACTTTCCCAGTGTCCAGGCCCACGGCGGCAGGATGGGTCCGAGCCAGCCTCCCAGGTAGAAGACCGTTATCGTCACCGCCAGGGTCACGACGAGCACCGCGCGGCCCAGGCGCATGATCGCCAACCGCGCCCCCGTGTACTCGGCCATCACGCCGCCCGCCAGCTCGCCCGGCGCCGTCGGCAGGTCGAACGGCGGCAGAAAGCAGACCGCGAGCGCCGCCAGAAAGAACAGCACGAATCCCAAAGGCTGGAAGACCACGTTCCACATAGCCTCCTGCGCCTCTACGACTTCCGTAGTAAAGAGCGACTCGGCCCGCATCGCGACCGCCGTCAGCGGCATGACGATGAGCATGGAGTAGCCGACGAGCTGTCCCAGGAAGCGCCAGCCGCCGACCATGGCGTATACGCCGTCCGGCGCCCAGCCGGCCATCACCAGTGCCACCAGCACGTAAGCAAGTGCCGCGTTCACGAAGAGCGCGCCCGTCGCCAGGTCTGTGATCACGAGTCCGGGAGCCAGGGGCAGCACGGCGGCGGCGAGGAGGGCGGAGATCAGGAGTAGCACCGGCCCGACCTCGAAGAAGATCCTGTCGGAGCTTCGGGTAACGACCGACTCCCGTCCCAGCATCGCCACGGCATCCAGCACCGGTCCCGCTGGCCGGAACCGCCCCTCGGAGGCCCAACCTTCGAGCACGGCGACCACGTAAGCTCCCGCGAGTAGCGCCAGTATGACCACAGCCGTGCTCACGGCGACATCTCCCAGGGTGAGAGATCCAGCGACCCGACGCCGACCAGCGCGTCGGCGACCTCTTTGCCCACCGTTATGGCCTCGACCAGCCGGGCGTTACGCCTCGAAGGAGCGTCTAGCTCAGCGGAGGTTACCGTTCCATCTCTCAAAGCAAGGCTCAGCGTCGCGCCACCGCGCGGCGTCTCTATCGTTGCCGTACCCGTGCCAGAGAGCGCGTCTTCCGGCAGGACGCCCCTATCGTCAATCGTTCCCGCTTCGAGCACGAGGCCGAGGCTCTGCATGGTCTCCTCCAGCCGGAGCCGGAAGCGTGCGAGGGCGTCGTTGCCGTCACGAACTATGGGAGAGAAACCGAGGTTGCGGTAAGCTAGATTTTCCGAGCGGGCGTCGGTCTCAAACCCGACGGCCCGTGCTACCGGACCTATCACGCCTTCCGCGTCGGTGTCGTCCAGAGCCCCGATGCCGCCGAGCTTGCTCTTTAGCAACGGCGTCCGAAGTGCTTTGCGGACGAAATCTTCCACGTCGCTCTTTATGCGCCTGACCTCGCCGACGTTCTCCGACCGGAGGAGCGCCAGTTGCAACCGGGCCGCCCGCTGGGAGAGGGAGCCGTCGCCGATCAGGAATCCGAAGCTCGCCGTCCATCCCAGGTGGCTCGCCGCCCGTTCGCGCTCCAGAGCGCCGACCCTGGAGCGAGCTTCTTCGTCGCCGATCTGTTTACCGGCTACGTCTTCGATGGCCTGCTGTGCGAGCACCCGGTATGCGGCCGGGGTGAGCGGGTCGAGCTTCGCGGCGCGTTCGAGGATGCTTTCGACCGGACCTCGAAGTAACTCTGTAGGCGAGTGTCCTTCTATGCCTGGCTCCACCTCGGTCTCGGCGACCGTGTCGCCGTCGAGGGTGAAAGTGAGGGAGAGGCCGCCGGGGAGGCCGGGGAACAGCGGGCCATAAGGGGCGGGGACCCACTCCATGATCAGGCCGTCGCCACTCTCCGGCATGCCCTCGGTCATCTCGATCATGGACATGAAGTTCTCTAGCTGATCCTCACCGATTTCCTTCTCTTCGAGATCCGACTGGTCATGGTCATCTTCGGATTCGGTCGTTTCCTGGGCTTCCTCCTGAGCGCCCTTGTCTTCCTCCTCCGATTCGTCTTCTTGCTCCTCCTCGTGGTGGTCGTGGTGCATGTGGCCGTGGTCATGGCCGTGAGCCATCTCGTCTTCCTCTTCATCCTGGACCACATCGGCCTCGAAGTCCTCCGTTTGGGGAGCGAAAGCTCCTTCCACAAAGGAGCGCCGCAGTTCCTCGACACCATCAGCCAAGGAATCCTGGCACAGCGCTACCGACACGTCCGGCTTCGGAAGTGGCGATACTTCTCCGGCGCCGACGGCGAATACGGCCCGCGGACGCATCATCTGCGCGTAGGCGACGGCTGCGGCTTCCTTGAGACCATCCGGCAGTTTCCCCACCACCAGCAACACGCTCGCGTGCCGGGGCGTGTCTACTATTCTAAGCCCGGCGGCCGCGACGTCGAGGCCGTGGGCTCTTGCAACGTCCGGACCGGGAACGACGAATGCGTTCAACCGGCGGGCCATCGCCCGCGCGACAATCCGATGGAACCAGGACGGCCTCGCCTGTCGGGCGCCGGAGATCACTTTTGTCTCCTGAAAGCTCCCTGACTCCAGCCGTAGAGGAGCCCCAAGTACAGAATCCCTAGAAAGAAGCCCATGTCCAGGAGCGCCTTCAGCCCCAACTCCCGGTAGACGACCGCCCACGGATACATGTAGGCCATCTCCATGTCGAAGGCGAGGAAAAGCAGAGCGTACCCGTAGTAGCGCACGTGATAGCGAGCCCACACCGGGTCTCTCGCGAGCCTGCCGGAGGTAGCCGGCACGTCTTTGCCCGGCTCTTGACGCGTCTTGCCTAGCGAACGGGCAATGCCGTAGACGCTCAGGACGAACCCTACGGTGCCGACTACCATCCCCAAAAGCAGCGCGTACTGTTGCAGGGCGCTCATAGCCCTATCCTCCAGATCTTTCCGGCGTTCATGTAAATGCTGCTCCGCTTCCTTTGCCTGGCCGCACGGCACCCGGTTGTTTGCCACGCTTAGGCGTACTTCTGCCCATTGGCCTTCAATTTCCCTTCTCTATTTCTTCTCGACGAACTTCTATGGTTTAAAGGTTTTTAGAAGAACCTGACCCGACTCTTCCGTCGAGACGCTACGCTACGGTGTAGCCGGCCTCCTCAATGGCGGCCTTGACCTTACCGTCATTCACCCGGTCTTCGCGGTAAGACACCTCGACTATCTTCGTGTCTGGATCGGCCGTGGCCTTCTCGATACCGGAGAGCTCGTTTAGTGATTCCTCGATAGCACCCTTGCAGTGGGCGCAGCTCATGTCCGATACTGTGTAACGAGTTTCGATCATGGTTCGGCTCCTCTCTGTTTCTCTATACTTTCAAGAACCGCTCTATGGCGGTCACCAGCTCGTCTACCTTCTCCTCCGCCTGATCTTCGTTGCGAATCGACTCTTTCACGCAATGATCCACGTGGTCTCTGACCACCATCGCGGCAACCTTCTCAGAAGCAGCTATCACGCCTGAGATCTGGGTAAGGATATCCACGCAGTAGGCTTCCTCGTCCACCATGCGCTGTACTCCCCGCACCTGCCCCTCTATGCGCTTCAACCGGTTCATCAGTTGCTTCTTGTGGTCCGCCCTGATGTATCCACGGGTTGTATTGTCGGCTCGCTGCTCCACTGTTCAACTCCTGACCCTTAACTAGGTATCCTCTGTACCGCATCAGACATAATCGCCAATATACTATACCCCCCTATTGTATTTCAATGATAGAGAGTTATGAACTAGGCAGATGGAGGTGGATTCCTGCTTTACCTAGCGGGTTGATGAACCCTTCCAAACTGGTCACCTGTTCGGCGTGATGAACGCCTGCTGGGACATAGCCGTTGTAGAGCCGTTGTGCAACGAGTGAGGTTATAGTCCCGGTAGCTCTAGCTTCGTCGTGTCCCTGGGCGGATGCGGCGAGCGTCACTTCGAGATTGCCAATGGTACCGAGGGCTTCTACTTTCAGAGTAAAAGCGTCGGTTCCCACCCGGAGCATCCTCAAGAGTTTGGCGACTGTGTAAGGGGCGGCCCGCTTGGCTAGGGCGATCAAGCCTGCCCGTTTGAGCAGGGCGACGATCCCGGTCATCAGGCGCGAGTCGAAGCATAATCGCGTCGAAGCTCCATCCGTATCCAGCGTAGAAGGAATGACGTGCTGGTCCGCGAAGTCGAACCGATAGGTCGTTCTTGGCGCAGACTCATCGGGGAAATAAACGACCTTGGGATCTGAGAAGGTTTCCACGGATACCGGGCCTGTCGGGGTTTGCAAGGTAAAACTGCGATCTGCGTAGTCGAGCATCCATCGGATCGCATCGACGCCGTGCGTATCGCCGAGACCCAGCATGAGGTGGATGTCTACGGTGCTAAGTCGATCAACGCGGTCGCGTAGCTAGCGAGCAAGTAGGTTAGACAACCCGGGCACCAAACCGATGCCGGAGATCGCAGCGGCCCCGGTTCCGCGGGCAAAGGGGTCCAGGTCGAGCAAACGGGATAGTGTTTCGTAGGACGTAGCAACCTCGACGTAGTGGATCCCTCGTTCGAGGCAGGCTCGTACGAGTCGATTGTCGTGGCGCTCTACAGCAGAGACGACGAGCCTTACGTCTTGCAGCAAAGTAGTAGGGTCCTCTAAAGCATCCAGGTCGAGACGCACCGGCAAAACCGCACCTTTAGTCTCGCGAGAGAGTGCTTCGGCGCGTCCTATGTTACGCCCAGCCGCCAGTATAAGCCCAGGGTAGAGCTGTCCGAGGCTTATAGATATAACCCTTCCAACCTGGCCGTACCCACCAACAACGAGAATCTTCTCGTCCACTAACTATCAGTCCTCTCGCTACTCGCCATCTTCAGCAGCAAGTTCTCCATTTTCTAAGTCGTAGAGCCTAACATGTATACCCGTTGGGGGTACGTGTTAGGCGACTGGATACTTGGTTACTGGCTCTAGTAGCTCATGTAACTTTGACCCTACCGAAGCTCCTATGCCAGTCAAGGACCCGAAAAAGAAGGCTTCGGAACCACTGTAGCGACAAGAACTCCGTAGATCTCTCTGGCAATGTAACGCTTCAGGCAGCGGATGATCTCTCGCTTGGATTTGCCTTCCTCGGTGCGCCGGACGACGTAGGCTCGGGTACGCTCATCCCGGCTCATTCGCTCTGTGGTTACGACGTACAGCGCCCGATTGGCGTCCCGGTTGCCCTGGCGGTTGAGTCGGTGCCTGACCACCTTACCTGAGGAGGCCGGGATCGGGGCAACTCCACACAGGTGGGCGAAGGCTGACTCGCTCTTCAGTCGCTTGGGGTCTTCTCCTGCAGCCACCAACAAGGAAGCGGCGGTGTCTGTCCCAACGCCAGGGACTGCAACCAGTGCTGGGGCAGTTTGTGTGACCAGCCGGGATAGCTGTCCGTCGAGTTCGTCGATCTCCTCGGAGAGCTCCAGGTAGCGGCGAGCAATAGAGCGTAGGGCGAACTTGGTGGCTGCCGCTACATCGGAGGGTTGATCGCCAGGCCGGAAACGTGCTGCTCTACGCACCAGCTTGATCGTGGAGAGCCCACGTAGCTCGGCTCTCAGAGATTCTGGAGCAGTGACGAGCAGGGCCTTCAACTGCTTTGCCGCCTGGGCTCGCGCCTTAACCGCAGAGCGTCGTGCAGCTCTCAAGACCCGGATCATCTCTACTGGACCATCGCCGCCTTTTGTTTGCCCAATGGCCGTTCCAGCCAGTACCGCTCTGGCGGCTAGCTCGGCGTCTATAGGATCGGACTTGCTGGAGCGATGCTGATCGCGGCGCTTGGGTCTACCCACTTCCAGGACCTCCACACCCCTTTCGTGCAAGAAGCGAGCCAGTCCAGCTCCGAAAGATCCAGCCCCCTCAATTCCTACCCGCTCAACCCCTCCTAGCTTCACCGTCCATCCGAGGAGCCTGGCGTAACCGGCTTCCGTTGTAGGGAAATGCAGCTCGTTCAGGCGCCGACCGAGCCCGTCGAGGGCGACGGCTACGTGTGAATCGAGGTGAGTATCTACGCCCACGGTAACGAGCGTCTGGTGGGTGTTCTCGGCAGTAGGGGTGGTAGGTACGGTCATCTTCTGCTGATCCTCCTCGGTTCCGGGGCACGACTTCGCGCTCTTCCGGATGAGGCGGCGGACAGTACTGCGATGAGACCTATATCCGGCACGCTCCTATCAAGTCACTGCCGACCCGCTCCGGGGCGCGGCGATGACCCTCCCTGGCCGGCCGACGATTCGCTAAGAAGGCACTGAGCCCTACACTTTATGGGTCAGGCCGACCGGGAAGATCATCACCGCCTTTATTCTCGCAGTACACTTTACCCGGTTTCATGTCCTGACCCCTCTTCCGGCCCGGCGCCGAGCGACTCTTCCACCAATGAGTCGCCGAGCACCGCCTCGTTCTCGCTTTCTATAAAGCGTCCGGCCGTGAGGTCCACCGGCACTATCTCATCGTAGGAGGTGCTTACACCTGTATAGACCTGCCCCTGTTGCTGTCCGTCCGCTGGCCCGTTCCCGGGGGTTTCGTTTGCCGACTCTCCGGTTTGTAGTTGGGTGACGGCCGTGGCGGTGGCGGACGCCTGTTCTACGGAGTCGAGCTCGGCGATGTCTTCGGCGTCTTGTAGGGTCAGGGTACTGGCGGGGGCGGCGCCGAAGGGGGTCTCCTCCGGCGGCCTCGGAGCCCGGTGAGACCTGGATCAGGTTCGTCCCCAACCCTTCTATCTCGCCGGTGATGCTCTTTTGTATGCCGTTGCCCAATGAGGTGAGCATGATGACCGCCCCCACCCCAATTATGATCCCGAGCATGGTCAGCAGCGCCCGAACCGGGTTTGCAAAGACCCCGGAGAAACCCATGCCCACGATGCGAAGGTATCTCCCCACGACTACACCGCTTTCTTGTCGAAGTCCGCCTCGTCCCCCGGCTCTCCCTGCGTCGGGCTGTCAGAGATAATTTGTCCGTCCCGCAGCTCGATCGTTCGGCCGCCGTAGCTTGCGACCGCGGGGTCGTGGGTAACCACCATTAGCGTTACACCCGAGTCGCGGAGCTCGCCGAAGAGCCCCAGGATGGATCTCCCGGAGGAACTGTCGAGGTTGCCCGTTGGTTCGTCGGCAAGGATGAGCTTGGGGTCATTGATCAGGGCCCGTGCGATGGCGACTCTTTGTTGCTGTCCCCCGGAGAGTTCCGACGGCCGATGGTGCAACCTATCCCCGAGCCCTACCCGTTCCAGCGCCTCCGTGGCCCGCCGTCGGCGCTCTTTGGCCCGTACGTTCTCGTAGATCATGGGTAGCTCCACGTTCTGCCGGGCGTTCCGCCGGGGCAGCAGGTTGTAGCCCTGGAAGATAAAACCTATGGTCTCCCTCCTCAAACGGGCGAGCTCTCCCCCGCCGAGCCCGGCCACGTCGCGGCCCCCGAGAAAGTACGAGCCGGAGGTAGGCCGGTCCAGCATCCCAAGAAGGTTCATTAGAGTGCTTTTGCCGGATCCGGAGGAGCCGATCACCGACACCCATTCTCCGCTACTTACCATAAGGTCCACCTCGGAAAGCGCCTCTACCCGGGCCTCCCCGCTACCGTAGACCTTACTCAAGTCCCTCGCCTCTACAAGGTTCTTGGGCTTCTTCGATTCTGTATATGATTTTTTCCTCATCCTTGCTCCTAAACCCTAACCACAGAGCGACTGGTCCACAGCGCGACCGCCTATTGAACTCTTGAGGTGCTTACCATCCGCTTCGAGACTCATAAGCTCGATCTACTGCTTTGTATGCTTTACTAGGTTTTGCCAGATCTCCTGCCGAAGTGTCTTTGTCCGAACGACAACCTGCAGGACAATCTCGCTTGGCTGCTGGCCCGTAAACATTTGTTGGTTGCGGGCCTTCGGGCCTTGGAGGCTACCCGGCCCCGGACCCTCCACAGACGCGCTAAGAAGCCTCTGCCGAAGCCTCAGGAGAGTACGAGCGAGATACTTCCGAAAGCGCCCAGAGGCCCTGACGGAGCGCCGCGAGATCCTTCTCATCCATCTGTTCTAGCAACGGCACCGCCATCGACCTCATAGAATCTGACAGCCGCTCGAGGAACTCTCGCCCTTCCCCCGTAAGCCGGACGAGCACCACCCGCCGGTCACTAGGGTGGGGCATCCGCTCCACCAACCCCCGCTCCACCAGACGATCCACGATCCCCGTAGCATAAGGGGTCGAAGCACCTATACGCTCCGCAAAAGGCCGCATCCGAAGCCCGTCCTCGGCCCCGGAGATTATGAGGAGCGCCTTCAACTGGGGCGTAGAAAGCTCCAGCTCCAGCCATGGATCAATGTCCCCCAGCACCTGGTACCGCCCAATCTCCTGCTGGGAGTCCAGAATGGACTGGATTAGTTTTTGCTTATCCATATACAAAATAATAGCTGAATATAATAGTTTGTCAACAGATAAATACATGGGTTTGTGCCCGGAGCAGTACAGGCACATACTGCTTCCGAGTACCGACAATATTGCGCCGGAGCCGAGTGTCCGCTCTCGATGGGCAAGGCGGCTAGACAGCCGTTATCCTGGTCTCCGCTGTCAGGCAAGCGTGATCTACACCTATCTTCTCGCAGACTACGTCTGTGGTCTTCTCAGCCATCAGGCGAAAGGTCGTCAGCTTGCCACCGACGATGGAGACGACTCCATCGACACCGTCGTGCTCGGTATGGTCCAGAACGTCGAACGTGCGGGTTGCCTCGCGATTGTCGACGTGGGTGCCTTCTTCGGAGCTTGACTCCGTGGCCGGATCGTACAGCGGACGCACGCCGGCCCAGGCATACAGAACCTTGCCATAACGGATGCCGGGCAAAAAGGACTCGACTTCAGAGAGTATGCGCTTCCGCTCCCAGTCTTCTATTCGGTTGTCATCCGGGTCGTCGGTAGGTACGGAGGTGGTGCCCGCTATCCCAGAGTACCCGAGTGGAATGAAGATGTCACCGTCACCGGGTGGCTTCAGACGGCTTATAATGGCGTTCGTCCATCGGCCGTTGAAGGCGAGCATAGCTCCCCGGCTGAGGACCATAGCGAAATCGACCCCGGCCATTTCGCCCACCTTAGAGGCCCACGGGCCGGCGGCATTCACCACGACGGAACACTCGATGTCGACCGTCTCACCGGACCTCAGGTCGGCCGCCCGTACCCCCGTGATCTTGCCGTTCTTCTTATGAAAATTCTCTACCCTATGGTAGGTCAAAAACCTGGAGCCCTTGGCTTCGGCGCCGATACGCAGTGCCCCGCACAGCGCGAGAGAGTCACAGGCGGCATCGGGGACCTCGAATGCACACCGGATCCCGGGATGTAGGAGAGGCTCACGGCTCAGAGCGTCGGATGCATCTATCTCCTGCGTCGGTATATTGGCCGCCGCGCAGCCTTCCAGCCAGTCCCCGATGAAATCTTCGTCGTCGTCGGGAGAGAGCACGAACAAGCCACCCGTATCATCGAGCACGTGCGGCGCGATCCGCCGCATAGTCGTGTGCTCCTGGAAACACTCCTTGGCGCTCTTGAGGTCGCTGACGACGTAGCGCGATCCTGTATGCAAGAGGCCATGATACCTGCCAGAAGTTCCAGTACCCATGTCGCCCATCTCCACTAGCGTAACCTTCACCCCTCGGAGCGCGAGGTCCCACGCTACCCCGGCGCCAGTTGCGCCCCCGCCGATTACTACTACATCTGTGTCCATCGCTAGTCCCTTCTTACACTTGGTATCGTGTCTTAGGATACCGCCAGTCTTGTGACCAGACCTCCACGGCCCGCCACAGCGAAGCACCCGGTCCAAACACGCCCTTGATCAACACGGAGCGTACGACACTACTGGATCCTTCTACCTTGCGCTCCCGATCATCGAGCGCTCCTCTCATAACGGAAAGAGCCCGGAGATAGCCCCGGGCCCTGTGTTTGGCCGTATTGTCTGGAGGGGGGAAACGGCCTGAATGAATAGTACCACCTCAGTTATTAGTTTGCAAATAACGAATGAATAAATTTTCCGAATATAATTTGAATCACCTCGGTCTCAAGGGCAGACCATATTACGGTGACGGCGAAGGTGTTACGGGGCTTCTTGGACCTTCTTGTGGGTTCTTCGCTTTTGCTTTTTTCCGCGGCGAACATTAGAGTTATTAGAGTTTGGCGACGCTGTGGCGCCAGATCTCTCTGTACTCATTTGTCTTGGAGGTGGACGGTTGGATCGGCGGGACGAGAATGTAGTAGGGAGCCTAAAGGCTATTATCAAGCACGCTCGTAGGCTCAAATACGCTCCGCGGATGGTCCGGAGGTTCATCTTCCGGGCCACGGTGGTCACGGTCGCCGTCTAGGCATTGCTGGTCGGAGTTCTCGTCGTGATAGATGCTATGCGCCGGCGGAGGAGCAAGCCGGGGGAAGATTATCCGCACGCCGATTACCCAGAGGTCTTCCTGGAGGAGAGCGACGACCGGGTAACCCTCTACTCTTACGGTGATGCGATCTACGAGGACATGCTCCGGGAGATAGAAAAGGCCGAGCACACCATTATGTTGGAAACATTCATCTGGAAAGGTGACGCTTTAGGCCGGCGCTTTCTGGAGACGCTGGTACGCAAGGCACGCGAAGGGGTGCAAGTGTATGTAATCTTCGACGACTTCGCGAACCTAGTGGTGCCCGCCGAATTCAAGCGGTTTCCGACGGAGATACACACTCTCCGCTTCCGGCCTCTCTCCCATCCGGGGGTGGTACTGAACTTTCGTACCTACTTCCGGGACCACCGCAAGCTGCTCGTCGTGGACAGCCGCGTAGGGTTTATCGGCGGCTACAACATCGGTGAGCTCTACGCTTCGGGTAGCTGGCGCGACACGCACCTCAAGATCGAAGGTTCCGAGGCCCGGGAGCTGGAGAACGCTTTTGCGGACCTCTGGAACGCGAACCGGACGGAGGAGATGCCCGCCGTGTACCCAGAGCCGGGGCGCAACTGGCGGCCGAACGCCATCCTGCACCGCAACGACCCTGACATGGGGATATTCCCGATCCGCACCGTCTACCTGGAGGCCATAGACCGGGCGGAGAGCCACGTCTACATGACCAACGCCTACTTCATACCCGACCCGGCGCTTCGAACAGCCCTCAAGCAAGCTGTGAACCGCGGCGTGGACGTACAGATTCTCCTGCCCTGGAACTCCAACCACGTTACGGCCGACTGGCTCGGGCGGCGATGGTTTTGGGAGCTGCTCGACGGCGGGGTGAGGATCTTCGGCTACAAGGACATCATGATCCACTCGAAGACCGCCACCATAGACGGCGTATGGTCCACCGTCGGCACGGCGAACATAGACCGCTTTTCCCTGATAGGCAACTACGAAGTGAACCTGGAGATCTACGACAAAGGGCTCGCCCGACAGATGGAAGAGATGTTCGAGCTGGATAAAACCAACGCCTTCGAGCTGACCCGCGAGGAATGGGAGCGGCGGCCGCTTCCGGCGAAGATCACCGAACGGATACTAGAGTCCCTGGCGCCCCTGGTGTAGGAAAAGCTGTTTGCCCAGCGACGCCGGAGCTATGCCCGAACCCGGCGCACGACCCACGTCGCCAGGAGCAATACGGCAGCTACCGCCACCAGAACGAGCAAGACGTTCGAGATTACGCCGACCGTATCGGAGACTTCGGTCCAGTTGCTGCCGAGCAAGTATCCGGCCGAGATCAGCAACGCGTTCCACATCGCCGAGCCACCAGCGGTCAGCAGACTAAACCGTCCCACCGGCATGCTGAAATCCCCGCCGGCACCGAGACGATGCTCCTGGCGCCGGGGACCATCCGGGCGAAGAAGACTACCGAGCTGCCGTACCTTTCGAACCAGTGCTCCGCCCGGTCGAGGTTCTCCGCGTCTATGCGCAAAACCCGGCCGTAGCGCAGAACAAGCGGGCGCCCGCCCCAGCGTCCCAGGCCGTAGAGCACGTAGGCACCGAGCAGTGAACCTGCGGTGGCCCCGAGAAAAGCCGGGATGGCGCCGAGCTGGTCCTGCCCCACCAGAAACCCGGCGAGCGGCAGGATCAGCTCGGACGGGATGGGCGGAAAGACATTCTCCAACAAGAGCAGCAGCACGAGGCCAAAAACACCCAGGGCGCTCAGCGTGTCAGCGGCCCACGAGCCGATACCACCTAACATCTCGAATCCTTTACGTGTCCAGGCTCAGAGAGCCGTCCGCTACGCGCATAATCGAGTTCCTAGCGCCAGCCGAGCGTCGCGAGCTCCAGCTTCTCGGCCTCTTCTCCGGTCATCTCCCATCCCAGAGTTCCGGCGTTCTGGCGGGCCTGGCGTTCGTTCTTGGCGCCGGGGATGGGCACGACGTTTCTTTGCGTGATGAGCCAGTTCAGGGCTACCTGGGCGGGCTGTTTGTCGTGGGCCTCCCCGATCTCCCGCAGGATATCTACCACCGGCTCTATCTTCTTGAGGTTCTCCTCGCCTGCGGAGACCTGTGAGGCGATCATCACGCCTTTGGCACCACCCTTATAGCGGATCAGGAGGTTGCCATCGTCGTCGAGCTGTCTGCCGGCAACGAAAGCAGTAAGGTCAGCGCAGATCTCTGAGATTTCCAGTCCCGTAACCGTAGAAACCAGGTTCTCGGCGTGGGAGCCGATGTCACCCATCGCCCCGGCTATTCCCGCACGCTCCGGGTCGGTGCGCCACTCTGCCTGCTTTGCGCCGTTTTCTTCCGCTTTGGCGGCCAGCCAGTCCTGACTGTACTCGACGATGACCTTCCGAATGTCGCCCAAGTCTCCGCGCCGCACCATGTGCCGGGCCTGCTTGACCATCGGATAGCCGGTGTATTGATAGGTGACCGCGAATATTATGCTGTTCTCCTCGACAGTCTCGACCAGTTCCTTAGCCTGCTCGGAGGTGTGTACCATCGGCTTGTCGCACACGATGTTCATGCCAGCTTCGGCAAAAGCCTGAGTCACGGGGAAGTGCATATGGTTTGGCGTGACCACGCTGACGAAGTCCACACGCTCCTCTTCGGAAAGAGACAGCTCCCTTTCCAGCATCCCTTCCCAGGAGCCGTAGTTGCGCTCATTAGAGAGGCCCAGCTCCTGCCCGGAGGCGATGGCCTTCTCACTGGTGGAAGAGAGAGCTCCAGCGACGAACTCTATCTGGCCGTCCATGAGAGCGGCGGCGCGGTGTACCGCGCCGATGAACGCCTCGGAGCCGCCGCCTACCATGCCCATTTTGAGCTTCTTCACGTTACTGCTCCCTTCCGAAAGCGGCATCGAAGGCGGCACTGGAAGGCTCGAAGTCCACCTCTCGTACGAAAGATGCCGATTCTTTGCCGCCGTGTACCCGTTCCATGCCGGCGTCCTCCCACTCCACCGAGAGCGGTCCCTGGTAACCGATGCGGTTCAAGGCCCGGATTATGGCCTGGAAGTCCACGCCTCCCCGGCCTATGGAGCGGAAGTCCCAGCCTCGCCTGTGGTCCCCGAAGGAGAGGTGTGAGGAGAGAATTCCACGCTCGCCGTCGAGTGTGCGGGCTGCGTCCTTCATGTGGGCATGATAGATGCGGTCCGCGAAGCGATCTATGAACTTCACTGGATCCACGAACTGCCAGTGGAGATGGCTGGGATCGAAGTTGAAGCCAAACGCCTCGCGATGGCCGATAGCTTCCAAGGCCCGCTCGGCCGAATAGATATCGTAAGCGATCTCCGTCGGATGCACCTCGAAGGCGAATTTCACACCCTCCTCATCGAAGACGTCGAGTATAGGGTTCCATCGCTCGGCGAAGTCTTCGAACCCCTGGTCTATCTCCTCCTGTGAGGTCGGTGGGAAGAAGTAGAGCTTGTGCCACACACTGCTCCCGGTGAAGCCCGTGACCACATCTATGCCTAGCCTGGCCGCTGCTCTTGCGGTGTCCTTCATCTCTTCGGCTGCGCGCTGGCGGACTCCCTCGGGGTCGCCGTCGCCCCAGACATGCTCGGGCAGGGTGGCCTTGTGGCGATCGTCTATTGAAAAGTCGCAAACGGCTTGGCCTACTAGATGATTGCCGATAGCGTGCCATTCGAGGCCGTTCTTCTCCAGAAGCTCACGCTGTCGCTCGATGTAGCTGTGCTCGTCGATTGCGCGGATCACTTCGAAGTGATCCCCCCAACAGGCTAGCTCCAGTCCGTCATATCCCATCTCTTTGGCGAGTGGAGCGAGTTCTTCAAGGGGTAAGTCTGCCCATTGTCCGGTGAATAGTGTAACTGGTCGCGGCACGGTCCCTCCTTTTGTGAGGTAAAAACGCCATCCCGAGGATTCGGTACGGTAGCAAGTTATGGACGTCGACAGAGACTTTGGAAGCTAGGTTATCTTTGGCACAGGTCCTTTTTGTCCCCAACGATCGTCGCCGCCTACATTCTCGCAGTTGTTCGCTGCATGCTCGCTCGCAACAGGCCAATAGAACCTCATCAAATTTTGGGCGAGGGTTATCAGTTATGGTTAGATTATCGGGGTTTTCACAAGCGACTGCTCGTACAGTTCCCATCTCTAATCAGGAGCCTCTACGCGGCGGGCCGAAGCCAAGCTTCCCAGGATTCATGATCCCGTCAGGATCCCAAGCGTCTTTGACAGCGCGCAGCAAGGAAAAAGTCTCGCCATACTGTTCCCGCATGAACCGTCCCAACTTCACCCCTACGCCATGATGGTCGTTGAGGACCGCGCCGCAGCGTAGCGAAGTTCGCACCGCCGCATCCCACAATCGATCGTGAAGTTCGAGTGCCTCCTCGGGATCGTCGGGTGGCTCGTCGACGTAGAAGCGATCGTAGATCATCGTTCCCCACGGATACCAGTGGGAGAAGTGAGCAGTATAGCGAGCTCCCCAGTCGCTGAACCCCTCTTCAATAGCCGCCTTTTTAGCCTTGTAAAGGTCAGCAATTTTGTCGAAAGTACAACAGGCATCTGTAGTCCCGAAGATCGTTGGCGGAGCAGGCGCGTTACTCACTGTATGAGGTTCGTATCTGCCTTCCCACCACTTCTCAGCTGGCGAGGGTCCAAGGTCAACGCCTTCGTGTTCGACACACAGTTCCCTGATAGCCTTTGACTCAACCTCCGTGAGGCGTGGATCACCGTCGCAGACGACAATCATCAGCACCCCATCAGTATCCAGGTCCAGCATACGGTTGACGCCCTGTGACCCTGCTTCATCATATAGGCGGATGACGGCAGGACGCCATCGAGAGGTCATGATGGCACGGCCTGCCTCCAACCCTTCAAATACACTTGCGAACCGGAATGAAAGGAAGCGCCGATCCCTGGGTACGGGATCTAGCCTCATACTCGCGGTTGCGATCACACCGAGAGTACCCTCCGAGCCGGCTAGCAACTGCAGCAGTCCGGGGCCCGCTGCATGACTCGGAACAGGAAGCGTGGAAACCTCTTGCCCCGGAGGTACAACGGCCTCTACTTGTAGAAGCATGTCTTCAGCCTTACCGTACTTGGTTGAAGTAACGCCAGACCCTCTGGCCGCGATCCATCCCCCTACAGTAGCGCCCCAGTAATAACCGCCGGGGTCATGCGCAAGGGTAAGCCCCTCTGGGCTGAGAGCCTTCTCAAGCATGGGCGCATCAACCCCAGCTTCCGTTGTTACAGTCAGACTCTGAGTGTCGACGTCGATGATGCGGTTCATACGAGTCAGGTCAAGGGCAATGCCTCCGTAAGGAGCGAATGTACCGCCTTGACTACCAGAACCTGCGCCTCGGGGGATTATCGGCAGACCATAATCACTAGCAATCCGAACCACCTCCGCTACCTCAGCCTTATTAGTAGGCCAAACTGCTAAATCAGCACTAGGCAGGGGCATCTCTCTGAGTTCCCTGTATCGGGCCATCCACGAATAGTCAATGGCTTGTTCGGCGAGCTTCTGGGGATCAGCGCTGACGTTCTCTTTCCCAACTACAGTAGTTAGCTCGTGATGCACTGAGCCCAGCACGTAGTCTTGCCGAGACTCTCTAAGGGTTACTGGGGACCTTGTCTCCGCTTCTTTCACGCGAACCTCACTTTCGCTAGTTCCGGACCTATAGGGGCTAGACGTTGCTGAGTATCTCGGTAGACGGCCAAAAGTTCCGTATACGCCCTGTGATGCTCACCATTAGGAGTATCTTCGGCTAAGATCTGATCCGTCATCTCGACAGCTTCACTAGGAGAAGAGAAAACTCCTACACCAACGCCGGCGAGCAGGGCCGCTCCGGCAGAAGCATCGCTCAGCGACGGATATTGCAAAGGAATACTTAGAGCATCGCAGACTATCTTGCGCCATACAGCGCTTTTTGCGCCACCACCGATTATCCGGGCTTCAGGCACCGAGAATCCGTGCTCCTTAAACACTTCTAAACAATCTGCCAGAGATAGGGCGACACCTTCGAGTATTGCCCTGATCATGTGACCTCGCCCGTGAGCAGCGCTCAACCCCACGAAACTCGCCCGCAGATTGGGATCCCAGTACGGGGAGCGTTCACCTAGAAGGTAGGGGTGAAAAAGCAAACCACCAGATCCAGGTGGAATCTCACTCGCCTCACTATCCATGTCTGCATAATCGACCTCCTCGGAGCCATTGTCCAAGACATCTCGGAACCAGCGCTTTGAGGAAGCCGCTGAGTTGGTTGCTTGAGAATGGTAGGAGAGCTCTGGGATTGGATGAGAGTAGGTGAACCAGTGTGGTGACGGTTGGGGGTTACTCGTCATTATGTTGACGTTGCCGGCTGTCGCTAGCTTTATGACTGCCTGGCCATCAGAGCAAGCGCCGCTCGCAAAGTCTTCGGCGGCCGTATCGGAACAGCCGGCTACTACGGGAGTTCCCGCGGGTATTCCCGTTAGCTTCTCTCCTTCCTGCGTCACAGAACCCGTTAGCTCTGTGGGAGCGTACGCTGGTGGGAGCCAACCAACCGGCATGGATATGAGCTGGCATATACTAGAATCCCACTGTCGTTCAGCGGAATTAAAGAAAAGGCTGCCCTCAGCATCTATCCAATCAGTAGCCCATTCCCCAGTAACTGCCAAGCGGACATAGTCTTTGGCAAAAGTTAGCCGCACGGTCTGCGCCCAAACGTCGGGCTCCTCTTCTGCAATCCACATCAGTTGGGGAAGAGTCCAGGTGGGTGCCACCTGGTTGCGGGTACGTTCTAGAATGAGCGCGCCATGCTCTTGATCGAGACGCCGAGCTTGATCAAATGAGCGGCTGTCAGTCAGCATGATGCACGGCCGCAGTGGTTGATCGTTTGCTCCCAGCAAAACAGCGTGATGGGTCGCCGAAGTTAGACCCACTCCAGCCACGGAAATACTCTCGCCTTGTGGAACAAGTCGTGCAAGCAAGTCACGGCAAGCACGACTTGTGGCATCGATCCAGTCCTGAGGGTTCTGCTCAGACCAACCAGGCTCCGGATGGTAAGTTGGATACTCCTCAGATGTCTGGCCGAGAACCTTACCTTCATGGCCCAAAGCCGTAACTTTTACTGCACCTTGACCGAAATCAATACCGATTAACATTATAGTGTTTCCACATGCTCGTTAAATCGGACAACTCTTCCTTCTTTGGCGCTTTGTAGAGCGCATTCAATTATCGCAATGGTGTTCTTAGATTCCGTAGCCTCTACAGGCGCGGCGACTCCTTTGCTAATGGCGTCTACGATACCTGAATAGAAAGATTCGTACGAGCCAGGGATAGTCTCCACCTTACTCATCAGTGAAAAGCCTCTAACTTCGGCTGTAAGTTCGCCATAGAGATCCTCGCGATCCTCGCCCCATCCTGGATCTCCGGGTCTTCCTCCAGCCAGCAGTGCTTCCTCCTGCGAATCCATTCCGTACTTGATAAAGCTGCCTTTATCGCCGTGAACCGCGAAATGAGGACCCTGCTTCTTTACCACATATCCTGAATGGAGGATTGCGCGTAACCTTCCATAGCCCAGTACCATGTGGAAGTAGTCTATGACCTTAGAGCCCGGTCGTTGTGCTTGCACATCTGCCCAGATAGTCTCCGGAAGCCCGAAAAGAACGAGCACCTGGTCTATTAGATGTGACCCGAGATCGTACAGCGTTCCCGAACCTTCTGCCTCCTGCTCTCTCCTTTGGCCATAAGAACCCACCGGCAACATATACCGGTCGTAATGCGCCTCGTACGTGTAGATCTCTCCTAGCAGTCCACTTTCGATGCACCTTCTGACGGTCAAGAAGTCGTTGTCCCACCTCCTGTTCTGGTAGATACTTAGCACCGTACCCCGCTCCTCAGCCAATTGGATTAGTTCATCCGCTTCGCTAGCATGCACGAGGAACGGTTTTTCAACGACAACGTGTTTGTCGGCCGAAAGTGCCTCTTTGGCGAACTGATAGTGTGTTTCGGTGGGTGTAGAGATCACGATCAGTTGAGTCTCGGGATCGTCGAACAGCTCCCGCACGTTACTTGCAACCTCCACGTTGGGCAAGTCCCGATGCACCGTCTCTGGCCTGGACGAAACTACTTTCTTGAGTTTCAGTCCATCAACGGTCTCTATAATGGGAGCTTGAAATGTAGCGCCCGAGAGCCCGTAGCCGACGAGGCCGACGCCGATCCTCTGCGAGAATCGTCTCGCCTCGTTGAACGCGGATCCGTAGGTGCTCGCAAACCCTTCTGAGTCCATTATCTACTCCTTCGAAGCGGTCTCTTGGGCCAAATTGCTTGCGTGCCCAATGGTTTCATAGGGCGAAACCAGCCTGTTGCCCAGTCCCAAGCGCTCTGTCGCTTGAAGCGCGTCATATCGGGGTGAGTAAGCATCAACTCTTGTTTTCTGCCACCCGCTAACAGGTGGAGGAGCTCTTTCTCTCGCACGCACTCTCTCTTCATGCAGACAATTACCGGAAAATGAAGACCACAATCAACACGGAAATGACCAGCGTGACGGCCCAGAAACGGTAGTTTTTGTACAATGGTTTGCCTTTAAGTTCCTCGGTTTCCTGCCTCCATAAGTAGGGCCGCCAAGTCAGCTCTCTGACCACCTCGGGATCCGGCGCAGGCGTCGCCAGGCTTATCCCAACCAGCAATGCGAGACTCCCGACAAAGGAGATCGCCGCAGCGTACAGAAAGTGGATCGCGAAAACGCCGATGATTTGGTTGAGGACGAAAAAGAGTATGCCTAGCGGGATCATCGTCGCTAGCGTCCAGAAAGCGGCGCTTCCTGTCGCCCGAGGCCAAAGTAGGCCCAGGAAGAAAGTGGCAACTATCGGAGGCGTAAGATACGAGAAACCGGACTGCAGAAACGACCAGAGCGACGGGAAGTTGACGATTTGCGGAGACCAGATAATGACGATCACGGCCACGAATACCGTTGTGATGCGGCCAACGTTGACCAGGGCATGATCTCCCAGGTTTGGCCTTGCCTTCCTGACGAAGTCCATCGTGACCATTGTGGAAACCGCATTTAGTATCGAGTCCACCGTGGAGGTGATGGCTGCCACGAGTGATGCCAGCACGATGCCTCTAAGCCATATCGGCAACAGATCAAAGATCATCGTGGGAAATACGACGTCTGGATTGTCCAGATTCGGGTACAGTGCTATGGCCATTGTTCCAGGGAGTATCATTATGAAAAGGATGGGTATCTTCAGAAAGCCGGCGAAGATTCCTCCTAACCGACCATGGTCTAAACTACGGGCTCCCAAGGTACGCTGCACCATAAACTGGTTCGAGGTCCAGTAATAGAATCCGAGGAGAATTAAGCCAGTCAAGAGTCCTGGCCATGGCAAGTTCTCGTCGTCGGCAGGCTGTACAATGTTCAGCGCTCCGGGGGGCGCCGCTTCCCTTACCGCGTCCCACGAAGGTATCGCTTGTAGGGCAACGAAGAAAACGATCGCTCCACCAATTATTATGACGCAGGCCTGTATCGAGTCGCTGATCATAACGGCTCCCAGGCCTCCGAAGATCATGTAAATCATAGAAACACCCATCAATCCCGCAACGGTGATCCACAGCGGTAACGTCGGGAAAAGAAGCTGTACTACCAAAGCACCCGCGTACAGCCCGGCCGCCATGTCGATGAATATGTGAGTGAACACCATAAAGCCAGAAAGCGCTGTCCGGGAGCGCGCATCGTAGCGCTTTTCGAAGAATTCGGGCACAGTGTATACGCCGGTTCGCAAGTAGAACGGCAAAATAAAGAGCACGAAGACCACCAAGATGAGCGCGGCCATAAATTCATAAGAATAGACCGCAATGCCCTGGTTGTAGCCCGCTCCAGCCAACCCTACGGGTAGGGTACCGGACATGTTGGATGCAAATAGCGAGAATCCTATGAGTGGCCAAGTAAAGTTTCGGGAGCCGAGGAAGTAACCTTCGGAAGTGTCGCTTTTCGGGTTCAGGACGATCGGAATGATACGGCTTATGATGAGGTAAGTCAGAACTATACCAATGTCTAGACCAGTAATTTGAAATTGATCGGGCATCGCGTCTCTCCTTTTTAGTGTCGAGAAGTGCTTCTTATAGCTAGCCTAGGTTTGACCTACCTCTAGAGACTGATTGTCTCTGAGCCACGATACCTCCTCTCAGTCCAACCCCTTCGTACTCTGAAACGCTTGGTGTAAGTTGTTTGTCGAAGTATTCTCAGCTCGAAATTGGACCCTCGATGCTCCGTGGCGTATGCGGCTATCTCTGTGAAACGAACGATTCTCTCTGAACGCAGGGTGCAGGCCGACACCCTGCTACAGGTGCTCTGTCCTTCTCCCCTGTAGTCGCACCTCATTTCGTTTCGCCTTCGGCTCGAGCGAAGTACCTCTCTATGTTTGGGGACGGAATCAGCGCCACATTGGTCGGCGGACTCGTTGTTCCACTTCCGTCCCGAAAACATCGCTATTGAAAGGTCCTTACTGTATAGTGCTCTCAGAATCATCCGTTCCATCCTTGGTCGTTACATCAAAATCGTTGGACTCAAGTATGCTTGTTGCCTTCCTGAACTCATCCACGACCGCGCGCGCGATCTGGTCGTCGTTTATGGACGCCTCTACCAGCGACAATGGAAGACTGTCTCCGGCTTCTTCTACAAGCACACGGGTGAAGGCCGCATCCGCCTCGGGGTCCGGGAAGTTGCCGCCCGGTGAGCCGGGGATCGACAACCCTCCCGTGGGCACAACGACCCGCACCGGCCCCTGGGATTCCAGAAGTCGGGAGGCGAACTCGTGAGCGATTTGCTCCGCTTCCTCCCTGGAGACTCGAACAAGGGTGACCTCCGGATTGTGGATGTCCATGGGACGGTCTTTGAAGCGTTCTTCGACCTCGTCGAGCGAGCCCTGGCACACGAAGTCCAGGCACCCCGGAACGACCACTCGCGGAACATCGGTTCTGCCGGAGACCAGGAGTCGATCTTGCACGGTGAACAGCCCGTCCACAACCTCTTCGACAAGTTCGTTCGTGGTGAGGTCTATGACCGCGGAGAATTCTCCTTGGGCGGCGATCTCCTCCATGGTCAACCCTCCCACCCCGTTGGAGTGGAAGGAGACGATCTCGTAGCCGTCCTGCTCCAGTTCCTTGCGAATCTGGGTGCCCACCTTGGTGGTGTTGCCGTTGAGCGACATCCCGACCCGTCCCCGAGCGGGCTCCGGCCAGTCCACCCGCGCTCCGCCACCCGCGACCATGCTCGCCGCCAAGTCGAGCACGGTCGCCGTGTGATAATTGAGGCCCTGCAGGTCGGCTACGCTGTGGAGTAGTGCGATGTCCTCGTGGCGGACGAATGGACCGCAGCGCCTCACACCGGAGACGATCGGGCTGACAATGATCTTCGGCAAACCAAAAGGCAGTGCGGATAGCGCTGCGGAGGCAAGCACCGCGCCTTCGGCACCGCCGATGCCGATACCCCCTGCCACCTCGTCGTTCGTAACGCGGGCGGAGACGAGCTCTCGTAAGCCATCCATCATCTGTTCGACGGCGGTACCGCGGGCGCCGGCGGCGCGTACCTCGTCAATGGTGCGTCCTGCGGCCTGGGCGACCTCCTCGTGTGTGACGTCGGGGTTCACGCCGTCGGGTTCGCCGAGTACTCCTACGTCGATCAGGAGTGGCTCCGCGCCACGCTCTGCAATCTGCTCGCACAGGTACGCCGCCTCGGGGCCCTTGGTGTCTAGGGTGGCGACGACGAGTATCTTCCCAGTCTCCACTAGCCTTCGTCCTCAGGTTTGATGAGGATCTTGCCGTCGGTGCGATCTTCCATCGAGTCGAGTGCGTCGACCATGCCGTCAAGGTCGGTACGTTTGGTGACGGCGTTCTCCATCTGGATCTTGCCCGAGGCCATAAGGGCTATGACGTTGGGGAAGTTCCAATTGCCACAGTGTCCAACCGAGCCGAAAAGGCTACCGGCTTTGAGCTGGTACTTGATGAAATTTGTCTCAGGCAGTCGCGCGTCCATTCCGATCACCGCCACCTTCCCACCGACACCGAGGCAGTCTTCCACGGTGGGCATGACGGCCGGCCAGTTACCGGAGGCTTCGACAGCCATCGCGACGCCCCTGCCCTGGGTGATCTCGCGGACGACTTCGTCTGGGCTCTCATCTCGCGGGTCGATCGTGTCCGTCGCGCCCAACGCCAGCGCAAGATCACGCCGCTCAGAGACGGTCTCTACGCACAAAAGCCGCGATGCCCCGGCCGCGGCAGCGAGCGCCACTGCGGCGAGCCCTATCGGGCCAGCGCCGAAGACCGCGACCGCCCCGCCAGGCTTAAAACCTCCAGACTGGGTGAACATCCCCTCGTAGGAAACGCTCACCGGCTCGCACATTGCTCCGATCTCGAGCGCCTTTTCTGGAGTACCGTAGCGCTCGAGCAGCGAGTTAAGGCTCCAGCAAGCCTTCGCCGGCACCTTTACGTACTCGGCGAAGCCGCCGTTAATGGTGAAGCCGAGATCCTCGATGCGTTCGCAACTATTGGGGTAACCGCCACGGCATGGGAAGCACTCACCACAATACTGAATCTCCTCGACGGTAATCAAATCTCCCGTCTCAAAGTCCTCGACTCCGGGCCCGACCTCGGCGATGGTCCCCGCAAACTCGTGTCCCAATACCACCGGGGCTTTGACATGGTAGGGTAAGAGTATGTAGCCTTCCTCGTCCGTCTCGTACATGTGCAGGTCCGAGCCACAGATCCCGCACGCACCTACCTTTACGAGCACCTCTCCCGGCCCGAGGTCTCCAGGCTCTTCCACGGTTTGCAGGCTGACCCGCGGGTCACGGTAGGCGAGATTAGCGTTGTACGCCCACTCCCGAGCCTCGTCGTCCGGGCTGATCTGCGCGCCCTCACGAGGCGCCCACTCGGCTTCGAGAACTATCGCTTTCACAACTGCTCCTCCTTTCGCCCGCATACGGGCATGCTTTCGTGTCTGTTGTGTACTGGTTCAGGGACTTGTTTCATGCGGCGGGCTCCCAACCTTGGGCGTCGACCGTCCACACGTCGGCAACCTCCCCTTTCTCCAAAACCAGCATCCGTTTGTGTAAGTTGGCGGTTACGCAGGAGTGGTTGGGGACAACCCTCAGCCTCGCCCCGATTGGGATCTCGATAGGATCCTCGGAGGTGACGATCGCGTGTTCTTCCATCAGACGCTCCACGAGCAGTTCGTCGTACCCGATGACGAAGCCAAAGCCACTGGTCAGGGGACTCATGACCTCCGCCGCGAGCGCCTTGGAGCCACAATCTAGAATCAGGCGTCTTGGATCGGGACGTGATACGACCGTACCAAGAACGCTGAGGGCACACTTCTCCTTGCCTGTCACCCCGAGCGCCACCTGCGTGGCGTCGTAGTAGACGTAGTTGCCTGGCCTCACCTCGGTAATCCCCGTCTGACGGTCGAAGTACGGGGAGGTGGGCGTCGACCCCACGCTTACGCAGCGTACCAGTTCTGCGGCGTGCTCGAGCATACCAGTGGTCTCTAGCATTGCCTGCGCCTCCTCCTCTGCAATCTTCTCGATCTCAGCAGGTCCGCTCGCCTTATAGGCGTGTCCCGGGTAGGTCATTAGGCCCTCGAAAACGGCATGGTTCGTCAGGCCCACCGCAATGTCGACCAGCGAAGAGGTCTCGGCACCCGGGGCGGTGCCGCACCGACGCAATCCGCAGTCCACCTCCCACAGATAGCCGATTGAGACACCTGCACGCGCGCAAGCCTTTTCTAGGCCTCGGACCGCTTCTAAGCTATCGACGACCACCCGTAGGCACGTGCGTTCCGCGAGGGCTGTCAGACGGTCGAGACGCCACCCACCTACTGGCAGGTGGGCTAGCAGGATCTTTTCGAAGCCGGCTGCCACCATCCTCTCTGCCTCCCTGACAGTGGCGACCGTAAGCCCGGCCGCCCCGCTCTTGCGCTGAAGCCGGGCGACCTCCACGGACTTGTGGGTCTTGGTGTGCGGCCACAGGTCTACCCCGACGTCAGCACTACGGGCCGCCATCTCCCGCACATTCTCGACAACCCTGGGCCCGTCCACGATCAGAGTCGGTGTGGCTACAGTCTCGAGATCGGGTAGTCTCTGGGACACGATTGAAGGGACCCTAGGCGGTGACCGTCGTCGGAGAATGCACGACCTCGGCGATCCTCCTGGTGATCGCTTGTGGGTCAGACGCCTGGAAGATGTTCCTGCCGACCGAGCAACCTGCGGCGCCGACGCCCAAAGCGTCTTCAATCACCTTCAAAAGAACGTCCTCCTCGACCCTGGAACCTCCCGCCACAACTACGGGACGGGTCACTGCAGAGATTATTTCGGCGAAGTCCTCGGCATTTCCGGGCCAGTTCGTCTTGATTACGTCGGCCCCCAACTCTTGCGCTAAGCGGCAAGAGCGCCTCAAATAGGCCACCTCATCCTCCGGGTACCAGCCGCTCACGTCGTATGCGCCAGGTAACTCAGCTTCTATCACGAACGGTAGCTGCAACCGCTCGCACTCTTCGCCCAAGTGGGAGATCATCCTGAGTACGGCGACCTCCGTGCTCGGCGTGAGCTGCATGAGCATCCCGACAGCGTCAGCGCCGCTTAGCGCTGCACCCTCTACGGTAGAGACGAGCAATTCGCGTGGCATGTCCTCGTAAGCGGTCGCTGAAGCCTTGAGCACCCATGCTTTCCCCGGAAATTCGTCAAAAGCGGGCGCCGATTCCCGCGCGAAGCCCCGGCTCACGAGAACGGCGTCTGCCCCCCCCGAGAGCGCCGAGCGCACTTGCTCTTGCGTGTTCTCCAATTCGGAGAAGATCTCGACGGTGCTCGTACCGTGCGAGGCCGCGAAGAGTATGCAGCGTCCGGTATCCGGCCTGATCAACCGACGGAGACGCATCTGCTTGCCTAGAGATTCCACGAAACTTTCCTCCTTTATCGATCAACGGGTACTGGCTGACCGTGGAACGGCTCCAGTCCCTTCATTCCTTTCCAACAAAATGCACTTTACGGTATTTATGTACGTCAGTCAAGAAATACGGCGAGTTTGTTCGACAAAATAGTACACTATCGGCTCAATCCCACGTTCGATGGCGAGCGTCGGCGATAGGCGGCCGTATGCAAGCGGGAGGTCCGCCTCCCGCTCGTAGTAGCGCGGAACGAAAACCCTGGACGCCGGCGGTTCCCTGAGTCCGTCGAGCCTGTCCAGCGAGATCGTCCGGTGCCTACTGCTCCACGCTTTCGATTGCCTATAATCCTACGGATCTACTACACTGACACTTGGGTGCGGAGGATGGCATGTGCGGCGTTGTGGCCCGCCGCCCCCGACACGTCGACTCCTGGGCGTGTGCAGTTTCCGCACAGGTACAGGCCGTCGATGCCACTCGCGTAGGGCTGTCGATTAGCTAGGACTTGGCCGGGATGCACGTCGAGCTGCCAGATTACGCCCCCCTGCAGGTTGTGCCTGCTCTGTATGTCACCCGGCGTGAAGGTGATCGTCTCCTCGATCAGATCCTCGAGGTCTGGAAAGTAACCGGCTATCTGCCGGATGATCTAGGCGTTTATTTCGGGCCGTGCCTCCTCCCACGTTTGGCCATCGCGCAGTTGGCTCGGGGCCCACAGGCACCAAGACGAGAAGATGTGCTTGCCCTCTGGCGCGATAGTATCGTCCACCACTGTCGGAATCTGCAACTCCATGATCATCTCGCTGCTAACTCGGCCCGCGCGAACGTCTGCATACGCATCCATGACGGTGTTGAGCGTGGGCGAGATACAGAGTGTGGCTGCCATGGACCGCTCGTAGTCGCTGCCGAAGAAACGCTCGAAGTCTGGCAGATCGCTAAGGATCACGTGCCACTTCACGCACGATAGCCGTTGGTCGTACGACTCCACGCGTGACCGGACCTCTCCCGGAAGTCCGTCGCCTTGGACGAGGCCCAGCAGCGTAGTCTTCGGGTCCGCATTAGACACTACTAGTCCGCTGGGCAAGAACTGACCGTCGGCCAGTTCCACTCCGACCGTATGGCCATCCTCCGTAACGACGGACGCCACAGGCGCGCTCCTGCGGATAGTACCACCGGCCTCCTCAACCGCGGACGCCATGCCCCGCGCAGCAAGGTAGAACGCGCGCACAAGACCGTTGTGCCCACCCCCGACCACGATTACGTTTTCGCCAACTTCAGTCGCGGCTCTCATCTCCCTAGCTCGACTTTCCGACTTCTGATACCCATTAAACAAGTCGGGTGTTTCCGTTGGAGTAGTTCTCAGACTCCAAGACGCATCTGCATACCTAACGATTTCACAACATCTTCCTCCTTCTCAGATCGATGGGTACAAGCTGCTCATGGAACGGGCCCATACCCTGTATTGCCCTTCCAACGTGGAGCATCATGCGGTATTTATGTACGTTAATCAATAAATACACAGTTTTGTTCGTTAATTAGGTACACAACTGGTTCGATGTCGCGTTTCATCAGAAGCTGCGCGTTCCGCTGAATTTCGCTTTTCGCATGCGGAACGGATCTGCAGCAAGCTGAGACGTAAACCTTGGGCTCTCCCGATCTCTAGATAAAGACGGTCGGCTCTAGCCATAGCTAAGCTTCGCTGTTGAAGGCCAGGTGTGCCACCCGCAGCGCCTGCGCTGCGATAGTCAAACCTGGATTCATAGCTCCAGAGGACGGGAAGAACGACGAGTCGATCACGTACAAATTCTCCAGATCATGCGCTTTGCACAGAGGGTCGAGCACAGAGGTGTCCGGGTCTGTGCCGAATCGTAGAGTTCCGCACTGATGCGAGTTAGTCTCGATACCGAGCCTGCGAGTTTGAACAATAGGGTATCCCGCCTTGCGCAGCATACGTGTCGCCTTTTCCACTAGTCTCTCGTGCGCGGCGAGGTTGTTGGGTTTCCAGTCCACCCGTATCTGGCCATTCGGAGCAAGGGTAATGCGGTTCTCTGGATCGGGAAGGTCTTCCGACATGATCCACCAGTCGACGCTTCTATTAGCCACTGCTTGTAGCACGCGCCTTGGCAAGAACGGCACGTCCGCGGTGAGCATGCCCGCCTGCAACTTGCCCAACAGCTGCATGTTGCCCATCGGGTAGGGCCAGTCGGGCGCCCCAAAGTAGAAGTCGTTGACAGCAAGCGTCTTCTGGGTTGTAGTCGGATTACGACGCAGGGGATGTATGGCCATCACGGCCGAGTTGTTATGCATCATGTAGTTGCGGCCAACTAGATCCGACGAGTTCGCTAATCCCTTAGGGTGCGAGGTATCTGCGGAACGCAACATCAGAGCCGCCGAGTTCGCCGCTCCGCACGCAACCACCACCTTATCGGCCTCTACGGTTAAAGCCTGGCCGTCTCGCTCCGCTTCGATCGCGGTCACCCTCTCACCCTCCCCATCAGCCAACAGGCGGCGGACGAAGGTTTTGGTTAGGATGCGCACGTTTCCGCTCTTGAGCGCCGGCCGCACGCCGTTAACGTCGGCCTCTCCTTTGGCAAGCTTTTGGCAAGGGAAGCCATCGCACGTCTTGACCCACGAGCAACGACCGCCAGAGTAGCATTCGATGGACATGGGGATGTTGGAGGGACGGAGGCCCTGCTCGCTGAGCCTGCGCGCCAGATCCTTGATGTAAGGCTCGTGGGGAATAGGCGCATGCGGGTATGGAGAAGACCTCGGCGGTTCCGTCGGTCCGGTTCCGGACTCACCGTGTACACCGTAGAGCTGTTCGGCACGGGAGTAGTACGATTCTAGATCTTCATAGCTTATGGGCCACGACGGGGAAGTCCCGTCTACATGAGCCAGCTCCCCGAAATCTTCGGTGCGTAGGCGTGGAAGAGAGCCACCATAAACCTTTGTGTTCCCCCCTACAAAGTAATGCACACCTGGCGCAAAGGGTTGCCCTTCACTGTCAAGCCACGTCTCCTCCGCCCGGTAGCGGTTTCCTTCGAAGACAGCTTTCGGATCCCAATTCTCAGGCTCTTGAGGCAAATAGTCACCGCGTTCTATCAAGAGTATGTCTGCGCCACTGTTGCGCAGGGCGTACGCGAGGGTTCCACCTCCCATGCCTGTCCCAATGATAACGATGTCGGTGGAGAGCTTCTCAGTCAACGTTGCGTCCTCCTAGCTTGCGTATCACGATTTCCACTCACTTCCCATAGCCTGCCGTGAGGCCGCGGATAAAGTACTTACCTAGCACAACGTACACAAGCGCTGTGGGAAGGGCCGCAACCACCGCGCCAGCCATGACGACGGTCCAATCTATGGAGAAGATGCCTGACAGATTGTTCAGCGCAACCGTGATCGGTTTGATTTCAATGAATATACTCCTTCCCGGCATTCCCAATTGCCGAATCCTTAAGTCTCTATCCCTGGTATTTGTCTACTTGCTCGTTTGCATCCCATTTTACGGTATTTTGGCACACTAAGCAAGATAAACAGCAACAGTGTTCGATTATTTACTGCAAAAACGTAAAAGAGGCAGTTAAAGTACTCAAAAAGTCGGCTACTGGCGAAGTATGCTTACGTTCTGTGCTTGCCAGAATATCGGGTGATCGTCTTGGTAGCAAAGGTCCGGGCGTAGACCTGACCCCTGGAAGTCGGCACAAGACCACCTTACGCGGAGTAGGTTACGCAGAAGCGTTAGACCGCCAACTTTCAGGATATCGTTGACCTTAGCATTTGAAGGGGCGGCGGATGTGCTCGCTGTCTGGGGGCCTAGAAGCTTGCGGGCACGTTGACCCAGATATATTCGGTTACTTCCTCAGAGGCGTTGGCAACGCGGTGCGGAATAGAACTCGCGAAGTAGATCGAATCTTCCGGCATCAAGAAGTAGATCTCCGTACCTACCCATACCTTGAGGCGACCTTTGAGCACCATCCCCCACTCGTAGCCCTCGTGCTGCATCGGAACCTGATCCGTCGATCCAGCACCGGGCTGTAGGCGACCAAAGATCGGCTCGAGCGTGCGAGCGCTGTCAGGGCCGGCGAGCTCGTACGTGACGCCCTTGAGTTCAGACAACGTCCTCCGGTCGTCTTTGCGCACGACCCTTTCGCCGGAGGCGCCAGGGTAAGAAAAGAAGTAGGTTATGGTGACATCGAAAACTTGGCCCAGCCGCTTGAGGACCCCGACCGAGGGCTCGACGAGGCCCCTCTCAGCCTCGCTGATCAACGAAGGTGAGACCTTTGAGCGGCGGGCTACCTCGCGTATGCTCAAGCCATGTTGACGCCGCAGCTCGGAGAGCCGGTCGCCGATCTCTACATCCGTCGTGGCTGCTGCGTTTGTATGCTGCAGTTCGGCTGCATCAGCGGCCGTTTCAGCTTCATGCCGTGCCAGAGAGGGTCTCCTAACTCATCTTATCAGGTCTTCTTTCAGCGACTTTGTTCGACTATTGTAACCGATTTGCAACGAAATGAGTGTTTTGTATGCTCAGGTCAGCCCGCTCCACTATCCATAACGTGTTCCTGCGGCGGAGTTTCGGCCTACCATACGGTGAGTGAGTCCCCGCTAAGGCGTCCGCGAGTCCATCGTGGGTGGTCGAACACTGAATCAGGTTAGAGCGTGCCTACTCACACGCGGGGCAGACATGACAGATGACAGCGCACGAGAGCGACGGTGCTCGTAACCGCGTTCGGCCATAATAGGGTAAGAAGGGCTACGTCAAGCAAATCTGCCTCGTCACGCGGGCGAGTCCGATCTCCTTTTGCCCGAGAGTGGATATCTGTCTGAATTATTCTCGAACTTCCCGGAACGACCTGCCATTGCGACTGAGTGAGAGCGGTTCGACGACCAGCAACATAATCTCAAAGACGTCTAAGCCACCTTTGACCTCTGTTTTCTTGACTATGTTCGGTATCATTGTCTATAATCCCCTTAATTTGTATATATTGTTCGACAAAGGAGTGTAAATAGCCCTTGCAGAGAAACTAGGAACTGGGAAACTGCGGACAATGGCGCACCAAAAGAAAGGAATCGAGCGATGACGGAAAATGGTCAGATAGCAGGAGGCGATCTGCCCTCGTACTGCTTGGCCGATTTGGCTTGGCCGGACATAAAGAACTTCGTTGACACAGATGGGATCGTGCTCATACCCATCGGCTCTCAGGAGTCCCACGGGCCGCACATGCCGGTCGGCTGTGACTCCTACCACTGCGTCGAGACGATAGATCGCGCGGCCCCGGTCGCCGGAGTCCCGTACACGCCGACGCTGCCCTTCGGGTTCTCGCCGCACCACCTGCGCGACGTCGATGGAGGCTCGGGCACGGTGACGCTCCGATCGCAGACCTGCCAGGCCGTCTGGTACGATATGGCGCGCAGCCTTATACATCAGGGCTTCCGCAAGCTCATCTTCGTCAACGGGCATGCCTCGAACGCGAAGATACTCGACCCCGTGATGCGCCGGCTCTACAATGAGCACAACGTATTCGTTGCGCTCTTCAAGCCTTATGGTGAGCGTTACCTCGGCATAATGGAGGATGTGCTCGAGTCGCCGCCCGAGGAGACGCCGGGTTGGCACGCCGCCGAGCAGGAATCCAGCCAGATGATGGCCCACGACGAGCGGCTCGTACCCATAGATCGCCTCAACGGCTTCTGGGAGAAGGCGCACGCCCCGGAGTGGGTTCCCGACGCCTTCACTAAGTGGGACGGTGGAACCGTTGTGACGTTCCAGGACTATGAGTACTTCAATTTCGCTATGGAGCACAAGGAATACTCGCCTACGGCGGTCATCGGCAACCCGCTTCTGGCCTCGGCGGAAAAGGGGCGCGAGATCTACGATCGCTTCGGCCGATACCTGGTTGACGCCATCGAAGAGATCCGCAAGGTCGACATCGGCGAGGCCCGCAACGTCGAGTTCACGAACCGTGCATTCTAGTCTGGTGGTTGGGGGTAGTGACAATTAGGGGATACCGATGAACGAACGCGCGGACATAACCACGTCGGCCGCCCCTGAGGCAGTCGGACCATACTCACAAGCGATCAAGGCCAACGGCTTCCTCTTTTGCTCGGGGCAATTGCCGCTCGATCCCGAGAGCGGCGAGATCGTCGGGGCCACACCCGCCGAGCAGGCCGACCGCTGCTTGGAGAACCTCCGTACAGTGTGCGAGGCGGCCGGGACGAGGCTCGACGCAGCTGTCAAAATAACCGTCTACACGACGGATCTGGGCGAATTCGCGGCAGTGAACGAGGTGTACGCCGGCTTCTTCTCCGAGACGTCCCCCAGTCCCCCCGCTCGAGCCGCCGTAGAGGTCAGTGGTCTTCCGCGGGGCGTGCAGGTCGAGATCGACGCCGTGGTGCCTATCGGCGAATGATTCTTC
Source organism: Rubrobacteraceae bacterium (assembly GCA_965214475.1). GTDB lineage: Bacteria > Actinomycetota > Rubrobacteria > Rubrobacterales > Rubrobacteraceae > SIRX01. The sequence goes on along the minus strand of OZ243953.1, from coordinate 2,436,646 downwards.
CTATTCGGGTGGCTGCGGACAGGCGCGGGCCGGACGTGTCGTCCCAGTTTCCTCTGGTTGAGGGGGGTGCGTGCTAAACGACATGCTGACCGCTAACGCTGTTGGGGCCAGGCTTGCCGCCTGGCCCCAACACGAGAGGACCCGCCCGCCGGGCTTCCGGGCTAAAGATGCGATAGAGATTTAAAGGCTTTGCCATGCGCTTCCCCCATGGGCCGAACTCGGAGCTCTTCTTTATGAACTCGCTCTATTCGTCGCCAAGGTAGTGGGTGGAACCCTCTTGCTGACGAGGTAGTATCGGGGCTCATCAGCCTGGAACCCAAACCAAGAGCCTGCATCATCGCCCCAGGTTTTCGCGAAACGTTATGTAAAGTAGCCCTGTGACCTCGACCACTTTCGCCCGGACCCCCACGACCTGGATGGCGTACCTGCTGACCGGGTACTTCCTCTACCTGCAATCTGCGCTGGGGCCCCTGATGCCTTTTCTACGGGCCGAGTTGGATATGAGCTACACGACGGCAAGCCTGCACTTCAGTGCCTTTGCACTAGGTCTGTTGCCTACGGGACTGCTCGGGGACCGCCTCTCGGCAGCCTTAGGGCGCCGCCGGATGGTGTGGGGCGGCGGATCGGGCATGGCGGCCGGAGCCGTGCTGCTGGTATCCAGCGGCCATCCAACCGTAACACTTGTCGGCACGCTCATGATGGGCACATTCGGCGGTCTGCTCTTGATGAACCTTCAGGCCGCCCTCTCCGACGCGCACGGTGAGAACCGTTCGGTGGCGATCTCCGAGTCTAACGTGGTCGCCAGCCTGTTCGCTATCATAGCCCCGCTAGCTATTGGAGCATTCGAGCGGGCAGACATTCTGGGCTGGCGTGGAGCGGTGCTTGCCGCCGCTGCCGCGTTGATCCTCGTCTTTTGGCGCTTCCGGCGCGCTCCCATCCCGAACGCGCAGGTCGTAGACGCAGACGGCAAAGCGGTAGCCGCCGGCCCGCTACCGTCGCTGTTCTGGGGATATTGTGCGGTGCTGTTCCTGGCAACCGGCGTGGAGTGGAGCATGGCGTTCTGGGGAGCCGCGTTCCTGCAAGATGCGGTGGGATTCCGCACAGCCAACGCCGCGGCGCTGATGGGAACTTTCTTCGTCGCAATGCTCCTGGGTCGGATAATCGGGAGCCGGCTGGGGTACAGCCGAGGTACGTGTAATTGAGTGCCACTTCTTGTATCAATTGCATCTATTAAAGTAAGCTCCCTACCTCACGCAGGGAATGTGCCAGGCTGGCGTATTCGGTTCCTCTCAGAGCCTTCAACAGCTTGTCGTCTGCGGTGATCATCACAGTTTCGGCGTCCTCGGCAAGTGCCAAGAACAAAGCGTCGTAGATGATGGCTCCGGAGTCGAAGGCTATCTCGGCGCCACGGTGCATCAGATCCTCCGGTGCATATAGAAACACAGGATCTATGGCGAATTGCTCCCACGAAAGGCGCATCTCTTCGAGTGGCAAGCCTTCACGACGGTGTTGCTGCCAGAGTGCGTTGAAAAACTCTGGGTAGATCGTGCTGGGGGCGAGCAACGTGAGCTCTTCAGACTCCGCACGTCTGAGCAGACTCGCAGCTTCTTCGTGCTCTTCTTCCGGCAAATACCACTTGACAGCCACTGAACTATCGAGCACGAAGGAACGTAGACTGCCAGAATGTTCGCTCAAAGAGGATTAAACCCTGGAGTCTCGGTCAGCGCGGATTATCTCGGCCGAGTCGGGAAAGGTGTAGCCTGCCTCCTTGAGCCGGTCGTGGATCTGTTGAGCCCTGCGGGTGGCGCCTTGGTAGTCCTCGCGCTGCGGACGTCGAGATGGCTGAAGTTTGGTCTTCTTGTCGGCCACTTTAATCTGACCCCCTATATCTTGAGATTGCATACGACACTATTACACTCTTCACAACTTTCATGCCAATTCTAGGCCCATGCTACCTCCTCGACCGCCTGCTGTAAGTCGCCAGGCGTACCTTTGACGTACACCATCGTAGTGTCCAGCGAGTCATGCCCCATTATCTGCGCCAAGCGGTGCAGCGGCACCCTCTCGGCCATCACGTAGCCAAATCGGTGCCTGAGGTCCTGCGGACTCACGTCCTCGACCTTCGCCAAAGCCGCGTACTTGGCGACGATATAACCCAGCGCCCGGTCGGTGATCGGCCTGAGCCCGCGCTCGCCGTCACCGTTTTCCTCACGCTTTCGGGACGGAAACAAGCAAGGCGCCTCCTCTGGTAGCTCTGCCATCCATTCGCCCAGAGCTTCTCTGGCGGTGACGTTCAGCGGCACCTCCCGGTACTTGCCCCTTTTGCCCCAGACCTTGAGATGTCCGCTCCTCTTCGCCATCTTCACGTGGGAAGGCTTCAGGCCGCACAACTCCTCCGAGCGGAGTCCCGTGTGGAGCGCCACCACTATTAGAGTGCGGTCCCGCAAAGAGCCGTACCGCTCGACCGCCGCCACGAGCGCCGCCTCTTCCTTGTCGGTCAGGTGCCGGGGCGGTGGCACGATCCGCGGCACCAACTTCACCGCCTTCGACGGGTCCCGGGAGACGATTCCTTCATCAACCGTCCACCCGAAGTATCTCTTTATAGAAATAAGGTGCCGGTTGATCGACGCCGGCTTGAGCTCCAGTGCGTTCTTCAGATGCGACCTATATAGAGTGATGGTCGGTGTGGTTACATAAGAAGGCGAGAACGTCTCACCGTACTCTTCGCCCTCCGCCCAACTCATCTCGCAGAAGGCTGCGAACTGACGGAGGTCCGATAGGTAGTTGCGGACCGTATCGTTCGCCAGGTCCTGCTCCTCGCGCAGGTAGTTATCGAACCGTTCAAACTCCTTCTCACCCTCTGTGGAGAGCTTTGGTTTAGCGGTGCGCCTCATACAGACTACATTATCAGAAATTCGTTTCATGGGCTACACGAAGCATTAGCAGAAGTTCAGCGCTAGCTTCCCATACATAAATTGCTGCTAATGCAGTTTAGCGGATATTGGCTGCTCTTGAGGATAAAGATTGGACGGAAGCATTTCAAGTAAGTTTCGGTCGCTACGGTTAAACCTCGCTAACAATAGGTTCACACCACCCAGGTGATCCTAGTCATCATCCTCTTCGTCTTCGTCGTCCTCTTCACCGCCGCAGCCGACGGCGCCAACGAGCATGAGCGCCAAGAGTGCTGCGCTGCCCATCCTGGCGAACCGTTTCAAAAACTGGCCTCTGCTCTCAATCATGTTTCTCCTTTTACACTCTTTGCGGCCCTTGAAATTACTTTTATCTTAGCAGGCTCGGTCGCCCCGAGCTGTTGATCTATCAATGATAAGCAGGACCGCGATAAGCATCCGGACAGCATCGCCCATCGGCAGAGTTAGAGGCCGTGGTCCGGAACTGAAAGTTCGTACTCGTTGAACTCTGTAAGATCCTGCCGCTTCCCGAGGGGGTCGTTCGTTCCGGACTGTAAGTAGAAAACAATTGGGACGATTCTTTCTACTTGCAGTATACAGCGCACCGGGGGGCTTGCGTCAAGCCCTGGGTCATACCGCATAATGCCATCCGAAGCCAGAACCTACGGGAATGGGGGTAGCGAAATGCGTGTGTTGTCGTCGACGTATAAGTCTCACGGAGATATCGTACCGATGGTGGGATTGGTGATGGGACTCGCGGTGCGGTTGTGGGCACTCGGCGCTGAGGTGCGGGTATGACCGAGCATGGGGAGCATGGGGAGCACACAGTGGTGATCGCCGGAGGAGGTCCGACGGGGCTGATGTTGGCGGGAGAGTTGGCGTTGGCGGGGATCGACGTTGCCATTGTAGAGCGGCGTAGGAGCCAGGATGTCGACGGCTCGCGTGCAGGCGGTCTACACGCACGCACCATTGAGGTCCTCGACCAGCGTGGCATCGCGGAACGATTCCTCTCGGCGGGACAAGTCCACCCGGCTGTGGGGTACGCCGGAATCATCCTGGATATCAGTGACTTCCCCACACGCCACAACTACTTGCTTGCGCTGTGGCAGAAGGACTTCGAGCCCATCCTGGCTGACTGGGTCGGTGAGCTTGGGGTTCCGATACTTCATGGCTGCAGGGTGGTGGGCTTCGCCCAAGACGGCACCGGCGTCGATGTCGAGCTCTCCGACGGCCAATCGCTCCAGGCGGAGTATCTCGTCGGCTGCGACGGAGGACGCAGCCTGGTCCGCAAGGCAGCCGGCATCGACTTCGTTGGGTTGGATCCCTCGACTAGCTGGATAATCGCCGAGGTCGAGATGGACGAGCCGGAGCTCGGCATGCGCCGTGAGGGTGGTGGCATTGGTCCCGTGAACCCGGCGGAGGGTGGAGGACCGTTCCGGGTCGCGCTGACCGAAAAGAAAGTCGAACATACCAGCGAGCCGACCCTGGAGGATCTCAGAGAGGCACTCATCGGCGCCTACGGAACGGACTTCGGGGTGCGCAGCCCGACCTGGATCTCCCGTTTCACTGACATGTCGCGGCAGGCAACCTCCTACCGCCACGGCCGTGTGCTGCTCGCCGGGGATGCCGCACACGTGCATTCCCCCCATGGCGGCCAGGGATTGAACACCGGCGTACAGGATGCCGTCAACCTGGGATGGAAACTGGCCCAAGTGGTCAACAAGACACCACCCGAGAGCCTCCTGGACACCTACCACGCTGAACGGCATCCTGTCGGTGCCCGGGTGTTACACAACACCATGGCGCAAGTCTCGCTCAGCAGCCCCGACGCCCGCCATCAAGCCCTCCGCGACACCATGACCGAACTGCTCGGCATGGACGAGCCCCGCACGCGAATCGCCGGAATGGTATCTGGCCTGGACATCCACTACGACCTCGGCGAAGGACATCCGCTGCTTGGGCGGCGCATGCCCGATCTCGACCTGGTCACCACGGGCGGCCCGCTGCGGGTCTTCACCTTGCTGCACGACGCCCGGCCGGTGCTCCTCAACCTTGGTGAGCCCGGCGGCTTCGACATCACTCCGTGGGCGGATCGCGTGCAGTTGATCGACGCCGCATACGTTGGTACGTGGGAGCTTCCGGTACTCGGGGCGATCACTGCTCCCACAGCCGTGTTGATTCGGCCCGACGGGTACGTCGCCTGGGTTGGAGTCGGCACAGATACCGGATTGCGCGATGCGCTGACTACCTGGTTCGGACCGCCTAATGCAGCGTAGCAGGATAGGGTACTCGCGGCTGGCCCGAATGCCTGGCATCGGGACTATGCCCACCATGGGATGGGGCGGGGACTGGCCAACAAAGAACAAGTAGTCGACGAACAGGGAAAGGAACAACAGGTGGGTAGCGGTGAAGGCTTCGTCGGTGGCCGGTCTGAAAGCCCCGAAGACGTAGCCTCCGAACTTTCGATCCCGGTCTCGCTGCAGCTCCCACTTTGCCCTACCAGCGAGGCCTCCTTCTCGTCCACGCACCAGCTCTTTCCCAGGGTACGACCGAACACTCAAAGGTCCCACCTCGTCTATGCAGATCACTACGGAGTTGGCTGGAGGGGATGTATAAAGCCGCTCGATGGCCCCCTTCTTTCGGCGAACTCCGGATCCACCCTCTCTCCGAACCATCCTTCCTGTTTGCGCCACCTCAGACCCTCTCGGGAGAGCACCTCTGCCACCCTGGTGCGTCCCATGCCCACACCTTTCTCCTCTTTGAGGTAGGTCACCAGCCTATCGAGAGTCCAGAAGACAAATGGCAGTCCCAGCTCTTGCGGAGGCGTAAGTGCTGACTGAATCACTGCGCCCACGTCCTCGGGACCGTAGACGCGGGGACGTCCTTCGCGCGGTCCCTCCTCCAGGCCAGCGATGCCATAGCGGTTGAAGCGGCCGATCCACTTCAGGGCGGTCCTGCCGTTGCAGTCGAGCTTGGCGCCAATCTCCGTGGCCGTGTGGCCTTGGTTGGAGAGCAAGATGATCTTCGCCCGCCTCATCTTGCCGGCGGGCATCTTGCGGCTAACGGCGGTATCCTTGAGGACTCGATAGTCATCGGCGTGGAGCATCTTGACTCTGACGAACGGACGCATAGTGTACAGGCACCTCCTAAGGCTTGGTCGGTGGCTCGGCCCACTCAGACTCCAGCACCGAGAAGATCGTCGTATTCCACCATCGGCCTTTGAACAGCTGATTCTCCCGCAGTGTGCCTTCCCGCCGCATGCCCAGCCCCTCTGCTAAGCTGATCGCCGCCGCGTTTTCTTCCAGCGTTTCCGCGTAGATGCGGTGCAGGCCGAGTTCCCGAAACCCATACTCGATCATCGCTCGTCCCGCCTCCCGAGCATAGCCGCGTCCCCAGTGGCGCGGGTCCAACTCGCAGCCGAAGGAGCCCTGTCGTTCCGACATGGAGACGACGCGGATGCCCACAGAGCCGATCACATCCTGCGAGGGCAAGACGACGGCTAACTGGTGTCGTAGTCGGGGTCGCTCCTCGGACCACGCGAGGAAGAGGCGGAGCAACTCTTCCGCTTTTTCGGGACGGGCGTCTTCCTTTGAGAAGAAACGCCGGGAGGCGGGACAAGCGAGCAGGTTTGCGTAAGCGGGCAGATCCGTGAATCGAAAATCCCTGAGCAAGAGTCGATCAGTCTGGATGGCGAGCACACGTTCCCCTATTGCGAGGTTACTGCTCGCTCATTATGCACCGAATTTAGCGGATGAGCCAATTACTATTCGTACCCCGAGACCGTCATCGAGCAGATCGAGCGCAAGATCAAGGTCACTTTGTAGAGGAAATCTTCTTAGGTATGTAGCTGGGAGCCGGGGCACAAACCCTGGCGCTTGTGTCGTTCCCGAGGGTCTGTTGGCGGTTGGGCGAACAAGGGTGCGATTTTGCGGAATGGATTCGTTTCGGCAACGGTTTGATAACAAGATCAAACACCACCCGTTTTGGGGATGACGGGGGACGGGCTCAGTCCTATACTTAGCGTATTACAGTTATAGGGTCGGCTATTTCCCCCCTCCCGCCGGCCCTATAACTGCTTTCCGGCTACCCGGCGCCGCCGGACAATCCCGTCCAGATGCTACTCGCACTCCGACTACCAGACTAGGAAGCCGGACCGACACAAAGGAGGGGGGAGCTAATCGTAGTCCATTTCCTGTTCGTAGGTGCCAAGATCCGCCTTCAAGTGCTCGATGAATTTCTCCGCTGCCTCAAGCCTACGCGCTACCTCACGTCCGCTCTCTAAACTGTCAAGTGCTTGGCGGGCCTTACGGCCCTGATCCTGGTCGGCTGTGGTCGTTGGAGGCTTGTGTTGACGGGTATCCTGATGGCGGCTGTCAGGAGTCGGGCGGTAGTTTTCCTCCTTGGCGTACCAGGCCAGTGCCTTGCGTAACCCGGCAGACTCACTTTCCGTTTGCTCGGCGCGGCGCTCAGCGGCTTCCCGGCCCTCTTGCTCGCGCCGTACGAGGCTTGTGGTCACCGCGTGCCGGACCTCCACGCCGATCTTGCCTTCCAGGCATCCAACAAGCGTCTGGGCAAAGGTGTGCAGCAGGGTGATCTCGGGCCCCTCGGCAACTGGCATCTCGTTTCGCTCCAGGATCATCCGGGCCTGTCTTTTGGCGCCATCGAGGTCCCCCGAGAGTGCGCTGGCACGCAGCCGCTCGGCTTGCTGATTGGCATTCCCTCTGGCATTCCGATTGGCACCTCGCGCCGGCGAGTGCCCGGACTCTACCATGCCGTCTGGCTTTTCTTCGGATAGATGGAGGGCGCTTTGGGCGATGGCGCGTGCTTCGCGTATGGTGAGCATGGTTGGACCTCGATCACCTGAAGAAAGTGAAGGTCGCACGCCGCTAGCGATTCGTTCCAGAGCGCCGCGTTGTGCTTTGCACCCTGTGCAGGTAGCCTCTAACTCATCCGCCCCCGGCTTGCCGGTTCCGACTTCTTCTCCGGCTACACGCTCCTGCCATCCACTCAGCCGCTCGTGTGTCCTGCGGACTGTACGGGCCAACAGGAGGCCGTCCTTGCCTTCTACTTCCAAAAGGCGGGTCACCTCGCCGAGGGCACCTTCAGCGTCTCCTAGAATCTCGTGCAAATTAGGATCGTTGATCTCTTCGTTCATCTCGTCGTCCATTTCTTTACCTTTCCGGGAGCCCCGGTATCTCGCTCTTAACGGAAACCCGGTCAAGCCGGGCCACCATGGTACGCCCCCACAGTTTGTTCGTTTGCTTCTTTCCCACCGCTTCCTTGTCTCCTTGCCGATTGTAGTCTGGGAAGCGGGCCCGCTCCAGGTACACTCGGACAGCTATCCTAAAAAAGCAGACTATCGCGACGAAATCATCCGTGCTCCAACACCCATCCTGCACCCATGGCGGCGCACTTGTGCGGCTCTTTGGCTATATAAACGGGTACGCCGATCTGGTAACGCAGTAGATCTTCCAAGAACCTGAGCTGCGCCCCGCTCCCGCACAGAACGACCCCTCCCTCAGCTATATCTGATACAAGCTCCGCTGAGGTGCTCTCGAACGTCACCCTGACCGCCTCGGCTATGGCCTTCAAGCACCCTTTTATGGCCTCGTGCGTCTCCGAACTCCTGACCAGGATCGTCTTGGAGTCCTTAGAGTCCCCGGAGAAGAGGTCTGCTCCACCAACTTTTGCAAGCTCATCTTCCTCCAGCGGCAAGGCACTACCCAACTCTATCTTTAGTCGCTCAGCTTCCCGTAAGTTAATAGAAAGAATATGTTCTCTGCGAATGTACGAACGGATAGCGGCGTCCATGTCGTTCCCACCAATTCGTACGGAAACGCCGGCTACGATCTCCCCAAGAGATAGAATCGCAACCTCTGTCTTACCACCACCGACGTCCACGATCATCGACCCTCGGCTCTGATCTATCGGAAGACCCGCTCCTATCGCCGCTGCGAGCGGCCCCTCTATAGTGTGTGCCTTGCGGGCGCCGGCCGCAATGGCTACCCGACAGGCGGTAGAGATCTCAAGATTGGTTGCTCCAGGTGGTACACACAGGAGAACCCTCGGTTTCACTGGTGGGCGCAAGAAGCGTCCGTATACTCCATATACTCGACGCCGGACTTTGCGAAGAAAGAAAGATAGCATCTGCTCGGCGACCTCGAAGTCCGCAACCACACCGCTCTTCAGGGGCCACACGGCCTCTAGCCCGGCGGGTTCGTCCTGTAGTAGCCGTTTGGCCTCCCATCCGGCTGCAACCACCTGTTCTCTTTCATCGTCGACGGCTGCCAGCGAGGGCTCGGAAAGCACTACACCGTGACCCGTGGCGTAGATCTGCGTACTTCGGGTACCCAAGTCTATCGCCAGATCTTGTCCAGATATCCGTTTGAGCATACCCATCTTACCCGTTTAGCTTCTCTTGCCTGTCCCTATGGCCCCCATGATCCCCGTGGTCCCCATGCAAAAGAGTCATAAAAAGAGTCGTAGTATTTAAAGAAAACGCTCTCACAACAGACTACTCCAAACTACTCAATGGTTTCTTCGATCAGAGGCGCCGCAGTCTCCTCGTCCGGTACCCAGTAAGCGACGCCCTCTATGTACTGTGGGGTACCAGGATAAGTATCTGCCTCCACGCTCCTGCCTAGAAGGCCAGAGAATACCCCAGTCCTTATGACGTAGCGGGCCACTTCAAAGAGGTTCATGTTTGTCTCAGTGTTGTTCCTGATGGCCCCGAAGGTAGCCGGCCAGCGCAGCACCTTCAATGGTGACGTCGCTTCTCGGACCAAGGCGGAGAGGAACTTCTGCTGATGGTCGATGCGCCCTATATCCGCCGTTGGTCCTCCCCGGTAGCGTACGTATGCCAGTGCCTCAAGACCGTCAAGGTTCTGCTTGCCGGCCTGGATCTCTACCTTCTGACCGTCAAGACCGACAGAGATAGGCTCCTCTACCTCAAGCTCTACGCCACCCAGGGCATTGACTATGTCTTTGACCCCGTCGAAGTCCAAGACGACGTAGTTGTCTACCTGGAGGCCAAGATCTTCGAGTGTATCTACAGTGAGCTCAGGGCCACCGTAAGCGAAAGCGGCGTTTATCTTGTCCTCTCCGTAACCGGAGCCGGGGATCTCTACCAGCGTATCCCGCGGTACGGAAAGGGCACCTTTGCCGGCCTTTGCTACCAGGATCGTGTCCGAGCGGGAACCTGTAGAGGCTTCCGCTACTCCCGTTCCTCCGGACTCCCGGGTATCGCTACCCAAGAGAACTACTCTTCCACCTATTGGAAGCAGGAGATATGCGAGTAAGATCAAGACCACTAGCAACAGGAGGACGACGACAGCTCCTATGCGCCGTCTCCGGTATACCCGACGTGGGTACACTCTACGTGAGTCCCGACGAGTCTCCTGCTTTGGGCGAAAACGTCCTCCGGCTTGTCCGCGTTCGTTTCCCCTATTGTAGGGATACCTGTACGGTCTGCCGCTACGCCCTGTCTCGAATCCTTCCGTACTCACACTCCTACACCACTACCCGGGCAGGGTACGGGTAGAAGTGTGAGCGAAGCTGATGTCCAAGATTTAGGGGCGATCGAGTATCCACAACAGTGTCTAATGTATCTCCTGTAGTCGATGTCCTTTACCTGTATCCCTGTGGGCGATCCTGCGTGATCAGCTTGCACGGAAGATCGAGGGGCCAACCGGCCCCTCGACGGCGCAACTTCCGGGTGTCTAGCCCTCCGAGTACCATTGCTGGCGCCACTGCTTCATCTGCTCGATCTCACGCTGCTGGGCGCTCATGATGTCGTCCGCTATCCCGCGTATCTCGGGATCGTCAGTATTTTGAAGGGCGACTTCAGCCATCGCGATCGCCGACTCGTGGTGCGGGATCATCTCGTCGATAAACGCCTTGTCGAAGGGTTCGGCGTTCGCCAGCTTCTCTGGTTCGGACATACCCATCGCCCGCATATTCTGCTCGTTCATCTCCATCTTGGATTCGGCTGAGCCGTACTCACGCTCCCGGATCTTACCGAACAGCTCCATCTCGGATCGCTGCGCAGAAATAATCTCCTCAGCGAGGTTTGCTATCTCCGGGTGTTCGGCCCTCTTCAAGGCCACCTGTGCCATGTCCACGGCCCCCTCGTGGTGCGGCACCATCGCATCTATAAACGACCTGTCGGAATATTTTCCCTTTGGCGCGACTATCTCCCGGGACATCGCCGCCATGTCCTCCGAGGTCGTCTCGCCGTGGTCCATACCCTCCATACTCCCCATCCCGTCCATCTCGCCACCGGTCGTCTCCTCCCGAGTAACCTGCTGAGACTTCTGGGTGGTGCCCTCCTCTTGGTTCGTGTCTTGTGTGCTGCCCCGGCTCTTACCCCCACCGCCTGCACTACTGCCACCTGAATTACCTTCGCTACCTCCACAGGCTGCCAGGGTAAGGACAACCGCCGCGAGCAGCGCGGCCAACGCGTATTTCTTCACGTCGCTTCCTTTCTCGAATGCTTTCTTTGATATTCCGTCACATACTGCCGCTCAAAGAGGGCCGGACGATAGTGTCGCATCTCTTGTAGCGACGGTAGCTCAGAGCCGGAACACCTGAAGGAGAGGAATCGTTGGTCCCCGCACAGGGGGAAGTATAGGTGGCGCAGGGGTGCGATCGAAGATCCCTGATACGCTCATCCGGCTTCGTCTCAATCCTTTGCCCAGAAGCAGAGCAAGCCCTGTGCTCAACAGAAGAAATCCGAACAACGCGGCAGCGTAGTTCGATGAGCTAAACGATTGACAACCCCCGTGGTCCGACGGCTGTTCTTGAGAGGCTCCTGCGCCCTGGTGGACTGCCTCGTGTGCCTCTCTGGGCACGACCGTCCACGAAGCATCCTGGTGCTGGCTGCCGAATGCGCCGTGGCATATAAGTACCGCGGTCACCAGAAGGAATGTCAGGTACCTAGCGTGAAGTCCGGGCGCGCTTCCTCGAACACGAACCCTACCAAACTCCCTACCAAAAACCGTTATAGTCATCGCCTGGGAAACTTATCACGAAGTACACTCGTAGTGTGTGACGGGCACCCGCGAAAACTGATGCCTTGCCACTCCCTAGTAGTATTACGATGGAGTTTGACGACTGTAATGACTACCTGTGAACGTCTTTGCAGCCGGTGCTCACTGTAGATCAGACGGGAAGAGCTACCAGGACAACTAACAACGAATGAATTACAGAAGAAGGGCTAATGGACAACGGGGAAACGGAGGCCGAACAGGTGGACTGGCAACCTACCAAGGCCTCTCTAATAGTAAACACCCGCTCACGCACGGGCGAGCGGGTGTTCTTCAAGGCTGTGGATCGTCTGCACGCCCTCGGCGTGCCTCTGGGCACAACTTACGCTATACGGGACCCTGCCCGATTGGCCGAAACCGTGCGCCATGCTCTGGCGGAGGGCAACGACCTGGTTATCCTCGGGGGCGGCGACGGCTCGGTAAGCTCGGTGGTGGACGATCTTGCGGATCATCATGCTGTCCTTGGCCTGCTACCTATGGGTACCGCGAACGACTTCGCGAGAACCCTTGAGATACCCTCCGACGTCCGGGCGGCCTGCGACACCATCGCCGGGGGCAAGCTGGTAGACGTAGACCTCGGTCTCTGCGGCGACGACTATTATGTCAACCTCGCTTCGGTCGGGCTCAGCGTGGAGGTTACCAAAGCGCTCAGCCCCTGGCTCAAGAAATCTACCGGAGCTCTTGCCTATCCTATCGCCGCAGTCCGCGCCTTCCTGCGCCACGAGCCCTTTTCTGCGAGGCTCACCTTTCCCGGCGGAGACCACGAGCCAGTTGAATTCGACAGGCTTATGCAGGTCGGTATCGGAAACGGACGTTTTTACGGAGGTGGCATGGTAGTCGCGCCGGCCGCAAGCATGGACGACCAGACCCTAGACGTGTACGTCATAGAATTGGGCAGGCACAGAGACATTCTCGGTATCATCCGGTACCTGAAGAGCGGTAGGTTTATAGAGAGCGAGAGGGTGACCCACTACCTTACCTCGGAAGTAAGGCTTGAGACCGAACCGGAGCTACCAGTAAACGTGGACGGCGAACTGGTTGCGCACACTCCCGAACGCTTCTCAGTGTCCCACAACGCACTGAGGGTACTGGTTCCACAGTCTTCTGTATCGGCTCACTATGATCTCTAGCCAGGGCATTCTTGTCCTCAAGCAGCACTTCAGTTCTGCTTCGCGTTGTGGGTTGCCATCATCCGCTTGAAGTCGCTGCAGCCTGAGACTCGTAGGAGGCAATCCCACTAACGCTCGATATGGAGACGGAGGAAGTTTGTCTCGATAACGAGTCTCTAAACAGGGCGTCTCGATCCTGAAACCCCGTCCCGATTGGTTTGTCCCGATATTTACCTGGGAGAAGGTTTTTGGGACAATGGGTGTGTGAAGATCGGTTATATCCGCACGTCGAAGAAAGATCAGAACCCGGAGATCCAGCGCAGGGATCTCCTGGCTGCCGGTTGCGAGAAGATTTTCGAGGAGCAGGTCTCATCCCGCAAGGCTGACCGGCCGGAACTGCAGGCGGCGATGGAGTTCTGTCGGGAGGGGGACGAGTTCGTGGTGTGGAAGCTCGACCGCTTCGGCCGTTCGCTTCAGGAACTTATAGAACTGGTAGGTGTTCTTAAGGAGCGAGGGGTGGAGTTCGTCTCTTTGCGGGAGTCTCTTGATACGACTACGCCTGGAGGCAAATTAGTGTTCCATGTATTTGGCGCTGTTGCGGAGTTCGAGAGAGACCTGATCCTGGAGCGGACGATGGCGGGGCTTGAGGCAGCTAAGGCCCGCGGGCGCCACGGCGGCAGGCCACGGGCGTTGGACAAGGGCAAAGCGAAGCTGGCTCGTAAGCTCAAGGACGAGGGTGAGCATTCGGTAGAGGAGATCTGTTCGATGTTGGGGGTCGGGAGGTCCACCCTGTATAGATACCTGGGTAACGATGGCCACAACCGCAGCAGGGGAGGTTGAATATCTACCGAAATCTTCGCACGCTGCTCGAGTCATTAGCAGAGAGCGCGGTTGGATGATCGACTGGTCCAGGCTCGAACCCGGACAACGTGACAAGACCGGCAGCTTCGAGGAACTGTGCTACCAGGTCGAGAAGGGTGTCTATGGATCGGAAGCACGGTTCGTCTCCGTGGACGACAGCGGAGGCGGGGACGGTGTGGAGTTTTACGCAACCTTTCCCAATGGCACGCAGTGGGGGTGGCAGGCGAAATTCTTCTTTCCCGACACCCGGCTTACCACTAGCCGCAAGGCCCAGATAAAGAAGTCGCTACAACGGGCCTGCGACGTCCATCCGGAAATGACCTGCTGGTTCCTGTGCGTGCCGGGGGAACTGACGAGGGGAGAGCGCGAGTGGTTCGAGCAGAAGCTTCCCGGCCTTCGTCTCGGCGGCCGACCCGTGGTGCCGACGGGCCGGAGCGTGACGCTGGAGTTCCGGGGACACCGTTACTTCTCTGACAAACTCAGCGAAGAGCGCTTTGCAGGCAAGAGACGCTACTTCTTCGGTGAATTAGAGCTCTCCATGCGATGGTTCCGAAACCAGTTCGAAAAGCAGGTGCGGGGCGTGCGAGACAAATATGAACGCTCGCTTCACACCGAGACTTACGACGGGGTGCTGCTTCATGCCTCGCTCGCGGACGATGCGTTCGCGGACGACTTGGATCGAAGATTGGGCGTACTTAAGGAAGACCTGGCCGACTATGATGGGCGAGTTGAAGAACTCGTGGCAGGCAAACCCAAACAGGTCGAGTTCGGCGATGTCCGCAGGCCCCTAATTGAAGCCGCGCGAGCCATCCGGCCGGCTCTCGAAGGGTTGTTAGAACGCTTATCCGAGATTCGCGAGCACGTGCGGCGCGGAGAGTTGGACCTCGTGCGGGAAGGGGTACGGTCCCTTCCCCTTGAACCGTTGCTAGCGCAGATGGACACTTACCAGGCTCTGCGAGACGGGGTCGATATTGCAGTGTTGGGTTTTTCGGGGCCGTCCGATCAAGAGGAGGACTACAGGCTCAGGGCGGAGCGCACGCTGGGCGGTCCGTGGAACTACGCCGCGGAGATCCACGACGGAGCCCGCCAAATACGCTCCCTGCTGGACTACTTGAACAAGCCGGATCTGCACGCACTGGGCAACCCTGGACAGGGCAAGACGCACCTCGCCTGCTGGATCTGCGATGAAAGGATAGGCAAGGGCCTACCGGCTATCTTCCTTTCCGGCAAGAATTTCGTCGGGGAGGGGAGCCTCGAAACCCAGCTCCGCGAGCTGCTAGACCTGCCGCCGTCGTACGGGTGGGACGATTTCGTGAGGGCTTTGGAGGCGGCGGCCGAGGCTCACCGCACCCGCATCCCTATCGTGATAGACGGGTTGAACGAGGCTGTCAAGAACGGCAGATTCTCTACTGTCTGGGAGAGGCACCTGTCCGGCCTCGTGGAGGAGATCTCCAATACGCCCGACGTCGCGCTCATCACGACGTCGCGCTCCTCGTATGGAGACGCGATCTGGCCGAACGAACGCGGGGTGCCCGAGAACGCTATCTTCGTCGATGGCTTCGGGTTCGACGAAGTCGACGAGGCGATCGACAGGTACTTCGCCGCCTACAAGATACGGGCGGACCTCACCGCTGCCCCGCTCGAGCAGTTCGCCCACCCCATATACCTGAAGCTCTTCTGTGAGACGAAGAACCCCGAGCGTCGGGAGTGGGTCGACGTGCAGGTTGGCGAGGAGACCCTCTTCGAGATCTTCGATCAGTACCTGCGGCGCTGCGACGCTGAAGCGGCCCGTCGCCTGGGCCTCCGCCGCGGCATCCCGGTAGTCAGCCGATCGCTCCATAGGATCGCGGCGAACCTATGGTTGCACAGCGGTCGATCCGTGCCCGTCGAGGAAGCCGTGCGGCTCGTTGACGGGGAGGACCTGGAAAACCTCGTTTGGGACTCTTCCTACACCAACGCGATGGAGAGCGAAGGATTGGTGGTGTGCCGAGATTGGTTGGGCGAAGGGGAGGCATACCTCATAACCTACGATCTCATGGCCGGGTATCTAATCGCCCGCCACATAATCGAGCAGAATGATGACCTTGAAGACTTCCTCAGTTCGGATCGCGCGGTAGAGCTCCTCTACGGGAGCGACTTCGGGAAGAGGCATCCGCTCCACGAGGACATCCGGCGCTCCCTCGCTGCCCTTGCGCCCGGGCTCACGGGCCACCACCTGCACGAGCTCACGGATCACGAGGTGGCCGTCTCGGACTCGGTGCGCGCGCTCTTCGAAGTCTCCGCCGAACACGTGAGGGGGTCGAGCGTGCGGCTCGTTACCGAGCGCTTCGGTGAAGAAACGCGCCGACGGGAACTCCTCGACCTGTCGTACCCGATCCTCGTTCGCCCGGGTCACCCCTTGAACGCGGACTTCTGGCACGAGCGGCTGAAAGAACTGCCGCTGCCCGAAAGGGACCTGTCGTGGTCAGAGCACCTGCGCGCCACGCAGGGACTCGCGGCGCGACTGACCCGCCTGTTGGAGAAGCGCTGCAGCAGTGCGGCCGGCCCACCTGCGGAGCTCACCGACCGACTGCGGTTGATTGCAGGGTATGCCATGTGGGCACTAACATCCACGGTGAGGGATCTCAGGGATAGGTCGACGCGCGCCCTCTATTGGTACGGGAGGTGCTTCCCGGAAGATTTCTTCGCTCTCGTAGAAGGGTCCTTCGAGATCGACGACCCGTACGTCTCCGAGCGCATGCTGGCCGCTTGCTACGGCGTCGCGATGGCGCGTCGGTACGATCCCACCGACCGCGAATTCTTAGAAGGCATACTTCCGGGATGGGCGAAGAAATTGTACGCCACAATGTTCGCGTTGGGTGCGCCCCACGCGACCACCCATATCCTGGCCAGAAACTACGCGCGGAGGACCATCGAGATCGCTACGCTTCACCACCGAGACGTTCTTAAGGAGGAGCAGCTCGGTCGTACGAGGCCGCCCTACGAAGACGGAGGCATCCGAGAGTGGGGCCAGAGCAGGGACAGGAACGAGGGCGAGTATCGCGGCGGACACCCTTTCAACCCGCTCGAAGACGACCCAATGGGACAACTCGGGCGCGGGATCTCCAAGTACCACTCTGGCGCTGCGGAGTACATGAAGGCGAAGGCCAACCTCTGGTGGCGTGTCTACGATCTCGGCTACTCGTTCGACGCCTTCGGACAGGTAGACGCCCAGATAAACAGGGAAGCCTCTTATGCAAGGCATTACGACGACGGGAGCGGTCAGGCGGAAGGGTACGGTCGCAAGTATGTGCGGGTGGCGACCCACGAACTTGCGGGCCACAGGGACGATCTCGGCTTGCTCAGAAGCGAGCACGATTACGAGGTGAACCCGTCGCACGTCGATTTGGATCCCAGCTTTCCCGAGAAGCCACCCGAACTGCGGCTCATCCCAGGCGATCTACTCGGTGACCGACGCGGGCCGCTCGGAGAATGGATCTTGCGCGGCCCGGATCTCACCTTCGAGGATGCCCTCCAGGTGGAAACGTTGCGCGTCGAGCGAGGACCGTGGGTGCTTCTGTGGGGAGAGGTCGCCCAACACGACGAGCAGCACCGACGCCACATGTTCTGCTTCATGCAAGGTCTCCTGTTGGAAGCCGCGAACGCGAAGGAGATCTTAGACACGGTAGGCCGGGCCGAAGAGAACCGTCTCGACGCCACCGACATCCCGGAGGTCCACTACACTTACGCGGGCGAAATCCCATGGTGCGAGACCTTCCCGCCCACCGAGCCCTCCGAGATCACCCTGATCTTGGGCGAGACGACGGTCGCCACGAAGAAGGTCGAGATAGACTTCGTTCGCGGCGGCAAGAGCATTAGCAGGGCAGAGTTCTCGGAGCGCATGTCGGGGTACTTCCGGAGAGCGAACGTTAGCCCAGAAACGCAGGACGACGATGTCGCAGCCGAAGTACTGGGACGCGCTCTGCAGGAGCAAGGCATCGAGTTGGTCGAGCGCGAGGTTACAGTAGATGAACGGCGAGACCAAGCCAAAAATAGCGCAACGTATAGGCGGAGCCAGAGTTGGCAGAAACAGGTGGTGCGATCAGAATAGCCGCTAGTCTGATCGCGAGAGGCAGGCACCAATGAGGGCAACAAACGCCAGCGATGAGAAGACAGTACGCACGCCGTTCCAGAAGTTCCACGGACCTTCGTACTCTGCCCGAACCTGCGCCAGGGCAGCGGGGTCTGCAAAGACAGCCCCGCCTACACGGGCCAACTCCTCGTTCATCGGTACGTTCACCAAGAACGTCACCATAAAACCTCCTCCGATATAAAGCACCGCAGCCAGCGCCACGAGTATGAAACGGCGTGAACGCAGCCGCGTTGCGTGGAGGACGGAGGCCAAGATGAGCGACAGAACGGCGCCGAAGAAGCTGAAGGCGAATACCCCGTTGCGCACCGTCGCATTGATCGCCTGCATCGCCTCGATGTACTGTTCATCCGGGAGGAGAGCAAGCCCAAGCGTGACCGAACAGGCGTAGGCGTAGAAGAAGCCGCTTATTAGCCCGGTTGTGACAACGGCCAGCGTTAAAGAAAGTAGCCGGGCCAACGAACCAACTCCCGCTAGAGAATAAGTGGCAGGGGATGTAGTTATTGCGGTCGATTTTGAAGCCATTTGTTACCTCCTGCCATAGACTTTCCGTACCCATCGGTACGGCTTGTCCAATACCGTACCATAAGGTACGGTTACACGTCAAGAACCGGTAGCGTGAATTAAGGACAATTAAATACAAGGCTAGGCGAAGCGGTGGAGGCTTACGTGAGAGAAGACGTGAAGGAAGGGTTGGGCTCGCAGGTGGTGGAGAAGTCTGGCAGCAGGAGGTCGAGCGTAGAGCGCCGGGAGGAGATCTTTGAGGTAGCTCTTTCGGTGCTCGGTGAACGCGGGTACCGGGGTGCGAGCATGCGGGAGATTGCCGAACGTGCTCAGGCTTCCAAGGAGACGCTTTACGCTTGGTATGGGAACAAGCGGGGTCTCTTTGAAGAGTTGGTTTCGTGGCAGGCGGAGCGGGTCGGTTCTGCACTCATGCCGAGCCTCGAACGCGCGGCTGACGATCCCGCCTCTGTCCTGAATACTTTCGCACTAGAGCTCCAACGCTTGTTGCTCGGCGAACGCGCCGTGGTGATAAACCGGGCTGCTATCTCGGAGGCCGCCTCGGACCCAACATTCGCGCGGCTCCTTGTCGACAAGGGTAGAGACGCTATCGTCCCGAAATTAGGACACTACCTGCAAGGACAGCGGGAACGGGGGCGGCTCGACTTTGCGGACGCAGGAACTGCTGCCGAGGCATTCATTGGTCTTACGATGGGCGATCAACAGATCCGCCGATTGCTAGGCGTGATGGAGGTCCCAGATCCTGGGCAGATAGAAGCGCGCGCTAAACGGGCGGTGGGCGAGTTTCTCGTTCTGTTCGGAGCGTAATCACTCAGATAGGTCAACTCGAAAATGCACTTCCACAAGACCAGCAGGTAGCCAGCCGGAAGGCTCCGATCTTGGTAGCTCAGATCGGGGTTAAAGATACTGAAATGCGGTTTGCAGCCAATTCGAGGGTTTCCTGTTTTTCGCGCTTTTCAGCTTGCAAAGGCGTTCTGCCAACCTTGGCTCCGCCTATACGGTGCGCTATTTTTGGCTCGGTCTCAACTCAGCACCGAATACTTCATTATTTCGACGTACCTGTTGCTTCGTCATCTACGGAAAAACTATGTCTTTGACGACGGTGAAAAGAAGCTGTTCTACGAGTTTGTGATTCACTTCCACCAGCGCTGGCAGGCTCGCCGCGATAGTGACAGCGACATCCTGGTGTTTTCGGACAATCGGCAGCAAACCGGCCGCGAGATAGAGACACGTCAGATAGTCTTGCGCCAGATCTTCTTCAACTACGTCAAAGATGAAGGCCATGAACTACTGACCAAAGACGAACGTCGGGCCTTTGACGAAGCCGAGCGCATCTTCATCTACCGTAGGGACAATGGCCTTTGTCAGATCTGTCTAAAAGAAGGGAAGCCCGAAACCGAGGCTCGCGTACCGTGGCACGAATACGATGCGGACCACATAACCGCCCATGCGAAAGGCGGCAAGACCGACGTTGCAAACGCGCAGGTCCTTTGCAGGTACCACAACCGCCAGAAGGGCGCTTCGGTTGTGACGGTTCAGTCAGGATAGACTGGGTAGACGAGAGCGGGAGGTACTAACGTACAGATGAGCGATATAGTAGACAACCGCTCCGTAAAGCTCTCCGAGCGCATCAGCTCCATCCTTGGCTCTACAAAGTCAGCGGACTTCGCCATGGGCTACTTTTTCCTCTCGGGCCTGGAGACCGTGTCCGAAGCCATGAATGGGGTAGAGGAGCTGAGGCTCCTTATCGGGAACACCACAAACCGGGAGACAATTGACCAGCTCGCCGAGGGCTACCGCAGGCTGGACGCTGTTTCCCAGGCTATAGAAGACGAAGAATCAATCAACCGCCGCGAATCAAAGAAGCGTGCCGCGGCCACCGCGGAGAGCGTGGGTTCTTCTCTGGAGGTAATGGACCAGACTGATGAGGGACAGAAACTCGTTAAGCTCTTGGTGCAGATGATCGAGGACCAGCGGCTCAAAGTCCGCGTCTACACCAGGGGAACCCTGCACGCCAAAGCGTACATCTTCGACCACCGCACGCTCCGAGACGATGCGGGCAATGAGGTCCCACCGCCTCAGCCCGGCCAGGCAATCGTGGGCTCCTCGAACTTCACGCTCTCGGGGATCACCTCCAACACGGAGCTCAACGTGGAGGTCACGGGTGCTGCCAATCACACCCAGCTAAAGGGGGTCACTGCATGAAATGGGGTAAAGTGTACTGCGAGAATAAAGGCGGTGATGATCTTCCCGGTCGGCCTGACCCATAAAGTGTAGGGCTCAGTGCCTTCTTAGCGAATCGTCGGCCGGCCAGGGAGGGTCATCGCCGCGCCCCGGAGCGGGTCGGCAGTGACTTGATAGGAGCGTGCCGGATATAGGTCTCATCGCAGTACTGTCCGCCGCCTCATCCGGAAGAGCGCGAAGTCGTGCCCCGGAACCGAGGAGGATCAGCAGAAGATGACCGTACCTACCACCCCTACTGCCGAGAACACCCACCAGACGCTCGTTACCGTGGGCGTAGATACTCACCTCGATTCACACGTAGCCGTCGCCCTCGACGGGCTCGGTCGGCGCCTGAACGAGCTGCATTTCCCTACAACGGAAGCCGGTTACGCCAGGCTCCTCGGATGGACGGTGAAGCTAGGAGGGGTTGAGCGGGTAGGAATTGAGGGGGCTGGATCTTTCGGAGCTGGACTGGCTCGCTTCTTGCACGAAAGGGGTGTGGAGGTCCTGGAAGTGGGTAGACCCAAGCGCCGCGATCAGCATCGCTCCAGCAAGTCCGATCCTATAGACGCCGAGCTAGCCGCCAGAGCGGTACTGGCTGGAACGGCCATTGGGCAAACAAAAGGCGGCGATGGTCCAGTAGAGATGATCCGGGTCTTGAGAGCTGCACGACGCTCTGCGGTTAAGGCGCGAGCCCAGGCGGCAAAGCAGTTGAAGGCCCTGCTCGTCACTGCTCCAGAATCTCTGAGAGCCGAGCTACGTGGGCTCTCCACGATCAAGCTGGTGCGTAGAGCAGCACGTTTCCGGCCTGGCGATCAACCCTCCGATGTAGCGGCAGCCACCAAGTTCGCCCTACGCTCTATTGCTCGCCGCTACCTGGAGCTCTCCGAGGAGATCGACGAACTCGACGGACAGCTATCCCGGCTGGTCACACAAACTGCCCCAGCACTGGTTGCAGTCCCTGGCGTTGGGACAGACACCGCCGCTTCCTTGTTGGTGGCTGCAGGAGAAGACCCCAAGCGACTGAAGAGCGAGTCAGCCTTCGCCCACCTGTGTGGAGTTGCCCCGATCCCGGCCTCCTCAGGTAAGGTGGTCAGGCACCGACTCAACCGCCAGGGCAACCGGGACGCCAATCGGGCGCTGTACGTCGTAACCACAGAGCGAATGAGCCGGGATGAGCGTACCCGAGCCTACGTCGTCCGGCGCACCGAGGAAGGCAAATCCAAGCGAGAGATCATCCGCTGCCTGAAGCGTTACATTGCCAGAGAGATCTACGGAGTTCTTGTCGCTACAGTGGTTCCGAAGCCTTCTTTTTCGGGTCCTTGACTGGCATAGGAGCTTCGTTAAAGGCGTTGGCCAGATTACTTGTACTGCCAAATCCTTATAACATGCAAGAGCCTATTTCTATTCTCCGTAAAAAGTTCGTCAAGTAGCACTTTTTCGTTAAAGTTTTCTTCCAGTCGGTCCGATAGCACTTGTGGAAGTTGGAACTTCGGATCGGGAAATTGGGGTTGAAGAGTGACCATAATGGCCACATCAAGGGAGGATGTGATGAGAGGAGGCCTCGGTGTGTTTGGAGGGGCGGCCTCTACACGCTCAAAGCAATGGGTTGGGCGCTGGATGCGGTGTCGGCTCGGGACACTCGGGGGTTCTTCGCACACTGCGGCTACCACTCCTACTAATCGATGGACCAACTGCTATGACAGATGCTCTAAAATAGCGACGGCGAAACTATCACTGGTCCCATACATTGGTATGCAACTGTGGGTCAAGGTGCAACGTCCAGAGGAAGGACGAAAGTCGTGAACCGTAGTCTCTTATCACGTGTATTGCTTGCTTTATTGTTCGCATCACTTATCTTTGCCATATTGATTGCTGCACCATCTATCAAGACCATTAACAGCGCAACCGCTCAGCAGGCGTCTCCTGGGCAGGGCACTTCCAACGCTCCAGATAGTTCGGTAGAGTCAGATGTAACCGATGTGCCCGCCGCACCTGGTACCGCCCGAGCCGCTAAGTTGAAGGCCATTGAGATCGTAGAAGAGATGGAACATCCCGCCCCCGATCTGGTAGGCACGGATCTTCGTAAAGAACACACTCTTATTCACCTCAATGGCTCCATAGACGGCACCTTCCGTAGCGACAATTTCCTCAGAGATGCGGCGGGGAGACGCGCCTTTGAATACGACGCTAACGCGGCCAAATTGCTGCGGGAACTCACGACCGATCCCAAGGTAAGCGACGCAGCCAAGGGTGACGCCGAGCAGGCTCTGCAGAAACTCCTCGAAGCCGATCGCAAGGTCTCGACTGAGGTTTTAGCAGCCACCGATGTCTTCGGCGACCAGAAGTCGTAAGCGGCTACTGACTACATTGCTAGTGCCCAGCAAGAGCTTTCGGCTGCTGATACGAAGATTTCTTCTGACAGACAGGTCAGCGCTGTCGGTAACTACCGTAGGGCCTGGCAAAATACCAATGCGGCTATAAATGTCCTTTGGGAATCCGTCAATCCCGGCGGTGAACGGCTCCTGCCAGAGCTAGAGCAGCGAATGGGCACTAACGTGGAGCAAGCCGACACTGATGGTGATGGTCTCACCGACGCCCAAGAACTCGTGCGAACCGGCACCGATCCAACGAAGCCTGACCCCTCAGGTGCAGATCGCGACTCCGATGGGCTGACCAATCAGCAGGAAATGCAAGCCGGCACTGACCCGCTGAAGCCTGACACCGACGGTGAGGGTCTCACTGACGACTTCGAGGTTGGAGAGTTCAACAGCGACCCCACGAGGCAAGACACTGACTCAGACGGCCTTACCGATGACTCGGAGAAACGTCTTGGAACAGACCCGAGGAAAGCGAATACCGACTCCTCCGGCCGCATCGACGGCTTTGAGGACTATACCTCAAAGAAGTTGGCTGAAGAACTTGGCGTTTCCGTCGAGATGAACGGCCGTGGCGACGTGGCCCGCGGTGTCGAGTTCGAGGATCTGGGCGGAGACAAAGTCTTTCAAGAGGCACCTGGGCGCGTCTCCGGTGCCGTGGATATTACCTCCGAGGCCCCCTTCTACGACGCAAAAATAAAGATCGAGTTCGATCCCGCCCAAGTTCCAAACAACGATCCCCAGAACCTCAAGATTATGTATTGGGACGAGGCTGCCAGGGTCTTCGTTCTGCTCGACTCCCAGGGCGTGAACGCCGAGGAGGGCTACGCCTGGGCTGATACTACCCACTTCACCACCTTCCTCCTCGTCTACGAGCCCACCTGGTACGCCGAGTGGCGTAAGGATATGGGCGATGACTTCAAGCGCGACCCGTCCGACCCTGAGTTCAAGAACCTCGATATAGTGCTCGACATCGACTCCTCCGGTAGTATGAACCGGAATGACCCTTCCGACTTGCGCAAGACAGCGGCCAAGGGGTTCATCGATGCCTTGCTCGAAGGCGATCGTACCGCGGTAGTCGATTTCGATTCCTCTGCCACCCTTTCCCAACCGCTAACAACAGACTTTATCGCGGCTAAAAATGCAGTGGACAGCATAGACAGTAATGGCGGCACTGACATAGGCGCTGGCGTGGACGTTTCTCTAAACGAGATTGCAGAAAACGGCGATCCCGATCATCTCAAATCAATTATCGTGCTGACCGATGGGGAGGGTGACTATGATGCTGATCTGACGCAACGAGCCAAAGATGCAGAAGTCGTCATCTACACCGTAGGTCTGGGATCGGAGGTTGACGAACAACTCCTCCGCTCTATAGCAGAAGCCACAGACGGCGCCTACTATCCGGTCTCAAGTGCCAACCAGTTGCCCGAGCTATTCGAGCGTATAGCCCAAAAAGACCCTAATCCAGAATCCGGACCGGACGCGGACGGCGATGGCCTCTCCGACGCGCTAGAGACCGGCGGGTTCCGTGGTGGCAATGGCGCGTTTGTGACCACCGATCCGAATGATGAAGATACCTATGACGACGGTTTCACAGACGGCGAGGAGGCTGGAGAACTTTCTTACGGACCTGATGGGGACTACTTCACGGTACCTACTAATCCTATAGAAGCTGATCCCGACGGCGACAGCCTCGACGACTTCGATGAGATAGGAATAGGCACAGAGCCCAACAATCCGGACAGCGACTTCGATAACCTCAGCGATTCAACAGAACTCGCCGAAAACTTCGATCCTAACGATAGCAACCCCGACGGCGACTCCCTAAGGGATGATGAAGAGTTGGTGGCGCAAGGAGACTCTATGCTCTTCTACGCCGACCCGTTCCACCCCGACTCAACCGGCTGGGACAACGTTAAAGACACGGGAGTGGGGTTTGTCTCTGGCAGTATGGGCAAGACCTTAGCTGACCTTGGGGTTGTAGATTCGGAGACCATACGGGGATTCGGATACCTCAAAGGCTGGATCTTCTCGAACATATTCATCGGTGATTTTCGAGATGGACTCTACCGAGCCCTGCACAGTGACTCGACCGAAGGAGTCGCCGATGCGGTATACGACTTCATAGTTGGTTCACTACCCGCAACGTTCACCGAAGTGCCTGGCATGATAGAAGCCACCGCCGAGTTCGCCTCTTGGTCGCCGGACCTGAAGGTCGATACCGCACGGTGGACTACCACGGATACCTTCGTGCAGTACTACGAGCAGAGGTACGAGGAGGAAGAAGGAACGCCACCTCTAGTACAGCGCATGACCGTGCAGATGCTATACGAGCTCGGTTATGACGAGTCAATACAGGCAGCATTGCTCGAAACAATGTCGGAGGACGATGTTGAGGCGGCTATCGAGGATCTGGCCCGGGCTCGCAACGACGCGGATGCTCTCAAAGATACCCTCACGAGTGATGCCTCTGAATCTTCCGGACAAGCTACAGCTTCTCCGTACTCCAGCTTCCAGCTTGTCGCAGCCCCGAGTGGTGGAGGTCCAACCCGGATCTTCGAAGAAACCTACGATAAAGGCGGCAGCGCTTGGGCGGAGATAGTCTCCAGAGTTACCTCTGAGTGGGACCAGTCAAAGCTTGATACGTCTAGCAGAAAGGCGGAAGCGAATGCGGTGGAGGCAGCGGTTCAAGTACTCAAAGACAAGGGGTACGAACTTCTGTACGTAGGACGAAACACTCCTCTGGAGATGACGGTTCCATACAACAAAGGAGAGGCCGCTCCAGATAAATACTTGAGCCAAGGCCCCGATATTGTCGCTAAAGACCCTGCCACGAACAAGCCGCTGATCGTCGAGGTTAAAGGTAGCGATAGCAAGCTGTCGCTCAACAGTAGCCTCGTCAAAGGTCAAGCCGGTGGAGTTAAGCGCACGCAACCATCTCTGCTATGGTTGCGTGATAATGCAGAGCCTCGCTACCTCAACACAATGGAAGGTGCCAAGAGCGCAAAGATTCGCGCAGCAGCCACTCTACTGAGAAAAATAATTAGTAGTGATCCAAGCGAGGTAATCCCCTACGACACCGCATGGGTGGGCTATGGAGAGAAAAGTACGACTTTAGGTAAGGTGACCGCTCCCAAAGGGGCTTTACAGCAACTGGATCCGAATCCCAATAACACTTCGGGCGTAAACAACTGGGATGTCTACACTATAGAGGCCAAGTAAATGAAGATCATCAATAAACTTGCCGGGTATATAGTGTGAAAGGTATATAAGCATGCTTGAGGTGAACGAGAAGAGGCTCCGCAAAGAACTCGCCGAAGAAAGAGAACGACTAGAGCGGGATCCAGACAACATAAGGCGCTTGGAAGCCGTAGCCCGATGCCTGCACTGGCTCGGAGACCCGGAGTCTAGAGAACTTTTCGCCCGAGCCGCCGCGCGGCTCGAAGAAGGTGTCCGTAAAGCCAAGGAAATTGGTCGTGACATACCGTCCTTTTCTCTTTTAGCATTAGGCAACTACCATAGAATGGCGAGCAATGAGAGTCCGGCCCGACAGTGGTACGAACAAGCCAATGCGGCTCTTGGTTCGGCGGACGAACTACGAACGCAAGAAGGCTATGATCGTAAAATAAATTGCGCTTTCCTGATCGGTAATTACCAGGAGGTCATTTTACTGTACGACCGGATGGAACAGGCAGACTACCCGAAGGAGATACAGATGACGGTGAAGCTCTGCCGAGCGAGATTATCGGACGACGCGGATCTTGTGGCTGAAGCTATAGAGGAGCAGGCTGGACACATTCGTAAGTATCGCCTAAGAGCTAGCGACGTGACGGGTGATTTACATCCCTGGGACCGCTACGAGATAGCTATGAAGATCAAAGCCGAGATAGAGGAGCGAGGAGCTTCTACAACTGGAGAGGCTTCATCCGATCCGGACCTTGCCGGTCCCCCCGGTAGGGACGACCCCAAGCAGACAGCCCACGACCCCGCTACCCATCTCTCCGGTCCTGACATGTCAGGGCAGAATCTCCGGGAAGCAGACCTCCGCGGCGAAAATCTCGACCAAGCCAACCTCACCAGTGCGGACTTACGGGAAGCAACCCTCAGTGAAGCATGCCTGGTCGACGCTTGCCTCTACGAGTCCGACCTTAGAGGAGCAGACCTCCGTCAGGCAAACTTTGAAGAAGCTTGCCTCCAGAAAGCGGACCTTAGAGGAGCAGACGTTTCGGAGACCAGGTTTGATGGCGCAGACTTGCGAGAAGCGAACCTGGAAGGTCTAGTCCTGAGCGACGCAGCGATGGTCGGTGTGCTGCTCGCTGGAGCCCGCGTCACTGGAACGGTCATCGGCGGAGATTTGCAGCAAGCGAACCTTTCGGAGATGGACCTTACTGTCTGCAGGTTAGCCAACCCAGACTTACGGGGGGCAGACCTCGATGGCACCAACCTCAGCGGGCAGGATCTCTCCGGATCATCTCTGGATGAAGCATCCTTAGCCGGGGCCAACTTGAGAGGAGCCAGGCTTGCAGGAGCCACTCTTGTCGCAGCCGTCCTCGTTGGCGCCGACCTTAAAGATGCGGACCTCTCGGAAGCAGACCTCATAGAAGCCGATCTCACCGGCGCTGACCTTACCGGTGCCATCCTACAGGGAGCATGCGTGCAGCAGGCCGCATTGAGTGGTGCGACGCTCGACAAGGATGCCTTGAGCCGGGTAAAGGGCAAGAACCTGACCTACGTAGATCTCTCGAATACAGATCTCTCGGACTCGGATCTGAGACACGTAGACCTGCGTTACGCCGTACTAATACAAACGAACCTCCGGGGCGCGAACCTTTCTGGGTCCGACCTGCGCGCTGCGGATCTGGATGGAGCAGACCTCGAAGGAGCGACTATGGACGGTGCACTGAAATAAGAAGTCAATGGTGACCAGCGCAAACCAGGCAGATTGCGAAAAGCCCGAGATCGTACGTGGCCATAATAGTTGGCTATGGCGAAAGCGGAGCTCGTCTGGGTGACATAGACACGGCTATGAAGAAGATTAGTCCCGAAACCCCTGAAGAGGAGAACCTAGGAACAGAAGCCGTCAGGGTATACACCATCAATGTCGCTGATTAGTTTGAGGTCAAAAGATTGGAGGTTAGAAGTGACCGACGTTATTAACGAGAAGAAGTTGCGCAAAGAATTACGAAAGGCAGAGCATATCTTGGAACAGTCTCCGGACAGCTCGATCTGGTTAGAAAGTGTCGCTCGCTGCCTCTACTGGCTTGGCGATCCGAAGGCCCGCGAGTACCTGTGCCGTGTTGCTTGTGAGGCTGAATCTGGGCCCTATTACAGTCCAAAGAGAGCTGGTAACTACTATCGTCTAGCCGGTGAACTCGAGAAGACAAAGCAGCATTTTAAAGCAGCTTACGATGCACTCGCGGCTTCTCTCGACCAGCCCAGCTCGATGAATGTGTCTGCGATGATGGAGGTTGGCTTCCACCTGGGGAGAGACAAAGATGTAGAGTCTTTGGCTGAACTGCTAAAAGATCTGGAAGGTTCTCATCAGAAAGAGGGTTTCATCGTAGCTCAGCTTGCCAAAGCTCGACTCACCGGTGATGCAGGTGAAGCCTCTAAAGCTACACAGGAACTGAGGACCATAATTGTCAAAGACTGGACAATCACGCCTTCGGCTACCAACGGCTTCGATTACCTGTCGTGGTATGAGATCGCCCTTCGCCTGGAGTCCGAGCTCGCGGGGCAAGGACCTGGGCCTGAGAATCCCCTAGAGCTATTGTGCGAGCGGAGAGATCGCCAGGCCGAACCTCCGCCGCGGAGGAGGCTCACAGAGGAAGAGATCTCCGAGCTAATGGAAGGACAACAGGACCAGCTGGATCTCTACCGAACGGATCTCTCCGGGATGAACCTGAGCACTGTGGATCTCTCCGGCGCCAGTATGGTCGAAGCAGACCTGTCAGGGGCCGATCTCTCCAAAACAGAGCTGATAGACACCAATTTGCGAGGTGCGATTCTCAAGGGGGCAAAGCTCACCGGAACAGAATTTCAGGATACAGACATGACAGACGCCGACCTGGAAAGTGTAGACCTTAGTGGATTAAATCTGGAAGGAACCCAGTTCTTGCGGGCTAACCTTAGAGATGTCAACCTCTCCGGCGCTGATTTGTCCAACTCGGACCTCACCCAGGCAAACCTTACTGGCGCAAACCTTACTGGCGCAAACCTGCGAGGCGCAGACCTGGATGGAGCAGACCTCGAAGGAGCGACCATGGACGATGTCTTGAGATAAGAAGTCAATGGTGACCAGCGCAAACCAGGCAGATTGCGAAAAGCAGTGGATAGCAGGAGTATACACAAATAAGATTGTTTGGGAGGCAAGAGGTGTCGAAGTCGGCAATGTTTGAGAAGATCGCGGCATTAATCTGCGTTCTAATTTGTGCGGCAACTCTCTTGTTGTTGGGTTCTGCGAAACCTGCCTGGGCTGCGGAGGTTACTGTAGATAGCACCGCCGATGCCCCGGACACTAAACTCGGGGATGGGACTTGCGCCGCAGCGAGCGGCGATTGCACCTTGCGGGCGGCGGTCCAGGAGAGCAACTTCTCTTCCTACGACACCATCGTTCTGCCTGCCGGCGAGTACACACTAAGTGTTGAGGGCAGGAACGAAGACGACGCAGCAACCGGAGATCTTGACATCGTAGCCGGAGGCCTGACGATAGAAGGTGCCGGACGTAACCAGACCACAGTCAACGGCCGTGGGATCGACAGGGTCTTCGACGTGAGGTTCGATACCTGGGCAACAGTCTCTGGTACCACGATTACGGGAGGAGACCCAGGCTTCGCGGCGGGCGGGGGCGTCCGCATCCGGGGCCAGTTGGAACTCTACGACAGTGCTGTCATAAACAACACAGCGGATTCCGGCGGAGGCCTGGACAGTAGCGGTGGCGGTGAACTGTATACTGAGACCACTACTATCAGTAATAATGAGGCTACCGACGGTCACGGTGGCGGGGTGTACCATTCTGGCGGCCAATACGATGGCTACGCCGACTTCGAGCTCAGTACTGTCAGCAACAACAGCGCATCGGAGTTCGGCGGTGGTATCTACTCTACCGGGAACGCCTGGATGTGGAACTCGACGCTCAGCGGCAACACGGCCATCGAGATCGGCGGCGGTATCCGCAACTTCCGCAATTACCTGGGACTAGAAAACGTTACCCTGGCCGACAACTCCGCCCCCGAGGGCGCGAACCTGGCTAACGACGGCGGAGAGACCGAGTTCTGGAACACGATAGTGGCGGGCGGCCCCGGGGATGGAGAAAACTGCTCCGGCGATCCCGTCGCCTCGTACGGCAACAACCTCGACTCCGGCATCTCATGTGGTTTCGGAGAGCCTTCCGACCTATCAGACATCGATCCTCAACTCGCCGAGCTGCGCAACAACGGAGGACCTACGCTGACCCACGCGCTGGCGTCTGGGAGCCCTGGGTTAGACGCTGCCAGCGAGGGATATTGTCCGCGCACCGACCAGCGTGGTGCAGCCCGGCCCAGTGATGGTGACGGTGACGGACAGGCAGACTGCGACATCGGAGCCTACGAGTTCGGCTACCCTATAGCGAAGGACGACGCCTATGAAGTCAACGAGGACGAGCCTCTCACCGTCCCGACACCCGGCGTACTCGACAACGACACGGATCCCGAAGAGGATCCTCTCACCGCCGTGCAGGTCGAGGGTCCGTATAGCGGCCTCCTAACCCTAGCCGAGGATGGTTCACTCACCTACGAGCCCGGAGCAGACTTCAACGGGGAAGATTCCTTTACCTACAAAGCCACCGATGGCCAAGATGAATCTAACACGGCTACCGTGATCGTTACGGTAGCCGCCGTGAACGATCAACCGGTGGCAAACCCTGATTCCGCCACGACCCAGTACGACACCCCCGTGGAGATCAAGGTTCTCTCAAACGACGAAGATGTGGACGGCGACCAGCTAACAGTAAGCAACTCGACCCAGCCTTCGAACGGACAGGTGGAATGCACCCCAGCTGGAGATTGCACATATACTCCAAACGCCGGATTTACTGGTGAGGACTCTTTCGATTACACAGCCTCGGACGGCAACGGCGGCACGAACACATCCACAGTTAGCGTTACCGTAGAGGAGCCGTCGTCACCTCCCGAAACCAACATCACCTCCGGTCCCGAAGGACTCACGAACTCGGCTACCGTGGCTTTCGACTTCTCCTCCGACAGAGAGCGGGTCACTTACGAATGCAAACTGGACAGCGCAGCATTTGAAGAGTGTGATTCTCCCAAGGAATATACTTCTCTAACTCAAGGCCCTCATACCTTCGAAGTCCGGGCTGTGGGCACCTCGGGCCAGCCAGATGCTTCTCCGGCAAAGCGAACCTTCACCGTGGATACCAATGCTCCTACGGTAAAAGCGCCTGCCGAGAATCTCATCTCCCCCTCGCAGCTCGGCACCTCTAAAATACCCGTTCGGATAAATTGGTCAGGATCCGATGATCGCAGCGGGATAGCACGGTACGAGTTGCAGCGCAATTTCAACGGAGGCTCTTTCTCTGATGTGTCCTTGGCGAATTCTGTCAGTTCGACCCGTACTATAAACTTGGCGCCTGCAAACCACCGCTTCAGGGTGCGGGCTCAAGATAAGGCAGGAAACTGGAGCGCGTGGAAGGCTGGACCAAACTTCTCGCTGAGAGCGTATCAAGAAGGATCGCGCAGTGTTGTTCATGAAGCCATTTTCTGCGCTCCAGAATCTTACTGTCCTAACAATACGTGGACCAGGCAGGCTATAGCCAGCGCTTATGGCGGTTACGTTAAGCACAATGATAGCCGTGGAGCAGAAGTTACGTTCACCTTCACAGGACGTAAGGTAGCTTGGGTATCGCGAAAAAGTCCCAGAAGTGGTAGAGCTAAGATCTATATAGATGGCACGCACGTTCGAACTGTAGATCTCTACTCCGCTAAAGGTAAAGCACGTCAAGTAGTGTTCACGAAGTCGTGGAGCACCTCTGGCACCCACACCTTGACAGTCGACATAGCTGGCCAGAACAGTGCCTCTGGAGGAAGGCGTGTAGACATCGACGCCTTTGTCCGTATCAACTGACTCGATCCCACTCGGAAACTCGTAAGAGAACTAACCTTCCGTTACGAGTCTCTGCTAATATGCTGCCCTTGTAGACCTGAAACGTACCAAATGAGGCCGGAAAACTCGTAACAGAAAAGTTTGGGAGGACAGTATGTCCGAGATCGGGGCACAGAGCGAGGTGCGGAACCTGCAGCTAGTTGGGAAAGAAGAGGCCGGTTCGGAGGATCTAGTCGGGGAGTATCTGCTCACATTGGAAGGTAGGTCTGCTCCCACGATCGAGGTGTATGCGAGGATCCTGAGATCTCTCACGGGATGGGTGAGACCGAGCCAAAAATAGCGCACCGTATAGGCGGAGCCAAGGTTGGCAGAACGCCTTTGCAAGCTGAAAAGCGCGAAAAACAGGAAACCCTCGAATTGGCTGCAAACCGCATTTCAGTATCTTTAACCCCGATCTGAGCTACCAAGATCGGAGCCTTCCGGCTGGCTACCTGCTGGTCTTGTGGAAGTGCATTTTCGAGTTGACCTATCTGAGTGATTACGCTCCGAACAGAACGAGAAACTCGCCCACCGCCCGTTTAGCGCGCGCTTCTATCTGCCCAGGATCTGGGACCTCCATCACGCCTAGCAATCGGCGGATCTGTTGATCGCCCATCGTAAGACCAATGAATGCCTCGGCAGCAGTTCCTGCGTCCGCAAAGTCGAGCCGCCCCCGTTCCCGCTGTCCTTGCAGGTAGTGTCCTAATTTCGGGACGATAGCGTCTCTACCCTTGTCGACAAGGAGCCGCGCGAATGTTGGGTCCGAGGCGGCCTCCGAGATAGCAGCCCGGTTTATCACCACGGCGCGTTCGCCGAGCAACAAGCGTTGGAGCTCTAGTGCGAAAGTATTCAGGACAGAGGCGGGATCGTCAGCCGCGCGTTCGAGGCTCGGCATGAGTGCAGAACCGACCCGCTCCGCCTGCCACGAAACCAACTCTTCAAAGAGACCCCGCTTGTTCCCATACCAAGCGTAAAGCGTCTCCTTGGAAGCCTGAGCACGTTCGGCAATCTCCCGCA
Source organism: Rubrobacteraceae bacterium (assembly GCA_965214475.1). Taxonomy (GTDB): domain Bacteria; phylum Actinomycetota; class Rubrobacteria; order Rubrobacterales; family Rubrobacteraceae; genus SIRX01. Next base: position 2,403,310 of record OZ243953.1, on the reverse strand, counting down.
TGCTCGCACCCCGGTACCCGCGTTCACCGAGCACCGAAAGAGCTACCTCAAAGATCTCCTCCCGGCGCTCTACGCTCGACCTCCTGCTGCCAGACTTCTCCACCACCTGCGAGCCCAACCCTTCCTTCACGTCTTCTCTCACGTAAGCCTCCACCGCTTCGCCTAGCCTTGTATTTAATTGTCCTTAATTCACGCTACCGGTTCTTGACGTGTAACCGTACCTTATGGTACGGTATTGGACAAGCCGTACCGATGGGTACGGAAAGTCTATGGCAGGAGGTAACAAATGGCTTCAAAATCGACCGCAATAACTACATCCCCTGCCACTTATTCTCTAGCGGGAGTTGGTTCGTTGGCCCGGCTACTTTCTTTAACGCTGGCCGTTGTCACAACCGGGCTAATAAGCGGCTTCTTCTACGCCTACGCCTGTTCGGTCACGCTTGGGCTTGCTCTCCTCCCGGATGAACAGTACATCGAGGCGATGCAGGCGATCAATGCGACGGTGCGCAACGGGGTATTCGCCTTCAGCTTCTTCGGCGCCGTTCTGTCGCTCATCTTGGCCTCCGTCCTCCACGCAACGCGGCTGCGTTCACGCCGTTTCATACTCGTGGCGCTGGCTGCGGTGCTTTATATCGGAGGAGGTTTTATGGTGACGTTCTTGGTGAACGTACCGATGAACGAGGAGTTGGCCCGTGTAGGCGGGGCTGTCTTTGCAGACCCCGCTGCCCTGGCGCAGGTTCGGGCAGAGTACGAAGGTCCGTGGAACTTCTGGAACGGCGTGCGTACTGTCTTCTCATCGCTGGCGTTTGTTGCCCTCATTGGTGCCTGCCTCTCGCGATCAGACTAGCGGCTATTCTGATCGCACCACCTGTTTCTGCCAACTCTGGCTCCGCCTATACGTTGCGCTATTTTTGGCTTGGTCTCCGTTGAAGCTCTCCTCGGCCCCGGCCTCGCCTTCATTTTTGAGGCTTTCCTCGGCTTCGGCCTCGCCTCCATTATTTAGGTTGTCTCCTCCGTCGTTTGGATTGTCTTCTTTGGAGTTTGCTTTTCTCGAACCTGCGGCATTAGAGCCGTCTTCACTGCCCCCGGACTCCGAGACTTCCCCGAGCTGCGAAGGAGGTTCGCCAGCGCCCGCGGCAACGGCCCTGGAAACATCCGGCTCGCTAGACCCGGGTCGAGAGGCAGGTTTATCGAGTTCCGCCGCAACAGCTTCCGAGTCTTCCGAACCACCGGACTTGAGGTTGGACAAGGCTTTTGAGAGTCCCTTGAAGGTTTGGCTGGATGAGTTGTTGGCTTGCGGTATGATGTGACGACCAGCGTACTGTCCGCAGTAGTTGGGAAGCTCACCAGGAATCTCGTAATTGTAGTAATCGGCGCACGTCAGTTTTCCCGTTCCGTTGTACTGCTTCAGGCATTCTACAAGTTCGGCGTCGTAAAGCCCGGCGCACGGACGTTCTATCGGACCAATGTACTGATCCTCTTGCGAAGTCTGTGCAAGGGCGGGTGTAGCTAGCGCCAGCGCCAGCGTCAAGGCTACGACCGTCGTACAGATCAGCATCTTCTTCACTTTGTTCCTCCCTCGACCATGCTTGCAACCTGTTACCAAGTAGCTACAAACCGAACTTTTCTTTCACTATATCTTCATAGACCATCTCACCGCATCACCCAAATGCAGTATTCCTCCAAAACTTTCCGTGCCTTCGAAAATCCACACCACATTCATCACATACCACCTTGCACCTCCAGAAAGGCGGAACCTCAGCTCCGCCTTTCGCAAGCTCTCGTTTGCCTCTTGCACTCTACCGCTTCTTCTTCACGGTGAAGCGCCAGCTCTTGGCCGCCGTGTTGCCCGCGGCGTCTTCGGCCACGATCTTCACGCTGTGGCGCTTGTAGGCCAGCCTTCCGGTCGTATAGCTGAGCCGGTCAGTGCTCGTGCTGTAGCGGAAGTTGGTCTTGCGCCGTCCGTCCACGTAGAGTTTTATGCTGCCCTTTTTGAGGTTAGTCCGATTATCTTTAATCGTGGCCCGGATGGTGGGGGTGCGGTCTTTAATTATGGCTCCCGGTTTGGGAGAGAGACGATTTACGGTGGGCTTCACCGTGTCTGGCGGGCTCTTCAACTCGATGGCTCCGATGTCGCAAACCTTTGAGCCGTTGCCATCGCCGTCTTGAGGCCTGGCGAAACCTCGCTGATCTTTTATCAGACAATCACTGCCTTTGTCTATCGCCGGGCTACCAGTGTGGAGTTTATGGGTTTTCGTGAGACCTCCGTTGTAGCCGAGGTTATGAAGCCCGGGATCAGTTACCTGGTTAAGATCGCCGGCCTTGTGAAAATATCCCGCAGCGTCGCCGACCCCGACCAGGTTCGAGCCTTTAGACTCGAAAGAGTGGGAGTGGCGCGAACCTATCATGTTCACGTCGTTGTACTCTGTAAGGGCGGTGTTGCCGTTGCGCGGGTTCGAGTTGCGAGAGATAATGCTGTTGCGAACCTCGGTACGAGTCCCCAACCTGCCGCTCGCCACTCCGCCTCCCTCATTAGAGATCATAGCGTTTCCGGTAATGGTGGAGTTCTTGATAGCCGTGAGACCGTTTTCGTTGCGAACTCCGCTGCCGCCGGAAAAGTCGGGTCCCCCGAAGGTGGGCGAGTAACCGGAGGCGGTATTTCCGGAAATAGTGGAGCTTTGGATGTCGGTCCACTGTGACGAGTTCGGGTTGGATGAGCTTACGTCGCTGGTGTTAGAGAGGACTCCACCGCCGACCCCGCTGGCATGATTGCCCGAAACGGTACTGCTCGCGAGATAGAGCCTGTCCCTGTTGTGGGCACCGCCTCCGGTGTGGGCGCTATTGTTTGAGATAGTGGTATCTGTAACCATTAGCAGGCCGTTCCCGTTGTAGATACCACCACCATCTCCATCGTCGGCGCGGTTGTTATAAACACTACTGCGCTGGAGCCACAGGATAGTACCGTTTCCGTTGTATATTCCGCCGCCGTTGGCGCCCGGCCCGTGGCTAACAATAACGTTATCCGGAATTACCTTAGCAGTATTGCCGGAGACGATGGTGTTTCTGAGCAACAACGGCCCGCTCCTATTGTAGACGCCAGCGCCGGTTTCGGCCCTATTGCCGGAAACCCTACTGTCTATGAGCGACAGCCTGCCGCTTTGTTTAAAGATGCCGCCACCACCCGTGAGATAGGGAAACGGTTCTACTAGCCCTTTTCCCCCGCTCAGGGTCAGGTCTCTGATCACTACTTGGGGGTTCCTAAGACCGATATAGAACACGCCGCCGTAGCCCTCGCCGCTAATGGTAAGTTTGTCCCTACCTGGGCCTTCTATGTTGAGGCTTTTGCTAACCACGAGGTCACCGTCGCTCCGCGACAACTTGATGGTTCCGGACACAATAGGGGAAAACTTTATAGTGTCGCCAGAGTCTGCTGTCCTTATTGCTTCACGCAAGGTGCAGTCAGTGGGCTGGCCACAAGTGCCGTTACCCGGGTCGTTGTTGTTGTTCACCATAATCGTGTCAGCCTTTGCCGGGCTCGCCAGCACCAGCAATGTCAGCGCCGTAGCCAGAAGCGCCACCAGCGCCGCCACGGTCCTCCTCGTTGCCGGTCCGATTAGTCTTGAGTTCATCTGCGATCTCCTCTGTTCGCCGCCGGTGTGCTCTTTCCGATTTACATTCTCTCGTCTGCTGCTCCCGGCTCCATCCTCCACCGGTAGGAGCTTTTTTCTCCGAAGGTATGATCCTGCTATGTCATGCTGCCCGGGTTGTTCGTTACAGCAGTTACAGGACAATTTACCAGCCCGGTCTTACCGGGCTCTTACCTGGGGGTGCGTACGTATGCGTATTTTTGTATGCCGCGCTGAAATTTATGCGCGGGTGGTGGGCGGGTTGTAGTTATACGTCTTCTAGGAGGTCGGCGACCTGTTCGCGGGAGCTGGCGCCGAGCTTTTTGAGGATGCGGCCGACGTGGGTGTCGGCGGTGCGGGACGAGATGTAGAGCCGCTCGGAGATCCGGCGGTTTGTCAGGCCGACAGCGACGAGTTCCGCGACCTCTCTTTCGCGGCGCGTGAGGGCTGCGGGTCTGGACGGGAGCGCTACTTTTTCAGCTTCGCGGGCGTCTTTGTCGTTTCCAGCTTTTTGGGGAACAGGCTCGGCCAAGGCATATGCGATGCCCTCACTTTCGGACATAGCCTCTCCACTAATCCACTCCGCCTCAGACTCTCTTTGGCCGAGCTTCTCCGCCGTCGCGTCCCGGCGACTTTCGTAGCCGGCCATTTTTTCCGCGATGGCCGGTAGGCCGACGCCCCGGGCCTTGTGCACGGACTCCGCCGCGCCCCAGAGCTTTGTCGCCCGTTCTGGGTGCTCCGTGCTGGTGGCACAAGCCAGGCCCCACAGGCAGTAGTAGATCAGGATACCGTCCCCGAACTCGCGGGCGCGGGGTAGCGCGGATCTGAAGTTGGTGGCGGCCTCATCATCTTCGCCCGCTGCCAGGGCCACGAGCCCCAGCAAAGCCGCAGCCAGGCCCGCACCCTGGACTTCACCGATTTTCTCGTGCAACGCTAGGCTCTCCGCGAACAGCCCCCTTGCCCGGGCGAGGTCTCCCTGGATTCCGTGCGCGAGCCCCTGGAACAAGATCAGGAAACCTACCATCCTCGGGTCCCGGATGAGCGGCTTCAGCCTCTCGGCCTCCTTCATGTAGTCTGGTAGGGCCGCGATGTTTTTCATGCCGAGCGTCGCGCAAAAACCGAGGTTGATAAGGGATGAAGCAGTGCCTTCGCTGTCCCCAACCTCCCGGTGGAGGGCCATGGATTGCTCCGAGAGCTCGTAGGCGAGGTCGTAATCTGACTGGAATATGGCGGTGGTCCCCAGCGTGTCCCACGCCCGGGCGCGGGAGAGCTTTGTCCCGCCAGCGTGGAGTCCTTGCTGCAACCAACGGCGGGCTTCCTGCAAGTTGCCCCGCATGCTCCAGAAATACCTGAGTGCCGCTATCAATTGCAAACCTATCTCGCCGCTACCACCGCTGAAAGACCACGCCAGCGCCCCCCGGAAATTCCCCCGCTCAGTCTCCAGCAGTTCCAGCCACGCGCCGCGGCCTGGGCTCAACACCTCGTCGTAGCTGCGCGAAGCGAGCCACAGGAAACACCGGGCGTGCCGGTCACGGGCCGGCGCCAGGTCCGGGCTTTCTTCCAGGTGCTCCAGGGCGTACTGGCGTACGGGCTCCAGAAAACGGTAGCGCCGGGGCGTCGAGGGCTCTACCACGACCAGGGACTTCTCGACCAGTTCGTGCAGGGCGCCCGGCACATCCCGCCCGTCTTCTTCGCCGAAGGCGGTGACCATCCGGGCCGCCTCCAGCGTCCAGCCCCCGGTAAAGACCGCGAGGCGGTGGAAAAGTTTCTTCTCCAGCCCTTCAAGGAGTTCGTGGCTCCAGTCGAGCGCGGCGCGGAGCGTCTCCTGCCGGCCGGGGGCGATGTGCCTTCCTGTGGAGAGCAGGCCGGGCGAACCCTCCAAAAGAGACGCAACTTCGTCCACGCCGAGCGTCGCGATCCTGGAGGCCGCAAGCTCTAGGGCGAGCGGTATGCCCTCCAGCTTTTGGCAAATGTCGGCTACAGCCCCGGAGTTCCCCGGTCCCAGCGAGAAACCGGGAGAACGGGCCGAAACGCGGTCCACCAGAAGTTGCACGGAACCGGAGGATGCCAGATCCTTCAGTGCCGGTTCTGTTTGGCTGGCGGGCAGCGAGAGCGGCGGCACGGCAAACCGCAACTCGCCAGGTACGTTCAACGGCTCCCGGCTGGTAGCCAGGATCCTGAGGTCCGGGCAGCTATCTAGCAAACACCCGGCCGTGTGGGCGGCGGCCCCGACGAGGTGCTCGCAGTTGTCCAGCACGAGTAGCAGCTTCTCGCCGCGCAGGTACTCCAGCAGAGTCTTAACGGCCGGACGGCCCGGCCGCTCGTCCAGTCCGAGAGCGCCGCAAATAGTATCCGGCAGCAGGTCCGGGTCCGAAAGGGACGCCAGTTCCACGAGCCATACACCACCGGGGTAGACGCCAACCAGTTTTCTGGACGCCTCCAGCGCCAGCCGGGTCTTGCCGCCCCCACCGCCCCCCGTAAGCGTCAGGAGGCCGGTCATCGAGAGGTTTATCTCTACCTCGGCCAACTCATGCTCCCGCCCGACGAAGCTCGTCCGTGGCCGGGGGAGGTTGTGTCGCGGGGGAATGGTAACTTCCGGCGGAGCCGGTTCAACGCCAGCCCCTTCCAGGGATTTTCCGGCCAGTATCTCCTGGTACAGGCGCCGGCTGAAGTCGGGAGGCCCGCCTCCGAAATTTTCCAGGTTTTCACAAAGGGCCTCATACTTCTCCAGGGCTTTCTGTCGCCGTCCGACGCTGGTGTACAGACGCATCAAAGTTTCGTGGGCGGCTTCGTTGGTCGGATCCCCGGACACCGCTTGCTCCAGCCTCTCAATGGCCTGATGTGGTTGTCCGAGCTTTTCGTACAGTTCGGCCAACTCTGCGAGCAGTCGCAGGCGCGTCTCCCCGAGTTCCGCCCGGCGACTCTCGGCCCATTCCTCGTATCGATCCTGGGGTAGCAATTCCCCCGCGTAAAGACTCAAGGCCGTTTCGTACGCGGCGGGCGTGTTCATACGGCGGGCGTTTGCCACGGCCTCTTCAAAAGCCGAAACGTCTACCCACACGGCCCCGTAGGGATACAGGTTCAGCCACCTGTTACGCAGGCACAAGTAGAGTTCGGAGGCGGGATCTCGCGGTTGTAGTACCTTGCGGGCTGCGTGGAGCTCCCGGTGCAGGTTGTTCAGGGACCGTCTCGGACTACACCCGGGCCAGAGCAACTCCGCCACTCGTTCGCGGTGTAGCCGCTGGCCCGGCGCGAGGGCGAGCAGCTTGACCAAACCGGCGGACTTCTGCCGCCGCCAGTCGTCCTCTCTAAGCTCTCTCGACCCTATCGAAACTCTAAACCCACCGAGAAGCCGGATCCGAATCGGATTCATGCTCCTGAGATACAGCCTTGACCTTCCGTCAGATGCGCGCTCCACGCTCTCCATACCCCACATTCTGCCACGAACCGCACTTGCTACGCATCACCCGAAGGGGGAAACCTCGGCAACAATCCTCGCCAACAACCTTGGGCTCTGTCGCTTTTCTGGTGAAACGGTGCGTTCCCTACCAGACCACCGTTTCAGACGGTTCTCAGGCGGCCAGCATCCTCGCTCTGAGCAAATCAAACCCCGCCCGGCCGTACCCTTGCCTCTTCAGGAGCTTGATCTTGTGGACGACTGCCCGGAGCGCCACAGGTTGTTAGTGGACCGTTTTGCCAAGGTTGAACGAGCCCCGGAATTTTTATGCTCTCGATTTGGGTGTTGCGCGAGATGTTGCTACTAGGGTATCATGATTTACACGGTCAGGAGCCTTGGCATTGATGCCTGAGTGGCCTCTGACCGAGAAACGGGGCGGAAGGAGCGTCGTGGGTCTAGCGGAGGGCTTCCGGCAGGGGCAGCACGATGAGGCTGGTGCGCCGAGGCAAGGACGGGCGGTCGGGGTGGCGAGGACCAAACTCCGGCCCCCTACGTTGCAGGCGGATGTGATCCACCGGGGACGTTTGCTCGAAGACCTTCGGGGTTCCCTGTTTTCGTGTCCGCTCACGCTGGTCTCGGCGCCCGCCGGGTACGGCAAGACCACGCTTTTGGCTTCGCTGCCCCACGAGCTACCCGAGGTCCCCGTCGCCTGGCTCTCGCTGGACGATGAAGACGATGACGCAACCCGTTTCTTGGCGGCCTTCATCCTCTGCATCGAGGAACTTGAACCCGCCTACGGCGTCAACGCCGAGGTTCTGTTGTCCAACCTCGGTAATCCTGGTGCCGAGATGCTCCGCGTCGTGGACGCCCTGATAAACGAGATTCTCGACAATATCACGGAGCCTTTCGTCGTCGTGCTCGACGACCTACACCGGATCAGCGCGCCGGCGACCTACACCGCCCTGGACTACCTGTTGGAGCACCTGCCGGAGCCGCTGCACCTGGTGGTCTCCACCCGACAAGATCCAACATTGTCTATGGCCCGTCTGCGGGCCCGTCGCCAGGTACACGAGGTCCGTCTCGACGCTCTGCGATTCACCCCGGATGAAGCAAACCAATTTCTCAACGACACTTTGCATCTGGACCTCTCGCACGAACACCTGGAGATCCTCCGACAGCGTACCGAGGGCTGGGCGGCGGGTATGAGCCTCCTGGTCGATTCTCTAAGGCGAACGAACGCTCCGGCCGACCGCGACGGATTTGTTGAAAACGTCGCGCAATCCGAACGCCTGGTCTCCGACTTCCTCGCCGAAGAGGTCCTCGCAAGCCAGGAGCAAGAAGTGCAGGACTTCCTGCTCCAAACCGCCATCTTGACCGAGCTGACTCCTGCGTTGTGTACTGCGGTGACCGGCCGCGATGATGTCCCGGCTATGTTGGAGAGCCTCTATCGCCGGAACCTCTTCATGATGGCGCTGGACCCGGCGAACGACGCATTCCGTTACCACGACTTCTTTAAGGAATTCCTGCTCGGTGTCCTGGAGAGGAAAATGCCGGAGCACCTCGACGAGCTTCATCGCCGGGCCGGGGAGGCAGAGACGGTCCCTCCCCGCGCAATCCGGCATTACTCCGCGGCACGGATGTGGAACGAGGCAGCAAGCGTAATAGAACGGGTTGGCGAGCAAACGATTCAGCAGGGTTCCCTCGAATCTTTGCGGGGTTGGATCCGGTCTTTGCCCGAAGAAGTTCGCGAAGGCCATCCGGGTCTCAGCTTCCTCCTCGGGAGGTGCGCCTGGCTCGGTTGGGAGCTGGACGACGCCAGAATCCACTTCGAGCAAGCCCTGGAGGGCTTTGAGCAGACCGACAACGAGACCGGCCAGAGCGAGACTCTGGTCCACCTGGCTACTTGTCTGAGCACGATGGCCGACATCGAGGCTGCCGCCGCGGCGACCCAGCGGGCGCTCGCCTTCTCTCTACCTCCACACCACCGGGCGCAGGTGCTGGTCGAGCGTGCCTGGGTGTCGCTTGCTCGCAATGAGTGGGAAAAAACGAATGCCGACCTGGACGAAGCCCTCGCTATCGCCGAAATGTCGCGCGACCCCCGCACGCTGCACGCCGTCGCCGTCGATTTCAACTCGCCCTTTACGGCGCTGCCTGGCGGTGTCGACCGGGCGGAGCGCCTGCACCGCCTACTGCAGACCCGGGCTGGAGATGAAGTAGCCCCAGTGCAGGTAGCGGCCCTCGTACTTGGCGCCCTGATCCACGTGTGGCGCGGCCGGTGGGACCCCGCCCGGCAAGCGGCGCAGGAGGCGTTGGAGACGAGCGAACGATTCGGCGGCTTGTTGTCGTCGAACGCCGAAGCGGGCGTGATCCTGCCACTCTACCACGCCGTGCAGGGGGACCAGGCAACCTCTGACCAGTATTTCGAGGCCCTTTTCCAAGGTCTGGAGCAGCCCGCCCTCGCCGCCTTCGCCGGCCCGTGGAAGCCGGCTCATCTCTACTTTCTAGGCCGGGTGCGCTGGGCGCAGGGGCGTCTGGAAGAAGCCCGGGACGCCTTCGTCCGGATGCATCCCGCCGAGAACACACGCGAGTGGCCGATGGCCCCGGTCGTCCGGGAGATGATGGCGGGCCTGCTCTGCATCTCGGATCACGGTTACGCAGAAGCCGAGCAGCATCTGCGATGGGCTGCCGAACTGCAACAGCAGGCGTGCTTCTCGGTCCTCTTCGGCAACGCCAACCTGCTGCTCGCCCAACTGTATCTACTCTGGAATCGTCCCGAAGACGCAATCGCCGAGTTGGCACCCGTGCTAGATGAACACGAGCAGCACGGAACTCCCGGCTTCATCCTTTGGGAAGGCAACGAGATGATCCCACTGCTGCGCCTGGCCGTCGAGAAGGGCGTACACACCTCCTTCGCCGCCCACGTGCTCGACCTGTTTTCGGCCGTACACGAGACATTCGTACACGAATCACAGCCGGCGACCGCTCCGCAGGCCTCCCAGACCGTCCTCAGCCCGCGGGAGATCGAGGTGTTGCGGCTGGTGGCCGACGGCCTGACTGACGGACAAACCGCGCAAAAGCTCTACATAAGCCCGCGCACTGTAGGACAGCACCTGCGCTCGATCTACCGCAAGTTAGACGTACCTTCCCGGGCGGCCGCCGTAAGGTGCGCCGCCGAGCTAAACCTCATCTAGCCCATTCGTAGTACGTAACCTTACTTACTCTCAGGTCCTATCTCTTTTCTCAGTAAATGCGTAAGGCTCACGATTTGCAAGCGACCTGCCTGCCTTATGGTGTGGTTGCAGTTGAAAGAACGGATTTACCCGAAGGAGGTAAGTGATGAAGGAAGCCTGTTTCTGCGGTAGGACGGGCGACGTGGAGGACCGGTTGCCGGTTGTGGATGGTGACGGCAGGCGAGCACTGGAGTGCCCCGATTGCGGCCACACCGACTACCTGGAGTGGCTCCCGCAAGAGTCGCGTTCCCCGATCCTAGAAGAAGCAGAACGCCGGCGTGAAGCGTCGGCCAACGAGGGGCGTCCCGCTGCTTAGTCTCTCCGCTGTGTCCAGCAGGAGACCAGGCAAGCGCGGTGCCCATAAAGAGAGGAGCAAAATGCGACAGCGGAAAGAAGAGTTACCCGTCACGATGGAAGGTGGCGGCGTCAGCGTTCGTTTGGTCGGCTGGGACGGAACTGCGGTGGGCTTTATGCAGATGCCTGCGGGGATGGACTTCACTCCCGCTCTCAAAGGCATGCCCGACGACCTGTGCCAGTGCCCGCACTGGGGATACGTGCTGGAGGGAGCCGTGCACGTACGCTACGCCGACGGCGAGCAGGAGACCGTAGAGGCGGGCGACGTGTACCACTGGCCCGCCGGACACACGGTGTGGTTCGACGAGGACACGAAGTTCGTGGAGTTCAGCCCCGAGGACGACATGAGAGAGGTACTGGAACACGTCCAGCGCCAAGCAGGCAGCTAACCAGGACTCGTCTTCTGACTGACAATCGAGTTGCCTGGGCAGTCCGGGCGGCGACCGAACAAGAAGTAAGGGAGATAGAACACTATGACTACCCAACCCACCCTGACCACGATCAAGGAGCGCCAGCAGAAGACGTGGACCTCGGGCGACTATGCGAAGATCGGCAACCCGCTGGTCATTATGGGAGAGAGGCTGTGCGAAACCGTAGACCTCCGCTCTGGCCAGAAGGTCCTAGACGTCGCCACCGGCTCCGGTAACACCGCCATCTCCGCCGCCCGTCGCTTCTGCGAAGTGACCGGACTGGACTACGTCCCGGAACTCATCGAGCAGGCAAGAAAGCGTGCGGAGGTCGAACATCTCGACATCACCTTCGAGGTCGGCGACGCGGAGGAATTACCCTACCTCGACGGATCGTTCGACGCAGTGCTCTCGACAGTCGGCGCGATGTTCGCCCCGGACCAAGAGAGGACGGCGGGCGAGCTCTTGCGGGTCTGCAAGCCGGGGGGCACGATCGGGCTCGCCAACTGGGTGCCCGACGGCTACATCGGCAACGTGTTCCGCACCGTCGGCAAGCACTTCCCCCCACCGCCCGGCATCAAGCCACCACCACTCTGGGGCACCGAGGAACGGCTGCAGGAACTTCTTGGCGATGGCGTCTCCTCGCTGGAAACCAGGCGGCGTACCTACGTGTTCCGCTACCTCTCCGCGGACCACTTCATCGAACGTTTCCGCTCTTACTACGGTCCGATACACAAGGCGTTCGAAAGCCTCGACGAAGACGGACGCGAGGCCCTCGAAAGCGACCTCGAAGAGCTCATTCACTACTGGAACGTCTCTGGTGACGAAACGGCCGTGCTGCCCTCCGACTACCTAGAAGTCGTGGGCGTCCGGTGAAGGCCTATCGAGCGCCCAGACGAAACCCTTCAAAAGAGGAGAACGGTGATCTACGACCAGCTTAGCCCGGTTTCATGCCCCCTATGCGGGCATGGGGAGATGCGCATGGTCCATCCCTTTCTGGCCCGCCGCCATAAAACAAGGAACAACGCTTGCAGCAAGTAAAGCGAGAAAGAGAGTAGAGAATGAATATTGAAGCTGAACATCAAGCATACATCAGCAGGGTGGTAGCGATCGTTGCCCTTGCCGCCTTCGTTGCGGTGGTAGCGGTCTGGCTCGGTGGGAAACCGGCAGAAGCAGCCTTCCCCGGTAAGAACGGCCGCGTCGCGTTCGCGAGCGATCGGGACGGGGACCGCGAGATCTACAGCATGAATCCGAATGGCACTGGGGTGAAGAAGCTGACGAACAACGCGGCAGACGAGAATGACGCAACCTTCTCCCCCGACGGCAGCAAGATAACTTTTTACAGCCGCCGCGACGGCAATGGTCAGATCTATGTTATGAACGCTGACGGTACGGACCAGACAAGGCTAACCAACAATACGGATACCGACTACAATCCAGCTTTCTCCCCTGACGGTAGCAAAATAGTATTCGTGAGCTCCCGCGACGGCAAGCCAGAGATCTACGTCATGAATGCTGACGGCTCTAGTCAGCAACGCATCACCAACAATGCAGAGTCCGACGATCACCCAGCCTTCTCTCCTGACGGTAGCAAAATTGCTTTCGAGAGCAGGCGCAATCACGCCGGCAACTCCAGCTACAACGTAGACATCTACGTCATGGAAGCCGACGGTTCTAACGAGCAGCGCATCACCAATAATGCAGAGTCCGACGATCATCCAGCCTTCTCCCCTAACGGCAGCAAGATAGCATTCGAGAGCTCCCGCGACGGCAGAAGTGAGATCTACGTCATGAATGCTGACGGCTCTAGCCAGCAACGCATCACCAACGATACAGACTTCGACAATCACCCAGCCTTCTCTCCAGACGGCAACAGGATTACGTTCGTGAGCACCCGCGACGGCAACTACGAGATCTACGTAATGAACGCCGACGGCTCGGGGCAGACGAATCTCTCCAACAATGCCGCTCAGGAACTCTACCCTACCTGGCAACCCGTAACCGATCCCCGAGGCTGTACCTTCATGGGCACACCAGCAGCAGACACCATCCGCGGTAGCACCGGCAGAGACATTATCTGCGGCTACGGTGGAAACGATAAGCTCTACGGCCTCGGCGGCAACGACATCCTCTTTGGTGGTACAGCCAACGACAAACTCTACGGCTCGGTCGGCAAAGACCGCTTGTTGGGTGAGCGTGGCAACGACCATCTCTTCGGCTCCGGTAGTGGAGACTGGCTAAACGGCGGCCACGACCAGGACGTTCTGAACGGCGGTAGCCACAACGACCGCCTCTTCGGCTCCAACGGCAGAGACAAGATAAAGGGTGGCACGGGCAACGACGTTCTAAAGGGTGGAGCCGGCCGGGATCGGCTGGCGGACACCAAGGGCAGGGACAGGCTCTACGGCGGACCGTTCAAGGACTTCCTCAACGTCAGGGATGGCAGACGGCGTGACCTGGCCAATGGCGGCCCCGGTCGCGACAACTGCCGGACCGACCGCGCCGAGAGAAAGAGTAGCTGCTAACTGTAAAGAACCAGGACGCGATGCAAGGAGGTAAAAACAATGAACTACGACTACCATCCTCTTTCTTGTCCCTATTGCGAGCGCGGAGAGGTGCTCATGGTCAATGCCTCTCTGGCCCGCTGCACAGGATGCGAAGAAGTGATCAGCTACGGCTTCTTCAACACCCTCCACCAGATAAGGAAACTCCCCGATGCCAAAGGAGAGCACCCCTGCAAGTGCGGGCACCCAGAGACGCGCCGCTTACCGGATGGGGTATATCGGTGCCCATCGTGCGGCTCGGAGGTCGTGTACCTGACGCGGGCAAACAGTCAGCCAAAACATCGAGATCGCCGGACAGAGAGGTGAGCGGCGAGTACAGATCACTCAAGCACCGTAGTAGCCAATGAGCGAAAAGAAAGGAAACGACGTGACAACACAAAGCGATGCCAAGCAAGCCCAGTGGCAGAAGCTGTTCGGTTACCTCATGGGCAACCAGGCGGCGTGGATCGCAGACATCGGCTTGAAGGCCGGCCTGTTTCGGGCCATCGCCGATTCCGGTGATGCGGGCGTTACGGAAGAAGCACTGGCAGAGAGGCTCGATTACAAAATACGTTACGTCCAGGTCTGGTGCCGAGGGGCGTACGCCTTCGAGTTTCTGGATTGGGACGAGCGTTCTGGCTACCGGCTCGCGCCGTGTATGGAGTCGTTGTTGCTCGATCCTACGGATCCACAATTCACCGGGGGGCGCATTCAGTTCTACACCGCCCTCTACGGCCTCTGAGTACTATTCGACCGAAAAAACACGCTAAGGAAAGTTGCAGTGTTTTGGTGGCATTTTACTGCCAATAGGTTCTGATAATCAGCATTCTCGAAGTGATTTCAGCCTGAGTTGCTGATAATGCGCTGATGTTACCCGCATAACTGGGAACTGCCGCTGAAAGCTTCTGATAACAGGCAAATACGGTCTTTCTACTACTTGTTCGGCTTAGCGGGTGAAACCGTTCCAGCAATACTCGGACCCCAAGATTCAGATTAGCTTGTATCGACGGGCGGGAGCGTACCTTGCGTGGTCGGCTTACTGCCAAGTCACTGCCGAACTATGTCCCTTCCAGGCCCACCGTCCAAGCGGTCCCGACCTTCTTGTCCGAACAGGATGTCGTTGCCGGCTCCTCCGAGGAGTATGTCCCTACCGACCCCGCCGTAGAGGATGTCGTTTCCACCTCCTCCTCTTAGAATGTCGTTTCCACCTTTTCCTATGAGAATGTCGTTTCCACCGAACCCGCAGATCACATCCCGGCGGGCTGTGCCGCGCAGGATCTCGCTTTTGTTCGTCCCCTTTATAGTGCAGCGATCTGGGTTGGGTCCCGGCCCGGGGTTCGGTCCGGGCGTATCACCAACGAGCGGCTGCCAGTCGGGTCCATAGTCTGAAACCTGTGGGTTGCGGGTCAGCCGCTGCTGACCGGAGCCGTCGGCGGCATTCATGGTAAAGATCTCTACCGACTCAAAGGAAGGGTTCTTCGCCACCGAGTAAGCTATCCGCTGGCCGTCGGGTGACCACGCCGGAGCATAGTCGTCGGTGGAGGTCCCTGTTAGACGCTTGAGGTTTTGGCCGCCGGCTTTGCCGCTGGCATCGGCGGTGTAGATGTTGAAGTTGACCGGATCTCCGCCGCCGGGCTCGGGGCGGTGGGTCTGAAAAGCTATCTTCTTCCCATCTGGGGAGTAGGAGGGAGCATAGTCCTCGAAGTCGTTGTTGGAGACGTTTAGCACTCTACCGGTAGAGAGGTCTATCGTGTAGACCTCCTGATCGTTGCCATCGCCCAGAGGCCTGGTTGATTCAAAGGCGATCCTCTGTCCATCCGGCGACCAGTCAGGAGAGAAGTCGAAGTTGTCGTTTTCGGTGATACGCTTGAGCTTCTCACCATCTGTCTTGATAGTGTAGATGTCATAGCTTTTCCCACGATCGCTGGTAAATGCCAGGCGCTTGCCATCGGGTGACCAGGTTGGTCCGAAGTCGAAGTCGCCGTTGCTAGTGACCTTGCGGACCATCGAACCGTCTACGTTCATGACGTAGATCTCATAGTCCCCATCCCGGTTGCTGGTGAAGGCGATCTTCTTTCCGTCCGGTGAGTAGGACGGGGCGTTGTCTTCCGCCGGGTGGTTGGTTAGGTTCTTCTGGGCGGAGCCATTTTGGTTCATTGCATATATCTCCGAGTTTCCGTCCCGGTTTGACTCAAAGGCGATTTGACCGTTCTTGCCGGGAAAAGCCGCGTATGCTGACTGGACGGAGGCTAGCGCAGCTAGCAAGCTCGCCGCCGCCAGGGCGAATAGGAGAATGACAACCGACAGGATACTTCTCTTTCTGCCATCCTCTCGGCAGGAGATTCTTTGGCTCACCGACATACCTCCTTCGTGGGATCCTCGTCCCAACGGGGTCATGGAGTGGGCAACAGGCCAGTATCCTGACTCCCGGATCTTTGCTCCCCCCGGCCTTCCTACCTCTAAAGAGCTAAGAACTCTAGAAGGCAGTGACCTCTTACTTTACTTTGGGGGGTGGTTCCCGGTTACAGTGGCGGGACCGTGCCGGACTCTAACCGGCTTCCTGACGTTGACGCCTCTATCCGAATGTTTACACGGGTATCTTAGGCCCACAACGCAGTTAGGGCAAGCATGGACCTCTTGAGGGCCAGGGCTCTAGCTGCCTGAAGACCGCTTCGGTGGATAAACTACTGAAGACGACCTTCAACACCTAGAGTTCGGGAGATCCACGATTTTACGGGTCGGTCTGCACTTATAGAGAACTATAGAGGAGTGGCGCCGGCGGTGCCAGCCGGTCAGAAACCGGGCGTTTTTTGCTAAAGGCTCGGGTAGAATGCGGGAATGGCAACGAAAGCGATCAGGGTAGCGATTTACTTGAGGGTAAGCAAGGATGATGGCTCTCAGGAAACGAATAATCAACTCATTCAACTTAGGGAGTTCTGCGAACGGTGGGAAGGCCACGAGCTCGTCGCCGAGTACGTGGACCGGGAGTCCGGGACGAGAGGCCGCCGCGAGCGCAAAGACTTCGACCGGATGTTTGCCGACGCGGCGAGGCGCCGGTTCGACGTGCTGCTGTTCTGGGCCCTCGACCGCTTCAGCAGGGAGGGCATTCGCAAAACCATTGCTTACCTCCAAAGGCTCGACGAGTGCGGTGTTTCTTTCAAGTCCTACGCTGAGCCCTTCCTGGACACCGACAATGAGCTGATCGCCCATATAGTCCTCGGCGTGACGAGCTACTACGCTCAGCAAGAAGCTCTCAGGATCTCCGACCGGACGAAGGCGGGGCTGGAGCGGGCGAGGAGGAGCGGAAAGGTGTTAGGCAGGCCGGACGGGTTCGAGCGGTGGGCACCGGTCTTGGCGGGGATGAAGGAGCAGGAGTTCTCGCAGGGTCGCATGAGCCGGGATACAGGTCTTTCTTACAACACAGTCAAGAAATATCTCAAGCGGCTCGAAGATGTCGGATGAACGCTGTAACTATTGTTAAGAAAAAAGAACATCGTTGGAAATGGTTCCATTACTATCCGTACCCCTAGTCTGCGATCAACACGGGAGTGTGTCGGGCTATGCATACGCCAGCGCGCACCGATCGAGGGGCGCCTACCAGTGGTCCGTCGACGTGTCAGCCTACGTCCACGAGAGCGAACGCCGTATGGGCGTTGGCCGTGCCCTGTACACTTCTCTTTTCTCCATTCTTGCCCTGCAGGGCTTCTATAACGCTTACGCCGGGATCGCGCTGCCCAACCCAGCGAGCGTTGGCATGCACGAGTCGGTGGGATTTCAGCCCGTCGGAGTATACCGAGAGGTCGGTTACAAATTCGACGCCTGGCACAACGTGGGCTGGTGGCAACTGGCGCTGCGGGAAAAGACTCCCTACCCTGACCCTCCTGTCGACCTTCCAGAAATCCTGACCTCCGAGGAGTGGAGCGCGGCATTGACGAGCGGGCTACCACTACTTGCGGACTAGGTATAAGCACTCTCGCAATTATCCTATTCTCAGTTAAGGACGCTAACTGGCTTCTACCAACGGAGGTACAAGCATGTGTGAACCTTTCACGGCTGTGAGAATAAGACTATGGTGTACGCGACGGATTCGCCAACCGATCTGACCCGTATTTTTGGTGGCCACTGCGTGCCTTGACCTAGACCAGTCGATCGGTAAGGCGGCCCGTCGCGGCGCCACGGTCAGGGTAGCGCGTGACCTCATAGGAGCATGTCTTCCGGTGGAATGCGGAAGGGCTCATCACAGCATCGTCCGCCATCTCTCGACCTGTAACAGGCGCACCAGGAGTACAGGCTTTGAGGAAGGAGAGATTATGGAGTCGGGTGTGTCAATCATCGTTGGGGTGGACACCCACGCCGATGTACACGTCGGGGTGGCCCTGGACCACCTGGGACGTCGTCTCGAAGAGGCAGTGGTGCAGAACGAACTCTCCGGCTACGGCGGGCTGCTGGAGTGGGCTCTGAATCTCGGAGAATTGGCCTGTGTAGGGGTCGAGGGAACTGGAAGTTTTGGGGCCGGACTGTCGCGCTTCTTGAGATCTCAGGGTGTGCGCGTGGTCGAGGTCAACCGCACAAGCCGCCAGCACCGCCGTCGGCATGGTAAGTACGATGCTGCTGACGCCGAGGCTGCCGCCCGAGCGGTCCTCTCCGGCGATGCAACTGGTGAGCCGAAAGCCGCTGATGGGCAGGTGGAGATGCTCCGTGCCCTGAAAGTGGCGCGGCGCTCGGCGGTGAAGGCCAGGACACAGGCGGCTAACCAGCTCCATGCGTTGGTGACGACCGCTCCGGAGCAGGTCCGGTCGGATCTTCGTGGACTTCCAGCAAAGAAGCTGGTCCGGAAGGCTTCACGCTTCAGGTGCAGGCCTGAACTTGCTGACCCAACAGTGGCGACGAAGTTTGCTCTGCGCTCCGTAGGCCGTCGCCACCAACGACTCTCGGAAGAGATCGCGGAGCTCGAAGGGCAGATCGAACGCCTTGTGGAGGAATCTTCTCCGGAACTCGTGGCGCTCGAAGGCGTGGGACCCGATACGGCGGCTACGCTTATGATCGTCGCCGGAGACAATCCTGACCGGCTACGCAGCGAGGCAGCCTTTGCCAACTTGTGTGGTGTGGCGCCCATAGAAGCATCCTCCGGCAAGACAGTGCGTCACCGCCTCAATCCTCATGGCAACCGGGAGGCCAACCGGGCATTGTACGTGGCCACCCTCAACCGTATCAGACGCGAGCCTCGTACCCAGAGATACGTCACCAGGCGCACCGCGGAAGGCAAATCCAAACGTGAGATCATTCGATGCCTAAAGCGCTACGTAGCCCGTGAGATCTACCAGACCCTCACGGCGAACTTGCGGATCGCCCCGAGTTGACAAACATAGGAGCGTCGAGGTCTGCTCCCGACCACCTCCGGATCCACCGAGTCCATCATCCGTCGCCAGACCGAGACCGCCGAATCCTTTACGATAAACAGGATAGCGACTGTTATTAAGAGTCCAACTATTGGGTCTACGATAGGGAAGCCTTAGTAGACGCCTGGGCTGGACAGCAGATATAATCGTACAATGACGATTAAAAAGCACAACGTTGAAGAGGATGGCGCCGCGGTACACTCCGCCGCAGGCGACGTGACTGGGAATTGCCTTCCCGTTGTGGAGGTGCCGGCGGAGGCGGAGACCGAGGACTTGGCGGACGATCAGGAGAGATTCGCCGGGTTCTGCAAGGCGCTTGGACATCCGGTTAGGGTCCGGATCGTGAAGTTGTTGCTCTCCGTGGACACCTGCATCTGCGGAGATATCGTGGAGAGGCTGCCGCTCGCCCAGTCCACGGTCAGCCAGCACTTGAAGGTCCTGAAGGACGCCGGTCTGATCGAAGGCACGATAGACGGACCTCGCACATGTTATTGCCTTGACCGCGAAGCCTTAGCCGAGTTCAAGGGACTCTCTGACGCTCTTTTGTAGTGCATGGCAAGAATTTCGCAAGAGCATCGTCGTAGAGCGACAAACCACCATTGACCTGGAGGATCTGTGTCCGAGTTTCCTGCACTTTCGCCCGAATATGTAGACCCTCCCACTGTGGAGAAGCTAGAGATCGAGCGACCCTCGACCCATCCCCCGCGAATACTCCTGCTTTACGGTTCGCTGCGCGACCGTTCCTACAGTCGGTTGCTGGTGGAGGAGGCCGACCGGCTGCTCCGAGGCTTTAGGGCCGAAACCCAGATATACGATCCCCGCGGCTTGCCCCAGCCGGACGACGCCCGACCGGATCACCCAAAGGTCGCCGAATTGCGCGAGGCCTCGATCTGGTCCGAAGGGCACGTCTGGTGCAGCCCGGAGCGGCACGGAACCATCACGGGTATCTTCAAATCGCAGATCGACTGGCTTCCATTGGAGAGCGGCGGGGTGCGACCAACCCAGGGGCGGACACTCGCGGTTATGCAGGTCAACGGCGGCTCTCAATCATTCAACGCCGTGAACGCCTTACGAATTCTGGGACGCTGGATGCGAATGATCACCATCCCGAACCAATCTTCAGTGGCGAAGGCCTACGAGGAGTTCGACGAGACCGGAAGAATGAAGCCGTCTCCCTATTATGATCGGCTGGTTGACGTGATGGAGGAACTCGTCAAATTCACGCTGTTGACGCGGGACCAGGCCGACTACCTCGTAGATCGTTACGGTGAGCGTAAGGCCGATGGCCGTCCACCGCACGGACGAACATCCGTAGCCGAGGCCAAGGCTGGTTAGCTATAAGGCCGCCAAAAATAAGCGTGCGAAGTCTATCTTTGAGTTCGCTCTGAACGTCGGTGTTATCTCTAGGGACACTCGTTAGCCGCTAGTGGATCTGTGGCCTGCGGAAAAGATTTAACCACGTTGTAACAAAGAGATACATGATGGCGCGTATACTGGGGCTGGCAAATCGTCAAACTACGATTAAGGAGGAAATCGTGAAGTATGCCCTGATCTCGGACATACACGGCAACCTGCCAGCACTTCAGGCAGTGCTGGAGGATATAGATAGCCAGGACGACGTGGACGCCACCTACCATCTAGGAGATTTAGTAGGCTACGCGCCGTGGCCCAACGAGGTTGTATCCCTGATCCGGGAGCGTGGGATACCCGGGATAGCTGGCAACTACGATTCCACGGTGGCTACCGACTACGATCACTGTGGATGCAAGGCCGACACCCCTCACCAGGAAGAGCTCTCGCATCTCAGCTACGACTGGACCAGGGAACATGTCTCCGCGGAAACGAAGCATTTCCTCGGCGAGTTACCGTTCAGGATGGATCTCAGGGCCCGGGGCGGCCACAAGTCGAAGCCCCAAATGGTACTCGTCCACGGCACCCCGACCTTGAACACGCTCTACTGGACCGAGAACCGACCCGACTCCTTCTGCACCAAGATGGCGAAGAGTGCGGGGCTTAAAGAAGGGGACCTCATCGCCTTCGGCCACACCCACAAGCCCTGGACGCGGGAGTTGGAAGGCATCCGTTTCGTAAACACCGGCTCTGTCGGCAAGCCAAAAGACGGCGACCCCAGGTCCTGCTACGTCCTCGTCGAGACCGGGGAGGATGGGTTCTCCGTGGAGTACGTGCGGATCGAGTACGAACTTGACAGGACGATGGAGGGCATTCGGGAGAGCGAGTTGCCCGACGAGTTCGCCGAACAGCTCGCGGCCGGCGGAACGCCAAAGCCCGCCGAAGTTTCGTAGTCGAGGTTTCGTAAATCAAGGAAAGGAGGAATGCGGAAAATGGAGAAGACGGAGGAGACCAAGAAGCAAAAGGTGCTGTTTTTGTGTACCCAGAACTCTGCCCGGAGCCAGATCGCTGAAGGTTTCTTGAGGCATTACGGTGGCGACAGGTTCGAGGCCTACAGTGCGGGCATAGAGCCTACGGACGAGGTACATCCTTGTGCTGTTGAGGCAATGCGGGAGGTCGGAGTAGATATCTCTGAGCAGTATCCCAAGAAGCTAGGAATCTATCTCGGCAAGATGAGTTTCAATTATCTAGCCATCGTGTGTGCCCGTGCCGAGGCGCAGTGTCCCAAGACCTTCCCAGGAGTACACGCCAGGTTCTCGTGGATCTTCGAGGACCCGCGCTCCGACGAGAGCCTGCCCTATGACTCCATGTTGGAGAGGTTCCGTGCGGTGCGCGACGAGATAGAGTTGAAAATAAAGGACTGGCTGGAGCATCCGGAAGCGGAACTGGCGAAGCTAAAAGAGGAGCGCGAGCAGGAGCGTACGGAGCGCATAGAGGCCGAGCGGCGGGAGTCCGAACTACAGGAGTCCGAGCAGCAGGCCGGGCGGGAGGCGAGAAGCGAAGCTCTCTCCCTAGTCCCGGCACAGTCAGCCAATAGCTACCCAGTCAGCTAGTGCGAATACTCGTCATCTGTGGCAAGTATGCCTCGCCGACTACTCGATCCTGCTACAAGTCCGTCCGTAAGCTACTCCCCGAGTGAGGCGTCTGGCCGCTGAGTTCGCCGGTACCTTTCTGCTGGTCTTCGCCGGCCCAGGGGCGGTAGTCATCAACGAGGTCTCGGACGGTGGTGTAGGTTCGCTGGGCATCGGCCTCTCCTTCGGCCTTGCGGTAATGGCCGCCATCTACGCCGTAGGACACATCTCCGGCGCCCACATTAACCCGGCCGTAACCGTCGCCTTCGCTGTCTCTCGTCATTTTCCCTGGAGGTTGGTACCGGCCTACATCGCCGCCCAGCTCCTCGGAGCCTGTGCGGCCAGCGCCGCGCATCTGACCCTTTTCGGCGATGTGGCGAACCTCGGCGCCACCGTACCCTCCGGCTCACCCTGGCAAGCGCTTGGGTTGGAGGTGATCCTTACCCTCTTTCTAATGTTCGTCATAGCAGCGGTAGCAACAGATGTCCGGGCTGTCGGGCAAGCTGCGGCCATAGCTATCGGCGGCTACGTTGCGCTAGCCGCCACCTTCGCCGGACCCATCGCGGGGGCCTCGATGAACCCGGCCCGCTCCTTCGGCCCAGCTCTACTGAGTGGTACTTGGGACAGTCATTGGGTTTACTGGTTTGGTCCACTCCTCGGAGCAGGTCTCGGAGCCCTACTCTACCGATACGTGCGCGCTGCCAACCCACCGGAACCTGCTGGAGCTAATGAACCAAAAGCTACTCCCGTCAAGTAGCGATGGGGCTTGCACTTGTACCGTATAGACTCTACTTTATTTGATACGCTTCTAGGCAGCCGAAAAGCCGCTGTTTTAGCGGGTTACAAACTCTGAAATTCGGAGGGGTCTAGTTGGTACAGGGGAATGGAGGTTCGGGTGGTCGGCGAAGAGTCGTTCTGTACTGTAGGGTCTCGTCGTCGGATCAGGACAACGACCGTCAGGAGCGAGATCTCAGAGAGTACGCTGAGAGGGCTGGCTTCGAGATCGTGAGTGTTTTCAGGGAGACGCTCTCCGGGATCCGGAAAGCCAAGGGTAAGCAGCCTATCGAGCGAAAGAAGGTGATGGCACTTGCACAGGACCGCCAGATGGATGCGGTACTCCTCACCGAACTGACCAGGTGGGGTCGCTCCACCCAGGATCTCATGGATACCCTGGGGCAGCTCGCCTCATGGGACGTGTCTCTGATCGCCCAGACGGGATTGACGTTTGATCTCTCGACGCCTCAGGGAAAGCTGATCGCCAATCTGATGGCTAGTCTCGCAGAGTTCGAGCACGATCTTCTGCGTGAGCGGGTGAGGAGCGGAATCGCTGCGGCGAAGGCGAGGGGGCAGAGTTTCGGCAGGAAACAGGGTTACAGGCCATCGGACAGGCACGCCCCGGAGGTGATCCGCCTGTCTGAGTCTGAGAAGCTCTCCCAGAGGCAGATAGCCGAGAAGCTCGGGATCTCGAAGACCACGGTCAACGAGATACTCAAGCGTTACCGGGCGGAGATAATAGAGAAGGTCGAGAGCTAGGAACTAGCTTCGACCGGCTCGTAATGGAGCACCAGGAGCTGCTCGGCTCTTAAGGCCACGGAAGCATAACCGCGCCCCTCGTCATCCGAGAACTCGATCTCGAAAACGCCTGGTTCCAGGATCTCAACAACTGTCCCGACCTGCCCTCTGTAGAGGTCCCGCTCGGACAGATCCTCGGTGAGGGCCACTACGTCCAGGATGTCCACGCCGTTCTTCATATATCTCCTAGAGTACCCAACAACTGGTAAACCTCGGGAAGTCCTCATCGGAGCGAACTATCCAACCGCTACGCACGATGGCACTTCCTGTCTCGGTGCTCATCTCGAAGTCTAGCATGTACCTCTGGCCGTACTCGTCCTCTTCGACCGGAGCCGCCTCACTCGAAACGGCCGCAGAAAGCAGAGCCCGACGAAGCTCCTCAAAGTCCTCGGCAGTGAGGCCCAGGGCGGAAGCGAAGACCCTGGCTTTGTGCCTGCCCCGCGGGTGCTCCAGGCTCAGGCAGTAGCCGCGGAGCTTTCGCATCTCCACGACGGCATTCTCGGGATTCGGGAGCTTCGCCATCGCCACAGAGTAGCGGGATGCGGATAACTTTGCAGGAACTCACGGAGCTTACCGTACGTTTTCGCTCCGATGCATCCCGATGCTGTAGTCAAGCCGCTTCCAGAGTCGGATCCTGGTAGAATTCCCCGTCCCTGAGCATCGCCCACAATACGTTCACCCTCCTCCTCGCCAGGGAGATCACCGCCTGGCTGTGCGCCTTGCCCTCTGCCCGTTTGCGTAAGTAGTAGGTTCTGCTGGGTGCGTGATGGACGGTGCAGCCGAGGGCTGAGCGGTAGAGAAGATTCTTCAGAGTCCTGTTGCCACGTCTAGCCCACCTTTCCGGCGAGATCCTCGGCGCGGCGGACCCCATGAGCTCTCAGCCATCGAGCCAGACGAGAGGCACCAAGCCTACGAACCGCGGTCGGTACGACGACCTTAGTGAGTACCAAGAGGGCCCGGTCTTTTCTAAGGTCGAGGGTGGCCTCTAACCCCGGAAACACCACCATCAAAAGAGACCTGAGCCTGGTAATGGCGCGAGCTTGATCCTCCACCAAGGCGCGACGGTAGGAAAGCTGCGCTCGCAACTCCGTAGCTTCGTCGTCCCGTACCCAAACCTCCTGCAGTGAACGGCACCTCATCCTGAGCTGGTCGGCGATGACACGAGCATCTTTAGCATCACTCTTATTTTCACCTCGGTAACCGTCGCGAGCCCGGTTGACCGCCATTCCTGGCAGGTGAAACACTCGCTCGCCATTTCCCAGCAGAACCGCTTCCAGCAGTGTAGCTGGTCCACCCAGCAGGTCAATACCGACCTTGCGTTCGCTCAGATCTCCAAAGGCGGCAATCTCCGAGCAAGCAGCCTCCAAATCCCTCTCCGTTGCCTCGACTTTGCGTGAGAGAACCACCTTTCCCTCATCGTCCACCACACACAACCAGTGAAACGCCTTGCCGACATCGAAGCCTACGTAGTAACGCACTCTCCGAGCACCTCCCTCCGCTGTTGCCGCCGTTTTGCCTGCGCCCCCGAGTCCCCTTCGCCGTCCTAGCCCTTACAGAGCGATCCTGTGTCGCTAATCCCGATCAGCGGTCTATAGGGTTCTCTTGGCGGACCGGGGGGCAATGCATCCGGCAGCCATCCTCGCGAAGAGCGGCAGCTACTCACAAGCCATCCCCGGTCCACCGGGGTGTCGCCGAAAGCCTATCCCAGCGACGTACTTAAAGCGTAGGGCTACTCACGGTCCGCCTCGCGCACGTTGTTGAGCTTGCCCAGTGAGATCTGCTCGGGGCGTAGCGTGCCAGCGTCCTTCATCCGGCCGATATGGAGCGCGAGCAGCGTGCCTTTCTCTATCTCTACGAGCATCTAGCCAGGTAAAACCTCACCGAAAGTCTGGACGAATATCACGCGGGAGAAGTCAAAAAGGTTCTTGCTGAGGCTGCCAAGAGGATACGGGACCTACAAAAAGCAGCAAACTCGCGAGATGAAAACGGCACCGCCGCCATTCTGCAAACCATCGAAGGGAGGGTGCAAAACGCGGCCAACACCGAGCGTAAGTTCGGACTATCCCTGGCCGATCTGCTCGACCGTTTCGGAATGCCGGACGCGACGGTCCTCGATGCCTACTACAAGACGAGACCCCGTCCCGATAAAAGAGAGCATTGGGTTGACGTGATCTCGCACTACCGCACCGACGTGATCTACTAAGGTTACCTGGATCTCGATGCCGGCGGCCACGACTGGCGGGACGTATGGGCGATCATCAACCATCTGCACGACATCATGGGGCGCATCATACTGCAGGCCGTCGGCTACGATGGCGGCTATCATCCCACGGTCGTTCCCGGTCCCGTGGTCCCGTTCCCCCTGGACTGGGTCAAGCCCGACACTATGGCAGGCAGCCTCGGCTACGCGTGGGACCAGCCGCACGAGCCAGAACAAATAGATACGAACTAGCACAAGAATCTTACAAACACACCAAGCATACAGCTCTCATCTAATCCGTGATAAGAGTACGTTGTCCAAGGTTAGACCTGCGATTTACAGTTTTGGGACATACAGACCTATGACGTGTCACGTCACCTAAATAGTTGCACATTGGTTCAGTCTAAGGCATATTGCAAACATGAGTACGCAATCGGATATTAAGAGGACGAAAGTTCGGGTCGGGCCACAAGGTAGGGTTGTAATACCGGCGGCTATTCGGCAGGCATTAGGGGTGGAGGTTGGTGAAGAGCTGATAATGAGGGTCGAAGACGGCCGGATGGTGTTTGAGCGGCGCGAGGACGTGGTGCGGAGGCTCAGGGAGCGCTTTGCGGGTGTGGCGCCTGGTAGGAGCCTCTCGGAGGAGTTGATCGCGGAGCGCCGTGAAGATGCGGCGCGCGAGACGGCGGAGATGGAAGGTTCGGTAGAAGATTCGGTAGAAGTCCGGCCGGATGGCCACCGGGAAGCCCAGCGGGAAGCAGATGATGGTTGAAGGGGCTCCGGGCGCTCCAGGCAGTCCAGGCGCGCGGGTGCTCGACGCCTCGGCTGTGATGGCGTGGTTGCAGGAAGAGCAGGGGGCCGAGATCGTCAACGGCTACCTTTCGGTATCCTATGTGTCTACCGTGAATCTCTCTGAGGTGTTGCAAAAGTCTGCGGTTGCGGGAGTCGGGGTCTCGGAATCGTCTTTGACTGGCGATCTGCAGAGCCTTGGTGTGACGTTCGTGGACTTTAGATCGGATGAAGCTGACGTGGCGGCCCGGATGTGGCCGGTGGCGGCTCCGTTGGGCCTGGGGATAGCCGACCGGGCGTGCCTCGCGACGGCGGTGGTGCTCGGGATTCCGGTGCTCACCGCCGACCGTCCCTGGAAAGACGTAGAATGGGATGGGTTGACGGTGGAGGTTATCCGGTGAGCAATATCCCAGTGGACTTCGAGGATGCGTACGGCGGACTGGTCAAGTTGGTAAACACTATCTCCGGCGCCGAGGTGCCCAATGAGATCCCGAAAGAGGTCCTGGGCGAGAAGGTGGACGAGTGGCGTCACGCGGACTGTCGAGGTGCGACCACGCTCGCGGAGGCGGCGGTCAAGGCACTCCAGTACGAGCTGGCGAGCCGGGGATTAAAGGAGGGAGCCGGGTCTGTCGTGGAAACTCTGGAAGCACTTAGCCACATCGAAGCCACTCTAATGCCTCCGGCATCCTCCCAGAATCAGAGAGAAGGCAAGGAGACAGAGATCACCGAGGTGGCGCTGCCCGAACAGCTCCGGGAGAAGATGCCGAGGGGCAGAGGGTTCCGGATGGGCGATTTCCAGATTATCTTCGAGCCTGGCGAAGCCGAAGGTCCACCCCACGGTCATCTCTCAGTCGCCCACCCGAGCCGCTACCCCACTTTCGAGGAGCTTATGGCCGCAGCCCGGGCTCCGGGAGGACCTCCCCCGAATCTTTGGGCCCTGGTACCCAAGTCGCAACAGCAGCACTCTATAAGCGCCAAGACTGTTCACCTCTATGTCCTGCCTCCGGAGGAGTTGCTCGGATGACAGAGGAGCAAGACAAGCCTTACATCGCCTCCCAGACTCCTGACGTCGCGGGGGTCGAGGTGCTGGAGGCGGCCGGAAAGGCCAAGACCCTACGCGGTCCGGCGTCTTCAGCCGAAGTAGAAGCCTATATCGAAGAGACGGTCCGGGCGGCCCGCGAGTACGCTGCAGCGTCCCGCGCTCCGAATACCCTGAGGGCTTACGCCTCAGACATCGAGGACTTCTCTACCTACTGCAAAGTGGATCTAGGAGGAGTAGGGCCGCTGCCGGCTGATCCGGAGACCGTTACCGTCTACATTACGGACATGGCCCGAGAGGTACCGGAGGGCCAGGGTCTGAAGGTTTCCACGATAGGCCGGAGGCTCGCCTCTGTCTCTGCCTGGCACAAGCGGGATGGCTTCCAGTCTCCTACTGAAGACCGGTTGGTCCGAGAGACGATGAAGGGTATCCGGCGCAAGAAGGGCTCCCGCAGCAAGCGGGCAGCCCCTCTAACCGTCGGGGTGCTTACCCGGGTGCTAAAGGCTATCCAAACCCACGACAAGACGGGCGCCTTGGTGCCGGCGGCTCTCAGGGACCGGGTGCTGCTTCTGATGGGATTTGCCGGGTCTTTCCGGCGGGCGGAGATCTCCGAGCTCAGGGTATCTGACCTTGAGTTCTTCGAGGGACGGGGTTTAGTAGTCGAGATCCGGGCTTCTAAAACCGATTCTGAGGGCGAAGGCGCCGTTGTAGGTATCCCCTATGGAGATCACGAGCTGACCTGTCCGATCACTGCTGTAGAGCGGTGGCTGGAGTTCTCCGGGCGTACCGGCGAGGACCATCTCTTTTGCAGGATCGATCGGCACGGCAACCTGCGAGAAGGTGGGATCTCAGGGGATGGAATAAACGAGCTGGTAAAGAAACGGGTAAAGAACGCCGGTCTCGACGCAACTCGCTATTCCGGGCACTCCTTGCGAGCAGGGTTGCCGACGAGTGCCTCTGAGGAGAAGGTCGGGATGGAGGCGTGGATGCTCCACACCCGGCACAAGTCTGTGAAGGTGGCGATGATATATGCCAGAAAGGGGACGCTCTTCACTAACAACCCGGCTGCTCAGGTAGGGCTCTAGTGAGGGCTGTGGGCCGTTGACCGACCCGAAAAAGCACCATCTTCTGCAGCGATTCTACCTGAGCGGCTTCTGCAGCCCCGAGGTTCACAAGAGGGAGGACCACGAACGGTACAGGAGCCGCTGCAGGGTATGGGTCCACGACAAGGAGGCTTCTGGGGGGGACTGTATCAGGCAGCGCGGGGTCAAGAACCTCTCCGTCGAGCGTCACTACTACTCGGTAGAATTTGTGGGGACTCCTGATAAAGTCGGGCGTTGAAGTGGTAGACGGGCAACGGGATAAGGAGCTTTCTGAAACAGATACTGCACTTGCGGGCGATTGTCGTGACGGTAGCTGTCCTGGCCCTTGTAGCACTGCTAGGCTCATGTTCCGCGGATCAGAGAGGGAACCAGGCCGGTAAGACGAGAACCCAGGGAGTCGATTCCCAAACAGAGAAAGCGGTGCCCGAAGATGCCCGGTCTGGGAGTGCCAGATCTGAAAACTCCGGGGCAAACGCTCAGGGCTCACAGTCGCAAGCCCGCAGCCACCTGGTCCCCGTAGCACATCTCGCCTCGACCCGCGAGAACGTGAGCACGAAGGAACTCTCCCGGGTCCAGGATCTGGCCGTCCCGCGAGACTACCGGGATGCTGCGGTAGGTTTGCTTGACCGGCCTGACTTGGAGGGCTACGACTCCGCCGCCGCGGTCGTGGACCACGTGAGCCGGACCCCGGCGGCGATAGGACTTGCCCCCTGGGACGCGGTCAACCCCCGGGTCAGGGCCCTTGCTGTGGATGGTGAGGCGCTGCTCGCAGCGGATGGGTCCGGTTCACAGGGTTACCCGTTGGCGTCAGAAAATGCGGGAGCACCCGAACCCGGTAAACTACGGCGTGTCGTGGTCGGCGGGGACGTGGTGCTCGACCGCGGGCAGAACTACACGGTTATCCAGCAGGGTATGGGTCTGGACTTCCCGATGGATGGCGGCTACGCGGCAATAACCGGGCGCACCCGGGAGCCGAACCCATACTCCGAAGCTGACTTTATACACCAGTTCACCGCCGAGCGCCGGGGAGAAGTTGGGGCGGTCCGGGAGTACCTGGGCGGCGCCGACCTTACGCTGGCGAACCTGGAGAACCCGGTTGTGGCGGACGCGGTCTGGCACCCGGACGCGACGACTTTCACCGGTGACCCGCAGTTGCTGCCGATCCTGGAGAAGGCCGGCGTGGACGGCGTCACGCTGGCGAACAACCACATTTTGGACGCGGGCGTCGAGGGTATTCCGCAAACGCAACAGTACCTGGAAGAGGCCGGTATCTCCTACGCTGGGGCCGGGATGGACCTCGCCTCTGCCCGCGAGCCCATGATTTTCGACCTCGAGGGCGTGAAGCTCGGTGTCCTCAGCTATCTGGACGTTCCCTCTTACGAGTGGGCCTGGGCCACAGAGACGCAACCCGGAACAGCACCCCTCATGGAAGAGGTAATGCAGGAGGATATAGAACGACTGCGGTCAGAGGTAGACCTCGTCCTCGTAATGCCGCACTGGGGTAAGGAGTACATCGCAGAGCCGGAGCCGGGCCAGGTAGAGATGGCGCACGCGGCCGTGGATGCGGGGGCAGACCTCTTTGTCGGGGGGCACGCCCATTGGCCCAAGGGAATCGAGGTTTACGAGGAGAAGCCGATCTTCTACGGCGTCGGCAACTTCCTGCTCGATCAGTCTTGGTCCGAAGAGACTTCCACTGGTATTTTCGCCGAGATCACACTCTACGGCGACCGTCCTATTCAGGCCGAGCCCGTACCGTTTATCATGCTAGATCAAGCGCAGCCGAACTTCCTTCTGCCGGAAGCCGGCGGCAACCGGGCGCTACGAAAAATTCACGCCGCCTCTTTAGGGCCGGAGTTCGAAGCTTACAAAGAAGGACGCCCCGGCGAGACCTACTCGGGGGCTGAGTATTACCGGATACTGTTGGCGAATTCCGATGCAGGGTTCTGGACGCCGTTTTTGGGTCATTCTTGGGCTAGGATCGACTAAGGTTTGTCCTCCTTCGACCGTCCTCGACAAATTCGCCAACAGTATCAAAAGTACGACAGAGCCCAGGGTTGTTGGCGAGGTTTCCCCTCCGAATAGCAAATTCCGTGACACATGGTCTCGCCGCCGCTGTATTCACGAGTCGTCTGGAAGAGGCGAAGCGTATGACGGATAGTTTGAAAGCGGGCTTAATAAAGGTAAATGTGTCAACAGTTGGCGTGGACTTTCACGCTTCATTCGGTGGAATAAAGGCTTCGGGTATAGGAGAGAAGGAACAAGGCATGGCTGCTCGAAATTTCTATACAGAGAGTAAGACTACGCTGATCTCCGGCTAGCTTCTAAATTAGGAATCTTTGTCGGGGGCTTTTAGAGCGATGGTTCCCGCATTACAGTTCCACTCATGTTGGCGCACGATAATCTACAGTATCTGGTACACATGATAAGCGAAGAACGGCTTATATAGGATTTTGCTCTAGTAGAGGAGGCCAAAGAGTTGTTTCCGCGTCTTTCTCACCTATGGCGGGACGCTGGCTACAATGGCAGGAACGCGGGCGCGAACTGGGTAGGGAAGGTCCTGGGCTGGACGGCTAACCCGAATTATTCATGTAAGGATAGCGGCTCGCTCTGCTGGTAGCTAGAAGGTGGTCCAGAAACTCCAGCTTCTCCAAAACCCTCTCGACCCGCGAGCGTGTCACACAGCTACTTTTCGTTTCGTCTTAATATATGAGAGTGACGTCAAGCAAGGAGCAGAGCAGATGCGACGCAACAAGGTAGCCTTCTACGGGACACTGACGGCCGCTGTAGTAACGCTGATCCACCTCGCCCACGGCATCTCCCATCTCGCACATGGAGTGCCGTTGGCCTCTTGGCAGTGGGTGTACACGACCCTCATCATCTTCGTCGCTCCGGTGGTGGCGGCGGTGCTGTTGTGGGGGAGGTTCGCAAGGGCGGGAGCCTGGTTGCTCATGGCTTCGATGGCGGGCTCGCTCGCCTTCGGAGTTCTCTTTCACTACCTCGCCTCCAGTCCGGACAACGCCTTTACCCTCCAACCCGGTGCCTGGCGGGTGCCCTTTGTGGTGACCGCCGTCCTGGTTTCGCTTTCGGAGGCGGTGGGCGTAGCGGTCGGAGCGTGGGCGGTAAGCAAAGAGGTGCGCCGCGCCCCGGATCACAGTCCAAGGGTGAGCTAATGGACGGCGAAGAGCCTCGCCTCGAGATCTTCGAGCGCCACCGGGGGCACCTGTTCTCCATAGCCTACGGGATGCTCGGGGAGGTGGCTAGCGCGGAGGACGCTCTCCAGGAGGCGTTCCTGCGCTGGCAGGCTCTTACCGAAGAACAACTTGTGGAGGTCCGCTCGCCGGAGGACTACCTCTCGACGGTGATTGTGCGCCTGTCGATAGACCGGCTGCGCTCGGCGCAGAGAAGACGGGAGGAGTACGTCGGTCCCTGGCTGCCGGAGCCGCTTCTCACGGAACCCGCTCCGGAGGGGGCCGAGGCAGTAGCCGCCGAAGAGTCTTTGAATGCAGCTGTGTCGGTGATGCTGGAGAGCCTCACCCCGGTGGAGAGGACCGTGTTCTTGTTGCGCGAGGTCTTCGGCTACGGCTACGACGAGATCGCACCCGTGGTAGGCAAGGAAGAGGCCAACTGTAGGCAGATAGCCCGCAGGGCGAAGGCGGCCGTCGCTGCCCGCCGTCCCCGTTTCGAGCCTTCCGTACAGGAGCAGAAGCGCCTTGTCCAGAGCTTCGTCGAGGCCGCATCGGAGGGCGAGATGGGAGAGCTTCTCTCGCTTCTGGCCGAAGACGTACGCCTCTACTCCGACGGTGGTGGACAGGTTCCCGCCGCGAGAAACCCGGTGGCAGGAAGTGAGCGGGTCGCCCGCTTCGTTCTGGGAATCGTAAGGAAGGCACGCCGCCGAGAGCGAGCCGAGGAGGTTGCGCCCCTGAGCATGCGCCGGGCCGAGGTCAATGGGCTACCGGGCCTCATCGGCTATTCCGGTGGACAACCCGTGGGGGTTCTGACTTTGGAGGTCTCTGGCGGCCTGATCCGGGCAGTACGCATCATCGTCAATCCCGACAAGCTGATTCACATACCTAGGCTCGGAGAAAACCGGAGGGCGAAACCGCCAACGATCCCGTGACCGGAAAGTTGGGAGAGTACTCGCGCAAAATGAATCGAAAAGAAAGCCAGAACACTACGGAGGGGCCTATCGCGAGTGACAATGCGATTTACAACGCTAAGGCAGAGATGGGGCGTTTGTCCAAGATAATCTAGCTTTTGTGCCGCCGGAATGACCTCAGTAGCGGAAATGCGGGACGAGTCGAGCCGTTTGCCCAAGATGACGATACTTATGCAGGGCAAAACACTATCAAAAGGCTACAAGTTGACCTTCAGAGTCACTAACGTTGTAAACGGCGCGCTCGCTCGTAAAAGGCCGTCTGCGGCTCGTGGCTTGGAGCAGGCTATGAACCTGCACTTCGTGCCCACGTCGGCGGAGGCTGTATTCTGGGGCGCTCATCTGCGATCAGAGGCAAGAGGTGCCCACTACTGCCAGGACTTCGAGCACGAGAGTCCCGCTTGGCAGAGGACCATCCTCTACGCGAAGGGCGTGGCGGGTATGGAGCTCTGGAGCGAGCCCATAGGCGAGATCCTGCACGAGATACAGCAGGCGCTAGATAAGGAGTACAGCCTCGACTACCACCTGGAGTAGAGCCCACGGAAAACACGGAGTACGTTACGTAGATATAAGGGAGACCGTATGAGCAAGATAGTGATAATAGGCGGAGGACCGGCAGGGGTAACCGCGGCTCTGAGAGCGCGGGAGCTAGGGGCCGGTGTCACCCTGGTAGAGTGTAACAAGCTGGGTGGTACCTGCACCAACGACGGCTGCGTCCCGACCCGGGCGCTTGCCAAGACTGCAAGACTCGTGCGGGACGCGGAGCAGTTCGCCGACTACGGCCTCCAGGGTACGACGCCAGAGGTGGACTTTCCCGCGGTGCTCGCCTCAGCCGGGCGGGTAGTGGATGAGGTACACGACAAGAAGCGCCTCCGGGACCGGCTAGAGGAGGCCGGGGTCGAGGTTCTCGATGATGTAGGCGACGTTCGTTTCGTGAACCCTCACACCCTGCTGCTCGAAAACGGTGGCCCTGGAGGAGCGGCCTGCGAAGTTCGGGGTGAGCGTTTCGTCATCTGCGCTGGGGGACACGCCCGGAGGCTCGAGTTTCCGGGCTCCGAGCACGCCCTCACCCACAGCGACGTGTGGGAAATGGAGTCGCTGCCGGGGTCGGTGGCGATCATCGGGGCCGCGGCCACAGGCTGCCAGCTAGCCTCTATCTTTGCGGCCTTCGGCTCCAGGGTACAGTTGCTGGATCTCGCCCCGAGAATACTCCCGGGAGAGGACGAGAGTGTCTCCGAGATCGTCGGCGAGTGCTTCGCACGGCGAGACATAGAGGTAGAGACCGGCATCGGTAGAGTAACCGGCATAGAGAGAATCTCTGAAGGTCTGGATGGGCTGCTCCTAAGCTACGATACATCTGGCGGCGAGCGGGAGGCTAGAGTGGACGCCGTAATGCTCTCCGTGGGCTGGCCGGGCAACGTGGAGGCGCTCGGGTTGGAGGCCGCGGGTGTGGCAACAGAGAAGGGGCACGTAGTCGTCGACGATACGCTACAGACCAGCGCACCCCACATCTTCGCCGCCGGCGACATAAACGGTAAGGTCATGCTGGTCCAGGGCGCAACCTATGAGGGAAGTCTTGCCGCCGAACAGGCGGTACTCGGTGCTGAAGGCTCACAGAGCCACGAGATCGTTCCCCACGGTGGCTTTACCGACCCGGAGTATGCCGGCGTCGGCCTCACGGAAGAGCAGGCGCGCGCGAGATATGATTGCGTGGTGTCATCTGTCCCCTACACCGACCTCGATCGCGGTGCGATCGACGGCCACCAGGAAGGCTTCTGCAAGCTCGTGGTTGACCGCTCCTCGCGACACCCACTTGGTGCCCACATAGTCGGAGAACAGGCGGTAGAGGTCGTCCAACTCGTGGCGACCGCTATGCGCGCCAAAATGCCGGTGGAAGAACTCGCGGACATAGAGCTAGCCTATCCGACCTTTACCGCCATAGTAGGACTTGCCGCCAGACAAGCGGCTCGTGAACTAGGTGCTACTATCTCCACTGGGTGGAGCCTTCAGAGCCAGCTCGGAGTTGCGGAGTGGGAACTCGGCAAGGACCACGGTAAGGCGGCCAGCATACTGTAAGTAGACATCCCGAGCCAGCTTCCGGAAACAGCGTAGGTATATATCAGAGATCATAATTCTCGAACACTAGCCGAATCCAAGACTTGTCGCGCAAACTAGGACATAAACCCTGGGCTCGAGACCTCGCCAACAACCTTGGGCTCTGTCGTACTTTTGGTGATCGGCGAAAATCGGCCCCCGAATCAGCCTCTTGAGCGCGTTCAGAGGGACGTCAAGCGGTGGCAATTTGTTGCTACCGTGCTGCAATCGGCCTCTCATCCAGGCCTCCCGGGCAATTTCGGACCGCTTTCACCACGAACGCGACAGAGCCCAACCTTGCAACGTATAGGGCGTGGTGCTTACGAAGTTGTCCCAGGATGCAAACTAGCAAGGCGATTTGCCCCAGGGATCCGTCTGAGCATCAGCATTGCTTCTTATAATGGTCGCTATGTCCCGTAGATCTCCTCCGCGCTTCCGATAATGTGCAGAGCTGGCGAGGTTAACCGTCGAAACCGGCTTCCGATAACAGGAAAATGTCTCATAGCTAGTCTCAACTTGGGCCATAGTTTGCCCCGTGGGCCATCATCGCAAGTGTAACGCCTGATAGAAGAGCACGCGCCTCGCCTAAGAAAATAGGGTCGTAAACGGAACCATCCAGGCTCAGTGGTCAAGGCAATCTTGCCCACGGCGATTGGCGTAGAGAACCTAGTTCTGCAGCACAGATCACGTACGAAAGGCTCATTGAAAGCCCCTACAAATACGACTCGGACGAGGTCCTCTTCGTCGCTAATGGAGATAGGCGAGGACTTGCCCGAGATGACCATTTCTCCAAGGGCCAGCCTTGCTTCCGATCCTCACCACTGACGAAGCGATATGGCTGGGGAGTACACAGCAACGACGATGGCAAGATAGCCATCTATCCCGTTGAGTCGAACGCATACAGGCATCTGGCTAGAGATGCCACAGTGAATCAAACTAAAGCGATGCGCTACTCACGCAAGTAAAGAGCCGCGTCCCGAATGCAATTCGGAGTCAACGGTCGCCGGCTGCGGCTGCCTCCCCCGAGGTTTGAAGAACGCAGCGCCCATGCCTACGAGCAGCCCACTCCCTGCGAACGGGTGGCCGGCTGACTACTCATCAACTGCCTCCTCCAATGCGCAGTACGCGCACCTCTACTGATTTGGTTGCAACCGGACACCGAGCGCGATCAACCGCGTAACCTGCACGTCGTTGAAGTTGTCGTCGCTCTGTAGCAGGAGCGTCCGTCGTCCACCCGGCAGTCGTGGACCGAATTCGAGACTCTCGTAGTTGTCGAGCAGCGGATTGTCCTGAGTGCCGGGAGTCGTGGCCCCGGCCGAAGGGCAGTCCGCGAGATCTACAAGGAGCTCTTTCTCCAAGGATTGCAACGCCGGGTCCGCCAGTGTCGGCTCGTCAGAGACATCCTCGGCCCCCTTTAGTGATACCCGGTAAATCCGGATGGTATTTCCTTCCCCAAACACGAAGCCGCGTTCGAGTACCAGCAGCTCAGTTTCAGAGATGGCGGCAATCTCGACCACACTTTGCCCCGGCTCGGTCAGGTAGAAGAACTCTTCCGCCGGCTCGAAGCCGCCTGGCCCCCGGTCTTCGTAGCGCAGGATGCGGATTCGGTTGCGCCCGTCCTCGGTTTGTCCATCGGAGGCCAGCGGTCCTTCCACCGCGGTAAACAGGCTACGAGCGTTCGGGCTGAGGTCCAGGCTCTCGAAAGTCCGATCTGACTGCGCCTCACCTTCCGGGGCGACTGGAAACTTGTCCGGTACCGGCAGTTCCCCGAGAAGCTGCCCGTCGAGGGAGAAGCGGTAGATAGAGGGCTCCGTCTCGGAGGAAACAAGCAGTTCGCCCTTGCGGGTCAGCGTTATACCCTCGCCGTCGAAATTTTCTGCCGTAAACGACTCGCCGGAAGCGTCGCGAAGAGAAGTAACGTCGAGGATCTCAGGCTCACCGAAGCCGGTCCCATCTACCGGCGCTTTGAGTGTATAGAACCGCGCCGGAGATTCATCTTCCGGCCCGTTATCCACGAGACTGTAGTATACGTTTCGGCGCATATCGTAAGCCAAGGCTGAGAGGCCGCCGACCTCCGTACCCTCGAAGCTCTGTTTGTCTAGGGCGTCGGAGAAGCCGAGAAAGTCTACGCCGGTGGCACAGTCCGGAGCTTCGGCACCAGGCGGTTTGGCGCTCGCGGGTGTCGTGACGGCAGCCATTATGGTGAGGGTCGCGGCCAGAGTGGCCAGTGCGAAAACTAACATCGCGTTCCGCGCGGATCTGGTTTTTGTGTGCGAGTTCGCTTTCATTCACACCTCCTAATATGGAGGTATAGCAGCAAACCTCACAGGTTTTGTAACAAGGCTGTAAAACCATTGCTAAATCTTTGTTACCGGTTCACTGTCTGGCGAGCGGCTCAGGTAACTGAGGTACGCTGCGGTTCATGTTGCCCAAATGTTCGCCGGCGGCGGACTACCGAACTCTACAGATCTTGGATCTTGCGTTACCGCCCCGTGTAGCTCCTTCGCCTCTCCCCCAAACTAACGAACGCGAGGGTTTAGCGTCCCGGTGATCGGCTGGATTAATTCCGCGGCTTGTGCAACAAACATTTGACTTTCCCGTAACCCACGCTTAACGGCCAACGTAGTAAAGTTGCCACAGAACAACAATCGTATGTTGTGTGACTTGGGCTTGCAGAGAGCAGCTGTGCCACCTGGACCTGAGCCACCGGAACCTGAGCCGAGAGGAGCGTACGTACAGAATGCGACGATTTTTCGTAAACCAGCGTCCGGTAGGACTTGTAGCAGTGGGGATCCTACTCCTCCTATTCGCGACCCTGGCGACCCTGGGTGGTAGGGCCTTGCTCACCCGAGCCGCGGAACAACCGGCCGCAGTCACTACTCCATATACTGCTCAAGCAGGCAGCACGTCGCCCCTACAGGAACCAACGGTGCGACAAGATCCGGAAGAAGAAACTGCCAACGAGAAAGCCGAGAAGAAAGAAGCCGAAAAAGCAGCGGCCGTGAAAAAGGCTGCCGAAGAAGAGGCTGCCCGGACAACTGCGGAGCGGGCGGCGCAGGAACAATACGCGGCGGAGCAGGCCGCTGCGGAGCAAGCAGCCGCAGAGGAGGCAGCCGCTGCCGAGCAGTATGCCGCTGAAGAATCATGGCGGGAAGCGGCTGCGGAACGAGAGGAACCCGTTGCGGAGGAGTCGGTGGGCACAGAGCAGGCATCCCCAGAGCAGCCGGTAGCCCCCAGTAGCGGCGCGCTCTCTCTAACGGTACCTGGTGCGGGGATCTACAACGCCCCGGTAGTAGATAGCGTCGCGGAGAGTGTGCTGGCCCAGGGCGCCGGCAAGATGCCCGGCACGGGATTTCCCTGGCAGCCAGGCGCAAACACCTATATAGCCGGCCACGTCTACGGTTACGAAGGAACCGGTAGTTGGCAGCTATTCGCCGGGCTCCCCAACGTGGGCCCCGGGAGTGAGATTCTCCTGACCGACGCAAACGGCACCACTTACACGTACCAGGTCACCGAGACTCTTGTCGTGGCCCCAACCGACGTCTGGGTCGCGGATTCGATTCCAGGTCAGACCACAGTCTCACTACAGACCTGCACCGGCCCCGGCTGGAGCGAGCGCATGATAGTCCGTGGCGTACTGGTCTAGGCCCAGCGGGACCAAGGCGCATTGCACGAGAAGCACTCAAGCTGGACGAACTCACTTCTTGAGAGGCTCATGCACTTACCCCCTCCCGCGCAAGCCCGACGATCGTGCGGGCGTCGTCGATAGCCTCCTCCGTCACGACTCGTGGTGTACCCGAAGGTAGCTCCACGCAACACGTATCTGCCCTCGGAAACTTCACCTTGGCAAACAGTTCCTCAAGCGGAATCTGTCCTTTACCAGGTGGCATGTGAAGGTCACCGATACCATACGACAAACGCTCGGTGGGCTCGGTCTCACGTACGGTCTCCGGCATTCCCAGATTGTCGTGAAGGTGTACATGCCTGACCAGCGGCGCGACTGAGGCGCACTCCGCCAAGAAGTCGAACTCGTGAAAGGTCGAGGCTACGAAGGCATGCCCAACGTCCAGGCAAACGCCTACCGAAGGATGGTCGACTTCGGCCACCTGCGTGGCAAGCTCCGAGGGCCAGACTGAATAAGTATAGTGCGTACCGTTTATGAGTGGCTCGATCGGACACCAGTTCTCGACAGCTATGGTCACCCCAAGTTCCCCGGCCAGGTCTCCCAGTTCTCTCAGTACATTTCGTTCCGTATCGAGCTGCCCGGTGAAGCTGTGCCGGGCGTGGCGACGATTGTCGCGCACACCGGCGTGGCAGACGACGATAGACGCACCAGTCTCCCCCGCGAACGCAATGCTCGACTCCAAAATGCTGCGCTGCAGTTCCAGCCGGTCGAGGTCCATTAGATTAAGGCGCAGTGGTGGGTGCACGGTATACCCTATATCCGCCGCATCAAGCACCGGACGCACCTCCTCGATACGGCTCCAGTTAAGTTGCCCACCAACGATGATCCCAAGCCCCTGCGGACAGAGCTCCACGAAGTCCGACCCTATTACGTGGAGCATTTCAAGATCCTCGGTGAGCCTCGACATCGGCGCCACGTCTCCGTATCGCAGACTTATTCCGACCCGTTCAAGCGACACAATCTCTAAACCTCCTGATCGTTATACTAGCCGCGAGTATATGGACCACCGGAGCGGATTGGGTCAAAGCCTCCTTAAATCCAGGTTAATGTTGGGTTACATCCCAATTAGTCTTCGTATACGGTCTCACAGAGCGCGCCAGTCGGAGCGCCTTCGACCGAACCGCCGCGAAGAGCGCTCACCCGGCACCTTCCAGTACACTGAACCAAGTCACGCTAGGACATAGCCGAAAAAAGTGCCGCAGTCGGATGAGATCTGGTTTGAGTTCGCATTCGGTCTTACTCTACGTTCTAGCCCCGTACCATAGACCCCCGAACATCCAACATTCATTTCTCCAGAAACCTCCCGACCGGCTCGACTGATACGACTTCGCATTTCGGGGCCTATGATGTATCAGCCGTCACCCAGGCAAGATAGAACATCCCTAGGGGGCTTTAGTGACGTAAGAGTCAAATGCAGTTAAAAGTCAGTGCAACCTTGCGATCCGCACCATTTCTGCGTTTCAATAGACAGGTTCTCACACCTTGATTGTCCGCGACATTTCAAGCAGCTAACATAACTCAGATGGGCATTTCGGGCAGCCGATGATCATAAAGCACCCGCGGTCAATACGCGAAGACCTCTACTCGATAGCCATCTGGATCGGGGACCTGAACCCTGACCATTCCGTCATCTTGGAACTCTACTTCCTCCACGCCGACGGCCCGAAATTTCTCGCGGGCCGCGTGAACCTTGCTATGTGACTCAAGTTGGAATCCGAAGTGGTTGGTTTTGGGCAAAGAGGAACGATCACGAGACCCTTCGCTCAGCGCCAGCAGACTGCCAAGTCCGTCGCCGACGATCAAAAGATGCTCGTCGTCATGACGCCGCTCGGTCAGCTGGAAGTGTTGCGCGTAGAACGCGGCCGAACGATCACGATCGCTGACCATCATTGCAACATGGTTCAAGGGCATGCCTAAAGTATCCTCCGGCCGCACCTGTAGGTCAACAGCCCACGGTCGTTGTGCCTATATGCAACAGGTATTCGTGGAGTGTGCAGATTATTGAGAACTACTGTCGTACGTGCCATGTGACCATATGAATCAGTGGCTCCGGGCGTCTCCACTGAGTGTGAAACTTCCGAACAGCGCACCAATTTTCGGCCTATGTACTTTTTATAGCCATCAGCCTGGCGCGCAGCGGAGCATCGAGGCGCTCGGCCGAGTAGCGCAGCATGGTGCGTGGCATGTCACCCGCGTGACGTACGAGGAAGCTCACTAGCAGCTCCTGGTCGCGCTTGCCGACCTCGCGCAGCATCCAGCCTACCGCTTTGTGGATCAGGTCGTGCTTGTCATCCAGCAGGACGTGCGCGAGCCGCAACGTGTCTCTGTACTCGCTCGCGCGCACGAAGGCGAAGGTAGCCATGATCGCGATCCGCCGCTCCCACACCCACGAAGAGGAGGCGAGTCTGTCGAGAACCTGGCGTTCGGCTCCACTGCGAACGAGGAGGTGAGCGCCGACGATGTGCGGGGCGGAGGTGTCCACAAAGTCCCAGTTGTTTATCCAGCTCGTATTTTGGAGGTAAAGTTCATAGACGCTCTTTCGTGTAGCCTCGTTCCCGCGCTTATAGCGTCGGGTAAGGCATTCGAGCGCGACCAGTCGCTCCTCGTGTACGGGGCTATGGAGTAGCTCCAGAACATCGTCTACCTCAGGAGAGTTGTCGAAGCGGCGCGCGACCGCGCGCGCTGCCGGCACCCGCACCCCGAGAAAGAAGTCTCCCTCACCGTAGCCTCCGGGCTCGGTCTTGAAAAAACGTTGCAGGGTCTCTACACGTTCGGGCTCGACGGCCTCCCGCAACTCGCGCCGCAGTCCGTACAGTGTGGTACCAGCAGTGTCGGCAACGACTTTCCAGGGTTTCATCGGGATGCTCTGAAGGGCTGACGGATTACCGTCTTGAGCCTCTCTGGAGCGGTCCGACGCGGGTCTGAGAGATATATCTCGTGGTGTTTGCCTCTCA
This sequence comes from Rubrobacteraceae bacterium, assembly GCA_965214475.1. Classification (GTDB taxonomy): domain Bacteria; phylum Actinomycetota; class Rubrobacteria; order Rubrobacterales; family Rubrobacteraceae; genus SIRX01. Next base: position 2,361,784 of record OZ243953.1, on the reverse strand, counting down.
GCTCGTGGCCCTGTTCCTCGATAGACCGATGGATCATTTGGATATTGGGACCTTCTTCGGCGAAGGGACCGACGTGCAGTATCTGGGCCGCCCGGTTCTCCCGGAATGTCTCAAACCTTATGCTCGCAAGGGCGGGTAGGTCCGTCTTCTTCACGGTGCTCTGGCGCGCCTGCTCGAAAAGCCTTTCCGACACATACTGCTCGGGCTGCATGATCATCATGGTCCATTTCCAGGCCTCTTTGTCGCTTACGCTGAACTCCTTCATGTCGTCGGCCCACCACAGTCCCTCCAGCGGCATAACGGCGTAGTCCACACCCAACTCGCCCCTCTTCACCATGAACTTGATGGCGTAGGAGACAGAGTAGAGGGCCTCGACCGCCTGCTTGTACCACTCGGAGGTATTCGGATCTCCTTCGCCATCCAACATCAGGAGATTCATGGGCGGAACATCCACTATAGAGACTTCTTTCGCTGAAGGGTTGTACAGGTGCTTGAACTCTTTGCGTAGATCGACCTTCTTGGTCTTGGCTTCGGTCACGACGGTTTCTCCCTTCCTTTCAGCTTTTCGACCGGAAACTGTATCTCGGTCACGTTGTCAGGGTTGTCTTGCTCGCTGCCGCTACGAAGGTATAGTTCGCGGTTGGGACCGGCCACCCTGTAGCCGTTTGCTTCTATCCATTCGAGCAGCGCCGCGTAGGCTCCACCGATGGTGCCGAAGGAGCCGTGATGGACGGTCGCTGCCATGCTCTCTACGGCCGGTAGATGGCTTTCTCGCACCCGCCCGTCTTCGGGCAGCGAGTCTTCAGTGGCGAACGCGGCTTCGCCGTCTACGTCCTGCTCCTTGTACTCTTCGTCGTGCCACACGGAGATCCAGATCGAGGAATGTGTTCCGTGACGCTCCGCGTAACCACTAAGCTCGTCGAAGAGCCTGCCGACCTCCGAGTAGGCGGGCAGCGTGTCCCGCACCGAGGCTATCCTCTGGGCTTCGATCCTCTTCAAAACCACCTCGTATCCGCCGAGCACTCCGCCCTCCCCGTCCATCCGCCGCAGCCGCGCCTCCACCCGGTCGAGCCGCTCCTGTTCGATCTGCATCGCTCGCTCGGTCTCTTCCCGCTTCATCTCCAGCATCGCCCGGATCTGTGCCTCGGATAATCCTTCGTCCAGAAGCCTTTTGATCTGCTCTAGCGAGAAGCCGAGATCTTTCAGGGCCAGGATGGCATTGAGGCGGGGTAGCTGCTCACTAGAATAGTAGCGATAGCCGCTCCACTCGTCGGTCCGGGTGGGGCTCAACAACTCTAGCCGGTCGTAGAGCCTCAGGGTTTTCACCGACACTCGCGCCAGTCTGGAAAACTCGCCGATCCTGAGCGTCATCGCGCTCCGCCGCGTGAGTCTATTGCGATCATAAGAGTATCGTAGACCCTACCCCATGGGGAGAGTCAAGCAGTTGGAGGTTAATTTCTATGAGGATGTACCGGAACTGATTTCTTAGTCCTCTACGAGACCATTACCGAACACGCCAAGGAGATCACGTAACGATAACAATTACGCAGCTGCGGGCTAAGGAACTTATTGATCGACTAGGGTAGCATTCGCGCGCGACGGAGTCGGCCGATTACGAGTATGAGTTCGTGTGGCCGGATCCAAGAGTAGCCTGAAGGATCCTACGAAGGATCCAAAACTCTACATCAATTCTGAGTTATCCTGGCTCTCGTCTAATGACCGTGTGCTCGCTCAAGCCACTCGGGAGCGCCCGCCGTTGCTGGAGCACGTTCGCTTCGTCGCTATCTCAGAGACTAACCTGGACGAGTTCTTCATAAAGCGTGTTCCCGGGCTCCATCAACGGCGGGCTGTCGCCGCGAAGCCAGAGATTATGACGTCCAGGCCAAACTCGAAGTCCGCGTCGAGGTCGACAGCCGAGATCTGCGGCGCGAGCCGGCGGGTTGCGGGGAACCTTTCGGTTGGCAGGGCGGCAAGGTCTTCACGTTCGGTTTGGCTCAGCGGCCCCAAGGTCCCGTTCACCTCCGCTAGCGTGAAGCCTGTCAAGTAGGAGAACAGCAGTGTGCTCGAGCGAACGACCGCAGCAGGATCAAGGCCAGCCTCTTCGAGGGCCTCATACAACGCCTCATAGATCCCGTATTCCTCGAGCGTGGCCTCTGGATAGGTGACGAGTTCGGGAAATAGCCGAGGGTGATGGTAAGCGATACCCCGGAACGCCCTAGCGAGGGAGCGGAGACGCTCCTGCCATCCGAGATTTTCGTAGTCCGAAAGCTCGACCTCCGCGAGCACCACCTCTACGACCCCTCGCACGAGGGCGTCCTTGTTCGGCACGTAGTGGTAGAGCGCCGTTGGGAACACGCCGAGCTCTAGGGCGAGCCGGCGCATGCTCAAACCACCAACTCCCTCTGCGTCGATCAACCCTAAGGCGGTCTTCAAGATTAGGCGGCGCGAGAGCGACCCACGCCCTCCCGACTCTTTAGCTTTGTTCACATATGCCTCCTTGACACTATTGCACGGTGTACAGTAAAGTATCGCTGTTGTACGCTGTACAATACTCAAGAGGAGCTTACTAATGGCCGAAAGAACGAGTATAACAAGGCGGGACTTTTTGATTGGATTGGCGGAGGCTTCTGTTGCGAGTATAGTTGGCGGCTCGCCTTTAGCGGAACACAGCGTGAGGTCTAACGGATCCAACGACACCGTAGTGCACCGACTCATAAATTCCTTTAGGCCGACGTGCAGTCACGGTGGCAGAGATGCTGAGGCGCTAAAGACTATTCCCTGGTGTCTGTGCTCCCGCCAGCGGCGTGGCTCACCAGCAGCTTGAGAAAAAAGACGGGAGCGAACCAACTTATGCCCGGCGTTGGTCGCCATACCGCTGTGTTTAGCCATACCCCGCCGCAACACAGGAGCAGAGCTACTGCGCGCCGCACCGGTGCTGGTGTAGCCGCCGTAGCTGCGGTTGACGCCAAGAGATACGCATAATTGCCTAAAGCGAAGGTCCAATCCCGATCCCGGTAAAGAGCAGCTACCACAAAGGGATGGAGATGCAGGGCGCTAAAGCCCAGCATTTCGCGGGGACCCTGGCCCCGGCCGTGGTACCAGCGCGTCGCCGCGGGCGTGGCGTTGGCCCACACTCCACCGAACAGGTCCGCCCCGATGAGAGCGGCCGCGCCGCGCCGGAGAAGCCCCCAGCTCTGGGCCGGTGAATCGCCAGCGAGGCCGACCGTTGCTCCCAGCAGCGTGGCACCGAGGGTGCCCGCGTTCTCCACTCTGGTTGCTCCCGGCCCGACGAGGCGATCCCATGCTCCGGGCAGACCGCGGCGTGGCTCCTGATCGTAGTCTTTCATCATCAACTCACCTCCGTATGGTTTTCGGTGCTTCTAAGCTTTCTTAGCGTTCGCGTCAGAGAGCCTCAGCATACGAGAATAACGTCTCTTGCAGGGCTTGCAACCGGTACGGCCTGCGGGGCGCATAGTCGTTGGCCCGCAGCGCCCTGAGCCACAGGATTTCCGAAAGGTCGAACAACCTCGGTTGAGGGCTCCGGTGGATAGTTTCGAATAGCTGCGCACTCTCCACTGCGGTGAGCCTGCCGGTTCCCGCTTGCAAGGCGATCTCGTAACGGGAGAGCGTCTGCCCCCGGTACTCCACAGTGAGGTTCTCCTCGTCGAGCCACAGCGCGGCCTCTCTCTTGGCAAGTGCTTCTGCACCGTACACTCTCCAGTGCATCAGCCTCGCGTAGCCCAAAGCGTCGAGGACCCGGACGTAGCGCGTCGAGAAGAATGCTTTCTGGAGGTCTTCGGGATGGTAGCGGACGCCGGTGAGGAAGCTAAGGACCTTCACCGGGCTGCGCCGACCGTCCGTGCGGTTCTCGTGGGCGAAGTGTCTCTGGAGGTTGTAGTCTTCCATCCACCGTTCGTGGGCGGCGACCAGTTCCTGCCAGTTTTCGGCTTTCTCAAAGTGGAAATCTGCCATCCTCTTCTGTATGCCGAATGTCGCCTCCGAAAAATTCTGCCAGGGCGCGCCTTTCTCTATCTCGTGCTTTTTGATCCCCAGAGCCGCGTAGACGGCCTTCGCCCGGTTGGCGAGGAAGACCGAACCAGAGTCCGTAACGAGAGCCTCGGGGGAGCCGTAGTGCTCGACTGCCTTGAAAAGGACCGAGAGGAAGGTGGGCAGGTCCTGTCTGGTAGTGATGTCTCCCCACAGGATGGCCCTGGAGTAGTTGTCCATGATGGTAATCGAATAGACGTTGCCAATCTCTGGAAGGTTATGGTCTATGTAGCGGATGTCGGTGGACCAGTATTGGTGGCGCCTCACCGCATGGAAGGGCATATTCTTCGGAGTCTGTTCTGTGCCGTCGGGCTTTTTGAGGCCGTAGACTCGGCGGTTGATCGCCATGATCCTGCCGCAGGTGGCGCGGCTGATGCGGATACCTATCTGCTCCAGCGCGGCCTGCATCCGGTAGGCACCGAGGCCGGGGTTCTTTTGGAGCTTTCTCACGGTCTCGTAGGTCCTCAAGTCCACCTTGCGCACGCCCGGCGGCCTGCCGCGGGGCCTGTCTTCGAGCCCGGCCTCGCCCTCGGAGGCCCATCTCTTCAAGGTGTCGTAGACGGTGGGTTGGCTAGTTTCGAGGTAGCCGGCTATGGCCTTGGCCGTCCAGCCCTCCACGTGCAACTCGACGATCGCCTTCCTACGCTCCTTGCCCCGAGGCATCCGGTGGTAGGTAGAGTAGCGGCGCGGTGACAACAGAGGAGTAGGACCTTCTTCGATGATGCGCTTTACGGTGTGCTTGGAAGGCTCTCTACCGAACAACACGTAGCAGATTCTGGCAACTTCGCCGAGGCTGAAGGGCGGGTACTCGGCCTTCAGCTCGACGATGCGAAGCCTCATTGCCAGGGAGATCCTCCGACCCCTGACCGGCTCCAGAGGGATCAGCCCCTCCATGCCGTAGGCGTCGAAGCTCTCTACCCTGCGGTAGAAAGTCCTTTGCGGAGTGCCGGTATGCGCGGCGCGCTCGGCCACGGGGCTCCCGAAGACCACAACGTCACGAATCCTCTCGTATTCGACCTGCTCGGGCCAGTCCAGCAGAAGCTCCAACTGATCCCAGCGAAGCTCCTCGGTAGGCTCTACCCGTCGGCGTTTCTTGACACCCATCTTCCTTCCCCCTCATTGAGGCGGCGCCTACCCCTGTTCTCCTCTCACCTCCCCCGAGCGAGCGTCGCGTTATCTACAACGACACCTTCGAGGATTGGCAGCATGCCACGTTCGACAGTCTCGGGCCACTCTTCTTGCTTACCTCGGTTCCCGCCACCCTAACTGCACGCCGGCCTAAAGAAATTTATGAGTCGGTGCAACCGTAGCGGATGTTCTGGTAGTAGGCGCGGGTCTCGCAGGACTTTACGCAGTGCGGCAGGTGCATCGTGCAGGTTACACAGTAAGGGTGCTTGAAGCTCGTGATCGGGTCGGAGGCAGGGTTTTGAGTCAGCGTCTGACGAGTGGTTCTTCCATTGACTTTTCCGTTGATTTGGGAGCGCAGTGGATCGGACCCGGTCAACGACGCATGTATGCTCTGGCAAATGAGTATGGTCTGAAGACGATCGCAACGCATGCTCAGGGCGACACGGTGGTTGGGGTAGTAGGAGGTTTTCGGCGAATGTCGGGGGCGACTTCTCCGATGTCTTTGATAGGTAAGCTCGACACCTTCTATCTCGGCTGGAGGATTGAGCGCATCGCGAAGAAGCTTCCCGTAACCCAGCCGTGGAGACACCCGCATGCAGACTGTCTTGACAGCGTATCGTTTACCAAATGGTTGAAAGATACGGCTTTTTCCGAGGAGGCAAGATCTTACTGGCGCTACGTTGCAGAGTCCGGGATGTGCGCCAGCTCAGATGACTTCTCTCCGCTGGAGGTGTCGCAGCAAATTGCAACGATGGGTGGGCTGGGGCATTTGGAAACAGCAGAGCATGAGTTCTTCGCAACGGGTGCCCAGACCATCGCCAGCCGACTGGCCGCCGATCTCGGCGACCGCGTACAGCTCCAGGCGCCGGTGCGGGCACTTCGGCATGGTGGTCAAGTAGTCCGGGCTATCACCGACCGGGACGAGTTCCTAGGACGGCGTGTAATTCTTGCCCTTCCTCCCCAGTTGGTGAGAGAGATATCATTCGATGACAGCCTGTCTCTCCAAGTTCGTCAAGAAGGTGAGAACCTTCTATTGGGCCAGGTGGTCAAAAACGTCGTCGTGTATGACCGCGCGTGGTGGCGCGACGCGGGACTGAGCGGCACCGCTGAGACCCCTGGCGAACAAATCGGCTTACTCGTGGACAGCTCTAATAATGCTGGTAGACCAGGCATCTTAGTGGCCCTAGCTACCGGACATGGCGCAGCGATTTTGAGCAAAATGGACGATGCAGCCCGTAAAGCCACAGTTGCATCTCACGTCCTGCGCGTGCTAGGGAATTCTGGAGACTCTCCAGCGCCGCCTAACAATTTCTTCTCAATGGACTGGATAACAGAGTTGTGGTCGCTCGGAGGTTACGCTTCGCGCCGGACAGTGGGCCAGTGGACCGACAAGCGAGACACGGTGGCCGCACCACACGGTCCGATTCACTTTGCCGGGACCGAAACAGCTACCGAGTGGCGCAGCTACATGGAAGGCGCGCTCCAATCCGCCGAACGGGCGAGCGCGGAGGTAATAAACGAATTCAACCAGGAGTACGGCCAGGAATAAAGAGGAAGGTGAAGGTCGCGGAGGTGCAAGATCTTGGTGACGAAGATTCGCTTCCACGCCATTCGAACCGTAATCTTTCGGGTAAAGAGCAACGATGATGCAGATTGAACTGCAGACTTCAAGTGACGTGGAAATCGTAATCGTAAGGGCGGGATTGGCGGGACTTTCAGTGGCGCGTTATTTACTGTGGTTGCATGTTTTAGCCCCTGGAGATAGGCGTGGAATTTCAGAATGAGTTTCTGCCAAGCCTGGCTGCGCCTATACGTTGCAGATAGAGGTAGACCTCGCTTTCACCGTACACGCCTGGGGCCGTCCTGATTTTCTTCGCGGCGTATGAGTTGTACCACTGGTAGGGTAGCGTCACTGAATCTGCATCAACATACGTTCGAAATTGACCTCCGGCCAGTTCCCAAAAATTTTCCCGTTTTCGAGCCGGTAGATGTGGATCTCTGTCCACGCTACACGTCGACCGGTTAGCTCAACACCGTTGAACTTGCCTCGATGTTGAGCTCGCACCACGTTGCGCTCAACGACGTACTGAGCGTCGGCCAGGGACCCGCCTCTCTGTCCATGTACTGACTTTGATGCAGTCCCAAGCCACAATATTCTCTACAGCGAGGGCTGTTGCTGCGCGTCGTTAGTGACACTGGATCCTCAGCGTATTGGAATTTGCGGCGTGTATTAAACACTCCTGAAACACGGAACTTATGGCGGCTTGTTATGCTGCTGAACTGTGCAAACTGGCGAGCTATTAGAGAGATTGAGGAGGACAATGGGAACAGGGGTGCAGGGCTTTCAGAAACGAGAGGCTCGGTGGCGAAGTGCCAAATCAGGCACTGGCATGTTTGGTGTGGCGGTTGTGCTCGTGGCGCTCTTGCTTTTTTCAGGCAGCGCCAGCGCCCAGGAGGAGTCTTCGGATTCGTTTGACGAGGTGGCCTCTTTTAAAGTTCCCGGTGAAGGAGTGGCTGAAATCGTTGACGCTACGCCGGACGGCGAGACGCTGGTTTACACTGACTCTGAAAGTGAGGCGTTAGGCTTCGTAGACCTTTCGGATCCGGCAAACCCAAAGCCTGACGGAGAGTCGGTGAAGCTCGACGGGGAGCCTACAAGCGTCGGCGTTACGCCGGATGGATCGTTGGCGCTGGTGGCGGTGCAGACCTCAAGCCTTGAGGAAGGCGAGCCTCCGAAGCTAACACCGGGCAAGCTCGTGGCGGTGGACATCGCGGAGAGGAGCGTACTCGGAGAGGTGGAGATCGGGGTCGGCCCAGATTCTCTAGCTGTCGCTGAGATCGGCGGCGAGTTGGTTGCAGTGATCGCCATCGAGAACGAGCCGGTGATAGTGGACGATAAAGGCAACCTTACGGATCAGGAAGCACCTGGAAACGAGAACGACCAGAGCGATCCGGGCTTAGTCCAGATCGTGACCTTGAACCCAACGGATATTTCGGCCTCAACGGTCACCGATGTACCCTTGGATCTCACCGGCTACGACCTTCTGTTCCCATCAGACCCGCAGCCGGAGTTCGTGGATCTTGGCCCCGACGGACGGGCCGCCGTCAGCCTACAGGAAAACAACGGACTGGCGGTCTTCGACGTGGCCGCGGCCGTGGCCGGCGAGGCCGCCGTTTCGATCTTCAACCTCGGGGTGGTAGCGGACCGACCTGCGGACTTGACCGCCGACGGCGAAGTGTCGCTCACGGAGACCTACCCGGCAGATGCTCTTGCTGACGAACCGCAAGCCGGAACCCGGGTGGCTGACGCCGTAACCTGGGACGCCGCTGGTTCCGTGATCTACACCGCGAACGAAGGAGAGGCAGATCTCACCGGCGGGCGAGGATTCAGCGCCTTCTCCCCGGACGGGTCTCTGCTCTTTGACGACGGCGGTCAGCTCGCAGCTTCTGCCGCCGACCAGGGCCTGTATCCCGAGGACGTGGCCGCGGAAAAGGGCCTTGAGGTAGAGGGCGTGGAGACCGGCCTGTTCGGTTACACTGAGTATCTATTCGTCGGGTCTGAGAAAGGGTCGTTCGTGGGCGTATACCGTATAGCAGACCCAGCAGCTCCCCAGTTCGACGGCATTCTGCCAACTGGCAAGGCTCCCGAAGGCCTGCTCGCCATCCCCGGTCGCGGTCTCTTTGTTACCGCCGACGAGGATTCGGGCTCGATCTCGGTCTTCGGCGCCGCGGAAGGTTCTATGGCGGCTGAGCTGATCGACACCGGCGGGCCATCGCTCTCCGTCTTTGTGGTGCTGGTCGGCGGGGTGTTACTCGCCGCGGGGGTCACCGTAGCCATAGCTGTAATCACCGTGCAGCACAGGAGAGACACGTTTTGAAGCACGGATTCAGTTGTCGCGCCGGACTCAAGGCTTGTGCTCGCACCCGGATGTAGTTTCGTCTAATTACATACTTCGGGCCATTGCACATTCACAATATGCAGTGTACATATAGGTGACCGGTACCTTACTCCTCCTTCCCTTTCCCACTTATCATCTCAGAGGGGGTACCGGCTCTCTAACCTGGATCGGTAGGTCGAGCGGCCTGAGACGCCGAAGTCCGGGCGACTATGTTTCCATCAAGTGAATACCAGGATAACTTCTTGTTAAACTTCGGTTTGCAGGGTCTCCTGCACTGGACCAGCCCGTATAATCTCGGGTCAGCATAGGCTAGTGGAGGAGGACCGGATGGTACTGAGGGAGAGCTACAAGCCGGGTACTTTCTGCTGTACGGACCTGGCTAGCACAGATGCGTCGGCTGCCCGGGACTTCTACTCGGAACTCTTTGGGTGGGAGGCCGAATCCATTCAGGGCGCAGATGGCGGCGATTACACCATGATGACGTTCGACGGGGACGAGGCGTGCGCGATCTACCAGTTAGAAGACGAGCGGTTCGATGATGGCGTAAGATCGCACTGGTCCTCTTACGTAAGCGTTGAGGACGCCGACGAAGCCATATCCCGCGCCGAAGAGGCTGGCGGGGCTGTTGTGAGCGCCGCGCGGGACGTGATGGACATGGGTAGGATGTGCGTTATCTCGGACCCTACCAAGGCTAATTTCGCTGCATGGGAGCCACAGTCCTGGGCCGGGGCATCCCGGGTAAACGACCCGGGCTTTCTATCTTGGAACGAGTTGCAGACGTCGAACCTGGAAGAGGCTGCTATCTTCTAAAAAAGTCTGTTTGGGTGGGAGTTGGAACCTTATGAGGCAGAAGGTCAGCCACCCTACATGACCATCCTGAACGAGGGCGCTATGAACGGCGGCATGACGGCCATGGGTGAAGAAAACGGGGACGCGGGTCCCCAGTGGCTAACTTACTTTACCGCTATCTCGGTTGACGGCATTGTAGGGCGCCTAGACGAGCTCGGCGGCGACCTGCTCGTCGGCCCGATGGACCTCGGAAGTGGCAAGATCGCGGTGGTCGCAGACCTCACGGGAGCTCCGTTCGCGGTCTTTGAGGGAGAGCCTGACGACTAGCGTCGCAGTCAATATCCTACGATTCTGGAAGGGGTGGGCAAACGCGTGTCGGAAAACGAAAATAGCCTGGCGGAAGAGACCAACGCAAAAATGGTGCAGGTAGAGAACCTGAAGCCCCGGTCCGGGTCAAACTTGTCCGCCGCCCGCAGCAGTCATACGTTTCCCTCTTGTATCAGGTCTTCGAACGGCATCCCGAGGCCCCGGTATCTCTTGGCCTTGTAAACCACAAGGCCCAGGTTGCCCTCTATTAGGCGCTGGCGCGCACCCCGCTCTCCGGCGTGGGCCCGCCGGGCGAAGTTCTGCTCCTCCTCGGCGCTTAGAGGAGTCCACCCGCCTGCGAGCGGTACAGGTAGAGGGTCGTAGAGGTCGAGCGTGCTTTGCACAGCGCCTACTGTTCCTGCATCAGAAAGAACCGGTTCCCGTCGAGATTGTGGAACCCCGTAGCCATCTGGCCCCCAGCACCTTATGAGGCTCACCTTTGAACCGGACGCCCTTTTCCGAGAGCGTTTCGTACGTGGCTCGGAAAACCTCGCTACGGGCGACACGCCGTTGCCCGTGCCGGTAGCCACTGGTAGGGTGCCGACATCCTCAGGACGGAGCAGAGCCAGGACAGTGGCCGCTCCGGGAGGACCTACCCCGGAACAGCGCGACCCCACGCCCTCCAGGGCACTGAGCGGCGAGTCGGCCCGCTTTCCCCAGCCGAGACTTCCAACGTTGAAAGACAGCGGGTTGTCCTGGTCCGGGACAAGAAGCGTAGTCGAGTGGATGTGGCGTATCATGGGTTGCTCCTACTGCTCTTCGTTCGTTCGCCCTAGCTCCTCGTAGAGCCCCCGGAACCTCTCCCTTGGAAAGACGCCAGAGGGGACAGCGAGATCTCTAGGTTTGCGACGCCGCATACTGGTAGAGGTAAATCCTGTTCCCGTCAGGGTCGAGAAAGCGGGCACTCCACAGGCGCCAGTCCGTCAGTGTTGGTTCCCAGTCAAACTCCACACCAAGCCTGACGAACGTATCGTGTACGGCGTGGACATCGTCGGTTCCGAGCGTGAGCGCGCTTACCGCACAGACAGGTGCTCCCGACTTGGACGGACACTCGGAGATACATACCGGGTATCCGGACGCCGGCATCGAGAGAATTGTCCTCTGGACCCCGGCCCTCGATTCCTCACCTTTTACCTCAAGACCGAGCTTTCCTACGTAAAAGTCGAGCGACCGGTCCAGATCCTCGACTACCAGAGACGAGGCCCCACCGGCCGGTGTGATCCCCTCCCAGACCTCGTGAAGTATCTCCGCTTCAGCAATCAAGAGCCATGCCCCTCCCGCACATCTCGCTACAAAGGTCTGACGTTCGACAGATTCTTAGATGATGCAGTACTGGGCACACCCTTTGAACAGGTTTAGCTGAAAGTTAACCTACATTTATGCTTCTGTTAACTTTCGTTCCCAAGATGGTCGCTTAGAAGTCGCGGCCTGCACGTGGCCCGTCTAACAAGTAGAAGTCCGGCAAACGGCGAGCGTGTTCTCGTGTTTCATCTGTTGCTAGTTTTTCTGGACGAGCCAGAATATATTGCTGTTGAGATCATGGAAGCAGGTATTGGGAGTGCGGAAGGCGGGAAAGGTCTCTACAAGCGTCCCACGATGCTCGAGGATCTCGACGGCCGCGCCCAGGTTCGACACCGAAAAACAGATGCCGGTGTTCTCCCCCACCCGGTCAATGTCGGGGCTATCATCGTTCACTACCCTGATTGTCAAATCGTCCCCGCCGCCGGTATCCTCATCCACATCAGAGCCGGGAAAAACCACCCGCGTGTCCTCCGTGGCGCCGGGTGACAACTGAGTCTTCAGACTAAGAACCGCCTCGAAAAAGTAGATCTCACTCTCCAAGTCGGTAACGTCGAACAAGAACACCGTGAGAGCGGACGGCACATGTAACATCATCCGCGCGATGGAGGAGAAGCAGGTCCGGCGTTTTGTTTGCCAGACGTCGCTCGGCTATGGCGACAGTCGGGGCATACTTCCCTTACACATGAAGTACATCATCGTCCCGCTCATACTCCGGAACGCTTTCGCGGACCATGAGCTTCAAGAGGACCATATCAAGCGGAGTAGTTTAGATTGGGTAATCGTCCGGCCCGGAACCCTGACCAACGGCGATCTCACGGGTGCGTATCGGCATGGGTTTGCGGTAACTGAACCGGGACTTAAAATTAAAGTTTCGCGTGCCGATGTCGCCAACTTCATGCTGGCGCAGTTGGCCGACGACACTTACCTGCACAAGACGCCGGGTGTTTCTTATTGACTCCACTCACGTCCAAAATACTCGATGTCCACAGTCGCCCAAATCGTTCGAGCCAGGACTGACTAGATTGGCACGAGTGGACCAGAATAAAGGCTCACGACAATATCAGAAGAGACTTCGCCACGATAGCGTTACACATATCCGTACTCTTCGCGGCGGAAATTTCACCTTTATTCTCCGGTATGGCATCCTGACCTTTCTACAATTAAAGAGCAGTAAAAGCTAGAAGAGCTCATTGTGTAAACCATTCAATTGAAGGGGAGGATCGTCTTGTCCGGCTCAGATCGAGAACTCTTCACAGAATCAGGAGCTTCGTCGGAATCTCCCCGCAACAACGACGGGGGACGCCGTCCGAACCTCCTCTGGCGTGTAACCCTCGTGTTTGTCGCGGTCGTAGTGATCTGGCTCTTTGTGGTGGAAGGAATCGGTTCGTTCTTCGGGCCAGCTTACTCGGACCGTGGAGGCCACTTCGTCCGGGCCGTAGCTATCTCGGCGTTGGTCATTCCTCTGATCGTCCTGGCTCGGAGGTATCTCGACCGCAGGCCGTGGTCCGGACTCCGGCTCACTTCTTTGAGGGTTGGCTGGAGAGCGGCGCTGTTTGGTGCGGTCTTCTGGCTGGTAGCAGCCGGTCTCGGATTGACCCTAACCCTCGCCCTCGGTTGGGCACGCATCGAGGTGAGCGCTCCGGATGCTGGGATTATATTCCTCGCCCTATATCTGCCGTTTTTAGTGTTCCTCTACGAAGCACTGCCTGAAGAGCTTATCTTCCGAGGCTACTTCTACCGCAACCTGGCTACCCGCTTCTCACTCTGGCTCGCCGTGGTGCTGCAAGCGGTCCTCTTTACGTTGTTCGGGGCGGCTATCGGTGCCGCGGGTTCTGTGGACCGGGTGATTCTCTTTTTCACCTTTAGCGTCGTGCTCGGCATCCTGCGGGTGGTTACCGGCGACCTGTGGGCCAGTATCGGCTTCCACCTCGCTTTCCAATGGGTCACCCAGCTCTATTCCGCCGCTGCGCGCCAGGGCTCTCTACAGGTAGAAGGCCTAGAAGCGCAGGCCACACTGGACCTCGTAGTATTCTGGTTTTTCCCAATAGTGCTAGGTAGCGTCGCGCTCATTATCTGGTCAGCCTTGTACAAGCGTACTCGGGTTACTCACTGGCGCAGGTCCGATCCAGACCCTACAAGCGTTGCGGCTTAGACTCCAAGCAGGTTGTGATCAATTGCGGCTCTAGAAACAACTATGCAAGGCGTTGACGGGACCACAGATCATCCAAGAAATTCCACCACGGAAGGTGGCTCTCCCCAGCTTTTGGTGAGTCGGATGCTCATGCTGCGTACAACGCCCGCTGTCGGAGCAGGTCGAACTTCGCCCGCCCGTACATACTGCGCTTCAGTAGCTTCAATTTCGTGATCTTGCCTTCCGTTTGACCATTCGACCACTCGAGCGTACAGCCCGCCCGCACCGCGGCCTCGTCCTGGCGGACCTTGTGTGCAAATTGCCGGATCTCACGGACCTCGCTCGCTTCTGCGTCTACGAGCCACGCCTCAAGCTCAGTGGCGCCGCGTCGTTCTCGAACTATCCCGGCGAACCTCTCGGTAAAGGTCAACGTCGTGCCGACATCCGAATGGACATCTTGTAGCTGGGCAAGTGCTGTGTGATCGGCATCGGTGAGGCGCTCGGGCTTGCGGAGCACCAGCCAGGATGCCTTGCGGGGCGTTAACGGATCTCCAGCAGTGGGAGGAGATGGCGGCTTTCCCTCATTCTCCTCGCGCCTGAGCCCGGCAACGAACGCGGCTACTGGGGTGCGTGAGCCTGGGAAACCGTAAGCAACGATCTCGCGGTAGAGTTGCTTGCCGTTTTTGCAGCCTTCAGCCCACCGGGCCTTCAAGTACGGTTCATAGGGTTCGAGCATCCTGGGGCGTTTGGGCATTGGTTTTCGGGTGGGACATTCCTCTGAGAGAGCGTACTTGCGGGCGGTCCTGTAGGTTATGCTGAGATCAGTGGCTATGGTTTTCAGATACTCGCCCTTGGCGTACCTCTGGCGGATCGTGTCATAGAGTGCCTGCCTCTGGGCCTGAGCGCGAGCACGCTTTTCCTCAAGAGACTTGCGAGAGCGGTTGACGCTCTTGGCCGGCAATACGGCAGCAGCAGGTTCGTTCACTAGCTCTGGTTCGGGCAGAATTACCTGCTTTACATGGCCGCGATGGCGGTCAAAGACACGCTCTGTAGCCTCGCGCCAGTTGGAGATGAGGTGCCAACGATCCGCTACGTGCGTGGCCTCCGGAGCACCCTTTCGTCCGCCGACAGCATACTTCTCACTGCGATCGCGCGAGATAACTTCGGTGCCGGGATTCTCCTGTAGCCAGCGGGCCAGTGTCTCCGCCTCCCGGTCCGGCAGTAGCTCGATGAGGCGGTGCTCTTCGAGGTCCACGAGTGCGGTGCCGTAGTTTTTGCCCTTACGCTTGGCCCAGTCGTCCACGCCAAGAACGCGAGCAGGAAGAGGCTCCGGCAATGGCGTCCTGCGGATCAACGAAATGAGCGTCGCCGGGCTGACCGCAAGCCCGATGCGCTTCGCCACTCGCGCTCCAGCCTCCCCTCCGAGGGCGAATGCCACCGCCTGCAACAGCACAGTGAGCCGCTCGGTGGTGCGAGACCGCGGAGCCACGACCCCGGGCAGACGCTCGGTGAAGATGCGCCGCTCGCAGGAAGATGCCTTGCAGAAGAATTTCCGAACCCGGAGGATGAGCTTCACGGGATGACCTCCCCAGGGTAGATCTGCAGGAGCACGCTGATAGTTACCGTGGATGCTGGTAGAAGCTGACCCGCATAGCGGGCAGGAGGCCGCAGGAGTCATGGATCGGAGGATAGCGACCATCTCGTGATCCTCAACGTAGGCGTCCTCAAGTTCCAGTCCTGGGACATCCGGTAGCAGAGTGCGCGGGAAAGAGAGTTGTGTAGAGTTCATTCAGTCAGGATAACCCCGCCGATGCTCAGGCTATCCTGATTCACCAGAAGCTGGGGAGAGCCCGGAAGGTACAGATATGTGTAACGCTATCGTGGCGAAGTCTCATCAGAACAATGCCAAAGCTACGTCGAGACAATGTCTGGACAATTTTAAGCCAAATGTCTTGTATACTACAGTCATAGTGCATGGTTTCTCGGAGAGGTGTTTGTTGTGGCGGAGACGACCAGAGAGAGATTGAAGGCTCCGGAGACGGACTTCGGGTTGCTCGGGTTGCTAGGTATGGAAGAGATAGGAACTGGTGAGCTGGTTCACCGGGTTAGCGAGGGCTTTCCTTACTGGGTTGTAGAGAATCTTGGAGAAAATGTCGGGCTGAGCGCGGGTGAGATGGCTGGCCTCGTCCAGATCAACCCCCGCACATTGAGCCGCCGCAAACGGGAGGGTAGGCTCCACGCCGATGAATCTGACAGAGTGCTGAGGCTCTCACGGGTTTACGGGATGGCGCTCGGTCTTTTCGGGGGAGATCTAGAAAAAGCAAAGCACTGGCTCTCAACGCCGAAGGTCGCGCTTGGAGGCGAGTCGCCTTTGAATTATTCGCGCGTGGATGTGGGCGCCCAGGAGGTCGTAGACCTCATAGGGCGGGTCGAACATGGCGTCCTGTCCTAGAGCCGGGTAGACTCTCTTGTTTACCATCAGCATGTGTACCTGCGTGTGATCACGACGTGGCGTATCTGCGCGCCGAGGTATGCGGACACCTCGTACAGCGGTGATGGCGCCCGCATCCACGGTGGCCGCTGGAATAGCAAGGGCCGGGCGGTCGTATACTCCTCAGAGAGCATCTCGCTCGCGGTACTAGAACAACTCGTACACGTTGAAGACCCAACAGTTCTCGACGCTTTCGTAGTAGTCTCCGCTACCCTGGAAGAAGCCTCGATCGAGACGCTATCTGTCTCGTCCTTGCCGGACGGGTGGCGGGCTTATCCCGCGCCGTCATTTCTGAAGGAGATCGGGGATAAGTGGCTTTCTGAGGGACGATCGCTGGCCTTGCGGGTCCCGAGTGTGACGGTCAGGGGACAGCACAACTATCTCATCAACCCGGCCGACCCGGAGTTCGGGGGCGTCGAGGTGTCCGAGCCGGAGCCTTTGGACCTCGACCCGAAAATCACTGGACTGTAAAATCATCGCCGCTCCACTCACTGACTCTGGCAGTACCCCTACACGGCTGGCTAGACCGGCTCAAGCACGCCTGGATCATTGTTCGCCGGTTTGTTGACGCGCCGGCTCACCGGATAGGCTTCCATCTCTTCGGCAGGGTAAGGAGCGAGCATCGAGAGCAACTCCTCACGATCGTCATTGTCGGGAACCAGCCAGGCATCGTAGAGCTCCGGCGGCAGGATTACGGGCATACGGTTGTGGATTTCGGCGGCTACCTCATTTGGCTCTGTGGTGATGATCGTGGCCGAACGTAGCTCCTCCCCACCTTCATCCTTATCCATACTCCAGCTCTTCCAGAGTCGGAGTCTGAGTAGCAGTCGATACTGTTGGCGAATTCCTCAGCACAGGTCCGGACTCGTTTTCAGTGCCGCAAATCGGGAGGTGCGAGTTTTCGCGTGAGGCACCCCTCTTAACCACTGAACCATCCGCACCAAGTTGAGCGACGCAGCGGTTATTACGTGCTCAAACTGGACCTTATCAACACCCCGGTAGCGGGCACACCGCAGCCCACAGAGTCGATCGGCTTGCGAAAATACTCCCTCAATGCCCGCTCGTTTGTTGTACTTCTCCTTCCACTCGGCCGTAGCCTGTCTGGCTCTGACCGACTGGATGAGTTCGTGCTCTTCCTTGGAGCGTATGGTAAGGGTGCGTGGATCTCTTCTGGCCCGGGTGCAAAGCGCTCTGCTCTCGCACTTCCCGCACACGGTGCGGGAGAACTTTACCTGGATCGCCTGGTTGCCCCACTTGTCTACCTTCGGCGACCAGGATCTGCTGGTTTGTCCTTCCGGGCAGATGACCTTTTCCCCCTCCCAATCGACCTCGAAACGGGTTATGTCGTAGCCGCCCTCGATCCTGGCCTGCCAACCCACGTTTGGTCTCACTGGGCCGAGCAACTCCACCCCATACTCAGTCCGGCTTTTGACCAGCAGTTCTCCGTCCACGAAGCCTGTGTCAGCTATGTGCTCCCAGGTAGGAGGCCTCGCTGGGCGAGATCTTCGTGGATCTGCTTGGTCTATGCGACGTCGGAGAGATGGGCCTGGGTGGTCTCTACTCGTGTAATGAGGTGAGGCTCATCTTTGTCGCAGGTCTCGGTGAGGTGAATCTTGTAGCCGGTCCAGGTCGTAGAGCGTTTGTTGCCAAAGCGTGCATCGGGGTCGTAAGGAGAGC
This sequence comes from Rubrobacteraceae bacterium, assembly GCA_965214475.1. Classification (GTDB taxonomy): domain Bacteria; phylum Actinomycetota; class Rubrobacteria; order Rubrobacterales; family Rubrobacteraceae; genus SIRX01. Next base: position 2,343,954 of record OZ243953.1, on the reverse strand, counting down.
CAGAGCGAGCGCCCGCCGGTGGCAGCTCTCCAGCCTCTCGCCAGCGCGCCTCTCTTTCTCCGATATGGTACTGATCCTCCCAGGTTCTTCGCAGCCATTCGACGGCAGGCAACTCTCTGAGCTGGGCTGGAGCATCCTCGCCATCCACGGCGGACAGGAGTCTCACCCCGTCCCTACCTACAACCTCCGCATACTCCTTGCGTGCCGCGATACCCTTCGGGAGATGATGCTCGTCCACGGGGCGGCTATAGCGCTCGAACCACTCAGCAGGAGCGAGTTCGCCCAGCCACTCGAGAGCGGCTACCGCCAGGGTATTCAAGGCAGCCCTCAGCGTCTCGCCCACGAGTTCGAGACGGTTGAGGACGCGAACGGCGGCCAAGACGTGGGTGGAGTCGGTCCTCTGGCGCCCGCGGGCCTTGACCCAGCCCCGCTCCTTGAAGCGAGAGAGCATCTTATCCAAAAGGAGTTGCTCGGCCTCGCCTTCCACCAGACGAGTCCGGAACTCAGAGAGCACAGAGAAGTCGAAGCCGGGGTCGGTAAGTTCTAGAGACAGGGCGTACTTCCAGTCAATACGCGCCCTGACCGCGTTGGCGGCCTGCCGGTCTGAGAGGTTCTCGGCGAATTGCATCACGGTCACCAGAGCCAGTCTCCACGGTGCCAGGGCCGGTTGCCCACGCTTCGGGAAGAGGCCGCTAAAGTCTTCATCCTCCCAGATAACTCCGAGCTCGTCGCGCATCCGCATGAAGGCATTGCCTTTGGGGAATGCGGCCCGGGCTACGCGAGTTGTTTCTTCGGGAACGGGGCGGATCGGCTCGGGACGCAGGGACATGATCTCCTCCGGGGGGTCGGCTGTTTGGGCTCCTCCCGCCAGTATGCGACGCCGCAAACGAATTCGCTAACAGTATCGTTTGCTATTCGTACTCAGGTTTCTTCGGGGACCGGATCTACGGGACGAGGGTGCAGACACATGATCTCTTCAGGACGGTGGATTTGCGACGTTAACGTAAGTATGTGTGAGCCGCAGCGAATTCGCCAGCGGTATCAGAAAAGCGACAGAACCCATGATTGTTGGCGGGGCTTCCACTTTACAGTATAGTTTGTAGTCATGTGCCTTGCGTTAAGAATGGCTGTATCTAGTGTGATTGCTTTTGGACAACGTAAGGAGGGGATTGGGTGATTAGATTCCGTACCTTGAGTATTGTGTCTTCTATTATCTCTTTTTTGCTGTTCATCACTTTACTTTTAGCACCTCAACTGGTTTTCATGTTGTTTGAAGTTGAGGGCAATGCCTCAGCTTATTTCCTAGCTCGCCGTGCTGCCATGCTTTTTCTAGGATATGCCGTTATAGCTTGTGTAATCCGAAATGCTGAGCACTCTAACGCCAGGCAAGCCGTTATCTTAGGTATTGGTACGGCACAGCTAGGCCTTTTGGTGTTAGGTGCTTTCGAGCTTGTTCGCGGCTTTGCAGGTCTTGGCATTCTGCTCGCAATGGTGGTAGAGCTTTTGCTGGCTGTCGCTTGTTTCTCACTTTGGTTTTCAAACCGAAGCGAGGGTTTTGTCTCTTAGTGAGAGTTTTGTCTCTTGTTAACTTTGGCTACTGCTGGCGAGCTTCGAGGGAGGATTTGGGCGCCGTTTCCAAGCCATTGTCGAACCCGGAAAGATCAGGCTTCGTCTTCCTTTTGGCGCCTTTAACGAATTCGCCAACAGTATCAGCAGTCGCGCAAGATCCTACGCTAAGCTCCGGCCGGATTTGAACACCTGGACCTTGACACCGTGGTTCACTCTCTCGTGGCCCTTCCCCGGCCAACCGCCTCACCCAACGCATCTTGCGAAGTTCTCCGCTATACGGCCCTGTGACGGGGAAGCTGGCACCAGGGGCAATCCGTAACACCGTACAAACGACATGGCGTATCAATTCAAGGGTGTCAAAAAGGGGGTACGAATTCGGCCCTCTGAAAACCCCATATCTATCGGGTGTCCGGAGACCGTAAAAAGGGTGTCAAAAACCACCCGTTTGTTGATAGAGCCGAAAAGGTAGCTGAAAACCGCATACATAAGCCAATCTCGGAGACCTATTCTCGCACCCGTTTTTTGATACCTCGGCAACAGTTGACTCTACGAGGTCAGCAACGCCGGTCAGCAATATTGGCCTTCGCTGAAGCTTTGTTAAAGTTTTTCGCTCACCGGGTCGACAATGCTTGCATAAGTCATCACCAGAGAGATTAAAGAGGGCTGGTCGAAGCGGCTCTAGGGGAAGGAAGAATATATTGAACCGGGGTCTCGGAGTACTCAGAAGAAATGTGTTGGACGGGAGAGATAGCTCGGGCCGCCGTGCGCCGAGAATCCGTGCCGTGGTACTTACTGTACTGGTAGTCCTTTTTTGTTTAGCGCTAACACTTACAGTCTCTTCGGCTCAGGCCCAACAGCGGGGAGAGGCGTCGGATAGTGCCTTGGCTGATGGGAAGCGCTTCGGCTCTCCTAACAGGATAGACCTAGATGGTCTGAGCGCTCCTGATAGCGCCAAGGGAGTGAAGATCGAGGCTATCCGGATCGTCGAGTCGATGGACTACCCGGACCCGGACGTGACCCCGCCGGGCAAGGACCAGCGCAAGGAGTACATCCTAAAGGAGTTGGAGGCCTCCGTAGACGGTACCTTTCGTTCGGATAACTTTCTCGAAGATGGCTCGGCCTTCGAGCATGATCTAAAGGCCGCTAAACGGCTCAGACAGATGCTCTCCGATCCAAAGGTTGACAGTAATACGAAAGGTAAGGCCCGAAACGCTCTCAAGCAGATCTACCGCGCCAACCGCCTCATAACCACCGAGGTCATAGGCGCTACCGACCTATTCGGCGACGATCTACCAAAGAAAGCAGCGAAAAGCCTAAAGCGCGCCGAGCAGGAGCTTGCGAAGGGCGACAGGATGGCCTCTCAGGGAAAGGCCGTTAACGCAATCCGGTTTTATAAGAAGGCTTGGAGCCTGACCGACATTACTATAGACGACCTCTGGGAACGTTTCGATTCTGACAGCGACGATCTCTTGGACTGGCAGGAGAAACGCCTCGGCACCTACCCCGCTAAGGCAGATACCGACAGCGACGGGCTTACCGACGGTGAAGAGCTCTACAAGACGGGTACCGACCCTACCCGGGCTGATCCCCAAAACATGGACCGGGACAGAGATGGTCTAACCGACCGCCGGGAGATAGAAGCCGGAACCAATTCCCTAAGGGCCGACACTGACGGCGATGGTCTCAACGACCGCTTCGAGCTAGCCGAGTTCCGCAGCAACCCAACCAAAAAAGACACCGACGCGGACGGCCTCGAAGACGACTCCGAACGTCGTCTGGGCACTAACCCGCGTAATCCAGACTCCGACGCGGACGGCACCGAGGACGGTCTAGAGGTTTACACCTCACAAGCTCAAATGAACGGCGATACGGGGGCCAACGAGGCTAAAGTCGCTGTACAGATGATCGGCATTGGAGACGTGGCCGCCGGGGTCGACTTCCAAGACCTCTCCGAGCACGAAACTTTTCAGGATATGCCCGGCCAGCTTTCAAAGGCCGTGGACATTACTTCGGGAGAGGACTTCGATAAAGCTCGGGTGAAGATACCCTTCGATGTTTCACGGGTCCCCAACGAAGACTACGAGAACCTACAAATTATGTATTTCGACGAGGGACAGAAGACCTTCCTGCCCTTCAACGAGGGCGGCGTCGACGTAGAGGAGGGCTACGCCTGGGCCGACACCGACCACTTCACCACCTTCGTACTCTTCCACATCCCGACCTGGGAAGCCGTCTGGCAGAAGGACATGGGCTCCGGAGGTGGAGGTCGCGACGAAAGCGACCCTAACGACCCGGACCTGAAGAACCTCGACGTCATGCTGAACCTCGACTCCTCGGGGAGTATGCGCTCCAATGACCGACAGGGCTACCGCAAGACGGCGGCCAAGAGCTTCATCGACGCCCTGATAGAGGGTGACCGGGTAGGGGTGGTGGACTTCGACTCTTACGCCAGGCTCTACCAATCATTAACCGCGGACTATCCGGCAGCCAAGGCCGCCGTTGATCGGGTCAACTCTAGCGGCGGCACCAACATAGGACGGGCAATAGCACTCTCCAACCGAGAGCTCATCGACAACGGAGACCCCGAGCACCTGAAAGCGACGGTACTCCTTACAGACGGCCAGGGCTCTTATAACAGCTCGCTCACCCGACAGGCCAAAGAGGCCGGCATAACGATCTACACCATAGGGCTCGGCAACGGTGCGGACGAGGGTCTCTTGCGCTCCATAGCAGAGGGTACGGGCGGTGCCTACTATCCGGTAACCAGCGCCGAGGACCTGCCGGAAGTCTTTAGGAGGATAGCCGAGGATCCGGATGGCGCCCCCGGTGAGGACGATGGCACTGATACCGACGGCCTTACCGACTTTATCGAGGAAAACGGCTTCCGGGCCGGCAACGGCACCTTCTTTACCAGTGACCCCGAGGATACTGACACCGACGGTGACGGCTTGACCGACGGCGAGGAGGCTGGCGAGCTTTCTGAGGGAACGTTTGGAGAATACTATCCACTCTCCACCGACCCTGACAGTGCGGACACGGACGGTGATACGCTCGGGGATTTCGAAGACTCCAACATGGGCCTTGACCCGAACCTGGCCGATGTCGATGGGGATAGTGTAGACGACGCAACGGAATTAGCGGAGAACTTCGATCCTTTGGACTCTAATCCCGACAACGACGACCTAGAGGATGCGGAAGAGCTCGAGCAAGGTTCGGATCCGTTTTACCCAGACAGAGTGGGTCTGGAAAATATCAAAGACACAGCCATCGGCTGGAACAACGGCGCGAACGGCGAGGATCTCGCCAACCAGGGTAGGCTGGATAGTGAAACTCTACGGAGCCTCGGCTATCTAGAAGGCTGGATAGCTTCCAACTTAACCCCGGCCTTGTCGTTAATTGCAGGCCTGCGGGATGCTGATATAGCACTCGGTGAGGGCGATCTAGAGAGTGCCCTGGTGAGCCTGATAGGTGGGGCCTCTCCGACTCCAATGGATAAAGCCAACGCGATTGCCGACATAATAAACACCTTCGTCTCCTGGAACGAGGATCTAAAAGAAGACGTAGCACGCTGGTCGGCAGCAAACGCCTTCATGCAGGCGGTCTCTTCGCAGGTCGGGGAACTGACAACCGGGCAAGATCTGACGCTTAGGGTCCTCTACGAGCTAGGGTGGGGAGACGACATCCTGGCGGCGCTGCGCCAGACCATGCCAGGCGAAGACGCCGAGCAGACGATCAAAGATCTGGCCGAGTCCCGCAACGATCCGGGTATCATACGCGAGAGCCTGAGCAACGGCGCACAACTAAACAAAAAGCTCTACACGAGCCGCGAGTGGAACGAGGTAACCCGAAAAACCGAAAACGCCGAGAACTGGAGCAAAGCGAAGCTGGATAGGTCGCGGGTCAACCTTGTAGAAGCCTATTCTGTCGAAGGTGCGGTGAATCTTCTGGAGTCTGAGGGCTACCGGATGCTATACGTCGGTCGCAACAAACCGGTCACGTTGAAGGTTCCAAACACTAAACGCACTGAATCGCTGCGTATAAAGCAGGGACCGGATATAGTAGCTATAAAAGGGAATCCGTCTAATCCCAGCGAACTTGCAATAATAGAAGTGAAGAGTAGCTCCATAAAGGATAAACCTCTCTCCGTTAATAGCACACTCTTAAAGACTAGTATGGCGGAAGGATATCATCAGCCCTTCTGGCAGTGGTTAGAAAAGAACTCAGGTTCCCGTTACGTTAACAAAATGCTCCGGGCAGAAAATCCAGAGATTGAGCAGGCAGGTAAGCTACTGGACGAAGTCGTCAGGCAGAAGAGAACATATAAGGCCGTAGTTATTGGCTACGGAGAAGGGGGCACCAAGCTCGGCGACATAGATACAGCCGTCAGAGAGGTAGGCTACACCGACATTGAATCAGGATACAGGGGAGTGACGGGAACGAAAGTATATACGATTAACGTGGAACAATAGCTTGGTAGTTCATAAGATCCGGTGCCGCGTTAGGGAGCTACTGCATGACTGAGGTACTCAATGAGAAAAAGCTGCGCAAAGAGTTGCAGGAGATTCGACATCTCCTGCAACTCTACCCTGACAACTCCAGACTTAAAGAAGGCGCTGCTCGCTCCCTGCACTGGCTGGGTGACCCGAAGGCATCTGAGGAGTTTGCCGAGGCAGCTTGTCTACTAGAGGAGCAGGGACCCTACAAACCCAGCAGAGTCGGCAATCTTTACCGCTTGGCCGGGCATCCCGCTGTGGCTAAGCAGCACCTGGAGGCGGCCTACGAAAGATTACGATCCTTTGCCTATACGCCTCTAGCTCCCGGCAACGTTTCCTTGCCTCCTGCTTTGTCTTCTCTGGCAGAAACGTGCTTCCATTTGGGCCGCTATGAAGAAGCTGAGTCCGTAGGTGCCCGTCTTCAAAGCATAGATAGTAGTTACTGGCAAAGAGGTATCATGGTAGGTCGCCTAGCCCGCACTAAGATGAGAGGCGATAAGCAAGGTGTGTCCACAGTGATCGAGGAACTAGAGAGCATGATACGTAAGGACCGTAGCATCACACCGTCGGCCACAGGCGGATTCGATTATTGGGATTGGTACGAGATAGCTCTAAAGATGAAAGCCGAGTTGGAAGACGATTCGCCTTCTAGCTTTCCTGATGAGGAATCAACGGGAAGTTTACGATCTACCGAGAGTCCGGCGAGCATTCCACTAGATACGGGTGCCCTTCTGGAGCGCTCCATAGCAGCCCTGAACGGCTCGAACCTGCAAAACCAGAACCTCCAGGGGGCGAGCTTACGCGGCAGGGAACTTGCCGAGGCCAACTTGACCGGGGCGAACCTGCGCGGTGCTGACCTGAGTGAGGCCAACCTCGCGCGTGCCAGCCTCTACCGGACGAACCTTGACGGCGCGGATCTCTCCGATGCATACCTGGAAGGGGCTCTACTAGCTCATACCGATCTGAGGAATACGAAGCTCTTGCGGGCTGTATTAGACGGCGCAGACCTGAGAGAAGCGGACCTTAGAGGATTAGAGCTTGCCGGGTTTAGCCTCCACGGCGCGGACTTACGAGGGGCACATCTCGCGAGCGCCGATCTCGCGGGCGCCACCCTCGCCGGGGCCGACCTTAGAGGAGCCGACATTCAGAAAGCGCTCAACGTCGGGGGAGCACAAGACCTCCAAGGTGCGAACCTGGAGGGTTGCGACCTTAGCAGTCTGGAGCTTTCCGGCGTCTCTCTACAAGAAGCTCACCTGAGCGGCGCGGACCTATCTAACACGAACCTTGCAGGATCCGACCTCAGCCTCGCTGTACTGGTAAACGCAAACCTCTCCAGTGCGGACCTGTCGGAAGCCGAGATGATAGATACCAACCTCCGCAGCGCGGATCTTCGCGGCGCGAGACTCTCCGGTGCGGAATTCCAGGAGCTAGACCTCACCGGTGCCAACCTCGCCGGCCTGGATCTCCGTGACGCGGATCTCAGAGACTGCATATTCAAAGATGCCAACCTGTGGGGAGTGAACCTCTCCGGTGCAGATCTCTCCCGCGCTGATCTCAGAGGAGCGGATCTTACAGGCGCAGACCTGAAAGGAGCGATGCAGGAAGGAGCGGACTTCGAGAGTGCGATCCTGAATGGGACACTGCGCTGAGAAGCCGAAACATTTAGCTCCAGGCAAAGCGTCGCGAACCGGCACTAAAGGCAACGACGCCCTACAGGTCACGGCAGGCGACGCCGTGATCTGCGCCCTCGGCGGCAAGGACACCATGAAAGGTGGCAACGGCGTAGACGTCATGTACGCCGGCCCAGGTACCGACACTCTAAGCGGCGGTGCGGGACAGGACCAGCTAGCAGGAGAGGAGGACGCAGACCGGCTGAACGGCGGGAGTGGCATAGACGTCCTAGAAGGCGGGTCGGGTAACGACACCCTTGACGGCCGGGACGGTGTAGGAGGCAACGACACTGTGGACGGTGGGCCGGAAACAGATGCTTGCCAGGCGGACGCTGGGGACACTGTGAAGAATTGTGAATCCTAGAGTAAGGCCGTGAGGAGGGTAGCCAAAGTAATGCGGAGTACCGGGAGTATGGCCTCCCGGTACTCTTCCATAAAAAGTCACAAGGAGGATTCGATTGGAAATTGCCCCTGTAAGCCCTCGCATCAATGAGTTGCTGCGGAGAAGTTGAGAAAAAGCCCGTGCTACTACTCTGTAGCAGACACATCGGCGCAATGAGGAGTCCGAGTTGTGGCATGCTATAGACGCTCGGCGCTAGCTCTAGGAGCCGGAGTTGTAGCTGGTACCGCCTTCGCGCTGTACTTCTTATATGTCGTCTATCTCGGTAGGCAGGCTGGCTCTTTCCTATCAACCGCTTATGCGGAGGACATCAGCGGGCGGGAGTGGTTTCTGGCGCTCCTCTTGTTGCCTCTTACTGTAGCGTTGCTAAGCGCTTTGCTAGCTCTGGTACTCGGTGCCAGTCTCAGAGTCGGCATCGTAAGCTCGATTATCGTCTACTTCCCTTTCGTTGTTCTTGTGTTTTACTTCTTCACGATCTCTCTGCTGCCCGTAGCCGTATACGCTTTCCCCGCCATAGTGGTCACCTGGTCGGCCGTTCTCTACCGGCTTTACTTGGCTGGCGGTAGTCAAGGAACTTTTCGGCAGATCATTAAGTTGATATGGGTCACCCTGGCGGTTATGGCGGTGTGCATCTTTCCACTATCCTATCCGCTACATGAGGAATATTTTGCGGCCACCGTTGTAATTGCGGCAGTCCTGTCCTGGACAGTGCTACCTACGACAGCGGCTTTCCTATTACCTCCCCGATCGCGTGAGGGACAACGATAGCCTTTACGAACTGGGTACGCGCGTAAGCTGGTACTCGACGCCCAGTAGTTTTGTAACTACTGTTCGCTGAGTAGAGACCGTCTGGCGAGAGGAACCTACGAAGGATGCCGGTAGACCTGCTGACGGACGCCGAGAGGGAGCGGCTATCGGGGTTCCCGAAGGAAGTGTCCGCGGAGGACATGTACGCTTTCTTTAGCCTCACGGGCCCTGACCGGGCGGTAATCCCGGCCAATAGCGCGCCGGCCAACCGGCTCGGCTTCATCCTTGCCCTGTGCGCCGTCCGGTACCTGGGTTTCTGTCCGGACGACCTCTCTAGTTGTCCGGAGAACGCCCTGTGGTATGTCTCCGGGCAGCTCGGCCTTTCTCCCGACATCCTCGCCGGCTATCCCGAGCGCGAGCAGACGAAGACGGACCACCTGGGAAGGATCTACGCCCACCTCGGCTACCGGAGGCCGACGGACGGTGATCTGCGGGACCTATTCGGCTGGCTGGTCGATAGGGCGCTGGAGCACGACGACCCGTCGCTTTTGGTACGCCTGGCGGCCGAGAAGCTCAAGGCCGGGAAAATAGTCAGGCCCCGCGTCTCGCGCCTGGAGAGGATGGTGGCGGCCGCCAGAGAGCGCACCGACGTAGAGACTTACAGGGCGCTCTCCGGCATCCTCAGCGTACGAATGAAGGAGAAGCTCGACGAGCTTCTGGATGTAGATCCGGCACTCTCACCGGCCCGCGGCCCGGCTCGCACCCGCCATGCCTGGCTCAAGGAGGGCTCGACCTCCAACACCCCGAAGGCGATCGTAAACCAGCTAGAGAAGCTCTCATATCTGCGGGAACTCGGCGCCGACGGCTTCGACGTGTCCGGCATCAACCCCAACCGTCTTCGCTTCCTCGCCGGCCTCGGCCGCCGCTACACCAACCAGGCCCTAAAAAGGCTCCTCCCCGAGAGACGGTATTCCATACTCGTCGCCTTTCTGTCGGAAGCCCATGCAGAGCTTACAGACGAGACGATAGACCTCTTTGACGCCTGCCTGGCGCACGCCGATGCCCGGGCGAGAAGAGAGCTAGAGGAGTTCCGCAAGAACGCGGCCCGGGCAACCAACGAGAAGGTCGCACTCTTCCGGGATATGGCCCTCGTCCTGCTCGACCCCACGGTCGAGGACGATGCGGTGCGTAGGGCGATCCACGAGAAGGTCGGCCTACCCGGGCGACTTCTGGAAGCCGTCGAGGAAGCCGAGAGGCTGATGCGCCCACCCGACGACAACCACCTGGACTTCTTCGCGGCGCGCTACTCCTACGTCAGGAAATTCTCCTCACGCTTTATCTCCGCCCTCCGCTTCCACTCGAACCGCCCAGATGATCCCTTGCTGAAAGCCGTCGAGGAGTTACGGGCGTGTGACGCGGCGGGCCGGCGGGCGGTGCCGGATGGGGCGCCCGTGGGTTTCGTTCCCACCCGGTGGTTGCCGCACGTGGTCGACGCGAACGGCCGGATAGAGCGCCGGTACTGGGAGCTGTGCCTACTCTGGGAGCTACGCGGCGCCTTGCGCTCAGGAGACGTATGGGTCGAGGGCGCGAGGCGCTACCTGGACCCACAGAGCTTCCTTATAACCGAGGAGCGCTGGCCCGCCCTCCGCGCCGAGGTCGGTCTTCAGACCGGTACGCCTTCAAATGGCGCCGAGCACCTTGACAGCCTCCGGCAGGAGATGGACGAGGTGCTGGGTAGGCTCCGTAGGGCGGCTTCCCGCGGCGCCACGGTAAAGGTGCAGGAAGGCAAGCTCCTCTTCGACCGGGACCCGAGTGAGGATCTGCCCGAGAGCGCTATAGAACTCGGTGAGGAGATCTCCGCGAGGTTGCCGAAAATAGAGCTCACCGACCTCCTCGTCGAAGCCGACGGCTGGACCCGCTTCTCGAGACTCTTCACCCACGCTGGCGGTGCCGAACCCCGCACCCCAGACCTGCGTGTACACCTCTTCGCCGCTATCCTCTCGCAGGCCACCAATATAGGTCCCGTCAGGATGGCCGAGCTCTCGGACCTCTCCTACCGCAAGCTTGCCTGGGCCTCCACCTGGTACCTCAGAGAAGACACCCTACAGGACGCCGTAGCTGCGGCGGTGAACTTCCATCACGGCCTTCCCTTGAGCGCGTACTGGGGCGGCGGAACACTCTCCTCCTCCGACGGCCAGCGCTTCGCCGTGGACGTCAAGGCAAGAAACGCCAGAGCCATCACCCGCTACTACGGCTACGGGCGTGGGGTCACCCACTACTCTTGGACCAGCGACCAGTATTCACAGTACGGTACAAAGGTCATCCCCTCGACGGTCAGGGACGCAACCTACGTGCTAGACGGCATCCTCGGCAACGAGACCGACCTGCCCATCCTGGAACATACTGTCGATACTCACGGGTTCACCGAGACGATCTTCTGTCTGTTCGCGGTACTAGGCTTACGATTCTCACCCCGCATCCGGGACCTCTCCGACCAGCGTCTCTACCGCATGGAGGGAGTAGCCACCTCGGAAGGACCCCGCGCCGAGGCCTTTGCAAAGCGCCTCCTCGACGGGAAGATAAACGAGAAGCTCATCCTGAGTCATTGGGACGACATCCTGCGGGTGGCCGGCTCCTTGAAGCTCGGCTACACCGACGCCTCCCTACTCGTGAGCCGCCTGCAGGCCAAGCCCCGCAAGAGCGGCCTCGTACGCGCCATACAAGAGTACGGTCGCCTCCAGAAGACGCTCTTCATCCTCCGCTACGCAGAAGACCTAGACCTCCGTAAGCGGGTAAACCGCCAGCTCAACAAGGGAGAAGAGCTCGGCGCCCTCAAAGACTTCCTCTTCTTCGCCAACGACGGCAACATCCGCAAACGCCTCCCAGACGAGCAGACCGACCAGGCCTTGTGCCTCTCCCTCCTGGTAGATACCGTAATCGCCTGGAATACCGTCTATTACGATCGCATCCTCGACGATTTAAGGAGCGAAGGTTATGCGGTCAACGAGGCAGACCTCGCCCACCTCTCGCCCGTGAGGTACGCCCACATAAACCCCTACGGAAGATACCGCTTCGACCTCGAAGCCGGACAAAGAGAAAAACCGCTGCGCTCCCCGGGTACAGTTTAGTCTCTACCTTTCAAAGGGTAATGTTAACTTTTATGAACATCGTTGGTTTTGGTTCGATTACTATCCCTGTACCGAATAGTGGAGAGCAACAAAAAGCTGGGGCTCATTGAAGCGTAGAATGTCTGCGTGGACGAGTCGACAATAGCTTCCTTGACACGGATCTACCAACTGAAGGTCTTCCTGTGCGAGATCAGCCCGATGATCTGGAGGCGACTGCTGGTAAGCGACAATACTTCACTGGTCGACCTACACGAGATCATCCAGATCTCGATGGGATGGGAGGGCTACCATCTCTGGATCTTCTCCATAAATGGCAGGAAATACGGTCACGCCTACGGTGCGGGACTTACGAGAGAAGACTACGACACTACCCTTTCCGACCTGGGTCTCCGCCCGCGGCAGCGGCTTCTATACACTTACGACTTCGGCGACTTCTGGCAGCATGAGGTGCGGCTAGAAAAGGTCTTGGAGCAGAAGCCAAGCAAGAGCTCTCCGAACTGTATCGGCGGTAAGCGGGCATGTCCACCGGAAGACTGCGGAGGACCGTGGACCTACCAAGAACTGCTGCATCTTGCTAGGAGTCCGTTCAGAGATCACGAGCGTCAACAAGCTCAAGAGACCCTCGGTAGGGACTTCGACCCAGAGGCCTTTGATCGTAGACAGGTCAATGCCTTACTCAAAGGACATGCGCGGCTTTAGGCAACAGCCCGGACCGGCTCCTCTTCCTTCTCGCCGTCCTCACAAGTCAGCTCCGGGTACCATTGTCGGAAGGTATCTGCCAACTCCCGGTTAAGCGACCTGGTTCGGTTCTGGAGCAAGAGGTGTGCCCCCTCTTTACTCCACTGCATCTGCTGCTTCTTACAGAAGCGTTTGTTGATCACGGCGTTCACTGTAGACTCGACGGCGGCCGTGGAGATAGCTTCTCCGTAGCGACGCCTCTGACCGTAGTTGGGAACCATGGAAGCGTTGCTCTCGATGTAGCTCCTGAACTCTCCGATGGCCTTCAGCAGCTTTTTGGGTTTGCGGTGATCTCCTGCGGGATGGGTTTCTTCGAGTTCGTAGAGGAGTGTCTCGGCGTCCATCTCGATGAAGCGGATGTGCCGCAGCGCCTCATAGACGTTGCCGTACCAACAGTACCACTTCACCCTCTGGAGGTCCTCGCGGATCTCCTCTCCCAGCTTCTCGTCCAACCGAGCGACGCCCCTAGCGTACTGGTCGAGGACGGTGACGCGCATGGTCAGGTGGAACCAGTCCAGCACATGCTCGGCATGGGGGTTGAGATAGAATTGCAGGTCCCGGACGTTATCTGCTCCGTCGGAGACGAAGGTGATCTGCTGGTTCATCTGCATGCCCTGGGACTGAAGTATCTCGAAGAGCCTACGCTTGGGTTTGTCGTCGTGGTCGTGGACAAAGCCGAATCTCTTGGCGTCGCCTTCCCAAATCTCTGACCTGCCGACGATGACCTCGAAGTTGCTCTTCTTGTTGTTCCAGTCCCGCACGTACCCGCCGTCAATACCAACCGTCATCGGTCCGTCTGGACGGGACAGTTCTTTCCAGTCTCTCGGACAGCTATCTATGAACGAGAACTGCTCTTCGCCAAGCATCTCCTCGGAGCGGCGGGCAATGGTCAGGGCGTGGTTCCTGATCGTGGCTGCACTCATCTTCTCGTCTACGGGCAGCACGTCCTTTAGCATCTTCGCCGTCATCCCGTAGGAGATCAGAGAGGACCACTTGGTCTGTAGGTACAGTAGCTCCGGAGAGGTGTGCTCGGTGAATAGATGGACCAGTGGACTGAATGTTGAGGTTCTACGGGAGGCACAGCGGCAGTGGCGAAGGCGGGGGCTGTCGAGGGTGACATCGCCGAAGAGTGTGCGGAAGATGATGCTATGGTGGCCCTTGAGCCCGAGCCGCCGGTCGCACTCTGGGCAGCATCGTCTCTCGGCCACGAACGCGGCTGCCTGCCTTTGGAGAACGTGTTGCTGCAACGTCCCCAAGATCTCCTTCGACTCCGCCAGGGTAAGACCGAGTTGCTCCAGCCGCTCGCAGTCCTTCTCCAGCACCGCAAGCTCTACCACCTCTTCCGCGCTCTCCTCCTCTTCTTCGGCCACGAGTTGCAGCCGAAACTTTAACTTCTTCACCGCCTTCTCTTCTCTACTTCCGTGCTCTCGAAATCCGCAGCCTGCATACCGCCATCCTCTTCCAGCATGCGCCTGACGCTGGTCCTGCCAATGGAGAGCCTGCGGGCAATCTCCGACTTGCTCATACCCGCCTCATACATCTCCTCGACCTGATCTCGCAATAGCGAGGCCGTCTTCGGCCTGCCGTGAGGCTTTCCTTCTGCCCGAGCCTGCGCAATTCCAGCCTTTACCCTCTCCCGGAGAATGTCCCGCTCAAACTCGGCGAATACCGCCAGAAGGCCCGCCATTGCCCTGCCCGTGGGAGTAGTCAGGTCCAACGCCTCCGTGAGAGAGACAAACCCTACTCCCAGGTCTCCGAGTTCTCCAAGAGTCGAGACGAGGTCCACCAGAGAGCGTCCCCACCGGTCCAGCCTCCAGACGATGATGACGTCGATCTCTCGCCGACGGGCGGCCTTCAAGAGCTCCTCGCGCTTCTCTCGCTCCTTCGCGCCCGAGCCGACTTCCGATACCTCCACCTTCACGGTCCAACCTCGACGCTCCACGTACTCGCGCATAGCAGAGAGCTGCATTGGCAACGTCTGCTGGTCGTGAGTAGAGACCCTGGCGTAAAGGCCTACCCTCAAAGTCTTCTCCATCCGATCACCCCTCAATCTACCCCTGGCCAAAAACCCTCCACGAAAAGAGCTACGAAAACCGCCTTTCTATGCGGTTTCCAGGAGGCCATTCTACCCTGGCCGGAAACTTTAGTTTTAAGCCGCCTATCTCCTGGGTGTAGAGGATTTCTTAGCCTTGTTTCTGCTGTAAGAGTTATGAGATACGGAACAAGCCAGTAAGCGTGTCACAAAACCCTCGGCTAGAAGTGAACTCTTTGCTGGCCTTGCCTAGTGTTAGCTGACAGGCATCTACGCATACGTATCCAAAGCTCCGGTGGTGGTTTCAGTGTGTAACGCTAGTCACTAGTCTAAACTGTCTCTTGACCGTGTCTCTTGACCGCGAGAAAGCTCGCGTGAGGAAGGTCCAACAGGTAGTGCCTGGGTCGCTAGAGAACGAGGGCAAGCAACACCTGCGTCTGGTAGAGGCGTTGGATAACGCTCCTGGGGCGCTGCACATCTGGATGCTGGGCGGCTTCCGAATCTCCGCTGGTACACGCTCGGTAGAGCATCACCAGTGGAGGCTTACGAAGAGCGCGAGCCTGGTCAAGCTTCTCGCTCTGCAGCCGGAGCACAAGATGCACCGGGAGCGAGTCATGGATCTCCTGTGGCCGGACCTGAATCCCGCTAGGGCCTCCAACAACCTGCACCGCACACTCCACGCCGCTAGAAAGGCACTGGACCCATCATCTAGCCTTCCGGGTTACCTCCGACTTCGAGACGAGCACCTCGCCCTCTGTCCGGACGCAGCGCTGTGGACGGACGTGGACGCTTTCGAGAGTGCGGTAGCGGCGGCCAATGATACCGGGCTACTCGATGACTACCGGCACGCGCTACACGCCTACTCCGGCGAGCTGCTCGTGGAAGACCCCTACGAAGAATGGGCCGAGGACCGCCGAAAAAAGCTTGCAGGGCTACACCTGGACCTCTACGTGGAGCTTGCCGCCCTCTACGAGGAGCGCGGCGAATACAGGCTCTCCATAGAGGCTCTAGAAAGAGCGACAGCCGAAGAGCCCTTTCACGAAGATGCCCACGCGGCTCTTATGCGAATGTACGCACTGTCGGGACGTCGATACAAGGCTCTAGGTCAGTACGAACGTCTCACGCAGATACTTGTCGGATCGTCAGGAACAAATCCCGCTCCGACGACCAAGGCCCTTTACAAGCAGATCAGGATGGGCGACTTTCCATCCGCTGGAGTACAACCCGTACCAGCCTCGCCCTTGGGAACCGCGCACCCGCACAACCTCCCAACCTCCAGAACCAGCTTTATCGGGCGGGAGTGTGAGATCTCCGAGCTCAAACGCCTCCTGAAGACGAACCGGCTCCTGACCCTGACCGGTGTAGGCGGCTCCGGCAAGACCCGGCTGGCTCTGGAGACCTCACGGGATCTTCTGGAAGGCTGTCCGGACGGGGTATGGTTGGTGGGGCTCTCCTCCATAACGGACCCAGGACTCGTGCCGCAAGCGGTCGCCCGGGTATTCGGGGTGCGCGAACAGCCGCACCATAGGTTATCCGAGACGCTGGTAATGGCCCTGCGAGACAAGAGCTCGCTATTGATTCTGGACAACTGCGAGCACGTAATAGAAGGGGCGGCGAGCCTGGCAGAAACCCTCCTCGACGGCTGTCCTCGGTTGCGGGTGCTGGCGACCAGCCGGGAGCTCTTAGGTATAGGAGGCGAGATAAACTGGATGGTCCCGGCGCTTTCGTTGCCCGGTCTGGATGCAGAGTTCGGCGCAGCGGATATGCGAGAGTCCGAGTCCGTGCGCCTGTTCGTAGATCGGGCTTCCCGGCGGCGGTCCGGCTTCTCACTCACGCAAGAGAACGCGGAGGACGTGGCGGAGGTCTGCCGGAAGCTCGACGGCATCCCGCTCGCCATAGAGCTCGCGGCGGCCAGGGTTGGGATGCTGGATGTGGAGCAGATCTCCGAGAGGCTCGGAGACTCTTTGCACCTGTTGAGCAAGGGGAGCCGCACCGCCGAGCCTCGACAACAAACCTTGCGCGGCGCCCTCGACTGGAGCCACGACCTCCTGAGTGAACGAGAGCAACGGCTCTTCCGGTGGCTGTCGGTCTTCGCTGGCGGCTTCACGCTAGAGGCGGTCGAGAAGGTCGTGGCGGGCGATGACATTCAGGAACACGAGATCCTTGATCTCCTTTCGAGCTTGGCGGACAAGTCACTCGTCGTATCCCGCGACGGACGCCACCGGCTGCTGGAACCCGTGCGCCAGTACGCGCTGGAGAAACTCGCGCAAAGCGGCGAAGAACAGGAGGTGCGTCGGTGGCACGCGAATTGGTGTGTGGAGCTTGCAGAGGAGGCGGAGCCGGAGCTTACGGGGCGGGATCAGGCCTGGTGGATGAATCGCCTTGAGACCGAGCACGACAACCTGCGGGCCGCGCTGGGGCGGCTCCTCGACGCGGGAGAGCCGGAGCTAACCCTGCGCCTCGCGTCCGCACTGTGGATGTTCTGGCATACCCACGGCTACCTTAGCGAAGGTCGTCGATGGTTGGACGGGGCTCTGGCCGCAGCCGACACTAGCCCTCGCCGTCGCCGGGCGGCGGCGCTATTTGGAGCCGGCCAGCTTGCACTGTTCCAGAGAGACTACGATTCCGCCGAGAGGTCACTGGAGGAGAGCCTCTCCGTCTATAGGGAGATAGACGATAAGGAAGGCATAGTTACCGCCCTGATCCGGCTAGGATACACTGCTTTGCTCGGTGAGAGGAACCAGGCATCCATTCCAGCCTATCTTGCAGAGGCCACGAGGCTAGGTTCGAAGCTCAAGGATTCTCGCACAAAGGCCGATGTTCACATATTCACGGGACTGGCTTCGATAGGCCAGCAAGACCTGAAGAAAGCGGCGTCCTCCTACGAAGAGGCGCTGAGGATAGCCCGTCGGAGAGAAGACGCGCAGAATGCTAGCTTGATCCTCTTCAACCTGGGCTTTGTAGCCTTGGGAAACGAAGATCTCGATGGCGCAGAAGCTCATCTACGGGAGAGCCTAAAGCTCTCGCGAGGATCCGAGTATCGGCTGGTTTTCGTCCACGCCGGATACGGGCTTGCGGGCGTAGCGGCCTCCCGCAGACTACCGGCTCGCGCAGCCCGCCTTTCGGGTGCGGTGGAGGCTGTGAGCGAGGCTACCGGTGTTGGCCTCTCCTTGATGACCACCTCCCGGTTCGAACACCTGCTTGAGAGAGCCCGAGCCAAACTCGGCGAAGAAGCATTCGAAACCGAGCAGGCAACAGGAAAGCTAATGAACTGGGAACAAGCCATGGACTACGCCCTCGCCGAAGAAGCCCCCGCCGCGCCTCTCACCCCCCGTGAAAAAGAGATAGCGGATCTGGTGGCGGAGGGTCTTACCAACCGCCGGGTCTCCGAGGAACTCGTCATCTCCATGCGGACGGTCGAAACTCACGTGAAGAACATTTTCAAGAAGCTCGGCGTAAACTCCCGCAGGGAGGTAGCCGGGCGGCTCAAGCACCGTAGCCTCTGATCTCACAAGGCTCATAGCCAGGGTTTTTCGTCTCACGATAATTTCTCCAAGCGAAGATACCGATCAATTCACCCAAAAATACGTATACGTGGACGCTGAAACCCCGCCTGAATTAAGAGCCGATTAAGGTCCGTTCTCTACACTTGTAACCGTAGACACTTGAGAGGCGTCTGCCACGGTAGTCACAGAGAAAAGGATGCGAGAGATGAACTCTATACGCGGCAAGTCCCCGGGAGCTTCAAGGTTCGGCGAGCACCGTGGCGGAGAGGAGTTGGAACTCTAAGGTGGTGAGATAACGAATGTGCGGAATCCTACTTTTGGTCACCGTGAACCCTCCATATGGACGCCGCCGCGTAGAAGCTATGGGACGACAATGTATTTGTAATAAAGATGACGAAAAAGGAGCGCGGAATGAGAACCGGAGTTGAACATAGAGTCGGTATCACCAGGGTGTTGGCGCTTGTAGTTCTAGCCGCTGTAGCGGTGGTGGCGGCGCTCTGGTTAGGTGCGAAGCCGGCAGAGGCAGCCTTCCCTGGTAGCAACGGCCGCATAGCTTTTGATAGCGACCGGGATGGGGATGGCGAGATTTACACCATGGAACCGGACGGCACGAGCGTGCGGAAGCTGACCAACAATTCTGTCGATGATTTGTATGCGTCATATTCCGCCGACGGTAGGAAGATAGCCTTTACGAGCCGCAGGAGTGACACTGGTCTGGATGTATACGTCATGAACAGCGACGGTACTGACCAGCGGCGGATCACCAGTAACCACGACAACGATAGTCAGCCAGTTTTCTCACCCGACGGCACCAAGATAGTTTTCGTCCGCGGCTATTTACACAGCGATATCTACGTCATGAACGCTGACGGAACCAATCAACGGCCGCTCACTAATGGTACCGGATACGATAGTCAGCCAACTGTCTCCCCGGACGGCAGCAAGATAGCCTTCAAGAGTGACCCGGAGCACGCCAACTCCGAGATTTACACCATGAACTTCAACGGCACTAACCAACAGCGTCTGACCAACAACCCTAGCAATGACACCCGGCCGAATTTCTCTCCGGCCAGCACCAAGATAGTTTTTCAGAGCCGTCGCTCCGGCGAGTCCCAGATCTACTCTATGGATGCCAATGGTTTCAACCAGCGGCGGATCAGCTACAGTAATATCTACGAGACCTCGCCATCCTACTCACCAGACGGTGAGAAGATAGTTTTTGCGACCACCCGCACTGGTGATATAGAGATCTCTACCATAGATGCTGATGGCTCCGATCGACGGTATCTCACCAACAATTTGGCGGAGGACGAGAATCCCGATTGGCAGCCCCGAAGCAGTATAACCCTTCCTCCCATAATCGGTTTCTGCCTGATCCGGGATTGCACAGAGCCCACTATCTCCAGCCTACGTCCGGCCGCCGGCTCGGCAATCCGCGACCGCACCCCAACCATTAAGGCCACTGTCCGAGACAACCGTACCAACTTGGCAAAGGCAAACATAAAGCTCTACGTGGACGGGCGCCGCAAGACCATCTTCTCCTACAACCGGTCAACGGATCGGCTCGCCTATACCACCGGACGGCTCGCTCCCAGACGACATACAGTCAAGGTCGTGGCGAAAGACGCAGCAGGTAACGTAGCCACGAAGAACTGGCGATTCAGGGTGCGACGATAGCGAATGTGCAGAACCCTTCTTGGTAGCGTCGTCTATCTGGAGGATTCACGACGCTACGGAGAAGTTACGGGACAACAATGTATTTGCAGTAAAGAAAGCGAGAAAAGGAGTAGAAGATGAGAACCGGAGTTGAACGTAGAGTCGGTATCACCAGGATGTTAATGCTAGTTGCTTTGACCGCTGTAGCTGCGATGGCGGTGATTATTCTTGGCGCAAAGCCGGCGGAGGCCGCTTTTCCGGGAGATAACGGCCGCATAGTGTTCACGAAGGGCGGGGTAGGCACAGACCCCGAGATCTACACCA
Organism: Rubrobacteraceae bacterium; assembly: GCA_965214475.1. Classification (GTDB taxonomy): domain Bacteria; phylum Actinomycetota; class Rubrobacteria; order Rubrobacterales; family Rubrobacteraceae; genus SIRX01. The sequence continues at coordinate 2,323,691 of OZ243953.1, read as the reverse complement.
TGGAAAAGGACGGCACGGACGTGCGGCAACTCACCAACAACTCAGCTTGGGAGGGCAATCCGGCGTTCTCACCCGACGGCGAGGAGATAGCTTTCGATAGTAACCTAGACGGAACTTACGAGGTTTTCATAATGAACTCCGACGGCTCTAACCAACGGCGGGTCACCTATGAAAGTGGGAATGCGACGTCTCCAGCGTTCTCCCCCGATGGCACAAGGATCGTATATGAAGTTTGGGAGAGCGGTAACGCTGACATTCACGCCATAAATACTGATCGCTCGGGGCGCGAGATAATAGTCCAGGATTCAGTACGCGAAGAGTCTCCCGCTTGGTCGCCGGACGGCACCGAAATAGCGTATGTAAGAGACTTCCCCGGACGCTACGCTCAACTCAAGATCAGGGATCTCTCCAGCCGCACGGAGAGGTGGATCGGTGGCGGGGGTGATCCAGAGGACCCCAACTGGTCCCCGGATGGCAACCAGCTCGTTCTATCCATGCGTATCGGCAGCCACGGCAACTATATCCACAAGATCAACGCGGATGGTTCCGGGCTACAACGCCTCACCAGCGGCTCTGGTAAGGATTTCGTCCCCGCCTTCTCACCAGACGGCACAAAGATAGCCTTTACAAGGGACCTGGCCCCGGTCGGTATGCTAGCCAGGTACAGCGAGATCTACACGATGGGCGCAGACGGTGGCACAGAGCAACGCATTACGAACAATCCGGATAACAACTGGGGACCCGACTGGCAGCCTCAGCAGAGCATAACTTTTCCTCCCATAATTGACATACCGTTCTGCACTATATGGGACTGCGTAAGACCTACGATCACTAGCCTTCGACCGGCAGCCGGCTCGGTGATCCGCGATCGTACCCCCACAATAAGGGCCACCGTGCGCGACGACCGCGCGAACCTCGCTAAACGAGACATAAAGCTCTATATGGACGGCCAGCGCAAGACTACCTTCTCTTACAACCGCGCCACCGACAGACTGGCCTGCACGAGCGGCAAACTCACCTACGGACGACATACCGTCAGAATCTTGGCTACCGACGGCCGTAACGAGATGACCAGGAGCTGGGTGTTCAGGGTGGTTAGGTAGTAGAAAAGCCGAATCCCGCCGTCCGGCCGGTTCGGTGGATGAAATAGAGTTTCGGCAATAGGGTCCGATGAAGACAGTTCTGTGGGGCGAGGAGGCGCCCCCACTTTTTCATGCTCTCCTACCTGAGCCTCACAAACGGTCGTTTGGGAGACTGGACGTTTGTTGGACAGCGGGGCCCGGCATTGCCGTATAATCTTGTCTGGATGCTACCCGCAGTCCGCATTCTTCTAGTCCTCAAAGTGCCGTTGTTCCCTTACCTGGAGGCTCTTTAGAGAGGAAGTGACAGAAGATGAAGTCTCATTCCAAGGAGGACTGGCCGCGCATCTCACGAGCATTGGCCTGGATCACCGAGAAGCTACGTCAGCATGGCGTCGCTTACCAAGCCGTAGGCGGTCTCGCTGCCAAAGCATACGGTGCCCACCGCCCCTTGGTCGACATCGACTTATACGTGCCGTTCGACAAAGCGACGGGTCTTCTCGAAGAGGTCCAGCCGTTCATCATGTGGGGTCCGGAGCACCATACCGACGATAAATGGGACCTAACCTACTTAAAGATCGAATACTGCGGACAGTGGATCGAGCTTGGCGACTCTTCGACCAACCCTTGCTATTTCAGTGCCGCGAGCGGTTGCTGGGAGACACAGCGGATCAAGTACGAAGATTCCACTAGCGTTTGTGTGTTCGGTGTCGAGGTTGAGATCATGCCAAAAGATGAACTTATTCGCTACAAGAGACATCTCGGACGAGAGGTAGACATCATCGACATAGAACAGTTGACCAAGAACACACCCTGATAGAAGTAACCTCACCACAATGTTCAGGATCGCGATTTTCGGCCATCGGTCGAAACCTCACCATACAACCTTGGGCTCTGTCGTACTTTTGGTGATCGGCGAAAATCGGCCCCCGAATCAGCCTCTTGAGCGCGTTCAGAGGGACGTCAAGCGGTGGCAATTTGTTGCTACCGTGCTGCAATCGGCCTCTCATCCAGGCCTCCCGGGCAATTTCGGACCGCTTTCACCACGAACGCGACAGAGCCCAACCTTGCAACGTATAGGCGGAGCCAAGGTTGGCAGAAACTCATCTGGAAATTCCACGCTCCTTTAGAGCACTGAAATATGCAGCCTGAGTGAATAAACATACGGGTTGAGTTGCAAACTGGCACAAGGCCAAGTAATGAACGCGTCTTGTGAACTCAGTGCAAAACTTACGTCGAGGTTTCTGTGGATTCCGGGAAGTCTACAGATCCCTCAAAGCTCTTCTCAAGCCCCATACCTATGCACAAAACTGGATTACCGCAAACTTCCATTCTTGGAAATCAGGGTGCTACAGTTTACTCCTGATGGTAGCATCCCTTACATCCATCTAACTTACAGGCTCTAGTAGCTAGTCAAGGGTCTTTTGGACGCTTCTAGAGCCGAACATCGCTACACTAGCGGTGCCTATGATGCCGGCTACGCCTCCCGAGAGCGCGATCTGAAATACAGGGTTCCACGGCATGGGCACGCCGGATATAGGTCCGACAACGATCAGATAGCACACCAGCAGGCCGATAGCGAAACTGGAAAAGAAGACGATTGAGTAAGGCAAAGCGAAGATAAAAGCTTCGAAAAAAGCCAATTGCCGGGGCCTTATACCGAGGTTGAGTAGATGGAGCCGCTGTTTGCGGGTATCTAATAGCCGGTCAACGAGCGAGATGAAGCAGCCCATACCCAATACTAATACGGCCGCCGCAATGCCGCCGCCTATCCACGGCATTAGTGGAGACTCCACAGAACCTACCAACAGAAGCCCGCTGACGACGTATGGTGCGGGAAGTGTCGTCATAGCGGCCGTACGCACCTGACTTTCGAGCTCAGGGAGCGGACCGTCTCCCAGCACGAGCGCATTACCGGTGGCCGAGATTGCATCCTCCGACTTCAGACGCATCTTGCCTTCTACTCCGCCCGCCACAGACAGAGTTTCTCTCAACTCGCCCTCTATGGAAGGTGTCATTTCGAGAGGCTTGTTGGGGTTGCACTTGCCATCCGGAAAATACGTTTGCAACTGTCGGCAGTCGGTCCCGATCTCCATCGTACCTTTCGAATAGCCAACGGGTACCACGACGCCTTCGTTCAAAGAGTCCTTGAAGTTCGGTAGGTCTTGCGGTTTTGGATCAACCCAATTCACGGTCACTACAGGTCCCGGTTTAAAGCCGCTCGATTCGCCCATGTTGTTCATGAGCGCAAAGTAACCGCTACCGGTCAGGGCTATTACGATGAGCGCCGCCAGTCCCGCGAAAGGCCGCGACACCCGTACCGGGTTCCATTCAATTACCCGTCCCGCAACGGACGTTAGCAAACCTTCCCCGTTACCGACTACCGAGCCAACCCTCCGCAATAAGATCGGCAAAAGGAGCGGTACCGCCGCTACTGTTGTAAGCATTCCTCCGAGCGTAAACAACGCCCCGATAATAGATCCAGTAAACTGAGCGGTAATGAACAAGATCACCACCAGCAGCAGAGGAGCGATCCGAAGCATCCTTATGCGGGCTCGGCGCGTGCCCGGCCGTCCACCGGACGCACCGCACCGGTTTTTGAAGAAAGTTAGTATCACGGTTATAAGACCCGTAGCCGCTATGCTGGTCAAGAACAGCAATGAGAGGAGCACCGGGGACAATTCCAGATCGCCGCGTATTACATTGTGACCGACTAGCGGGACGCGTTCCAGGCGCGGAGAAACCACGGCCCATATTACCGAAGCAACGATCAAACCGGGCAGAGCCAGTGCGAGGGTCTCAATCAGGGTCAGGGCGGTGAGCATCCTTCGGGGCGCCCCCATCCAATGCAGCGTCTCGAAGCGCCGATCCCGGATCCCGCTGGTGGCGGCAACGCCCACCCCCAACACGATAAGACCCGGCACTATCAGAAACGCTATCACCCCCTCCACCACAGCGAAGAGCGGCACCTCGGATTCCAGGTAGTTGTCGGGATTCTTGTTCGAATTGGAAAAGCCAAAGGATCCAACGCGCCACGGGTATTCTGTCTTTGAGATGGTACGCCCTTCAGGGACACGTACGTAGGCGAGTAGTTCATCCGCGTTGCGCAGCCCTTCAGCGCCGAGTACACGGTGATCTGGATACCGGGCAGCAAGGTCGGAGTTTTCCGAGATTAGCCGATCCAGAGCAGGTGAAACTACCGCTTGGCCGGGCTCTGGAAGACTCGAAACACCCGGCGGAAGTATTGGATCCTCGCCACTAGCAGGCTCGATCCAGTTTACGTAGAAGGATTCTCCGCCCCAACTATCTTCGCTCTGTTCCACAAATAGATTGTTTGGAGACGGGTCCTCCGCTTCCAAGGGGACGCGCGCTGCCTCGCGCTGTGCTTCCCGATCCATCAGTGAGACGACACTAACCGATGAGGCCAGCAGCAACATAAAAATAAATGCCGCTACGGGTACTACGACGCGACGCCATTTGTGTTCAGGAGCCGGACTCCGAGCCAGCCCGAGGGCGATGCGGAAGATCATTTTTGGTCCTTCTCGTCTTCCGCGATCCCTCCGAACTCTATTAGTTTTCCTTCGTGAAGTTTCAGTACCCGGTCGGTCTTCGAAGCCGCCAGCGGATCGTGCGTGGTGATCACAACCGCAGCCCCCAGTTCTTTGGCAGCCCGCACGAGCAGCCCGACAACCTGTTCAGTATTCGCCTCATCCAACGCACCCGTAGGCTCATCTGCTAACACAAGACGCGGCTCGTGAGCTAGTGCGCGGGCAATACCGACCCGCTGCACTTCACCTCCTGATAATGTTTCGGGATGGGCTTGGCTGAGTTCCTCGCTCAGTCCCAGCCGCTCCATCCACTCCTCCGCTTTCCGCTCCGCTTTCTGTCGCGAAGTTCCCATCAAACGGAGCGGTAGGGCGACATTTTCGATGGCTTTTAGTTCCGGCAGAAGCTCCCCAAACTGAAAAATCATACCGACTTTCCGGAGACGAAATTCAGTCCGCTTCGAGAGGCTGAGGTCCGTGATCTTCTCGCCATCTACAGAAACGGCCCCGGAGTCGGGGACCGCGATGCCACAGAGACAATTCAACAGGGAAGTTTTGCCCGAACCGGAAGGCCCGATGATAGCTAGACATTCCCCGTCGCTAACACTGAAGTCAATCTCGTGAAGTAAATTCCGGCCCGGTATTTCGATGGATAAGTTTTCGACGTCAAGATAGAGCAGTATTTTCTTCTTTCAATAGGTAGCAATGAAGGACGAGAGTTCTCGTCCTTCATTGCATTGTACATACCCTCGGCTTGTTCTTAACCACGGGGAACGAAGACAGACCCACTATCGGGGAACGAAGACAAATCCACTATTTCTATTTGGTACACACGTGTTTGGAGACGGGGCTCTCCTACAACACGGTGAAGAAGTATCTCCGGCACGCGCAGGCGGGAGCGTGAGGAGGTGAAGGGACCGCGTTGAACAAACGTCCCGTACAGCCTACGGAGATGATGCCTACGATAACCTCATCTTTACGATGTCGGATCACTTCCGCAGCATAACGGTCGGCTTCGGGCTGGTGGTGCTCACCGTCTTGACCGTCGCGGCCGCCACCCTGGCGATTCTCGGCAGCCCTTGGGGGGTGTGGATGCTGCTGTTTATGGGCGGAGGTCTGCTCTCGACGACGATCCTCTACGCAACCTACCGCTCCCGGCGGTGGCGCAAGCCGGTGATGAATCGCGGGAATCGCGTCGCTGCCAGTGTATATATTCTTGTCGATGGCGCTGACGAGCTTCGCGCCGGACATCTGGGAGCCCTTCAACCCGTTCTTTTGGGACGAGGAGGGGGGCGGCGTCAACGTGTTGGGCGCCTTCCTCTACGGGTTCGTGATGGTCGTACTCGTTACGCTAATCTCAGGGATCATTTTGTACTACCGGGTAAAGAAGCAAAAAAGGTAGTACGAAGATAGTACGGCTCCGCTTGGAGACGAGTTAGAAGGTCCGATAGGTTGCGTGGCGGATGACTAGGAACACCGAAAAAGACACCAAGAAGGGCACCAACAAGATGACGGAGGGTGGTGAATAATGGACGACCACCAGCAGGCAGCGAGCCAAGCCAATAATACTAGTAGGAAGAACAAGAGGGACCTTTCTGTATCTATGGCCCGCGCCAACTTCGTTGGTCCCCTGCTCATACTGCCGCCGTTTCTGACGTTGGCACTGGCCTACATCCTCCTTTGGGGAGTAGACGTAGTCGTTGAGGCCAGCTTCTGGGAACTAGCCGCCTTCTACGCTGTCGCCCTGGTGGTGCTCATCGTCGGGGTGGTAGCCCATGAGCTGCTGCACAGCTTCTCATTCGTGCTGATCGGTAAGCAGCCGCTCGAAAACGTGAAGCTGCTGGGCTTCCAGTGGAAGACGCTCACTCCCTACTCAAGCTGCCGGGTTCCGGTAAGGGCCTGGGCCTACCGCTGGGTCGTGGCGATACCGGGGCTGGTGCTCGGAGTTGCACCCTCTCTTGCCGGGATTATCACGGGCAACGGGTGGGTCATGCTCTACGGGCTGTTTTTCTTCTTCGCCGCCGCCGGAGACGCATTGATACTCTGGTTGTTGCGGGGTATCGGGGGCGACGAATTGGTCGAGGATCACCCGGAGAGGGCCGGCTGCTACGTACTGGAGGGATAGGGTCTAACCTGGCAACCTTTTTAAGACGGTCTCACTCGGCAGTTGGGTGAATAGGGACTAGTCTCCTTCTGGAGACACCGTGAGGGTGTAGACGTGTTCATCGCCTTCGAACTTGTACCGGCGGATCTCAGCCAGGAAGTCTTGCAACCTCTCAACCTCTACGCTTCGGCCTTCCGTGTAGGGGTTTTTGCTGATGGAACTTAGGTACGCCGAAACCCGCGCGAAGCAAGACACTTTGCTCCGGAGCCCGATCAACTGGCTGATGACACCGGGGTACTGGTCGGGCGGGATCAGGTGGTTATGCCTCAAAGTCTTGGTGGGCCGGTCCACGCAATGTCCGTGAGCAAAGGCGTTGCGCCAGCTAGTGAGTTCCGTCAGGTCTCCATAGGCCGAGTGGCCTCTGCCGATATCTTGCCCGACCATCCCAGCAGCAACTAGGAGCTTATCCGGCAAACGCAACCTCTCTATGGACTGGGCCGCGTCTTTTCGTATGTTGTAGACACAGAACCGGTTGAGCAAGTCCTCCGCTTCTATGGCGCTCATAAGCATAGCCACGTCTGCCTTGGTCTTTATCCGATGTTCTAATTCCCACAGGTCATCTACGATATCCGAGAACTCCTCAATCTCCTCAATCTCCTCATCGGTACGTTCCTGCTCTTGGTCAGGATATTTCTCATAATGGTCGGCGAGAGCCATCTCGGTATCTTGCAGTACAGGCACTAACTCGGTGAGCAACATAGGTATCTCTTCAACCGCATCCAAAAGACAGAACGTGGCCCCGGAAGACCGCCAGTACGGAGGTGGCATCGCAAGCGGGTCCTCAGGCACTTGATCTACCCTTACGATTCGTTCGTCTTCCAGACCCATATTCCCCACCCTCCGAACACTTTCCGCCACCAGGAACGCTTCTCAGGCTCTTCCCTGGCCTAGTCTACTTCTCTACATCCGCCTGCCCAGGCTCCTGGGCGCTCTCCTGGCCTTGCTGTAGAGCCTCTTGCTGCTCCTCCGGAGCCTCCAGCTCGGGTATCCGGTCGGTTTTGGGGCCACGATGGTGTAATCCTTCTTTCGCAGAGCAGCTCCGAACCTTCAATCTCCATTCTACGCTCTTGACTCAGATAGGAGCATCCTAGTTTGACCTGTGGAGTAGGATTAGCATATGGCTTACCAATCACGTATCCTAGCCGATCCCGATTACCTCAGAGCTTTGGGGCAAGCTTTTTACAACTTCACGTACCTGGAGTGGGTTGTTATCTGTACGATTGTGCGTTTAAGTCCAGATGGATTCGATAGTGTTCCGAGAGGAGAGCCGGCTGCGGAGATCGCTAAAGCTTTTACAAAGGCTATAAATCAAGCCTCTTCTTCCTTACCAAACGACCTCCGCGTTCGCTTGGTCAAATTCGATGAAGCTTACCGTGAAGCTTATAAGAAGCGTCGGAACAAGCTTCTTCATGCACATCCCTACACGGACCCCGACGGAGAGCAACGACTCATGGGTGGCGAACTCAAGTGGCCTTTTGAGGCTGTAGACGATGCAGCAAAATTCTTTGAAGACGCAGCAATCATGGGGAACGAATTTTTTCATGACGACCTAACTCGTTATTCATCCAGTTGCCGACAAGCCTGATTCTCGGCAACCCGCTTCACGATTTATATATCCAAAGAACTTTCGCTTTTGCTCTTTCGCAAATGGCAGGTCTGGCAAAGCACCTGTCCGTTCTCGAACGTCGGCTCTCCCCCTTGCCACAATGGCTCTATATGGTCCACTTCTAGCCTCTCGGGTGAGCCGCACTCCTGACACTTGTAGCCCGCTGCCTCTAGGAGAGCTAGTCGGACCACCGGAGAGAAGTTTCCGACTCTGGGAGGTTTAGGTGGTTTCAGGCCCACGACGTAAACCTCGAAGCATGCGCCCACCGGAATTTCTGCCTCATAGTGCAAGACAACACCACTGTCAGCTAGAATGAGTTTCCTTCTGGTTTTTGGTCCTACGAGTTCGCGTGGAAGAGTCTTCACGAGAGCCTTTAACCTTTCATTGCTATCTCTAACACGTGGATACAAATCTGCTCCCGGCGGCGACGCTGCAAGACATACTTTGTATTTGTAGGTTATTAGGAAGGACCACGGCTGTGGATAAGGCAGGCCCGGTGTCAAGTAGCTGCTGAGAACGGGTTCTGTGGGATTCTCAAGAAGGGGGTTGAATCGCACTAGGACTACGAAGGTTGCTAGGTATCGCTCTTGATCTTCAAGCGTTGACTCTGAAGCCAGGTACACCTCGCAGTGTCCATCTCTAGTGAGAAGTTCCCCTAGACGGTAGTATCCGCGCTTACCTTCTAGCCATCCGTTCGTCATGCACTAAGGTTAACCGCCTCGATCTATTCACCCAACTGCCGAGTAGGTCTAGCATTGGTGGTTCAGTATACTGCATGCAAATGGCGTTTTCAAAAGAATCTGGAGGCATTTTACGGTCTCAGAAAGGCGTCGCGCTATAGAGAAGGAAATAGACACGTTTCTTACTTTTATCTGCCACTGTTAGCAACTCGGTCTAGATATGTATGCAGACAGTCGAATACTATCTCTACCGAGGCAGTTTAGGAAAATCTTCTGTTCCCTAGCAGCCCCACAACATCTGCCAGCCAAACGTATCACGGCTACGTTTGGTGCTTAGTATAAAAATCCACTATTCGCCCGGAAACGCTGATTTTGTTAGTGTGGTCTGTAGGTTATGGGTTCCGGGAGAAAATGCGTATGAGCGATCCAACCGCTGCGTCCGATCTGTCCGCGGCGAAGAGTCGTCAGCAGCAGGCGTGGGCTTCGGGCGACTACGCGGTGTTCGGCACGGCCCTCAACATCATGAGCGAACTCCTCTGCGAGGCTGCGGACCTGCGACCCGGAGAGCAGGTTCTCGACGTGGCAACCGGCAGCGGAAACGCGGCGCTCGCCGCCGCGCGTCGCTACTGTGACGTTACCGGCGCGGATTACGTCCCGGCCCTGTTGGAGAAAGGTCGCGAGCGGGCTGTCGTGGAGGGACTCACCGTAGTTTTTCGGGAGGGTGACGCGGAGGATTTGCCGTTCCCGGATGCGTCGTTTGACGCGGTCCTCTCGTGCGTTGGGGCGATGTTCGCCCCCGACCAGGTACGGGTGGCGGCGGAGTTAGTCCGGGTGTGTCGACCGGGAGGTAGGGTCTGCATGGCGAACTGGGTCCCGGGGAGCTTCGCCGGAGGGTTGGGTTCTCTCTTCGGTCGTTATTCGCCCAAGGTACCCGGCCTGCTGCCGCCAACTCTTTGGGGTACAGAGGAGAGGCTCAAGGAGCTACTCGGTGAGGCCACCGAGAGCATGTGGATTGCCCCGCGCACCTTTACATTCCGCTACCCTTCGGTGAATTACTATCTGGAGATCCTGAAAGAATACCTCGGACCCACCCGCGAGACTTTCCGCACCCTCGAAAAAGAGGAGCAAGAGAGGCTGACGCTGGACGTTGGGAAACTCGTCGGACGTTTCAACCGGTCGGGGGATGGGACCATGATAGTACCAAGCGACTACGTCGAGGTCGTCGCAGTCCGCCGCCGGGATGCGAACCTTTGATCCAAAAGAGCCTATGAGAAGTAAGAGTATTGTAAGGATATTGTGCGGCACCGAGTCTATCCTATGCAGTAACGTAAACTTTTTTGGAGTTCTGACAACGAGAGGAGCTATATGTCCGTAGCAGTCGGTATTGGTCTAACTAACGAGTGTAACCTGGCCTGCCCACACTGCTACCGGCCGACGCTGACGCAGCAGCGCCTCTCAGTCCCCGAAGTAGAGATGATCCTGGACAACCTGGACGTGGGCTCCGTAAACCTCGGGGTCGGCGAAAACGGGGTGCATCCCGAGTACCGGGACATGATCTCCCTGTTTCGGAAACGGGAGGTGAAGACGGCGATCACCTCCAACGGCTACAGCCTGGACATGCTCACCGACGAGGAGATGTCCGGCTTCCACTCCGTCGAGCTCTCCTTCGATTTCCCCACGAAGGAAGAGATGGACGAGTTTCGGGGCGAAGGAGCCTGGGAGTTGGCGATACACTCCCTGGAACGATGCCAGCGGCTCGGCGTTCCGACCTCCGTGGCTGCGGTGATGATGAGCACCAACTACGATCAGATGGGCGGGGTTGCGGACTTCGCATTCGGACTTGGCTGCGACCTGCGGGTCAACGTGTATCAGCCGGTGATTGGCGAAGAGTTCACACTCTCCTACGAGCAGTTCTGGCAGGGGTTCGCAAACCTGTTTGCCGCCGGGCCAGTGGTCGTGTGCAGCGAGCCGTTAGTAAACGCGATCATGGGCCTGGAGACTACCCGTGGGAACCCCTGCGGCAACCGGAGCATTCGGGCGTTGCCGGCCGGCACGATCACACCCTGCCCCTACTGGCCCGCCGCCGCCGGAACCATCCCCCACCTCGCCGACCCGAATCGGGACATCTGGCAGCAACGCGAGTTCGAAAAGTCCCGGCAACTGCCGAAAGCGTGCGAACCGTGCGACTTCGTCGAGAGCTGCGCCGGGGGTTGTGCGAGCCGCCGGGCGTTGCGGAACAATCTGGAGGAGCCGGATGAATACTGCCCGGTGGTGCGCGGCGGAGATGACGAAGTGCGGCGCATTCAGAAGTTGCTCCAGTACACCCTCAGCGACCCCGGGGACGTGCCGAAGGCGGGCAATGCTTGCACCACCGTGATCACGGCGGGAGAAGCACCGTTAGCTTGAACCCCGACACCAATACACCACCCAGGATCTCCGCGGTCGTCCCGGCCCTGAACGAGGCCCCCTCAATAGAGCGTGTGGTGGAAGGCCTGCGTTCACAGCCGTTGCTGGCCTCTGGAGAGGTGATCGTGGTGGACAACGGCTCGACCGACAGTACGGGAAACCTCGCGCGCGGCGCCGGGTCGCGGGTAGTTCGCGAAGACCGTCGCGGCTACGGCTTTGCCTGCCTCGCCGGGGTACTGGCGGCGGAGGATGCAGAAATCATAGTGCTGCTCGACGGCGATGCCGCCGACGACCCAGACGACCTGCCACAGGTGCTGGCGCCGCTACTGGAAGGCGAAGCAGAGCTGGTAGTTGGCTCCCGCGCGCTAGGCAAACGGGACCGCGGCTCGATGACCTGGCAACAGGTGTTCGGGAACAAGCTGGCGTCACTTATGATGCGTACCATCTACGGCGTCCGGGTAACCGACGTGGGGCCGTTTCGGGCGATCCGGCGGGAAGACCTGCTGGCGCTCGACATGCAAGAAATGACCTACGGTTGGCCCTCGGAGATGATCGTCAAAGCCGCCCGGTCAGGGTATCGGTACCGCGAGGTACCGGTGAGTTACCGGCGCCGAATCGGAGTCTCAAAGGTCGGCGACACCATCGTAAACAGCCTGAAGGTCGGCTGGTACATTATCTCGACCGTACTCCGCTACTCGCGCTGGCAACCGTCCGGGACGAAGCAGCGCACCGGAGGGGAGGTTTCCATATGACGGACGTCCTCTACGTCATCGCCAAGGCTCCCAGAGTCGGGCTCGCGAAGACGCGATTGGGCGCGACGATCGGGCACGAGAAGGCGATAGAGTTGTATAAAGCTTTCCTTCGGGACCTGGGTGCGAGATTTGCGGACGCTTCCTTCGGTTTCGGGTGGTACATAACGCCTCCAGACGCCTGGCCGGAGATCTCCGCGCTGACGGGAGATACGGATCGCCTGCTCTACCAGGGAGAAGGAGACCTGACAGAGCGACAGAGAGAGCTCTTTCGCGAAGCGACGCGGCGAAGGGAACGGGCCGTACTCATCGGCTCCGACGCGCCGCACCTGAGCACCGAGACGATCGAAGAGGCTTTCCAGGCTCTCGATGACCACGATCTGGTCTTCCTCCCGACCCACGATGGCGGATACTGCCTGATCGGGATGAGCGGTCCGTACGAGGCGGTATTGGAAGGCGTAGTGATGAGCACGGGTTCGGAGCTAGAGGGCATAATCTCCCGCGCTCGATTCTCCGGCCTCTCCGTAAGATTCCTCGAACCGACCTTCGATGTGGACGTGGTAGAGGACCTCCGCTATTTACGAAAGCTGGCGCTCGTGCGCGAAGATCTAGGCGCCACGAGAGACGCCCTGGAGAAACTGGGGCTTCTGGAACCGGAGGAGACCGCGAAAGGCCTGAGCAATCCAGTTTTCGGGTTGGGACGTAACAATGTGTAATCTCGAAGCGTCAGTACAAAGAGCATGAGTGTAGACTAGGTATAAGGAGAGGAGCACCAGCATGGATCAGAGGAATTCAGAAGGCCAGGAGACACCTAGGGAGGGGATCTACGTCTCCTCACGCATCGAGCGGTTCCTCATAGTAGCCGTCATCGCAATAGCGAGCATCGGGCTAGGGTACCTGTTCTTCACCCAGCTCTGGTGGAAGGTACCTCCGGAATTCAGTTGCAATACGAACCAGCAGGGAGAATTCTTGTTCTCGCGGGCGGGCCCCGACGGTGAGCTGGTAAAAGAAAAAGGGTTGTGCAATTGGATCGGCATCGAAGCCTTCTATTCGGACAAGCCGCGAGAGTTGTTCACCGCCGGCATACTGGGGCAGTTCGACGGGCCGGAACTCTACGTCCCGATCGGGTGGGCCCAGGCGGCGAACGGGGCGTTTATCGAGAACGTCGTAAAGCCCAACATTACGTGGTTCGGATACATCATTTGGGCCAGCGAGGCGTTTATCGCGCTCAGCCTGATCCTCGGTTTCATGAGCCGTTTGGGGGGTCTCGTGGCGATCGGCATGTCTACCCAGCTAATGATTGGCCTGGCCGGCATCCCCGACCCGTTCGAGTGGGAGTGGAGCTACCAACTCATGGTGCTGCTCTCGATCGTGGTGTTCGGGCTCGCGCCGGGAAGATACTTTGGCCTGGATCGGCTGATACGTCCGAGGCTGAAAGCGCTTAGAGACCGCGGCAGCTTCATAAGCCGCATCTTGCTGCTATTCACGTAGACTCGTAGCCGGGAGCGCTCGTGTAGACGGGATCTTTTGGAGAGGAGGTAGTAGATGATCGAACTGTCTAGTCAACTAGTATTTCTCATAATCTTTCTCGTAGCTATAGTCACAGTAGTAATCGGCACCCTCGTTTTCGTAGCCCGCGTTGACCGTTCCATCGCCAACGAAAGCAACCAGGGTAAAGCTCGACACAACGAAGAGCAAGCCGGCGGCAAGGGCAGCACAGACCGAGAAGAAGACGCGGGCAAGGAAACTACGGAGCAGAAACCGTAGCATCGCGTCTGAAACAGGGAGGCCAGCGTGACAAGCAGGAAGCCTAGAAAGCGAGCGCTGGTAACCGGCGGGGCCGGGCTTATCGGCTCGCACCTGGCGGACCTGCTCCTGGGTGAAGGTTACGCCGTGCGCATCTTCGACAACCTCGAGCCCCAGACTCACCGCAACGGCAAGCCGGCCTGGATCCCATCGGAAGCAGAGTTCGTAGAAGCGGACATCCGAGACCGGGACGCCGTAACCGCCGCGCTAGACGGAGTAGACCTCGTCTTTCACCAAGCGGCCTACGGTGGATACATGCCGGAGATCAGCAAATACGTTCACGTAAATAGCTTCGGCACCGCCCAGATGTTGGAGATCATCCGTGACGAGAACCTGCCCATAGAGAAGATCGTCGTCGCCTCCTCCCAGGCCGTCTACCGTGAAGGCGCGGCGCTCTGTCCGACACACGGCCTAGTCTTCCCCGATACTCGTCCCACAGCCCAACTCGCAGCGGGCGACTTCACCGTCCGCTGCCCCGAATGCGGGCTGCCATCCGAAACGACCACGACTCCCGAAGAAGCCCCGACGGGGGGCGAGATGGTCTACGCCATCACCAAGGCGGACCAGGAGCGGCTCGTACTGACCTGGAGCCGTCAAACCGGGATACCGGCCGTCGCATTGCGCTATTCCTGCACCTACGGACCTCGGCAGTCTATCTTCAACCCGTATACAGGGGTCATCGCCATCTTCTGTACCCGCCTGTTGAGCGGCCAACCACCGGTGCTCTACGAGGACGGAAAGCAGACCCGCGATTTCTCCTACGTCGGAGACATCGCCCGCGCCAACCTGCTCGCCGCGACGACCGACAAGCTCGACGGCGTGACGGCCAATGTAGGTAGCGGGAAAGGCACGACCATCCGGGAAGTGGCGGAAATGATCTCCACCGCACTCGACATCCCGATAGAGCCGGTCGCCCGCGGCGAGTTCCGACCCGGCGAGATGCGCCACCTGACCCCGGACGTCTCCCGGGCCGCCTCAGCCGGGTACGTCCCGAAGACGGCGCTTGCCGATGGCATAGAACGATACCTGGAGTGGATAGAAGGCCAGGGAAACATTCGAGACTATTTCACGGAGGCCGAGAAGATACTCCGGGAAAAGAAAATCGTGCAGGAAATTGCCGAACCTTAGACTCCGCCCTCCATCCGGTAGACATACCCGTAATCAAAGGCGAAATCCTCTTCCTTCGGCGACTCGATAGTGCGAAGCAGGAGCTGAGGCAACACTCTTTTGGAGAGCGCGAGCCTCTGATCCAGGTCTTCCTTTGTCTCCGGCTCCCCCACTCCGGTCGCGTAGTTGACCGGGAACCCGATCAGCGCATAGGGAAGCTCCAGTTCCCCGGCGAGTATCGCCTCCGGCCCACAGGTGAGGCTCACCGCCGTAACACCAGCCGCCCCGAGCGCGCTGACCTCCGACCGCGTCTCGAAGCGCGGCCCGTTCGTGTGGCCATAAACGCCCCCGATCGTCGGCTCCAATCCCAGCTCTTCCGCCACCTGCGCGGTCCGGCGTCGGAGGTGCGGCGAGAAAGGCTCGTCCAGGATCAGGTGCCCCCGCTCCGGATCGCCGGGTTCGGTAAAGATGGTGCAGATCTCGCCGTTCGGCAGCCGATTCTCCGGAAAGAACAAATCGTCGAACAACACCGGTCTCCCGAGGGACAGCGTAGGGTCCACCGCCCCCACCACCGTCGTCGCCAGCACGGCCCGCGCCCCGAGTTGCGAAAGCGCCGCCAGGTTAGCCCGATGCCGTACTTGGTGCGATAGAAAGCGATGCTCCGGTCCGTGGCGCGAGATCGCCCCGACCCGCCAACGCCCCACCCGTCCCACCTGAACGACGGCCTCGCCAAACCCGGTCTCCACCCGCTGCTCCCGCACCTCGCTAGGGAATGAGTAGAGGCCAGAACCTGTGATAATGCCAATGTCTATAGACTGCTCATCCATCGCAACCCTCTCTAAAAGACCCCGCCAGTATCTGGACAGAGTGTTTCAGTGCCGCCAAACAACATCCCGGCTATCGTAGTCTGACAACCGGGGACTCGCCTGATCCGCACCTACAAAGCGCAGGTCCTGAAGCCTGAAAACAAATCCCTTCGGTCGGGGGTGCCGAAGTTGCGCCAGGTGTTGCGGAGCATGCGGGAGCGGGTCGCCCAGGAACCGCCGCGCATCATCTTGTGGTCGCCGAACCAGGGCTGGGAGTAGTCTTTGTACGAGTCCGCCACGAAGCCGGGGAAAGGGCCAAAATCGTCGGCGCACCACTCCCAGACGTTGCCCATCATTTGCCGCAGCCCGAATGCGCTGTCGCCTTCAGGGAATGCGGCTACCTCTACCGGACCTAGCAACCGGCCGTCCATGTTGGTCCTGTCGGGTGCCGGCGACTCGTCGCCCCAGGGATAGAGTCGTTTGTGATCGGTTATGCTCCCACCGTCAGGCGCGGGCTCGGCGGAGGCTGCCAGCTCCCACTCGGCCTCGGTCGGCAGGCGGCGTCCGGCCCATTTGCAGTAGGCTTCGGCCTCGTACCAGTTCACGTGGATGACGGGTCGGTGCGGCGGAAGTAGCTCGATCTTATCAAAGTGGCGATGATGCCATTCACCGTCTTCTTTCGACCAGTAGACGGGGTGGGTCGCGCTGAAGGTGTCACGCCAGTTCCAGCCAACTTCGCTCCAGAAGTCGCGTCGCATGTAGCCCCCATCGTCTACGAAAGCGGCGAACTGCGTGTTGGTTACCGGAGCCTTCGAGATGCTGAACGGCTGTACCTGGACGGGGTGCGCCCACTTCTCGTTGTCGAAAACGAACCCCATATCCTCCGTCGCGCCGAGCATGAACTCGCCGCCGGGTATTTCGACGTCGCCTTCCAGGGGGCCGGACGGCTGATCGTCTAGGATGGAAGAATCGTAGTCGGAGATTTGGGGTGCGGGGAGGCCGTGAGTCTGGCGAGTGTAGGTAAAGGCCTCGCCGTGCATGTCTTCGTGAAAGGTGGCGAGGCGGATGAAATAGTCTACTTCGGGGGTCGGGCCTTCGGTCTCGAGCAAGTGGATGGTTTCGTCGAGAGCCCGTTGCATGTAGTCCAGGGTCTTCTCGCGCTCGACGAGCGGCAGGTCCCAGCGGATGTCGTGGGCGACCTTCATCGAGTCGTAGAGGTCGTCGGTGTTAGAGAGTATCTTGGAGGGGGCGAACTGCTCGTCCGTGATGCGGCGGAGGTTCCATTGTTCCTGAAACCAGGCGAGGTGACCGATCTCCCATAGCGGCGGGTTGACGATGCGGAGTTGCGGGCCGAGCATCTGCTCCTCATCCAGATCGCTTATGAGTTCCAGGGTGCGCTTGCGCGCGTCCACCATCATATCGATGAGTTGCTGTTCCCGGTCTAGCGTGCCCTGCATAGGATCTCCTCTTCCCAACTGCATTCCGCTTTTCATATTAGCGTAACCCGATTCGTTTGTGAGATGATCTGGAATGACATGAAGATCATTGTGGTAACTCCGGCAGCCCCGAAATCCCTTAGCGGAAACCGGAATACCGCCGTCCGCTGGGCGAAATTCTTGCGCGAATCGGGCCACGAGGTCACGGTCAAAGAGACCTGGGACGGAGAAGAAGCGGAGCTCCTGATCGCGCTGCACGCCCGCCGGAGCCACCCTTCCATCTCCGACTTCGCCAACGCCTTCCCGAATCGTCCGCTCGTGGTCGCCCTCACCGGCACCGACCTCTACCGCGACCTCCGCACGGATAGAGGTGCCCAGGAGTCTCTCGAACTAGCGACCGGCCTGATCGTGCTCCAGAAGAACGGACTCGATGAGTTGGAGAACCGACACCGGGAAAAGACCCATGTTATCTACCAGTCCGCCGAACCCACAGCACCAGTTCCACCAGACGAACGCTTTTTCGACGTCTGTGTCGTCGGCAACCTGCGCGAGGTAAAAGATCCCTTCCGGTCGGTACTCGCAGCCCACCTTCTACCCTCAGAATCCAGGGTTAGAGTCTTGCACGCCGGAAAGGCGCAAGACGAACAGTTCGAAAAAGAAGCGCTGGCACACATGGAGGCTTCTCCCCGCTACCGTTGGCTGGGAGAACTGTCCCATCTGGGGGTCCGGGATCTACTCTCCCGGTCCCGGCTACTCGTGCAGAGTTCAGTTATGGAGGGCGGGGCCAACTCGGTCTGTGAGGCGTTAGCAGCCGGGGTTCCGATAATAGCCTCCGACATACCGGGTAACGTCGGGATGCTGGACAAAGACTATCCTGGTTACTATCCGGTCGGCGGCACGGACGACCTCGCGATGCTGCTGGAGAAAGCCGAACGCGACGAAGGCTTCTACCGCTCGCTGAAGACGGCGTGTGAGGCGCGGCGACAACGGGTTTCGCCGGAGCGGGAACGTGAGGCGCTAGAGAGGCTAGTGACGAAGATCACCCAACAGAGCAAAAACCGGGCCCCGGACATATAATCTGTCCTATGGACGAACGAACGCGCATACGGTTGACGAAATATTCCACCAAGGCTGGTTGAGCCTCCAAGTTTTCTCCAGGGGACCTGGAGCAGGCACTCAAAGGACTCACGCCGGCTGCGGCCGACGGCTTTATGAGCGGGATGGAGACCCGGGACGACGCCGGGTACATACCGTTCGGCGGCGGCCTGCTCTTGCAATCCGCCGACTTCTTCACGCCAATCGTAGACGATCCGTACCGATTCGGTCAGATCGCCGCGGCCAACGCCTTCTCAGACATCTACGCCATGGGTGGAAAGCCGCTCACCGCCATGAATCTGGTTGCTTTCCCCTGCTCGCTGGATATGGGAATCCTGCGCGAGATCTTGGCGGGTGGACAGTCCCGGATAGACGAGTCCGGCGCGAAACTCTGCGGTGGCCACTCCGTCCAGGATGACGAGCCGAAGTTCGGCCTCTCCGTGACCGGATTCGTTGAGGAAGACCGGGTGGTCCGTAACGCCGGCTCCCGCGCCGGAGACACCCTGGTGCTCACGAAACCACTCGGCATGGGGATACTCACCACGGCGGTAAAGCGCGACATCTTCCCCGAATCGGAGATAGAAGACGCCATCGAAGCCGCGGCTACTCTCAATAAAGCCGCTTGTGAAGCTATGCAGTCGGTAGGAGTCTCCGCCGCCACGGACGTAACGGGATACAGTTTCCTCGGCCACCTCTCGGAAATGCTGGACGCCAGCGAGGTCGGGGCGGTGATCCATCACGGCGACGTCCCAGTCTGGAAGAAGGCTGTACCGCTCGCATCTGAAGGCTGCTACCCGGGCGGACTGGTCAATAACCGGGACTATATCGGCGACGCGGTAAAGGTGGATGGCCTGACTCAGGAAGATCTGCTACCGCTCTACGATCCGCAAACGAGCGGGGGTCTACTCATCGCCGTCGCCGAAGAGCGAACAGATGAACTGGTCCGCGCACTAGAGGATAACGGTACTCTGGCGGCGGTGGTCGGAGAAGTCGTCGAAGAACCGGGAATTCACGTTACGCATTAAGTCAACTACTATCGGGAAAGTCCCCCAAAGGTAGCATCCCGCGCCTCTCTAACTCTCTGCGCAGCGGCCTCCGTCGTATCCGCAATAGCGGTAAGATGACCCATTTTGCGCCCCGGGCGCGCTTCCGCTTTCCCGTATAGATGAAGCTTCACCTTCGGCATCGAGTTGACCGCCATCCAATCCGGCTCTCCGTTCGCCCAGAGGTCTCCAAGTAGGTTTGCCATCGTCGCGGGCCGCACCCGCTCAGTACTTCCGAGCGGCAGTCCGCACACAGCCCGGAGTTGCTGCTCGAACTGGGAAGTCGCGGCGCCCTCGATGGTCCAATGTCCCGAGTTATGAGGACGCGGTGCGATCTCATTTACAAGTAGTTTCCCGTCCGAAGTCACAAAAAACTCCACACAAGCCGTCCCGACGATCTCCAGCTCCTCGAAGATCCCCTGCGCTATCTCGACCGCCTCTCGCTCCACCTCCGGCGACACATCAGCCGGCGCCACGGTAACGTCGAGGATGTGGCGGTCGTGAGTGTTCTCCACTGCACCGTAGTGGGCAAAAGATCCATCCATCCCCCGCGCCGCCACCACCGAGACCTCCTTCTCGAAGTCCACCCAGGTCTCTAGAATAGCCTCACCGCCCAGAGACTCCCACGCCTCGTCCACTTCCCCCGGCGTCTCGATCTTCGATTGCCCCTTACCGTCGTAGCCGAAGCCCGCCGTCTTGAGCACCGCTGGAACCCCGATCTCTCGCAGCGCTCCATCCAGCGCCTCTCGCTCCAGAACCTCCCGAAACGGCGCC
The DNA here is from genome assembly GCA_965214475.1 of Rubrobacteraceae bacterium. Lineage (GTDB taxonomy): Bacteria > Actinomycetota > Rubrobacteria > Rubrobacterales > Rubrobacteraceae > SIRX01. Next base: position 2,303,395 of record OZ243953.1, on the reverse strand, counting down.
ACCGGGAAGCTTGCATCCCTGAGGAAAGTCTTCTCTCGCAGCCGATTTTGCGCCGTATGTAGAGACTTCCATCCGGGCCGCACCGGCACAACGGACGAAACCTCCTCCACCGTGGCCGCCGGGATATTCTCGAACTCTAGCGTCACAACATCCACGCTCCGGGCGAAGTCCCCCACGGCGTCCAGGTCTTCATAGTCGGCGCTCCACTCCCGATCGGCCACCTGACCCGTCGGACTGTCCGAGTCCGGCGAAAACACGTGTACCCGGTAGCCCATCCGGCGGGCGGCGAGCGTCAGCATCCGTCCGAGCTGCCCGCTGCCGAGCACCCCGATTGTCGCGCCCGGCAACACAGGCCCGCTCACGAAAGCTCCGATTCAAGTACCTTCCGCGCCTGCTCCGCCCGGAACTTCCGCAGTTTCTCCCGTAGCTCCGGTCGGCTGTTAGCGAGGATAGCAACGGCGAGCAGGGCGGCGTTCGTCGCCCCGGAGCGTCCGATGGCGAGCGTACCAACCGGTACCCCGGCGGGCATCTGGACGATAGAGAGGAGCGAGTCCTCACCCGAAAGTGCACGGCTCTCCACCGGCACGCCCAGCACGGGGACGGTAGTTTGGGCAGCTACCATCCCCGGCAGGTGGGCCGCACCGCCGGCCCCGGCGATGATCACCTCTAGGCCACGTTCCTCCGCCTCCTTCGCATACGAGGCCATGAGATCCGGCGTCCGATGCGCCGAGACCACCCGCCGCTCGTGCGCCACCCCAAAACGCTCCAGCGTCTCCACCGCGTGCCGCATCGTCTCCCAGTCGGAAGTGCTGCCCATGATCACACCAACGATGGGCTTCTCTCTGCTTTCAGTCTGCTCCAACAGTCCATCCTAGACTCGTGTACGTGCAGCACGCATCCTACACGAGAAGCACACGGTTGAAAGACGGTGTCGGAAACGAAATCGATCTCCTGTAAGCTTTACGCACCATTGATTGATGAGTTACGCAAAAAGATCGAAGCGGATCAGTTCGAGTTCTCCAGGCACGCTGTCGACCAGAGCATCCTGCGACGTATCAGTGTACAAGAGGTACGGGAAGCAATCGCTAGTGGTGAAATCATCAAAGACTACCCGAACGACAAGTACGGACCAAGCTGTCTGCTCTTCGGCACGACGACCGATGAAAGACAGCTGCACATCCAATGCAGCTATCCTTCTCGCCAACTTGTTAAAATAGTAACGCTCTACGAGCCAGATCCGGAACGCTGGATAGACTTCAAGAGGAGAGCAGAATGACCGTTAGACAAGAAGAAAGACTAGTCGAAAAGAGAGTGACCTACACACTGGAGATGGACGGCAAGTTCCACGTAGTCGAAAATGTGCCAGCCAGGGTAGACGAGGAAACGGGCGAGCAGTTCTTCGCGCCCTCAACCGTCGAGCGTTTGCAGGAAACTATTCTGGGAAGAGCTGAGCCCAGCAAGGTGATTGAGACTCCAGTTTATGAGTATCATGAGTAAGTTGTCTCGTGTAGGCCAAAGATGAGCGTTGTTTATAAAGAAGTTTCAGTAGTCTCAAATACCGCGCGAAATTGCAATTGTTAAACTCTACTGGGAGCTTACTAACAGAAGGATGAACTATGTCTCAGTGGGTTGATAAGTTTGAAGAGCATGCCGTACACGGACAGCTCCAGAACTACAAACAGAAGCTAAACGAAATCGAAGAGCAGAACACCGAAGAACCGTCACCCGAAGCAACGGAACATATTGAACGACTCAAATATGTTAGCAACCAAGTCGAAACAGTTTTCAGAATACTCGACCCGTTTCTAACTCCGGTTGGACCTTTGAACACTATCAATCAACAACTCGCACAAGCTATTGCTCAGTGTAATCAGTTTCAAGACAATGAAAACGTTGGACATCTTGCAAATGCGAACAACCATGCAGATGCTGTATTAATCCAACTGAATAGCCTGCCATCTATTCGCACTACGGAAGACCTTGAGAGCTTGAATGAAGCAATACTCTCCTTACGCCGATCTGTAGGCCAACACAACCGTTATGTAAGTGACGAACGCGAGAGTATAAAAAGCCAAATCGAGAAAGCTAAAGAAGAGTTAGAGAATCTTGAGACCAATGTCGCAGCTAAAGAAACCAGGTTAGACGAGGTCGTTAGCGAGTTTCAGCGGCAGTTTTCAGAAAGTGAAGAAAGACGGCGTTCTGAATTCGCAGAGAGTGAAAAAGAACAAGAATCTAGGTTCAGAGACCTGCAAGAAAAATGGAGTAGTGAGTTCGAGGAATTTGTAAGAAATAAGTCCGCTCAATCTGACAGCTATTTGAATGAGATTTCTGAACGTAAGAATGAAGCGCAAGAGCTCGTGTATGTAATAGCCAATACTGGTATGGTTGGTGGGTACCAGAAAACTGCAAACGATGTGCGTATAGCAGCTAGAGTATGGCAAGCAATTGCTTTAGTATCTCTTCTGGGCCTTGTAGTTGTCGCAATTTTCGTCTTCTTACCAATCCTAGGAAGCAATCTCGGTTGGCAAGATTCTCTCTCACGCGTGTTCTTAGCAGCACCCATTGGCATTCTTGCTGCATAGGCAGCAAGGCAGGCGAATAAACACGAATCCGTCGAGCGTACCAGCAGGAGATTGGAACTGGCTCTAACTTCAGTAGATCCTTATCTTGCCAACCTACCAGAAACCCTGCAGCATGAAGTGAAAAAAGAACTTGCAATAAAGTTTTTTGGCGAGGCACCTGAACTCGATAACAAGTCGGATGAGGCCAATGGTAATGCGACAGATCTTGCGCGCATTGCGCTTGAAACATCGCAGGAATGGGCTAAGAAAACACCTCCTGGACCTAGGTCTTAAATTCTCAGTCTTTGACTGTGGGACTCACACCCAACCCCGGTATGATCTCCTTCCCGTAAGCCTCCAGCGTCTCTTCCATAGCGTCGTGCATGAGGTAGATGTTGAACTGGTCCACGCCTAGCTCTTTCAGGGTGTTTAGCTTGGCGACGTGGTCTTCGACAGCGCCGAGGACGCAGAAGCGGTCAACGATCTCATCGGGCACGAAGTCGGTGCTGGGGTTGCCGGCCTTGCCGTGGTGGCTGTAATCGTAGCCTTCGCGGGCCTTTATGTAGTCGGTTAGCGCATGCGGCACGCCACCATCTTCCCCGTAGCGGGCGACGAGGTCGGCGACATGGTTTCCGACCATGCCCCCGAACCATCGGCTCTGGTCGCGCTGGTGGTCGAGGTCGTCGCCGACGTAGGCCGGAGCGGCGACACAGATTTTAATGTCTTTAGGGTCGCGTCCCGCTTCTTCGGCGGCATCGTGGACGTGCTTCATGGTCCACTCCAGGATCACAGGGTCCGCTAGCTGCAGGATAAAGCCGTCGGCTTTGCGCCCGATGAGGTTCAACGCCTTCGGGCCGTAGCCGGCCATCCACACGTCGAGCTTGCTGTCTTCGATCCAGGGTATGCTGACGCTGTTGCCGTTCGGAGCCTCTATCTCCCGACCTTCGGCCAGCTCTTTGATTACGTACATGGCCTCTTCGAGTTGTACGAGCTTGGTCGGTTTTTTGCCCATCACCCTCTGGGCCGAGTCTCCCCTCCCGATGCCGCAGATGGTGCGGTTGCCGAACATCTCGTTGAGGGTGGCGAATAGTGAAGCCGTAACCGAAGGATCGCGGGTCGCCGGGTTGGTAACCATCGGGCCTACGGTTATGCTCTCGGTGGCGGAGAGCATCTGGGAGTAGATAACATAGGGCTCTTGCCAGAGGATGTGCGAGTCGAAGGTCCAGGCGTGGGTGAAGCCGAGCAACTCGGCTTCACGTGTCAACTCAATGACACGTTGGGCAGGTGGGTCCGTCTGAAAGGTTACTCCGAAGTCCATATGCGCTCCTTACGTCGTCTCCGGTTCGCCGGAAGGCTCCGCTCGCCGGCTCGGGATGAGGCTCAGGAGCAGGTACGTTATCGCCGCCACGGTGAAGGTGAAGAAGAGGCCGTAGGTGTAGAGGCTGTCTATGAAGGTGGGGTTCTCGATCTGGCCGCCGGGGGTTGTGGAGGCTTTCAGGAAGCCGGGGACGACCGGGATGACGCCGACGAAGACGGCGATTATGGCCTTCCGGTTCCAGCCGCCGGAGTAGGCGTATTGGCCGTCTGTTTTGTAGAGGTCGGCGAGGTCGAGTTCGGTGCGGCGTAGGATCCAGTAGTCTACGATCATTACCGCCCCGATGGCCCCAAGGAGGCTACCGTAGCCCACGAGCCAAGTGAAGATGTACGCCCCGGCGTTGTTGAATAGCACCCACGGGAACGAGATGATGCCGATGACGGCGGTGATTATGCCGCCCATCTTGAACGAGATGTACTTCGGGGCGAGGTTCGAGAAGTCGTTTGAAGGGGAGACCACGTTCGCGGCCATGTTCGTCGAGATCTGGGCTATAACGATGATGATCATGGCTCCGATGAGCAGCGCGGGGATCGGCCCGGCGATGCGGGTGACGAGTTCCACCGGGTCCCAGATCGCCTCACCGTAGACGACGACCGTGGCCGCCGTGACCGCTATCCCGATAAAGCTGAACAACGTCATCGTCAGCGGCAGGGTGATCGCCTGACTTATCGTCTGGGAACGCTGCGTCTTGGCGAACCGGGTGAAGTCCGGGATGTTCAGGGAGAGTGTGACCCAGTAGCCGACGTTGGCGGCCAGTCCGGACCAGAAGAGCGCCCAGAACGGCGTATTTCCATCCTGAAGCTGGGAAGACGACGAGAACACGTTGCCGATACCACCACCGGCAGTGAATCCCCAGATGAGCAGGACGATGCCACCGGCCAGCAGCAGCGGCGCGGCAAAAGATTCGAAAACTTTGATCCCTTCGATGCCGGTCAGGATGATGACGACCTGCATAATCCAGAAGATAAAGAACGTGATGCCCTGGTGTCCGGTCACGTCGCCCCAGCCACCCCAGAATGCGGTTAGCATCGCGTCGAGGGCGAGACCGCCGATCCAGGTCTGTATCCCGAACCAGCCGCACGCCACGAGCGCCCGGGCCATAGCAGCGAAGTTGGCTCCCGATACCCCGAACGACGAGCGCACAAAGACCGGGAACGGTACTCCGTATTTGGTGCCGGCGTGGGCGTTCAGGAGCAGCGGGACCAGGACGATCACGTTCCCGAGGCCGATGGTAAAGAGCGCTTGCCACCAGATCATGCCGGCGGCGATCAGACCAGATGCGAGTGTATAGGTCGTGATGACGATAGAAATACCAACCCAGAGCGCCACAAAGTTGTACGTCGTCCAGGTACGCTCGTCGGGGCCGGCGGGCGCCAGATCCTCGTTGTAGAGTTTGGACGCGCTGGCCGCAGCCTTTATCTTTCCGAGCTCCGCCCGGTCACTGATCGCCAGGTCTTTAAATTGCTCCCGTTCCAAGTGTTCGTCCTCCCTTCTGAAGGTTTTAGGTTTCAGGCCTCAGGCTTCAGATCTTTTGCTAATGCCTGATGCCTACTTGCCCACCCACTCGACCGTCTTCACCGCGAGCCGGTGTAACGATTGCACCGCCAGCTCCAGATCTTCCTCGGGTGTGTCTTCCTCTTTGGTGTGGCTCAGGCCCCGCAGGCTCTTGGCGAAGAGCATCACCGTCGGCATGTGCCGGGCCATCTCCGCCGCGTCGTGCAAAGGTCCGCTCGGGAGCCGGTGTGACTTCCCGACGACTTCGTTCACAGACTCCTCGGCCATAGCTATGAGGTCGTCGTGGAACGGGAGCGGTTCTATCTCCCAGAGTTTCTCCCACTCGACTTCGGTTCCCTCTTCCTCTGCTACCCGTTCGCTCTCCCGCTTTGCGGTTTCCAGCATGTCGGCCAGGACGTCGGCGTCGAGGGCGCGCTGGTCGAGGGACATCTCGCACCAGCCGTTGAACGCCGTCACGATGGCGGGGCTGACGTTGACGAAGCCGGTCGTGGCCCGCACATCGTCGCGCCTTGCGCCATCGTCCCGGAAAGCGAGTGCGGCGCGGGCGGCGGAGAGGAAGGCGTCGCGGCGGACCTCCATCGGGGTCGAGCCGGAGTGGGCGTGGAAGCCGGTGTACCGGATGGCGTGCCGCTCCACCCCGAACGTGCCGAGCACCACACCGACCGGCAGGTCCAGCCTTTCGAGTACCGGTCCCTGCTCGATGTGAAGTTCCAGGTACGCTAACGCCTTCTCGATCTGTTTGTGAGACTTATTCATCCGGTCGAGGTCTACGCCATGCTCGCGCAGGGCATCCGGCAGTACGATGCCGTCTTTGTCCTTGAGGCCACGTACTTCGTCAGGGACGAGGGTGTTGGAAGTGGCGCTAGAGCCGAGGAGGCTGCGTCCGAAGCGGGCGCCCTCTTCGTCGGCCCAGTCCACGAGACGGACGGTTACGGGTTTGTTCTGATCGGCGAGCACCCGGAAAGATTCGAGGGCACTGATGGTGTCGAGCGTTCCATCGAGCCAGCCGCCGTTGGGGACGGAGTCTATGTGGCCGCCGAGGATGACGAACTCTTCCGAGTCGCCGGGGGACGTGGCCCAGAGGTTTCCGGCCTCGTCGGTCTCTACCTCGCAGTCTATGTCGTCCAGCTTGCTCTTGAGCCAGTCGCGGGCTTTGGCCCATTCATCGGTCCAGGCTACGCGGCGGGCGCCGTCCGGGCCGCCGGTGAGGTCGGCTATTTCGTGCAGCTCCTCTACCGCGCGGCGGTAGTCTACGTCTCCTATGGTTTCCATCTATCCCACCCTCTCTATGCTTCCGACTTCAGCGAGCGCCTCCTCGAAGACATCCGCCGCCTGCTCCGCGGCCTCGCGGGTGATGGTGAGCGGCGGCGAGATGCGAATGGCATTCGCCCCGATGCCACCCTTACCAACCAGCACGCCCTTCTCCCGACACGACTGCATGAACTTCACCGCCGCGGGCGGGTTCGGCGCGCCGTCCGTATCCACCATCTCCAGCGCCAGCATCAGGCCGCGTCCGCGGACCTCGCCTACGAGGGGGCTGTCCTTCGCCATCTCTGTAAGGCAGTCCCTGAGGTAGCCGCCGACCTCGTCGGCGTTTCGTTGCAGATCGTTCTCCAGGATGTACTCGATGTTCGCCAGGGCGCCGGCGGAGGCGACGTGGTTGCCGCCGAAGGTCGAGACGTGGAGGTTGCCGGATATGGAGTCTATGATCTCGGCGCGGCCCATCACGGCGCCGATGGCGAGGCCGTTACCGAGACCCTTTGCCATCGTGATCATGTCCGGCTCCACCCCCGACTCCTCGATGCCCCAGAAGTGCGAGCCCGTCCGTCCGAAAGCGGTCTGAACTTCGTCGGAGATGTACAGGATGCCGGTCTCGTCCAACACTTCCTTTACCCCGGCGATGTACTCTGGCGGCAGCTCTATAAACCCGCCAACGCCCTGGATAGGCTCGGCGATCAGGGCTGCGACGTGGCCGGTGGTGGCGGTGCGGATGAGGTCGCGCAGGTCCTCGGCGCACGCCCGCGCGAAGTCCGGATCTTCCTTTTCGTAGCTATTGTAGATGGACGAGTAGGAGTGGTGCGGCGGCATCGCGTAGGTGACATCCAGCGCTGAGCGGCTCGTCGGACGCCACGAACTCTGGCCCGTTATCCCCATCGTCCCGAAAGAGCCGCCGTGGTAGGAGCCGCGCATCGCCAGAACCTCGCTCGACTGCCGGTACTGCGTCGCGAACAGCAGCGCAGCCTCGTTCGCCTCGCTGCCGCTGCTGACGAAGAACACCTTCTGGTCGCCGCTCATCGGGGAAAGTTCGATGAGCTTCTCGGCTAGCTTCACCTGATTCTCTATGAGATAGAGCGTCGAGGAGTGTAGAATCTTCCCGGCCTGCTCCCTTATCGCCTCCACTATTTCGGGAATGTTGTGTCCACTGATGGTCGTCACGATACCGCCGAAGAAGTCCAAGTACTCGTTCCCCTCCGAATCCCAGACCTTGAATCCCTCACCGTGCGACAGTTCCATCGGCTCGTCGTAGTACAGCGAGATCCACTCGGGGATAACGTCCTTGTGCCGCTTTAGTAACTCTTCCGGGTTCATACCCCAACCTCCACACTCGGAGCCGTAAAGCTCCGCTCGACAAACCTTCCGGAACCACGCTCGCCGACAACTTCACCGTCCTTGTACACCAGAGTCCCCCGCACGTACACGGAGGCTGGGCCGCCGTGGAAACTCCTACCTTCGTAGGGCGTGTAGTCCACGTTAGAGTGGCGGTTATCTACGGTGGCCGTGGTCTCCAACTCAGGGTTCCACAGCACGATGTCCGCGTCGGCGCCGGGCACGAGCGCACCCTTGCGCGGGTAGGCGCCGTAGATGCGGGCCTGGTTCGTAGAGAGGACGGCGACGAACTGGTTCTCGTTCAGCTTGCCCTCGCGCACGCCGAGCGTCCAGAGCGCCATCGCCCGCTCCTCCGCGCCGGGCAGTCCGTTGGGGATGAGCGTGAAGTCTTCCTTACCGAGCTCTTTCTGGCCTTCGTAGTTGAACGAGCAGTGGTCGGAGCCGAAGATCTGCAGGTCGCCGAACTTCAGTCCGTTCCACAGCGCCGGGCGATTCGATGGATCTCGCAAGGGTGGGGAGCAGACGTACTTGGCGCCCTCAAAGCCCTCCTTCGCCAGGTCTTCGTACTCAAAGGCGAAGTATTGCGGGCAGGTCTCGGCGTAAACGGTTTGACCGCGCTCGTGGGCGAGGTGGATGGCTTCTAGCGCCGGCGCGCAGGAGACGTGGACGACCAGAATCGGTGCTCCGGCAACTTCAGCCAGACGGATCGCACGGTTCGTAGCTTCGGCCTCGACCGCCTCGGGACGGGTAAGGACGTGGAAGCGAGGCTCGACGTCGCCCTTTGCGAGCGCCTGCTGCTGCAGCTTGGCGATGGCGTCGCCGTTCTCGGCGTGGACCATCACCAGCACCCCCGCATCTTTCGATAACTGCAGCGTCTCGAAGAGGTCTTCGTCCTCACTGTAGAGCGGGGTACCCTTGTAGGCCATAAATATTTTGACCGAGGCGACGCCCTTCTCCGCGAGGCTCGGCAGTTCGCTCTTTATGTCATCGCGCAGGTCGGTGATGGCGACGTGGAAGCTGTAGTCGATTACCGCCTTATCGCGGGCTTTCTCGGTCCAGGCGTCGAAGGCTCCGGCGAGCGTGCCGCCGACTTCCTGGAGGGCGAAGTCAATGATCATGGTGGTCCCGCCCGCGGCGGCGGCCTCGGTGCCGGTGGCCCAGTCGTCAGCAGTCATGGTGCCTCCAAATGGCATGTCCATGTGCGTGTGCGCGTCTATAAAGCCCGGCATCAAGAGCTTACCGGAGGCATCCACCTCCTCCGCACCGTTCGCATCCAGTTCGGTACCGACCGCGACGATCTTCTCGTCCTCGACCAGCACATTTGCTTCGTAGCTGCCGGAGGCGGTAACGACCGTACCTCCGGCAAAGAGTAGCTTGCTCAAAACCCTGGCTCCTTTCTAGGCGCGAGAAGCCAGAGGCTTCCCAGCACTGACACTATGCCCTAACTCTGCAGGAATTGCTTTGTCCCCAGGGAACAAGATGCGGTGTGCTCGGCAGGTGAAATTTGGCCTTCGGTATCACGGCGAAAGCACCCGACGGAAACTCGTTTGTCGTCGCTTTACTAGCACTGTGCCTCCTTTTCCCAATAATGGAGTATAGAAGGCCCGCACGACGACTGCAAAGTTGTTCTCGGAACCCCTTCTATTCCGGGATGGGGATGCTGGACACGGTGAACGGGAGCTCCGGCTTTCCGCCCTGCTTGCCGAACTGAGGATTTACGACGAGCAGCCGGTCTCCGTATCTGGCGGCGGTCGTAGGGTACTGGAGCGCAGAACTGCCGAAGCCTTCACCGGCTTCGCCGCTCGTGAAGTCTTCGGACAGCTCTATCGGAACCACGTCGCCCGGCTGATTGCGGACGACGTAGAGGTTCTGTCTGTCGAGTACGAGGCCGTCGCCGGTGGAGAGGGAGGTGCCTCACAGATCTATCTGTGTGATCTCTTTAGTCTCGGCGTCTATGCGAAAGAGGTCGCCGGTGTTGTACTGGACCGTGATCAGATACCGTCCATCTTCCGTCGCCACAATGCCGTTCAGGTTGAATCCGTCCCGATACTCGACCGGCGTACCCTCGAAGTCTATGTACTCCTCGAACGTCAGGTCTTCGCCGCTACCCGTCACCCAGTACAGAACCGGGGCGAACGAGTCGGTGAAGTAGGTTTCTCCGTCAGGAGTAGAGACGGCTTTTCCTAGCGATTTGAGTTAGATACTCACTTCGTACCATTTCGCGAAAGAAGATCTAGCAGCAGATCTACACTCTCTGTCACACTGGTGAGTCCCTTTTCGCGCCGCATTCGTCCGCCAGCTTCAATATCTATGAGCCCATGTACAGAGGCGTATAGCAGTCCTGTAAGCGCTACGTTGGATGTCTCCGGGAGGTCTTGTGATGACTGGCACTCCTGGACGATGGCCGCGACTTCGGCGAAAGGTCCGACAGCGGCCTTTTCGAGATCCCCTCTATGCGCGACGATGTTGGGGCTGCTGAGTAGCAGCCTGTAGCGCGATGGGTGCTCGTGCCCGTAGTCAATGAACGTCTCGAGCGCACGTTTCAACTTGACCATGGGCCTCGAAGAGGACTGACGGATGCCCGCAAAGGCGTCCGTGAGCATCGTGAAGTCTTCGATAGCTACCGCCGCCAACAGAGCGCTTCGGTCTTTGAAGTGCTTGTAAGGCGCGTTGTGGGAGACACCGACAGCATGTCCCACAGCGCGCAGCGTTACGGCGCTCTCACCACCCGAATCCAGGAGGGCCGCCGCGGCTGACACTAGCTTCTTGTCTGTTCCCATACTTCCCATACCGGTCGAGGTGGATCCTCCTTCCCTTGCAGGTGGACGAGTCGCTCTGAATCTCTCCACAATCTTACTGTACGCCCTTCATGGTAAGACATCTTCGAATAACGGGCTTAGATTACCCCGCGCGCAGCCACGCTCTGTAGCCCGCTCCAGAATTCCGATTCGGCTAAAACCTCTACTAGATGCCCAGCATCCTGCCAGTTGTGCGTTCGGGCGAGTGATGACCCAGCAGACTCGTCATGCGCGCCACCACCTGCCAATTATGCGGTCGAGCGAATGGTCGCCCAGCAGACTCCCCATGAGCGCCACCAGCTTCGCGTCACGCCCGACGAGATAGCGTGCACGTGGCTTGTCGGACTGGATAGCATCGGCGATCACCTCCGCTGCCGAAGACGGTTGGGTACCGCTGCCCTGCTGGCCCTGCTGCGTCTGCTTGCGTATGGCGGCGATGATACCGTCATACCGTGCGTGCTGGTCAGCGCTCATGTTAGATGCAAGCCCGTCCATTGTCGCTATCGTCTTGTCCCATATCTGAGTGGTAACGGCTCCGGGCTCGATGACGATGACCTTGACGCCGAGTCGGCCGACCTCACGCCTGAGCACGTCGCTGAAGCCCTCCAGCGCGAACTTCGCGGTCGCGTAGGCGCCGAAGGTCGGCAAGGCGACCCGACCGCCGATCGAAGATACGTTGACGAGGCGTCCGTCGCCGCCAGAGATCAGGGCGGGCAGCAACGCTTGCACGACCGCGACGTGCCCAAAGAAGTTGACGTCGAAGTGGCGCCGCCACTCAGCGAGGGGGATCGCCTCCACCGGAGCGTTGAGCGGGACGCCGGCATTGTTGACCAGAACACCGAGACGGCGTCCCTCCGGATCATTGGCGACGCGGTCAGCCAGCGCCGCAACCTGCTCCTCATCGGTCACGTCCACCATCACCGGCTCGATGTTCTCGCCGGCAAGCCGGTCGGCGTCCTGTTGCTTGCGGACACCGGCCAGAACGTGGAATCCGCGGCGCGCAAGCTCCTGGACGGTCGCGAGGCCAATGCCCGAGGATGCCCCCGTCACGACAGCCATTCTCTTGGTGCTCTCCATCATCTACTCCTCGTCAACGCCGTTTATCTATCTGTTTACCACTAGGCAACTTGGAGTTGGGCTGCGCGCTCTTGTGCCAGCGCGAGTAGATTCGTGTTGCCGTCCATGAATTTGAGGGTGAAGATCCTTTGGCTAGCCTTCCAACCTGCTTGGGTGCGAACTAAGCGATGCTCGTAGCGACCGACGACCCGCCAGACATCGCCGCCCGAATCATTGGGAAGGTAGTGCAGAGCTATCCCGTAGCTAAAGCACGTCGCTTCATCCTCACTGACCTGGACGACGTGGCTGCTGATGCTGTGCTGCGTCGCCTCGAAGCCGGGCGAAAAGCCCCGCCAACCACTTACCATGGCATCCCGGCTGAGCGTAGCGGCCTCAAACCCTACCGAGCTGTAATCGTGGAGTACCTCCTCAGTAAAGGCGTCTTAACGAGATCCCAGTTGCGTTCGTCCGTATTGATGAAGGCGGCGTTGACGGCATCTATGATGTCGAGCTTGTCCTGCATGATATCGAGCCTGTCTTGAACGTTCACGTGTCCTCCTCGTTCGAGCATGTGTCTCTGTGGTGTACATTGTCAACCTCAGTATACGCAGTAGGTGTACATTGTCAACCTACTGCGTCAAAATGATAGAGAGGCACGAGAGAGCTTTGGGACTTGCCACGGCGCACACCGACTCATAAACCTGTAGACACATGGCTGGAGCCGGAGTGACGGGAGAATTTGCTACCCTAGCTGGATGAAACTTCGCAGCGGTTTAATCTCTCTCGCAGTCGGAGGGGTATTCGGAGCGGCTACTGCCCTCGTCAACGACATCTCCTCACCCTATGGGCTGATCGGAGATCACATAACCGGCACAGGCTGGCAGTGGGCTGCGGAGGTCGCAAGCAAATTGCTCGATGCAGGGTGGGCTTGGGCGGCGCTGGCGGTGTTGACGGGGTGGCTGGCCGGTGCCAGTGCCCGAGCAGCGGTTGCCGGTGTTCTCGCATTGCTTGCCAGCCACGGCAGCCTACTTTGTCACGGAATCGATCCTCCTGGAGGGCTTAGAGTGGATATCTGCCGGACTCTGGTACGAAATGTATATTTGGTGGCTGGTGAGCGTAGTCTTCGGGCTGCCTCTCGGTGTGGTGGGCGCGGCTATCAGACACCCCGGAATAATAGGTCTTGTCGCCGGACTGACGGTTCCGGTCGGCGCGACCGTCCAGATGATCTGGCTATCGGGTGCTCCGCCCGAAGCGGATCCGGCTCTGGACTTGGCACGGATGATCGTGTGGGCGGCTGCTGCGGCGGGCGCGGGTGTTGTCCTCGTCCGCTTTGGTGCCTCTGCGAAGGGCAGGAGGATGCCCTGGAACAGCAGCCGCAGCTAGCCGCAAGGACTATTTTGGAGACGGAAATGACGAGGCTTCGAGCCTACCCACTTTCCGTCAGCAGTGCTCCAGCCATGTGTCTACAGGTTTACGAGTCGGTCTGCCACGGCGGAGTTGTTTCGATTCAGGCGGATCTCAAGCAGCTTTTCCATCGCCGACCGTTACGGATCGGGGCGGGTGCTGGCGCTCGGGGGTCTAGTCTACGCCGTGGGCGTGGCGCTCATGGCGGTGAGCATCACGCCGCTCACACTACATCTGACGGCTGGTGTGCTGGTCGGGATCGGGCTCTCGGGCGGTTCGTTCACCATCGTGATAGCGGCCCTCGGACGTCTGATGCCCCCGGACCGCCGCTCTTGGGCAATGGGAATGGCGACCGCCGCAGGGTCTTTCGGCCAGTTCCTGTTCGCGCCGCTCGGCCAGACGTTCATTTCCGGATACGGTTGGGTGACGGCCCTGCTGCTTCTGGCTATCTTTGCGGCCATCGTTCCGGTACTCGCCGCCGCACTTCGTGGTGGAGGCGAGGTAGACGAAGATGGGCCATCGATCTCGCTGCGGCAGGCAACCACGGGTGCGTTCGGACACGGTAGCTATTTGCTGCTGGTCTCCGGATTCTTTGTTTGCGGCTTCCACGTAGCGTTTATTACGACTCACCTACCACCGTACCTGACGGATAGCGGCGTGAGCCCGCAAGTTGCGGCGTGGTCGCTCGCCCTGATCGGGCTATTCAATGTCGTTGGGTCTTACGCATCAGGCGTACTCGGGGGGCGCGGTAGCAAACGACTTCTTTTGTCCGGGATTTATGTGGGACGCGCCGTCGCTATCTTGCTATTTATCACGCTGCCTAAAAGCCCAACGGTCGTCCTAACCTTCGCCGCCGCGATGGGGATTCTCTGGCTCTCGACCGTGCCGCTCACGTCGGGGCTCGTCGCCGTAATGTTCGGGACGCGTTATCTGGGTACGCTGTTCGGGTTCGTCTTTCTGAGTCATCATGTCGGGGCTTTCTTGGTCGTCTGGCTCGGCGGGGTCGCCTACGAGCAGACCGGCAGCTACGATCCGGTATGGTGGGCCGGGGCCGTGCTCGCCCTTGTCGCCACCGCCCTGCACTGGCCGATAGCCGAAAGCCGTGCCCCCAGCTTCTCGCCCGGACCGCAAACGGACTCCTGAGCGGGTACGTAGCTCGGGATTCCGACGCGACCGGCGATGTTATTATTCGTGCAACAGGGGAAACCAAAGAAAGGTGGACGACGAATGCCGGAGCGCAGCAGTCCGATGGGCGGGTATCAACCACTCGCGAGAACGGTGAGCGACGAACCGCTCGCCAAGACCGTTAGCGAGGAGCAGGAAGAAAAGACGCCACCTACTGCGGAAGAACCCCAGCCGTCAGCGGAAAGTCAAAGAGAAGTCCCTCAGGCCGAGGCGGGACACACAGAGCACGAAGATTCCCACGGTACGGAAGAAGAGGAAGAAAAGGGATTCTTGGATAAGATCAAGGACAAGCTAACCGGAGACTAAGAACCGGAGCGCTCCGGCCGGAACGGCGCGAGTAGAGGGTCCACCTCACCGGTAAGTATTTCTTGCGCCAGAAGACGACCGATGAGCGGACCGAGCGTCACGCCGCTGTGGGTAACCGCCTCATAGTAACCGGGAAGGTTCGCGACACCTCCCACGCACGGATATTCGTCCGAGGGGATCGGACGAGTCCCGACCCGAACTTCCTCGACTTCCCCATCACCTAGCGCCGGAACCAACCGACGGGCGCGCTCCAGGAGCTCCGAGCCGAGAGCTTCCACGGGTTCACCATCCGCCAGCTTTTCATCTACCGTATTGTGGTGCAGCAATACATGTCCCGGTCCATCGGGCCGCAAGTTGGCACGCGGCGTGTGGATAAGGCGGCTTATGCACCCGCCCTCTGCCGTGATGCGGGCCAGCAGTCCGCTTTTTGAGTTCAGTGGCAACTCGCGTCCCACCGTCGCGGCGACCCGGTCCGCGTCCGGCCCGGCAGCATTAACCACCGCGTCTACCTGGAGACTGGTACCGTCCGAGAGAGCTACTTCTTTTACCCGGTCTCCGGCGATTCCGATAAGTTCGACAGACGTACCAAAATGCGTTTCGGCGCCGGCTTTGCGCGTGAGACCTACGAAGATTTTTGTTAGCAGCGGCGCGGCTACCCAGCCTTCATCCGGGAAGAAAGCTACCGAATTGTCCGAGTCTGGGAAAGCTACGCGGGGCTCCAGTTCCTTTCTCACCTGCGAAGCGCTCCGCCATTCGGCGGCGTAGCCCCAGGAGCAGAGTCTTTCGACACGACGTTCGAGTTCTTCTAGGTCTTCTTCTGAAGCCTGGATCAGGTTGCCACTCTGGTGAAACCAGGACGCGATTCCAGGCAGCTCGTCGCGTAGCCGAAGATGCTCGTCCATACCGGCCCGGTTCAACTCGAAGTAACTTCGCGGGGTCTTATTATTAGCGTTGAGCCAGGCAAAGCTCGCGGAGGTCGTCCCGGAGGCTGGCTCAGCCTTATCTACCAGACATACTTGCGCACCGCCCTGCGAGAGCCGGAACGCTACCGAAGCGCCGACGATGCCCGCCCCGATGACCGCAACCCGCACCGTAGCTAACCGCTAGAAAGGTCTACGGCCACCGGCAACGCAGATTTGCGCCAGCGCGTCAGGTCTCCTCCGGTGCGCGGCTGGTACTTCTCGAAGAGCAGTCGGCGTGTCAACTCGTCTTCCTTCCCATCCACAGAACGTCCCCAACCTTCGAAAGTCGAGCCGGCTATTCTGACCTTCGTCTCCGGGTTGCGCCGAATATTCTTTACCCAGTCGGCCAGGTCTCCGCCGCCAGAGAGCATGTAGATGGTGGAGCCTTCTAGCGCGAACCAGATCTCGATCTCGTGCGGGCGGCCCGTAACCCTCCCCGTAGTCGTGAGGTAACAGTAGTCTTTATCTGCGAGGCTATCCAGATACACAAAAACTACTTTCGTCTATCTGCCGTCAAATCTGGACAATAGTGTCTTGAGCCCGGATAATTCCGCCCTCGATCACACGGGCGCAGTGGCCGCCGCGATTCTTCAGGGCGCGGGTCATACCCGGCTCGGTCATATCCTGAACGTGCTTGCAGGGTGGGCGGGAGCGATCGTACTCCAGCACCACTTCTCCGACCCGGAATTTCTTCTTACGCAACTCTCCAAGCCGAATACCGCGGGTAATGATATTGCGCCGGTGCTGGCCGTCGGTAACTTGAAGGCCTAGCTGTTCCTCGATGTCCTCCATGTCCTCGGCCTCGATCAAGGTTACTTCACAAACGTCGCCGTATTGCGTCCAGAACCCGGTCCCCTCACAATAACGGTCGCCTTCGAGGCCACAGCCTTCGATGGCCCGGATCTCCTCTACCCGCTCCATCTCTACGCTGCCCTTCGGGGCAACGTAGATCCCCTCGACCGTACCGGTCATTATCTCTGTCATGCGGACTCCCCCATGCTCAAGACGATCTTGCCCCGGGTGTGCCCCTCCTCAACAACATCGTGCGCCCGCGCTGCCTCTTCCAGCGGCACGACCTCCTGCAGGTTCATCCGAAGTTGCCCCGCATCAAACATGCTCGCCAGCGCCGATAGCCTGCCGCCATCCGGCTGCGCACTGAAGAAGTGGGCACTGATCCCGCGCGGCGGCTCTGGCTCTTCCTCAACGGGCACGATGTACGCCGCCCGCCCTTCGTCCCGCAGCGTCTCGAAACTGCGCTCCAGAGTATCCCCTCCAGCGCACTCCAGCACGGCATCTACACCGTCCGGCGCAATCTCTCGTACGACGGTAACCCAGTCGCCGTTGTAGTCAATGGCTTCTTCGGCCCCGAGATCGCGCAGATACTCGTGGTTGCGGGTGCTCGCCGTCCCGATCACGCGCGCCCCAATGATATTCGCCGCGATCTGGACCGCCATCGAGCCGACACCGCCGGAAGCCCCGGTAATGAGCACCGTCTCCCCTTCCTGAACACCCAACTCATCCACCAAACCCTGATGGGCCGTCGTCCCCGCCACCGGAACACCCGCCGTCTCCTCGAAAGAGAGCGAAGCCGGCTTACGAGCGGTAATGCCCTGCGCTGCAGTTACGTACTCCGCGTACCCGCCACCAGGAAAGCGATAAGCAAAAACTTCATCTCCCTCACTAAAGTCTCCAACCTCGTCGCCGACAGCCTCCACGACTCCGGCGGGCTCGAAGCCTGGCACGAACGGAAACTCCCGATCACCAAAGACCCCCTGCCGGGACATGACATCCCACGGGCCGACGCCGGCAGCACGGACCTGGATCAGAACTTCGCCGGAGCCGGGCTCGGGCGTCGGCAAGTCCACGACTTGCAACTTATCACTGCCACCGAACTCCTCTATCGCTATCGCGCGCATCTTTTTGCTCCTAACCTATGTTGTCCGTATAACAGAGTTCGAGAACAATTCCTCAGCTTTCTTCCGGCCAACGCAGCTTCGGGATCACACGCTCGCCATAAGCCCGGATGAACTCCTCCTGGTTGCGGCCGACGTTATGGACATAGACTTCGTCGAAGCCGAGGTCCACGTAGTGTTGGACGTGCTCCAGATGTTCGTCTATGTCGGCGCTCATCAGAACACGGTTCTTGAAGTTCTCGACGCTTACTTGCTTAGCCATCGCGGCGAAGTCTTCGGGGTTGCGGATGTCTGCCTTGGGGAACGGCATGCCGCCGTTGGGCCACTCTTTCACGGCGTTCTGTTCGGCTTCTTCCTGGTTTTCGGCGTAGGAGACGTGCAGTTGGATCATACGCGGCATCTGCGACGGGTCTTTGTCTTCTTCGCGGGCGCCCTCTTCGAACTTCTCCATAAGCATGTTTATTTTGTCATCCGGCGCCCCGACGGTGATGATGCCGTCGCAGTAACGTCCCGTACGCTTGCTCTGAACGGGTCCAGCCGTCGCCACGTACACCGGCGGCGGCGTATCGGGCATCGTGTAGAGCTTCGCGCTCTCTAACTTTATGTGATCCCCAGAATACTTGACGACCTTGCCCGTGAAGAGCTTGTTGATGACCTCGATCGACTCCATCAGGATGCGGAGCCGTACCGGGGCTTCGGGCCAATATGCTCCGACGACATGCTCGTTTAGTGCCTCGCCGGCCCCGAGCCCGAGCCAGAAACGCCCCGGATACATTGCTTCGAGCGTCGCCGCGCCCTGGGCGATGATGGCGGGATGGTAGCGGAAGCCGGGCGGTGTAACACCGGTACCGAAGCGGAGGTTAGTCGTGGCACCCAGCGCCCCGAGCCAGGACCACACGAAGGCGCTCTGGCCCTGTTCCGGGGTCCACGGGTGGAAGTGGTCCGAGGCCATTACGGAGGTAAACCCCGATTCCTCCGCTGTCTTGCAATACTCAAGAAGCTCCGTCGGATGGAACTGTTCGAACATCGCCGCGTAGCCAACCGTACCCGTAGTCTTCATGCCGCCTCCTCTTATCTTTGCTAAACGCTGATTGTAGCCCAGCGCCCGCCGGACAGAACTTGGAAACGGCCCAGTGGGAAGATCCAAGGGTCATCGACCGTAACCGCGTCTAGATTCAGCAACAAAAATCTTTTTTATATATTGACACGATATATGCTCTGCCGTTATAATAGCCGATATGGATCTCAAATCAGTATTGCTAGGATTTTTACGGCGGGAAGATTGCACCGGCTACGAGTTGAAGGCGGCGATGGACGAGAGTGTGGGGTTCTTCTTCGGGGCGAGCTACGGTTCGATCTACCCGGCTCTCAAGGTTCTTGAGGCCGGAAGTCTGGTGCGGGTGCGGGAGGTCGTGCAGTCTGGGAAGCCGAACAAGAAGATTTACTCGATCACACCGGAAGGCGAAGCATATTTCCGCGCGCAGCTAAAGGAACAGCCCGCCGCCGACAGCTTCCGTTCCGAGTTCTTGATGCAGCTCTTCTTCGGCCAACACCAGGATAGTGACCGGCTACTGGAGATGCTCTCGGAGCATCGCGAAACCCGGAAGGCAAAGCTGGAGATTCTGCAAGGGATCGAGGTGGCTGTGAAAGACGTCGCCGATCCCTACGAGATGATGTGCCTGCGCTACGGCATCACAGCTTTCGAAGCCACCCTCTCCTGGTTGGACGAGACGGAGGCACAGGTAAAGGCGCTGTCGAAAGAAAAGAACCAGGAGGTCGAAAATGAAGCATCGTAGCGGGATCCGTTATGCGAAAGCGGATGCTCAGGGTGCGCTTGCACAGGGGGCATCGGCGGTCGGCGCAAGTAGCCTCGGAGCCTTTGCAGCGGGTGCGGCGGCAACAGGAGCCGTAGCAATAGGAGCACTGGCGGTCCGGTCGCTCGCGATACAACGCGCAAAAGTGCAGCGGCTCTCCATTGACGAACTCGACGTGCGGCGGCTGCGGGTGGGAGAGTTGATCGTCTCGGAGAAACGAAGCATCCCACACCCATTCTCGTACCTGGAAGGAGAGAGCTACATCAACCTCACCACCTTCCGCAAGAGCGGCGAGCCGGTCTCGACGCCGCTATGGTTTGCGCTGCACGAAGGTCGGCTCTACGCCACCACCGAACCCGACTCCGGCAAGATGAAACGCATCCGCAACAACCCCAGTGTCTTGCTGGCCCCGTGCAACGCCTGGGGCAAAGAGAAGGGGCCAAGAGTAGAAGGGCTAGCCCGTTCGGTCGAGGATGAGGCGACGCCAGAGGCCAAAGCCGGTCTCTATAAAAAGTACCGGCTGGGCCTGGGACTCTTCAACTTCTTCGGTAGGGAAGATATTGGAAAGGTTGTCCTGGAAATCTGGCCTGCAGATACAGGAGACGAGATTCAGCAACAAAAGGAGTAGTTGCTCGTGGCACAGATAATAAATTGGCGGTTCACTGCAAAGGTAGAGGAATCTTTCGTGGTCTTCCTGATGGGGATGCGTGTAAACCGTCCGCTAGAGGTAAGGAAATGGCTTCCAAAGGCCTACGCGATGGGACCGATGCTTCGTGAGCTCTACCGCAACCCGGAGAAAGGCTTTCTCGGTGCGGAGACTTTCTTGCACTGGCCGGGTATCTCTTTGGTCCAGTACTGGCGCTCCTTCGAAGACCTCGAACGCTACGCCCGAGACTCGGATGCGGCCCACTTCCCGGCCTGGCGCAAGTTCAACCAGCGGATAGGCTCGGATGGCAGCGTCGGCATCTGGCACGAGTCGTACCTGATCGAACCCGGCAAGTTCGAGTCCGTCTACAACAACATGCCGCTCTTCGGACTCTCGAAAGCTATGGGATCAGCCCCCGCCACCGGCCGCCGCGAGACAGCCCGGCGTCGGCTCGGCGGCGAGAACGAACCCGCGGGCCTCTCGCCCAAACAGGCACACAAAGGAGAAACGGATGCATCGTAGACATTCGATAGGATACAGCTCCTGCAACTCCGGGGATTTCTTCGGCATCGAGGCCGAAAGTTTGCACCCGCGTGCCAGGGTCGTACTGGCACTCTCGGTGTTGGCTCCGGTGGCGCTGGGCATCGCCGTCGTACTGACTTTCTTCGGGGAGATGTTCTGGCTGGTCTTTACATTCGGGTGGATGATCTTCCCGGCTTTCGGCCTGCTAGCGAGTGGTCTATCCAGCCTAGCCTCAAACCCTTCGAAGAAGCAATTGGAGCGCGACTCCACCGAGGTAAGTGAACGGGAGTTACTCAGAGCACTGAGAGATTATGGAGAGCTCACGCCCGCTCAGGCCGCGATAGAGACCTCACTCTCGGTCTCCCAAGCGGATGAAAAACTCAAAGAATTGGCTGAGGGAGGACACCTGGAGGTTCGGGTACGTGGTGGCGGACTCTTCTACGCCTTGTGGGAGGTAGACAGGCTTGAGTAGAGAATCGCGATTGACGGCGGGCCTGTTGCTAGTGCTATTGCCTACGGTCGTTTTCGGTGGAGCGAGCATCCTCTCGATGTTGATCGGTGACCCGAAGTATGCCCAGAACCAACTTCGGCAAGATTTGTGGCGGGCGGGTCACGCCCACGCGGGCGTTCTGCTCATTCTGTCACTGGTGACACTGCGCTACGTGGATGAGGCTGTACTCTCCGAGAAGCTCAAACGGGTGGCTCGGCATTCGATACCGGCTGCAGCCATCTTGCTTCCGGCGGCTTTCTTCCTCTCGGTACTCTCTCCGGGCGCGACGGAGCCGAACTCTTTTATTTACCTCGCCTACCTCGGCGCGGTTTCGCTGGGGGTGGGGCTCTTTATCCTTGGAATAGGCCTTATTCGTGGAGATCCAACACCCCGAGTAGAGTAAAGCAGCCGACTTTGGGCCTTTTCTGGTGACGACGACGTCTGGCGCGTGTGGTCGAAGCACGTAGCTTGTAGTTAAATTTGTGCCGTGCGGTACGGTTCGGAGTCCATCAAAGTTCTCTTTGCCAGGGTTCCCGGTGTGGTTGTCGGGGCCGGAGTAGCGCTGGCTGCATTCGTGCTGTATCTGAGTACCCTGGCCCCGACCGTTCTGTCCCGCGTAGCGCAAGACGGCCTCTACGACGCCGGCCTCTTCCAAATTAGGGCCTACGTATTGAGCATCTCGCATCCTACCGGCTACCCATCGTACCTGTTGCTCGCCAAGCTCTTTACTTACCTGCCGGTTGGCGACGTGGCCTACAGGGTAAACCTCGCATCCGCCGTCTTCGGCGCGGTTGCTGTGTTCCTGGTGTTCGTAGTGGCGCGTCAGATCACCGGCCGGGTATTACCCTCCGCAGCGGCGGCGATGCTCCTCGCGGTAAGCCAGACTTTCTGGGAGCAGTCCGTAATAGCCGAGGTCTACACCTTGAATGCACTTTTTATAGGTCTCGCTATCTCCGTCTTGCTGCTCTGGCGTAATACCCGTCGCGACCGCTACCTGTTGCTTTGGGTGTTTCTCGTGGGTCTGGCGATGACCAACCACATGACGAGCGGGCTGCTCCTGCCCGTGGGCTTGTTCTTCGTATGGCTCACGGAGCGCGCCAAGCTCTCGGACAAAAGGTTCGTACTCAAAGGCGCCGGGCTCTTTGCACTGGGGCTGACCCCGTATATATATTTGCCGATAAGAGCCTTCGTAGAACCACCTTTCGCCGCCTACGACCCGAACACCCCTCTAAAATTCCTGTTTTACGTCTCGGGGATACCCTTCGGTAAGCACATGCTGGCTTTCGGACCCGGCAGTCTGGACCATCGCCTGGAGATGTACCGGGTGTACCTGTCGCAGCAGTTCCACTGGTTATTCGTGGTCGTTGCCATTATAGGACTGATGAGCATATTTTACCGGGACCGGCCGGTCTTTGCCCTACTCGGGTTGCTCTACGGAGGCTGGCTATTCTACGCCCTGGAGTACAATATCGCAGACATTTGGGTCTACTTCATCCCGACGTACCTGATCATCTGCGTCCTCGTAGCGCCGGGGATTATAGCCCTGATCGAAGGTACCAGGCTCGTCCTTTCGACGGTAACACTGTCCTCTACTTTGCGGGCGGCGCCCAAAGTGCTCGTCGTACTAGGCTTTTTGGCACTCTTGGTGCCGGTGGTTGGTACGAATGGGACTTACCTCACCGCCGACTACAGTGAACACTACGAAGGACGGGACATTATAGAAGCCGTCGTGGGAAACACCCCGCCCGGCGCGACCATTATTACTGACGACAGCAGCATGTGGTACATGAACCTGGTGGAGAATCGCCGGATGGACCTGAACCTCGTATCGCCTTTCCTCGAAGACGACCTCGGAAGCGACGCCGAGGCTCAGTGGTTGAGGTTTGTAAAGAAACACGTCCCCGGTGACAAACCCGTATACATAGTTGCTCCCAACGGCATAGGTAAGGATTCTCACACCCTTCTGAAAGAGGAAGGCTACAGGCTAATACCCCACGAAGGAGGCGCCTTCTACAAAGTGATCTACTCGCCAAAGGCCCCGAACCTGTACGTGAAGCATGCTTGATAAAGGACATTCCACAACACTATGAACATATACCGCACCCCCGAAGCGCGTTTCGAGAACTTGCCGGACTTCCCCTACAGAGCGCACTACCGCGAGTGGCACGGAATGCGCCTCGCGCATATAGACGAAGGTGAAGGTCCGCCGGTAGTGACGATCCACGGCGAACCCACTTGGTCTTTTCTCTACCGCAAAGTCATGGACCCGCTGCTAAACGCCGGATATCGCTGCATAGCCCCTGATCTCCCCGGCTTCGGACGCTCCGACAAACCAACCGACGAAGACTGGTACTCCTACAAAGGGCACACAGCAGCCATAGCTTCGCTTTTCGAGGAGCTAGACCTGCAGGACGTTACTCTGGTAATGCAGGATTGGGGAGGGCCGATCGGGTTGCGGTTGGCGACCCTGGAAATCCCGGAAAGGGTGAGCCGTTTCGTAGTCATGGATACCGGGGTTTTCACCGGTGAGCAGCAAATGAGTGCCGAGTGGCTACGTTTTAGGGACTTTGTGGCGCGGGTTCAGGACACGCCGGTGAAGCGTCTGATCCGGGGCGCCTGCCATACTCCACCCCCGCCGGAAGTCCTCGCCGCCTACGAAGCCCCGTTTCCAAACACAGAGTCAAAAGCCGGTGTCCGCGCCTTCCCGCAACTCGTACCCCTAGAACCAAACGCATCGGGCGCGGCCGAAGGCCGCGCCGTTATCGCTACACTAGCACAGGACGCCCAGCCTACGCTCCTGCTCTGGGCCGACTCGGACCCGGTACTGCCGCTGGATCCGGTAGGGTTGGGTATGCAACGCCTACTCCAGGCCGAAGAAATCACTGTGATCGAGAACGCCGGCCATTTTCTGCAAGAGGATCAGGGCGAACACATCGGCACACTCGTCGCCGACTGGCTCACCGAACGGTAAGCATTACTCTTGTCCGACATGTTTACGCGACGTGTTCCTGGCTATCCACACGAACGAGATCCAGGTGACGTCCGAAGCCCGTGGAGTCCATCCGCTCTTCGCAGCGCCCAAACCTTTCTTGTGCGTAGGTGAGGAAGTCGTCTAACGGGTTGTCGTTCGCATGCTGAATTAGCCCCCAAAGCGACCACAAGAGGTCGCCCAGGGCTTTGTAGATCTCCAGTCGAGAGTAGAGCTTCTCGGGAGCAACGCCATCACAGTATGTCTCCACCATCGTCCGGTCCTGTTCAGGACCAAATTCGGCTTCGGTCGAGAGGTGGCTGAGGTCCCAGAAGGGATCGTTCATCCCGGAGAATTCCCAATCGATTAGGTAGATACGATCGTCGGCATCTATGAAGTTGTTCGGCCACGGGTCATTGTGACATGGCACCAGGGGAACGGGAGACGCCTCAAGTGAGCGTTGGGCCGCCTTCATGCCACGTTCCACTGCACTGTAGCCCGCCGGTAGCGATTGCCCCAACTTATAGAGCAGGTGGCGACAGCGTTCGATCATGCCGAACACATCGAAATGAAACCGGAAGCTCCGCTCCAGCCCGTGGACCTTCTTGATCGTACACGCAACGCGGGTCAACGCTTCCACATCCTCGTTTAGCCAGGTCGCGTCTATGGCGTCGCCTTCGATAAAGCGAGACACTACTGTACCGTTGCGGGCGTCGGAGTAGAGTATGTCCGCCCCTATACCGGCGGCAGACGCAATTCTAGAGTTGTGCTCCTCGGCCGCCCGATCTATGTATTCCCAGGTATCTTGTCCGGGGAGCCGGAGCGCGTAGGATGTACCGTCAACGGTAACTTTGTAAGTCATGTTGGTAAGCGAACCGAGCGGTTCGATCTCGACAGCCTCCCGCTTTACACCGGCGAAAAATGGTACCCGCGTTAGCATTCCATATGCTTTCTCTAGTCTTCTGTTTGCTCGTATCCCATCAGAGAGCAAGCTGCGCCTCCTTTCCATGATCCCAAATTAGAAGATCAGATTAAGAGGATTGTAGCATGAATGTTAAATCCATGTAAAACTTGTGTCGTTTTGAGCGGTTCTACTCCCGAGTAGCGAAGAGGATCGTCACCTGGCCGATGTCCCGCCGCCGGGCGTCGTGATGGTCCATGTAGTCTGCCAGTCCGCCTTCTTTGTCCAACTCCCGGGCTTTGGAGATGGCGCGGTCCAGCTCTTCTTCTTCGACCAGCGACCAGGTCGAGTCGCCGTCCCGCCACTCTTTCTTGAGCGGGCCGTGAGGGTCGAGGTAGGAGCCACTCTGGATGGTGGCGTCGGTCGGCGCAAATCGCCCGCGGTAATCGAACCCGGAGTCTTGCAGTATCTCCGTGAGGCGTTCTACAGGGGCGAATCTTCTTCGGAGGGTTTCGGCGGCTTCGGGAATCAGGGCGTAGTACCAGTAGCCGTCGTGAAGTTGCTGTTGGGAGCAGGTGTTGACCGTGAGGACGCCACCGGGCTTGAGCACCCGGGCGAATTCTTCGAAGACCCGGCGGTGGGCGGGAAAGCCCTCGGAGGCGTCATCGGGCAGGTGGTGTAGTACCTGGTTGATCATGACCCCGTCGAAAGTGCCGTCTTTAAAGGGAAGCTCGTCTATCATGGAGGCATGGAAGGAGATCCTACCCTCCTCTTGGGTCTCCGCCAGTTTCCGTCCGGCTACTTCGAGCATTCCCTCGTTCAAATCCACCGCTTCGATCCTACCGACGTGCCGCAGCAAAGCCTGCGAATAGCTCCCGGTACCGCACCCTGCATCCAGCACGGTAGTCTGGACGAGAGGGGTGGGTGCCTGGGCCATGCACCCGACGATGATCTCCATCCCAACCGGCTCCCGGGTCTTATCGTAATTCTTTGAGGTCTCCGTATAGTTCTCGTAGCTGCTCACAAAATACCTTTCCTACCGCTGAACTCCCGCTTTGCATCTATTCTACAGAGTGATTAACCAAAGGTTTACCGGCGTTTAACGAAGGTTTCACTCAATCGCCGGCTTCCGCACCTATACTACCCGCGACTTCACGGCTCTCAACGGGAGGATGGAACCGTATGGCTTTTCGCAGCGTGGGCATCAACCATCCAGGCGGCTCCTCAAACCTCCACGACACCCTCGGATCCTTGAAAAACGCCGGCACGGATTTCGTGGAACTGTTTGTATCGGAGATGGGCGTCATCCTCGGTGGCCGCCTGGACGAGTTCCGGCTGGCACAGGTCCGCGGGTTGCTCTTGGAGACCGACCTCTCCTACACGGTCCACGCTCCTCTGGAAGCCGACCTTATGGACCTGGACCGACAAAAGCTACAAAAAGAAATCCTGGTATCCAGCGTCCGGTTCGCGGGTGGGATCGGGGCGGACACGGTCGTTTGCCACGCCGGACAGCGGGTGGCCTCCCGCGACGCGCGTTTCCGGCTCAAGGATCAACTCGCCGCCGAACGTTCAGCGCTGAGAGAGATCGGGGACATAGCCGCCGAAGTCGGCGTGACCCTCGCCGTCGAGAACTACTTCCCGGACCAGCACGTTCTACGCGGCGAGGTTTACGACTACTCTACCTGGCCTTCGGACCTGGCCGAGCAGGTCGCTGCGGTTGACCATCCGGCGGTCGGCATCTGTCTGGATGTGGGGCACGCGGCGCTGGCGGCGAGCTTTTTCGGTTTCGACTACTTGGAAGAATGCGCGATAGCTGCGCCGCTCGTCCGCCACGTCCACCTCCACGACAACCTGAAAAAGACTTGCGAAAGCGTGAATATTCTGGATTACGGGGATCCCATTTATGGAGTAGGAGATTTGCATTTGCCGCCGGGACGCGGCGCCATCCCGCTAGTGGACCTGTTTGGACGCGTGAATTTCCCAGCCGACCCAGGCTGCTGCGTAGAACTCTCTCCCGATCTTTTTACGGAAGCCTCGGAAGCTCTCCACACGGCGCGGAGACTCTCAGAAATCTCGGCCCGCGAGAAGATCGCCGTCTGAGCCAAGCGGTTTTCTTTACTCCCAGAAGGCCTCGTCCGTTGTGGGATCATCGAGGTGGAACGAAACTTCTGCGATCTTATCGTCGCGTACCCGGTAAACAGCGACTTCTTTTCTTTCGATCCTCTCACCGTCACGTTCGGCGGACCAGTCGATCAGGGCGATAGCGTGCTCACCGTGGGCCAACACCTGGCGGGGTACGAGACGGAGTGTGCCGTGGGTGATCCTCTGCGCCTCTCGGATCATGCCGAGCACAGCATCCGGGCCGTGTAAGTCGCCGGTGTGAGGGTTGTCCTGGTCCGGCTCGTGCCAGACTATATTGTCGGCGAGCATCGCGCGTACGGTTTCCAGTTCGCCTTGGGCGCGGGCTGCGTACAAATCACGAACAAGCGTGGCGTTAAGATGATTCATTGACCTCCTTTCACGAGTAGAGAATAGCCGTGTGTAAAGTTTATTTCAGGATATCAGGCTTACCCTTGCTTACCCTTGCCGCGGCGGCGGATGGTTTCCATGCCAGTGATGCAGGCGCTCAGCCACACGCCACCCGCCGCGAAACCCGCGACCACGTCGCTGAAGTAGTGGACGCCGAGATACATCCGGGAGAGACCGATCAGCAAGACTAGCAATGCGGCGCCGAAGACTACGGTCGTTCGTGCGCCCGCCAGGAGTTCAGGGCGAGTACGGCGAAGTAGGCCAACATACCGTACAAGACCAGCGATATCATCGCGTGGCCGTTCGGGAAACTGTAGGAAGTCTCTACTAGCAGCGGATCTGTAAACGACGGACGCTGGCGCTCGAAGAGTTGCTTGAGCAGAATGTTGAGCGCGACGCTACCGCCCAAAGCCAGGAGCCAGCCCCACACGTGGAGCCAGCGCCGGTATACAGCGAAGAGCCCGGCCACCAGCAGGCCGAGCAAGGCGACGGTCTCGATGGAGCCCAGCGCGGTGATCCCGAAAAAGACGTTCGTTACGGCCGGGGTTGCTGCATTATGCAAGGCATTTGCCACCGTCTGGTCGAAGCGCACCAGCGGGTCGCGGGTCAGTGGATCTTCGGCTAGTCTGGCAAAGAGCCACAGGCAACCGGCGGCGGCCAGCAAGCCAAGCGTGAGGTGCAGTCCGAGATACTGTCCGGGCGTCAGGCGGCGGAAAGTCCAGCCCAACTGGCGATCGAAGCGATCCCGGAACGGTTCCGGGTGGATAGGACAAAAAGGAATCCCGGTAGGCCATGAGCCGGGTCCGGTTGTTGACGGCCCAGCGGTAGGTAATATAGAAGATCAGGACTAGGACGAGCAGGCCGGCGAGCAGAAGGGTGGCCCGGCTCATCCAGCGTTCCACCAGGCCCAGGCTTCCGCCGAGTAGGTAGCCTACGAGGACGGCGGCCGTGGCCCATACCGCTCCTCCCAGGGCGTTGTAGAGAAAGAAGGTCCTCCAGCGCATGTGACTTATGCCGGCGACCAGCGCCCCGAAAAAGCGGAGGCCCGCCACGAACCGGGCCATGAACACGGCCTTTCCCCCGTGCCGGTCGAAGAAGTCTTCCGCACCGAGCAGACGTTCGGGCGTTATGAGGAGATACTTCCCCCAGCGCAGTACGAAAGGACGGCCGCCTTTACGACCGGCCCAGTAGCCGATCTGGTCCCCCACCACAGCCCCGAGAATGCCGAACACCACGACGTCTCCCAGGTCCAGACCACTCCGCTGCGCCAGGATGCCGGCGGCGATCAGGACGGTCTCTCCCGGCAGAGGAATCCCGGCACTCTCCAACATCACCCCGAAAAATACGACCAAATACCCGTACTGCTGAAGGAGCGAGAGGATGCCGTCTATGGCTTGCACCGAGGGCGGCTTCTAACGCCGGATGCTGGGTCCCACGCGCTTCATGGCGGTGCGGAAGTCGTAGGTGGTGACG
Source organism: Rubrobacteraceae bacterium (assembly GCA_965214475.1). Lineage (GTDB taxonomy): Bacteria > Actinomycetota > Rubrobacteria > Rubrobacterales > Rubrobacteraceae > SIRX01. The sequence continues at coordinate 2,274,370 of OZ243953.1, read as the reverse complement.
GAGAGGGCGGAGAGCTGGTGAGAGGCTACACGATGCCCGAAGTCGCGAAGGTTCACACTGCGGCGCATGCACACCAGGGCGGCCTCGCGGCAGAGGCCTTCGAGGTCTGCGCCAGAGTAGCTGCCGGTGACACCGGCGACTTGCTCCAGGTCCAGGTCCGGGTCGGTGGGCATGTCTTTGGTGTGAATACCGAGTATGTGCAACCGCGCTTCAGCATCCGGCAACCCTACCTCGATCTCGTGGTCAAAGCGGCCCGGTCGCCGCAACGCCGAGTCCAGCGCCCCAGGGCGGTTGGTCGTCGCGATAACGCACACCTGCCCCAGGTCATTCATGCCGTCCATGAGCGAGAGTAACTGCGAGACCAACGTGGCCTCGAAGCTCTCACTCATCATGTCGCGAGAGGAGGCGAAAGAGTCTATCTCGTCGAATAGGACTACCGCAGGAGCTTTCGTCCGCGCCTCGTTGAAGATGTTGCGCAGGCGCGCCTCACTCTGGCCCCAGTATTTGTTCAGGATCTCCGGTCCCGAGACCGCGATAAAGTGCGCCCCGCACTCGCGCGCCACCGCCCGCGCCAACAGCGTCTTGCCGGTCCCTGGCGGGCCGTAGAAGAGGATGCCCTTGTGCGGCCGGATGCCGAGGCGTTCGAAGATTTCGGGATGCGTTATGGGTAGCTCTACGGCCTCGCGCACCATCGCTATGGTCTCGCGCATCCCGCCGACATCCTCGTAGCGGGTCTGGGGCACGTTGCGGCTGCCGGGCGTCGCGCCGCTTGCCGCTGCTACTCCCGCGCCGCCGCTCCGCACGCTGCTCGCCAGCCGCTCCAGGAGGCTCTGCTTGTCTTGGGCGGTTGTGGACTTCTCAGGTTCGGTTCCGTTGTGAGATTTGCTTACGGACCAGTTCTCTACAGGACCACTCTCTTTATAGCGCCAATCTGTGTCGCGTCCCGGATCGATCTTCTCCGGGAGGCGCGCCACGAGCTCCGCCGTCGTGTCGAGGTCCAGGATCGGGCACCGCACGCAAGGCCCGAGATCGGAGAGGACGCGGTCGGTTATTGCCTCTTTATCTACCTCGAAGACGCCATTTGCATCCATCTCGCCGAGACCGTACCAGGAGTTGTTCGTGAGGTGATCGTTGTCGTAGACGTGGATCTGCTTGCACGGGAAGAGCTGCTTGCCCTCCAACGAGCGCGGCGTACACCACTCCTTCGCCGCGGCCCCGGACCGCTGCTTCCGCAGGAAACACCTCAACCCCGCAAACAACTCTTCATCGGGAACAATCGTGCCGTCCGCCGCGTACTCGGCCTCACTCTCGCCGCGCAAGAGGCCGGAGAACTCATCTAACGGACGCCAGTCTGCGGGCAAGTCTAGCTCGACCTGTGCCCGGGCAGTGCCGTTGCGGCCTTCGACCTGGTAAGAGGGGTGGCGGGATGCGACGGAGGCTGCCCGCCCCAAAACACCCTCGCTCCTTAGTGGAAAGCTTACCTTCAACTTCATAACCTCCAGATTCTAACCCAGAGACTGCAGGGAGGCGTGTAAGGTTGCGCCGCCGAGTGTTCCACGATACCTTCCGGGGGTTACATCCGTTATCTAAAAGAGGAGCTTGCATGAGCGAGAGCAACCCGCCGGTCTCGACCGGTCGCGGCGACGATGGCACGACTACTTTGCTAGGGTCGGGCCGGATGCCAAAGGATGACCTCCGCATAACAGTCCTGGGCGATGTAGACGAAGCAAGCTCTTTCCTCGGCCTGGCCCGCGCCGAAACCAAAGAGGGAGAGTTCGGCGAAATCCTCATAGAAGCCCAGCGGCTCCTCTACCGCATCATGGGCGATGTGGCGATGCCCAAAGAAGATAACTTCGTCGGCGAGAAAGACCTGGAGTTCGTGGAGAAAACCTTCAAAGAGTGGCGCGACCGCACAAAGCTCCCCAACGAGTTCGTCATCCCCGGTGAGAGCCGGCTCGGGGCGCTATTGGATGTGTCCCGCTCCGTCGTGCGCCGCGCGGAGCGGAGCCTGGTCGCCGCCGGGTACTCCGACGAGCACCCCTACGCAATCCGCACCGTCAACCGCCTCTCCGATCTGCTTTTCATCCTGGCTCGCAACGCCGACGGCCATAACCAATTCTCCAAAGGATCGTAAGCTTGAAGAAGCTCTGGGTACTTCTGCTTATGGCCCTGTTTCTAACCGGCTGTGGAGGAGACCGGCAGGGCACCGGCGAAACCGCGCAGCCGACGACAAACGGAGCCCAGGCCGTCCCTGAGACGACGCTCCAAGCCCCGGCCACCGCAGTCTCTGGACCTGAAACTACCCGTGAATCTACGGCCTCTACAACAGGTGAACCTCGGGAAGACACCGCGCCGTCGGGACGGACATCCGAGCCTCAATACGGCTACACCTACGGTCAGGCATCCGGGAGTCACGTCGTGGAGGGGACCGGCAGGCTTTCCAAGTCGGAACCGGTTGACGTACAACTCGACGGCGTGCCCACCTGGATCGTCGGCGTGCCGCTGAGGGACGACACTGCCTGGATCGCAACCCTCGAAGATGGTGGGGTGCAGGCTTTTCGACTCAACGACGAGGGAGAGACGGAATCAATGCCCATCTCCCCCGACCGTTTCGCGCCCGGACAGCCACCTCTGGTAAAGGTTCAAGATGGCTCTCTTGAGCTCGTCACGTCTCGCAATGAGGCAGCCTCGAAACTCACCCATCCCGTGCCCGTCTCGCCGGATGGAGGAAAAGAACAACTTGGTGTAGAAGCTGGCGGGCCGGTGTTCGAAGAGGTTAGCGAAAGTGACTCCGTAGGAATAGGAGAAACAGGGATCACGGCACTGCCGGACACCCGATTCGTGCGGGGTGCGGGTGGTACTCTGGCCTTTCTCTCCGCGCCCACTGAACGCTACGATCACGGCGTCCTGGGCGATGCCATCGAGGCCGACAGCATGACGCTGCTCCGACCCGGCGAAGAAGAAAACCTGGAAGCCGGAACCATCTTTCCCGCATCCGGCGGGGTCTTCGAGCAGGTCGCGCCACTTTGGTTCGAGGTTTCCGGGGCAGACGGGGAACTATTAGCCGTCACGGAGAGTACACCGGAGTTGGCTACGCGCGTGTCGGTCTACGGTCTGGACGGCAGCCTGGTGGCGGCGGGGCCGTATATCGGGGAGCCGAACAAGTGGCGACACCTGATCGCCGCCGGCCCCTTCGGCCCGAACGGGGAGATCGAACTGGTAGACACCCTCACCCCCCACATCGGCGGAACCATCGAGTTCTACGAACCCGACCTCGAAAACGGCTCCCTGAACATCGTAGCCACCCAAACTGGTTACACCTCTCACCGCATCTATACCCGCAACATGGACACCGTCCGCGCCGGGGACCTCGACGGTGACGGCCGCTGGGAACTCCTCGTCCCGAACGATGCCTACACCGAACTCGGCGCTATTCGCCGCACGCAAGATGGTTCCGAGGTTGCCTGGACCCTCCCGGCAGACGGAACCATAGTCACCAATCTGGCCTCTGCAACAGACTCCGAAGGCCGCGCCCAGATCGCAGCGGGCCGAGAAGACGGCGTGTTGAGGATCTGGTCTTAGATCCAGTTTACAGGCCCGACAGGGCTTGCTACTATGCCGGCACGAATGGGGAGGGGTCCCTATTCGTGCTGCAGAGGATAGGGTGAGGCTTGTCGCTCTCGTTGGCGCGAGTCCGCGAGTTTGGGGAGGAGTGACGTGTCACAACAGTTCGACATTACCGGCATTGATATAGGAATACTCGTTGTCTACCTGATCCTCAGCCGGATCATCCCGCTTATCCTCAACCCCAAGACGAGCGACGACTCGGAGGGATACTTCCTCGGCTCCAGAAACTTTATCTGGCCCCTGATCGGCTTTTCACTCTTCGCCTCGAACATGTCGGGCTCGCACTTTGTCGGGCTGGCAGCGGCCGGATACAACCAGGGCATAGCCGTCTTCAACTACGAGTGGATGGCGATCGTCGTCCTGGTCATCTTCATATTCTTCATACTCCCCTTTTATCTCAGGAGCCAGGTATTCACGATGCCCGAGTTCCTCGAAAAACGCTTCGACGTGCGGAGCCGGATGGCTTTCTCGGGCTTTACCCTCTTCGCCAACATGTTTATCGACATGGCCGCCGCCCTGTTCGCCGGCGCCGTGGTCATCCAGGTCGTATTCCCGGCCATCCCGTTGTGGGTCTCCGTACTCGGGCTGGCGCTTCTGGCCGGTTTCTATACGGTCATCGGCGGACTCGGGGCGGTGGTAATTAGTGACTCCATCCAGACCGTAGTTCTCTACATCGGTGGGGCCGCGGTGTTCTTCCTGACCCTCCGAGAGATTCCTTCCTGGAACGCCGTCAAGCAGCAAACCCCCGCCGACCACTTTAGCCTCATACAACCGATCAGCGACGACCAGTTGCCGTGGCCGGGCTTGTTTACCGGCCTCGTAATTATTGGGTTCTACTACTGGGCCACGAACCAGTTCATCGTACAGCGAACCCTGGGAGCCCGGACCCTCGACCACGGCCGTTGGGGCGCCATATTCTGTGGATTTTTGAAGATTCCGATTCTCTTCATCATGGTTCTGCCAGGGGCGTTCGCGATCACGATTTACCCCAACATAGACGACCCCAACCAGGTATTTCCCACGCTCGCGTTCGACCTTTTGCCGATCGGCGTGCGAGGGGTCGTTCTGGCGGCGCTGGTGGCGGCGATCACCTCGACGGTTGACTCTATCCTCAACTCGGCCTCGACCCTGGTTACGATGGACTTCGTCCAGAGGTTCCGACCGGAGACGAGCCAGCAGGCGCTGGTGCAGATTGGGCGCGTCGCGACGATCGGGGCCATGCTGGTCGCCATCATCTGGGCACCCCAGATCGCGCGCTTCGAGACGCTCTTTAGCTACCTGCAGTCGGCGTACTCCTACGTGACGTCCCCGGTTGTCGCCGTGTTCCTGGTGGGCATCATATGGACCCGGGTCAACCGGCACGGCGCCTTCTGTACGCTGGCGACGATCATACCCCTCGGCGCGGTGTTCTTTATCCTCAACGAGGTAATGGAGGTCTTTAGCATCCAGTTCCTCTACGCCGCAGCCATCTCCTTCGTCCTCAGCCTGGTAGTGCTAATAGGCATTAGCCTGCTCACCGAGGTGCCCGATAGAGAGCAAGTAGAGGACCTGACCTGGCGGCCGGCATACTGGCGCCGGGATACAGAGGAGCTGCGCGGCAAGCCTCTCATCCAGAACTACCGCTTCTGGGCGGTAGCTTTGCTCATCTCGGCCCTGATCGTCGTGTTCATCTTCCGGTAGACCAGAACTCGGAGGTCCCACTGACGTGAAAAAGCTCAAGATGGGCATGGTCGGCGGCGGCTCTGACTCATTTATCGGGGCCGTACACCGAAGCGGCGCGCTGATGGACGGGCAAATAGAGTTCGTCGCCGGGGCCTTGTCTTCTACCGAGGAGAAATCCCTCGCCTCCGGGCAAGCGTTGGGCCTCTCCAACGATCGCAACTACGGCTCTTGGGAGCACATGTTGGAAGGGGAGCTATCTCTCTCCGAAGAGGAGCGGGTGGACTTCGTCAGCGTGGTGACGCCCAATCACCTTCATTTTCCGGTTGTCCGGACTTTCTCCGAAGCTGGCATGAACGTCGTGTGCGACAAGCCGATGGTACTTTCTTCTGTTCAGGCCGAACAGCTCATCGAGACCGTGGAGAAAAGCGGCGTCATCTTCGCGGTTACATACCCATACACTGGCTATCCGATGGTCAAACAGGCGCGGCACATGGTGCGGCGGGGGGATCTAGGAAGGATCCGCAAAGTTATCGTCGAGTATAGCCAGGACTGGTTGGCAACCAAGCTGGAAGAATCGGAAGTGAAGCAGGCCGAGTGGCGCACCGACCCGGAGCGTTCCGGGATAGCGGGTGCTATGGGAGACATCGGCTCCCACGCTGAGAATCTGGTAGCGACAGTCACGGGACTGGAGATCTCCGAGATCTGCGCCGACCTCACCGCCTTCGTGCCCGGCCGCCAGCTCGATGACGACGGCAACCTCCTGATCCAGTACGAAGGCGGAGCAAAAGGCGTGCTCATCGCCTCGCAAGTCTCCGTGGGAGAAGAAAACAACTTCAACCTCCGCATCTACGGGACCGAAGCGGGCCTGGAGTGGCGCCAGGAGAAACCAAACTACCTGCGCTTCAAGCCGTCTGAGGCTCCCGAGCAAGTCTTCAAAAGGGGAAACGATTATCTCTGCGAAGAATCTCAGGCGGCAACCCGCGTTCCTCCCGGCCATCCCGAAGGGTTCATAGAAGCTTTCGCCAACGTCTATTCCGACGTAGCCGCCGCCATTAGAAACGCTGGTGGAGGCGGAGATGCGACCGGTGCTTCAGCCAACTTCCCCACCATCTACGACGGAGCAAGAGGCGTGTATTTCATAGAGAAGGTCGTAGAGAGCAGTCAGAGCGACAGAAAGTGGCTCGACGCCCGCTGGCGCGGGTAAGATGGTCCCCATCAATCAACAACGGGAGGTTACGGGCAGATGGTAGATTTCGGTGTCTTCGTCCCGCAGGGCTGGCGGATGGACCTAGTCGAGATAAAGAACCCGGTGGAGCAGTACGAAGCGATGACCCGGGTGGCGAAAGTAGCCGACGCGACCGGGGCTTACGACTCGGTCTGGCTCTACGACCACTTCCACACCGTCCCGACACCGGAGAAGGAAACCGTCTTCGAGTGCTGGACCTCGACCGCCGCGCTCGTCCGCGACATACAGAATGTAAAAGTCGGCCAGATGGTCACCTGCAACGGCTACCGTAACCCGACCCTCCTGGCTAAGATGGCCTCAACCGTGGACGCCATGAGCAACGGGCGGCTCATCTGCGGCCTCGGCGCAGGTTGGTACGAGCACGAGTGGAAGGCTTACGGCTACGGTTTCCCCAAAGTCCCCGAGCGGATGCGGGCATTCAAAGAGGCGTGCGAGATCGTCCATCGCATGTGGACCGAAGACGACGTAACCTTCGACGGCAAGTTCTACTCGGTAGACAAACCCATAAACGAGCCCAAGGGTGCTGGCGATACGCACCCACCACTCTGGATCGGGGGCGGCGGAGAGAAAGTCACCCTCAAGCTCGTCGCCAAGTGGGGCGACGCCTGCAACGTCGGCGGCGACGTAGAGACACTAAAGCACAAGTTCGACGTGTTGCGCGGCCACTGCGAGGATGTGGGCCGGGACTACGAGGAGATCACACGCTCCACCTCCGTCAACGTCTACCTGGTAAACGAAGGCGAAGACCCGGAGAAAGCAACCGAGCAGGCCCGTATGGGCCGCAGCTACGAGGAGTACAGCAAGGAATTCATCGTCGGGACACCGAATCAGGTCTTGGAGGCTTTGCAACCTAAAGTCGAGGCCGGGGTCGAATACTTCATCATCTACATGCCCGGCGTCGCCTACGATCCTACGCCCGTCGAGCGTTTCGCGGAGGAAGTAGTCCCAAATTTCGGATGAAGCGTGAAGCGGTTGAATGATACGCCCCATTAGTTGGTGAGGCCCATAAAGCCCCTGTTCGATTCAATACGACATGCCCGGGCTTGCGTGCAAGTATGTGTCGTCCGTCAACTGCTTCAACATGAAGTCGGCGACGTCGGCGCGGGAAATCTCTAGTTTGATCGACTTATCGGTGGCCGGAAAGCCGTGCTGATACTCGCCGGTGCGTTCTCCGTCTGTGAAGGCGGCAGGACGAACGATAGTCCAATCGAGTTGGCTTTCCCTGACGTAGTTCTCTTGGAGGACATGATCTGCGTACGCCGGGCGTAGCAGACCCCCGAACATTACGTACTTCCAGAAGAAGTTCAGATTATCCTGGCTATCTCCGACCCCGAGGGTTGTCTGGCAGATCAGACGCTGCACACCAGCCTTCTCCATGGCAAAAATAATGTTCCGTGTTCCCTCCGCCCGAACCGTGCCCTTCCTACCCGCCCCGAGCGAACATAAAACTGCCTCCTGACATTGTACGGCCTTCTCCACCGACGAAAGCTCCATCACATCTCCCTGAACGACCTCAAGACCCGAATACTCCACGTCGAGCTTTGCTGGATCACGCGCAAACGCCGTAACATCGTGCCCCTGCGCGAGAGCCAGCTCGACGAGCTGACGCCCCATGCCGCCCGTAGACCCGAAAACAAGTACCTTCATCTTCTCATCCTTTCACCTACTTTACACAGTGTCAATTGACATGACGTAAGGTTACTCTATACTTTACTCTATGTCAAGTATAGAGTTGGAGACCCGGCCGCGCATTCTCGAAGCTACGTGGCGGCTGATGGAGGAGCGCCACGGGCAGGGTGTGCGCATGAGCGACGTTGCCAAGGCTGCGGGGGTCTCGCGGCAGGCGGTATACCTTCACTTCGATTCACGGGCGGAACTGCTGGTTGCTACGGCTCGTTATGTGGACGAGGTTCGGGGGCTCGGCGAACGTTTGCGGAATTACCGGGCGGCAACTAGTGGGGTAGATAAACTAAAGACGTACATCGAGTTTTGGGGGAGCTACGTCCCGGAGGTTTACGGGGTGGCTAAGGCATTGTTGGCCGCCCGCGAGGCCGATAAAGCCGCGGCCGCGGCGTGGGAGGATCGCATGCGCGCCGTACACACGAGCTGTCGCAACATCATCGAGGCGTTGGATCGGGACGGGATGCTGGATCCAGAATGGTCACTCAAAGAAGCCACCGACCTTTTGTGGACCATACTATCTATCCGCAATTGGGAGCACCTCACCATCGAATGCGGCTGGACAACGGAACAGTATGTTTCCCGGACGCAAGAGCTTTCGAAGCGCGCCTTGGTGCAAAAATCCGAAGACCCTTATTAGGTCGAGCTATTTGCGGCAAAGTTGCCTGGTGACGGTAACCCGCCGGGCTTCGGTCAGCCTCTAATACTCTTCATTGACCATCTTCTTCATCATCAGACCGGAAGTTCAGCGCCTCGCGCACTTTTGATGCTGGCGGGCTGTCTGATGCTCCATCTGCTGTTGCGAGTTGCGGCAGCATCCGGGCCAACAGTAGCGTCGAGAGAGCAGAGGATTCGCCGCTTTCGCCGCGAACGAGGAGCGGGCGCGGGGCTTGCTGCAGCAACTTCTCTCCGACCTCGACCCGGCGGAGGGCTAGTTCGTACTGGACCATGGCGCGGTTGTCGCGATGGGACTGGCCGAGGCGTTGCAGGGCGGTCGCTTCGTTTTCGGCTTCGGTGAGCGTGGCGCGGCCCCGGGTCTCTATCTCCAAGCGTACCCTTTGGGCTTCGGTCTCTTTTTCTTCCAGCATCCGGGCGACGTCCTGGCGGGCTTTGTTGCGGGCTTCTTTTACTTCTATGAGGCGGGCGTCCCGCTCTTTTTTGGAGCGTTCTATCTCCATGAGCAGGCGGTCTATGCGGCGCTTGCGGGTGAGCTCCCACTCCCGCTCGTAGGCGGCGAGCTCTTTCGCGACGCGCTCGCGGGTGGCGAGGTGTTGCTGGTACTGGTCGGGGAGCTGGACGTCCGGGATGTTGGCGCCCAGGATGCTGACACCGTACCGCTCTAGCTGGCGGTTGAGGTAGTCTTGCATGTCCCCCACGTCGCCGCCGCGCAGGTCGTAGGCCCGCTCGGTGCGGACGCGCCGGCTGCGCTGCCGGATGGCGTCTTGCACCGCGCTGGAGAGCACCAGATCGAAGTTCGAGGCTCCGATGGTGCGGACGAAGGAGATGGGTTCCTGAATGCGGAATTTGAGGAAGAATTCGATGGCTTTTAGCGGCACGTTCTCCTGGGTCGGGCAGACTGCGACGGGTGCCAGGTAGGGGATCTCGGTCGCCGTATCCACGACAAACTCCACCTTCTGCCACGGCCACCAGAGGTAGTGACGGCCCGGCGAGAGGGTACCGGTGATCTTCCCATAGCTCGAAAGCACACCGTTAGTTCCCTGCTCAATCTCCACAATGGCGCTCCGCCACAGCCACAGCGCGGAGATGAGGATGAAGAACACGGCTCCCGCCAGCGCGAGACCCGTAAAGGCGATGTTACCGGCGAAGATGGCGACCCCGATCAGGTAGACCGCCACACCGAGCAGGAACAGCCAGCCGTAGCGTCGCCGATCTTTCGGGATGACTACAGGTACGATCCGGCCCTCGTCGCCCCCGCGCAGGAAACGCCGAACGCCGGACCAGCCGGTAACAACCTCTTTTATCTTGGAGAACTCCGGCACGCTCGACGACATAGTCATTCTTCGTCCTCCTCCGGCCCGGCGGACCCGTTGGCTCCATCAGCGTTCTCACCCTGACCGATGCGCTCGACCCGATCCTTCACGGCCTGATCGGTGACGGACTGTCGGATTTCCTCCAGCCGTTCCGCAGTCTCCTCTTCGGCGGCCTCTGGCTCTCGCGGCTCGTCGTCGGTTACGGCCTGTTCGATGGAGATCAAGTCTTCTATCTCCGCCTCCCGCTCCTTGATGCGGTCCTGTATCTCCCCCATCCGCTCCCGGATGGCCTGCATGTCCTCAGACGTGTAGATCGACTCGTCGCTGGTCCCGATCATCTCGCGGGCGATAGAGAGGAAGTCCAGGCTCTGCCCGCCATCCTCCCCGATCTGAACCACCTGCGGCAACCGCCCGGCGACCGACTCCAGCCGGTCCAGCACGTCCTTCTGGAAACGGTACTCCAAAATCTCCGGCGCCCCGGCCCCGCTAACGGCCCGAATATCCAGCGCCTGCGCCTCCAAAAGCGCCGCGTTGGCGTTGGCCGTGCTCTCCGCCTCAACCATGCGTTGGCGGGCGCGGGCGTTGGCCCGGTTCGTCTCCCGTTCGCGGGCGATATCGATCTGAGCCTGGTAGCTGGCGACCTCCGCCTGTATCGCCGAGAGCGTCTCCCGCAGCGAGGCCAGCTCTTTGTTCAGCTCGCCCTCGTCCTGCTCCTTGCGGAGCCGAAGCTCGTACTGGTAGGTGTACGCCTCCTTCGCCACCCGCACCATCTCTGGGGACGCCAGGTCCATCCGGTACTCCTGGCTCGAAGGTTCGGCATGCGTGATGTTCGCGTTCGTAAAGCGGACGGCGGGGAGAAACTGCTTATTGAGTGATTCGACGAACTTTTGGGTGCTCTCGCCTACGAGATCGTAGATGTCTTCGGCGTTCTGCTCGTAGATCAGGGCTCGCGTCATCTCGCTGATCGCGTTTTCCAGCTTATCTGCGAAACCCCGCACCCCGCCGACGGTAAAGATGTACTCCGCCGGGTCTTCGATCCGGAACTGCAAGAACAGGTCCACCGAGGCGTTCACCCGGCCTGCCGTCGGGGCCTCTCTTATCGGGGCGTTGTACGGATATTCTTTGGCGGTATTGACGAGGTAGCTAACCTGTTTCCAGGGGTTGAAGAGCAGCGTCCGACCGGCGTCCACGACTTCTTCCAGCTTGCCGAAGCGCGTAATGACCGCCTGGCTCCCGTCAGGGACCATCACCACGCTCTGGCGCCACCACACGAAGACGGCCAGTGCGATCAGGAGTAGCCAGAAGTGTGGCCCAAACACCATCAACCCAAGCTCCCCAATAAACGGCAGCGTGCTGATCGTCAGCATAGCTACGATGCCCACCACGACGAACATAATCAGCAAACCTATCGGTAATAGCCGCCAGAAGAGCGACTGACGGTTCGGGATCACCACCGGTGAGATGACGTTGACGAACTCCCCCGAACGGGTCTGTGTGGGGAAGCTGCGGTTGAGGATCTCCGAGGCCTCAGAGAGCGAGGCTGTTTGCTGCTCGATCTGGGTTCCGGCCGTCCCGCCGCGCTCCCGCGCTGAGAGAAAGTCCCCGGGGTCTACCTCGAACTCCCCGAACTGCTCGTCCTGGGTGAACTCCTCGACTGCTTCCCGCGCCCGCTGCCGTACCTTCGCCATTCGTCACCTCGCAGCTCTATCGCGACTTTACCAGCACCCTCCCCCAAGCAAGATCATACTACAACGCCAGCACGGATGAATATATGCCTCGTGGACTGCTGGCCCCATCTTCGGCGCTCCTGCTAGTATTGACACATGCTGATGGCGCGTTCGCGGCTGGTTCGCGATCTGGAGAACCTCGGCGTGAAGCTGGGTAGCGTAACGATAGTCCACTGCCGGATGTCCGCGCTCGGCCACGTGGTCGGCGGCGCGGAGACCATCGTACGTGCCCTGCTCGATGTCCTGGGAGCCGACGGTACACTCGTGGCCTACACCGGCTGGCAGGACGAACCACCCGAGGATCTCAGCGCGCTGGACGAGGAAACGAGGCGAATACATCTCGAAGAACATCCAGCCTACGACCCGCGCTTCGCCCTCGCCCGGCGCGAACACGGACGCCTCCCCGAAACTTTGAGGACCTGGCCGGACTCTCGCCACAGCGGGCATCCGGAGGCTGGCGTGGCGGCCGTCGGTCCGCTCGCCGAAGTTCTCACCGCGGAACATCCCTACGATGACGCCTACGGAGCCGGCACACCCTACGCCCGGCTGGTCGAGCTCGACGGGCAGGTCCTGGTTCTCGGTGCGCCGTTGGAGAGCGTAACATTGGTGCACCACGCGGAGGCTATCGCGGAGGCTCCCGGCAAGCGACGCTTGAGCTACGGCATGCCCGTGATAATAGACGGCGAGCGTTTCTGGAGAAACTTCTCGGACATCGATACTTCGGAAGGAGCATTGCCTTACGAACGCGTCCTGGGTGAGGAAGACTACATCGAGCACATCGCGCGTTCGGCACTCGGGACTGGAGCCGGTAATAGCGGCCCGGTCGGAGAGGCCACGGCTCACCTGTTCGAGGCGCGAGGCCTAGTCGATCACGCGGTCGCCTGGATCGAGCGCAACTTCGCCTGAGGTCTCGATAATCCGTAAGTTTTCGTAAACATCTGCTACTTGGGAAGCAAACAATCTCCCGTAGACTTGTCGAGCAACCGCTTGTCTGGCCTTAAAAAGAGGGGACCATGGGCAAGAGAACCAGCTACGAACCGGAGACTTTCTGCTGGGTGGACCTGGCGACTACAGACCCGTCCGGCGCAGCGAACTTCTACGGCGAGCTATTCGACTGGCAAACAGAGAGCATTGCAGTTGCAGAAGGCGGAAACTACACGATGCTCTACCTCGGCGACGATGAGGTCTGTGCCCTCTACGAGATGGAACCTGGTAGGCGCGAGCAGGGCATACCGCCACACTGGTCTTCCTACGTGAGCGTCGCGGACATTGATGAAACAGCCTCCAGAACCCGAGAATTGGGCGGTACCGTACACAGTGAACCGCGCAACGTACTGGACATGGGCCGTATGGCAGTTATTGCCGACCCGCTAGGCGCCACGTTTGCTGTCTGGGAGCCAAGTTTCTGGATCGGTGCTAGCCGGGTCAACGATACCGGCTGCTTTGCCTGGAACGATCTGCAAACCCGCGACGTAAACGCGACGATGGATTTCTATACCGGCCTCTTCGGCTGGGAGACGCTGCCGATGGAAGAGGATGGAGAGCTGGCCTACGTGGTGCTACAGAACGCCGGTTCCGATAATGGCGGCATCATGCCTATGGACGAGCGACACGGCGACATGCCTCCCTACTGGCTCGTCTACTTCACGGTATCCTCGTGCGACGGCACTGTCGCACAGACAAAAGAGCTTGGAGGAGAAGTGCTGGCCGAACCGATGGAAATAGGAGCCGGTAGGATCTCGGTTCTAACCGACCCCCAGGGCGCCGTCTTTGCGATCTTCGAAGGCGAAGTCGACGACTAAGACCTTGTATCAGGACGGTTTTTCGACCCACTCCGGCTCGGGGGTGATCTCCGGCTCCGGTTCTGCCCCGGGACCGTCGAGTCCGGTGGAAGTCACCGTCATTAGCGGGCGCACCGTCATGTCGCGGTCGCAAACCGCCTGGCACGAAAGCCGTACTTCACCGAGAAGATCCCGGCTCTCCAGCACTTTCAGCTCGGCCTGCGTCATTTGCTCCGGCTCGCCTTCCAGGTACTCGACCCGGCAGGTGGTGCATTTGGCGTAGGCGCCGCAACGGTGAAGAATATCCACCCCTGCGTCCTGCTCTATCGCAAGAACCAGCCGCTTACCGTCTTCGACATCGAACTCTCCTACGCCTTCTACTCCGAGCCTGGGCATGTGAACCTCTTTCTCCGTCGGATGATTCTGTAAGAATGCCACATCAGAAGCATTCGCACAAGCAGATGTTTTGGTAGGGCACCGCCTGCACGAGCGCGGGTGAATGTTCTAAACTATTCTACCTCTGAGATGGGAGGAGTAAGAGAGTGGACTACAAGCCGCCTTCAATAAAAGTAGACAAGCCGTGGGGGCGTTTCGAGCAGTACACCCATAACCTGCCGTGTACGGTCAAAATCATCACGGTCGCCCCAGGGGGAGTTCTCTCCCGCCAGTATCATCACCAGCGGGACGAGCTCTGGGTCGTTCTGGACCCCGGGGCCTGCGTAGAGCTTGACGATAAAATCCTACATCCCGAACAAGAAGAAAAACTCTTTATTCCCCGCGAGACGATCCACCGGCTCTCGGCCGACGGTGAGAACGAGGTACGAATATTGGAAATTTCCTTCGGAGAATTCGACGAAGACGACATTATCCGCTTGGAGGACGTCTACGGTCGCGTGGGACCTTAGAAAGGAACCCTCCTGCATACACTACCGGTCGGGAAAATTCCGGATGGGCTTCAGGATCTAGGAAGTATCCCGCCGTCACGGGCGCAGGGCGGTGCGGATCGAAGGTGTTGGAAGCCTGAAGGCGATAGAGTTCGATGCGACGACGTATGGCTCGGTAGAGTTAGAATCAGGGGCGGGCGAAGTAGAAGTAGCCAACTTGGACGGCAACGCGTCAGTTCGCGCCGGAGCCAGGGACGTAAAAGTAAGAGACACGAAAGGCCGTAGATATCCAAGCTCGCATCGGCGCCGTTGTACGCGAAGCTGATAAGTCCGGACGAGAATAACTTGTCACGGGCGCCTGACTACGATCACCCTTCAGTAGGATTTTGGGACGCATTGCGCGGCGTGTGGTTCTCTCCGCGACGGTTCTTCCGCAACCTCGACCCCGAGGGAGGTACGATCGGGCCTGCGGTATTTGCCTCGCTCGTGATCTACGCGACCCTCCTATTGGAAGCCGCTCTCCAGGCGGTGTGGATACGGGAATTCGACTCCAGCCTCCTGTACGCCTTACTACTCGGACTCGTCGTGGCGGTGGTTCTCGGTCCACTGCTCGTGGCCAGCCTTACGACACTCGTTCTCGTCGTCCTCGATGGGGCGCCCTCGCGGGCGAAGTTCGGTCCCCTCTTCCGCTCCCTGGGGTACGCCTCCGGCGTCCTGATCCTGCTGCCAATACCCTACGCCCCATTCCTCATCCTGCTCTACAGCCCCTACGTTGCCACCGTCGCGGTTAAGGAAACACTCGGCCCGAGCTGGAAACGCGCCGCACTCGGAACCCTGATACCAATAGCCACCCTGCTACTTATACTGCTAGCGCTACTCGGCCCCGGCGACGCCTACGAAGTGCTCGTCAACCCGCCGCAAAGTTAGAAAGTTAGTAGAAAAGAAGTCCGGTGCTCTTTCCTATAGGGGTGATAGGTGGGGAAAGGGAAAGGAGGAATAGGAACTAAATATGAGCACCAGACAAATATATGTATACCGCACATATATTAGAGTGTCAAGCTGCGGAGGGGACTTTCTTTTCGGGTGTTCGGTTGTGTGTGAGGTTTTCTAGTTCGATAGCGTCTCCAGAGCGAGGGCCGTGAGTAGGGAAGCGCCGCGCGGGAGTATTTCTTCGTCGAAGGCGAAGTTTGGTGTGTGGAGGTTAGGAGCATCTTCACCGATACCGAGCCAGATGAAAGCGCCGGGAAGTTTTTCGAGGAAATAGGCGAAGTCCTCGGCGCCCATCGAAGGGTTCGGGAGTTCTAAGGCTTGGTCCTCTCCAAAAAGTTCCCCGATCACACCGAGCGCCTGCCGGGCTGCTCCTTCGTCATTGACGGTTACCGGGTAAGAAAAAGTGTAATCCAGTTTGATGTCTCCGCGCATGCCGTTCGCGACGCCGCGAGACAACTCTTCCATGCGCTCGGGAATTTTCTCTCTAAGGTCGGCGTCCAGGGTGCGGACCGTACCGCCCAGCCGGGCTTCACCGGGGATGATGTTGAAGGCTGTTCCGGCCTCGATCTCCCCGACCGTCAGCACCGCCGGTTGGACCGGGTCTACTTCCCGCGAAACGATGGTCTGAAGGATGGTGACGATCTGGGCCGCGACAGCGACGGCGTCTACCGCCAGATGTGGCATGGCGCCGTGTCCGCCGCCGGTCTTTACTTTCATATCGAAGACGTCGGCGGCGGCCATGATCGGGCCGGCCTTAGTGGCTGCCGTTCCGAACGGTAACCCCGGCCACAGGTGCAACGCAAAGATAGAGTCTACGTCGTCCGCGGCGCCCTCTTCGACCATTACCTGTCCTCCGCCGCCGCCTTCTTCGGCGGGCTGGAAGAAGAACTTTACGGTGCCGTTTAGCTGGTCCCGCATCCCGCAGAGGGCGTGGGCCGCGCCTACCAACATGCTCGTGTGGCCATCATGGCCGCAAGCGTGCATCTTGCCGTCCGTTTGCGAGGCGAAATCCAAGCCCGTTTCCTCGTGGATCGGGAGTGCGTCCATATCCGCGCGCAGGCCGATGGTCGGCCCCTCTCCCTCACCTTCCAGTGTCGCGACGATACCGTTCTCGGCCACCCCGGTCTGTATCTCCAGCGGCAGCCCATCGAGGGTGTCGAGGACTTTTCGGGCGGTCTCCTCGGTACCGAAGCCAAGCTCCGGCTGTTTGTGAATGTCCCGGCGCAAGGCTACGATCTTCTCCCCGAAGCTCTCCCGGACGTTTTGTACGAGGCTGTCGAATTTTTGTGTCGTCTCCATAGGATTTCCCCTTGCTAGAACCTTCGAGTGCGCTGATTTCCCAACGTAGGAGAAAATTACCACAGAATGAGCCCGAAGCTCCGTTCCTTTTTCTGCTCCTGTTACCCAGGCGGAAAGAGCGAGTGGTTACGAGGAAGATTCCGCAGACCAAACGGTGGGCTCTTTCGGCAATTTCGTGGGATCTAAGCGGGCGAGCAACTCTTCGAGCGTAAGGTTCTCCCCAGTTTTGGCGAGGCCGAGAGTTTGGGCCATCCAATCACGGATTTCCCGCGGACTTTCCCCGAGAGACGCACGCTCCGCGAGCGTCACCGAACCGTGCCGCTTGGCTAGTCGTTGTCCGTTGGGGCCGAGCACGAGCGGCACGTGGGCGTAGATGGGAACCGGCAAACCCAGTAGCCGGGCAAGCAGAAGCTGCCGGGGCGTGGAGTCGATCAGGTCATTTCCCCGCACCACCTCGCCTATCCCCTGGTCCGCATCATCCACGACCACGGCAAGCTGGTAGGCAGGTGTGCCGTCGTTGCGCCGGACTACGAAATCGTCCACTTCTCCCTCTTGTCGCCCGAGAACCCTGTCCTCGAAAGCCAGGATAGTCCCCTCAGCCCGCACTCGCAAAGCGGGAGGCCGTCCGGCAGCCTCGCGGTCGGAACGCTCTTTCGCTGTTAGTTCGCGGCAGGTGCCCGGGTAGCGGTCGGCGGCCGAGATACCGTGCGGCGCAGAGACCGCAGCCCGGATTTCGGCGCGGGTACAATAGCAAGGATACAGATGCCCGTCAGCGTCGAGCCGTGAGATAGCTTCCTCGTACAACTCCATGCGCTCGGACTGGCGCACGACCGGATCGTCCCATTCGAGTCCCAAAGACTGGAGATCTGTGAGTTGCGCCTCTTCCAAACCCGGACGCACCCGTGAGCGGTCGAGATCCTCCATCCGCACCAGAAAGCGTGCTCCTGCCGAACGGGCAAACAACCATGCCAGAAGTGCAGTCCGCAGGTTCCCAAGGTGCAGAGATCCTGTAGGACTTGGCGCAAAGCGTCCGTCGGCGTTTCTTTCTCCAGACATGCTGGTGAGAGTTTACCGGCTCAGGCGACGTGCCTCCTAGTATTACGTGCGACACAGATTATCCCTGTTCTACGATCGGCCAATTCTTCCATTTTGCCTACCCGCGACCTGCTTGCGAGCTCATGCGCTCGAACTCAGCGTCGAAGCGCTCCCACAGCTCGTCCTCCGTAACTCCCATCCCAACTGCGTCACGCACGAGCACGGCCAACCGTTCGTTTAGGGCCTCCACCCGGCGCTCACGCGCCACGTCTCCTACACTCTCGGCGACCACGGTTCCCACCCCGGGACGGCTCTCTATAAGGCCCGACCGCTGCAACTCGTTGTAGGCCTTGACGATCGTGTTCGGTGCAACGGTCAGCTCTTTCGCCAGAGCCCGCACCGTCGGTAGCCGGTCTCCAGCCTCCAGACTTCCTACCTCTACGGCGTGCTGAACCTGGTCCACGATCTGCACGTAGATCGGCACCCCGCTCTTCGTATCCACCTTCAACCACAACGCCGCCATGTATAATCCCTCTGATTTGTTTTATATTAACAATACAATTATACAAACTTTTTACGTCGGGGTCAAGTCTTTTGTAGTTCAGGGGAGCCAGACTTGGGGTGGATTTTCCGAGGGTAGAGAGGTGAGTAGTACCTTATCTATTCCGAGGCGCCAGAGTTCGCGGGTGATCACGGCCGCGTCGGCCATGCTTCTTCCGGGTTTGACGCCGGTTATCAGGACGGATCTCCTCGCGCCGGGGGGCACTTTGCCGAGCGTACCTTGGGACAGGGCCCGGGCGAAGGCTCGCGCGGTTATGCTCTGTCCGGCTCCGAGGCCGGTCAGATCCGCCAGCAACTTCGGCCTATGGACGTACTCTTCGTTGAGCGGTTTGCCCAGGGCCTCTACGTTGCCGACACCGACTACCAGGGTGGCAGCTTCGGGCAGAGCCGGTTCGTGTGAGGCGGTTCCTTTTAGTGGCCGGCGGCGCGAGCCATCGGCTTCCACGAGGGTGACGTCGGCGAGCGGAGCCAGCCGGGAGATCCAGCCCGGATCCACGCCCTCTACACGCTTTTTGGAGAGCAAGTCTCTTCCGGCGACTACAGTGTCCGAGCCCGAGAAGGCTTCTTTGATCAGTCCGCCGAGTTCTTTAGCATTTTCGGAAGTTACGAGCGGCCCGGCCTCTTCCGCTTCCTTCAAGAACATCTTGGTCGTGGGAACTATGAGAGCAGTAACACCGTCCTGTTTCAACTCGCGGGACAGCGCCAAGATCGCGCCGGACTTCCCACCCGCGCCGGCGAATGCGACAACGTCTCCGGCAGAGATTCCCAGCGCCGCATACAACTTCAAAACGTCCTCCTACGCCTTTAGAATTCGCCGACCCCCCTAGAAAGTACATACTAACCTAGACGAGGTAGTGTCGCGTGCTTTATGCTATCTTGGATACGAAAATAGAAACAGCGTACGTCGCACTCTCAGAGGGGTTTTTGGAAGATTAGGTGACGGACTGTAGGGGTAACTAAGAGACTGACATTTAGGTTCTATAGTAGAGAAAGGAGCGTTAGTGACAGACCAAAGAGAACGGGTAGAAGAGTTCTCCCAAGAACTCCACCAGGGTCCTGAACCCTCCGACCGCAGTATATCGGAGATAATAGATGTCCTGAAGCCCCAGATTCAGGAGCTCACCAACAAGCAGGTAGAGTTAGCCAAGTCGGAGTTGGCGCCGGTCGGCAAAAAGGCCGGGGTCGCTATAGGGTTGTTGGCGGTGGGTGCGGTCTTCCTGCTTTTCTTCCTGATATTCTTTTTCTTGAGCGGGATGTACATAATGGAAGCGGCGGGCTTTCCGCTGTGGGCGGCGGCGGGCATTATCACCGTCATACTGCTCATAATCGGCGGCATACTCGCGGGAGCCGGAGCCGGAATGCTTGGTAGCCTCGATCCCAAACCGCACCACACCATAAGGACATTCCAGCAGAACGTTAACTGGGTGAAGGGACAGTTCAAGTCATGACCGAGATACCAGAGCGCATGGAAAGGGAGATGTTCGAACTCCGAAGCAAGATGGCACCGGACGTTAGGGACCTCAAGCAACACGTTAGCCCCCAGGCCGTCGGCAACAAGGCCAAGAGGCGCGTCACGGAGTCGCTCGTAAGTTTCGGCCGGGGTCTCTTAGGCTCCGCCAAATACCAGGCGGACAAGGCGAAGGAAGCCGGACAGAAACGTGACCCCTCGGCCCTCACCAACGCTGTCAAAAGCGATCCCCGTCCCATGGTCATACTTGCCGTTGTGCTCGCCATCGTGATGTTCTTTGTCCTGGCGGTAGGGCGCAAAGCGGCCTCCGACGACTAGAGATTAGACAACCCGCCTGACGCACGTTCACTTTCAACCGGTCGGCGGCGCGGCTGGCGACATGATCCTCGCTAGCCTTATCTCCGCCGGCGCTTCCCCAGAGGAACTGTCTCGTAATCTCGAGACCCTCGGAATCCCTTTCGGGCTTCATACCGAACGGGTAGAGATAAACGGGGTAGGAGCTATTCAGGTAGAGATCTCCTATCCCGAAGAACACGTACACCGAACCTTCGCAGACATAAAAACCCTCATCGAAACTTCCACCATCCCGGGCCGGGCCGCCGAAAGAGCCCGGGAGGCTTTTCAAAGCCTGGCCGTCGCCGAGGGCAAGGTTCACGGACAGAAGCCGGAAGAGGTTACTTTCCACGAAGTCGGGGCCGTGGACTCGATCGTGGATGTGGTGGGTAGTTGCCTCGCCCTGGAGCTTCTAGCTGTGGACACCGTGAGCTGTGGCCCTTTGCCGATGGGCAGTGGCGTGGTCAAAGCCGCCCACGGTGTCCTGCCGGTTCCGGGACCGGCGACGCTGGAAGTATTGAAGGGCTCGCAGGTACGCTGGACTGACGAGCCCCACGAGATGACCACCCCCACCGGCGCCGCCGTAATGCACGCCCTCACCGGCGGCGAGTTCACCGAAGCCGCCCCCCCGATGTTGCTCCGAGAGGTCGGCTATGGGGCAGGCCATGCACGTTTCGATAGCGTTCCCAACCTGCTGCGCGCCGCAATTGGAGAGACCGAAGGTGCCGCGGGAGAAGTAGCGTTGCTCGAAGCGAACGTGGACGATGCCCCGGGGGAACTGTTCGGTGCTGCAGTAGATAGTCTTTTAGAAGCGGGCGCCCTGGACGCCTGGCTGGAGCCCATAACCATGAAACAGGGACGTGGGGCATACAAGGTCTGCGCCCTGGTCCAAGCTGCGAACCGCGACCGGCTGGTCCGGCTATTGATGCGCGAAACCGGGTCCCTGGGAGTACGGCATTTCTGGGTGGGCCGGACGGTCGCCGAGCGGCGTATCGTCGAGGTGGATCTTCCATACGGTAAGTGCCAGGTGAAAGTGGGAAGCCTGGATGGTGAGGATTACGTCGTGGCCCCTGAGTATGCGGACGCACTACGACTTTCCAGGGACAAAGGGCTTCCGCTAGTTCGGGTTTACCAAGAGGTCCGGGCGGCCCTTGAAAGGCAAAGGCCGCCCGGAACTTAGTTCTTGTGGCTGGAGGCTACGCGGGGCTGACGCTCTCCGCCTGCGGCCCCTTCTGGCCCTGGGTCACCTCGTAGGTCACCTTGGAGCCTTCGTCCAGGCTCTTGAACCCGTCTCTCTGTATGCCGGTGTAGTGGACGAAAACGTCCTCACTACCATCGTCCGGCGAGATAAAACCGTAGCCCTTCTCGTCGTTGAACCACTTTACTGTTCCTTCTTGGGCCATATACAGCGCCCGCCTTTCTTCTTTCCGGCCCGAACCAAGAATGTCGCTTCACACTTACGGGCAGCGCTTCCCGGGTCCAGTCTTCTTACCAGTTACAGTAGGAAATTGTAATACAAACGTCGGTCCCCGTAACAGCGGCTCCGCTAAAGCTACCTTACCCACTCCGGGAACCCAGACTCCAACAACTCCGCGCAGTCTTCGTAGACTCCGACGGCGCCGGCTTCTTTGAGATCCTCTTTGCTAAACGCCCCACCGGTGAGTACCGCAACCGCCCGAACACCGGCTGCCTTGGCGGACTCTACATCCCAGATCGCATCCCCCACCGCGACGGCGTCCTGCGCCTCGACGCCGGCTTGCTCCAGCGCCAGCCCGAAAATGTCCGGGGCGGGCTTGGACTCTTCTACGTCACTAGAGTTCACGATGCCCGCGAGCTTGCCCTCAGCCTCCAGGGCTTCTATCGAGAACTCCAATTCCTCCGGGTCGGCGCTGGTAGCGAGCCAGACCTGGTAGTCCTGCTTGGAGAGCGAGTCTATGAGCTCTCTCGCCCCGGGTAGCGGGTAGGCGTGTTTCTGCATCTCGGAGTAGTACTCCGAATGCAATTCGTCTACCTTGTTCGCGGCCTCATCATCGTTTCCCACGAGCTCGGAGATGAGTAACCCCGAGCCCTTGCCGATCTTCGGGTGGATCTCCACCCGCGATGTCCGATGTCCGAGCTCCTCCAGAGCCCGCGCCCAGGCTTCTACGTGCAAATAGTTCGTGTCCATCAGCGTGCCGTCAACGTCGAGCACCACAGCCTTTACCACTCTTAACCTCCTACAAACGATTCATGGCTTAAAATAACCGGCATGGAAAAACTAGGAAGCTCTACATCCAACGACCACTCCCATGCCGAAGCGAAGTATACCCGCTTAGCCGGACGCCCAGTCCCCGCCCACTACGGAGACCCGGCGGCGGAGTACGTCGCACTAAAAGACGGTGCCGCCACTACGGAACGCCTGCAGACTATTCTCAGGCTTACCGGCAAAGACCCCATCGGAATGCTAAACGCCATTCTGACCAACGACGTGCCGAAAGAGAGCGGCCAGGGCGTCTACGCCCTGCTCCTCGACCCGAAAGGCCGCGTGCAGACCGATCTCCGCGTACTAAAGAGCGGAGAGGATGTTCTGGTCGTCACAGAGCCGGAAGGCGCAGAGGCCGCGCGTAGGATCCTGGGCCGGTACGCTCCATTCTCAAGGGTGAAGCTCGAAGGGCCAGCCGACTGGGACGTTCTCGGTCTCTACGGTCCCCGAGCCTCTGAGTTGCTCGGCGGTTTGGATCTAAAAGAGCACGAGACTACCTTGGTAGAAGTCGGCGGCGTATCAGTCCTCGCCGCAAGCGTCTCGCATCCTGTACTGGGTTATGACTTGCTCGGTCCTACCGACCTTCTCCAGAAAGCTCGCGAACACCTCGTGGCGGAGGGCGCGATGCCGGATGGCCTCCAGGCCTACGAGACCATCCGCGTCGAGTCTGGAACCCCACGCTTCGGGGCGGAGCTCACGCCAGAGAATTTTCCCGCCGAGGCCGGAATTCTGGATCGGGCCGTCAGCTTCGCGAAGGGCTGCTATCCCGGCCAGGAGACCGTCGCCCGGATGTACTACCGGGGCCACCCGAACCGCGCGTTACACCGCCTCAAGATAGGGGGTACGCCGCCTCCAACCGGAACCCCGATCTTCCAGAACGGGAAACAGGTCGGCAAGATAACCAGCGTCGCGCCCCTGCTCGTGGGGAGAGAAACGCTGGCTCTTGGTTACCTGCACCGCAACGCTGAGTTGGAATCGCCTCTCGCAGCTAGCGATGCGGTCGTCGCACCTCTGCCGTCTTGAAAGCGCCCAACAATTGCGAAAACATCCAAAATGTCCGCGAGGCTATAGACGCCATTGACAAGGAGATAGTCGGCCTCATCGGGCGGCGTGCCCGGTACGTGGAGGTGGCAGCCCGGTTCAAGACCGGCGAAGAGAGCGTCCGAGCACCGGAACGTCAAGAGAAGATGCTCGGAGAGCGTCGCCGGTGGGCTGAGGAAGAAAGCCTGGACCCTGACATGATCGAAGGTCTCTACAAAGATTTAATCTCCTACTTCGTAAACCGCGAGATGGAAGACTGGAAAAGGTCCGACCGGTAACATCCCCTTATTGACAATCCTTCTCAATAAACTCTCTCGTAAGCCCGCTAAAGTGTTACAAGCAGCCTCTCGTCGATGCCCTTTGCGAACGACTGTCAACTAGACGTTTGCGGACAAGCGCCAGGCTAGAAATGCCCGTATTTATGCGGCTTCCTGGAGTTTTCAGGAAAAGTTCTTGGTTGTGATCTGGTTCCGTTGTTAGGTCGTATGGGCTGTGGTTAAATAGTCGTACTGTAGCAAAGTCTTATATTCAGACGGCAGGGGTTAAATGCTAAAGATAGAGAATCTTAGAGTAGAGATCGACGGCAGTGAGATCATCAAGGGTCTCGACCTGGAAGTCGGAAAAGGTGAGATCCACGCGATCATGGGTCCGAACGGCTCCGGCAAGAGCACGCTCTCGAACGTACTGATGGGCCATCCCCGTTACGACGTAACCGGCGGCTCTATCACCTTCATGGACGAGGATATTTTCGAACTGGAGGCCGACGAGCGGGCGAAGCTAGGTATGTTCCTGGCGTTCCAATACCCGAGCGAGGTGCCGGGAGTCAGCGTCGCCAACTTCCTGCGGACCGCCGTTAACTCCGTGCGGGAGGAAGAGCTCTCCCCGATGGATATGTACCGGCTCATCCAAGAGAAGATGAAGATCATGCAGATGGACCCCAAGTTCGCCGAGCGATACCTGAACGAAGGGTTCTCCGGCGGCGAGAAGAAGCGGAACGAGATCCTGCAGATGCTCATGCTCGACCCGAAGCTCGCTATCATGGACGAGACCGATTCCGGACTGGACATCGACGCCCTGCAGGTTGTGGCGAAAGGCGTAAGCGAGCTGCGCAGCCCCGAGTTCTCCGCCGTCATCATCACCCACTACCAGCGGATTCTCCGGTACATTGAGCCGGACCGCGTACACGTTATGCTCGACGGCAGGCTCGTGACCTCGGGTGAAAAGGAGCTGGCGGACACGCTGGAGGAACGTGGATACGACTGGGTGCGGCAGGAGTTCGGCTCCGCCGCGCAGAGCTAACGCAAAGCTAGGGAAGGGACAAAGTATGCCCGAAGACAAGACAATCCAGGAGCTCGGGTTAGACGAGTACAAGTACGGCTTTTCCGACCCGGAGGAGTATTTCTTCAAGACCCCGCGCAAGGGGATCGACCCGGAGATCGTCGCCATGATCTCCAAGCATAAGGACGAGCCGGAGTGGATGCTGGAATATCGGCTGAAGGCTCTGCAATCCTTCCTTGAGAAGGCAACCCCGCAGTGGGGCGGCGACCTCTCGGAGTTGGACTTCGATGAGATCTACTACTACATCCGGCCGATGGAGAACCAGGGTCGCTCCTGGGACGACGTGCCGGACGACATCAAGAACACGTTCGAGAAGCTGGGTATCCCGCAGGCCGAGCGCGAGACGCTCGCCGGTGTCGGAGCCCAGTACGAGTCCGAGGTCGTCTACCACTCACTGAAAGAAGAGTGGGAAAAGGCCGGCGTCGTCTTTATGGACATGGACTCGGGACTTCGCGAGCACGAAGAGTTGGTGCGCGAGTACTTCGGCACCATCATCCCTTACGACGACAACAAGTTTTCCGCGCTCAACAGTGCGGTGTGGTCGGGCGGGTCGTTCGTTTACGTCCCACCGGGCGTCCACATCGACATCCCGCTGCAGGCGTACTTCCGCATTAACGCGGAGAACATGGGCCAGTTCGAGCGGACGCTCATCATCGCCGACGAAGGTTCCTACGTTCACTACATTGAGGGCTGCACCGCCCCGACGTACACCACGAACTCGCTCCACTCGGCGGTAGTAGAGTTGATCGCCAAGCCGGGCGCCCGCATCCGGTACTCGACCATCCAGAACTGGTCGCACAACACCTACAACCTGGTGACCAAGCGGGCCGTGGCCGAGGAGAACGCCACCGTGGAGTGGGTTGACGGAAACCTGGGATCCAAGCTGACGATGAAGTACCCGGCGGTCTACCTGACCGGCGAGGGCGCGCGGGGTGAGATCCTCTCCGTAGCCTACGCTGGCGACGGCCAGCATCAGGACGCGGGCGGCAAGGTCGTCCACGCCGCGCCGAACACTTCGAGCCTAATCACCTCCAAGTCCATCTCCAAGGGGACGGGCCGGAGCACCTATCGCGGGCTCCTGAAGGTTCACGAGGGCTGCCACGACTCGAAGAGCCGGGTCGAATGCGACGCTCTGCTGCTTGACGAGCAAGCACGGACGGACACGTATCCGTACATCGAGATCGAGGAGAAGAAGGTCAACACCGAGCACGAGGCCACGGTCTCGAAGGTCGGCGAGGACCAGCTCTTCTACCTGATGAGCCGCGGGCTCTCTGAGGAAGCGGCGATCGCGATGGTCGTCAACGGCTTCATCGAGCCGATAGCCAAGGAGCTTCCGCTGGAGTACGCCATCGAGCTGAACCGCCTGATCCAACTGGAGATGGAAGGCTCCGTAGGCTAAGAGCCGCAGCTTGTAGGAGCAGAAGTTTCCATCGGGACGGGCTCTCACCGGAGCCCGTCCCTTTTTGACAAGAGAAAGGTTTTATATGAGCGCGAACGGCGTGCCGGAGGTTTTGAAGAACAAGGGAGTCAGCGAAGAGACGGTCAAGGCGCTCTCTTCGCTGCAGAACGAGCCCGGCTGGCTCACGGAGAAGCGGCTACACGCCTGGCAGACGTTCCAAAAGCTACCGATGCCGACGATGCGCGACGAGGCCTGGCGCTACACGGACATCTCGGACGTGAACGTCGAGGACTTCGCTGCCTACACCCCGAGCCCGGACGTAGAAAGCGAGTCCGAGCTACCGGACGCCGTACAGCAGCTAATAAAAGAGGGCGAGGAGAATTCCGCCCTCATCGTTCAGCACAACTCCGAGACTACCTACACCAGGATCGACGAGGAACTAACGAAAAAAGGCGTCGTCCTGACCGACCTTCACGCGGCGCTCGAAGAGCACGAGGAGATCGTAAAAGAGCATCTCTTCGGGCTCGTGCCGGAAGACTACGACAAGTTCGCCGCCCTCAGCGCAGCAATCTTCTCCGGGGGTTCGTTCTTGTACGTGCCGCGCGGGGTTGACGTGGAGGTACCGATCCAGAGTTATAGGTGGCTCGATGGCGCCGACTCCATTACGCCGCGCACCCTCGTCGTGGTCGAAGAAGGCGCGTCGGTGACGTACATCGACGAGTACGCCTCGGCGACCGGAGAGGAGCCCGTCCTCTCGAATGGGGCCGTGGAACTGTTCGTCGGACAGGGCGCAAACCTGCGCTACATTTCGCTCCAGAACTGGGAGAGGAACGTGCTCCACTTCAACACCATCCGCTCCTCAGCGGGCAAGGACTCGACTATCAATAGCCTCGTCGTGGCACTCGGCTCCGAACTATCGCGCACGAACGTGGAGGCCGGACTCACCGAGGCCGGCAGCGACTCCGAAATGCTCGGACTGTACTTCGCCGACGAGGAGCAGGTGCTGGACCACCATACGCTCCAGGATCACCTGGCGCCAAACTCGCATTCGGACCTGCTCTACAAAGGCGCGCTACGCGACGAGTCACTCGCGGTCTTCTCAGGCCTGATCCGGGTAGAGCCCGGCGCCCAGAAGACGGACGCGTACCAGACGAACCGGAACCTCATCCTCGGCACCGACGACGCGATGGCGGTCAGCCTTCCGCGCCTGGAGATACAGGCCGACGACGTTAAGTGCTCCCACGGCTCGACCACCGGACAGGTTGATGAGGTTGAGCTTTTCTACCTGATGAGCCGCGGCATCCCGCGCGTCGAGGCCGAGAAGCTCGTCGTCTTCGGCTTCTTCGGCGAGGTAACGAGCCGCATCCCGCTCAAGGGACTTAAGGAGAAGCTGGACCGCGCCATCGAAGGTAAGATCGGGCTAGGCTTCGAGGAGCGTGTAGCGTAGGGTGGCCGAGTTCCACAAGATAGCCACCGCAGGCGAGGTCGCCCCCGGTGAAGCGAAGCAATATACGGTCGAGGGGCGACCAGTCGCCCTGTGCAATGTGGACGGCGAATTCCACGCCTTCGAGGACATCTGCACCCACCAGTTCGCCCATCTTACGGAAGGTGGGCTGGAGGGAGACCGGATCAAGTGCCCGCTCCACGGCGCAACATTCGGCGTAGAGAGCGGAGAGGCAAAATCTCTTCCCGCCGTAAAGCCGGTGCCGAAGCACGAGGTAAAAGTCGAGGACGGCAACATCTACGTGGCGCTGAACCCGAAGCAGGTCAAGGTTGGGGGCCGGCGCCGCAGGAGGTAGGAAAGTTGTGTACGACGTAGAGAAGGTTCGCCAGGACTTCCCGATCCTGGAACGTAGGATCGGTGATAAGAAACTCGTCTACCTGGATAACGCCGCGACCTCGCAGAAGCCTCGGCAAGTGATCGAAGCCCTCACCAGCTACTACGAACAACACAACGCCAACATACACCGTGGCGCCCACCTTCTTGCCGAAGAGGCGACGGCGGCCTACGAGGAGGCGCGGGAGAAAGTGGCACGTTTTCTAGGAGCGCTGAACTCCGCGAGCCTCATCTTCACCCGTGGCACTACCGAGTCCATAAACCTCGTCGCCTACGCCTGGGGTCACAAGAACCTGAACGAGGGCGACGAGATCGTCCTGACCGAGGCCGAGCATCACTCGAACCTCGTTCCCTGGCAGCTCGCCGCACAGATGACCGGCGTGACGCTGCGCTTTATCCCTATCCTCGAAGACGGTACACTCGACATGGAAGAAGCTGAGCACCTGATCGGGCCGAAGACAAAGCTTGTAAGCTGCATCCACGCTTCGAACGTCCTCGCCACCATCAACCCGGTCGAGCGATTGGCGGAGCTGGCGCACGAAAACGGCGCCCTCATGCTGGTGGACGGAGCCCAGAGCGCGCCGCATCTGCCGGTTGACGTGCGGGAACTCGGCTGCGACTTCTTCGCGTGCAGCGGGCACAAGATGCTCGGGCCTACGGGCGTCGGCATTCTCTGGGGTAAACCGGAAATCCTAGATGAGATGGATCCGTTTCTGGGTGGCGGGGAGATGATCCGGGAGGTCTACCTCGACCACTCGACCTGGAACAATCTCCCATACAAGTTCGAGGCCGGCACCATGAACATCGCCCAGGCCATCGGGCTTGGCGCGGCGGTAGATTATCTCAATGACCTCGGCATGGAGAACGTCCGCGAGCACGAGAAGAAGCTCGGTGAGTACGCTTACCAGCGTCTCTCCGAAATCGAAGACATAATACTTTATGGTCCCGCGAGGGATCGAACAGGCCTCGTCTCCTTCTCGCTGCCGGACGTACATCCGCACGACCTGTCACAACTTTTGAACGATGAGGGCATTGCCATAAGGAGCGGCCACCACTGCACCCAGCCCCTGATGCGCCGCTTAGGCACCGTGGCTACAGCGCGGGCGAGTTTCTATCTCTATAACACGGAGGAAGAAGTAGACGCGCTGGTCGGAGCCATCGAAAGCGCCCGCGAGTTCTTCGGGTCGTTCGTAAAATGAACATGATGCGCGAGCTATACGGCCAGATCATCATGGACCACTACCATCGCCCCAGTAACAAGGGCGAGTTGGAAAACGCCGACCTCGAAGAGCATCTGTTGAATCCCCTCTGCGGCGACGAGGTAACCGTATACGCCGTCTTCGACGGTGACAAAGTGGCCGACGTGAAGTTCAGTGGGCGGGGCTGCTCCATAAGCCAGGCATCAGCCTCGATGATGACCGAGCGACTAAGAGGCCAGAGCCGCGAGGAGATAGAGGCGGAGATCAAAGGCTTCAAAGACATGATGACCGGCGATAAAGAGTTCCCCGATGATGACGAGCTCGCGGCACTCAAAGGCATCATCCAGTACCCTTCCCGCATCCGGTGCGCCACCCTGGCCTGGAACGCTTTCCAGCAGGGGATGGAGAACACCGAGGAGTAGCCTCCATAAGCCTGAAGTCCACGGACTCGTGTGGTAGACAGAGGGCGTTCACGTCACGGGAGGCCGACTTCGTTGCTAGCAGGTTCTTGTCATTGTGGGTCCGTTCATTTTCGGGTCGAGTCGCCATCACCGTACCCATACCTTTACTGTTACTGCTCTATCTGCCGCAAGGTGGCGGGCGGAGGAGGCTACGCCATCAACCTCGGCGCGCTCTACGAGACGCTGGATGTAGAGGGATCAGAGAACATTTCGGTGTACCGGGCGCGGATAGACGACGAACACGACCCCAGCCCGGCACAGTGGTACTTTTGCAGCAGGTGCGGCAGCGCACTCTGGGTCTACAATCCGCTCTGGCCAGAGCTGGTTCACCCCTTCGCCTCAGCCGTGGATACCCTGCTCCCAGAGCCACCCGAGAAAGTTCGCATGATGTTGAACTACGCCGCCAACTGGAGCGAGCCCTCCGATAGTAACGATGAGCGCCACTTCCCCGAATTCCCAGACGAATCACTCGAAGACTGGCACCGCAGGCATGGTTTGCTCGACAACTGAGTAGAGTTTGGCGTTGTGGCGACTCGTTTTCATAGAGCTTCCCGGTACAAACACACACCATAGAAAGGATGGTCCTTGGACTACGTAGCAGGATTCTACTTCTCAGAGTGCGGCGAAAGGGTCGCCTTGATCCGCAAGCTCAAGCCCGAGTGGCAGCGCGGGTGGCTCAACGGTATCGGTGGCAAGGTCGAACCCGGCGAGAGCCCTCTCTCGGCCATGGTGCGAGAGTTCGAGGAAGAGGCCGGCGCGCGCATCGAAGATTGACGGTTGTTCTGTATCGCTTCCACGGAAGCGGATCGGCTGCATTTCTTCACCGCCCGGGGAGATCTCGACGTATTGTGCAGCGCCGAGGATGAAGCGGTCGTGACGGTGGCGGTAGACGACATCCCAACACTGGACACCATCCCGAACCTGCGGTGGCTGATCCCCTTAGCCTTGGATGAGGGCAATCTGGGAGCCCGTTTGGATTACGCGCCGACGCATCGCCCAGGGTAGCTTTCCAGCACCCAGGTGTCTTTCATGCCGCCACCGCTGGAGATGTTTACCAGGCGGCTACCGATGCCGGCGACGCGGGTGAGGACGCCGGGGACGACTTCTACGGTGTCCAGGTCAGGACAGAGGGCCTGCATCCGGTAGTCGGCGTAGGAGTCTCGTAGGATGAACTCGCCTCCTTCCGCGTTGCAGAAGACGTGGGTGGAGAAGTCCAGAATAGTTTGGGCGATGTACTGAACGGGGTCTTTCTCTACCTGCTTGCGAAACTCCTCGATGTCTTCTTTCGACTCGTCAGGGGCGATGAGGACGTCTTTACCGCCCCAGCCGGCGCGGCTTTTTATAACCAGTTCATCGAAATGGCCCATAACGTAGCGGTAGTCGTCTTCGACGGCCAGAGAGTAGGTTTGGGCGTTGTCTATAATGGGGTCTTCTCCGAGGTAAGTCTGAATCATTTCCGGGATGAACGGGTAGACACCCTTGTCATCGGCGGCGTCCGCGTTGGGCGGGAAGATGGCGTGGACTTTGCCTTCGGCGTGGGATCGCATAAGATCGGGAAAGTCATCGTAAATACGTCCTTTCTCAATGCGCTCGTAGATAACGTCGAGCCTCTGGCCGGTGGGCTTGTAGACTAGATATCCGTCTTCCATATTCAACTCTTGCCGCTCCGCCAGTATCGCGCCGGTTTCTTTCGCGAGTATGTTGTGGTCGAGGTAGTACTGATCGGTGGGGCCATCAATGAGAATGGCGAGCGACGCTTCGGCATCTGGTGAGGCGGCTCGCAGGGCGTCGCCGAGACGCTCTAATACACCGTCCAGCGGGCGAACCCCGAGTCTCGAATAACTTTCAGTCAATACTTCGGCGGTTCGGGCGCGCATGCGACTCATAGGGACGAGGCCGATGGGCATCTTTATATTGTCTTCTATAAAGACGTAGTTCCAACCACCGTCACCTTCGAGGGCTACGATGTCGAAACCGGCCTGGCGCGCGGGGACTTTGCCGAATCGGGTGGGGAGGTCGGGGTTGTAGAGGGTACTGGAGGCTATGACTTCTTTTGGGACGATCTCTTCTTTTCCGGCTTCGAGGTGGAGTAGGAACTCGTTGATGGCGCGCATTCGCTGGGCCGTGCCGCGCTCAAGCCTCTCCCAGTCGGAGGCCGGGATCACACGTGGCAGGTAGTCTATTGGGTGGGTTTTGTCGCCGTCGGTGATGCCGAATCCGCGCTGCTCTTCGAGAAGCTGCTCGTGGGCCTTTTTTGTCCGGCGATCCCATTCAGCGGCGCCCATTTCCCGGATCTCCTTTAGCACGGGCCGGTAGTGCTCATATGGATCGCCGTTCTTTGTGAAAACTTCGTTCGGTCCCGATTGTTTGTGATCAAACCTCATAAATACGCCCCTCCGAACGGACTGGTCTCTTTGTATGTCGGAGAAGCATAGATGCCTGGAGATTTCCGCGCTTCGGCCATCGGGATAAAAAGTAGCGTGGACACTCCCCGAAGATACCCACCAACCCGGCAGGTTCTTGAAAAAGTTTGGGGTACGGTTCCTGGTTTCTTCCATGACCTGGATACGGTAACGCACGAACCAGAGATCTGCTTCACTCGCGGAGAAAGCCGCCCTCGGAGTTGATGATCTGGCCGGTGATCCAGGCCGCCTCCTCTCAAGCCAGAAACGCCACGAGTCGTGCCGCATCCTCCGGCTCCCCGACCCGTCCGGCAACAAACTTCGGCGCTAATTCCCGCCGCAGGTCTTCCGTCATCCAGCCAGTGTCCGTTGGGCCAGGGTTTACGGCGTTTACGGTGATGCCCTTGTGCCCGACTTCGGCGGCGAGCGTTACGGTGAGAGCTTCGACGGCGCCTTTGGTGGCAGCGTAAGCTAACTCTCCGACCGTTGGCCCGAGCGATTGCCCGGAGGTTATGTTGACGATCCTGCCTCCCGGTCCGTCTGGGTAACGTCGGGCAAAACCGGTACACAGCAGTGCGGTGGCCCGCAAATTGACGGCGTAGTGGACATCAAGGGTGGGGGCATCCAGGTTTTCGAAGCCGTCATGGGTAGAATACGCCGCGTTGTTTACGAGTATGGAAGGCGGGCCGAGACATTCCTCGGTCGCGTCAAGCAGTTGTTCTAGAGATTCCGGGAAGGAGAGATCCACCTCCATCGCTTCCGCCCGAATATCCGACCCTCGTAGCTCTTCCAACAAAACTTCCGGAACTTCTTCGTCCGCGTTCCAGGGCATCTCGCGGTCGTAGTCTTTCCAGTAGGCAAAGAGCACGTCCGCGCCGTGGGCGGCGAGCGCCCGGCAGATGGCCGCGCCGATACCTTTTCGTCCTCCTGCCCCGGTGACGAGCGCCACTTTGCCGTTCAGGTTCTGGCTCAACTGCTCTGGCCTCCCAAGCCCGCGTCGTCTCCACACCGGAGCCGCTCTTCGTAATTGTCTAGCGCCCCTTGCAGAGCTGCCCCCAGGTTTACGTCGGTGTTGTTGGCGAGGCAGAAGAGAGAGAAGAAAACGTCGCCGACTTCTGAGGAGAGGTCGAGAAGACGAGTCCAAATCGACGCCTCAGTCCCGTGCTCAGAGGTGAAGCTGGCTACTATTCGCTGGAACTTGGGGAGTTCTTATGATGTATCCTCCGAGTAATTCACCTTATACCTCTCTAAGCTCACGGGGGCTTATTCCGTTCGAAATCTCCGCAGTTTGGATCTATCCTTCTAGTGGTAGAAACAAAATGCTACGTCAATAGTAGCTAACTCTATCGTCTTCTTGCAGGCAACACTACCGATTTCAGGAAGGAACCAAATGAAAATAGGTTACAAGCTGGCCGCGGAAATTTACTCTCCCCAGGAGATAGTACGACAGACCGTGCGCGCCGAGGAGGTCGGTTTTGATTTCGTCGAGGTCAGCGACCACTTTCACCCGTGGTTCGACAGCCAGGGCCACTCCGGCTTTGTCTGGTCCATGCTGGCTGCTGCTGCGGCCCGCACGGAGAGCATCGAACTCGCCACCGGCGTCACCTGTCCCTTTATCCGCTACCATCCGGCCATAATCGCCCAGGCCGCGGCCACGACAGCACTGCTCTCCGAAGGACGTTTCACCCTGGGCGTCGGGGCCGGCGAGCAGCTCAGCGAGCACATCGTCGGGCACGGTTGGCCGGCGGTGGGCGTGCGACATGAAATGTTCCGCGAGTCGTTAGAGATCATCCGTCTACTATGGTCCGGCGGCTACCACTCTTATGAGGGCAAGCATCTCACACTTGAGGACGCCCGAGTCTTTGACCTGCCGGAGACGCCGCCGCGCATCGCCGTGGCGATCGGCGGACCTTCATCGGCCCGCCTCGCAGCCGAACTGGGAGACGGCATCTTCACCACGGAGCCTAGGCCGGATCTTACGAACGCGTACGCAGAAGCCGGTGGAAACGGTCCCAAATACGGCGAAGTGCCACTCTCTTGGGCGCCCAACGAGGATGATGCCGTTAGTTCGGCCCACGAGAAATTTCGCTTCGGCCTTATGGGTTGGAAGGTCCTCGCGGAATTGCCCAACCCAGTCAACTTCGAGGCCGCAACCTCGTTCGTCACCGAGGAGGATGTAGCCGGAACGTTCGCCTGCGGACCAGATGTCGAACAGCACCTCACCGTCGCCCAGCAGTTCGTGGATGCCGGCTTCGACCACCTGGCGCTTATAAACGCCGGCCCGGACCCGGACGGGTTCTTCGACTTCTTCGCCGACGAACTCGCCGAACCTATACGAGCGCTGACGCCTCAGACTGTGTCATAAGGAGATTGTCCCTGATGTCTGCCAAGTTTCCGGGGAGGCTTACTAGTGGTTTCCCCCCGGACCGAGCCACCCGTCCCGGCGCTCCTTGAGCCACGTCGTACGCAGTCTCTCTGCTGCGCTTCGGGCAGGCATATCCTCTTCTGAAAGCTCTCTTATGTGTTTGTAGAAAGTTTTTCCGCCGCTCATCAGCGTTACTAGCTCTTCCTCCGCCTGACGCTGGTCTGCGGCGGCCAGACGCTGCAACGCAGCCGGTGACTCTCCTGGTTGCGGTTCGCCCAGCAGCCCGGCGAGTTGACCGTTCCTACGCAGTTCCAGATCTTCATGCGCCGTCCGTACAAACGCCTCCCAGGCGGCGAGCTTGGCGCGACGGGCCTCATCTTGTTTGGCCAGTCGCCGCTCCTCGTTTTGGGCTCGACTTTGTTCGGCGGCCAGTTCCTGTTCTTGCTTCCAAGAAG
Source organism: Rubrobacteraceae bacterium (assembly GCA_965214475.1). Taxonomy (GTDB): domain Bacteria; phylum Actinomycetota; class Rubrobacteria; order Rubrobacterales; family Rubrobacteraceae; genus SIRX01. Next base: position 2,239,347 of record OZ243953.1, on the reverse strand, counting down.
GATCTTCAGATCGGGACTGTAGACTTTCCTCCTCAGCCCGCACATCGCGCGGTTCGCCCGCCATGTCGGTCATCCGTTCATCTTTTTGCATGGCGTTTTCCTTCCTGACATTAGCTTCGGAGACAAAATATCGGGCTAGCGAAGCCGCTCCTGTGAGGAGTCGGCGATCGCCAGCCCGTGCGACAAACGCTGGTCGTGCCACAACGCCAGTGCTTGCAGCTAGTTAGTCGGTCTTCCTGCTCATCGGATCCTTGCCCCCTTGTAGAGGTACAGTGACAACACGAGTATTGTACCACAAATTACTAAACAGTATTGATGCCGGTCACTTTACTCGGTCTCCAGGTGTAGATCGTAGAGTCGTTCGGCGTAGACCTCGATCTTCGACCTCTGGAAGATAGTGCGCAACCAGCGTTCGGGGATATCTGCCGCGCCGTAGAAAGCCCCCGCCAATTGGCCGTAGACCGCGCCGGTGGTATCGGTATCGTCGCCCAGGTTAACGGCCATCAAGCATCCCCCCTCGAACGAGCTACTATTGCAGAAAGCCCAGAGCGCCGCTTCCAGAGAACGCACCACGTAACCCGAACCTTCTATCTCCGGCGGCTGGCGGCGCTTGAAAGAACCCGATGCGACCTCGTCTATCTCCGGCGCAAGAGGATATTCGTCCCAGTAGCCGGGTACAGGACTGTAGCGCTCCGAGAGCAACTCGTCTTTCTCTACGCCACTCGCCGCCCCGATCAATACGCCACCGAAGTACCGGCAGGCGTCCACGGCGTTGCGGGTGGCGTGGGTCGTGCGGGAGCTATCGGCAGATCGCTCGATAGCTTCTTCCGGATCCCGGTCGAAAAAGAGCGGGACCGGGGCGAGGCGCATTATGGAGCCGTTACCCGCCCGGCTCGGGTCTTCGATACCGCAGTACGGCTCTCCGGTCTGCTCGAAGCGTTCGATGGACTCGCGGGTCGTGCACCCGATGCCGAAGCAAACGTCCTTGCTGCTGAGATAGCCTTCGCGGTACCAACGCCGGTAGCGTTCGAGTTGGTCGGTCGGGTCGAAGCCGCCGCGTTCGATCAGGCTCTCCGCCAGGCACAGCGCCATCGAAGTGTCGTCCGTCCACTGCCCCGGCTCGACGCCATGAAATCCGCCCCCGGTCATATCTTCCACCGGCTCGAACCAGCCGGGCCGCAGACCTTCCAGCGGCGCACCCAAAGCGTCCCCGACTGCCAGGCCGAGGATGGCACCCCGGTAACGTTCTATCTGTTCCATGCTACTAATAATATCCTCGCTTCAAGGGTCACTCTCTTGCAAAGTGTGATCCAGATCAAACCGTTGTACAATTCAGTGATGACAGTTTTTCGTTACGGGAGGATGTACTATGAGGAGGGTGAGTTCGCGCGCCGCGTGGACGCGATGCCGGGCGACAAACTGGACCCTGTAGTGCGTATCGAGGAGAATTTGGGGACAGTCGAGGTACCTTGCGGTAAGGTGGACTGCCGGAGCAACTGTCTGGAGTACATGGTGCGGGAAGCCCGACGGAACGAGGGCTACTCACTGGCGGAGTGTAAGATATCTCCGCTCGTAAGTATTATTTAGGACAGACCGGGCTTCGTACCGTCGGCCCTATCCCTAATCGCTAAACGTCCTCGTAATCGTAGTGTTTTTGTGCGGGTGGGCGTCCTCCGGTATAGAGCCGGAAGAGTGGTCCACCGCCGAGGGGTCCCAGGAAAAGTCCGGTGAGCCCGGCGGGCAGAAGGTCGCGGGCGATGGTCCAGGCTACGAGAAGAGGCGTGCCGGGGGCGAAATTGGAACTGCGTATAAGGCTCAGTGGATCTAGGACGCCGCCACCGGGGAGTATTCCCCAGGCGTAGACGCCAAGGGTGAGCAAGCCGGAGATCAGACCCATGAGCAACCCGAGACCCAAGCTTAGGGTAAAGCGTGTTCCGAGAGAGGCTGAGTTTTCGTCGGGATCGGAACCCCGACGGGCGATCAAGTAACCACCAAAAATCGGCGCGGCTACGATACCGGCGATCAAACCGACGCCCATGTAAACGGCTACGAGCCAGGTGAAATTGCCTTCGCCACCTTCACCGCCCTGTAGTAATAGGAGTACTATGGGGCTGGGGAAGAGAGACTTTATGACCGCAAACCCCAGGCCGTAGAGGGCGCCGAGCCCCAGGAGCCGGATGAATGTCATGGCCCTCCTTTCGCATCGGACCCAGCGGCCCGGTTGACTAGTGTTCCGGAAGCGGTACCGAACAATACCCTCCGCACGACACCCGGATCTAAGGGCCGATTGTGGACCACGAGCATCACTGCGCCGCGACCTCTCTGTCCGCCATCCGGTTTATGGAGAGACCAGTAAGCGGGGCCAGCGCGATGCCGACGAGCAGGGCGTAGATAAAGACGGTACGCGCAACGATAGCGCTCTGTAGAGATATGCTCGGTTGCGACACCAAAAGGTAAATAGCCCCCGGAGTTGCGACGGAGAACCCGGTCATGGTGATCGTCATCGCCAACCAGATGGAGAGCGCCGCCAGCACCCCAACCACGAGCGCCTGCAAAATCCCGGTCATAAAACCGGAGAGCAACCAGCGCGGCCAGCTGCCTTTCTGCCACGCGCGTCGCGTCCGGTTTGCCCACAGAGCGGAGATCCAGGTTCCCGTGGCCCCGCTCAGGGCCGCGCATAGCAGCGCGAAGATCAGGAACGGGCTGAGGTTCAACGGGCCGGCGAACGCGACCATCGCCGGGATGAGGGCCAGCACGAAGCCCCAGAGGGCCCCGGCGGCGAGCAGGAGGTTGCGGGTAGAGCTTTGCATCACACCACTATAGATACCCCCAGCACCCCTAAACGTCAGCAATACTTTTCACGGGGCTCTCTACTCTATGCCTTCGCTACCGGAACTGTCGTCGATCCAGACCGTTTTGGCGTTGACGAACTCCCGGATACCGAAGATAGAGAGCTCGCGTCCGTAGCCGGACTCCTTTACACCACCAAATGGGACTTCCGGGGTGGATTCGGTCATCTTGTTTATATAGACCATGCCGGCCTCTATCTCGTTTATGAACCGCTCCCGCTCTTCTTCTTTGTTCGTCCAGGCACTGGAGCTGAGACCGAAGGGGCTGTCGTTGGCGAGCCGGATCGCCTCGTCCATACCATTCACGCGGAACATGGAGGCTACGGGACCGAAGATCTCCTCTGCGTAAGCCGGCGAGTCCTTGGGGATGTCCGTAAGCACGGTCGGCGGGTAGAAGTTCCCGGGACCGTCCATCGGCTTGCCGCCGGTCAGCACCCGCGCCCCGGCATCTACAGAGTCCTGGACCTGCTGGTCCACGTCTTCGAGCATCTCCTCCGTCGCCAGCGGGCCCATGTCCGAGGCGTTGTCCATCGGGTCGCCCACGTTCAGCGCCGACATAGCCTCCACGTAGCGACTTTCGAAATCCTCGGCGATCTCCTCGTGGACGATAAAGCGCTTTGCGTTGATGCACGACTGGCCGTTGTTTAGTGTCCGGGCCGTTACGGCGGTGCTCACGGCTTCGTCGAGATCGGCGGAGGGCATCACGATAAACGGGTCGCTACCGCCGAGTTCCAGCACGGACTTCTTTACGTTCTCCCCGGCCGCAGCGGCGACTTTGCTTCCGGCGGGGCCGCTGCCGGTGAGGGTGGTGGCCTTGACCCGCTTGTCTTCTATGATGGCCTGCACCTGACCGCTGCCGATCAGTAGCGTTTGGAAAGCACCCTCCGGAAAACCCGCCCGGTGAATAACGTCTTCTATGGCGAGCGCGCATTGCGGGACGTTCGAGGCGTGTTTTAAAAGAATTACGTTCCCCGCCATGAGCCCCGGTGCCGCGTGCCGGAAGACCTGCCAGAACGGGAAGTTCCACGGCATCACGGCCAGCACCGGCCCGATGGGCTGATAGCGAATGTAGACTTTCGCTCCGTCCATTTCTATCTCTTCGTCGGCCATAAAACGCTCGGCGTTCTCCACGTAGTAGCGGCAGCCGCGGGCGCACTTGTTGGCCTCGGCGATGGCGGCGGCGAGCGGCTTGCCCATCTCCTCCGTTATGATGCGACCGAACTTCTCGGCTTCTTCCTCCAGAATCTCCGCCGCCCGCGTCAGCATCCGGGCCCGCTCCTCGAACGAGGTTTTGCGGTACTCGTTGTAAGTATCGGTGGCGCGTTGAAGTTTCTCTTCTACCTGCTCTTCACCCAGCGGCTCGAAGGATTTTACTTCTTCGCCAGTCGCCGGATTGACGGTGGATATAGCCATCTCTAACCCTCCTCTAATCGGTCGTTAGTCCCACAAGCGTAAATATACACCTTGTTTGCCACGTACTCTCAGGTCCCGGCGTTCAATCTACCGCCTTGCGCCGTGCCTGATCCCCCAGGGTCACAACAAGTAGTTTGTATAGTTCAGCGTCGCGTTCCAACGGACGACCATCCAACTCCGCAACCTCCTCGATCCCACGGACGTTGTTGATACAGTAGAGCGGTCCGGCTAGACCCGAGTTCAGTTCGCCTTCCCGGATGGCTCCGGCTTCCAACAGCGCGCGACGGGCCATGCCACCAAGGACCATGCCGTCAAGCGGCGGGGTGTAGACTGTACCATCGACCACGCCCACCAGGTTGGAGACCGTAGCTTCTACGAGCAGCCCGTCCCGTTCGAACACAGCCTCGTCACAACCGGCCGCCTCGGCCTGGTGCAAGGCCAGGATGTTCGGTAGGTAGTTGAGGGTCTTTTGGGCCGCGAGCGGGCTCCGGGCATCGGGAATCGGGATCGCCCGTAGCGGCGGGCGCGGCTCCGGTAGGTCGGAAGCCGTAACGATCACCGTGGGCTCTCCGGCGTTTCTCGTTGAGGGACCACGCCCTCCGGGACCCCGGGTTACGGTTATTTTCACCACCCCTTCCTCCATTTCGAGACGCGAGATCAAACCCCGGCAGGCATTCGCCAGTTCCTCGATAGGAAGCGGTTCCATATACAGCGCCGCCGCATCTCGTAGCAACCGCTCCAAGTGCCAGTCTAAAAAGCACGGTTTTCCATCGGAGACCCGGATGGTGGTAAAGACACCATCACCATAAGCCAACCCCCGGTCGGTGACGGGCACAAGAGCTTCATCAGCGGGCACGTATGAGCCATTGAGGTAGACGAGGCTCACGGGGGGCTGGCCCCCAGGCATTCGAGGAGGGCGGCGGCTTTGGCGACGGATTCCCGGTACTCACGGGCGGGTATCGAGTCGGCCACGATGCCGCCACCGGCCTGGGCGTAGGCGATGCCGGCTTTCAGCAGGATGGTGCGGATGATGATGTTCATATCCATCGAGTTTTTGCTCAAACAACCGAAAGAGCCCGTGTAGAGTGCCCGCCGGACGGGCTCCAGCTCCTCTATTATTTCCATACACCGCACCTTCGGACAACCGGTTATGGTGCCGCCGGGGAACATGCCGGCCAGTAGGTCCACCGCGTCTTTCTCCGGTGCAAGTTCACCCAATATCTCGGAGACTATGTGGACGACGTGCGAGTAGGCCTCGGTCGTCATAAGTTCGTCTACCCGGACCGTGCCGTAGGCTGCGGTGCGCCCGAGATCGTTACGCTCCAGGTCCACGATCATCGCGTGTTCCGCCCGCTCTTTGAGGTCCAATAGCAACTCCGTTCTGTCCGTCTCTCCTCGTGGATACGTCCCGGCGATGGGCCGCGTCGAAGCCGTCCGCCCCGAGAGCCGTACGAGCAGTTCGGGGGAACTGGAGATCGCCGCGAAGCCGGGGAAAGAGAGCATCCCACCGTAAGGAGAAGGGTTGACGGCCCGCAGCGCACCGTAGAGCGCGACCGGGTCATCGTCGAACGGCACCTCGAAGCGCTGGGCGACGTTGACCTGAAAGACGTCCCCGGCCCGGATGTACTCCTTGATCCTCCCAACGGCCGCCTCGTACCCGTCGCTCCCCATGCTCGACCGGATCTCCAAAACCGGGTCCGGACGTCTCCCAAGCACCGGCGACGACTCTTCGAGCGTTCGGAGTATCGGTCCTGGGTCCTCTCCGGCCGGGACGGAAACCCACGCCTCGTCTCCCTGTGCGCCCACGGTGTAACGGGGCAGGATGAACTGCGACAGGGGCAACGCCAGGTCGTCCTCGGAAAACATGGGTAGACGCTCCAGGTGCCGCACCGCATCGTACGAGAGGTACCCGAAGAGCCCCGTGCCGCCCTCCAGCGGATGGGTGTCGCCGGGAGATCCACTTCAGAGAGTCCCGCAGCGCCTCGAACGGAGAAACGTCGTCTTCCACGATCAGGTGTCGTTCGGGCTCGAAGGCTAGCACCGAAGCGCCCCACCCGGCTCCCTCCAGCAGAACGAATGGGTTCGTTCCGGGCACGAGTCCCAGCGCCGGAATGAGGGCCGCAAGGTCGAGTGGTCTGCCGGTTGGGAAGCGATGGATCTCACGGTTCCCCGAAACGTCCGTTCTACGACCCCGCGCCACACTATCCAGAGCCCTTTTCACGACACAATACTACCGTCTCGCTCATAGCTCGTCACAAGATTCCGGCGGTTACAATTAATGTCCCATGAGAGACACTTCATCCAACAATCCACAGGACGCACGAGACATTCTGGAGCGTCGGGCGCGGGAGGCGGGCTTCGACCTCGTTGGCATCACGAACGCGGAGCCGTTACAGGAAGGCGGTGAGCGACTGCGAGAGTGGCAGGAGGCCGGGATGGCCGCCGACATGGACTACATGCACCGTCCAGTGGAGCTTCTCTCGAACCCGAAGAAGTTGCAGAAGAGCGCCCGGAGCGTCGTCTCTTTAGGCGTTTCGTATTATCCCGGGGACCATCCCGAGAACCCCGGCAGCGGACGGGTCGCGCGGTATGCGTGGGGGCGAGACTATCATGTGGTTATCAAAGAGCGACTGTATCGTTTGCGGGAAGATTTGGAAGAAGAATTGGGGAGGAAGATCAAAGCCCGCGCTTTTACGGACGCCGTTCCGCTGCTGGAACGCTCGGCGGCCCAGCACGCGGGGCTCGGATTTTTCGGACGGAACTCGTGTGTCATCAACGGTAAAGTAGGTTCGTATTTCTTTATTGCGGACTTGATCGTTGATCTAGAGTTGGAGCCCGACCCACCCGGCTCCGGGACCTGTGGGAAATGCACCCGCTGCATGGATCGTTGTCCGACCGGCGCGATCAAAGCCCCCGGCGTGGTAGACGCCCGGCTGTGCATCTCCTACCTGACCATCGAAAACCAGGGTGAAATCCCACGCGAGTTGCGTCCGCTCGTCGGGGATTGGGCCTTCGGGTGCGACATTTGCCAGGAAGTTTGTCCCTATAACAAGACGAAAGCCACCCGCAGCCGCTGGCCGGAGTTCAGCGCCGAGGCAGGCGTCGGACCGTACCTGTCTATAACCGAAGTGCTGGACATCCGAACCGACGAAGAGTTCGAGAAGCACTTCTCCAGCACGCCGCTCACCCGACCGGGCCGGGCCGGGCTCTTGAGAAACTGCTGCGTAGCCGCCGGAAACTTGGGGCTTGAAGAGGCGGTCCCGGCGCTTGCGAGTTGTTTGAGCGAGGACCCGTCGCCGCTCGTCCGGGGGCACGCGGCATGGGCGCTGGGTGAGATCGGAGATGCGCAGGCTCGTGCGACCCTGGAAGAAACCGCGGAGAACGAGGAAAATGCCTGGTGCAAAGAAGAGATAGCGTTAGCGTCGAAAAAAGCGGACCGTGGCGCTTCAGTAGGTTAGAATAGGAAGACTATGGCGGATCAAGTCAACTATTATGAGGTGCTCGGCGTCTCCCGAAACTCCTCCCAGAGTGAGATCAAGAATGCTTATCGTCAGCTCGCCAAGGAGCGCCACCCGGACCGGCCGGATGGAAACGCCCGGGAATTCGCCCTTCTGCAAGAAGCGAACACCGTCCTCTCGGACCCGAACCGTCGCCAGCAGCACGACGAGGCCCTGGACCTCGCCCACGCCGCCGACCAACTCGCGGGCCTGCAGCTAGACTTCGACTCAGCCGAGGATGAGCTCTCGAACCGTCGCCGACAACGCCAGTCGCAGAGCGGGCCGGGTCTCGGCGAGCGGCTGCGAGGCCGCTTCGGGCGCAAAGCGCAACCCGACGGTGGAAACAACGGCAGGAGTCAGAGCCAAGGCCGCACGCGGGGCCGCTACCGGGTCGAGAGCGAAGCCCGCTGGTACGAGCCGCAGGACTTCGACCCCGAACCCATAACCTGGACGACCGGCGCCGTCTCCTTTTTCGCCGCGCTCGTGGCTTTCGTGGCTATGGGCCAGATCGGGCTGTGGGCCAGCGGAGCGGTTCCCGCAGGAGTTATGGAGGGGATCGAGATTCTCTCGCCGCTCATGCCCATCCTTTACACCGCGGCTGGGGTAATCGCCGCGTATTTCGCCTTCCGGGCCGCAGGCTACGCCGCGGTGGCGCTGGTCTTTGTGGCCGCGCTCATCGTAGGAGGCCAGGGACCTCCCGAGGGGCTCTTGCAATACATCACCCTGGGCATAATCGCCCTGTTCGTGGTGATCTGGCTCGGCAAACGCCGCGACCAGAACGCCCGTCGCTAAAGAACATTTCATACCCGAATTGAGGAACCGCATGACTTCTACAGTCGAGATCGAGAACTTCCTACGCCGTTTCGAAGAGCGCGTCGCCCCGGTCGAGAAGGCCGTTAGCGAAGCCTGGTGGAATCTGGCGACCACCGGCACAGAAGAAGCCCAGCAGGAATTGGTCCGCGCCGGAAACGAGTACAACCGCCTCTTCTTCGACAAGGCCGAGTACGAAATGGTTCGAGGCTGGTACGAAGACCGGGATTCTCTCGAAAACCTGTTGCTCCGGCGTCAGGTCGAGGTACTCTACCGGACCTACGCCGACCGGCAGGGAGACTCCGAGGTTCTGGAGCGCATAGAGAACCTCGAGGCGCAAGCCAACGCCACGTACAGCAACCATCGCGCACAGGTCGCAGGCAAAGAAGTCGGAGAGAACGAAGTCCGGGACATACTCCGCGCTTCCGGAGACGTTGCGCTACGCCAAGAAGCCTGGGAAGCCTCCAAAACCGTCGGCCGAGAGGTAGAAGAGACGGTAAGGGAGTTGGCCCGCCTCCGGAACCGGTTAGCCCGCGACGCCGGGTACGAGAACCACTATTATCGGTCCCTGGATTTACAAGAGATAGACGCCGGAGAGCTCGCCCGGATCATGGGCGACCTGGAATCCGCGACCGAGGCCCCGTTCCGTGAACTAAAAGAAAACCTCGACGCCGACCTGAAAGAGAAATTCAACACCGAAACTCTCATGCCGTGGCACCTTTCAGACCCATTTTTTCAAGAACCTCCGGAGACCGGCGACTTGAACGTGGACCGCTATTTCGAGGACAAGGACCTAAAGGAGCTCACCCGCGAGACCTACGACTCGTTGGGCCTAGACGTACGGGGCGTTCTGGCCCGGAGCGAGCTCTACGAGCGGGAGGGCAAAGACCAGCACGCTTTCTGCCTCTCGGTCGGCCGGGAATATCCGTATGACGTGCGGGTGCTCGCCAACCTCCGATCCGACGCCTACTGGGCCAACACCATGCTCCACGAGTTCGGCCACGCCGTCTACGACAAGAACATAAACCCGAGGCTCCCCTACCTGCTGCGCTCTATAGCCCACATAAACACTACCGAGGCCATCGCCCTCATGATGGGAGCCTTGTCGGAAGATCCCGGCTGGCTCTCGCACGTCGCCGGGGTGCCCGAAGAGGAGGTGGAAAGAGACAAGCTACGTGCTCGAAGTCGGGCCGAGAGGCTCGTTTTCATCCGGTGGGCGCTCGTAATGTTCCACTTCGAGCAGGCACTCTACGCAGGCCCGGACCGGGAAGACCTGAACACCGTCTGGTGGGACCTGGTAGAGAAGCTACAGCTCGTGCAACGTCCGGCGGATCGGGACGAGCCCGACTGGGCCGCCAAGCTCCACGTAGCCCTAGCACCGGTCTACTATCACAACTACGTACTCGGCACCCTCATCGCCGCCCAGCTAAGGAACTACCTGGAGAGTTACATCACCCACGGCCCGTTCTACGAGAACGAAGCCGCCGGCCGCTACCTGCTCGAGTCCTTCTTCGGCCCCGGCGCCCGCGAGAGCTGGCAGGATACCGTGCTCCGGTCCACCGGAGAGCCTCTAAACGCCGAGTACTTCGTCGAATCACTCCGGTAGCGGACGTTAAGCGGGTTTACGTTCTTGTATCGGGCTCCGGAGCGCGGGCCCGGTGGATGCTTTTCAGGGTCGGTAACAAAGCGATGTGCCTTCACGGTAGAAAGAGGTCGGATTTCCTTCGGCCGCTTCGATTCGGAGGGAGTTCTCGACACCTACGTACCGGTAGTGCCAAGGCTCGTAGCTGACGCCGGTGGTGGCTCCTTGATCCTTTCCGTAGGACAGGACGAACCCGTGTTGGGCTGCGTGCTCCGTCAGCCACCTGCCGGCGCTCGTCTGTGCGAATTCGGGGACTAACTCGTAATTCGTGTCGGAGCTCGTGAAGTCCACCGCGGTCCCGAGTTGGTGTTCGCTCTGACCGGGGGGCACGCTGAGTTTGCCGGCGTCTTCTCCGTATTCGTTCTTGAACCACTCGAACGTTCCGTTCTGCTCCCAATACGACCGGTACCCGGAAGCGACCAGCACTTCTATGCCATCTTCGGCGGCATCCGAGACCAGGCTTGCCACTTGCATGGCCGCTTCCTCGCGCAGCATGTCTTCAGCTCCTCTGGCCGGTATACCGTAGGTGCTCAGGTAGACCAGATCCGGGGGCACGTAGTCCGATGTCAGGGTATGGTCCGGACCCACCATCAACAGCAGATCCCCGCAGTCAGTGGTCTGCGCAACTTCTTTTGTGGCATCTTCCGGGACGCCATCCGCGAGCGTATCCTCGGGGCTGGGGGATTCTATAGCTTCGGTGTATGGTCGCATTACTGTACTCACCTTACTGCCGTTCACCTTGCTATAATTCATAACTTCCACGATAATGAGGCCTGAAACGAGAGCAAGACAAAGCAATACTAAGAGGGTGATCTTCCAGGTGAACGCGTAGGCTCGCTCGACCGATAAATTCTGTATCTTGCGGAGCATAGCGTAAAACGTACCGCAGTATGCTTGTAGTGTCTAGTTCTTCTGCGCCTGAGTCTTTTTGAAATTCCGCATCTTTTGGACGATACACAAACTCTCGGGGGGCAATCGAACGTCGAGGCCTAGAGGCCGTGTGGTTATTCAGTTCCCGACACCGGGATCTCGACCCCCTTGAAGGTCCCGTCGCGGGCGCTCTCGGCCCCGACTTTGAGCGTCACGCGGCCGCTGAACGGCGGCAAATCTAGTGTGGTCTCGAAGTAGCCCCAGGTGGCCGTCCAGTCGTTGCTTATCACATTATTCCGGACGAACTCTTTGCCAGAGGCGTCGGTCAGGACGATGGTGTTGGAGGCTTCCGGATTACGGGAGTATCCACTGAGGGTTAGCGAGCCGCTCACCCGCGACCCCCGGCGGGGCTCTACGAGGACGGTGTTCGCGCTCTCCGCGGGCAGGGGGAGATCCAGGGTCGTGTCCGACGGCTTGAAGTCCACGACGATCCGGGCCGGGTCCAGCAACTCTATCACCCTGTAAGTGAAGGCCGACTCCGCGAAAACGTCCACGAACATGCCGCCTTCCGGGGCGCGCACGACGTGGAAGTTCTTGAGCAAAGAACCGCTGAAAACACCGTCGGAAACCCTGGTCGTGCTTACAGAGGGCACCGTGACGCGCAAAACACCGTCTCCGGTCGGGCTACTCAATACCCACTCCGGCACCGACCCGGCGGGCTGATCCCCGGCTCCAAGGTCTATGACGACCCGTTCGCAACCCTCGTGTATGCCGTACCGGATACCCAGTATGTTGTCTGCCCCGTAGCCTTCGCCGCCGCGGGCTTGCGGATCTGCGATGAAAGGGGCCCTGGAAAACTGCGTTGACGGAGACGCCATAAAACTTTCATCGGCTGGATTCGTTGAAGAGGTCTCTTCTTGCGGAACTTCGGTTTGCTTGGTAGTCGAAGCTACCCCGGTCGTTGCCTCTGCGTCCGGGGGCGCGCCCGTGGTAGTCGCAACCGTTGTCTGTTCTGCAGCTTCTCCGAGATCCGTATCGGCGGTTGATTCCAGCTCGCTTCTAACAGGGTTTGCGGTGGCGCAGCCAGCGACGAGCGTCGCTGCGAGCAGTGCAACCAGCGGAAAAATAGCGTACAGCTTCACGCCCGGAGAGAACTTCCCTTACTTAACATGACGCGCATTATAGAAGAGAATTCTTGCGTATAACTTGAGGAGATGTTTCGATCGGGTTGCAACGCACGCTATTTGACGTTCTTTTATCGGCTAAAGACTGCACCGGATTATGTCGCCAGGTACGGCGTGGTTCCGTAGTGCTCCAGTCCAGTCCTCCTGTACATCACAGGGATTGCGCCGAGCTCCATCTGCATTCGATCCTTGTGTCCCACGAAGCCGAATTCCTCGAAAAGGTGATGGGCTGAAGTGTCTCTCGGTGTGGTGACGGTAACCTCTACGGGCGTGGTTTGACTCTTGAGAGCATGGTCCATCAGCAGTCGTGCCACATCTGGGTTCTCGGCCACGAAAAGACCAATGTGAACGGCGCGGGGCGTGGAGCTACGGATGAGATAGCCTTTTATCCGTCCGCTAGAGTCTCGCGCCAGTAGTCCCCGGCCGGGATGCAGCTTCAAAGTAGCCAGGATCAGGGCCGAGCGGTCCGCCCCACTGGACCAGAGATCCAACCCGTACACTTCGGGTAAGTCTCCTGTGGTAAGGGTCTCGACACGATGTCCTCCATTGAATGCTAGTGGCTTCATCGTTATCTCATCTAGCCGGTACACGGTGCGCGGCGTCGTTGGCCTGAAGCCCGCCGTACGGTAGATCTTCTTGGCCTGTAGGGTGGAGTAGAGCCGGATCATGGTCACTCCCCGGGAACGCAAGTAGGCGACGGCCCAGGAGGTCAGCCTCGCGCCGAGCCCGAAACCCCGGTAGCTATCGTGGACGGCAAGATGACAGATTATCCCCACACCACCGAGCGAAACGGCCCCGATCATACCGACCAGGTCTCCATTCCGGGTCTCGGTCACCGACCAACGGGCGTCGCGCATCCCTCGCAAGAGGTCGAAGGCCCTGGGGTCCGCCGCCCAGCTTACGACCCTCCGCAGCGCCTGTACACGTTCCAGGTCCGCACCGTCCATAGGCCGAATACGCAATCCCGTCTTAGCATTCCGCACGGTATCGTGCCCGGCACGAATTCCACCCTTCGCGATGTTTTTTTCCGGTTCTGCGTCTTTTTCTGTTGTAAAAGCCAACGAAGTTCCCTCGATTCGAAAACCTGTCCTGCTAACGGAAACCCTTTTGAGCCCCGGGCACGTCCTTAACTGGACGGTCGGGGCGAGGACGGTCGAGGGAGCCGTCCCGAGAAGGTGATTGCTTCAAGCTTTGTGGGGTACAGGTTCACGTCTGCAATAGTAACAGGCAATTCGCGGCTTTAATACCCTCCTCCCAAACGGCTCTCCATTTGCGGCAGTTGCCCATAAAATACTGTAACCTACCTTGCTTACTGAGTTGTGGGCGGCTAAGAGCATCTTTATTGCAAGAGCGTACTATTTTGTTACAATGCGCGCACTATCGACTAATTTAACCTTAGAAGGAGCAACACGGTGAGAACCACTCTACAACCGGGCCTGACGAACAGGCTCACCAAGTATCTTCGGGTTACCCAGCAGCTCATAGAAGAAGGCCGCGACGCGGTTTCCAGCAAGGAGCTCGGGGACTTTACCGGCATAAACCCCGTGCAGGTGCGCCGGGACTTGAACGCTATCGGCTTCTCCGGTACGCGGGGGGTCGGTTACCAGGCTTACGACCTCGTGGAGGCCGTTCGGAACATCTTGGGCCTGCGGCAGACCTACAACATAGCCCTCGTGGGCGCCGGTAACCTGGGGAGTGCCATCGCCAGCAGCACCATCCTGCCCAAGCGCGGGTTCGTGATCCACGACGTCTTCGATAACGACCCGGATAAGGCCGGACGCACCGTCGGAAACGTTGTCGTCAAACATATCGAAGAGCTCAAAAAGAGCGTCGCGGCCGCTGATGAGATCATCGGCATCGTCGCCACGCCTTCCGCCGCCGCCCAGGACGTCGCCGACCAGATGGTAGACGCCGGTATCCGGGTCATCCTCAACTACACCGACGTACTGCTCCACGTCCCTTCCGACGTAGACGTACACCGCATAGACCCAACCGCCCAACTCATGCACACCCTCTACTACCTCACCCAGGTCGGAGAGGCATCCTAGGACAGTCAGCTAGACAGCAACTCAGTACCTCAACTTCTGCGGCTCTCGGCAAACCGGGAGCCGCTTTCACGTCCCGGCCGGCACACGCCCGTCGCCCGTAGTTTGCTGACCTGCTGATAGCTTTGGGAGAAAGAAGAAGAGACCGGTGCGCTAAAGGGGTGATAGGTGGGGAAAGGGAAAGGAGGAATAGCGCCCCGGTCTCTTTAATTGTGTCGATCTGGTTTCGCACCAACCGACTGAAAGTATGGTACCTCGCTCGCTACACTTTGTAAAGGCCTTGTCACTGGAAATCTAGAAACTTTTCGCAAATATGTACGAATCACATATATTTGTGTAACTAAGCATACATAAATCCGTGTGCCCGAAAGCTGTCGGGCGTTTTTCTGCTTGGCCGGGTCACATTCGGGGCGGATGTATCACGTAAACCACCTGTCCCTGTATCAGCACTTTCTCTGCGGATACCACTATGTCGTCGTGTGCGGGGTTCTCCGCCTGTAGCCTTATAAGGCCATTCTCCCGGTACAGACGCTTTACCGTAACCTCTTCGCCCCCGTCGAGGAGCGCTATCGCAACGGTTCCTTCCGGGGGAGATTCGTTCTCCTCGACGACGAGCAAGTCTCCTTCTTCTATGCCGGCCTCCACCATACTCTGTCCCACCACCCGCAAGAGGTAGCGCTCCCTGCCGGAGCGGGAGATCAAGAGTTCCGCGACTAGCGAATAAGCTTCGTCCCCGACCGATACGGCCTCCAAACCGCGCCCAGCGGCTATTCGTCCCAACAGCGGAGTTTCCGCCAGTGCGACGCCCCAACCTCTCCGGGTCAACTTTGTTCCCCTCGCCTGGCTGGTCTCACGCTCGATGTAGCCACCCTCTTCCAACTTCGCTAGATGCACGTGTGCGCTACGCGAACTTTTGAATCCCACGGCGGAAGCCACCTCCCGCTGGCTCGGGGAGCTCTCGCCGCGCATGCCGCGGCGCGCCAGAAAACCGAGAATCTCTACTCCCCGCACCCCTAGCTCCTCTCCCAACGTATTTCCTCCTTGCCGGCATAAACTCGTCCAAAGACCTTGAGTAACGTATTCTACTTGTCTCGACACTTAAAGTAAACATTTGCTTACCTGGGGTTGGATGCTGTAGACTGAGAGAGTAAGCTGAAAAAGAGGAGCGTCTCCGATCCGGGGCCTCCGGAGAGACCGGCCCGTCCGGCTACCAACCAGGAGCGGTTTCTCCAGAGGTTTTTGAGGGAATGAAGACGCTCGCCCTACTACGGATTATATCGTAGGGGGTGCTGCGGCGTGGCTCATCTCTCAGTAGCGCGCTCCTCATGTCAGAGAGGAGCGATCGTACGAATGTTTTATTTGGTAGAAAGTTGCTCCCCGGGTTCTTCACAGATACTCGTGTGGACTCCAGGATCTCTGCTGAGGACGATCGGGTGAGTTCCATTGCCGCGATTTCGGAAAACTTGAATCCAGAAACGGTCGCTCGGGAGTTTGGAGAAGACGAAAAGGGCTGTGCGTTTGATCTGCGAGTCTGTTTCCTTGGCGGCTTCGGAGTATATAGTCGAGGAAAGGCTATAGACCTGGGGCATAACAGTAAGGCTATCGCCATCTTCAAATGCCTTCTGGCCCGTAGAGGCCGCCTTGTTTCCAAGGATCTACTGATGGAGTGGTTATGGCCGGAGTCGAACGTTAAGAAAGCTCGTTGGTCGCTCAACTCCGCTGTCTACTCCTTGCGTCAGATTTTGGAGAAATCTCCATCCACGCTTTCTCGCGAGTCTGTGCTCCTGGAAAAAGGCCACTATCGACTTTCCCCGAAAATTCGAATATCGTCCGACGTAGAGGAGTTCGATGTCCGATACGAACGCGGGAAGTTGTTAGAAAGAGTGCTGCAGCAGGGGGCGGTTTCGGAGTATGAGAGGGCTATAGGGCTCTACCGGGGAGATTACCTTTTAGAGAATCTCTACGAAGACTGGACCGTCATCGAGCGTGAGCGCCTGATAAACGCCTACGTGGACATGCTAGACCGGCTCGCCAATCATTACGTGCGGGCCGGGCAGCTTCAGAAAGCCATAGATAGCCGCTACCGGCTGCTGGAGAAAGACCGGTACCACGAAGAGAGCTACCGGTCCCTAATGCGTTGTTACACTCGTCTCGGCCTCCGGGAAAGGGCGCTACACCAGTACCAGTTGTGCGAAAGTACGTTTAGGAATCTGTACGGTGCCTCTCCCGCACCGGATATCCAAGCTCTCTATAAAGAGCTTTTGGGTGGCAAAGACGGCTGAATTTACTTCCAGAATCTTTTTCGGGGCAAGCTAGCGTCGAAGCTCAGCTACTCTGACTCTGGATCGCATTCCGGCTTGCCTTTGCGGCCCTCCCGTACAATTCGCCGTTCTACCCTAGCGCCCCAGGCTCCTCCGAAAGCTCCCCCAATGAACGGAATGAAGATCAGGGCGAGAATACCGGAGGCTGAGAGTATGGTGTCCAGGCTCTTACGAGTTCCGCGTGGAAGGTCGGGTAGGGTCACTCCACTCAAACTGTCCACCAAGCCAACCCCGACCACGAGCCCAAAGAGCACCAAAGTCAGGGTAGTGAACAAAGCTAGCAGTGGCACCATGATGCCATGCTTGACTCCGGAACGTCCCGCTATCCTGCCGGCCACATAGCCTCCAACCAGGAAAGCAAAGAAAACTGTAGTTAAGAAGCTGGCTCGTTCCCAACTTCTCACGACGTTCGTGTCAGAACCATCTTGATCGAAGCCTGCTGCGATAAAGCCACTGGCGATGCTGCTCAGGACCAAAGCAGCTCCCATCATCGCCAGCCAGCCGAATACGATGCTAGTGTAGTTAGCCTCCCGCAGCGCATCTACAACGTTTCTCTTATGTTCACCGCTCGAAGATGGCTTTGTCCGCGACCCTGACTGCTCCTCAGCCAATTGCGTACCCGTCTGCTCGTTTTTCTCCGACACAGTAATACTCCTTTCCAAGTAAACAAATTTGTTTGTCCTGTCGCCTCCACGAACTACGCTTAATCGGGTTGAAAAGTGGATTCATTTCCCGCTACCGACGTGTAGATTTTGGGATTCAAGGGCCAAACGGCGAAAGCCTGACCTTCTCAAATTTTCCAGCCGGACTCACTGATCTTCCAGCCTACTTTTGACTTTGTTTAGGGCCTTACTTACGATCTCCTTGCTTTGCTGTTTCTCTCTTTCCCAATTCTCGCCAGGCTTTTCCTCAATGTGATCGGTTTCTTGCCTGCGAGTTTCTTCGTCTTTCTTTGGCTTCTTCTCGAACCGCTCTTTTTCTTCCGCCACGGGTTATCCTTTCTTTAGTAGGTTCCACGGAGTCTGTTGCTACATAAGACAGATTCAGAACGCTGCATACTACTCGTTTCTGACGATCACTCCTCCTTTTACTGTCTCTCCTGTTGCTCAATAGAGCAAACCAGACGGTGGTGAACCGACAGTGAATTCCGGGTGAGCTACGAATTGTTGCTGCTCCGAGCAGGAGGTAGGTGGTAGAGTAAGCTATGTATACTATTTCAGTACAGTAACGGCTTCTAGCTCAGCTGGTAGTAAAGCCCACCGATAGCGGGCTTTTTTCTCCAACACAGGAGTTTTTCCAACAGCTTGTTACGAATTCATTCCTGATTCATCAGCTTCTGATCCAATTGTGGAGCGTGGGTCAGTAACGTCTGACATCAGTCCACAAGTTAAGCGGACGCATAGACGCTGAGATAAAGGCAACCCCGTCGTGAGGCGGGCACGCAAAGCTAAGGACCTTTCTGAGGCAGCCGGGCTACCAACCAGCGGTGGGGTGCAAGGTGCTCCACCTTGAAAAGGAGGAGGGATGCGTCCCTATACCACGTCACTACGTCTCGCTCCAAGTCGTACCTGAGCTTCGGAGCGTATAGATGAGAGACAGCATAAGACGCGACAGCGCACCACAGTGGCCGCCCGACGAAAGTCTGTCTGGCACGGGCAAGGAAGTAAGTTCTCGCGCCTCCGAAGAGGGCGGTTCGGCTTCGTATGGCAAGTACCGGTACCAGGCTCCGAGCGCGAGTGACCTAGATCGAGTTTTAGATGCGGTACAACGAGGAGGGGACCAGTTCTTCTTCATCTCCGTTGCCTGGAGTACAGGCAACACTCTCGCCGATGAGCATGATTACGAGCAAGCTGCCAGGTGCTTTGAGCGTATGCTGCAGGCCGCAACGGAAATGAAGGAGCCGTTCCTGATCGAGCTGTCCCGCGTGGCAGGGGACCTGTGTGACGCGCTACTCGGCGAGAAGGTGGCAGAAGACTTGCTCCTGGCCCGCCAGAGATTGGACCAAAGCCTCTTTCAGGTAGACGAGAGCGATGTTGGTTTCGCCCAAGAGGCACTTCACGCAAACTGGAAAGCTCTTTCTCCAACCCGTAAGCTAACTGTACCCTCTCCCATAAACTCGGTAACCTCATTGCCCACCACCCTACCTACGGCGGAAAGTCGGGAAGCGCCGGTAGATCCTGACACTATCGAGCTACAAGTACGTTTCTTCGGTCGTTTTGAAGTTTACTACCGTGATGAGGTCCTATCTCTGGGACAAAATAACAAAGCGCTGGCTATCTTCAAGTACCTGTTATCCAGCAGATCAAGGTCCGTATCGCAAGATTGCTTGATCGAGTGGCTATGGCCCAACTCAGGTCTCAGGAAAGCCAAGTGGTCGCTGAACTCGGCGGTTTATAGCCTGCGCGGTACGTTGAGCCAAGAGTTGTCGTTTGCGGTCGCTTCAAATTACATCCAGCTCAAGTCCGGCTACTATCATTTGGCCCCAGAGATTCGGCCGTCGTCAGATGTAGCGGAGTTCGACGCCCGTTACGAGCGCGGACGACTGCTGCAAAAATCCCAGCAGATGTCCCAGGCTATTGGAGAGTACGAAAAAGCTCTCGAACTGTACAGGGATGATTATCTGATCGAGGATCTCTATGAAGACTGGACCATGATCGAGCGTGAGAGATTGGCCAACTCGTACATTGACATGCTGAGTCGAGTCGGCCATTACTATGCAGAAGATGGGCAACTCCAGAGGAGCATACAAGTTTACTATCGACTCCTCGAGAAGGAACCTCTCCACGAAGAAAGCTACCGACTTCTGATGCGCTGTTACGCCCGTCTCGGCTTCCGGGCCCGGGCGTTGCATCAGTATCAACTGTGCAAACAGATACTGAAACGCCAGTACGATATGGAGCCCTCGCCGGACACTCAGGACCTCCACAGAAGCCTCGTGCGGGGCGAAAGTGTTTGAGAGATTTTATATGGTCAGCCGAAGGTTGCACGGATCACCCCAAATTCATCAGTGCCTCATCACCACCTGTTTTTATAGGAACTAGGCGAACTTTGAGTTGGAGGTAAAGCTAGTGGCACAAGATACTGCGTCCGAAGTTTCCGACAAGACAACTTCTCTGATCTCGCGCGTACGAGAAAAATAACTGCGGCAAATCGACAGAAGCGTATCGGAAAGGAACGACGGCAGCTTATGCACGGTCCACACTCGAAAGACTCTTTCAAATCTTCGAAGCTCGAGCGAGACGCTTCCGGAGGCTGGCTCAGGCCCGCCTGGAGGACGCTGAGATCCAGCTTCTGGTTTCTCCCCGCTTTAGGAACCGTGGGTGGTTTTGCTTTGGCGTGGTTTACTCGGTACCTCGACCTGAACTGGCAGGAAAGCTGGGGCGCGCTACCGTTCATCTTCTCCGGCGGCGCCACCAACGCCTACTACGTGCTTTCCGCGGTAACGGGAAGCCTCATAACCGTTATAGCCACTTCCTTTTCTCTTACCCTCGTCATCCTCCAACTCGCTTCCGGCCAGTACTCGCCCAGGCTGCTCAAGAGCTTTACGGCGGATAGCTCGGTGCAGTTGGCTATAGGGATTTACATTGCGACCTTCGTGTACTCCCTGATGATTCTCATGTTCATGTACACGCCCAGCGGCGATGATGTGACAATCTTCGTCCCCGTGATCTCCCTCACAGTGACGATCACGCTGACGATGGTCTGCGTGGCGGTGCTGATCTACTTTATCCAGCATATCTCGAAGCTCGTCCAGTCCTCGACCATCGTTCAAATGGCCCAAAACGACACGCTAAAGGCTATAGGAAAGCTCGAAGACCTGGATGATGCCCCCATAGAAGCATTGGACCCCCTAGAAGACCCTGCCCTAGAAAACTTGCTCTCCGGAGAACCGTTGGTAATACGATCGAATAAGACGGGCTACTTGCAGCGTCTGGACATAGACTCCATCGTGTGTTCGGTAGCCGTCGGGAAAGATACGGTCGTCATCGAGATCCCGTTCGCCCCGGGACATTTCATCAGCGCCGGCCTGACCCTGGCGAAGGTCTGGTCTACCCGGCACATCCGCTTGAGCCTCGACGACCGGAATAAGATACGCCGGGCCTTCAAGTTTGGGCCGGAGCGTTCTTTTCAGCAAGACTTTCCCTTTGGTCTACGCCAGCTCTCCGACATAGCCCTCAAAGCGCTCTCACCAGGCATCAACGATCCCACGACCGCCATGCAAGCCATCGACCGCCTGGAGGCTATCTTTATCGCCCTGGGTTCGAAGGCGCTGCCTTCCCGCTTGAGGGAGCGAAACGTCAACGGCGCCCGGGTGCTGGTAAAGGTAAATCACCCGGGCTTTAAAGACGATGTAGGCCTGGCCTTTGACCAGGTTCGACGCGCCGCCTTCGCCGGTGGAGAGGTCGCCGTTTTGGAAAGGTTGATCGAAACGATAGAGCGCTTGTTTTTAGCGAACACGGACCCTAGGCGTCAGCAAATTCTATGGGAGCAGGTCTTCACCATAGCCCGCATGGCCCCCCGACAGCTACCAGATCCAAGCGACGCCGCAAACCTTATCCGACGGGCGGTAGAAGCCGGGGCAGAGCTCGATATAGACCAACACCCGAGGCTGTGCTCAGACTTTCAGACGCTAATCAGCATCTTCGAGTCTCTCGAAGATGCCTTGGAGGCTGAAAAGACCGTGGACGATACGGTCTGGGACCAGCCGGCGTAGGACGGGTCGAGAGTGTTCGTTTTTATGAGTACGGGTTTGGAAAAACGCGTTCGTCACCAGTCTTGTAATTGGAGAAGCTTACAGAAAAAGGAGGCGTGCTTTGGATAGTGCGTTGAAAGGCAGGGATTTGTTCCGGACGGTTCTGTTAATCATATTTCTCGTCGCGCTGGCGTACTTCTTCCCGTACTTTCCACTGTTCTTGTTGATGGTCCTGGTGGCGGCCCTGGTCGCGGTTTCGCTCTCCGACGGGGCGCTACTGTTGGAGAAAGTGGGGATTCCCCGTAAATGGGGCGTATCTATAACCATGCTCTCCGCTGTTCTCTTATTTTTGGGTATAGGCATGTTACTTTCCTCCCCGTTCTATACCGCGCTCAAGAAGTTCCTGGCTTCCCTCCCAGGTACCGAGCAGGAATCCTTACCGTTTTTCAAAAACTTGCTGGAGGCTCCCCTGAATCAGACGCCCCTGATCAGCACGGACTTCTTCAGTACGATGGGAGAATGGTTCGCTGAAAACGCGGCGATGTTCGACTTTAACCTTCCGGGACTTTTTCCACCGGTCGGCACGCTCATGTGGCAGGTGTTGGGCGCCCTGATCATTTTTATGGTCCTGATCGCAACCGGCGTCTATATTGCGATGACCCCTATCTCGCTGCTCAGGATCTTCCTCCGTTTGCTCAACAAAGACAACCGGGGGCGGGCGCTAAAGATAATAAACGACCTGTACGAAGGGCTTCACGCCTGGCCGATCGCAACGCTTTTATCCATGATAGCGGTGGGGATAATGACGAGCACGGCTTACTGGCTTTTAGGCCTTCCATCCGCGCTCCTGCTGGGCGTCGTTGCCGGCTTGTTAGAGATAATCCCGTACTTCGGCGCGGTAATCGCCGCCATCCCGGCGGTCATCGTCGCCATCAGCGTATCGCCGACGCACGTGCTTTTGATCCTGATCACGATAATCGTGGTCCAGACGATAAACCGCAATATCCTCATACCGTCCATTATGTCGAAGGTGGTCAAAGTCCATCCGGCGGTGGTCGCCATATCGGTAATTCCTATCTACTGGATCTTCGGCATCTTCGGCATCTTCCTGGTCGTCCCGATCTGCATCGTGAGCAAGGTGCTCGTACGGAACTTGTGGATAGAGAGACCTAGCCGGGTGAGGAGAGAGCAGCGCAAGGAAGCGGTAGTTATCTCGGAGAGCTAGGAATCATCGGTAGTTCATCGAGGCATGTTTTCGTAACCTGGAGAAAGCAAAGGAGCAGCCCCCGACTCTATGCCAGACGCAAAGACAGCGAGAAAGATCTATTACGACATAATCGAAGACGGGCGAACGAACCTGGATCGGGCCAGTCTGGGCCTCGCGTTTAGCGGCTTCGCGGCCGGTTTGAACATATCTTTCGGCGCGATGGCGATGTTCAGCGTGGCGGCGATGACCGGTGGTGTCGGCCTTACAGCCATGGCGATATATCCGCTGGGGTTCCTGATCGTAGTCCTGGGCCGGGCCCAACTGTTTACCGAGACCACCGTAATCCCGGTGACGGTCGTGTTGCAGGAGAAAAGGCAAACGTGGAAGTACCTGATCAACTTGCTGCGTCTGTGGGCGGTAGTTCTCTCGGCCAATATCCTGGGCGCGCTGGTCGCCGCCGCCGCCTTGTCCTACACGCAGGTTATGGACGCCCGGGCCTTCGCACTACTTCTCCAGGAGGTCGAGCACAAGATGGAGAGCGGTTTTGTCGAGATAGCTCTCTTCGCGGTGTATGGTGGCTGGGTCGTGGCGCTGATGGCTTGGCTGGTGGCAGCCGCCCAAGACACCATAGGCCGGGCGTTCGTTATCTGGGTTACGGCCATCCTGATACCCGCCGGGGCGCTACCGCACAGCGTAGCCGGGTCTGCGGAAGTCCTGATCGGGGTGTTCGCCGGTAAGGTGCTACCGGGAGAGTACTTGTGGGAGTTTCTAGTTCCCGTAGTGATAGGCAACACCCTCGGCGGAGTGTTCCTGGTCACATTGCTCAACTACGGCCAGGTCGTGGGCTCGGATAAAGATACACCCCTTATCGGATATTCGGATGAGGACGTTTGAAGTTTATGAGCCGGGCGCACTACAAAGCACATCCTCATTTCAAGCGGGAGGGACGAACGTGGTAAACGGGAAAACAAGCATATTAGTTGCGATTGCGATCTTGGGATTGGTACTGACGGCCGGTTGTAGCGATCCCGAGAAAAAGCAATCCACCGGCGGCGGCACGACCGGTGGTACTACTTCGCAACTGCTTGGCGGCATGACGCGGGAAGAATGGAGTGGCCCAACCCTGGCCCCGGACCTCGTCTCGGTCGGCGAGTTCCGGGATGGTCCCGAAACGGACCAGGGAAAGCCGACGACGCTGGTAGACTTCAAGTTCGATCAAGAAGCGTTTCTGACCGGCGGCAACCGCACCAGCTTCCACCTCGCCCCCACGAACGGCGGAGATCCCCTCGACGGCGCAGATATCGTACCCGAAGGAGACAAAGAGGGCGACAAGGTTGTCACCGCGGCTTTCGTCGGGAGGCTCTCCACAAAGAACTTCGCCCGGGGCTTCGTAGATAAAGAGGTGCTTTCACCGGACGCCCAGGGCAACGGCGTTACTAACGTCGGCCAGTCCGAGGACATCGAGAAAGAAACCGCCACGTCCAGCCCGGACTTGAAGACCGTTACAAAGGACGCGGACCAGGTCCTTTTTAAGTTCGATCAACCCCTGACCAAAGACGACGTGGTCCAGAATACCGGGGGCTTGAGGATTTATTTCCCGGACACCCGCCAAGCCAGCGCCGTAGCCGTTCGGAGGACCGGAGACCGGAACGTATTACGGGCCACCTACAAAGACCTGCCAGGAAACTTCGGCCTCAAAGACGCGGCCGGCGGCTTCGTAGCCCAGGGAGCGGTCCAGGGAAAGAGCAAGGACGCTACCAACACCTTCGACGAGGTATCTCCCCTCAAAGACACCGGGGCCGTAGTATGCCCCGCGCCGAAGATCGCGGGTAAAACCGGCGAGGGCAAAGGATCCACGGAAGCCCCGGACCTGATGGCCGTCGGTAACTTCCGGCGTGGCCCGGTTACGGACCAGGGCAAACCCCGCACCTGCATAGACTTTACCTTCGACCAGAAAGTCTTCTTGAAAGGCGGCAACCGCACCAGCTTCCACCTCGCAACAGCCGACGGCAGCGACGCCCTCGACGCCTCGGGCGTAGTTCCCAAGCAGGACAAAGAGGGCGACGTAGTAGTCTCCGCAGCCTTTCCGGGAAAGCTGAAACCGAAAGACTTCCCCCGCGGCTACGTGGATAGCAAGCTCGTGACCTCGCGCAAGCGGGGTGCCGACAGCGATAACCCCTTCAACATCAACCAGGTCGCAACCGTAAGCGGCGGCGGAAAGACAAAGAACCCCGAGCTGGCCTCGGTAAAGCGGGACGGGGATCAACTCTTCTTCAAGTTCGACGAGCCGTTGACCAAAGACGACGTGGTTCAAAACAACGGGGGACTCAGGGTCTACTTCCCAAAGACCGACAATAGCTCCCTCCGGCAAGCCGGCGCACTCGCCGTCAAGAGGAAAGACAAGAAGACGCTCAGGGCTTTCTTCGGCAACGATTTACCCGGCAACTTCAGCCTCAAAGACGCGGCCGGCGTGTTCGTAAAACAGGGCGCCGTACAGGCCGCCAAGGACGGCCGCGGGGGCAACAACGGTAAGAGCGCCTTCGACGAGGTTACCAAGATCGGAGACACCGGGACCGTGGTCTGTCCGGCTCCGGACTACGCCGGCAAGAGCGGCAAGGGCAAGGGACCTACGGCGGCCCCGGACCTGGTATCCGTCGGCAACTTTAGAAGGGGGCCTTTCACCAAGCAGTTCACCCCTACTACCTGCGTAGACTTCAGGTTTGACCGGAAAGTCTTTTTGAAAGGCGGCAACCGCACTAGCTTCCATCTCGCAACAGCCGACGGTAGCGACGCCCTGGATGCCACGGGCATAACCCCGGACCGGGACAAAGAGGGCGATGTCATGATCTCGGCGGCTTTCCCGGGAAAGCTGAAACCGAAAGACTTCCCCCGCGGCTACGTGGACAGCAAGCTCGTGGCCTCGCGTAAGCAGGGCGCCAACAAAGACAACCCCTTCAACGTCAGTCAGGCCGCCGTCGTGAGCGGCAAAGGCAAGACAAAGAACCCGGATCTGGCGTCGGTGACAAAAGACGGAGACCAACTCTTCTTCAAGTTCGACGAACCTCTGACCGAGGACGACGTGATCCAGAACACCGGAGGGCTTAGGGTCTACTTTCCCAAAACTAAAGACAACACCATCAAGCAAGCCGGAGCCCAGGCTGTGAAGAGGAAGAACAAAACGACCCTCAGGGCCTACTTCGGAAGAGACCTGCCCGGCAACTTCAGCCTCAAAGACGCGGCTGGTGCGTTCGTGAAGCAGGGCGCCGTACAGGCCGCCAAGGACGGCCGCGGGGGCAACGATGGCAAGAGCGCCTTCGACGAAGTCTCTACTATCAAGGACAACGGGACCGTAGTTTGTCCGGCCCCGGAAGCCGCGGGTAAGACCGGTGAGGGCAACGGGCCTACGGAAGCCCCGGACCTGGTATCCGTGGATAACTTCCGGAGAGGACCGTTTACGAGCCAGTTCACGCCGACGACTTGCGTAGACTTCAGGTTCGACCAGAAAGCTTTCCTGAGCGGCAGCAACCGGACCAGCTTCCACCTGGTCCCCAGGGACGGGAGCGACGCCCTCGACGCCGCGGGTGTAGTGCCGAAGAAGGACAAAGACGGTGACGCGATCATAACCGCGGCTTTCCCGGGGAACCTCAAACCAAAGGGCTTCGCCCGCGGTTACGTGGACAAAGAGGTCCTGTCGTCATCCAAAAAAGGCAACGCCCTGACCAACGTGCCGCAAGCCGGGGACATCGGCAAAAACAACGGCACCAAGCACCCGGACTTGGTCTCGGTAACAAAAGACGCCGACCAGTTCCTGTTCAAGTTCGACCAGCCGCTGACTAAAGATGATGTAGTGCAGGATACTGGCGGTCTCAGGCTCTACTTCCCGAACTCCGGACGGACCCAGGCGACCGCCGTCGACACGACCGACAACCGGAAAGTCCTCCGGGCAACCTTCAAGCAACTGCCGGAAGGGTTGAGCCTCGCGGACGCCACGGGCGCGTTCGTCACCCAGGGTACGGTCCAGGGAACGGGCGAAGGAGCGACCAACGCTTTCGACGAGTTATCTTCTCTCAAGGACACCGGGGCCGAAGTCTGTCCCGCGAGCAAAAACACCGGCAAGAGCGGCGGAGGCAAAGGTCCTACAGAGGCGCCGGACCTGATGAAGTTGGACAACTTCCGACGAGGGCTGGTTACCGCCCATGGGAACCCGCGCACGTGCGTAGACTTCACTTTCGACCAGAAGGCTTTCCTGACCGGCGGCAACCGTTCCAGCTTCCACCTGGCGCCCAAGAAAGGCGGTGACGCCCTGGACGCCACGAACATCATCCCCGACAAAGACGTGTCGGGTGACACTATAGTAACCGCCATGTTCCCCGGAGACCTCAAACCAAAAGACTTCGCCCGCGGCTACGTGGACAAGAACATCCTTTCCTCTTCCGGAAACGGCGACGGCCCGACCAACGTGCCGCAAGCCGGGGACATCGGCAAAGACAACGACACCAAGCACCCGGATCTGGTCTCTATCACCCGGGACGGGGACAAGTTTCTGTTCGAGTTCGACCAGCCGCTGACCCAGGAGGACGTAGTGCAAGATACGGGCGGGTTGAGACTGTATTTCTCCAAGGCCCAGCAGAGCCAGGCTACGGGCGTGGATAAAACCGACGACCCCAAAGTGCTCCGCGCCACCTTCAAGCAACTGCCCGAGGACACCGGTTCCTCGGATGCTATCGGCGGGTTCGTCACCCAGGGCGCGGTACAGGGGAAGGGTAAAAACGCCTCTAACAACTTCGACGAAGTGTCCAAAATAAAGAAACCCTGAGAAAAGCTTCCTTATCGGTGCTGTGCGTCAGGCTCTCCCAGTATAGTTGTTCCGAGATGAGCCTATTGCACGGTGCGTCGAAAGGCCTTTTGACCACCTCGGTTCTCGGCCTATTTGAGCACTCCTGACAGAGAGACGTGAAGGGTTTTAATACGGAAATTCGCGCCTCTGTTGGCGGACGCTTATGGTCGTTCGCGGCCAGCCTTTACACCCCAGACGCCGCCGAAAGCTGCTCCCAAAAACGGGAGTGCAAGGGCCAGGACGCCGGAGGGTAAAAGCAGCGCCTCCAGACTCTGCCGGGCGTCCAGGCGCTCGGGCAACACCACCCCGTCAAGGTTGTCGGCAAGATCGGCGCCGGTCACCAGCCTGAACAGGCCCAGCGTAATGGTTAAGATCAGGGAAAGGAACGCTACCATGAGGCCGTGCTTTAGACCGTAGTGACCGGCCATTCTACCCGCGACGTAGCCACCGATCAGGAATGCAACGGTTATCATCACCAAGAGCCAGACTATTTCGTACTGTCCTTCATTTCTGCCAAGCACCTCGATGATCGGTGTCTCATTTAGGAGGCTATCTAGAACCAGTTCAGTTCCGAGCGCCGCGAGCCAGCCGAAGACGACGCCGATCCAACTTGTGCGCCCCTTTCTCTTTCCAGTTTCCTCCTTTTTGGATGAATTGTAATTCTGCTTCTCTGTACAGAGTTTCCGGGACCGCTCGTCTGCCGCATGACTTTCTCCCATAAGCTCTCCTCTTTTGGCTTATGCGCCTAATAGAAACAGAGCGTGATGAGCGGACGGTGAGCCCGCGTTGAACCGAAGGGCATTCTGATCTAACCATCTTGCCGCGCGAACGCCAAGTGTACATCGAAGGTTATAAGGATCGCTTCCTCAGTTCGTCCAATCCGGCAGAGAAGCGGTCTTGATTGTGGTTGGAAATGGGAAACGCCGTGACTAGAAACGTCGCCTCGCGCCCGCCTTTCTAGGACTCTTCTTCTACGACCTTCTCGTACTCTTCGGCGGAGAGCAGGTCGGCCTCTTCGGAAGTCCGGATCTTGACGATCCAACCTTCACCGTACGGATCTTCGTTTACGTTCTCCGGTGTGTCGTTCAACGAACCATTTACCTCGACCACTTCGCCACCCACCGGGGCGTAGAGGTCCGAAACGGCCTTGACGGATTCTATGGTGCCGAATGTATCGCCAGCGCCGATGTCGTCTCCCTCCTCCGGCAACTCTACGAAGACCACATCTCCCAACTCCTCTTGGGCGTGCTCGGTGATTCCGACCGTGACGACGTCGTCCTCTACGCGGACCCACTCGTGGCTCTTTGTGTACTGAAGATCCTGCGGTACGCTCACTGCTCCCCCTTAGCTATCGCTTCTCTCGTTTGTAGAACGGCACCTGAACGGTGTGTGCCGGAATAGACCGGCCTCGTATTTCTACCTCGAACCTATCTTCTACGCTCGGCGCCACGAGCGCAAGTCCTATCGCCTCTTTCAGCGTCGGGGACATGGTCCCGCTGGTGACTTTGCCGACGGTTTCTTCGCCCATTTTCACGAGATGATCGTGGCGAGCGATGCCGCGCTCTTCCAGATTGAAGCCGACGAGTTTCTTGCGAGGTTCCTGCTCTTTCTCTTCTTTCAGTGCGGCCTGCCCGACGAACTCCTCTTCCTTGTCCAGATGGACCGCGAAGCCGATGCCAGCTTCCAGAGGCGTGGTCTCAGGATCAAGCTCGTTACCGTAGAGGCACATTCCGGCCTCCAGGCGCAGCGTGTCTCGCGCCCCGAGACCCGCTGGAACGGCCCCGGACTCGATGAGCTTACGCCAGATACCGGGCGCATCATTCAGCCCCACATAGAGCTCGAAGCCGTCTTCGCCAGTGTAACCGGTGCGGGAGAGGATGGCGGGGGCACCATCTATTTTCCCCTCGACGAAACGGAAAGTTTTGATCGACGAGAGATCCTCTTCCGTAAAGTTTTGCAACATTGCGACGGCCTCCGGACCCTGGAGCGCGAGGAGCGCCCAGTCGTCGGACTCGTCGGTGAGTTCCACGTCCAGGTCTTCGATGTTTCCGTGGAAGTGTTCCAGGTCTTTCTCCCGGTTCGAAGCGTTGACGACGATCAGGAAGTCGTTCGGGCGCTTGTAGACGATCACGTCGTCCACCGTCCCACCGTCCTCGTAGCAGACCGCGCAGTAGCCGGCCTGGCCCTCTTCCTGGCGCGAGACGTCGCGGGTAACGAGCCGCTGCACCGCTTTTTCGGCGTCCGGGCCGCGGAAGACGGCCTCGCCCATGTGTGAGACATCGAAGAGGCCGGCACTCTCGCGTACGGCCTTATGCTCGGCTTTTATTCCCTCGTACTGGACGGGCATCTCGTAGCCCGCGAAGTCCACCAGCTTCGCGTTCAGATTTTTATGCTCGTCGTAGAGTGGAGTGTGGCGTAGCTCTTCCGTAGGCACCGGCTACCACCTCGCTTTGAGTTGTCGGGCGGCGCGGGCCTCGTCGAGGCGTTTGGTCGGGGCGTGGGTCGGCGCCGCTTCGAGTTCTTCGGGGGTGGATTCGGCCAGCTCCAGCATCGCGCCGATAAAGTCGTCGAGGGTTTCTTTGGACTCGGACTCGGTCGGTTCGATGAGCATGGAGTCTTTTACGACGAGGGGGAAGTAGATTGTGGGCGGGTGGTAGCCGTGATCTATGAGCCCCTTGGCGATGTCCAGCGCCTTTTTGCCCTCCGGCGGCTGCACCACGACCTCGTGCTTGCACAACTCGTCGTAGGGGATGCGATATGTTCCCCGAAGCTTCGCCCGGATGTAGTTGGCGTTCAAGACAGCCATATCGGTTACGTCTCGGAGTTCTGGCCCGTGCATCCTTATGTAGTTCCAAGCTTTTAGCAGCACGCCGAAGTTCCCGTGGAAGGTCGAGACGCGTCCGATGCTCTTCTCCGGCCGGACGAGCGTGTAATCGTCGTCCTCTTTTTCCACTACCGGGTCGGGGCGGAAGGGAGCCAGCGTATCGGAGCAGGCGATGGCGCCGGAGCCGGGTCCGCCGCCTCCGTGGGGGGTGGAGAAGGTTTTGTGCAGGTTGTAGTGCATGACGTCAACGCCTGCGTCGGCGGCCCGCATCCGGCCCAGGTTGGCGTTCATGTTCGCGCCGTCCATGTAGAGGAATGCGCCGGACTCGTGGAGGACTTCCGCTATCTCGGCGATGTTCCGCTCGTAGACACCGCAGGTGTTGGGGTTGGTGATCATGAGCGCGGCAGTCGTCTCGTCTACCAACGCCCGCAACTCTTCTACAGCGACACAACCGTGCTCGTCTACGCCGACCTCCACGGCCTTGAAACCTGCCATCGTGGCCGTCGCCGGGTTGGTGCCGTGCGCAGTCTCAGGCACGATGACGGTGGTGCGTCCCTCATCCCCGACGTCTTCGAAGTATTTGCGGACCATAAGGATACTCGTAAGCTCACCCTGGGCGCCGGCCATCGGCTGCAGCGAGACCGCCGGGAAGCCGGAGACCTCTTCCAGGAAACCTTGTAGCTCGTGCATGACCTGTAACGCGCCCTGCGTGTGAGATTTCGGTTGCAGGGGGTGGAGTCCGGCGAAGCCTGGCACCGCGGCGGCGGCTTCGTTGGCGCGGGGGTTGTGCTTCATCGTGCAGGAGCCGAGAGGGTAGAAGTTCGTGTCGATGCCCCAGTTCTGACGGGAGAGGTTGGTATAGTGCCGGATCACGGTCGGCTCGTCCACCTCCGGCAAGTTCGGCGCTTCTTCCCGGATCGCTTTTTCAGGAAGTACGTCTTCCGGCTCTGCCTTCTCCACGTCGAGTTTCGGAAGCGTGTACCCCCGGCGCCCCTCGCGGCCTTTCGTCCGGATCAGATTATCCAACATTCGCCACCACCTCCACAAAAGCATCCAGTTCTTCTTTGGTCCTCTTTTCGGTTACGGCGACGAGCATAGCCCCGTCGCCCAGATCCAACCCACCGACGGTGTCGTTCTCCAACAACGCCTCGCTGGCCGCCGCTACGTCCGGCATCTCAACGGCGAACTCCCACAGGAACGGTGCGTCCGGGTAGCGGAGTTCGCAGCCCGTGTCTTTTAGCTTGTCCGCCAAGTAGTGGGCTTTGGAGATGGAAAGCTCTGCCACCTCGCGCAGCCCCTCCGGCCCCATAAGCGCCGTGTAGACAGTGGCGGCCAGAGCCGTAAGCGCCTGGTTGGTGCAGATATTGGAGTTGGCCCGCGCGCGCCGGATGTCCTGTTCGCGGGCGCGCAGGGTGAGTACGTAGGCGAGCTTGCCATCCTGGTCCACGGTCTCCCCGGAGATGCGGCCCGGTAGCTGGCGGGCGTTCTCCTCGTGGGTCGCCATGTACCCGGCGTATGGTCCACCGTAGAGGAGCGGCATCCCGAGCGGCTGGCACTCCCCCACCGCCACGTCCGCCCCGAGCTTGCCGGGAGCCTCCAGCACGGCGAGCGAGGTCGGGTCGCAGACCGCCACGCAAAGCGCCCCCGCTTCGTGGGCCGCCCCCGAGGCAGTTTCGATGTCTTCGACGATACCGAAGTAGTTGGGACTCTGAACGAAGACGCCGGAAACGTCTTCGGGAACATCCGAGTAGTCCGTGGTGCCGTCGAAGGGTAGCTCGACGAGTTCGACACCGTAGGTCTCTATGACTTCCCGGTAGCGGGAGTTGAGGCCGGCGGAGACTGCCACCTTCGGGTCTCGCTTCGTCAACCGGGCGGTCATGAGGGCGGCTTCGGCGACAGCGTTTGCGCCTTCATAGACGGAGGCGTTGGAGAGTTCGAGGCCGGTAAGTTCGGAGATGACGGACTGGAACTCGAAGATCGCTTGCAGGTGGCCCTGGCTGATTTCCGGTTGGTATGGCGTGTAGGAAGTCAGGAACTCACCGCGCGATATGACGGAGCCGACCGCCGTCGGCACGATCCGGTCGTAAGCCCCGGCCCCGAGGAAGATCGGCAACCCGGTAACATTCTTCTTCGCCAGTTCATCCACACCTTTTAGCGCCTCGTACTCGGAGAGGACCGGCGGGAGGTTTAGGTCCTCCTCGAATTTAGGATGGACGTCGGCGAAGAGATCATCCAGTGTTTCGACCCCGATAGCGTCGAGCATCTCTTCTACGTCGGCTTCGGTGTGCGGTGTAAAACGTGCCACGCGGTTATACCCCCTTGTGTCGGGTGAGCGTCCTATTTTTCGCCCTGTCCCAGACCTGAGAGTGTTACCCCGTCGGCGCCGGCAACCCGCTAAGGAGCCAGACTTTCCAGGAAGCCCTCCGGCCACGGTCCTTTTGCCTGAGAGATTCAGCCCGCGGCTAACGCCTCGAACCTTTCACCTTCGGCGGCCGCATCTTTACAGCGGCCCTCTCCCGTAGCCCTCATCGAGCAAAATAAGATTAGCACAAGCGTCGGAGACCTTCTTGTAAGTAGCAGCACAGCGTCTACTCGCTCTTCAACTTGTCTGCTAGATTCTCCGCCGGATAAAAAGTGTTTCCTTTTCCTACTTTCCGCTTTTCGAGCAGCCCCCGCTCTACTAAACCTTCCAGATCGGTACGCGCTGTTTGCGCAACTATATTGTGGCTCGTCGAGTGAGATTTCACGATATAAGGATGTCCCGGGTGCCGTAGAGCGTGGTTGAGCAGTGCAGTCTGTCTGTGATTCAGAGTTCCTAGTTGTTTGATCAACCTCTCTGTACGCTTGACCTCGGCCATTTTCCTTTGCAAGTAGCCTTCTAGTTCGTTGATCGCCTTTACGATCACACGCAACTGGTACATGATGAAGTACGTCAGGTCGTTGTCGTCGGTTTCTGTGTACAGAAAAGACCTCGCGTACTGCACGGGAGCCCTAGTCAAGATGCTGGAGATGGTCAAGAACTCTGCCAACCAGTATCCCTGAGACAGCATGGACCAGTAGAAGAGCGCCCTGGCCGTCCGTCCGTTGCCGTCGTCAAAGGGGTGATCGTAGGCCAGCCAGAAGTGTACGATGATGGCCTGGACAACGGGATGAAGAAAAGTCTCTAACTTCTCCCCATTGGCAAAATCGCACATCTTCTGCAGTCTCTCTGGTAGCTGCTCTGCAGGTGGAGGATCATGAAGCACCTCTCCTGACACCCTGTCCAGAACTTTGATGCGGTCCTTCCCAGGTAATTGCGCGCGTCCGGCCATCTCAGGTCTTTCCAGAGTTCCCTCAGTGACCAGTCTGTGGAGTTCGAGCACGAGATCCGGCGTAAGCGGTTCGCTCCGATACTCCCGGATGAAGTTCATGGCGTTGTAGTTGTTGAGGATCATCCGCTCGCTCTTGTCCCGGGGTGAGCGACCGGATTTGATCATGTCTTTTGCAACCTGTTTGGTAGTGCTCGCACCTTCGAGTTGGCTGGAAGTAATAGCTTCTTCTATCAAAGAGTTGACCAGATAACGATCTCTGGTAGAAGGGTTAGCTACCTCCTCGCCTAGCGTAATCCTGCCACCGAGTCTCTGGTCTGCCTTATGAACTCGCTCCCAGGCTTTGTCCGGCATCATGTATATAAACGGGCGCTCCGACGCATCAGTCAAAAGCAAGGGATGATACTCTCGCCTGCGGGCAAACTTTATAGCGAACCACCAGTCTTCTCGTGACATTCCCTCCGGAGGTTCACGAAATCGGATCTCATCCCAGTGCCGATAGTGCCCTTTTTGAGACGCTTTTACGTTAGAAGTTAGTATTTTCTCAAGGACTTCCAGATCTTCCCGATCAAACAGTCCATCGAGACTCGGTGGCGTTCTCGGTATCTTCATAGCCTCTAACTCGGAGTCGACAGCACCTTAGATGTCCATAGTTTAGCAGCAAACCTCTGTTGCTGCTAATTTAGCAAAAATTAGCAGCAAATTAGCAGCAACCTTATCCTTTGCAGAGATCAGGGTTGTTTGCACATCGTCCAAAAGGGTAGAGACTTTAGCAGTTGTTCATCGAGGAAAGAGTGAACCTATGGCCGGAGTGGAGAAGGCAGCAAAAGGAGCCGTAAAGAAGGCCGTGAAAGGCAAGACCGGCGGCGGCAAGAAGTCCGGTGGCGGATCTGGCGCGGGAAAGGCCAAAAAGGCCGCCAAGAAGCTCCTAAAATAAGAGGCACAGTCAACTCCCCATAGTAATAGAAAGGGACGGAGCTTTTTACTTCGTCCCTTTTTCGTGCTCGGAGGTGTACTTCTCACCTTCGTCGCAAAATAGCACTCCCGTGTTTTACAGTCGGAATAAACTCTGCCTCTAATCCCTTAGCGACAACTCGGACACCAGTGCGGCGGGACCGCTCCTTTCGAACAAAGCTTTTGCTTCAACGGCCGGTTCCGTACGCCGTTCGAGACGGTCTCGTGCCGGCTCCAGGAAAGTTTCCTCGCCCTCACCCCGACGACACAACCCTTCCTCGGCGATATTGACTATGGTATCGAGAAAATGGGGAACCGGTTCCGGCGCAGTGATGCCGTGTCTTAAGGCGAGCTTGCGATGCTCTTGTAGCGCCTCCCAGTAGAGCTTGCCAAGAGAGTCTTCCAGGTAGTTTTCCAGTTCGTCTGCGGCTTCTATGAGACCCAACCCCAGAGCAGAGGGGACCCATGCCGAGTCCGGTGGCTGCTGGCAGGCCGGACGGATCTCCACTGTCCCGATCCTGGACCTCGGCCGCGCGCTGGGCCAGACGTAGTGCTCGTGGAGCAAGAACGCGTCGAAGGCCGCTTCGGGATCTTGCAAAGCCGGGTCACGACGCAATTGTTCGACGAACGGAACGCCGATCACCCGGAAGTTTCCATCGCCCTCCGGAAGACACAGACACTGCAGGCTGGCGAGAAACCGCACGTACTCTTCGAGATCGGAGTAGGGACCGGCGGGAGAGCCATGCCGGTGAGGTTCGCCCACCATGTTCGCCGTGAGCCCTTCCCGCCCCGAGGCGAATTTGCCCTCTCGACCGCCGTATATCGGAGAGTTAGCCGTAAGGGCTATGATCGCCCCGGAGGCCGCGTTCATGAGGTTCATGGTTCTCACCAGGTCGTCCTGTCCCACGTCTACCTGCAACTGGTCGCCGGCGGTAACACAGAACTTCAGCCACTGGTTCCCGATAGCTTCGAGCAACGCCGAGTACCGTTTCTTGGGCGTGAGCAGCCCAAGATGGGCGGGAGTCCTGGGCTGGATGCCGAACCCCAGAAGACGGAAGTTAGCTTGCCTAACGGCTTCCGTTAGCCGTTCTAAACCCCGGTCCATATCCCGGGCGAGTTCGTGGAGGGTTGGCTTTGGACCGGCAGACAGCTCTACGGTGGATATACCAACCTCGCTCGCGCAGGACCACCCGTCGGCCTCCACCCCACTCAGGAATCCGTTGCCATCACTCCCCAAATCGTAGGTCGGCTCGTAGTCGTCCTGTTCCAGGAGCAGGGGCAGTACCTGGAAGATGTTCCCAGCACGTCCATCCGGCCTGACCAACGGGAATTCCGCCTCCCGGCCCACTGTTCTCACGGAAGGTGCCGTGGCTGGGAAGCCTGCCGCGAACTTCTCTGTTATGTTCGCCAAGGCTTTAGAAACGGAAGCATCACGAAGCTGCATCAGAAGGAGGGATGTTCGCTCGCCGACGGACAGAGCTGGATCGAATCGTGGGACAGGAACGAGCCGTCGGAACCAAGATGGAACTGGTTCAACTCGCAGTTCAGGATGCCGCCTTCGAGCGACTCCATCGGTCCGAGACCTCGGATCACGCCGTGCAACTGTTGGAGGAAGTTTTCGTGCCCGAAGAGCACGACCCTTTTGCCGCGGTGAGACATTACGGTCCCTTCAAAGAACTCCCTGGCCCGTTCGTGCAATTGCTCGAAGGTCTCCCCGCCGGGAGGGTTCAGAGAGTAATCCACCCCGTCTATCTGCGTATAACGGACCTGCGGTAGCTGCTCCCGGATTTTTTCTGGAGACATCCCCTCCATCTCCCCGAAGGAGCGTTCTATGCACGCCTCCTTCACTAGAATCTCGTCGCGTTCGACTCCCGCGACGATCTCCGCGGTCTCCAACACCCGCGACAGAGGAGAAGAGACCACCACGTCGAACGGCGTGCCGTCGAACCTCTGCCGGGCCTCCCGCGCCTGCTCGCGGCCTTCCTCTATAAGCGGGGCGTCCACCCGGCCTCCCACCCTCCTGTCCCGGTTCAACTCGGTCAGACCGTGGCGGATGGTAGAGAGGAGTATTTCGTCTGCGCCAACCTCTGGCTGTTCGATCATCGCCTACCCCTCGCCCGCTCGTGTTTGGGGTCCCAGAGCGGACCCGCGACTACCTCGGCGGGAACCTCTTCCCCAAACACCTCCACCAAAAGCTCCGTACCAGCCTCCGAGAGCCCGACCGGCAGGTACGCGTAAGCGATGCTCTCGCCGACCGAGTATCCCTGCCCACCGGACATCACCCTCGAAACCACTTCCCCACTGCGTTTGACGGTCTCGTTTCCCAGGGTAGACATGCCGAAGTCCTCCAACACCAGGCAGCACAGCTTGCGCTCCACCCCACGGGCCTTGACCTTCTCCAGGGCCTCCTTGCCGATAAAGTCTCCTTTGTCGAGCTTCACGGCGAACCCGAGACCGGCCTCGAACGGGTTCTCTTCAGGAGTAATGTCCGCAGCCCACGCGAGGAAGCCGCCTTCCAGTCGCATAGACTCGATGGCCCGATAGCCGGCAGGCACAAGGCCATACGGTTGCCCGGCCTCGTAGAGCACGTCCCACAACCGGCAGCCGAATTCCATTGGAGGGTAGATCTCCCACCCCAGCTCCCCGACGTAAGTGACGCGGAGCGCGGTACAAGGCACCTCCCCCACCGTGATCTCCCGCGCCCGCATGTACGGAAAAGCCTCGTTCGATAAATCATCCTGGCAGACGGACGAGAGGATGTCCCTGGATCGCGGTCCCTGAATGCCAATACAGGCGAGGCTCGAAGTGACGTCCTGGATCTCCACCCTCCCGTCGTCCGGCTGGTGCATCCTCATCCAGGACATGTCGTGTTTACCGAATGCCGTGCCGGTTATGATGCGGAATCGCTCCTCCCCAAGTCGGGTGACGGTGAAGTCGCACTCGATGCCTCCGCCGGGGTTGAGCATCTGGGTGTAGGTTACCGTGCCCGGCTCTTTGTCTACGTCGTTGTCGCAGAGTCGCTGCAGGAACTCGCAGGCACCGAAACCTGTCACCTCGATCTTCGCAAAAGAGGATTGGTCGAACAGCCCGGCTCGCTCCCGGACGGCATGATGCTCCGCCGGGATAGCCGTGGACCAGTACCTTCCGGCCATGCCCCGGGGACGGAAACGCTCCAGGGTCGGGTCTTCGTTGGACCGGAAGTAGTTCGGCCGCTCCCATCCCGCCTTCTCCCCGAAATTCGCCCCCAGAGCTTTGAGACGCTCATACGCTGGTGAGAGCCGGAGTTCCCGCGCACTCTGCGGCTCCTGGTTGGGATAGGAGATGTCGTAGTACATGGACAGCGATTCCCTGGTGCGATCCAGGGTGTACCGGCGGCTACGATAGTGGTCTCCGAAACGGCGGATGTCCATCTCCCAGACGTCCATGCTCGGCTCGCCGTCCACGATCCACTCGGCCATGATGCGACCGATCCCGCCGGCCCCCGCGATGCCGTGGGCATTGAACCCCGCCGCCACGAAAAACCCTCGAACCTCCGACTCGCCCAGGACGAACTCCCCGTCCGGGGTAAAGGACTCCGGGCCGTTGACGAACTCAACCACCTCAGCATCCTGAAGGTCCGGGACACGCCGCTTAGAGTTCTCGAACAGCGGCTCGAACCTCTCCCAATCGGGAGAGAGAAGCTCCCGGCCGAAATCTTCCGGCACCCCGTCTACGGACCAGGACGCCGGGTCACGGCCGTAACCGCCCGTTACGAGGTCTCCTTCCATCGGACGGAAGTACACTAAGTCGTCTGGGTCCCGGAGGGTGGGGAGGTCCGTGGAAACTGATTCCCCCATGCTCATACGCACGTACTGGTGCTGGAACGGGACCAACGGCACACTCACGCCGGCGAGTTTGCCGATCTGGGGTGCCCACATGCCGGCGGCGTTTGCGACTACCCCGGTACGGATGTTTCCCTGGTCTGTAATGACTTCTTGCACGCGCCTGTTTTTTATTTCGAATCCGGTTACGTGGACGCCGGTGCAAACTTCCACTCCTCTGGAGCGCGCTCCTTCGGCCAGGGAACGGGCGAGCCCGTCCGTGTCTATGTAGCCGTCGCTCGGATCGTAGGCGGCGCACCTCACGCCTTCGGGATCCAAGAGTGGAAAAAGCTCCAGGGCTTCTTCGGTGCTGATGATCTCCAGGGGCAGTCTGAAGGCCGTGGCCATGCCCGCGAGCCGGTGTAGTTCCTCGGCCTGGTCTTGCGAGGAGATCAGGCGCAGGCTCCCGACTTCCTTCCAGCCAGGGTCCACGCCAGTCTCTTCTTTCAACCGCCGGTAGACTTCGACGCTGTGCATGTTCATCTCGGTGAGCGTCTTCGAGGGCCTGAGCTGTCCCACGAGCCCCGCAGAATGCCAGGTCGTGCCGTCGGCGATCTCGCCCTTCTCCAGCAGCACTACGTCTCGCCAGCCCAACGCGGCCAGGTGGTAGGCGATGCTCGTTCCCCCCACCCCTCCGCCTATAACGACAGCCCGAGCTTCATCTCTCAACCGTATGCCTCCTCAGCAGTGATTCGTCAGTGAACTGGTCGTTTAGCTAGCCGGCTCGTCGGCCGCCAGCGCCCCGACTTGTCCGGTGTACTCATCTTCGCCTATGACTCCCTCGTCCCGATCCTGCTGCTCCAACCGTAAGGCTGTGGGCACGGCGATCCAGACAGCCAGCGCTATAGCGAGTATCCCGGCGGTGAACTTCCCGATTATGAGCGGCAGTATCATGTTGGGTTGGAAGTTGGCGGTGAACGCCAGATGGTCTCCTAAGAGGAACGCCGAACATACCGCAAACGCTATGCACAGGACCTTATCCTTGGGTGGGATGACTTTGATCATGTGATAGAGGGCGAGGATGTTGGCCGATGCGGCAACGACACCAGCACTCCCCTCGGAGCTAAGCTCGAACCGCCGTCCTATAGCTCCCAGAGGCCCCGAGAGGTAAGTCCGGATCACGTAGACCATCGGAAAAGCACCCGAGAGCGTAATGCCTATGTAGCCGGCGATCTCCAGGGCTCGGATGTACCACGTTAATCAAAGTCCTCGGGCGCGTCAAGGTTTTGTGAATATTTTTACCGAGATTTCTTAGAAAAGAGTTGCTTGCCGGTGGGGTGTGGTCTTCTTTATCCTTCGGTGGGGGTCTCGGTGACAAAGAGCAGTCGGTCTCCGCGGTACACGTCGCGGGCGAACTCGATCACCCGCCCTTCGGTGTCCCAGGTGGTGCGCGTGACGCGTAGTGCCGGGGCGTCAGGGTAGGTGTCCAGTACCTCTGCGACCGACGAGCTGAGTTGAGTCACCTCCGTCTCCTGTCGTAGGTACGCCGGCTCCAACTTGCACGTGGTACGCAGGAGTTCGTAGATCGAGTCCGTCAGCTCCTTGTCGAGCAGGTCCGGGCAGTAGCTGGCGGGAAAGTAAGATTCTTCCAGGGCCAGCAACTCTCCGTTGCCGGTGCGGGTACGCACGAGCTTGTGAACCCGCTCTTCGCTACTCACGCCCAGGGCCGTTGCCACGCTGGCGTCCAGTTCGTCCCCCCCAACGGTACGCGCCTCGATAACTTCGGCCCCCGGTATGACACCGTGGCGCAAGACGCGATCCGTAAAGCCGGCGACGACGGACAGGTCCAGTTCCACTTTCGGACCGGCAACGTACGTCCCGGAACCGTTTCTCCGCTCGACGTAACCTCTCTGGGCCAAGAGGCTCATCGCCGCCCGGGCCGTCATGCGTGAGATCCCATACTCCGCAGCCAGCTGGCGCTCTGACGGCAACCGGCTCCCGGAAGGCAACCGGCCATCGCCTATACGCTCCATGAACGTCCCGGCGACCGTGCGATAAACGGGAGACACCCCCGACTCCCCTGAAACCATCATCCGGCCCTTCCGTCTAGCCTCGAATCTCTCGATCTGCACTCGCATTATACGAGAACAACTGGAGACTCTACCTGCAGGCACAGGAAAGCATCTTTTTATTACTGCAGATCCTGGTCTCTAAGCGAAATTTTCGGCTTCCAGCTTCTCGATCTTCTCTGAGAAATGATCCTGGATGTATTTCTCCCCCTCGTCGCAGAAGAGCGTCACCACGGTCTCCAATTCGGGATACGCCTCCTTGACCCGCTTGGCCGCAACCAGGTGTGCCCCGCTGCTGGGACCCACGAACAGCCCATACTCTCGCGCCAACCGCCGCATGGTCTGTACGGCCTCCTCGCTCTTCGTAGAGAGGACCTCGTTCACCTTGTCCCCGTGACGCTGGAAGATGCCGGGTACGAACCCGTCGGCGATGCCTTCTATGAGGTGATCCCCAACTTCGCCACACAATATAGTCTCGGACTCCGTGGGCTCCATGGCAAAGAGCTTCACTTCCGGGTTCACTTCCCTAAAAGCTTGGCCAACACCAATTAGGGTCCCCCCTGTCCCGACGCCCATGACCAAGGCGTCTGGGACGACGCCTTCTGGTAACTGGTCCAGGATCTCCGGCCCGAGCCAGGTACGGTTCTCCTCTACGTTCCACTCGCTCTCGAACTGGGCGGGGCAGAAGTAGCCGGGCTCCTGCCCCAACTCCCGCGCCTTTGCCAACGCTTCATTTACGTGGAAGTGGCCGATTTCCAGCACCTCAGCGCCGAACGCTCTGCTTATGGAGACCCGCTCGCCGCTCATTCCTT
This sequence comes from Rubrobacteraceae bacterium, assembly GCA_965214475.1. Lineage (GTDB taxonomy): Bacteria > Actinomycetota > Rubrobacteria > Rubrobacterales > Rubrobacteraceae > SIRX01. The sequence continues at coordinate 2,198,212 of OZ243953.1, read as the reverse complement.
CGGGCATTACGACCAGCATCCGGTAGCCCTTTACTGCGGCTACCATCGAGAGGGCATTGCCGGTGTTGCCGGAGGTTGCCTCGACTATGGTGTCGCCCTTTTTGAGGAAGCCTTCGTCTTCGGCGCGTTCGATCATGTACTTGGCGATGCGCGCTTTGACAGAGCCGGAAGGGTTCAGGTATTCCAGCTTGCAGTAGATGCCCTCTAACTCCAGTAGCGGAGTATTCCCGATGGCGTCGAGGACGCTGTTGGATAGTCCGTGGTTCATGCGCGTGCCTCCTGCTCTCCTACTCCGGTGTAACGTACGCCCCAGAGATGCCGCCGTCAACCAGGAAGTTAGAGGCCGTTATGTACGAAGACTCGTCAGAGGCGAGAAAGAGCGCAGCGTTGGCGATCTCGACGGCCTCGGCAAACCGGCCCGTCGGCAAATGCACGAGCCTCCTCGCAGCCTTCTCGGGATCTTTGGCGAAGAGTTCCTGCAGCAGCGGCGTATTTACGGGGCCGGGACTGAGGGCGTTTACCCGTATTCCTTGACGACCGAACTGCACCCCGAGCTCGCGGCTCATGGAAAGCACGCCGCCTTTGGAGGCAGTGTAGGAGATCTGGGAGGTCGCCGCCCCCATCGTGGCGACGAAGGAAGCGGTGTTTATGACCGAGCCCGCACCCCGCTCCAGCAGGTGAGGGATTCCATATTTGCAACACAAGTATACGGATTTGAGGTTAACGTCCTGGACTTTCTGCCAGACGTCGAAGTCCGTGTCGAGGACGGAGGCGTCGTCCGGCGGTGAGATGCCAGCGTTGTTGAAGAGGATGTCTATGCCGCCAAAGCGTTTCGAGGCCTCTTCGTACATCTCCCTGACGCTCTTGGGGTCGGTAACGTCCACATGGATGTAGAAGCCGCCGACCTCTCCGGCGGCTTGTTTGCCGGTTTCGGTGTCGAGGTCCGCTACGCAGACGCTGGCGCCCTCTTCAGCGAAGCGGCGGGCACTTTCGCGACCGATGCCGCTTGCGGACCCGGTTATGACGGCTACTTTTCCTTCGAGTCTTCCCGCCAACGCTACCCCTCCTCCGTCGCCATGTAGACGCTCTTTAGTTCCGTGTAGTAGTCGAGGGCGTGCGGACCGAGTTCGCGGCCGACGCCGGATTGCTTGAAGCCCCCGAAGGGTGTCGAGACCCGGACGGAGGTGTTGGAGTTTATGGAGATGACGCCGGTTTCGATGCCACGGGCGACGCGCATGGCCCGGGCGCCGTTCTCGGTCCAGATGGAGCCGGAGAGGCCATAGATAGTCTCGTTTGCGAGCCGGATGGCCTCTTCTTCTCCCTCGAACGGAATCACGACGACTACGGGACCGAAGATCTCCTCTTCCGCCGCACGGTCGTCGTTGGAGACCGGGGCGAGCACCGTCGGCGGGAACCAGAAGCCGTCGCCTTCGGGAGCCGTGCCCTGGATCGCTACCGGTGCATCATCCGGGACGTAGGCGGCGACTTTCTCCCGCTGGTCGGCGGAGATCAAGGGTCCCATGTTCATGCTCTCGTCCAGCGGGTCTCCCACCCGGAAGCCTTTTACCGCAGGCTCCATGAGCGAGAGGAACTCGTCGAAGACGCTCTTCTCGACCAGGATGCGGGAGCGGGCGCAGCAGTCCTGTCCGGCGTTGTCGAAGACGCCGTCGGGGGCGGAGGTGGCGGCCTTTTCGAGGTCGGCGTCGGCGAAGACTACGTTAGCGGACTTGCCACCGAGCTCCAGGGTGACACGCTTTATGGTTCCGGCGGCTCCGGCCATTATCTTCTTTCCGACCCCTGTCGAACCGGTAAAGGCGACCTTGGCCACGTCGGGGTGTTCGGTGAGACGTTGGCCAACCTCGCTCCCCGGCCCCACGACCACGTTCACCACGCCCTCCGGAATACCGGCCTCTACAGCGATCCGTTCGAACTCCAGCGCCGTGAGCGGTGTGAGCTCGGCGGGTTTGAGGACGACGGTGTTGCCGGCGGCGAGCGCCGGGGCCATCTTCCAACTCGCGATGGTTAGCGGGAAGTTCCATGGGACAATGAGCCCGACGACGCCCAATGGCTCCCGGAAGGTCATATTCACACCGCCGGAGACTGGTATGGTGTCGCCGAGCAACCGTTCGGGAGCTCCAGCGTAGTAGCGGAAGGTGTCTGCCACCATGCCCATCTCACCGCGGGCGCTGACGATGGGTTTGCCGGCGTTCTTTGACTCTAGCTGGGCCAGGTTCTCCTGTTCCGCTTCTAGGGCGTCGGCCAGCCGGTGCAGGAGCCGGGCGCGGTCCGCCGGCTCTATAGCCCTCCATTTCGGGTAGGCGGCTTTCGCACGGGCGACTGCGGCGTCCGCGTCGCCAGCCGTTGCCGGTTCCAGATTCTCCAGCACCTCTTCGGTGGCCGGATTCAAAACTTCGAGCATTAACTCATTACCTCCGAAACTAAAGCTTTTATAATGCGGCTCTTCTCATCCTCTTCCGGATGCCAGAGCACCCCGAGCACGAATGGGTGGTTCGGATCTTCTACTGCCTCGACGGTATCATCTTTCGTCGCCCGGCCCGTAACCGAGAGTCCATCGCCGACCTCCCTTATGCCCTGATGGTGATGGGACCTAACATCCGCCACCTCAGAGCCAGCGGTGCGGGCTGCGAGAGATCCGGATTCCAGGCGCACCTCGTGATCCACGAAGACGCCGGGCAGGGGACGATGCTCCTCGTGGCCGACCACGTCGGGCAAATGCTGCTCTACACTGCCGCCGTAAGCTACGTTTAGGACTTGCATCCCACGGCAGATGCCCAAAGTCGCGGTCTCGCGTTCGACGGCGGCGCGCACCAGCGCGAGCTCGTAAGCGTCGCGCTCTTTCTGGATCGGTCCGGTCTGCGGGTGCGGTTCTTGGCCGTAGAGTTCCGGGTCGAGGTCTCCGGCGCCGCCGGTGATGATGACGGCATCTACGAGATCCAGAACCTCCGACGGGTTTTCGGTGTCTTCTTCGTCCGGGATCAGGAGTACGGGACGCCCACCGGCGCGTTGGACGGCCCGGACGTAGTTCGCGGGGCTCATGAAAGCTGGGACGTTTGTCCAGGCGCCGTAGTTGATCGTCTCGGTGGCCGCCGTGATGCCGACCGTTGGCCTCATAGACGTTCGAAGTTCCTGTAACGTTCCCAATCGGTGACGGCCGACTCGAAGGCGTCGATCTCGACCTGGGCCATGTTGGTGTAGTGGTCCACCACCTCGTCGCCGAACGCTTCGCGGACTATCTCACTGTTGGTAAACAGGTCGCGAGATTCGTACATGTTCGAGGGGAGTTGGGGCTTGTCGGCCTCGTAGGCGCTGCCCTCCACCGGTTCTTCGAGGGACAACTCGTTGTCTATGCCGTGGATGCCGGCGGCGATCATGGCGCTTATCGCCAGGTAAGGGTTTACGTCCCCGCCCGGTGTCCGGTTTTCCACCCGCAGAGACTTCCCGTGCCCGACGACCCGCAGCGAGCAGGTACGGTTGTCCAGGGCCCAGGCCACGGCCGTCGGGGCGAAGCTGCCTTTTGCGTAACGCTTGTAGGAGTTGATGTTCGGCGCGAAGAAGAGCGTCATCTCCCGCATACAGGCGGCCTGACCGGCCAGGAATTGCTGAAAGAGTTTGGAGAAGCCGTTTTCGTCGCCGTCGCCGTTTCCGGGAAAGACTGCTTCTCCTTCTTCGTTCTGGAGGCTAAGGTGGACGTGACAAGAGTTGCCGTCCAGCTCGTTGAACTTTGGCATAAAGCTCAGGGCGTAGCCCATCTGGCTGGCGATCTCTTTGGCCCCGTTCTTGTAGACGGAGTGTCCGTCGGCGGACGTGAGGGCCTCGTCGAAGTGGACGTTGATCTCGTGCTGGCCGAAGTTGCACTCGCCTTTGGCGTCCTCGATCTCGAGCCCGGCTCCCTTCATGCAGTTGCGGATGCGCCGCAACAGCGGCTCGACGCGGGAAGTACCTAGGATCGAGTAGTCCACGTTGTAGTAATTGGCGGGCTCCAGGTCCCGGTAGGCCTTGCGCCAGGCCTCCTCGTAGGTGTTGCGGAAGACGAGGAACTCCAACTCCGTACCGGCGAAAGGGACCAGACCGCGCTCGGCGAGCCGTTCGATCTGCCGGCGCAGGATCTGTCGCGGCGAGGCGGCCACGGGCGAGCCGCCTTCCCACACCATGTCGCACGTAACGAGCGCCGTTCCCTCCAACCACGGGGTTACGCGCAGGGTATCCAGGTCCGGACGGAAGACGAAATCTCCGTAGCCGCTGGACCAGGAGGTCAGCTCGTAGCCCTCGACGGTCTCCATGTCCACGTCTACGGCGAGTATGTAGGTGCAGCCCTCGGCGTTCTCCTCGGCTACTTCCTCCAAAAAGTGCTCGGCGGTCAGGCGCTTACCCTGCAGGCGGCCCTGCATGTCGGTCATCGCTAGGAGCACGGTGTCTATTCGTCCGGCTTCTACCTCGGCCTGGAGCGTATCGAGGTCGAGGCGACCCTCGACTTTGGCTGTATCCACTATTTGCTTCCTTTCTTTTGTTCTTCGGGGCAGCTCACTTTATTCGTCGCCCAGTTCGGATTCAGCTTTCTCGATGGCGGCGAACTCTTCCTCCGGCGCCTGGGCTACGAGATGGTGGCGGCTGTAGAGGGCGAAGTAGGCGATCATGAGCGCGTAGAATATCGCCACCCCGATAAGTACCCGAGGGTCTACGAGGAAACCAGCGATTATGGCGGCGAAACTCAATACCAGGGCCGTGCCAGAGGTGACGATGCCACCGGGGGTCTTGTAGGGACGTTCGAGGTCCGGCTCTTTATAGCGCAGGATGATGTGCGAGAGCATCATCAGCGCGTAGGAGAGAGTCGCCCCGAAGACGGCTATGAGGATTAGCAGGCTCCCCGCACCGGTGAGCGAGAGGATGAAGCCGATGATGCCGGGTACGACCAGGGCGAGTATCGGGGTCCGGCGGCTGCCCGTGACAGAGAGCCACCGGGGCAGATAACCGGCCCGCGAGAGTGCGAACGTCTGGCGCGAGTAGGCGAAGATGATGGAGAAGAAGCTGGCGATCAGGCCCGCAAGTCCTACGATGTTGACGAACGTGAACAGGAAGTTTTCACTGCCGTAAGCGCTCTGTGCGCTGATGGCCGTGGTAAGCGGGGCTCCCGTGTCCTGAATGGTGCTCGAACCGGCGCCGCCGGGGCCGAAGACGAGTATGAGTGCCGCGAACACGAGCAGGGTTCCCATACCGGCGATCAGGCCGCGGGGCATGTCCCGTCCCGGATTCCGGGCTTCTTCAGCGGCAAGCGGAACGCCCTCGATGGCGAGGAAGAACCAGATCGCATACGGTATCGCAGCCCAGATGCCGACGTAACCGAACGGCAGGAACGCGCTCGCACCGAAGGCGCTGGTCGGCTCGATGTCGAATAGGTTGCTGGGATCGAACTGCGGGATCATACCGACGATAAACGCAATGAGCGCCACGGCGGCGATCGCCGTGATAACAAACATCAACTTTAGCGCCTCACCGACACCGTAAATATGGATTCCTATAAATACCAGGTAGAAAAAGAGGTACACGAGCGGTCCGCCGAACCCGATCAGGGACTCCACGTACGCCCCGATAAACGTCGCGATGGCGGCGGGCGCTATCGCGTATTCGATGAGGATGGCTGTTCCGGTTAAGAAGCCGCCCCAAACTCCCATGGCCCGCCGGGCGAAGCCGTATCCACCACCGGCGACCGGGATGGCCGAAGACATTTCGGCCAGGGCGAAGACCATCGTGGTGTACATCGTCGCCATGAGGATCGTGGCGATGAGCAATCCGCCCCAACCACCCTGGGCGAGGCCGTTGTTCCACCCAGCAAAGTCCCCCGAAATAACGTAGGCAACACCGAGTCCTGCAAGAAGTACCCACCCCGCAGCCCCACTCTGGAGCTGTCGGTTCTCCATGTAGTCCTGATCCGTCTGCTCGTACTCTACGCCCCGCTTTTGCTGACTCTCAGACTCGCTCAACGCAACCTCCTCCGTTCTCGACGAAACCTACCCCGGCTCACCAAACACCAGATTAATATCCAGAATACTCACGTACCCAACCCCGGGCTACGGCCCGAAGGACAAATATACGGATATCCACATCCTGTATCCCACAAAAACCAAACCCTCCGTACCCTCTAGCCCTACACCTACCCCACATAGGCGTGATAGTTACAATAGGGCAGCATAGCAGAGACAAATTTGTCACACAAGGGTACAAATATGTGTAGTTTGATGTACAAGGCACAAAGCCAGGTTTCAGGTTCCGATAGTGTCGAGTTGCTAGAATCTTTTTAAAGAGGAGGCGAAGATAGAAGCCCGGCAAAGAGACTTTGGGACACTGGATAAGAACCTACTCTATGTGCAGGTCGAGCAGAGCATAGAGGATCTGCTGGTTCGCAAGCGGTACAAAGCGGGGGATCGTATCCCTCCGGAGGCCGTCCTGGTCAAAAGCCTGGGCGTTTCCCGGGCAACCGTGCGCACGGGGATGACGCGGCTGGTAGAGCGCGGGTTGCTGGAGCGGCGGCAAGGGAGCGGCACGTTCCTGGTCCAGCCTCCTGACGGGGCAAAGTTGCGCAACGGGTTGGAGCGTTTGGAGACCTACACGGTGCATGCGGAACGTTTGGGCTTGAGCCTGGGCAGCGAAGATCTTCGCATCGAGTTAGTGGCCGCCGGTTCCGAAGAGGCGTCCGCGTTGGAGCTGGCCTCCGGGAGCAGCCTGGTAAAAGTATCGAGGATACTGCTCGTCGGCGGAGTTCCGGCGGCGTGGATGGTGGACGTCGTGCCGGAGACGGTGATCCCCGCCCAGACGGTTCGCGAGCGCTTCCGGCCGGAGGCCATGTTGCTGGACCTTCTGGTCTCCGAGGGAATTCCCATAGGTTTCAGCAAATTGAATATAGAAGCGGAGCTGGTCGCTCCGGAGGATGAAGTCGGGCGGGCGCTGGGCCTAAAAACAAACTCCGCCGCGCTCACGCTTATCGAGACTATGTATTTGACGGACGGACGTCCTGCCCAATGGTCCCGCAACGTCTTCTTGCCGGGCAACCTGGATCTTCACGTCGTCCGAGAACTCTTCGAGGTCCGCAATCTCTTTTGAAAGGAATCTGAGTGTCCGAGATAAGCTGGGAAGATTTCGAGAAAGTGGACATCCGGGTGGGTCAAATCGTCGAGGCTGAGCCTTTTCCGGAAGCTCGCAAACCTGCTATAAAACTCACCGTGGATTTTGGGGCGGAGATCGGGAAGCGGAGAACCAGCGCCCAGCTCACGGCACACTATGAGCCGGAGACCCTTATAGGAAAACAAGTGGTCGCGGTCGTGAACTTTCCCGCGAAACGGATCGCGGGTTTCAAGAGCGAGGTGCTCGTGCTAGGTGTCCCGGATGAGGCTGGGGAAGTCGTGCTCCTGGCTCCGAATCGGGTGGTGCCGGCCGGCGGCCGGATGTTTTAGTCAACGTTAGTCAACGCCGCATCCGGCGGATGCTAGAATTCTTATGTTTGTCGGTGAAACAGAGATTTAGAGATTTTGGTGGTTTTACAATGTCTGGACCGCTGGTTTCGGCGTACAACTCAAGTAAGCGACAATTTTTCAGGTGAGCCCGTGCAGCCGCTGTGAGACGCTACCCTCCCCCGTATCCGAGAGCGGGCTACTCTACGTGGCGCCCCCACTTACCCACACGCAGGCCAGTCTGCGTCGCATGTTAAAGAAAGACGGCATCCCATTTGAAGAGGTGGTGGACGGCATATTAGCCGTCGAGCTAGAGTCGGGAATTCTGCATCGTCTGGGCGATAAGATCAGCGACTCCTTGAGCGAAACGGAGTTGGATGACTCCCGGGCTCTGGTAGCCGAAGAAGGCGTAGAACCCTCTATAAAAGATCTCGCGCGGATGCAGCCCCTTGGCAGACTCTTGGCCGCTGCTCGGGGAGAATGGCTCGTGGAAATGATGAGCGAGAAACGTCTGACGACCTATTTCCAGCCTATAGTCGAGGCCGGTAACCCGGATGGAGAGGTTTTCGCTTACGAATGCCTGTTGCGCGGGCTGGACACCGTCGGCAACCTGGTCACTCCCGGGGCTATGTTCGAGGTGGCGGAGACCTCAGGATTGCTGTTCAACCTGGCCGCGACGCCCGCATAATGGCTATCCGGCGGGCGGCAGAGTACGGCATCGAGAGTAACATCTTTATCAACTTCAATCCGACCTCGATCTACGATCCAACTTACTGCCTGCAGAGCATGATGGATGCTTTCAAGGACACTGATCTGCACCCCGAGCAGGTAGTTTTCGAGATAACAGAGGGTCAACGGGTCAAAGATGTCCGGCATCTACTTAACATCGTCGACTTCTACCGGGATTCTGGTTTCCGGATCGCACTGGACGACCTCGGGGCCGGCTACAGCTCTCTGAACCTATTGAGCAAGCTAAAACCCGGTTTCGTCAAGCTGGACATAGAGCTGGTCCGGGACGTTGGGACCGACCCGTACAAATCGCAGGTCGCGGCCAAGATCCTCGAGCTGGCAGAAGGCCTGGACGTTGCTGTAGTAGCAGAAGGGGTGGAGAGCGGAGAAGAATGGCACTGGCTGAAAAAACACGGGGCCGATTACCTGCAAGGATACCTGTTCGCCCGCCCCGCTTCCCGCCCGCTGCTGCCAGCCCAAATGTCCGCCTGAAACCTCTTCCTTAGCGTCTACAATAGCCACCGGAGGGGTTAGAGCAGTTCGGTAGCCCGCACTGTCAGATAGAGTTGGGCAGCATGCTCGAACTTCGTTACCTCGAGGCCGGTTAGCTCCGTAACCCGCCGCAGCCGGTAGCGTACCGTTCGGAAGGCCCCATGACGGAGACGAAAGTTTCCCGCCCGACCTCGAAATCAACCCCCGCCAAAGCCGGCACTTCTAGTTCGCCGGAGCGATAGACTTTATAGACGCCACGGGCAGCCGGTAGGCTCTCCGGACGGCTAGTCTTGCCTACCGTCTCGGCCCTCGCTTTTACCGAAGCTTTGGTCGGCGGTTTCTTTCTCTTTCGATCGCGCCGGCTCAAGGGATTCGTCCGCCGCCCTTACCCTGCGACGAGGTTGACCAGCCGACCAGGCACGTAGATAGCCTTGCGGATCTCCTTGCCCTCGACGTGGGGCCGGACTTTCTCGCTCGAAAGTGCCAGCTCCTTCGCGGTCTCTTCCGAAATGTCCGCCGGTGCTTCGATGCGGTCGCGGAGCTTACCGTTTACCTGTATCACCAGTGTGAACGCCTCGATCTTTATGAGGCTCTCGTCATAACCGGGCCACTCCTGCTCGTGGACGGAGTAGAACTCTCCGAGTTCGGACCATATCTCCTCGGCGTGATGCGGCGCAAAGGGTGCGAGGACGAGCGCGAACTTCCGCAGCGCCCCACTCCACTCTTCCTCCTCAACCCGGCCTTTTATGCCCAGCAGATAGTTCGTCTGCTCCATAAGCGCGGCGACTGCGGTGTTGAACCGGAAGGCTTCGAGGTCTTCGGTTACCTTTTTGACCATTTGGTTTGTCCGACGGTCAAGCTCGCCGGGGTCCGTCTCAGCCCCCGTGGCATCTCCCTTCGCAACGAGCGAGAGGGCACGCCGCAGGAAGCGTGAGACGCCTTCGATGCCGCGGCCGTCCCACGGCCCACCCTGGTTCCACGGCCCGATAAACATCAAAAAGCAACGCAGGGCGTCCGATCCGTAACGGTCTACGAACTCCTGCGGGTTGACGACGTTGCCCCGGCTCTTGCTCATCTTCTCCGCATCCTCACCCAGAATAATGCCCTGGTTGAAGAGCTTCTTCATCGGCTCGTCGAAGTCCACGAGCCCGAGGTCGCGCATTACCTTCGTGAAGAAGCGGGTGTAGAGCAGGTGCATGACGGCGTGCTCGATGCCGCCGGTGTACTGATCTACAGGGAGCCACTTCTCGCCGCGCTCGGGGTCGAACGGCCTCTCGTCGTAGTGCGGCGAGAGGTAACGATACTGGTACCATGAGGAGTCCATGAAGGTGTCCATGGTGTCCGTCTCCCGCTCCGCCGGACCACCACAACTCGGGCACTCGGTGTACCGGAAGTTCTCGTCCAGCTTGAGCGGGGATTCACCGGTCGGGGTGAACTCCGCGTCTTCGGGGAGGCGAACCGGCAGATCTTCTTCAGGAACGGGGACTGTGCCGCAGTCGTCGCAGTAGACGATTGGGATCGGGGTCCCCCAGTACCGCTGGCGCGAGATGAGCCAGTCGTGTAAGCGGTAGGTCACCGCTGACTCGCCTTTGCCTTGTTCTTCAAGGTGCTCGACCATGCGTTTTTTAGCCGCTTCGATCTGCAGGCCGTTGAGAAAGTCGCTATTGATCGCCGGTCCCTCGCCGACGTACGCCTCGCCCTCGAAGTCATCCGGTGGCTGGACGGTGCGGATTATGGGCAGGTCGTACTTGGCGGCGAAGTCCCAGTCGCGCTGGTCCTGGCCGGGGACTGCCATGATCGCGCCGGTCCCGTAGCCCATGAGCACGTAATCGGCGATGTAGACGGGAATCTTCTCGCCGTTCGCCGGGTTTACCGCGTAGGCGCCGGTGAACGCGCCGGTCTTCTCGCGGGTGACGTCGGTCCGGTCTATCTCCGTCATCTTGCCGGCTTTCTCAACGTAGGCCCGGACCTCGCCTGACTGCTCCGGCGTCGTTATCTTCTCGACCGCCGGGTGCTCGGGAGACATGACGAAGAACGTCGCCCCGAAGAGCGTGTCAGGGCGGGTGGTGAAGACCTCTATCGGTCCGTAGTCTTCGATGTCGAACTCTATCTCAGCACCCTCTGAGCGTCCGATCCAGTTGCGTTGCAAAGTCTCGACCCGCTCGGGCCAGTCTATCTTCGAGAAGTCCAGCAGCTGTTCGGCATAGTCCGTGATCTTGAACAGCCACTGCGCCAAATCCTTCTTTATTACCGGCGTCCCGCACCGCTCGCAGACCCGATCCGGCCCGACTACCTGCTCCCGTGCCAGAGTCGTATTGTCCTTCGGACACCAGTCCACCGGCGCATAGTCCCGGTAGGCGATCCCCTTCTCGAAAAACTTGAGGAAGAACCACTGGTTCCACCGATAGTACTCAGGATCGCAGGTGACTACCTCGGAGTCGAAGTCGAACATGGCCCCCATCGTGCGGAGTTGCCCCCGCATGTTCTCGATGTTGGACATGGTCCACTTGTACGGGTGGATGCCACGGTTTATAGCGGCGTTTTCGGCCGGAAGCCCGAAAGCGTCGAAGCCGATCGGGAAGAAGACCCGGTAGCCGTTCATCCGCATAAAGCGGGCGCGAGTATCGGAGGGTGTCATGGCGTACCAGTGCCCGACGTGCAGGTCACCGCTCGGGTACGGGAGCATGGTGAGTGCGTAGTGCTTGGGCTTTTCGGTATCCTCGTCGGTCTTATAGAGGCCGCTCTCGGTCCATTTTTCTTGCCAGCGGTGCTCTATGGCGTCCGGCTTGTATTCTCTTTTTACCGTCGTTTCGCTCACTGGTACTCCTCGTGCAGGCTTTGGATCTTGGATCTAGTAGATCCGGAAAAAAGACGCGTGGGAGTTTATAGTCGAGTATTGGTCAAGTCTATATATGCCCCGGTGCGCATGGGTTTAATATAGCATCCGGCAGCCGACCGGAAAAGAGCCCAGCGTAAGCCGGTGGCTATCCTAGATCTAACGGATCCTGATAACCGTAGTGCTGGAATGCTCCCTTGCGGGCCTCGTCATCCGGGACGTCGTCCGAGTCGAACTCCGGCGAGTCCATGATCTTCTGCTTGCTCTGCTCGACCTTGATGCCTTCTTCGTCCGCGTTAGTTACCGCGTGTACGGGAATGAGGAAGCCCCGCTCCTCACCGGAAACCGCAATGAGATGTGCCGTCCCAGGCTCTTCCCAGATATAGACGGCTTCCACCGTGCCGACTTCTTCGTCATTGCTGTCCAGAACCTTGCTGCCCCCAGCCTCTTGCCACTGCTCCTCGACCTCTCCATCGAAGTCTTCCAGCTTGACCAGGTTAGCTTCCTCAGCCATGCTCGATAATCCTTTCCTTCTACACCACCTGTCTGAGATGTTGATTCCCGGATACCGCAAAAGCGAAACGCCTCCACTAGCCTCCACTAAAAAGCCGCCACCCGACAGATCTGTCGGATGGCGGTGTAGAAATGCGAATGTGGGCCTGAACTAAGAGGCTTCTCCGGTTGCAGTTTCTCTGGTGCCTTGTTTGCCTGTACTCCGGTTACCAAAAAGGTCCCGAAGGATCGAGACTACGTAACCCAACACTATGGAGCCCGCGAGATAGGCGCCCAGCACCCGGACGGCGTCTCCGAGGCCCGCGGCGGAACTTCCGTCGAAGAATAGCAGGGAACGCAGGCCGTCACTGATGTAGCGTAGGGGCAGCCAGTCAGCGTAGGCCTGGTAGAAGCCGGGCAACGCCTCGATCGGGGCGAGTCCGCCGGCCGATACGAGCCCGAGGAGCACGCCGAGTATCGCGGCGATGCCGATGCCGGCGGCCCCGAACAGCACCACAAGCAACATCACCACGGCCATTATCGCTGAGATAGAAAGCAGTAGGAAAAGGAACACTTCCCCTGTTCCCGCTTCGTGTTCGACGCTCACGATCCCGAACGAGACGCCGAGCTCGGCCCCGGTCACGAGAGCCGCGTACAAAGCTCCCAGAAAGAGCATCACCGTCCACAACCCGGCCCGCGACGGACGCAGGCCCCGACCAGTGAGGCCTTCCGCCACGCTAGAGACGCCGAAGAAAATCACTGCAGCCCCGCCGAAGCCTGCGAGATTCGCCAGGAAGGCGAGGAAGAAAGGCGCCTGTCCGTTACCCGAATTATCTCCGACAGGTTCGGCCTCCGTGGCTTCGGCCCGTACCGGGTCGCCGATCACTGCCGCGACCTCTGGCGTAAGGCGTGCCCCCCGCTCCCCGGCGGCTTGAGTGAGACGTTCGCTCGTCGCCTCGGAAACACCCTGTACGATTCCGGTGGATATATTCGCCACCGGTGTCGCGGCGGAGGGACCGGCGGAAGGATTGGTAAGAACCTCTATCTCAGCCGGTTCCGGCGCCTTCGGTAGCGGCCCGACCTCAGAGGAGACGTCCGCCTCGGATATTTTGCCCCTCACCGGGTCGGAGATCACGGCGGTCGTAGGCGGCGGAACCGGCGCACCTTGTTCCGCAAGGCTGCCCAGGATTCGCTCGCTCGTAGCCCCGGACACCCCGCCAACGATGCCGTTAAAGGCGTCTTCTATGGCACCCGTGGTGGCAGGACGAACCGCCGGGCTGGAGAGAAGCTCTATGTTTGCGGGCTCCGGCTTCGGTGGTTTGCCGCCTTGTGGTGGTCTGCTTCCAGAGCCCGGGGGCGGCCCGGACATATTCGCGAGGCTCTTCGAGTAATCTTTGGGGATGACGATTGTGGCGTAAGCCTCGCCTTTTGAGAGTTGATCCAGGGCCGTCTTGCGGCTGTCGAGTTGCTTCCACTCCACAAAGCTCGGGGCTGGGGATTCGGGGCCGGTGATCCTCTTTACCACCTCTTCTCCAAGATTGGTCGGCTTGCCCTGCATCTCAGCACCCTCGTCCTCGTTTACGATGGCGATAGGCAACTCTGGTGGGCTTGCGGCGGCTGAGATCCGCTCCGTGTAGTCTTCTGGGATCACGATGGCGCCATAGTATTCGTTGCTCCCGAGCCCTTCGAGCACCTCTTTCCGGCTCCCGAACTGTGACCACTCTACGAGACCATCCGCCGGTGAGTCAGGACCAGTTACGCGCTCCACTACCTGATCCCCTAGTTCGACCTGTTCTCCACCGAGTTCCCCACCCTTGTCTTCGTTCACCAGGGCTACGGGAAGGTCCTTCAGGTTCTCTTGCGGGCTAGCGATGGCCGTCAGGTACGCGAAGAACATCAGTGCGAGCACGGCTACCGTCCCGACGGTGGAGATCCAGACCCTCGGGCTCGCAAGCACCCTCAACGCATTCATGCCCTTACACTCCGTTCCACGTTCTGCGAGCCGCTGGTCTCTTTGCTGCTACCAAAGAACAGACTATCGAGATACATCCTCAAACCGACGATGTCGGATGATTCACCCCGGTACGCTACGTGTCCGTCGGGACGCACGAGAAACAGGCTTGGCGTCTTCGCGCCGTATCGTTCGTGCAGTTGCTTATTCCCCGCCGCGACCGGATGAACGTTGACGGCGGTTGCGTAACGGTCGAGTAGGCTTTCGATCTCCTCGCGGGTCGCCGCTAGCCTTGCAGGGTCCGACTTTTTACCCTCGAAGATGAGCAGGTGGTGGTCCGTACCCTTGAGCTTTTCGAAGATACTCTTACCAGAATCTTCACCGACCTCGAAGAAACCGTATGGTGCGCGTTCTCCGGCTTTCGGCCCTTTCTTGGCCGTTTCGTTCTGCTCAACTACAGGGCTTTCGCGGTAGCTCGTCCAGAGCTGCGAAATGAAGTAGAAAGCCCACCTCCTTAGCGCAGGGACTGCCGACACGAGGCGGAATAGCAGCGGAACGACGAAGAGCTTGGGTCCCTTTGCCAGCGGATTGTTCGTTACTTGCAGGGAGAACCCTCGGTCAGATCCATTGAGTATGGCGCGGGCGAACGGCATGCGTTCAGGCTCGTAGGAGTCGAGGAGTTCCGGTTTCGCCTCGCCTTTCGCAACAAGCGCCAGCTTCCACGCCAGGTTGTAGGCGTCACCGATGCCGGTGTTCATGCCCTGGCCTCCAGCGGGAGAGTGGACGTGGGCGGCGTCACCCACGAGAAACGTGCGGCCGACGCGGAAATTTTCGGTCATCCTACGGTGGATCTTGTAGACGCTGGTCCAATGCGCGGCCGTGATCTCGGTCTCCACGCCGCTGTATTTGTCGAGGAGATCCTGTACGTCGCTGACCGTGATTTCCTCTTTCCCATCCAGTTCGTCCGGCACGCTGCCGACGAGCCGGAAGCGCTTCTCGCCCGGCATCGGAAAGAATGCGTAGAAGCCATCGTAAGCCAGGTCCAGGTAGAGCTTCTGGGAGCCAAACTCCCACTCCATCTCCACGTCCGCGAGAAACAGCGACTCCTCGTAGGTGTCGCCCTCGAAACCCAGATCCAGTGAATGCCTCACCGGGCTGCTCGCCCCGTCCGCCCCGACCACCCAACGTGCTTCGATGGTCTCCTCCGTGCCGTCGGCGCGCTGGACGACCACCGTGGCGTTATCCGGTGTCTGCGAGAGACTTATCAGCTCCGTGTCCCATTCGATCCGGCCTCCCACCTCTTCGAGACCGCGGACCAGGAGCCGCTCGGTACGATGCTGTTCGTAGATCAGGGCGAACGGATAAGGGTTGAGGTCGTCCCGATCATCCTCGAAGAAAGAGAGTTTTCCTATGTGCTCCCCCTTCTTGAGAAGCTCTGCAGCCCCGATCCTCTGCCCCTCCTCGACCGCCCGATCCGCCAGACCGAGCTTATCGAAAAGCTCCAAAATCTTGGCTTGTACCACCAGAGCCCGTGACTCTTCGACGGGACCGGAAGTTTTGTCGATGATCCTGAATTCCACCCCGCTTTGGGCTAGCACGTTCGCCGCTGTAAGACCCGTTGGTCCCGCCCCGATAATTAGTACGTCCGTTTTCATCTCAAGCTCCTCTCTTCACACGTTGCTTACTCTAGTTTGCTTTCTATTCCTAGATTCCTCGCGCGCACTAGCGATACGAACGTCGTCATCGCGAGCAATACGGTTGGTGGGAGCACGTTCTGCGCCGGGTCTTTGATGCGAATGTGTGTGGCTACGGCGCCGGTCATCGTGGCCGCCAACAGCAGGCCGGCGAAAGGAGTTATCGACGGGCGAAAGAAACCGACTAGCATCCCCAGTGCCCCGCCTACTTCAATGCCCCCGGTCACAACACGAAACCACTGCGGATAGCCGAATCGGTCGAAATCCTCGACCATCTGGTCGGCGGCGGCGAACTTCTGGCCTCCGGCTCCAAGAAACGACAATCCCAGCAAAACCTGAATTATCTTCGTCGCAGTTCTCATGAGCGTCCTCCTTCTTTGGGGACGTTATCCGCCCTCTTGTTGTTGGCCCGACACCACAAGGCTTTTCTCGCGAGCCAATTTCTTTACGAACAGTCGGCCAGGTACACCGTGGTCTTCATCACCCCTGTGCCCCTTTCTCTATGGTTTTCACTAACTGATCGCCCTGATGTACAGATCGACTATCTGCTCGATCTTTTCTGTCGTGGGTGGTCGAGGATCCCCGTCGGGACGAAAAAGCCCGTCGATCATGGCGTAGCTAAGCAACGGACCCATAAACATGCGGATCATGACCTCCGGGTCTCCCTCCACGGCTACGCCATTCTGCTGGGAACGCTCGATCATGGCGGTCCCTTCCCGGATACCCCGCTCGGGGACCGTGGAACGGAAGATTTCGCTGAGTTTGGGGAAACGATGGGAATCGGCGATGATCGTGCGAAGCAACGCCAGGTAATCCGGGTCCATCATGGTAGCCATGAGTTTCTGCGCCAACACCACCAGAGTTTCTCGCAGCTCTTCACGGCTCTTGGGGTCTATCCGCCGGGCCGACTTCAACACCTGCGTCTGTGGATTCTCAACGGTGAGTTCGCGCAGTACATCCTCGAAAAGTTCCTCTTTGCTTGGATAGTAGGCATACAGAGTTCGCTTGGACACCCCTGCCTCGCGAGCTATGACGTCCGTGCTCGTAGCGGCGAACCCTTCCCGCAAAAACACCCTCTTGGCGCCGGAGAGTATCTGCTCCCGCTTCGCCTGAGCCCTGGGTTTACGCTCCTCAGATCTAGTACCCAACACTAATCTCCTCATAAGTAAACTAAACAGTACCGTTTTATTATTACCTAGCGAGTTAGTTCTGTCAAGAGTTTCCTTTGTGGGGGATCTAGACTAGGAGCAGGGCGAGGATGGCGGCGGCGAAGGTGCAGGCTACGTTGGTCATCTCGTTGCCCAAACGAGGCATGAAAGCGCCGATTAGGCTGTCGACCATCGTTCCGAGAAAAGCCGCTCCCACGACGATCAGGGCACCGCCCATGTCGTCAAGCAGTCCGAGCCAGAATCCGAGGGTAGCGGTCATCGCGGCGGCTGAGAGTCCGGCGAGTGTGCCCGGTAGTGAGACGGCTCCGTCAGTTCCGGGAGAGACTCGGTCGAGAGTGGTTATGAGACGGGGTACGCGGCTGTAGACTTGCCCTACCTCGGACTCGGCGGTATCGGCGAAGGCGGCGCCCAGGGAGGCGACAAATGCGGCGGCGAAAGCCTCAGGGTAGAGAGTCAGCCCGGCGAGCAAGGCGCAAGCGACGGCGACGCCGGCGTTAGCCAGGGCGTTCTTTGCTCCGCGACGCCCTCCCCCACTCTCTGCTGTCCCGAAATGTTCTTTTTGCCGGTATCCGAGACGAGTAAGAACCGAACCACCGATTACGAAGAGCGCGAGTACCGCGAAGCCCTGCCATCCGAGGCCCCAGTAGATCGGGGCGGCAACCATGAACCCTCCCAGTGCACCATCCCGACTCACCATCCCGAGCCGGTAGGCCATAGCCGCGAAAGCGGTCGAGACGACCACCGCGGAGATCAAAGGTGTCAACTACGCTTCCGAGTTTTTCGCATACGCTCCAGAAGTTGGACGGCATAAGCCTCACCCTCGATCTTCGGCGAGACCGGGACTAGAGCTGGCAGAACGGCCCCGACCCTCACCCCCTCCGCGGTCAGCCGTCCCACTCCCTGGTACAACAGCGAACCGGAGAGAGGACTCGGTCTCTCGGGAGTGGCGACGACTATACCGTACAGTCGTGGGGCCAGCGGGTCTCCGAAAGGCTCGATGCATTCCACTATCTCAGGACGATCCTGGCCGAAGACGAAGACGTGGGCCGATGAATCTCCGTGATCAGAGGATGCTTTCTGCGCTTGTAGGTCTTCCCATTGGGCGGTGATGCCGGCGAGCCCGGAGTTTAGCGCCGTCCGGGAGAGCGCGGACCAGATGTCGCGGGCCACCCGGTGTGCGGAAGGACTTTCGTAGTCCACGGAGATAACGACCGTATAATGCAACGCGACCGGATGTTAGCAGAAGCTACCTGTCAGGTTCTGCGGAGTGGTTCCTGAAAGCTAACTCTCTTCGGCTTCGCGCTTCTCCAGCCGGCGCATAAAGACGTCTATCTCCTTTACGGTTTGGAGGTCCCCGTTATTCCGGGCTACCTCGCGGCCGGTTTCGAAGACGCGGCGGGCCTCGGCGTTCTTGTGGAGTTCGTAGTGGGTTCGGCCCAACGCCCGGTAGGCAACGGAGTAGTCTGGCTTATTCTCGACCGCATGGGCCAGATGCTCCCGGGCCTCCGGGTAATGCTCCTCTTTGAACAGTTCGATCCCCAGGGAACAAAGGACCATTGGGTTCTCCGGGTCCCTCTCCAGTAACTTGCGAAACATGTCGGTGCGGGAAGTCTCCATACCCACCGTTTTAGCACGAAAACTCTCCGCCTGATAACATCGCCGCCCAGATCATGGACCCAAAATTATTGTTGGATGACCTGTCGCACTCTCCGGACATCTCCCCTTTCCGTAAACTGGTGCTCTCCCTGATAGATTACGATCAACAGCGCGGTAGCGACCTGGTAAGGACGCTCTCGGTCTATTTCGAGTCGGGGGCAAACGCCAGTGAGACGGCGGATCGGCTCTTTTTACACCGCAACAGCCTCCTCTACCGCCTGGAACGCATTCAGGAGCTAACTCGGCTAGACTTGAAGCAGCCCGAAGCGCGGCTCGCGCTGCAGCTTGGGCTGCTAGCCATCAGTAAAGGAGAAGAAGATGAAGCTCAGCACCCGTAACCGACTCCCCGGCACCGTCACCGAGATCGTGAAGGATGGAGTCGCGGCCAAGGTAACGCTCCAGGTCGGTGACAACCACATCGTCTCCCTCATAACCCGTGAGAGCTGCGACGAGCTCGGCCTCGAAGAAGGCCAGCAGGCCTCGGCGCTCGTCAAAGCCACCGACGTGATGATCCTGACCGACGAAGGACTGGCATAGCTCGGTCGCTAGCCTAGACTACGCTCCTGGGCCCTCTTTGTCAGCAAGCGGGCCGTCAGGATCACCACAAACGAGAAGCCCAGCACCAGCACGGAGAGGGCGACCGCCGCATCCAGATCGCTCTCGAATGCCGAGTAGATCGCCAACGGCATCGTCTGCGTCACACCCTGCAAATTTCCGGCCAAGATTATGGTGGCCCCAAACTCTCCCAACGCCCTCGCCCACGCCGTAACCCCCCCGGCGACGAGCGCCGGGAACGCCAGCGGCACGGTGATGCTGGTAAAGACCTTACCGCGCCGGGCGCCGTCCACCTGCGCCGCCTCTTCGACCTCGCGGTCCACCTGGCCAAAACCCACGGATGCTTGCCGCACGTAGAAATGCGAGGCGACAAAGAGTTGGGCAATCACCACTGCGGCTGTGGTGAGGCTGATCTGTATCCCGAAGGCCTGCAGGTGCTCTCCTAGGAGTCCCATCTTCCCGAACGCGAGCAGCAATGCTATACCCGCCGCGCTCGGGGGCAGAACCGCCGGGATGTCTATTAGCGTGTCTAAGATCCGCTTACCGGGAAACTCAACCCTCGATAACACGTAGGCCGCCGGCGTCCCGACCGCGAGCAGTATGATCATAGTGATCGCCGTGGTGCGGGCGCTCAGTAGCAGGGCTTCCACAGCGACCGGTGAGGTCATGGCGCGCCAGGAGCCTTCGTCTACGGTCCAGATCACCAGGCTCAGTATCGGCAGGCTGATAAACCCGGCGAGTAACGCCAGCGCCCCGGCGCCCACGCCGGAGAACGCTTTCTCCCTGTAGCGCAGTCCTCGCCACTTCTTCTCTACCTTGCCCGTTTGAATCCCCACTCCACCATTGCGCGCTGTCCTTCTTCGCCCAAAACCAACTCCACCCACTTCTTCGCTAGGTCTGGGTTCGGGGCGTCCTCGACGACCGCTATTGGATAGGTGGCGGTTACGTTGAGCTCTTCCGGGACCTCGACTTCTTCCACTTTCTCTCGCATCATCGGGGTCATGTCGCTGGCGTAGACAAAAGTCGCATCAGCCTCGCCGAGGACTACCCTGTTGGCCGCCGCCTTCACGTCTGGCTCGTGAGACACCACATTTTCCAGAACCAGATCCTCGAAGTTGCCACCGTAGCGTGCGTCGGCTTTCGTCAAAATTTCTTCTGCGTACTCGGCTATTGGCACCCCCTCCTGGGCCAACACGAGGTCCAGGTCCGGCGCCGCGAGGTCCCGTAGTGTCCGCACCCCGGTCGGGTTGCCCGAGGGGACGATCATCACCGGCGAGTTCTCGGCGAACTTTTGTGGAACGGAGACGATCCCGGCTTCCGCAGCAACCTCTATCTTGGCCTCATCCGCCGAAGCAAAAACGTCTGCCGGGGCCCCTTGCTGTAGCTGGGCCAACAACGTGGAGCTTCCAGAGAAGCTAAAGTGCACGTCCACACCGGGGTTCTGTCGCTCGAACTCACTACCCAATTCCTCAAAAGTGTCCGTCAGCGAAGAAGCGGCGAAGATCGTAAGTTTGGGGTTGCTGTCGGCCCGTGCCCCGCAGCCGGCGGACATGAGCGCAGCGGAAAACAAACATAGGAACAGCAAAACGCGGCTGGACAAAGTTCGATCCATGACTTCATGCTAACCGGGCCGTCGTCTGGATTCTTCGGGCAGAGTACACGAACTTCCAGCGCTTCAGAAGCCCCGCTTTAGGAGGCTTGCGCTAAACGTATGGACCTACGCGGCTGTCCTTCGCCAGGCGCCGGTAGCCCTCGGCAACACCCAGCACTTTCTTGACGTACCAGTCAGCGTGGTTGTAGGAGTAGAGTGCAGCGTACCAGTCCTTTGGGGCACCGCCGGTCTTGAGGTACTTGGCGGCGGCCGGGATCGCATCTCTGGGGTCCATAACGTTCGCCACCCCGTCGCCGTTCCCATCTACCCCCGAAGACTCCCAGGTCGAGGGCATGAATTGCATCGGCCCCATCGCGCCGGCGCTGGACGGCCCCACGTTCTCCCCGTGGTTTGTCTCTACCTTGCCCACCGCCGCCAGTATGTGCCAGTCCTTGCCGAACCCGTACTTCTTTGCGGACTGTCGATAGAGCTTCCTGTACCGCTTTTTCGATATGGGCTTTACGGGGCGCGCCACGATATCATTGCGAGCGATCCGCAACTCTCGGCCCCGCTGCGCCGCCGGAGCCCCGGTAGCCGGTCTCGTACTGAGGATTCTCTGGCGCTCCGCCTTCCGCAACTTTTGTATGCGAGCATCTGTTTTGGTCCTATCGTTGCGCACCTGAGAAACAGAGGCCTCAAGCTCCGCTTCTTTGCGGCGCAACTTTTCTATCTGTGCACGCTCATCTTTCAGGGCTTCTTTGTAATCTGTCCGCTTCTGAGATACCTGGCGAACCGTGTTCTGCAGCTTCTGTCGCGTGCTGCGGTGATTTTCTATTCTCTGCTGACTTCTCACCAGCACGTTTCTTACCTGGGCCCGGGTGAGCGCTCCCGAGTCTTTATCCATTGCCAGAATACTATCCAGAATCCCGACCAAACCCGCTACATTGTCTCCCTTGTAAGCAGCCCGGGCCTGCTCTTCATATTGAGCCTGTGCCTCTGTAAAGCTTTCCTGCTGCTGCGAGAGCGTTCCCTCGACCTCGTTGGTCTGCTGTGAAAGTTCCTGGCTCCTGGAGATCGCACCATTCACCTGCGTCTGCGTCTCCTGGAGATCATCCCCAACAGACGATATTTCCTGCACCTGCTGCGTTAGCTGTGAATCCTGCGCTTGGGCCTGGGCTTCGAGGGCAACTATCTCTGCATCCGCACCGGCGGGAGAGTCTTCAGTCTGAGCCTCGGCCAGACCAGCGGAAAACAAGACTAACATCAGCACTCCAACTGCCCCTACATATCTCACCTGTGCCTCTTTCCAACCACGTTATAAGATCTCCCTACCAAGAACTGCGTCAGCGAATCGTATACCACGCTCTCACACAACGCATCCCCTGACGGGCTGGCTTTCTACGAAAATGAGTTAGTGCACTAGGATTCTTACTTTACAAGCACACAATGCTTGTAGACTACTGTCGATTTCTGTCGGTCAGAAGGGCGACGAGCGCTTCTAGCTCCTCCGCCTCTCTGAAGCGGATCTCGACTTTCCCCCCTCGCCGGTAGGGTTTGACTTTGGCCTTCAACCCAAGAACTTCCTGTATTGCACGCGAAGCCTCTTCGAATCCTTCTGGGCTTTCCTCTTTTACCCTCTCCATGCTCTCCGAGGTTTGCTGTTCAAGAGGCTCTTTAGCGCGGTCTCTGACCAATTCTTCGGTCTTTCTTACGGATAGTTTTTCGGCCTGGATCATTTGCGCCAATATCTGCATCTGCTCTTCGTCCTGTAAACCGAGCAGGGCCCGCGCGTGCCCCTCAGTCAGGCTGCCTTGCAAAACCAGCTCTCGAATACCCGGTGGCAGCTGTGCGAGTCTCAGAGTGTTTGTAACGGCCACCCGGCTCTTGCCCAGCCGGCTAGCGAGTTGCTCTTTGGTGAGCCCAAAACCTTCCATAAGGGCTTGATAGGCTGCCGCAGTCTCCAGTGGGTTAAGATCCTCTCTCTGGAGGTTCTCCACGAGCGCCAACTCCATACTCTCATTATCCGCCGCCTGACGGATCAGAACTGGAACCCGGTCCAGCCCCGCCTCCTTTGCCGCCCGCAATCTCCGTTCGCCGGCTATAAGCTCGAAGCCACTCTCGGTAGACCGGACTACGAGCGGTTGGAGTATTCCGACCTCCCTTATGGACGCCGCGAGTTCCCTTATCCCTGATTCCGGGAAGGTGCTACGAGGCTGATTGGTATTTGGCCTTACCGCTGAGACTGGTATCTCTTCGAACTTGAGGCCCCCGACGCTCTCCCCCGTGGCTATAAGTGCGGATAACCCACGGCCCAAACCTCTTCTACCCACGGCTCATCACCTCGTCAGCGATCGCCGCGTATGCTTCGGCCCCAGCGCTCTTCGGGGCGTACAGCGATACCGGCAAGCCGAAGCTAGGAGCTTCGCTAAGCCGGACGTTACGCGGCACAAGGGTCTGGAACACCTGATCTCCGAAAAAAGATCGTACTTCCTCGGCTACTTGATGGGCGAGGTTGGTGCGGGGATCGAACATAGTTAACAGGACACCCCCTATCCGAAGACCTGGATTCAACTCTTCCCGGACCATCCTTATGCTCCGCATTAGCTGGGTGAGACCTTCTAGAGCGTAGTATTCGCACTGTATCGGTATGAGCACCTCATCTGCCGCAGTGAGCGCATTTAGCGTAAGCAGATCCAGCGAAGGCGGGCAGTCTAGCAATACGCGATCGTACAAATCTTCCGGGAGTTTGTCTAAGGACTTGGTCAGCTTATATTCTCTGGCCAGCGCGGATACGAGCTCCACCTCGGCACCCACCAGATTTATGCTTGAGGGCGCCACGTACAAGCCTTCTATATCGGTCTCTACAGCAACATCTTGTAGGGGTTTGCCTTCCAAGAGCACATCGTACATACCTCCTGAGCCTTGGTCTTCGGATACACCCAGCCCGCTGGTAGCGTTTGCTTGGGGATCCATGTCGGCTACGAGTATCTTTTCACCCTTGCTTGCCAGATAGGCTGCCAGATTGATGGCCGTAGTGCTCTTACCAACTCCACCTTTTTGGTTCACTATGGCCACCACGGTCCTCACCGCAAGCATATTAGCACGGCATATCGTTCAAATCTCGCCCTAGCTTCTACCCAAAGGGCTCTTTTTCGGAACTCCTGTGCGACGCGGGTACTC
Organism: Rubrobacteraceae bacterium; assembly: GCA_965214475.1. Lineage (GTDB taxonomy): Bacteria > Actinomycetota > Rubrobacteria > Rubrobacterales > Rubrobacteraceae > SIRX01. Next base: position 2,174,404 of record OZ243953.1, on the reverse strand, counting down.
TTGAGGGGTCTCGGTCACCTTGCTTACGACCACCAGGCACCGGCGCTTTGACGGCAACTCAGGCATAAACTCCACTTCTGTGAAGCCAGTGATTTCCGCTCCCAAAACCTCTGCGGCCTTCCTACCCTCCTCAATCTCCTTCTTGTCCGGCGATGCTTTCATAGCCACCATACATCCGCCTTTCCTAAGCAAAGGTAGGCAATACTCACAGAGAATAGAGAGGGGCGCCAGCGCACGGGCCGTTGCCACATCATACTTGCTTCTATGCGTCGGCTCGTGCCCTAACGCCTCGGCGCGCTCGTTCACTATCTGTGTATTGTGCAAAGATAACTCTTCCACGATCCGCTCTAGAAAACGAGTCTTTTTACCGGTTGCCTCTACAAGCGTGACACCCAGATCAGGACACACTATTTTTAATGGAACACCCGGTAAACCACCGCCTGAACCAACATCCACAAGTTTTCTCGCCCGAAATACCGGCTCGCATAGCAGACAACTTAGAGAGTCGAGGACGTGGTCTACGAGCAGCCGAGACAGATCCCGCGTACCTACGATATTGGCCTCCTGATGTTCACTCATCAGAACCGCGTACTTGAGCAACGCCTTTAATTCGGGATCTTCTAGAGAAACCCCCCAGGCCTCTGCCTGTCGTTCGACTATTCCCATCTCCGTCAAAGCTATCGTTTCACGTGAAACAGCTCGAAGGCACCACAAGACAAAGCGTTGTTAACTGAAAGACAATGCCTTGCGCGACAGATGTTTGCACTCGAACACATTTGTCGCACAGGGCGTTTCACGTGAAACGAATAAAGATTACTGCTCGCTGGGAGACACTGTTACGCGTCGATTGTCGCCGGTTCCCTCGCTGGCGGTGCTTACCTGGGCGTTTTCCTTGAGAAACACGTGCACTATGCGCCGTTCGGAGGTGTTCATCGGAGGTAGCTCGACCAGCCGGCGCTCTCTCGCGGCCTTTCGCGCCATACGGTGGGCGATACCCTGTACAGCTTCTACACGACGCTGCCGATAGCCCTCAGAGTCCACGATTATCCTCTTTACATAGGGCCGGTCTCTGTAGACTGCCACATTCAATAGGTATTGGAAGGCATCTATGGTCTCTCCCTTTTGACCTATAAACAGGCCAGCCTCAGTAGAAGCCACATCAACCGCGATAAAGTCCTCGGCATCATAGACGTCTATGCGCGCTTCGAGACCCATAGCATCTACGGAGTAGCTCGCAAACTGCTGTACCTCATTCAACAAATCTTCGGGTGCCGCGTTGTGGCCCTCAGCAGGGGACGCAGGGGAGCTGGAGTCCTCAGGCTCATACGGTTCTACTTCCTCTTCTGCTGTGTTGTCTTCCGATACTGCTTCGGCTTCTTGGGGTGAGACTTCAGACACAACCTCTATACGAGCGTCTCTTGAACCCATACCGAGAAACCCGGAGCTTCCGCTATCCAAGACCTCGTAGGAGAGGTTTTCTTTAGGTAAGCCCAGGTTCTCAGAGGCCTTCGTTAAAGCTTCTTCGACTGTGGGCGCGTTGAATTCCTGAGTTTCATTCATTTTTTCTTCTTTCTACGCTTTCTCTTTGCTGACTTGGCGGCTCGTACCGCTGGGTCGTTGTCGCTAGCATACTGTTTCGAGCCGTTGTTATTCTGGGTCTCCTGATCCGAGGGGACTTCTGTAGACGGTGGTTTCTTCTTGCCCGGGCCGAAGTTGTAGATAGCGTAGTTCTGAACCAAGGTTACCAAGTTGGAAGTTATCCAGTAGACGAACAGCCCGGCGGGGAATCTCCACAGGAACACCGTTATACCGATGGGCATGATCCGCATAAGCCAGCGTTGTTGAGGTTCCATGCTCTTATTGGTTATTTCCATCGACACCAGCATCGTTGCAGCAGACAGAATCGGAAGAATCAGAGTCGGATCGTAGACTGACAAATCCTGAAACCAGAAAAGACCGCCGTCTCTGAAGCTCGGATATTCTGGTGGAATATCTCTTAGGGGATCTCCGCCAAACTTACGCACAGCGTAGAAAATGCCAATAATTATTGGCATTTGCAGTAAAATCGGCAGGCAGCCGCCGAGCGGGTTTACTTTGCGCTCCTGGAAGAGCTTCATCTGCTCTTCCTGTTGTTTTTGGCGGTTGTCTTTGTACTTCTTCCGGAGCTTGTCCAGCTCGGGTTTGAGCTCCTGCATAGCCCGCATACTGCGAACCTGCCGTACTGTGAGTGGAAAAAGCAACGTACGCACCACCGCCGTGAGTAGAACGATGGCTAGCCACCAGGGGAGGTCTAGCTGCTGGTGGAAGTAGAGTAGTATCCCGCCCAACACGTTGACGATGGGGGAGAAAACACTCTGGAAAAAGTCTGCTATCGCATTAATCATCTGGTCCTCACTACTTTACCGGGTCAAACCCACCCTTGGAAAACGGATTGCATCGTAGCAGCCTCCAGGCGCCGAGAAAACCGCCCTTCAACACACCATACTGTTCTATGGCTTCTATCGTGTATTGCGAACAAGTTGGACTGAACCTGCAAGAAGGTGGAAAGAGGGGGGATACCAGTCGCTTGTACGTCCTGATCATCCTCACGACTATTCTGCGTGACATCACACTTATACCCGACTCAGGCCTTCTTTGAAAGCTGGTTGCCATTTATCTTATCCAGCGCATGCCCGAACTCTTCCTCTAACTCTCCTTGCAACGCCTTAGCGGCATTGGGCCGAGCGGAGACTACTACGTCCCGTTTGCCAAGCAGCTCCGGAGACGTGGCATGAAACACTTCTCTAAGCCTCCTACGGACAGTATTGCGCGTCACCGCGTTTCCTACCTTCTTGGACACAGACATGCCAAGTCTCGCTGTCCCCAATTCGTTAGGGAAAGCGTGTACAGAGAAAAGCTTTCCCCGGTAAGCTAACCCTTGACGATAAACTCGCTCAAACTCCGGCGAATCTGTAAGGCGGGTGCGTTTGCTCCTGGGCAAAGCGTCAGACTGCCAGCTTTTTCCGACCTCTCCGGCGGCGGGCCGCAATTACTCTCCTGCCACCGACCGTACTCATGCGCTTGCGGAAACCGTGAGTTTTGGCCCGCTTACGACGGTTTGGCTGATAAGTACGCTTCATGAAGGCTCCTCTACTCTAGCTAATTGAGATATTCGAAAACTTTTTGAGAGTATAGCCGACACCGCGGAGTCTATCCAATCTTATCCAAAGCCCAATGGGCCCCGAACACATACAGGCCTTTCTTGACGATCTACACAGAAAAGTCCTGCAAACAGAGTCTCTGAGGCTGCGCCTACTAATGAATTCTCTCTCTTTTAGTCCGTTTTTGTAGCCCGCTTGGACGCTACTTGCTAAGTATTTCGTTCTTTTTCAACGAGTTATCCACAGGTGTGGATAACTATGTGGATAACTATGTTAATTGCCTGCAAAATTGGAATTAAAGTTGTGTAGCTATGGCGTTACGGCGGCTATTGAGCTACATTCTGATCTGGGGATGATCTATTCAGAGCGCACACGAGCCGGAGGAGAGCCAGCGGGCATTAGCGTCCGGATCGCGGTGTACCCTGAGAATGGCGAGCCTGAAATCACCGAAATTGCAGCTTCGAACCCAAGGTCGGCCACAACGAAATTCTCCCGGCTCGTTATAGACAAAGTGCGAGGGATCGGCGGGCAGATCCCTGAAGCTGCGGTCCGAGAAGTTGTCGAGAACCTAATACATGCTAGCTATCGAGGTGTAGTGATCTCTGTTTTGAACAAAGGCCGCACTGTGCGGGTTTCTGACAAGGGTCCTGGGGTCGAGGACAAGATCCGGGCAATGGAGTTCGGTTTTTCGGGAGCGACACCGGAAGCCCTGGGCGAGATAAGGGGTATCGGCGCGGGGCTCGGCATCGCCCAGGCAGCAATCGCTGCAATAGGGGGCGATATCTCTGTTGAGGACAACATCGGTGGCGGAACGGTAACGACCATTTCCGTTTCCGAGGCAAGAGATAAAGACACTAATAACGTTCCGGCTCCTGCGGCGGAACAGCGTCGATATCCAGACGGCGTACCTCGTATGAACATCTCTGAGCGCCAGCAAAAAGCGCTTATTACGGTTCTCGAATGTGGCGAAGTTGGACCTTCGACCGTGGCCGATAGGTTGGAGGTCAGCGTCAGTACCGCGTATCGGGATCTCTCGGTGTTGGAGGAGCACGGGCTCGTGCTCGCCGATGATACCGGGAAACGTCTGATCTCTCCGCTCGGCCGGGATCTGGTCGAGGCCATCGTCGGCTCCTGGGTGAAGTAGATATTGGCTGTCCGAATGGAAGACGTGTGGTCCGAGGTCCTAGATCGTGTTTCAGAACACATAAACACTCCTTCTTTCAAGGTCTGGTTCGAGGGTACACAGCCGGTAGAACTGGCAGACAATCAGCTAGAGGTTTCCGTCCCCAACTCGTTCGCCAAGGAGTACATAGAGAGCCGCTTCCGTCCACTCCTGGAAGAAGCACTGGGCTCCGTTTTAGAACGGGACGACACCAGGCTAATAGTAAGCATCAGCGGCCAACAAGGCTCTGCGCCGTACGGCAACGGCGCCGCCGCTGATGCGGCCGAGTCCGTACTGAACGCCCGTAAGCCAGTACCGTCCAAGGAACGATATACCTTTGACAGCTTTGTTATAGGAGCAGGAAACAGGTTTGCCCACGCCGCAACGCTGGCAGTGGCCGAGACTCCCGGCGTCGTCTACAACCCACTTTTCATATACGGGGGAGTGGGGCTCGGCAAGACGCACCTCCTGCGTGCCGTCGGGGCCTACGTCGAGGATCAAGACCCGAGCATGCGCGTCCGATACGTTACTTGCGAGCAGTTTACGAACGACTTCATCAACTCTATGAGAGATAATGAGCCGCTCGGTTTTCAAAAGCGCTACCGGGAGAAAGACGTGCTCCTCGTGGACGACATCCAGTTTCTGGAGAACAAGGTGGAGACGCAGGAAGCCTTTTTCCACACTTTCAACTCTCTGTATGAGGAGAATAAGCAGATCGTTATAGCCTCCGACCGGCATCCCAAGTACATTCAAACCCTCGAAAATCGTCTCATAAGCCGCTTCGAGTGGGGACTGGTCACCGACATACAGCCTCCCGACCTTGAGACCCGCATAGCCATATTGCGTAAAAAGGCGATCATGGACAATCTGGAGGTAGACGACGAGGTACTGACCTTTATAGCCTCCAAGGTTTCGACCAACATCCGGGAACTCGAAGGCGCACTGGTCCGCATCCTCGCATACTCATCGCTCTACGGGCGCCAATTAAGCGTGCCGCTGGCCGAAGAAGTACTCCGAGACATACTCCCAGATTCCGACTATAGAGAAATTCCGGTAGAGCTCATACAACACGAAGTCTGCCGGTACTTCGGCGTCGCGAAGCAAGACCTTATCGGCGCCAGCCGGACCAAAGCCTTCGCCTACCCACGCCAGGTCGCCATGTATCTTTGCCGAGAGATGACCGACGAGTCCCTACCCAAGATCGGAAAAGCTTTCGGGGGCCGGGATCACTCAACCGTAATGCACGCCACTAGCAAGATAGCCAACCTTATAAACAGCGACCGAGACGCTTTCAATCAAATACACGAGATCACCTACCACGTCAAAAGCAAACGGTAACTCCATCTCGACCCCATACTCTACAAATAACCCTTTTACCCCTCCCCTGGAGGATACGTACTTTGTAACAAATTACAGGCATGAAAGGCTAGAGTTATCCACAACTCATCCACAACGTACCGACGTCTTGTGGATAACTCACTGTTTTTTATCCACAGTTTTGCCGAGTTATCCACAGAACTTGTGGATAACTTTCCCAACCTGTGGAAAACAATATACGTTGACTCGTATAAGAGAGCCCTATATGAGTACATGGCGATGCAGCTTGTGGATAAACTTGTGGATAAGAGGGGTGAAAACTGTGGATAAACCTGTGGATAGTTTTGTGGATAAGTTCTTCCTGTGGATAAGTCAGGAGTTATCCACATTTTGTCCACAGAATTTTCTGAGTTATCCACAGTTTTGTCCACAGGCAAGAAGAGGGCTGCGAGTTTTAGGTAAAGGGGATTTTGGAGGTTATCCACATATCCACAGGCCTTATTATTATTAGTATTCTAATAAATATATGGTTTAAGTAGTAGTAATAAGGAAAGAAGGAGGTCACTATGAGGGTAGTTTGCAACATTGAGCGCTTTAGTAAAAAGCTTGCTTTGGTGTCGAGAGGTGTGTCGGCGAGATCCGCCGTTCAGGTACTTAGCGGAATACTTCTCGAAGCAGAGTCCGAGTCGATAAAGCTCTCAGCCACGGACATGGAGTTATCCATACAAACTTCGGCGCCGGCGGAGGTCGAAGAAGATGGGCGGGTGGTTATACCGGCTAAGATCTTCAACGACATCGTGCGCTCGTTGCCGAAGGGTGAGTTCTCTCTGGAGCACGACCGGTCGGCAGGTACTGTAAAGCTTGCGGCGGGGGAGAACGAGTACACGATCCGGGCTTACGCCGCGGAGGACTTCCCGCAGCTTCCGCAGTTCGACGAAGAGAACTCCTTTACGATGCTCGGAGAGATGCTGGTCGAAACCGTCGAGAAAGTTTCGCGGTCCTACTCGCGGGACGAGACGCGGCCGGTGCTTACAGGTATTCTCATCAGCTTCGAAGAATCCAGGGTCAAGATGGTGACGACTGACTCCTACCGGCTGTCTATAAAAGAGAGTGAATTGTCGAGCACGTTCGACGGGGAGCGGGAGGCGATCATACCGGCCCGGGCCATGCAGGAGGTCGGCCGGATCTTCTCCGGGACGGACGAAGAGCAGATCGAGGTGGCTCTTTCTGAGAACCAGGCCCTCTTCCGCATCGGGGACGTGTTGCTCGGCACGCGGCTGATAGATGGGAACTTCCCAGAGTACAAGCGGTTGTTGCCGACGAGCTTCGAGCGAGAGATCTCCGTGGATCGGGAGGAGTTGATGGGGACACTGCGACGGGTGAACCTGTTTGCCCAGCGCCAGACGCCGCCGGTCCCGGTGAGCCTGGCGTTCTCGAACGGCGCAGTCGAAGTAATAGTTCGCAACGGAGAAATCGGGGAGGCCCACGAGAAGCTACCGGCGTCTAGCGAAGACGACTTCAGCATCTCGTTCAATCCCGGATACTTGTTGGATGGCGTTTCGGCGGTCGATACGGAGAAGGTACTCTTCAAGCTCAATGAGTCTTTGAAGCCTGGTCTGATCGTACCTGGATCAGAAGAGAACAACGGGGATGGTGGAGAAACTGACTTCCTGTACCTGATCATGCCGATGCGAGACCCGGCCCAGAGCTAGTCTGACTTGGACCCGGAACTTTCTCCCGGAACGACGCTCGGCCAGGCGCTCAAGATTTGGGGCGTCGCCGGGACCGGCGGTGAGGCGAAAGTCTTGATCCAATTCGGAGAAGTCCTGGTGAATGGCGAAGTAGAGACCCGCCGCGGTCGTAAGCTCCAAGAAGGCGATGTGGTCGACGTGGGGGACGAGCAGTTGGAGGTCCGTTGACAGCCTACCTCCGTGCGCTCCGGCTCGTCAACTTCCGCAACTACTCCGACGAGACCTTCATACTCTCTCCAGGCCTGAACGTGATCGTCGGGGACAACGCCCGCGGCAAGACGAACCTCATTGAGGCGATCTCCTTCGCCGCCACCGGCTCCACACCCCGCACTGCGAAAGAGAACGAGGTCGTCCACTGGGACGAAGACTTCTGTCGCGCCGAGGCCCGCATAGCCCTGGAAGACGACGAGCGCAAAGTCGCTATCGGATACGCTCCCGGCCAGAAGAAACGCCTGACCGTTGACGGAGCCCCGGCACAATCCCTGACGGAGTATGCCGCCGGCGGCGCCGGAATCCGCGTCATCAACTTCTTCCCTGAAGATATCCGGATCGTCAAAGGAGCGCCGTCCGACCGCCGGGAGTTCCTGGACGGCCTACTCTCGTCGCTTCGGCCGTCCTACGCCCGGGCCGCCGCCGATTACGCCAAAGCCGTGCAGCACCGCAACCAGCTCCTCCGGCGCATCCGGGACGGTTACTCTTCCGAGAAGACGCTCGCTACCTGGGACCGGAAGGTCGCGGAGTTCGGTGAGAAGGTTCTTGAAGGCCGTGCGGCGGCTGTGGGACCCCTGGAAGAACTGTTCAAAGATTCGCTAAGGGCCCTGTACGGCTCGGAGAAGGCCGCGCTCCGCTATTCCTATAGCGCACCTCTCGAAAGCTATTCGGAGACGCTCAGAGAGGCGCACAGCTCCGACATCGAACGCGGCACGACCTCGGTAGGGCCGCACCGGGACGATTTCGAGGTGACGCTCGGCGGGATCAACCTGACGACGTTTGGTTCGCAGGGTCAGCAGCGTCTGGCGACGTTGGCGTTGAAATTCGCGGCGAGGGATTATGTGCGGTGGGCGACGGGGGAAGACCCGATACTGCTCTTCGACGACGTTATGAGCGAGCTGGACGAGCAGCGTCGAGAGTACCTGGCGGACTACTTTTTGGAGAGCACCCAGGCCCTGATCTCCACCACCAACCTCGAATATTTCCGCCCGGATGTACTCGACCGGTCCCGCATCATCCGTATATCTGGTGGTGCGGTCGCAAATGCTACAATAGATAGTGGGCACGAGTAGCGGTATAGGGCGCGAAAAAGGCTTATATAAGCGCCAAAACCGAAAAGCGGGCGTTTGGAAACACTCCAGCATGTGTTACAATCTAGCGGTGAAAAGGTATATCAAGAAAAGCACGCGCTGCACGCATAAATGTTCAAATATCAGGAGGGGCGTCTCTGTTGGCGGATAAGACGGCTGTCAAGAATTCCAGTAGCTCTTACGATGCAAGTTCCATCCAGGTTCTGGAGGGGCTCGAAGCCGTCAAGCGAAGGCCGGGAATGTACATTGGGTCTACCGGACCTCGCGGATTGCATCACCTCGTCTGGGAGATCGTAGACAACTCTATCGACGAGGCGCTGGCGGGTCATTGCTCGGAGATCTTGATCACCGTCCACCAGGATAATTCCGTCTCCGTGACCGACGACGGACGCGGAATGCCGGTCGGTAAGATGGAGAAGTACGGCAAGTCCGCTACCGAGGTCATCATGACCACCTTGCACGCCGGCGGAAAGTTCGACGGCCAGGGCTATAAAGTCTCCGGCGGCCTTCACGGTGTCGGGGCTTCGGTGGTGAATGCGCTGTCGGGATGGCTGGAGATGGAGATCCGACGCGAGGGATATCTGTGGAGCCAGCGCTACGAGCGCGGCTTCCCTCAAGGAGACCTGACACAAGATCGGAAACTCAAAAAGGGCGAAGGAACCGGGACCACCATAACCTTTATGCCGGACCCGGAGGTCTTTACTGAAACGCGAGAGTTCTCGTTCGACACGCTGACCCGCCGCTTTCGGGAGTCGGCGTTCCTGAACAAGAACTTGAAGATCCGGCTGGTAGACGAGCGCGAGGAAGACCGGGACGTTACCTACCAGTACGAGGGCGGCATCCGGGACTTCGTCGAGCACATCAACGAGTCGAAAGACCCGGTCCACAAGACCATCTTCTACCTCGAACGTGAGGACGAAGCGGGGGAGGTCGAGGTCGCCCTGCAGTGGAACAACGGCTTTCAGGATTCGGTCTTCACTTTCGCCAACAACATCAACACCCACGAAGGCGGGGCGCATCTCTCCGGTTTCCGGGGGGCGATCACGAGAACCATCAACGACTATGCCCGGAGCAAGGGGCTCATCAAAGAGAAAGAAGATAGCCTGACCGGCGACGACATCCGGGAGGGGCTGGCGGCGGTAATCTCCGTGAAGCTCTCCGAGCCGCAGTTCGAGGGACAGACAAAGACCAAGCTAGGCAATACCGAGGTCAAGGGCCTCGTAGAGACCAGCGTAAACCGCTACCTCGCGGAGTTCCTGGAGGAGCGTCCCGGTGAGGCGAAGGCGATCATCGGCAAGGCGTTGCAGGCCGCGCGGGCGCGGCAGGCGGCCCGGAAGGTGCGCGACACCATCCGGAAGGGTTATCTCGAAAGCTCGACGCTGCCAGGCAAGCTGGCGGATTGTTCGTCGAAGGACCCGGAGCGCAGTGAGATCTACATCGTCGAGGGCGACTCGGCGGGTGGTAGCGCCAAACAGGGCCGGGACCGAAACTTTCAGGCGATACTGCCGTTGCGCGGCAAGATCCTGAACGTCGAGAAGGCAAACATGAACAAGGTGCTCTCGAACGTGGAGATACAGGCCATGATCTCCGCGATCGGGGCCGGCGTTGCGGAGACGTTCAACCTGGAAAACACCCGGTACAACAAGATCGTCATCATGACCGACGCCGACGTGGACGGGAGCCACATCCGCACGCTGGTGTTGACGTTCTTGTTCCGTAACATGCGGGAGCTTATCGAAGCCGGCTACGTGTACATCGCGCAGCCGCCGCTCTACAAGGTCACGCATCAGCGTAAGGACTACTACGTCTACAACGAGCGTGAGCTGCAGGAGACGCTGGCCCGCCTCAACGCCAACGGCAACGCCAGCATCGGACGCTTCAAGGGCCTCGGTGAGATGAACCCGATCCAGCTCTGGGAGACGACGATGGACCCGGAGCACCGGACGTTCCTGCAGGTAACAATCGAGTCGGCGGCGGTTGCGGACGAGCTGTTCACGGCGCTCATGGGCGATAAGGTCGAGCCGCGGCGGCTATTTATCGAGGAGAACGCCAAAGAGGTAAAGAACCTTGACGCTTAGGAAAAGAGAGGGTTTGTAGAGATGTTTGGCACAAGTCTGGTAGAAGTACTGATCTCCTTAGTTCTTTTTGCCGGCCTTTTCGTCATGGTTCGACGTGCTTTGTGGGTCGGAAGTTCTAGAAACAAACGGCCCAACGAAAGAGGACAATAGATGCTTGATACTTTCGCGGGGAACGTACAGCCCCACTCCATAGAAGATGAAATAAAGGACTCGTTCCTCTCCTACGCGATGAGCGTAATCGTCTCGCGTGCCTTGCCGGATGTACGGGACGGCCTGAAGCCGGTCCATCGGCGGGTTCTATACGCGATGCACGACATCGGCCTGCAGCCGAACCGGCCATATCGCAAGAGCGCGACGGTCGTCGGTGAAGTCCTCGGTAAGTACCATCCGCACGGTGACTCATCGGTCTACGACACGCTCGTGAGGCTTGCGCAGCCGTGGTCGATGCGACACCCACTCGTGGATGGCCAGGGCAACTTCGGGAGCGTGGACGGTGATTCCGCAGCCGCGATGCGTTATACCGAAGCCCGGCTCACCCGCATGGCGACAGAGATGCTGCGGGACATAAGCTCCGATACGGTGGACTTCGCCCCGAACTTCGATGAGAGCAATCGGGAGCCCGTAGTGCTACCGGCGCGGTATCCGAATCTGTTGGTCAATGGGTCTGACGGTATAGCGGTCGGTATGGCTACCAAGATCCCGCCGCACAACCTCGGCGAGGTAATTGACGCGACCGTGGCGCTTATCGACGACCCGGAGATGGACGATGATGGGCTGGCGGAGCACATAAAGGGACCGGACTTCCCGACCGGCGGCATCATCGTGGGGCTTCGCGGGATGCGGGATGCAATCGAGACCGGACGCGGTTCGGTGCGGGTGCAGGCCAAGGCTCACACCGAGCAGATCAAGGGTAACAGGACCCAGATCGTTGTTACGGAGATCCCTTACCAGGTCAACAAGAGCTACCTCTTGCAGAAGATCGCCGAGCTGGTCAAAGACCGGAAGCTGGACGGCATCTCCGACCTGCGCGACGAGTCTGACCGGAACGGGATGCGGATCGTTATCGAGCTAAAGCGTGATGCGATCCCGAAGGTCGTCCTGAACAACCTCTACAAGCACACCCAGATGCAGCAGAGTTTCGGCGTGAACCTGGTGGCACTTGTGGACGGCGTGCCGAAGACGCTCTCGTACAAGCAGGTGCTCAGGCACTACGTAGCCCACCAGTTCGAGGTCGTTACCCGTCGGACGCGTTACGAACTCGATAAGGCCCAGGCCCGGGCGCACATTTTGGAGGGCTTGCTCATAGCGCTCGATAACCTCGATGAAGTCGTCGAAACCATTCGGCGCTCGCAGAACCCGGAGATGGCGCGTAAGAACCTGATGAAGGCCTTCGAGCTCTCCGAGCGGCAGGCGCAGGCGATTCTGGATCTTCGGCTGCAGCGGCTCACGGCACTGGAGCGCAAGAAGGTCGAGGACGAGCATAAGGACTTGCGGGAGAAGATCGAGTACTTAGAGAGCGTTCTGGCCGACGACGACAAGGTTTACGGCATCATCAAGGAAGAGTTGCAGGAGACGAAGGCCGCCTACGCCGACGAGCGCCGGACGGTCATAACCGCCGAAGAGGGTGTGGACTTCGACGTGGAGGACCTGATCGCCGAGGAAGAGATGGTTATCTCCATCTCAAACGGCGGCTACTTAAAGAGCGTCCCGGTAAACACCTTCCGCAAGCAAGGCCGGGGAGGAGTAGGCGTCGCCGGGATGGAGCTCAAAGAGGGCGACTACATCGAGCACCTCTTTATCACGACGACCCACCACTACATGCTCTTTTTTACCAACCGGGGCAAGGTGTACCGGCTCAAGGTCCACCAGCTACCGAGGATGGGCCGGACGGCGAAGGGCCGTCACGTGGCGAACCTGCTGCCGCTGGCACAGGACGAGCGCATCGCCACCGTGATCCAGACCAAGGAGTTCAAGGAGGCCGAGTACCTGCTTTTCGCCACCCGTCAGGGTGTGATCAAGAAGACCGCCTTCCTCGACTACAACACGCCGCTCAAAGAGACGGGAATCATCGCGATCAACCTCTCGGAAGGCGACGAACTCATCGGCGTCCGACATGCCTCCCAGAATGAGGAAGCCATTCTAGTAACCCGCAACGGCATGGGTATACGTTTCGAGCAGAGCGAGACGCGGCCAATGGGCCGGGCAACCGGCGGAGTCAAGGGTATAACCCTCAAAGGTGGCGACGATGTGCTCTCGATGGACGTGGTCTCCGAGGGCGCGCCGGATGACCTGTTCATGATCACCCAGAAGGGCTTCGGCAAGCGAACCGCCCTCTCGCAGTTCCGGTTGCAGGGGCGTGGGGGACAGGGCGTTACGGCGATGAAGACTAACGGCGACCGCGGCAATCTCGCCGGGGTGCGGGTCGTGAGGCCCGGCGCCCACGAGCTGGTAATGGTCTCCAATTTCGGAACTACCATCCGCATGGACGCCGACTCCATCTCCCGCCAGGGCCGGGCCGCCCAAGGTGTTAGGGTGATGAACCTGCGCGAAGGCGACGTGGTGAGCGCCATCGCAAGGGTTGCGTCAACCCAAAGCGCCGAGGTGAACTGCGACGCGGACGACCTGACGATAGAGGCCATAGAGGAGATCGCGAACGAGAACGCAAGCGAGAACGGTGGAGGGGAAACCGATGGATAACAACGCCTGCAGCGGCGTGGTCGAGTGCACGGCGCTCGTGCTGGCCGAGAGTTGCACGGAACTGGACGGACGGCTCACGCTCTTCGGGATACTGGATGAGATCCTGCCGAACAGCGAGGGCGAAACCTCGTTCGTCGTCTACGCCAAGTTCGAGGGCTGCGAGCACGCCGGCGATCACGAGCGCCACGCCCGCCTCCTGCTGACCGACGAAGAAGGCGAAGTGCTGATCGAATCCTCCGAGTACTCGGTCTGGCTCGAAGGCGCCGAAGAACCAGTGACCATCGTGGCGGCCTTCGAGTTGCCCGAAGAGTACGAGGGCCAGGACCGGCTCCTCTGGGTCGAGGCGGTTCTCGACGAAGAGACCCTCGCCCAAACCGCGGTCCGGTTACACGACCGGTACAATGTCTAGACCATACGAGAGGCCCGGGAAACCGGGCTTTTCTTCTACGTAAGGAAAACCTACAAATGAACGAAGATCTTGCAATATTCATTGACTGGGAGAACATCTACATCTCCACGGTCACGGAGTACAAAGCGAAGCCGAACGTCTCGGCCATCCTGGAGAAAGCCCGCGAGTACGGGCGCATCGTCTCCGCGACGGCCTACGCCGACTGGACCGAAGGAGATTTCCGTCAGGCGCCGCCGACACTGTACTCGAATGGCATAACACCGAAATACATCTCCGCCCGGTACTTCCCTGGCGGCAAAGCCTCCAAGCGCCGCACCAACTCCATAGACGTGATGCTGGCGGTGGAGTGTGCGGACTTCCTTCACAAGCATCCACAAGTCGGAACCTACGTGCTGGTGACCGGCGACGGAGACTTTATACCGCTCGTTAGTTTGCTGCGGAGCCAGGGGAACATAGTTGTCGTTATAGGGGTTTCGGAGGCGACTTCGTACCACCTGATCGAATCTGCCGACCACTTCATTTCTTACGCATCACTTCTAGAGGAGGAGCGCTCGGCGCGAGCACGCGACCAAGAGCCTAAGAAGAAGACCGCAGATCCTTATGAGGAGTTGGTCAAGGCGGTCAAAACCTTGAAAGACGGCGGTAAGGCCCGCGTGTTGGGCCAGGTCAAGCAGCAGATGATCGTGCAGCTTGGTTCCTTTGACGAGCGAAACCAGGGCTTCAAGAAGTTCAAAGACTTCGTGGTGGAGGCTGAGCGGCGTAACCTGGTGAACACCGTGGATCAGGATCTGGAACTCCAGGTCTTCCTCCCCGATGAGAGAGTCCCTGAACAAGCGGATTCTGACCTGGCCACCGAGGAGCCGGAAGAGACCCCGGTTCAGAGCAACGGCCGGGCCGCCTCTCTAGATCGAGCCCCGGAAGACATTGAGCGGCAGCCTGATCCCCCTACGGAGTTCGACTTGCTGGAGGACCTCACGCCTTACGAGCTACGCACGGTTTGCAAGAGCGTCGCGGCGCTGCGCCAGCCCGCTTCCTTCGTAGAAATCTTCAGCAGTATTCGGGAGCTCGACGAGCGCGGAGAACTAGAGTTATCGCGGGAGGAGATCGGGGAGGTCATAAACGCGATGCTCGGGGCCGACTTCCTGAACCAGGTACAAGCCAAACCGTACGACCAAGCCAAAGCAGACATGATCCTCTATGCCCTGGACACGGAGCGAGAAGAAATCAAGACCGCCCTGAACGGGAGTTAGAGTACTTCTTTGAGACCTCAGGACTACCCGTAGCCTCTGACGGTATCTCGATCGACGTCAGAGGACAAAAATCGGCAAGTTACTTGCAGCGCGGCATGCGGGTCCGAAATAGTCCGAACAACGAGCCGCTGGGTCAGTCCGCGAGATTGTAGACCGTGAACGCCGCCAGAACCAGCGCCGCCGCTATCTGAACCAGGGATACGCTTAGAGTAGACAGTACCTGGGTCGCGGAGACGCTGCGCAACAAGAGCTGAATGAAGACTACGCTCCCGAAACCCACGGCGAACCACAGTCCGGCCTTTAACTTGTATCCTTCACCACGCTCCTTCCAGGTTGCAACTCCTAGAAGGGCTGGTACGTAGAAGACTAAGATGAGTGGCAAGAGCCGCAGTACTTCAACGACGACGCTTATGAAGGCTTCCATGAGGCCAGTCTACACCAGAGTTTGCATAAAACGGCGGTTTGCCCGTAAGATACGAGTTCTAGTATACTTATGAAATTAGAGAAAGGCGGCACAAATGGGAATCAATCAACGGGTCTCGCTAAGGAAATTTACGGACGATATTCGAGGATGGGTAGACGAGGGGCGCAGCGACGACTGGATCGCTAGCGCTTTGGGCACTAGTCCCTCTTCGGTACAATCTTTCCGCTCGCGGAATGCTATCTACCGCAGGGACCACGGCTCGGTGCTGTACGATCCCAAAGACTACGCATCTTTCGAGGGAGCCTTGGAGAGAGAGAAACCGGGGGTGTGGTTCGATCCCTCCGTCGGAGACGATCCGCACTGGAAGAGCCACTGGGACGACGCCGGAAAGGTTGAACTGAGGATCACACCGGACAAGATAGTCCTGATCCGCCGCGGCAAAGCTCGTCCGATATAATCTACCGTGGTCACGGGCCGTCTGAACCGCCGCTGCGTCCGGTTTCGTCGGGCGTAGAGGAAAGTCCGGACTCGCAGGGACCCGGATTCCGGGTCCCGAAAGGCCGCTCGGGCCAACAACCCGAGGGGCGGAGAGGCGCAAGCCCTCCGTCACGTCAAGTGCAACAGAGAGTAGACCAGCCGATGGCTCGAAGCGCGTCTTTGGGCACAGGTGATGGGTGAAAGGGTGGGGTAAGAGCCCACCGGCGGCATCCCGAGAGGGACCGGCCAGGTAAACCACCGGTGCGAGCAAGCCAAAGTGCCCCGGAGCTTCTTCGGAAGTGTCCGGGCGGGTAGGCGCAGTCTATGGCCCCGCGAGGGAGCCGAGACCCGGGAGAAGCTGCCGGAGATGGATGGCGGTTTAGAACAGGATCCGGCTTACAGGACGGCCCGGACCACAGTTTCCGACGCGTTTTTTGGAATGCATTCACAACAAATCGATGGGCAATACTCTATACTTCCGGCACAAAGAAGCCTTTAGTATATGCGTGTAGAGAGGGAGCAGAGAATTGGCTAGTATAGCTGCCGCAACCAAGAGGTTGCCCTGGTGGGTGGGACCTATTACCGTTACCGTGGTATTGACGGCCTTTGGTATTTATTCATTTTATGTAGCGGTCTTCGCCCAAAACCCCGACTACCAGGGATACTTGCTCTCGCCCTTCTTCTCGCCAGAGGTAGGCTCGCCGTATGCCTGGCTCTCGCCGGCGGTCTTCGTGCTCTGGATACCGCTCGGATTTCGGGCAACCTGTTACTACTACCGTAAGGCGTACTATCGGGCCTTTTTCTGGGATCCGCCGGCCTGCCAGAGCAAGGCACAGCAGCGGGAGCCTCGTAGCCCGGAGAACTACAACGGTGAGCGGGCGCTCTTCGTTCTAAACAACATCCATCGCTACTTCCTCTACGGTTCGATCTTCGTGGTCGCCTTCCTCGCCTACGAGGCGGTGATCTCCTTTTTTCCAGACGGTGGGTTCGGGATGACCGTAGGTTCACTGATACTGGTCGCAAACGTGGTGCTGCTATCGCTATACACCTTCTCGTGCCACTCCTTCCGGCATCTGGTCGGAGGAAACAAGGATTGTTATTCATGCGTTTCGGGCGGCGATGCCCGGCGCAAGACTTATAACGTGGTGAGCAAGTTGAACCTGCGGCACTCGACGTGGGCCTGGTTGAGCCTGTTCATGGTGCTCTTCGCGGACGTATACATAAGGATGTTGCTGGCGGGCTGGTTTCAGGACCCCACGATATTTTAAGGCTGGAGGTAGTTAGAAGTGGAAGCTAACGGACATAACGGACGTAACGGACAGCGCGAGCAGTATGAAGTTCGCGAACACGACGTCCTCATAATCGGGGCCGGAGGCGCGGGGTTGCGGGCGGCGATCTCCGCCGCCGAGCGTGGGTTATCGGTCGGCATCGTAACCAAGAGCCTGCTCGGCAAGGCGCACACCGTCATGGCCGAGGGTGGTATCGCGGCGGCTGTCGGAAACGTGGACCCGGAAGACGGCTGGCGGACACACTTCATGGACACCATGAAGAGCGGCAAGTTCATAAACAACTGGCGCATGGTCGAGCACCACACCAAAGAGGCTCCGGATCGGGTTATAGAGCTGGAGCAGTGGGGAGCACTCTTCAACCGCACGCCGCAAGGCAAGATCTCCCAGCGGCCATTCGGCGGGCATACCTACCGGCGTTTGTGTCACATCGGGGACCGGACGGGTCTTGAGATGATCCGGACGCTCCAGGAGAAAGTCCTCGCCACCGAGTCCGAGATCTTCATGGAGACTACCGTAACCAAACTTCTCAAAGACGGCGACCGGGTCGTAGGCGCTTTGGCGTATACTCGAGAGTCCGGCAAGTTCATTCATTTCAAGGCGAAGGCCGTCGTAATGGCGACCGGGGGGTGGGGTAAGATCTTCAAGGTCACCTCCAACTCCTGGGAGGGAACCGGTGACGGCGTAATACAAGCCTACGACGCCGGCGCGGAACTCGTGGACATGGAAATGATGCAGTTCCACCCGACCGGCATGGTCTGGCCTCCCGGCGTGCGCGGCCTGCTCGTGACGGAGGGCGTGCGTGGCGAAGGCGGCCTGCTCCGCAACTCCGAGGGCAACCGCTACATGGAGAACTACGACCAAGAGAAGATGGAACTCTCCACCCGCGACGTGGTAGCCCGGGCCAACTACACCGAGGTTCAGGCGGGCCGGGGCAGCGAGCACGGCGGCGTCTACCTGGACATAACGCACCTCGGCTACGAGGGCATCATGAAAAAGCTGCCCACCATGTATACGCAGTTCAAGAACCTCGCCGACATAGACATTTCCAAAGAGCCGATGGAGGTTTTCCCGACCGTCCACTATACGATGGGCGGCATCAAAATAGACCCGGAGACCTGCGCGAGCACCGTCGAAGGGCTCTTCGCGGCGGGCGAGGTTGCAGGTGGGCTGCACGGCGCGAACCGTCTCGGCGGTAACTCGCTATCTGACCTCTTGGTCTTCGGCAAGCGGGCCGGCGATGGCGCCGCGGACTACGTCGAACAGAGCACCCACTCCACCGACATCGAAGAGGACGTTTTACAGACGGAATTACAGCGTTTTCTAGAACCGTTGGAGAAGAAGGAAGAGGGCGAGAGCCCGTATCTCCTGCAGCAAGAGCTTCAGGAGGCGATGATGGAGCACGCCAACATGATGCGAAACGAGGAGTCTTTGAAAGAGGGACTTGGCAAGGTGTTGGCGCTAAAGGACCGGATGGAGAACATCAGCGTGCCGGGTTCGCGGCTCTTCAATCCCGGCTGGCACACGGCTCAGGACGTGCGGTATCTGATCACCATCTCGGAGATCATCGTTCGTACTGCTTTGGAGCGTCGGGAGCGGCGCGGGGCGCAGTGGCGGCTCGACTTTGACGGTCCGGATGACGAGCTCGGCAAGATTAACTTTATAGTGAGCAAGGATGAGCAGGGCGAGGTCGGAATGGAGAAGCGGGAGGTCGAGCAGATGCCGCAAGAACTCGCCGAAATGTTCGAGGAGGCAAAGGTTTGAGCGCGAGCACCAACGGCAAAAACGGCAGCAACGGCTCCGGCGAACGGGATGACCAGGCCTTAGCCTACGCACCGGTAAAGGGCAACGAAGGCGCCAAGAACGGCACCACGAAGCTCAAGGTATACCGAGGCGACGCCGAGGGTGGCGAGTTTGTAGAGTACGAGACCGACATGATCGAGGGCATGGTCGTCCTCGACGCCGTGCTAAATATTCAGGCCGAGCAAGCGCCGGATCTCGCGGTCCGATGGAACTGCAAGGCGGCCCACTGCGGATCTTGCAGCGCCGAGGTCAACGGCCGCCCGACACTCATGTGCAAGCAGCGCGTCAACGAATACGAGGGTGAGATCCGGGTTCAGCCCATGCAGGCTTTTCCGGTCATCCGGGACCTCGTCTCCGACGTCTCTTGGAACTACGAAGTCTCCCGCTCCATGCAACCTTTCACGACCAGCGAACAGGCGCCGTTCACGATGTACGAAGAGGACGTGGAACGTCTCTACGAGCCCAAGAGCTGCATCGAGTGCTTTATGTGCCAGGACGTCTGCCACGTGCTGCGGACCCACCACAAGCACCCCGAATTCGCCGGCCCGCGCTTCTTCGTGCGGGGCCAGTGGATGGAGATGCACCCGATGGACGAGGCCGACCGCCTCAAAGATCTCAAAGAGGATCACGGCATCGGCTACTGCAACATCACCAAGTGCTGCACCGAAGTCTGCCCAGTGGGAATCAAGATCACCGACAACTCCATCATCCCGCTAAAAGAGCGCGTCGCCGACGAATACTACGACCCGGCCAAGTGGCTTATGCGGAAGCTGAGGGGCCGCCGCAACGGTGGGACAAACGGTAGCAGCAACGGGGGGTAAAAAGAGTAGAAAGAGAGCGGACGACGGGCTTCGAACCCGCGACCTCCAGCTTGGGAAGCTGGCGCTCTACCAACTGAGCTACGTCCGCGTGAGCAACGATTCTAGCACGCCGGGCGTAGCCTCTTCACCATGAATCCACTCGAATACAATTTCTGCCCCCGCTGCGCCGGACGCCTCGAAACTCGTATCCTCAAAGAGGACGAGCCTGAGCGGCTGGTGTGCGAGGATTGCGAGTTCGTGTTGTACCTGGGGCCGAAGTTGGTGGCGGGCGCCATCTTCGAGTTGGATGGAGGTATATTCTTGACCCAGCGTTCTATTGAGCCCGGCTACGGCAAGTGGACTTTTCCCGGCGGCTTTGTGGAAAGAGGTGAGGTAGTCGAGGCCGCAGCGGAGCGTGAGGTCTTGGAGGAGTCGGGTTTGGAGATAGAGGCTACGGGGGTTTTGGGACTGTACTCTTACGAGGGGCAGGTACCCGCTATCGTGGTCTTCGGGGCATGTGTCACTGGTGGGAAGCCGGAGGCTCTAGATGAGACGATGGATGTGAGGAGCTTCGCCCGCGACGAGCTGCCCTGGGGTGCGTTGGCGTTTCCGAGTACGGAGCACGCACTGAAGGACTATTTGCGGCTCTGATCATTCGCCATCGTCCATCTCTTTGGTGGGAGTGACGATCACCTTGTCTATACGGTAGCCGTCCATGTTGGCGACTTCGAAGCGTAGACCTTTCCAAACAAAGCGGTCGGCTACGGAGGGCAAACGTTCCATCTGGGTCATAACGAAGCCTGCGAGGGTATGATAATTCTCCTGATCTTCGCCGGATAAGTCCTCCTGCAGCACTTCGTTTGCCCTGTTGATCGGCAACGAGCCATCTAGAAACCACGACCCATCTTCGCGCAACACCGCCTGGGGCTCTTCCGGCGCGTCTGAAGCAGGTATATCACCCACGATCGCCTCCAGAACGTCGTTTAGCGTTACTACGCCCTCGATCTCTCCGTATTCGTCGGCCACGAGCGCTAACGGTTCTCCGACTCTCCTGAACAGCTCCAAAACCCGAAAGGCGTACATGCTCTCCGGCACGTAGAGGGGCTTGCGTAAGTCTTGTTCGAGGTTCAGGCTCTCACCATCCAGCCGGCGGATGAGCAGATCCTTTGCTCGCGCTACACCGACGACTTCGTCTATGCCGCCCCGGCACACCGGAAAGCGGGAATAAACACTTTCGCTTATCTTGAGCCGGTTTTCGTCCGGATCGTCCAGGATGTCCAGCCACACTACGTCAGGTCTGGGCGTCATGAGGGCGGTGACGCGGAGATCGCCGAGCCGGAATATGCGTCCGACCATATCCTTTTCGGCCTCTTCGAAGACGCCGGCCCGCGCTCCTTGTTCTATAAGAATGCCGATCTCCGCCTCTGTGACGGGTGGTTCCTCGCCGGGACGTACCCGCAGGATCTTGAGCACCGCGTCGGTCGAAAAGCTCAGGAAGCTGACCACCGGCGATGCTATTCGGGAGAGCAGGCGCATCGGGCGGGCTACAGTGGAGGCGACCTTCTCCGGGTTGCCTAGCGCCAGCCGTTTGGGTACGAGTTCCCCCAAAATTAGCGAGAGATAGGCGATGACCACTACGACGATACCCACGCTGACGACCGGAGCATACGGTGCGAGCAACGGAACTCCTTCGATAATATCCGCCAGTGGCACGGCGATGGTCGCGCCGCCGAAGGCGCCGGCCAGCACGCCGACCAGGGTGATTCCGATCTGCACCGTAGAGAGAAAGAGGTTCGGCTCGTCGATCAGGTCCAGCGCCGCTTGCGCACGAACGTCGTCCTTATCCGCCATCTCTTGAAGCCGGGCGTCTCGCGCCGAGATCAGGGCAGCCTCCGACATGGCAAATATCCCGTTGACCAAAACGAGCACCAGGACGAACAAAATTTCTACCGTCACGCCTATTTGTACATTCTCCCTCTAAAGTAGAAGGTTTCAGAAAGTCTACCTTAGAAGATTGGCGACCGGACTGGAGTAGACTGTAGTCGGACAGAACTTACTGGGGGAGAACGGAAATGAGAGTCTACATCTCGGCGGATATGGAGGGCGTTACCGGAGTAACAAGGCCGGACGATGTGGTCCCCGGCCGCTCTGAGTACGGGCGCTTTCGTAAACGCCGCCATCGAAGGCGCCGCAGAAGCCGGAGCTACGGAGTTTCTGGTAAACGAGGCCCACGATGGCATGAAAAACGTACTCATCGAAGAGCTGGACCCGCGGGCGGAGATCATTATCGGCAACCGCAAGCTCATGAGCATGATGGAAGGTTTCCACGGGGCCGACGTGGTCTTCTTCGTCGGATACCATGCCCGTGCCGGTGTGGACGGCATCCTGAGTCACACGTACAGCTTGCCCACAGAAGTGATCGAAGTTTCGCTAAACGGCGAGTCGTGTAGCGAGGCCCGCATGAACGCCGCGCTAGCGGGTACAGAGAGCATCCCGATAGGCCTGGTGACCGGTGGCGATGTAACGTGCAAAGAGGCGAAAGGCCTCCATTCCGGTGTGAAAACAGCTCAGGTCAAAATATCTATAGACCGTTACACGGCCCGGTGCCTGGTCCCGGAGGTTGCCCAGCAGCGCATCCGGGAAGCGGCAGAGTCGGCGGTACGGGGAGTGGGGGAGATGGAGTCTTACGTTTTGGAGCCTCCGTACACTTTCACGGTAGAGTTCTCGACGGCGAACCTCGCGTCCAGCACCTTGCGGTTCCCGGAGATCACACGCACGGGCGATCGGCGGGTTTCCTGGACGAACGGCGACTACGGGACGGCGTATAGAATGTTCCTCGGTGTAATGAGCATGATGTGGGGAGATCCCGACTACGGTTAGTCTGAAAGAGCTTTCTCTACCGCGTCCACTATCACGGCTTCCTCTGCAAGCCGACCTACACCCGGCTTCTCCTCTTCGGACGCCATCAAGCCTTCTTCCGGTCCCACAAAATGATGGCCCCAGCTCTCCAGCGTTTCGACGTTGCGGCGAGTGGCGAAAGTGCTCCACATCTCTGGGTTCATGGCTGGCGCCCACAGTATTTTCCTCGCCCCGGCGAGGATAGTGGCGGAGAGAAGATCGTCACCCAGGCCGATGGTGGCGCGGGCCATCGCGTCGGCGGTCGCCGGTGCCACGAGTACCAGATCCGCCCAGCGAGCGAGGCTCACGTGCTCTACGCGGCCGGACTTATCCCACCACGTCTTATCCGTGTGGATGCGACCTCCGGCTGCGATAGACAGAGTTTCCTCGGGAATGAAGTGAAAGGCAGCGTTGGTGGCGACTGCCTTCACTTCGTGGCCGGATTCTCTCAGGCGGCGGACCACGCCTGGCGCCTTATACGCTGCGATACCGCCCGTTACCCCGACGAGGATTTTGTGTGAGTCTGCCACGTTGCCAGTATAGCTGTTCGCACAGGTGAGCTAACGCCTCTGACTTACAAGCTCTTCCACAAGACCTCGCAAGACGTGGTAGATCGAAGCCCGGCGCCAGCGCCACAAAGTCTGCAACCAGGTCGTTCGCGTCGGTAGCCGAACCGCCGTTTCCGAAGGCTATGAGTTTACCTCCCCGCTCCAGCCGTTCCGCTACGGCTAAGGCGATCTGCGCAATGGCTACCGACTCCGTATCGGCGACTGCGGCTCGCACCCGGTTCACTTCTTCCATCTTTTGCCGCGTCGCTTCTGCCTCCGCAGGGTGTGGTCTGCCAGTTAGAGTCTACCTCTCCTCTCTTCTATGAGATCCAGGTTCCGGCCCTGCCAGCCTTCTGCCACTCTCCATCGGATTTCGTCAGCAGCCAGTAGCCGCCGGATCCTATTCCCCAATCGAACTGTTGTCCGGCGTAGAGTACCGCTTGCGTCACGCTCCGGTTGAGCCCAACCCGGGAGAACCTGAGCGTGCCGTCCGACTTAGGGAACATTTGGCAGAACCGGTTCCACCCGTCAGCGTCACAGAATATTCGCCCGAACTCTCCGTCGTCCACATAGATCAAACGCCCTCCCGGGTTGAGATCCGGCTCGACCGGATGCTGCTCACGGTTCTTGGCGACGAAGTCGTCCAGCGTCTCCTCGCTGAGGCTGAGGCTCTCGCGTAAGTAGGAGACCAGGCGCTCCTCATCACCCGCCATCTGCGCCACGCTTCGAGTCATGGACCGGACGACCTGTCCGCTACCGAGGTACAGTCGTCCAAAACAGGTGGCCAGTGCCTCTCTTTCGTTAACGATGCTACCGTTGAACTGCATGGATAGGTCTCCCTAATTTGCTTGGCAGCTAGCCCAGCTTACGAAACTGAAATGCAGCCAAGTAGAGACGGCTCCTTCGTTACGTCGTTACGTGCCTCCCATCTTCGCCCTGTTTAATTGAGGCACGGTACTTCATACCTTGAACCTTTGTTTAATGTATTCTTGCGTCTGGCTCGCACTCAGCTCGGTAGTGGAAGGTCCAGTACGAATGTAGAATCATTCCATGTCGCCGTCTTTTACGAAGACTGGAGAAGGTGCTCCTTTGCCTTTCACCACCATCACTCGGCAATCGGCGTAATCTTCGAAATGAGCATGGAGATTGGTCATTGCTTGTACACCCATGCGGCTTTTCACGATATTCACCAAGTGTAAACTCATTTTGTCTTCGTTGGGGAAATTATCGGTTTGTATTCCCATTGCATTACCGTTATCAGACACGCCAACAATCAGCGTACCACCGTCGGTATTGAGAAACCCGGCCAATGTCTTGAGCACTGCAATCTCCATACGCGGGTCCTTATTACCGGTATGGAGATTGACACGTAAAGTAGATTTGAACTCTACAGCCTCCGACTCACCATCCATCATCATCTGAGACAAGTCAAAGTCTGATGCGTCAGTATCTTCTTCAATCTCGGAGGCGATCAGGGTAGCGTAGCCTTCAGAGATCACCTGGGCTATCAGCTCACGGCGCTTCTCCAAAAACTCACCGTATTCTAAGTGCTCCCAGTTATTCGGCAGTGCATGATACTTATACATTTGCTCTAGGTCATTGCTACCGAACCGCGCCTTCATTTCCGGCAGATAATCCGCTGGTGCTTGATCCGATATTCGAGCGTTGTCCCCCCACTCCACCAGTGCGTAATTGGCGATCTGATTGGTGTCCCGTGTCGCTGTGATCCCTAGTGTGCTCAGAAAGCCCTTTGAGAACAAGTGATGACGCTCCACCGCCGAACGATTCGCTTGCAAAGCAGGGTCTAGCAATTCGGAAACCCGGAGTTTGGAGAATAAAGCTCGCGCATCCAGTAAGACCAAGGCTGCATGGTACGCAAACAGTGAAGGGCTGCGCGGTGACGAGGTTGCCAGGTCGTTTGGCAGAGAAACGCTCCAGAAATCGCTCGTGAGCGTAATGTCACAAACGTGATTGAGCATTTGAACAAATTCATCTGCCGTACCAACGTTACGCAACCGCGCAAGGTCAAAGTCCATAGCCGACTCTGGAGAACTGGCGAAACGACCTGTGACGCTCGACATGAAGAACCAGCGGGCAATCGTTCGTCGTAGATCGAACTCCGCCACTTTGTATTCCGTGCGTCCTATTAGATACAGAATGTAAGAAAAGATAAGATTGTTCTGCGAGCTGATCATCTTTCCGCTTCTAAATCCAGCCTGCCGGATGCAGTTCATGAAATCATGCCAATACTGAAGATTCAGAGTTCTGTCCTGCG
Organism: Rubrobacteraceae bacterium; assembly: GCA_965214475.1. Taxonomy (GTDB): domain Bacteria; phylum Actinomycetota; class Rubrobacteria; order Rubrobacterales; family Rubrobacteraceae; genus SIRX01. The sequence continues at coordinate 2,148,788 of OZ243953.1, read as the reverse complement.
CGTTCTTGAGGAGATCAAACTGCTGAACTCGACGTTCTTCGCTGAACTTCTCGGTCTCGAGATCTTTACCACGCAAAATCGAATAAACATATTTCAGTCGAGCGCGCTTGAATGCCACCCCAATAGCGACGCGCAACAACTGATCTGGCGATGGTTCTATGAAATGATTGAATGGTGAAGCTTCACCTTTCGACGGTGTACGCGCATCTCGGCAGAAACTTTCTAGAGCGGCGCGGCCTTCACCCCAGAACACTGACATCAGGGTGAGGATAAAGTCAGCTTGATTCAGGGGCGTACCCTTGCTGTTGATTCTCACGAAGACATCCGAGACTGCCTCTTCGTTAATATCGGCTGCTAGCTCAAGAGCCGTAAAGGGGAAATTCACTAGCCCGTGAAGTTTACTGATGGCTTTGCGAATTTTTTTTCGCTCTTCCTCGCTTACCTCACGAGAAGCACTCAACCCTTCCAAGTAATCATCCACTACTTCGAAAAGATCGGTCTTCTCACTCCAAAGCAACGATATATCCGGAATAAATACCTTGTCGCGACGAATAGCCGCATCTGTTACTTCAAATTTCTCTTCCAATGGATTGAAGGCTATCTGAATCCGCTCGCTCTCGAAGTTGTCCCGAAAAACAGGCACATCTTTCACAACGGCGTACAACAAGGTCAGCCGCTGCTGGCCATCTACGATCATCAAACGTGGTGGCTTCTGCTTGCTATCGGTGCCGATGACACGAGTATCTTCTCTAAAAGAGTTCTGCCAGAAGAGCAGATAACCAACCGGATAGCCCTTGTACATCGAGTCGAACAGATCACGAACTTTGGCGTTTTTCCAGACAAAAGGACGTTGAATGTCCGGCAATCCGATATCATCCAAGCCAATGTACTTGACTAGCGCATTCAGGTCATAGTCAACCTTGGTAAATACAGTTTCGCTCAATCCCTCTCCCTCTTACAGCGCTCAGAGTCCTAATTGTCTAATGCAGACTAAACCAGTTGCTTAACAAATTAGCAGATTCTGGGCAGCGAGTCATCATGGGTATGTCTATCGTGGGAGTGATTGCTGTCGCTTCGTTAAAGATTTTCGGGCTTTTCCAACACGACCAATATATCTCGATAAGATACTGGTATGGATTTGTCTTTGGAAGGCAAGGTGACAATCGTAACCGGAGCCTCTAGCGGTATTGGAGAAGCTACGGTCCGGGCTCTGGCCTCACGTGGGGCTGCCGTCGTGGTCGCTGCACGGAATCTAGAAAAGTTGGGCGAACTGGAGAGGGAACTGAAGGCTTCCGGTGGTCGTGTGCTGGCCGTAAAGACCGACGTTGCGGACCGGGACTCGGTGGAGAGCATGATCGAGCGCGCAGTGGATGAGTACGGTGTGCCGGACATACTCGTCAACAACGCGGGACTTGGACTTTCGGGACGGGTGGAGGAGTTGAAAGCCGAGGACCTGCGGGACGTGATGGAGGTGAATGTGGTTGGGCCTCTGAACTGCATCCAGGCCGCGCTACCGCACATGAAATCCGGCGGACACATCATCAACGTCTCCTCCGTGGTCGGCAAACGCGCTATCCCGAAGGTCGGCGGCTACTGTGCGAGCAAGTTCGCCCTCAACGGCCTCACGGATGCGTTGCGGGTCGAGGTAGCGAAACGTGGCATCGCCGTAACCAGCGTATATCCCGGCACAACTAGTACCGCCTTCCGGGACAACTCTCGCCGTACGCGGGACGAGAAGCGTGGCTGGCGTCCGCCTGGTGTCACGCCCGACAGGGTCGCCGAGAAGATAGTCCGAGCTGCCGAGAAAGGGGGTCGGGACGTGTATGTGCGTTTCTCAGACAGGCTATTTGTTGCGGGTACGACGTTGTTTCCCGGCCTGACGGACCGCCTGATCCGCCTCCTGCTGGCGAGAGACTGAACCGTTGAGTTTCGAGGACAGCGCGCACACCCGGCTCCGGCGCTATCGGGAGGAGGCCGACCGTTCGCTGGTCCTGATCCGTGAGGCGGAAGAAGAAACCCTAAGGTTCGCGGCACGCCTCTTCGCCGGGCTGGAATATACGGTGATCCTAGGAAGACAAGCCGGGTTCGAGATGGAGGTGGCGCACACGAAAGACGTGATCAACGTGAGCGTTACGGCGGGACCGGATGCTGAATCCGAGGTGACGTTCGGGGTGTTGCGGGGTGCTGCGGCGGAGACCGACGAGGATCTCCTGCACGAAGAGTTGAGCCGCTATAGCCTCGACCCTTCCGGCTACTCGGGACGTATTCTCGGGTGGTCGTCAGCAGCGGGTGAGGATGTCTGCCAGACCTTCGCCGTCTATCGGGACGGCGTTTGGAAGACAAAAGGACTCTTCGTGGCCCAGGCCCGCGGGAAGGTGGACGACCCGGATGAGGTTATTCATGGTTTTTGCTTGCGGATACTCGGACGGCTCGTGGACCTCGCGGGGACCACGGGCGGAGCAGGCCGGAGGTGGTCGGTGGAGCCGTACACGCTATCCGAGCTTCTGGGCGGTAAGAGTTCTCCTACGACGTTGCGTTTCCCTCGTTGATCTTGAACTCCTCCACCGAGTAGACCACAAAGCCCCACGACGTAGATTCCAGTAATTTATGTTGGACCAGTTCATCGAACGCTTCGCTTATCTCTCCATCGGTGCTGGATTTGAGGTTGCTGCGGAGGTCGTGGCGGTTGATCTCCCCAGGCCCCAGAAAGGAACAGAGTCCGGCATAGAGGACACGGGCGGTGGGAGAGAGGCCACCCAACGTCCAAATCTCCGGCTCGTACCAGAACTCTCCGGCGCCGACGGCGTTCTCCGGACGTTCCCCGCGCTTGTCGTGTAGAACCGTTACCTCTGGCAGCGCCAACGGCATTAGAGGACGGTGCGGACCGTCTCCCCGACGGCGGGGGTATGGATCTTGTGGTCCGGGGATAGGCGATAGGCCAGGTCGCTAATGCGGCGCTTGGAACCGTGGATCAGGATGATCTGACGCGGGCTTAACTTCTCCGTAATTCCGAGCAACTCATCCTGGGTGCAGTGGGCCGCGAAGCCGACCCGCTCGACGCGCCACTCTTCCTCCTCTCCCGGGACCCGGCTGGCACCGTAAGCCGCTTCCGCGTTGGATGGCAGAATAACCGCGTTCTCTTTGTCGTTCTCCAGCCTCTTCCGGTAGAACGCAGACGCGCCACCCTGCATCGTCACGGGCGACGCGATAATGGCGCACGGGTTCGAGAGTATTCGTTCCCTCGCGGCGTCATCGTTTGAGACGGCCCGGATGTTCTCCGAGAAGAACAGCTCGCGAGGGTCGCTGTGCTGCAGGTAGGGCTTCATGTAGCCGAGCTGTTCGGCGTAGAGCCGCTCGGAGGTCGTGACGACCGAGCCGTCCACGTAGATAAAGACATCCTTGTCCAGTCCATACTCCGGACCGTAGTGTTTGAGGCCGAGGATGATCTCCTGCGCCTGACCCAGGGCATAGGTAGGGATGAGTACCGTGCCCTCCCGCTTCTGGACCGTGTCGTTTATGACGTTTACCATCGTTCTTACGGATTCGGAGAACGGTTCGAACTGCCTATCCGCCAGGGTAGCCTCCATGATCAAGAGGTCTATGTCCTCCACCTCCGGTAGCCGCGCCGACGGGATGGAGAAGTGATCCTCCATGCAGATGTCCCCCGTATGAAACACCGTCGTCGTCCCCGATTGCAGAAGTACGCTCGCGGCCCCTAAAATATGTCCGCTCTCGGTAAGTGTGATCTGCGCGTCTCCTACCTGCAAAGGCTTGCCGAAAGGCACCGGCACGAGCCGTTTGCCGACCTCGTGTATAGGGGCCCCGCCGGAAACACCGCCACCCATCGCCGCGTGGTCGTTTAGGGCGGAGATGATAAGGCGGGCCGACGGTGGCGTACAGTAGATCGGCAGATCCGGCCGGTCCCTCACCAGAAGCGGCAAAGCCCCGCAGTGGTCCAGGTGCGCGTGGGTTATGACCGCCGCGTCTAGTTTTTCAAGGTTTTTAAAGTTTGGGGCCGCCGGTCCCCGTCCGTCAGGCTTTGTCCCGGCGTCCACCAGCACCCGCTCTTTGCCGAAATCCAGCAGGTGGCTGCTGCCGCCAACTTCTCCCGCACCCCCCAAAGCCCTAAAAGAGAGTGTCGGACGAGGCTTTGCGTAAACTTCGGCCGTCAGAGTGGCCGCGCCGCCGGAAATACCGTTATCCGTTTCCGGCGGCACTACTAAAGAAGGGTCTTTGTCCTCGGTTTCTTCGGGGGCAGGGCGCGACTTTTTGGTTCGCCGGGTCGAACGAGGCTCGCGCAGGTCGGTTTGGGCGGCGAGCACCTTGCTCATAAACTCCAGCAGTTGGGCTGCGCGGGCCGAGGAATCCACGGTGTTCGGCAGTGCGTTCACCTCATTCTTAACCGCCTTTACGAGAAGATCCCCGAAGCCTTTGTCAGTGAACCGCGCGTTCTCCAGGGCATCCTGTATACGGTCCCGCTCGGCGGCTACGCGGCCCAACTCCTCGTGCAACCCTTCTACGCGTTCAGCGGCCGTTGCGTAGGACTTTCGCTCGCTCTCCAAAGCCCGCTCCAGATGTGCGCTACGGCGCTCCAATTCCGCAACCCGGTCGTCTAACTGCTGCCGAATTTCCGTGGCTTCCTCGGCGCGCTGCTCGGCTTGTTTTGCCCGGGAGGAGACACCCTGACGTTCTCCGGTAAGCACCTCGACCTCGCGGGAGAGGGCGGCGGCCCGCTCGTTGGCGACCCGCGCCGAAAACGAGAGCTGTTCATTTTCGCGTTTGAGGTCTTTTAGCTGGTCTTCTAGCTCCTTGGCTTGGGCGTTTTCTGTGGCTTGCTTTTCAGCTTGTTGGTTCTCTTCCTTCCAGCGTTCTATAAGAAGGTCTAAGATCCCGTCCGTCCCGTCCTGGCCGTCGGTTAGAGCCGCGAGTAGCAAACTCTCCGTGGTGTGGGCGGAAGCCGCTTCTTCGAGGTTGTCCTGGGATAGATCCCCTAAAGATTCAAAGGTTTCCGGTGGTATTTGCTCCCCCACAGCCGTACGGAATGCTCCCCACGCAGCCGCATCCTGAATTATGCGGCGGGATAACCCCCGCACCATCTGGGCGCTGCCGCCGGTCTTGCGGGTCAGGGCGTCAGCCTGAATACCGCGTGGCAGGAGCACTTCATCTAATCCCGGTACGCTCTTACAAAGCCCCGCCAATGCCCGGCGGGTATCTAGTCGTCCTAGCCTGCGCCGGAGCAGCTCCTCCGGCAAGTTGTTGGGTGGGAGCTGTTGCAGGGGTATTTCATCTTGGGCCTCATCTAACGCCCCAGCCTCAATTTCTTCGTCTTTGGGTGTGGGATCTGACATCAGGACTCCTTCCGCGGATGCGAATGTCGTATATCGTCTTCATACGGGAAAATTTTATCATGGCCGCTTCGCCCTCTAGAAGCCCTTCCCATGCCAGAAGGCTTCATATAAACTACTCTCATGACAGATAACAAACAGGTAGAATACGTCAAGGTCCGGGCTAAATCGCCTGGAAAATACCCGATTTTAGTGGTCGAGCTTCCTACGAGCGAACTGTTCACCGTGTACTATGAAACCGGTTACTCTCTGGAGTACACCAAGCCGGCAAACGAAGATTGGCTGGAAGAAAATGCTCTGGGTCGGCACAGTTTTATAGAAGTAGCTCCCCCGGAAGAAGTGGCCGCCGAAGCGATAGAAGATTACGTACGGCGCGAAATTCTGGGAGAGTCTTAGGACTAGCTGTCTCTATTTGCGCCCTAAAGCTTTTTTGCGGGCGTTGCTGTTTTAATTGTTCCGGTTCTGGTTGTTCTGGCGCCGACTGTTCCCGTTTTGGTTGTTCTGGTTGGATCCCGACGATGGCCCCGCACTGTAGCCTATGGTGACTTCGGAGCCTGGATCGAGTTGCGCGTTGGTGGGAGGGTCTGTATACAGGACCGTTCCTGCGGGCCACTGAGTACCCTGGGATGCTAGGGCATTGTAAGTAAAGCCTGCGTTTGTGATCTTTGTCTGCGCCTGCTGCAAGTCGTCTCCGATTACGTCCGGCACCTGCGTCGACTCCGCCCCCGAGCTGACCGTGACGCCTACCTCCGTACCGGGCTCTACTGTAGTTCCGGCCGCGACACTTTGGGAGATGATACCGTTCTCTGGTACATCATTGCTCGCGATTTCGTCACTGCCGCCGAGCTTTAGTCCTACGCTCTCCAGCGCAGCTTTGGCTTCGCTGGGGGTGGAGCCGGAGAGGTTGGGTACTGAGACCGACTCCGCCCCCGAGCTGACCGTGACGCCTACTTCCGTACCGGGCTCTACTGTGGTCCCCGCCGCGAAGCTCTGGCCTATAATTTCACCCTCCGCTATATCATTGCTGGCAGCGCTATCATTGCCGCCGAGCTGTAACCCGAGACCTTCTAACTCCGCAGCGGCCTCGTCGAGTGTGTAACCATAAAGGTTGGGCACCGAGATCAACTCCGGCCCCGAGCTAATCCTTACTCCCACCGCAGTTTCGGGCTCTACAGTGGCTCCGGCCTCGATACTCTGTGAGATGACGTTGCCTTCGTCCACCTCGTCGCTGGGAGCGGTATCGTTACCGCTGTACGTTAGCCCGGCGTCTCGAACCGACGCCGCCGCTTCGTCGAGGGACATGCCGTAGAGGTCGGGAACCTCCACGTTCGATACTCCGGTACCGACCGTGATTTCGACCGTGGAGCCAACGTCGGCGGCGCTATCGGCCTCGGGATTCTGACCTGTTACCCGGCCCTCTTGACCTGCGGAGCTTTCACTCTTCTTTACCTCTGCCTCGAAACCGGCTTCTTCGAGGGTGACGCGTGCTTCGGCGAGTGTGCTGCCTCTAACGGAGGGCACTTCGTTCTGGCCACTCGCGACGGCAACCCCGATCTCGGAGCCTTCTTCTCTCTGTCCTCCTGGCCCCGGATCCTGGCTGAGTATCGTGTTCTCTGCCAGGCTACTATTTTCCTTACCGTCTTCGGTGATCTCGAAATTTTCTCCAACGTCCTGGCGGGCTTCGTCCAGCGTCTTTCCTTGCAGATCCGGAACCTGGATCATGGCCGGCGCCGGTGGTCCGGTTGGCTCCTCATCGCTACCAAGCAAGCTATAGCCGGCCCAGGCAAGCCCGGCCAACAACAACAAGGCGAGTAGCGCCAGCACGAGGGGCAGGAACCTACGAAAACCTCCGCCACCGCTTTTCTGTACCTTACGCGGGGGCTGGGGAGGAACTGCGGGCGGCATGACGCGAGTCATCTCCTGGGTTCCCGTGTCCTCGGGGTCGAGACCCGCGCTCACCCGTTCGAGGTCCGCTATGAGCGCTGCCGCGTCCGAGTAGCGGTCTTCGGGGTTCCGGGCGAGCAGCCGCATTACCACAGCGTTTATGCCGGCGGGAATAGAAGAGTCTACCTCTATGGGCGGATGCATCTCCCCGTTGACGTGCTTCATGGCGATTCCGATGGGCGTCTCGGCGTCATAGGGAAGTTCACCGGTAAGCAGCTCGTAGAGGACCACACCCAGTGAGTAGAGGTCGCTCTGCGGCCTTACCGGCTCGCCCATCGCCTGCTCCGGCGAGAGGTAGTGGGCCGTACCCAGGATAGAGCCTGTCTTCGTCATCGTGGAGGATGACGCGGCGCGGGCTATGCCGAAGTCCGTCACTTTTATGTCGCCGGATTCGGTGATAAGGATATTGTGCGGCTTTATATCCCGGTGGACCACGTCGCTGTCGTGGGCGGCCTTGAGGGCCTCGGCGATCTGGAGCGCCACCGCCGCCGCCGTCCGGGCCGGCAGGGGACCGCGCTTAACGACCCGATCTTTCAAAGTGCCGCCGGGTAAATACTCCATTGCAATGTAGTAGGTACCGTCCTCGGTCTCGCCCCGATCGTAGATCGAGACGATATTCGGGTGGGAAAGCGAGGCGGCGTTCTGGGCTTCACGACGAAAACGCTCGATGAATTCCTCGTCGTCCGCGTAGCGGTTGCTCAAGACCTTGAGGGCGAGGGTCCTGTCCAGAATATCGTCGTGGGCCAGGTAAACGTCGGCCATGCCCCCGCTGCCGAGGGTCTCTTCCAGCCGATAGCGATTGTCCACGAACTGCTGCATTGGAGGCATTATATCCTCAACCGCCCGGATTCTGAACCGGCGGCTGAACTGGTTGTTGTTCGGGGGGTTGGACCGGCTGAACGGGTTGCTGGTCCGGTTGCTGGAAAGGCGTCTGCTGCGGTTGCTGCGACTCCTGTAACGGGTTGCTCGGCGGCTGGGCTGGTTGCTCGCCCGGCGGCCGTTGCGAAGCCGGCGGGGCGGTAGGTTGCGGGGCAGGCCCGACTTCTACGTCTAAGTGCGCCGCCATGATATCTGCGGCGATTGGGATGGCGGGCGTGTCGGCGTTGCCTTCCTCATCTATGGTGGCGCCGTTCTCGACCATGACGGCCACGGCTATCTCCGGATCTTCGGCTGGCGCGTAGGTGATCCACCAGGAATGCGGGAAGTCCGGTGGAGCTTCCGCAGTGCCGGTCTTGCCAGCTACCTTTACGTCGCCGAGTTGGGCCTGGACGAGTCCGCCCTCGGTCACGACCGCCTCCATCATATTGCCGAGTTCGTTGGCTGATTCCTCCGGCATCACGTTCTCCCGGACGCTGGGCGCGCTCTTATCGACGAGGACGCCGTCGGGGGACCGGATCTCACTGACTACCCGAGGCTCCATCATCTCCCCCTTGTTGGCGACGGTCGCGGCCACGAGCGCCATCTCGAAGACGTTGGAGACCACCGCGCCCTGGCCGAAGGCCGCCTGGGCCGTGTACCCGGGGAGCCACTCGGAGACCGGCGGCCCGAGGTCGCTCGCGCTCACCGGCAGCGGAAAGTTTTCGTATTCGTCGCCGTAGCCGAACTGCTGGGCCGTGTCCACCAGCTTCTCCGGTCCCAAGATGTCTACCGCTACCTCGGCAAAGATCGCGTTTATGGAGATAACCAATGCCCGCGTAAAGGTAACTTCCCCGTGGTCCTCGTTTTTGTAGTTGCGTACGGTATAGCCGGGCGTTTCGAAGGTCCCGTTGTCGAAGAACTTCCTATCAGGTTCTACCCCGTCCTCCAGCGCGGCGGCGGCCGTTATCACCTTAAAGGTCGAGCCCGGTGGGTAGAGACCCTGGGTCGCCCGGTTCAGCAGGGGCGAGTCCGGAGCATCCCGGAGCTTGGGAAAATTCTCATCTATGTTGTTTGGGTCGTACGAAGGATAGGTGGCGAGCGCGAGAATTTCTCCGGTCTTGGGGTTCAGGGCTACGGCCGCGCCCCGTCCGGTGTTGCTCTCCGCGAGCCCCTCGTAGGCGACCCGCTGCAGCTCCGGGTCTATGGTCAGGACCACGTTGTTGCCGGGCTGCGGCCCCCCGGACATCTGGTTTAGTAGCTCGTCGATGGTCTCGGGGTCTCCGGCGTTCCCAGACAGGGTAGTGTTCTCGCCAGATTCTATGCCGGTTTTGTCGTACTTTGTGCTCCAGTAGCCGACAATGTTGGAGTAGAGGGCCCCCTCCGGGTAACTCCTGTCGTAAATAGTTCCGGTCTCGCTCTCACGGGGGTCGCTTTTGGCCAGCACCGTTTCTCCATCGCCGGCCAGGATCAAGCCCCGCGGAGATGAGATGTCCTTACGAGTCTGGAGGTTGTTGGCCGGGTTGTTGGCCAGCGACTCCTGAGCGTAGACCTGCCAGTAGACGAGCACGCCCGCCAGGACTACGAAACCCACCGCGAAGATGTAGAACGTACGACGGAGATGGGCGTTCAAAAGGCCCCCTGGTATTCGTCTTGCTCCTCGACGATTCTCTTTCCCGCCTTCTCCGAGATTATCAGCAAGAACGCCGTGAGGATGAAATTGCCGACCACCGAGGAGCCACCGTAAGAGACGAACGGCAAGGTGATGCCGGTTAGCGGGATCGCCTTTGTCGCTCCCCCGACGATTACCATTGTCTGGATGGCGAACATCGAGGTCAGGCCGAACGCCAGGAGCTTCGAGGCGTCGTCGGCGGCGAGCATGGAGATCTTGATGCCCCGGTAGACGAAGATCAGGAACGCCAGGAGCACCACCGTCCCGCCCATGAGCCCCAGCTCGTTGGCTATAGTGGCGAAGATAAAGTCCGTCTGTACCTCGGGGATCGTTTGGGAGAAACCTTCGCCCAGGCCCGTACCGAAAATACCGCCGTCGGAGATGTTAAAGAGGCTCTGGATGATCTGGAACCCGTCCCCGTTAGGGTCTTGCCAGGGGTCGAGCCAGGTCCGTACCCGTAGTTGGACGTGTCCGAAGAGCAGGTACGCCACGAACGCTCCCACCGAGAAGAGGAGGCTGCCCAGGATCACGTACGCGAGACGTCCCGTCGCCACGTAGAGCATCAACAGTGGAACGGCGAAAAAGAGTAGGCTGCTCCCCAGGTCTTTCTCGAACACCAAGAGCCCCAGCGAGATCGCCCAGACGGCGGCAACCGGACCGAAGTACTTGAGAGACGGGATCTGGACTCCGAGAAAGCTGCGGCTGGTCGCCGCCATCAAGTCGCGTTTTTCGGCCAGATATCCGGCGAAGAAGATGACTAACGCGAGGCGGGCGAACTCCGAGGGCTGGAAACTAACCGGACCCAGGCTCACCCAAAGCCGGGCTCCGTTCACCTCGTACCCCAGAGGGGTGAAGGTTAGCAGGATCAGGGCCAGCGCCGCGACCGCAAAAAGGTACTTGTACTCGAAAATCCAATAGTAGTTGCGAAAGGAAACCACGAGAAAAAGCATGGTGACGCTACCGACTAGTATCCAGAGCGCCTGGGTGGTCGCAAGGTTCTCCACACCTTCGACGTTGTAGGTGAGGCGGAAGATCATGACGAGCCCGAGGCCAGTAAGCAGGGTAATTATGGGTAGGAGCAGAACGTCGGAGTGGGGGAGCCAGACCCTCACGAAGAGGTAGATGGCGAGTAGCACGCCGACGTAGTAGGCGCCGTAGATCAGGGGTGGGCTCGTCGCCTCTTGTACGAAGATGAGGGTGGCGAACCCGACGGTGGTTACCAGCAGGGCCAAGACCATCGGCAGTGTGGCGCGCTGGGTCATCTAGCTTTCCAAGTTCTGCAGGATTTCTTCTACCTCATCTTGGTCTAGGAGCTGGTTCTCCTCGATCCGCTGCTGGTAGGGGGTTTTGACGTCCGACCGCTCTATGCCGGGTCTATCCCACTCCTCGTTGAGCGGTGTACTGAGCACCTCGTAGGGCAACCCCCGGTAAGCGACGACCTCGCTGTTTTCGAAATCCAGATAGTAACGGCTCGAACCCCAGAGGTAGAACGGCGTGATCAAGAGTACCACCACTATTATAACCGCGGCCAGGCGCACGAACCCCATAAGTATGCGCGGGTACAGCCTTCCCCGCCGCCGCTTGTTGCGCGCCCGCATCGACCGCCGCCGGAACGAGCTCCGCGTCCTGTCCCGCCGCCGGCTCCGGGGTTCGGCAGCGGTAGAGGAATCCTGCATCGCTGTCGGACTTATAGCCTGCATCTCTCGGGTACCGCCGGACTCCTCGTCGAGCAGGTTGCGCGAGCTTCGCGAACTCCGCTCCCTACGACGCTCAGCCCTCGGACGCTCCTGTTTTTTTACGTCTACCAGAACGAGGGTGATGTTGTCCGTCCCGCCGGCTTCCAGGGCTTCCGAGAGCAGGAGCCTGGCCGGGGCTTCGGGGTCTTGCAACGGTTCGGAGAGGACTTCCGAGATGCGGTCTTCGGAGACCATGTCCGAGAGCCCGTCGGAGCAGAGCAGGATGCGGTCCCCCTGCTCGACCGGAAGCCTGGTCGTATCTACCTCCACATCTTCTTCGGCCCCCAGGGCGCGGGTGATGAGGTTCTTCTGCGGGTGTTCGGCGGCCTGGGCGCGGGTGAGGTCCCCGCTGCGGACCAACTCCGCGACGAGCGAGTGGTCCTCGGTCAGCGGATTCAGTTCGCCGTTACGCAGCAGATAGGCTCGGGAGTCTCCGACGTGGGCGATCTCAGCGGCCGGATGCTCGTCCGTACCGGCAAAGCGGATCGCCACCACCGTCGTACCCATTCCGGAGAACTTCTCGTCTTCCCGGGCAGCGGAGAGTATCCGGCGATTCGCCTCGTGAATAGCATCGTCAAAAGGATCCCCCGGGTTCAGATCCCGGAGCGTCTCGACCGCGATGGAGCTTGCGACTTCCCCGGCCTCGAAGCCGCCGATGCCGTCGGCGACCACGAAGAGCGAGGTGTCCCGGCCCTCGCCTACCAGCAGGGAGTCTTCATTGTTCTGGCGCACTTTCCCCGCGTCCGTGAGGCCGTAGTGTTCGAGAAACAACATTGCCTAGATGCTACTCCACAAACCGGAAGGTCGTAGAGCCCACGCGGACACTGTCGCCTTCCCGGAGTGGTGTAGCGCCCACGGTCTTACGCTCGTTCACGTAAGTTCCGTTTGTAGAGCCGTTGTCTTCTACGTAGAGGAGTCCCCCGTGACGGGTGATAAAGGCGTGTTCACCGGAGACATAGTCGTCGCTCTTCAACACGACATCGCTCTTGGAGGATCGGCCGAGAACCGTCGAGCTGACGTCGTTTATGGGAAACCGCAATTCCGAGGCCATAATACCCGACGATTCCACCACGAGCTCCGGTTTCCCCGAAGAGACGACTCGTCGGTAGGAACTTTGTCTTTGTCCGTTTCGGCGCTCCGGGCTGGCAACGGGTTTGTCTGGAACACGGCGTAGGTCGCCGATGCTACGGCTCACCACAGAATAGATAAAAGCAAAGAGTAGCAGTAGCAACAGAGCCTTCGCGGCCAACAGGGGAACTTCGAGTTCCAGCATGTTCCTTACCTCTCCCCGGAATTCCCGCTGTACCCCGAAGCTGCTCCTCCTCTCGGCGTCTTTCCGGGGGCGCCACTCCGCCGGATAAAACGGGCTGAGCGCTGCCCGAAAGTGAGTTCGTCGCCGTCTTCGATCCGCTCGCGGTCTATCGGGGCGCCGCCGAGTAGCGTCCCGTTGGTGGAGCCGAGGTCTTCTACTACGAACCCGTTGTCCGCCCGGGAGATCTGGGCGTGTTTACGGGAGACATTCGGGTCGTCTATGGTGATTTCGTTGCTCTCGGAGCGCCCGACGGTCCACGGCCCGGAACCTTCGAGGGGATACGTCAGGTCGTCGAGTTCCAGCCCAAGTACCTCTTGGGCCAGACCGTGCTTTTTTACGTCTTCAGCGTTGATCGCCGCCGTGCCGCCCGCTTCCGCCGATTCATCTTTGCCGGTCTCTGTACGGAAGATGCGTGTCTGGCCGGAGGTGTCGCTCGGGGCGCTTTTATCACGCGGACCTTCCCCGCCACTGAGCCGGGCGGTTACGCCGAACTCCCCGAAACGCAACGAGTCTTCGACTTCGAAACGTATCCTTGGGGGGGTCATGAGATGGTAGTCTTTATTCTCGGCGTGGGTCGAGGCGTACTGGATCAACTCGTCTCTCAAAGAGCGTTGGTAGGCTTCGAAAGATTCATTGTCCTGCTCAGAGAGATGTACCGTGAAGTCGTTTGGGGCGTAGGTGCGCGAGACGCTGACCATCCGGCCCTCGTCCATCTGCCGGGTGAGGCCCTTGGCGATCTCGACCGGGTGGACCTGGCGCCGGAAAGCGCGACCGAACACACCTTCTACGAGTGACTCCATCCGTTTCTCTATGCTCTGCAAGAAACCCAAAGAAAACTTATCCTCTCGCCCGAGAACCGAGGTACTTGATCAACCCATATATTATAGCGGCGACGCCTAAAGAAATCATTGCCTGGGTGAGGCTTTGAGTCTGGGACGTCAACAAAATATATCCTAGCGTCCCACAGCCGACCACCATCAAGAGGCCGGCGAGGGGGCGTCCCAACCACTCAGCCACCGAGATAACCCCGGCCATCAGGGCCCAAAGCGCACCCTGCAACACTAGTGCCGGGTAAGAAAAGAGTAAAGCTTGTCCGTTTTGCACTAACGTTTCTACTCCCATGCTTAGCGGTAGCGTGCCGAGTTGAAGTCCCAGGTAATCCATTACGCCGTCGCCGTAGGTCAGGTCGTAGCCGACGAGGGCCAGGGCCGCGGCTGCTGCCGAGAGCGCTGCCCCCAAAGGACGCATTAGGGCGCCGAAAAGCAGCGGCAACCCGGCGGCCCCGACCACCGTGGTGGCGAGAGGAACGGCGAGTACCGGTCCCAAAGGTAGACGGGCGAGTCCCGGACTAACGCCACCCGCCGCGACCCATATTCCACCAAACACGGTACTCAGGGCCGCAAATCCTAAGCCCACATTGCTCCGCCACAGCACGACCGCCAGAGCTACCAGGAGGCCCAGGGCCGCGAGGCGCGGGAGAAGGTAACCGAGGACGCCGAATCCCGCCGCGACACCAGCAGCCCACGCCCCGTCGAGCAGCAAGAGTCCGGCCCCCAGGTATCCGAGCCAGCCGGCGATCAAGCCGTTGATAATCCTTAAGACCTGATCCGAGTTTTTCCCGTACGCCCCGTAGTAGCGACGCTCCCGAACCTTGACCGTGTCCTCACCTTTCCTGCTCTTTTTGGGTACCCGGCGGCCCGTGAGTAGGTAGAGAGCCTCTCCGGCGCTTTGGGGACGGTGGATCGGGTTCGGTGAGGTGGCGCGGTTTATAAACTCCGAGAGGAGTGGGGGAACGTCGTCCGGATAGTGGGCCAGCAAGGTGCGGGCCGTCGCACCGACGGCGTAGATGTCCGAGAGCGCGCTGGGGGCGGCCGTGCTGTCTATGAGCTCCGGGGCGATGTAGCCTGGTGTCCCGACGGCGAAGCCTACTTGCGTCAGGCGGGTATCACCCGGCCGGTAGGCGACCCCGAAATCTGTCAGCTTCACCGCGCCATGACCATCCACCAGGGCATTCTGGGGTTTTATGTCCCGGTGGATAACTCCCTGCTCGTGGGCGTAGGCTAAGGCCTCCAGGATCTGGGCCAGGGAGTCTATTATCTCGTCTGCGTCGTAGAGTTCGGCGGCCTCGTCGAGCGGCTGGCCTTCGACGTACTCCGTCACGAGGTAGACCTCATGGGGACCGGGGATCACCTCTAGCGTCTCGACTATGTTCTCGTGGTACAGGTCCTCGGAGATCTGGCCTTCCCGCAAGGCCCGCGAACGCTCTCCGGCACTGTAGACTGGGATGATCTTTATCGCCACGTCCCCACCGGCCGCCGTTTGGGCCCGCCACACGGTCCCAAACCCGCCGCGTCCCACGACCTCCGCCAGCTCGTAACGATACTGGCCCTCGATGTAGCGTGTCTCGGCCACCTGAAACGTATTGTATAGCTTCCCGTAACCTCATTGCCAAAACCACCCGACTTCCGTTAGCCTTAGCCCTTTACTGCTGGTACAATTCCGAGGGTTCCAAGCGGTTCCTGCGGGAACCCGCACGCGGGCGAGTGGCGGAATTGGTAGACGCGCTAGGTTCAGGACCTAGTGTCCGAGAGGACGTGGGGGTTCGAGTCCCCCCTCGCCCACACTGTACAGGGGGAGGAGTCTATGGGGCGCAGGGGTCACAGAGATTCCCCAAGGGATCGAGGCAGACAATCACCTCGGCAAGGTCCTACGCGTCCTTCGCGTTCGGCCCGTCCACAAGGTCGTTCCGCACGCAGGACTCTACCACCGGTGGTCACGGTTCTGGGCGGGCTTCTATTCCTTGTTTTGGCCGCCTTTTTTATCTTTTTCGTCGCCCGGGGCTGCGTGGCGACCCAGGAGGCGACGCAGGTACGAAAGTACGTGATGAGCTCCAATAGTCTCTTGACGGATTCCTCGAACCTGGGCCGGGAGAAGTTGCAACCCCTTTTGCGGCAGGCGGACGGAGACCCGGCGCGACTGGACGAGGAAGCGATGAGCCAGGCGGTAGATGAATCCCGGCTGCTCTACCAGCGGGCGCAGGAGAACGACGAGGTTCCTCCGGATTTCGAGGAGGCGAACAACTACCTGGTCAGCACCCTCGGCATTCGCGCCGCGGCGACCGGGCGTATTCAGCGGACTGCCGCAGGAGATGCTGAAAACTTCGGAGAAACGCTCGCCGCAGCCATCGAAGATTACAGGACCAGCGACAACGTTGCGATGGGCCACTATTTCCCGGCCTCCGAGAGAGCCCTGGAACAAGCGGGACAGCAGCAAGACCGCAACTACCTGAAGGAACCTCAGTCTTTCATGGAGTACGATGCGCTGGGCTTCGAGACGGGCGCTGCGCCGACGCCGGAAGCTCGTGGGGACCCGAACGCCTTGCACGGTGTGGAGGTTGCGGGTGTACAGGTCGCCGGACAGCAGCTCTTTGCGGGGGAAACCGTGGTGCTATCCGGTTCCCAAGAGCCCGTCTTTACCGTTACCGTAAACAACAGCGGCGAAGTGGCGGAGACCGACGTTCCGGTGGAAGTGGTGCTGGACACCCAGGTCGAGCGCCAGGCAAACTCGAAGAGCATCGGGCGCATAAAGCCCAATGGCGCCTCGGCTTCGGTGGAGATTGGTGGCTTCCGGCCCGGAGAGTTGAACGAAACTGCGGAGATCACTGTGGAAGCCGGGCCGGTAGAGTACGAAGAACTAACGGATAACAATATCCTAACCGGATGGTTGACTTTCGGTATCTAGAAAAATTTAGAGAGGAGTCTGCATGGTAACCGCCATAGTGCTGGTAACGACAGAGAAAGAGCGAGTGCAAGAGGCGGCCCAGGCCATGCTCGAAATAGAAGGCGTCACCGAAGCCTACTCCGTTACCGGCCCCTACGACCTCGTAGCAATGGTCCGCATCCCGGACTTCGAGCGGCTGGCGGAGATAGTGCCCGAGAAGATCGGTCAGGTACCCGGCGTCGCCCGCACCGAGACCATGGTCGCCTTCCGCACCTACTCCAACTACGACCTCGACCGCGTTTGGAGTCTGGGCTTTGAGTGAGCGGAGCGCCCTTGTATAACTTGAACGATACTACTCAGCGTGAGCTTGCGGAATTCAGAGATTCTATGACGGACGTCGGTGGAATACGTGCGACTCCCGCCGCCATCGCGCTCATGCAAGAGACCTGGGTAGATCCCGGAGAACTTGCGGCTCGCTATTGCGAGGACTGTGCCAGGGTCGGAAGCATAGATCTTATCGGCTACTTCCTGGACCAGAATAGGGAGCCCTACGGCTCAGGAGCCGTTCACGTGGTGCCGGACCCGGAAACCAACAGAATTACCATCTACGAAGAGTCCTACTAAGCTGGACGCCGGAAAAGGCGCCGGCAATGAGGGCGGAGCAACGGAATCCGTTTACAATGCTGGCTGGAAGCTGGGCGGATAGTAACCGGTGTCGGGGTAGTTAAGGGAGGTTTGCGGCGATGGTACAGGCTTTGATCTTCGGGTTGATCGGCTCCAGCGCCCTGGTCATCGGCGGCGCCCTCGGCGCCTATTGGAGCGTCCCGCACCGGGTCAGCGGCGTACTGCTCGCCTTCGCGAGCGGCACCCTGATCTCCGCCCTCGCCTTCGAGCTGTTCCCCGAAGCCGTCGAACTCGGCGGTATATGGCCCGCGGGTTTCGGTCTTTTTGCCGGGGGACTGACCTTCGTCGTCATCAACACCGCACTCGACTCCTGGGCCGCCCGGAGCGCCGGCGACCCGGAAGAGGTCCCCGGTTTCCCCCACGAGGCAGCCGAAACCATCTCCGGGGCCGAAGCCAATCAGACCGAGCGGTTGGAGGAAACCGCTTCCGGTGGCGGCAGCCCTGGAAGCAGCGCGGCGGTAGGGTTCGCGCTCCTGGCAGCGGTGACGCTGGACGGCGTGCCGGAGAACTTGGCGCTCGGCGTCTCGCTGCTCTCCGGCGGCGGCAGCATCGTGTTGCTGGTAGCCATCTTCTGCTCCAACTTCCCCGAGGCGCTGGCCGGCGCCGTCGCGATGCGTCACGGTGGTAGGTCTGCGTTCTTCGCGGTAGGCGTCTGGACGCTCGCCGCCGTGCTACTCACCCTCGCCGTCCTCTTCGGCCGGGCGGTATTCGCCCAATTCCCCGAGGAGAGCCTGGCCTTCCCATTAGCTTTCGCCGGGGGCGCGGTACTGGCTTCGTTGGCCGACACCCTGATGCCCGAGGCCTTCGAGCATGGCCGCCCGCTCAACTCGATGGCGACGGCGGTAGGATTCTTGCTCTCGTTCGTTCTGAGTGGTTGAACTACTAACCAACCGAACCGCCAACAGACTTTCTTTAACTCTGCTCCTCAGCCAGGGCGGGCCGGGTTCCTTCTATAAGGTAGGCGACCACGTCCAGGAAGTCGCCGCTCTCTTCGTAGACCTGACGCTGGCGCTGGCTGCCGGTACCGCCCTCTACTATCTTCATAATGCCTTCTAGTTCGTCTTCGCAGTCGAGGTCTTGGGCATGAGAATGCAGTTCTTCTACGAGGTTGCGGGCCGCGTCGCGGGCCGGGATCTGGACGTCTTTCTCAGCGTTGTAGAAAACGGCGTCCATGCCGTGCCGGGAGGCGCGCCACCGGTTTTCCTCGGCCAGCGCCTTATTGTACGGTTCGTTAGAGGTATCCGTCTCTAACATCCGATGAACGAGGCACTGGGTAAGGGCGGTGAGGGCTATGGCCGAGTCGATGTTTGTTTGGGAGTCGAGGATGCGGAGCTCTATGGTGCCTATTTGGGGGTGTGGGCGCACGTCCCACCAGCAGAAGGTATAGTCGTCCATGGCCCCGGCATCGACCATCAGGTCCACGTATCCCTCGAATGCCTCGTAGTCGGGGAAGGCAGGGGGCAGCCCGGCGCGAGGGAAGGTCTCGAAGATCTTGACCCGGCTCGACTCGAAGCCGGTATCCATCCCCTGCCAGAATGGCGAGTTCGTCGAGAGTGCCAGCAGGAACGGCGCGTATTCGGAGAGGCGGTTGTGGCACAGGATCGCCTCTTCGGGGCCGGGCACGCTGACGTGGACGTGTTGCCCGAAGATAACCTCGCGCTGGGCGACCCACCGCAAAGTCTCTATAACTTTCTCGTAGCGCCTCTGCTCGGTTACCTTCTGGTCCTGGTAGCGGGAGAAAGGATGGGTACCGACGGAGGCCAGGGAGGCGCCGCAGGCCGCAGCCCAAGAGCCGACCCGTCCGCGCAGCTCCCTCAGGTGTTCTGCGGCCTCGGCGGCTGTGTTGCATACCGGGGTTTTGGTCTCCAGAACCGACTGAAATAGTTCGTAAGAGATAGGCTCCGCGAGATCCTCGGGGAGGCGAGACATGATCTCCTCGATCTTTGGGGACAACTCGCCGGTGGCGGCGTCCACGATGGCTAACTCTTCCTCGACCCCTACCGTGTAGCCTCCGCTGCCATTGAACTCTATCGTCATGGCGTTCTCCTTTTTTGCCGGCTCTCCATCAAGAGCTGAGGGCTTCCTCCGCCCAATCTTCGTAAACTTCCCTCGGGGCTTCCCCCGAATTCGCAGCCACTATTTGCCCGTTTCCGTCTATAAAGTAAACCGTCGGGTAACCTGATACTCGACCCCGAGAGAAGGCTCGTAGACCGCCGGGCTGGATATACTGTATTCATCCATAAACCCGCGCACCTTTTGCGGGTTATCGCCCTGCGTGTTGTCGATGCCGGTCATTATGACCCGCAGGTTCTCGTATTCACTCTCCATATCGCTAATGATTGGGGCCTCGTTCTGGCAGTGCGGGCACCAGGTCGCGAAAAAGACCAGCATGGTGGCTTCGGAGTCGCCGCCACCCAAAGAGATCCCGCTACCATCCACAGTCTCAGTGGTGAAGTCCGGGGCCTGGGTTCCAGCTTCCAGCAGTCCTTCAGTGTTGGGGGTGAAGTTCCCCGCGTTGCCGCTGCCGGTGGTGCTGAAAACCGCGACCAGCGCGATCACGACCATAGCGAGCGCCGTGAACCCGGCGAGGCCCAGAACTATAATCCGATTGTTACCGGAGGATGGCGTTTTTCGAGGCTTGCCGGGGCCTTTTTTAGAGAGAGTATTGCGAGCCATGCAGAAATCCTTCTTTAGCCATTACGATAATCTTGCGGTAACATACTAACCGCTTTGAAGTCTAAAGGCCAAGACCGTTTCTCCGTCGTGCGGAATATTCTCTCCACCTCTTATGCGACCCTGGTTTCCCGGTTCGTTCTCGGCGGCGTTTTTCTGTTTGCCGGGGTTACGAAAGTCTTCGATGCCGGTGGGCTCGCGAGCTCTATCCGCTCGTACGAGTTGGCGCTGCCGGAGTGGTTTATAAGCCTCTCGGCCTATGGGCTACCGTACCTGGAAATACTAATCGGCCTGTACCTGATCGTCGGGCTTTTTACGAAGTTCTCCGCCTGGGCCACCAACGCGATGATGGGCGTCTTTATCCTCGCCCTGCTCCAGGGCGTCTTGCGGGGGCTGGAGATCGACTGCGGCTGCTTCGGCGGTGCCACGGGTGCGGAAGAACCCGGCCTTTGGTCCGCATTTGCGCGTGACCTCGGGCTCCTGGCGCTCGGCCTGCACATAGCCCTCGCCCCAACGGGACGCTTCAGCGTGGACGCTCTGCTCCGGCGGGGTAGCCCCGAAGACGAGGCTTACGAAGCCTGACCTGAGCCAATACCGCTCCCGCAAGTACCAGCAACCCACCGAGAGTCTTAAAGAACGTCAATGCCTCACCTAGTAGCGCTACGCCTAAAACCATCGCCACCACGGCCTCCATGGTAGCGATGATAGCCGCCTGCCCAGCTTCCAGGCGGCGTATCCCGAAGGTGTATAGTGCGTAACCCAGGGCCGTGTGGGCTACAGCCATCAAAAGTAGCAGCGCGTAGTAGCCTGGGGCCAGCCCGGTCAGCGTGTCGAGCGTAGGTATGGCGGCGAGGAGTAGAATTCCAGCCCCGAAACCCAAGGCGTAGCTCAGGATGGTCGAGGGATTCAAGCGCCCGGTAACGGGCTTGCCGAAGATCGGGTAGAGACCAAAGCACAGCGCGGCCAGGAGTCCCGTGACGAGAACAAAGGGGCTCACTTCGAGGTTGGCTGGGTCGTAGGCGCCCGCGACCAGAAAGATTCCTCCCACCGTCAGGGCCAGCGCCAGTATCTTCGGTGGCGTCAGGCTCTCTCCAAGAAAGAGGCGCGCCAGGATCACCACCAGCGCCGGGAAACTGTAGAGTAGGATCGCCGCCGTCCCGATGGTGCTCTCCTGAACGGTATAGAAGTAGAAGAGATAGAAGCCCGCCACCCCGAACAACCCCATAAAGAACAGAAACAGAAGGTCCCGTTTACCGACTCGCAGGGTGCTAACACCTTGCGTAGCCAACAAAAACCCCGCGACGGCAAGCCACCCAAAGACCGCCCGAAACGCCACCATCGCCTCGAAAGATACACCCTGGGCGTAGAGGAGCTTGGCGAGATAGCCTAGCGTGCCCCACATAGAAGCCGCCGCCGCGACGGCGAGGGCTCCTAGCAACCGGTCTCTAGTCGTCGGCAATCGTCAGTGCCGGTTGAGGTTGCTGACAGCGACTATGACCGATTCAGCGTTTCTCGACATACTCCACACCGGCTATGCCTTCAAAGTCGCGATCCTGGGTCCAGACTGTAGCTCCATATGTTCGAGCGGTGGAAAGTATGATGCTGTCCGCCATAGGCAGCTTCATCTCGTAAGAGGTCTTCGCCGCGTCGAGCGCCAACTCGGCCTCTAGCTCCACTACCCGTCCACATTGCATCGCCGCGACCACTCGCAGCGCCGCCTCTTCTCCGTTCGGTTCGGCGAGGAGGCGTTTAAAGACTTCGTAGATGCTGATCGACGGCACTATCAGCGCCGAGGCGCCCTCGATAGCGGCTTCGAAAAAGTCTGCGTTCGGTCCGTCGGCGAAGTACTCGATCCAGCCGGAAGAACCCACCACGTTCTTCGCCACCGGTTCCGCCACTTACAATTCCCGATCGGGCACGCGTTCTATAGAAGGGTCCATGCCTCGCAAGAAGCCCCGCATCTCCCTGACAGAGGACATCGGTATCAGCTCGATCCGACCCCGGTAGCGCAAAACCGCCACCTCTTGACCGGGCTTTATATTCATAGACTCCCGTACCTCTTTAGGGATAACCACCTGATATTTTGGGGACACTTTTACAGTATTCATAAATGCCTCCGATCGATAGACCAAATGTATGATGCAGCCGCAGTCTACTATATACTAGGGACCAGAAACCCGATCTATTTTGGACGAAAGTTTCGTGTCTCGATGCTTGCGCGGGTTCTAGTGCCGGTCGAGCTTACGGGCGACTTCTTTCAGCCCGATGCGGTAGCAAATAGAGCGCCCGTGCGGGCAAGTAGCGGGTAGCCGGGTCGTCAGCCAATCCCGTACCAGCGTCTCCATCTCAGGCTGAGACATCTTGTCGCCCATCTTTACCGCCGAGTGGCAGGCGATGGTGGCGAGGATGCGGTCTTCGCGCTGGTGGCCGGGTCCGGTGCCCGAAACGGCAGCGAGTGCGTCTTTGAAGCCGCCAGCGATGTCCCGGCCGGCGAGGGTCGAGATGACGGCCGTTACGCGGATGGAGGAAGGGCCAAAGGGTTCGGCCTCGAAGCCGTAGACGGCCAACTCTTCCAGGTTTTCGGTGGCGAGCTCGGCCTCGCCGGGAGAGAGTTCGACAACTTCGGGTACCAGGAGGCTCTGCACGGAGGCGGGTTCTTCAGAGTCGGTGAGGCGGTCGAGGAGGGCCCGCTCGTGGGCGACATGCTGGTCCACGATCCACATTGCCTCCGGCTCTTCGACCAAAATGTATCCCGCCCCGAGCTGCCCGATGACCCGCAACTCCTCCAGCGGCGGCAAAGCGCCTCGCTCCGGCAGCTCTTCGGGAACCCGCTGTGACTCGGAGAGAGGCTGCGAGGCCTCCAAAATGCGCTCTCGGACTTCCTGAAGATCAGCGGCAGGGGGAGTCGGATAGAGTGGACGGTTTTCAGCGGCGTAGGACGGAGTGTAGGATGGCGCTGGGAAGCGTTCCTGGGTGAACTGGCGCTCGGCGGAGCGTGGGGTAGCCGATGGTGCAGGTGGGCGCCACTCGATAGCTGCGCGAACTGCGGCGGCCACAGCGCCGCGGGCTGCTCGTTCTTCGGAGAAGCGTACGATCTGCTTCGTCGGGTGTACGTTTACGTCTACCCGGCGCGGGTCCACGGTGATGTCTAGGGCTACGGGTGGGTAGCGGCCGGAGGGGACGGTAGCCCGGTAAGCATCGTCGAGGCCGCGATGGAGGTTGTCGACCCGCACGAAGCGGCCGTTCACGGAGATCGTCTGGTGGGCCCGACTGCCCTCCGTCAGGCTGGGAAGTGCGGCGTAGCCGGAGATCTTGAACGCCCCGGATTCGTACGCTACTTCCCGCAGGGCCCGGGCTTTGGCGACACCCATTATCTGGGCGAGCCGTTCGCGGAGGTCTTTCGCGCCGGGCAGCGAGAGGTAGTCGCGGTTCTTCTCCGTGAGACGAAAAGCTATTTTGGGGTGGGCGATGGCGAGATGGGTGAGGGTCTCCGTTATGGCCGCCCGCTCGGGACGGGAGCCTTTCAGGAATGCCCGGCGGGCCGGGACGTTGTAGAAGAGGCGGTCTATAAGAACGGTCGTGCCTTTCGGATGTGAGGCGGGGGAGATTTCCGCTTCGCTGCCGCCCTCTACGCTGATCCTGGTTCCGGCTCCTCCGGTCGAGGTGGTCATGGAAAAAGATGAGACGCTGGCAATGGAAGGAAGGGCTTCGCCTCGGAAGCCCATGGTGGTTACGGACTCGATGTCTCCGGTGGTTCGGATCTTGCTGGTCGCGTGTCGCAAGACCGAGAGCTTTGCGTCCACGGCGGTCATGCCGGAGCCGTCGTCCCGAACCAGGATGCGGGAGGTTCCGCCGTCTCCAAGCTCTACTTCTATGCGGGTGGCCCCGGCGTCCAGGGCGTTCTCCACCAGCTCTTTAACTACCGAGGCTGGACGGTCCACGACTTCACCGGCGGCAACTTGTTGGGCCACACGGGGGTCGAGTACCTCGATGTTCACGACAACTCCACTTCAAACTCCACCATAGACGTAGGGGATTGTACATCCGGAATTATGCTTTCCCACCTCATACGTGTAGAATTCCAGGCTGTGAATAAGACGACTAAGAGTTACTGTGTGGCGGTGATCCGATGAGCGGGGATGAACAGCGGGACCGGCTGCCGATAGAAGAGGTCGAGAAGCTCATAGACTTGGTGCGGGAGAGCGGGGTCGGTGAGATCCGGGTCCGTCAAGGAGATCTCGAAGTTACCGTCAAAGCTACCTCCGAAGCTGTGAACCCACAGCCCCCGCCCAGGATCGAGCCGCAGCCGGCGCTTCCGCCGGAGCCAGAGGTCGAAGAGCCGGAGCGCAACGGGTTGCACGCGGTTCGTTCGCCGCTCGTCGGAACTTTCTACCGGACGCCGGCACCGGGCGAGGACGCCTATGTGGAGGTCGGGGATCGGGTCGTGGCTGGACAGACGTTGTGCATAGTCGAGGCGATGAAGTTGATGAACGAGATCCCGTCGGACGTCACCGGCGAAGTCGTCGAGGTGCTCCCGCAGAACTCCCAGGGCGTCGAGTACGACGAGCCGCTGTTCTATCTCCGGCCCGGAGAGTAGCCAGTGATCGGCAAGGTCCTTATAGCGAACCGCGGTGAGATCTCCCTGCGCATAATCCGGGCTTGCCGCGAACTCGGCATCCGCAGCGTCGCCATCTACTCGACCGCCGACGCCGATTCGTTACACCGAATGTTGGCGGACGAGGCGATCTGCATCGGCCCGCCCCCGGCCACCGACAGCTACCTCAATATCCCAGCCATCGTCTCCGCCGCCGAGTTGACCGGCGCGGACGCCATCCACCCCGGATACGGCTTTCTCGCCGAGAACGCCCGCTTCGCGGAGATCTGCGAGCGCGTCGGCGTCAAGTTTGTGGGGCCATCTTCTGAGGCTATGTCCCAAATGGGGGACAAGGCGACCGCCCGCAAGGTTGCCGCCGAGGCCGGGGTCCCGGTTACGCCCGGCAGCGACGGCTTGTGCGGGGACGCCGCCGCCGTAAAACGCGTCGGGGCGGAGGTTGGCTATCCGGTGGTGATAAAAGCCAGCGCCGGAGGTGGCGGCAAAGGTATGCGCGTGGTCTACAGCGAGGGCGAGGTGGAAGACGCTTTCTACGACGCGGCCCGGGAGGCAGGGGCGAGCTTCGGTGACGGCTCGGTATACGTCGAGCGCTACCTGGAGAAGCTACGTCACGTCGAGATACAAGTTTTGGCCGACTCCAGCGGGAACGCAGCGACTTTTCCAGAGCGCGACTGCTCGGTGCAGCGGCGCTACCAGAAGTTAATAGAGGAGTCTCCGGCACCTGGTCTACCGCAAGAGGCGCGTGAGGGTATGATGTCCGCCGCGGAATCTCTGGTCGAGAATCTGGAATACGAGGGTGCGGGCACGGTTGAGTTCGTCTACTCGGGAGGAGAATTCTACTTTATCGAGATGAACACCCGCCTCCAGGTCGAGCACCCCGTAACTGAGATGGTAAGCGGCGTGGACCTCGTTGCCGAACAGCTACGGGTAGCTTCGGGTGAGAGGCTCGAAAGCACCGGCTCCCATGAATCCGAAGGCCACGCCATCGAGTTTCGGATCAACGCCGAAGACCCCCGGCGCAACTTCCTACCCCAAGCCGGCAACGTGGATTTCTACAATCCCCCCGGCGGTCCCGGTGTCCGGGTGGACTCGCACCTCTATACCGGTTACCGAGTCCCCCCGAACTACGACTCGCTGCTGGCGAAGCTCATCGTCCACGCCGCCGACCGCGAAGCCGCCATTCGGCGCGGTTCGAGGGCCCTTGATGAGTTTGCCCTGGTGGGTCTGGAGACGACGCTGCCGCTGCATCTGGCCGTGCTGGAGGACGAGGAGTTCCGACGGGGCGGGGTGACGACCAGTTTTCTTGCGGAGCGGGAGCTCAAGATCGAAAAAGGCCTTTTGCGCTTTGCAGGAAACGGGTCGCCACCCGACGTGCCTTCTGCATCCGCTTCCTAGGTGGCTTGTGGGTATCTTCCTTCCGGGGAGGGTCCGGGTCGGTGCCGATACGGTCCATCCGCTCCATCCACAACTCGCGCACGAGCACGTGTAGCGCCGCCACCAACGGCACGGCCAAAAGAAGCCCGACAAATCCGAACAGGGTGCCCATAATCAGGAGCGCGAATACCACCACAGCCGGATGTAGAGAGACCGCCTGGCTCATCACGATCGGTTGAATGAGGTTGGATTCGATGGCCTGTATCACGAGGTAGAGCGCGATCACCCACAGCGCTTTCAGCGGGTCGTCGCTCGTTAACCCCAGCAACGTCGGCGGTATCACGGAGATGACCGGCCCGATAAACGGGATGAAAGAGATGAGTCCGGAGATGAGCCCCAGCAGCACCGCAAACGGAATCCCGATTATAGAGAGCGCAATCGCCGAGAAAACCCCGATGATCGTCATGGAGGTTAGCTGGCCGAGGAACCACTTTTGCACCGCGTGGTACATCTTGCCCAGGACATCCCGCGTCTTGGGTCGCCACTCTGCCGGGAAGAAGGAGACAAACCCCTGTATCAGCGGCCGCGGGTTGATGATCAAGTAGATCGTCGCGATAAGCGCCACGAGCGCCAGCGAAATCCCGTTGGCGAGGCTGCCGCCCAGGTCGGCGACTATCGAGAACAAGTCTCCCGAGAAAAATCCTCTTACACGCTCGAAGATGTCTGCGGGGCCTAGCCGGAGTCCGAGGTCTATGCCGTAGGCGCTCTGAAAGCTCTGGAGGAGTGTCTGGAATTCGGTCACCAGACCCGGAAGGCTCTGAACGAACTCTTCGGCCTGTTTCGCAACGGTGTCCGCGAGGGCCAGTCCTGCCAGGTAGATCACCACCGCCGAGCCGCCCAGTACTATGAGGGTGCCCCATCCTCTTCCGATGCCCCGGTGCTCCAGGTAGTCTACCGGGCCGCTAATGATGATCGAGAAAAGCAATGTCAGCAGGAAGACCAGGACTATTAAGGAGATCTGGTAAACGAGGTAGCTCAAGAGCAGAACCGCAAAGACCAGTCCGATTCCTGCATAGACCATTCGTAACCGTGTTGCGTTGTCCGAATTCGGCATTAAGTCTCCATGTCGGCCAAGTCTACGCTTCTATTCTACCTGCCGCGCCTGACGTGCTATCGTTTAGTCTTGGTCCACTAATTGAGGAAGGGCTTTTGGCGGGAAAAGCCGCGCAAAAACATGATGAAGAACGCCTGACATTCGGTGGGATGGCCCGTTGGGACGGCCTTGACCTTTTCGGCCCCAACTACATGAGCATCGCCTACCGCAAAAATGGTAAGATCCGGGTGAAAGTCGAGCCTTCGAACGTGCGGGAGATCTTGAACCCCACCCTGGAGCGCATCTCTCACTGGCCAATAATTCGCTCTTTCTTTTTCTGGGGCCGGCTCCTGGTGCAGCTCCTTGGCTCTATCTGGACCTTGCTCTTTTTCGCCGCCACTATCGGCGTGCTCTGGCTCTTCGTGACCCTGCTGGAATTCGGCAGCGGAGAGGGCACCTTAGGCGGCGTTATGGGCTTCTTCGCCGAGTTCCCGATCCTGCCACTCCTCTTCGCCTTCTTCGCCGCGATGAAATTTACTTCCATAGGCCGCTACCACGGCGCCGAGCACAAAGTAGTCGCCGCCTACGAAAAGTATGGGGAGGTCACCTACGAAGGCGCGAAAAAAAGCCATCGGGTTCACCCTCGTTGTGGCACCAACATACTCATCTACATAATCGCCGCCGCACTCCTCGACCCGCTTATAGGTTGGTGGGGCTACGCGATCCTGCAGTTCATCCTGATCTCCGAAGCCTGGTACGTCTTCGGCAAGACACGGTCCTCAATAGCCATTGGCAACTTCCTTCAAAAATACTTCACCACCACCGAACCTCGGCGCGCTGAGCTAGAAGTCGCCGTCGAGTCTCTGAACCAACTGCTACAGGCAGAGAAGAAACAAACCCAGGCCGAAGGCGTGCCCTCGGTCGTTCGGCCCTAGTAGTCTGGCGGCGAGTAGATGTTCAGCGTTTCCAGAGAAGATTCTCCGGTATTGGAGATCTCATGCGCTTCCCCAGCCTCTATAAGCAGCAGCGTGCCCTCTCCAAATTCTTTCTCTTCACCTTCGATGACTGCTTTCCCCGTCCCGGAGATCACGTAGAGCCACTGGTCACTGCCTTCATGTCGGTTGTTCGGCCCGCCGGTCGAGCCTCCGGGCGGCAGTACCATCGTGGCCGCCTGGGCGCGCTCCGTGCCGGTCAGTAGCCGGAAACCTCTCTCGGGCTCGATCTGTAATAGCTTCATGTAACGTCTTCTTTTCAGCATAACGCTTGTCTTATAAAATCTGCCGCTAGTCAAGGATCGGATGCCAGTGTTACCAGGCAAGGGGTTCGCGCGAAGTATAAACATCCTCGGTAAATTGCTCGTCGAAGTAAATCTCTTCTACCTCCAGAGTGTGAAAGTCTGCCCCGTTGAGCCGTGAAGCACAACGCAGAAGTACCCCACGTTCAGCGTCTACCAAGAACTCGTATTCGTCTGCTCCCCACCCTAGAGGGTCAGGATCTCGGTCGTCATCTGTTTCCCAGTCCCATCCCGGACCTATAACGCCCACCAAACACACCGCCTCCCGGCTGGCCTTGATGGTTGTGCCGGCGACACGTAGCTTCAGTTCGTTCGCGAACGAGGGGATTCCGGGTCCGTCGGGGTCAAGCAGGTATGTAGCCCAGTAAGTGTCGCGAGCTAGCGACAGCCAGAATGGTTCTGTTTCGGGCTGTGATCCGCCAGTGCGGTGATCCAAACCCCCAACCATCCCGTCCGGGTTCGTCGTTCGACCATCCCATGCGTGGACGTCTACTCCGCTACCGGGGTGGATACTCTGCGACAAATCGAGTTCGATGCGGTAAGGGGCACCCTCGTTGGAGAACCTTCTCCATTTAGCCTCCCATGTCTTAATCCGCCACTCAAAAATGCTGTCGGGCTCGTCTTGCTCGAAAGGCTCGGGCGACTCTGGTCCCTGCTGCAGACCCCGCACGCTCTCCAGCTCTCGCTTTCCGGCTTCGCCCTGTTGATACTGGTCCTTAAGTGCCTTGATGGTGGAGCCGTCTCCTCGATAATGCAGTGCGGCTCGTACAGTCTCGTACCGTCGCTGGGCAGTGCGCATCAGCTCTAGCACCTCTTCGGGGCTCATCGGATTTTCTCCTCTACCATAGCTTCTCATAAGGAGTTTACTCGTTACTTGCGCCCCCTCCTCCAAAAAAGTCTCTAATAAGCTATAACCCTCATCCTGTAGAGCCTAGTACCAACACGAACAGGCCGGAGACGGCGGCAAAGCCCAGGACTGCGGGCCGGAGCCAGCTCTCGTCGAGCAGGCCGGCTATAAAGCGGCTGGACAAGAGACCCAGGATCAAGGCTGGCAACAGCTTGAGCGCTAGAACGAAGTGCCACCACAACACGTTGCCGGTTAGGCCTAATACCGCCAGCGACATAAGTATTCCAACCAAAAACGAGAGTGCCAGGGTGGAGCGGAGCTTTGGACCGGAGCTGCGCTGGTTCACGAGGGCCAGCGGCGGGCCACCGAGGGCCGCGGCGGTGCTCATGATGCCCGAGGCGAGGCCGCCGGAGAGCTGCGCGATCCTGGTCGGGTGAAAGCTCGGGCCTATGAAGCTCGTTACGACCGCGGCGATAATGAAGATGCCCAAAAAGCGGGCCAAGGAGTTGTCCGGGACGACCGCGAGTAGCCCGGCCCCGATGACGGTGCCGGGAATTCGGCCGCCGGTGATCCAGGCAAAGGCCGGCAGGTTGATGTCGTGCCGCTCGTTGAGCGCCATGAAACTTGTCATGGGGATCGCCAGGCAGAGTACGGTGACCGGCAAGGCCTCGGGCCGCACGAGCGCCAGGGTCGGCACGGCGGTCAGGGAGAATCCGAAGCCGATGGAGCCCTGGATGACGGCCCCCGCGAATACGGCAAGGAGGGCGAGAAGGATGTCTAGAGACAAACTCCCCGCCCTCCGAAAACTCTATGCTTGCTCGGTGGGCATTATGAGGATCTCGTTCACGTTCACCCGCTGCGGCTGGGTTACGGCGTAGGACACGGCATTGGCGATGTCTTCGGCCTGGAGCGTCTCGATGCTGGTGATAGCGCTGATACCCTCCTGCGCCTCTTCATCACTTATGTGGTCCGGCAACTCGGTGGCGACTGCGCCCGGCTCGACGATTGTTACCCGGATGCCGTCTTCAACTAGCTCGCCCCGCAGCGCCTCGGAAACGGCGTTGACAGCGTACTTGGTGCCGGAGTAGACGCCGGTCATCGGGTTGCTCCGCCGTCCGGCGACGCTGGAGATGTTAACGATGTGGCCGGAGCCTTGCTCTTTCATGACATCTATCGCCGCGTCTGTGGTGTAGAGGAGGCCCAGAACATTTACGTCGAACATCTGTCGCCACTCGTCTGAGAGGCCCTTTTCCACCTTGGAGAGCAGCATGACGCCCGCGTTGTTTACCAGGATGTCTACGTGGCCGAACTCTTCTCTGGCCTTGCGGATCAGGTCGTGCGCCTGCTCCTCGTCCGTCACATCACACTGAACCACCAGCGCGCGGGTCCCGTCGGACTCTATGCGCTGCTGGAGGTCGGTGAGGCGTTCCTCCCGGCGGGCCGCTATCACCACGATGGCTCCCTCGGCCGCTAGAGCCTCCGCCGTCGCCTCGCCGATACCACTCGAAGCGCCGGTTACTACAGCTACTTTACCGTCTAGTTTCATTGTTTTTATGCCTTCCTACTATTTGTTTACGGGCACAGATGGTACTTCACCTAGTTCAGGCTTTCTCTGCACTGGATCACATGGCTAACTAGGCCCGGGCGACTTCCCGGTCTTCCGGGGAGGAAATGCGGAGGTAGGCCAGTGTCCAGTAGGTATGGAAGAAGGTGCCCAGAATCGCGGAGGCCACGATCAGGACCGGAAGTAGGATCATACCGGCCACGATGCCGGTTACTAGAGCGGCCGTTGCGTACTCTTGGGTCGCCAGGATTATCGTTGGCAGAAAGAGAACGAGGCCGATGATGAGGAGCGCCAACACAAGCGCTATCCACCCTGCTATCGTCAGCCCGATATTTATCAACCAAACCAGGAGGCTCTTGCCGATGTTGGAGCGAAAGAGTCGGAAGCCGCCGCCGAAGGAGCCGAGGATGCCGGCGCCCCGGACCACGATCTCCCGCAACGCGAACTGGCCTACTATCGTGAACAAGATAAACAGGGCGATCATCAACAAAATCCCCGCCAAACCAGCCAGAATACTTACCGAAACTCTGGCTCCGGTCGATTCCGTGATGAGAAATACACCCCCGATGAGCAGCGCAACCGGAATAGCTACCGTGACAAAGAGCGCCAGCCCGATCAGGAAATATACGACGTAGTAACCAAGCACCCGCCAAAACCTGGAAGTACCCGCCCGCCAAGTGGAAGAGAAGCGCCGCGACTCGCCCCGGTCCAGGGCGTAGACGCTATCTGACAGTCCCCCCTGAGAGATAAGGGTGAGCACTATAAAAGCCAGAAAGAGCAACAAAGCTAGCAGGACGACCCCCAAGATAATGGCCGTTTCGCCGCCAGAGATCTGAGAACCGAGAAACGGAATGCTGGATCGGTTGGAGTCTTCTCCGTTGAAGTTCCCACCACCGGAAGAAAAATTGACCCCGAAAGTTCCTCCTACAAAGAAACCGAAGAACCACAGGTAGCGGTTCCGCAGCGTTATCCGGAAAGCGTCCTCTATAAGTTCTCCGTAGCTCACCGTTGTTTTTCCAATACCCAGGTATCTTTCATTTTGCCGCCGCTGGAGATGTTGACCACGTGCTTGCCGGGGGCCGCGACCCGCGAGAGGCAACCGGGGATCATCTCGACCACGCCGGGGTCTTCGGGGTCCGGAGCGAGCGCGAGCATCCGGTAGTCGGCGTAGGAGTCGCGGAGCAGAAAGCCTTCCTCGCCCGTCTCGCAGAGCACGTGGGTGTTGAAGTCTATGGTCTCCTGGGCGATATACTCGACCGGGTTCGCCTCAACCATTTTGCGGAACTTCTCGACGGATTCTTTGGATTCCTCCGGCCCGATCATGACCTCTTTGCCACCGTACCCGCCCCGGCTCTTCACTACCAAATCTGCGAAGTGATCCATGACATAACGATAATCCCCCTCGACGGCCAGCGACCAGGTACGGGCGTTGTCTATGAGCGGTTCTTCGCCGAGATAAGTACGCACCATCTCCGGCACGAACGCGCCCACGCCCTTGTCGTCCACAATCTCCGAGTTCGGGGCGAATAGGATGTGTACTTTGCCTTCCACATGGCACTCCAGAAGGCCCGGGACCTCGGCGTAGAGTCGGTCCTCGTCAACCCGCTCGTAGATGACGTCTATCCGGCGTCCGGTGGGACCGTGCATCAAGTATCCGTCGCCGTTTATCTCCAACTCTTTTGTCTCCGCGAGCACCGCGTTCATTTCTTCGGCGTAGATGTGGTGGTCCAGATAGAATTGATCGTCGGGCCCGCTAGAGACTACCGCGAGCGTCGCGTCTGGGCCTTTCGGGGAGGCGGCCCGCAAGGAGTCTCCGAGGCGCCCGAGCCAGCCATCCAGGGAGCGTACCGGGAGCCGGGCGTGGGCTTCGGGGAAAAATACTTCACGACTCATCTTGCGGCGGCGGGTCATGGCGGCGAGGCCGACGGGCATCTTGGCGTTCTCCTCGATAACCCGGTAATCCCAGCCATCGGCGCCTTCTACCGCCACGATGTCGAAGGAGATCTGACGGACCGGCACCGGCCCGAAGCGGTTTTCCCACGAGGTCTCGTAGAGGATGCTGCTCTCTACGATCTCTTTCGGCACGACCTCTTCTTTTCCGGCTTCGAGGCGCCGTAGAAACTCGTTGATCGCCCGAAACCTCTGCGACAGCCCACGCTCCAACTTGTCCCAATCCTCCGCCGGGATTATGCGTGGAAACCAATCCGTTGGGTGGGTCTTATCGCCCGACTTGATCCCGAAGGTATATTGTTCCTCTAGCAAGAGGTCGTGGGCTTGGCGCAACTTCTCTTTCCAGCTTTCAGGGCTCGTTCGTCCTAGTTCTTCCAAAATTTCCGTGTAGACAATTCGAGGAGTGCCGTCGGGGAGAAAGACCTCGTTGGCACCGGGAAGTTTGCGCGTGAACCTCACAAGATGGAGATTATACTAGCGTCCGGGAAGATAATTCTCGTGTAAATAGTAGTTACTGGTAAACAGTCGAGGGGGGCGCTGAGCTTGAGCGAGAAAGATAGAGCCGACAAAGACTCGGGACAAGAGAATTCTGTCGAGAGTCCGAGACTCTTTTGGGGACGTGCGGCATGCGGGCTAGGGGTGATTCTGGCCGTGATGGGTATAGTCGCCGCGTTCTTCGGTACGGGCGCGAGCATCTTGCCGAGTGCTTTAGGGATTTGTCTCGGCATCTTGGGATATTTTCTCGGCTCCAACCGATTCGGCACCATAACCATCATTCTCTGCACCGCCGTGCTATTTTTCGGGCTCGCCGCCAGCCAAAATCTCATCCCCGGCATAGAAGGCGACGACCGGAACATGCCCACTGACGAACCCGTCGCTGATTAGAGGTAGTGGCGTGATAGACAGATCTGCGCCGGGGACAGACGAAGTACCTCCTAGCGGCCGGCTTCCGGGTCACAATTGGGCCGTGGCCGGTATAGTCGTCGGGGCGCTGGCTTTTGTACTCATCCCGGTGCTCCTTGGACCCCTGGGGATGGTGTTTGGTCTGGTAGGCTACGTAAAGGGTGCCCGGAGGTTAGGTGCAATAGCCATAGTTGTCAGTATCTTTAGCCTGATCCTGGGTACTATTCTCAGCGTTATCCTGGTCTCCATGATGAACTAGATGTAGAGAGTCCGGCCACTGGCCGGTATACTGGCGGGCAAGATGGAGAGATTTAGGCTGACACCGCCCGGGGACGAGAGGCAGCGCGGAGCGCGCGCCCGCCTCTACGTCCGCTGGATGCCCCATCTCGGCGCAGAAGCCGTAGCCCTCTACGA
Source organism: Rubrobacteraceae bacterium (assembly GCA_965214475.1). Taxonomy (GTDB): domain Bacteria; phylum Actinomycetota; class Rubrobacteria; order Rubrobacterales; family Rubrobacteraceae; genus SIRX01. The sequence goes on along the minus strand of OZ243953.1, from coordinate 2,114,796 downwards.
ACTCCTCCGCATACTGCCCGATGTCGGCCTCGAACACGTCGGTATCGAAGAGGTGGCCGAGTTACTACGAAGCACCCCGGAGAGCGTGGAAGAGAGCTTCGAGCTACTCTCAGAGAACGAGTTTGTTAAGGAACAAGATGGGTGGCTGCAGGTTGCGGAACACCCGCCGAGCAACCGGAGGTCGTCGAAAAAGACAGAGAAGCCCGAGAAGAGAGCGGCCACCCCTCCAAAGCGCGTCCCTGAACAACCCGACCGCGAGATCGAGGTCGTCCGGGCGGAGCCGGAGGGTGTCTCTGCGGACGACTACTTCAACTTCATGGGCACGCTGCCGGCGCCACACATTTTGGAGTTCTTGAATGGTTACTGTGGGCGGGACGGCATGTCGCCGGACGTGGTGCGGGAGGCCTTGAAGATCGCCAGCGAGCGCGACGCCCGGCGGGTCGGCTACGTGCGCTCCATTTTGGAGCGGTGGGTCGAGCGGGGCGTAAAGACGGTCGAGGACGTGGAGCGTTTCGAGCAGGACCGGAAGCTCCGACTGGTAGAGCAGAGCGGCGCCGTAAAAGGTGGAGCCATGAAGGTTGGAGAGGGGGTGAGAGGTGGAGCGAATAGACAATCTGCTGCCCGACGCCGGGAAGATTACGAGTGGTTCTTCGGTGAATAAAGGGCAACGAGCGGAAGCATTGAGGCTGGACGATGAGATCTGCCCGCACTGTGGCCGGGAGTTGGTGGCCGAGTGGGTAGAGTTTCCACCCGCCCTACAGCGAAAGTACGAGAAGCCCGGCCAATGGGACTACCATCCCTGCACACCGGAGTGCGAGCAGAAAAACGACCAGCGCGAGTGGGCCGCCATGCGCCGCGAAGCCCGGGTCGGGAACCTGCGGGAGCGTAGCGGCCTCTCCAAACGCATGAAAGGCTACAGTTTCTCCAACTTCGATCCCTTCGCCAATCCCCCGAGCACCACGAAGGCCGTCGAAAAAGTCCAGAAGTACCTCGAAAGCTGGGAAGAGAACCGGGAGGCCGGGTTGGGACTCTACTTTTGCGGAGACGTCGGGTCCGGCAAGACGCATCTGGCGGTCGCCGTGATGAATGAGTTGATCACCCGTAAGCGCATACCTTCGCTCTTCGTGACCGTGCCGGAACTTCTAGACAACTTGCGAGGCTCGTACAAAGACCCGGGCCAGGACCTGGACGAGTGGATGGACGCCGTCAAAAACGCCGACTTCCTCGTGTTGGACGACCTGGGAAGTGAGCGCGTCACTGAATGGGTGCGGGAGCGCATTTTCGTGATCGTCAACCACCGCTACCGGGAGGCGCTACCGACGCTCTTCACCTCGAACATTGGCCCCGAGGAATTGCCCGCCAAGCTCGGAGAGCGAACGGCCAGCCGCATAATCTCCATGTGCGAGGGTGTGCAACTCACCGGCAAGGATTACCGCGAGACAGCCCGGAATAGAGGTTCGTAGACTATGCGCGACGAGTTCATGATCACCCGCCAGGGCAAACAATACGTCCTCTTTGCCGGCCTTCTAGACGAAGCCCACAATCGCGGCCTGAAAGGTATCGACACCGAGCTTCTGCAAGTCCCTGATGACTCGAACGGCCGTGTGGCTGTCGTAAAGGCCACGGTAGAGCTGGAGGATGGCCGCCGATTCTCCGGTATCGGGGACGCCTCCCCGGAGAACGTCGGGCGCAACATCGTGCCGCACCTTTTGCGTATGGCGGAGACGAGGGCCAAGGCCCGGGCGCTTCGAGATGCCGTAAACGTTGGGGTGACCGCTATGGAAGAACTCTCCGACGGCGATGATGCCCCACCCGCCAACTACTCTGCTCCCCGTTCCCGGCCTACCCCCGTTCGGGCCGCCAGACCCCAGCCGGTCGAACAAGAACCGCCGAGCGAGTCGAACGGTAAGACCGAAGCCCCCGCTGAAGGTGGCGATTCCTCCAAAGGCACTGCCAGTGGCACTGCCAGTGGCACTGCCAGAGGCGCCGCTAGGGGTTCGCAGAAGGCCCGTAAGAGCCAGGTAGACCTTCTAAAGACACTGGCGGTCGAGTGGCGGGGCGAGAACGGGGTAGAGCGGCTTGAGGGCCGTATCGGCAAGCCGTTGACGGATCTCACGCGCATCGAGGCCGACGATTGGATCGACCGCCTAACCCCCGAAGACCAGGGATAGAAAAATTGGTTCGTCGGTCCTTCCGGACCGTTTTCCTCGCCGCTTTTCTGCTGCTCGCCGCTTCTTGCGGGCTTGCCAACGCGGGCGCTTCTTCGCCGCCCGCCGGTGCGCTGGCCGTCAGCTTTATAGACGTAGGACAAGGTGACGCAACTCTCGTTCAATCCGGGGGCGAGAACTACCTCATAGACGCGGGGAGGCCGGAGGCGGGCCCCGAGGTGGTTGACTTTCTCCGTAGCCGGGGCGTTCAAGAGCTGGACGGCCTCGTCGCAACCCACCCAGACGCCGACCACATCGGCGGATTGCCGGACGTACTCGACGCCTTCCCGGTCTCTGAGGTCTATCTCTCCGGCGACGACGACAAGGGCACGACCACCTTCAACACTTTCCTGAGGGCCGTTCGGGACGAAGGCGCCCAAGTCTTCGAGGCTCGCGCCGGTATGGAGATGGACTGGGGCGGCACGGACGTAACAGTGCTCTCGCCTCCGCCGGAGGGCGAAGGTGGGCTATTCGGTGAGTCCAACGAAGACTCCGTCTCGCTACTACTGACCTTTGGCGAGGCCCGCGTGCTGTTGACCGGGGATGCGGAAAACCGGGCAGAGGAGTACATGAGCGCCGGACGCTTCGCCGGTCCCGTTACAATTCTAAAAGTCGGGCATCATGGCTCCAACACTAGCACGACGCCGTTGTTCCTCAGCCGCTTCCGCCCGGAAGTCGCGGTGATCGCTGTCGGCGAGAACTCGTATGGGCATCCCACGCCACAAACACTCCGGCGTTTGAAAACCGTCGGGGCTGAGACCTTCCGTACCGACGAGGACGGAGATGTGATCGTAACGATAAAAGACGAACAGATAGACGTGGCGATAACCGAGTATTAATACGGATGAGAAAAGAGCCTGTTATAAAGTTCGAAGAGCGGGTATGCTTCTGTAAACTGTTTTACGAGGGCTACCGGGAGGAAAAATGGTCAGTTTCAACAAGGTGATAATCGCAGGAAACCTCACGCGAGACCCGGAACTCAGGTTTACGAATGGGGGAATCCCCGTCTGCTCTTTTGGGATGGCGGTAAACCGGGTGCGCTCGAAGACCGAAGAAGTAGACTTCTTCGACGTCTCGGCATGGCGCGAGTTGGGTGAAACCATCGCAAACTACAAGAAAAAAGGAGACCCCATACTGGTAGAGGGCCGCTTGCAGTTCCGCTCCTGGGAGGCCCAGGACGGCTCCAAGCGCAACAAAGTAGACGTCGTCGCCGACAATGTCCAGTTCCTCGGTCGCGCCGGCGACGGTGGAGAAGGCGGCGGCCAGGGCGGCCAGCGACAAGGGCGCCAGGGACAGCAGGACGATGTAAGCATCAGCGAAGAAGACTTCGACGACATTCCGTTCTGACCGGCCACTTTACAGAGTGTCCACTTAATGTTCAATAAACCACAACGTTTAACCTGCAAATCAGCATAAAACCTCTTGTAAGGTCGAGACTGTTACAGTCTCGACCTTTTCTCTCTTTCAGACAACTAATCGGCAAGGTCAAGTATTGTGTTCACTTTATCGGTAATTTTCCTTGTTTGAAACCATTCCTTTCAGTTATAGTGTCCAGAAAATTGGGGGCTGCAGGAAGGGGGTGAACCGGGAAGTGAACACTAAATACTCTGTCAGCACAGTGGTGGTTTCCACGGGTGAGCGGCTGCCCATACTCGTAGAGCGTGAAACGGCTGTGCCGTGTGAGCTGGCCCTGAGATGGTCGATACTAGATCGTCGGGAGCATGTGGCCGCATCCACCCTCACCGACGATCTTAGGGCCATACAGAAGTTCTACGAATGGGCAGACCAAGTACTGGACATACCGCTCGACAAGTATCTCGTCGAGTGGAAAGGAATCTCCGCAAAGCGGATCTATAGTCTCGCTCAGTATCTCAAAACGTCGGGAACATTCGGTGTTGCCGGCAGCATAGGCACTTCCAGCGACGTGTTGAGCCCAGGCACGTTCAACAGCCGCTGGCGCAAGATCGAGCTTTTTCTGAAGTGGGCAGCTCAGATGTACGCCAGGGATGAAAGCGATAGGCGCGAACAGCAGCGGGCCATTCAGGAGGCTCGCGAGCGAATAGAACGAGTTTTCAGACAGCATCTAATCAGGGAACCTGCTGTCGGATTCGTGGGTGCTCTCAAGGATGAGGAGTGGGAGAAGATAAGGCAGGTCGTGGACCCGGTACGCGAAGACGTATGGCCGGATCCGAGGGTACGCTTCCGCAACTTCACGATGGTTTATCTAGCCATAAACACGGGGGTCCGAATAGGAGAGATACTGAAGTTGACGCTCGATCAAATACCGCGAGGCCGCGAGGAACACATCACCGTCAAACGTAACCCGGACGACCCGAACGACCCGAGGCCAGAAGAGCCACGAGTAAAGACGAACGAGCGTGAGTTATTTGTACCCGCGGCTATCAGACGGATTTTAGGCGCCTACGCTACACAGTATCGTGAGCGTTCGCGATACCCATACCTCTTTCTTACTCAAAGTGGCGAACCCCTATCCTTACGGGGAGCACGGCATGTTGTGGAACAGATCAGTAAGGTTGTCGGATTTCGACTTACATGGCACAGGTTCCGTCACACCTTTCTGGACAACATTTACGCCGATGTAGTCGATGAACCCAACGGTAAGGATCTCCTTAGAGAGATTGCCGGATGGAGTTCGGATCTATCTGCTGAACCTTATGTACGTCTGGCGAGACAACGAAAGGCAAACGAATTCTTAGCCGGGTACCAGAAAGCGCTATTCGAGCCGCCAGAGTCGACATCAAGGCTTTCATTGAAGGAGATTAGCCCTTGACTTCTTCGAGGCGGACTCCCTTTGCATCGGGCGACGAACACTTCAAAGACCGAACAATATTGCTAAGAGACGGGGGTACCGTCCATCTCTCTGAGGGGGACTTTCAGGTGCCTTTGCCAGATAATCGCAGCGCATGGCTCCGGCTTCGCACTAAATTGCCCTTGTTTCCGCTTACATCTCCCCAGGGTGAAGCACCGGCCGAATACCTGATACGTCAACTCGAGACAACGTCTACGCAGCACACCCTTAGCTCCTATAATCAATTTCGTTTGTTCTGCAGCTATTTATCTGAGCAGGAGAGTTGTAACGTTTTCTCCTGGGAAGATGTTGACGAGGATCTTCTCTTACGCTACTTGTCTTTTCTACGGTCGAAAGAACGGGAATACGAGTTTGCCCGCCTCCGCCACTTCTACGTCTGGGCCTCGGATGCCGAGTACGCAGGATTCAGTAGGCAAATTACCAGTAAGTTGAACGCCTTGCGCATTCAAGGTAATGCAAAGGGAGAGGCCGTACTAACCGGAGATCGGGAGAAAGGACCTCTCTCCGAAGAAGCGTTCCATTTCGTGCGCCAGAGGCTGGCATTGGATACGGTCTCTATGCTGTCACAGGTGTGCATCGAGCTTTGTGTCGAGCTCGGCGCCAACTCGGCACAGTTTTGTCAGCTTCGAGCCCGTGACTACATCGTCTACGAAACCAGCGGCGAGCCCATCTACCACTTGAATTTGCCGCGGTCGAAGAAAGGCGATGGTTATCGGGAGAGGAGGCAGAGACCCCTGAGCCCGCAGCTCGGACGGTTACTGGGTGATTACGTAACCGTCACCGCCACAATTCGTGACCGGCTCGGCATGGAGGACCCCTTCCTCCTGCTCACCGATGCTGGTGAGCCAATGACCAGTTCATCATTTGGTCAAGCGTTGCAGCGGTTTGTAAGAGAATCCGGTCTTTCGAGCAGGATAGAAGGAGTGCTCAACGCACGCCGCTTTCGCCGGACTTTCGCGACCCGGCTGGTCGCCGGAGGATCTCCTGAGGAGATCGTAGTGGACCTGATGGATCACAGTGACGTTCAGAACGTAGACGTCTACTTCGAGATGCGTGGTGATTCGGTCTCGCGTATCGACGGCGCGGTAAGCTCGACGCTCGAGCCTCTAGTGAGCAGGTTTCTCGGTGAGGTTGTCGACTCGGAAGCCGACGCGGAGCTAGGAGATAAGAAAGAACAGCGGGTTAAGGCACCCTTCGAAACCGGCGACGTAGGTATAGGCACCTGCGGACGCGACATACGCATTAATGGCCTGTGCCAGCTCAACCCTCCGTACTCCTGCTACACGTGCCCACGATTTCAGCCCTGGCGGAATGTCGATCACGAAGGACTTGCTTCCAGCATCCGGGAGCAGCGTGAAGCAATCGTTGAGTACGAAGGGGGAAACGAAGGTACACGGGTCGTCGGGCAACTCGACGAGCTGCTACAGGCTGTTTCGGAGGTAGTAGAGGCGTGTCAGAATCCTCCGCAGCCGCAGAAGCGTAGTAAAAGGTCGAAAAAGCACGAAAACGCCAAGGGGGGCGGTTGATGGCAGGCGAGGCCGGACAAGCTCATCCGATTCGCCGAGCGAGGGAGGTCGAGGATCGCCCTGAGGCGGTGGAAGAGTTCGTCGATTTGGCAAAGGGGCTCTTCGATCTCGGGAATACCCAATGGGACGATCCGGTATGGGACGTCACTGTGTGGTGCAAGAACAGGAGTAAAGCCGTGAGATGGCAATTCCTGACGAGCGAAAGTGTTCCCTTCGAACCCATGTTCGACAACGTGGCGAAGGCGTCACTGGTCTATCAGGTGCGCGTAAATGCGAAGAGTCCCTCTACGCTCGTCAACTGGCTAGTTTCTATCAGGGTGCTGTACGAGACTACTCGTCGCGACGATGGCAACAGTAATGTGGACGCAGCTCGTTTCTCATGGGACCAACTCAGGCTGAATGACTGGTTACGTGCTGAGGACGTGCTCGTTAGGAAGGTGGGCCACAATTCCCGATACCTCTACGCGGGAGCTTTGCAGAGCTTTGCCGAGCTACTAGAGTCCCGGGGTATCCTGAAACGCACCCTTTACAAGCACCGCCAGAAGCGTCCACGCGACACCAGCACTCGCCACATCGAGGACCGGGAGGCGGCGATGGAGAAGCTGCCCCCCATGTCGGCCCTTCGAGCGCTGGCCGATGCTTCGCAAAATCCCAAAAACGACTGGGACCGCATGCTTTTTGCCGTAGTGAAGCTCTTGGTGGCGCTAGGGTTCAGAGTGGGCGAGGTTTTGACGCTGCCAGTGGATTGCTGGCGTGTGAACGAGAACGGGCAACCATACTTAACTTACTGGCCGGAGAAAGGGGCGCCACTCTCGCCGAAGTGGATCCCGAGCACTGCGGTGGAGTTGGTACGAGGAGCTGTCGAGACGCTTCTGATGCTTACCCAAGAAGCGCGCCAACGTGCTAGGGTACTCGAGGCTGATCCAACCCGAGTACCTCTCTTTGGAGGCTACGAGCCCACCGAGCTACTCGGCACGGCGGAGTTGTCAGAAGAATGGCAGATGACCAGAAGCGGCGTAGTAAAGTACCTCAAACGGCTCGGCATCTCGCCGGCGACTACGCGCGGTGGGGCCAACGGCAAAGGATATTCGTGGAGAGTCGATGAGTTGGAGCGCGCTCTCGTAAAAGCTGTGCCGGAGCATAGCTACGAACTGATAACCTTGTCAGGTGAGAAGCAGCGTTTGAGCGAGCATCTTTGCCTGGTACCGAACATGGTTCGGAACGGCCAGCCGTCACTGCGCACGGTCAGACCGCTTCCTGCTTCCGCGGTAGAAAACTTCGTAAGCACGGTCGAGGGGAGGCAAGGAAGATCTGTGTTCGAGCGTTACGGACTGTTGGACGAGGAAGGAACGCCTTGGTCGATCAGGACGCACCAGTTTAGACACTGGATCAACACCGTGGCGCACAAGGGAGGGCTGGCGGACTTCGAACTCGCGCGATGGATGGGGCGGAAAGACAAGCGACAGAATCTTAGCTATCAGCATCTGAACCAGGAAGAACGCATCGAACGCGTTAAAGAGGCTGTACGCGGTGGGGAGATGGTCGGTTCGGCCTCAGAGGTATACCATCGCTTACCTGTAGGAGAGGGGGAGGCATTTCTCGAAGCGGCGATAGAGGCCGCCCACGTCAGCCCATACGGCTCTTGCACTCACAATTTCGCGACCAAACCTTGTCCTTATGATGTTCAGTGTCTCACCGGCTGTGGGAGCTTCCTGCGCACGAAAGGGGATCAGCGCGAGATCATAGCTATCGAGAAAATAAAGCGGCGTGCAAAGCGTAATCTCGACGCTGCGGAGACGGCGATTCAGGAAGGTCTGCCAGAAGCCGCGAATTGGATCGAACACGAGCGCAGGCTCTTGGAGGGAGCCGAACGTGCGCTCGCCATAGAGGATGTTCCTGCCGAGGCTGCCGGCGAGCCTGTGGTGGCCGTCTTCGACGGGGCGCCCAGTCTCGGAGACAAGGATCCTAGCAGGACACGCCGATGAAAAAACGACGGCGGGGAGTGGAACTCGACAAAGCTCTCGATAGGCTGTTGCGGAAATGGCAGAGCGAGCCGCCGTCCGAACGCCAGATCAACGTCAAAGCGGTTGCAGAGTCACTCTCGGTCAGTCGCACGAGTCTTTACAAAGATTCAGACGCTTCTCTAGAGTATCCAAAGCATCTGAGGTCTCGCGCTGCGCGCATCGAGGCGGCCGCCCGGCGACAGAGGGAAAACGCTGATCTTTCGCCACGGGCGACCGTGGATAAGATCTGGCATGATCGTTTACGCAAAGTCCAGGACGAGCGGGACGAGTGGAAGGCCAGGTGCGAAGAGTTGCAGCTTAGAATTGCAGGGATGGAGTACCATGCCAATCTCAACGGGTGGGATGCCTCGGAGCTATGGAAGCCGCTCCCGCCCAACGATCGAGGTGATCGTGGAAGAGCGGTTCCGGCTAGCCGCCGTTTTGAACAACGAAGGCGGGGAGCTTAGCAGAAAGACCAAGCTACAGTTCTTCTGGAAGTAGAGATTCAGGTTCTACTGAGAGCGCCTTAGCTATCTTTCGTATGGTACTTGGGTGGACTCCTACCACTCCCTTGTTTTCGATCCGCCCGATAGTATTGCGGTTCAGGTTTGATTCTTCGGCAAGTTCGGCTTTGGACCGGATGGCCCTTTCCCTTGCGGCTCTCACCTTTTCTCCATCTATCTTCACCTCGGCGAACATCTTACGCCTTTCTATTTTATATGGCGAATATTCTACAAAATTCAGCAGAAAAACAGCGTAAATTAGGCAAAACTGTTACAATTATCAGGTAGAGAAAAGCTCGAATCAGAGGTGGCGGTTCTGTATAATCGAAGGCCAATGATTCGCACTTTGGCGAGTAGAAGGATGGGCTACTCTAGAACCTGGCCTCCGGCACCCCTTTTCTCGCTATCACTCGTATTGTGTAGCTCAACAGAGGAAAGCGAGGCCGACTTATGAGTATCGGACAACCAACAGAGATGTCCGTCTTCGACTCTCGTACTATGGAGGACATCTACGAAGAAGTGCGAGAGCTTTATAAGAGTAACCCTCAGCCGTGGGTTATCGGCTATAGCGGAGGGAAAGACTCGACGGCTGTTCTGCAGCTAGTCTGGAAGGCGCTTGAGGGCTTGCCGCCCGAAGAGCGGCAGAAGCCCGTGTTCGTCATCGCCTCGGATACCAAGGTAGAGACACCGATGATCGTGGGTCATCTCGACGATACTCTGCGCCTGATCAACGAGGCGGCACAAGAGACACAGATGCCCTTCTCTGCTCAGAAGGTCATGCCGACGCTAAACGATAGCTTCTGGGTAAACCTGATCGGCCGTGGCTACCCTGCACCTACCAGTCACTTTCGGTGGTGTACAGAGCGGATGAAGATAGACCCGGCAAACCGATTTATCGAGGAGAAGGTGGCCCAGCACGGTGAAGTAATTATGGTGCTGGGTACGCGCAAGTCTGAGAGCTCCACCCGCGCCCAGTTGATGAACACCTACCAGGTCAAGGACCATCTGTTGCGCCGGCACACTACCCTGAGAGGCGCGTACGTCTACGCTCCCGTTGCCGATTTCTCGACCGACGATGTGTGGACTTATCTGCTCCAGATTCCCTCGCCCTGGGGCAGCAATAACCGAGATCTCGCCGCCCTCTACCGAAACGCTAGCGGTGGCGAATGTCCGCTGGTGGTGGACACCTCCACACCGTCTTGCGGCGGCAGCCGGTTCGGGTGCTGGACATGCACCGTGACCACGCGGGACTCTTCGATGGAGGCATTGATCGACAATGGCGAAGACTGGATGGAGCCTTTGCTGGACTTCCGGGATTGGCTGGCGACCACGACCCAGCCAGAGAAGAAGCGGGACTTCCGTGATTTCGTCGGACGTGACGGGCGTGTGATCTACAAGAAGGACGGAAGCCTCGCGGCCCGCACCTACAAACTCGAAGTCAGCAAGGAGATGCTCGAAAGGGTGTTGAGAACCCAAAGAGAGGTTCGTCGAGACGGCCCTAATCCCGGAGAAGAGCTTATCTCAGAAGAAGAACTCCATGAGATACGGCGCATCTGGCGCACCGAGCGCCAGGACTGGGACGACTCTGTGCCGCAGATCTTCCGTGAGGTGAACGGCTACGATCTCGACTGGCCGAAAGACGATGACGGGCACTTTGACTCCGAAGACAAAGAGCTTCTCGCCAGCATTTGCAAGGAGTACGATGTTCCATTCGAGCTTATAGCTAGGATGCTGGAAAAGGAGCGTGAGGCGAGCGGGATGGCTCGTCGAGCCGGCATTCAGAAAGCTCTGGCAAACGTACTGGCCCGTGAGTGGCGCAGCGAAGAAGAGCTACTAGCGGATCAATCCGAGACGCTGTTTACGCAGTGACGAGAGGACGTAGATAGCGTGCGGCTACTAGACCTCACGGTAGACAACCTAGGCGTATTTCGAGGGACGCACCATCTCGACCTCCAGCCTGTCGTTGATCAGGATGGTAGATCCCGCAGCCTCACCGTTGTTAGGGGCGAGAACGGCGCCGGGAAGAGCACCCTGTTCAGAGCCCTAGGACTAGCGTTGCACGGCTCTCTATATTTGGGCAACCGGGTGAGTCGGCAGGCCTACAACGACTTTCTGCTCAACCGTCTGCACCGGCTAGACGACTCAGATCAGAGCACGACTAGCGAAGAGGGTGGCCTTTCACTGAGCTTCAGCTACGTGCGCTCCGGCAAGCCCTCGGTGGTCGAAGTCGAAAGGCGATGGACTCGAAAGGGCAAAACGGTGACAGAGTCCCTTGACGTTCGACAGGATGGAGAGCCGCCGAATGTAGACGCCTCCGACTACCAGACGTATCTCAACGATCTCGTACCTACCGGCACGGCACCGCTGTGCTTCTTCGACGCGGAAACCCTCGATGCTCTTACCCTGCCGGAGAGGAGAGGCGGAGCCTTGCTCGGTGATACGCTGCGTCGCTTATTAGGGTTGGACCTCGTGGAGCGCCTGCAGGACGACCTGACGTACTACACCACCCGCCAGGGCGGCAGCAGAAAGATAGACAAACTGCGCAAGGAGATCCTCGAACATCAGAAGTCTCTCGAAGAGTTTGATGCCTTGATCTTCCAGCTCGAAGAAAACGCCGAATCTCTGGAAGAGGAGCAGGCAGAACTTGAAACGTCCCTGGAACGTCAGGAGCAACGGCTGGCCTCTGAAGGAGGTGCTTACGCGGCGCGGCGACCGATGCTTCAGGAGCGTCTAACGACCGTGGCGGAAGAGATAGAGTCTGTGGCAGAGGAGCTGCGCGAATTGAGTTCCGAGCTGCTGCCTTTTGCCCTGGTTCCCCAACTATGCAGGACCCTGGCAGACAAACTGACCTATGAGGCCAAACTGTATCGTCAGAATGTCGCCGGCGAACTTCTCAAAGAGCGATTGTCGGATGTCGAGTCCGCCTTGCAGAGCGACGCGGTGTGGCAAGACCTTGACGTACCCGCAGAGGCCCGCGACGCGCTCTCCGAACGCTTGTCTCGCTTGATGAGAGAAGCAGACCCTACGATTGAGGTCGAAGAGCAAACCTCGATTCATAACTTAGCAGAGCCGGAACACAATCGTCTAAGAGACTGGATAGCCCAGGCCTTGCACTCTGTCCCGAGGCAGGCAGAATCTCTGGGCGGCCGTCTACGAAATCTCAAGAGCGAGCGACGCAGCATAGAAGACGATCTGCGTCGGGCTCCGGAAGACGAAGCTCTCGCCCCGATTCACGCTGAAATAGAAACCCTGCAGAAGCGTCTGGACGAACTGCAGCAGCGTCAAAGGCAGCACAGCGAAAAGCTGGGCGCATTGAGATACCAGCGCGAGGACCGTGCGCGCCAACACGAGCGCGTAGATGTTGAATTAAGGGAAGCGCAGGCTGGAGAAAGACAAACGGGGCTCGCTGAGCGCAGCAAGACGGTTCTCCGCAGCTACCAGGACTCCATGACCCGCCAACGTCTGGCTGCCCTGGAGACCGCGCTCGTCGAATCTTTCAACGCCGTCTGCCACAAAGAGCATCTGCTGGGTGCCGTCAGCATCGACCCGGACAACTTCGATGTGCGTCTCGAAGGCATTAGGGGCCGCATGGTGAGTATCGAGGACTTCTCCGCCGGAGAGCAGCAACTATACGCCCTCGCCATGCTGCGCGCCCTGCGGCTCGTGAGTAAGCGGAACCTGCCGCTCGCGATAGACACGCCCGTCGCCAGACTCGATGAAGCCCACCGGGACCGCTTCATCCACCGTTACGTGCCGGAAGTGAGCGACCAGGTACTCCTCTTCGCGACCGACGTAGAGATGGATGCCGAGACGCTGGAGCACACAGAACCTTACCTCGCCCGCGTCTATGACTTGGAGCACGAAGAAGACAAAGGAGAGACTCAAATAGTGGCGAGCGGTCCACTAGCCGGCGATCACCATAGGCCCGCCGCGGTGGGTGCTTCGATGGCGAAAGAACGAGACAATGCCGACCTTTAACCGACTATATGTCAGCGAGGAGGTTGACCTCCGGCTCCGCAACCTCAAAGCTCGCACCGGCCTTACGCCGAACCTACTCTGCCGCCTGGGCTTCTGCCTCTCCTTGAGCGAGCCGGGCATCCCGGATGCCAAGCTCTACGGAGAAGAGCACGCCCGGGAGTTCAACCGCTACACGCTCACCGGACAGTGGGACCTCTTCTTCTTCTCTCTTCTCCGAGAGAGGGTTCAAGAGGATGGATTAGACGTAGAAGCCGACCTGGAGGCTCAGTTCAAAGCCCACTTGAGTCGTGGTGTACTCTTGCTGTACAAACGACTAAAGAACCTGGAAAACTTGGCAGACTTAGTCATAGAGGCACAGAAGCGAGCTAGTCTTCACGAAGCGTAAGGTGAAAAAGTGACGCACAGTAACGGCATTTCCCGACTTCCGGTCTACATGGACCACCACGCGACTACACCGATGGACCCACGGGTATTGGAAGCCATGTTGCCCTACTTCACCGAGCACTTTGGCAACGCCGCCAGTATAGACCACGAGTACGGCGCCGAAGCTGGGCAGGCTGTGGAAACCGCCCGCCAGCAAATAGCTCGACTCATAAACGCCAAGCCCGACGAGATTATCTTCACTAGCGGAGCTACGGAATCCAACAACCTAGCAATCCTGGGGGCTGCGGAGCGATATGCTGACCGAGGTGACCATATCATCACCTGTGTGACCGAGCATCCCGCGGTTCTGGACCCCTGTCGGCATCTTGAAAGCAAAGGGTGGCGAGTAACGTACTTGCCGGTGGATCAGTATGGCCTTGTGGACCCGGATACCTTACGGCAAGCGATCACCCCGCAGACGGTGCTCATCTCCATAATGACCGCGAACAACGAGATCGGCACCATAGCGCCGGTCGAGGAAATCGGCCAGATAGCCCGCGAACACGAGGTCCTCTTCCACACCGACGCGACCCAGGCGGTGGGGAAGATACCAGTAGACGTCGAGACCATGAACATCGACATGCTCTCCCTTTCCGCCCACAAGATGTACGGTCCGAAAGGCGTAGGAGCTATCTATGTCCGCAAGCGCCGTCCGCGGGTCAGGCTCGCCGAGCAGATCCACGGCGGCGGTCACGAGCGGCGGATGCGTTCCGGCACGCTCAACGTGCCCGGCATCGTGGGGTTGGGCAAGGCTGTCGAACTCGGCGAGCAGGAGATAGTCACTGAAGCAGAGCGTTTGCGTGAACTGCGTGACAAGCTATGGGATGGTTTGCAAGCCGAGTTGGACGACGTGGAGCTGAACGGTCATCCTACTCAGCGCCTTCCGCACAATCTTAGCGTCGCCATACCCAGAGTAGAGAGCCGTTCCTTGCTGGTACAGCTCAAACACGAGGTAGCTTTGTCTACAGGCTCAGCCTGTACTACTGCAAAGGTAGAGCCTTCACATGTGCTGTTGGCTTTAGGCCATGGCGAAGAACGAGCGCACTGCTCATTACGGTTAGGAATCGGTAGGGAGAACAATGACGCTGACGTAAACTTCGTTGTACAGCAACTCTGTGAAGGAACGAGGCTCGTTAAGGGGTTGGTGAGATTGTAGAGCGATGGCTAAGACTATTATCCAGGCAATAAAGGAGGTCATGCAGGCTGAACAAAAGCCCATGACTGCTGCTAAAGTACACGACGCTATTGTTAGCGCTGGGCTTTACAGCTTCAACGCAGACAAGCCGGTTCATGTAGTACAAACACAGATTAGACGGCATGCAAAAGGCTTAGATTTTGCCTCTTCATCGAACGTCAAGCACTTCGAGATTCTACAGAACGGCAAGTATTACCTTCTTGATCAAGAAGAGGTCGCACCCCAAAGAGTTTCGCGGAGCAGAACCGCGATCAAGAGGGGTACGCTCAATAATATAAAGAAGCTACACGACCAATACTCGGGCGAGTTCAAAACCAGGGCCTTGAAGGAGATCAAGAAACTTGACCCCGTCTCTTTCGAGCGCTTTTGTGGCAACCTCCTAACAGAGTATGGTTTTCGAGACGTTGCCGTGACTCGGCGAGCGAAAGATGGCGGCATAGATGGACACGGACGTCTCGAGATTGGCGTCACATACTTAAGGGTTGCCTTCCAGTGTAAAAGATGGACGAAGAAAAAGAACGTCGGTAGGCCAGAAGTAGATCAGTTTCGCGGAGCTACGCAGGGACAATATGAGCAAGGATACTTCTTCACTACAGCAGATTTTAGTCCTGAAGCTAAAGATAATTCTTTCAAACCCGGGGCTGTTCCTATCATCCTAATAGATGGGATGAGCATAATCGACATCATGATCGACAAGCAGTTCGGGGTAGAGACAGAACAGCTACCCGTCCATACTCTTGCTCTAGACTTAGCGCTATCCAACGATGGTTGACTGAATGCTCGATGCTAGGCAAGTCAACATAATGTCGAAACGGTTATGCGACAGCATTAATAGTAGAAGCAATCAGAGCAAACTTCATCCTCGCTCTGCTTCTATATTCTCCATTTTTGTAGGGGCAGACCTATTTCTCTCAAGGAATCGGTAATTGTCTGTTGCTGAGAATTGAGCATTAGGTACGTCTGTATTCTCTGGGTCGAACAACACGTCATCATAGTTATCCATGTTCCTTACCTGCAGCACGTTAGATCTTATTGTCTCCAGTTCTTCTTGCACGCCTATCCAATCCAAACCTTCTGAGACGAAGGTACGCAACAGGCGAATAAAAGCGAATATTATCTTGGCGTACGCTAAGGACGAGTTTTTCCTATCGTCACGAGTAGACCAATCCAAGAAAAATACACGAGCCACACGGTTGAAATATTGTTCCAAGCATGTGACACCATGTTGAATTAAAATCTCTGCGTCGCTGAGTCCACCGATTGTTGCTCCAAAGAGATTCTCGTACCCTCGACGCTCGTTTAAAGGCGAGCCTCTCGTTGCGCTCTGCAATCTACTTACTCTTTCGCGGTTGGTCAAAGATTTGAGAGCTGTGAGCACAGTGCTGATGCTAACGAATCCTAACCCTGTTTGGTCGGTATCGAAGATGCCGTACAATTTGCTGCTGCGTCTCACATTGGCACGCCAAAGTACTTGTGCTGCAAGAGCTCGCGGATACTTTTCTTCCAAGACTTCGTAAGCGATGGCATCTAAATGTGAGGGACGCACGGGAGTTTGATTAGTGTTTATCTCAACGAATGTTCTGGCGCTATATTTGTGGATTGTCTCAACGTCCGAGTCGCGAAAGTGAATAGCGGTAACCATAATTCTGCTGTCCTCGCCAACTCGTTCCTTGACTCCAGCGTCAGCGTAAGAGAACAACCTATGTTGCCCGTCTATAACCGAAATGGCACCGTACTCTTCTGGAATTGTAAGGGCTTTGGCGGTCTCGTCGTACTGACAATCTTCTGATAGAACGCACAAGATGCTGCTTGGGAAGATAAACTCGGGATCAGTTAGTAGATTCTGTCGTATCTCATTGATCTTTTTGGGAATTAATGGTCTTTGGTACTCGGATTCTGTGGAGGGGTTCAGGCTAGGTAGCCGATCCCTTCTATACACCTCCGCTATAGGCAACAATTCATAAGGTGAAGCTTCAAAAGTATATAAGTCAGCTATACCTATATCCCCGCTAGCTATTTTTTTATCAGGTGTCTGCATTAAGCCGTGACGATCTTGCTTGATCTCTAGAGGCCGTCTTCCTGTTGTCGCCAGGACGTTGAATCGATGGAGAAAGTGGGGCTTGGCATAAGAGCCTATGCTTTGCGAATACTCTTCGAGTAACTTGCAGCTAGATTTATAGAACGGCACGATGTTAGGAACCTGAATCAGACTTAGGTCAAACTCTTGTAGTCTTGTAGTGAGGAAGAAGCCGCGTAGCGTCCTAACCCATCGGAACTGGCGTAGGGATTCTTCAGGTACTCCGAGCAATCTCCAGACATCTTCATTTAAATCAAGGTTATTAATAATGGTATAGTGATTTCTAAACTTGTTGTACTTGTCTCTTACATTGGATGGGTCCCTACGTGCTGTAATCTCACCCAACAAACATACGTCTTGGTAAGGAATCAAATAGTCAAGTTCCAAATGCTCGTCCGATGTATAAGGTCCTTCAGGATCTAAACTATCCAAACGCGTGTGATTGAGCTTATGGAAACAGGGCACCTGCATCCGAGAGAAAACCTGATGTCCATAGTCTTCTAGGTCATCGCCTGTCAACTTACCTATCAAAGCGATTTCTCCCCATAGCGGTAAGAAATTTCACTCAACCGGTCTGACAGATCCTTGAAAAGTTTTTGCATGGTCGTCTCGACGCTTGCGCGGTTTTCGCCCCTAACCTCATTGGTCTCTGTCACAGGTAAGACACCTCCTTTATCTCGGCACAGCTCGTACTGTCTCCGCTCAGGAAAAGGGATCCCTGTTCTTTTGGTCTTGCACGTAGCCGAGCACGATCTTTTCCAGTTGGTGGACGTCGCCGAAGTTCAGGGTGACATTTCCGTCCTCGTCCTCCCGCCGATAGTCGCTGAGGATGTCCGACAGGAGCAACTCCATGCCGACGTCGGCGTACCCTTCGGCTATCTGGACTACTTCGGCGGGCCGCGTAAGTATCTCGTATCCGCCATGTGAGGCCAGAGCGATAGCAGTGATTGTCGTCTGCTGATGGGCATCCAGGGCATTTGCGAAGAAGAACCCTTCACTCCTCACCGGGTTGCTTCGGCCCATGCGGTGCCCCAGAACCGCACAAAACGTGAAGAGGTCGCTGTGCTGCTCGAAAATCTTGTGACGGGTAGCTGTGTCTCGAGTCAGCGCCCTGTACACGGGATGATACTTCTTGGTGACCTTAACGCGGACGTTATCGAGACTCATTCAGCGCACCAGACATTGCGGGATTCCCGACCGACAGCTCGGTGATCTTCGTAACGTACTCCCCCTCAGCCTTGAGGTAGTAGTACCGCCCCCATTTCCCAGACCTTCTAAGCTGTTCGCGCTCCCTATCTCCGAGTTCCGTCTCTGTCGCGAGTAAAACCCACTGCGGGGTGATTCGCGGCAGTTCGACAAGCAGATTCTCGCGGTGCTCGTAAGACAGTCTTCCGAATGGGGTGTCCATGAACAACGGTACTTCCAAAGTACTTGCCCCACCCGCCACTTGTGCTAGAGCGGTGATGAAGGACAACGATACGATCTGACGTTGTCCAGCGGAGATGTTGGCTAAGAAGGATCGGTTCTTCTGGTCGAGGACCTCAAGCGTATAGTCCCCTTTGAGTTGGAGTCTCTGCAAGGTCTTCTGCCCGTCCACGTCCAGAAGTCGCCGGAAGCTGTCGTTGGCCCTCTCCTCGAGCTCTTCCCGAACCTCTCGCACGAACTGCGCGATTATGCGTTTCAGAGAGTCCCTCGCCCTAGAGACAAGCTCGAGCTGCTGCGAGATTTGCTGGTGCTCTTGGGATTGCTTACGCAATGGGACGAGTTCGCGTTTGATCCGGTCCAGATCTTCCTCGATTTGACTCGCCCGCTCTCGTTGCTCGCCGAGCTGCACTTCGAGTGACCAGATCTTCTTCGCCGTTGTTTCTCGGGCCTTAGTCTTGTTCGCTAGGTCGGTGTCGGGGAGGGTACTGAGCTTATCCACGAGGTCTTCAAGCCTCAGCTCCACATCGTCCAGGTACTCGTCGAGTTCGCCTCTTCTCTGCAGGAGTTCGATCAATTCCGCGGCCTTGGTGTCGACGTACTGCGAGGTGCGGCCCAACCTACCGAACAGGGCCATCGTATCGCTGGAAGCACCCGCCGACGGCGTCTCTAGGTCCCAGGCCTTGAGCATATGGTACTCGGCCGACCCCGGCGCCACTTCACGTCCGCAGATGCACCTCAGCTCGTGCAGAAGCCGCTCTATCAGCTCCTTCTTGATCTCCGAAGGGACTTGTCCCCGCTCGCGTTTCTGGTCTATGTCCACATAGACTTGGTCGAGTACGTCTTCGGCCAGGAGTATGGACGCACCCGAGGTGAACTTTCTCATCTGAGCGCGCACGCCGTCGATATCCGACTGGAGGTTGTCGCGCTCGGCCTCGAGCGCTTTGCGCTCGAGTATCAGCTCCGCGTTCTCCTTGAACCTTTCGAACTCGGCGTCAAGCTCGCGGAGATGGTTCTCGGCGAACTCCAGCTCCCGTTGCGTATTCTCTAGATCGTTGCTGAGGGCATCTTGGTCACCCATGAGTTGTTCTTTTTCATGCAACTTCTTGCGGTAGTCTCCGGTCGACACCTTCTGAAGTTCTCGCGTGAGCCTCAAGTCCAGGCCTTGCAGAACCCTCTCAGCCTTGTAGAGGTCGTCAATTTTGAGGAGGTTCCTTATTCCCGAGGATACCTCCTTCTTTTGCTGCTCCGTTACCTTGGTCAGGCGCTCGATACGCTCGCCATCGAAGAGAAAGTAGTCCTTGACACGGGTATCAAGGATCCCGTTGACTTCCTTGATGATGCGATCCTCGTCTCCCGCGCCGAGGATCTCGGTGTTTCCCGAGCCATCTGTGATGGCCAGCTCGGCACCCCGTTGTTCCTCAATGACCTCGTCGTGGGGGCCCAGCATGCCAAAAAGTCGCCGGCTCATCTTGTAGGAACGGCCATTGTGGACGAAGCTCGCCCGTACGAACGCCTCCACGCCACGACGCCCGCTCGCTGCGTCTTCGTCGAGCGCGGCCAAGTTGACCAAGTAGAGACCCTTGGTCCCGGGCCTTTCTTGACCATGGTTGGCAGTTCTGTCTTGATCGAGATCCTTTTCGCCGTACATGCAGTACATCAATGCACGGTATAGGCCGGTCTTTCCTCTGCCGTTCTCGCCGCACACCACTGTAACGTTGGTGTCGTCCTCTGGCGAACCGCCGCTAAACTCTATAGTTTGCAGACCGTAGAACTGACGAAAGTTGCAGAGATCCAGGCTCTTAATCCTCATGCTGAATCCATTGTTCGGGGAGCTTCCGCTCCAGCTTGTTGACTAATGATTCCGCGGAAACATAGGGGTCCCGGGCCATGAGTATGGCCTCATTGAGAAGCTCCCTGACCACGGATTCTTCCTCCTCCAGCAACTGGGCCAATCGCTCGTCTACCGAGTGCTCAGGCACCATGCTCCTCCCTCCTTTTATACTGATGATAAACTTCCCAAGGCTTAAGGTCCAAGAGATGCGCGAGGTTGAGTTCCAACAGGAGTGGGAAAAGTCGCTCTCGCGCTTCGAATTCGTTCTCGGCGGCGGCCGAGAATTCGGCGAAGCGGGGCATCTCTTTTCTCATCAGGATTCTCTCCGTTTCGGTGTCTTCTTGCATAGTATGTACCCTCTCGGGCGGCACCACCACCATATCATGCACGATCGCTCGCTCCTTACCCGGATGCTTGCGCAGGATACGACCCCTGCGCTGTACAAACTCGCGTGGATTAGACGTGCTGGCCAAAAAGTAGGCCTCCCGTGTCGCGGGTATGTCCACACCTTCGTCGAGACATTTTATAGCGACGAGCACCTGCAGGCTTCCGTCCTCGAACTGTCTCAGGATCTTCGTGCGGGCGTCGTTGGGCACTGTATGCACGAATTCGCGCGCACGGAGACCGAGTTTTGCTAAGAGGCTCGTCGCGACCGGGGTCTCCCCCGGGGCGCAATAGACGAGGGTATGCTTGATGCTGTCCTCCCCGTCCGAGGCCAATTTGCGCCGCAACACCCGCTCCAGAGTGGGGAATTTGTTCTCGGCTCTAGCCACCAAGTCGGCCCTACGACGGAGAAGGATCTTAAGCGCTTCTCGGTCACGGTGCGAACGAACCGTCGAGCCGGCGACCTCGAGCCTTGCCGAAAGCGACCTAATCTCTGTAGACAGAGTGCCGAACCTCTCTTCCTCGCCACCCGTGAGCGGAACCGTATGGGGCACGTACCTGTAAGGCGTCAAGAAATCACCTATAGCTCGTTCAAGTGGCATGCTTCCCACAGTGGTACCGAAGTAGTCGCGCAGCAGGATGGACCCCTCTTCATCGAACCATCGGTCAGGCGTCGCCGACAAGCCGATGCGGTACTTGTGGGTGTCCAACAGAGATCTGCGAAACTTGGGGGAGCCCAAGTAGTGGACCTCGTCTGCTACAAAAAGTGTGTCCCCCCGCAGGGTCCGCATAGAGGACAAAAACTTCGGCATCGAGCCGGTCGAATGGGTCGTTATCAGGAAGAGTTTCTTTCGGGCGCCGACGTTATAGTCCTGGATGCGGGATCGGACTGAGTTGACCCATTTGGCGGACCCTTCTCTGCACAGGATGGGAGTGAAGCCGAAGCGCACGGCCTCGTCCCGCCACTGGTCCACAAGGTGGTTGAACGGAGCCGAAACAACGACCGCCAGCTTTCCCAACCGGTTGGAGAGTTCCGCTGCCGCGGCTAAGGCCGTGAACGTCTTGCCAGTGCCAGTGGCCATCTCGAACATACCCTTACCCCCAGCCTCGACCCACTTGTCGACAGCTTCTCGTTGGAAGGGGTATAAGCTGATCTCAGGGGGCACGCGGATGCCCCGTCTCTCGACCGATGCCGGTTGCTTGTAAGGTCGAGGCCGGCCCTTTCTGAGCCGTACTATGTCCTCGCGTATCGCATCCGTGGTGTCGTAAATGGAGAAGAAGTCGTTGGTTCCTAACCAAAGCCGCTCGAACCGCCGGGCGTGTTCGTTAACGTAGTCGCTTTGTTGGTCTTCCCACGACCTAAAAACCGAGAAGCTTTCTCCGTTGAGCAGGCCGTGGATCGAATCGTTGTACGAGCCGTGAATGGCCACTCGGTCGCCCGCAGCGTCCTCGAAAATTGCGAACTTGTCGTGGAAATCGCCGGTGCGATTCTTCGGGATGGCGAACTTGAAGTTTAAGACGCCATCGGCCACTAACCAGGCCAATGCCGACGCCACGTCCTCGCGTAGAGCCGTCTCCAGGTCGTAAACCTTTGCCCGGATGACTTCGTAGACTGCCCCGTCGTTCTTAGCTTCCTGAGCCTCCCTAAGTGCCTCCCAATCGCGCTGCTCGAGGTGGGGAGATGTCACTACGTGCGCGCTGCCGCCGTTCTCGGCAAACTCGAGCATTCCCTTGGCGGCCTCCTGGAGCCACCCTGAGGTGAAGTATCCGACCCCCCTACGATACGATCGAGACTGTTGCAAGAGGGGGAGGAAGAGCTCCCGGACCAGATGGTGTTCGGACGAATCGTAGACGGATTTTAGGGTCAAGGTCTTCAGCATGCCCGGCTCGTCATCTTTGCTTTAGAAGTATCTCGTCGCCAATAACGTGGTAGGGTAGGTCGCTATCTCCTTTGCTGCCCAACCGTTTCAGTTGGCTGATCTCGGGATCTAGCTCGGAAAGCCTGTCTTGGAGGGCTTGAATCTTCGTAGCCCCGCCGAACTCAGTCGTTACCACGTACGCTATGAAGTCCTCTTCGTCTTCAACGCCCGCCGCATTGGGGTAAGTAACAAAAATCGAACGCCTCGAACCAAGCAGCAGCACGGTCTCCAGCTTTTCGAGTTTTGTCTTGAGGAGGTCTTCGGTCCAGCGGACTCCTCGCAACTCGGGCAATCGCGACTGGTCCAGTAGCGCTCTTCGTACGTTCCCGAACGGGAACTCACGCCTGTTTAAATCCTCAGCCACATCTTGAACCCAGGCTTCGAACCGTTCCTGTTTGTCCTCGTCCCAGCCTACAACCTCGCGGTGGACAAACTCGGCGGCCGGACCGCCTCGGAGCTGCAGTACCTGGTCGCCGCGCGTCAAGGCGAGCAAGGAGTTGTTCAGCTCGCGTTCCCCCCAACCACGTCGTCCAACAAACTCACGTTGGAGCTCCTCTTTGAGGACAGGCTCTCCCACCTCCCGGACGAAGTTTTCGACAAACCCCCTGTTGCTCACGCCGGTCTCGGGGACGACCGAATGCTTGACCACGTGCGGAAATTGCGGGAAGAGAAAGCGACCGTCGAAGCGGACGGACATGAGACTGTAGAGTAGGTACTCGTTGTCGATGCCCAGCCGCACACAGGTCGCCTTGCGTTTGTCCAGCAGCAACTTTATCGAGACGCTGTCCACCTCGTCTGAAAGCAAAGACTCCAGGTAATCCGCTAGCTGAGACAACGCTTTTTTGCCCCGCGTCTGGTGTTTGCCGAGAAGCCCGTAGGTGGCCCTGTCCACGCGCACCACCGACTTTGTGTTCATCAAGGTATTGCTGAGCTGAAATAGGTGCCAACCACGATTGTCCATGAATTCGGCCTGTAGGTCCGCGAAACTCTGGTCCCCCTCTCTGCGCAGGTGGTCCTTGAGGAGGTCGCTGTTGGAGAGGTTGCGCGTCTGCCAGATGGGAAAGATTTTGGGGTATTCTGCCAGAAAGAAGCGTTCAGGATAGAAGAGCCGCAAGCAGGAGTACAGAGCGTAGTCGTTCGGTACACCCGCTTCCTCCAGCTCCGACCGAAACTCGAAAAAAGCGGCGCGCGAAGAAAGGTGTGGGACGTCCCATTGGAATCGTTGCTCTATCCATCGCACAACCATCTCGATGTCGGAGGGGGAAACTGAGATCACGTCCAGGTGCGTGTACGTGCCCCTTCCCCAAAGTACGGCCTTCTCGCTTCGCTGCACGGTAGCGACGAAGTTGCGGTCGTTGGCGAAGACGTTCGGCTCTATGCGGTCCAACTCTTGCCTGAAGAGGGCCGCGTCGCGAGGCAATGCGGCACCTTCGGGATGACGGCGGCAGTACTCCTTGAGTACGTGCGCGGCCAAGCGTTCTTTTGTGAGTCGGTAGCCCATTCTTCCATCATGCAGAATGGTAAGCACCTCGTTGGTGGCATAACGTGATAGGTAAGACTTCGCGCCTGCCGAGAGCTTCTCCTCTTCGACGAAGCCATCCACCAACCCGGCGAGCTCCTCTTCGGTGAAGATTTCTCCCTCGAAGCGGTCCCTTATTTGCTCTTCGAGGCGGTCGAGCAAGCGCTGTCGTTCGCGGGTGGTAAAGGTTGAGAGGATGCCATAGCGATGGTTCAGGTGAATTTTCTGAGTCCCAAGCAAATAGTTCAGAACCAGTTCTGTACGCGCACCGCCCCCAGTTTGCGAGACAAAGAACCTTAGTGGACTGAACTGGTAGCCGGGTTCCTGTAGCAGCGCGTGCACCTCGGCGAGCACCGGCGCGTAAGGTCGCGCAAGGGCCTTCAAGGTCTCCGATTGAACCTGCCGCGCCCGTTCGCGGGTCACGCCGAGAATCTCGCCCATCTGCGCGAGGGTCAACTTATCGCCACGCTCCTGGTGGTCAAGCCTTGTTTGTAACAAGTCCCAGCCCCTTTTCCAGTGTATATGTTCTTTGTACTCCTCTGGTACTTCACTGCGCGCGATAGCGACGGCGTACTCGACTAGCGGGTCGAGCACGAAAGAGCCCAGCCCCTTCCCCACTCGACTGGAGTGGAGGGCGATCAGGTCGAACAGGAATGTCACCTCTTCTGAGGAGGTTTCCTCGTTATCCTCCACGGCCAGACTAAGGGAGGCGGGAAGATCCCCCAAGGTCTCGTAGCCGGCGTTCGAGAGTTTTTGCGCCAAGCCTCGGAGCATCGTCAACTTGTCGTCGTTTAGGGCGTTCAACGGCACGTGCTGAATCCAGTCTGCCAAAACCACGAAGTCGTCCCGATACCAAAGCGTCTTGGCGGATCTGACCCTCTTAAGGGCATCCAGCCTGCTGTCCAGAACCCTCGCAAAGCGGCCTGCCTCGTGTGGCACATCCTCTTCCAACCCTTGGAGGAAGGTCTCCACATCAGGGACACGTGTGAAATCGCCGAGGTTCTCGAAGCCGGCAGCCCACAGCTTCTCTACCATGTGCGGGAACTCGGAAAAGGTGTCGCTCGAGACAGGCACCTCCCTAAGGACAGAAACGTGCACACTTTGCCAATATGCAGTCTTCATTAGCTGACTGAGAGCGGCCTCTTCCCCGGCCTCTACGTCCTTTGACAACTTCGCCGCAATGACTGTCAACGAGTCTGAGAATTTCTTAAGGTGACTCTTACCGACGCCTTTAAATCCGAGCAAGAGATCATCCAATTCGTAGGGCAAGGAGCCCCAAGTAGTGTAACCTGCTTCGTTCAGCTTCCTTGCGAGGGCTGGACAGTTTGGCAGGTCTTCCGGAGAGATCTGCACTTCCTGCGCAGTAGCCGGCAGCACCAGTTCTCGGTCCAATACAGTGAACCGTGTGCTTCGACTTCGAGCAGTTTCGGTTACGGTTGTGGGGTTCCCAGAAAGCACTGGAGATTCCGCAGGTACCCCTGAGCTACTGAGCTGATCAAGTGACGAACCATTCGTGGCTACCGACACAGGCTTATTTGGTGCCCCAACGTAGCCACGAATCTCCCGGGCGTTGATCTCATCGGCGCTAAGCATCTCGAAACCCGCTTCGCGAAGGTGAGGCTCGACATGAAACTGCGGGTCTAACAATTCTAGGGCCTTCAGCGCAGTCCCGAAGGCGTCTTCCCTCTTTATCAGCCCGTAATCTGCAGCTTGAGCCCGTACCGATGCTGCGCCCCACCACTCCATAGGTTCGGAGCGGACAGAAGGATGGGGCCATAAGAACAGACAACCTCGATGGTCGCTAAGAACGTTTTTGCTCCGCAGAAGCGGGCTTGTGAAAATCGCCCCAAAGAAAGCCATCTGGCCGACCACCCTCCAGAACAGCCTGCGGCTCTCGGCGTCGTTTTGCGCGTATAGGACGCGCAGTACATCAGGAGTTACCTCTTCAAATGTGACCAATCCATTCTGATCTGCTAAAACGCTAAGCGGATTATGGTTACTCTTGGGTAGGGGGTGTCTGAGGAGGTGCGCAGGTATGATGATTTGAGCGCTCTCACCCATAACAATAACATCCCTCTAATAAAAGGCCGGTTTGTTCCCATACTAGGTTGGATTGCATCAAAAAACCTGGAACACTAGCCTCCGCGCACTGGGCGCAGGACCTATATAGCACATCAGAAAATCCCGAGCAGCTTCCGGCATGTCGAACACGCGAACGCTGGGGTCCCTATTGCTCCAGAGCTGCTCAAACCTTTTAATGTCTTCGCTTACGAGACTAGCGAAGTGTGACTCCCACGAACAGAAGATCTTGATGGACTCGTAGTTGCGACTGCCTTGAATGCTGTCGTTGTAAGAGCCGTTGAAGCTGATCTGATCTCCCTCAGCGTCAGTAAAAACGCCAAACTTGTCGTGGAAGTCTCCACGCTCAAATTTGTTTCTGGTAAGCGCCAGCCTGAAGCCCAGGACACCGTCCGCGACCATCCAGGTCAGCGCT
Organism: Rubrobacteraceae bacterium; assembly: GCA_965214475.1. Classification (GTDB taxonomy): domain Bacteria; phylum Actinomycetota; class Rubrobacteria; order Rubrobacterales; family Rubrobacteraceae; genus SIRX01. Next base: position 2,088,482 of record OZ243953.1, on the reverse strand, counting down.
GACAAAGTATCTTTCTCTAGCAGCTCTGATAAGTCTGCGATGTTATGTTCGAGTGCCCAGTGCAGTGCCGGGTCCCTGCGAGCGGCATCGCCCGACTGCAATGCTTCCCAATCCTCTTCCGAAAGTATCGGGCTCGTCACCCAGCGCCCTCGTCCGCCATCAGCGGCGAAGCCCAACATTCCTAGCGCATTGTTCCTCAACCAGCCCGACGAGAAATACCCGACGGCCCGATCATAGCGTACTGCGCTGCTCAGCACGGGCACGAAAAAATCCTGCGCGAGATCGTCGCTAAAGATGTTCATAGCAACAGGAAAGGCGCGGTTTCTCAGCAACTCTCTTGAGCTTTCAGTCTTGCTCCCACTTGCCAAATCGTTGTACGAGAGTGACTCCCTCACCACTTGTCCACATATCACACAATAGAGTTATCGACGGCTCCGTGCAATACCTTAAGAGTATGCTTGGAGAACGCTGTGTTCGCTAGCAAGATCAGCTCGTACTAACGTGCTTGTTACCATCCTCGTTCAGATACCTATAAAGCGTAGAGCGACCTACCCCGAGCATTGAGCAGATCTCTTCCACCGAGTGCTCACCCTCGTCCTTGAGCCGGCGCGCAAGTTTCGCCTTGCCTTCATCGAGTGCTCTTGGTCTGCCACCGTGGCGGCCCCGGGCCTTCGCTGCCTCCAGCCCCGCCATGGTCCGCTCCAGGATAAGGTCTCTCTCGAACTCTGCCACCGCTCCGAAGACATGGAACACCAGCTTGCCCCCTGGAGTTGTTGTATCAAGAGATTCCCGCAAAGATACGAATTCGACATCCCGCTCCTTGAGAACGCCCACCAGCTCGATCAGTTCCTGCAGGGACCGCCCGAACCTGTCGAGCTTCCAAACCACCAACTCGTCACCTTCCCTACAGAACTCCATCGCTGCCCGCAGTTCTGGCCGATCCGCCTTGCGAGACGAGATCTGTTCCTCGAAGATCTTCTCGCACCCGGCCGCCAGAAGGTCCAGCCTCTGTAGCTCAGGGTTCTGATCCTTCTTCGATGTGCGTATGTATCCGACCTTCACAGAACCATTGTCCCAAAAGCCTTCTCTCAAGTAAATATTGGGACTTCACAATCGGGACTAGTTTTCGAGACTGGACTGTGAACTTTAGAGACGCCTTATGGGGACAGAGCCCGTGAGTCCCGTAACCGACCGTTTTCAGGAAATACTGACTGATCCGATCTCTTTGCTCACTAGGCAACTACCCAGCACTTCGAGGGTTATATTTGTTAGTGTTTGATCTCCGTTCAGTAGACGAGAATCCATCGGCGACATTCGCGTGTGGTGCGCGTTTTGACCATTGTGAGATAGAGGAAGGTGAAGGATACTTAGTCTGTCGTAGCAATGAGGGAACCGACGACTGAGGAGTTCTTATGCCAGATCCACGTAGTGTCTCGCATGGGGGAGAAGGACCCAGGATTACTTACAAACAATTGCGTCAAGGCGATAGCAAGCGAGGAAACTACGTCAGGATGTTCCCTGACCTGCAGGAGGAGCCGCTGTACGTGCCTACCTCCGTGCTAGAGAAGCTTGGGGCTCCAGGTGGACCGATGGAAGACGAGCGGGACGAATCTGTCTCGTGGCAAAATCGCTCCAATACCAGCGAGGGGAATAATCCTTCTATACCCGCCGGCTATACTTACCTGGGGCAATTCATCGACCACGACCTGACTTTCGAGTTCACGTCGGACCCTAATAGGACCAACCGTGTCGGCGAACTGCCGAACGCTCGTACACCAGCCTTCGATCTCGACAGCGTTTATGGACTAGGGCCCGAAGTACATCCACATCTTTACGGGGATAAGAACGATTTGGTCGTCGAGGGACAACAGGAGGATCACTGGAGAGGCAGGGATCTACAACGTCGGGCAAACAGCGGCCACAAACCAGGTGAAGCTGTAGCGATCGTCGGCGATCCTCGCAACGACGAAAACCAGCTCGTGGCCCAGATACACTTAGCCTTCGTCAACCTACACAATCGCTTTATCAAAGAGTTTAGAGACTTTGAAACCGCTAGAAGAATGACACGGTGGCACTATCAGTGGGTAGTGCTTCATGACTTCTTACCTCGACTGGTAGGTCAAGACCTTGTCGACGAACTGTTGTTCGCTGGACCTCTATTCTTTGCCGAAAAGAGGCGAAGCGTAATTCCGATAGAATTCTCTGTGGCCGCTTATCGCTTCGGCCATAGCCAGGTGCGGCCGGACTATGTCATAAAGCCTGGTGCGGATCCCGTGCAAGTCTTCGACGATTCCGGCAAGGATTTACGCGGCTCAACGCGGCTAACTAACGAAGACACAGGTGAGAACGAGTTTGATTGGAGGCTGTTCTTCGAGTCTGGTGACGAGGACGATGACTCCGGTCCACAAGACACTCGGGTCATAGATACCAAGCTCTCTTCTGCGCTGTTCCAAATGTTTCCGGGTCCGGCAAACGAAGATCCAAACGAGCCTTCCAAGTCGGACGTGCCCCCCGAAGAGCGGCTACTAGCTTTCCGGAACCTCCGCCGGGGTCTGGTAATGGGTCTGCCCTCTGGCGAGGCCGTAGCAGAATACATGAAGGCGGAACTTGAGAGGAAAGGCCGTCCAAGTCACGGGATACGTCAGCTCACTGACGAAGAGCTTGGTGACGGCTACCGGAGCATCCGGGGAGAGGGCGAGACGCCACTGTGGTACTGGATCCTTGCTGAGGCTTCCGCCCACCTCGAAAATCCCAACGAACCTGCCTCAGGGGGTCGTAGACTCGGTCCTGTGGGTGGCCGCATAGTAGCTGAGGTGTTTTTGGGTCTCCTGTACGAGGATGAGCGCTCATTCCTGAACGTCGAGCCGCGCTGGAAACCTTTAGAGCACCTACGAAGGGGCCAGCAGTTCGATATGGCTGCCCTGTTCCGAGCATCGTCTGCAGATAGCTACGAGGGTAGCTGACAATTTCCTACGCTAGGCGATTTCTGAAAGCGCTTCGAGAGGATCCCGAACCACATCGCCCACAAGCCCGAGCTCGTCGAGAACGGACACCGAGTCTAGAACACGCTAACCAATAGGTTTCTACGGATTTTCGGCGAGGGCGACGAGGTGTGAAAGCGGCGTTTTGAGGGCATTTGCTACCTTGGCGAGATTGAGGATACTCACGTTCTGCTCGCCGCGCTCTATGGCTCCGATGTAGGTTCTGTGCATTCCCACTGCATGGGCAAACGATTCCTGACTAAATCCTTGCTCTGAACGCTCTCTACGTATCACCTTGCCCATATTGATCTGGAGTTGGCGCGGTTTCATGAGATCCATGCAACCTCTTGCACTCAATAAATCTACAGCTAGTAACTAGCAAAAGTGCTAATGTACTGCCTTAGGATTTTGTCAGGGTTTGCGACCTGGGTTAAAAGTGAGGGAGGGGGACCGATAGATGGCGCTGGAGGTGTACAGGTACCGGATAGAGGGTGTTAGCTCGCTCTTGATGCACTCGCCCAAGGCGATGATGGAGAGGCGACCTGCTGGTCCGACGACGAAGAGAATACCGACACCCGAGGAGGAGGCTGAGAAGGGCGCGTACCGGGATGAGGAGGGGTTTCTGTATTTGCCTTCTGAGGCTTTCAGGGCCTCTGTCATGCACGGTGCGGGTGGCAGGCGAATCGGAAAGACTGCAGCGAGGACGGTTTTGGCTGGCTCGGTGTTCACTACCTCTCCGCGGACTTGTCTTGTCGATCTTGAGAGTGGCGAGCGTCTGCGCGACTACCGGGTGCATGTGGCGAGGGTGGTTGTGCAGCGCAGCAGCATCATAAGGGCCCGGCCTGAGATCAAGCGGTGGGGATGTGTTCTGGAGCTTGAGATAGACCTGGATTTCACAAACCCGCAGCAAGTGGAGGAGTTGTTGAATATCTCTGGGAGGATCAGCGGGGTTGGAGACTTCCGTCCAGAGCGCCGTGGGCCTCACGGTCGCTATAAGGCGAAGTTCATAGAGGGAGACGGGCCGGCCTCGACTTCTCCCACAGTGTTCGTAACCTGGGCAGCGGAGCGTGATTATGAGTTCGAGCGGGCCTAGTGAACTTGGCGGTAAACTTGGTAGAGAATCTGGCATAGAACCAGGAGCGCCGAGTGCTACGAGGAGTCGGCTCATCTCCGGTCTTGTGCTTGATCGCGAGCTCTCCCCAAGGGCACGCCTGGGCTCTAATCATGTTCGCCAATTAGCAGAAGCTATAAGGGCTGGGGCGACTCTACCCCCTATAGTCGTAGAGAAAGACACATCAAGGGTGGTGGATGGCTTCCATCGCGTGGAGGCTCACCGCAGGGTCCACGGCCGAGAGGCGCTAGTAGAGGTCGACGAACGGTACTACGCCAACGAGGGCGAGCTGTTCTTGGACGCGGTGCGCCTGAACGCAGCCCACGGTAGCCGTCTAGCATCATACGATCAGCTCCGCTGCGTTGCTATCGCCGAACGCCTTTCGATTGACTCGAGTCGGATGGCAGGAGCGCTCTCCGTGAGACCATCCTATGTTGGGGATCTATCTGCCAGGCGCACCGGCACGGAGCTATCCACCAGTGCGCCGATACCACTAAAGCGCACCATCGAGCATATGAGAGGCAGGCCTCTAACTTCCGAACAGATCGAGGTCAATACCAAACTCGGTGGACAAAGCCAGACCTTTTATCTCGGACAGCTCAACCTGCTCGCCGAGGCCAACCTCTTCGACCTGGAAAATCCACGCGTGCGAGAAGGTTTGCGACGTCTCGAAACCAACCTCGACCGGCTCGACTTCTCCGAACGAGCAGTATAAAGTGGAGGCGCACGGCACGGCGTGGCAAGGCCTGGAGAGGCAGGGCAAGGTTAGGACTGGCGTGTCATGGCTGGGCGTGGCAAGGCGAGGCAGGGAATTCAAAAAATCGAAGCCCGGATTTTATATTGACTTCAGACTTCAATTTCTTGTTTTAGCGTGCGGGTTTTGTCCGCCGAACGTTGTGATCTGAGCCCCTGTTTCACGAGGGCCCAGATCACTTATTGTAAAGCAAAGTGAACACAAGGAGGTGGCAGAATACGCAAAATAGCTTTATATATAGAGCTTAACAGCAAGTGTACATAATACCGGCGGCCTAGTTCCGTTCTAAATAGCCTTTTAACAGGCTTCAGGTAACTTTTGGGACCATCTACCCGCAAGTAGATGGTCCTTTCGCTTGCATGTAGCGCTCGGGACGACTATCTTCAGAGGCAGTGCGGGATCTACTCGGTAGAGGGTTTATCCAAGTGGCTAGAGTGGTACGTGTTGAGAAACAGCCCTAACGGGTGATCAGACCAGCAAATGTGGAGCGAAGGAAGGGGAACAGTGGACCTTAAATCCAAGAGCGTAGAGATGCAATCTATAAACACCATCCGGGCCCTGGCGATGGATGCGGTGGAGAAAGCAGCTTCCGGGCATCCCGGGACCGCCATGGCCCTGGCCCCGGTGGCCTACACTATCTACACCAAGATGATGCGCCACAATCCGGGCAACACGGAATGGCCGGACCGGGACCGCTTTATACTCTCCGCCGGCCACGCTTGCATGCTCCAGTACGCCATGCTCCACCTCACCGGCTATGACCTGACTATGGACGATATAAAGAACTTCCGCCAGTGGGAGTCGCGTACGCCCGGACATCCCGAGTACTCTCACACACCCGGTATAGAGGCCACCACCGGGCCTCTGGGGCAGGGTTTCGCCAACGGTGTCGGCATGGCTATCGCTGAGCGCTACCTGGCGGGCCGCTACAGTCGTGTCGGCCACGAGGTAATGAACCACAACATCTATGCCATTTGCTCCGACGGCGACGTTATGGAGGGCGTTGCCCAGGAGGCCGCCTCCGTCGCTGGGCAACTCGGCCTCGGCAAGCTCGTCTACGTCTACGACGACAACCACATCACCATCGACGGCACGACCGCTGTCTCCTACGATGCTGAAAACAAGGAGAAGCGTTTCGAAGCCCAGGGCTGGCACGTCCAGCGCATCGAAGACTCAGAAGACCTGGAAGCCATCGAAGAGGCGCTAAAGAACGCCCGGGACGAAGAAGAGCGCCCTTCGCTCGTGGTCGTCCGCAGCCACATCGCCTACCCGGCCCCTACGGCCATAGACACTGCCGCAGCGCACGGCGCGGCCCTCGGCGAAGAAGAGGTGCGGGCGGCGAAGGAAGAGATGGACTTCGACCCCGACGAGCACTTCTACGTCGCTGACGAGGTCTACGAGCACATGGACTGCCGGGAGAAAGGCAAAGAGTTAGAGGACGAGTGGAACGAGAAATTCTCCGCTTGGCGCGACGAGTTCCCGGATCTTGCCGAGGAGTGGGAGCGGGCCTGGAACGGCCAGCCCGAGCCCGGCTACGAAGAGATGCTGCCGCGCTTCGATCCAGAGGAGACCGAGTCTCTGGCCACCCGGAAAGCCGGGGCGGCTGTGATGAATGCCTTCAAGCACTACACCCCAACGATGGTCGGTGGTGCGGCGGACCTCGTGTCCTCCACCGCCACCGAATTCGAAGGCGCGGGGCTCTTCTCCGCCCACTACACCGGGCGCAACATCCCGTTCGGCATCCGGGAGCACGCCATGGGCAGCGCCGTAAACGGCATCTATTTGCACGGCGGCATGCTCCGGCCCTACGGTTCGACGTTCCTGATCTTCTCGGACTACATGCGTCCGGCCATCAGACTCTCGGCCTTGATGGGCGCGAAGGTAGCCTGGGTTTACACCCACGACTCCGTTGGCCTCGGCGAAGACGGACCAACTCACCAGCCCGTAGAACACTACATGGCGCTCAGGGCCATCCCGAATCTCACTGTTATCCGCCCGGCTGATCCCAACGAGACCTCCATGGCCTGGAGGAGTACCTTCGAGACTGACGGCCCGGTAGCCATGCTCCTGACGCGCCAGAACGTTCCTACCCTGGATCCGGACGTGGCCGAAGGCGCCCTGCGCGGAGCCTACGTCCTAGAGGACGCTGAGGGTGGGGAGCCGGACACAATCCTCATCGGGACTGGCTCGGAAGTCTCCGTGGCGGTGGAGGCGCGCGAGACTCTCTCCGAGCAGGGCGTAGATGCTCGGGTTGTTAGCATGCCTTCGTGGGAAATCTTCGATAGACAAGACCAAGACTACAAAGACTCCGTACTGCCGCCGGGCGTAGAGACCCGCGTCTCGGTCGAATCCGGGATAACCCTGGGCTGGGAGCGTTACATCGGGTTCAAGGGGGCGGCGGTCGGCATAGACCGCTTCGGAGCCTCCGCGCCGGGTGAGACCGTGCTGCAGGAGCTTGGTATAACACCGGAGAACGTCGTCAACCACGCCCTGGAACTGCTCGGACACTCCGAGAGAGTCAGTGAAGACGAAGGGACTCCGGCGGTCGAAGATACTGCGCCAGAGGAAGGACACTCCTAGAACGAAAACCCTCAGTCGTTTAGACTGTTGAAACGCGCGGCACAAAAGCCGTAGTAGTTGGCTAAAAAGGGAGCTTGACGTGAACGAGCAACTAAAGAAGATGAACGAAATCGGCCAGGCGCCGTGGGTGGATGAGATCTCCCGCGACGACACCCAGGAGGGTGGGCTACAAGACCAGGTAGACGAAGGGATAGTGGGCGTTACCTCGAACCCCACGATCTTCCAGAGTGCCATCGCGAACAGTGATCTCTACGACGATCAGCTAGAAGAGCTCGCCCAAGAGCACGATGACCCCAAGGAGATCTTCCTCCGCATCGCCCAGAAAGACATCCAGGACGCCTGCGACATCCTGCAACCCGTCTACGAGAACACCGATGGCAAAGACGGCTTCGTTTCCCTGGAGGTGTCTCCAGACCTGGCCTACGACGCGCTATCTACCGTCGAGGAGGCCCAACGGCTAGTCGAGATGGTAGATAGGACGAACCTGTTTGTAAAGATACCGGCCACGTTGCCGGGCCTCTCCGCGATAGAAGATATGATCGCCCAGGGGGCTTCCATCAACGTGACCCTCATATTCTCCATCCAGCGCTACCGGGCGGTAACGCGGGCCTACATCCGCGGCCTGCAGCGCCTCGTAGCCGACGGCGGCGACCCCTCCACGGTAGAAAGCGTCGCCAGCTTTTTCGTTTCTCGGGTAGACTCGGAGACTGACGACCGGCTGGATGAGATTGGTCGCGACGATCTAAAGGGCCGGCTCGCCATAGACAACGCCAAGCTTGTCTACCAGGAGTTCAAGGAGATTTTCTCCGGCCCCGAGTGGGAGTTTCTGGAGTCTAAAGGTGCTACCGTGCAGCGCCCTTTATGGGCCTCCACCTCTACAAAGAACCCGGATTACCGGGACGTAATCTACGTCGAGAACCTCGTTGGCCCGGACACGGTAAACACCATGCCCAAGTCCACCATCGAGGACGTAAAGGACCACGCAGAGATCCGGAATACCATCGAAGAGGGTCTCGACGACGCCCGCCAACTCTTCAAGGACCTGGAAGAAGCCGGCATCGACTACGAGGAGATCACCGAGTTGCTGGAGAAGGAGGGCGTGCAGAAATTCGCCGATTCCTTCAACGAGCTTCTCGAAGAGATAGAGGAGCAGACCAAGAAAGTAGCCAGCTAAGCCTAAAAAAGCTGGCCGGTTCAACTGAAGGGAGAAACGCATGGACGTAGGGATATGGGGAATGGGCCGAATGGGCTTCAACATGGTCCGTCGGCTAGTGGACAGCGGCGAGCACCGGGTAGTGGCGGGCAACCGCTCCGAGGGTAAGGTAGACGAAGCGGTCGAAGCCGGCGCCGAAGGCGCCTACAGCGTCGAAGAGTTCGTCAACAAGCTGGAGTCTCCACGGATTCTATGGACCATGCTCCCGGCGGGTGACGTAACAGACGATATGGTCCAGCAACTCATTGAGCACGCCGACGAGGGCGACATCATCGTGGATGGGGCAAACTCTTACTTCCGGGACTCCGTGGCACGGTCCAAGGAAGTTCGGAATGCGGGACTCAAGTGGCTGGACGCCGGCATCAGCGGCGGCATCTGGGGCTACGACGTCGGCTACTGCATGATGGTCGGCGGAGATTCCGATGCCTTCGAGCATGTGGAGCCCGCCATAAAGACGCTCGCCCCCGAGAATGGCTACGCTTACATGGGAGATGCCGGGGCCGGACACTTCGTCAAGATGGTCCACAACGGCATCGAGTACGGGATGCTCCAGGCCTATGGCGAGGGCTTTGAAATCCTGGAGAAGTCCAACTACGATCTGGATCACCGGGCCATCGCGAGCTTGTGGAACCAGGGCAGCGTTATCCGGAGCTGGCTGCTGGAGTTGGCCGAGAGTGCATTCGAAAACGACGCCAAATTGGAGAGTATAGAGGCTTACGTGGACGACTCCGGCGAGGGCCGGTGGACGGTTATGGAGGCCATCAACGAGAGCGTGCCAGCGGCGACCATAGCCGGGTCTCTGTTTGCCCGGTTCGCCTCGCGGAGTGAAGATTCCTTCGCCATGAAGACCATAGCCGCGCTGCGTAGCGAGTTCGGCGGCCATGCGGTCAAGGAATCCAGCCCCGACGACCAGGAGTAAGGAGAGCTGGCCGTGGCCGACACTCAGCAAGCACAACAGAACGCCCTACGGGACGAGGGGCGTTTGCCTCGGGTCCCCGAGCCGGGGGTCGTGGTGATCTTTGGGGCCTCGGGAGACCTGACGAAGCGGAAGCTGATCCCGGCCCTCTACGACCTCGCCGCCCAACGGCGATTGCCGATGGAGTTTGCCGTCGTCGGCCTTTCCCGCACGGAGATGAGCCACGACGAGTTCCGCGAGAGCCTGCGCGAAGGCTTAGAGGACCAGCGCGCCAACAGCTTCTCTGAAGTCGTGTGGGAGACGTTCTCTAAAGGTCTCTTCTACCTGCCGGGCGACTCTAAAGATCCCGACACTTACCAGGAGCTAAAGGATTTCATGAAGGATCTGGACGAGGAGAGAGAGACGCAGGGCAATCGCATCTTCTATCTGTCGTCTTCTCCCTCGCTCTTCGCGCCCATTGTGGAGCAGCTCGGTAATGCCGGGCTGAACGAAGGTGAGGACGGTGGCTACGCGCGGTTGGTGATCGAGAAGCCTTTCGGCCATGACCTGGAGAGCGCCCAGGAGTTGAACCAGGACATCCAGCAGCACTTCCGGGAAGAGCAGATCTACCGGATAGACCACTATCTCGGCAAGGAGACGGTCCAGAACATTCTGGCGCTGAGATTCTCGAATGGTATCTTCGAGCCGATTTGGAACCAACACTACGTGGACCACGTCCAGATCACGGTCGCTGAGAACGACGGCATCGGAACCCGTGGTTCGTTCTATGAAGAGTCCGGCGCCATGCGCGACATCATCCAGAACCACGGGATGCAGGTCTTCTGCCTGACCGCGATGGAGTCTCCCGTCGCCTTCGACGCAGACTCGGTGCGCGAAGAGAAAGTGAAAGTCCTGAAAGCCGTACGAGAAATTCCCGAGGACGACGTGGGGCACTACGCGGTACGCGGCCAGTATGAGTCGGGCTGGGTTTGGGGTGAGGAGGTCAACGGCTACCGGGACGAGGAGGACGTAGACCCCGATTCTGACACAGAGACTTACGTGGCGCTCAAGCTCTTCGTGGACAACTGGCGCTGGGCCGGAGTGCCCTTCTATATCAGGACCGGCAAGCGGATGCCAAAGAAGGCTACGGAGATCGCGGTCCAGTTCAAGCCGACACCCCACACCTTGTTCTCCCACAGTGGCGACCAGGGATCTGAGCCGAACTTGATGGTCATTCGCATTCAGCCAGAGGAAGGTGTCTCGCTCAAGATCGGGGCGAAGGTCCCCGGCTCGGGCTTCGAGGTGAGTTCCGTGAACATGGACTTGCTGTACGGCACGGCGTTTATCGAGGAGACACCGGAGGCCTACCAGCGCTTGCTTTTGGACGTGATGCTCGGCGATCCGACGCTCTTTATCCGGGCGGACGAGACGGAGGGTTCCTGGAACATCATCGCTCCCGTCATGCAGGCTTGGGAAGACGATAAACAGAAGGTCGCAATGTATCCGGCGGGGAGCTGGGGGCCGGAGGAGGCCAACGAGTTTCTACAGCAGGACGGCCGGGAGTGGCGGCGACCATGACGAAGGAGACTCGGCGTTCCGAGGGCAGCGGGTCGATGAGCGTGGAGCAGATCGAGCACGAGCTCGGCCAACTTCGTATGAACGAGGATGGGACTCTAGGTTTGCGCGCCAGCGTCTTGAACCTGATCGCGGTTGCCGACGAAGAAGACGCCCAGAGCATCACCGAGTCCGTCTCGAAGCTCGCCAACCAGTACCCCTCACGGGCGATAGTCCTCATCTCCGATCCCGACGGTGAGCGTGGCCTGGACATACAACTCTCGGCCTTCTGTGCGCTTCGGGGCGGAGGCGGCGCCCAGGTCTGCGCCGAGCAGATCACGGTCCACGCCTCGGGACCGCCCGCCGAACATTTAGAAAGTTTTGCCGGGCCGCTCCTAGTTCCGGACATCCCAGTATTCCTCTGGTATCCGGGAGCATTCTCGTCCTCTTCGCCGGAGTTTACCGGCGTGGCGCCGCTGGCGGACCGTATCATCCTGGACTCGGCGGTCTCGGGTTCTCCCGAGACCGCCCTGAGGGACTTGGCCGGAATGCTGGACAAGCCCGAAATGCCGGCCATCGGTGACATACAGTGGGTCGCCCTCTCGCCCTGGAGATCCCTGATCGCCGAGATGTTCAGCGCCGAAGAACGTTCCCGGGAGCTGGATAAAATTTCTAAAGTCGACGTACTCCACACCCCCGACGGCGAGAGCCGGGCACTGCTGCTACTTGGCTGGCTCGCCTCGGCCCTCGGTTGGGAGCTGGAAGATTCGAACACCATCGACGGTGGCCGCGAGGTAGAGTTCTCCGGTCCCCCAGGAAACATCATCGTCGAGTTGTCCGACGACTCCTCCGACGCCAATCTACGGCGCATCCGGCTGCACGGGGAAGACATGAGTTTCCAGGTCTCGCGCCACCGGGACCTAAATGACGCCAGCGCCACCGTGATGCGGGACGAGGAGATCATCGGCGAGCGCACGGTAAAGCTCGGCTCCTTCGACCTGGGCGTGCTGCTCGGCGAGGAACTCCAATACCGGGGCCATGACGAAGCCTACGAGGCCGCACTCAAGGTCGCCGTGGAGATACTGGGTTGAACATCAAAGTTTACGAGGATAAGCAGGCGTTGGCCGAAGCCGCCGCCCGGGACTTTATAGAGCGGGCGAATGCGGCGATACAAGAAACTGGACGCTTTGCCGTTGCACTCGCCGGCGGCTCGACCCCGGAAGCAACCTACGAGTTGCTCGCCACGAAAGAGTATGCCGGCGAGGTGGACTGGGGCAACGTCCACTTCTTCTTCGGCGACGAGCGGAGTGTCCCGCCGGATGACGAGGACTCCAACTACCGCATGGCGGACGAATCCCTACTCTCTCACGTCTCGGTGGGCAGCGTACACCGGATGAAGGGTGAACTGCTCCCGGATGAGGCCGCGATGGAATACGAGGGAGAGCTGCGGGAATTCTTCAGCACTCCGGGACGGCCGCCGGAGTTCGACCTTATACAGCTCGGTATCGGCGACGACGGCCACACCGCGAGCCTCTTCCCAAACACCGCCGCCCTCGACGTAACCGACCGCTGGGTCGCCCAGAATCCGGTCCCCAAACTCGAAACCGTACGAATCACCCTAACACTTCCGGTCCTCAACGCCGCGAAAGCCGTTAGTTTCCTAGTTGCCGGGGAAGGAAAAGCCGAAGCTCTCAAAGCAGTGCTGGAGAGTGATGCCGACCCGCACGATTACCCTTCCAAGTTCCTCCAGCCCGCTGGAGAGTTGAACTTGATGCTGGACCGGGAGGCAGCGGTGATGCTGGACCAGACCTAGTCCACAAATCCCCGGATCTACTCGGTTTGCAGGTTGACCTTTCGCCGATCAATCTGGACACGGTCGTGCCGGGAGGCGGCAACTTGCAGGGCAACCTGCTCTGCGCCGTAGCCAGCTTGCTAGACTTCCCTAGCCTGTCGGACGTTCTTGCCAACGTCTTGAATAGCCTCTTGGAAGGCCTGTTCAACTAAAGATCGACCAGTTCTCAGGGCTCCACACGTAATCACGTGCGGGGTTGGGGGGCGGGAGAAACTGAAAAATCTCCCGCCTCTATCTATAGTCACAATAATACGGGCTATTCAGAGAAGATAGTGGGCCGACGCTAACTTGACGTGAAAGCAGAAGACGCGTGGAGCGCCGGGATGTCGGCCCACACTTATTGTATACGGAAACCCGGATGTCCCGGATCAATCAGTCTCGTAGTTCTAGAAAACCTTTTTGAGAAACCCGATCGCCCCCTGTTTCCATGGGACGCGGTGAGACACGCCGGACTCTTGTTGAAATTTCGCTAGGTTGTCTATGTACCAGCGGAAGTTCCTGAGCAACGCTTCTTTATTCGAATACTTCGGCTCGTAACCCAGCTCCTTCTCCGCTTTCTCAATAGAGACGAAGGAGTCTTTGGAGGCCGTCTCGTAGACCCACTTGTAGAGGGGTGAGACGCCGAGCCGGTCCAGTATCCGCAGGCCCCAGATCGCCGGGACCGCCGGAAACCCGACGACCTTCTTGCCGTGTCCGGCATAGTCGAGGACGACTTGGTAGTCCTCTTTCATGGTGGTGAACTCTTTGGCGCCGATGTTGAAGGTGTCGTTTACCTGTTCTTCCGGTAACGAAAGGGTCAGGGTGATGGCGTCGCAGAGGTCTTCGACGTCGAGGAGTTGGTAGCGATTGTTGCCGGACCCGATCATGGGGAAGTTGTGGCCCTCGTAGGCCCAGTCGTAGAGCAACGCAAAGACCCCGAGACGCTCCGGCCCGACGAAGGACTTAGGCCGGATTATGGGGGTGACGAGCCCCTTGGCGCGGTACTCCAGGCAGATCATCTCCGCCTGGATCTTGGCCTGACCATAAGGTCCGACGCCCTCAAGCTTGTCCGTTTCGTGGAGTGGATGGTGGTCCGGGATACCGTAGACGGCGGTAGACGATACGTGGACGACTCGTTTCACACCGTTGCGGTGGGCGGCGTCGAGGACGTTCCGGACACCCTCTACGTCTGTGGTGTAGATGTCTTCCGCGGAGTAGAGGGGAAGCGCTGCGGCGGTGTGGACCACAAAATCCACGTCCGCCATCATCTCGTCGAGGAGAGCTTTGTCCCGGATGTCGCCTTTTACGGTTTCTACGCTATCTTTCTCCGGGTAATCGAACTCCTCGACGTCCAAAGAAGCGGTAGCGTAGCCTTGGGACTGGAGGTTGCGGATCAGGTTTATGCCTAGAAATCCGGCGCCGCCGGTTACGAGAACTTTCTGTTGTTCCATAAAGTGTTGTCTCCTTGCGTATAGAATCCGGCGGACGAAAGAGCCCGCACAAGCGGCGAATTTTAGCACGATGCACTTTGTGGACGGATCTCTATCCAGGCTACTGCGCTTTACCGCATCAAGACTCTAGCTTTTAGCGTTTGTCTCTCGACAACAAAGATCAGTCTCTGATACCAAGCTGTTCATAAATGGGAGCTTCTCTTTCCAGATGTCGCTATGTATGCGGGAGTTCCCAGAACCAAGCTAGGGACCCTTCCCCAACCTGTATCGGGGGAGGGTCCCTAGATCCCTAGAGATCTCTGCGTTGTTCTCAGTGACGGCGCAGGAAACCCATGAGGCGGAGGCTCGCAAACAGGAAGCCGCCTCCTGCTAGCAAAGCGACCGTGCCCAAAACCGGGACGAGCGTCCCACCCGTGTCTGGCAGTACTTCAATGTTGCCGAGGGAGTCAGTCGTCGAATCATCGGGGCCCGGGGTGGGTGAGTTTGGTTCGGCGGGACCATCGAAAACTATAGTGGTAGAGAACGTCTTGTCCTCATCCATCAATACCTGCCCGAAGTCTTCCAATACTTCGGGGTACAAAGGGACGCCGTACTTCACTTCTGTCGCTTGCACTATCTGGATCGGGAGTGTCACCGGATCCATGTCCTCTGGGACCGGCCTGGGTCCAGGCGCGTACTGCGGTATGTCCATGCTGTCGATGTACACGCCGTCGCCATCTGGGTCTCTAAGCTGAGTGGCGATGCCGCCCTCGGCTGGGATGTAGCCGAAGAAGCTTTTATCTACCGGCGGAGTACCTTGGATCGCTAGTTCGAAGCTAAGCGTCACGCTATCGTCGACGGCGCCCCCAGAATATTGATCCATGCTTCCTGAATCCTGCGCGAACGCCGGACTCAACTGGAGTGCCAGAGCCACCGCGAGCATAGCTACCAAAATCATCAGGCGCTTCATTTTTAGCCTCCTTCGGGTCTAATAGACTTACACTGACAGTTTCTCAGTGGCGTGCCATTGAGGCATCCTCCAAATGGAGGGTTCGTGGCGCCCAAAAGTAGGATTACGACCGCCGGACCGGCCAACGCTTTCTCTAGCGTCCTCTAGCTTTCGTGTGACTTTTGGAGCAGATCTATGACCTCTTCGTCCGGGACCTGGTGAAAGTCCCGGTACCAAAGGCCGATTGCCCAGAGGTCGGCGGGTATCTCCAGGCAGACCAACTCGTCGATCTCCTGTGAGAGTTTTTCGGCGGTTTCCTTTTCACACACGGGCACAGCCAGAATGATGCGCCGCGGTTCTTCGGTGTGGATGGCCTGGATCGCGGCTCGCGCCGTCATGCCGGTGGCGATACCATCGTCCACCAATATTACGCTCCGGTCTATGACCTGTGAAGCCGGACGATCCTTGCGAAAGCGTCGCATTCGGCGTTGCACTTCCGCCAATTCCTTCTCCGCGGTCTGCTCGATCCAATCTTCCGGGATGCCGAGCCGCCGAACGAGACGCTCGTTGATGAGCCGCACGCCACCAGGCGCGATGGCCCCGATAGCCAACTCCGGCTGTCCCGGCGCACCCAGCTTGCGGGCGACGATTATGTCCAGCGGGGCATCCAGCGCGCGGGAGATCTCCGCCCCAACCGGCACACCGCCCCTCGGTAATGCCAGAACCACTGGATTCTCGTCCCGATAGTGGAGCAGCCGCTTCGCGAGTCGGCACCCGGCGTCTCTACGGTCCTGAAAAATGCTCGTCTCGCGCGGGATCTTTTGCTCCTCTCCATAGGCGAACTCAGCCGCCCACCTCCAAATACTACTCGCCTCAATAAATTCCAGCATCTAACCAGCCCGACCAAAACTGGCCCTGCAGCGCACAAACGCACAAGTCGATGCCCGTTTGGGGTGAGTTAGGTCACTTTGAGGGTGCATTATCCGGCGCTCTGATCTATAAAGAGTATCTTACTCATGTATCCGTTTGCGCTTTCATTGGAGGTATCTGCTGTCTGAGACGAATAACAGCCCGGGAGGGGGCGGCGGAAATCGGGCTTGGCCGCTCTTTATAGGATTGCCCGTCATAGTGGCGTTGGCCGTCGCCGCGGTCATCCTGATCGGTGGTGGCGCCGGACAGAACGAACAAGGCGGCTCAGGGAGTGACCCGGCGAAACAGAGCCCGCAACAACCCACCACCGGGGAAGCTGAACGACCATCTCCCACCGAAAAGTCTCCGGAAGGCGGGGAACAAGCCTCTGAAGATGGAGGGGAGCAAGCCTCTGGAGCTTCGGGAGGTGAAGAAAAGCTTGGGTCTCCGGCCCTCGGCGACGAGGGTGCGCCGGTGGTGATGGTCGAGTATTCAGACTATCAATGACCGTTCTGCGGTAAGTTCACCCGTGAGGTGAAACCGGAGTTGGTAGAGAAATACGTCGAGGATGGAACGCTCAGGATGGAGTGGCGGGACTTTCCGTACCAGGGACAAGAGTCGGTGAATGCTGCCCTGGCCGCACGTTCGGCCCAGGCGCAAGGCAAGTTCTGGGAGTACCACGACCTGCTCTACAATAACCAGTCCGAAGTTTTTAGCGACGAGTTCCTCGTGGATCTTGCGCGGGAAGCCAGGCTGGACGTGCCCCGCTTCGAGGAAGACTTTTACAGCGGTCGCTACGAAGAGGCGATCGCCGCGGATTTCCAAGAGGGACAGCGGCTCGGGGTAACCGGCACCCCGGCGTTCGTCGTCAATGGGCAAATGCTCGTGGGCCTACAGTCGATGGAGATCTTCGAGCAGGTCATAGAAGAGGCCCAACAAGAGGCCGAGGGTGGTTGAGGCATCCTTTCTGGTGGCATTCTTCGGTGGGGTGCTCTCACTCCTGAGCCCGTGTAGCGCCCTACTCTTGCCGGCCTTCTTCGCCTACGCTTTCCAGGGTGGGGAACTGGTGAAAAGAACTGGCCTCTTCTACCTGGGCCTCGCCGCCACGCTGGTGCCACTTGGAATGGGCATCTCGGCGGTCAGCACGCTCTTCTACGGCTACCGGGGCGTCCTGATACCGGCCGCTGGGACCATGATCATCGCTTTCGGTGTTTTGCAGATCCTGGGTCGCGGCTTTACCGTCGGGCCTCTCGCCCGGATGCAAGGCAAGATCCAGGGCGACACGGCGGGAGCTACCTTCGCCCTCGGCGCCGTCTACGGGTTCGCTGGCTTCTGTTCCGGCCCCATCCTGGGTGCGGTGTTAACCGTTGCCGCCGCCTCCGGCCAGGTCTTGCAGGGGGCGGGACTTCTGGCTACCTACGCCGCCGGCATGGCCGCGCCGCTTTTTCTGATGGCCCTACTCTGGGACCGCTTCGACCTCGGACATCGCCGCTGGCTCCGGGGCCGGGAGGTTTCGATTGGGCCTGTCCGGGCCCACACCACGAGCCTAGTGTCCGGGATCATGTTTATCCTGCTCGGCGCGGTCTTTGTCATCTACCAGGGAACCTCTGCCTTTGAAGGCTTCTACGATACGAACGGGGCGACGGACCTGGCCTTCACCGCCCAGCAGTGGGCCGGAACTCTCGCCGATAGCTTGCCGGTGATACCGTTCGTACTCGTCCTGTCTCTCGCGCTGGCAGTATTCTTTCTCCATAAAAACTTGCGCCGCGACAAGAAACATTCGAAGCCGCAAATCTACAAGTGAAATACTGGAGGACCTCTACATAGGAGACCGGGAGACCGGCGACTGATGTAAACTTTTCCGAAGTATGGCGAAGACGAGAATAGATACGGTTTCTGGCGAGTCCGGCAATGGTGCTGAACTTCTGGTCCCCGGCCGGTTCGGAGATCCCGTAACGGCCTACGGATACCAGAGGATAGTCTTCGAGCAGGTGGCTTCCGGCATCCGGCCGATGACAGTCTCCATAACGGCCTCCGCCCGGCACGTCGGTGTGACCCGCCGGGATACGCTTCGTTCCGGCTTCGGCGAGGCGGTTCGGGCTTCCAACGAGGAGGGCTACCCCGTAATGGTTCGGGGCTCGGGCGGGGGCGCAACCGCCGCCGATGAGGGGACTTTCGGCTTTTCCATTGTCCGGCCCGGGGGGGAGGGTGAGATCCGGCGCGACATCCGAGACCGCTACGATGAGGCGGCGGGCCTGGTGCTCGGGGCCTTTTCGCGGCTGGGGGTAGAGTCCGAGGTCGGCGAGGTGCGGGACGAATTCTGTCCGGGGGACCACAGCATTCGGGTCGGGGGCTGGGAAAGCGGGATGAAGATCGTTGGTATAGCGCAGCGCATTACGCGGCGGGCGACGAGCGTCGGGGGGATCGTGCTGGTCCACGGTGAGGAAGAGTTGGCGAAAGTATTGGAGAAAGTCTACCGGGCGATGGATCTGCCTTTCCGCACCGGCAGCGTCGGTAGCCTTCGCCGGGCAGGAATTAACATCGGGGTGGAAGAAGTAGTCGAGGCTTTCGCGGCAGAGGCTGAGGCGCGATATGGCGCCACGCGGACTGCCGTAGGCGAAGAAACACTGAAAACCGCCCGGCAGACCGGAGAACAGCACTTGATCTCCCGGTAGAAAACTCGGTCGGAGTTGCGTCGGCAGTCATCCCCACACATTGGTAAGGTAGCTCCCGAAGCTCCGGTATTTCTCTTTTCAAACAGACACCCTAACGTGCATAGAGTCTTCAATGAGGCCGTCACACTCTGGTGGATTTCTCGCTTCCTTGTCAGGTGGAGTGTTTTTCCGTAGGCTCCGAAACGGGTAACGATGCCCGACCATACAAAGGAGTAATTCGATAAACAATTTGCAGCAGAGGCTCGAAAATGGGGAGAAAATCCTCCTCGACGGCGCGACGGGAACGGAGCTCGAAAAGCGGGATGTGCCGATGGACGATGCGGCGTGGTGCGCGACGGCGACGGCGACCCACCCGGACGTGGTGCGGGAAGTCCACGAAGATTACATCCGGTCTGGGGCGGAGGTGATCATCACGAACACCTTCCCGGCGGCGAAGCACGTGCTAGAAGAGTCTGGAGTAGGCGACAGGTTCCGCGAACTGAATGCTCGCGCGGCGGAGCTGGCGAACGAGGCCCGCGAAAACGTCGCCGAAGGCACGGTCTACATCGCGGGCTCCATCTCTACATTTCCCGCGAAGCTGAACTACGGCTACAATCCCGGAGAGAAAGAGGCGCGGAAAAACTACACTGAGCAGGCCGAGGTGCTGGCCGAGGCAGGGGTAGATTTGATCTCACCGGAGATGATGCGCGACCTCGAACAGACGCAGTATGTTGTGGAGGCCGCCCTCGCAACGGGGTTGCCGGTGTGGGTCGGCTTTAGCTGCAAGCGCGCCGAAGATGGAACGCTCGTACTCTGGGATGGCCGGAGCATGCTGGACGAGGCGCTGGAGAGCCTGCCACTGCAAGACATATCGTTGGTCTCCATAATGCACACGCAGACGGAGGATACGGTCCCGGCTTTGCGTGAGTTGAGGAAATATTGGGACGGGCCGCTGGGAGCGTACCCGCACTACGGGGAATTCATCATGCCCAACTGGCAGTTTACAGGTAAGATCTCCCCAGAAGACTTCTCCTCCGAGGCGCAGCAGTGGCTCGACGCCGGAGCGCAGGTCGTCGGCGGGTGCTGTGGAATAGGCCCGGAGCACGTTCGGGCTCTTAGAGAGCGCTTGCCGCTGGGTTCCAGATAACTCTGTAGTAGCAAGTTCAAAAGTTGTCGGCTCTGTAAAACCTTTGGGTTGTGAGAATGCTGTTTTAGGCAGGCTACAGTCTGTAGAAAAGGAGAAGACGTGTTTAAAGACCGGAAAGATCCGGCCGGAGAAGTGCGGGAGCAAATCCTTGACGGCGCCAAGGATTTCTTTGCCCATTCGATCAGCGCCCTCAAGAAACGAATGGAGAGGGATCACTCCACCCTGCAAAGCCTGCTGGAGCAACTTCCGGACTCCGAAGAAGACATCCTCTCTCGCAGTTTCGAAAGCTTGTGGGTTCATACGAAGACGTCGAGTACATTCTGGACCGGGTAACCGAGAAACAGCGGTTAGAGAGCACCGTAGAGCAGATTGCCCGGCAACCGCCCGCAAATTTGAAAGACATCGTACGAAGAGCCGGAGGAACTATACAGGGAGAGACCGAGAACCTACCGCCGGGGAGCATTTTGCTTGACGCGACCACCGACGATCAAGGCCGGATCGTTCAACGCAGCGTGGACGAGTCCGGAACCGTACTGGAGTCCACTATAAACGCAACCGGTGACACGGTGAGCGAGAACATAGTGGGTATGATCTCCGATCTACTGACATAAGGAAACAGCAAATAATAGGATGGAAAACTCGAGGTAACCTCTTCTTATTCCGAATCCTGTATTCGTCGCTCGTCGGGGGCATCTCCGTTTTGTCGGGTGTAGTTTTCGAGTAGTTCCTGAAGACCCTCGATCTTCAGCGGCGGGAGTCCGACGATCTCGCTGGTCTCGGAGGCCAGGGCTATGCTCTCTTTGGAATAACGACGAAGAAGGTTCTCGGAAATGTCGCTCTTTACCCGGCGGGCGGACCGGACCGGAATCACGAACCGGGCGGTCAATTCGATCCAGTTGTCGGTCAGCTTCAGGAATACTTGCGGGTGTACGTCGCTTTTGGGGACCAGGTAGTGGCGGGCCATCTCCGAGAGTGCGCCAGAGCTCTTCTCGCGGAAGTCTCGCGTTGCATCTTCCACCTCTTCGGCCAGAATGGTTTTACCGCGCTCCCAGTTTGTGGTGTAAGAGAGGGGAACCACGATCTCCTCCCAGATGTAGTCGAAGTCTTTTGAATAGTTGTAGACGGGCTCCTCGAAGAATACCTTGTTCGACACCGTGACGATCCGGCCCGTGTACTGCCGGGCGTTTACCCAGGCTTCGGAATTTTCTCCACTGCCGGAACTGCCCATCTCCATAATGGTCGTTCGCAGGGGTGAGACGTCTATTACGTCGCCGCGAACACCGCCCATCATTACCCGGTCACCGGCCCGGAAAACTTTGCCGGTCAGGATGCCGATCCAGGCGGCGAAGGAGCCGAGCACGTTTTGCAGGGCGAAGGCCACGCCTGCCGAGAACAGGCCGACCACGAACCCCGCCCGGCGGCCGAACTCGGCCCAAACGAGGATCACCAGTAGTATCGCTATAGACCAGATCACATACCCGGTAACCCGCCGGAGCCAGAAGGCGCTGTAGCGGTCGTCCCGGCCCGCTTCCGAAAGTCCGCCTCCGCCGCTTTCTCCCGACGTCCCGAACTTGCGCTTCAGGGCCCGGCCCACCGCCCAGCGCACGACGAACGCGCCGGTAAGGATCAAGACCGTAAAAAGAACCTTCAAACCGAGCGCAAAAGGTGATAAGTCCGTCAGGTTGTTTGCACCAAAAACTCCGCTTAACAAGACGGCCTCCTAACGAAATCCGGTTTGCTGATCCTTGCAGGTTTTATCAGAGAGGCAAGCTTTGAGCCGTAGAAACGATTTTAGGCGTAGAATGAGTGTGCGACGGTCGTAGAGTCGGGAGCCACAGAGCTGGATACGAAGCCTAGAAAGACTGCAAGGTACGAAAGCCGGAGAGCCTCGACCGACCGCCTGCCGACGCCTATACCAGTTTCGCCCAGACTAATGGCCGTTATTGTGGTGGTCGGGTTGCTGGCCCTGGTGCTGGTACTCTATGTCGCCCCGATAATTTTGACCATCGCGTTCGGGGGTACGGCCCTCGCTATCGTACTCTCCTATCCAGTGCGGGCACTCTCGCGGGTGATGCATCGCGGGCTGGCGATACTGGTCACGTTTCTTGCCCTGATCGGGCTCGTCGTACTGGCGCTCGTCGTCCTTATACCAATCCTTATAGAACAGTTGAGCCGGCTCATAACTTTTACTCCCGACATCGCCCTGACCGCCGACCGGCTCCTGAACGACGCGCTACGCTGGCTCAACCAACGCGAACTACTCGGTGGCGCCCAGCCCGACGAATTCGTAGGTAGCATCTTGCAAGATGTTTTCACCCGTCTTCGAGAGCTGAGTGAGAACGTTCTTGGTGGCCTCGTCGGGGTGATCTCTGGCGCGTTCAGTTTCGGGGTGATGCTCTTTGGCGTACTTTTCGTGGCGATCTATCTGCTGGTGGACGTGCGGAAAGTCAAGGCAGCGTACCTGAAGGTTTCCCCTCGCCGGTACCGGCACGACGCCCGCGAGCTTTGGGACGACTTCGGGTTCTCGCTCTCACGTTACCTTGGTGGCCTGATCTTCGTGATAATCATCCAAGGTGTGCTCGCCGGACTAGCTCTTTACTTTCTGGACGTACGGTATGCCCTTTTGCTGGGCGTTTGGGTCTCACTGACGGCTATCATCCCTTATCTGGGAGCGTTTCTGGGGGCGATACCCGCTGTGATCCTGGCCGCGTTCGCCGAGAATCCGGTTGCCACCGTGATCCTGACAATAATCGTCTACGTCGCCATACAGCAACTCGAAGGCAACGTTCTCACCCCCCGCATCCAGGGCCAAGCGCTGCACGTACACCCGATACTGGTGCTCTTCGCCGTTATAGCCGGCGGCGAAATCGCCGGACTCGCGGGTGTGATCTTCGCCGTCCCGGTTCTAGCTGTTATCCGGGTCTTCTTCGACTTCTTCCGGGTTCGTCTACGGACAAATTCTGGTCCCACTTCATAAGGCCACTCCTTTTCCAACTGCGTCTCAGGAGTCGTGTAGAAAAGAACCCAGCCTCGCATAACATTCCTCTAGCAGATTTACTTCCGCGTGTTCTTCTTGTTGGTGTGCCTGAGCCGGAGTTCCGGGGCCAAAATTGGCGGCGGCCACGCCGTGCATCGCGAAGCGTGCTATGTCTGTCCAGGCTTGTTTAGGACGCACCGCTATGCCAGAGTCGATGAGCCGCTGTAACAACGGGTGGTCCAGTTGGACCGGTCCGCTTGGGGCGAAGTCCGAGATCTCGAAGCTCGCGCCTTCCGGAAGAAGCTTCTCGAACTTGCCCCGCACGTCGTCCAACCCCCGGCCGGGTGCGAAGCGGTAGTTTACGTTGATCCAGAACTCATCCGGCACCACGTTCTTTGCCCTGCCACCCCGTGCCAGCGTCGGCGTGAGTACTTCGTAGAATGGTAGTCCTTCCACGATGACTTCCTCCGCCGGCCGCCCGTGCAACGCGGAAAGGAATTCTCCCGCCGCCGTCAGGGCATTTTCTCCTTGCCACGGACGGGCCGAGTGTGAGGATTTACCTTTGAACGTTACCTCTACCTGCGCCGTCCCGACGC
Source organism: Rubrobacteraceae bacterium (assembly GCA_965214475.1). GTDB lineage: Bacteria > Actinomycetota > Rubrobacteria > Rubrobacterales > Rubrobacteraceae > SIRX01. Next base: position 2,064,901 of record OZ243953.1, on the reverse strand, counting down.
ACCCTACCTCAAGGGCGCCCGCCGTCGGTTCCAGGCAAAGGGCGAGCTCAGCATCCAGCACCCACGGACTGCCGGTAAAGACCGCCTCCAGCCCGTTCTCCGGGTACGGTCCCTCTTCCCGCTCGTAGAAGACGAAGATCGGCTCCGCCCAGGAGTGAGTCCAGTCGAACTCCTCCAGCAAGGCGAGCATCACGGCGTCCCCGGCTTTCATGTCCGACGCCCCGCGTCCGTAGGCACGCTCTCCCTTTACCCGCACCTCGATGCCGCCCTCCGGCTCCGGCACGGTATCCAAGTGTCCGGCGAACACGATGCGATCCCGCGAACTGTCTGGAGCCGAGCGGCGGATAGAAAGATTGTTCGAGAAGCGTTCTATCTTCCAGTCCGGCACCGCTGAGACCCGGGCTTCCAGATCGTCGCAAAGTGGTTTCTCGTTACCGATGACGCTCGGACGCTCCAGAAACCAGAGTAGGTCTTCCAGAAGTCGGCTCAAACGCTGACCCCGAACTCCCGCAGGGTCTCGTTGAGGGAGGTCTTCTGGTCGGTGGACTCGCGCCGCTGCCCGATGATGAGGGCGGTCTGGAGCTGGTAGCTCCCGGCGGGGAACTCTTTGGTGCGGGTTCCGGCCACGACTACGGAGCGGGCCGGGACGCGACCTTTGTGGATGACCTCCTCATCGCCGGTTACGTCCACGATCTGGGTGGAGCCCGTAAGTACCACGTTCGCCCCCAGCACCGCTTCTTTCTCGACCCGCACGCCCTCAACGACGACGGCCCGCGAGCCGACGAAGGCCCCGTCCTCTATGATGACCGGCATCGCACCCGGCGGCTCCAGCACACCTCCGATACCGACGCCACCGGCCAAGTGGACGTTCTTGCCGATCTGGGCTCCCGAGCCAACCGTGGCCCAGGTGTCCACCATCGTCCCACTCCCTACGTAAGCCCCAATGTTCACGTAGCCCGGCATCACCACGACGCCCAGTTCGACGAAAGCTCCGTAGCGGATCGTCCCCGGTGGTACGACGCGGACACCCGCTTCGGCGAGGTTCCTCTTGGTGGGGATCTTGTCGTGGTACTCGAACGGCCCGGACTCGATGGTCTCCATCTCCGTGAGGGAGAAGTACAGGTTGATCGCCTTCATCACCCAGGCATTCGAATTCCACTCACCATCCTTCTGCTCCGCCACCCGCAACTCGCCCGCGTCCAAAGCTGCTATCGTCTCGAAAACGGTCTGACGGTAGTTTTCATCATCCAGTAGATTCCGGTCGTCGAACGCGGCTTCTATTTTCTCTTTCATTCATCTCTCCTACTATTTAGTGTCTCCCAAATACGGATCGCTTCCCGACACTCCTCCAGCCCCGGCACGAGCGCCACCCTCACATAACCCTCCCCGCCCGGCCCGAACGCCCGGCCCGGCGCGACCACGATGCCTTTCTCCATAAGCTCTATCGCATACGCTTCGTCGTTACCATCCGGTACCGCAACCCACAGATAGAAACTTGCATGCGTGGGCAAGACTTCCAGGCCCGCTCGCTGGAAGAAAGCCAGGAACAGTTTTCGCTTCTCCCCAAAGATGTGTCGTCGCTCCACGACGTGCTCGTCGTCGGACCAGGCAGCGACGGCGGCCTCCTGTACGAAAGAGGGTGAAGCGGTCCCGACAGAGGGGCGAAGTTTTTTCAAGGCGGCGACGAGCGCCGGGTCGCCGGCCATCATGGCGGAACGGTAGCCGGTCATACCACTACGCTTGGAGAGGGAGCAAAAGGCTAGAGTACGTTCCTTTGTTATTTCCAGTATCGAGGGCGGCGGTTCGCCGGAGTAGACGTCGTTGTAGCATTCGTCTGAGAAGAGCAGGATGTCGTGCTCGCGGCAAAACTCCGCGACTTGTTCCAGATATTCGTAGGTTGCGGTAGCGCCGGTCGGGTTGTGAGGGTAGTTGATCCAGAGCGCCCGCGTCTTCTCCGGGTCTATCTCTTCGACCGGGAGCAAGAATTTGTCCTCTTCTTTTAGTTCTATCGGCAGCGCCTCTCCACCGGCGAAGAGCGTGCCCCGCTCGTAGACCGGGTAGCCCGGTGTGCCGTAAGCGACGCCGCGGCGTCCGTGCGATGGGTGCAAGAACGCCAGCGGCGCGTGGAAGATCGCCTCTTTGGAACCCGCAGCGGGCAGAACTTCCGACGCCGGGTCGAGGACGACACCGTGCCGGCGCCCAGCCCAGCCGCAGAACGCTTCGCGTAGCTGGGACTTCCCCGCGACGCTCGGGTATCGGCTGGTTTTAGGTATGCCATCTGTGAGGGCCTGCCGAATCTTTTGGTCCGTTGGCTCGCGGGGGTCGCCGGTACCGAAGTCGAAGATGTCCGTGCCCCGGGCTTCTAGCTCACGCCGCCGCTCGTCCATTTTTAGCAGCGGGTACTCTCCTCCGTTTTCCAAAACGGGATTTAGCAAAAGGGGAGGTGTGGGAACCTCAACGGACTTGTGAGACTCAGTCATATTGTGAGTGCGCCAGGATACAACAAGGAGTATATTCTCTCTACGGGCTCTCTACAGAGGCCAGAATATAGCAGATGCTATTCAGGTGCGGGGACATTAGGAGGTACGTTTTGGAAGAGTTCCACTACGAGGACGACGGACTCTACTGCGAAGGGGTTCCACTTTCTGAGATAGCCCGGAGTACTGGGACCCCCACATACGTCTACAGCCACGCCGCGCTGGAGAAAGCCTACCGGGAGCTAGACGAGGCATTCTCTGGCCTGGACCATCTGGTCTGTTACGCGGTCAAGGCCAACGGGAACCTGGCGGTCTTGCGGTCGCTGGCCTCGTTTGGGGCTGGGGCGGACATCGTGAGCGGCGGCGAGCTGTACCGGGCGATGCGGGCGGGCTTCGACCCCAAGAAGGTAGTCTTCGCCGGTGTAGGCAAGACTGAGGACGAGTTGGTAGCGGGGCTCGGGGAGCGGATACTGCTCTTCAACGTCGAGTCGGCCTCCGAGCTGGAGCTTCTGGATGAAATCGCCAACCGGCATGGCAAACGTGTCCGCGTTGCCCTGCGAGTAAACCCCGATGTGGACGCTGGAACCCACGACCATATGACTACCGGGCGGGAAAGGGACAAGTTCGGCATTCCCGTAGAAGACGCCTTGCGGCTGGCGGATAGAATAAAGGACTGTCGGTGTGTTGACCTGATCGGGGTCCACCAACACATTGGCTCCCAGATCACCAAACTCGACCCCTACATAGAATCCGTCGAACGCAGCGCCAGCCTCGTCGAAGAACTGAAAAACCGAAACTTCGACATCCAATACTTCAACATCGGTGGCGGCCTCGGCATCCCGTACAACGGCGAGGAAACCATCACACCCGCCGAGCTGGTAGACGCCATCCGGCCCACGCTCGAAGCTACCGGAACCAAAATACTCTGCGAGATGGGCCGCTACATCTCCGGCAACGCCGGGGCATTGCTGACCGGCGTTATCTACCGCAAAAAGAGCGGTGACAAGAACTTCATAGTCTCCGACGCGGGCATGAACGACCTCCTGCGTCCGAGCCTCTACGAGGCCCACCACGAGATACGCTCTGTGAACGGCAACGGATCCACCGCGACCGCTGACCTTGTCGGCCCGGTCTGCGAGAGCGGCGACTACCTGGCCCGCGACCGCGAGTTGCCCGACGCCGCCGAAGGTGAGGTGCTAGCCGTCATGAGCGCCGGGGCTTACAGCTTCTCTATGGCCTCCAACTACAACTCCCGCCGCAAGCCAGCCGAAGTCTTGGTAAGAGGCGAACGTTGGTCCGTAGTCCGGGAGCGCGAGCACTACCCGGATCTTATAAAAGGAGAGCTGGTACCGGCGTTTCTGTAAAAGGCGGCCGGTTGGTCGGGAAAGCTGTTTTAGCTTTGTGAATCGGCGTTGTCCGAGATAAATACGTTGAAGGCGGCACTCCGGGGCATCTTTGCGAGATCCTGGTTCAGGATCGTCCATTTTTTCTCGTCGGTATCGTAGCGGACGCCTACGAGATGGTTGTCATAGGTGCCGCCAATACCTCCCGGGTTCCAGTTGGGCGTGACTGAAAGTGTTGCCTTCGGGTTGTCGTTGGCTAGAGGATGATCCAGGTAAGTTGCATTGTCCACTGTGTTCGCTGGATTGGCGCGGTGGACGCCTACTTCCGCAGTACTCTTCGGGACGATCACGCTAAAGGTGGCACCTTCGGGTATTGGCGCCAGATCCTGGTTGAAGATGGCCCACCTGCCACCACGGTTTTCGTCGTACCACACGCCTATAGGATGCGCATTGGTGACGTCGTTTTCTGACTCCCATATCTGTGTAACAAGAAGAATGGCCCCCGGGTTTTCATTGACGGAGGGATCATCCAGGTAAGTGCTATTCCTGACGATGTTCTCGGATATGGCGCGGTGTACGAGCGTTACAGCCTCTTCTTGTTCTGCGGAGTCCGAGGTCGTAGCTTCCGTGTCCGCTGTCTCAGGAGAAGTGGTGACTTCACGCGGGTAAGAAAGACTTGTGGCGCTGGGATCGGCATTGTTGCCATAGTAATGGCCCCAGTATCGGTAGACCAAGAACCCTTCGACCGCCAAGATCACGATCGCCAGGATCAGAATGGCTCCTTTGACGTATCTTCTGCTCAATGATCATTCCTCGTCAGTCGGTGTCGAACAAAGCCGTCCAACAGGGGCTCCTTTCTTTGTGGACCTCCACTACAATCCTGTGAACCTTAGCTGACCCTCAGGTAAATTGCATCCCCCGAATAGCCCATTCCTTGAATGGCTTTTACAGACGACAAGGCGGCACAGCCGGCTACCAGGCTGAAAACTTTGGATCACTGCTAACAAACCAATCGAAAGAATTAATTGGTGCCGAGGCTAACGGTGTTTAACGGCGTTTGCGAGTGTTGGTGAGCAGCGGAGAGAGGCTTGGTCGCCGCTTCGCGATTACAGAGTCTATGGAAAGCGTTTTGGCGGCGGCGCTGAACAGAACGATCGCCGACAGGAGTGCCAGGATCAGGTTGACGTTCAAAAATTGGGGCGCGCCGAGTCCCGTGCCCAGGCTCACGCCGCCTTGAGAGAGCATGATGGCGATGCTCATCGCTACGCTACCGATGGCGGCCAGGTTCGTGATGAGGCCCAGGATCAGCGCCATCCCCAGCGAGAGTTCTCCGATACGCACCAGTTGGGCGATAGCTCCCGAGTCCGGGATGACGAAACTTTGCATGAACGTCTGGAAAAACGGCGGAGCTTGAGAGACGAATCCTCCCGCCTGGAGGCTCGATGCGAACTGTTGGGGGAAATCCCCGTTGAGTATCTTCTCGATGCCGCCGTTGATCCAGACGGCCCCGACCAGAATCCGCACCCACGCCATAGCTTTCACGAAAAGCACCTCCTGAAGAGTATACGATGACTCTACATCAGTATACGCACGGCTCGACTGTGAGGGATGAGTAAACCGAAACTTGCCGGGCTGCGTATACAAGAACGAAAGAATCTGTAGCTGACTGAGGAGGATGTTTTGGAAGAAGGGATCTCGCGTAGGAGGTTTATTCGGTTGGGGGCTGCGATCGGGGTGACTGCCGCCGGGGCTTCGGTGGTTGCGGCCTGTGGTGGTGGCGAGTCTGGCAGTGGCGGAGGCGGTGGAGACTCGGCCTCCTCGGGTGGTAGCGGAACAACCTCTGCCGGAGCATCCGGCGGCTCTAACGGCTCGGCCTCTTCTGGAGCCATCGCCCAGGCTTCGGAGGTCCCGGCGAACTCGGCGATGAAGTTTACCAACGAGGGACAGCCAGCGGTCCTGGTCCACCTCGAAAGCGGCGACTTCGCGGCCTACTCGGCGGTCTGCACCCATCAGCAGTGTACGGTCGCCTACCAGAAGGAATCCGGAGACCTCGCCTGCCCGTGCCACGGCTCCATCTTCGACCCGGCAAACAGTGGAGAGGTTTCGCAAGGGCCCGCCGAGCAACCCCTGCCGGAGATCCCGATCCAGGTCCAGAACGGACAAATCACTAAAGCCTGACGAAAAAGCCTGCACTCGTTGGATGACGGCCCGCCGCTAAAGTAGAATGCTGGGTTATGAACCCCAGCGAAGAACTTATCGGGATCAACGGGGCCGCGGCCGTTATGGGCCGCCCGGCCGAAGACGTCCGCCGCTACGTCGAAGAAGGCCGCCTTAACGCCGAAGCTGACGCGAGCGGAACCCGCAGCCTCCGTCTCTCCGAAGTCGAGGAGCTAGCCCGCGCTCTGGAGGTCGAGGACGCCGAAGAGGAAGTCTTCGAAGGCGAGGTCGTCGGAGACGAGTCCTCGGATAACTCTCGCCTGCCCGCCGTGCCGTTCGAGCGTTACGAGCGGCTGCTCCAGCAGGGTCAGGACTACAAAACCCGCCTCGAAGAACGCAACCGGCAGATGGAGGATATCCGCCAAGAACGCGACGCCGCCCGCGTCGAGATGGACCGTCTGTGGGGCGAAATAGAACGCCTCAACCTCATCGAATTCCAGCGCGAACTTCAGGAGAAAACCATCTCCACTCTCGAAGAAGAGAAAGCCAAACTCGAAGCCGACCGCGACCGCCTTACCAAAGAACACCAGAATATGGCCGAAGAGAAATCCGCCCTCGCCGAAGAACGCACCCGCCTCGAAGCCGAACTCAAAGTCACGAAAAACCGCGGCTTCTTCTCCCGCCTCTTCGGCGGATAACCCCTACCTTTCTTTATAGAGCAATTTATTCGACTAACTAAATATTTGTTTGCCCTTAATTTTAGTATTGACTGAAACAACTAAATATACTATTATCACTATCAGCACACAATATTGGCGCATGGAGGTAGTGTATGGACGAGGATCGTGCAAGTTACGCTGAGGATTTCGGACTTTTGTTCGAGGGGTTTGGGTTGCCGAGGATGGTGGGACGGGTCCTTGGGGTACTTTTGATCTCCGATCCCCCGGAGCTCTCTGCTGAGGAGCTGGCGGAGGCTTTGCAGGCCAGTCGCGGTTCGATCAGCTCCGCGACCCGGTCCCTGATCGGGATGGGCCTCGTGCAGCGACGTACCAAACGCGGCGAGCGTCGAGACTACTTCCAGATGAAACCCGGCGCCTGGGAGGAGCTAATGCGGCGTCAACTGGAAGAACTCTCCACGTTTCGGCAGATGGCCGAGAGAGGGCTGGATATCGCGAACTCCGATAGTCCCGAAGCCCGGCGCAACCTCGAAGAGATGCGCGAGTTCTACACGTATTGGGAGAGAGAAATGCCCGACGTGTTGGAGCGGTGGGAGGAAGACAAGAAAAAGGAGGCCACATGGGCGCGGTAATTGAAACCAGCGGGCTCACAAAGACCTACGGTAAGGACTGGGGCATAAAAAACGTAGACTTGACCGTAAACGAGGGAGAGGTCTTCGGATTTCTCGGTCCAAACGGCGCCGGCAAGACGACCACCGTTCGTACGCTCCTGGGTTTCATGGCTCCCACCGACGGCAAAGCTGAAGTCCTCGGGATGGACATCCAACGGGACAGCGTCGGCATCCGCTCGATGGTCGGCAACCTGCCGGGTGAGTTCACGCTCGAAGACCGGATGACCGGAGATCAACTCTTGAAATTCTTCGCCCGTCTGCGGGGAGTAAAGAACCTCGACTACGCTTACGAAATCGCCGAACGTACCGGCGCCGACATGAACCGTCCGATGCGGCGTCTCAGCCGGGGCAACAAACAGAAGATAGGACTCGTGCAGGCCATGTTCCACAAGCCGCCGCTCCTCATCCTCGACGAGCCGACCGGTGGGTTGGACCCACTGGTGCAGGAAGAGTTTTTGAAGATTATCGGCGAGGTCAAAGAGGAAGGCCGGACCATCTTCTTCTCTTCCCACACCCTGGGCGAGGTAGAGCGGGTCTGTGACCGGGTCGGAATCATCCGCGAAGGAGAACTGACCGCCGTCGAGAATACCGACAACCTCATAAACAAGTCTTTCCGACACGTAAACCTCATCTTCGCCGACGCCCTCGACAACGAAGAGGCAAGGCGTTTCGAGAGCCTCGAAGGCGTGGAGGGGTTCAGCCGGGACGGCGCGGAGATGACGTTCGATCTGCACGGAAACCTGGACGACATGATAAAGCTTGCCGCCCGCCACGAGCTCGTAGACATGATGTACGAGCGTCCGAGCCTGGAGGAGATCTTCCTGGCCTACTACAGCGACGAAGAGGATGGTGAGGATACAAGCGGCGGCAACGGAGACGCCAAAGCAACCGATGGTAAGAGTGCCTCCAAGAGCGCCTCTGGCTCTGGCAGCAACGGCTCCAGCGCCTCGAAAAGCCGTGAAGAGTCATCGGCGCAGCGCGCGCAGAGTTCTTCCTACCTCATCAACCCGAACTCGCAGAACGGCAGCGGAACAATAGCAGTGGCGGCAGATGCAGGGGTGGCTCTGCAGAAGGCGATAGAAGCAATCGTCGAGCAAACCGTTGAGAAGACCGTCGGCGAGATGGGCAAGAAATGAGAGAGGGTATGAGCACCGCCCGGGCACAAAGAGGCGGCGGGGCTCCGCAAGTGGCTGAAAAGCTAGGCGCCGGAAGAACTTTCGCAGTTCTGCTCGGGCACGTAATGAGCCTCCAGGCTCGGAGTGTCGCCATCTGGGGCGCGGCATTGGGCGCCATGGGCGTGATGATGGTCTCCATCTTCCCCGCCATAGCGGATGGGCCGGGACTCGAACAGATGACCGATGCCCTGCCGCAGGGCATGATGGAGGCCGTCGGCGTAGGAGATATTTCCAGCATGAGTACCATTACCGGTTTTCTCGAAGCAGAAATCTTCGGTCTCGTGTTGCCGCTGGCTATACCCTTCTTCGCCATATTGGCTGCAGCCGGAGCAATAGCCGGAGCCGAAGAGAACGGCACCATAGACGTGCTCATGAGCAATCCTCTGCCGCGCTGGCAGCTCATAGCGGCCTACTTCGTCTCGACAGCCGTTGCGCTCGCGGGCATTCTAGCCATCTTCGGCCTCATCCTGTGGGGATCGGCCTTGTTTATCGACGCGGAACTTGCCTTTGGTACCGTAGCCGAAGGAGTCTTCGGGGCGTGGCCGCTGGCTCTATTTTTCGGCGGGCTCGCCATGGTGGCGTCGGCCATCTTCCGAGGCAAGATGCTCACGGTAGGCGTCGCGGGGGGTGTGCTATTCGTCATGTACTTCCTAAATGTGGTGAGCGGCCTGGTAGAGGAATTAGAGTTCCTGGAGTACTTCTCCGCGATCTACTACTACGGTGCGCCCCTGACCGAAGGCATTGACTGGGTCAACTTCGCCATTCTAACTGTGGCCGCAATAGTCCTAGCGGCAGTAGCGGTCTTCGCCTTCCAGAAGCGCGACATCTACACGTAAACAGAGAACTTAGAAAGGTACGAGCAATGAGCGTAGGACAAGCACAACGTCAGAAAGGGGCCTCCTATCAAAAGGTGGATAGCCCCGGCGCAATCACCAAGCTACTCACGCTGACCGGACAAGATATGGGCCAACGGGTCCGGGGGATGCTCATTTGGGGAGTGATCCTGGGCGCTTTAGGTGCCATGTTCGTAGCGTTGTGGCCCACCTTTTCGGAAGACATCGGGGGCATGGAAGAGATGGTAAGCAGCATGCCCGATGCGATGAGGGAGATGCTCGGTTTTGGGGAGGGCGCTTTTAGCTCTGTCGAAGGTTTCATCGGGGGGGAGATGCTCAATTTCCTGGCGCCGCTGGCGCTGGCTTTCTTCCCAATACTCGTAGCCTCTTCGGCCCTCGCCGGCGCCGAGGAAGAGGGCAAGATAGACGTACTCATGGGCAACCCTGTATCGCGCTGGCAGATCGTGGTGTCCCGCTTCCTCTCGGCGGCCGTGCTGCTTCTCGGGATCGTCACCATTATGGGCCTGATCTTCTGGTTTACCGGCGTTATTATGGACGTGGACCTCGCTTTCGCGTCAATGGCTGCGGCCTCTGTAAGCCTGTGGGCACTGTGCATCTTCTTCGGGGGTTTGGCCTTGCTGATGTCTGCTGTCCTCCACCGGCGCTTCCTCGCGCTCGCGATACCAACGGCGCTCTTGATCGTGATGTACTTCGTCAACGGCCTCGCAGGGTCGGTGGACTTCTTCGAGACGATCCAACCACTCTCCGCCTTCAACTACTACGGCTCGGCCATCGAAGACGGCCTGGACTGGGGCAACTTCGCCGTACTTACGGGAGCTACCGCGGTGCTCGTGATCCTCGCGGTGGTCATCTTCCAGCGGCGTGACATCTACAACTAGACCCGCAGCCTGGAGCAAAACGGCCTCCACTCGACGGACTATGAGCCTGTGGGCGATATTGAAAGCGCCCGCCCGCAGGGAGGTCTGGTAGTGGCGGCCAACGAATAACCATCAATGCTGCAGACAAAACCCGAACAGACCAGACAGAGAACACGAAAAAGAGGCAAAATATGTTGAAGAGACTGGACGAATGCACCGGGAGCGTGTTGGGTTATGAAGTCAATGAGAGGATCACGGAGAAGGAGTTCGAGAACCTCTCCGAAGAGGTCAAGACGGTCGTCGCCGAGCACGGCAAAGTCCGCCTGCTCGTCCGCATGAACGAGATCCCTCGGATGGGGCTCGGCGCTGTGGCGGAAGACCTGAAGCTCGCCCCGTATGCGAACGACATTGAACGCTATGCCATCGTGGGCGACGCCTCATTCCTGGAGTGGGCGGAGAGCCTCGGGGACGTGTTCATCAGCGGCGAGATAACGCACTTCGAGGAATCGCAGTACGAGGAGGCGTGGAACTGGGTTCAAGCGCAACAAAGAGAGAGCCGACCAATACGGATAAGATCGTCGCGCTTCTCCACGCATAAATACCGTCGGTGCGCACGATGCAGGCCGCGCCGTCCACAATTGCCACTCACACTACCCCGATAAGGAGTCCTAGATGAGCACAACCGAAGTCCCTGCAACCGAGACTACCGCAACCGCTAGCGGGGTCACCGACAACCGGCTGAAGAGGCTGCGGATCTGGAACTTAGCCCTCACGGTCCTGCACGCCGCCCAGGCGGTGGTGGTGCTCGTGCTGGCGAGCGACTTCGCCATCACCGTGACCTCCTCCTTTCCCGCCGGACCACCCGGCTCACCCATACCGGCTCCCGAATCTTTGTTCGACGTGTGGATCGGGGTCGCCATCGCCGTGTTCTTGAGCCTCGCCGCCCTCGACCACCTGCTTACCTCGACCGTGTTCCGGTCCCGCTACGAGACGGACTTGCGGGGTGGGATCAACCGCTTTCGGTGGCTCGAATACTCCCTTAGCTCTACGCTGATGGTGCTGCTCGTCAGCTTCTACGCCGGCATCACCGGTATCGCCGCCATCATCGGGATCATCGGGGCCAACGTGGCGATGATCCTGTTCGGATGGCTGCAGGAGAAGATGAACCCGCCCGGCCGCGAGAGCACCACGATGATGCCGTTCTGGTTCGGTACCCTGGCCGGGTTGGCCCCCTGGGTGGCGATCACCGTGAACTTCTTAGGCGCCTCAACGGTCCCGAATTTCGTCTACGGGATCTTCTTCTCCCTGTTCGTCTTCTTTATGAGCTTCGCCGTCAACCAGTGGCTGCAATACCGGCAGATCGGACCCTGGCGCAGCTACGCCTTCGGCGAGACCGCCTACCTGGTCTTGAGCCTCGCCGCAAAGTCGGCGCTCGCCTGGCAGATCTTCGCCGGCTCCCTTGCGGGCTAAGATATCCGGCTCCGGGAGAACGGACGAGAGTCTAAACTACACCTGAGTAAACTACGCCTGAAAGATCCATCAACTGATACGAGGAGGTAGAGCGTTGCTCACCGCAAGCCAGATACAGGACACGAGCATCGTCGAGGCGAAACTCGACGGCGAGATACAGACGAAAGAGATAGAGGCCCTGCGCTCCGAGATAGACTCGGTGCTCGCCGAGCACGGCAAGCTGCGGCTGCTGTTCATCTACGAGGGTGTTGGCGGGACGGACCCTATGGCGATCTGGAAGGACCTGAAACTCGAAGCCAGGCTCGTCAGCGATATAGAGAAGATGGCGGTCGTGAGCGAGAAAAGCTGGTTCGGGAGCCTTGCGGGGGTTCTGAACTCGATGATGAGCATGGAGATAGAAACTTTCGAGTCCGGCCAACGTGAAGAGGCCTTGCAGTGGCTCAAAGCGTAATGCTGTCCGGGGTCGCCGGGAGCGGCAGACCAGAAAGGTAAGGGTGTGAACGCTAGAAGGATTCTAGACGTGGTGGCTGTGTTCTCCGTGGGTGATGGTGCATTGTGGGCGCTGGCGCCGCGCCGGCGCGGCCTGCTGTGGATGGTCGGTCCGGGGCCGGTAAAACGCTTTGTGGAACGGTCTCTTTGGAGAAGCCCTGGCAGGGCCGCCTTCTGGGCGTGGCGCAAGCCGCGCTCGGGGTCTGGCTGGCGTTGCGCCAGTACCCGAAGCCCTGAAAAGGAGTGCAGTCCGCGCCCGCCATAGGTGCTAGAGTCTCGTCCTATGGAGCGTGAAAGCCTGAGCAACCTGCCGCTGCGGACCCTGGGGATCTCCCTCTTCCGGGGAGCTTTGGACTCCCCCGCGGCCCGGGACTTCGTACTGCTGCTGGAGCTACTATCCGAGGAACACCCGAAACCGGCCCAAGTCGCGGATACTTTCGGACGGCTCTGGGAGGAGCTCGCCGTAGATTCCGGCAGTCTGCTCCCCGATGCCTGGCAGTCCTACCTGGTGGGGCGCATCCTGGACGACGAGAACCCTTTCAGCCTGAGCGCAGAGAGAGGCACTCCGAGTACGTCGGTGGTCGAGCAGGCGCGCCGGGACCTCCGAACCCTTCAGGAACTGTTCGAAATCGAGGCCAAGCCCCTGCTCGACATGGTAGAGGAAGCCGTCCCGGGACTCAAGGTCTGGGTGCCCTGGACCGAACCGGATCTCGAAACCGAGGACTCACACCGCGGGGCGCTGGCCCGCAAGCTCGTCGCTGCCGACGACTGGAGCGCGTGCGCGGAGCTTCTGGCGGACTTCTACGCCCGACACGGGGCGGGGGCTTTTAACCATTGCCGGGCCTTTCGCTGGAGGACAGGCGGCCTGCATCCCGTAAAGGAGCCCGACCCGGTACGGCTCACCCAACTCGTCGGCTACGAGAACGAACGGGAGCCGCTGCTGGAGAATACGGAGCGATTTCTGGCCGGGCTTCCGGCGCACCACGCGCTGCTTTACGGTTTGCCAGGCACCGGGAAGTCTTCGACTGTCAAAGCTGTAGCCAACGAATATGCGGAGAAAGGACTCCGGTTGGTCGAGTTGGCGAAGGAGGACCTTGGTGAGTTGCCGCGGGTACTGGACGAACTGCGGGGCCGCGGCCCACGCTTTATTCTCTTCGTGGACGACCTTTCTTTCGAGGAGCACGAGGTCGAGTACAAATCGCTCAAGGCGCTGCTGGAAGGTAGCATCGAGGAACCCCCGGAGAACGTGCGGCTCTACGCCACCTCTAATCGGCGCAACATAATCCGGGAGAGTTTCTCCGACCGGGACGAAAACAACTCCGACGACGTCCACGCCCTTGACACAATGCAAGAGAAGCTCTCACTGGTCGCCCGTTTCGGGTTGCGGGTTACTTTCCCGGCGCCGGATCAGAGGCAGTACCTGGAAATAGTGCGTGGGCTAGCACGGGAGCGGGAGATAGAAATCTCCGAGACGATGCTCGTGGAGCAAGCCTTGCTTTGGGACCGGTGGCACGCCGGTCGCTCCGGACGCACCGCCCGGCAGTTCGTCGATGGGTTGGAGGCCGGATCAACGGATAGCGAACGCAGCCATTCGGGGGGCGGAACCTCCACATAGGTCAGAGAAAGTGCTCTCGGAGAAAGTTGTTGGAAGGGGGGAGAGGTTGCCGGCCGCCCCGTAAATGAATTTTGCATCCTCTAAGTAGTTTGGACATCCCCCAATGAGTGATTTCGGGTAAAAAGAACGAAAGAAGCGCCGGGAATACCAAGAACCAGTAGATACGCCCTCATTTGCCGTACACTACCGCCCGGATTAGAATTGCGAAAAGGGCGGAGCAAACTAAAGGATCCGTATGTCAGAGCATGAGCCAGGAAACGTTGGCCGTTGTTGGCGGGGCGTCTGGGCAGACGTAACTGCGAAGGACTTTTAGATGGGCATACCGCTCAAGGTACTGATAATAGAGGACTCCGAAGACGATACGTTGCTCCTGGCACGGGAACTACGGCGCGGGGGCTATGACCCAGCATACAAGAGGGTAGAGACGTTTGAGGAGATGGAGGCCGCGCTCGTGGAGGATGCCTGGGAGCTTGTGGTCTCGGATCACTCGATGCCACATTTCAGTTCTTCTTCGGCGCTGGAGTTGCTCCGGTCAAAGGGTTTCGTGGATGTGCCGTTCATCATTGTGAGCGGCCAGATCGGTGAAGATACCGCTGTAGGGGCCATGAGATCCGGGGCCCAAGACTACATCATGAAGAGCAACCTGGTCCGGCTCAACTCAGCTATCGAGCGGGAGTTGCGGGAGGCGGAGGTGCGCCGCCAGCGCCGTCAGGCTGAGAAGGCCCTTCAGGAGAACGAGGAGCGGTTTCGCTCCCTGGTCCAGTACGCCTCCGACCTTGTAATCGTCCTGGACTCAGAGGGCTCTATAACTTACGAAAGCCCGTCGGTCGAACGCATACTCGGATACAAACCGAAAGAAAGAATCGGCCACCGGGCCGTAGATCTCATCCACCCGGAAGATGCTGAACGGGTGGCAAAGACCTTTTCGGAGTATGTAAATCGTCCCGGTCTCCATCCGACCGTCGAGTACAAGGTTCGTGCCAAGAACGGCTCCTGGCGATGCTTCGAGGCCGTGGGCAACAACCTGCTCCACGAGCCGAGCGTCAGAGGTATAGCCGTAAACGCCCGGGACGTCACCGAACGCAAACGGGCCGAGGAGAACTACCGGGGAATCTCCGAGAATGCCGTGGAAGGTATTTTTCAGAGTACGGTGGATGGAGGTCTACTTACGGCGAACCCTGCTATGGCTCGGATGCTCGGCTACGAATAGCCCGAAGAGCTCTTGGAGAATGTTACAGACGTTGCGGAGCAGCACTATGTTCATTCCAGCCGCCGGGAGGAGTTTCAACGGCTGGCCCGGTCGCAAGGTTCGATCTCCGGTTTCGAGACTTGGATGAAGCGCAAGGACGGGAGTGAGTTGCTCGTCTCTCTGTCTGCGCGGATCTTGCGGGACTCGGAAGGAGCGCCCGTAGGATACGAAGGAATGATGGAAGACATAACCGAACGCAAGCGGGTCGAGGAGGCATTGCGTGAGATCCGGGATGCCGAAAGAAACCGGATAGCCCGCGAACTACACGACGTGGTACTGCAAGATTTGATGTACACGTTGCAGTCCATGCAGATAAGACGCAGGTTGGCCGAAGAGAGCGAACAAGATGAGGAGAGAGATCAGCAGATCGAAGCTCTCAGGAGTGCCGTGAGGGGTCTGCAAGAGGCTATCTACGACCTGAGAAGTGAGGAAATCCAGAAACAGACTCTCCTACGTTCGGTTGAGTCGCTCTTGGATTTGAACCGCCGAATATCTCCGGAACGAGAGATGGAGCTAATCGTAGAAAAGGATTTCCCTTCCCCTTTGAAAGGAGGTAACGCTATTGAAGTGGTGAGAATAGTTCAGGAGTCTTTTGTCAACATCCGCCGCCACTCCGAAGCCCGGCAGGTGAGGGTCACACTCGGCTCTGAAGGGGACTACTTGCGGGTGGAAGTCGAAGACGATGGAGTGGGCTTTAACCCCGCCACCTCTCAGGCAATGGGAATCACGGGTATGAAAGAGCGGGCCCTGGCTCTCGGTGGAGATCTGGAGATAGAGGGCGGCAAAGGGGAGGGAACCTGTGTACGACTGCGACTCGCGCTTTCCAGCGTAGAGCAAGACTCCCTGGATTCCGCAAGAGCCTAGACTGGTATATTTCCGGCTCCGGGTTGCTGTACTGGAAGCATGCCCGTCGGGAACGGCAGAGCTTGACCGTGGGAGCACAGGGTGAACAGACTACTGCTTTTAGAAGACCATACCGCGTTTCGCCAGACGCTCTCGCTCGTTTTCGAACAAGAGCCGGACTTCGAGGTGGTTCTCCAGGCTGGGACGCTCGAAGAAGCGCGCCGGGCAATAGAAAGCACCGAAGAATCCGTCGATATGGGAATAATAGACTTCACTTTGACCGACGGTGAAGGGGTGGAGTTGATCCCGGAACTCCGGGAAGATAATCCGGAGTTCGTGGCTATGATCCTTACGGCGAGCCTGGACCGGTCGGATTACGCCCGGGCGGTCGAGGCGGGTGCGTCAGGTGTGCTGCATAAATCCGCAGATGTAGACGAAATACTCTCTTCCGTAAGGCGCATTATGGATGGAGAGACCCTATTCTCGCCGGCTGAGTTGGCCGAGCTGTTCAGGCTCGCCGGCCACACCCGAGAACAAGAACGCGAGGCCCGGGCAAACGTCGAGAAGCTAACGCTCAGAGAGATGGATGTGCTACGGGCGCTAGCGGAGGGACTGGGCAACAAGGAGATCGCCGAGAAACTCTACATGAGTTTGGATACAGAGCGTACCCACATGATGAACATACTCAACAAGCTTGGTGTCCACTCGCGAATCCAGGCCCTGCTGTTCGCCGCCCGACACGGGGCGGTCGAAATTGGCTAGAGGCTGGTCTTCGGCGGAGCTATCAGGAGCCCACGAAGAATTGCGGAAAGGTTGATCTTCAACACTCCACGCTTTCCGGCGCAAGATTTCAGGCTAAAGTTTGGCGGTTCTTGGTGTATGTTGGCACTCAAGCCTTATGGACGAAGCTGTTAGAAGATCAACCGTCCCTCGCAGACGTATTCCGCAGGCCCCGTCATGTAAGCCGGTTCCCCTTCCCCGGTCCATTCTATACGCACCGTACCGCCGTCTAGGTGCACGGAAACCGGGCTTTCCGCGAGCCCGAGCCGTATTGCGGCCACCGCCACGGCCCCCGAACCTGTTCCGGAACCCAGCGTCTCTCCGGCGCCTCGTTCCCAGATCCTCATCCGAAGTTCACCAGTATCGCGAACGAAAACGAACTCCACGTTGGAGCCGTTTGGGAAGATAGGGTTCTTTTCGACCTGTGAACCGCTTTCGCGTAAGTCCAGGGCCTCTACCTCTTCTTCGGACTCCAGAAAAGCTACTGCGTGCGGGTTGCCGATGGAGACCCGCAAAAAATTGAATCCCCCGATACGCACCCCGGCGTTGAAGACCGGCGTCCCGATGTTCACCCGGGAAGAGCCGTCTTCGTGGAG
Source organism: Rubrobacteraceae bacterium (assembly GCA_965214475.1). Classification (GTDB taxonomy): domain Bacteria; phylum Actinomycetota; class Rubrobacteria; order Rubrobacterales; family Rubrobacteraceae; genus SIRX01. The sequence goes on along the minus strand of OZ243953.1, from coordinate 2,047,648 downwards.
CAGGATCTCTTTTATCCCGGCCTCGGTTTCTATAGCAAAATTCTGTCCGTTCACAAGTTCATGGTCCCGGGCGTATCGGGCGAGACATCGGATGCCGTTGCCGCACATCTCCGCCACGGAGCCGTCAGAGTTCAGGTAGGCCATCTTCAGGTCCGCCGCCTCAGAGAGCTGTGGCACGAGTATTCCGTCAGCTCCCACACCAAAGTGCCGGTCACAGGCCAACCGGGCCAGGCGTGGTAGATCGACGTCCGCGACCTCTTCCCGATCAAAGACCAGGAAATCGTTGCCAACCCCGTGCATCTTCGTAAACTTCATAACTGGGCTGGATTGTAGCCTTATTGTGTGACAGAGGCTATACGAGACCCGAGAGAGACCGCTTTCCGCACTAGCCGCCACGGCTGACCGTAAGAGATTCCCGTTTGCGCCAAAAGACCGTTGGGAAGACACGGTTCACCCCGTATATTTCTCTGGTGAGAGAAGTTCGCGCTACATATCACAGACGGCGGTTGGGAGCCGGGATCGTGGCGGCCATCCTGGCTTTCGCCGTCTACACGGGCAGCAATGCCGGGGCTGAGTCGCCGCCGGTTCAATACACCGTCATGCCCGGTGATACGCTATGGGAGATAACTGTCGAACATTACTCACCTTCAAAAGACCCCCGCCCGATAATCGAGGACATCCGGCAGACGAATGGCATCAAGGATTATCAGGTTCACCCCGGTATGCGTTTAGAGTTACCTTCACCGGAATAAACGGGAAGACCTACAAACTACCCGAGAACGTCTTGCATAGAGTAGAGTCCCGGTTGTGCGCGGGCTACGAAGCCCGCAGCGCGTAGCGCACCGTCAGCGAAGGTGCGGCGGGAGAGGGCGCGGTGGACGACTTCGATCTCCTCGCCTTCGGAGTAGAAGATGAGGCGATGCTCGCCCACGACAGCGCCGCCCCGTAGAGCGTGGACCCCGATCTCACCTTCCTCTCGCGGCTGATAACCTTCTCGCCCGTAGACCGCCACATCTTCTAGACTCTTGCCCCGACCTTCAGCAGCGGCCCGTCCTAAAAAGAGCGCCGTCCCGGAGGGCGCGTCCACCTTGTTGCGGTGATGGGTCTCTACTAATTCGATGTCGTAACCGGGACCGAGCTTCTCCGAGACTTCGCGTACTACCTCGTGAAGCAAGTTCACCCCGACGCTCATGTTCGGGGCAAGCATCACGGGAACGCCCTTCGTGGCTTCTCCGACCTCTGCCGACTGCTCCTCCGAAAGTCCCGTGGTGCCGATGACGAGCGGTTTGCGGTAGGCGAGGTGTTCTACGGTCGCTTCCGGGGTCGTAAACTCGATCAGGGCTTCTGCCTCTTCTGGCGGTTCCTCTGTCGCGAAAACTCCAGTTTCACCCCAACCACAGAGCGTGCCGAGGTCTTTACCTAGCTCTTCGGCACCCGCTTCAACCGTGCCGCCGGTGAGCTCGAAGCCTTCGGTTTCCAGAACGGCGCGGCAGAGTTCGCGGCCCATGCGGCCCGCTGCCCCGATTATGGCTACGCGGATAGCTTCGCTGTTCAAACCTCTTCGGGCGTGGGGAGTAGGTGGTTCGAGAGGTCGAGGGTCTGCCGCAGGAGGTCCAGGTTCTCGCCTTCCATCGGGACGAGGGGGAGCCGCATCTCGTCGGAGCAGAATCCCAACAGCGAGGCGGCGGTCTTTACCGGAATCGGGTTCGTCTCGACGAAGAGCGCCCGGAACAACGGGAGCAGTTCGTAGTGAAGCTCACGCGCCCGCTCCCAGTTTCCTTCCAGAGCCGCATCTACCATGTCGGAGACTGCGCCGGGTGCGACATTCGAGGAGACAGCTACGGTGCCGACGCCGCCGAGGGCCATGAGCGGGAGGATCATCGGGTCGTCGCCGGAGAGAATGTCGAACTCTTCGCCGCACAGTTGCCGGATGTCACTCACCATGTTCATCGAGAGGGTGGACTCTTTGACCCCGACAATGTTTGGTATCTCCGCCAGTCGGGCCATAGTCTCCGCCTCGATGTTGACCGCCGTACGGCCGGGGATGTTGTAGAGAAGTATTGGAAGGTCGGTACTCTCGGCTACTGCGGTAAAGTGCCGGTACAGGCCTTCCTGGGTCGGCTTATTGTAGTAGGGAGAGACTTGAAGAGAGCCGTCGGCGCCGGCTTCCTGGGCCATTTTGGTGTACTTGATCGCCATCTCCGTGCTGTTGGAGCCGGAACCGGCGACCACGGGAACCCGTCCGTCGGCGACCCGCGCCACGGTCTCGATGACGAGCCGGTCTTCGGCCTCGCTCATAGCGGGGGTCTCGCCGGTGGTGCCGCACGGGACGAGGCCATGGATGCCCTGCTTGATCTGCAGCTCCACTAAACTCTCTAGGGCTTCGACATCTACCGCTCCGTTCCTGAACGGGGTTATGAGGGCCGTGAACGCGCCGCTAAACATCTCTCTCCTCCAACTCAAAGCTCTCGTGGAGGCGTCGAACCGCCTCCTCTACTCTGTCCGCCTGCAAAACGCATGTTACCTGAATTTCGGAGGTAGAGACCATCCTTATGGGAATGCCCGCCTCGCCCAAAGTGTCGAACGTCTTCGCCGCGTAGCCGGGACGGTTCAACATTCCGGTCCCGACGACGGAGACTTTCGCCAGTCCTTCTTCACCTTCCACCTCGCCGCCCAGGAAATTTGCGACCTCTCCCGCGATTCGCTGGGCCTCCGGGAAGTTTTCGCGGTTGACGGTGAAGGCTACGTCCGCCGCGCCTTCGCGGGTACCGCTCTCGACGATGACGTCCACGGAGATGCCGTTCTCCGCCAATGGGGTGAAGATCCTGCTCATCGTGCCCGGCCCAGTGCGGATACCGTTCAAGGTTATGCGGGCCACGTCCGGGTCGTGGACGATGCCGGCAAGGGTTTCTCTGGTTTCCAAATGCTCCAATTTCTTACCTCCCGCTATAACCGTGCCCGGCTCCTCGTTGAAGGAGCATCGGACGTGTATCTCGACCCCGTACAAGGCACCCAACTCGACCGCCCGCGGGTGCATGACTTTCGCGCCGCGCCAGGACATCTCTGCCATCTCCTCCGGGGTGATGAGCGGTATGCGCTGCGCCTCGGGAACTATTCTGGGGTCCGCCGTGTAGACACCGGCCACGTCGGTGTAGATCTCGCACCGCTCCGCGCTCAGCGCCGCCGTGAGCGCTACAGCTGTTGTGTCCGAGCCGCCGCGACCGAGGGTCATCACGTCGCCCATGGCGTTCATGCCCTGGAAGCCGGCGACGATGACAACGTGCGCCTCGGAGAGGAGCTTGTGTATGCGGTCGGGCTTTATCTCGGAGATCACACCGGACCCGTAGCGGCCGGTGATCCTAAATCCCGCCTGCGGCCCTGTGAGCGACACCGCCGGAATCCCTCTGTCGTGCAGCGCCATTGCTAGCAGCGCCACCGACTGCTCCTCGCCGGTAGCCAGAAGCTGGTCGATCTCCCGCGGCGACGGACTCCGGCTCACCTCCGAGGCCTGTCGCAGCAACCGGTCGGTGGTCTTCCCCATCGCTGAGGCGACCACGACGAGATCCAGCCCCGTTTCCCGCGCCCGGCCAATACGGTCCGCCACCGCCGTTATGTGCTCCGGCGTGGCGACCGAGCTCCCGCCGTACTTCTGAACTACAGCGCCCAAAACTATGCTTTTCTCATGGCTTGCATGTCCTGTAGCCTAGCGCATAGATCGCTGATCCGCAGCGTGTCTGGTGCAGGATGTCCGACGCGTTTTAAACGCTACTACGGCATGGGTTTCCCGCCGGTCACTCCAAGCGTTTCTCCGTTCACGAAGCTGGCTTCTTGGGAGGCCAGGAAAACGAACGCGGGTGCGAGTTCGGCGGGTTGGGCGGGCCGTCCCATTGGTGAGGTGCCGCCGAATTGGGAGACCGTCTCGCCCGGCATGGAGGCCGGGATTATCGGGGTCCACACCGGCCCGGGTGCCACGGTGTTGGCCCGGAGCCCGTACTCTGCGACCTCAAGGGCGAGACCTTTGGTGAAGGAGATGATGGCTCCCTTTGTAGAGGAGTAGGGCAGTAGAACAGGCGAAGGCTGATAGGCCTGAATGGAACTCGTGTTGATAAACGAACCGCCCTCCGGCATGTGTGGCAGCGCGGCCCGGCTCAACCAGAACATGGCGTAGACGTTTGTCTTGAACGTTCGGTCGAATAGCTCGGTGGAGACGTCGGCTATACCGTCCACGGTCATCTGGTGGGCGGCGTTATTGACCAAGACATCTATCTGCCCGAACTCTTCGACGGCCTTATCTATGATGCTCTTACAATGCTCTTCATCGATGATGTCTCCGGGGACCTTTACAGCTTTCTTGCCGGCTTCCTTGACGACTTGGGCCGTTTCTTCGGCGTCGGATTCCTCTTCTTCGAGGTAGGAGATCAGGACATCCGCCCCCTCCCGTGCAAAAGCCAACGCTACGGCCCGACCGATGCCGGAGTCCCCGCCCGTGATTATGGTCTTCTTTCCTTCGAGCCTACCTGAACCTTCGTAGGTCTCGTAACCGTAGTCAGGTTTGGGGCCCATCTCCGACTCGAAACCGGGATGCTGGTCGCGTTGGTCCTGCTCCCCAAACTCCGGTTGCGGGTATTGCTCTCTGGGGTCCTGCTGTCGCGTCTGATCTTCGTTCATCCGGGCCTCCGGTTCTAAATTAGTGTGTCGGGATTTTCTCCTGCTCCTTTTGCCCGTTCAGAACGCAGGTCAAACTCAACTGCTCCCTAAAGCCGAGTGGTCCGGTAGATATCCTGACGCCAAACATGAGGCTTACGTACGTCTCAAGGATGGTAGCAACCAGCGCTAGCTATACTTTTGGCTGTAAACCCTTGAGGTGTGGCACGCGGCACGCACGGCGCGTCGAAGATCGCCTTTACAGTATTTTCGACAGCTTTTTTATGAACACGATCTCCAGCGGCTCGCCGGGCATAAGCAGGGAGCCACAGTCGTCGTATCCCAGCTTGCGGTATAAGTATTGGGCGCGCTCGTTTGATAGGGAGGAGGTCATGACCGTACCGTGACCCTGTTTGCGCATTTCATCTTCCCAGAAGGAGACGAGCCGGGTGCCTCCGCCCCTGCCCCTCAGCTTGTTTTCGATCCAAAGAAGGTTCATGAAGGGGATCTCGTCCCAAAAGTAACCGAAGCGGAGAAACCCGATCCGTCGGTTGTCGCGACGTAGCACGAGGATCTCGCTCCGGGCTATCTTGTGTTCGAGTACTTCGGGTCCGATATGGTAATCTTCTTTGGTCAGGTAACCAAGATCTTCATGGTTTGCGAAGGTAACGTGCAAGTCGCCGCTCCTCAGTTGGTTCTCGTGGATTCCACAGGCTTCAAAGAAGATGCCAAGTTTGATCCATTAGTGGAACCCAAAGTACGGCTCGGCCTCGTTTAGTATCTCAAAACTCATGCTTGTTTGTATTCGGTGTGGACCATCACTGGGACACACTACATTTATTTTGTCTTTGACTCATTCGCAGTTTTGATCGACATTCCTTTCGTAGCTTTATCTGTTTGGGGTATCTGTGCGTTCGCCGTGCCCGACGAATTCCTCCATCGATGCATTGATACCGAGGAAGTCCGTCAGCCGGTCGAACAGGTCAACAGGAAGCAGGCGAAAAGCGGGGACCAAGTTCACGATAAAAGGCATCTTCAACTCCTGCCGGTTTTTCTGGATGGCCCGCACTATGCGGTCCGTAACTTCGTCTTGTTTGAGGATGGGCAGTATGCGACGGAAGCGGGTCTTTACGCCCTCGAACATGCCGGTGTCCACGTAGAATGGCTCGACGATTGTGGTCCTGACGTTCGGGTAGCCGGTCTTTTTTAGCTCGACGCGCAGCGACTCGGTAAAGCCGATGGCGGCGTGTTTGCTCGCTGAGTAGTCTGTCTGTCGGTCCACGCCCAAGAGTCCGGCTGCGGAAGCAATCGTTACTACATGACCGCTGCCCCGTTCCAGCATGTCGGGTAGAAAGGACTTGGTTACCCAGAAGAGCGCCAGCGTGTTGACCCCAATCACGGCCTCTATTTTCTCGTCCGGGGTGTCCATGAGCCTGCGGCCGGAGACGATGCCCGCATTGTTGACCAGGATGCCCACCTTGCCTACCGACTCGTGTACCTTATCGGCTGTGGAATACACCTCTTCGCGGTTGGAGATGTCGCAGACGAAGCCGTAGGCGCCGCGGCCGGTCTGAGCTTTGATCTCCCCTACCACCGCATCCAACGCGCCAGCGTTCAGGTCGTAGATCACGACTGTGCCGCCGAGACGGACCATCTTCAGTGCTAGCAAACGGCCCATCCCGCTAGCGCCTCCAGTAATGACTATGGTTTTACCGGAGATCTCAGTCACAGGAGCCTCTATCTCGTCTAACGGATACCGGGCACCCGGCGCATAATCCTCAATGCTGTGCCCATCAGGCGAGCATACATCTCCTCACTAACTCCGGAAGGCGCCGCCATCGGAACTGCTTTTTGCACCGCGACTGTCTGGCTCTCAGTATACTTCTGTATGCCGTGAGCCCCGTGGCGGCGCCCGACACCCGAGTCCTTGAAACCACCCATCGGGGCGTCCAAAGACGCCCACGCCGCCGCGTAAGCCTCGTTTACGTTTACCGTGCCGGCTTCGAGACGCGTAGCGAGACTGCGGCCCTTCTCCAGATCTTTCGTCCAAACGCTGAAGTTCAAGCCGTATAGGCTGTCATTAGATTCCTCGACAGCTTCTTCTAAAGTGTCAAATTTATATAACGATGCTACGGGACCAAAAGTTTCCTCGGTGCAGAGTGTCATGTCTTTGCTGACTTCTTCTAGGACGGTCGGTTCGTAGAAGTACGGTCCGAGGTCCGGGCGGGGACGTCCACCGGTGAGTATCTTCGCGCCTTTATTTTTGGCGTCTTCGACATGTTCCTTGATGCGCTTCAGTTGTTCGGCGGAGATCATGGTTCCCATATCCGCGCTATAGTCGAGATTTGGGCTGAGCTTCATATTGCGGACGTGCTCCACGAGACGGCTTTTGAACTCTTCGTAGATGCCGGACTGGACGTAGAGACGTTCCATAGAGATGCAGAGCTGGCCGCCGCTGGAGAAGATGGCCCGCTCGGCACCGGGGATAGTTTTGTCGAGGTCGGCGTCATCTAGGACGATCATGGCGTTCTTGCCGCCGAGCTCCATCGAGTAGTCTACGAGTCGTTCGGCGGCCTGCTGCGCCACGATGCGCCCGACGCGGGTGCTGCCGGTGAACATGACGAAATCCACGTTGGCCACGATCGGTTCTCCGAGCTCTGTCCCGTAGCCGGTAACGACCTGGATGAGGTCTTCCGGGAGTCCGGCTTCGTTTAGGAGGTCTACGGCCCACAGGGTAGAGTAAGGTGTTTTCTCGTCGGGTTTTATGACAGCTCCGTTACCGGCGAGGAGCGCTGGTATCGCGTCGGAGATTCCCAGAGACAAAGGATAGTTCCACGGCACGATGAAACCGGCGAGGCCTAGCGGATGGTGGTATTCCCGGGTGGTGGTAAGGAGTGGCAGCGCGCCCTGGCGACGACGGGGTCTGAGATGTTTCTCTGCGGTGTCGGCGTAGTAGCGGGCGGTGATGGCGGTGTCGAGGACTTCCTCGAAGGCGTGCTTGCGGGCCTTGCCGTTCTCCTGTTGGATCAGGTCGAGCACTTCCTTCTGACGGTCCAGGACCAGATCGTGGAAGCGCAAGAGGATCTTCCGGCGCTCCAAAAAAAACGTCTGAGCCCACCGTTCCTGGGCCTCCCGTGCCCGACGGGCCGCTTCCTCTACGTCTTTTGCGATACACCATAGTATCCGACCCAATGTCTCACCCGTAAACGGCGCCTCGACGGCTATTTCTTCTCGATCATCTTCTGCGAGGGTGATGTGGCCCTTCAGCCGATCCAGGAGACCTTTGTCGATGCTTTCTCTCTCCGTATCATTCCGGATCTTCATAATGCTACCCGGTCTTCACGCGACGGAGACGGAGGTCGTTAAGGGCGGACCGGGCAGCCGCATCGCCGGGAACGCCGTGAACCGCGCCGCCGGGGAAGGTCGAGGCGCTCCCGATGTACAGGCCGCGCACGGGAGTACGGTAGGGCGACAGGGAAGGTATGGGCCGGAAAAAGAGTTGGTCCGGAGCCTGGCTACCGGCGTTCACGTCCCCGCCGATCAGGTTGCGGTTCCGATCTTCGAGGTCTACAGGAGTTATTACGTGTCGCTCCAGTATGAGGTCCTTGAAGCCTGGTGCGAAGCGTTCTATCTGATCTTCCATGCGACCGACGTGTTCTTCGGTGTGCTTCTTCCAGTCGATGCCGTGGGGGACGTGGGTGTAGGCCCAAAATGTGTGGCGGCCTACCGGGGCGCGGGAAGGATCGGCGACCGAGGGCTGGGCAGCAAGCATGAACGGTTTCTCCGGTAGGTAGCCGAGTTTTTCCTGGGAGACATTCTCATCCAGCTCCTGGGTGCCGCCGCCGATGTGGAGTGTCCCGGCTCCCCGCGCCGCTTCGTAGCCCCACGGGATCGGCCCGGAGAGCGCGTGATCTATCTTCAACGACCCGGGCCCGTAGCGGAAGCGGGCCATCTTCTTTTTGTAGGAGTCCGGCAAAAGGCCGTCGGAGATGTTGAGCAGCCCGTGCGGCGTCACGTCGCAGACGGCCAGGTTCGTTCGGATCTCTTGGCCGTTTACGATCACACTTGTGACCCGTCCGTTACTGGCCGAGATTTTCTCTACCGGGGAACCCGTGCGAATCTCACCGCCCAGGCTCTCGAAATAATTTGCCAGGGCGCCGGAGAGTTTGCCGGACCCACCTTCGGCGACCGGCCAGCCGGCGACGTGGCCGAGCAGGTTCAAATAGAACCCGAAGACGGCACTCCCGGAAGCACCGGGTGCCACGTCCCCGTGCAGCGCCGTGCCATACAGCCAGGCTTTCGCGCCGTCCCCGGAGAAAAGCTCGTCTGCCAGGGACGCCACCGGTTGGAGCACCACACGCCCCGTCTCCAGCGAACCCTTGTACCCGAGCCTCAGCGCCGCCCGCAGGCCACCCCACACGGGCGGAAAACCCTCCATCATCGCTTTCTTCAGAACGTCCCAGTTCTTTACGTAGGGCGAGATGAATTCCCTCCAGCTTTCGCCATCACCATCGTGCAAAGCATCGAGAGAACCCACAGTTCGGTCGAGGTCTTTGCAGAGGGAGGCTCCCTGCCCATCGTCCAGAACGTGGGACATTGCTACCTGCGGATGGACGAAGCGGAGGCCGTGCTTTTCGAGCGGCATCCGGGCGAAGACGGGGGAGGCGGCGCCCGCGGGGTATACGGAGGAATAAGTGTCATGCAGGAAGCCGGGGAGGGTAAGCTCGTCAGTCTTCACCGCTCCGCCGATACGGTCCTCGGCTTCAACCAGCAGAACCGAGAGGTCCGCTTCTGCGAGTCTGATTGCAGCCGAGAGGCCGTTCGGACCTGCGCCGACGACCACCGCATCGTAGGAATTGTTCATCGGTGCGAGTCAACTGTAGTAGGCATTGAAGGGAGTATAGCTTTTCCCCCGAAGCCGGGATGTAAGCAGTTATCTCTCGTTGGTCTCTGAAACTAGCTTCGGAGGTTCGGCGAGTAGGGTGTGTATGCTGACCTTACCCTGTCGGAGGCGCACCCAGAGGGCTATGAGAAGGATGCCGATCAGGGTGGCTATCGGGTCCATGAGGCCGGCTTCGGGGCCGAAAGCGCCGCCGGTCCAAAGGTCGGGGCCGGCCTGCTCTATTGCGAGGAAGGATGCACCGATCGGTTCGAGGCCGCTGACCGGGAATCCGAAGACGGTCCCTTGAAAGAAGTTCCAGGTTATGTGCAGCCCGATCGGGATGGCGAGTTGGCCGGTGAGTACGAAACCGGCTCCCAGGAGCAAGCCTGCCAGGGCGATGTTGAAGGCGCTCAAAAGGGTGGCGTTCGGGTTGCCGAGGTGAAGGATTCCGAAGATGCTGGAGGAGAGAACCCAGGCCGCCACGATCGCACCATGGGGACCGAGAAACGGGTAGTTAAAACCTTCCGCCATGTTGAGAAGCTGGTAGCCGCGGGAGAATATCTCCTCGTAGATACCGATGCACAAGAAAGCCACGACCGGCAGCGCCAGGGCGATCGAGAACGGCGTTCCGGAAAGATTGGACACGAAAGCGCCCTCGATTGTGACCCAGCCGAAGGAGATCTCGACCAGGAAGATCTCGGTCATAAGCACCGCCCCCAGAGCCAGGCCGAAGCCAAGGTCCAGCCACCATCCGCCGTTCAGCCGAAGACCGAAGTCCTTTATGGGCCGCCGGTCGAGGAAACGTCCGGCCACCCAGAGGCTCAGAAAGATTGCACCGAGAGAAGCGATGCTACTGAAGAGCAAGATCGTCGGTGACTGAGTCAAAGCCGCAGCGGAACCCCCGGAGGACGGACCGGAGGGACTTGCCATGAACCATATCGCGGCTAGGGGCGCGAGAAAGAAGAAAGTTGCGGCCTGGAAGATCACGACCTGCGCCAGCAAACGCCACAGAGCGCGGGGCCGGCGCTCACGCTCGTCGAAAAATATCTGCAACCTCTACCTCCGCTTCCTGTCAAACGCGTTCATTTGGACCCGAGTATACTACTCGCGCATCTCCCGTCGGCGCATGGGCATCGCGTCGATTCGCCGGAAAATTTCTTCTGCGGAGACGGGCTCTTCCGTGCGATACTTCTCCGTGCCGTCTTTGCCAACGAGTATCGTGGTGAAACCCTCGATGCCGAACTGATCTCTCATCTTCGCCGCTTCTTCCGGGAATACCGTGGTTCCGTCTAGCTCTCCTTCTTCCTGCTTCAGGAACTTGCCGAGCAGCAAGTCCCGTTCCTCGAAATCGGGTTCCAGCCCTTCCAGTAGGCGTAGCTGTTCTTCATACCTGTTCCCGGAGGCAGAAGGAGCAAAGATCAGTAACAGCCGGTTCTTCCACTTGTAGGATGAGAGGTCCACGGTAAGTTCTCCTTGCGGTTGGTAATATCCGGGTGAGCCTAACCCGATTTAGAGGAGCATTTTGTGAACGATCCGGTACGTTTTACTGTCTACTCCGACTACTTGTGACCGTGGTGCTTTAACGGGGCCGTGCGCCTCGAAAAGATAGAAACCGAGTACCCGGAGACGGTCGAGGTGGTGTGGAAGAGCTTTATGTTGCGCCCCACGCCGCAGCCTCGCAGCCTGGAGCAGCACCGCGAGTACACCCGGAGCTGGCTGAATCCCGCCTCCCAACCGGAATCCGGCGAGTTCACCGTCTGGGCCACGGAGAATTCACCGCCGACGCACAGCGTACCGGCGCTGGTAGCCGGCAAGGCCACCGCTACTTTTGGAGACAAGGCTTTCCACCGCTTTCACGTAGAGGTCATGCGGGCGTACTTCGCCGAGAACCGCACGATCTCCGACCTCGACGTGCTGACGGATGTTGCCGCCATAGCCGAGATACTTTCAGATGAGTTTCGCGGGCTGCTAGAGAAAGATTGGACGTCGTTCGAAGATCAGGTCTTCGCCGAGCACACCGAGGCGGTGAGCCTCGGTGTCACCGGCATACCTTCGGTGGTGGTAGACGACGCGTTACTGATCCCCGGCGCGGTAGAAGCCGACGTGTACCGGCGCGTCATCCGGGACCGACTGGAGCTTAGAGAGTAGCTTCTCTAGGCGCTCTTGAGCTTACGGGTCTCGTTGAGGGCTTCGCTGTAACCGTTAGTGAGCTTCTGGTAAGAGTCCACCTCTCCTGCTCCCTCTTCGTCTCCGTTGCCTTCGAGACGCTTTTTAAGCGCGACGGAGGTGAAGTAGACGCCCCGGTAGTAGGGGATGAGTTGCTCCAGGGTGATGGGCGGCTTGTCCGGGCGCACGCTGTCCCTCTGGGCCTCGTCCGCCGAGAGCGAGACTTCGGACTCCCGGTTCTCGGGTTCCCCGCTGCCGTCCAGAGCGTCCAGCGCCTCGAAGATTTTCTGGTCTCCAGGCCGGTCGGCGAAGTCGTTGCCGGCGTAGGCGTACTGTATTCCTCCAGATCGGTCTACAACGATGATTGCGGGTATCGCGACGCCCTCGTCTTCGTTCCACAGATCGCAGAGCTTGCTCAACTCTCCCCGAGCGTCGCTCAGGAGCGGGAACGGCAGTTCCAACTTTTCCACCATAGACGCGCCGTGGTCCGGTGGGTCTACGCTGATGCCTGCGAGGCGTACCCCGCGGTTTTCGAACTCTTCGTACTCCCTGGCAAAGCTACCTAGCTGCCCGTTGCAGTACGGTCACCAGTTGCCGCGGTAGAAGACCAGCATTACCGGGCCTTCGGAGAGCTGTTCGTCGAGGTTCCAGCTTTCGCCGCTATGATCCGGCAAGTCGAAAGCCGACATCTTGTGTCCGATGTCTATAGCCAAGTTGGGCTCCTTCTTTCGTATTTCAAAGGCCCTATACGTACCATTTCTGGGAAGTGGGGAAACATTTTTCTGTGTTTACTGAGTGATAGGGTGCCGGGTAGGTTTCTTGCGGCGGCGCTTGTTTTTGTTGTTAGGAACTACTTGCCGCTGTGTCCGTTTTCCTCCCAATCTCCGTAAAACCCAAGGCTCCGGGAGATCTCCGCCGCGGCTTCCTTGACCAGTTCGCCTATCTCCGGGACCGATTCCTCCGGGAGCCGGAAAACGGGGCCCGAGACGGCCACGGCGGCGATGACCGCTCCATCGGCGGCCAGGATCGGGGCGCCAACAGCGTTTATCCCAACCTCCAACTCCTCGATAGTGCGGCCGTAACCGGTAGCCCGGATCTCCTGAAGCTGTTGCTGCAGAATGTCTCGGTCCGTCACCGTGTGCTCGGTGAGGCTTTCGAGGGGTTCTCGCAAAATTCGTCGCCGCCGCTCTTCGGTCATGTAGGCCAGCAAGACCTTTCCGGCGGCCGAGGCGTGGAGCGGCGTGTGCCAGCCGGACCAGTCAACGGACATCATGGAGCTGGTAGATATGCTCTGATGGATTATGACCGCCTCTTCAGCCTCCAGGGCTGTGACGGTCACCGTTTCTTCCGTCTTGTCGCTCAGACGTTCGCAAATGGGACGTGCGTAGCGAACGATGTCCAGGTCCCCGGTAACCGTGCTCGCGAGCAGCACCATTCCGAACCCCAGACGATATTTCTCAGTGGCAGCATCCTGCTCCACCAGACCCCGGTCCCGGAGTGTGGCGAGTAGCCGGTAGGCAGTGGACTTGTGGATGTCCAGCTCGTTTGCGACCTCGGTGACGCCGGACCATCCCTGGCTGGACAACAATTCCATAACCGTTATTGCACGATCCACCGACTGCACAGACGAACCCTTACTTTTGACACGATCCATGACCATTTATTTTACACGCCTTCCATAAAATGTTTTTAAATGCTTTCCAAAAGCATAGTTCCGTCTTTAATGTGACTGAACCACTCCGGGTGCTCTTCAGAGGCGCCGCCGTCCACGTTCGGAGCCCCGATTCCCGTAGCCATATCCTCCACGTCTACCGTACGGATCTCGATGCTGAAGCGGGCCACGCCCGTCGAATTGGGTACGCCAACGTGTAGGTGTGCTCCGGAGAAGCACAGAAGATCACCGGGTTCGATTACCACCCGGAGCTCGGATGCGGCGTCTACCGGCTCGACCAGCTCAGGGACTAGCGGGACTGAGCTATCGCCCGCCCGCCGGGCGTCCCGGACGTTTTCCAGGCCCCAACTCGCGCTGGTGTTATCGATAGGACGTGACCAGTAAGTCGGGTAGAAAGCGATGGTGCGTCCGGCAGTGACCGGGTAGATCGAGGCCCACCAGTTCGTCTGCGCGTAGATGTTTGATCCCCAGGTGTCGCGATGAATACCGAGCCTCCCCAGGCTGTTCTCTGTAAGCTCCTCGCTGTGGGGGAACGCCCGCAGGCGGAGCAGGTCCCAGCGGGTCCGCCGCACGTCTACACCTATGCTCTCCAGTACCTCCCTGAACAGGCTCTTCGCCGATTCATTCTTCATGTACTGTTTCTGGAGGCTATCGACCCTCTCCTGGTAGTCTTCCACTCCGAGCTCGAACTGCGCCCGAACCGGGTCCGATTTGCCCAACGCCTCCCGAACGAGGTCGTCAGTGAGCGTGCAGAGCCTGGCCATCGGCTCTATGTCTTTGAAGATCAGGATTTCGCCCTCGTAGATCAGCTCCCGCCGCAGCGCGTCGTCGAGCGCGCCGGAGACTACGTGTACTGTCGACGCCCTGGGCACTCGCTTACCAGAAAGTCTTTATGTTTGGGACCCGTGGGAACGAGTGTGCCTTTCCGTTCTGCTCATAGACTCGACGGTCCCCGTTTTCCTCCTGCTGGCGGTTGCCACGGCTACTTTTTTGGGCGGTGCGGTCAGCTTGCCGTCTACCACGATCGGTCTCGTAGCGCCGGCCTCGACGCTGGAAGCGGTCCAGGCGGAAGAGGTCTATGTTGTGGCGGGTGATGCCGGTCTCGGCGAGGTCCGCCATGACCTCCCCGATCACGCTGGCGAACTTGAACCCGTGCCCCGAACACGCCGAAGCGATGCTGACTTGCTCGTAATCTGGGTGAAGGTCTATAACGAAGTGATGGTCCGGCGTGTTGGTGAACATGCAGGTGTGCAAACTCATCGTTGGGCCGCAACCCTCCGGGAAGTATCGCTCGGCGAACTCCCGCAATACCCGCTCGTCGTAGCCGTGGACTTCGCGGTCCAGCTCTTCGGCGTCGCCCTGTTCCTCCAAATGGAAGTACTTGCCGAACTTGAAGCCAGGAACCCCGAAGACCGGGAAGCCATAGAAGCGGCCTTCGTCCACGAGCAGGTTGAAGACCGGGAAGTTATCGGGCCGGAAGTGTTCGGGGGCCGTCGGTTGCAGCCACGCCAGCACCTGCCGCTCCGGCGTGGCGAGACCATCCAGGACGCCCAGCAGGTTCTGGTTCCAGGCCCCGGCGGTGAAGACCAGCTTGTCCGCCTCGTAGGTGTCACGCTCTGTGCGAACCCGGACGCCGCCTTCAAGAGGTTCCCATTCGAGGACTTCTTCGTGACCGTGGATCTCCGCGTCCTGCGCCTGCGCCGCCATGACATAGGAGACGATGCACCGCTCCGGCGCGAGGAAACCGCCGTCGGGCTGGACGAGGGCCAGGTGCTCCGGAGGGAGGTGGTAGCCGGGGTAGCGGCGGTGCAGCTCGGAGCCGGTGAGCACTTCGTGCGGCAAGTCGTGGAGCCTGGCCGACTCCCACGAGCCCTTGAAGACCCAGCTATCTTCCGGTCCGGCGTCTATGGAGCCGATGGTGTGCAGGAGTCGTTCGCCGGCTGTGCTCTGGATCTCGCGCCACAGCTCGTAGGCGCGGCGCAGTAGCAGTACATAGGACGGGTCCTCGTAGTAGGCGAGCCGGATGATGCGCGTGTGGCCGTGGGAGGAGCCCATCGTGTGGGGGATGCCGAAGCGTTCCAGGCAAAGCACCCGCTTGCCGCGCCGGGCCAGGTAGTAGGCGGTGGCGCTGCCCATCGCGCCCGCGCCGACGACGATAGCGTCGTAGCGTTTTGAGTGGTAGTTAGATGCCACTATGCGCTGCCATTCACCGAGGCATTCGCGTAGGCCATAGGCTCCGGCGCGGGCTCCTGGCGCCGGTCGTCGTCCTGGGGTTTGGACCGGATGCGGGCCATCTCGGGATCGAAGAACGGAGTTTGCGCGACTCTGGCGGGGATGGGGCGGCCGTTGATCTCCACGACCAGGTTCGCTCCCGGCCAGGAGTGGGCGGTGTCCACGTAGGCCATCGCGATGGTCTTACCGACCGACGGGCCTATAGCGCTGCAGGTGATGTGCCCGACCTGCCGCTCGCCGGACATGACGTCGTCTTTGTACTCGCCCGCCTCGCTGCCGGAGAACATCTTCTCCTTGAAGGTCGCAACGTCGCCGATGCTGTAGAGCTTGTCGTTGACGGCGGCGGGAACTTCGGTTTCTAGAGTGAGGCCGACCCAGCGTTGGTCCAAACCCTCGTCCTGCACCTTCAGCAACGCTTCGCGTCCGATAAAGTCCGGCTTGTCGAAGTGGATCCAGCGTGAGAGACCCGCATGGAACGGGGTGTAGTCCTCGTTGATGTCCGAGCCGTAGAGGGGGAGGCTCTTCTCGATCCTCAAGGATTGCATCGCCGCGACGCCGTAGGGCTGGAGGTTGAACTCTTTGCCCTTCTTTAGCAGGTAGTCCCAGAGGACGGAGGCCTGGTCGGCGGGCGTGTACAGCTCGTAGCCCAACTCACCAGTGTAGCCGGAGCGGGAGACGATGACTTCGATGCCGTTTATGCGGCCCGGCGCGAAGCGGAAGAACCGCAGCTCGTCCAGATCCACGTCTTTTACTATCGTCTTGAGGAACTTGCGAGAGAGAGGCCCCTGCACGACCGGCAGGGCGATGGCTGCCGTCATGTCGGTGACGTAGGCGCTCCGGCCTTCGGCGTGCTCGGAGATCCAACGGTAAGACTTCAACCGCGGTCCGGAGCTGGCGACGATCATGAAGTGTTCGTCATCGAACTTGTAGACGGTCACGTCGTCTACGATGCCACCCTCCTCGTTGCACATGGTCGAGTACCTTAGCTGGCCTGGCTCCAGGTCCAACACCTCGTTGACGAGCAGCCGTCGCACGAGCCGCTCGGCCCCCGGGCCTTTGATGTCGATCTCACCCATCGTGGATAAGTCCTGCATTCCCACGTTTCGTCGCACGTTCAGATGCTCCTCTACCGGCGAGGTGTAGGCGCTGGGGAACATGAAATCCCCGCCGCCTTTTATTACCTCACGGGCGGCTCGCAGATGAAAGTCGTACAGTGGCGTTCTTCTCTCAGCCATCAGATGCCTCCTATCCCGGCAATGTTATATGCAATATACCGCACACCACAGGCTGTTGCACCATACGGCACTGTCTCAAATACATTTCAGAGCCCGCTTTCGGTGGCGTTTCGGGCCATCGTTGCGGACCTCGCGAGCTGCCGAGCGTGGTCGAGCCGTCCGTCCTTAGCCCTAGCAGTAGAGAGGTTGATCTCGACTAGAGACGCGGCGGCCTGCGTACCCGCCTCGGCCAGTAGGATCGCCGTAAGGGCGTCACCGCGCAGGTTCGGGTTGCCATATCCCGCCAGCCGGGCCGCAACGCTGGCAATCTCCGCACCCACCTCGGCGACTTCCAGTGGTACGTCAGCCGCCATGGAGAGCGCAACTTGCATGTCGCCGCCTTCGCGCTGAGCCTCAATGACACGCCCGTAGGCTGCGGCGTCGGCTTGAGCTAGGGACGCGGCCCGTTCCCTCAACGCCTCGGCGCGCTCAATTAGATCCTCTGCCTCGGATAGTTGCCCGGTCGAGAGTCGGGCGGCCATGCCGGCGAGGGCGGCGGCCAGGGAGACGATCACTGCGGCCGCTGCACCCCCGCCAGGAGCCGGTTCGCCGGAGGCCGTGAGGTCCAGGAACTGGCCCAGCGGGAGGTCGAGGTAGCCGGTTTTTGTGTCGGGTTGGCTCAGAACAGCCCCACGGTTTCGCCGTTCTCGTCTATGTCTATGCTTTCAGCGGCGGGATGGGCGCTCAATCCCGGCATCGTGCGCATGTCGCCGCAGATCGGGTAGATAAAGCCCGCTCCTACCGAGGCCCGCACCTCCCGGACCGGCAGCGTCCAATCCTTAGGGGCTCCCGTTAGACTAGGGTCAGAGGAGATGGAGAGGTGTGTCTTTGCGATGCACACTGGCAGGTTTCCGAAGCCGTTCTTTTCGTAGGAGTCGATCTGGGCTCCGGCTTGTATGTCGTACTCGACGCCTTTCGCCCCATACACCTTTGTGGCTACTGCTTCTACCTTTTCTCTTAGAGATGCTTCGTCAGGGTAGAGAAACTCGAACTGGGTTGGTTCTTCTGCTGCCTCGGCAACAGCTTCGGCCAGCTCCACTGCTCCGGCGCCGCCCTCGGTGAAGTGGTTGCAGACGGCGACGCGGGCTCCCATTTTTTCAGCTATCTCCCGGATGGCTTCGTGTTCGGAGTCGTGATCCGTTGGGAAGGCGTTTATGGCTACCACCGGTGAGACGCCGTGGACCCTTATGTTCTCTATCTGCTTTCTAAGGTTGTCCGCCCCGGCGTACACGTCATCAGGGTTCTCTTTTAGTAGTTCTTCCGGCAGAGGCTGTCCGGCCTTGACCTTGTGGCGACCGGAGTGAACCTTGAGGGCTCTTACCGTGGCTACCAGCACCGCTGCGTCGGGTTTCAGCCCGGAGTTGCGGCACTTGATGTTGAAGAAGCGTTCGGCACCCATGTCGGCCCCGAAGCCAGCTTCGGTGATGAGGAAGTCTCCGCCCCGGATGCCGATCCGGTCGGCGACTATAGAGGAGTTGCCGTGGGCGATGTTGCCGAACGGTCCCGCGTGGACAAGCACAGGCGTGTTCTCCAGGGTCTGCATCAGGTTCGGCTTTATGGCCTCTTTGAGGATAACCGTCATCGCGCCGGCTGCTTTGAGGTCTTCGGCGGTGATAGGCTCGCCTTTTACGGAGGAGCCGATGACTATACGGCCCAGACGTTCCCGCAGGTCCTTCAAGGAGTTGGATAGTGCCAGCACGGCCATAACTTCGGAGGCTGCGGTGATATCGAAGCCCGCCTCGCGAGGGACTCCGTCAACCCGTGGTCCGAGGCCCGTTATGGTGTGTCTTAGAGACCTATCGTTTACGTCCATAACGCGCCGCCAAGTGATGGAGTGGCGGTCTACGTCGAAGAAGTCGTCGTGTTGGTGGATGTGGTTATCTATCATGGCGGAGAGCAGGTTGTGGGCCGCCGTTACGGCGTGCATGTCGCCGGTCAGGTGCAGGTTCAGCATCTCCATCGGTACTACCTGGCTGTAGCCGCCACCCGCCGCGCCGCCCTTGATCCCGAAGGTCGGTCCCATAGAAGGCTGACGCACCGCGACCGTGGCCGTCTTGCCGAGGTGTTTGAAGGCCTGGCCGAGTCCTACGGTGGTGGTCGTCTTGCCTTCTCCGAGGGGAGTGGGGGTGATGGCGGAGACTACTACATACTTGGCGCGGGGACGATCCTCCAACTCCTCTATGGCGTCCAACTTTATTTTGGCTACGTCTTTTCCGTAGTGTTCCAGGTGATGCGGACCCACCCCGATCTCTTCGGCGACCTCTTCCATAGGTTTGAGGCGGGCTTTGCGGGCTATTTGGAGGTCTGAGGGCATCTCGGTTGGTTTTAGCATTGTTGGCTCCTTGGAGTCTAGCGGGGAGTGGCTACGTCGTCGCCTTGAGGCGCTCTAACATGCTCTGTCGCCAAGCCTCGGTACGCTCCAGCTCGTTGAACGTGTAGACGTGGAAGCCGCGGAGGTTGCTCCACGGATCGGCGAGTTGCGGGGTGAGGTCCGCGACCAGACCGTCGGGCGTGTAGCCGCCGGGGAGCATCATTCTTAGGAAGCGGTTGCCGTACTTCTTCAGAAAGCGGGCGGAGTCGCCGAGGCCGATGCTGCCGGAGATCCGCATCAGCTTCGTCATGCTAACGGAGCCGGGTATTCCGACGTAGATCGGGAGCTGAACGCCCCGATCCCGGACCTTCTGGACCCAGGCTTCTATGAGTCGGGGCTGGAAGCAGATCTGGCTGACGATATACGTGGCGTAAGGCAGCTTGTCGTTCATGGCTTGGACCGTGGTCTCGTCGCTGATGAGGGGATGACGCTCCGGGTAGCCGCCGATACCGACCTGCTCGAACCCCGTTCCGATCTCTGCCAGGGTCGCCAGAAGATCCACGGACCCGGCGAACTTGCCGGCGGGCTTCGGTGCGTCGCCCGCAATGGCGAATACGTCCTTCACGCCAGCTTCGTGCAGCCGGCAAGCGATGTCCTTCAGGTGGGAATCGTTGGAGATCAAACGCGCCGATAGGTGCGGTATCACCCGGTACCCCTCCCCCGTCAGCCGCTCCGTAAGGTCCACGGTAGGGCCGAGACCCTTGGTCGGTGAGGCGGTGACCGTAAGTTCCACCTCCTTGGGGATGTGTTTCAGGACGCGCTCCGCGACGCCCGGCAGTGGGATGACCTCGTAGCGGGGACGTTCCAGGGCCGCGGTTAGGGACACTGACCGGTCGGATCTATTCTTCATCTCTGTCATTGAGAACCTCTCAGGACTCCGGGGTGGCCGCGGGAGAAGTTCCCCCGCGGCCAAGATCCGTTTTTACGCGCCTTTGGAGGAGCTGGTGGCAGAGAGCTGCTGCTCGGCGTGCTCCGGCCGGAAGAAGAGCCGGTCGGCGACGGTCGCGGAGACCGTCTCACCGGGACGCTCGACCTCCAACTCGATGCCGATGCTGCTGTACTCGACCGGCACCATCGCGAACCCGATGTTCTTGTCCAGACGCGGCGAGTAGCAGGCGCTGGTAACTTTGCCGATGTGCTCGTTGCCCGCGTAGACGGGGAAGAAATCTATCATGGAGCCGTCGTTGAACGAGCCGAGGTCCGAACCCCCGATCTCCACGCCGACCAGCTTGCGGCTCACGCCTTCCTCAGCGACCTTTCGCAGAGCCTCCCGGCCGATAAAGTCCTGTTCCTGATCCAGCTCCACCATCCACTTGTAGCCGTAGCCGACCTCGTAAGGGTTGTCCTCCAGAGTCATATCGCAGCCCTGGGACAGGATGCCGCCCTCGATGCGCCGGATGTGGCAGGGACCGATGGGGCTAATGCCGTGTGGCTCGCCGGCCTGGAGAACCGCGTCCCACAGCTTGAGGCCGTCGCGACTGGCGTTCTTCAGGTAGATCTCATATCCAAGCTCGCCCGAGTAGCCGGTCCGGGAGATCACGAGATCCATCCCGTCGAGCTCCTTGTGGACCATGTAGTAGTAGGGGATGTCCAGGATGCTCTCGCCAAAGAGGTCGATCATGACTTCTTTGGACCTGGGACCTTGAATCTGCATCGGGCCGACGTCCGGCTCGCTGATGTTCACGTCCATCTTCATGCTGTACGCGAGCGCCTTAACCCAGAGCAGCACATCGCTGTCGGCGAGGGAGAGCCAGAAGTGGTTCTCGTCCAGGCGGAGCAGCACCGGGTCGTTCATGATGCCGCCGTTTTCGTCCGTGATGAAGGCGTACTTGCACTGGCCGACGTTACACTTGTGCAGGTTGCGCGGGGTGAGCATGTTGGTGAACTCGAAGGCGTCGGGGCCGGTGATCTCCACCTGCCGCTCTGCGCCGCCCACGTCCCACATCGTCACCCCTTCGAGGAGCTGCCAGTACTCAGCGATCGGATCGCCGTAGTGGCGCGGGTGGTAGTGGTGGTTGTAGACGCTGTACATCGCCACCCCGTGCCGCCGCGAGCCGTAGAAGTACGGGGACTTCTTGATCCGCGTGTACTGCAGAATCTCCGGGCTGGGGTTTACGCTGTCGAGGTGGGTTCCGTTTGTCTGTAGGTCTGTCATGATGCTCCTTTTCTCTTTGCGGGATATTGTTTGCGCTGAACGTTGAGGGCTACATACTTCGTCGCATCACCGCTCCTCACGACCAGTTTCATAAAAGTGCTCGCTCAGATATTTCTCGCCTTCGTCGCAGAAGACCGTAACAACGTCCTCGAACTCGGGATGCTCTTCCCGGACTCGCCGCGCAGCCGCCAGGTGCGCCCCGCTGGAAGGCCCGACGAACAACCCGTATTCGCGAGCCAGCCGCCGCATCTCTCCTACTGCTTCGTCGCTCTCCACAGGGATGACGCCGTCTATCGTGTGGCCGTGTCTCTGGAAGATTCCAGGCACGAAACCGTCGGAGATGCCCTCGATCAAATGCCGACCAATCTCTCCACACAGCAGTGTGCAGGACTCATCCGGCTCCATCCCGAAGAGTTTCACGTTCGGGTTGGCCTTTCGGAAGGCCTGGCCGACCCCGATCAGGGTTCCTCCGGTCCCAACCCCGACTACCAGCGCGTCCGGGACGACGCCCTCCGGCAATTGCGCCAGGATCTCCGGCCCCAGCCACTCCCGGTTCTCCTCCACGTTCCACTCCGAATCGAACTGGGCCGGACAGAAGTAGCCATCCTGCTGCCCTAATTCCCGCGCCTTCTGCAGTGCCTCGTTTACGTGGAAGTCTCCGATCTCCAACACTTCCGCCCCGAATGCCCGGCTGATGACCAACCGTTCCGAGCTCATACCGTAGGGCATCAAGACCAGCATCCGGTAGCCCTTGGCCGCTGCGACCATCGAGAGGGCGTTGCCGGTGTTGCCGCTCGACGCCTCGACTATCGTGTCGCCGGGTTTTAGCAAGCCCTCTTCTTCGGCTCGTTCGAACATGTACTTGGCGATGCGGGCTTTTACGGAGCCCGAGGGGTTCAGGAATTCACACTTGGCCCACACGCCTTCGACCTCGACGAGCGGGGTGTCCCCGATCCCATCGAGCACGGTTCCGGAGCCGGGTGCAGAGCCTACACGCCTCGCCTGGCGCGGGGCCGGGGTTAGTCCTCTGAGGGCTATGTTGTTATAATCGGTCTGTTGCAAGGGGGTTTCCTTCTCTTGTGGCACTGTGCCGGGCGGTTCGTTCGGTCGCCAAACTCATGCGAACCGCGCCGGTCCTTTATATGTCTAGACGCCTTACACGTCCTTTACCTTTCTCAAGTCGCCCTCGCGAGTGGAACATCTCTCATCCGGCGCATCTCCGGATCGAAGAGCGGTTCTTCGTTCACCGTGGCCGCGTGGCGCTCGGCGAAGTACTCGATCTCCAGCTTCGTGCCTTCCTCAGCCAACTCCGGCAGTACCCACGCGTACGCGATGCTCTGTCCGATGCTGTATCCATACGCCGCGCTGGTCACGTACCCGACCGCCGCACCGTCCGCGAACACCGGCTCGCTCCCCATGACAACCATCTCCGGGTCATCTAGCGTGAGACAGACGAGCTTCCGACGTGGTCCTTCTTCTTTACGGCGCTCCAGCGCATCCTTGCCGATAAAGTCTCCCTTGTCGAGCTTCACGGCAAACCCGAGGCCCGCTTCGTAGGGGTCGTGCTCGGTGGTCATGTCGGAGCCCCAGGCCCGGTAGCCTTTCTCAATGCGCAAGCCGTTGAACGCTCCGCGTCCGCCGGCGATGATCCCGTGCTCCTGTCCGGCTTCCCAGAGAAGGTCCCAGAGCCGTAGTCCTAGGTCGGAGGAGGTGTAGATCTCCCATCCGAGTTCGCCCACGTACGAAACGCGCAAAGCGCGCACCGGAACCTCTCCGATGTAAGCCTCCCGCACGTTGAAGAAACCGAAAGCCTCGTTCGAGAAGTCGTCCTCGCTCAAAGACTGGACCAGATCCCGCGCCGCCGGTCCCCATACTCCGATGCAACAAGTTCTGGGAGTGATGTCCCGTACCTGCACCGAGCCATCGTCCGGCAGGTGATGCTCCATCCACTCGATGTCTCGCGGCCCGTTAAGGCCGAGTTGGAAGAGTTCTTCGCCGAGCCTGGCGACCGTGATGTCGCTCTTGACGCCACTCGCTTCGTCGAGCATGAGGGTGTACGTCACCTTGCCGGATGGTTTGTCGAGCTGGTTGGTGTTGAGTCGTTGCAGGAACTCTAGCGCGCCGGGTCCGGTGACTTCGGCCCGTTTCAGGGCGGTCATGTCGTAGAGGGCGACGCGCTCGCGCGTGATCTGGTGTTCCGCACCCACTATCGGCGACCAGTAGCGTCCCGACCATTCGTCCCGGTCCGGGATGTCCCGGTCCTCCACGAGCGGCGCGTTCGCCTCGAACCAGTGTGGCCGCTCCCAACCGCTGGCCTCCAGAAAGTACGCGCCCAACTCCTTCTGTTTGGAGAAGAACGGGCTCGTGCGTAGCGGGCGCGGCTCTTCCATCGGCTGCTGTGGGTGGATGATGTCGTAGACTTCCTGGAAGGACTGTGAGCTGCGTGCCTTTACGTAGGCGGGGCTCAAAGCCCACTTCTCGAAGCGGTGGACGTCGCCGCCGGCCAGGTCGATGCTGGGGGAACCGGACGTGATCCACTCGGCCATCACTTTGCCGACCCCGGCGGCGTGCGTTACCCAAACCGCCTCCGCCACCCAGAAGCCTTTTGCCTCGTTCGACTCGCCGAGCAACGGTCCGCCGTCCGGCGTGAAGGAGAAGAGCCCATTCATCGGGGTATCTATCTCCACGTTCTGCAGCGCGGGGAGCATTCTGCGGGCTTCGTCCAGCGTGGGCTGGAAATCCTCCGGGGTGAACTTCATGATCGAGGGCATCACCTCAGAGTTTTCGTACTTCGGGATCTCATCGGCGGAGACGGGCATGGAGCGGTGCCGGTACGCCCCGATCCCGTAACGCTCTCCCTGATGGCGGAAGTACATCGAGAAGTCCTGGTGCCGCAGGATGGGATGGACGACCTCCCGGCCCTCGCCGTCGAGCTCCGCGAGCGGCGTGGTCCAGGCGTACTGGTGTTGCATCGGTTGGAGGGGAACGGTCATCCCGACCATCCGGCCGAGCTTCGGTCCCCACATCCCGGCGCAGCTAACGATCAGCTCTGTCTCGATCCTGCCTCGCGAGGTCTCGACCGCCTGCACCCGGCCATCTTTTACCTCGATGCCGGTAACTTCGGTCTCGCCGTAGAAGCTGGCGCCGCGCTCCATCGCCTGCCGCGCCACCGCTTCGGAGACCCGGACGCCCTTGGCTATTCCGTCGTCCGGGACAAAGAGGCCGCCGTAGATATTCTTCGAGTCCAGCAGCGGCACTTTTTCGGCGCATTCTTCGGGGGAGATGAGTTCCGGCTCCAATCCCCATGAGGATGCCAGCCCGTGTTTACGCTTGAGGTCTTTCCAGCGTTCGGGGGTGGCGGCGATCTCTATGCCACCGATAGGATAAAAACATGGCTGACCGTCAACCTCCAGCTTCGAGGTGCGCTCGACGCCGTACTTCGCAAGCTCGGTCATCGTCTTGGAGGGGTTGGTCTGGAAGACGAGGCCCGGTGCATGGGAGGTGGAGCCGCCAGCCTCGAAGAGCGGACCCTGGTCTACGACAACTACGTCCCGCCAGCCGAGCTGCGTCAGGTGATCCGCGACGTTGCAACCGACAATTCCTGCCCCGATTACTACGACGCTGGCTCTATCTTCCATTACTAACCTCCAGCTTGCCGGGTAGCGAAAAAACGGGAGTTAGCAGGTGTCCTAGAACACCAATGTCCATCTATTCCCCATTACCCTCTCAACCTCTTTCCCTGCACATGCAACTCTTCCAGAGACGGCACTTTTCACGAGTTCGAAGACTTCTTGTTCCGTTGCGTATTGTGAACGTGTCTCTCATAGAGGAACATGTACCACACAAGTTTTACCGAGTCAAGAGAACGGGCAAAAAAATTTTCAGGGCGCGGATTTCAGACCGACCAAAACTGACCTTGTGGAGTAACCTACTGTAATCAGCAGGAGTCGTATCAGGGCATTCTTTGATCTTTCGTTTGCAAGAGTTGGGTGCTGTGAGTTGAGATCGCCACGGGCACGTCTTCGGGGTTGCCGGGTACTCGACGGACCGTTGATTGTTTGTTTTTCCGCGTTGTTAAGGAGATGTGTTGTCGTAAGTATGAATTCCACATAGGCTGGGTAGCGCTTTCACTGCCGGGTTGTTTAGTAGCCGGCCAATACCGCTTTTTCGGACGCCGGTTGGCAGACTTCAGGGAAGAAAATTTGGATTGTTGTGTGATGAGATGCTTTGTGCGTCTGGTGTTGAAAGCAAAGCGCGGAGAAGCACAAGTTCCTCTCCGCGCTGAACTACGGGTTAGAAGTAACCCTAGTTGTTCTGTTACTGGCCCTCGTCTCCTTGTGAGGACTGCTGCTCGGGGAACAATACATCGTTCACCGTTATGTTGACCTCTGTAACCTTGAGGCCCACCAAGTTCTCTACCCGGTTTATGATGTTGCGGCGGACGGCTTCTGAGAGCTGGGGCACTGACTTGCCGTACTCTACGGACATATCCAGGTCAACGGCGGTTTCCTCGTCGCCGACCTCGACGGTTACTCCGCGGGTTGACTGACCTGAACCACCTCCGCCGGTGACGCTCTCTAGAAGACCCCCAGCGGCACGGGAAGCGGACCCGCCCATCTGCACGCCCTCTACCTCCTGGGCCGCGATTCCGACCACCTGGGAGACTACGGGGGTCTCTATGACGGTGATACCCCGGTCACTCTGCAACGGGCTTTTCTCGCTCATACGCTGCTCCTTTCTCTAGACAAGAGTAGATTACCTCAAAACAGCGCGCTTTGACACCGGTGGGGACGCTCAGGTCTCGCGCCACAGCCGGGCGATGAGTAGCGTCAGCGCTACGGCGACGAGCAGTCGGATCAGGAGCAGGGGTAAGACATTTATGCCCAGCGGTATAAAAATAAGCGTGTCCTCTATGACTGCGTGGCAGGCGCAGAGAAAAAGGATCATGAGTGTGAGCTCCCTCTTTGTGAACTTCTGCTCGCGCACCTGCTCCAGAATTACACCGGCCCCGAATGCGAGACCGAAGATCAGACCTCCCGCCATCGTAACCGCCCCCTGCGGTGCGACGCCTAAGGGACTCATCAACGGACGCATCCACGTTGCGAATTTTCCCAGGGCCCCGAGGTCTTTCAGAACCTGAATCATCATCATTACCGGAAAGACGATCAGGGCGAGCTGGAAGACCCCAATCGTGGCCGACTGCAACGTTCCCGCAAAAATCTCACCCCACCCTGAAGGCTCTGTTTCTGAGACAGGCGCGAGTCCGTAACGGGCAACCTCACCACCACCGTTCCATAGAAGATTCACGGCACCCGCAGCGCCCACTGCCAGTGCGACACGAAATCCGACAACGAGGCTCACGCTCACCCCGATGCGCCGACACACCGCTGCTTCTACCGGCAGCGAGTGGGAGAAACTCAACATCAGCGCCAGTATGAATACCTGCTTGACCGTAAGCTCCATCGTCAGGATCGCCCCGATGGCGGCGTAGAGGTTCAGGAGGTTACCCAAGGCGAGCGGTACGGCTGCTTCGTTTGGAAGCCCTAGCAGGGCCATAACCGGCGTAAGCCCGGAGAGCAACACATCGTAGAAGGCTGTGTATTGCAAAACGGAGACCGCAAGGGTTACGGGGAAGATGATCTTACCGAGCTCCCAAGTCGTTCGCAGCCCGCTCTTGAGCCCCTCGCGCCACGAGATCCAACGCCACTTTTCCCCAAAACTTCTCAACATACCAGTCGCCACTATACAGCCGCGACGAGGCAGTTCCATCTCCGCGTTTCATTGCGCGAGTCTCCCGGCTACTCTAAGGTTCACCTCACCATGTTGACGGACACCCGAAGAGACAAACGATGAGGGTTGCGGCGGGCATAGGAGAGACGTTGGCCGGGCACGGGGTCGAGACGTTCTTCGGCCTCGTCGGAAGCGGCAACTTCGCCGTCGTAAACGCCCTGCGCGCCGCCGGGGCGGAGTTCTACTCCTCCCGCCACGAGTGCGCCGCAGTAATGATGGCCGACGGTTACGCGCGGGCCTCGGGGAAGGTCGGAGTCGCGAGCGTCCACCAGGGACCGGGCTTCACGAACACGCTCACCGGCCTAACGGAGGCCGCCAAGAGCCGCACCCCGCTGGTCCTGCTCGCCGCAGACACGCCGCCCGGCACGCTCTAGTCGAACTTCAAGGTAGACCAGGCAGCCTTCGCCGCGACCGCCGGCGCGATCTCCGAGCGGGTGCGCTCCCCCGAAACCGCCGCCGAAGACGCCGCCCGCGCCCTGCGCCGCGCGAGCGTAGAGCGCCGTCCCGTAGTCCTCAATATCCCTATAGACCTCGTGGAACTCGACGCGTCGGACGAGCCGACGCTTCCACCCGAGCCGCCATCGCTGGAGCCGCCGCGTCCAGCGGAGCGTTCGGGGGTCGAAGTCGCGGATCTGATCGCCGAGCGCGAGCGGCCGGTGCTCCTGGCCGGCCGTGGGGCCGCACTCGCCGGAGGACGCGAGGCACTAGAGAACCTGGGCGAGAGAACCGGCGCGCTCCTGGCGACGAGCGCGGCCGGAAACGGGCTCTTCGCCGGCAACTTCTACGAGCTCGGCATCGCCGGAGGGTTCTCTTCTCCATGCGCCGTCGAGTTGATGCAGAGTGCGGATCTGGTACTCGCCTTTGGAGCCTCGCTCAACCGCTGGACCGTGCGCCACGGCAAACTCTTTCCACCCGACGCGAAGGTGGTTCAGGTAGACCTTGACGAAGAAGTTATCGGCGCGCTCTACGGCGTGGATGTCGGCGTTGTCGGCGACGCGTCGGCTACGGCACGGGAAATCTCTGAAGAGCTCGAACGGCGCGACGTTAGCAGACGCGGCTTCCATAGCGAAGAGATTGCGCGGGAGATCTCCGGCCGGCGCTGGCGCGACGAGCCCTACGAGGATGAGGGCACGGACGCGCATATAGATCCGCGCACCCTCAGCATCGCGCTCGACGATTTGTTGCCCGAAGAGCGGACGGTTGCCACTGACTCGGGGCACTTCATGGGCTATCCGGCGATGTACCTCCAGGTCCCGGATGAGCAGGGGTTTGTCTTCACGCAGGCCTTCCAGTCGGTCGGCCTGGGGCTCGCCAGCGGGATCGGGGCCGCCGTCGCCCGCCCGGACCGGCTCACCGTGATCGCCACCGGAGACGGCGGCGCTCTGATGGCCCTCGGAGAGATCGAAACCGCCGCCCGCTACAAGTTGCCGTTGGTCATAATCGTCTACAAAGACGCCGCCTACGGTGCGGAGGTGCATCACTTCGGCCCGATGGATCGGCCCGTAGATCTGGCGCAGTTCCCCGATACGGACTTCGCCGCCCTCGCCCGCGCAGCCGGGGCCGAGGGTGCAACTGTCCGCAAGGAAGAAGATCTCACGCCCGTAAAAAATGGCTCGGCCGCAGGGACCGGCCGCTTGTGATCGACGCAAAAGTAAACCCCCATGTACGGGCCGAGTGGCTCGAAGAAGCGTTCCGCGCCCACTGACAGGAGGAGAACAGGATGACAGAGAACCCAGTAGCATCGCTCATCGAGTCGCTCGCCGGAGGCGGGGTGGAGGTCGTGGATCTTACCCAGCCCTTGAACGAACGCACGCCGGTCCTAAAGCTCCCAGAGCCGTTCATCAACACGCCGGGTCTGACGAAGCACGAGATCAGCGCCTACGATGACCGTGGTCCCGCCTGGGCCTAGAACTGGCTGGAGATCGGGGAGCACGTCGGCACCCACTTCGACGCCCCGATCCACTGAGTAACCGGCCGTGACGGCATCGACGTCTCCAAAGTCCCGCCTCACCACCTCGTTGCTCCCGCCGTCGTCATCGACAAATCCGCCGAAGCCGAGAAAGACCCTGACTACCTGCTCACCATGGACGATATCCGCGCTTTCGAGTCCGAGCACGGCCCGCTCCCCGACGGCGGCTGGCTGCTCCTGCGCACCGGCTGGGATGCTCGCGCCCACGACGAGAACCTTTTCCTGAACGCAAGCTCCGGTTCCCCGCAGTCCCCCGGCTTCGACGTGGAGTGTTCCCGCTGGCTCGCCGAAGAATCGCCGCTCGTCGGTGTCGGCGTCGAGACCGTCGGAATAGACGCGGGCGCTGCGGCAGGCTTCGATCCCCCTTTCCCACTCCACTACTATCTGCTCGGCGCGGGAAAGTACGGCATAACGCAGCTCGCCAACCTCGCCACGCTACCCCCGACCGGCGCACTCCTCATCGTCGCGCCGCTCAAGCTAACCGACGGCACCGGCAGCCCGATCCGGGCTCTTGCTTTGGTGCCAAGAGAGTGAGGGCGGAGCTCGGCTAGGAGAGCAACTCCTCGAACCCTTCTTCGTCCAGAACCGAGAC
Source organism: Rubrobacteraceae bacterium (assembly GCA_965214475.1). Taxonomy (GTDB): domain Bacteria; phylum Actinomycetota; class Rubrobacteria; order Rubrobacterales; family Rubrobacteraceae; genus SIRX01. The sequence goes on along the minus strand of OZ243953.1, from coordinate 2,017,901 downwards.
GCCGAGTTTGTGAGCTTTCTCCAGCTTGGAGCCGGCTTCCTCGCCAGCGAGCACGTAGTCGGTGTTCTTGCTGACCGAAGAGGTGAAGGTTCCGCCCCCAGCTTCGATCCGCTCTACGAAGTAGCTCCGGGGCTGACTTAGAGTTCCGGTTACTACGACCCGCTTTCCGGCGAGCGGCCCTTCAGCGGGCTTCGATTCTACGGAGCCGAAGTTCAGGCCGAGCTTCATCAAGCGCTTTACCAACTCGCGGTTATCTTCTAGGTCGAAGTACTCGACGACGGCGCAAGCGACGACCTTCCCGACACCGTCTATCTCAGCGAGTTGATCCACTGAGACACTTTCTAGTAGACCTTCGCCGCTGAACCTCTCGGCTATTAGACTCGCCGTTACCGCGCCGACGTGTCGGATGCCTAAAGCGTAGAGGACGCGGTAGAAGGGTTGTTCTTTGCTCTTTTCTATGGCCCGGATCAGGTTTTTCGCGCTCTTCTCGCCGAAACCTTCGAGCGGGACGAGTTGATCGGCTTTTAGATCGTAGGTTTCCGCTACGTCTTTTACGAGATCGAGGCCGAAGAGGCGGGTGGCGAGCTTCTCGCCGAGACCGTCTATGTCCATCGCGCTTTTGGTACACCAGTGAATGATGTGCTCTAACGCCTGTGCCGGACAGCGGGTATTGATGCACCGAGTAACCGCTTCTCCTTCCGGACGGGAGACGGGTTCTCCACAGACGGGACAATGTGTAGGCATCTCGAAGGCGTATTCGCTGCCGTCGCGGTCTTCGGGGATGGCCCGGACTACCTGCGGTATTACGTCTCCCGCCCGCTCGACCACCACCGTGTCGCCGACGAGGATGCCCTTTTCTTTTACGTAGTCTTCGTTGTGGAGGGTGGCGCGGGAGATCGTCACGCCGCCCACGTTGACCGGCTCCAGTATGGACTGCGGTGTCAACGCCCCGGTCCGCCCGACATTCACCCAGATGCCTTTCAGCTTTGTCCGGCCCGCGAGCGGCTCGAACTTGTATGCGATGGCCCAGCGTGGCGCTTTTTGTACCGACCCCAGCTTCTCCTGCTGCTCTCGGGAATCCACCTTCACCACCACGCCGTCCACCTGGTAGCCGACCGACTCCCGCCTCGCCGCCCACCGTTCGCACTCCTCGACCACCGACTCGATGCTGTCGTGGACTTTGTAGGGGTTGACGCGCAAGCCGTAGTCCTTGAGGGCGGCAAGGGCTTCGGAGTGGCTCTGGTAGTTCGGGTAGCCTTCGCCCACGCCGTAGAGAAAGAGCGTCAGGGGACGTTTGGCTGTTACCTTCGGGTCGAGTTGTCGGATGGAGCCCGCCGCCAAGTTGCGCGGATTGGCGAACGGCTTCTCGTCCTCCGCCGCGCGCCGGGCGTTCAGTTTCTCGAATTCTTCCAGGCCGACGTATACTTCGCCTCTCGGTTCTAATACCTCTGGCGGGGCATCGTCCAACTTGTCAGGGATTGCCCGGATCGTGCGGAGGTTGTGCGTCACGTCTTCGCCGACTGTACCGTTGCCCCGCGTGGCGCCGCGCACGAAGCGTCCGTTTTCGTAGCGCAGGGAGACTGCGAGACCGTCTATCTTGAGTTCTGTAACGTAGGTCGGCTCTTCGTCTTCTCCCAGCAAACGCCGGACGCGGGCGTCCCAATCTCTCAGGTCTTCTACCTTGCGGGCGTTGGAGAGGGAGAGCATCGGGACGGCGTGCTCTACTTCCTCGAATTCTTCCAGGGGGTCGTCGCCGACGCGCCGGGTTGGGGAGTCGGGGATTATGAGTTCGGGGTAGGTTTCTTCGAGGGTTTCGAGTTCGTTGTAGAGGGCGTCGTACTCGGCGTCGGAGATCTCCGGTTCGTCGTCTATGTAGTAGCGGCGGCTGTGGTAGCGCAGCACTTCCCGCAACTCCTCGACCTTGCCTTGAATGTCCGCGCTCTTTTCGGCCACGGGGGGATTATACGCGGGGGCGTCGCTAGTCCCAAGAGCTTCTATACGCGCTTCACGGGCCAGTTGAGTTCGCGGCCTCCTTGGGTTGCGAAAGTAAAGCCTGTGTTCTTGGGAACGCTGCCCCGGATCACGGCCGCAGCGTATGGGTATGTGAGTGCTTGGCCCACCATTGCGTCCGGTGGCGGCTTCTTCAAGGTGAGCTGTACGACCGTTTGGTCCCCTTTGACCCTCGCACTCAGAACCTCTACCGTATATCCGCCCGTTGGCTTCTCTCCCCAGAAGGCCGCCAGGTATGTGCCTTCCCCGGCATCCGGGAGTCTTACGCCGGTCGCCTCTGAGAGCCCGTCGGCGGAGGGAGCGACGATCACTTGCCGACGCTTCAGTCCGTCGGACCCGGAAGAGACCTGCCGCAACTGCAAGCTGTTCGGCATTTTACTTGTCGTCTCGGGCTCTTGCGAGGTCTTCGGGGCCGGATCTGTGCTTTCTTCGGTGCCACCGCCGGTCGTCCCTGAAGGAGAGGCGGCGGTTCCCCCTTCGGCCTCCATATCTGCGCCCGAGCAGCCGGTGGCCACGAGCAGGACGAGCAGTAAAGCCGCGAAGACCCTCATTCCCGGTCGGTGTATCCGTAATGCTTTCGGAGGGCTTCGTTGAACTCGCCGGAGAACTCTTGCAATTTCGGGGCCGATTCGATGGTCTCAGCGGCGTAGGGTAAGGAGATGCTTTCTTCTTTGGCGTTTACTTCCATCCGGTCGGCCGGGACGGTGCGTCCGTCAACGATCACGTACTTCAGTACGTCGGCCGGTGCGTCGTAGACCGTCTGTTCGACCTCGCCGACCTCGTTCCGGGAGTCGTCGTAGACTGTGTAGCCTTCTAGAAAAGTGTATGGATTATCTGGTTCCAACGTCTCACCTCCGGGTGGCAGGAGCACCCCATTGCACATATGATACTCCCAGATGACGGACACGGTTAATTACAGGCGCAATTCCCGGATACTGAAACTTTTCTCCCTGCTGTACCTCGGCCTCACCGTGGCGGCGTTGCTGCTCGTACACGCGGACTTCTACGAGCCCGCCGTCTCCTACCTGCTGCTCTATCTGACGGTCACCGTCGGGGTTACGGTGGCCGGGGTGCTCCTACTGTTGCCGGTGGAGCTATTCGCTGATGAGTCCAGCGCCGGTGCGTACGCTCTGTACGCGATGATCTTCGGGTTGATGGCGTTTTTTAGCGGTGGAGTCTCCAGCGTACTCTACGTCCTGTACTTCCCATTGCTACTTTCAGCGGCGCTGCACGGGGTACGGAGAATAGGCTTCGTGGCGTTGGTCTCGGCTTTGATCGTCTACTTCCTGGCCGTGATGCCGGACCTTCTATCCGGGCAGGGGGATGATGCGGGGTCGGCGCTCTTCCGGCTCGCTGTTTTCGTGTTGGTTGGAGGGTTTGTGCTCGTCGCGGCCCGCGGGACGGGGGCCGGCGGCTTCGAGGAGTACGCCACCGACGAAGATGGTTCGATGTTGTTAGAGGTGGTAGAAGGAGAAATATCCGCTGGCCGGCGGGATCGGGTAGCGGTTATTCTGGTAGATCCGGGACGTGGGATCGGGAGCATCGACTTGTTGCTCGACCGGGTGCGAAGCAGGATTGCTGAACCCATTCTGCTCGGCCAGGGTTCCGTCTTCGGTATGGTGCTGAGCAGCGTCGATGAGCACTCAGTCGAGAGCGCCGCAGGCCGCGCATTGGCTGTGGCGGGGTCCCTGGGCGCGCGTCACAGCTTTGCCGGGGCGGCCATCTACCCGCGGGACGCCCGTACGGCGGAGGGTCTCCTTTCGGCCGCCGGCGGTGCGCTGGAGGCGGCTTTCGAGCCCAATGCTCCCGGTGTAATGCTCGCCGGACGCACTCCTCAGCCCCGCTACCGGGAGGCTCGTTAGCTTTGTTCGGAAGGTCCCGCGCCGATGTTATAATCGCTGCACACGTTAAAAATCTCTATCGCCGGGGGTAGCGGCACACATGGGACGTTTTACCAGATCCATCCGCGGTTTCTTCGGGAAGTTCCTCTCGGGAGTCGAGCAACGCAACCCTGAGATACTCCTTGAGAATGCTGTTCAGGACGAACTGGACAATCTGAAGAAACTCCAGGTCGCGGCGGCCCGCACGATGGCCTACGAGAAGATGCTCGCCAACGATGCCGCAACCAAGCAAAAGACTATGAACACGCGGGATCGCCAGGCCCAGGAACTGGTGCGCCGGGGCCAGCGGGAAGCCGCTGTCGAGCTGGTTCAGCAGAAACAGGAGGCTCACAACAACCTCGTCGAGATCGAAGGTCGCCTCGAAGAAGCCCGCCGGAACTCCCAGCAGATGGAAGAAGCTTTCCGCGAGCAAGAAAAACGCTACAACGAACTCGTGCGCGAGCGGGCCTCCCTTATGGAAGAGAATCAGCGGGCCCGCGCCATGCGCTCCGCCAACGAAGCCCGCGCCAACATCTCCCTCTCAGATTCATCCCGCGACCTGGATAAGGCCCGACAGGCCATCCGGCAAGCTTCCTACGAGGCTGAAGCCGTCGGTGAACTTGGTATGAGCGACACGGAGCGTCACATAGCCGCCGCCGAAGTAGACCTGAAACGCCTCGACGCCGAACGCGAGTTGGAAGAGATGGAGATCCAGATGGGCCTCCGCGAGCCGGAGTCTTTGGAGTCTTCACCGGACGGAGCCCTCCCAGAAGAGCCGATGCCTGAAGAGCCCCTAGCCGAAGAAGCCGGGTCGGTAGAAGACAGCGGTGGGGAGGAGCCTCGTGTCTAGAAAGCGCAATTTCTCACACACCCTATACAGATTGGCCCCGTTTGGCGCATTTGCGGGGTTCGGGACTATGGCCGCCGTCGATGGCGCTTACATCCTCGCGGCCCTTCTGGGAACCGGTGCCGCTTACACGGGTAAGCGTTTGCTGGATCGCAAGGAGAACAAGCGGCGGGAGCTGCGTGGCCAGGCGCGGGAGAACGTGCGGGAGTTGGGCCGGGTGGCGCGGGCGGACCGGGTCGCCGCGCCCCAGATGAAAAGCCTCGCCGCACTTCAAGAGGGTGTGTTGGAGAGTTGGAATCTCTTGCCCGAGGAGTATGGTCCGCTGCTGGAAGAGGACATCTTTACCATTCTCGGGGAGGTCGAGGACGCCGTGCGGCTGGCGCGGCGACGGTCGGCCTTGCGGAAGCACCTGGAGAATGTGGATCGGCGCGGCATCCGGCGCCGGATAAAGGACTTGGAGAAGGATCTGGCGGCGCTGGGGCCGGATTCTGAGCTTCGCGCGCCGTTCGAGAGCGCGCTCGCCAGTCGGCGCGAGGAGTTGGCCGGTTACGGCGACATACTCTCGGGTATAAGCGTCATCAATGCTCAACTCGAAGGGGTAGAGAGCCTGCTCGGCAACCTGCGCGGGGAACTACTTTCCATAGACACCAGTCTCTCGCCCCGTTCCGTAGAGCCGGGACTCGCGCAGTTGAAAGAGCGGATCTCCTATTTCCGCCGCAGCCTGGATGAGGTAACACGCACCGTAGACCATCTGCCAACCACCGTAACGGAGGAGTTGCCTACCAAATGAGCGAAGAACGTTCCACCCGCCGTAGCTTTTTTAATCGTATGTTCTCCCCCGAAGAGATGGGCGAGGAGACCATGGTCTTTTCTTCAGACGAATCAGGTTTGGAGAGAGATGAACCCGAAGAGCCGATGGAGAAACCCCAAGGGCTTACCGTAGAGCGGGCGGCGGAGGTGATCCGGAGTATCCCAGATGAGGTTCCCTACGGGAGTGCCGTCCCCATCGTGCGCCTCACTCTGGAAGCCGCCGGTATAAGCATGTCAGAACTCGGGACGTCAACCCGGGCGCGGGAGTCGAAACTCAACTCCGTAATAGAGCAGCGTCAGGGGCGCATAAAGAAGCTGCAGGACGACACCGACAAAGCGGTGCGCTACAAAGAGCAAGAGATAAAAGCCCTCGAAGACGACATAAAGAAGTTCCGTCAGGCGCGGGACAACGGCATTTCCGGTGAAGAGAAGAAAATATCTCAGGCCGAGTCGGGCCTCGAAGAGGTTGACTTGGTCCGCAGCTTCTTTGACCTGCCCGAGAAGGATGAGGCCCCCGGGCTGGAAGAGCCGGAGCCCGCCAAGGAGTTGCCACCCACCGAGGGCGCTGAGTCCGACGATGACACTACTTCCGCAGGTGACCCACCCGCAGAAGAGCCCACGGAATCCGACGGCGATGAGACGCAAATTCTGTACCGTCCCGGCTCGGACGAAACATCTGAAGACATGGACGATACGCAGGTGCTGCGCCGCCCCGGACCTCTCTCCGAAAACTGGAACACCGGGGAACGCCGCGAGCGGTGAGCATCCCGCGCCGGTTGGGACGTCTCGCCCGGGGGTTTGTAATAAACCTCCAGGAGGATGACCGCCTGCGCGAGACACTGAGGACCAGCCGCGAGCGCGGCGAAACCCTCCGGGATAGTTTCGGGGGCGCCTTCGAGTCCGCCTGGCGCGGAGCCGCCGAAGAATGGCGGACTTCTGAAGAAGAGCGCCAACGCGAAGAAGAGCAGCAGTCCGAGGAATCCGGCGCCGGAGCGCAAGAGGAGCGGGGCGAGCAAAGCTCTTCGCAGGGGTATTACTCTCAGCGTAACTCATACCGACGGAGCCACTCCTCGACCAGGTTCGCGCCCCGGAAGTTCCCTCCGCCGGTACTCAAAGCTTACGAGCGGCTCGGTTTGTTGCCGGGTACCGAACTGGAGGAGATCAGCCGCAAGCGACGGAACCTGATCAAACGCTACCACCCCGATCGCTTCTCCGATCCCGACAAACGCATCCGTGCCGAAAGACTAACGGCCGAGATCAACGCCGCCCACGACACCATCTCCCGTTACCTGGTGCGCGGCCGCTAGCCCCCGATATTGCTGCAAACAACACTATAAATTTATTGTAAGACCTGTTTCGTTGTGCTCTAATCTCAACAGGAGTCAATGGGATCAGGGAAGGTGAATAGACCATGACCGATGCGCGCGAGACGAGCCACGAAGAGCACGCCTGCTGTGGACCAGGCTACGCAACCCCCAAAGAAGCCATGAAGGCCGAACCGGAGAAAGTCCTCTACACCGTGGCGCTCTACGTCGGGACGGAGATAGAGGAGCCGGACTACCTGGCGACAGTGGACGTAGACCCGGAGTCCTCGACGTACTCGCAGGTCGTAGCCCGCACTCCCATGCCAAACCTCGGGGACGAATTGCACCACTTCGGCTGGAATGCTTGTAGTTCCTGCCACGACGACGAGAGCAAGTCTCGGCGCTTTCTAGTCGTGCCGGGCCAACGTTCGAGCCGCATCCACATCATAGACACCTCTGATGAACGAGCACCCAAGATCCACAAGGTCATCGAGCCCGAGGATATCGTCGCGAAGACTAACCTCACCGCCCCGCACACGGTCCACTGTCTGGCGGACGGGAACATCATGATCTCCATGCTCGGTGACAGCGAGGGCAACGGCCCCGGCGGCTTCCTGATGCTGGAAGAGAACTTCGAGGTCGCAGGCCGGTGGGAGAACGGCATGGACGGCATGCGCTACAACTACGACTTCTGGTACCAGCCGCGCCACAACGTCATGGTGAGCAGCGAGTGGGCCGCCCCAAACACCTACCAGCAGGGCTTCGACCCCGCCGAGGTGGCCGAGGGCAAATACGGGCAACAACTCCACTTCTGGGACTGGGAGCAGCGTGAAATCACCGAGAGCGTAGACCTCGGGGAAGACGGTATGATCCCGCTCGAAGTCCGCTTCCACCACGACCCTGACAGCACCCATGGCTTTGTGGGTGCAGCCCTCAGCTCCAACCTCATCCACTGGGAAAAACAGAATGGCGGTTGGAAGATCGAGAAAGTCGTGGACGTGCCGGGTGAAGAGGCCGAAGGCTGGCCGATGCCGCTGCCGGGCCTCATCACGGACCTCTTGCTCTCCCTGGACGACCGTTTTCTCTACTTCTCCAACTGGTTGCACGGCGACCTGCGCCAGTACGACATAACCGACCCGTCGAACCCGAAGCTGACCGGCCAGGTCTGGTGCGGTGGCCTGCTCGGCAAGAGCGCCGAGCTAAACGGCCGCAAGCTCGGCGGCGGCCCGCAGATGCTCCAGCTCTCGCTCGATGGCAAGCGCCTCTACGTTACCAACTCGCTCTACAGCAGTTGGGACAACCAGTTCTATCCCGGCATGGCCCAAGAAGGTTCTTACATGCTCCAGGTAAACTGCGACAACGAAAACGGCGGAATGGAGATCAACGAAGACTTCTACGTGGACTTTGGAGAAGAGCCCGCCGGCCCCGCCCGAGCCCACGAGATGCGCTACCCTGGCGGTGACGTAACCTCGGACATCTGGATCTGAACCCAGCAAAGATTCGGCAAAATGGAGAAAGGAGCCGAGCCAGTCGTGCCGGAAATAGAAATTGGCGTCCTTGCCGGACGCTTCTACAGGCTCTTGAGCTGTGCCGTCGCCCGCCACGCACGCATACTGCTAGTCGTCCTAGCGGTAGTTTTGATGGCGACCGGTTGCGGAGATGGCGGAGGCGGGGACGACGGAGGCGGTGGGTATTGAGTGTATGACTATCGTAGAAGAGTGTCCTCGTAGCAGCGCTCACCGTTTTCGCTGTGGAGGTGGTTAAAATTCTACGTTATGGATCACGGATCGAACAGCGCGAGCGGCTGCGAGTTGTGCGGACGTCCGGTTGACCGTCTCACCCGGCACCACCTCATACCACGCAGCCGCCACCGTAAGAAGCGCGCCAAACGTACGTTTACCAGACAGCAGAGGCAGCAGGTAGCTATGGTCTGCTCCGCCTGCCACCGCCAAATTCACAAGACCTTCACGGAGAAGGAACTGGAGCAAGAATACAACACCATAGAGAGCCTTAGAGCCCAACCCGAGATAGACAAATTCGTGAAGTGGATAGAGAGAAAACCTCACGGCGTTGTGCGGGAGAACGGACGGAGAAACGTCCGGTAGCGCAGGAAATGCGCATTTGCCGTTAAAATAGATGGCATGAGAGTAGACGCCCTGATCGAAGACTTCACCGCCCACCTGGCCGACGACGAACACACTAGCCCCCGCACCGCTGAGTTCTACGAAGCCGACATCCGCGAGTTCGCCGCCTTTCTCGCCGGAAAACGAGTAATGGAAGCGGAAGACCTGAGTGTGGGCAGCGTCATGGATTTCCGCAACCATCTGCTCGGTGAGAACCGCAAGCGCTTCACCGTCTATCGCAAAGATGCTGCAGTAAGGCGTTTTCTCGATTGGGCCAGGACCAGCACGGACGCGGACCTGGACTTTGATCCCATAGAGCCCATGCACCAGCCGCTGGATCAGCAGATTGTCTTTCTCGAAGAAGATGAGGAGAAGCAACTGCTCTCCTTCCCTATCAACCGCCCCGAAGACGCCCGGGACGCCGCCGTTGTTCGCCTCATGCTCGACACCGGCGTTACCGTCAGTGAGATCCGGGGCGTCCTCCGCTCCGACGTGAACCTCGACGCAGCCCAGATACACCTCGGTGGCCCCGGGTCCCATCTGGCGCCCCGGGAGCGCCGGCTCTCGGAAGGTACGGTAAAAATCCTCCGCGCTTACCTGAACACGCGTAAGGATGAGACGCCGGAGTTGATCGTTGGCCGTGCCGCCCGTCCCGTCGTTACTTCCAAATCGCTCCAGAACGCTATTTGGAAACGCTGCGAGCAGGTCGGCATGTGGCGCGTCTCCCCGATGAACCTCCGTCACACCTTCGCTATACGTCTGCTCCGCGGCGGCGCGATCCTAAATGAGCTAAAAGATGCCCTCGGCGTCCGTGATACCACTAACATCGGGGTGTACAAGAAATTTGTCTAAATTCCGGTTGCTAGAAAGTTTTCGCGCCTTCAGAAAGCCACATTCGCCTTTGCAAAGCCGAATCGGGTTTCGAGGCGAATAGGTTTGCCGTGATCCAGAACGTGGCATATATAGCTTGCTAATTTTGATCGTATCGTGGCCTGTATAGACAGGTTACCTGGCAAGTGAAGGGGAATGTAGGATGGCAGCTCAACAGACAGACACGCAACAACGGGCTGACGATCAGCAGTCCAACGACCAGCAGGAGTCGGGTGAACAGCAGGCGCAGGACCAGCAATTGCAAGACCAAGCAGAGCGGGAAGAGCAGGCCGAGGAGAGAGTACGGGACGACAATACACCAGTACCGAAGAGCGACCCCCGTACTTCGGTCCAGAAGGAAGAGGAATACCGCTTTGCGGCCAATATACCCGGGGATCAGACCGTACCGGAGAAAGAATACGCTGATTACACGCTTCACTACGATGAGGATGACGCGACTAGCGGCAAGATCCCGGACGTGCTGCTCGACGTGCCGGTGGTCAAGGTGGATGAGATCAACTTCGAGCTCAACGATCTGCGGGCGAAGGTATCCCTCTTCGCCAAAGTGCTCGACCTCGTAGAGCTCTCTGTCGGTGTAGATGCCTACCTCGGGCGGGTCAAGCTGGTGATAACGGGCGTGGAGGCGCAAGCGCTCCTGAAGGTCCGGCTCGACAACGTTACCGCCATCATCGACCGGGTCCTCACCACGATAGACCGGAACCCCCAAATCATCGAGAAACTCGTTGAAGGCGTCAGCTCGGCGGTCGAGGACGTAGGCGAAGGCGCGGGTTCCGCGATAGAAGACGTTGGCGAAGGCGCGGGTTCCGCCGTGGAAGATGTCGGAGAAGGCGCCGGTGAGCTTGTTGGCGAAGGACTCAACTCTGCGGTCGAAGACGTAGGTGAAGGTGCGGGCGACTTGGTCGGCGAAGGAGCCAACCAGGCGGTCGCCGATATTGGCGAAGGCGCAGGATCTGCCGTGGAAGATGTGGGTGAGGGTACGGGCGATTTGGTAGGCGAAGGAGCCAATCAAGCAGTCGCTGACGTAGGCTCGGGCGCCGGTTCCGCTGTGGAAGATGTCGGCGAAGGTACCGGTTCGGCAGTCGAGGATGTCGGAGAAGGCGCGGGCTCCGCCGTGGAGGACGTTGGTGAAGGAACCGGCTCCGCCGTCGAAGATGTTGGGGAGGGGACTGGCGAGGCGGTCGAAAGCACGGGAGAGGCAGTAGAAGATGTCGGAGAGGGAGCTGGAGAGGCTGCCGAGAGCGCCGGGGAAGCCGCCGAGCAGGTAGGAGAAGGTGCCGGACAAGCGGCTCAAGAGGTTGGAGAGGGAGCCGGGGAAGCCGCCGAAAGCGCCGGAGAAGCTACCGAGCAGGTAGGAGAAGGCGCCGGAGAGGCTGCCGGAGAAGTGGGCGAAGGTGCGGGGCAGGCTGCCCAAGAGGCCGGAGAGGGTGCGGGACAGGCCGCCGAGGGTGCGGGCGAGGCAGCCCAGGGTATTGAAGACACGGCAGGAGAGGTGGCCGAAGGTGTGGGCGACGCTGCCGGTCAGGCCGCAGAACAAGCAGGTGAAGCAGCGCAGGAAGTCCAAGATGCCGAACAGGTCACGGACCAGGCAGGGCAAGTCGTAGATCGGGCCGAGGACGCGGCGGACGAAGCTAGCCAGGCTGCGCAAGGAGAAGCGCAGGACACTGAAGAGCTGGCACCCGATCAGGATGACCAAGCCGCGCAGGGAATACAGGATGCCAATGGACAGGCCGCCCAAGACGCAGGAGAAGACGCGGGCCATGCTGCCGACGAAGCCGGAAGCGCCAACGGAGGGGATCGGACCACGCAGCACGCGGTGGACCAATCCGGTGACATCATTGAGATCACCCTGAACGAAAACGGCGAGATAGCGGGTGAAGAGTTGGTCGGCAACATCGGCAGCCTGCCGGTAGAGGAAGAATACGTGGACGAAGCAGGCCGGAATGTGGATCGCATAAGGGACGATTCGGGAAATGTTTTCGAGCGGATATCCGACGACGAAGGGAACACGGTTGGTGTAAGAGCTGTTTGATAAAGAGGAGGAGTCGAGAAATACATCGCGGAGAGGAGAAATAGGTGACTGAAAAACAAACAGAGGCGCTAGAGAAGCTAAATCGGGGCGTCCAGGACTCCCGAAAGGAAGTTCAGCAGCGGACGATGAGCCTGGCTCAGGAATACTTCGGTGATTCTGCCGAGGCCCTCAAGCAGCAGATAAACGAGAACCGCGCCGCGCTAGAGGGGCTGCCGGGTCAGGTTCCGGGGGGACGAGAAGAAGCCTTCCAAACCTTGTTCCAAGAGTTGATGGACAACTACTCGGCCATGGAACAGTGCATCAATGATGCGCGGAAAGACGTTGCCGACCTGGATACAGATCAGATCAGGCGTCAGGGAGAGGTCGAAGCCACGGACGCGGCCCGCCGCGAGGCCAGAGAGATGGGTGTAGATCTCACGCAGGTCGAAGGCACAGGTTCTGAAGGACGCGTCACCGTGGACGATGTGAAGAAGTTCGCCCAGGCGCTCGAAGAAGGAGACGCCGGGGGACCTGCCCAACGGGCCCAAGGTGCGGCCGAACAGATGCAGCAAGCCGCGGGACAGGCCACCGACCAGGCCCAGCAGGTAGCTCAGGGAGCGCAGGACGTCGTCGGTCAAGCCGCCGGACAGATAGGCCAGATCACGGACCAGGCCGACAGAGCGGCTGAAGAGATAGACGCCTCGGACGCTGCCAAACGCGAGGCCAAAGCACGGGGCATAGACCTCTCAAAGGTCGAAGGCACGGGCGCCGACGGGCGTATTGTCTATTGGGACGTGGTAGACCCCGTCTCTGAAGCGGAAGCTGGCGCCGGTCCCGCCGGACAGGCTCAGGAAGCCGGACAGGCGACTGGACAAACCGGACAAGTGGCGAGTCAAGCTCGGCAGGTAGCTGGCGGAGCGGCCCAGCAAGCGCAAGATGCCGTTGGCGGCCTAGCCGGCGGCGAAGGAGACGAGGAAGGAGGAGGCCCTCTAGGTGGAGTAACCGATCAGGCCCAGCAGGTAGCCGGACAAGCGACTGAGCAAGCCGGGCAGGTAGCAGGACAGGCACAGGACACCGCCGGACAGGCGGCTCAGCAAGGACAGCAGGTAGCGGGACAAGCTACTGACCAGGCCGGACAGGCTGCGGGACAGGCGCAGGAAGCCGCGGGGCAAGCGACTGAGCAAGCCGGACAAGCCGCGGGACAGGCGCAGGAAGCTGCTAGCGGCGCGGCCCAGCAAGCTCAAGACACCGCCGGGCAGGCGACCGAACAAGCTCAGGGAGCCGCCAGCGGGAACCAAGCCGAAGGGCCGAGGATCACAAACGCTGCCAGGCGTAAAGCGGAGGAGATGGGGGTAGACCTCTCCACGATCCAAGGCACGGGCTCTGGGGGGCTCATAACCATCAAGGACGTGACGGGGTCTTAAAACCATGAAGAAAGAAGGGACGGGCGAGCCGCAAAATCCGGATGTCGCGCTCAATGTCGACGTGAAGATGCGCGAGTTGCACTTTGAGAAAGCGCCGAATCCGGAGGTGCATTTCCGGGGAAACACCGGGCGCAACTCCCTGTGGAAGAGCGAGCGCGAGAACCTGCCGGACGAAGTGCAAGAGGGCGTCGTCTATCGCAACGCCGGAGTCCGGTTGCGAATCGCCAGCGAGACAGTTGATAGCGATCCCGACCTTTAGAGTAGTTTGGACAAAGAAAGGGTAGAAGCAAATCTGGTAGTTTAAGGACGAAAGAGCAAAAACCCGGAAACACAGAGAAAAAGGAGAAAGAATGAGTGAAACGACGCAGAACCCTCAACAACAGACGGAGGAGCAGTATCTGCAAGAGGCCCAGAAGTTCTTCGGACAGTCAATGGGCAGGATAAAGGGCCAGATGCAGAGCGACAGCGCCCAGCTCGAAAGCATGATGCAGCAGCTTCCTGAGGAATCGCAGGCCCAAGTCCAGGAGATGACCGAATCCTACGCCCAGTTCGAGAGCACGATAGATCAGGCGGCACAGGATTCCGGAGTACAGGAAGTGACGGACGAAGCGGCCCAGCAGACCAGACAGTCCGCTGACGAAGCCTCGGGACAGGAACCCGTCGAACAGGCCGCCGGCCAGGCGCAGGAGATGGCCGGACAGGTCGGCGATCAGGCACAGCAGGCCGCCGGGGGGGCTGCCCAGCAGGCCCAAGACGTTGCGGGGCAGGCCACGGATCAGGTCGGGCAGGTCGCTGACCAGGCCCAGGATGCTGCCGGCGGGGCCGCCGATCAGGCGCAGGATGTCGCCGGCGGGGTCGCTGAGCAGGCACAGGACGCCGTTGGCGACGTGACGGAAAGCCTGCCCGAAGGCTACGAGGCGGTGGGGCAGCCGTTCACCGACCAGCAGGGCAACACTGTCTTGCAGGGTCAGGACGAGCAGGGCAACACCGTCACAGTCCAGCGTGCCGAGGACGAGCAGGGCAACATCGTGGACTCTATCTACGACCAGCAGGGCAACCTGATGGACGAGGTCGTGCCGGAAGAGGAAGAAGACGGTGAAGAGGAAGAAGATGAGGCCAGCCAGATGGCAGAGAGCCTGCCCGAAGGCTACGAGGCGGTGGGGCAGCCGTTCACCGACCAGCAGGGCAACACTGTCTTGCAGGGTCAGGACGAGCAGGGCAACACCGTCACAGTCCAGCGTGCCGAGGACGAGCAGGGCAACATCGTGGACTCTATCTACGACCAGCAGGGCAACCTGATGGACGAGGTCGTGCCGGAAGAGGAAGAAGACGGTGAAGAGGAAGAAGATGAGGCCAGCCAGATGGCAGAGAGCCTGCCCGAAGGCTACGAGGCGGTGGGGCAGCCGTTCACCGACCAGCAGGGCAACACTGTCTTGCAGGGTCAGGACGAGCAGGGCAACACCGTCACAGTCCAGCGTGCCGAGGACGAGCAGGGCAACATCGTGGACTCCACCTACGACCAGCAGGGCAACCTGATGGATCAGATTCCGGTGGAAGATGGCTCCGATGAGCCGGAGGAGCAGCCCATTGAAGACTCCTCAAGCTCAGACAGTGACACGACGACGGTCGAGGAGAAGAAGGGCGAGGATGGTCTTCTGGGCGGTGGCCTCCTCAGCCTGGACCTCCTTCCCCCCGCCGAGAGCACGACGACCACCGTGGAGTCCGGCGACTCCGAAGACTACTATGGGCCAGCAGAAGGGGGTCAGGAAGGCGAAGCCGCTCCTCAGCAAGCCGCCCCTCAGGAAGGCGAAGCCCAGCAAGGTCAAGGAGAGCAAGAAGAAGGCGGTGGAGGCGGAGGACCCGTCGACCAGGTGCAAGACACCGTGGGCGGCGTGACCGAAGGCCTGCCTGTTGTCGGAGGAGACGACGAAGAAGGAGGCGGAGGACCCGTCGACCAGGTGCAGGACACTGTGGGCGGCGTGACCGAAGGCCTGCCCGTTGTCGGAGGAGGAGACGACGAGGAAGGCGGCGGGGGCGGCCTCCTATAGTCCTACAGTAACCAGGTCGGTGGGGTTGATCCCAGACAGCCCCACCGACCACCGAAAGCGGAAATCAACGAGAACAAAGGAGACGAAATGACAGACCAGGTACAGAATCTTCAGCAGCAGATGCAGCAGCAGGCTACCGAGAGTACCCAGAACTTCTACGGGCAATCTATAGGCAGCCTGAAGAGCCAGATCCAGAACTATCGTTCCCAGTTGGAGCAATATTCTCAGCAGCTCCCTGAGGGCGACGCGCAGGCCCAGGTTCAGGAGATGATCGACTCCTACACGGAGCTCGAGAACTCGATTGATCAGGCGGCCCAGGATCAGGGCGTCGAGGACTCGATGAACAATGCTGTCGAGCAAACTCAGCAGAAGATGCAGGAATACGCACAAGGAGCGACCCAGCAAGCGCAGGAAGCTGCGGGACAAGCGACCGACCAAGCCCAGCAGGTAGCAGGACAGGCGACCGAGCAAGCGGGACAGGCCGCGGGACAGGCGCAGGAGGCCGCCGGAGGCGCGGCCCAGCAAGCGCAAGATGCCGTTGGCGGCCTGGCCGGCGGCGAAGGAGACGAGGAAGGAGGAGGCCCTCTAGGTGGAGTAACCGATCAGGCCCAGCAGGTAGCCGGACAAGCGACTGAGCAAGCCGGGCAGGTAGCAGGACAGGCACAGGACACCGCCGGACAGGCGGCTCAGCAAGGACAGCAGGTAGCGGGACAAGCTACTGACCAGGCCGGACAGGCTGCGGGACAGGCGCAGGAAGCCGCGGGGCAAGCGACTGAGCAAGCCGGACAAGCCGCGGGACAGGCGCAGGAAGCTGCTAGCGGCGCGGCCCAGCAAGCTCAAGACACCGCCGGGCAGGCAGCCCAGCAAGGACAGCAGGCAGCCCAGCAGGCCGGAGGAGGTCAGCAACAGCAGCCGGAAGCTACGCAGGCAGCCCAGCAGAAAGCCCAAGAGATGGGTGTGGATCTCTCCCAGGTGCAGGGCACCGGGGCCGAGGGGCGCATAACAGTCAAGGACGTAACAGGCGCCGCGAACCAGTAACTTTGCGACCTCTGGAGGGCTATCCATCGAAGGAAAGGAGTAGTTATGGACGACAAAGCTAAAGGCAAGGCCAAAGAAGCCTACGGTGCCTTGACCGACAACGAGGCCAAGAAGGAGGAAGGCCAGGCGCAGCAGAGAAAGGCTAGCGCTGAAGAGGAAG
The DNA here is from genome assembly GCA_965214475.1 of Rubrobacteraceae bacterium. Classification (GTDB taxonomy): domain Bacteria; phylum Actinomycetota; class Rubrobacteria; order Rubrobacterales; family Rubrobacteraceae; genus SIRX01. The sequence continues at coordinate 2,001,358 of OZ243953.1, read as the reverse complement.
CGACACAGAAAGAAAAGGCCGGCCAGGCGAAATCAGAAGCCAGGGAGGCGGAGAAGAAGCGGGATCGGGAGAAGCGGAAGGACGAAGGTCTGCTGGGCGGCGTCACGGACTCGTTGTCCGGGCGTGACCAAGGTTCCAGTTCCTAAGCGCGAGGACGATTTGCAGGCGACGGGTGTGGAGCCGTATCAAAGCCTCTTCTCAACGCCTAGGGGCCGGGCGGAGGCAGTCTGAGGTTCTGTGGCTATTCGAGAAACTGGTAAGGTTCGCGGCAGATTAGGTGCGGTAGCGTCCAACGCGACCGGCAAGGAGAGGAGTGTGTGTGGGCAGATCGAGGAGACGAAGGACTTCGAACAGGTCCAACCCGAGGACGAGGCCCGGTGCTAGGGGGGGCGCGAGTCGCGGTGGTTCGAGGGGAGTCACCATAGCCTCGATGAGCCCTGTTGGAAACATCAGTGGCTCCAGGCCCACGGTACAGGCAACCGTGACAGACAGCGCGACCACCTTGTCTAAATCCGACATACACGTGTACCTCGATGGGGAGACGGTGAGAGAGTTTCAATACCGCCGCACCACCGGCAGCTTGAGTTTTACTCCCAGCAAGCTCTCTTCGGGTGCCCATACGGTTGGGATAGAGGCCGGCGCCGCCGAGGGGAGTAGAAACGCCAAGAAGAGCTGGAGCTTCGTCGTAAAGTAATGGATGTCGGAAATCCGGCTCATGTTTCTGATTTTTGTTCGCGCGAAGAAGCTGGGCCGTTTTGAAACATCCGCATTGTCGAGGACCACATAAGGAGGGGATCGCGTGGGTAGACGGAGAAGGCGAAGAAGGAGCAACCGGAACTCGCGTTCGACCTCGGTCAGGGTCACAAGAACGAAGGGTTCAGGCCCTAGCCAGACCACGAGTTATCGTACGGGCGGTATCTCTATAACCGGCATGGGTCCAACCGGTAGGGTCGCCAACTCCCGTCCCACAATTCAGGCGACGGTGGGAGACGAAGGGACCACCCTCTCCAAGAGGGACGTAAAACTGTACCTTGATGGGTCCGAGAAGACCAGGTTCCACTACGAGTCGGCTAGCGGTCGTTTGAGCTACCACGTCGGCAATGCTCTCTCCCCCGGCGTCCACCGGGTGGAGATAGAAGCTGGGTCCGAGTCGGAGGATAAACAAGGGCGATCCAATAGCACGGCCAGAAAAAAGTGGACCTTTACGGTGGCACGTCGTTGAAAACCCGGAAAACAAATCTGTACGATCGTGGGAAGTTGACCACGACCCGAGACAAGTCGGGCTTATACGCGGGGCGCGATTGAGGAAAGTGGCGTTCACCAACGCGAAGGGAGGAGTCGCAAAGACCACGAGTTGCGTGAACATAGGCGCGGGGCTTGCGCTGGCCGGCTACCGGACCCTACTCGTGGATTGCGACACTCAAGGGCAGGTGACAAAAAGCCTGGGTGTCAAGGCGGGCGAGGGACTGGCCGAACTTGTGCAGGGAGACGCCGGTCTCGAGGACGTGCAAATCGAAGCTCGCGAGAACCTGTTTGTGATCGCTGGTGGAGGGGATCTCTCCAAAGTGAAGCGCATGATTTCGCGGAGGGATATGCGCTCAGAGATGGTGTTGAGTGAAACCCTCGAAGGCCTCCGAGGCTACGATTTCTTGTTGATGGACGCGGCGCCTTCGTGGGACGTCCTCAACGTCAACAGCCTCTTCTACGTCGGCGAGATCCTGATCCCGGTTTCAATGGAGGTGCTGGCGCTGCAAGGGATAGGAGACTTCCTGAGCCGCGTGAAGGAGGTGCAACGCTACCGGGATGGCCTGCTCATACGGGGCATAATTCCCACCTTCTACGACGGTCGGGTGAAAAAAAGCGCGGAGATTTTGGGTCAGTTGAAGCAACACTTTTCCGACATCGTGTGGCCAGCTGTAAGGTACAATTCGAAGCTCTCGGAGGCGCCGGGCTTCGGTCAACACATCTTCGAGTATGCGAAAAGGAGCCACGGGGCCGCCGATTACGAACGTCTGGCGGAGCGGCTCGCTAAAGGGAGTTAAGAGAAAGTATGGGCAAGAGAAAAAGAGTGCCGGAAGACCTCATGGGAATTATCTTGAGCGAGACCTTTGAAGCCGCCGACGAGAAACAAACCCTCTCAGAGTCTCGCGGATCGCCCGGCGCGGTCATCTCCTGGGACGAGAGTTCGGAGCGGGTGGGCATCACCTTCAACCTCTCCAAACAGCTTGGCGCCGAACTGGAAAGTCTTCGGCAGGAGCTTCAGATGGAAGGGGCGGTTCGGCCTTCGAGGTCCGAGATCGCCGAGGCTGCGCTCTGGATCGCTGTAGAGGACGTGAGGGTGAAAAACACCGAGAGCGAACTGTTCCGAAAGCTGAGCGAGCGCCGCGTGGATCATACCGCAGATGCCACTGGCGGCACAACGCCCCGACGCAGCGTGGATGAATCCGGCTGGATATTCGAGACCATCCACGATGAAAACGGGGAGATAATTGACGAGGACGTGATAGGCACCATCGCCGACCTCCCGATAATGGAGGAGTATGTGGATGAGCAAGGGCGGCTGGTGAGCCTGACGAGGGACGAGCTAGGTAATACCTTCGAGCAGATCATGGACGAGCAGCTCAACGTGCTCGGTACGAGACGCCTCTCAGGCGCCGAGTGAGACACACGACCGCGATCTTTGTTCTCTAGAATGCTTTCGTAAGGATTTTCGAGAGGAGCAAAATGGCTGGTGAGACAAGCGGCAACAAAGCCATGGCAAACGAACTCAAGGAACAACTTATCAAAGCGGCCCGGATGTACGCCATGTGCCAGAAGGCCGAGGTAGATGAGCCTATGGACGTAACAGGATTGGCCGTGGCGGCCTTCGAGGACATGCCGCTCAGACAAGCTCTCGTGTTCATGAGCTCCAACGAGCAGAACATAAAAGACCTTGCCTGGGCTTTCGGAAATTCGAGTTCGGCGGAAGAGTTCGAGCAGCGAGTCAAAGAGCTAAAAGATTTGCCAAACGGTGGGTCCAGCACCTCAGGGAGGTAGCATGAGCATCCGAGAGCAAGAACGGCGACAGCGGGCGGCGGAAAACAGGATGGACACGGCCATGCGCCAGGCGGACAAGCACGTCAGGGGCAGCATCGAAGCCCGGCAGGCGGAGGCCATGAAAAGGGCCGATGAGGTTGTGAGGCGGATCGAGGTCGGCGACGTCGAGCCCCGCCCTTTGCCTGGTATAAGAGAAGACTCGGTAGAGTCGATGGGCTCAATGGAATCAATGGAGTCGATGGAATCCATGGAGTCTACAGAGTCGGCCGATACGGTAAGTGGGGTGACCGGAGAGGCCGAGCCCGATGAGATGCAGGAGAACATGCCCCTCCAGGAAAAGATGCCCTACGATGCCCAGAGCGCACACGACGAGTTGGCACAGAGGGTAACCGAAGATACGGGCTCCGAGGGCGACCCGCACGAGCACGCCTCGGCCAAGGCGGACGAGCTGGCGCAGCAGATGACCGAAGATACGAATGCCGACGGGGACATGGTCGAGCACGCCCACCAGAAGGTAGAGCAGATGGAGGATCAGTTGTTCGAAGAGTAAGGACTCTACCCTCCCTGCGACCCGCAACACCGCAGAACTAGCCGATGCAGATGTGCCCGACGCAGTATCGCTCCCCAAGGTGTTGTGTTTACCTGAAATTTGGGTTTACAAAGCCCGGCGCCCCGAAATAAAATGTTCTGAAAACCGGGGAGGTTTTGCGATGGCGGGAGCCTGGGACTCTGGACGGGCTGCATTCTACAAAGACCGGCGTATGTGGCGACAGCTACTAGCGAGCCTGCATCCAGATGCGGGCGGCGATCCTGAGCTGTTTGTATTCGCCTGTACGGTCAAAGAGCGGGTATGCAAACCGCAGCGTCCCCATAGCAGATCCACCCACCGCGGTACAGCGACAAATCCATTTTTAAGTTCCTGGCAAGATACGATGGGCTCCTGGGCCACAGACAACCGGGACACGCTCAAAGTCCCCCGAAACAGAGACTCCCGCAGCCGGTAGAAGCTAAAAGGCTAGCCTTGCTGCTGGCCCTCCTGCTGTTGCTGTTGCATTCTCTCTAATTCCTGCCAAACCAGATCTCCTGAGTCCCGTAGCATCTGGATGGCTTCTCCTTGCTGCGGGTAGGTGAGTTCGAACAAGTTTTGTATTTTCCTGATATTGGTCAATGCCTGCGACAGGTTTTGCATGGGGTTCTGCTGTTGCTGCTGACCCTCTTGCTGTTGGCTTTGTTGTTCTTGTTGCTGTCCGCCTTCCGACATAAGGTTCCCCTCCGAGACGTATTTACCGAAACTTCTACTTACCGGGTTCTTGTACCCGGTTGGTGTGAAAAGTAGGCCAGTCTCGACGGGGGTGGCGGTTTATTCTGGGTACAGGGTGGGCACGAAGGGCTAACGGGAGCCGCGAGAGAGGGAGTTGCTGGTGACGCCCGAAGAATCCAGTACGCGAGAAGAAAGCCGATACTCTATCGAAGATACTGAAGATACCGAGGGCACTGGGACTTCCGGGCAAGAAGCCGGGGGGAGCAACTCGCGGCAGACGCAGCCCACGCACGACACCCCCGACATCACGCTCGACGTACCGACGCTCAACGTAGAAGAGGCGCGTCTGCAGGTAGACAGCTTGCGGGCCAGAATCTCCCTTCAGGCGGAACTGGCCGATGTGGTGAGGATCAACGTCGGGGTGGATGCTTTTCTAGAAAATGTGGAACTGGACCTCAAGGGTCTCGAAGCCCAGGCGGTGCTAAGGGCAGACCTGGAAAACGTTCGGGAGATCCTTGTCCGCACCCTGGAGTCGTTAGACGGCAACCCCAATCTAGTAGATAGTCTGACGCAACTTGCGGAGGCTTCTTCCAGCAAGAACATGGAAGGTGTCGCCGGGGACTTTGTCGGTGAAGAGTCCAGAGAGGACCAGGAGGCTCAGGAAGAAAATGAGGCACAAGAACCTGAAGAAGAAAGCGACGAAGAGACGGCGGCAACCGACGCCGCCCGGAGCAAGGCGGAGGATCTCGGCGTGGACCTAACGCAGATTGAGGGCACGGGCTCCGGCGGCCGTATCATCGCCCGGGACGTACAGCAAGCCGCGAAACGCGCGTAAAAACTTCGGAATGTTTCTTATGGGACCGTCGTCGGCGGATTAAAATGAGACGGACCGGAAGGAGATCACTATGGCAACCGGCAAGGGCGGTAAAGGTTTCAAGCAGAGTTCGGCAGAGATCCTCTCCGATCTACTCTCAGACGAGCGGGTGAAACGTAGCCTGGACTATCTCCAGAGCGAGGAGTTCAAGGCGGAGCGCGAGCGCGTTCGGCAGGGCGCTGCCGAACGCCTCAAGAACATCCGGACCCGCTACCGGGGCAAGCGTCGCACCCCCGAAGACGCGGCCCAGGAAAAAGAACTAACCCTGCGTCTGGCAGAAGTAGAGGCCGAAGCCGCTGAGTTGCGCATACGCCTATCCGAACTACTCGAAGAAGAGGAGAAGCTCCGTTCGGCGCTGGAAGAATTGTAGATTAGGCCCAATGTAGCAATTCTCTTTCTAAAGGTAGTATTTTGTAGTTTTTTCTTCTACAGTCGTACAATCGGGGCGTCGAACGCTTGTGTTTGGTCGCTGTCTTGTGTAAGAATTAGTCTACTTTGTAACCCTTCGTAGGATCTAGGAGGCGATTTGGCAACTCTTAACACCGGACTTTACGACCCCGCATATGAGCACGATGCATGTGGCTTCGGCTTCGTCGCGAGGGTGGACGGGCGAAAAACCCGTCAGACGGTGGATGAGGGACTCCAGATCCTCCACAACCTAGAACACCGCGGGGCGCGGGGCAGCGACCCGAATACCGGAGATGGGGCCGGCGTAATGCTCCAGATCTCCGACGACTTCTTCCGTCGGGAGTGTGAAGAGCTCGACATGGAGTTGCCACAGCCCGGCCATTACGGAGTCGGCACAATCTTTGAGCGGGGCGATGAGTCAGGAAGGCGCGAGCGGCTCCTGACCAAGATCGCCGCGGAAGAAGGACAAAAAGTCCTGGGCTTCCGGGACGTGCCGGTGGATACGGAGAAGTGCGGAGACTTGGCGCGGGACGTAATGCCGCGCTTTATGCGGCAGGTTTTTATAGAGCGCAACGCCGAAACTGAGGAAGACTTCGAGCGGAAGCTGTTCGTTATTCGTCGCCGGCTTCATAAGGCTGTTGACTACACTGGAAGCCACTACGTCGTGAGCCTCTCTGCTTCGACCATCGTCTACAAAGGACTTCTGACAGGTGACCAGTTACCGGAGTTCTACGCGGACCTGCGGGACCCGGAGATGAAGAGCGCCCTTGCCCTCGTCCACGCCCGGTTTTCGACGAACACTTTGGGAAGTTGGGAACTAGCCCATCCGTACCGCTACGTGGCCCACAACGGCGAATTCAACACGTTGCGGGGCAACGTTAACTGGATGCGGGCCCGGGAGAGCCGGTTGGAGTCGGACCTTTTCGGGGACGACCTGGGCAAGCTGTCGCCGGTGATCGTACCGGGACAGAGCGACTCTGCCGCCTTCGACAACGCCCTGGAAATAATGCACCTGGCCGGTCGCAGTATGCCGCACGCCGTAGCGATGATGATTCCGGAGGCCTGGGAAAACGACGACCTCATGGACGAAGAGCGCCGGGCATTCTTCCAGTACCACAGCGCGCTCATGGAGCCGTGGGATGGACCTGCTGCGGTCGCCTTTACCGACGGCAAGCAGATCGGCGCGACGCTCGATCGGAACGGCCTGCGGCCTGCCCGCTACTCGGTGACGAAGGACGGCCGGGTGTTCATGGCTTCGGAGGATGGGGCGCTCCGCCTCGAACCGGAGGAGATCGTGGAACGCGGACGCCTCAAGCCGGGTCGGATGCTGGTCGTAGACACCGAGCGGAATGAGGTGTTGCGCGACGAGCAGGTAAAGAGTGAACTCGCCGCCCGGCGGCCGTACAAAGAGTGGGTGAAGCAGGGTGAGATCCAGCTAGAAGAACTCCCCGCCACCGAGCCGGACGGTAACCGTCCCGAATCTGCCTCGCTCTTCGAGCGGCAACTGGCGTTCGGATACACGATGGAAGACTTACGGATGCTCATGGCCCCGATGGCGATGGAAGGCAAAGAACCTACCGGCTCTATGGGGACCGACACCCCGCTGGCGGTCCTCTCCGAGAGGCCACAGCTACTCTTCAACTACTTCAAGCAGCACTTCGCCCAGGTGACAAACCCGCCGATAGACCCGTTACGCGAAGAGATGGTGATGTCGCTCAAGATGAGCCTGGGGCCGGAGCAGAACCTCTTCGGCGAGACGCCGGAGCACTGCCAGCGGGTCCTCATAAACCATCCAATACTGACCGCCGGGGAGCTGGAGAAGATCCGTCAACTCCGCGTCTCGCCGTTCGCCGTATCGAATACCCTCTCGCTACTCTTCTCCACCGCCAGGGGCGCAAAGGGACTCGAAGAAGCGGTCGAAAACCTCTGCGAGACCGCCGAAAAAGCCGTTCGGGGGGGCTCCACGGTGCTCGTTCTTAGCGACAAGGGCGTGAACAGTGAGCAGGCTCCGATCCCGAGCCTTCTGGCGACCGCCGCCGTCCACCATCACCTCGTCCGGCGGGGCATTCGCACGCGGACGACGCTCGTGGTCGAGACGGCCGAGGCGCGGGAGGTACACCACTTCGCGCTGCTCGTAGGCTACGGGGCAACGGCGGTCAACCCGTATCTAGCCCTCGAAACTCTGGCGGAGATGGCCGGCTCGGACATGCTGGAAGGTATCGAGTTCGAAGAGGCCGCCAAGAACTACGCCAAGGCCATAAACAAGGGTTTGCTCAAAGTTATCTCCAAGATGGGGATTTCGACGTTGTTCTCGTACTCTGGGGCCCAGATCTTCGAGGCCGTCGGCCTGGACAAAGGAGTCATAGACCGTTACTTCACCGGCACCGCCTCCCGTATCGGGGGCATCGGGCTGGAGAAGCTCGGTCACGAGATCCTGGAGCGTCACTGGCGGGCATTTGGCGGCGTCGAGGACGGGCCGGAGGAACTGGAGATCGGGGGCGAGTACCAGCTCCGAGCCCAGGGACAGTACCATCAGTGGAACACCGAGAGCATCGTCTCGCTGCAGCGGGCCGTGCGGAGCAACAGCTTCGACACCTTCAAAGAGTACACACGGCACTTTGACGAGGAGAGCGCCCGGCACGCCACGTTGCGCGGGCTCTTTGATTTCGAGGAAGATCAGATCCCGCTGGAAGAGGTCGAGTCAGCGCGGGAGATCGTCAAGCGCTTTTCGACCGGCGCGATGTCGCTCGGTTCCATCTCGAAGGAGTCGCACGAGACGCTGGCGTTGGCGATGAACCAGATCGGGGGCAAGTCCAACACCGGCGAGGGCGGGGAAGACCCGGAGCGGTTCCACGACGAGCGGCGTAGCTCCATAAAACAGGTCGCCAGCGGGCGTTTCGGCGTTACGACGGAGTATTTGGTCAACTCGGACATGTTGCAGATCAAGATGGCCCAGGGGTCGAAGCCCGGCGAGGGCGGGCAGTTGCCGGGGTTCAAGATCAATGAGTACATCGCAAAGATCCGGTACTCCACCCCGGGCGTCGAGCTAATATCTCCTCCACCCCACCACGACATCTACTCCATCGAGGACCTGGCCCAACTCATCCACGACCTCAAAATGTCCAACCCCGAAGCCGCCGTGAGCGTGAAGCTCGTCGCCGAAGCAGGGGTCGGGACCATCGCCGCCGGCGTCTCGAAGGCGAAGGCGGATCACATAACCATCTCCGGCCACGACGGCGGGACCGGCGCGTCGCCGCTCTCGTCCATAAAACACGCCGGGCTGCCGTGGGAGCTTGGCATCGCCGAGGCCCAGCAGGTGTTGGTGCGGAACGACCTTCGCGGGCGGGTAATTTTGCAGACTGACGGCCAGCTAAAGACGGGCCGAGACGTGATCGTCGGTGCGCTACTGGGCGCGGAAGACTTTGCCTTCTCGACGGCGCCGCTGGTTGCGACGGGCTGCATCATGATGCGCGTTTGCCATTTGGGGACGTGTCCGGTCGGGATCGCTACTCAGGATGAGGAGTTGCGGAAGAAGTTTACCGGCACGCCGGATCACGTTATAAACTACTTCTTCTTCGTGGCCGAGGAGATCCGGGAGTACATGGCGAAGATGGGCTTCCGCACCTTCGAGGAGATGGTCGGCCGCGCCGACAAGCTCAAGACCCGCGAGGCGATAGAGCACTGGAAGGCAAAGGGCCTGGACCTCTCGGCACTCTTCCACCAGGTCGAGGCTGACGAGGGAGTTTCGATCCACCACGCCGAGACGCAGAACCACCACCTCGACGACTCACTGGACGTCTTGCTGATCGAGGACTGCAAGCCCGCACTCGAAGACGGCGAGAAGGTCCACGTCTCCCGCCCCGTCTACAACATCCAGCGAACGGTCGGCGGTATGCTCGCCGGCGAGTTCGCCCGCCGCTACGGGGGCGAAGGCTTGCCCGACGAAACCGTCCGGATAGACTTCGAGGGCGTCGCCGGACAGTCCTTCGGGGCCTGGCTTACGAGCGGTCTCACCTTTACCCTCGCCGGCACTACGAACGACTACGTCGGCAAGGGTCTCTCGGGTGGCTGTATCTCCGTACATCCGCACAACAAGGCATCGTACAACCCGGAGGAGAGCATCGTTACCGGCAACGTTGCGCTTTATGGCGCTACCTCGGGCGAGGCTTACTTTCGCGGCTGCGCCGGTGAGAGGTTTGCGGTACGGAACTCTGGGGCGCAGACCGTCGTCGAGGGTGTCGGGGACCACGGGTGCGAGTACATGACGGGTGGTGTAGTGGTCGTGCTCGGCCCGACGGGACGTAACTTCGCCGCCGGGATGAGCGGCGGACTGGCATTTATCTTTGACGAGGAAGAGCAGTTCGAGAAGCTCTACAACCCGGACATGGTCGGCTTGGAAGCGGTCGAGTCGGATGAAGATGTCTCGCTGTTGCGCGGCCTCGTCGAGCAGCATCTCGAGTGGACCGGAAGCGAGAAGGCTGGGCGTATCCTGGAAGATTGGGATGAGGCTCTGGACAAATTTATCAAGGTGATGCCGAACGACCTCAAGCGGGTAATGGAAGAGGACCGTGGAAAGCAAATGGAGGTGGCTGGCTAGTGGGAGATCCGCGCGGTTTTCTGAAGATCGGGCGCAAGCCGCCCCCCAAGCGTCCCATAGACGAGCGGTTGCACGACTACCGCTACGTCTACAAGGGGATGGAGGAGGAGGACCTCAAGGACCAGGCCGCCCGCTGCATGGACTGTGGCGTGCCGTTCTGCAACGTCGGGTGCCCGCTGGGAAACCTCATTCCCGACTGGAACGACCTGGTCTATAAGGACCACTGGAAACAGGCTATAGACCGGCTGCACACCACCAACAACTTCCCAGAGTTCACCGGGATGCTCTGCCCGGCGCCGTGCGAGGACGCGTGCGTTCTGGCAATAAACGACGACCCGGTGACGATAAAGGAGATAGAGCTTTCTATTATAGATCGGGCTTTCGATGAGGGCTGGGTGGTCCCCAAGCCCCCGCCGCCGGAGATAAAGACCGGCAAAAAGGTCGCGGTCGTGGGTAGTGGTCCGGCGGGCCTCGCGGCGGCCCAGCAGCTAAACTCGGCCGGGCATACGGTGACGGTCTTCGAGAAGAGTGACCGCATCGGGGGCCTTCTGATGTACGGTATCCCGGACTTCAAGATCGAGAAGTGGGTCGTTGACCGCCGGGTAAACATCATGGAGCAAGAAGGCATCGAGTTCTGTGCCAACACCCACGTCGGCCACGACATCACCGCCGAAGAGCTGCAAAGAAACTACGATGCCGTGGTCCTCGCGGTCGGGGCGTTGGAGGGCCGGGATCTGGACGTGCCGGGACGCGAGTTGGACGGCATCCACGTGGCGATGGACTACCTGGGACAGCAGAACCGCCGGGTCGCGGGGCTTCCGGTAGAGGAAGAAGAGATAACCGCCGAAGGCAAGAACGTCATAATCCTCGGTGGTGGCGACACGAGCGCCGACTGCCTGGGCAACGCAAACCGCGAGGGGGCGGAGTCCGTTAAGGTACTTACCCACGGCCCCCGGCCCCCGGGCGAGGCCGACCCGCTCGAATGGCCCGACGTGCCGTTTGTGCTCAGCGTATACGCCGCCCACGAAGAAGGCGGCGAGCGGAAGTGGAACGTCGGGGTCGTCGGCTTCTCCGGCGAGAACGGTCACGTAGAAAAGATACGCCTCGTCGAAACCGAGCGGACAAACGAGGGCAAGACCATCTACAAAGAGGGCACCGAGTTCGAGATGGATGCGGACCTGATCCTGCTCGCCATCGGCTTCACCGGCCCGGTCCGCGACCAACTCCTGGACGACCTGAACCTGGAGTTCGGAAACCGCGGCGCCATCGCCGCCCCCGAAGGCTACGCCACGGGCGTCCCAAACGTCTTCGTCGCCGGCGACGCCAAGCTCGGCGCGGATCTCATCGTCACGGCTATCGCCGAAGGACGCAAAGCCGCCCGGCACGTGGATCAACATCTTATGGGCCGGAGTTTGTTGCCGGGGTAAGAGCTGGTTAGCTAGTCAGCACTTCAGCCCTCAGCTTCTGATTTCGCTGAGGGCTGATCTTTGCGCAGTTAGTTTCTACTGTTCGGGTACTTCGAAGGTGAACTTCCATGGGCCTTCGACGGAAACATCTGCCAATCCTCGGGAGCCACGAAGCTCGGTTACGGTCAGCGAGTACTCGCCTGGCCTATCGTAGAGTGGTTTGTCGAAGACGTAAGTTGCGCAGCCTTTGCGTATGTTTCCATCGAAGCTGTCGCGGTTATGGTATACGGGTGCGGCTGCGGGTTCTGGACCTCGAAAAATTTGGGTTTCCGACGTCCTTACCACAGGAAGGTCGAACATCTTGTTCGGGGGATCGAAGCACAGGTAGGCGCTGGTCCTCGCGGGCGAGAGCCTTACTTCTGTTAGTGTAATGGGTACACCACCAGTTTCGACGGTCTGGCCCACTTCTAATGTGGGCACGTTTTTTACAGGGACTGTGAACTCAAAGACGAACGGCTTCGTGATCTGTGGGATGTTGGCGGGACTGTCTTTTCGGACTGTACCTCCCGGACCTTCTATAAGCATCTCGGCGCGGAAACGCTGATCTTCACCGGATTCAAGCGGCTTGGTGGTCTCGAAGACGTCCACGTTTGCCTGGGAACCTTCGGGAAGCTCGGGAGAGGCCTTCTCCAATCCACTTGCCTCTACGACACATTCCGAAGACAGGATAGCTCTATCTTCGTCCGAGTCCGAGAGGAACAACCACGGAATGTACGAGGGCTCTGAACCTTCGGATTCTTCCAGTCCTTCGACCGTATAGCCCACGAACACGTATTCGGAATCTGCGTAGACGCGGTCTATGGTCACGGTTATGCCATCTTTGGTCTGCGTTTGATTAATCGGTACACTTAGATCCTCCGACTGAACACCGGGAACGTAGCTGCCGAAGAGATCGTCCAGTACGCCCAGAGCCCCGGCGGCCGCGAAGGCGGCCGTGCTGGCGATCAAGAAAACCGTAATAACGGCGAAGACCCAACCGATCCTGGTCCTCGGAGAAAGCCGGAACCGTCCAGCGGAACGCTGGGGCGCGACCGACACACGCTCTCTTATCTCAGGCCAGAGATCCACAGTGTCGGGAACTCCAGCCTCGGCACATCCTCTCAGAGCTTGCTCTATACGCCCTCTCTGTTCAGGCACGATCTTCACCTCCCTCTGAGGTATCTGCGAGTGTTGGTTTGAGGTCCATCGGCGCTTCTTGGGCGCGGAAGTCCGGTCCCAGGAGTTTCGCCAGGCTTTTTCGGGCGGCGTGTAGACGCCACTTGATCGTCCCCGGCGGCGACATTCCGCTTTTCGCCATCTCGGCCTCGCTCATTCCCAGGTAGTAACGCTGCACTATCGCGGCCCGCTGCACGGGCGGCAGCTCCTCTAGCGCGGCCCAAACCCTGCGCCCATCCTCGGACGCTTCGGCCAGTTCCTGTGGACCCAGCGCAGTATCTGTCAGTTGGGTGTCCGGCTCCTCGTCTCTGTTTTGTAAAGGAACCGTCCGTTTGTGACGTTTGGCGGCTTTGATCGCGTCGTTGACGACTATCTTCATGAACCACGGTGCGAAAGGTCGTCGGATGTCGAAACTCCCGATCTTCTCGTAAGCTTTCACGAACGCGCTTTGTACGACGTCTTCGGTGAGTGGACGGTCACGGACGATCAGGTACGCTGCTCGCACGGCGCGGGTCTGGTGCGTCCTCACTAGTGTCTCCAGCCCGCCGATGTCACCGCCTTTAAGACGATCTACCGCTGCGCGTTCGTCCATCCGCTTCCTTCCTGGTCGCCATCCGTCGAGGCTCCTTACCCCTACTATCCTTCAGCGGCGAAAAAGGTTTGGTCCTGCAACCAAACATATCCTGACGCGCTTTCCTAGCGGGCGCAAGATGCGTGCGAGTAAGAAGCCAATACCGGAGTCGGGCGACTCCACTACAATTCTCCCTATAAAAGTTGGAGGCGAACTGAGTGGGAGCTTCAAAGTGAATAGCTGGACTCCGGATGCTTCGGAACGTTTTCTCAGTCTCTACGAAACCCTGCGTGGCGTGGTGAGGCTGGAGATGATGGAGCGCCAACTCTCCGAACACCTAACAGGGCCGCCGGCCCGGATATGTGACGTCGGGGGAGGGGCAGGCCACAACTCTATCCCGCTGGCACGGCGAGGCTACGAGGTGAAGATCCTGGACCCCTCCGAAGAGATGTTGCATAGAGCGCGGCAGACTCTAGATGCGGAAGAGGAGGCTGTACGTGACAGGGTAAACCTCGTCCGCGGCAGTGGTGAGGACGCGCCGCGCATCTTCGGGAGCGAGACCTTCGACGCGGTGTTGTGCCACGGGGTCCTGATCTACCTGGAGAATCCAGATCCACTTATCGAGGCTTTGTCGGCTATTGCCCGTCCCGGAGCCACCATCTCTATCCTCACCAAAAACGCTGCCGCACTCGCCATGCGCCCAACCCTCGAAGGCAATTACAAAGAGGCTCTATCTCTGTTCGACTCGGACCGGGAAACAAACCGGCTCGGCGTAGACACCCGTGCGGACATCATCCCGGAACTCTCCGCGAAGCTCGGAAAGTACGGTATAGAGTTGGAGCAGTGGTACGGAGTCCGGGTCTTCACCGATCACCTGGATGACCGTCCTCCCGGCCCGGATCTACCGGACGTGCTGCAAGCCGAGTGGGAAGCCGGAAGGAGAGACCCTTACCGGCAAGTTGCGCGGCTGGTTCATCTGGTGGGTCGAAAGGTGGTTGGGTAGCTGTCCGGGCGTTTATATCTTCCGGACCAGAACGATGAGATGATCACTCTCTGAAGTAAACGGCTCTCCCACGAACCCGCCGTAGACGGCCTCGACCTCGAAGCCTGCCAGCCGGAGCATCAGGATCAACTCGTCCCGGTTCGTAACCCGGATCTCCAGTTCGTGCGCCCTACGATTCCGCAACGTGCCATCGTCATCGTATAGTTCGTAGAACAGACGCATTTCCATAATTTGCGAGATGGCATCGTACCGGGTGATGCTGGAACGCTTCAACTTGCCATCTGGCAACCCGCGGGTGAAATCCTGCTGACGTTCCGGTCCATCTGGACCTTCGGCCAGTTCTTCCGGTGAAAAAGCCGAGACCTCGAGTCCGAGTAGACCATCCGGCTCCAGGTGTTTCCTCGCATTACCCAGGAAAGCCAACGCATCTTCCAAACTCGTCAGGCACAGAAAAGAGTTGAAGGCACAGATTGCGAGCCGGTAGCGTTTATCGAGCTTCGCGTTCCGCATGTCGCCACAGACCCACTCTACAGATGTGCTCTTGCTTCGTCCCATCTCCACCATCTTCTCTGAGACTTCGACTGCGGTTACGTCGAAGCCTTTTTCCGCGAGTGGAACTGCTACTCGTCCCGTACCGGCGCCCCACTCGACTACCGGGCCGTCTTCGCGTTGCGCCAGGGCGAGCCAGAAGGGTACGTCGTAGTCATGGACGTACTCCAGGTCATAAAGATCGGCTAGGGGGTCGTACTCGGGCAAAGTCTTCTTTCTGAAACTGGTAGCGGCGCCGGACGTATATAATCACAAAGGTCCCCTTATGGCGCGGAGGTTTTTGGATGGGCACTGTGTTTACTATTCTTCTCATAGCGGTGATCGTAATACTCGTGATCTACGCTATCTCCACCTACAACGGGCTCGTGAAACGGCGCAATGGGGTGGAGGAAGCCTACCGGCAGATAGACGTGCAGCTCAAACGCCGCTACGACCTGATCCCAAACCTCCTCGAAGGCGTGAAGAAGTTCTTCCGACAGGAGAAAGAAGTTATGGAGGAAGTAACCCGCGCCCGCTCTCAAGCGATGCAGCCCCAGAGCGCGGGAGATCAGGCGCAGTCCGAGGCGCGGCTATCCGGGGCCATCGGCAACTTGTTCGCGGTGGCGGAGAACTATCCGGACCTCAAGTCCGACCGGGTGATGGTGGACTTTCAGGAAGAGCTATCATCCACGGAGAACAAAATTTCCTTCGCGCGGCAGCACTACAACGACTCCGTGCAGAGCTATAACACCAAGATACAGAGCTTTCCCGCCGTGATCTTCGCCCGTCCGATGGGCTTTACCGAGCGCGAGTACTTCGAGGCCGTCGGCCCCGAGCGGGAATCTGTCACCGTAACCTACGACTAAGCAATATCTGAGATGGACGCGAACGCCTTCGAGGGAACTTTCCGGGATCGTATCTCCGCCAACAAGCGGAACAGCCTGCTCCTGATCGCGTTCTTCATCGCCTTCGTCGCCGTCTTCGGGTACGTGATCGGCTTCGCCTGGACCGCGGACCCAACCGGAGCCCTCTTCGGTCTCGTTCTGGCCTTCGTCGTCGGCACCATCTCCGGCCTCGTCACCTACTATGGCGGCGCCCGAATGGTTCTCGGCGCTTCCCGCGCCCGCGAAGTCACCCACGAAGAAGCCCCGGTCCTCTACAACGTCGTCGAGGAGATGGTCCTGGCCGGCGGCTTTACTATGCCGAAGGTCTACATTATCGACGACTCGGCCCCCAACGCCTTCGCCACGGGCCGCGACCCCGAACACGCCTCGGTCGCCGTTACCTCCGGCCTCTTAGAGAAACTCGACCGGGACGAGTTGCAGGGTGTCATGGCCCATGAGATGGCCCACGTCGGCAACCTCGACATCCGCTACGCTATGCTCGTCGGAGTTCTCGTAGGCACCACGGTCCTTATCTCCGATTTCTTTCTCCGCAGCCTGTGGTTCGGTGGTGGGCGGCGGATGGGTGGAGGAAACCGTGGCGGGGGTGGGGGACAAATACAACTTATTATGATGGTCGTCGGCATACTGTTCGCCATACTGGCCCCGATCTTCGCCCGGATGCTCCAACTCTCCATCAGCCGCCAGCGCGAATACCTGGCCGACGCCACCGCCGTCAAGCTAACGCGTAATCCCAAAGGTTTAGCAGACGCCCTGGAGAAAATTTCCGGTGACAAGGAAGTCCTCGAAGTCGCGAACCGGGCCACCGCTCACCTCTACATCACCAACCCCATAAAAAAGTTCGAGAAGCGCTCGAAGGGTCTCTTCTCTACCCATCCGCCCATAGAGGAGCGCGTGCAGATCCTGCGTTCTCTAGAGACCGGCGGCGTCGCCGAAACCGTCGGCCAGTAGACTCGACGCCCGGCCCGATAGGGTTTAGAATACTTCTTCGCACATTGCCGGATGGTGTAACGGCAGCACGAGTGACTCTGAATCACTTAGTCCAGGTTCGAATCCTGGTCCGGCAGCTCCCCAAAAGCCCCATCTTGCGGGGCTTTTTCTGTTGGACCTCGAATTCGGACCCGGCTCGGCCCGCACCGGGTTATGGTCAGATCTTGCAAAGCTGCGGGTACAGATGAGGACAGAGATAGCAAAGCTCCACAACCGTATCGGTGTCACAACCATCTACGTCACCCACGACCAGACCGAAGCCATGACCATGGCCGACCGCATCGTAGTCCTCAAGGATGGCTTAGTCCAGCAAGTAGACCATCCCCAGGACATGTACGATCACCCGAAAAACGTCTTTGTAGCAGGCTTTATAGGAAGTCCTGCAATGAACTTCATCCGGGCTAAGCTAGAGAAAGAAAACGGTGGTTACGTAGCGACGTTCGGGAAGACCCGTCTACCAGTAAGCAAGCAGGCTATAGAAGGAGCCAAAGAGAGGGGCAGTGACCCGGAGGAGTATGCTGGCAAAGAGGTAGTTCTTGGCATAAGGCCAGAGCACATAGAAGACTCCGAAGTCAACGACGACATAGACACCTCCGGTGGCAACACGATGGAAGTAGAGCCACAGGTAATAGAAAGTATGGGATCAGAGAAGTATCTGTACTTTGAGGTAGGAGAAGAGCACGCGGCGCACCTGGAGAGCGTCGAAGCGATGACCGACGACGAAGCTGACGATGAAGGCGGCTCTCCCGAAGGTGGTGGGGGCATGATGGTTGCACGCATAGCCCCGGAGAGCAGAGCTGGGGAAGGCAAGAAGGTGCAGCTAGCGATAGACCCAGATCACATTCGGCTCTTCGATCTGGAGTCCGAAGAGGCTATTCTCTAAAAAATAAGTTGATCGACGAGAGCAATGATGTGTGCGTTCGAAGGAGATTTCACGTAAGATTATTGGGGTTATCTGGCAATCCTCGCCATGCCCCACGCAATCGAGAAAATGTCTGCAAAGTTCTTTGGATGCGACACGTGATCGTCGCGGCGTTGAGACGGAGATCGTTCTCCTCACTTCCCCCGGGTTATTCTTCGCGGACACGAATCAGAAGGAGGTCGGCCGATGCGCGCTGCCTGGTATGAACAAGGAGGTTCCGCGAGTGAGGTTCTGCACATAGGAGAGATGGAGACCCCGAGTCCAGATCCCGGAGAGGTCCTGGTGCGGGTGCGAGCCTCTGGGATCAACCCCGGAGACACCAAGAAACGGGCGGATTGGATGGGACTCGGCGTCGCCTACCCGCGTGTGATCCCCCACAGCGACGGCGCGGGAGTGATCGAGGAAGTCGGAGAGGATGTCTCCGCTTCCAGGGTGGGTGAGCGGGTTTGGGTATGGGGAGCCCAGAGCGGACGGCCCTTCGGCACGGCCGCCGAGTACGTTGCCGTGTCGGGCGAGCAGGCGGTGGTTCTGCCTGAGGGAGTCGGCTTCGGGGCCGGCGCGTGCCTGGGCATCCCGGCGCGTACGGCTCACCGGTGCGTCTTTGCCGATGGTCCCGTGGAGGGCAAGGTCGTGCTGGTGACCGGAGGCGCCGGTGCAGTGGGCGGCTTCGCCGTTTCTTTCGCCAGGTGGGGCGGCGCCAGGGTGATAGCAACCGTGGGCTCCGAGGAGCAGGCAGACATGGCCCTTGAGGCAGGAGCCGAGTACGCGCTGAACTACCGTACAGAAGATGTCGCGGACTGTATCCGAGAGATCACGCGCGGGAAAGGTGTAGACTGCATCGTGGAGGTGGCGTTCGGGAAGAACCTGCCAATAGCCGCTGAAGCTATCGCGCCACACGGGACGATCGTCACCTATGCCTCCGACGCTGAGGCAGAGCCCCGGTTGCCATTCTGGTCTTTGCTGTTCAAGAACGCGACTATAAGGTTGGTAGGCTCCGACGAACTGCCTGAGGAGGCAGAGCGCCGGGCCATTGCGGACACTTCAGCGTGCCTGGGTATGGGGCTGCTGCGCCCGCGTGTCGCCCGGCGCTTCCCGCTAGAGAGGATCGCCGAGGCCCACGATGCGGTAGATGGTGGTCGCGCCGGGGGCCGCGTGATTCTCGACGTTGGCTAGGAGAGTAACGTTCCGATATTCATGGATTTTTGGAAGGTGCAAAGGGCTTGCTACGTCGTTCCCGGACGAGGCAGATTTCGGTGCGCGGGGTCTCTCAGTCCGTCGCTCGCGCCAGAGCCGGTCTCTTGACCTCGAAGCAGACTAGGCATCCTGGCGGGCTGGCACTGCCGGGAGCGTCGCCAGACGCACTTGCGCAGGTCAGAGGTACTTAAACGAATCTCGTTGTCAGGGCTGGTTGCCCCTGGACTTCAAGGGTAAATACATCTCCTTGCTCCAACGGGACGGCGCCTCCGAGAGATCCTGAGAGCACCACGTCTCCCGGGTTCAGACTCACCCCGAAGGACGTGAGCTTCCGCACGAGCCACGCAACGGCTCGCGCTGGACCGCCGAGGGCTGCGGCACCTAGTGCCTGTATCACCGGCTTTCCATTCTGGTGAACGGTCATACCGAGTGCCCGCAGGTCCTCGTCCCTCAATGACCGGCTCCACAGGCCCAGGGTGAACCCGCCGTAGGAGGCGTTATCCGCGATGGTGTCGGCGAGCGTTACGCGCCAATCCGCGATTCGGCTGTCGACGACTTCGACGGCTACGGCTACGGCATCGGTGGCGACGAGCACCTCCTGAGGCGTAACGTTCTCCCCGGAGAGGGGTTTGCCGATGAGAAAAGCGAACTCCCCTTCTAGACGGGGCTGCACGAATACGCCGGTGGGGATCTCGGCCTGCCCCCCTTGCGCCGGAAATTGACGGGAGGTCCAGAGGCTGCCGTAGTCCGGCTCGTTTACTCCCATCTGTTCCTGCATAGCGGAGCTTGTCAGCCCGATCTTGCGCCCGGCGATTTGCTCTCCACGCTCCAGCCTCAACTCTGTCCAACGGCTCTGCACGGCGTAAGAATCCTCGGCTCTCAAGCAGTCGGTCTCGCTGAGCGGCTCGATCGGCCTACGGTTCTCCCAGGCATCGTCCAGCCGCTGGGCCAGAGCCTCTACGTCCACGCTCACCGGTTGCTCAGGCATACGTTAAGCCTCCTTGTAGAATTCGATAGTTCCCGTCACCGGTAGACTCCCTACCTGTGTAGTGCTGTACTACCGCGCCTACAGTCTGCCTCCAAAGAAGTCTTCCAGTAGCTGGTTGAAGGCGTTCTTGTATTCGATCATGGTCCAGTGGCTGCACCGGCCGAAGACGTGTAGTTGCGCGTGGGGCAGATGCTCTAGAAGATACATGCTCGTCTCCAGCGGGACGATGTGATCGTCGCGGCCGTGTATCAGAAGCGTCGGGTGCTCCAGGTTTGCAAAGGCCTCCTCGGGTAGCTGCAAATCGTCTACGTGCCTCTGGCGCAGCGGGGGGAACATGGCCTCGAAGCTGCGCCGCACTTCGGGTTGCATAGCCGCCTCAAGTCTCATCTCTGCGATCTTGTCCAGGTCCTCGCCGACGGCCGCTTTGGGATCGTATGCGAACCAGTCTATGAGCTCTCTCATGTGTTCGGCGGTGGGCTCCTCATAGAATCCCCAGATGCCGTCTAACTGATCCGTGATGCGGTGTGGAGGTCCCGCAGGCCCCATCAGCGCCACGCGTCCGACGCACTCCGGGTAGCGGTGTATAAGGTGGAGGGCGATCGCACCCCCCATCGAGTTGCCGACGATGTGGACCCGTCCCAACCCCAGGTCGTCCAGCAGGGCTATGCTCTGCTCGATCCAGGCTTCCATCCAGGCATCCATGCCCTCAGGAGGTTCCTCGGGATGCTCGCTCTTGCCGAAGCCGACGAGATCCGGGGCCAGGCAATCGTAATGCTCGCCCAGTACCGGCATGGTGAACTGCCAGTTGGACCATGAGACTACCCCCGGACCCGAGCCGTGCAGAAAAAGGATCGCCTCATCGTTCCCCTCCCCCGTACGGTTCAGGTAGGTCTCGTAGTTGCCGGTCTTGATGGTTGTTGCCGTGTTTTCGGCCATGTTTCCTCCTCGTCTAGTCTGTCTTTCCCGACGGTTCCCGAAGCCTCCTGCGGTCATTAGAGAGTTGCTTCAGTGTTGGAGCTTTTTCGGGTGCGTCCAGCACGCTCACGCGACTCCCACGTTCGTTTCTTTGCGGGCGAGTTCCCTGGCGACGTCGAGGATCCAGTCCTCCTGGCCCGCCACGGCCTGCCGACGGCCCAGCTCCACCAGGATGTCGCGCGGGTCTAACTCGTAGCGCTCGGCCGCCCTTTTCGCGTGCAGCAAGAATGTCGAGTAAACACCGGCGTATCCTATGGTGATCGCGTCTCTGTCGGGGAAGGGTTGGAAGGGCATGATGGGCGCCATCACGAACTCCGCGGCGTCCATGAGCGCGAAGACGTCGAGGCCGGAGTTGACGACCAGGCGGTCGAGCACTGCAGCCAGGAGCTCGGTCGGTGCGTTGCCCGCTCCCGCTCCGAGTCCTCGCAGACAACCGTCGACCTGATCGGCGCCCGCCTCCAACGACGCGATTGTGTTGCCGACGGCCAGACCGAGGTTATCGTGCGCGTGAAAACCCACCTCGCACGAGAGGGTTTCTTTGAGCGCTCCTACTCTGTCGCGGACGCCATCGGTGAGCAGCGCGCCGGCGGAATCGACCACGTAGACGCAGTCGGCTCCGTAGGACTCCATCAGCTTCGCCTGTTCGGCCAGCACTTCGGGCGGGCGCAGGTGGGCCATCATCAGGAAGCCTATCGCCTCCAGCCCCAGCTCTTTGGCTGCCGCGAAATGTTCTTCGGAGATGTCGGCCTCGGTACATTGGGTGGCGATCCTCACGATCTGCACCCCGCGTTCGGCCGCCTCCTTCAGATCTTCCCGCGTACCTATGCCGGGCAGGAGAAGCGCGGCGATCCTCGCCCGCTCACAGACGTCTCGGGTTGCTGAGATCAGGTCCATCTCCGAGGTCTTCGAGAAGCCGTACTGGATAGAGGCGCCCGCGAGCCCGTCTCCGTGGGAGACCTCGATCACCGGCACCCCGGCTTCGTCGAGCGTCCGCGCGACGTCGCGCACCTGCTCCTTCGTAAACTGGTGTCCCATCGGGTGGGAGCCATCGCGCAAGGACGTGTCGGTGACCCTGGGCGCCTTCATGCCAACACCTCCCTTTTCCTCAAGAGATAACAGGCGAACTGCTCGCCGACACCCCGCGCCGCCGAGGTCATGATGTCCAAGTTCCCGGCGTACTTGGGCAAGAAGTCTCCCGCCCCCGACACCTCCAGAAGCAACACCACCACTCGCTTCTCGCCCCATGGCGTCTCCTTCACGTCGAAGACCGGCTCGTCCTTGAGCCGGTAGCCCGGCACGTACTTCTGGACCTCGGCCACTATCTTCTCCACCGAGCGAACCACCTCACCTTCGTCGAAATCTCCCTCCGGCACCACGTACACCGTGTTGCGCATCATTATGGGAGGGTCCGCGGGATTCAGGACGATGATCGCTTTCCCACGCTGTGCTCCGCCGACCTGTTCGAGTCCGCGAGCCGTGGTTACCGTGAACTCGTCGATGTTGTGCCGGGTGCCCGGCCCGGCAGACAGGCTGGCGACGGTGCTAACCATCTCTGCGTACGCAACCGGGGTTACCCGTGAGATAGCGTGCGCCATGGGTACCGTGGCCTGGGCACCACAGGTCAGAAGGTTGACGTTGTGCTTATCCAGGTGCTCGGTCAGGTTCGTCACCGGCACGACGTATGGCCCGCGGGCGGCGGGGGTGAGATCCACGGCGATCTTGCCGGCCTCGCGCAAAAGCTTGGCGTGTCTGACGTGCGCCCTGGCGCTCGTGGCATCGAAGACGATCTTTACGTCGGGGTCCTCCAGTAACGGCTCTATACCGTCGCTGGTAGTAGCTATCCCCTCTTCCTCCGCCCTCTTCAATCCCTCCGAATCCGGATCGATCCCAGACACCACGGCCAGTTCCATGCAGCCCGGATTCCCGATCAACTTGTACATCAGGTCACTACCGATGTTCCCCGAGCCCACAATGGCGACCTTCACCCGTCCCTTGTCAGCCACTTGCTCTGCCACCCAAGACCTCCCTCGACAGCCTTCTGCCCGGACGATGTCTGGGCCCCGCGTATCCCAAGTTCTGGGATGCCCGAACGCACGTCTTCATTAGCTCATGACGGTACTTCTCTTCGCTGTCCCAAAATCTGTAGGCAGGTACCGAGAGGCTCATGGATGCCACTACCTCCCCGGTGTAGTCCTTTACCGGGGCCGCAACGCAACACAGTTCGAGATCAGCCTCCTCGATATCGTGGGCGTACCCCTTTCTGCGCACGCCGTCAAGCTCTTCGCGGAAGTCGTCCAGCGTAGTAATGGTGTTGGGCGTGAGTGCCGGCATGCCCTCCACCTCGAATATCTCGACGACCTCCTCCCACGGACGGTAGGAGAGAAGTGCCTTACCGACGGCACTGGCGTGGGCCGCGAACTTGCCGCCCACAGCGGTCACCGAGACCTGTACCGCCCGCGTACCCCGCAACTTCTCCACGTAGATAACCTGCCCGCGCTCCAGGGCCGCAAGATGGACCGTCTCTCCAAAGAGGGAAACCAAATGCTCCATCGCACGCCGCGCCTCATCCCGAAACTCCGTGGTCTCCAGAAGCACGCGGCTCATAGCCATAATCCGCCAACCCAATCGGTATTTCCGATCTCCCGTCCGCTGCAATAGTCCTTGATGCGCAAGCGCGCTCATCATCTCGGAGATGCTAGATTTCGGATACCGGAGCCACTCGGCGACCTCGCTCACGCCCCACTCGGGTTTCTCCACGGAGAACAAGTTCAATACTCTCCCGGCCTTCTCTACGGTTTGCACTTCCCTCTCACCAACCTTTCTTATGAATCGAAGGTTACCTGTCGGTGCCTACAGCAACAACAATATCGTTCGTTGATGACGAACTTGAAAGATTATTTCTCGAATTCTCGTCTAGTTCGATTATGACGAACGATACTATTGCCACGACCTTGGTCCTTGGGTAACAATGGGAATTGAAGGAAGCGACACCGGGAAGATAAGAAGAACAGATTTAGGTGGAGTAGAGTCTCCGGTCATAGCTCGGGGCTCGAATTAGGAAAGGAGCACTATGATCGAGGACCAATTCAAAGAGCCGATCTTCGACGTAGCCCAGTTGGCTCACGTCGAAATCCTGACCCCCAAACCCGACGAAACGTTGTGGTTCTTCAAGGATCTTCTAGCCCTGGAGGAGACCGGGCGCGACGGGCAGTCAGTCTACTTGCGAGCCTACGAGGATTCGTACCACCACACCCTTAAGGTCACCGAGTCCGCAGAGGCGGGTATGGCCCATTGCGCCTGGCGCACTTCCTCACCGCAGGCCCTGGAGCGCCGGGTGCAGGCCCTTGAGAACAGCGGGGCGGGCAAGGGTTGGATCGACGGTGACCAGGGTCACGGCCCGGCCTACCGGTTCGAAACCCCCGACGGCCACGAGATGGAAGTCCTCTGGGACATAGAGTACGCCCAGATACCGGAAGAAAAGAAGAGCGGCTTGCTCAACCGCCCCCAGAAGCGGCCCCTGAGTGGCATACCGGTACGCAGGCTGGACCACGTAAACCTGATGGCTACAGACGTCACAGCGAACAGGGAATTCATGCAGGAGAACCTGGGCTTCCGCCTGCGCGAGAACATCGTCTTGGGCGAGGGCGGCGAGGCTGGAGCGTGGTTAAGCGTCAGCCCACTCGTGCATGAGCTGGCTTTTATGGGCGACCAGACAGGGGCGAGAGGACGTTTCCACCACCTCTGCTACTGGTACGGCATACCCCAACACAACTCCGACATCGCCGAAGTTTTCTCCGAGTACGGCATCCAGATAGAGGCCGGACCGGGAAAGCACGGCATCAGCCAGGCTCTTTTCCTATACGCTTTCGAGCCGGGCGGCAACCGTGTCGAACTCTTCGGAGACGCAGGGTACCTGATCCTCGACCCCGACTGGAAGCCGGTGACCTGGTCCGAAGAGAATCTGGAGCAGGGCATCATCTTCTACGGTTCCCCACTCCCAGCCGAGTTCTTCCTACACGGTACCCCACCGGTAGGCGACCAGAAGGGCGGCTCCATCGAGAAAGAGGAAGAAGAGGAGCTTCAAGAGGTACAAGAGGTCCGTAGTTCGGTACAAGACATGATCTCGGGTAAAGTGTACGTTTAGCTTGCGACAACTGTTCTTTGGGACTGCGCAACAGTAGCAATTTGGTGGCGGCTATCCAGCGATAATAGGCAGGTTTCGTAGAGGCCGGTACTCTTCAGATCGTGCCGGCGGTGAGTCGAGGTTCCAGTGGTAGACGCCAGTGAGGGTTATGTGCTCCCACTCAAACGGCGAGAGGTGGGCGAGATATTCGTCGGGCACGTCTTCGCCCATCATTTGCAGCGTCTCGACCGCTCTTCCGAGATAGACGGCGTTCCACATGGCTATGGCCGCACAAAGAAAGGTTAGTCCGCTAGAGCGGTTCATCTGATCTTCGTAGGAGCGGTCTCGGAGTTCGCCGAGGCGGTTGAAGAAGACGGCCCGGGCTAGGGCATTGCGGGCCTCACCTTTGTTTAGGTTGGCGTTGATGCGGACCCTGAGGTCCAGGTCTTCGTACCAGTCGAGCATGAATAGAGAACGCTCTATCTTGCCTATCTCCTGCAGAGCCTTGGCCAATCCGTTCTGACGGGGATAGTTTGCCAGCTTCCTGAGGATCAGCGAGGCCGTTACAGTTCCGGTCTTTATCGAGCTCATGAGCCTCAAGACCTCGTCCCACTGGGTGGCGATTATTCTAGTGTTGATCTTGCGCATCCTGGGGGCGAACCGGTAGCCCAAGAGATTCGTTGCTCCAAACATTTGGTCGGTGAAACCTTCAGTGTCGGTTGAATGTTCTTCTATTTTGAGATCGCTCTCGTGGTAGAGGAGGCCGTCGAGTACGTAAGTGGCGTCCCTTACCGTGGTGTTTATGACCCTGGAGTAGAAGGGTGCGTACTGGTCCGAGATGTGGGTGTAGAAGATTACACCGCGCCCGCGACCATACTTGGCGTTGGTCTGCGAGAGGGCATCGCGTGGATCCCCAGCGAAGAATATCTGCCCGTCGGACGAAGAGGTCGTTCCCCCACCCCAGTGAGAAGAGAGGGGTAGCCGGTAGTGGGCGTTGACTATCTCGGCTATGGCCTTCTGGTAGGTCTCCTCCCTTACGTGCCAGTCGGCGGCCCAGGCGAGACGCTTGTAAGAGACACGCGGATCGTCGGTGGCCTCGGCCATCCTGGTCAGCCCAAGGTTGGTCCCGTCAGCCAGAATCGACGCATAGATGAGCTCCCTGTTGGTGCAGGGCTCGCCGCTTCTTACGTGTGTGAGGTGTTTGGAGAAGCGGGTCCAGGAGTCTACCTCTACGATCAGGTCGGTGAGCCGGATCCTTGGTAGAAAGCCATAGATCCTGCGCCGGAACTCTTTCATGCCTTTGGGCTCCGTCCTCTTTGGGCGGGTAACCTTGATCTTCCCGTCTTTGAGCCTGATACCTTCCAGTAGACCGCGAGGCAACCGTCGCGCCACCCGGCAGAGCTGCTCGTGAAGCCGGGTACTCTTGTGCTTGAGGTATGCCCTCGGGTCCGAGTCGATGTCGCCCGGAAGGTCACTGGTGAAGCTTTCGCGCATCTCCTCCCATACTGGTCTCGGAATCAGGTAATCCTCGAAGTCCTTGAACTTGTTCGAGCCTGAGACCCACACGTCCCCGCTCTTGAGGTTGTCCTTTAGCTCGGAGAGCAGGTTTATCTCGAAGTTACGCCGGTTTATTGCACCATCTTCGCCGAACACGTACGGCTCCCAGCGGGGTTTTACAAACGAGGTCGGTACATCTTCCGGAACCTTGCGCCTACCGGTGGCGTTGAGGTCTTTCAACACCTCTACAGCTTCCAGCAGAGGCTCGCCGGGCGGAGCGGCCGAAAAGTCGAAAGAGTCCAGAAGGAGCGGCGCGTACTTGCGGAGCTTGCTGTAATAATCCTCGATATGTTCCAGGTAGTCGAAGGCGGCCGGCAGCGCCAGATCCTCGGCTTCTGCGACACTCTCTACGAACCTCTCCCAGGGCAGCACCGTTTCGAGCACCTCGTAGGGGTCGAGACCTGCTTCCCGGGCGGCGATGAGTGCGTTGCCGACGCCCGCATACTCGCCCAGCTTCTTGTTTATGGCCTTGCCGCGTGCCTTGAAGTTCTGGTCTCTCTTGTTCTCCGATTCCGAGAACGTCTGGGCCATAATCCGTTCGTGCATCTCTAGCGCCTCGTCGGTGAGTTCTGCGGCCCGTTGGAGCAGATAGGCGATCAACGTCGCCCGCCTCCGGCCCTTCTCCAGTGTGGCGAGGTTCTGCGACGTCATCCTCGCTCCTTCAGCGGCCAATCGTGAGAGACGGTTCTGATGAACCTCTCTCGCAGCATTGGCGGAGAGGCCCAGTGACCTCACGAACGAGAGTCGCTCGATCACCTCCTGGAAGTTGGGCGGCGAAGGTGCGCCAGGTGGCTGCCGGAGCCACACTAAATCGCTCCGGGTGGTGTCCGAGGCGGTGAGCAACAGAGCATCAATGCGTTCGAGTTGCTCTTCGGAGAGTCCATCGGTCAGCTTTCTCTCCACCAATGCGTGCGCCCGGCGCCGAGACTCCCATGCAAGCCTCTTCACCGTGTAGATGCCGGGGATGACTATCTTCCGCCGGCGCATCTCCGCAAGCACCGCTTCCACCAGTGCCGGGCCTGAGTCGGTTCCTGCGGCCACTTGCCCGAGCCACCGCGAGAGCTCCCGATAGCCGGAAGCATCGAAGGGCTTGAAGCCGAAAACCCTGATAATCTCGGAGAAGTGTTCGCGGCGGGTAGTGTCACGGCCTCTGGCATAAACATCCACAACCGTCGGGTCCACACCGATCTGGGAGGCAACGTAGCGGACTATCTTCTCCGGCACCTGTTGGGCGGGACGTAAAGGCCTGCCAGGAAATTTCAACAAGGCAAGCTGAACACCGAAGCCGAGACGATTCTCCGGCCCACGGCGTTTTCGGACAGCGTAGAGCTCTGATTTGGAGAGGGTGTGGTGGCGGGCCATGAGCCTATCGTCCAGGTCCGCAGGGATCTCGGCAAACCTCGCTCGCTGTGCCGGGGTCAGTAGTTCGTGTGTAGGCATCCTGGTCCTCCTAACCACCTACGCTTCTCAGCTTCTCCTTAACCTCCTCGCGGCTGACCTGCGTGTAACGCACAGTGGTTTGGACGGCGGGCGTTCCCTTCTTTGTCGTATGCCCGAGATAGTAGGCGACCTCCTCCACGGTCCACCCGGCTGCCCTGGCCTGGTGGGCGAAGTCGTGACGCAGGTCGTGGAACGTGACGTCGGAGATTAGTTCCCACTCGTCCTTGGTAGCCTTCTTCTTGAGTGCCCTGAGCCAGTGGTGAACGCCTGCCTCTGTGAGCCGAGGAGAGCGCTGTGAGGTGAAGACGTAGGGACTGTGCGAATCTCGCTCCTGCTGACCAAGATACTCGAAAAGTGGTCGGCGAGCTTCGTTGAGCAGATCTATATCGCGTACCTTGTCGCCCTTGTGGCCCACCCTGACCCAGCCGATCTTCGGACTGATGTGGGCGTTCTCCAGCTTTAGGTTAGAGACGTCGGAGACCCTGCATGCGGCCCAGTACCCCAACGAGAACAGTGCCTCGCTCCTGATCTTGCTATCTCGCTCAACGAGGTTCTTCAGCGCGTAGCGCTGGTCATGAGAAAGCCTCCTTGGAGCAAGCAAGGCCTGGGCGGGTACCTCAACGCCACGCGTGGGGTTCCGCCTAAGAAGTCCCTTATCTTCGATCAGCCACCGGGCAAACCCAGAAGCCACGGACTTAACCCGGGAACGGTGGCTCACGCTGTAGCCTCGGGCTTCAAGCTCCTTGAGGTAGGTCTCAAGCGCCGTCCGGGTAAGGAGCTCAGGATGGAAGCCACTCGAACCACCAGGCCTCTCGGCCACCCGTCCGGCGAGCGATCTCAAAATCCTCGTGTACACCTCGACCGTCAGAGCCGATCTACCTTCCAGAGTAAGTAGGTACTCTCCTACCAGGTCCTCGGAACCAGCCTCTTCCTCTCCGACCAGCCGCAGGTTCCGCCCCTCGCTTTGCGCCCCGATCTCGGACATTCCGACCTCCCAAACTTTTCTGTTACGAGTTTTCCAGCCTCATTTGGCCCGTTTCGGGTCTACAAGGCGGGAATAGTAGCAGAAACTCGTAACAGAAGGTTAGTTCTCTTACGAGTTGAACGCGCTGCGATCAGTCTTCGCGGTGGCACTGTGGAGCTCGCACAAACCCGGCTGTATCGGAGAGTAAGTTGTCGGCAAAGATGCGGTGGGGGGAGAAGATGGCCGTTGTCCACAGGCGTATCGGCGAGTTCTCTACTTTGGCTATGACGAGGCTGTGGGTGGCGTTCGGGTAGTGGACGATGGTGAGGCAATCGCCGCCGAGCACGGATCGGTAGACCTTCTCAGTTTCGGCAACGTCTACGTTGTGATCCTGGCCGGCTAGTTGGAGCATTACCGGCACGCCGTCAAGGTTGCTCAGTGCTTCGGTGGCGTCGACTCCGAAGTTGAGCAAGGCGAATCGCCAGCGTTCGACAGTCATGGTTCCGAAGTAGGGTTCGAGTCTAGGATCCTGATTCTCGACCAACTGCAGGTACCGGGAATATGGTGCGCTGGCTCGCAGCAATTCGTAGCCGGCTTCTTCCCGCTCCCGAACGAGCCGACGGACTTGGGGAGTCGCATCTCTCTCTTCGATCTGGACCTCGGTCAGGTAACGGCCCTGCCTGTTCCAGTTGATGGCCGGGGACATGGCGATCACGAACTCGGGTGTGTGGTTCTCAGCAACGAGAGGCAGAACCCACCCGGCCTGGCTGGCGCCCCATAGCCCAACGTGGGTCTTGTCGATTTCATCGTGATCGTCTAGTGCGGCGATGGCTGCGTTGGCTTCGTCGGCGCGGTCTTGCATGCTCTGGTCAAGCCAGTTGCCGGTCGAATTTCCGACGCCGGGCTTATCCCACGAAACCGAGGCATAGCCGGCGTCTGCCACAGCTTCCCAGATTGGCCGGTAGCCACCATCGTGGTCGGCGTTGATCGCACCGTCGCCGTGGATAAAGACCACAACGCCGAATGGTCCGCCGCCTTCCGGAAGTGTGAGCGTGCCGGTCAAGTCGTCGCCGGCGTGGCTGAAGGTGAAAGATTCCGTGCGAAAGTCATAGGCGTTCTGCTTGGCGATGTGCACGAAGACGCCACCGATTACGATGAGTGCCGCAAGTATGGCAATCGCCAGGCGACGCTTACGGCTACTCATTGATCTGTTCTTTGTCCCGACGCCGGATCGGCTGCCAGGACCGGTAGGTCGCGCACCGCCAGAGCCACTCGACCGGCCCGAACCGGAACCGACGCAGCCAGGCGTGCGACCAGAAGAGTTGTAGTACCCATACGACTACTACAAATCCTAAGATGCCCGACCGGGAGAGTTGATCCGACTCGAACAGACCTCTCAGCACCGAGATACTGATGACAGTCTGGGACAGATAGTTGGTGAGCGCCATCTGTCCCACGGCCTGTAACCTTTCGTGGAACCAGGTCTTCGGCCCGAGGTTCCACAAGGTGATCAGGGCCAGGTAGCCGGTGGCTGCGGGGAAGGTCCCGATGGTATTAGGAATGCTCCCAACCAGCACCACATCTTCCGAGAAGCCATTGATGGCAACCAGGATCAGACCCGCCATGGCCAGCGGGAGCCCGATGCCGAGCCCCCAACACGCCAGGCGACGATAGTACACCGACGGTCTGGAACCAGTGATGACGCCGTTCCGGTAGAGGGCAACGCCGAATAACATCATCCCGAGCGCCCGGAAAAAGAAGTCAGCGTAGAGGAACAATCCAACGGCGCCCGAGGTCGGACCAGAGCCGATCCAATACTCGCCCAGCCCTATGCCGTATTGTCCGATAGTGGTCTGAGCCCAGAGCGCGATCGCTGGCGACACC
Source organism: Rubrobacteraceae bacterium (assembly GCA_965214475.1). Taxonomy (GTDB): domain Bacteria; phylum Actinomycetota; class Rubrobacteria; order Rubrobacterales; family Rubrobacteraceae; genus SIRX01. The sequence continues at coordinate 1,970,520 of OZ243953.1, read as the reverse complement.
AACATGGCTGCCCCACCGGTGGCGAAGAGCACACCCGGCCGCAGGTTCCGCATGGCGATCAAGATCGGCGCAGCCAGTGCATACACCACCAGCACATCGCCATCCCAAAGCAAGCTATGAGCCAGCCCGATGACGAGCAGCAGCGCGTTGCGCCAGAGGCTGAGACGTCCCGCCGCCCGACCCTTCGCCGTCGCTCGCTCGTAGAACAACACGATTCCGGCGCCAAACAGCATAGAGAAGATACCCATGAACTTCTGATCGATGAACACCTCACCGAAGCCGCCCACCACCCAATCCCACCAGTACCACGAGCCACCGGCATCGAGGTTGAAGTACGGAGCGGTCCCGAGACCGAAAGACACCGCGTTCATGCCCAAAATCCCGAGAACCGCCGCACCCCGAACCACGTCGAGGTTACTGATTCGGCCACCAGTAGCCACCGGAGCCCGTTCCCGAGTTTGACCTCTGATTGCCATACAACGACTTTACGCTAGTCAGTAGCATATTGCAAGTCAATAGCGAATTAAATCAAACTCGCAGTAATGCTAGAATATCTATATGGGTCTCAGAGAACGCAACCGGCGCGCCGCGATGCGCGAGACGCAGAGAACGGCCCTCGCATTGTTTCGGCGGCACGGTTTTGACAACGTCACCGTCGGCGACATTGCGGATGAGGTTGGGATGGCGGAGTCGACGGTGTTCCGTCACTTTGGCACCAAGGAGCAGCTCGTGCTCTGGGACGAGCACGATGCCGCCCTGGATCAGGATCTCGCCCACCGTCTACGGAACCAGACGCCCCTTCCGGCCTTGCGCGACGCTTTCATAGATACACTCGCCAGTCGCTACGACGATGACCTGAAATTTCAACTGAAGCGTGTCAGCTACATCTACGCAACCGAAGCCCTTCACGCTGCCGCGGTCGAGGATGACTTCGCCGCCCGCATTGAGCTCACCGACGCGCTCATCGGGACCATGTCCAGGGCTAATCGTCATGCGGCCTCCCTCCTGGCAGGTGCCGCTCTACTCGCACTCGACACCGCCCTGGATCAGTGGCAACAAGAGCAAGCTAGGGAGCCTCTCGCTTACTACATCGCGGCCGCCTTCGACGCCTTGGCTGCTCTCGACACCATCGAGTAATCGGTTCAGCCGGGTGTATTTAGTTGGGTAGGCTGGTCCGGTGTGGGCGTGGACCGAAACATCATCTTATCTACTGGCTCGGGTAGATGCTGGCTCGGAGCGTTACGGTCGCTCTAACCGAAGCTCCTATGTTAGTCAAGGGGCCGAAAGCGACCCCATTGGAGCTACGGTCGGGACGAGGATCCGGTAGACCTCGCAGGCGATGTATCGCTTGAGGCACCTCATGATCTCGCGTTTAGACTTGCCCTCCGAGGTACGCTTCACTACATATTCGCGGGTGCGTTCGTCTCGACTCATGCGCTCCGCGGCGACAACGTGCAAAGCCCGGTTAGCGTCACGGTTGCCCCGTCGGTTGAGGCGATACCTGACCACCTTACCGGAGGAGGCCGGAATCGGTGCGACACCGCACATGTGGGCGAAGGCTGCTTCACTCTTTAGGCGTCGAGGGTCCTGTCCCACCGCGACCAGAAGTGTCGCCGCTGTGTCGATCCCGATGCCATGTACCGTTACCAGATCGGGGGCAGTTTCCGTAACCACTCGCTTCAACTGCCCATCGAGTTCGCGAATCTCCGCGGAGAGATCAAGGTGACGGCGGGTGACAGAGCGGAGAGCGAACTTGGTGGCTGCCGCGACGTCGTCTGGGACATCGCCTGGGCGGAAGCTCGCGGCCTTGCGAACCAACTTCGCCGTGGAGAGTTTGCGCAACTCGGCCCTCAACCCTCCGGGACGGTGATGAGCATCGCTTTGAGCTGGTTGGCGGCTTGGGCACGCGCCTTTACGGCAGAGCGGCGAGCTGCGCGCAGCACACGAATCATCTCGACTCGTCCCTCCGTTCCCTTAGTCTCGCCGATGGCTGTGCCTGACAGCACGGCTCTTGCAGCGAGCTCTGCGTCAATGGGATCGGACTTACCCGAGCGGTGTTGGTCTCGGCGCTTTGGTCGGCCCACTTCGAGGACCTCGACACCATTCTTGTTCAGGAAGCGGCTCAATCCCGCACCGAAAGAACCTGCCCCTTCAACACGGAGTACGAGCAGCAACCGCGCAGGATCCTACGCTAAGGGTTGTTAGCAACACTATGCACACGTGGCTTGGTAGGTCACGCACTGTTCCTAAAGTTCTTAACTTATGGAGTTAGAGCGACTAGAGCGACGGTTCGCCAGATTCGGGAAGCGGGAACTCATACTCGTCGGGCTCCGCCGGGTTCCGTAGGGGGCGTAGGTCGCCTCCAGCCACCGACTTATCTAGGATGAAGTGGTAGCGGCCGAGCACGCGCACGTGCTCCCGGGCTAGTGGCGACACTCTGGCGAGGTCCTCGTCGGCCGCTGCTTTTCTCTCTTCTCGCAGGCGCCGGACCGACTCGTCGAGATAGAGGCTGTTGAACAGGCAGACGGCGTTGACCACCAATCCCAACGCGCCGAGCTGGTCCTCCTGTCCTTCCCGGTAGCGTTTCCTTACTTCTCCCCGCTGACCGTGGAAGATCTTGCGGGAGAGCTCGTGGCGTTTCTCGTGGCGATTGAGTTGGACGAGTATCCTTCTGCGATGCGCGGCATCATCTACATACGAGAGCAGCGAAAGACTCTTGGCGATGCGGCCTAACTCCGCGATGGCGACGGCGATAGTCGAGGTACGAGAGCCGACTTGCAGGGTGCGGACGAACTCCGAAGCGGTGACCGTTCCAAGTTTGAGGGAGCCAGCCACCCTCAGGAGCTCGTCCCAGTTGTCGGCGATCAGCTCTACCTTGATCCGGTTGTGGGAGATCTCGTTCGAGGAACCATAGTCGGCCTCTTTCTCGATGCGCCAGAAACGGGCCTCGCCTGCGTCTGCAAGCCGAGGGCTGAACTGGTAACCGAGCAGGGCGAAGATGCCAAATATAATGTCTGAGTAGGCAGCCGAGTCCGACGTCACCTCGACCGGCTCCAGGATCGTACGGTTCTCCAGCAGACTGTCCAGCACGAACAGAGAGTCCCGCAGGGTTCCGGGGATGACCATGCCGTGAAAGCCGGTGGATTTGTCGCTTACGTAGTTGAGATAGGTAATCCCTCGGCCGCGGCCAAAGTATTTGGGATTTGGACCGGCGTTTATCGTCCTCACAGGGACTACGAACCGCAAGCCATCCACCGAGGCGAGCTCCCCGCCGCCCCAGACCTCCGTCAGCGGTATCGCGGCCTGGGCATCCACGAGGCGGGCGTTCGCCTCAGTTAGGGTGTCGGCCCGGAAGTAGTTCTGCGCCACCCAGGATAGGCGGCTCCTGGTGAGCGCCGGGTTCCCGGGCTCGATCAGCGGCTCAAGGCCTACGTTACATGCCTCGGCGATCAGGACTGCGCAGACGCTCTCGTGTAGGTCCTCCACGCGATGACCGCCCTCGGCGACGTGGGTAAAGGCGTCGGCGAACCCGCTCCTCTCGTGCATCTCCAGGAGCAACTCCGGCAGGTCCACCCGGGGCAGCATCCGGCCGAGGGTATTCCTGAGCTCGATCAGGGATGCGGGCTCCTCCAGTTCGTCCAGGCGCGAGATGTCTAAAGAGTCTTTGCCTTTCGCATCTCTGTTTATGGTGATGTCGGCGTTCTCTGGTAAGTTATGTGCGGTGCGGCGGTATGCTTTATCTAGGCGCTCGCCGAATTCTTGCAGGTACTCCTCCGGAGAGGTCGGCAGCTCCAGGGCACGAAGAACGCCTGGCCTCGCCGCCTCCCACGCCTCCCCGGAGAGGAGCTTTGCTCGCGGGTCGGCGTAGCGCTCGCTCGGGTACACGTAGACATCGCGGCGTTTTAGTGCATCTTGTAATGTTTCGAGCATTCTTAAAGAGTAGGCTTTGCGGTCCACCTTGCCGCTCTCATCTATTACGAGACGCTGCCAGCCCTTGCTCATTACCGACATGGGCGCGTCGTCTACGCTCCTGCGGCTTTTCCAGTCGATGCCTTTGAGGTAGTCGAGTGCTTCCGAAATCGGCTCGGCGGCCTGGGTGCCTTGGAATTCCATTGCGGCGAGCAGGTCGGGCAGGAAGCCCCTTGCGGTCTGCCACCGTCGTAAGAGTTCCTTCTGATGATCTTCCTCTGGTGGGCGTGCTATCTCTCCGACCCTGGTAACTGCCTAGAATAGTTCCTGTTCGCCCGTACGCGCAAAGACCTGTGTCCTTACTTTCCCAAGACTCTGTTCGTCGGAAAGCTCGGAGTCGAGCAGCAGCTCGCAGGCTTCTCGGAGAGTGAGGGCCGCGACGTCGAGATCCTTTATGGTCCGCATGCGCTCCCTACGCTCTGCCCCTTGAGACTGGGAGACGAGGTCACCAACGAGACGGTCGAAGAGATCCAGGGCGTCGTCAGTGGCTGCTGCCTCCAGCTTGCGAGTGAAGGCAACGAGGGTGGCGATGCGCCTCTCCTCTGACATTCTACTGATCGACTGGGCCTTGACGGAGACCGCCACCCGCGCAAGTGTGTCCACCCTTCCGGGTGGCACCCGGGAAAGGTCGAACGATCCCGTCCCTAGAGCGCGTACCTCCCGCAGCCTGTTCAGCGCCCTCACCAGCTCTGCTCCACTAATGCGGCTCGGGGCTCGCCGGAGCCTGTCGAGGGTAGTCTGGCGGGTACCAGCCTCGACCGAGAGCAGCCGTTCCAGTCGCACCCTTTGATCCTCATGCGCAAAGTCTGAAAGCAGACGGTAAAGTCTTTTGTTGGCGGAGTCCCGTACCCGGGTCACGAGCCGGACGAGGACCGTTGGCCCCGGCAGCAGGATCTTTCTTTCTACAAGCCAAGAGGTTGCCAGGTCGAAGAGTACGCTCGGACGCTCGGCGGAGAGCCAGCCCTCCCATAGAGCCAGCGCAGAAGGTGGAAGTGCTCCGGCTGCTCCCCGAATTTCTTATAGCCGTAGGCCCGACGGATAACGGCGACGTGTTCGTTATGGGTAGCCGGGCGCTGTGAATAGCGTGCGAGAGAGTCCGGGTCCACGCCGAGCTGGGCCGCCACGTACGAAACGGCTCCTTCTGGCACGTCGGTGGGATTGGCGAGGAAGGTTCCGAGAAAACGCACGGTCGTTAGCTGCAATCCGAAACCAAGGCGATTCTGGTTTCCTCTTCGTAGTGCTATCAGACGCTTGTCAGCGTCGTCGAGGTCAAAGTATCTCGCGAGCTGCTCGGCGGAAGGTTCGCTCGTGTAGTGGCCATAGGCTTGGCTCTGCTCATCGGTGAGAAATCCTGCGGCCACGCCTTATTTATCCCTTCCTTACCGTGCCAACAAAATCCGGCACGGTAACATCCGACTCTCCAAGAATCAGAGGCTCGGCCTTCCCGCGCGCTTTGGGAATCTAGCTCCGATCACTCCCCCCAGTGAGCCGGCTACGATCATAAGCGCGAACAGCACTAGTGTAGCCAGACTGAAAGGCCAGAAGAAAATAAGGCCGAAGACAAGGGCAACGAGCCAGCCAACCACCAACCCGTGCAGGATGGCGACTGAATGCTCCGCTTTGCGCGCGGCCCATGCAGCGGCGAAGAACGTCAGAACGGGCATGGACCAGGTTCCGACACTGCTGGAAAACCAGTCAACGGAAGTTCCGTTTGATGGTCCCTGCCAGATGGTGAACAGCGTGTAGACGAGAATCAGTGCGACGGTCAGAATAAAGCTCGCCAGGTAGGCGATCATAGTCGCTACCAAAACGCGCCACCAACTTATCTTTGATAAAAGATCCATCATTAATGTGCTTTCCTTTCTTGAATTCGATTTCAGCAATTCTCAGCGCGCCCGCCGGCCTTTACGGATGGCTCTCAGGTTTTGGCCGATCCTGAACAGCAGCACGAGCAGCGCGACCTCCGCCACGGTGACGGTGAGGTTAAGCGGTTCCACCGGCAAACGCGCGAACCCAAGCACTGCCGAAAACCCGAGGAAGCGGGTTACTATCCAGGTGAGCACGACGCACGTGTTGAGCAGGATGCCAAAGCGCACCATCCACTTGCCGGGACCGAACAGCAGGGTCATTGCTAGAAAGCCCTGGCAGATGGCCGCCAGGAGTATGCAAGAGCCACTCGACGGCCGGACTACGAACTCTCCTGGCAGGATCCACAGGTGGATTAATTGCGAAGAGAATGCAAATGCGGCCGCGACGTGGTGTGAGGCTAACCGCCTCTGGTGATTAGATTCCGTACCTTGAGTATTGTGTCTTCTATTATCTCTTTTTTGCTGTTCATCACTTTACTTTTAGCACCTCAACTGGTTTTCATGTTGTTTGAAGTTGAGGGCAATGCCTCAGCTTATTTCCTAGCTCGCCGTGCTGCCATGCTTTTTCTAGGATATGCCGTTATAGCTTGTGTAATCCGAAATGCTGAGCACTCTAACGCCAGGCAAGCCGTTATCTTAGGTATTGGTACGGCACAGCTAGGCCTTTTGGTGTTAGGTGCTTTCGAGCTTGTTCGCGGCTTTGCAGGTCTTGGCATTCTGCTCGCAATGGTGGTAGAGCTTTTGCTGGCTGTCGCTTGTTTCTCACTTTGGTTTTCAAACCGAAGCGAGGGTTTTGTCTCTTAGTGAGAGTTTTGTCTCTTGTTAACTTTGGCTACTGCTGGCGAGCTTCGAGGGAGGATTTGGGCGCCGTTTCCAAGCCATTGTCGAACCCGGAAAGATCAGGCTTCGTCTTCCTTTTGGCGCCTTTAACGAATTCGCCAACAGTATCAGTTGCTACTCGCACTCCGAGCCTCACAATCGACCGCGGCTGGTCTACGAGCCAGTACGTCTGCCAGATGCAAGAGTTGACTGAGCGTGCTTTTGTACAAGGACCCCAGGAGAGGCGATTATCCTAGCTATTTGCGCAATGTGTCTACACTTCTGATAACTAGCCTTATCATGGGCAGGATAGCGAGCGCCATCATCATAATCGCCGCAAGTACTTCGACCAGCGAGTAACCATGTTCGTCTTCGAGCCACTTGATTAACATGAGTATCGTGGGTCCCGCGCTCCCATATTCAGAGCTACCCTGTTGCGTCCTGCCATCTTGGCCCGGTAGAGTGTTTTGTCGGCCTCTGCCAGTAAACCGTGTGGAGTTTGCTTCGCTTTATTCGGAGGCATGGCCACCCCTGCGCTGATCGTCACCACCCCAGCAACCCCGTCCTTATGCTCTACGTCCAGCTCTTCCACCGCCTGCCGCAGACGCTCGGCTGCCGACGCCGCTTTCTCTAAGCTCTGCTCTGGCAGTATAACGAGAAACTCTTCTCCGCCGTAGCGGTAAGCTGTGTCCCCCTCTCGGCACTGGTATGTGATAGTTCTCGCAACTTCCTTGAGCAACTCATCGCCCGCCTGATGACCGTAGCGGTCGTTGTAATCCTTGAAGCGATCTACGTCGCATAGCACCGCCGCGTAGCTTTGCCCGTAGCGTTGCACCTGCCCGTGGAGCTTCTCGAGATCCTCGTTCATCTTTAACCGATTGCCGAGGCTAGTAAGCGGGTCTTCGCGGGACTGCTCGAAAAGCAGATGGTTGAGCTTCTTCAACTCCGCGTTTTGCCCCGCGAGGCGCTGGTGCAACGAGGTGAAGCGATAGGCTGTTGTAAGACGCGCTTGTAGCTCAGCCTGGTCCAAAGGCTTGGTTAGATAGTCATCGGCCCCGCTCTGCAGACCTGTAACCAAATGCTCTTTGTCTTCAAGCGCGGTGAGAAAGAGAAAGTAGGCATAGGTGTCCAATTCGTTCTCCCGGATTCTTCGACACAGTTCCAGGCCGTCCGTACCCGGCATCATCCAGTCACTTATGACTACCTCTATGCTCGGGTTCTCTTGGTACAACTTCCAAGCCTCGTCCCCGTCTTCCGCAACCAAGTACTCGTGGCCGAGATTCTCAACGGCCCGCTGGAAGATCGTGCGAGAGATAATGTCATCTTCAGCGATGAGGATCTTCACGGTGCCTGGGTATCGTCTATCTGTGCCTCAAGAGTCGGGCGTACACGCTCGTACGCGAACTCCAGTTTCCTGAGCAGATCCGGGGCGCGGGATAGATCGCCTGAGGTGCCCGCATCCTGCAACTCTCCACAGAGAGTGGCCATTAGCCGGGCGCCCAGGTTGACGCTGCTACCCTTGAGCTTGTGCGCGGTGCGTTCGACAGCCTGTGCATCGCCGGACTCGGTAGCCTCTTGTAGAACCTTTAGTTGAGAAGGCACATCATCCAGAAAGAGACCAACAATCTCGCTTACGAGACTAGGCTCACCTTTCCGTTGGAGGGTACGTAGGCTCTCTAATATCGTGAAATCGACAGGATCCCCGAGCTCCTCTGCAGCTCCAGAGCCCTCTACTTCGTCATTCCTTCTCCCTGAGGAAGATCGGTGGATCCACCGTCCCAAAACCTCGTCTAACTCTTCCAGTCTGACCGGCTTGGCGATATAGTCATCCATACCGGCCTCAAGCGCCTGCTCCCTATCCCCTCGCATGGCGTTGGCTGTCATGGCTATAATCGGGGTGTGGCGTTCTGCTTCCTCACGCCGGCGGATCTCCGCGGTAGCCTCGTAGCCGTCCATCTCTGGCATCTGTATATCCATCAGCACAGCGGCGTATGGGACGCGAGAAAGGGCTGCCACTGCTTCAAGCCCGTCGGCGGCAACGTCCGCTCGATAACCGAGTCTCTCTAACATCCGCACAGTTACTGTCTGATTAACTGGATTGTCTTCAGCCACCAGGATTTGACTACTTAGCTGAGCCTTCTCCTCCCAGGTCTGATGGGGTTCGATAAACGTGTTGTGGTCTTGGGGGGTGTGAGCATAATCCTCTGGCGAACTCATTAACTTGGAAAGAGCATCGTAGAGTGCCGACTGGCGCACAGGCTTATAGACGTAAGCCTCAACGCCTGCCCGTCGAACCTCTTCCTCCTGATCCCGTCTGCCCACAGGAACCAGCAACACTAGCTTAGTAGAGGATAAGACTGGGCTGCCTTTGATCCTTCGGGCGAGCTCGATACCATTCATTCCAGGCATGCCTGCGTCGAGAATCGCCACATCGTACGGCTCACCTCTACCAGCAGCCGAGCGCAACAGACGAAGCGCCTGGTTACTATCTTCAGCGGTACCGTTCGCCATGTTCCAGGAGATAACGACCTCGTGCAGCAACTGCCGGTTGGTCTCGTTGTCATCTACGACCAGTACCCGCAGACCCCGGAGATCAGCGCGGGAGAGCAGCGTCTGGGTTGAGTCTTTAGCTTGTTTTTCGATCGGCACCGTAAACCAGAATGTGCTCTCCTGGCCTGGTTCACTTTTGTAGTGCATCTCTCCGTCCATAAGATCAGCTAGTTGTTTGGAGATAACAAGCCCCAACCCAGTGCCACCGTAGCGGCGGGTGGTCGAGGTGTCGGCTTGGGAAAAAGGCTGAAACAGACGCCGGCCCTGTTCTGGGCTTATACCGATCCCAGTATCCTTCACCTCAAAGCGAACGGTAACATTTTCTTCTGTCTCACTATCCACGGTCGCCCGAAGGATCACCTCGCCTTCGTGGGTAAACTTAACCGCGTTGCTCAGAAGGTTGATCAAGACCTGCCGCAGACGTGCCGGATCTCCCCTTACACCCGCCGGTGTATCAGGGTCAACAAACGCAGCCAGCTCTATTCCCTTGCTTTCAGCACGCTCGGCGAACAGGCTCACCACCTCTTCTACCACCATCTTGAGGTCGAAGTCTATGATTTCGAGCTCCATCCTGCCCGCTTCGATCTTCGAGAAGTCCAGAATATCGTTAATGATGGTTAGCAGAGACTCACCCGAGCGTCGCACCGTCTCGACGTACTCGCGCTGTTCGGTGTCTAGGTTCGTGTCGAGCAGAAGCCCGGTCATCCCAATCACACCGTTCATGGGGGTGCGGATTTCGTGGCTCATGTTCGCCAGAAATTCGCTCTTGGCTTGATTTGCCGCGTCAGCAGTCCTTCTTGCCTCTTGTAGCTCCCTCTCCCGCTGTTTTCGCTCCGTAATGTCTTGAACGGTGCCAACGAGGCTAACCGAGCTGCCGATCTCCTGTCCCATATGCTCTAGAGACATACGGATCAAGGTGAAGTAGTCTCCATTACCGGTGACCAAGTCCTCAACGTTCATGTTTGTAAGATAGTTTTGGAACGCGGCTTGGTCTTCGACCGTGAACTCCATGTGCTGCTGGATCGTACGCTCCTCGCCGTCGGGTCGGAGTATGCGATGTTCGTATGTGACCCTTCCGCCACCCTGCAACGCTTTCTGGCTGGCTTCTATGATGACCGCAACATCGTCGGGATGAATAAACGTGCGATAAGATTCGAACGTCTCTCCGAATTGTTCACTAGTTACGCCGAAGATCCTGTAGACCTCATCCGACCAATATATCCGGTCATTCTCGAAGTCGTACTGCCAGTAACCAAGGTGGGCGATCCGCTGTGCTTCTGCAAGACTAGCTTCATTCCTGCGCAGGGCTTGCTCTACGCGGTTGCGTTCAGCAAGTAGCGCTGCTCTGGTACGCTCCTGCTCTGCGAGAACCATCTCTCGCGCTTGTTTGAAGAATCCGGCTGCTACCGAAGAAAGCACGGACATCAGGCGCTCCTGAAGGACGGCGACTTGATCTGCCCTTAGGTTTTTCAGGAGCTCTTTTCCGAGCACTTCCTGTGTACCGGCGAGCGCGTCTGGTCCTAGGAAGTGCATCTTTGCCACCGCCACGCCTATCTTCTCTGCCTCGTGACGCTTAAATGGCTTTTCGGATAGCAGGGCGATAGCGTTGCCCGTCAACTCTTCGAAGTTGCGCCGGGCCTCTTCTACCGTGAGCGGAGTAAAGCCTGTACCCGCAATCGCTCTGTGCCAGCTCTCGGCGATTGCACTCCGGCGACCCTCCAGAAGCTCCCGTATAACTCGCTTGTCTGAAGATTTGTAATCGCTACGCAAAATTATCCCTAAGTCCTGCCCACTCCACCACGGCTCTCACATTATATCCGCTGCCACTTCGGCGGTGATCTCTACTCACCAACCTGCATTCCTCTCTACAGCTTGCGTCCAACGGCACCGTAGTTACCAGAGGACTCTGGACGGTCGATCATAAGATCCTCTGGGCCCTCAGGCCGCCAGCAAGGAAGCCGGACGACACCTGGGTCCACCAGCTCATATTCCTCAAAGAACCGGGCAGTTTCGGAGCGTGAACGCAATTTTATCGGGTTGCCGCTCGCGGTGTACAACTTTAAGGCCCGAGCGGCCTGATCCTCGGGTACTCCTTCTGAAGTTCCGTGTGAGATAGCTAAATAACTGCCCGGTACCAGAGCGTTACTCAAAGTACCGACCATGCTGTATGCTTCCTGGTCATCTGGAACGAAAAGCAAAACCGACAAGATCAACACGGCAACCGGCTTATCGAAGTTCAGCATTCTCTGGGTTTCGGAGTTTTCGAGGATATAGTGCACATCGCGAGCGTCAGCTTCGATGGTCGCTACATTAGAATTGTCCTTTAAAATCTCCTCACTCTGGCGCACGGCGACAGGGTCCTTATCCACGTACACCACCCGGGCATCCGGGTTCTCTCCCTGGGCCACCTCGTGCACGTTGCCGGCCGTCGGTATGCCGGAGCCAATATCGAGAAATTGGTCGATACCCTGGGCGGTGAGGAATCTAACGGACCGGCGCAAAAAAGCACGGTTAGTTTGCATGATCAGCGGCGCATCGGGCAGAATCTCCACAAACTGCCGGCCTACAACACGGTCCACCTCAAAGTTGTTGTATCCTCCCAGCATGTAATCATATATTCGGGCTGAGGTGGGCCTCTCTTCAGAAATGTCTTGAAGTACTTGTCTTTCGTCGGTCATGCACTGCTCCTTTGCTTCTCGATGGTTTTCCAGCTTGACGCAGCTTTTCAGTATCTTTTTATAAGAGGTTATCGGCTCTCCGCTACGGAAACTTTAACGTGAGAGGACGATAGCTTACACAACTAGGAATCCTCCGTGAGGAAAGCTGCAGAATTACCTCTGAGAACGATTGGATCCAGGGCTCGGTTCGGGGTTAGTGCGGAAATCTACCGAGTACGGTCTTCGAGTAGTATAACTGCCGCAACCGAGCACGACCGCCACGTAGGAAACACCATATAATGGGTATATGAGCGAGAGACGTAGCATACCCGAAGAAGAGATCGTCCCACGCGGTCGAGAGATCTACGAGCGCCTGATACGTCCGAAGTTGCGGCCCCAAGACGAGGGTAAGTTCGTGGTGATCGACGTACTAGATGGCGGTTACGCCATAGACGATGAAGAGGAAGCAGCATTCTCCAGGGCCTCGGAGAACGCAACCCCAGAGGCGCTCTTCTTCTTTGCCCGTGTCGGCAGGGACGGCGCACCGGCTCCCGCCCACCGCATCGGCGCGTTCTAGCCCTGAACCTGGCCCCAGAGTAAAGAGAAAGTACAGGGAGAAGGTTCATGCAGGGTCGTGTGGGAGACGGGGCGCGGGAAGCCTTCCTGTCTACAACACTTTTCGGTCCTTCAGGTAAGCGGACGGAGCTCGAGGCCCTCGTGGACACCGGTTTCACCGGAGCATTGTGCCTCGGCGCCGAGCAGATACAGGAGCTTGACCTTCCTCTCGTGGGCCGGGAAGCCGCCGTCTTGGCGGATGGTACGGTGCTGGAGACGCGCTACCACCGCGGCCAGGTGCTCTGGCACGGCCGGGAGCGCACGGTACAGGTGCTCTCGGCAGAGGGCGGTCCGCTCGTCGGCATGTCCTTGCTACGCGGTAGCCTTCTAACGGTAGAGGTGACCCCTGGTGGAGGAGTTTCTGTAGTCAAGCTGGCGCAAGCTGATGGACACCGCTTATCGATAGCGGTCGGAGGGAGTGTCAAAAAAGGGGTGCGAATCCGCGCTCCCGAAAACCCCATTCCTATCGGGTTCTCTGTTAGGCGAAAAGGGGTGTCGAAAACCGATCCTCTTTTGCTACTTCGCCAAGACTGTCCAAGGTTTTCTTTCAGGAAGTCCTCTATCGAAAGCTGGATAAAAAGATTTTCGTCGGATTTGTCATTGGATGTGCCAAGCGGCGCCGTGTGGCATCATTCATCTTACGGTAGAAACCCCACAGCGAGGAGAACCTCGTGGTCAGAGGGTCTTTAGAGGAAAGGGCTAAGCAGATGAGAGAGAAGACGTTGAGGAAAACGACGCTGATGGCCGGGCTGGTGACGATGGTTTTGCTGGTTGCTTTAGCAGCCGGTAGTGCCCTCGCCCAAGGCTCGGCTACGGCCACTACGGCCACCGCCGACCTACGAGACAATGAGGGTAACCCGGTTGGCAGCGCCGAGTTTGTCGAAGGCGAAAGCGGCGTGACCGTTACTGTCAGCATAACGGGGGGTATCGAGCCCGGAGTCCACGGTATCCACATCCACGAGACGAGTGACCTGAGTAGTTCGGACTTCAAGTCCGCCGGCGGCCACTTCAACCCGACTGACGCCGAGCACGGCTTCGACAACCCCCAAGGCCCCCACGCGGGTGACCTGGAGAATATTACGGTTGCACAAGACGGTACGGCAAGCTACCAGACTGTAAACGACCGGATTACCCTCTCGGACGGGCCAAACTCCATCCTGGACGAAGACGGTAGCGCGCTTATGATACATGCCATGCCGGATGACTACCGGACTAACGACGACCCAGAAACCGGGCCCGGGACATCCGGAGACCGGGTTGCTGCGGGAGTCATCGAGGCTACGCAGACGGTGCCAGCGATGCCGGAGACTGGCGGCATGAGCCTCCTCTCTTTGGCTATTGTATCGGCCCTCCTGATACTCGCAGGACTCACAAGCGTCGGCCTGTTCGTCTTCCTGCGGTTGCGCCAAGCCTGACCCCCAAAGCCTAACCAGCTACTTCCGAAGGACGCAGCCTATGGTGGTGTTCTACGAGGTCGGATACCATATGTGTCGTCATTAGGAGTTTAAGATGTTCCGTCGACCATCACTCTCTTGAAAGCAGACACCTTCTGGAAACCTTCTGGAAGCAGCTCCGCCATAGAGTTTCGATACCGGATCGGTGGGTTAGTAGGCGAGAGAGTAAGTGAGATCGCATCGAAGCCGAGAACAACCAGAGTATTATGGTTTCGTACCAGTCTTTGGCTAAAAAACTTCAGCTAAGAAGGGAGTAGACGGTGGCCCAAGAATACGAGCAAAGCCAGCCGGTAAACGCCCCGCCAGAAGAGGTGTTCGCCTGGCTCTCAGACGTTGGAAACTTACCCAAGTATCTACCCCCGGTGGTCGACTCTTCCATAGAGGGGTCGTCGGCCGAGGGCGTACCGGGACAGAGGATCAGGACAACACTAGAGCATCCCACAGAGGACGGCGAAACCTTTACTGCGGAGGGCTACCTCGCTGTGGACGAGGCGGAGCGTAGGATGGAGTGGGGTGCCGAAGCGGGCCGCGACTACTCGGGGTGGCTGACGGTCGGAGACCATGGCGAAGAGGGTAGCGAGGTGGTGGTGCACCTCTCCTTCGGGGAACGCTCGGCGGAGCCGGAAATTAGTAACGAAGTAGATGAAGACCGGGAGCCCCTAGAGGAAGGCATCTCGGCGACGCTAGAGAGCATCCGCCAACAGATAGGGGAGGGTGCGGGCAAGGTGGAGGCTCCGCCACCCCCGGAGGGTGCCGAGCCGGAGCTAGAAGCGCAACTAGAAGAGAACCCGGCAGTGGTGGATGAAGATAGCTCCTCTGAGGACCGGTAGCCCAGTAGGGGTGGCGAGGTGGTGACTGGGAGGACATCCTGCAGATAGCAGGTTCTCGCTCATGAACTAGGTGCAGCGGCTTGCGCGACCAGGGCTGCACGCGCGGCGGCTCACGAAGGAGAGCAAGAGCAGGCTGGTCGCCTGGAGTGCCAGTGGCAGCGGGCACAGCTTCCCAGCGAGATCCGAAAACTCGTGCTGGACGACCAGAGGTTGCGCGATGAGGTGTGCCGGTCCGTATTCGATTGCTGATTAACTCGCTCGGAACATAGGAGTGGCCGATCAGGGATGAGCATACAGCCACCTGACGGTGAAACTCGAACCTCCCATAGGCTGTGTTATTGGCGAGGTTCCATGGTTTCCCTATCCCTGCCAGGCTCAACTGTGTCCCCCGCGTTGCGCGATAGTTGGCCTGATTTAGTGCGGAGCGTTGATTCCACCAGTCCTCGATGACACGAAACGGCAATCGTGGCTAGTGGCAGGAGGCAATCTCCAAGGCAACATACGTCGCATACTTCATGGACAGGTTTTTAGGACCAATTCTTGCTCCTCTCTAGTGTAGGCTCTCGGGAATGGAGAAGCGAGAACAAAAGCTCTGGAAGGAGACCCGAAGCTGCCCGAGCTAGAGCACCAGACTATTGACGTCAACGGCGTCGCACTCCATGTAGCGCAGGCTGGGGACCGGAGCCTGCTATCGTCCAAGTCCACCGGAATGCGGCCTCGCTATCTCCGCACGCCGCAGCCAGCGCTCCCAACGCCCTTACGTCGTTTGCGGTCTGCGCCAGGGCCGCAAGCGCTGTATACTCACCAGCTTCGGCGAGCGCCCCTACCTGAAGACTCGGCCACCAATACTAGAACCTCCTTATCAACCTACTACGACTCACCTCTAGCGCTCTAGGACTCACGTGTGGACCGGACCGATGCCCGTCTACTCCACTCTTGCACCGTTCCCTCGTACCAATATGGAGAACGTTCCAGCCTGCCATCCGGCTCCGGCACCAGGTGCCAACTCCGGCGGTACAGATAAGTTCCAAGCGTCTCAGGCTCTACCCCAAGCCTCTTCGCAAGCTCTCGCTTAGATACGATCCTGTACTTCTCCGGCACCTTTTTCATCCTATAGAGGATACTGCCTCGGTCCTGTTTTGTCTATGTCGTGTTGACAAATTTGTACACGTCATATAGACTGCGGGTGTGGAAATAGAAGATCTCATTGAGGCTATAGGTGCGAGCAAGATAATAATCAGCGATCATACCGATGAGGAAGCAACAAACGATGACTTGTCTTTCGACGAGGTGTACTTCTCTGTGGTCCACGGTGAGATCATCGCCCGCTATCTGGAGGACCGGCCGTATCCGAGTTGTTTGGTGTATGGAGATACGTTTGGGGGAGACCCGATCCATAGCGTGTGGGCGTACAATGAAGAGAGTGGCTTTGCTGTGGTAATTACCGTCTACCGGCCAGATGCGAGCCGGTGGGAGCCGGACTGGAAGACGAGGAGAAGATAACGATGGCTTTGAGCAAAGAGTTCAAGAATGCGTTTGCGGCATGCCCGGTGTGCGGCGGGGAATTGGCTGAGAGACGGGTGCAGAAGCTCTTGAGAGGTGGCGATAATACGGCCACGCTTGAGGTCTGGTGACCCGCGAGATCGGCAAGACTTACACTGAGTCTTTGGGTGAAGTGCAAGAAGTTATAGACACCTGCGACTTCTTTACCGGCGAAGGACGCCGGCTCTACGGCCAGACCGTGCCCTCGGAGATGCCGGACAAACAACTCTTCACCTTCCGTATGCCAGTCGGAGTCGCGGCGATCATCACGGCGGGCAACTTCCCAACCGCCGTCCCGTCCTGGTACATAATCCCCGCCCTCGCCTGCGGCAACGCGGTAGTCTGGAAACCGGCCGAATACTCCCCGGCAATCGGCGACGCCTTCGCCCGGATCATGCTAAACGGCGGCCTGCCGGATGGCGTCTTGAACGTCGTACAGTCCGAGGGGGAGGAAGCTTTTAAAGGACTCGAACAGGCTCTGGATGAAGGACTGGTAGACAAGGTCGGCTTTACCGGCTCGACAGAGGTTGGAAAGGAGATCGGGGCTCTCTGCGGCCGGCACCTCCAGTCCCCGTGCCTCGAGCTCGGTGGCAAGAACCCACTCGTCGTCATGCCCGACGCGGACCTCGACCTCGCCGTCGAAGGCGCACTCTTCTCCGGCTTCGGCACCGCCGGCCAGCGGTGCACCTCACTCGGTACGGTAATCGTCCACGAGGAGATCCACGATAAGTTTCTTTCTCGCTACGCCAAAGCCGTCGAAGAAGCCGCCATAGGAGACCCAATGCAAGAAGTCCTCTACGGCCCGATGCTAAACGAACGCTTCGCCGAACGTTTTAAAGGCTGGCTGGACCTGATAGAAGACCATCACACCATTCACGGTTCCACCGGAACCGGACGCATAACGGAAGAGAACCCGCGCGAGGGCTTTGTCGGGGAAGCGGAGAAAGGCATCTACTGCCACCCGACCATCGTGGACGGCGTTACGGTAGAAGACGAGATCTTCAACACAGAAACTTTCGGCCCGATAGTAAACGTCTCGACATTTCCGGACCTGGACGAGGCGATTCATCTCTCCAACGCCCACGGTTACGGTCTCTCAGCGGCTATCTACACTACGAATGCCGAGAATGCTCTGCGCTTTCGAGAGCGCAACGGGGCCGGGATGCTCTCGGTCAACAACTCTACCAGCGGGGCGGAAGCGCACCTGCCGTTTGGCGGCAACGGGAGGAGCGGGAATGGCAGTAGGCTCTCGGGGATCTGGGTTCTGGATCAGTTCACCCGCTGGCAGTCCATGAACTGGGACTACGCTGGCAAGCTCCAGAAAGCCCAGATGGACGTGGTGGACCTGCCCGCCGACCTCGACTTCCGGCTACCGGACTAGAACAGGGCAGGCTTTGATGTACGACGTAATAATCATTGGTCTCGGCGGAATGGGTAGTTCTGCAGCCTACCAACTCGCAGATCGTGGCAAAAAGATACTGGGGCTCGAACAATACACCCCTCCGCACGAGTGGGGTTCCAGCCACGGCCGGTCGCGTATCATTCGGCAGGCATATTTCGAGGATCCAGCCTACGTACCACTCCTCTTGCGGGCCTACGAGCTATGGGAACAGCTAGAGCACGACTCGGGAGAAGACATCCTAACCGTTACCGGCGGTCTGATGATGGGCCAGGCCGACAGTGACCTCGTAGAGGGTAGCCGAAAGAGCGCCGACGAACACGACCTGCCCTACGAAATGTTCGACATGCAGGAGATAAAGCTCCGCTTTCCGGTCTTCGAGCCGACGCCCGACACGGTGGCCCTCTACGAAGAGCGGGCGGGCTTCGTGAGACCAGAGACCTCGATTTCGGCCCATCTGGAACTCGCGGTCCGCAGGGGAGCCGACCTCCGTTTCGGAGAGACGGTGCGCTCCTGGAGTGCAGATCCATCCGGGGAAAGAGTGACGGTCGAGACCGAAACGGGGACCTACGAGGCGGAACGGTTGGTCATCACCGCCGGCTCCTGGGCTTCGGGGCTGCTTTCGGAGTTGGAGCTTCCGCTGGAGGTGACCCGCCAGATCCTGTTATGGTTCGAGCCGGACGACGTAAACCTCTTCCGCCCCGAGAACTTCCCCGTCTACATCTGGGAGCCGGAGGATGGCAACACGTTCTACGGTATTCCCGCCCACGACAACGAACGGGGAGTAAAGGCGACTTTCTTCCGGGCAGACTCAATTCCTTGCACCCCCGAAACGATAGACCGGGAGGTAACGGAGGAAGACGTGGAGTTTGTCCGCCAATACATCGGTCGCTATCTACCCCGGTTGAACGGCAAGCTCCTGCACTCTCAGACCTGTATGTACACCAACACCCCCGACCTGCACTTCGTTCTGGCCCCACACCCCGAACACTCCCAGGTCGTAGTGGCGGCGGGCTTCTCCGGGCACGGCTACAAGATGTCCAGCGTGGTAGGCGAGATACTGGCGGACCTCGCAACAGACGGAGAAACGCGGCACCCCATAGACCTCTTCTCCCCCACCCGCTCTTTCGAGCCAACCAAGAGTTGACGATGGAGATACTCGACGCCCAACAAACCGCCGACTGCCTAGGCTACACGAGCATGCTGCGCACTATCTCTGCAGATCCCGAGGGAGTCCGATCGTCGAGAAATCGACGAACATTCCTCGCTGCGTCTCCGTTTATCTGAGGTCGTCGTACCATTGTTGAGGCGGTGATCAGTTGACCAAGACCACGCCGCCATCCGCGGCAATCAACCACGCCTGAGTCTCAAAGAGGCTGGGCGTTCTCGCCTAGTTACGGTCTACGATGGTCTCCGGTGACCAACAGCGAAAGGCCGTTGGGTGACTCTGAATAACTTAGTCCAGGTTCGAATCCTGGTCCGGCAGCTTTCCTGAATTTTACGACTTGAGTTTGTAGCCGGTTTTGAAGATCCACCATACGGTCGTCAGGCATACGGCGAGGAAGAGGACTGTCATCGTCATACTCAGGGCGACGCTTACGTCGGCGATCCCGTAGAAGCTCCAGCGGAAGGCGCTTATGAGGTAGACAACGGGGTTGAAGAGCGTGATCGTCTGCCACACCGGCGGCAACATGTCGACGGAATAGAAGCTTCCGCCGAGGAAGATCAGGGGCGTCACGATCAGGAACGGCACGAGCTGCAACTTCTCGAAACCATCCGCCCAAATGCCGAGCACGAAGCCGAAGAGGCTGAAAGTTATCGCCGTGAGCACCAAGAACACCAGCATCCAAAATGGATGCGCTATCTCCAGCGGCACGAAAAGGCTCGCGGTTCCCAGGATAATGAGGCCCAGTATCACCGACTTGGTCGCCGCCGCCCCGACGTAACCCAGCACGATCTCGACGTACGAAACCGGTGCCGATAGGATCTCGTATATGGTCCCCGTGAACTTGGGGAAGAAGATGCCGAACGCCGCGTTGGTGATGCTCTGTGTCAGCAGCGAGAGCATGATGAGTCCCGGTACTATAAATGCACCGTAGCTGATCCCATCAATGTTCTGTATGCGTGAACCTATAGCTGCGCCGAAGACGACGAAGTACAACGACGTCGAGATGACGGGCGAGACTATGCTCTGGAGCACCGTGCGCAGGGTACGGGCCATCTCGAACTTGTAAATTGCCCGGATCGCGTAAAAGTTCATTGTCCTTCTTTCACCAAGTTGACGAAGATTTCTTCCAGCGAACTCTGCTTCGTCTGGAGGTCCGTGAATCTTACGCTCGCGTCTTGCAGATCTGCGAGCAGGTCGGGGATGTCTGCGTGGTCCGTCGCGGCGTTGTAGGTGTAGATCAGCCGGGTGCCGTCCGGCGTGAGCTCCAGCCTATAATCTGCAAGCTCTTCTGGGATCTCCTCCAGCTTATCGTGCAACTGGAGCGTAAGTTGTTTCTTGCCGAGCTTGCGCATGAGTTCGGCTTTGTCTTCGACCAGCATGATCTCACCGTTGTTTATAACCCCAATGCGGTCCGCCATCTCTTCGGCCTCGTTGATGTAGTGCGTGGTCAAGATGATGGTCACGCCGCCTTCCCTGAGGGACCGGACCATCTGCCACATGTCGCGCCGCAGCTCGACGTCTACGCCGGCCGTTGGCTCGTCGAGAAAGAGGATGCGCGGCTCGTGTGAGAGGGCCTTGGCGATCATGACCCGTCGCTTCATACCACCGGAGAGCGTTACGATCTTATCGTCCTTCTTATCCCACAAGGACAGGTCACGGAGCACCTTCTCGATATGATCCGGGTTCGCCTTCTTGCCGAACAGCCCGCGACTGAAGCTGACGGTGGCCCAGACGGTCTCGAACGAGTCGGTCACCAGTTCCTGCGGGACCAAGCCGATCGCGGACCGTGCCGCACGAAACTCGGAGATGATATCGTGGCCGTCGGCTAGCACTTCGCCTTTGCTCGGGTTGACGATCCCACAAGTTATGTTGATGAGCGTCGTCTTGCCGGCCCCGTTCGGCCCCAGTAGGGCGAAGATCTCGCCGCGATCTATCTCCAGATCTACGTTCTTTAGCGCCTGGAACCCCGACTCATAAGTTTTGGAGAGCTTGGATATGGAAACTATCGGCTGCAATGTCAGGCCGCGGCGTGCCCAGCCGTACCGCCGACCGTACCGGTAATTGGAATCAAATCCTTCTCCTCTCGAGTGTTCTACGTTAGCGTTTCTCCGCGAAACTTCTTCCGCAGCGCCGGCACATAGTTTAAGCCGTAAATTCAAAGTTCCCAATCATCTCTTTCACCTTCCGGCATCCATCGAGGGCCGAAAGCTCGTTCCGACTCTACAATTAGCATCGAAGTAGATGAATCAACGGTAGACGAGGGCCAGGTCTGTGAACCGACGCGACACAGAAATCAACGAGGATAGAGGCCGACTGGTGCCGACGACGAAACCGTTTCTTTCCCACCCGCTGCTCCGCAACGGCCACGCCCAGACGCTAGCCGCTTTGGCGTGGCCCCGCCACCTGCCTGCGTCCCCGGATGAGCCACGTTTGTTCAAGGTCGATCCGGGTGCTCGCATTCTCGCCCGGTGTCGTTGGCACGAGGACCGGACCAGCCGCGCCACCCTCATCCTCGTGCATGGCCTCGGCGGTTCGTGCGACAGTTCTTACGTGCTGGGAGCCGCGGATCTTGCGTACCGGGCGGGCGCGAACGTGGTGCGGCTCAACCAGCGCAACTGCGGCGGCACCGAGCACCTGACGCCGACGCTATACCACAGCGGGATGTCTGGTGACCTGGCGGCCGTGGTCCGCGAGTTGGCAGAACACGACGGTCTCGCCGACGTCCTAGTGGCCGGTTTCTCGATGGGCGGCAACCTCGCTCTCAAGATGGCCGGGGAGATGGGAGAAGCAGCACCGCCGGAGCTTACGGGTGTGTGCGCCATCTCGCCCGCGCTGGACCTCGCCGCGACCGTTCAGAAGCTAGAGTTGCCCTCGAACCGTCTTTACCAGCGGTACTTCGTGCGCGGCTTTTGGCGTCTCTTGAAGAGCAAGAAAGAGATCTACCCTGACCTCTACGACCTGCGGAACCTGGAACTCCTACGCACCGTCCGGGATTTCGACGAACTCTATACCGCCCCCCACGGTGGCTTTGCCGACGCCGGGGACTACTACGCTCGCGCCAGCGCCATCCGATGCGTCTCGCAAGTGCGGGTGCCGACATTCGTGATCCACGCGCAAGACGATCCCTTCGTGCCCGTCGGCCCCCTAAGACAACCCGTGCTCTCGAATAACCCCAACATCACGATGGTGACACCGTCCCACGGCGGACACGTCGCCTTCATCTCCTCCAAAAAAGAAAAACGCTTCTGGGCCGAAGAAAGCATCGTAGACTTCCTCCGCTACCTCTCCGAATCTGAGTCCTACTGAAATTCGAGCTAGATTCTTCCACAACACGGCGGACTTCGAGTAGGGTTGCGTGCGGCTACACGACGCTCCAATAGCTTGACGAGAAGTATGGGTTTGACAAACTGTCATATATGTGTATACTGCATATATAGGAAGTTGATAAACGCTATGGAGGTTTTATTGTGGCTAACGTTGAGAAGATGAACAAAGCGGTCGAAAAGATGGCGCAAACCACCAAAGATTCCTACGGTACGGTTATAGACCACACCATCGGTCTGCAGGAGCGGAATGTACGCTTTGCCCAGGGCGTTGTGGACAACTCCATCAAGGAGCTTCGTCAGCAGGCTGAAAGCAACCGGGCGATGACCCAGGAGCTCGTCGAGCGGGCCGAGAAGCAGCGCGGCGCTTTTCAGAGTCTCGTCGAGCAGAGCGTGGACTCCTACATGAACTTCGTGTATGCTCCATTCTCCTACTACAAAGAAGGTCTTGAAGTAGCGAAAAAGGCCGTTCGGTAGGATAGCTACTACTTAGGCAGAGTTCGGGGGGTCGGAGGCTTATTGTCTCCGGCCCTTCAGGCGGTTTCAAAGGAGGAGTTTACAGGATGGCAACTTATACGGGGATACGACCCACTACTCGGGGCTCTCAGACACCGGAGCTACTGCCAAGCTACCTGGCTTACATCGGCCGGGGGAATTTGCTCACCCACAAAGAAGAGATCGAGCTCTCCAACCGGGCCAACAATGGTGACGAAAAGGCTCGACAGAGGCTTATAGAGAAGAACTTGCGGCTCGTCGTCAGTGTGGCGAAGAAGTATCGGGGATACGGGTTGCCGTTCGAGGATCTCATTCAAGAGGGCAACATCGGTCTGATGCGGGCCGTAGAGAAGTTCGATCCGGACAAGGGCTATCGTTTCTCGACTTACGCAACCTGGTGGGTGCGGCAGGCGGTGCAGCGGGCCGTGGCGGACAAGGGGCGTACGATACGGGTTCCGGTACACATGACGGAGAAGATCCGGAAGGTCTCCCGGACGTTCAACGAACTCTCCGCGGAGCTGGAGCGTGAGCCGTTCGAGGAAGAGATCGCCGAGCGCCTTGCCTGGACTATAGAAGAGGTTCAGGACGTGAAGAGCGCCATGCCCGACGCCACCAGCCTCGACAAGCCGATCGGCTCCGAAGACGACTCCTCCGAGCTTGGTAGCTTTATCGAGGACGAGCAGGCTTCCGACACGCCCGGCGTGGTCTTGCGAGACATGGAGAAGGCCCAGCTCAAGGAAGCCATCGAGCGTCTCCCGGAGCGTGCCCGCTACGTCCTGATCCGTCGCTACGGCCTGGATAACCAGGAGTCCGGCACCCTCGCCCAACTCAGCGAAGAGCTCGGCATAAGCCGCGAGCGCGTGCGCCAGATTCAGCGCGAGGCCGTTATAGCGCTCGGTAGTGGAGAAGCCGGACAGGCCCTCCGCGCCCACACGGCAGCTTAACCTCCAACAAAGCGGCATCCGTACTCCGCAATGTGCTAAGCCGGGTAGAATAGCGCCCGGTATAGCGCAAATCAAACGAGGAGCTACGGATGCCGCAGCCTATAGACCTTCATTATTGGCCGACCCCCAACGGGTGGAAAGTTTCCATCTTTCTGGAAGAGGTCGGTCTTCCTTATAACGTGGTTCCGGTGGATATCGCCGCCGGGGATCAGTTCGAAGAAGAGTTTCTAAAGATCAGCCCGAACAACAAGATGCCCGCTATCGTGGATCCCGAAGGTCTTGGCGGCGGCCCGATCTCCCTTTTCGAGTCCGGCGCCATTTTGATCTACCTCTCAGAGAAGACCGGACAGTTCTTTCCCCAGGCTCCGCGCGAGCGCTACGAGATACTGTCTTGGCTGATGTTCCAGATGGGCCACGTCGGCCCGATGCTCGGTCAGGCCCATCACTTCCGGGGATATGCTCCGGAGAAGATCGACTATGCCATCGACCGCTACACCAACGAAGCCGCCCGCCTCTATAGCGTCATGGACCGGCACCTCGCCGACAACGACTACTTCGTCGGCGACTACTCGATAGCGGATGTCGCGATCTACCCTTGGCTCATAAGCCACGAACGCCAGGGCCAGAACATGAACGACTTCCCCAACCTATATCGCTGGTTCGAGCAGGTAGGTTCGCGTCCCGCTGTGCAGCGTGGTCTTGCAGTGGGTGAAGAGCTGCGCAAACCCATCGAAGAAGTGGATGAGGAGTCCCGCAACCGGTTGTTCGGAAACACCGGTCGATAAGGTCAATTCGGCGGTGGGATAGTGTCTTTGTCTGGGTAAAATTACCCTGGAAGTAGTTACCTCCCGACAGGAGAACGCAGATGTGTGGAAGGTATGCGCTGGCGGCTTCGAAGGGGAAGCTCGCCGAGAAGTTCGACCTCTCTGGTGAGTTACCGGACCTTACGCCCAACTACAACGTAGCGCCTACGCAAAGCGTAGCGACTATTCTGGGTGACGGCGAGGAACGGTGGCTGGAGTTGATGCGGTGGGGTTTGATCCCCTCTTGGGCCGATGATCCGGGGATAGGTGCACGCATGATCAACGCCCGCTCCGAGACTGCCGCCGAAAAACCCTCTTTCCGCTCCGCATTCAAAAAGCGTCGGTGCCTGATCCCAACCGACGGCTTCTACGAGTGGCAGAAGACGAACGGCACAAAACGACCCTTCCACATCCGCCTGCAAGATGGAGACCCTTTCGCCCTCGCCGGCCTCTGGGAGATCTGGCAGGACGAAGACGGTCTCGAGGTCCACTCCTGCACCATTCTCACCACGGAAGCCAATGACCTCCTCGCCTCCGTCCACGGGCGTATGCCGGTAATACTGAACCCCGAAAACTACGATTTCTGGCTCGACCCCGACGCACAGGAAAAAGAGCCGCTCATCAGCTTACTGGAGCCCTATCCTTCCGAGGCTATGGAGGCCTATCCTGTAAGCCGTTTCGTGAATAGCCCCTCCAACAACGACCCGAGCTGCGTAGAGCCTGCCGCGTAAGAACCCGCTACGATCTCCAACATGGAGATCCGTATCGACGTAGCCGTTGCCCTGCAAAACGGCGACCCGGTCGTGGCACCCGAATCCACCCTCATCGCCCACAGTCTCCCGCACCCGGACAACCTGGAACTCGCCCGCGAGGTTGATAGACCGGATTCACGAAGAAGGAGCCGTACCCGCCACCGTCGGGGTCGTAGACGGAACAGCAAAGGTCGGGCCAGAACCGGCGGAGTTGGAGCTAATGGCGAACACCGACGGCATTCCAAAGCTCTCGATACGCGACCTGCCTGCGGCCACCGCAAAGAAAAGTTCCGGTGCCACGACCGTCTCCGCCACTGCACACCTCGTCGCCCGCGCGGGCATAAACCTTTTCGCCACCGGCGGACCCGGCGGCGTCCACCGGGAGGCGCGGGAGAGTTGGGACGTCTCTGCGGACCTCGCGACGCTCTCCCGGACGCCGGTTGCCGTGGTCTGCTCCGGCGTCAAATCTATACTCGATGTACCGGCTACTCTGGAGCGACTAGAGACGCTGGGGGTTCTTGTAGTCGGCTACCGTACCCTGCGCTTTCCCGGCTTCTACCTGACCGATTCGGGAAACTCGGTGGACTGGTCCGTCGAGGACGAAGACGAAGCCGCCCGGTTGTTGGTTGCTCAACGCGAGCTCTCGGGAGATTCGGCGGTCGTGATCTCCAACCCCATCCCGGAAAACGAACAACTCGACCCCAGTCTCCACGACCGGGTGCTGAAAGCGGCTTTGGATGAGCTGGGAGGCCGGGGTGTGCGCGGCAAGGAGGTTACGCCTTTCCTACTAGATCATTTCCGGCGGGAAACGGTCGGGGAGAGCCTGCGGGTCAACAAGCAGATAATCCGCAACAACGCCCGGCTCGCTGCCCGTATCGCCGTGGCCCACGCAAGCGTCGCAAGATGAACGCGCCGCGGGTAGTGGTGGGCGGTGACCTCGTCTACGACCTGCTCGAGAAGGTGGACGGCGTCCCTTTCGGGACCGACACTTTTACGCCCATACACACTGCCGCGGGAGACTCCGGCGCGACACTGCCTACTGGCTCGTCCGCCTCGGCATCTAGACGTACTTCGTAGGACGTGTCGGTGACGACGTTTTCGGAGAACACCTGGTCGAAGAGCTGAAGCGTGTCGGAGTCGTAGCGCACGTCGTTCGCGATCCTTGTATAGAAACTGGAAAAGTCCTCGTAATGGTAGACGGA
Source organism: Rubrobacteraceae bacterium (assembly GCA_965214475.1). GTDB lineage: Bacteria > Actinomycetota > Rubrobacteria > Rubrobacterales > Rubrobacteraceae > SIRX01. The sequence continues at coordinate 1,944,130 of OZ243953.1, read as the reverse complement.
GCGGGGGAGCGAACCATGATCACCGACCGCGGCGCCGGTGAAACCCTGAACCCGAAAGATTTGCCCGTAGAGATTTTCCAGAAAGGAACTCACCTGCATCTCTCAGGCCACCTGTTTCTAGAAGACAGCCGGAAAGAAACCGCCCTGGAATCTTTGGCACTGGCGCGAGAGTCCGGTATGAGCATCTCTGTAGACCCATCATCCGTGCCACTGCTAGAGGAGCTGGGATCGGAAAAAATTCCTGGATTTGACGAAAGACGCAGACCTCTGCTTCCCTAACCGCGAAGAAGGCGCATTACTTTCCGGTGCCAAAGATCCTCACGCCATAGCAGAAACTCTCGTCGGTCACTATCCACGGGCCGTGCTAAAGCTCGGCGCGGAAGGAGCGCTGTATGCAGGCTCGGACGGAGAACGAAAATTGCCTCCCGCTGTGCTGACAAAAGTCGTGGATGCGACGGGAGCCGGGGACTCGCTGTGCGCGGGATTCCTCGCCGCGTGGCTTTCCGGGAAGCCTGCATCGGAAGCTCTAAGCGAAGGGCTAAGACTCTCGGCGAGTGTGTTGAGCAGTATGGGTGGTCGACGCAAAGAGTAAACTTTCTTGTCTCTTGTCTACGTGGTACATCCACGCATTCCCTGGAACCGTAGTATTTTCAAAGAAGTAAAGCCGAAGGAGGCTGCAGATTTGCTCGGCAAATGTTCCACGCGAAGTTTTGGACTGCTGTTACTGGTCATCTTCCTCGCGATAGGTTGTGGTAGTGATGGTGCATCGGAAACGGCTGGAGGAGATACGAGCCAGGCTACCGCAACGACCGTCGAGGGTGACAGTGCCTCCGGCGAGACGACCGCCGCGATGGCGGAAACTACGGCTGAGGAGAATGCTTACAACCCGGACGCCGAGATCGGTCCGAACGAAGAGACGAACATGATGCCGGCTGACGGTCAAGAGCCGGACCCGGCCCAACCGTTGCCGGAGAACCCGCCAGAAGGTGTGAAGACCTACCCGTCTAAAGGAAACGCTTTGGTGGAGGGAAACGTAAAGTACGACCGCGACCCGCCGACCAACGGGAAGCATTCTCCTATCTGGCAGAACTGCGGGTTCTACTCCGAGCCCATAGACAATAGCCCCGCAGTTCACAGCATGGATCATGGCGTAGTCTGGATCACCTATCGACCGGACCTCCCCGCCGAACAGATCGAGCAACTACGCCCCTACGGCGACGAGAAATACGTGATAGTCAGCCCCTACCCGGACCTACCCGCCCCCGTGGTGGCGACCGCCTGGAGAAACCAGATCTACCTGGATGGACCCAAAGACCCGCGCCTCCGGGAGTTCGTCGATGAGTTCAGAGTCAGTGAGATTGCGCCTCTCTCGGGAAATCGCTGTGTCGGGGGCATAGGAGAGCCGAATGCGTAGGCTTTCGCTCGCGCACCCGGTTCCGGCTTCGATAGGCCTCTTTCTAACGTGTTAGCGGCGCGTCAAGCCGTACGCCAGGAGTCCGCCGCCACCAAGTAGTAGCAGTGCAACCAGTCTGAGAACAACCAGCGAGAAACCGCCGGTATCCGGGAGAACACTCAGGACACCATTTTCAGACGCAGTATCGGCGGAAGCAACCTCTTCAGCGGCGCCACCGTCAGGTGCGCTATCATCCACAGCGGTGCTTTCATCCTGGTACTGATCGTCGGCGATGGGAGCACTACCTAGTACCTCTACTGACTCAACGTATATCAGTACTTCGGTGGGATCGGGGAAATCAGAGATCGGACCTCCCTGGGTCTGGAAGTAACCTGTTATGGTGACCCGTTGTCCTATGTACTGCGAGAGGTCCACTCCGTCATCTTGAAGGTTGCTAAAGAGCCCGTACACGTCGCCCGTGGCATCTTCCGTAATGGTGTGTGTGGAACCCTCCTTTTCAGGATTCGCGGTCGGTTGGATTACACTCGTTATTACGGCGTCCGGCTCGTCGGACGGAGTCGCTTCGTCGAGTACCTCTAGCGAGGTTACCCAGATCGGTACTCTGGTAGCGTCGGGAGGTACAGGGCCACCCATAGTCTGGAAGGGTCCGTATACGGTGACGTGCATCCCCTCGTATAGCCTGAGGTCAACTTCGCCACTGTGTAGCACGTACACGTCACCGGTGCCATCCTCTGTTATGAGATGCGAAGGAACCTCCCCTCCGGGTACGTTTCCTTCAGGGTTGGGTGTGATTACACCTGAGATCTCAGCGTATTCAGTCTCGTATGGTCCGCCCTCGGGTACTTCTACCGCCGTAACGTATATCGGTACCTCGGTGGGGTCTTTGAAGTCGGACAGCGGTGCGCCCTGGGTCTGGAAGATGCCGGTAACGTAGCCGAACTGACCTTCGTATTGTGAGAGGTCAACTCCCTGGGCATCGCTGAAGAGCCCGTATTCGTCACCCGTCACGTCTTCGATGACGATGTGCGTAGGTCCTTCCGCCGTAGGGTTGGCTACCGGTTGAATCTCGCCAGCTATATTGGCCTTTTCTGTCTCCGCTTGGGCAAAAGCCGGGGCAGCCACGACCAGCAACATCACCAGCATCCCTCCCAAGACCATCAATCTCTTCAACATAGCCAGCTCCTTTCCTTGCTCTACAGCGTCTTAAAGAACCTTAATCTCCTCACATAACACCACGGTTACAAGTAGGGACGGGTTTGGTAACAATTGTATTAAGGTATGATTGCGGAGGGGTTGAGGAAATGTAACGCTAGGGGTTGGCTGCTAGAAGCCGGGGATCGGAACTTCGTCGAATGCGTCTTTGTCGGCGCCGCAGTCGGGGCATTTGTCTGGAGGTGTGCCTTCTACGCTGTAGCCGCAGTTCGTACAGGCCCAGTTGAGGGGTATGGATTCGCCTTGTTCTTCGGGGTTGTTGTGGTCTGTCATTCCGGTCCTCCCAGGTCGTGAAGGGTCTACTCGTTCGCTTTGTTTGTGGTGCGTTTGTACGTTTGATGGGTGAAGTCCGAAATTGCGAGTATCGAGAAGATGCTCGCCACGAAACGCGTCGCACGGGGTAGTAGAACAAGGCCGTAGGAAAAGAAGGCCGTTACCCACATACCGAGGCAGAAGTGGCAGGTGAGCAGGCTCCCGAGTGCTTCCTGCAGTCCGGAGCCGCGGGGTTTTTCGTCCAGGTTGGTCGGGCTTTTTACTTCTTGTAGCTCGGTTACGGGAGCGCGCAGGAAACTCGTTACGGAGGCGTTGCTGACGATATGGCTCAACTTGTGCGCCGCCACGCCGAGTAGCGCCATGTCGGCGAGCTTTATCCGCTCCGGCAGTTCGCGACCCGTAAGGCGTGTTACTAGCAGAAATAAGGCGAAGATGGCACTGAAAACTCCTACCAGCGTTGCGTAAGCGCCAATGGGCACCTCGTCATTGTCGTCGTAGCTTTCGAAGAGCTCTTCCGACGAGTCGCTATCGGTTATCTTGGACACTGGGCTGTCGGCCATCCGGACTCCACTCTAGTTTACCTTTACCCGCATTCTACCCGTCAGTGACCCCGGCACACATTGGATTGCTGAGGCTATTGCGTATGACAGGAGGATACCGGTATTCTAAGCGTCTGACTGTTGAGACTTTTACGGCGGCTTGCCGGAGGATAAATGACCGAGAATTACAAGAATGTCATCATAGAGGGCGTGCGCCCGGAGCTGGACTGCGGTCGCCACCCGGTAAAGCGAGAGGTCGGTGACCGTCTGGAGGTCCGGGCGGATATCTTCCGTGACGGCCACGACGCCATATTCGCGGTGCTCAAGCACCGGAAGAAAGGCAAGCGGAAGTGGACGGAGACGCCGATGGAGGTCATAAATCCTGGCCTCGACCTTTGGGCCGGCTTCTTCGACCTCCCGGAGAATACTTCCCATGAGTACACCATCGAAGCCTGGCCGGACCCCTTCGAGTCCTGGCGGCGGGAGGTTGGGAAGAAAGTCGAAGTGGGCCAGAACGTCGAGTTGGAGCTTCTCGAAGGCCGCGAGCTAGTCGAAGAAGCTGCAGAACGCACCTCCGACAAGAAGCTCTCCGAAGTGCTGAAACAGTTCGACCAGGCTTCCTACAAAGAGCGGCTGATACTTCTGCGTTCAGAGAAAACGCGAGACTTGATGTACCGTCACGCGGACCGCACGACCTCTACCGTCTACAAGACGCTCGAAGTCATCGTGGACCGGGTCGCCGCCCGCTACGGCGCGTGGTACGAGATGTTCCACCGCTCGCAGGGTACGGAGCCGAGCCGGGGAGCTACGTTCCGGGAGGCCGAGGGACGGTTGTCGGAGATAGCGGGCATGGGGTTCGACATGATCTACCTGCTCCCCATCCACCCTATCGGCACTACCCATCGCAAGGGAAAGGATAACGCCCTTACTGCCGCCCCCGACGACCCCGGTAGTCCCTATGGCATCGGGAGCGAGGAAGGCGGTCACAAGGCCGTAAATCCGGAACTGGGGACGCTTGAAGACTTCAGGCACTTCGTAAAAGCCTGCCACGCGCACGGGATGGAGGTGGCGCTGGACTTTGCGATCCAGTGTTCCCCGGACCATCCGTATATAAAAGAGCACCCCGAATGGTTCAGGTTTCGGCCGGACGGGACGATAAAGTACGCCGAGAACCCGCCGAAGAAGTACCAGGATATCGTGAACGTGGACTGGGAGACGGAGGAATGGGAGAACCTCTGGCAGGAGTGGTTGGGTGTGGTGTTGTTCTGGGTCGAGCAGGGCGTGAAGGCCTTCCGGGTGGACAACCCGCACACCAAGCCGTTCGCGTTCTGGGAGTGGTTGATCTCCGAGGTTCGGGAGGAGCATCCGGAGGTGATCTTCCTGGCCGAGGCATTTTCCCGTCCCCGCATAATGCAAGGCCTGGGCAAGATAGGTTTTAACCAGTCCTACACGTACTTCACCTGGCGCAACGAGAAGGCGGAGATCATCGAGTACCTCACCGAGCTGACGCAAGAAGAGCCGAGCGAGTACATGCGCCCCAACTTCTTCGCCAACACCCACGACATCCTGCCGCATATCCTCCAGTTCGGCGGACGACCGGCCTTTCAGATGCGCTTCGTGCTTGCCGCCACGCTCTCGCCGACCTACGGCATCTACAACGGCTACGAGCTGATCGAGAACATCCCCCGCGGCGAGCCCGGAACCACCGTCTACTACGCAGACTCGGAGGTCTACGAATACAAGGTCCGAGACTGGGACGCGCCCGGTAACATAAAGGACTACATCGGTTGCATCAACAACGTCCGGCAGGAGAACCCGGCCCTGCAAGAACTTACCAACCTCACCTTCCACAACGCCCCGGACGACAATGTCCTCTTCTACTCCAAGACCAGCGGCGACAACACCGTGCTCGTCGCGGTGAACCTCGACCCGTTCGCCGTCCACGACGCCCACCTGGAACTGCCGCTGGAGACACTCGGCATCGCGGAGGACGAGGAGTACGTGGTGGAGGAGTTGATCTCCGGCCGCGTCCTGCCGGGCCGCTACGGGCGCTACTTCTGGGTGCAGCTCGCGCCGAACGACAACGTCGCCGAAATCTTCCACATTAGAAAGGCGGGCGCCTGATGACCGAAGCCCCCCGCAAAGACCCGCTCTGGTACAAAGATGCGATCATTTACCATCTGCATGTCAAGGCGTTCTTCGACTCAGACACCAACGGCATAGGAGACTTCAAGGGCCTGACCCAGCGCCTGGAGTACATCCGGGATCTGGGCGTAACCGCCATCTGGGTAATGCCTTTCTACCCCTCGCCCCAGCGCGACGACGGCTACGACATCTCCGAGTACAAGAATGTCCACCCGGACTACGGCACCAAACGTGACTTCCGGGCCTTCGTCCGAAAGGCGCATGACCTGGGCCTGAAAGTCATAACAGAGCTGGTCATAAACCACACTTCGGACCAACACGCCTGGTTCCAGCGCGCCCGCAAAGCCCCGAAGGGCTCCGCCAAGCGCAACTACTACGTCTGGAGCGACACGGCGGACAAGTACGAGGACACTCGCATCATCTTCACCGACACCGAGCGGTCCAACTGGGCCTGGGACGATGAGGCGCAACAGTACTACTGGCATCGCTTCTTCTCCCATCAGCCAGACTTGAACCTGGAGAACCCGCAGGTCTTCAAGTCCGTGATGAACGTAATGAGGTTCTGGCTCGACGCTGGGGTAGATGGACTTCGCCTCGACGCCATTCCCTACCTAGTAGAGCGCGAGGGCACCGACAACGAGAACCTTCCCGAGACTCACGATGTCCTTAAGAGGATGCGCGCCGAGTTGGACGAGAGCTACGGCGATCGGATGTTCCTGGCCGAAGCGAACCAATGGCCGGAAGACGTGTTGCCGTACTTCGGGGAGGGGGACGAGTGCCACATGGCCTTCCACTTCCCGCTCATGCCCCGCATCTACATGGCCGTCGCGCAGGAGGACCGGCACCCGATCGTGGAGATCATGCAGCAGACCCCGGAGATTCCGGAGAACTGCCAGTGGGGTGTTTTCCTCCGCAACCACGACGAGCTTACCCTGGAGATGGTCACCGACCGCGAGCGGGACTACATGTACCAGGTCTACGCCAACGACCCGCGCGCCCGAATAAACCTCGGCATCCGGCGACGTCTTGCACCCCTTATGGAGAACGACCGCCCGCGCATAGAACTGCTGAACAGCCTGCTCATGTCCATGCCGGGGACCCCGATCATCTACTATGGCGACGAGTTGGGGATGGGGGACAACATCTTCCTCGGCGACCGGGACGCCGTCCGAACCCCGATGCAGTGGACCAGCGACCGCAACGCGGGCTTCTCCCGTGCCGACCCCGCCCGTCTCTATCTACCGCCAATAATGGACCCGGTCTACGGCTACGAAGCCCTGAACGCCGAGTCTCACAGCCGCAGCCCCGGATCTCTCCTGAACTGGATGAAACGTCTCATTGCCGTGCGAAAAGCACACAAAGCTTTCGGACGGGGGACGTTGAACTTCCTACATCCTGGCAACAGGAAGGTGTTAGCTTATCTGCGAGAGCACGAGGACGAATCTATTTTGTGCGTGGCGAACCTCAGCCGGTCGGCGCAACCTGTCGAGTTGGATCTCTCGCGCTACGGTGGTCGAGTGCCGGTCGAGATGATTGGGGGTACCAGCTTCCCGCCGCTCGGCGAGCTACCTTACTTCCTCACGCTGCCGCCGCACGGTTTCTACTGGTTCCGCCTGGCGACCGAGGCCGCCGCCCCGAGCTGGCACGAGGACGCCCCCCGCTATCCCGAGCCGCCGGTCATCGTGCTGTCCGCCGGTCGTGAACCGTCTCGCAACACGCGCCGGACACCCTTACGAATCCCGGATCGTCAGGTCGCACAGCTAGAGAAGGAGGCGCTGCCCAACTACCTCGGCGTCCGGCGCTGGTTCGCGAGCAAGGGTGGCAGCATCGAGCGAGTCGAGGTGGCTTCGCTGGTCGAGGTCGGCCAGGAATGGTTGCTCGCGCTGCTCCGCGTGCATACCGGCGAGGATGGGGAAGAGAACGAGCCACAGACCTACTTCCTGCCGCTCTCGGCGGCCTGGGAAGATGGTACGGAGGACAACATCTCCGGGCTAATGCAGTTCACGGTCGCCCGGCTCCGGCGGCGTTCCAGGGTCGGTGTCCTGTACGATGCTTTGGCCGACGAGGATTTCTGTCGCGGTCTGGTGGCGGCGATGGGGGAGGAGCGCAAGGTCGAAGCCGGGGACGGCATTATTCGGTTTACCAGCACCGGGGCTTTCGGAGATTTGATTGGCGACGAGCCACTAAGCGTGCGCCGGGCCGGGGTGGAGCAGACCAACACCTCCGTGATACTCGGAGAGCGGCTCATTATGAAGGCGTACCGGCGGTTGCAGCAGGGTGTAAACCCGGACCTGGAGATCGGGCGTCACCTTACAGAAGAGTCGCAGTTCGGCAACACGCCTCCGCTCGCCGGTGCCATCGAGTACGAGGACTCTGATGGAGAGCTGACTACCCTAGCCCTCTTGCAAGGCTTCGTAGGGAACCAGGGCGATGGCTGGTCCTACGTCCTGAATTACTTGGGCCGTTATCTGGAGGAGCGCCTCGTGACCTCCTGGAGCATAGAGAAGGATGGTGCGAATCAGGAAGGTGAGGAAGACACCTTCTTTATGGGCCTCGTACACACTATGGGACTCCGCACCGGCGAGCTGCACGAGGCGTTCGCCGCGCCCACCGAAAACCCGTCTTTCACACCCGAGACCGCCTCCCGCAAGGAGGCCGAGGGTTGGAAAAAAGGTATCGTGAAGGAGTTGGGCCGGACGCTCAAGCTGTTGGAGCGCCGTCGGAAGAGGTTGCCGGAGTCGGTGCAGGATGAGGTGGACCGGCTGATTGAGATGCGGGAGGCGGCGGAGGAGCGGATAAAATCCGTGGCTACCGACGAGGTCGAGGTGGTGAAAACCCGGCATCATGGGGACTACCATCTCGGGCAGGTACTCGTGGTGAGCAACGACTTCCAGATCATAGACTTCGAGGGGGAACCGGCCCGGCCTCTCGAAGAGCGGCGTATGAAGCATTCGCCTTTGCGGGACGTGGCCGGGATGTTGCGGTCGTTCAACTACGCTGCGGAGTCGGCGATCATGGACGTCGGTGCAGGACGGGCGGACCAGATCGAGGAGCTCGAAGAATGGGTAAGACTCTGGGAACGAAACGTCCGTGAAGCGTTCCTGGAGGGGTACGCCGAGGGCGCCCGCGAGGCTTCTTCCTATCCGGAGGACGAGGAACACGCCCGGCAGCTAATAGACTTGTTCACCATCGAGAAGGCACTGTATGAGATCCGGTACGAACTAGACAACCGCCCGGACTGGGTCGGCATCCCGGTAAAGGGCGTGCTAGACCTGATCGACGGAGCGGCCCAAAAGGAGACCCCGTGACGAACGAAGAGACTTTCCAAACCATCGTAGCCGGGGACCACGGGGACCCGTTCTCCATCCTCGGCATGCACAAAGAAGACGGAGAAGGCGTCGTCGTGCGAACCTTCCAGCCCGACGCCTCCTCCGTAGAGGTCATCTCCACCGACGGCGAGGATTCCTACGGCGAGTTGGAGTCCGTCCACCCGGACGGACTCTTCGCCGGTCAGCTCTCCATAAAAGAGTTGACACCGTACAAACTTCGTATCATGTGGGATGAAGAGGTAGAGCTGTACGATGCCTACCGATTCCCCCCAGTCCTGGAAGAAGGAGACCTCTACCTCTTCGGCGAGGGAAACCATCACTACCTCTACGAGAAGCTCGGCGCCCACCCGACGACGCTTGAAGGCGTGGAGGGCGTGAGCTTCGCCGTCTGGGCTCCCAGCGCCCGGCGCGTCTCGGTCGTAGGTAACTTCAACAACTGGGATGGGCGTCGGCACGTGATGCGGAAGCATCCCGGCATCGGGGTGTGGGAGATCTTTATCCCCAGTATCGGCGAGGGCGAGTCCTACAAGTACGAACTCAAAGGCCCGAACGGAGATCTCCTCCCGCTCAAAGCCGACCCTTACGGTTTCCTGGCCGAGAAACTCCCCGGCACTGGCTCCGTTGTCCACGATCCCACCCGCTACGAGTGGAAAGATGACGACTGGATGCAGAACCGCGAATCCAAGAACGCCCTCGACGCCCCGATGGCGACCTACGAGGTCCACCTCGGCTCTTGGCGCCGCCACGAGGACGGCACCTACCTCACCTACGAGGAACTGGCCGACCAACTCGTCTCCTACGTCTCCGAAATGGGCTACACCCACGTCGAGTTCCTACCGCCGACCGAGTATCCGTTCGACGGTTCGTGGGGATACCAGCCGCTTGGCCTCTACGCCCCGACCAGCCGCTTCGGCACGCCGGACGAGTTCAAGCACATGGTCGACGCTTTCCACGCAGCCGGTATAGGCGTCATCATCGACTGGGTCCCGGCCCACTTTCCGGAGGACGCCCACGGACTCGGCTACTTCGACGGCACCCACCTCTACGAGCACGCCGACCCCCGCAGCGGCCGCCATCCGGACTGGGGCACGCTCATCTTCAACTACGGCCGCAACGAGGTCCGAAACTACCTGACGGCCAACGCCCTCTTCTGGCTCCGTGAGTACCATGTAGACGGCCTGCGGGTGGACGCCGTCGCCTCCATGCTCTACCTGGACTACTCGCGCGAGGAGGGCGAGTGGCTTCCCAACGAGCAGGGTAGCAACGAGAACCTGGAGGCCATAGCTTTCCTCCAGAAGATGAACGAGCTCGTCTACGAGCATGCTCCCGGAGCCGTGACGATAGCGGAAGAGTCCACCGCCTGGCCGATGGTCAGCCGTCCCGTGTACATGGGCGGGCTCGGGTTCGGCTACAAGTGGAACATGGGTTGGATGCACGACTCCCTCGAATACATGCAGGAAGACCCGCTCCACCGCTCCTACCACCACGACAAGCTCACCTTCTCCCTCGTCTACTCCTTCAACGAGAACTTCGTCCTACCCCTCAGCCACGACGAGGTCGTCCACGGCAAGGGCACGCTAATAGGCCGGATGCCCGGCGACGAGTGGCAAAAGTTCGCAAACCTCCGGGCCTACTACGGCTTCATGTACGCCCATCCCGGAAAACAACTCCTCTTCATGGGTGGCGAGATCGCCCAAGACCGCGAATGGAACCACGACATCGGTCTCGACTGGAATCTGCTGGACCAGCCGTTGCACGCCGGAGTACAGAATCTGGTTCGTGACCTGAACGCCGTCTACGCTGAAACGCCCGCACTCTACGAGGTGGACTTCGAGGTGGCGGGGTTCGAGTGGATCGAAGGTGGGGATAACCAGAACAGCGTCGTATCGTTTCTGCGCCGTCCCGCGAGCGTCCGCGCGGAAGATTATGCTGTCATCGTGTGCAACTTCACCCCGGTCGTTCGGGAAGGCTACCGGGTTGGCGTCCCCTCGCCAGGAACCTACGTTGAGGCGCTTAACACCGACGACGGGGCCTACGGCGGGAGCGGTGTTAGCAACGGCGGTCCGATAGAGTCCGAGGAGATCCCGTCCCACGGGCATCCCTACTCGCTCGCTCTCACCTTGCCGCCGCTCTCGACGATGATCATCAAGCGGTCGAGGTAGCTTTTAGTCTTCCAGTCTCTCAGGCATTCAGTCGGCTCGAAAATGATAGTCGGCGTCTACGGTTGGAAAGGTCGTGCCAGCGGGTAAACTTTGTCGGGTGTTTCGGCGAGGCTACGCTTTGCGAAAGAAAGCAGCGTGCGTCTTAGATGAAATATTGATCGCCTGAAAGACTTAATGACCTAATAAGAAAGGAAATTCCTGCTTTGACGAGCACGGATATACAACGCAGCGTGGTCTGGCCCGGCCGCCCGTATCCTCTAGGTGCCACCTGGGATGGTGAAGGTGTCAACTTCGCGCTGTTCTCGGAGAACGCCGAGAAGGTGGAGCTCTGCCTCTTCGACCCTTCGGAGAAGACGGAGACCGAGCGGATAGAGCTCTTCGAGCAGACCGACCAGATCTGGCACTGTTATTTGCCCTATGGCCGGCTCGGCCAGCTCTACGGCTACCGGGTCTATGGCCGCTACGCTCCCGAAAACGGCCACCGCTTCAATCCCAACAAACTCCTCCTAGACCCCTACGCAAAGTCCGTCGTCGGCGGCCTCGACTGGAGCTACCCACACTTCGGCTACGAGATGGGCGGCAAAGACGAAGACCTCGGCTTCGACGGCCGGGACAACGCCGCCGGGATGCCCAAATGCCAGGTCGTGGACACCTCGTTTACCTGGGGCGACGACCGTCGGCCGAACACCTCCTGGCACGACACCATAATCTACGAACTGCACGTCAAGGGCTTTACCAAGCAGCACCCGGAGATCCCTCCCAACTTGCGCGGTACCTATGCTGGTCTCGCCTCCGCACCCGCTATAAACCACCTCACACGCCTCGGCGTGACGGCGGTCGAGTTGATGCCGGTCCACTCCTTCGTCCAAGACAAGCACCTCGTAGATAAAGATCTCGCCAACTACTGGGGCTACAACTCCATCGGCTTCTTCGCGCCGGAGACGCGCTACTCGGCGACCGGCGAGATAGACGAGTTCAAGACGATGGTCAAGCGCCTCCACTCCGCCGGTATAGAGGTGATCCTGGACGTCGTCTACAACCACACCGCCGAAGGCAACCACCTGGGGCCGACCCTCTCCTTCCGCGGCATAGACAACGCCGCCTACTATCGGCTTGTCCCGGATGATCTCCGACACTACATGGACTTTACCGGCACGGGAAACACCCTGAACATGATGCACCCGCGAGTTCTGCAGCTCATCATGGACTCCCTTCGTTATTGGATTACGGAGATGCACGTGGATGGTTTCCGCTTCGATCTGGCGAGCGCCCTGGCCCGCGAACTCTACGAGGTGGACCAGCTCTCCAGCTTCTTCACTATCATTCGTCAAGACCCGGTAATCTCTCAAGCCAAACTCATCGCCGAGCCGTGGGATGTGGGCGAGGGGGGCTACCAAGTGGGCAACTTCCCCGTCGGCTGGACGGAGTGGAACGGCAAATACCGCGATGAAGTGCGCGCCTACTGGAAGGGTGAGGGCGGCATCGTCGGGGACCTGGCCTACCGGCTTACCGGCTCCAGCGACCTCTATGAGCGTGGCGGACGCCGTCCCCACGCCTCCATCAACTTTGTCACCGCCCACGACGGCTTCACCCTCCAGGACCTCGTCTCCTACGACGAGAAACACAATGAAGAGAACGGCGAGGACAACAACGACGGCGAGAGCAACAACACGAGCTGGAACCACGGCGAAGAAGGTCCCACGGGAGACCCCGAGATCCGCCGTCTGCGAAACCGCCAGAAACGGAACATACTCGCCACGCTCCTGCTCTCCCAGGGTGTGCCCATGATCGTCTACGGTGACGAGATGGGCCGGACCCAGGGTGGCAATAATAACGCATATTGTCAAGACAATGAGATAAGCTGGGTAGACTGGGATCTCTCACAGGCCGACAGGAATATGCTGGCGTTCGTGCGACGTATCATTCGCATTCGCAAAGACCATCCGGCCTTCAAGCGCCGGAACTTCTTCCAGGGGCGTAGGATCCAGGGCGCCGACGTCAAGGATATAACCTGGATAAACCCCGACGGAAATGAGATGAGCGATGACGAGTGGGATAGCTCTTTCGCCCGCTCTCTGGGACTGCAGATGGTCGGATACTCTGAGGACCAGTACGACACAGAGGGCCGTCCCGAAATAGACGACGATTTCGTCCTGCTCTTCAACGCCCATCACGAGGAGATCCCGTTCACCCTCCCGCCAAACCCGGAAGACGCCCGCTGGGAGGTCCTCGTAGATACTAGCTACTCCGCCGGCCTACGCTCCGACGGCTTCTTTAAGCCGGGTGGGGATTATCCTCTGAGGGCGCGTTCGATGGCGGTACTCGTAAACCGCCAGCCCGACCTCGTGGGCGAGGACGACGAGTGAGGCGGCACCATCTATTGCCCCTCGGGGCGGAGTATCTGGGCGACGGCCAGACGCGCTTCACCCTCTGGGCGCCCGCTGCGGAGCGGGTGCGCTTGGAGTTGGAGCACAGCGACCCAACTCCCATGGAAAGAGGACAGGAAAGCGTATTCAGCGCAACGGTGCGGGCTGAACCCGGTACCCGCTACCGTTACCTGGTAGATGAAGAGCAAGGAGTCCCGGACCCGGCTTCCCGCTACCAACCCGAAGACGTCCACGGCCCGAGTCAGGTCGTGGATACCACGTCGTTTGAGTGGCAGGACCAGGATTGGAAGGGGCGTCTCTGGGAGGAGACCATCCTCTATGAGTTGCACGTCGGGAGCTTCACCCCGGAGGGGACTTTCGCTGCAGTAAAGAGTAAGTTGGACCACCTGGTAGAGCTCGGCGTCACGGCGATAGAGCTCATGCCGCTCTCGGACTTCCCCGGCGGGCGCAACTGGGGCTATGACGGCGTGTTGCCCTACGCCCCGGATAGCTCCTACGGCACGCCGGATGAGCTGAAGGACCTGGTGCAGACCGCCCACGAGAAGGGTTTGATGGTCTTCCTCGACGTGGTCTACAACCACTTCGGGCCGGAGGGAAACTGCCTGAACGCCTACGCGCCGCAGTTCTTCACCGAACGGCACGAAACGCCGTGGGGCGCTGCCATAAACTTCGACGGCGATGAGAGTCATTGGGTCAGGGAGTATTTCATCCACAACGCTTTGTACTGGATCGAGGAGTACAACATAGACGGCCTGCGCCTCGACGCCGTCCACGCTATCGTGGACGAATCCGAGAAGCATTTCCTGAAGGAGCTTTCGGAACGGGTGCAAGACGGTCCTGGGCAGGAGCGGCACGTACATCTCGTACTGGAGAATGAGGCGAACGCGGCGCACTACATGCGCGCCGGCTTCTACAGAGCCCAGTGGAACGACGACTTCCACAATGCTCTCCACGTTGTATTGACAGGTGAGAAGAGCGGATATTATGGTGGATACGCCGATGAGCCGATGAAGCTCTTGGGTCGTTGCCTCGCGGAGGGGTTTGCTTATCAGGGCGAACCGTCGCAGTATCGGGAGGGTGAAGCGCGGGGAGAGTCCAGTGGCGATTTGCCGCCTACCTTGTTTGTTTCGTTTCTACAGAATCACGACCAAGTTGGGAACAGGGCCTTTGGGGAGAGGATCACTGCTCTCGCTTCGTCCGAGGCGGTGCGCGCCGCTGCGGCCATATATCTGCTCTCGCCTCAGATCCCAATGCTATTCATGGGCGAGGAGTGGGTGGCGGACGAGCCGTTCCTGTTCTTCTGCGACTTCGAGGACGACCTGGCGCCGCTCGTTACAGAGGGACGTCGGGAAGAGTTCGCCAGCTTCCCCGAATTCTCTGATCCAGAGACTCGCGAACGAATACCGGATCCGAGCGAGCGAGATACTTTCAGGAGATCTGTACTAGACTGGGATAGTGCGAAAGAACACCATGGTTGGCTGGATTTCTACCGAAACTTAATAAGCCTCCGCCAAGAGCAGATAGTTCCTCGTCTCAAAGGTATGCTCTGTAGCGAAGCTGCATACCAGCTCGTAGGAGAAAGTGGCTTGCGGGTACGATGGACTATGGGCGACGGCTCGATCTTGACGCTGCTCGCTAACCTGGGCGACGAATCATTGGGTGGTTTCGAAAACCCTCCGAGCCTTCTCTACGCTACGGAGAATGCGATAGAAGAGGGTACGCTCTCTGCTCGGTCAGTAGCATGGTATTTAGAGGAAACCGATTGAGAATTCCTCGCGCGACCTACCGGCTCCAGTTCAACAAAGACTTCACCTTCGAAGACGCGACGGAACTGGTGCCTTACCTCTCGCAGCTTGGTATCAGTGACCTCTACGCCTCACCGTACATGAAAGCCCGCCCCAGCAGCACCCACGGCTATGACATCATAGACTATAATACCCTGAACCCGGAGATCGGCATCCCCGAAGACTACGACCGGCTCGTCGAAACGCTGCACGAACACGGCATGGGACAGCTTCTGGACTGGGTGCCGAACCACATGGGTGTCGGCAGCGACAACGAGTGGTGGCTCGACGTGTTGGAGAACGGTCCCGCTTCGCCCTACGCCCGTTTCTTTGACATAGACTGGTATCCGACAGAGGAGGGCGCGCTGCGGGGAAAGGTGTTGTTGCCGGTACTCGGAGACCACTACTGCGCAGTTTTGGAAGATGGAGAGTTGAAACTGGAGTTCGAGGCGGAGACAGGCGCGCTCTCCGTCAACTACTACGAGCACCGTTGCCCGCTGGACCCCAAAACCTACCCAATGGTACTAGAGCACCTGTCCAATATCTCCGAAAACGAGCTTGCGCTGGAGTTGGAGAGCCTCATTACCGCTTTCGGCAACTTGCCGGATCAGGAAGAGGCCGATGAGGAACGGCTCGCAGAAAGGACTCGGGACGCCACAATACACAAGAGCCGGCTAGCCCGATTGTATGGCGAGTCTCCTGAGATAGCCCGTTCCATAGACGAGTGTATCCGGCGTATAGATGGCGAAGCCGGCGAGCCCGAGAGTTTCGAGGTGCTGCATCGAATTCTCGAAGAGCAGGCATATCGGCTCGTGTACTGGCGGGTGGCGAGCGATGAGATCAACTACCGTAGGTTCTTCTCCGTCAATGACCTGGCCGGCATCCGGGTGGAGGAAGACGAAGTTTTCGAAGAGACGCATCGGCTGGTCTTGAGCTTGATCCGCGACGGCAAAGTAGACGGCCTGCGCCTCGACCACCCCGACGGACTCTACGACCCCGCCGGATACTTCCAAAAACTCCAGGAAAGGGCCGGAGAGGCGCTCGGGGTTTCAGAAGAAGAGCCACTCTACGTTCTCGTGGAGAAGATACTCGCGTCCTACGAAGGTCTGCCGGGGGATTGGCCGGTTGCTGGTACTATAGGGTATGAGTTCGCCAACCTGGTAAACGGACTTTTCGTAGATCAGTCGGGAGCAGCCGGGATGGAGCAGGTTTACCAGGACTTCCTGGGCTGGACGGTAGATTTCGAGGACCTTCTCTACGACTGCAAGAAGGCCGTTATGCGTAGCGAGCTCGCCAGCGAGTTGAACGTCCTGAGCCGGAGGCTGTTGCGCATCTCCGAGTACGGTCGGCGCACTTTCGATTTCACCATAAACATACTCCGAGACGCCCTGACGGAGATCGTGGCCGCATTCCCAGTCTATCGCACCTACGTAACTTTGGAAGATTTCTCTGAGCAAGACTGGCGCTACGTGGATTGGGCGGTGAGGCAGGCCAAAAAGCGGAGCACCGCCGCAGACACGAGCGCCTACGACTTCCTCCACGACGTGCTGCTCTTGAACGTGGAAGGACCGGATGAGTACCAGGAGATGGTCCTCGCGTTCGTGATGAAGTTTCAGCAGTACACCGGGCCGGTGATGGCAAAGGGCATGGAAGACACCGCGCTCTACATCTACAACCGGCTCGTTTCACTGAACGAGGTCGGCGGCGAGCCCGACCATTTCGGTGTATCCGTCTCGGCTTTCCATCACCTGACCGCCGAGCGGGCAAAGCGTTGGCCGCTCTCCATGCTCTCCACCTCCACCCACGACACCAAGCGCAGCGAGGACGTGCGGACGCGCATAGATGTCTTGTCGGAGATACCGGATGAGTGGGCCGAGAGGTTGGAGCGCTGGGCACAGCTCAACCGCTCGCGCCGCCGGGAAGTGGACGAGAGCGAAGCCCCGAGCCGCAACGACGAGTACCTGATCTACCAGACGCTCGTCGGCGCGTGGCCGCTCGAAGATCTGGACGATGAGGGGCTGGCTGAATTTAGTGGGCGGATGAAAACGTACGTGGAGAAGGCCCTGCGCGAGGCGCAGGTCCACACTTCCTGGGTAAACGTAAACGAGGAGTACGAGGCGGCCGTAGCGGATTTCTTGGAGGCGTTGCTCACGCCGTCCGAGACCAACCTATTTCTGGACGAGTTCGTTCCCTTTGCCCGGAAGATTTCTCTTTTCGGCGCATTGAACAGCCTATCGCAGACCCTGATCAAGCTGACCATCCCAGGCGTTCCCGACATCTACCAGGGCAACGAACTCTGGGATTTCAGCCTCGTAGACCCGGACAACCGCCGCCCCGTAGACTACGGTCTGCGCAAGAAGCTGCTGGCGGGGCTGGAAGAACTCGGGGAGGATGGCATTCAAACTTCGCTCGACGCCTGGCAGGATGGCCGTCCGAAACTACACTTGACGCTTCGGGCACTCGAACTGCGCCAGGAGAATCCGGAGCTTTTCGAGAAAGGTGAATACGTGCCGCTGGAGGTATCCGGCGAGAGGGCGGGTCACATAGTCGCCTTTGCGCGAAAACTCGGTGAGGAAGCGACGATCACCGTAGCGCCTCGTTTCTACGCAAACCTGCCAGTAGCTTCCAACATGCTGCTGGCTGAGCCAGATCTCTGGGAGGAAACCAAGGTCAACATCTCCGGGCTCCCGACGACGCAGTATCGGAATACTCTAGGCGGCGCACCGTTGAAACTTGAGGAACACAACGGCGGGAAATTTCTATCCGTAGGGGAGATGTTGGGCAGCTTTCCGGTGGCACTGCTCGTGACCGGTAGTAACACGGGTTGACCCGGATGAATGCGCGACGGAGATAGACAGGCTGGGTGAAGCCGGGACTGGCACCGTGATGCTGGTACCATCCAGCGACCAACCCGAAAACGAGCTCGACGAGATAGCAAGTGGGTTGCCGCTCCTCAGTAGATCGTAAGTTCGTCCCCTCATGG
Source organism: Rubrobacteraceae bacterium (assembly GCA_965214475.1). Lineage (GTDB taxonomy): Bacteria > Actinomycetota > Rubrobacteria > Rubrobacterales > Rubrobacteraceae > SIRX01. The sequence goes on along the minus strand of OZ243953.1, from coordinate 1,925,902 downwards.
GGCAGAAGAACGGAGAAGAAATGGATGACAAAAAGTGGTGGCAAACCGGGATCGTCTACCAGATCTACCCGCGCAGTTTCGCAGACTCGCAAGGCAACGGAACCGGAGACCTTCAAGGCGTAATCTCCAAACTCGACTATCTCGAATGGCTGGGAATAGACGCCGTCTGGCTATCCCCGATCTACCCGTCCCCAATGGCCGACTTTGGCTACGACGTCTCGAACTACACCGACGTACACCCTTTGTTCGGCACGCTCGAAGACTTCGACGAGCTGGTAGAAGAGGCGCATCGGAGAAGCCTGAAGGTGATCCTGGACTTCGTTCCCAACCACACCTCGGACGAACATCCATGGTTCGAGGAATCACGCTCTTCCCGAGACAACCCGAAGCGAGACTGGTACATCTGGGCCGATGCGGCGCCGGACGGAGGATACCCCAACAACTGGGTTAGTCACTTCGTGGGACCGGCCTGGACCTGGGACGAAGCGACTGGGCAATATTACCTGCACTCTTTCGAGCCGAAGCAGCCGGACCTAAACTGGCGCAATCCCGAAGTACGGGAGGCTATATACGACGCGATGCGCTTCTGGTACGAGAGGGGTGTGGATGGCTTCCGCATAGACGTGCTCTGGATCGCGATAAAAGACGAGAAGCTTCGGGACAACCCGGTGAATCCGGATTGGAAGCCGGGCGACCCGCCCTGGGAGCGGCAGAGTAGGACTTACTCCGAAGACCAGTTCGAGGTACACGAGATCGCACGTGAAATGCGGGAACTGGCGGATTCCTGCGGAGATCGGGTCCTGATCGGGGAGATCTACCTGCCCCTGGAGCGCCTGATGTCCTACTACGGCGAGGATCTGGACGGTGTTCATCTGCCGTTTAACTTCCAACTCATACTGCTGGAGGATTGGAACGCTGACTCCGTTCGGCGCTCGGCAGACGAGTACGAGAGAGCGCTGCCCGAAGGTGGCTGGCCCAACTGGGTCCTCAGCAACCACGACAATTCCAGGGTCGCGAGCCGCATAGGCCCCGAGCGTGCCCGGCTGGCCCAAATGCTGCTGCTCACGCTGCGAGGAACCCCTACCGTCTACTACGGAGATGAGATCGGGATGCAAGACGTCGAGGTGCCGGCGCATCGAATCGTAGACCCGCGGGGTAAGGATCAGGCCGAACATTCCCGCGACCCCGCCCGGACCCCGATGCAGTGGGATAAAATTCCGAACGCCGGGTTTACCGACGGAGACCCCTGGCTTCCAATAGCCGAAGACTCGGCGGAAGTGAATGTCGCGGTACAGAGCGAAGATTCTGGCTCGATGCTGGCCTTTTTCCGGCGGCTGCTCGAATTCCGGAGAGAGCTGCCAGCTCTGCACAAAGGTTCTTACCGCCCCATAGAAACCGGAAACAGCGCGGTGTTTGCTTACTTGCGCGAGCACGAAGGCCAGAAAGTAGTCGTGGCGCTCAACTTCGGCGCTCAAACAGAGCTGGTGGAACTTGTGTTGCCGGAAGACGAATGTAAGCCGCTCTGCTCAACCCACCTGAACCGGGAGGATGCGCTCCACTTGTCCCGTTTCGAGCTGCAACCTTACGAGGGTGTAATGGGACTGCTAGAAGATGAGAGAGGCTAAAAAGTCCTCTTGAGCGTCGGAATTTCTCCGGATACACAGCCCAACTCGCCGTTAGCCGCCCGGATGGCGGTGCTCGGGGTGTTCTCCATCAACGGCCTCGCGCTTGGGAGCTGGTTCGTGAGGATACCGGCGATCCAGCAGGAACTCGGCTTGAGCGAGGGTCTGCTAGGCCTGGCGCTGCTGGCGGCGGCCGTTGGGGCGCTGGTCTCCATGCCGCTCACCGGGGCACTGGTCTCCCGGATCGGCAGCCGGCGCGTGGTCGGTGCCACGGCGCTGCTGCTCTCCTTCTCGATTGTTCTGCCGGCGCTGGCCCCCAGCCTGTTCTGGCTCGTGCCAGCCGTAGCCGTAGTTGGAGCCGCCAACGGCTCGTTGGATGTTTCTATGAACTCCCAGGCCGTAGCGGTCGAGAAGTGGTACGGGCGCCCGATCATGTCCTCCTTCCACGCCGCCTTCAGCTTTGGCGGCCTCGCCGGCGCGGTTCTGGGCGGGCTGGCGGCATCGGCTGAAGTCCAGCCCCTGCCGCACTTCTCGGTGGTAGCCATACTCTGCGCCATCGCCGCCGTAGTGGCTTACCGGCTACTACTGCCGGACAGCGCCGACGCCGCGGAAAACGGCGCTCCTGCCTTTGCCCGGCCCACGCGGGCCTTGCTCGGTCTCGGAGTCATATCTTTCTGTGTCTTGCTCGGTGAGGGTACGATGTCTGACTGGAGCGCCGTCTACCTGAGCGGCCCTCTGGAAACCGGACCGGGCTTTGCCGCCGCCGGATACGCGGCGTTCTCGCTAACGATGGCTTTCGGAAGACTCTTCGGTGACGGTCTAATAGCGCACTTCGGACCAGCCCGGTTGGTGCGGCTGTGCGGAGGAATAGCGGCCGTCGGTCTCGGTGTGGCGCTGGCCGTTGCACAGCCCATCGTGGCGCTCGTTGGTTTCGCCTGCGCAGGGATAGGCTTCTCTATAGTTTTCCCCGCAGCCCTCAGCGCGGCGGGGCGCACAAAAGGTATGGCGCCCGGACCCGCGCTCGCCGCCGTCTCCACCGCCGGATATACAGGCTTCCTGATCGGGCCGCCCGCCATAGGCTTCGTGGCCGAAGTGTTCGGTCTCGGAGGAGCCCTCTACATCGTGGTCGCCCTGAGTGCGGCTGTGATCTTTTTCGCCGGGGCCGTCAGAACTGGCAAAGGATAAGCTTTCCAGAACCCGACGGGGGGCTAGGAGCGGAGCATCCGGCCTAGCATCTCCATACCGCCCTTATCGAGTGTGCGGTGGTCTATTATGAGTTCTAGTTCCTCCGAGGGTGCTAGTTCCGCGATATGCCGGGCCGACACGCTACCGGAGACTACGACTTTCACCTTCTCGATCATCGCCAGGACTTCTTCGGTATCTCGATAATCATAGACCGCAAGGGTCTTCAGACGATCCAGGCTAGCCCCTTTCAGAGACCTCAGCAAGTTCTCGGTACACGACCGGGAGTTTCCTACTACCCCAACAGAAGTGCCATCCGGTAGCGCCGCTAAAGTCTTCAAAGTCTCTACGGTCGCCTCCTCCAGCAACGCTACAGTCTCTATTCCACTCGACTCTAGCAGTGCTTCTACCTCCTGAACGTGGAAGAAGGTGGTCACTACCAGTTGCCAGGGGAGTTCTGCTTTCTCCGCTACCTTCTCTTCCAGCTCTTCGACCAGAACACCTTCCACCGCAACCGGAAGATGCTCCTCCAACTCGGCCGAGAACTGCTCGACCTGCGGCCTGTTGCACTCGATCAGGGCTACCCGCGTCTTTTCCGACGAGAACGCCCCAGACCGGGCCAGAAGCTCGCGGCCGAGATCTTCGACCGACACGCCTTCGTCTAGCGCCTGATCCACAACCCTCTCCAACAGCCTCTGGCGCTTTATATCCTCCGTGCTCACCGAAGGCTCGATCACGAACACCCCACTCCCCCGGCGAGTCTCTACATACCCCTCACGCTCCAGCTCCGTCATCACCCGCGCCACCGTGTTGCGGTTTATCCGCAAAAACCCCGCCAATGCCCGGATACTCGGCAACTTCTCGCCCACACCAAGCTCACCGCTCAAAACCAGATGCTTCAACTGCTCCTCTAACTGTACGTGAACCGGTACGGGGCTCTTCGTGTTCAACGGGCTTAGCTTTAGATCCACTTGTCGTCCTATCGTCCTATGACACTATGACAGTAATAGCTGTCCTAAATTGTTAGGACGATTATAGCCCAAGTGGGCAGAAGGAGGCGCGAATGGCCGAAGTGTTGTGGGCATTGTTCTTTGTGGGGGTTGGTCTGCTGTGGGTGGTGTTGGTTTATGCGGGTTTAAGTTCGTACGGTTCCCGACGTGAGGATCAGTTTTGGCCCGTGTGGAAAGTGCTTCTGTGTGGCGATCGCGAATCAGAAGAAGCGGCACGTTCGAGATCCTCTGAGTGTCGTTCGGGAGAGGAAGGCGGCTAAGATGTTCGATGTGTACTGTCCAGACCACGGCTCGCGGGTCCTCCTGTTTTCCCAGGATATCGAAACCATACTCAACACCCAGAAAGGTATGGAAGTACACTACCGCTGTTTCTGTGGTCATCGGGGAGTCTGGCTCACTGGCCGCATTCTGCACGAAGCGAGTGGCAATGATGCTATCCGGAAACGTCAATTTAGCGAAGTTTATTGAGATCCTAGAGTATCCTTATCAAACGGAAATAGAAAGCAGTGGCTAATTAAAAGGGTTACAATAAGTTAGGCGAGAGGAGCACGAGATAAAAGGTCTGTTGGTCCACCTGGCGATATGGGTACTGGTGTTAGCAGCCGCTGCGCCGGCCCTGGCGCAGACACCGCCAGAAGATCAATACGGGCCTGTAGAGATCACCTGCGACAATTACCTGGAACTCGAAATTCCCCCGCCTGAGTTGGTCGAGGAATGTGAAACCGAGGTAATAACTTGCGCCAGCCTAGATCAGTACGAAATTCCTCCCGCGGATCTCGTCGAAAACTGCCAACAGCCCCCGCCGACAGGGCCTATTGGGCCTCCTCAGGACGAGGCTAAAGATTCCATTCCTAAAGCCAAGAACGCCGTAGATCAGTCTCTCAAAGAGTTCTCCGAAACCCTGTCGAGCATTAGATCTAGCAACCAGAACGAAGCGGATGCCGACGAGACCGGGGCGGATAACTCTTCTCCGCAACCCGAAGCTGAACCTTCTAACAGTACTGAGTTTGCTTCACAATCATCTGGGAGCTCAGCTTTAACGAATACCAGCGCAGATCGGAAAGCCGGAGATGAACAGAGCAGCCCGGAGCGTGGTAACGAAAACCGTGCGAGTGGGGCGAATAGCGAGAATGAAACTGGCGCCGAGAATGGTTCCGGCGTCGCCGTAGCCGAGGCGCCCGATGAAACGAATTTACCTGTAACCTCGGGGACTTCACTTATTCCTTTAGGGGCGTGCGTTTTGCTGTTGGCTGGTGGGCTGCTGGTGGCCCGGCTCTTTCGGTAGTCTGGAGTTAGGGGTCCAGGCTCAGGACGCCGCGGCGGTGCGGTCGGTGACGCCGAGCTTCTCGAAGATGTTGGTCATGTGGGTTTTTACCGTGATCTCGGTGATCCACAGCTCTTTGGCTACCTCTTTGTTGCGCGCACCGCCAGCGACGAGCTCCAGGATCTCGATCTCCCGCGGGGTCAGGGCGTCGGCGGCGGGTTTTCGCATCCGATCCATGAGCCGGGCCGTTACGGTCGGTGCGAGGAGCGGCTTGCCTTCGGCGGCGTTACGGATTGCCTGCAACAGATCCTCCCGCGGAGCGTCTTTTAGCATGTAGCCGGTCGCGCCGTTCCCTATGGCTTTTATAACGTCGGCGTCGCTCTCGTAGGTGGTGAGTACCAGGGCGTTCGTCTCCGGGCTGCACGCTTTTATCCGGGCGATGGCCGTCGCGCCGTCGAGCTCCGGCATCCGTAGGTCCATCAGAACTACGTCCGGCTTTCTCCAGTCCGCGAGGTCTACGGCTTCCATCCCGTTAGTAGCCTCGCCCACGACCTCGAACTCGGGCTCGTCGTTGAGCATCTCTATAAGGCCCAGCCGGACGACGAGGTGATCGTCAGCGATAAGGACGCGGATGGGCTGGGTGTGTTCTTTCAATGCAGCTCCTCTAAAGGTTTTCCGGGCTTTCCCGGGACTACTTCGCCTTCGCCGGCCGGCAGCGCGACGGCGAGCGAGGTTCCTTCTCCCGGCTCGCTCTCGATGTGTACGGTGCCGCCTAGCTGCTCGATGCGCTCCCGCATAGCCTTGAGTCCGAAGCCGCCGGCACTCTGGTCCCGGACTTCGCCGGCGACCTGCTCCTGGTCGAAGCCTATCCCGTCGTCACGAGAGTCGAACATTACCTTATTCTGCATGTAAGTGAGGGTAAGCATGATCCGTTTGGCCCGGGCGTGCTTGCGGGTGTTGGAGAGCGTTTCCTGTGCGGTGCGTAGCAGGGCGGACTCAATCTCCGGGGAGAGTTGGCGTGGCGGGCCGGCAACGATGGCGCCCGCCTCGACGCCAGTCTCCTGGGACCACCGACCTGCGAGCAAGGCTATAGCTTCGGGCAGGGAGTGCCGGTCGAGGGCTTCCGGGCGCAAGGCCCACACCAGCCGCCGCGCCTCCGCCAGGCTCTCGCGGGCGGTGCTGCGGGAGAGATTCAGGAGCCGGCGTACTGGCCCGGGTTCGGGCGGTATCTTTTGGACCACCGTGTCCAAGTTTATCGCGATGCTGTTGAAGCCCTGGGCTAGAGTGTCGTGGATCTCGTTAGCCAGCCTCTGTCGTTCGCCCATCACCGCGGCTTTTCGGGCCTCTTCCACGAGCCTCAGGTTCTCCAGCGCCAGCGCCGCCTGGACGCCGATAGTCTGGTAGCCGCGCGCCAAATGCCGGAACACGCGCCGCCGGAGCCGGAAGGCCACCGCCAAAAGGCCGAACTCGCCTGCTTCGGCGGAGCGCAGCGGCAACAGCAGCACCGACCGGACCTCCCGGCCGTAGTGAACATCTTCTCCGAAGGCCCGGAGCCGCTCACCGCGCAGCACGACGGGCATGGCGTCCCCCGGGTCGTTCAAGGATAGAAGTTCGTCTACATCGAGCTGCTCCTCTACGTTCCAGACCGGGCCTTTGCGCGGGAGCCAGGTGGCCAACAGTGTGAGGCCTGCGTCGGTCTCGTCCCCGGATGACGGGGCTTTCCGCCACACCGCTACGCCGCTCACGTCCGGGCCGGCCAGATGTTCACCGATGGCCTCGACGACGGTCTCCGGCTGTTGGGCCAGCTCGATATCCCGGCTGGCCCGGTAGAGCGCCTCCCGGCGTTCGACCGCGACGCGGCCCCAGACGCCGCCCAGCCAACCACCGGCCAGGGTAGCGAGCAGGGAGCGGACCGCCTCGTCCGGCCCAAACGCTCCGAAAGACAGCCCGATCAGTTGGTAGCCCACCAGCGCGACTAGTCCCGCCAGAATACCGTATAGAACGAACCGGCCGTCCGACCGGTAGGCCAGGTAACGGGCCGCCAGTATAACCAGGAGAAGGTGCATGAGGGGAAGCCCCAGAATGCCGAACGCCGTAAGGACCGCATCCAGTCGAACGTCGTCCGGCTCGCCGCCCGCCAGGAGCCGCTCGGAGCCGACGTAAGCGTAGACCACCAAAAATATCAGGACGTAATCGAGCACGGCAACGGTGGCACCCGTAAAGAGGATCCACCACCATCGCAGTCCTTTGGAGTTCGCCTCTTTCATCCCGTTCAAAGTCCTTGCGCGATCCGCTACAACAAAAGGTATTTTCTCTCAGATCCGGCCGCGGCGCATTACGCGGAACCATCCATTTGGAGAAAAAAGCTCCTACCAATGGACGATACCGGCCCGGAAACCAGATGCGAAAGTTTACTCGTTCAGTAAAGCTCCGAAAAAAGGAGACGCAAGATGAGAAAGTTGATGGTTCTGGCGGTGGTGTTGGCGATGATCCTGGTGGCCGCGGCGCCGGCGATAGCACAGTCCGGCGGAGGAGCGCAGGAAGATCAGTATGCAGGAGGAGGACCGACCCCTCTCCTCGCCTGTGAAGACTTCGCTACTCAAGAGGAAGCCCAGCAGTTTCTGGACGAGAACCCGGACGATCCTTACAACATTGACCTCGACGGCAACGGAATAGCCTGCGAGTTCGACGAAAAAACGGGGACCGAAGGTGAAGATGCGACGCTCAGCTACGAGCTCGCGGTAGATGGACAGTGTGCCGCCGACGCGACCTTCTTCGGCGAGAATAACCTCGTCGGCGCGGCGGACTATGTCGGCACGTCTCAACTTACCGATTCCGATGGCGACGGTGTTTACACTTATAGCGAAGACTTCCCTGTAGGAAGCGAGCTAGACGGCCTGAGAATTGTCCAGGGCACGGGCACGGAAAACCTCAACAGCGAGTTCTTCCGAGGTCCCGTTCCCGGCGAGCCGGTAACCCCGATAAAGAGCTTTGACCCCGTAACCCTCGAAGAAGACACCACCCTTTCGGCTGCCGTTGACTGCGACGACTTGACGAAGCCTCAACAGGAGGACGTCACGCTGAGCTTCGAACTTGCGGTAGAGGGCCAGTGCCCGTCTGAGACCAACTTCTTCGCCGGTATGAGCACCTCCCACGGCTACTCCGTGCCGCTGGCAGATCCCGACGGTGACAGCGTTTACACGGGCAGCATAGACTTCGGCAAGGGTGTGAATTTGCTGGAGGTCGGTATGTACAGAGGCGCCGGCATTCAGGAAGGCCCCTACGGACAAATTCCGGTAGGAGAGCCCGAGACGATCCGGAGCTTCGGAAACCTAATCGCCGAGAAAGACGAGACGTTCTCCGCGACCATCTCCTGCGACGAAACCACTACAACGAACCCCGGTAGCGGCTCTAGTTCTACCGCCGGCTCCACTACGGGCTCCGTCAGCGGCAACAGCTCCGCCAGCGGCACCGATGAGAATATCGGTACCGAGAACTACGTACAGGCCGTGCAGGGGATGCTTCCTGACACGGGTGGCGTGAGCTTGATGCTCCTCGGCGGTGGCTTTCTTCTGATAGGCGGTGGGCTCGTAATTCGAAGGATCATTGGTTAGCAAGAGCCACGACCCCACCAAAAATCCAAGCGCCATCCGAATCCTGAGATCCGGGTGGCACTCTACCGTCCTTTCCTAGCGCTGATCATCTGATCACGCATTCCGGAAAAGAACATATGGTAATACAATGCGCCAAGATTCTGGCGGCGGATATTTTTGCATGTCGGTTTAGCTCTTAGCGCCAAGCCTTGAGCAAAAAGAAATGCCGGTAGACTCATTTCGGCGGTGAAATAGGCCAATCCACCAAATTTCTTGAGCTGATGCTAAACTGCTCGCGCTCACTACATCCGCATTATGAGGAGCGCTCGTAGACCCTCGGGATAAAACATCAATTCCTCACTCGCCGGGTCGCCTCCGTAAGGCGGCCCGTTCGGTTCCTCCCCCCGGGCTCGTACTGCTCGCGGTCGGCTCGGTGCAACTCGGGGCAGCTATCGCCAAGAGCCTTTTCGACGAGCTGGGGCCGTCGGGGATAGTGTTTCTGCGGGTCGGGTTTGCGGCGTTGGTTCTGGCCCTGATCTGGCGCCCCCGGATCTCCGGTTACGCCGGTCGGGAGTATCTGGTGGCGGCGCTTTTCGGGTTCGCGTTGGCTTCCATGAACTTCTGTCTCTACCAAGCGATAGACCGTATACCGCTCGGTGTCGCCGTGACGCTGGAGTTCATAGGTCCGCTCGGGGTCGCGGTTGCGGGTTCCCGACGGCTCTTGGATATTTTGTGGGCGGCGCTGGCGGCGGCCGGTATTCTTATGCTGGCGCCTCTAGGGGTGTTGGGGGAGGTGGATCTCGACCCGGTAGGGGTTTTGCTGGCTCTTCTGGCAGGAGTGTTCTGGGCTTCTTACATAGTTCTCAGCGCCCGGACCGGCAGCATCTTTCCCGGTGGAACGGGGCTCGTGATCGCGCTGTGCCTCGGGGCGGTGTTGCTCGCGCCGGTCGGTGTTGTCGGCGGTAGATACGCCCTGCTCGACCCGTGGCTCCTGCTCGTGGGCTTCGGTGTTGCGATGCTTTCTTCGGCCGTACCCTACTCGCTGGAACTAGAAGCGCTCCGCAAGCTACCCGCCCGCGTCTTCGGGGTCTTGATGAGCCTGGAGCCTGCGGTTGCCGCCCTGATCGGGCTCTTCGTGCTCGGCGAGCGCCTCGGCCTGCGTTCCGTAGCGGCGATTCTCTTTGTTACCGTGGCTGCTGCCGGGGCTTCACAATTCTCTTCGCACTAGCTACTTCCGCCACTCACGCGAGACGACTACCTCCACTTCCACAGGGACCTTTCTCAGGAGCTTCTCCCCGGCCCGCACCATTGCCTCCTGCATCCGTCCCGATACTTCCTCCGCCAACTCCTCCGCGCACTCGACCACGAACTCGTCGTGGATCGAGTTTATGAGCCGGGCGTCTAGATCCTCCAACCCTTTGCGGATGTACGCCAGGGCTAGTTTGGCTATGTCGGCTGAAGAGCCTTGTATAGGATAGTTCATCGCCTCCCGCCGCATCGCGCCTTTGTCGTCCACACCAGAATTGCGGCCGAACTTGCGGACCCGACCTGCCAGCGTCCGCAACGTCCGGTCCCTTGACGCTTTGTTCGCCGTGCTCTGCAAAAAGCGCTGGACTTTCGGGTAGTTGGCGAAGTAATCGTCTATGAGCCGGCGTCCCCGCGCTTCGTCGGTGCCGAGTTGGGCCGAGAGGCTCTTTGCGCCGCGGCCGTACATGAGGCCGAAGTTGATCCTCTTGGCCGCCGACCGCTGGTCCTTGCTGACCTCCTCCATCTCGACCCCGTACATCGTCGCCGCCGTCAACCGGTGCAGGTCTTCTCCCTCCCGGAAAGCCCGCACGAATTCCGGATCCTCCGAAACCTCCGCTAGTATTCGCAACTCTATCTGGGAGTAGTCGGCTATCACCAGCGTGTTATTTTGTTCCGCGACAAAGCAACTGCGGAACTCATCCTCGTGCGGTATCTGCTGCACGTTTGGGTTCGTGCAGGCTAGGCGTCCGGTTGGAACGCGGCACTGGAGGAAGCTGGCGTGGATGCGGCCGGTCTCCTTGTGGATGTAATTTGCGTAGGTTTCAAGGTAGGTGCCGAGTTTTTTCTGGAGCTCGCGGTAGCGGAGCAGGTCTTTCGCGGCTGGGTGCTCGACTTTCAGGAGCGTCCAGACTTTTGTGTCAGGGAGTTCTATACCCAGGGAGCGGAAGGCCTCGGTGATCTGGAGCGGGCTATTGAGGTTTAGGCGCGGTCCCAGTCCTTCTAGCGGCAGCACGCCGTCCGGCTCGGGGAAGTGGGCGTCGAGTTCCTCCGCCGCCCGGTCGCGGCGTTCGCGCACCGTCTCCGTCAGCGCCTGCCACTTTTCGAGGTCTAAATTTATGCCGGCGAGCTCCATCTCCGCCAGGGCGGCGACGGCGGCGAACTCTATCTTGGAGACCAGCTTTAGTTTCTCTTCTTCGAAGGCCTGGGCGAGGCTTTCGCGCAGGGGCAGCAGAACCTCCGCGTCGCGGGCGGCGTACTCGATCTGGCGCCCGCTAAGCTCTCCGGACCAATCTTCTCGCTGCGCGGACTTGTCCAACTCTCTACCCAAATAGCGCTCCGCCACGGAAGTTAGCGCGTAGGATGCTCCCTGCTCGCCGCCGTCAATGAGCTGTGCTGCGAGCATCGTGTCGAAGATAGGCTGAATCCGGATGCCGTGTTCGGTGAAGAGGAACTGGTAATCGAACTTCGCGTTGTGGAAAACCTTTACCGGCCCGTCTTCCAGTATCTCTACGAGCGGCGAGAGGTCTTCGACCTCGAAAGTGTCTATGACGAAGGTTTCGTCCGGGGTGGCGAATTGGAGTAGCCGCATGCGGCCGTCACGCGGGTTGAGGCCGGTAGTTTCGGTGTCCACTCCGATAGCTTCGGCGTTCTTCAGGGCCTCCACGACTTCGGGAAGCGCTTTTGCGGCTTTGATAAGTCGGTGGCTCGATGTGCGGTCTGTCACGCTTTGATTCTAGCAGGATAATGCGCTTACACTCGGGGTTTACGCGTGGGGTACACTCTATGAAATGGGTAATTCGTTCAAGATAGGCCGCGCCTTCGATATAGACGTGAAGGTCCACTGGACGTTCTTTCTGCTCCTGGCTTTCTTCGCTTATTTGAGCTACACGACCACCGGGAGTTGGGTGAACGCCCTGATCACGCTCGGCATCGTGGTGGCTCTTTTTCTGTGCGTTGTGGCCCACGAGTATGGCCACTCGCTGGTGGCGCAGAGGATGGGGATCGAGATCCAGGACATAACCCTCTTGCCTATCGGGGGGCTCGCCCGGATGAAGTCGATGCCGGAGAGGCCGATAGACGAGGTCAAGGTCGCCGTGGCCGGCCCGCTGGTAAACGTGGTGCTGGCCCCGATCTTTGTGGGCCTGGCGTTTCTGTTTGGCTTCGATCTCTCGGAGATTAGGAACCTATTCCAGGCCCAGGATTCTTTGGGCAACGTGCTGCTATACCTCGGTGGTATAAATATCTTCCTCGTGGTCTTCAACATGATCCCGGCCTTCCCGATGGATGGCGGGCGGGTGTTGCGGGGTCTTCTGGCTACCCGACTCGGACCCGTTCGGGCGACCAACATAGCCTCTGGCGTTGGGCAGTTCTTCGCGCTCGCGTTCTTCGTGTTCGGGTTGCTTTCGGGCAACTATATACTCGCTTTGATCGCGGTCTTCATCTTCTTCGGCGCCAACGGCGAGCAGCAGATGGTCCGACAGCGGGAGATGATGCGCGGCCTGGCCGTCTCGGACGTGATGGGAACCAAGCGCCGTACCGAGACCGTAACCCCGTACCACAACTTCGGACAGGTCTTCGACGCGGTGATCCACGGCTACCAGGAAGACTTTCCCGTGGTGGACGAAGAAGGGGATCTGGTTGGTATGATCACCCGAAACGAGATCATGGCCGCCGCCCACTCCCCGGATAAGTTCTCCAGCGTCCGAGACCTGATGAAGACCGAGTTTCCGGTCATCTCCCCCGACGCCGACCTCTTTAAGGACGGCCACCGCATTCTTCAGGAGAACAATATTCGGGCGATCCCCGTGATGAAACAAGACAACCTCGTCGGCATGCTCACGATAGACGACATCGGTCAGGCGAGCCTCTTGCGCGACCTTAAAAAGCAACAGTACTAGGAGCTTCTTTTGCGTGTAGTCTCTCTACTTCCCAGCGCGACGGAAATGGTCCACTTCGCAGGCGCCGCGGATACGCTGGTCGGCGTGACCCACGAGTGCGATCATCCACCCGGTATCGAGAACCTGCCGCACCTCACCAGCTCCCTAATAGACGGAAAAAACATGAGCAGCGCCGAGATAGACGCCGCCGTAAACCGAAACCTGACCGACGACGATAGCATCTACGCCCTGAATGTAGAGTTGCTCGAAGAACTCGCCCCGGACCTCATCGTCACGCAGGGACTCTGTGAAGTCTGCTCCGTCTCCCTGAACCTCGTCGAACGGGTGGCCGCGGATTTGACCTGCCGTCCGGAGGTGTTCTCGACGGACCCCACCTCACTCCGCGAAGTCCTCGACGACACTATCGCGGTGGGAGAGCTGGTCGGCAAAGGTGAGGAGGCGCGCCGAAAGGTCGCTGGACTGGAGGAACGGCTCGTTGGAGTAGAAGAAGCTACTTCCGGTCTGGATCGTCCTCGCGTCGGCTGTATCGAGTGGCTGGACCCACCGTTCTCTGCAGGTCATTGGGTGCCCGAGATGGTGCGCCTGGCTGGGGGAGAAGAGCTTTTCGCCAGTCCCAGTGAGCGCTCCGTCCGCCTTACCTGGGAGACAATATTCGAGGCCGACCCGGACGTAATCGTGATAATGCCCTGCGGCTTCGATGCGGATCGCGCCTTGCACGAAGCCCGGCACTTGCCCGCGCTCGACGGCTGGGAGGATCTTTCGGCTGTCAGAAGCGGCCGGGTGTGGGCCGTGGACGCCAACTCCCACTTCAGCCGTCCGGCGCCGCGGCTGGTAGAAGGGGTTGAGATACTGGCCCGCATCTTCCATCCCGAAGTGTTCTCCGGAGATCTCGAAGCTGCGGGGGCCGTCCGGTTTTCTTCGGCTCGCTCCGGCATATCCGCTAGCTGAACGTAGAGCATTAGCTGGCGTCCGTCGTATCCGTTAGACTCCTCTCTTCATGAAGTCGTTGGTAAAGGAGATCGAAGCCCGCGTCGCCCGGGCGGGGACGGACCCGATCTGGGGCTACAACCACTGCCGACGGGTGTACGCCCAAACGCGGGAACTCGCGCGGTTAGAGCGCCTTTCCCATGACCCGGAACTCCTCTACATAGCCGCCCTGATGCACGACGTGGGTTTGTATAAGGCTTACTCTCATAGGAAAGAGCCGGACCACGCTCGGCGCTCGGCGGCGGTCGCCGGGCGCCTCCTGCGCGACGGGAACTTGCCGGCGCAGGGCATCCAGGTAGTCCTCGACGCCATAGTCAGCCACCCACCCGGCGCCCCCAAGGGCGTAACGACTGAAGCCGCCCTGCTAAAAGACGCCGTCGCCCTGGACTATTTGGGGAGCATCGGCATCTCCCGCGTCCTGGCGATGGTCGGAAGCGAGGACGTGCCGGATCTCGAAGCAGCCACCGGACAGGTCGAAAGTCTGCACGAGAGCCTGCCGGGGTTCTTGATCCTCGAAAGTAGCAGGTACACAGCCCGCGACCGCGCACGGGAGAAAGACCACTTTCTGGACAACCTCCGAGACGCCACGGCGAACCTGAAATTCCTCTAGCCCGCCTCCCGTGGAGGGTCTTCTAACACGTTCGTTCATCGTTCCCACCAATAGACTCACCGAAGCCGCAACCTACGGAAACTACGGGGGTGTTCTATGAGGGTGTTTGTGCTCGGGGCAACGGGTTACGTCGGCTCTGCCGTCGCGGGGGCGCTCGGGGAGGCCGGGCATGAAGTTGTCGGCCTCGCGAGGTCTGAAGACTCGGCGGATAGGTTGAAAGACTCGGGGTTCGAGGCCGTGGTCGGGGACCTGCGCCGGCCGGAGAGTTTTTCGAGGGCGGTACGGGAATCCGAGACGGTCGTCTACGCCGCGGCCCCGGAGGGTACGGATGCCGCCGACGTGGATCGCGGGGCCGTAGAGAGTATCCTGGACGAACTCCACGGCACGGGCCGCACCTTCGTCTACACGAGCGGGGGGTGGGTGATCGGCAGCACGGGCGGGAAGGTGGCCGACGAGGAGAGCCCCGTAGACCCGCCGCCCGGCATGGAGTGGCGACCGGCGGTGGAAGAACTGGTGCTGTCGGCCGCCGGAGAACGCGGTGTCCGTACCTTTGTCGTCCGGCCCGCGCTCGTCTACGGGGCGGGCGGCGGGGTGGTCGGTGAACTCGTGGGCTGGGCGAGAGACTACGGGACCGCCCGTTACGTAGAGCCGCCCGATAGAGAGTGCTTCTGGACGCTCGTCCATCGTGAAGACCTCGGCAGATTCTACGCCCGCCTCGTCGAAGAGACCGGTGTTCCGGGGGAAAAATTGCTCCTCCTAGTCGGGAGCGGGCCGTTTCTTGCCCGCGGGATCTCCGCCGCGGCGGGCCGCACGGCGGGCGTCGGCAGTGAGGTCGAGGCCTGGCCCCTCGAAGAGGCCCGGGAGGATCTGGGCTCCTACGCGGACTCCCTGGCCCTGAGCCAGAAGCTCTCCGGCGCCCGGGCTGAGGCGCTGCTCGGCTGGAAGCCGACCGCACCCTCGGTCTTCGAAGAGCTGGAGCATGGCTCCTACAGAGAGGGCTAGAGTGGCATTCAAAAGGGTTGGACTCTGTGAAGAGGTATTCAGGCATCGGGTTTCAGGTTTCAGCATTCAGCCTTCGGCTCGTTGTTTTTGCTGGTTGTTGATGGCTCGTCGGGGGAGGCGAGCCTTATGCCCGGCGGTAGGCTACTCGAATTGCCTTGTACCGGGGGCTTTTAGGAATATCTCGGCGGCGCTGTTGCGGTTCGTCCTGCGGGCCTCGTTCCTGGCGAACTTCGCCAGTGATGCTCGCAACTGCTCTTCGCCCCCGAACTGGAAGCCATTCTGGGTGGTGTAGGCTGCGGCGGCTGCGAGCTTCGTGTCCAGGGAGCCGGAGATGTCTACGGAGGTCTCGGCCAGACCCTCGGGTAAGAGGTGGGAGGGCCGGGCGTCCGGGTTGCGGATGGCGTATGGGAGGTCCCGGTACCAGAAGGTCCGTTCTAGAGGAATGCTCTCCAGCACGGCCTGCACGACCTGGCGATGGTCCACGTGGCCGCCGAGCGCCTGGGGCGCGAACACGACCTCCGGCCCGTAGCGGGAGACGAGACCCTGCAGGTCCTCGGAGACTTCGGCCCAGATATTATCTGTGTGATGGACCTTCTCGAAGAGGGCCGGGGCGCTCTCGTAGCCGCGGTGCGGGGCCTCCGGGTGGCCGAGCCACAGCGGGTCGCCCGCGCCGGCGCGTTCGGCGGCCAGGAGGTCTTCTCCGCGGCGGAGGGCCATGTAGTCTGCCCCGGCCGGGAGCCCTTTGTCTAGCTGGCATTCGAGGGCGAAGCCCATGGGGCCCGGGACGCTCCGGGTGAACACGGTGACGAGCACGGTCCGCCAACCCTCTGCCGAGAGCCGGGCGAGCGTGCCGCCGCAGGAGAAGACCGCGTCGTCGAGGTGCGGCGAGATGAAAAGAGCCGTTGGTGAGGCCGTCGGCGGGACTGTAGGCGGAGCCGTAGGTGCGGGTTCCATGCTAGAGCAGGTGCGGTTGCTGCCGGAAGCGGCACGGCTCGACCGGGCCGGGGCCTGACCAGCCGTCGTCGGGACAGGTTCCGGTCAGCGACTCGTAGACGGAGACTATCTGGCGGGCCACGGTGGGCCAGGCGTAGAGCGTGCGGGCCTCCTCCAGGGAGTTCTCCGCCAGCCGGCGACGGAGGCTTTCGTCGTCGAGCATCTGTTCTAGGGCGGCCGTCAGGCCCGGGACGTCGCCCGGGTCGTGGAGCAGGGCGTTCTCTTTGTGGCGGAGGCAGTCCACGACGCCGACGGTGCGGGTAGAGATGATCGGCAGCCCGGTCGCCATCGCCTCCAGAATGGTGTTCGAGAAGCCTTCGGCGTGGGTCGGGGAGACAAAGAGGTCCGCCCGCCGGTAGACCTCGGGGGCGGCGGCGTAGTCGGTGTAGCCGGAGAACTCTACCCGGTCGCCGAGGCCGAGCTTTCTGGAGTGTTCGGCGGCCTTCCCGGAGTCCGGCCCAATGCCCGAGACGGTGAGCCGGACGGCCCGGCGTTCGGCGACGACGGCGAAGGCGTCGAGCAGGTCGAGGACGCCCTTTCGGGCGTCTACGCGGCCGTGGTAGAGCAGATGCGGCGGGTCGCCGAGCTCCCCAATGTCCCTACCGTCCCGGCTGGCGGGATAGAAGCGTTCGGTGTTGACCGCGCCGGGGACTATGGTGAAGCGGTCCGGGGGTGTGCCGTGGTTTCCGGTAACTTCGGCGGCGAAGGAGCGGGAGCCGATCAAGAGCGCGCCGGCATGATCCAAAACAGCAAGCATGGCCCGTTTGTGGGTGCCGCAGCATGTCCCGACCCAGTGTCCGTCGCCGCCCTGAATAGAGACGAGGTTCGGGACGCCGGTGCGGCGGCTGGCGATGAGCGCGGCGAGGCCGGTCGGGTAGCCGTACTGGGCGTGGATCACATCAAACGGCGCCCGCCCGTGCTCCTCCACGACGACCCGGGCCATCTCCTCGATGTCCTTCTCGAAATCTCCGCTGGCCTGCTCTCCCCTGGCCTCCAGCCCTATGACCCGTACGCCCGGCACCTCCGGCGGCGGCCCGCCGCCGTAGACTCTGGTCCCCTCCTCGTCGCCCCGGTATTGGGAGACCATCGTAACGTGGTGCCCCATCCGCACGAGCTCCCGCAGCAGGTTTGCGGCGTAGACGCTCATACCAGAGATCGCCGGAAAAAACCGGCGGGAGATAAAGCAGATCCTCAAGCAGCCCCCTTTAGAAAACCGATGGCCTCGGGGACCGCCGCGTGCGCCCGATGAGACTCGCGGGAGAGCTCGACGCAGACCAACCCGCTGAACCCGACCTCCTCCAGTGCCCCGAGTACGCCGGGTATGTCCATATCCCCCTCCCCGAACGGCAGGTGTTCGTGTACGCCCCGGCGCATATCCTCGATGGTTACCGTGCCGAGCCGTCCCGAGAATTCCTCGACCGCCACCGTGGGTTCGCACTCGCCGGTTACCAGGCAGTGGCCGGTGTCCAGCGCTAGCGCCAAGCTGGGGAGCCCGTCCGCAAGCTCCTCATACTCGTCGAGCGTCTCGACCAACATTCCCGGCTCGGGCTCCAGAGCCGCTGTTACGCCCAGGTCTTGCGTCCTTTCCAGGTATGCGGCGAGCCCTTCGACGAGCCAGCGCCGGGCCTCGGCGAGGTCTACGCCGGAACGCGGGACGCCGGACCAGAACGAGACGGCCTCGGCGTTTGTTGCGGCGGCCACCTCGGCGGCCCGGATGAGGAAGTCCAGCCGGCGGGCCCGGCCTTCGGGTTCGGGGCTTACGAGGGTCGGCTCGTGTTTTGCGCGGGGGTCGAGCAGAAAGCGGGCGCCGGTCTCTATCACGATGCCCAGGCCCAGTTCCTCCAGGCGGTTGGAGAGCCTGTCGGCCCGGCCCGAGAGGCCCTGGGCGAAAGGATCCAGGTGGTGATGGTCCAGGGTCAGCGCGACGCCGTCGTAGCCGGCGTCGGAGATCAGGGCCAGCGCGTCGTCGAGGCGGTGGTTGGCCGCGCCGTTGGTGTTGTACGCGAAGCGCAGGCTCACGGCCCTAGCCCCCGTCGCTCGGCTTCGAGGGCCGCGACGTGCCGTCCCGGCTCCCGGTAGAGCGGATAGAGACCGCCCAGGATGCGGTCGGCGGCCCCGTAGTCGAACCAGGCGGAATCCCCGAGTTCGGCCTCGGCGCTTTCGGTTAGCAGGACGCGGTGGGCCTGGGGACGGTCTTTCGGGACCTCGCCGAGTCCGACGAGGCCCAGGTCGTGGTCCAGCAGCCGGCGGACGTTGCGCCCCCCGACCCTACCGTAGCTCATCGTCTCGACCTCAAAACCCGGCACAACGACCTTCGCCGCCCGCACGTCGGGAGAACCCTCTGGCGAGACGTCCACGTAGAGGACCTCGAAACCTTCGGCGGAGAGCCGGCGGGTCATTTCCCATAGTAAGTCCGTCGGCTCTTCGAGACCTGGGGCCGACGGCAACGAGGTGAACGGCACCCGCTCCTCCTCCGAGAAGGGCGCGTGGAGCAGGCCCCGGAGTTCACCGTAGGACATCGAGAGCCAGGTGAGCATCTCTTCCAACGAGCGGTCCTCTTCGCTGCCCAGAGGTTTGTCGCGGAAACGCTCGAGGTAGCCGGGGGGAGATATTTCGTCTATCGGGGCCAGCGGGCCGTGGTTGAACGGCTTGCGCGCCCTGGATGCGCCGTACTCCAGCAGGGCTTTCTTTAGCGCCTGCTCCCGGTCCGGGTGGCACGCCTCGCCGCAAGCCGAGACCGTGAGGTGGTGGCGAACCTGAGATGGGTCCCGGTCCTCCCCGACAACGTACAGGTTCGCCGTGCCGAAGTCCGTGGCCGCGAGCTTCGCTTTTATCTCCACCCCGCTCTCATCGAAACGAGAGAGTATCTTCTTTGTCTCCCCGTCCTCCACACCGTCGAATTCCACGATGACGCCGCGGTCAAGGGCGCGGAAGGCGACGCCGTTGCCGTCGCGTTGCAGTAGCTCCAGAACGGCGTGGGCGAGGGCGCGTTCGAGGTCCAGCCCGGCGCCGAGGCCGTTGGTGATCGGGGTGAAGAGCTTCGCCTCGTAGTCCCCGAGGTCCGCACCCCGGGTGGCGATGAACTCGACCGGGACGAGCACGGCTTCTCCGTCAGGATGGCGCCGGGCCTCGACCCACTCTAGCTCCGTCTCCGGCGTGTAGGAACTTCCGGCGGGGAGACAGCCGGCAACCGGGTCCATCACGGAAAGGGCGCCGTATTGGGCGACCAGGCCATCGTAAGAGGCGCGGGTGCGCGGCAGGTTGCGGAGCGTCTGCCAGGCCCCGGCGACCTCGACGCACTCGCCGTAGGCGCTCCGGCGGGCGGCTTCTTGGGTTGGGCCGTAGCCGACGCCGTTGCAGAACGGACCATTCTCCGGCCAGAGAGCCGCCGTCCAGACCGGGATGCCGGTGTGGTCCAGCTCCGATATCCCGAACTCCATCGCCTCACCCGGGGGCAGCGCCGACCGGTAGGCGTCCGTCGCTTCCCTGACGCCCGCGGCGGTGCTCAAAGCGGCATCGCCTCCACGAACGGGCGTGGGATCTGGGCGTCGAGGAGTCCCAGAATATCCTCGCGGCCGACGTTGCGGCACTGCTCGAAGGGTGTGAAAGTTTGGTCGAACGTCAGGGCGGCGAACACTCGGCGGTACTCCGCCACCTCGTCCACGGTCAGCGGTATGCGCCGGACGAACGCCTTGTGGGTCGAGATGCCGTTCGCGGTCCGCTCGTCGGCGAGCTCCAGCTTGACCGCGTCCCCGGAGAACAGGATGCCCCGGTCCCGGTGGTGCAATACCGTGTGGCCGGCGAAATGGCCGCCGGTGTGGATGAGCGCGAGGTCCTCATCCAACGCCACCCGGTCGTCAAAGGGCCAGGTTACCCCGAAGGCTTTCGCCCAGGGGAGGTCTTCTTTGTGCAGCAAGACCTCCGGTTCGAAGCGTTCTGCGAGTTGCCAGAGGGCGCCGTAGGTGTGGGGGTGGGAGGCGGAGAGGTACGAGACGCCGCCGAGGGATTCTATGTGATCCAGGGCCGCCTCATCGTAGAAGGGGGCGGCCTCGAAGGCTACGTTCCCGCCGTCCCGCACGATGACGTACCCGGAGGCGGAGATCCCTAAAGGAGGACCCGTCGTGTACCGCCAGATGCCACCCTCGACCTCGTCCCACCGGCACTCGCGCCCGACCTCTTCCGGCCTTAGGAACTCCCAGCCACCCTCGGGTATGACGTGCCGCGGGTCCAGGCACACCGGGCAAGAGGGGGGCTCCTGGAAGTACCGCTGCCAGAAGCCGCAGTTGGTGCAGACGTAGGCCGGCAGGCTCGCCTCGCGCGGCCAATCCTCCGGGATGCGCGAGCCGTGCGGCGTCTTGCGGGGCGGGGCCGTCATACGGGGCTCCTCTCTAATCTCTCGCCGGCGTCTTCGAGGGCGGAAGAGACGAGGCGCATCGTGTGCAGGTCCCGGTGCGGATCAAAGGAAAAAGCGCTCTCATCGCCGAGCAGGCCGGCGGCGAACGCCTCGACCTGGGCGAGAAACGGCGACCGATCCTCCTCCGGCGACACCTCGACTCGCTCCCGGCGGCCGTCTTTAGCGTGGATAAGGTCGAGCGTTCCGCCCGAGGTTTGGCCCAGCGTGTTCGTGGCGACGGCCATCGCCCCGGTGCCGACGACCTCCAGAATGCGGCGCGGGTACTCTTCCGGGGTGTTGTAGGAGACGTGCTGCAAAACGAGTGTCCCGCCGGTCGTGCTCCCGACGAGCGCGGCCCCGTCCTCGACCTCGTAGTCCTGGACGCGTCGCTGCACGAGGCAGCGGACCTCAGCGATTTTCTCTCCCAGGAGGTATTGCACCAAATCCAGCCCGTGCGGCGCGAGGTCCATAAAGGCGCCGCCGCCCGCCCGGTTCGGGTCGGCGCGCCAGTTGTCGTCGTCCCAGTCCGGCGGAAGCCAGCAGGCGTAGTGGATGCGCGCCGAGCAGATCTCGCCGAGCGCGCCGGAGGAAATCATACCGCGAAGCCTCCGGTGGGCGGCGTGGAACCGCTGGTCAAAGGCCGTACCGTAGACGACGCACGCCCTCTCGCACGCCCCGACCATCGCCTCCGCCTCCGACACGGTGGGGGCCATCGGCTTTTCGCAGAGGACGTGTTTGCCGGCCCGGGCCGCGGCTTCTACGAGGGGCTGGTGCAAATGGTTCGGGGCGGCGACGTAGACAGCGTCCAGGTCCGGCGCGGAGAGAAAGACATTGAGGTCGGTCTGTAGGACTGCACCCGGACAGATCTCGGCCGAAGACTGGAGTGCAGCCGGGTCCGGGTCGAGCAGGGCGACGACTTCGCCGTTTTTCGAAGCGTCGAGCGCCGGTAGCACGAAGTCCCGGGCGACCCAGCCGCAACCGGCTACGCCCCAACGGACGGCTCCGGGCATCACCACGGGTACTCCGGCACGTCGAGCAGCAACCGCCCCCGGGCGAGACGGTCTATCTCCGGGTCGGAGCCGGCCGCGCCGGCCGCCGCTTTGCGGAGCGTTTCCAGAGGGATGCTGGTCTCTTCCGGCAGGTAACCGGAGTGGGGGGCGTATTCGTCCCTGTAGCGGGCGGAGGGCCAGCGGAGCCGCAGACGCGTCGGGTCTCCGCCAGATATTTCGTAGAGCGGGTTCGGATACAGTGGGGTGCCCGGGGGCGGCAGGGTCAGGTCCGGGGCCGGAGCCCGGCTTTCTTCGCCGGACGTCAGGCAAACCGCTTCGCTGCCGCGGAGGTCCTTGGCGCTCTTTGGTTCTAGCGGCTCCCCGGTAAAGAAGGCCCCGGTCAGCCCCGCGTCGTCGTAGAGCAGCGGGTCGGGGAAGAGCGCAGCGTAGCACTCCGGGGTGAGCGGGGCGCCGGAAGAGTGGTTCTCTGCGGCGGCATTGTGGGCGTGTCCGACCAGGACCGTGCCGCCGTCCCCCGCTACCCGCGACAGCTCGCGGGCGACGTGCGCCTTTTCGGGCAGGAAGTAGAAGGCATCTTGGCAGAGGACGAGGTCCGCCGCGCCGGAGGGCAGCGGGAAGGTCGCGGCGGCGTCGAAGCAGACGAGGCGGGTCTCGGAGGTTACGTAGCGGCGGGCGAGCCAGAGCTTGGCGAAGACCACGTCGCCAGCGGAGGTTTTTACCCCGCGGCGGGCAAGCTCCCGGCTGTAGTGGCCGACACCGCAGGCCAGCTCGAAGCTGGCGCGTGGCGCGTTCCAGTTGGCCGCCACGAGGGCGAGCCCCGCCAGGTAGGTCGGGTCGGAGAGCCGGTATGTGAAGTAGTCCGCCACCGGGCCGAAGCCGAGCAGGGCCATGGCCTCCCGCAGTGGCGGCTCTCCGTCGAACAGCGTCTCTATGCTCTCCCGGCCGGGCGGCGGGTCCGGGGCCCAATCGTCCTGATCGCGGAGCAACTCCACGAGCGCCGCCTGTTCGTCGCCGGCATCCAGGGCGGCGAGAACCTCGGCCCGGAGTTCCTCCCGGCCGGTACGCAAGAACGGGATGCTTTCTACTACGGGCCAGCGGCCCGTGCCGTCAGAAAGCGAGTGCGGGGTGTCGGCCCGCAAGGTGTGGCCGGTCTCGGGACTCCGGAGGGAGCCGTCCGGCCAGGTGGTGCGAGAGGGCTTGGCGGTGAGATTTCTCACCGCAATTCTGCTCTCTGCAAGACCTCTTCGTGGAAGTTTTTGAGCGGGCCTTCGTGGACGAGGTCCATCTCGTCGAGGGCTTGATCCAGGGTAAAAGCCGCCGCCCGGGCGTGATGGCGCATCTGGAGCACCCGGTCCACCACGTCGGCGGCGTTGAAAGCCCGGGCCTCCGGGCTCTCCGCCTGCCCGGCGAGTCCCAACGCCCCCCCCATCCGGCCGGCGAGACCCCCCGGTAGCTCCACCAGGGCCTCTGCCGTGAGGCGTTCGACCACGGGTGTGAGCTTGTCGTCCAATAGCTCCTCGCCGGCGAAACCGGCGTCCGGCAGGACGGCGTTGTGCAGGTGGTGGGCCAGCCCGGCCAGAAAAGGCTCCACCGGGTCCGCGCCGTAGAAGCCAGAGAGCAGGACGCCGTAGGTCGCCACCACCGCGCAATGATCCGCGTGGCTCTCCGGCGGCTCGACCACGAGCCGCGCCCGGCCCGGGCTCGTGGCCCCGGCCCGCGGCTGCTGCGCCAGCGCCCCGACGAAAGACGGTGCCTCGCCGCCGGACGGCACCTCGTACCCAAGAGCCCGGCGCAGATCCCCTCGCAGACCTTCGGACAGGGATACGGCCACGGCGTCGAAGGAGCGTTCCAGAACTTCGAGAGTTTCGGCTCCATCCAATCCGGCCTTCTTCAGGACCCGGCGGTCTATGCCGCTGAGCCGGGCGGCGGCCAGGGCCGCTGCGGTCTCGCGGCGGGCGACGCGGCCTGGCTCTTCGCCCGCTACCAGTGAAAGCCACGAACGACGGAAGATCCCCTCGGCGAGAGAGCCTCCGACGCCGGCGGGCCGGGTTCGTTTGAGGTCGTTTAGCTCGCCTAGCAGCGGGACCAGGGGCGCCAGCGTGCCGGAGGTCGTGGAGGTCGTCTCTTGCACTACCGGCTTTCCCTGCTGGCCTCGCCTTCAACGGTAACGTTGACCTTCCCGTTGATCTTACCATTGCCGTTTATGTGGGTTTCGTCTTTGAGCCAGGAGAAGAGCGCGTCTTCCTGGGCGTGGAAGGCGTGTTCGGTGCGGGAGCCCGGCTCCCGCACCATCGGGGCTTTGAAGAACAGGCCGAACTGTTCCTGGGCGCCGGAGTCGCCGCGTAGTTTGGCGAGGTCTGCGAGGCGCGCGAGATCCAGGACCAACGGGGCGGCCAGTGCGGAGTCGCTACACAAAAAGTTTACCTTGATCTGCATCCGCTGCCCCAGAAAGCCGGTGAGGTCTACGTTGTCCCAGGCTTCCTTATCGTCGCCGCGGGGTCGATAATAGTTGATGTTCACGATGTGGTCCGGCACCTCGTAGCCCAGCATGTCGTCCAGGACGGAGCCTTTGGTGTCTATCTTCGAGGCCAGGGAGTCCGGGTCCGAGAGTATGTGACCGTCGCCGTTGCCGAGGATGTTAGTCGAGAACCAGCCGTCAACCCGCAGCGCCCGCGACCGGAAAGCCGGGGCCAGGACCGTCTTGATCATGGTCTGCCCTGTCTTGCCGTCTTTGCCGGCCACCGGCACGCCCTCCCGGCGGGCCAGCTCCGTAAGCGCCGGCGTGTCCGCGGCGACGCTCGGCGTAAAGTTGATGTAGGGCACGCCCTCCATAATCGCGGCGTAAGCGTAGAGCATCGCCGGGCTGATGTCCGGGTCTTCCTCGTCCAGGCCCCTTTCGAAAGCCTCCACCGAGGCGAGCGCGGGTGAGTCTGGGTCTCCGGTGCGCTCCACCGAGGCGAGGTTCACGAGCACGACGCCGTCTAGGTCGTTCTCTTCCCTGAACCGCCGCAAGTCTTCCCGGATGATCTCCGTGCGCCCCCGATGGTCGTCCGCGCTGACACAGTGGGTGCCGGAGGCGTTGCGGCAGAACCCGGGGTTGACCACGGCGGGCCAGGGCCGAATGTTTACGAGCGCCGGTTTTGCGGCTTGTAGCTGGTCAGCGGGCAAGATACCGTGGGAAGCGACGGCGCTCGCCAAGTCGTCCCCGCAGAGGTCCCAGCCCTCGAAGACCAAGTTTTCGTAGGGAACGAGCGCTTCGAGGCCAGCGAGCGGCAGACCGTCCGTGCCGGTTGCTCCCTGGCGGATCAGCTCTACACCCGCCGCCGCGGTGCTCGCGACTGCGCCCCCCAAACCTACGACCGCTACACCCAGGCGACGATTCTCTACACTCGAACTCTGCACATTTCCTCCAAACGAAGACTCTGTAGGCAGCATGTGGGCCAGCAGTTCAGCCACAGCGAGCACACTCTACGAGACCTCTTGAACAAAAACTGTGCGTGAAAACCCTACTAGAGAAATTCCACACGAGTTTTGTGAGAAGTGTATCAAAATCTTCTAGAGACCTAAACCATGCCCAAATAGTGGAGGGTCTTGTGCAAACTGTCTATCAGCCCGGTTCGCGGCCGCCAGCCGAGGCGGGTGGGGTCTACCGAGCTACGGGCCTGTTCCCCGACTTTGGCCGTGCCGTGCCGGGCTGGTAAGCTCTTGCCGGAGGTTTCTCTCAGCAAGCGGTGGAGCTCGTTGACGCTGGTCTCGATTCCGGTCCCTACGTTGTAGATTCCTGAGGGAGTGTCGTTTGCAAGGGCTAGAACGTTGGCGTGGACCACATCTTCAACATATACGTAGTCGCGGGTCTGTTCGCCGGTACCGTTTATCGTGGAGGTGTTGCCCAGGGTTAGATCTTTGCAGAAGATCGCCACGACCCCGGCTTCACCGTGAGGGTCTTGACGGGGACCGTAGACGTTAGCGTAGCGGAGCACCACCCCGAGCAGGTGGTGGTGCGCGCAATAATAGTCCAGGTAGCGCTCGGCGGCCAGCTTGGAGAGCCCGTAGGGCGAGACTGGACGCTGCGGGTGCTCCTCCCGTGCCGGGAAACTTTCCTGTTCGCCGTAGATAGCGCCTCCGGTAGAGGCGAATACCACCTTCCGCACCCCGTACTCGACGCAACCTTGCAACAGGCGCACGGTGCCGACGAGGTTGATGTCCGCGTGCAGACAAGGGTTCTCCACCGAATGCCTCACGCTTACCTGTGCCGCATGATGGCAGAGCGCCTCCGGCCTGAAATCTCTAAAGGCGTCCGCGCAATCATCGCGGATATCGGCCTCGTAGAACCTGGCTTCAGCTGGTACGTTCTCCAGTCGCCCGTTGGAGAGGTTGTCCACGACGGCCACCTCGTGGCCCTCGGAGACAAGACGCCCCGCCACGTGCGACCCGATAAAGCCCGTGCCGCCGCTAGCGAGCACCCTCACCTCATCTTCACCTTGGAAACTTTTTCACCCTCGAAAACTTTTCTTGGTTTTTCTGCAATGAAGTGCCGCTGCTTCCTTATGGTAATTTTTACACCGAGCTTGGCATATTAAATCTTTTCATCTGCGGCGACCAGTAACCGCTAACACTTTGAAGTGTAAAGTGGAGGTGTTACTTTCAAGCCCGTTGCGTAACCCGAACAAGGGAGAAGAAGATGGCGTACAGCGTGATGGTGTGGCTCGTGAACCCCGGTGAGTATCCGCAGCAGGAGCTCGAAGAAGATCGGGCCGCCGATCCCGAAAGTGCCTCCGGCGCCGCCACCGGCGCGAACATTGGCAATGCCCTGCCCCGGATGGTTTACGGTGTCTACGAGGGCCAGGAGGAAGCGGAGCAGGCACTGTACAAGATCTCCAGCAGCCTGCGGGGCAACGAGCCGCTGAGGATCTCGGCGCAGGCAAACAGGGTGTGGCTCATACCGGCCGAACGGGTCCACTACGTGGTGTGTGAAGAGGTCGAGCGCCCGAAAGACTGAGCGTGAGGCTTCTAGTATTAGGCGGAACGAGTTTTCTCGGCTACCATGTGGTGGCCGAGGCTGTAGAAGCGGGCTACGAGGTCTCCACTTTTACGCGGGAAGGCGAAGCCCCGCTCTCAGGCGTGGAACCGTTGCAAGGCGACCGCGAAAGAGATCTCGATGCCTTAAAGGGCCGCACCTGGGATGGCGTGCTCGACACCTTCAGCGACCCGGAGGCCGTGAGAGAGACGGCCCGGCTGCTCTCCGGCAACGTCGGGGCTTACGGTTTCATCTCTGGCATCACTAACTACCATCCCGACGGCCCGGCGGTCGTGGACGAAACGTCGCCCCTGCGGCGGGCCGGCGAGGGTGACCCTTTGCAAGAAAGGGGCATCGCCAAGCTACGTTGCGAAGAGGCCGTCCAGGAAGAGTTCGGGGGACCAGTCTTTATAGCGCGCACGGGGATTATGGTGGGTCCCCGAGATCCGACCGACCGCTTTTCGTGGTGGCCGGTGCGTTTCGCCCGGGGAGGGGAGATCTTGGCGCCGGGCCATGCGGAACGCGAGGTCCAGTTCACCGACGCCCGGGACCTTGCGCGTTGGACCGTACAGATGCTCAGAGAGAAAGAGCCTGGTACGTTCAACACCGTCGGACCCGGTAGCGGAGTCTCTCTGGCCCGGGTGCTCGAAGCCTGCCGGCGGGCGGGCGGTGGGGAGACCGGAGAGACCCAGATAACCTGGGCCGGAAAGCAGTTTTTGAGAGAGAACCTCTCCGGGGTGCCGGAAGAAGAACGGCCGTTGTGGTTTCCGGAGGACCAGATCCCCTTCGATTCGGTTGACTCTTCAGAGGCACTCGCCGCCGGATTGAGCTTCCGTCCGGTAGAAAAGACCGCCCGCGACACCTTAGACTGGGTCCGTTCGAGGCCACAGGGAGGAGAGCTTCGGGCCGGCTTCTCCCCGGAGTTCGAGCGGGAGCTACTGCAAAGCTGGAGAGAGCAGAGCTCCGGAAGCCAGGTCAGCCGGTAGAGGACCACAGAACGTAAACACCCGCGGCGAGGGCCAGGGTCCCGACCACCAGCATCCTTATGCCCGCCACGAGGTGTATGCCGCGCTCGGGAATCGGGCCGATGCCGCCCCGTTGTTCCCGTCCGCCGCGCAGGAGGGCGTAGAGGCCGAAAAACAACCCCCCGACACCGCCCAGGGCGAGCAGGATGCCGAGTGCGAACGCCGAAGACACGGTTTAATCCTGCCTGTCACCCAATGCCATCCGGGAGATCAACCGCCGGAACTTCGGATTGTCCCGCAATGGAGCAAACTCCAGGGCGCGCCGGAAGTGCTCCGCGTCGCTCTCGCCGGCTTCGACGGCCTTTTCAATGTAGCCCAGGGACGAGTCGTAGTCGCCGTTCCTGGCCCGGATACTGGCGAGCGCCGAGAGTGCCGGCGAATACCCATCGTCGATGGCGAGCGCCCGAACCAACAGCTCTTCCGCAGTTTCGAGGTCGTCGGTGGCGTAGTAGAGGCTCGCGTAGGAGTACAGGGAGCGCGGGTTGCCGGGGTCGCTCTTGAGGGACTCTATAAAATGTTCCTCGGCCTCCGTTGCTTCGCCGCGCCGCTCGTGGATGAGGCCGAGCTCAAGGTGGGCGTTCGGGTCTTCCGGGTCGATGGCGAGCACCGCTTGGTAGGCTTCTTCGGCCCCGACTTCGTCTTCCAGGGCCAGCCGCACTTCACCCAGGGTATAGAGGTGTCGCACCTCGTCCTGGCCCAGGGCGACAGCTTCTTCGGAGAGCTTGAGCGCCTCCTCCAGGTTTTTCTGCTTGCCCAGCAAGTGTGCGGCGAGCTCGTCCCGGATCTCCGGCGAGCCGGGACAGTCTTCGAGACCCCGGCGAAAGGCGAGTTCTGCTTCCTCGAAGTGTTCGTTGCGGGCGTGACAAATGCCCAAATTGGCGTGGGCCTCCCACCATTCCGGCGTCTCCTCTATCACCCCCTCGTAGGTGGTGACGGCCTCCGGGTATCGTCCCAGCATGTCCAGGGTGTTGGCCCGGAAGGTCTGTGCGCCGCTTCCTTGTTCGTTGTCGGTAGCGTTATCCAGGGCTTTCTCGAAGAAATCCAGGGCCTGGGTGTAATCTGCGGCGTCGAAGGCGACGAGACCGGCGTTGATGAGCATGTCGGTGTCTTCGGGGCGGCTGCGGAGCCAGCGTCCGAAAGTCTCGCGGGCCAGGTCCGGCTCCCTCATAAGCCCGTAGTAGCGGCCGAGTTCGACGTAGGTGTCCGGATGCTCGGGGTCGGCTTCGATGGCCCGCTCCAGGTGGTGGACGACCTTGAACGGTTCTTCCCGGCGCATTGCCACCATCGCCAGCCCCATCCGCGGCGCGGACCATTCCGGGTCTCGTTCTAGCGCGTTCTGAAAGCTCGCCTCGGCCTCGTCCAACCGGTCCAAGCTCAGGAGTGCCCGGCCCACGGCCTCGATGCTCTCCGGGTTTCCCGGGGCCGCATCCAGCGCCTGCTCGAAGCGCGACAGCGCCTCTTCTACGAGACCTTCTTCGGCCAGGGTCTCGCCCTGCTGCAAAAACTCCTCATACTCCATAGAGTCAGATTAAATCAGATAGAGCCGCCGGACAAAGGATACAATTCGCTGCCGGAAACGACACCCGACCCGGAAGGGACGTTCTTTTGAAAAATCCGCCCGCAGTAGAGAAATTAGCCGTCCGCTACCAGGACCTAGACCCCTACGGTCACGTAAACAACGCGATTCATCTGGGCTTCTTCGAATCCGCCCGTGTAGCCTACTGGCGAGAATTGGCCCGCCAACTGGGAGTCGAA
The DNA here is from genome assembly GCA_965214475.1 of Rubrobacteraceae bacterium. Lineage (GTDB taxonomy): Bacteria > Actinomycetota > Rubrobacteria > Rubrobacterales > Rubrobacteraceae > SIRX01. The sequence continues at coordinate 1,896,294 of OZ243953.1, read as the reverse complement.
GGTCTCGAAGCGGGTGACTTCCCCGGCGTGCGCTACGTTGTCGCAGAGGCAACTGTCCGGTACAAAGCCCCGATCTTCCTGGACGACGAACTATACGCCGCCGCCAGCGTCCGCAAGGTTGGCAACCGCTCCTACACCATGGATTTCGAACTTCGCACCGGAGAAAGCTTCGAGAAAGGAACGCTCGTCGCCGAGGGCTCCATAGCCCACGTCTTCTACGACACCGATGCCGGAGAAGTTCGTCCCCGCCCCGAGTGGTTCCTCACAGCCGTCGCAGAGCTGGAGGATCGGCCCGAAGAGGACTTTGCCCCTGAGAGCAGTGACTAACGACCCAACCCGGAGATAAGCTCCATCTCCTCGTCAGAGAGTTCGAAATCGAAGATGTCCAGGTTGCTCTGCTGGTGTTCACGGCTCTGAGCTTTGGGGATGGCACAGATTTTCTCCTGCTGAACGAGCCAGCGTAGAGCCACCTGGAATGGTGTCTTGCCGTAAGATTCACCGACCCCTTCAAGAGTCGCGTCCCCCATGATGCGGCCTTTGGCGACCGGGCTGTAGGCGGTGAGCAGGTAGTCTAGCTCTTTAGCTTGTTCGGTAAGGTCGTCCTGAGGATTGCGGGGATGGTACTCGACCTGATTACAGAAGATCTCCGCGTACTCTGTAGCCTCTTCGACCATTGGGGCCGGGAAGTTGCTCACCCCGATATGTTTAACGCTGCCTTCTTCCTGAAGCCCGACCATAGCCCCGAGGGTCTCTTCCAGGGGCACGCGAGGGTTCGGCCAGTGCATCAGTAATAGGTCCACGTAATCCGTACCAAGCTTCTTCAGGCTTTCGCGGGCCGAGTTTAGTACTTTCTCGTGGGTGAAGTTGCTGGTGCTCAACTTGGTCACCAGAAAAATCTCCTCCCGGTCTACGCTTGAGTTGCTAACTCCCCTTCCCACGTCTTCTTCATTGCCGTACATCTGGGCGGTGTCGAGATGCCGGTAACCGAGCGATAGCGCGTTCTGTACGGCTTTCGCGCAGGCGTCGCCCGAGAGCCGCCAGGTACCGAGTCCTATCGAAGGAACTTCTTCTCCCTTTATCTGTTTGTGCTGCATCGGATCTCCTTCCGTATAAAAACCGTTCCAATTTAATACCCGTCGCAGACACGACGAACACCCACTAGCTCCCTTAGAATAGCGGCGTGGAGTTGAGAGACCTTGAATTCTACGGTGAGCCGGGTGCGATGATCTATCGTGCGGATTGTGTTGAGCTAATGAACATCATGCCCGCCGAGAGTGTGGATGTGATCTTCGCTGACCCACCCTACCGGCTCTCAACCGGTGGCGTAACCGTAAAGAGTGGACGCCTCACCTCTGTGAACAAAGGAGCCTGGGATCTTTCGGGAGGACTGCGAGAAGACCACAAGTTCAACCTACGCTGGATAAAAGCGGCCCGGCGCATCCTAAAGCCGGACGGAACCATCTGGGTAACTGGCACGCAGCACATCATCTTTAGCTTGGGTTTCGCATTGCAACAACTAGGATTCCGGATCATCAACGATGTCATCTGGCAAAAGCCCAATGCCACCCCGAACGCTATGCACACCACCTTTACTCATTCACACGAAACAATCCTCTGGGCGAGTAAAGGTAAAGGAGCCCGCCACACCTTCAACTACGATCTAATAAACAGCCCAGACCCCACCGGGCAGGTCTCTTCCGTGTGGAGGATACGCACGGTCCCGAAGTCCGAAAAGCATCACGGCTACCACCCGACCCAGAAACCCCTGCAGCTCGTACGGCGAGCGCTTCTGGCCTCGACACAAGAAGGTGCGTTGGGCTTCGATCCGTTCGCCGGCTCGGGAACTACAGCCGTAGCCGCTAAGGAACTGAACCGCTTTTTTGTAGGGGCGGAGTTGGAAAAAGGATACGCGGAACTTGCGGCGCGCCGGATCGGGGCGACCGAGCGGGGGAGTGTACTGCGCGAAATCTCGCGTGACGCAGAGAGAGAAAGCCCTTTGTAACGCTTTTGAACTTAGTTTCGCGAGTTGCTTCGCGTGTGCACAATCGTCCCGTGGGTTTGTTACCTTGTTCGCTTTTTAGATTGGCTAGTTTGAAGCATTCGGTATATATTTCAGGCATGGGAAACGGTGTGGATACACTTTAGCTTCCTCAAGCGGTTCGCAATCTTGTGGAGGCTCGCACCGGGGACGCCGTGTTTGTGGTGGCTCCTGACTATCGGATCGTCTACTGGGATGAGGAGGCGGAGTTTCTTACGGGATTTTCTGCCGAGGACATAGCTGGCAGGCGTTGCTACGAGGCGGTTTTGGGTGAGAGAGAAGGAGGCGAGCCTTTTTGCAGCTACGGTTGTTCGGTAATGCGTCTGGCGCAAGTGGGGCGTCCCGTCTCCAACTACGACATGCGGGTCGCTACACCCTCGCGTAAGAAGCGTTGGGTGAACGTGAGCGTCCTCAGTGTGGACTCGGACGAGGGACCTTACCTGGTGCATCTGTTGCGCGACTCGCAAAAGACGCCAGAGACCCTGGAGATGGCGCAGGGCCTGATCCAGCTAACCAAGAAAGGCAAGGACGTTTCTGCGTTGAGCCGGTCGGATGTGACGACGCTCACTCCCCGGCAACTGGAAGTGTTGGAGTTGCTATCTAAAGGCAAGAGCGCCAAAGAGATAGGCCAGCACCTTTACCTCTCCGAGACGACGGTGCGCAATCATATCCGCTCTCTACTGCAGGCTTTAGGGGCACATTCTCAATTGGAAGCCCTTGCCAGGGCCCGCGAGCTGGGTATCTTACCCGGCTAGAGCTTTCTCACGACTTTTGGTCAATCTTGATCAATCAATAGGTCAGGGTTGATCAGGAAACGATTTCTCCGTTCCGCTACAGTCTGAACACAGGTTGCTTCCGGTTTTTGGAGAGGAGTTTCATCGTGACGGAGAAAGGGACCTATATAGAGCGGGTGATCCACGGCATCGAGAACCGTATCGAGGAATGGCGGGGAGAATCCAGATCCCGCCAGGCGGAGGTCGAGTCCAACAGGGAGGAGCTCTGGACGGAGGCTGTCGAACGGGAGAAGATGCTGGCGGAGACCATCAACCGCGAGGAGGCGCAGGATCAGTCGTTGGAGGAAGTTGCCAAAGACCAGCGAGTGGTGTTCGTTCTGCACTCGGAGGAGTCCGGTCGCGCCCTGCAAGAGTTCGCCGATGCTACGTTCCGTCTGACGAATGTGGTACCGGGGCACAGCGGCAATAAGGAGGCCGGCATTAGAGGTTCCTCCTGGCTGGTGTTCGAACGGGCGTCCGACTAGAGCGCTTTTGCGCCTCCAGAGAGACTGGCGCTTTGGAGTCTTTGATCCAGCGTCTCACGGGGATTCCTGAGAACTACAAAGACCATCTCCGGCAATTCTAGCAAGCGGGCCGTCTCGCTTTCACAGGCTTCTAGGGTAATATTCCAGCATGCTTGCCGTAGTCCTCGCCGACACCCATATACCTCGCCGTGCCAAAAAGTTGCCGGAAGGCTTGCTAGCACACCTCGAACATGCCGACCTGATACTGCACGCCGGAGACCTAATGGACCCAGGGTTGCTCGACACGCTCGCCGCCTACGCGCCCGTAAAAGCGGTTCGTGGAAACCTGGACCCGCCTGAGACCGGACTGCCGGAGACGTTAGAGTTCGAGCTGGACGGCGCTCCGATAGCCATGATCCACGACTCCGGCCCCAAAAAAGGACGTTGGAGACGCATGAGGCGCCGCTTCCCGGAGGCCCGGGTCATCGTGTTCGGCCACTCCCACATCCCGTGGCTGGAGGACGAGGACGGACTGCTGCTCCTCAACCCCGGGAGCCCGACGGACAAGAGGCGGCAACCAGATTACACTTTCGCACTTTTGCGCGTGGAGAACGGAAGCGCGCGGGCGGAGATAGCGATTTTATAGAGGAGCAGGCAGGCTCGGCTATAATTCTCCTCTATGGGGAAAGAGAAGCGTCCGAGCGCGCGGAGTTCCGGTACAGGACGGGCTTACGAGCCATTCCGGGCGCTGCGCGGGGTCCGAAACGCCATCCTATTGCTCGGCGCGGTCGTGGTTGTCGGTACGGCGGGTTATATGGTGTTGGAGGGGTGGGGGTTTCTCGACGCGTTCTACATGACGATCATCTCTATCACCACCGCCGGGTACAACGAGGTGCGCGAACTCGACACGTCGGGCCGGTTGTGGACTATGCTGGTTCTGGTGTCCGGGATCGGAGTTCTCTTCTACGGTATCGTTTCTTTTGTAGAACTTGCGGTCGAAGGAACGATCCAGAGATATTTAGGAAGGAGGAGGATGGACGCACGGATCAGTAAACTCAGAAATCACTACGTACTTTGCGGCTACGGACGGGTCGGACGGCAGGTGGCTGAGGAGCTAGATGAAGAAGGGGTGTCCTTCGTGGTCATCGAGAGAGACGCTGAAAATGCCGAGGAATGCGCCGAACACGGCTACCTGGAACTTCTCGGGGATGCTTCGGAGGACGAAGTGCTAGAAGCCGCGAGCGTACACCGGGCAAAAGCCCTCATAGCCTCGCTGGACTCGGACGCGGCCAACGTGTTTATCACGCTCTCGGCCCGCAAGATGAATCCAGAGCTTTTTATCGTGTCCCGCTCCGACTCGGACGAGAGCGCCGCCAAGCTGGAGATAGCCGGGGCGAACCGCACGCTCTCGCCATATTCCGTGGGCGGGCGGCGGCTGGCTTCTCTGGCGACCCATCCGTCGGTGATGGACTTCCTCGATGTCGTCGCCCGCGGCAACCACGATATAGAGTTCCGGCTCGAAGAGTTCTCGGTTGACGATCACTCCCCGCTCGACGGACATGCCATCGGCGACATTGACGTATTCGGGCGGTCCGGCGCCAGGATACTCGCCATTATAAGGGAGGGCCGAAAGTTCACTACTAATCCCACGGCCGAAGACCGAATTTCATCTGGGGACATCTTGATCCTGCTGGGAACCCCCGAACAGATAGAGCGGTTACAAGATCTGGTAGAGAAATAGACTTTCCATCGGCTGCCGAAAAAGCTCGTTCTGAAATTCCATATTCACCTTTAGAATAGATAGGTGAGAGGAAACGAGCACAGTATCATCGGTCGTGGTGCGGCGAACAACCCGAAAAACCGCTTCGAGACCATCGAAGTGGAGCCGGACTACGAGAACCTTTGCCCTGAAGACTTCGAACCGGAGAAACCGGAGATCGTCTACCGCAAAGATCATGCACGCTCCATCGTCACCCCCAACGACAGTCCGGACATCGGCTTCGACGCGGGTATCAGCCCGTACCGTGGATGCAGTCATGGTTGCAGTTATTGTCTCTCTCGCCCGAACCACAAATATCTCGGTTTCTCGGCCGGTCTGGACTTCGAGACCAGGATTCTGGTCAAAGAAGACGCCCCGGATCTGCTGCGCAAGAAGCTTTCTTCATCGCGCTGGGAGCCCAAAGCGCTCGCGATGAGCGGGTCAACGGATGTCTACCAACCCATCGAGAAAAAGCTGAAGCTCACCCGGCATTGCCTGGAAGTGCTGGCGGAGTTCCGTAACCCGGTCATCATCATTATCAAGAACCACCTCGTCACCCGCGATATAGAGTTGCTCTCCGAGCTTGCTCGGCACGATGCGGTGTCGGTAAACATCTCGCTGACCACCCTTGATGACGACCTGCGACGTGTCATGGAGCCGCGAACATCGCCGCCGAAGCACCGGCTCGCCTCTATAGAGAAGCTGTCTGATGCCGCTGTTCCGGTCGGGGTTCTAGCAGCCCCGATCATACCCGGATTGAACGACCACGAGATGCCGAACTTCATCTCTGCCGCTTCAGATGCGGGCGCGAGTTTCGCCGGCTACACGCCCGTTCGGCTACCCTATGCCGTCGCCCCGCTCTTCGAAAACTGGCTCGAACGTCACTTTCCCGACCGCAAAGATAAAGTACTGAACCATATCCGGGAGATGCGCGGCGGTAAGCTTAACGACCCCAACTTCGGATCTCGAATGAGCGGCGAGGGCGTCTACGCCGAACACCTCGCCCGGCTCTTCGAAGTAAGTTGTCGCCGCGCCGGACTCCGAGACGAGCGCCGACCCTCGTTATCTACCGCCGCTTTCCGGCGCCTCGGCCAGCCGACTCTCTTCGACTGATCCTGTATTCACCCCGTACTCTAACCCATCAACTAGCGCCTGCCACGAAGCCTCGATGATGTTCTCTCCGACCCCGACGGCGCCCCACATCTGTTTGCCGTCGGTGGAGTCTATGAGGACGCGGGTGGTCGCCGCCGTAGCCCGGTGCTCGTCTAGGATGCGGACCTTGTAATTGGAGAGGTGGATGGCCTTTAGCTCCGGGTAGTGGGGCTCTATGGCCTGCCGCAAAGCGTTGTCGAGGGCGTTGACGGGGCCGTTGCCTTCGGCGGTGGAGATGACCCGCTGACCCTTTACAAAGAGCTTTATGGTCGCTTCGGTCTTCGCATCTCCGTCCGGATGTTTGTCGGTGATGATCCGGAAGGTCTCAAGCTCGAAAAGCGGAGTGTCTTCGCCAGTGGCGCGTCCGATCAGGAGCGCGAGCGAGGCGTCCGCTGCCTCGTAATGGTAGCCTTCGTATTCACGTTGCTTTATGGCGGAGAGCACCGCCGCCACGTCCCCAGCCTCCAGGCCCAACTCCTCGGCTTTGGCGCGGATAGAGTTCTTGCCGGACAGTTCCCCGACCGGCGTGCGCCGCCGGTTGCCGACGGCTTCGGGTTCGACGTGCTCGTAGGTCGTCGGGTCCTTGGAGACGCCGTCCACGTGCAACCCGCCCTTGTGGGAGAAGGCGCTCTGGCCCACGTAAGGACGGTGAGAGTCGGGGGTGAGGTTCATGAGTTCGGAGACGTAGTTGGAGACTTCGGTTAGCTTCTTGAGGTTCTCTTCGCCCATTACGTCCAGGTCCATCTTGAGTTGGAGGTTGGCGATGGTGGTGACGAGGTCGCAGTTGCCGCAGCGTTCTCCGACGCCGTTTATAGTGCCTTGCACGTGGGTCGCGCCAGCTTCGACTGCCGCGAGGGCGTTCGCCACGCCGCAGCCGGAGTCGTTATGGGTGTGGATCCCGATCTCCACCTCCGGGAACTCCCCGACCGTGCGGCTAACGATTTCTTTTAGCTCTGTCGGAAGTGTTCCACCGTTGGTGTCGCAGAGGACGAGGGTCGTCGCGCCGGACTCGGCGGCGGCTCGGAGTACCTCCAGTGCGTGATCGGGGTCGTCCTTGAAGCCGTCGAAGTAGTGCTCGGCGTCGAAGATGACTTCTTTGCCGGCGTCTGCCAGGTAGCCCACCGTGTCCTTTATGGACTCCAGGTTCTCTTCGGGCGTGGTCCGTAAGACTTTCTCGACGTGCATCTTCCAGCTCTTGGCGACTATGCACGCAACTGGGGCGGAAAGTGAGGGGAGGAGCGTTACCGCGGGGTCGTCTTCGGTCCGTCCTCCCGGTCGTCGGGCGCGGGTAAAGGCGACCAGCTTCGCGTTTTCGAGTTCCGTGGCGTCGAAGTCCTGGAAGAAGTCCATGTCTTTTGGGTTTGAGGCCGGGAATCCTGCCTCTATGTAGTGGAGTCCCAGCGCGTCGAGTTCGCGGGCTATCCGGATCTTGTCCTCGGTGGTGAGGCTTACGCCTTCGCGTTGGGTACCGTCGCGTAGGGTGGTGTCGAATAATTTTAACATTATGCTACTCCTTCTCCGGCCCCGATCCACTTGCTCACGGCCTTTGTTACTTCTTCAGTAGTCTTCGTCCCGCTTAAATCGGGGGTTAGATGGTGGGTTTCGAGGCCCATCGAGACGCCCTGCTCGATGGCGTTCGCCACGTCCGGGCGGCCTAGGGAGTGGCGGAACATCATGCCCGCCGAGAGAATGGTGGCGTAGGGGTTCGCGCTGCCCTGTCCGGCGATATCCGGGGCGCTGCCGTGGACCGGCTCGTAAATGCCCGGCTTGCCCGGTTCGCCGAGGCTCGCACTCGCCAGCATGCCCATCGAACCGGGGAGCATGGCGGCCTCGTCGGAGAGGATGTCCCCGAACATATTTTCGGTGAGGATGACGTCGAACCTACTTGGTTCACGGATCAGGAACATCGCGGCTGCGTCTACCAGTACGTGGTCCAGCTCCACCTCCGGGTAGTCCTCCGCGACGTCTTCGACGACGCTCCGCCACAGTCGGCTCGTCGCCAGGATGTTCGCTTTGTCTACGGACGTTACCCGGCGCTTGCGGCGTTTGGCGGCGTCGAAGGCGACTCTTGCAACGCGCTCGACCTCCTCGCGACTGTACTCGCAAAGGTCGCTCGCGTAGTCTTCTCCCTCGTTCTTCTCCCCAAAGTAGATGCCGCCGGTCAGCTCCCGTACGACCAGGATGTCCACGCCGTCCAGTACCTCGCGCTTGAGGGTGGAGGAGTCCGCGAGTGCCGGTATGGTCTCTACCGGGCGCAGGTTGGCGAATGCTCCCAGGTGTTTGCGGAGCTTCAGGAGGCCGGTCTCCGGGCGGACCGGGGCGTCGTCGAAGTCCGGGTGGCCCGCCGCGCCGAGCAGGACGGAATCCGACTCGCTCGCTTTATCTAGAGTTTCGTCGGAGATCGGGGCTCCTTCCTCCCGGATGGCCGCACCGCCGATCTTGCGTTCCTCGTAACGGATGTCAAGGTCGAAATGCTCCGCCACAGAGTTGATCACTTCTCGGGCGGCGCCGACCACCTCCGGACCGATGCCGTCGCCGGGTAAAAGTAATATGTCGAATTGATTCCTTGCCATCGTGAGATCCTCCCTAAAGTTCTGACCTTGAGAGCAGCCACTCCCGGCCGCCGTTTCCCAGCGCATCCGCGAGCAACTCTTCCGCCCGCTCCTCGTTCACCACATCTTTTTCATCCCATAGCGTGCGGACGAGCTTGCCCAAGAACCCGCTCCCAAACTCTTCCAGCGTCGCGTTTCCAAACAGTAGCAACAGGTTCTGGAAGGCCATCTGCTCCTCCGTATCGAATCTCCCACCGAACTCCCGAACCGTGAAGCCCGGCTCGTCCGTCTGCAAGAGATGCTCTACCAACGGTAAGCCGGACCTACGCGCTACCGCGACGGCGGCCGCTTGAGGCACGAATTCCCGGAGCCATACCGGGGTGCGGACCACATCTCTCTGCAGCAGGAAAGCGTGGGCCAACTCGTGCCAGACAATCAGCGGTAGAAGTGCTTCCGTTCGGGGCTGAAAGACGGTGGAGAGTTCTTCCGGCAGCACGAGCGCCGACGGCGTGACGGAGCGGGTGAAGTAGGGGAAACCTAGCGGGTATGGTTCGCTATTCTCTCGCGGCGCTTCCCTCCAGTCCTCACTTGCAACCAGGAGCGCCTGTAGCTCCGGCGGCTCCACCTCCAGCACCTCGGAGAGTTCCCGCGTGCCGGTCTCCAGCAACCCGCGCAGCTCCCGGGCCCGATCCTCCATCTTTGGCGGATAAAGGACCGGGACCGCGCTGCTAAAGCGTTCGTAGTTCGGGAGTGTGGCTAGCTCTTGCATTCAGCCCCGGTTACGGTGTTACTTTCGGCTCGACCCAGGTGGCGGTGGCGCCGGCCTTGCTGCCAATGTACACGTTGACCGCCCGCACGTAAGCGCGGGCCGCCGCTTCGACGACATCCTGGCTCAGGCCGCGCCCGGCGTACTCGCTGCCCTCGAAGTCTACGGAGACCCGCACCTCGCCCAGGGCGTCCTTGCCGCCGGTGACGGCGTCTATGCGGAAATCTGTCAGGCGGCCCTTGATGTTGGTCGCCGAGTCGATGGCGCGGAACACGGCGTCCACAGGTCCCTCGCCTTCGGCCTCGGCCTCGAAGATGCCCTGCTCCTCGTGCGAGATGGTGACCGCCGCCCGGCTCTGGCGGCCCGTTGCGGCAACGACCCTCAGGGAGTCCAGGGCGAACTTACCCTCGAAGGAGCCCACCTCGTCGGCGGCGATGGCTTCGAGGTCCGCCGCGCTGACAGCTTTCTTGTGGTCGGCGACGTCCTTGAACCGTTCGAAGGCCCGCTTGAGGACTTCGCCTTCAATGGTGTAACCCAGTTCCTCCAGAGCTTCCTTGAGCGCGTGGCGGCCGGAGTGTTTGCCGAGGTAGATGTTCGAGCCTTCCAGCCCAATGTCTGCTTGCTGCATGATCTCGAACGTCCTCCGGTCCTTGAGCACGCCGTCCTGGTGTATTCCGGACTCGTGCAGAAAAGCGTTGCGCCCGACGACCGCCTTGTTCGGCGGAACTTCGTAGCCGGTCATGTTGGAGACCATGCGGCTCGTATTGGCGAGCTGACGCGTATCGACCCCAACTTCCACGTCGTAGTGGTCCTCGCGGGTGGTAAGCGCCATAACGACCTCTTCCAGCGAGGCGTTGCCTGCCCGCTCGCCGATGCCGTTGACGGCCACCTCGATCTGGCGCGCCCCAACCTGCACGCCTGCGAGCGAGTTAGCCACCGCGAGCCCCAGGTCATCATGACAATGCACCGAAAGCACCGTATCCGCAAGCCCCGGCACTCGGTTCTGCAACTCCTTCAGGAACTCGGCGAACTCGACCGGCGTGGTATAGCCGACGGTATCCGCGATGTTGACTACGTCAGCCCCGGCTTCGACCGCCGCAGCCACGACATCCGCTAGAAAGCCGATGTCCGTGCGGGTGGCGTCCATCGGGGAGAACTCTACTTCGGAGCAGAGGTTCTTGGCGAAACGGACGCCCTCACCGGCTCGCTGCAGGATCTCCGCCCGGTTAGAGCGCATCTGGTGTTCGATGTGCAGGTCTGAAGTCCCGACGAAGGTATGGATGCGAGGACGTCCGGACCACTGAACGGCTTCCCAGGCCCGTTCGATGTCCCCTTCGTAGATGCGGGCGAGTCCGGCGACGGTCGGGCCTTTCACTTCGGCGGCGATTCGAGATACGGATTCGAAATCTCCTTCGGACGTGATCGGGAACCCCGCCTCTATTACGTCCACCTTCAGACGGGCGAGCTGCTGGGCGATCTCCATCTTCTCCTCCACGGAGAGCGAGATCCCCGGCGACTGCTCACCATCTCTAAGTGTAGTGTCGAAAATCTGTACGCGGCGCATAGCCACTCACCTCTCTTGTCTTGAAAACTAATTTGGAAACTGCGGCTGGATATTTAGGTGACCGCGAGCACTCTTGGCCCGGCAGCTAGAGGCCGGGGCTAATAATTCGCCCGGCGGCCACCCTGATTAGTCGTAGGGCGGAGAGAGGAGTGTGATGAGTTACCTTCATTCGAGTTCCGAGTATGGCATAACCCGGCGTGGGCTGCAAGCTGAGATCTTACCCCGGATGAAGGCGCTGGCAGATTTGGGGCTGGTGGTGGGTAGGGATGGACGTATACTTGGGCTGGTGACCTAGCGTTCATAGCAAAGGGACCCGCATCAGACGAGAGGAGTGACTAGATGAACGATATTGGTGAGAAGCGTGACGGTGTAGAAGAGGAACTGCGCCAGGTCGTGCTGGAAAGGGTGGCGGCCGTTTACACCAAGGATCCTAAGCCGTTGGCCGCGCGCCAGGCTCCAGACATTGTCACTTTCGACGTGCTACCACCCCTTCACTCTCGTGGCGGTGAGGCGGTCGAAGAGAAGACCCGGGCGTGGTTCGATGCGTACGCCGGCGGGATAGGCTACGAGGTCCACGACCTCCACATCACCGCCGACGGCGATGTCGGCTTCTGCTCCTTCGTCTACCACGTCAGCGGGACTCTGAACTCGGGCGATGAGGTAGACATGTGGGTGCGCGCCACCCTGGGGTGCCGCCGCGTGGACGGCAAGTGGCTCATCACCCATGACCACGAATCTGTACCCTTTGACCCAGTTTCCGGCCAGGCGCTAATAGATCTGAATCCTTGAGCTATGCGGTCGTGTTAGGCCTTCGCTCTCGAATCGGCCAGCTATCCGGTTATCCGCCCGCCGCCTTCGTCGTGTAGTCGTTGGGAAAGACCACGGCAACTCACCGGAACTATTCGAGTTCTAACGTGCCGTCTTCTGTGCAACCTCGACAGGAACAGTCCAGTCTGCGTACTTGTCCCATTCGCCGCGGGCGGCCTTAAAGTACAGTTCTTGCAACTGCTCTGCAACCAGTCCCATCTCTCCGGTGCCGACTTTACGGTCATCCACCTCGATTATTGGCGCGATCTGGAACCCGGTGCCGCTCAAAAAGACTTCGTCGGCGGCGTAGAGTTCCGTGCGGTCCACGTCGCGCTGGAGAGTCGGCATGTCTAGCTCGTTCTCCGCCAGCTCCATTACGGCGTCGCGCGTGATGCCCTCCAGGATGTCCGCCGTGACGGGCGGCGTGATGAGCTGGCCCTTACGCACGAGAAAGATGTTGGCCGCGCTCGCTTCGGAGACGCTACCGTCTTGCGTGAGAAAGATGGCGTCGTCGTAGCCGGCGCGATGGGCTTCGTCCACCGCGAGGGCCGTGTTTATGTACGAGCCGGTGAGCTTGCCGCGGGCTGGAATGGCGGTGTCCGACGTGCGGCGCCAGGAGGAGATGCAGGCCTTGAGGCCGCTCAACTCCACGTAGTTGCCCATCGGGACGGTGAAGATTGAGAGCTGGGATTCACCCCGGAGGTTGACGCCGACTGACTCGACTGACTTGTAGGCTAGCGGCCGGATGTAGGTGTCCTCGCGCGGGGCGTTGCGGCGCAGGATCTCCAACGTGATGTCGCACAGCTCGTCTATCGAGGCCGGTAACTCTATCCGCAAGAGACGGCAGGATTTCTCGAACCGCTCGTAGTGCTCCCGCAGCTTGAGGACCTGCAGCGTGCCCCGGTTCTCGTTCCAGTACGCCCGGATGCCCTCGAAGACGCCGGTACCGTAGTTCAGGGCGTGGGTGGCGGGGGAGAGGCGGACGTCGCCCATCTTGACCAACTCGCTGTCGTGATAGCACCACTCCGAATCGGAGGCGGCGAATGCTTTGTGGCCCATTAGCCCTCGCCTCCTTCGCCCTCGGAGACCAACGCCCGCAGATCGTCCCCAACCTTCGCGACCTGGGTCTCCGCTTGCCGGCGGCGCATGGCGAGGAAACTCGCCGCGCCTGCCTTGTTCTCCAGCACCCAGTCACGGGCGAACTTGCCGTTCTGGATGTCGGCGAGGACTTCGCGCATCCGATCTTTTACGCCGTCGTCTATGAGACGCGGGCCGGAGACGTAGTCGCCGTACTCGGCGGTGTTGGAGATCGAGTAGCGCATCTGGGCCAGGCCGCCCTCGTAGATGAGGTCCACGATCAGCTTCAGCTCGTTCACGCACTCGTAATACGCAAGCTCCGGCTGATATCCGGCCTCGACAAGGGTGTCGAACCCGGCGGTCAACAGCGCCGTAAGACCGCCACACAAAACCGCCTGCTCCCCGAACAGGTCAGTCTCGGTTTCCTCGGCAAACGTCGTCTCGATGATGCCGGCCCGCCCGCTCCCGATGCCGCGGGCGTAAGAGAGGATAACGTTCCGCGCCTGCCCCGACGCGTCGTTCTCGACCGCGAAGAGCGACGGCATCCCCTTGCCTTCTTCGTACAACCGGCGCAGCACGTGGCCCGGTCCCTTCGGGGCGACGAGGCCCAGGTCCACCTCTTCGGGAACCTTTATCTGGTTGAAGTGGATGTTGAAGCCGTGGGCGAAGAGCATCAGCTTGCCTTCGGAGAGGTTCGGGGCCACCTCGCTCTCGTAGACGGCGGACTGCTTCTCGTCCGGCAGGAGCATCATGATGACGTCCGCCCAACTCACGGCGTCGGCGATGGTCATGACTCCTAGCCCGGCTTCTTCGGCTTTCGGCCAGCTCTGGCTGCCTTTATAGAGGCCGACCGTCACATCGCAGCCGGACTCTTTCAGGTTTAGTGCGTGGGCGTGGCCCTGGCTGCCGTAGCCCAGGATCGCAACTTTCTTACTCGTGATCTCGTTTCCAATATCTGCTTCGCGGTATACCCGGGCCATCTAAACTCCTCTGTTCCCCGGCCGGACCAGCGGCCCCAACCGGACTATGTCTTCTACTTCGTCTCCCAGCTCCGTGAGCCAGCTTTCTAGTTCTTCCGGCTTGCCGGACGCCACGACCGTGCCGTCGTTCTCGTGCGCCTCGACTCCGTTCCGTTCCGCCGACTCCCGCCAGTCGCAGTTTGTCTTGAGCAGCGCGACCTCCAGGCCGCCGTCCGCCGGGGTGACTTCCTGCACGTCTTCCAGGGCGGAGAGGAGCATAGTGTAGCGGCGGGCCATCTCTGGGGCGCAGTCGAGCAGGACCGTCGCCCGCATCCCCTCGTCGTCGCGGCCGAGGGTGAAGCCCGCTACCGGCATCCGCTTGTTCTGTAGGGTCATCAAGAAGCGGTTCAGGGCGAGCATGCCGCCGGTGAACCTGACTTCCAGTGTGTTGAAGGGGGCGGTGTTCACGGCTGGATCTTTGGAGTCGGGCGCTTTCTCAGGCGCCATCTTCCTCGATCATCTCGTTCACGCTCATGCCCGAGGGAATCATGGGGAACACGTTAGCCTCCGGGTCTATGCGGAAGTCCAGGATCGTGCAACCGGTCTGATCCTGGGCCCACTGCACAGCCTCTCCGATGTCGTCCCCCGGATTGATCGTCCGTCCGGCGAGCCCGTAGGCGGCCGTGAGGTTCTCGTAGTCCGGCCCCGTCATCGGGGTCTCGGAGTAGCGGCGGTTGTGGAAGAACTGCTGCCACTGACGCACCATGCCGAGGTAGCCGTTGTTGAGGATGGCGACCTTGATGTTGAGCCCGAACTGGCTGATGGTGGCGAGCTCTTGAATGTTCATCTGGAAACCGCCATCACCCGCGATGACCCACACACTGTCGCCGGGGTAGGCGAACGCGACGCCCATCGCCGCCGGTAGGGCGAAGCCCATAGTGCCGAGGCCGCCGCTGGTTATGTGGCTGTTGGGCTTTGTGAACTCGAAGAACTGGGCGGCCCACATCTGATGCTGGCCCACGTCCGTCACGAGCCGCACGTCGCCGCCCGTAACCTCTCGGATGGCATCCATCACCCGGATCGGGCCGTACTCGTTGCGGGCATTGTCTTCGCGCTGCTTCTCCGGTTTCTGGCTTTCCTCCAACTCCGCCCGCCATTCGCCTTGGCCATCCGGGTCGTTGGACGAACGATCCACGTGGCCGAGGACGGAGCGGAGGGCGCTCTTCGCGTCCGCTGCTATGCCGATGGTCGGTTCTATGACCTTGCCGAGCTCTGAGGGGTCCACGTCTATGTGGACGACCTTTGCGTTCGGAGCGAACTTGCCAACGTTGCCCGTGATCCTGTCGTCAAAGCGCATCCCGACCGCGAAGAGCAAGTCGGAACGGTCTATTGCCCGGTTGACGCTGGCCTGCCCGTGCATCCCCGGCCATCCCAGGTACAGTGGATGGTCGTCCGGGAACGCGCTGATCCCGAGTAAGGTTGTAACGACCGGTGTGCCGGTCCGCTCAGCCAGCAAACGCAACTCCCTCTCCGCGCCGGAGAGCGTAATGCCGTGCCCGGCCAGAATGAGCGGCCGCTTCGCGTTCCTGAGCAGCATCGCCGCCCACTCCAGGGCTGGGGATTCGGTCATCAGCGCCGGGGCCTCCCGCAACCGCCGGTAGCCGTTATCGTTGCACGCGGCGAACTGCACGTCTTTCGGCACGTCCACCAGGACCGGACCGGGGCGGCCGCTACGCGCGATCTCGAATGCCCGCCGGATCGTCGGATACAACTCGTCCGGATCCTCGACGAGGAACGAATGCTTGGTAAACGGCAGCGTCATGCCCATGACGTTTGTCTCCTGGAAGGAGTCTTTGCCGAGCGCCGGACGTCCGACCTGGCCGGTGATCGCCACGAGCGGCACCGAGTCCATCTGGGCCGTCGCAAGCCCCGTTACCAGGTTCGTCGCCCCCGGTCCGCTGGTTGCGATTACGACCCCGACCTCTCCCGTCGCCCGGGCGTAACCGTCGGCTGCGTGGGCGGCGGCCTGTTCGTGGCGCGTCAGGATGTGTTTTAGCGGGTAGTCCGGTAGCGCGTCGTAGAACGGCATGATGGCGCCGCCCGGGTATCCGAACATGTACTCGACGCCCTCGTCCAGCAGCGCTTCGCACATGGCCTCGCTGCCGGTCCTCGGTTTGTATTCGATATTAAATGCTGTGTTTTCCACGTTTTGCCCCATTCTAGAAAAGAGTTAGTGTCTCAGCCTTGCCTCAGAACGGGGATACCCCGCTTTCGGCTCTAGGCGGACCGGATAATGCCGTCCCGGCCCGCCCGGCTAATTAGTCGCCGGCTGGCTACGGGTACGGCTAGCGTGGGTACTCGTGGGTGAATGGGGGGAGTGAGCAGACGCGCAGCCTCGCGCTTGAGGCCGGAGATCTCTAACTGTGATCCTTCAGAAACCCTTAACAAGAGTCCCTCGCTCGCTCGACTGCAACTGAACCGTAGAGTAAGCACTATGTTCATGTTTGTCAAGCACACATAGTCCCAACTTCATCCAAGAACTGGAAAACCGGGTGAATTAACGAGGTAAATCCCGTGCTACACTGATCCCGTGTAAAAAGGAGAGCGCATGGCGAACCTTACGATAACGGTAGACGAGCAGGTACTTAAGAAGGCACGGATAAGGGCTCTAGAGGAAGATACGTCTGTGAACGCGGTGTTGCGGGAGTATTTGGAGGATTACTCGGGGCTCCGGCGTGATCGGCAAGAGGCGTGGCGCCGAATCAAGGAGCTTGCGCGAGACTCCAGAATGGGCAGTGATGGCGAGGGATTGCCCAAGCGAGAAGAGTTGTATGACCGTGAGATCTGCCGTAACCGGTCGCAGCAAAAGCAGTAGAAGGCAGTGCCGCCGTTCTTCGATACGAATGTGCTGATCTACGCTGTAGACGAAGAAGAGCCTCGCAAGTCAGCGGTTGCAGAGCAACTCGTGGAGGAGCATCTGGTACAGGGAAAAGGTATGATCTCGGTCCAGGTTCTCTGAGAGTTCTACAGTGCATCGCGGCGACTGAAGAGCACGATCTCTGACGAAAGAGCTATGGAAATGGTCAGATATTTCTCGACGTTCAACATCTTGTCCGAAGACTTTGGAATGGTCCTTCAGGCTATACGGCTCAGTCAGGAATACACGCTCTCGTTATGGGATGCCTTGATCATCGAAGCCGCGCTAAAGGGTGGTGCAGATCGCCTGCTTACCGAAGACCTCTAGCACGGACAAATCATAGATGGGTTGCGGGTAGAGAACCCTTTTCTCCCGGATTAGAGTACCGGTACGGGGCTAGATGAAGCTACTTCTCCCGGCGGTTCAACCCGCGCCCCGCTCAAGTCTACGTCCAGTACCCAGGCTTTCGTCTCTACACGCCGCTTCTCGAACGCGGCTTGCATGGCGTCAGATATTCTTTCCGCGCGGTCTGCGGGGGCGAAGGCGATGACAGTGGGGCCGGAGCCGGAGAGCGAGGCGCCGTAGGCGCCGTTCCGGTGCGCGACTTCTATGACGTCTTCGAGGCCGGGGATCAGGTGCGAGCGATACGGTTGGTGCAGCTTGTCCTGCATGGCGACCCGAAGGAGATGGTATTCGCCAGTGGCTAGGGCGCCAAGCAGAAGTCCAGAGCGTCCGACGTTGAATACGGCGTCGCGGTGAGGGACTTTCTCCGGTAGGGCACGCCTTGCTGCGGTGGTCGAGACCTCGAAGTCTGGGACGGCGACGACAGCTTTGAGGTTTTTGGGTTCGAGGCGAACGGCGTTTACCCCGTCGGGGGTAAGGGTGCCGATGACGAGGCCACCGAGCAGGGCGGGGGCGGCGTTGTCTGGGTGGCCGTCGAGTTCGCAGACGAGATTCAGGAGGTCTGGGGCGGCCATGGGGCGTCCGAGAAGGTCGTTTGCGGCGACGGCTCCTCCGACGAGGGCTGCCGCCGAACCGCCGAGGCCGCGGGCGGGGGGGATGTCGTTCTCCTGGATGAGGTGGAAGTGGACGTCAGGTTCGCCTACTTCGTCGGCGACGAAGAGGGCGGCCCGGTAGGCGGGGTGTTTGGGTCCGGTGGGGATCAGGTCAGCGCCCGTGCCGTGGACCTCGACGAGTGGCGCGGGGGCACGGTCGAGGCTGATACGCATGGAAAGCGTTAGTGCAAGGCCCACCGCGTCGTAGCCCGGTCCCAGGTTCGCGGAGGTGGCCGGGACGCGGACCGAGATCACGCCACAGACTCCATTCGCTCCGATACCGCCTTGAACGTCGCCGGTACCGGCTCAGGAAGCTGAACGCGACTCAAGATCACGTCCGGGTCCTTGAGCCCGTGGCCGGTCAGCACGCTCACGACCGTCCCCTCCGGCCCTCGCCCCTCGCGGGCGAGTTTGAGAAGACCGGCTATCCCAGCCGCCGAGGCCGGTTCGCAGAAAACTCCTTCCTCGCTGGCGAGCAGCGACTGGGCGTCTAGAATTTCCTCGTCGGTGACACTTTCTATAAGGCCTCCGGACTCGCGCATCGCGTTTAGAGCCCCGTCTCTACTGGCGGGAGCGCCGATGCGGATGGCGCTGGCGACGGTCTCCGGTTTCTCGAAGTTGTGGCCGGTTACGAGCGGCGCAGAGCCTTCGGCCTGGAAGCCGAGCATCTTCGGTGCGCTGTCGGCCAATCCTGCGTCACGCCACTCCGTAAAGCCCTTCCAGTAAGCGGTAATGTTGCCGGCGTTGCCGACGGGTAGCGCGAGGGCATCAGGAGGAGCGCCCAAGACTTCGCAGATCTCGAAGGCGGAAGTTTTCTGGCCTTCGATGCGGTCCGGGTTCACGGAGTTTACGAGGGCTACGTCGTCCAACGCTGCAACGGCCTTTTGGGAGAGTTTCAAGGCGGCGTCGAAATTGCCGTCTATCTGGACGATTTCTGCTCCGTGGGCCAGCACCTGGACGGCTTTGCCCAGGGCGATCTTGCCGACCGGCACCATGACGAAGCACTTTATGCCGGCGCGGGCCGCGTACGCTGAGGCGGCGGCGGCGGTATTTCCGGTCGAGGCGCAGATGCAGGCGCTGTTTCCATCGGCGACGGCGCGGCTCATGGCGACCGTCATGCCGCGGTCTTTGAAGGAGGCGGTAGGGTTCATGCCCTCGAACTTCAGGTAGACGTCGGCGCCGACCTTTTCAGAGAGCCGGGGGGCAGGTATGAGCGGGGTGTCGCCTTCACCCAGGGTGGAGATGGCGTGATCCGGGATCTCCGGCAGCCACTTGCGGTATTTTTTTATTACGCCCTGGCGGGATAACGGTGTTTGTGCGCCCAACACGAACCATGCCTTTCTTGGGGAAACGGTAGCCTAACGAACGAACCCGGAGGTTCGAGGCCCGGTAGTTCGCGCGGCACAATAGAAGATATGAAGAGATCTCACAGTGCAGGGAAATTACCACGCCCGCGACCTCTGTTTCAAGAAGTTCCCCAGTTTAGAGAAGCTTTTGTTTGTTGGAGCTTACTGAACCTGGCGCAATTCTTCTAAACTCTGTTGGGCCTGCGGCAGTCCGGGTTCTATCTCTAGGGCTTTCTCATAAGCTTCTATCGCTTGCTCTTTTCGGTCCCAACTGGCGTAAAGATCTCCCAAGCTGCTCCAGGCCGTGGTCCGAACGTCCATCCGCTCGGGACGGGGTTCTAGTTCGGACGCCCTTTCGAGGTGTTTCTCGGCACGCTGGAAGTATTCTTCGTTGCGGCCGTTCTCGGTAGAGAGCCCGGCATACATCTTGCCCACGTTAAGATTGTACTGAGGACTGTCAGGCTCCAGATTCAGCGCCTGCTCATAGTATCGCAACGCTGCTTCGTTTCGGCCTGCTAGTTGGTTCGCCAACGCCGCATCGGCCCGTAGCAACGGGGAGAGTGGATTCTGACGGATCGCTGCCTCGAATTGCTGGTCGGCGGCCGCTCCCTCGCCGCTTATAGCCAGCACTTTGCCGAGCTCGACGCGGTAAGAAGGCACCTCCGGAAACTGTTTCACGACCGCACGCCGCGTCTCGATGGCGACCCCGGTATCCCGGAAGGTCAGGAGTGAAGAAAGCTGGGTGCGAAGCCCAACGTCTCTGGAAATGCGGTTTATGCCGCTCTGCAAAGCCTGGGCAGCGTAAGAGTATTCTTCGGCTGCATTGTAAGCTTTGGAGAGGAGAGAATAAAGAGATGGTTCCTGGGGGGCCAGGTCAATGGCTTGCTCGTAGTAAGTCGCGGCCTCCGAAGGCGAGTCCAGCATATCGTAGGCCAACCCGAGCCCTGTGTAGGCCAGTACAGTCTCGTTGGGATCTCCGGACTGGGCTGCGTTGTAGATGTCAATGGCGGAGTACGGGTCTTCGTTCTGCAACGCGTCGTTTGCGGCCACGGTTTGGGTAGCGAAGAGGGCATCTCTGTTTACACCGTAGAGTCGGTAACGCTCTCCCGGGGTGTCCAGGGCCGTGAAGCCTGGCAAGTGTCCGAGCTGGATGTTGAGCGGGGAGTTAGCGGGGAGCGGGACGTAATCTACTTCGTATCTCTGGAGGGTCTTGATCATGGCAGAACTCACTGTGGAGGCGCCGAAGAAGTCCCGGACGGCCTGAGCTTTGCGCGAGGCGCCGCCTTCCTCCGCTGAGTCTGTTTCGCCGGAGGCGCTACCCCCTAGGAATTGATCCCTGTAGCTGACCACGTTGGTAAGAGACGAGTACGCCGGTACGCAACTGTTTTCCACCTCCGGGGCGAGCACCACGCTCCCGACCTCTGCCGTCTCTCGCATTCGTTCGAAAGCGGGGTCTACGCAGGAAGCAGTGTCCTGAGATGTTTCGTCTACAGAATTTAGGGTCTGAATGCCGGCCATTGCCCGGGGTGTGGCGGCTGCGGTTAGCAAAACTATCAGGGTCAAGGCCAGGATAGGCGTTGCACCACGCACTGATGCCAGCCGGTCGAACCTGCGGACCAGGTATCCGAGAAGCTCCCAGGCCATCCATCCGATGGTAAGAAGGGCGGCCAGTGGGATAGGCCAGGCCAGGCGGTAGATCAACCACGGACGCACGAACTCTCCGGCGAAGCTCGCGAGCGGCGGAAAGTAGACCAAAACCGCGAAGAACAACAGCACGCCGAGCAGCAACTGGGCCGCCAGAGAACGCCCCACATGCCAGATCAGGAACGGCACACCTACCAGGTAAGATGCGGCTATGATCGGGTTGAGGATTAGCGAAGGATGCATTGTGTAAGAGCCTTCGCCCAGAATCAGGAGCCGCTTCTGGTCCTGCCAAACGCGCAACCGATTCTCTATCAGTGCGGGATCCAGAACATCCAGCTTCGAGAGCAAGGGGTTGTCCGTTATCAGCAGGTAGACGGCCGGAGGAACCAGCGTGAAGAAGACCACGGCGCCTAGTGCCAATACTCCATTCCAGGCTTCCCGATTCCTCAAGTTGACCGCCAGATGCGTGGCCCCGAACGCCGCGACCCCCAGGCCGAGTATCCCCATGACCATAGGATGAACTATGCCGGTCGCCCAGAAAACAAAAGCGAACATGCCCAACCTCAGCCAACCCCTATCTCTCAGAAACAATACTGCCAGGCCAAGCGCTACGGGGAACATCAGGTACTGGGCGGCGAACTTGTCCTCCAACACGCGCCGCACGAAGTTCCCCCCGAAGGAGACCGGTGTGGCGTCCAGGTAGAAGAGCAGAAATATCCCGTACAGGGAGCCGGTCAACAGCGCCGCACCTCTACTCTTGAAAAGCGTCAGGGCCAACCAGTAGAACGCCAAAAGCGACACCAAGATCAGCGCGGGGGGCAGATATGTGGAGGCGATGTCTACGGGATCTATGCTGGAGACCTTGGAGAAGGCTGCCTGTACCATGAGCCATCCGTTGAGCGTCAGGCGCGAGATTCCCTGGATTTCGGTACCGTAGAAAGGATTTAATCGTCCCAGATTCTCTGCATTCCGAAACTCCTGCACGTACGCCAGATAGGCCCAGTTATCCTCGTTGGGTTCCGGCACCACCCGCGAGGACGTGTAGCCGAGGGCGGCCCCAAAAATCGCGAGCGGCACCCACATTAGCCTGGTCCATAACTCCTCACTTCCTTGCCCGGAGGTATACGTGTCCCCCGTTACTCCTCTAAAAACTCTAACGGCTGCCAGGATCAGAAACACCATAAGTATCACTCCGCATGCCCCTAAATATTCGCCGAAGCTCCGGTGCAGCACGAGGAAAGGAACCGCGGCGAGACCGAAGAGGCTTGTGCTCAGCACGAAAGTCACGGGTAGCCATCCTGTGTCTGAAAGGCTTTCGTCAGTCACAAAACGAGAGAGCAGAAAACCGGGGATCAGGAACAGCACGAAAGTTGCCAGCATGAGCAGCACCGGAACCGGCGAAAGTACTCCCCGCAAAGGTACGAGGACGATCAAGGAGATCAGGGCCAGGAGTAGTGCCAGTGCCTCCGGATTACGGAGAAGACCGGACCGGCGGGAACTATTGCGAAGTTTTCGGCGTGTGGGCCTGCGTGAGCCGGGCAGCTCCTGAGTATCCTCATCTCCGGTTTTCGAAGGGCCAGGCTTCAACGTTGCTTGAGACCTCCATCGGGGACTTGGATCGAGGTTCTCGTTGCGCTAGGGGTAAGTACCTCGAAGATCACGCCGATCAGTATATTTCATGACACCAATAGGAACAGCGACCAACGGTTCGTCGCTGTGGCCTTCGGGGGCGTTGTATGGTTGACTAAAGCAATGCTCGGTAACGACAGAAAAGGGATCATCCTGGCTGGAGGCTCCGGCACCCGTTTGTATCCGCTAACCCACGTGGTTAGTAAGCAACTGTTGCCGATCTACGACAAGCCCCTGATCTACTACCCGCTCTCGACTCTTATGTTAGCCGGCATACGGGACATTTTATTGATCTCTACCCCCGAAGACCTGCCTCGCTTCGAGCAGCTACTCTCCGATGGCTCCCAGTGGGGTCTCAACCTGGAGTACGCTGTTCAGAAAGAACCCGAGGGGCTCGCCCAGGCGTTTATCATCGGGCAAGAGTTCGTCGGCAACGACTCGGTTGCGCTGGTGCTCGGCGACAACATCTTCTACGGACAGGGGTTCAGCCAGACCCTCCAGCGGACCGCTGCCCAGGAGGAGGGCGCGACGGTATTCGGCTACTATGTGCGAGATCCGGAGCGCTACGGCGTCGTCGAGTTCGACGGGGACGGGAGCGCGCTCAGCATCGAAGAGAAACCCGAAACTCCCCGTTCCCACTATGCCGTAACGGGATTATATTTCTACGACAATCAGGTTTTGGACATAGCTGCCAACTTGGAGCCGTCGCCGAGGGGCGAGTTGGAGATAACGGACGTCAACATTGAGTACTTGGGGCGAGAGCAACTCTGGGTCGAGATGATGGGCCGGGGTATGGCGTGGCTGGATACGGGGACCCATGAGTCGCTGCAGCAGGCGACCAATTTTATCGAGACGATCGAGCAGCGGCAGGGGCTCAAGGTGTCTTGCCCGGAGGAGATCTCCTATCGCATGGGCTACATTGACGCTGGGCAGGTAGAGCGTCTGGCGTGGCCGATGGAGAAAAATGGCTATGGACAATACCTGATGGAACTCGTAGAGGAGGAACGGAGCCGGCTGTGGAAGTGACCGGGACAAAACTCCCGGGCGTGTTCGTGATCGAACCGAAGGTCTTCGGCGACGAGCGCGGGTTTTTTATGGAGACTTGGAACGAGGCTCGCTACCGGGAAGCCGGGCTGCCGGTAGCGTTCGTCCAGGACAACTTATCGTATTCCCGGCACGGCGTACTGCGAGGCCTCCATTTCCAGAACCCGAACCAACAGGGCAAGCTCGTCTACGTCCTGTCGGGCGAAGTATTTGACGTGGCGGTGGATATCCGGGCCGGCTCCCCACACTTCGGTGAGTGGACCGGAACTACTCTCTCGGCCGAGAACAAACGCCAGTTCTACGTTCCAGAAGGTTTCGCTCACGGATTCGTCGTCTTGAGCGACGCGGCGCTCTTCGCCTACAAATGCACGGACCGCTACAACGGACAAGCCGAAGGCAGTGTGCTGTGGAACGACTCGGAGATCGGGATAGAGTGGCCTATAGAGCGTCCCATCCTCTCGGAAAAGGACGGAAACGCGCCGCCGCTTTCGGAGATGCCCGCCGATCGGCTGCCCGGCTATAAAGGGTAGGACGGCTTCGTGACCCCCCTTTGCGCTTGTGGTAACCGGACGCTCTTTCAAGAGTAGTGGTTTGTGAAGATCTTCGATAGAAAGACACCGCGCCCCGACGGAAAACAGCCTTCTGCACTTTATAGTTTGGAGAAGCGGGTACAGTTGCACGCCGGGCGCTATCCTGCGGTTTTCTACGCTCTTCACAAGCTCGCCCGGAAAAATTCTGCCCAGGTGGTGGGTCCAGAGACGCAACTCGTTATCGAGGGGTTTCCTCGTTCGGCGAACACTTTCGCCGTCATAGCCTTTCGACAAGCGCAGCGGGAAAAGATGCGCATCGCACACAATCTCCACGCCCCGGCGCAGGTGATCCGGGCCTCCCGCCTGAATGTACCGGCCCTGGTTCTCATACGAGACCCGAAAGACGCCGTACTCTCTTTCGTCGTGCGCGACCCGATCTCTGTCGAACAGGCCCTCAAGCACTATATCTCGTTCTACGAATCCGTCGCAGAGTACCGGGACAGCTTTGTTCTTGGCACCTTCGAAGAGGTAACCAGCGACTACGGGACGGTCATAGAACGCATCAACGAGAGGTTCGGAACTACTTTTCTGCCTTTCCGGCACAGCAAAAAGAAGGTAGAAAGGGTGTTTAGCCGTATGGAACGTGGCTATCGGAAGGGAAACGCCGAAGCATCTCTGGAGGCCAGGATCTCGCGTCCCTCCGAAGCCCGGGAGAAGATGAAGCGCGAGGTGCGCCACGAGCTCGAAGCCCCGCGCCTGCGACGGCTGGTCTTCGAGGCGCAAACCGTATACCAACTGTTGGTCTCGCAGTAAGAGATCACTTCAGGGTAGCGGCGAGCTTTACCGTGGCCCGGGCGCAGAGGCCCAGAAACACCAAAGCGCTGTACACACCGAGCGGCCCGTGCGGGCCGTGTTTCCGGTGGTAGAGAAAGGCGCTTTTGTGTAGTAGCCAGATAGCCCGCCATCTGCTACGGCTGCTGGCGCCCGTGAGATGTAAAACCTCTACCCGGGGCAGGTAATAGACTGGCCAGCCGGCCTCGCGGGAGCGGCGACAGAAGTCGGCGTCTTCGAAGTACATAAAAAAGCGCTCGTCCAGGCTCCCGATCTCCTCCAGGGTGCCACGCCGGACGGCCAGGCAAGCGCCGGATACCCAGTCAACCTGTGTAGGTTTGCCGGGTGTACCGGCGGCGGGAAACATACGCTGGACCAGCGTGCTTCCTGAAAAGGCTCGGGTCAAGAAAGAAGTGCGCCCCAACAGACCCGAGATAAAGCCCACCTCTTTGCGGGCCGAGAGCTGGAGATTACCGTTGCCGTCGATGATCCTCGGTCCCGCTATTCCGGCTTTCGGCTCCGTATCGAAGAATTCCTCCAGGAGCCCCAGAAAGTTCCGATCGACGAGCGTGTCGGGGTTTATGAGGACTATGCAGTCGCCGGCCGATGCTTCGATGCCCTGGTTACAGGCGCGGGCGAAACCCTCGTTGGAAGGATTTTGGATCAGGACCACGTCTTGGGGAAGCTCCGGTGCCGGACCACCTTCGTTGTCCACCACCAGTATCTCCAAATCTTCGTGCTTTGTTCCGAGGAGCGCAGCTACGCACTTTAGCGTGTGCGGCCACGAGTCGTAGTTGACTATAACGGCCGAGAACTTCAATGTTCTAGCCTTTCTAGCAGTTGGTCTTTGAGGCGGCGGATCAGGCTAATCCTAGCCGCCCGCGAGGACTCTCGCAGGAGCCCCCGAATGTAAGCTATGGAAACCTGGCGGCTTTCCTGAACTTCGCGGCGCTTGCGAAGCATTAGAGGAAGAAGCCGGATCGCCTCCACAAGCCCCGTAAGGTGTGCCCGCCACACCCCCGAGGCACCCGTGACGACCAGGCGCGAGAGCTGTCCCAACACGAAGAACGGCAGAAAAGCCGGGACCAGCGGTGACGGCAGGTTCTTTACCAGGAGCCAGAGGCCATTGCGGGTGCCGAGCCGGGTCGCGGTCGGGCTCCGCTTGCCGCCGGTTGAGGCGCTGCCGATATGGTAGACGACGGCTTCCGGAACGTACAAACACCGGTAGCCGGCTAGTTGCGCCCGGAAGCTCAGATCTCCGTCCTCACAGTAGGCGAAGAAATCTTCATCGAAGAGCCCGATCTCCTCCAGCATATCCCGCCGATAAAGAGCCGCCGCCGCGCACGCTCCGAAGACGTAGCCGGGCTTTTCGTACTGTCCCCGGTCCCTCTCGCCGTGCCCGACGCGATAGGGCAGACCGCTTTGACGAAGCGCGTCGCTCGCGCCGTCCAGAATGCGGTGATCTTGGAAGTCCACCAGCTTACTCGCGAAAAACCCCGCCTCTGGGTGAGCATCGGCAGCTTTCACAAAGGCTTCGAGCCACCCGGCGTCCTGCTCCGTATCGTTGTTCAGGAGTGCCACCAGCCCTGTGTTCGAGGCCCGGATGCCGGCGTTCACCGCCGCAGAGAAGCCTTGATTCTCTTCCATCGAAACGACTTCGACCTCCGGGAAATTGTGAGATATCAGTTCTAAAGAGCTATCCATAGAACCATTGTCTACTAACACTGTTTCAAAATCTTCGAAGGTCTGCTTCTGGAGTGACCCCAGGCAAGTCTTCAGAAACCTCTCACCGTTCCAGTTGGGAACAACGACCGTGATACGGGTAACCACGCCTTCAGGCGAAATAGCTCGGGCTTTGCTGTTCCTCCCGTTCGTGGACTTTCACCGCGACGGGCAACTCCACGAGCTCTTGAACCGGATGACCGTTTGTTGGACGGGTGATCCTGAAGGTAGATTTCTCCTGGTCCAGGAATGATCCCTCTACCTGGGGATCGGAGACGGTCACGGTTGCGACGTAAGCGCCGACTTTAAGCGGCGTTTCGAGCCTAAAGTCCACCGCAACCTGATCGCCTTTCTCTCTGGGGCCGAGCGAGATCTCTTCTCGGAGTGTATTCGTTGCAAATACGTCTACTCTGTACTTCTTGCTATACAAATTGAGCTTCAGGACGCTATCTTCCAGGGTGTCGACATACCGCAGGTACGTCCGCACGGTAAGCGCGGAGCCCGAGGGTATTTCGGTGACGACATTCTTGTTCTCGTCGAGCAATTCTATATCTTGAATTTCGGCTTCTCCCGGTTCCCGGTTGACGTGGGAGTCTGATGCGCGCTCTTTCCCGCGGGATACGTTACCGAGGTCCTCTTCCTCCTCGTGGTCCAGCATCTCGTCCAGTTCGGCGTCTTGTTTAGCGGACCGGCTGTACTTCGCCTGTGCGCTAGAGACGATCTCCTGGTACTGATCTGCCACCTCGTCGGGGGTTCCGGAGGCTATCAGTTGCCCCTGGTGGATCAGTATGGCGTCCGTACAGAACTTCTTGACCATTCCCATGCTGTGCGAAACGAACAAGACCGTGGTGCCCGAGTCCCGCAGGTCGTACATCCTCTGAATCGCCTTTTTCTTGAACGCCTGATCCCCGGCCGAGAGCGCCTCGTCTATTACCAGAACTTCCGGCTCCACGTTGACCGCGACCGCGAAACCTAGTCGCGAACGCATCCCGCTCGAATATGTTCTGACCGGCAGGTCCATGAACTCCCCGATGTCGGCGAAGGCTGCTATGTCGTCGAACCGGGCCTGGATCTCCGCATGGTCAATGCCCAGAATAAGACCGTTCAACATAACGTTCTCGCGGCCCGTAAACTCCGGGTTGAACCCTGCGCCGACGCCGAAGATCGCCGCCATCCGACCGTTCACCTCGACCGTACCGGTCGAGGGTTGAGAAACGCCGGATATTACCTTGAGCAGGGTGCTCTTGCCGGCCCCGTTGCGCCCCAGAATGCCCAGAGTAGTCCCGGGTTCGACTTCAAGGTCTATGTCCTTTAGTGCCCAAAACTCATAGTCGCTCTTCTTGCCGACGCCCAGAATACTCTTGAGCTGTTCCCGACGGCTCGAAAAAACCTTGTAGCGTTTCCCGACCCTCTTGATAGATATCGCGGAGGTCATATCACGTCCGCAAACCGGGATTTGACTCGCACGAATAATCCGAACCCTATGACGAAGACCGCCAGGGAGAACAGAGAGAAGTAGAAGCTTGCCATGAGACCGGGCAACTCGCCGTTGATAATGAGGTCCCGGTAAGCGCCAACCAGGTAGGCCAGCGGATTCAAGTCCACGATTAGCATCAGGTTCTCTTTACCCTCTATCCGGCTCACATCCCAAATGATTGGAGTTATAAAGAATGTCGCCCGGACTACGGCCCGCAAGACCTCGCTAACGTCCGGTACGAACGTCCCGATAACCGCCATCAAGTAGCTGAGCCCCAGGATAAAGAGCAACTGGGGAATCATTATCAGGGGCAGTAAGAGCGTTTCCCAGTGCGGCCCCTGGCCCATTACCACGAGGACCGCCATGAGCACCACCAGGCCGAAGATTTTGTCTATCAAAGCCGTAACCGCCGTGGTGAACGGCAAGAATTCCAGCGGAAAGACCACCTTCTGCACCAACCCTGCGCTGCTGCGGATGCTGGCGACGCCTTTACCCATAGATTCTGAGTAGGCCAGAAAAGGCAACAACCCGCAATACAGATACAGGCCGAAGTTGAGGCCGCTGTTACCCTCGACCGGCCTGTAGCGTAGCCCGATCAACTCTGAGAAGACCAACGTCAGCAGGACGACCATGAGCAGCGGCCCCAAGAAAGCCCAAACAAAGCCTAAAAACGAACTCTGGTAGTTGCGGGTTATCTGGCGCTGGACGAAGTACCTTACTAGCCAACGACGGTGGTAGAACGAGGCTAAAGAGCCAAAGATCGTCCCCGAGAAACCTTGTTTTGTGCTAGGCGCATTGGTGGCCAACGGAAGTCCTTCATCGTGTCTACGCGTGCGAAACTGAACCGCCGATAGTCTACAGCAAGGTACCCGAATCTGCTAGGTTTCAAGGATACCAGAAGCTTCTTTTCCGCACGTCGCTACATGCGGCGTTTATAGTACCGGACCAGCCGCCGGTAACGCCTCATGTTGAAGTGTTTGCCGGGACACTGTGTAGCGACGATTCTCCTGTGGGGAACGATGTGCCTGACGTCCACCCGGATTCTGTGCCGCTTGCATATGTAGGCTGCCAGCCGCGCCGAGGAACGGACCATAGCTCGGGTCCATGTGTTCCTGTATCTTCCGTAACCGGCATGTTCGATCCCGATGCTATGGCAGTTGACTTTCCAGCTTCCGGAGTGCCAGCAAATGTTTTTGTGCCGAGCGCACTGGGCGATCTTTCCGTCCCGGCCTACCACGTAGTGGGCGGAGACGTTGGCTCTGGAATCTTTGAACCATCTCACGACTGATGAGTAGGAGCCTTCGCCGACGTGGACGACGATCCTTCTTATGTTGTAGGTGCGCTCCCGACGAGAGCGGGTGAAGTTACTCCGGTGGGCAGGGTGCGCGGTCGCCCTTCCGTAGTCGGTCCACCAGCTCCCCATCGCCTCGTAGACCACGGGCACCTCGACCTGCTTGGGGGTTAGCGAGATCTTCTCTCCGCCCGAGGTTTCCAAAGACGCGCCCCCTTTTAGCGTCTCATATATCTCTGTGGCGTATAGGTCCATGTCGGCGTACTCGGCCACTGACTCTCGCCAACCGTTTAAATCTTCAGGCTTTGTCGTGCCGACGATCTCAGAAAGCAACGCCGCCCCGCCGCGAATGTTCGCGCTCCGTTCCGTCTTCAGCTCTTCTTCGGAGAGTCCGGTGAGATCCGCAGCTTCGCCCAGAGTGTCTCTCTCGGAGTTTTGAGCGAGTTGCATAATGCCGTACTCGCCACGACCGTGTAACTCGCCGGGTTCGTAGTCGCTGATTCCCGGCGGCGGCATCTCCCACATGGTGTTGACATAGCCCATCGCCAGGAGCAGTTCCGGTGGAACCTGATACTCCTGGGCCGCAGCCTCGAACTCTTTTTTCAGGGAATTCTCCGGCTGGGCCAGGGCTCTTCCCCCGGTTCCCAGCAGGGCCACTCCAGCGAGCCCGGCACCGCCGAGCCTCAAGAAATCTCGGCGATTTACCTTGGTGTGCAGATCCTCAGAACACATGATTCCCCCTCCAGGTCGTGTTCGGAGTTAGTCTAAACTATTTTGGAAACCTCTTTGAATTCCTTCTATTTTTGCACCACCTTTACCGCGTCAGCGACGATCCAACCATTTCCGCTCGTCCTCCGCGGTATCCTGACGTACACTCGGTCTCCGGCGTTCATCGTGAACTTGCCGAGCCACACCCATTTCCCGCCGTCGTTTCTCTGGTTGACTACCCGCGTCTTCCAACCGCTGGCAGTCCTTATCTTGAATCTCGTGCGGTTGTTGTAGCCATTGTTGGAAGGCCACCAAGCGTAAACTGCGTACTGCGCCTTCTTTGGTATCTTGAGCTTGAACCTCGCCGCCCCCCTCCTGGCGGGTTTGGTGGCCCGGTAGTTCTTGCCGTACTTCTCTGAATTGAAAGTGTTGACGTCCCAGCCTTTGGAGGATCGAAATCGCCAAGAAGTGTTGTCTACCACCTGCCGGTACTCTGACCCCATGGCTCGTCTATATTTCCTGACCAGCCTGAGATAGCGGTCCAGGTTGAAGTAGTAGCCGGGGCAGGACCTGGGGGGTATGCCCGGCACGTTGCGGTGCAGTGTAAAATGCGCTTTGTCCACGGGAACCTTGTGTCGTTTGCTGATGTACGCTGATAGCCGTGCCGAGGCATGGTACATCTCGTTAGTCCAGTTATTGGAGTTGCTCGCGTAACCGGCGTGCTCGATCCCGATGCTGCTCGCGTTGTACGTCCAGTTACCGGAGTGCCAGCCTATATCCGCGTGGCGCACCATCTGGGTTATGTCGCCCCGGTGGCTCACCACGTAGTGGGCCGAAACGTCCGCCGAAGAATTCTGAAACCAGCTATAGATGCTGGAGTACGAACCTTCCCCGATGTGCAAGAGGATCTTATTGATGTTGTGGCTCTTCTCGCGGTTGGCGTCGGTGTAATTGCTCCAATGTGCCGGCCGCCACGTAGCCCGTCCGTAGTCCGGTGACGATTGGGCTTGAAAGAACACCGGCACTTCGACCTCGTGAGGTGCCAGTGTGATCAGCTCTCCACTGGAGATCGTGAGCGAAGCTCCATCCTTTAGCGTTTTGTAAACTTCGGTTGCGTACAGGTCTGTGCCGGCATATTCAGTGACCGCCTGACGCCAACTGTCGAGATCTTCTGGTTTGTCTTGCCCTTGGATGTCGGATAGGAGCGCTGCACCGCCCCGGATGTTGGCGGCTTGATCCTTTTTCAACTCTTCTTCCGGAATCCCGGTCAACGAGCTTGCCCGGCCCAAGGTATTCCTGTCGGGGTTCTGGGTTAATTGCATGATGCCGTAGGCCCCGAAACCACCGTGCTCGCCGGGGTCGTAGTTGTTCTCGGAGGGTGGCGGCATCTCCCATAGAGTGTTTGCGTATCCCATCGCCAACAGCAGATCTTCCGGCACACCGAACTCGTCCGCTGCTGCGGAAACCTGCGGTTCAAGCGTCTTCTCGACTGCCGCAAGGGCGACACCACCCTTCCCTAATAAGGTCACAGCCGCCAGGGAAGATCCGGCAAGAGATAGAAACCGTCCGCGGCTGATCCCTTGCATACCCTGGGGACTGCCGCACTCAGAACACAAAGTGAGTCCTCTCTTCTCTGTTCCCCGCGACGAACCGCACGAGCATTGTATTTACCAACAACGCTTTCCTCCCTCCAGAGGTTACATATAGGTTCGATTATATTATCGGGCAAAGTCGAGAGAAACTTTAAGGGTTCGTGAAGAGATTAGTGTAGAGTCCTTGCAGACCTGGGACAGACGCCCGTGATTAGCGCCTTTCTGCTCTGCGACACTCCGCGGCGGCACAGTTTCGCAGCCGGTTCAAGTCTCTGGCGAGTTTCTTAAGTAGTGTCGGGTCTGCCGTCTCGTGCAGGCTGCGCCGTTCGTAGGGGTCTTTGCGGAGGTCGTAGAGTTCTCGCTCACCGGTGGAATGCTCAACGTACTTATACTTTGTGGTACGGAGGGCTTTGTAGTCTGTGTCCCAGAGCTCTAACAGGAAGCGACGGCGCCAATCTCGGACATCGGGAGACGTTTCTGATAGCAACGGTACAAAGGACTCGCCGTCCACGTAACCGGGGGGCTGTGTGCCGGCGAGCTCTGCGACGGTGGGGGAGAAGTCGGTGTTGATTACCAGGTGGTCTAGCTTTTGCACCGGGACTCCAGGACCGCGGACGACCAGCGGGATCTTGGCCGCTTCTTCGTAAGCCAGGCTTTTGTTCTCTAGCCGGTGCTCGCCGTAGAAGAAGCCGTTGTCGGAACTAAATATGATGTAGGTGTTTTCTAGCTGACCGGTGGTTTGGAGGGTGTCAACCAGGGCTCCGACCATCTCGTCGACCGACTGTAAGGAGGCGAGTTGCTTCCGGTACAGGGTTTCAAAGTATTTCTTCTTGCCACGGGACAGTGGAGGAATTGACCGTACCAACTCTGGTTTGTCGCTGAGGTTCTTTTCGTTGAAAGATAGTGGTTGCGGCAGGGGCTCGTCGGAGAACGAGTCCTCGTAGCGTTTGGCTACGTAGGCCGGTTTGTGGGGGGCGTTCGGCGCGAGGTACATGAAGAAGGGGTCTGTGTCGTTTGCATGGTCCTCGACAAACCGGACGGACCTGTTGCGGAGCAAATCCGTGTCGTGTATCCGGTCTCTTTGGTATGCGGCGATACGGCCGTTCTCGTTGAGCCTGTACTCTTCGGGACTGTAGTAGTTGCCCAGCCACCCGAACCACCGATCCCAGCCGGACGGTACGTAGGTGGTGTCGTCGTAGTTGTTCAGATACTTGCCCAGGTAGATGGTATCGTAGCCAACATCGTCCAGCCAGGTGGCTACCGTGGACCGGTCTTTCCCGGACCGACGGAACTTCTGAAAGCCGCCGAGCGGCAACGCATTGCCCCGGATGCCGCTATTGTGCGCATACTGGCCGCGCAGGAACGTCGCCCTCGAAGGACAACACCGGGGGGTTGTCGTAAAGAAGTTCTCGAACTGGGTGCCCTGGTCCACGAGCAAGGATTGTACGTTCGGCATCTCCGAGATCGAGCGGGCAGCCTGATCGTCGGTGAGGATGAATACTATGTTCGGGCGCTCCGGAGTGCCTCCATTGGCGTTTTCCTGAGGCGCCTTGGATTGATCTTCGGAGTGCTTTTCCGGGGAGCTGGCGGAAGGTTCTTGTTGGTCTGTCTGATCGCCGGTGAACCAATCGGTCGGGCCCGGAAGAACCCTGTCCCGCAACGCCATCAAACCCAGGGACACGAATATCAACAGGGCTGCCAATGCGAAAAGTTTGAACGCACCGGATGGATTCTTCATCTATACATGGTCCATTTAAGGCCGCTCGTCGCTCCTACTTGGGGTACGTGGGTAGGTTACTATCCGGTCCTGCACAATGCACCCGAACGAGATTCGAGAAGTTTCTCAATAGTACCTGTATGAGAGTATAGTATTCGCGTGTTGCGCAAGAGAAACTGGAACTGAGACATTCGCATGACACCTATGAAATTCAAATATTCGTATCGGGCAAATAAAAGGGTTCTGGATAAACCTGGAGCAGCGTACGGTGATAGGGGCTGGCATCCGTGACACACGAATCTACAAGCTCCACAGAGAAGACTCTAGAGTACGTGCGAGACCGGGCGCGTAAGGGCCGGCGTGTCTTATCGAGAACGGCGAAACGCAGTCCGATGCTGCGCCGGGCTTACGTGTGGCTCGTGGGGGAGCGGCAGAAAATTGCTCTCAGGTTATTGAGATCGCCGTCGGGAGTGCGACCTGAATCGTCGGGCGGACGAAGTCGGGTAAGCCCAGAGAACATGGTCTGGATCTTCTGCACCAGCCGCAGCGGCAGCACGTGGCTCAGGAGTATGTTGCAGGAGTTGACCGGAGGCCGGGTTTGGGAGGAGCCGAAGGTCGGTCAGCTCTTTGGCAGTTTTTATGACGGGGCCCAGGAGGAACAGTTGAGATCCACAAATTTCATCCTGGGGGAGCCGACCCGTGGTGGGTGGATAAGGTCGGTGAGGAACTTTGTGCTCGACGGCGCCTGGTATGCGAACCCGCTTATACGAGCCGGAGAGTATCTCATCATCAAGGAGCCGGACGGGGCCAGGGGGGCGCCGCTCGTCATGGAGGCGCTGCCCGAGAGCCGCATGGTGCTCCTGGTACGGGACCCGCGAGACGTGGCGGCGTCCGCCCTCGACGCCACCAAAAAGGGTGGGTGGATGTACGAGTCCGGAGATGAGGTGAGCTGGAAGAAAAGAAACCTCTCCGACAAAAAACCGGAGCGCTTCGTGCGACGCCGGGCGGAGGCGTACGTGCGGCAGATCGGCAACGCCAAACGAGCCTACGACCTCCACGAAGGACCGAAGGCGGTCGTGCGCTACGAAGACCTCACGGCTGACACCCTCTCCACCATGCACCGGGCCTGCACCGGGCTGGGGATACCTCTAGCGGAGGACAGGATGACCAGGATCATAGATCAGTATTCTTGGAAGAATGTTCCTGAGAAAGAGAAGGGCGGTGGCAAGTTCTACCGTAAAGGGAGCCCCGGAGGCTGGCGTGAAGACCTGACTCCCGAGCAGGCCCGGATAATCGAGGAGGTAACCGCCCCCCTTCTCGAAGAGTTCTACCCGAAGAGTTGAACCCGCTGAAGGCATCAGTCGTTATTCTTACCTTCGACGCCGGACCCGGTTTCGAAGATTTACTCGTCAGGCTCTCGAACCAGGAGACAGACTTCGATTACGAAATCCTCGTCGTGGACTCCGGCTCGACCGACGGCAGCATGGAACTGGCCCGGCGTCACGGGGCTTCCGTGCATTGCATACCGTCCTCGGCGTTCGATCACGGCGCGACGCGCAACCTGGGTGCGTCGCTCTCCCACGGGGAGTACGTAGCGTTTATCGTGCAGGATGCCGTGCCGCTCGACAGCCACTGGCTCTCGTCTATGGTCGAGGCTCTGGAGGGTGAGGATCTGGTAGCCGGGGTGTACGGGCGACAGGTCCCACGCCCGGATAGCGGAGACCTGACCCGCGTCCTGGTAAATAGCTGGACCACCGCGGCCCCCGAACGTCGGGAGCAGTTTGCGGGCGGCCCCGAACCATTTCACTCGCTGCCGCCGATGGAGCGCCGCGCGCTCTCTACCTTCGATAACGTGAGCTCCTGTATCCGGCGTTCGGTGTGGGCAGAGCTTCCTTTCATGCAAACTAACTTCGGGGAAGACCTTCGTTGGGGAAAGCAAGTGGTGGAAGCCGGCTACAAACTGGCCTACGAGCCCCGCTCGACCGTGCTCCACTCGCACGAGCGGAGCCCCCTTTACGATCTCCGACGTCACTATGTGGATCAACTCGTTCTCCTGCAACTCTTCGGGCTCGTCCTGGTGCCGAACGTCGGGATGCTGCTTCTCAACGTGCTCCGCTCCACCGCTTTTCTGTGGCGTCGGCTACTACAGGAAGGAAAGTCGGGCCGCATCTTCCCGGGTGCCATGCTGTCGGCGGCGCGATACGCTGCTGTTTCGCAAGTTGGTGCTTACCTGGGGGTAAAGGGCCGTGGACTCTATGGGATGAGTCCCAAATTGCGGGCCGGGTTGGATCGCTTTTTGAGCCGGGGGATCTAGGTGAGGATACTTTTTACCGTCCACCAGTTTTTCCCCGACCATCGGGCCGGCGTCGAGATCGTGACGCTGAACCTGGCGAAAGAGCTAAAGAAGCGAGGCCACGAACCCTACGTCTTCGCCGCCAAACGCAGCATTCCCGGTAGCGGCATCCGGTCGGACGAGACAGAGGACTACGAGTACGAGGGCCTCCCCGTGCGCCGGGTGGGCCGTCCGGAAGAGGGATTGTCCCGTCCTTACCACCTCAACTACCGGAACGAGGCGATGGCCCGGAAGGCGGGTGAGTACGCAGAGGAGATAGAGCCGGATCTCGTCCATCTCATGCACCTCCAGGGACTCTCTGCGAACGTCGTTCCGGCTTTCAAGGCGCTTGGGCTGCCCGTGGTGTACACCGCAGCGGACTTCTGGACGGTCTGTCCCGTGGTCGATTTGCGCCGCCACGACGGCGAATTGTGCACGGGGCCGGAAGTTTCCCACTGCGTCCGGTGCATAGCCAGCCGCAACCCGGACCCGCGCCTGCAAAAAGCAGCGGCCCGGGTTCCGGGCATCCTCCCCAAAGGCGCCGCCCAACTCTCCCGAACACCCGCTGCCCGCTTCTCCGGTCCGCTGCGCCAGATCGGGGACGTGGCCGAACGCCCGGGGTACATAAAAAGAAACGTGGACCTGGTGGACCGTGTGCTGGCCTACACCCGGCTCACACGAGACCTGCTCTCCGCCAACGGCGTAGGCGCAGGAAAAACCACGGTCTCCCACTACGGCGTGGACACCTCACATATTCAGGACAGCCGCAGCGACCGGACAGAGTCTCCGTCGCTCCAGGTAGGCTTCGTCGGGACCCTGGCACACCACAAGGGCTGCGACGTACTCGTGCGGGCCTTCGAGATGTTGCCGACGCGGTTAGATGCCACGCTCTCTATCCACGGGGACCCGGAGCGGTACGCGGACTTCGTACAGAATCTACGCGAGCTGGCAGCGGGGGATGGAAGGATAACCTTTCACGGCTCGTTCTCTCGGAAAGAGGTAGGTGGAATCTTCTCCGAACTAGACGTTCTGGTCGTGCCGTCTCGTTGGTACGAAAACGCGCCGGGCGTCATCTTCGAGGCTTTCGCCGCCGGGGTGCCGGTCGTCGCCACCGACCTGGGTGGGATGTCCGAGTTCGTGCGGCCCGGAGAAGATGGGTTGCTCTTCAAGCTGGAGGACGCAGAGGACCTTTCGGTTCAGCTCCAACGTCTGGCCGAAGAATCGGGGCTGCTACAGAAGTTGAGAGAAGGAATTCGGCCGGTCAAGACCGTTGGAGAGTATGTGGACGAGATCGAAGAACTCTATGATACGCTCCTGAAAGAACAGGCACGGTAGAGGCTCGTGGAGGACTTTTGTAGATGAAAATTCTCGTGACCGGCGCAAACGGCCAACTCGGACGGGAGTTGGCCGAGATCCTCCCCGAACTCAAACACGAGACAACTGCTGTTACCCGAGACGAGCTGGACATAACTGCTCCGGAGTCGTTAGAGAAAGCCATCGGAGACTACGCGCCGGAGCTTGTCATCAACGCCGCCGCCTACACCAATGTGGACGGCTGCGAGTCCGAAACCGATCTGGCCTACGCGGTGAACGCCCTGGGCCCGCGCAACCTGGTCCAGTCCTGCGAACGGCTCGGGTGCGAACTCTTGCACGTTAGCACCAACTACGTCTTCGACGGGGAGGAGGAGAGGCCATACGAGCTCTTCGACCCGCCGCGTCCGATCAGTGCTTACGGCCGCACCAAGCTGGCCGGCGAAGAGTACGTAAAACACCTCTCGAACCGCTGGTACATCGTCCGGACCGCCGGCGTCTATGGCCGGGGCCACAACTTCGTGCGGACGATGTTGCGCGTGGGTAAGGAGCGGGATGTTCTGAAGGTCAAGGACGACGAGTTCGTCTCGCCCACCTACGCCCGCGACCTGGCAAAGGGTATAGCGCAGATAGTAGAAGGCGGAAACTACGGCCTCTACCACCTGACGAACGCCGGCTCCTGCTCCTGGTACGAGTTTACCCGCGAGATCTTTCGTCTCGCCGGGATCGAGACCGAGTTGCTTCCGATACCGGCTTCCGAGTACCCGCTCCCTGCCGCCCGTCCGACCAACGGCGTGCTGTCTTCTCTGGGGAGCCTGGAGCTTCGTCATTGGCGCGAAGCTTTGGCAGATTACCTGGAGAAGGAAGCCGTAATTGACGGGACTTTCTCCGGTTGAGACGGATGCTGGACGTCGGGTTGGATGTGGCTTCAGGGAGTTTTGGGAAAGCGAAGTCTTTTTTAGGCAAGGCGAGGCGTAAGATCCGGTCTCAAACGACCCGGCGGGCCAGGAAGCAACTCGTGGCCGCAAATGTCCCCGTGTTCTTTGTAGTGGGCTATCAGAAGTCCGGCACTACCTGGCTGATGCGGATGCTCGATGCTCACCCCGAGATACTCTGTAAAGGCGAGGGACGCTTCTTTGGCGCGGAGTGGCGGCAAAAGAGCCTCAAGGCCTCGGACGTGCGTCGTCCGGCAAGCTCACTCTACAACGCGATGCTCGATGCGGAGTACCTCCGATTCTGGATCGAACGCTCCGTCTGGAGCAGTGACGAGGAAGCAAAAGAGCACCTGGACAACCTGACCCGCCTGGCCGTCGACTACTTCCTTAAAAACGAGCTCGTAAAAACCGGCAAAAGGATGGTGGGGGACAAGTCTCCCCTGCTCACCCCCGACACGATAGCGGAGATCTCGCGCATCCACCCGGAGGCGAAGGTTATCCACATTATCCGCGACGGCCGGGACGCAGCGGTCTCGGCACTGCACCATTCACGGAACTTCGGCAGGAAGAACAAAGCTACCGGAGACCTTCGCGAAGACTCCGAAAAGCCTCAGGATAGCGAAGAGGGCATGTTCACCGAAGAGTTACTCAGGAAACTCGCCTCCGACTGGAACGAGCGGGTGGGCCGGACGATCGAAGAGGGACCGTCGCTGCTAGGAGACAACTACCGCGAGGTGCGCTACGAGGATCTGCTGGAGAAGCCGGAAGTGGAGTTCGGGAGTCTTGCGGAGTTCCTCGGGACTGCGGCGGATGCGGAGACGGTTCGACGGTGTGTAACGGCCACTAGCTTCGAGAAGCTGTCCAGGGGCAGAAAACGAGGCCAGGAAGATCCTGGATCTTTCTTTAGAAAAGGCGTCGTGGGAGACTGGAAGAATACTTTTACCGAAAAAGACAAAGTCCTCTTCGAGAAAGAAGCTGGCGGTTTGCTCCTCGAGTTGTACTACGAAAAGGACAGACACTGGTAGCTTGGATGAGCCGAAAGTAGGGTGCCGCTAGTTCGCGACAACCACGCCCGGACCTTCTGGGGATGGGGTTCTGAGGTAGGGTCGGTTTGTAGTCCAAAGTACGATGCACGTGCTGCGTTAAAGTTATTTTCCCAACCCTCCGACAACCCTGCCAAATGTGTGGATACTGGTCGGGTCTCGCGGCCCGACCCTGGGAAACGAAGGATTTAGCATGTACAAACGCGGCTGGTCTCTGGTGTTTTTGACCTTGTTGGCAAGCGTACCCGTGCTTTTACTCAGTACGAAGCCTGCTGCCGCGACCGTGCCGGACGGCTTCGACGACAAGTTCGTGACGTCCGTGCAAAGCCCGACCTCGATGGCATTCACGCCCGACGGTCGGATGCTTGTGAGCACCCAGCCGGGCATCTTGCGCCTACGCAAGAGCGGTGCCACGAGCACCTCTCAGGCGTTGGATATATCCGGCAAAATTTGCTCGAACTCCGAACGCGGCATGTTGGGAGTCGCCGTGGACCCAAACTTCTCCTCCAACCGTTACGTTTACGCTTACTATACCTACAAGAAACGTGGTGTCTGCCCAATGGGCGAGCCTACCAACAGAAGAAACCCGGTCAACCGAGTCTCACGCTTCATTATGTCTGGGGATACCATTTCCCCATCGAGCGAGAAGATCCTCATAGACAACATTCCCTCTCCGAATGGCAACCACAATGGCGGCGACATTCACTTCGGTAAGGATGGTTACCTTTACGTAAGCGTCGGTGATGGTGGTAGCGACTACAAGGGCAACTCCGGCGGCGGGGGTGAGAACGACGCCGCACGCGACCGGAATGTGTTGCTCGGTAAGATCCTGCGCGTAACCCGCAATGGCAGGATACCCTCCACCAATCCCTACACCGGTACGAACAGCGCCCGCTGTGGCATCCCCTCCGCCAACGGCCGCACCGCAGCCGGGAAGAATTGCAAAGAGACCTTCGCCCGCGGACTCCGCAATCCCTTCCGTATGGGCTTTGACCCCGATGCCTCGGGAACCAAGTTCTTTATAAACGACGTCGGCCAGAAAGCGTGGGAGGAGATAGATCGCGGTAAAAAGGGCGTGGACTACGCCTGGAACCTCTGCGAGGGCCGGCACGATAACCCGGATCGTCGCGGCTCGGTAAGCTGTCGCTCCAAGCCCTACACGCCGCCCATCCACGAGTACAATCACCGTAGTGGATGCTCCTCGGTAACCGGGGCCGCCTTCGTGCCCAACGGCGCGTGGCCTGCCTCGTATAACGAGTCTTATCTCTTCGGTGACTACGTGTGCGGCAAGATCTTCAAGCTCACGCCCAAGAGTGAGGGCGGGTATTCGAAGACCACCTTCACTACCGGGCTCGGTCGGGGTGGCCCCGTCGCCATGACCTTCGGTCCTTACGGCCGGACGCTCTACTACACTACCTACGCCGGCGGCGACGGCGGCCAGATACGGGCCATCTCCTACACCCGGGGCAACCGACCCCCGACGGCCAGGGTCGAGATAGCCGGCGACGGTCAGAATTACGGCCCACAAGACAAGAAGTACCAGTTCGACGGCGCTGGCAGCAGTGACCCGGACGGGGATCAGCTTACCTACAAGTGGGACTTCGGCGACGATGTGACGGCGACCGGTTCCACAGCTTCCCAAGCCTACTCGGCCGCCGGAAAGCAGACCGTAACCCTCACCGTGTGGGACGGCAAGGGCGGCTCTGACACGGCCACGACTGAGGTCTTCGCTGGCAACTCCGCGCCGCCGGCGCCGGAGATAAACACTCCAGGCGAGACTCTGCGCTTCAAGGTGGGGCAGAAGATAATGCTCCGGGGTTCCGCGACCGACGCCGACGATGGCTCCTTGACGGACGACAAGCTGAGCTGGGAAGTCCACCGGTATCATAATAACAGCCACTATCATCCCTATTTCTCCGGGACCGGAAACGGCCGGAGCTTCTCTGCTCCGGCCCCGGAAGAACTTCTCGCGACTAATCCCAAAAAGAACTACCTGCAGATCCGTCTGACCGCCACCGATTCGCAGGGGCTCAAGAGGACCGTTGTCCGCAAAATAAAACCCAGGATCGTCTACGTGAAGTTCGCCTCCCGGCCGAGGGATCTCAGGCTGGCGGTAAACGGTCGGTCGTTCGGGGCGCCCAAGGCGTTCCGCTCCTGGGTCGGCTACAAGCTTCGCGTCCGTGCCCCGAACCAGCGGCACAATGGCCGTAGATGGTCATTTAAGTCCTGGTCTGACGGACGCGCCGCAAAGCATACGATTACCACGCCACCGAGCTACAAGAAATATACTGCCAGGTTCAGGAGACGGTAACCTCTGACCTATGCGGGAAGATTCTTCGTCTAGAAGATCGTCCCGCGAGGTTCGACGAGAGGATGTCTCCACAAGTTTAGATAAACAGAGTTCTAGTCTAAAATGGGCAGTCGTTCTTAATGGCCTGTATAGTGCGTGCTGCCAATCTGAGACTGTTGAAGAGAGCGTAATTTGTTTTGAGCGATCAGCTACTCATCGCGGGTTTTCACCGTAGCGGAACTTCGGCAACGGCACAACTTTTGCACCGGGCGGGGTTGTTTCTCGGCTACGAGCTGCTCGAAGCCAACCCATCGAACCCCTACGGGCATTTCGAGGACCGGGAGATCGTAGATCTCCACCAGCAGATACTGGCTGACAATGAGCGGACCTGGCTGGTAGGAGAGCCTTTCCTGCCGGTGGTGAACCCGGCTCGCTGGCGCCGGATGCGCCAGATCGTCGAGCGCCGGAACACCGGGCATGGGCTCTGGGGCTTCAAGGACCCGCGGGTGTGTACCTTCATGATGCTCTGGAAGTATCTGCTCCCAGACGCGAAAGCCCTGCTCGTTTACCGGCACTTCTCGGAATCTACGAGCTCGCTGGGCAAGCGTCACTCTTCAGACCTATTCTCGGGCGCTGGGAATCGGCACATACACCGGCGCTTCTGGGTGGAGCCGGACCTGGCGCTACGGATGTGGCTGACGCACAACAACGCGCTGCTCGCGTTCGCCCGCGTCTATCCGGAAGATACCCTGGTGGTGTCTCTGGACATGATCCGGGACGGCTTCCCACTTGTGTGGGCTATAGAAAGATGCTGGAGCCTCGGCTTGAAAGACGTGCCGATGGCGGAGGTCTTCGATCCTACAGCCGCCGCCCGTCGGCCCGGCCGACAGCCGGTGTCTGACCGCTGCCTGATGAGCAAGGTAGACGAAACCTGGCAGGCTCTGGAGGAGCGGGGCCGAAAGACACAGGGAATGCTACAGAGGGAGGTAACAGTTGCCGGAGGATGATTTCTACACGCCGGACGACGTGGACGTCTTGAGAATGGAGAATGAGCTTCTAGCTTTCGAGGTGAGCTTCTTAAAGGCCCGGATGGCTGGAACCGGGAAGCGGACGGGTTCCCCAAGTTCCCTGAGCCGGGTCTCGCATCTGGAGGAGGCGGAGCAGGATCTCGTCTTGCTGCTCCGACGTATGGGAAACAGTCCGCTGGGTCCCCTGCTCCGACGTCGCAGGAGCTTTCGTACCCTCGAAGAGCGCTACCTCGATGTGCCCGAGGGCCAGAGTCCGGAAGAGCGCGTCACGCGCCTTGAGTTGGCGGAGAAAGACCTGACGCTGCTGCTCCGACGGCTGGGTCGTCCTCCGTTTGGTCCTTTGCTACGGCGTAGAAAGAGCTTTCGCACCCTCGAAGAGCGTTACCTGTAGCGGCGTATGGGACGGGTCCTCGCCAACGACAGGGTAGACGTTCGCCCGGTATTCTACGCTGGGCGGTTCGCCGACCGGGTAAGGGAGGTCGGCCTGCCCGAAGATTGTCCCGTACTGAATGAGTGGGAAGTGGTGCCCTCGCAGCTCGCCGCGGCTATGGACGAGGCTACCGTTCTCGTCGTTCTGGACCCGCTCTCTTTCCCGTTCGAGGCTATGGACGGGGACCACTGGGACGTCCCGCTCGTAGTGCTGCTCCCCACGGAGTTCGAACCGGAGGTGCTGGACGGCATGTTCGAGACGCCGGTCTTTAGGCGCCTGGGCTTTTTCGACCGGATCGCGACTGGAAGCATTGAACTCTGGGAGAGCCTGAGCCGGAAATACCGCTGGACGGAGAGCCAGCACATCGAGTTGGAGACCGGGGAGCCGATGGAGGTGGCCTTAGAGATTCAGGCTCGCCTCGAAGAAGAGGACTCGCTCCCGACTCTCTTCGGCGGCGACCGCTACGAGACCTTGCGATACTGGAAGGAGTGCGGCGACGCGCTGGCCCACCCCGCACCGCACCGGGCAATCTGCAACGTTCACCACGACCTTGGTTTCAACAAAGCCCTGCACCGGAAGCAGTCCGTGGCCCTGGAGCCGCAGTTCGTCGCCGCGCGGGGTGGGAGGGCGGAAGACGTACCGTTCGATGTCCTTGAGGTCGGGACCGGGGTCGGGCGCTGGGCGGCGAGCTTCGACCCTTCGAAAGGCCGCTTTACCGGGATCGACGTTAGCGAGGGCATGATCGAGGTTGCACGGGCCAATTTCCCGAAGGCTAGCTTCGACCATCTAG
This sequence comes from Rubrobacteraceae bacterium, assembly GCA_965214475.1. Lineage (GTDB taxonomy): Bacteria > Actinomycetota > Rubrobacteria > Rubrobacterales > Rubrobacteraceae > SIRX01. The sequence continues at coordinate 1,852,721 of OZ243953.1, read as the reverse complement.
GGGACGAACTGATCTTCCCCTACGAGGATGAGACCTTCGATCTCGTCTTCACCGTGACCGTCTTGCACCACAACCCGACGCCGGCCAAACGAACCTTGCTCTCCGAGATGTGGCGGGTGACCAAGCCGGGCGGACGGCTGATGTTTTTGGAGGACTTCGCCGCCGGCGCGCAATCCGAGAGCTCGACCGTGTATCCTATGTCGGTGCTGAATTTTGTGGACTTGGTGCTGGAGACTACTGCGGGCCAAGTGACCCTGGAGCACGTCGAGTCCATTCGGTATCCGCACGACGATCTGGTAAGGGGAGGTCTCATCTCCCTGGCAAAGCTCGGGATACCGAAAAAGTTGTGAGTGAAACACGGAAAGTCTTTATACTTTCTAACGACATTGTTCCCAAGCTAGCGATGCCCGTCGCCGCGCCCGGCCTCCGGGTGTTCGGGCTCGCGGAGGGTTTGCGGGCGAATGGATTTAAAGTCAAGACGGTCATCACGCAGGGTTTTATGGACCGCCAGTGGTTGCGCTTCGGGCGTTCGGTTCCGCACCCGACGGCCCCTGATACGGAGGTCGTCAGCGCGAAGAACCTGGCCCGGTATCTGAAGTCCAACGCGCCGGCCACCGTTGTGATGATCAACAGCAACCAAGTAGAGCACCTCAAGCCTATAAAAGGTATCCGCTACGTGCTGGACTTCTTCGCGCCCAAGATGCTGGAGACACTCTACCAGCGGGGCGACGAGTACCCGGCGGAGGAGCTCGAAGCGTTGCGGCGGCGCAAAATTCGGGCCATAGAGCTCGCTGACGCTTTTACGATCAACGGGAAGAAGAAGGTCCCGTACTTCCTGGCGTGGATGCTGCAGGTGGACCGTGACGTGCGGCGGCTGCCGGTAGACGTCGTCAACATGTGTCTCCCGCTCTCCTGGCCGGAGGAGGCCGAGGTGGGGAGCCCGGTGAGGTTCGCCGTCGCCGGATACCTGCAGTCGTGGAGCACGCTGGGGAGCTGGGTGGAGGTGGTGGAGCGCTGGCTTGACCATCCGGAGATGAGCCTGGATCTTCTGGTTCCGTGGCACTGGGGTGGGGGCAAGGATCGGGTACACGCCTCCAAGAGCGACCTCGACCGGCTCGCGGAGCACGAGTCGGTGACAACGCACGGGACGATGACCTTTGCCGAGTTTCAGAAGTTTCTCTCGGCGGTAGACGTGTCCATAGACCTCTTCCAGCACAACCTGGAGCGGGAGTACGCGATGGTCACCCGCTCGGTTAACGCGCTGGCGTGTGGGGTTCCGGTGATCCACCCGCCTTTTACCGAGATTTCGTCCTGGATCTCCGATTACGATGCCGGGTGGCTCGTGGACCCGCAAGATCCGCAAGCGCTAGAGAAAGTGATCGGGGGCATCCTCGAAGACCCGGACGTGGTGCGCCAGAAAAAACAGAACGCCCGCAAACTCGCCGCCGACATTATAGACCCCGAGGTCGCAGTAAAGCCCCTGGTACGGATGATTGAAGGGTGGGGATAGAGATGGGTGAATGGAAGCGGATGTACTTCCTCACGCCCACGTTCCGGCCCGTCGGCGGGGTAGTGAAGATCTTCGACTACCTCAATCACGCCCGCTCTTTAGGCTACGAGCCGGTGGTCGCGTGTCCCGAGCCGTACAAAAAGACGCTACCGTTATTCAACATCTCGCGCTTCTCAGGCATTTCGCCGGAGAACGGTATTTACTTCACCAGCCTGGAGAAAGTCTCCGTGGGGCCGCATGATCTGGCCTTCCTCTCGTGGCCGACGCACTACGAGATCGTGGAGCGCAACCTCAGCCGGTGGACCCGGCACGAGCAGGTCGTCTTTATCGTGCAGAACGTGCGCTGGGCTAACCCGAACTGGATAAACGGCTACGCTCTGCGCCTGCTCACGCGGCCCATGGCCCGCATCATGACCAACGATGTCGTGCTGGAGGCGGTAGATCCGTACCTCAATGAGACTTCCATGACCGAGGTGATCCGGATCGGTCACGAGTCCAACTTCTTCGCCCGCAATCGCAACGGGAGTTTGGGCTCACCACTCAAGGTTGGCTACACTACCTGGAAGTCCGCTGTCGGGGACTTGGTGGCCGAGCGGTTAGTGAAAGACTCCGGCTTCGAGTTCCGGGCCATCCGCGAGCCGGTGGGCTGGGACGAGCTGCGGGGCCTCTACCACTGGTCGGACGTATTTCTCGCGACGCCCCTGGTGGAGGAGGGTTTCTACCTGCCCGGCCTGGAGGCGATGGCCGCTGGGGCTGTAGTGGTCTCTTCGGACGCCGGAGGAAACCGGGCCTACTGTAACTTCGGCGAAAACTGCCTGGAGGTAGGCTTCGAGCAGGCGCCGGACTACGTCGAAGCCTTGCGCAATCTGCAGGAGTACGGTCTGGAGGAGATAAACCGATTGCGCCATAACGGGTACGAGACCGTCAAGCTGCACACCCTGGAGCACGAGCGGGATCGCTTCGGCGAATTCATGGGCCGTCTCACGGAGCGTCTGGACTGTCTCGGTCCCCGCCCCCTCGAAGCGGGGCGAGATGGCAGCTAACTTTATTTGTAAAAAGTTGACCGCAGGGATCCACATTGCGGAAACGTTGCCGCTCACGCAGAACTTTGCAGAAATGACCGGCAAGAAAACTGATAAGCTCGGCGACCGGATCGAAGCATACAAGCCCGTCTTGGAGGCGGAGCCGTCAGAACACAGGACAGGAGGACCCTAATGTATCCAGATTTTATCGGGATAGGAGCGCAAAAAGCCGGCACGACGTGGCTGTACCGCAATCTTCAGCCCCACCCTCAGATCTGGATACCCAGAAAGGAGGTCCACTACTTCGACCAGAAGATCAAGCAGGCATCTTCGTTCAACCTGAGATCCAGGTTCTTTGGTAAGAGTCCTGAAGACGTCCGCTGGCGGAGACAGGTCAGACATTGGACGAAGGCTCACCTGAAGGATCGCTCGCTCTCCGGGCTTCTCTGGACCTACAGATACTATATGAGGAAGCCCGACGACAAATGGTACGCATCACTCTTCGAGCTGAAGAAGAGGCGCGTAGCCGGGGAGATCACCCCCGCCTACTCCATGCTCAACAACGAGATGGTGGCTCACGCCCACGAGTTAATGCCTGAGGCGAGAATTATTTTCATGATGCGCAATCCTATAGAGCGCGCCTGGTCCCAGGCCGTAATGTACTTCGACAAGGAAGAGAAGGGTGCGGCGAAGTCCGTGTCCGAGGAGGAATTTCTCGGGCGGTTCGCCCGCAGAGGCTCGCATCTGTTAACTAACTACTTGAGGACGCTCGAGAACTGGGGAAACTTCTATCCGGAGGAACAGATCTTCGCGGGATTTCTGGAGGACGTTCACTTCCATCCCGACGAGCTCTTGGACAGCGTCTACTCCTTCCTGGGCGTGGATCCTTCCTTCAGGCCTCGCTCGGCCAAGCACAAGATCCACTCTCGCTCGGCGGATACAATGCCCACGCGTCTGGCTGCCCACCTGGCCGGCGTTTACCGGGAGGAGATCGAACGCCTGGAGGGACGCTTCGGGGGCTACGCTTCTTTCTGGAGTTATTGTGCCCGGCGGCTGATAGAGGCTCCTCCCAAGGAGGAGCGTATAGTCTATCCTCTTTGGAACTCGTCACTGTGGGAGGACTGGAACAACGAGAGCCCGGCGGACGGAGAGACTGGGTTGCACAGCGGGCTGCTCTCCTCCATCCAGGTCGCGAAATGAGAGGAGCGTAGTGTATCCGGACTTCCTCGTGATCGGAGCGCAGAAGGCAGGAACTACCTGGCTGTACCGGAGTCTGCGTACCCATCCCCAGGTTTGGATGCCCCGCGAGAAAGAGCTTCACTACTTCGACGAGAAGATCCGGCTGGACGGCGGCCCCTACTCCAGGCTGCGTGGCGAACGCCCGGCCGACTGGCGCTGGCGTCGGCAAGTCAAGTCTCATATCAAGAACTTCAAACGCTCTCCGAAGGACCTGAAGTGGCAGGATGTCCGGTGGGACCTCAAGTACTTCCTACGGGAACCGGGCGACGAGTGGTACGCTTCGCTCTTCGAGCCCGGAGAGAACCAGATCGCCGGCGAGACCACACCCGACTACTCCATACTGGGGAAGCGCCAGATCTCCCACATACGCGAGATCATGCCGGAGGCAAAGATCATCCTGATGATGCGCAATCCCATCGAACGCCCCTGGTCCGTAGCGGATATGGGGCTCAGGATAAAAGGGCAGAAACTAGAAGACGTCCCGGATGAGGAATTCCACACTCGCCTGGGTAACCAGCGGGTACGCCTTATGACCGACTACCTTGGGATGCTGGAAAACTGGAGCAAGTTCTACTCGGAAGAGCAGATCTTCGTTGGTTTCCTCGAAGACATCCACTTCTTCCCCGAGGAACTGCTGCAGAGACTCTACGACTTCCTGGGCGTGGACTCATCCGCCAAGTACCGGGTCATAAAGCGAAAAATCCACTCCGGCTTCCAGAGCACGATGCCGACGAGGTTCGCCGCCTACCTGGCAAACTCCTACTACGACGAGACCCGGCGGCTGAGCGAGAGCTTCGGCGGCTACGCTTCGTTCTGGCTCCACTGTGCAGACAGGTTAACCGAAGCTCCCCCGGAAGATGAGCAAATACCCTACCCACTCTGGGAGTCGCCACTGTGGGAAAAGTGGAAAGAAAGCCGGAAGGTAGGGGTACAGAGCGGGCCGCTCTCTTCCGTATGGGCCGCGTCCCGGTAGGCTGCTTGTAGAGATGAAACAGAACGCAGCACTTCCAGAATTCATCGGCATAGGAGCCCAGAAGGCCGGGACCACCTGGTTGGGCCACAACCTGCAACTTCACCCCGAGGTCTGGATGCCGGGGATCAAAGAACTCCACTACTTTAACAATCGGATAAACGACCCCAAAAACACGCTCTTTAGACTCTACAGTAAGACGACGAGCAAACGCACTGTAGATCAGCGTTGGCGCCGACAGATCAGGAATCGGGTACGACGCTATCGGCAGCGGTTCTCCAGAGACGATTTCCTCTGGGACTTGAAGTACTATGCTGGCGCGCCCAACGACGAGTGGTACGCCTCGCTCTTCGAGCCGGGGCAGGGAAGGGTGAAGGGTGAGATCACTCCAGCCTACTCCATGCTCGGCTATGAGGGTGTAGCCCGCGTTCACGATCTGGTGCCGGAGGCGAAGCTCATCTTCATGATGCGCAACCCGATAGAGCGGGCCTGGTCCCAGGTCGTGATGCGCTTCGATAAGTCCGGCAAGAAGGATATAGCTTCCGCCCGGCGCCGGCGGCTCCGCCGCAACTTCGAGAGCAAGGAGTCACGGTCGAAAACCGACTACCTTGGGACGCTGGAGAACTGGAGCAAGTTCTACCCGGAGAACCGGATCTTCGTTGGTTTCCTAGAGGATATCCACTTCTATCCCGAGGAACTCTTGCAGAGCGTGTACGAGTTTCTGGACGTTGATCCTTCTTTCAAACCGCAGGGGATTGGCGAGAAGGTCCACTCCCGGTCCGCAGGCCGGATGCCGGCGGAATCAGCGGTGTATCTGGCGCAGCTCTACCGGGAAGAACTCTCACGGCTGGATAAGCGCTTCGGAGGCTACGCTTCGTTCTGGCGCTACTGTGCCGAGCGGTTGGTCGAGAGTTGTATTGAAGAAAAGAATCTCCCATATCCGTTGTGGGAGTCGGCGACCTGGGACGAATGGGTCAAAGAAGGTCTAGAACAGTCAGGTTACCAGAGTGGACCGCTGCCCTCCGTGCAAACACTGTAGAAACAGAGACTACGCTAGCTGGCCGAGCATCTCATCCACGCTCTCCCGAGTGTAGAAGTTCCAATATGCTCCTTCGCTCTGTAGCAATCGCTCTCCCAGCCGAAGCATCTCGTCTCGGTCGTAGAGAGGATTGAGATTTTTGGACTCCAGTGGCTCGTTAAGCTCTCTAGCGGCGGGTGAGATCACCTCCAACGACTTGCCACCGGAATTTACGATGTTTTCGTAGAGCAGGATATGGCCTTCGGGCAGCACTTTCTGGTATCTCTCGAAGAGGAGATGAAACCTCAGTAGTCGCCGCCCAACCGGATCACCAGCGCCCTTGGCGGGAAACAGCAGTTCCGGGTCATACCTGTCTATCGCGGGCGGATTCTTGCGTTTCTTATCCCTACGAATACTGCCAACTGATGCCATGACGGAGAGAGGATTACGAACGATTGCGTAGCACGGAAACCTTTTCGCTAACGTCGGTAGCAGCGCGGTAAACATGCCAACGTCCTTGATCGCGAGTATGAAACCTGGCTGGAGTGGCTTGTCTACTGGGATCCTGCCCTTTTCTGCAATGCGGCGACGAACGCCATCTACCATTCCTTTAGTGTTATCTGGCACTACTCCACCGACGTGTTTGCTAATCACGACACCTTTTTTACGCGCCATCCGCCGCATCCTGCGATAGTAAAGCTCTATACCGTCGCAAATTGCTTCATGGTCGGGCATCTTGTCCACGAATTTTTTGGGGGCTATAGGTTCGCTAAGTGCTACCGTATTCGGCAATTTGTTGAGCAGGTTGCAGACTAGAGTGGTGCCGGAACGACCCGTCCCGGTGATCACTACGTTTCTCCGGTTCATCAGGCTTCACCGTTTTTCGTGTTTCCGTCCTGATCTTTGCCGTCTCCACGCCAGTTCCGGAACTTCTGCAAAACTTGCTCCAGGTGATCGTCTACCGTGGTTTTCTCGGGCTTGCGGGTGGCCCGACGGTACAGCTCACCGGCGGTACTGCCGACCTTCCACTGGCGGGACTTTAGAAGGGCCGAGACGCCGCTGTCTAAAGTTTCTAGCCACCGCGTTAGTTGCAGCACATCCCGGTTCGCGATGTTCAGTTCGTGCCGCATCTCTTTAGTTCTCTGACGTTCTTCCTGGAGCTGTTGACGTTCTTCTCTAGATTTCTGGCGCTCTCCTTTGAGTTCCCGGCTTTCCTCCGTCAACCGTTGCTGGGTTTTCCTGCGCTCCCTGCGCTCTTCCTGCTGGCGTATCTCCAGCCCCAGCCGGTCTCTCTCCACGCCTTGGATGTATGCTTCGACAAACGGAGAGAACTCCAGGTGGGACAGGAGCGAGACGAGCTCCGGATGCTGTTCCCTGAGTTGTACGGGTACGAGTATGCCGAGGCCGTGAATGCCGGGAAGTTTGAGCAGTTCTAGCTCGTATCGCGACGCGCCCAGGAAGTCTTCGACGCCTGTGAGCACCCCGTCCTTCGGCTCGTGCTCCCGGATGGCGTTGTTCAGATGCCGGTTCATGCCGCCTTCTTCGACCAGTTCCGTTACCCCCGGCAACATGCCCTTTTTATCGTGTGGTTTGCGGTGCTCCTCCGGGATCGTGTCGGGGTCGTAGTAGAGGTCGCGCCGCCCGTAGGGCCATTCTATGTCGTGCAGCATCACGAGTGGGAAGTCCTGCGAACGTTCCTCACACGTTTTCTCGATCAGCTTGAGCTCGTTAAAGACCGTGTACCAGTTGTGGTCTCCGTCTATGAGCACCACGTCGAAGTCTCCAATCTCCGGCAGGGCGTTGAGGCTGAGATCCTTGTGGAAGACGAGACGCTCGCCGGACTTCTGTTGCCACTCCTCGGCGTCATACCCCGGCGCGGGGTCTATGACGTGCAGCGTCGCGTCGTTCCGGCGGCAATACTGCAGAAGTTTCTCCGTGTTGACACCCTGATCCGAGCCGACCTCGACTATGGTCTCCGGCTGCAAGACCTTCAATATAGGCTTAGTTACGGTTTCCCAAAAACGCTTCATAGGCTCGAATCTCGTTCGTGTATTTGCCGGTACATGAGGTTACAGGCCTATCCGTGCAAACGCAAACTCTCGCTGTCAAGACGATGGAGCCAGTAGTGCTTTGGTGCTAAGATTGCCCGATGCCGGAGTACAGTAGTCACATGGTACTGGAGATAGTTGCGGGATAGCTGGGAGGTTGTGGCATCCCTTCTCGAAACCCAAAGCTACTCCGGGCGGATTGAAGGAAGATCTCATGCCGGAGCAGGCCGCTTTGGTCGAAAAGGATACCAGGCATTTGTTAACAGAGCAATGTTGGGTCGGAGCCCGTGCGTCGCGGGACCGATTTTCCTAGCTTCTCTGTCGCGCCAGGAGTTTCGCCCACTTTTTCCAGAAACGTTGCCGGATAAACGGCGCGACTGCATCGCGTAACCGGGGATCGAAGACTACCGGGTGTCGCTTTCCGTACACGTCCAGGTAGCAGTCTCTGTAGCTGTTTGCGGCCCACTCTCGTTCGATGGCGGTCTCGTTGTTCAGGTTCGCCAGTCGTCGCCGGTGCCGTCCCTGTCCCGGGTTGCGGCCCGCTTCTGCGGCGCGGCTCGAAGACTTTATCCGCTCGTCGAGCGCGGCCCGGGAGCGGATCGGGGCGTGCAGGCAAACTATTTCTTCGGTGCGTTTTCTCGGTCCTTCTATTCCAGAGATGGAATGGTGGCCCGTCTCGATGTAGATCTCCTCCACCGTCCGGCTCACGCACTTCTGAGGGTACGCTGTCTCGACGAAGGAGATCTGCTGTGATTCTACTAGGTCCTGGCCCCGGCCCGGCGGCCCGACGGGCGAAGCTACCCGCATCGTCATGTGTAGGAGCGCGTCCGGTTTAGACTTCCGCTGGTCCCGGTGCTGGACGAAGTTCACCGCTTGCGCCCGGAGCACCCCGGCGCCCGACGCTTCGAGCACACGCCGGAAGTCTCCGCCGGGCGCGTGCCAGAACTCGTCGGCGTCTACCGGCAGGACCCAATCCGCCCCGTCGTGGAAAGCCTCGCGCGCCAACTCCGTCATAACCCTCGAAGGGAGAAAGGGACCTTCGTCTCGGTACCACTGCACCCGGGTATCCTTCTCGCTGATTTGCTTCAGTATCTCATCCGTGCCGTCCGTGGAACCGTTGTCAACGACGAGCATCCGGTCCAGGCCCAGCGAGAGGTGGTAGAGAACGTTCAGGCGGATGATGTCCACCTCGTTGCGGATCATGGAGATACCGTATACCAGCAACGTCTACCAGCCGAAGCCTATGTCTCTAGTTTCCTGGTTGATCTGCTCTTCAATCGCAACTCGGGGCTCTTTCTCCTCGTGAGAGAGTTCGGTACTTTTTTGCGGCCTGAGCAGGACACCGACTTTTGTTCTTTCTACGGGCGCTTCCACGCTGCAAACTATCTCGTTGTTGTTGAACCGGAAGGCCAGCACCTCGTATCTCCGCTGTACGTCTCATCACTTTGCTACAGACATATTCGCAGAGCAGTACCGTGCTTTCAAGCTGATATTCTCCTGTACAACTACTTTAATGTCCGGCGCGACTGTGGGAAAATCGAGAGATTGTTCTTACACAGAGATCAAAGACCGCAACTACTTGTTGGCTTGAGGTGAATATGGAACGGAACTACTTGTATATTGGGGGGACAACGCGTAGCGGGACGACGGCGCTAACCAGGTGTTTGAACAAACCTTCCAAGGTGCTGACCTGCAAGAACGGTTCAAGTGAATGCCCCGCAGAGACGTTACACCGGATGCCTTCACCTTCGAGAAAGTCCTGGCCTCCAAGGGCGAATACGGGAAGCTTAGGCAGAAGATGCAGGACATCCGACCTTTCAGGGGCTGGAAGGTGCTCAGTGCGCTCTCAGCCGGGCGGGTCTGGGCGGTGGATAATGGACGATAGCTGGGGGCCAGGCTCTTCAGGCCAAACCAAGGCAAAACTTCTGACGTCCAACCTCGAAGGCAGTGTGCCTAACGTGCCCAACAATCCCAGGGGCTAGCGGGGAAGCCAGATGAGAATACCTCCAAAAGATAAGCAACCGCCGGAAAAACCTCCTGTGCAACGTCTTCGTACCGGACCTCACTTTACCCGCGACCGCAACAGGAGCGACGTGGCCGACAGCCCTGAGCTGGAGGTGGCCCAGAAACAGGCCGTGAGCGAGAGCGTGGAGCTTCTGCACGGCCCCGAAAGCGTAGAGTACGAGAGAGACGAACTGATCGTTCTATGCCAGGTCCGTAACAGCCGCCACTACGTGAAGTCCTTCGTGGAGCACTACTTTGGGCTCGGGGCGAAGCACCTGGTGTTTCTGGACAACGGCTCGACCGACGGCACTATCGAGACCCTCAAAACCTACGACGACGTTACCGTGTTGCAAACAGAGTTGCCTTACAAGACGTACAACGTCGCGATGAAGCAGTACCTGATCGAGAGGTCTGGCAAGGGCCGCTGGAGCCTGCTGGTAGACATCGACGAGCTCTTTGACTACCCCTACTCTGATGTGGTGAGCCTGAAAGCCTTGCTGCAGTATCTCAACGAGCATTCCTACACGGCGGTGGTGGCCCACATGCTCGACATGTTTCCAGAGGAGCCTATCTCGCGGGACGCCCCGGTACTGGAAGACGAGCCACTAAAGGAACTCTATCGCTTCTACGACCTCTCGAACACGAGCCTGCACGACTACCGTTCGGCCGGCGACACGGGCAACGAGTTGGCGAACGAGGAGATCGGGATAGTTCGGGGCGGCATTCGTAAGACCCTCTTCGACAACGAAGCCACCCTGATAAAGCACCCCCTGATCTTCCTGGACGACGAGATAAAACCGATGGACCTCTCGGATCACTGGGTAGGCAACGCGCGCATCGCAGATTTCACGGGCGTTCTGCTCCACTATAAGTTCTCGCACCGGCTCTACGAGGACGTGTCGCGTTCCGTCGAAGAGCGCAACCGCTCCGAGCATGGTACCCGCCGGTACAGTAAGTACCTCCGGGTACTGGAAGAGAATCCCACGCTCCGAGTCCGGCAGGACACGGCGGAAGAACTACAGAGTGTAGACGATCTCGTCGGCAACGGGTTCATGGTCGTGTCTCGGGAGTACATGGGGCTCGTAGAGCGCGAAGGCTACACGGATGGCGGTGGAGGCTTTCGAGAACGATACGCGGAGGATTTGCTGGAAGCGTTCCTGAGGTCCCAAACTGAAGCGAAGGAGCAGCGGCGGAAAGCCGACGCCCAACGCGGGTCCGATCTCAATTTGGGGCAATTGCGGGACAGACTGACTCGTAATCCATTCTTACAAAACCGCAACAGGAGTCGGTATGACGCGCCGGATACTCCGCAGCTCGAAAGGGTCCAGAAGTGGCTCTTGCACCACGAAGTGGAACACCTGCACGGACCCGAAAAAGTGGAGTACGAGAAAAACGAACTAACCGTCCTGTGCCTGCTGCGCGACGGCCGGCCTTACATCGAATCTTTCGTGGAGCACTACTTTGGGCTCGGGGCGAAGCACCTGGTGTTTCTGGACAACGGCTCGACCGATGACACTATCGAGACCCTCAAAAGCTACGACGACGTTACCGTGCTCCGTACCCGTTTGCCGTTCAAGCGGTATCAGCTCTCTATGCGGCAGTATCTCATCGAGCGGTTTGGGAAAGGCCGCTGGAGCCTTTTGGTGGACGTAGACGAACTTTTTGACTACCCCTACTCTGACGTGGTGGGTCTGGAGGCTTTGCTGCAGTATCTCAACGAGCACTCCTACACGGCGGTGGTGGCCCACATGCTCGACATGTTCCCCGAAAAATCCATCTCGGAGGCTATCGGAGGAGAGGCCGTACCTCTCAAAGAGTCGAGCAAGTTTTATGACCTCTCGAACGTTAATACATACGGCTACGGAAGCGGACCTGATACCGGGAACGTGATCTCCAACGAGGAGATCGAGGTTTTGCAGGGAGGCATCCAAAAGACACTCTTCGACATTCGCCCGTCGCTGACGAAGCATCCCCTGATCTTCCTTGACGATGAGATAAAACCTGTAGACCTCTCGGAACATTGGGCGAGCAACGCCCGCGTTGCGAACTTTACGGGCGTGCTCTTCCACTACAAGCTTCTGGGAAGCTTGTACAAGCTCGTCCGGCGGGAGACTGAAGAGCAAACCTACGTCAACCGCTACGGCAAGTACGAAAAGTACCGCAAAGTGCTGGAGTCCTCCCCCGACCTCCCGATAAAGCGTGACACTGCTAGAGAACTCGAAAGCATAAACGACCTGGTCGGCACGCCGTTCGCGGTCGTTTCGAAAGAGTACATGCAGTTCGTGGAGAACAAAGCTCAGGCGAGCCTGGCTTCCTCTGAGGGCGAGCTGGGCATGATGGCCGGGCCTTTTTTCCGGGCCAAAGCCGAGGCTGCGGCCCAGAGGCGGGAGACAGAACAGCTCGGGCAGTTGTTGAGAGAGAATCTGGGTGGCCCATCGTCCGCGAAGCTCAAGGAGAGAAACCGGAACCTCAGAGAGCAGAATAACGTCCGAGTCCAGAGGATAAAAGCGTTGCACGAGCAAGTCCGGGGTTTGAGATCCCAGGTGGGCGAGAGCAAAGACCTGAAGAAAAAGAACCGGGCTCTCGAAGGGCAGGTACACGCCATACAGTCCTCGACAGGCTGGAAGCTGCTCACCACGCTCGGACAGATCAAGTCAAAGTTACTGAGAAGGGGGAAACTACAAGATGGCTAATCAGAGGCTTTGCCAACGAGATTCTATGCTACCCTTCACGGGGGCTCGAAAAATCGGCAACGACAAACTTCAGAGTAATTCAAAGGTTTCGCGTCGAGTACACACCGGAGTGTCGTCTTAAAAGATGCGATACACCAAATATATAGTGTCCGATGAGCACCGTTTCATATACTTCGTATTGCAGAAGGTGGCGTGTACTTCGATAAAGACCGCGTTCTTGCCCTTGCTAGAGGATGAGTTCAAGTCACCGCTGCGAGAAGAGATTTTCTCGGTCCACGAAGCTTTCGACGCTTCTGGCCTTCAGATCAACAGGAAGGCTCTTCTTAGAAAGATCGAAGGCAAATACCGAAGCTACTTCAAGTTCGCTTTTGTACGCAATCCTTGGGATAGGCTTGTTTCCTGCTACCTTCAGAAGCTCACTCCTGGCAGGAAGGGCTTCAGGCAACCGGAATACGAAGGCGTCAAGCTATACATTGGTATGTCGTTTACTGAGTTTGTCGAGGCGGTACATAAGATCCCGGACGAGGAAGCCAACCCTCACTTCAGGTCACAGTACGTAACCCTGTGCGGGCCGGACGGACAGGTCCTGGCAGACTTCGTCGGACACTTCGAGAGGTTGGAGAAAGACTTTACTTACGTGACGGAAAGAATCGGCGCAGCCGGAAGCATAGAGCTACCACATAAGCTGGCCTCTCCGGGCAGAGAGTCTCGCAGCTACACCGACTTCTACGACGAGCGGCTCGCAGGACTCGTCCACGAGCGATTCCAGAAGGACGTAGAAACCTTCGACTACTCCTTTTGACCCCCCTGGGTCGCTCTTGTCAGCTTCTCAGAGGTACTGCAAAAAACCCTGTCACAGAGCGGCCGGCTCCCTCACACCTTCTCTTCCACCTTCTTTTTGCCTTCCCGCCAGCTTACACTGGGCAACACTATGCTCTTGTCGATCCTCTCCCGGTACTCTAGTGCTATGTTTAGTAGCGAGTCCAAAGGGAAGTCTGAGAGGTAGTGTGGCTCCAATCCTAGATACAGTAGACCCGTGTGCTCGGCGTTGTAGCAGTGTTCTTTTTCTACCCACGGTTTGGGGATGCTTTCTATCGACACCGAAGCGACTTTTGCGCCAGGTTTCTTTTCGCGAACGAGGCTCGCGGAGTTCCGGGTTGGGATCAACTACTGCGGGCGGATCTTCGGAGTGTTCGAACTCCCTGGTACCTACTCCAGATCGCGGCCAGACATCCCGGTTCGACACTCGTCTTTGCTTGCGTATTCCAAACGAGCCAGTAAGTCTCCGGCCACATCGTCGAAAGTCTTGTGGTCGTGTACCGTAAAGTAGTTCTTCCAGTCCCCAGAGATTCCCTTGCGGAAGAACGACTTGGGGTCCTCGGTTCCCCTAGGTCTATTTTTGGTGTAACGCTCGAAGCTGTTGTCTCGTACGCATTTCTTCACCAGATCCGTACTGGAGTCAGCGCCCAGGAAGTGCATCATCCCCGCGAAGATTTTCTCTGGCTCTTTCAGGAGATCCTCATACCTGGCCTCAAAGTAGTTTTCGCCAAAGAGTCTGGGGCCGTCTTCTCTCGCCCGCATTACGTTATCTCTCCAGCCGCGGGCCAAACCTCTCAGAACTTCTTCATCAAATATACTCTCCCCGTTTGGCCCGAAGCTCTCTCGGTTCGTTTCGTACAGCTCTTTGGAGCGAAGGATGCTGGGAGGCAGGTTGGAGAACTGGGGTTTATCTGACTCCTTCCACCAGTGAAACATGGAAGAGATAGCCTGGTCTCTCCCGTCGCGGATGACGTGGATGATCCGGGCCTCCGGGAAGAACTCGTGTATCTCTTTCATGTAGGCGATGTGGGCGGGCGTTTTGTCACCGACTATGGGTTTGCCCGACTTCCTCCGTTCGTCTTCCAAAAAGTATTCTATGGCCGCGCGGGCCAACCCTTTTGTGTGACGTTCCAACTCGCGCCGGCGCACTCCGGGGTTGGGCGTGCGGCCTATCCAGGGCCCCACCGCTTTTGCCCAAACCTTGAGTTCCTCCGAGTCGGCGAAGAGGCTGTACAGGCTGGGTAGCCGTCCGCCGCTAGAGGGATTGGCTTTTTTGAAATCTCGGCCGAAGAACTTGCCCTCTCCCAAACAAGATATCTGCGGATGAGAGTCCAGCGTGGAGCGGACCCACGAAGTGCCAGATTTGGGCTGGCCGACGATAAAGAAAGTGGTTGGCTGAGGACTGGTTGCAGGGCTACTTCTTTTGTCCGACCGGTTCCAGGTTGCTTTTGCGTTTCGTTTCTGGGTAGGCATCAGGCTTGTACTGCGCGAGGATCGCGCGTTCGCTTGCCGGGCCTCTATATAACTTCTCAACTCTTCTTTTTCCATCTCTTGCGGATGTTCCTGGTGCGCGGCAGCATCATTTTCAGACTCTGTCCGGAGTACCCTGGGCCTTAGCATGTCTGCCCTCAGGCGGAAATCTCCATCTCCGAGCGAGAAGTTCGGGTTGTAGTAGGGATCCTCGTCCAGAGTCTTTCCCCAGCGTTTTCTCATGTACAGGGCTTCTGTGCGGTTACTGCCGTGGCCGCGGCTCGCGGACTCGTGGTGGCAGAGTCTGGCGAAGGGTGTGTAGACGATCTGGTAGCCCTTTTCCCGGATTCTCATGCACAAGTCCACGTCATTGAAGGCCACGCCCAGGTCTTCCTCGAAACCGCCGACTTCCTCGAATATCGGGCGACGGAGCATCATACAGGCCGCCGTCACCGCACTGTAGTCTTTGTCCACCATAAGGGAGCCCATGTAGCCTGGAGAGTCTGAAGGATAGTGCTGGTGAGAGTGTGTTGCGACGCCTGGCCCCCAAACGTTCCCTACTCCTATAAGTACCCCACCGTGCTGTATGCGTTCTCCGGGATAGAGCAGCTTCGCCCCGACAGCGCCGATTTCTGGCCTCTGGGCGTGGGAGAGCATGGCTTCCAACCACCCGTCGGAGAGAACCATCGTGTCGTCGTTTAGAAATAGTACGAACTCTCCCCAGGCTTCAGAAACGGCGAAATTGTTGAGCCTGGAGAAGTTGAACGGTTCTTTAAATTGGACTACGCGATGCGGCACAGAGTCGAAATACTCAACCGTTGCCGGGTCTTCGCTTTCGTTGTCTACGATCAGCAGCTCGTAGTTTTCGTATGAGGTGCGGTGCTCGATGCTCTCTATACAACTTTTCAACATAGGGAGATTGTCCCTGGTCGGAACGATAATGCTTACCTTAGGATTTCCTTTGATCTCGAACCGGACCCGGAAGCTCCCCTCGATGATACCGTTCTCAACGGTACCGTTTACGTCTCGCCTGTTTAGTGCTTCAGTGAGTGCATGGCGCGCAGGCTCCTGTGCTGCGTGACCGTAGGAAAGACACTCGGGATGGGATATTTCACGTTGATGATACAAAATTTTTGGAACGTGATGTATCTCGTTGGTTTTCTCGGTAGACCTCAGGATCAGGTCGTAGTCTTCCGCACCCTCGAAACCTTCTCGCCAGCCACCAAGCTCTTCTAGGAGGCTTCTACTGTAAAAGCATGGGCGTGAGATGTAGTTGTTAGAAAAAAGCAGGTTCGGTGACCAATCTGGTTTGAAACGGGGGTGGGATCTTGTCCCCGCAGCGTCTATCTCATCCTGGTCTGAGTAGATCACATCCGCATCGTGGTGCCCTTGCAGTAGTCTGGCGATCTCGAAGAGGGCGTCCGGTGAGAGCTCGTCTTCTTCCTTCAAAGAGATGACAAAATCGCCACCGGCGAGAGATAGTGCCTGGTTTTCTGCACGCACGCTACCTTTATCTGCGTCCAGGTACTCGACTCCTATTCTCTCGTCCAACCGTTTATACAAACCCAGCGTATCTCCGGTATCTGTCTCGGGAACGGCTGCGGTGCAGACGAGCAACTCCCAGAAGGGATAAACTTGGCTCATTACAGAGTCGAGCGTACGCTTCAGCAGGTTCTGTGACGGGGCTCTGACTGTTAGTAAGATGGTAAACAGCGGTTTGTACCGGAGGCCGGCGGATTCTTGTCTGAGACGAGACAACTCGGCACTCCTGAGGCGATTGTTCTTGACCCAGGTTGGATACTGCTCGTCCAGACGCGGTAGTCGGAGATCCTTTATGTAAGGTCTTCCGGGACGATCCGGCTTGTTGTTCGGGTTCGATGACACTAAAAAATTCCAGAGGTCAAGGCTTTTATTTATTTCTCCTTATGGTTCAACATGGTACGCAACCTTCGGTACGGGTTAAACACGCGCCAGGTGCGAGAGTTCTCTATAGATTCCAGTTGTTCTTTCAGCGTTTTGTTCTGGACTTGCAAGCTCTCTACCAGAGGCTGGAGATGCCGTTCGCTTTCTTCGAGGCGTTCGAGGCGGGTGGTGAGATAGGAGATCTCGCTGCCCCGGAACTTGGTAGCATCCCGGAAGGCCTGGACTTCGGTCTCCTGCATGAGTTGTATCTCCTCCCTTAGGAGTTGCACGTCTTCTTGAAGGTCTTCGTACTCTTCGAACAAGCGCCGTTCGTAGTCTAGTAGCAGGTAGGGATATTCGTTCTCCGTGTCTGGTATCTCGGCGTCGCTGCACACTGCGAGAACGAACTGTGTATCTGGAAAGTCCGGGCTGAAGGCCGGCACGGTGGATGAAAAGCTTGCCCCCTCGACCTTCGTGTCGCCGGTTGAGCTTTCCGAAAAGATCAAACTCCCAAACACACTTCCCTGCCGGTACAGGCGTACGTCGTCGAAACGGTCCTCCAGCATCTCCCGAAGTTCCGGTACGTAAAGCTCCCTGTTGCCGGCGACCCCGTGGTTGCGGTTATTGGAATGGGTCTGCTTGTCCGGGGTGGAGAGTATCAGCAGGCCATCTCTCTTCAATACCCGTTTTATCTCTGCTACGGTGGTTTCCGGATCTTCCATTTTTTCGATGAGCCTGAAAGCAATCACCACGTCGAAGTGATCTTGGGCATACGGTAGTCTGGGGAATTCCGCCTCCTGGTAATCCAGGTTTGGAGCAGAATAGCGGCTCGCAGCGCGATTGTGAGCCTCGCCGATCCCCAAGATTCCGGTAACCGATTCAGCGGTCTCGGTGAGCGCCCAGATTCCGTAACCGGGTTCTACCGGGCTGATGGCGGCCACGGTTTTGCCCTCCACGTATCTCTGCGCGAACCGATAGCCGGCGAGAAGCTCGTAGGCTTCTTCCGCTTTTTGCGGCGTGGGTTGACCTGGGTGCTGGTTATTCATGGATAATTTTTTGCCCGGAACCAGCGTTTCTTACGCTCTCTTTACGCAACCGATCTAGTTCGTTGTTTAATTGCCGGATAGTTTTTTCGCGGTTGGCGAGTTGGTGATTACGGTTGGCTACCTCTTGCGTGAGCCTCGTAACTTCTTCTCTACTCGCCGCGAGCTCTTCTTGACGATCCGTCAGCCGCCGTTGCAACTCGCCCAAATGGCGCAGTTCCCTGTTCAGGTTGCGTATTTCTCCTGTCCGATCCGCTACTTGCTGGCTACAGGCGTTTAGCTGCCGCCGCAGATTATCCTGGCTGCGGGTGTTTTCGTTTAGCTCCTGAATCTCCGTCTCTTTCCGAGAAAGTTGCTCTGAGAGCAGACGAACCCGGTTTGAGAGCTTCGCAAGGGTTCCGTGTTCTCCCGAAGGGTAGGCCGTCAGCACGAACTGGTAGGTCTCGGCTTCGGGGTCACACTGGACCAGGCGTAGAGCCTCACTCGTAAACAGGTTGCGGTCTACCTCTATCTCGGTGTCCAGGATGCCGCGCCGGGTGCGCTCCAGCTCGCCTATAAAGAATCCGGCTTCCCCGAAGAGTTGCTCTACGCTTTCTCGGGTGAAGAACCGCAGGTGTGTGTCGTCGAGTAACCCGAGCGATTGGTACTGAAACTTGCCCTGCAAAAGCGCCAGCCGCACGCTACCGTGGGCCACGTTTGGAATAGAGGCCACCATGTACCCTTCGGGGCTCAGGAACGGCTTGAGGCGTTTGAGGGTATGTAACGGGTCCTTCAGGTGCTCCAACACGTCACCGAAGACGATCACGTCGAATGACTCTTTCTCCAACTCACCGAACAGGTTCAGGTTCTCCACGTCTCCAACCACGACTTTTTGGCAGACTCCCTCGGCCTTACGGGCGGATTCGGGATCCACTTCTATGCCTGTCACCTGGCACCCGTATCCTGATAGGACCTCCGCCACATATCCTGTTGCGGTCCCGACGTCTAGCACCTTTTTTTCTCTCCCGACCAGGTTCACTATAAGGGTATGTGAGTTATTCGTGTTACCCGACCCTGATTCGGCTGCGTGTTCGTTGCCGGTCATCTACCTCCACTCGGAGACTGCCAAAAAGTTACACTGCTGCGCTCGAGCCCTATTGTCTCGGCTCCGCGCAGTCTAATATATTTTATGATCCGTATTGATATAATCTACCTGTTTTCAGTGCCCGAAAGTGTGACGCCAGAGGGAAGATGACTTTAGAAGACTCGAACGATCTTTCCCCGCCGGAAGAGCTGAGTTATCTCGGTGGTGGCGGAAGAGGATATAAAGCGGTCGGAGGACATTGGGCGAAGATGCTCACGAGCCCGCCAAACGGCCTTGGAACCGAAAAACGCGTGCTGGACGCCGGATGCGGCCTCGGACGGATAGCCATTCCTCTGGCCGAATACCTGAGCCGGGCCGGCTCTTACGAGGGCTTCGACGTATCTCCTGAGAGCATTGCCTGGTGCCGGGAGAACATCACGCCCCGGTATCCCAACTTTCACTTTCAGGTCGCGGACATCTACAATAAGAGCTACAATCCCGGCGGCAGCCAGCGGGCGAGCGAGTACAGGTTTCCCTATGAAGATGGATCTTTTGACTTCGTATTTCTCGCGTCTGTTTTTACCCATCTGCTCCCTGCGGACATGGAGAACTACATAGCCCACACGAGCCGGGTACTCAAAAGTGGCGGACGATGCGTAATCTCTTACTTCCTCCTGAACAAAGAGTCCAGAGAGAGCATCGAAGCCGGTGAAATTACCAAAGGACCCCGCTTTCCTCACGATTACGGCGAATACCGCGTGCAGAATAAAAATATTCCCGAGGTCGCTATCGCCCACGACGAGGACATTGTGCGGAGCTTATACGAGAAGTACGGCCTGAAGCTATCCGACCCCATCCGTTACGGAGCCTGGCCTGGAAGGGACGGTAGCGTCTTCCGGCAAGATATTATCTGGGCTACCAAAAACTAGATGCCGAACTTCAGAAGCCACAGCGTTTTCGGACTGATTCGGGGCGTAAAAGCTTTCGTAAACCTGGACTTTGGCATTACACGCGGTTCGGTTCCCGATTACCGGGCTCTCGAAGCCCGGCTGAAAGAAAAGGAACGAGAGCTAGCCCGGGCCAGGAGCATCGTGAAACAGCAAAGAAAAGCTATCGAGAACAGAGGACGACGGATCGAGGCATTGGAGGCCAAACCTGCCGAAGGTCACTACCCCAGCAGGAACGGCGTAAATCCCGAAAACATCGTCTGGATCTTTGGCAATGGACGGACCGGGAGCACCTGGCTCTCTCGCATGATGGGGGACATAGAAGATCATACCGTCTGGTTCGAGCCCTCTGTTGGGGATCTTTTTGGGAGCTTCTACTACACGCGGGCGCGGCTCGGACAACGCAGGAGTAAGATCTTTATTCTGGGAAACCGTCAGAGAGAGACCTGGATAAAGTCGATCAGAAACTTCGTCCTCGACGGAGCCAATGCCCGATTTCCCAGAGTAGGCCGGGAACGGTTTTTGATCGTGAAGGAGCCGCACGGCTCCGTGGGCGCGCCGTTGCTTATGGAGGCGCTACCGGAGAGCCGCATGGTCTTGCTTATCCGGGACCCCAGGGACGTCGCCGCCTCATCTCTCGACGCTTTCAGGAAGGGTAGCTGGGCCTACGAGCGCCACCAGAACGACAACGTAGAAGGGCTGGTGACAGCGAACGAGAGGCCGGACGATTTCGTGAGAAGCAGAGCAAACAGCTACCTGCAAGGCGTGGGAAAAGCGAAGGAAGCTTACGAAGCCCACAAAGGCCGCAAGACTCTCGTCAAGTACGAGGATCTTCTGGTAGATCCTCTGGGAGTCATGAAGCGTATCTATTCCGAGTTGGAGATAGACGTTGCCGGAGAAGAGCTTGCGCGGATGGTAGAGAAACACTCCTGGGAGAGTATTCCGGAGAAAGAACGAGGTCCGGGGAAGTTTTATCGTAAAGCGTCTCCCGGTAGCTGGAGAGAAGACCTGACCGCTGAGCAGATAGACACTATCGAACAGATAACGGCCCCCATCTTGGAGGAGTTTTACTCATCATAGAAGCCTCGCCCGGTGTAGACGAGACAATCTTGTCGAAAGGAGCAACCGGGGTGCCGGCCTTTGAGAACAAACATCCAGCAGAGGCACAGAGAAAGATAGAAGAGCAGGAGCGTCAGATTCGCGTCCAGTCCCAGCAGATCGAGCAACTGCAACGGCGGGTGGATAATAAGGATAGAAACCTGGGCAAAATGCGTCAGAGGGTTGCGGATGCAAACCGCAGGATAAAGTTACTCGAGGACCAACTCGCCGCGAATCTGGTTGTGGAAGGCACAGAGTCACCCGGCAACATCGATCCCACCAACATTGTCTGGATCTTCGGCACGGCGCGGGTAGGAAGTACCTGGCTTTCCCGCATGATGGGCGACCTCGGAGGGTATGCGGTGTGGCGTGAGCCTTTGGTAGGAACGCTCTTCGGCAGACACTATTACGTTGGGTCCGGTGAGCTTCGCAGGAATGATAAGGACTTCATTCTCGGCCGGCACAAGAGGACCTGGCTAAACTCGATACGGTCCTTTGTGTTGGAGGGCGCCAGTGCCCGGTTTCCCGAAATGAGCGTCACCGATTATTTGGTGGTCAAAGAACCCAACGGGTCCATAGGAGCGCCTCTAATGATGGAGGCTCTCCCCGAGAGCCGGATGATCCTGCTAGTGCGGGATCCCAGAGACGTCGTGGCTTCTGCTCTGGATGCTCGTAGAGAAGGAAGCTGGCGTAAGAAGACCAGGATGGAGAATGATAGAGAGTCGAAGGTTTCTGCAGTGGAGCTGGCAAGAAATTACTTGCAGAACGTCGGTAACAGCAAAGCCGCCTACGACGCACACGAGGGACCGAAAGTGCTCGTCCGGTATGAGGAGCTACGGGCTGATTCTCCAGGAACCGTAAGACGCATCTGCTCCGAGCTGGGAGTCCCTCTGGACGAGGAGAAGATGATCGAATCAGTAGAGAAGCACTCCTGGGAGAATATTCCCGATCAGGAAAAGGGAACGGGCAAATTTTATCGCAAGGCTACTCCGGGAGCCTGGAAAGAGGACCTTACTCTAGATCAGATACAGACAATAGAGAAAGTAACAGACCCTCTACTTGAAGAACTCTACCCGGCCTGATCCTACAAGCAGTCCCCGACAGCGTGTTGTTGCTGTCGGGGACTGCGGAAGTTCTTTACCAAAGTTCTACGGGCAGTTCCTCTTTGTGTCGCCTGAGTCCGTCCGGCATCCGTCCCGGCCACCGCCGCCATCAGCGGTGTCGTTGCCGCTTCCGTCTTTCGTGTTGAGGAAGTCACCGCCTCCTTCCCCGAAGAGCTTGTCCTTTCCTTCTGTATCCTTGAGGTTGTCCTCGCCGGCGCCTCCGCGGAGCCCGTCATTGCCCGCGCTACCCCTGAGGGTATCCGCGTCGTTCAGCCCGAACAGTATGTCGTTGCCGTCCTGGCCGATGAGGTTGTCGTCGCCGTCGCTGCCTACGAGCCGGTCGTTACCCGAACCGCCACGAATTTTGTCGTTTCCTCCCTGTCCGTAGAGTTGATCCCCTCCTCCCTGTCCGAAGATTGTGTCTGCGTCGTCGCCACCGCCAAGGTTGTCGGCTTCCTCGCCGCCGACAAGCTTGTCCTCACCGGAGCCGCCCCGCAGGAGGTCTTGATTCGTGTTGCCGTAGAGCTCGTCGTCTCCTTCCTGTCCGAAGATACGGTCCGAGCCGGGTCCGCCGACCAGTCTAACGTCGTCGCCGGCACCAGCCCGGATGTCGTCGTCGCCACCGAGGCCTCTTATCGAGTCGTTGCCACCCCGGCCGCAAATGACGTCTCTACCTGGGGTACCCTTCAAATCGTCATCGCCTGGAGTGCCGGTGATCGTGCAGCTTCTGGAATCGGCGAGCAACACTTCGTCGAAGGCGTTCTTACCATCGTTGCCGCCACGGCTACCCTTGACAGCCTGCACCGAGCCCTGCTGTACGAAAGCTCCTACCGCGTCGCTGGGAGACTTGCCTTCCGGCAGGTCTTCACCGAAGAAAGCTCTAAGGGTGCGGGAGTTTATCTCCTCGATTCTTATGGCTCCCTTCTCGGGAATAGTGCTCGCCTGAGAGGTCTCGCTGAAGTAGATCCTGAGTCCGCTGTTGTTCTGGACAAGGTCGTCGTCGGTGAGCGGCTCGTCGAACCTGAAGACGAAGGAGTTATTGGTGCCACGGGTTACCCGAACGATGTCCGGGTTCGCGGTCCTGGTCTCCGGGGCGATCTCCGCCGCCTGGTTTATGTTGTACGGGTCCTCTGCGCTGACGTTGCTCTCGTTGGAGTTGGCGACGCCGGTGTCGACGTAGCCGCGGGCGAAGTCCTCGGGGCTGAGGTTACCGGGGAACACCACCGTTACTATGTTGTCGCCCTCCTGGTCGCTCTCTGCATTGACGTTGGTCGAACCGCTGATCGCATCGTCAGCCGAGAGCGGCACGAGTTGGAAGTTGGACTTGTCTCCGCCGTTGAGGTAGGCGACCTGGTCAAAGGTGAAATCAACGCAGGTTGTTGGTGTGAACTGGCTAGTGAAAGGTCCGCGCCGGAAGTTTCCGACGGAGATGAGATCCGGGGCTTCTGTGGGACCATTGCCTGCTCCCGGTTCGCCTGCGCCTTGCGGAGCTGCACACACTTCGGCACCCGTGTTCCCGATGGGCGCCAGCTCATCAAAAGCGTTCTTGCCGTCGTTGCCACCCCGGGATCCTTGCTCCGCCTGAACCGTGCCCTGGACCACGAAGCCACCTATGGCATCTTCGAGGCTCTTTCCTCCCGGCAGGTCTCTACCGAAATAGGCCCGGAGCGTCGTGCTGTTCTGTCTCTTGACGGACTGTGCTCCGGCGTCCCTTATGGCGCTGGTGTCCGTCTCGGGGAAGTAGAGCCTCAGACCACTGGTGCTCTGGATGACATCGTCGGTAGTGAGCGGCTCGTCGAACTCGTACAGTACCTGGTCTCCATCGAGCTTGACCGACACCAAGTCAGGGTTTTCGGTAATGCCATCGTTACTGATAGGCTCCGACTGGTTGACGTTGTACGGATTTTCCGGGTTGGGGCCCTGCTGGCGCGAAGTAGCCACGTTGCTATCCACGAAGCCACGCGGGAAGTCACTCGGGCTGAGGCTTCCGGGGAAGGCGACCGTGATGATGTTATCTCCTTCTTGGTCGCTTTCGGGGACTATGCTCCCACCGTCCAGCGCGTCGCCGCCGTTCTGGGGTATGAGGTGGAAGCTGGTCCGGTTGCCGCCTTTAAGGTAGACGGTCTGGTCAAACGTGAAGTCAACACAGGTGGTCGGGGTTCCCTGGGGTGTGGCCGGGCCGCGCCGGAAGTTATCCGCGGAGTTGAGGTCTGGTGCTTCCGTCGGGCCGTTACCGGCTCCCGTGCCGCCAACTCCCTCTGGGGCGGCGCAGACCTCGGCGCCGCTGTCCTCAAGTGGAGCCAGCTCATCAAAGGCGTTCGTACCGTCGTTACCACCTCTGGAACCCTGGACAGCCTGGACCGTTCCCTGGTCCACGAATGCGCCTACTGCATCCTCCAGCGTCCTGCCTCCGGGAAGATCGTCGGCGAAGAACGCTCGCAGCGTCGTTGGGTTCTCGCGTATCACGGTCTGCGCTCCAGCTTCCCGGATCCTGTTGGCGTTGTTCGCCTCGGGGAAGTACACGCGCAATCCGCTGGTGTTCTGGATGACGTCATCGTCGGTGAGAGGCTCGTCAAACTCGTAGAGAATTTGGTCGCCACCGTCAAAGGTTGCCGAAGCCAGATCCGGGTTCTCGGTTATGCCGTCGTTGCTTATGGGTTCTGACTGGTTGATGTTGAGCGGGTTCTCGGTGTTCGCTCCTTCCTGGCGGCTGCTCAACACGCCGGTATCCGGGAAGCCTCGTGGGAAGTCCTGCGGGTCGAGGTCGCCGGGGAACACCGCGGTAATGATGTTGTCACCTTCCTGGTCACTCTCAGGGACGATGTCCTCGGCAGAGAGGGCGTCGCCACCGTTCTGGGGGACCAGGTTGAAGCTGGTCCGGTTGGAGCCGACCAGATAGGATACCTGGTCGAAGGTGAAGTCAACGCAAGTGGTGGGTGTGCCCTGAGGAGTGGCCGGTCCACGCCGGAAGTTGCCCACGGAGTTTAGGTCCGGCGCTTCCGTCGGGCCGTTACCGGCTCCCGTGCCGCCAACGCCTTCGGGGGCGGCGCAGACTTCGGCGCCGCTGTCCTCAAGTGGAGCTAGCTCGTCGAAGGCGTTGGCGCCATCGTTGCCGCCTCTTGAGCCTTGGGCGGCCTGGACCGTGCCTTGCTGTACGAACGCACCTGCTGCCTGTTCGAGATCTTTGCCTCCTGGCAGGTTGTCGGCGAAGAAGGCCCTCAATGTCGTCGGGCTCTCACTCCTGACCGTTTGAGCCCCGGCGTCCCTTATGGCGCTGGTGTCTGTCTGGGGAAAGTAGACTCTGAGACCACTGGTATTCTGGATAACGTCGTCGGTAGTGAGCGGCTCGTCGAACTCGTACAAGATCTGATCTCCACCGTCGAAGGTTGCGGAGACGAGATCGGGATTCTCGGTCACGCCACCATTACTAACAGGCTC
Organism: Rubrobacteraceae bacterium; assembly: GCA_965214475.1. Taxonomy (GTDB): domain Bacteria; phylum Actinomycetota; class Rubrobacteria; order Rubrobacterales; family Rubrobacteraceae; genus SIRX01. The sequence continues at coordinate 1,827,334 of OZ243953.1, read as the reverse complement.
TGACTGGTTGACATTGAAGGGGTTGTCGCTGTTCGCTCCCGCTTGGCGAGAAGTCGCCACTCCTGAATCGACGAAGCCCCGAGCATAGTCTGTGGCACTAACGTCGCCGATAAAGAGAACCGTGACGGTGTTGTCGCCTTCCGTATCCGCAGTGGGCTTTGCGCCTCGGCCGTCTACTGAATCACTGCCGTTTAGGGGAACTAGATGGAAGCTGGAACGGTTGCCGCCCTTCAAGTATACGGTCTGATCGAAAGTGTAGTCAACTAGGGTCTGAGGCCGGCCATCGTCGGTTTGGGGCCCCTCGCGGAAGTTGCCCACGGAGATGAGATCCGGGGCTTCGGTTGTCCCGCTGCCTGTGGTTTGTGCCAAGGTTGGAGAAGCTACTATCAACATCGTAGTCATAGCCAAAACTACTACCATCGCCAACTTTTTCAAAATTTGTGCCCCTTTTGTCCCCTTGAAACACCTTCGTGGGATCATTTTTGTCACAGCGCTTGCGTTGCCAGTCTATTAACCGGCACATCCGATGAAAAACTTTAACCTTGTCACGAAAGACTCCTTGCTACGCAATTTTCCATGATGCAGACTACTCAGATCGCCAAGAGCCGGATTGCTTTCTTTACGGACAGTTCCTCGTGGTGTCGCCTTGATCTGTTACGCAGCCATCTCTGCCGTTGCCACCATCTACGACGTCGTTACCTTTCCCGTCCTCACTGTTGAGAAAGTCGTTGCCGGCCTGTCCAAAGAGCTTGTCCGCCCCGTTTGTATCCTTGAGGTTGTCCTCTCCAGCGCCGCCTACGAGACGATCATCACCCGCGCTCCCACGGAGAACATCAGATCCAGCAATACCGAAGAGCTTGTCCGCCCCGTCTCCGCCTACCAGATTGTCGTTGCCGTCTCCACCGACGAGCCTATCCTGGTTTGCACCGCCCCGAAGGATGTCGTCACCGGCCTGTCCAAAGAGCTTGTCTTTACCTGCCTGGCCGAAAATTCTGTCAACGCCTTCGCCACCGGCGAGGTCGTCATCGCCCGCACCGCCCACGAGCCGGTCTTGACCAGCGCCACCGCGGAGGATGTCGTTGCCTGCGTTGCCAAAGAGCTTGTCGTCGCCAGCCTGACCAAGAATGCGGTCTGTGCCGGGGCCACCGGCCAACCGTGTGTCATCGCCCGCGCCGCCGCGTATCTCGTCGTTTCCACCTAGGCCCCGTATCTCGTCGTCGCCACCGAGGCCGCAGATCACGTCTCTGCCGGGAGTTCCCACTAGGACATCGTCGCCGCTGGTTCCTTCTATGGTGCAGGTGCTATCTAGCAGCACTTCATCGAAGGCATTCTTGCCGTCGTTACCGCCGCGCGATCCCTGGGCGGCCTGGACCGTTCCCTGGTTTGCGAACGCGCCGACCGCGTCGCTGAGGGTCTTGCCCTCTGGTAAATCACTGCCGAAGAAGGCTCGGAGGGTGGTGTTGTTTACCCTTTCGACCCGGATGGCGCCTTTCTGACGAATAGTGCTCGACTGGGAGGTTTCGGCGAAGTAGATCCTGAGTCCGCTCGTACTTTGAACCACGTCGTCATCTGTAAGCGCCTCGTCGAACTCGTACAACAGAGATTCTCCGCCGCGACGTACCCTGACAAGATCCGGGTTCTCGGTCACGATGTTGGGCGAAATGTCCGCCGACTGGTTGATGTTAGCTGGGTTGGCACTGCTGACGTCGCTCGGATCCGAGTTGATCACCCCGGTGTCCAAGTACCCTCGGGCGTAATCCGCCGGGAGTAAGTTACCGTTGAAGAGAACGGTGACAACTTCGTCCCCCTCGGTATCAGCGGCGGGTTCTACGCCCCGCGCATCCAGGGCATCACCGGCATCCAGAGGAACGAGGTGGAAGCTGGACCGGTCTCCACCGTTCAGATAGGCCATCTGATCGAAGGTGTAGTCAACGAGCGTCTGTGGGGTGCCGTTGTCAGTCGGCGGGCCCTCGCGGAAGTTGCCGACAGAGACGAGGTCCGGCGCGTCCGTCGGTCCGCTGTTTGTGGACTGCGCCAGGGCAGGAGAGTTTACTATTAACACCGAAACCATCGCCACAATTGCCATAGCTACTAGCTTTCTCAAGATCTATGCTCCCTTCGAAATGCCTCTATAGATACCTCTGCCTGCAGACAGATGTTGTTGCTTTTAATCCTTTAGACTCTGAGGACTCCAAAATAGTTACACGGTACTGCCGAGACATCAAGAAAATTGTGCTCGATTGAAGTCCTAACATGAGCTATATTCGTTCTTCGACGCTCCGGCGGACCTGCTTTGCCGCGAGTACCACGAGACTTACGGCATTGCCGGTGGTCGTTACCCGATGCTCCAGCAACTATGGTCCATACTAGTATCCAGAGAAACATTATACGCCATGCGCTCGACGACAAGCCGGTTCCAGGTTTGCTTTGATGAATTGCGAGGTTCTTTGAAGACGTGGTTACCAACAGTATTTTCTTGTAAGGTTCATGGTTGATATCTTATCCCGAATTTTTCGACTGAGATAGACTGTTGAAAAAGTTCAACGTAGTGATGGTAGGAGCAAAATACGTAAGCTTGGTTACCGGTGCCTGCATTTCGCACATTGGGTACAGTGTAACGACGGTCGATATTGACGGAGAAAAGGTAGCAGCCCTGAAACACGGAGAGATGACTATATACGAATCGGAGCTCGAAGAGTTCATAGCCAAAGGTTCTGAACGGCCGGAGTTTATGGTGCGGCAGTATTCAGTCGCCCGCGAGGTAGACGTGCTCCCGGGCACGATTCGAAGCCCAAAGCAGCGGTCCCCGGCGGTCCCATTTGTGACGACGGATCTGACGAGCGCCGAGATGATCAAGTACGCCGCCAACGCTTTCCTCGCTACCAAGATCAGCTTTATCAATGAGATCTCGAACATCTGTGAGTTGGTGGGGGTGGGTGTTTCTAGCGTTGCAACCGGAATCGGTCTGTACGCGAGGATTGGGTCTCGCTTTCTGGACGCCCATAGCAAACCCGCTGAAGTGTCCTGATGCGCGTACTCCTGACGGGCGGTGCCGGGTTTATCGGCTCACACATCGCTGACCAACTCCTGGAACGCGGCCACGAGGTGGCCATCTTGGACAACCTCTCCTCCGGCAAACGCGAGAATGTTCCGGAGACTGCCAGTTTCTACGAAGAAGATATCCGTTCCGGTTGTGCTAGGGCTTTCGAAGAGTTCCAGCCCGAAGCCCTCTGTCACCAAGCGGCCCAGATGGATGTCCGGCGTTCGGTGCGGGAGCCGGACTTCGATGCCGAAGTGAATGTTTTAGGAACCGTTCGTCTTCTGGAGAACTGCGTCCGGCACGAGGTCGCGAAAGTAGTTTTCGCCTCTACCGGTGGGGCTGTCTATGGTGAACAAGAAGAATTTCCGGCTCCCGAGAGCCACCCTCAACATCCTTTGTCTCCCTACGGTGTCTCCAAGCTGACCGGAGAGCGCTACCTCAACTTCTACAATGTTCAGTACGACCTATCTTATGTGGCCCTACGCTACGCCAACGTCTACGGGCCGCGACAAGACCCGCGCGGTGAAGCGGGGGTCGTGGCGATCTTCTCCAGCAACCTGGCCGACGACCGTCCGTCCAGGATCAACGGCACCGGGGAACAGACCCGCGACTACGTCTACGTCAGCGACGTGGCCCGGGCCAACGTTCTCGCCCTGGAGAAAAAAGTGTCCTCCGGTCCATACAATATCGGGACCGGTATCGAGACTAGCGTCAACGATCTCTACAGAGCAATGCTCCGGGTCTCGAACAAAGACCTACCTCCCGAGCATGGCCCCGCCAAACCGGGCGAACAGGCCCGCAGTTCTGTAGACTCTACGCTCGCCGAGTATACACTAGGCTGGCGTCCCGAAGAAAGTTTCTCCGAGGGCATTGAGGAGACTTTGCGTTTCTTTGACGTCAATTAAAGGAGTCGTAGGCTTGAGGCTCCCTTTAGGCAGTGCTTAAATGCTGTGGAACGAGATCCTGCCACAAAGAAGAAAGGTTTTGCAGAGATTTTGAAACGTGTCCTTGTAACCGGCGGATGTGGGTTTATCGGGTGTAACTTCCTGCGGCTCATGGTTCCAGAGCATCCCGAGATCGAGTGGGTGAACCTGGACGCCCTGACCTACGCTGGCCGAACGGAGAACACTGAGAACTTTGCAGACGCAGAGAACTACCGTTTCGTCCACGGCAGCATAGAAGACGGGATGTTGGTGGAAGCGCTCTTCTCCGAGAACGGAGGCTTTGACGCAGTGGTGAACTTCGCTGCTGAGAGCCACGTAGACCGCAGCATCGCGGGCCCCCGCGTCTTCGTGGAGACAAACGTGCTCGGCGCTCAAAATCTCCTCGAAGCCGCGCGTAGGCACGACGTAGAACGCTTTGTCCAGGTTTCGACCGATGAGGTCTATGGTTCTCTGGGGCCGGATGGTCCGCCGTTCACCGAGAAGAGTCCACTAGAGCCCAACTCGCCGTACTCGGCCTCCAAAGCCTCTGCGGACCTGCTCTGCCGGTCCTATTACGAGACCTACGGGATGGGCGTGATGATCACGCGTTGCTCCAACAACTATGGTCCATACCAGTACCCGGAGAAGCTTATCCCGTTCTTTATCCGACATGCTCTCGACGGCGAGCCGGTTCCGCTCTACGGTGACGGGATGAATATTCGGGACTGGCTGCACGTCGAAGACCATTGCCGGGCTGTTGGGCGGGTTATGGATGACGGTGAAGCCGGGGGCGTCTACAACGTTGGGGGCAGCAACGAGCATACTAACCTGGAGATAACAAAGCTCGTCCTGGAGCATCTAGGCAAGTCTGAGGACCTGATCTCCTTCGTCACAGACCGCCTCGGCCACGACCGCCGCTACGCAATAGACTCTACCCGACTCCAGGAAAACCTGGGCTGGAACCCTAAACACGACTTCGAGATTGGTGTCAGGGAAACGATAGACTGGTACGTCGAAAACCCCGACTGGACCCGGAGAGTTCTAGCCGGCGTCTAGGTACTTCTCCTGGTGGAGGCATATGAAGCTTTTGATCTCCGGTGCTACGGGCTTTCTAGGGCAAGAAACCCTACGATTGCTCGCGGACACAGGAACCTACGATCTCCGGTGCCTCGCACGCCCGACGAGCGACGTAGGCTGTTTGGGGAACGTCGAAATCTTCTACGGAGATGCTAGGGACGAAGACTCTCTCTACCGGGCGTCGCTCGGAGCAGATGCTTTTCTGCACATCGCCGGCCTGGAATACACGCCGCAAGTTCTCTCTTCCACACGCCGGGCCGGGGTCAAACGACTTCTAATCGTTGGCAGCACGAGTGTGCATTCCGCTTACAAACATCGCTCCGGCTGGCGGCGGAGTATGGAAGACTTAGTGAGAGAGAGTGACCTGGGTTGGACGATAATCCGACCGACCATGATCTATGGCTCTGAGTTGGATAAGAACATGCACAAGCTCTTGCGCTTTCTGGATCGCTCTCCAATTTACCCGATCTTCGGAAACGGAGAAAACCTCTGGCAGCCGGTCCACTACGAAGATCTTGCTCAGGCAATGCTGACGGCTCTGGAGAAACCCGTAGCCATACACCAGAGCTATGATCTACCGGGCGCGAGCCCCTTGACTTATCTGGATCTCGTCTATACCACCGCCGCCGCGCTAGGTAAAAAACCACGCGTGGTCCGGCTGCCGATAGAGCCGGTGCGCCGTGTCCTGCGCCTCGCAGAGTACGCCCGCCTCCCGCTCCCGATAGAATCCGAACAGGTGATGCGTTTGAGAGAGGACAAAGCCTACCCTTACGAAAAGGCTCGAAGAGACCTCGGATATGATCCGCGGGGTTTCTCGGAAGGCATAGCGCAAGAAGTGGCGCGTCTGCGGGAGACCGGGCTGGCAAGTAACCGTTGAACCTGCTCAGGCTTCAGACTAGACTACGACTAGTCTAAAAAGGGGATCACGATGTTGGAAGTAGGAGCGTACGAAGCGAAGACCAACCTGTCGCGGCTTCTAGAGAAAGTGGAGGGGGGGGAGAGGATCACGCTAACCCGCCACGGCCGACCGGTAGCGATGCTGGTTCCGGTCGAAGAGAAGCGTTCGCCGGAAGACGTAGTGCGGGAGCTGAAAGAATTCCGTCGGGGACGCCGGATCGGGGATGTTGGCGCGAGTGAAATGGTCGAGGAGGGGCGACGGCTCTGAGCTACTTGGTGCTAGATGCCTCGGTAGCTGTGGGCTGGGCTTTCGAAGACGAGAGTGGTGCGTATGCCGACTCGGTGCTGGAAGCTATTTCAGAGGGTGGAGCGGTTGTGCCTAGTCTCTGGGGATACGAGGTCGTAAACGCCCTGGCAGTGGGAGAACGCAGGGAGCGAATCTTACCAGCCGACTCAGAGAGGTTCCTGGCGCTCTTAGAGGCTCTACCCGTAGAAGTCGAAGAGGCGCAGTCTAGCAGTCTGACGGGATTGGTGAAATTGGCCCGTGAGCAAGAGCTCTCTGCCTACGATGCGGCTTATCTGGCAGTCGCGGTACGAAGAGGTCTACCTCTCGCGACGCAGGATCGTGCACTGGAACAGGCTGCATATCGCTCTGGAGTAGCGGTCTTCGAGTCTTGAGCACACCCGTGGTAGCTGGAAGCGTGGCTTTCCTGGTGGCGGGAGCGCTCGTGCCGCTGCTAGTACGGTTTGCGGTTGGGCGGAACTTGCTCGACGTGCCTAACCTCCGCAGTTCACACGAAGTTCCCACTCCCCGGCTCGGGGGCATCGCCATAATCCTTGGGAGTTGGGCTGGAGCGTTGATCCTTCGTCCCGAAGACATTTGGGCGTTGCTGGTCGCCGCTACCCTGATCGGGGCGGTTGGCCTCGTGGACGATCTGGGTGATCTCCACTTTGGTACGAAAGCCATCGCCCAAACTCTGGTCGCCGCCGCCCTGGTTTTCTTCTACGCGCCGCCGCTGCTCTCTGAAGCTCCCGGTCTACTCAAGCTCCTGGTGTTCATCGTGGGAGTGTTCTGGATAGTGGCCCTCACCAATGCCTTAAACTTTATGGATGGCATAGACGGGATCATCGGTGGTGTCGCCCTGGTCAGCGTAGTCTTTCTGGCTTTTCTGGGCGGTGGCGAGATGCTTGCGGCACTTGCCGGGACTACGGCGGGCTTCCTGATCTGGAACATAAGCCCAGCTTCTATCTTTCTCGGAGATTCCGGCAGTTATTTCCTAGGATTTTTTCTCGCGGGCACGGCCCTCTACGCCCCGTTACCCGGCGCCGGTTGGAGTCCGTTGCTGTTTTTCTCCTGCGTCCTGGTTTTCACGCCGCTGCTCTTCGATACGGCCTACACGCTCTTCCGACGTTTTGCGTCCGGGAAGGACGTCTTCTCTGCCCACCGGGAGCATATTTATCAGCGGATTACCCCGCACACCAACATGCACCGGCGCACGAGCAACCTATATTACGGGGCAAGCGCGATAGCTGGCCTCACGGCCCTGCTTGTGGCCGGTGGAGGTGTGCTTGCCGTTGCCGGAATTTTCCTGGCGCTGCTCTGCTGTGTTGGGCTGGCGACGCTACCGCTAGTAGTCCGGACAGAAAACTAGGCGAAAAGTAGCGTTTGTATGGCAGGATTCGTCAATAGAAACTAAAATAGCGCAATGCGCCTTAAAGCGATGATAACCTGGCCCATAGGAAGGCTGCAGCAGACCTTCCGCCAATCGCCACCCGCGTTCCGCCGCTGGGCGGCGATGCTGGTGGATGCCGTTATAGTTCTGGAGTCGTTCGCCGTAGCGCTACTCTTTCGGTTCGATGGAGACGTAGACGATCCCTTCTGGCTACCGTTTTGGCCTTTCGCCATCTTTTCCGCCATAGTATTCGTGGTGCTTTTGTGGCAGAGCGGTGTTTATCAGAGCATCCTGCGGTACACCGGCATCTACCAGGGCGTGCGGGTAGCGAGCGCCACGGCGATAGCGGCGGGCCTACTCTTTATAATCGACTTTGCCATAGGACCCGAGGGGCTCGGGATTCTACGTTACAACGCTGTCCCGCTCGGGGTAATACTTATAGGTGCTGCCCTGGCCTACTTGCAACTCGTTGCGGTACGGCTCTATCCGCGGGTTTTCTACGAGCTATCTTTGCGAGAAGTCGGTCGCAAGAAACGCACGGTTATCGTGGGGGTGAAGGAACGGGGTGTGGCCCTCGCCGGGCATATCTGGCGGACGGCGGCTGCAGACAACCAGATCGTGGGCTTCTTGAGCGAGTCGTCTGTGGATGTTGGCAAGCAGATCGAAGGAGTGACGATCCTGGGCGGGATCGAAGACCTCGAAGATGTGGTCTCCAAACACGGCGTAGATCAGGTAATTATCGCCACGCCGCACGCGGACCGGGCGCAGATGGACCAGATCTGGCGTACCTGTAACCAGTCGCAGGTCGAGGTGAAGGTAATGCCGGACCTCGGCCAGCTACTTGACGAGAGCACCTTCAAGCTTCGCGAACTCCAGATCGAAGACCTCTTGGGCCGCGAGCCGGTGAACATAGACCTCAACGCCCTTTCAGACTACATAAACGGCCGGCACGTTCTCGTAACCGGGGCTGGGGGTAGCATCGGCAAAGAGCTTAGCCGTCAGATCTCCCGCCTCGGCCCGGCCCGGCTCGTACTCTTGGACCGGGATGAGAGCGGACTCTACTACTTGAACCAGGAGCTCCGGCGGGATGAATTCTACGAAGCGGAAGTGTTTGTCGGTGACGTAACGGCCTCTGAGCGGGTGAGCTTCGTCTTCGAGCATTTCCGGCCCCACATAGTTTTCCACGCCGCCGCCTACAAGCACGTCCCGATGATGGAGCTACAATCCACGGAAGCTATCGTTAACAACGTCTTCGGTACGCTGAACGTGGCCCGCAATGCCGGAGCCTACGGGGCCGAGAAATTCATCAACGTCTCGACGGACAAAGCGGTGAACCCGGCTAACGTGATGGGTGCGACCAAACGTCTCTCGGAGATATTGGTCCGCGAGACGGCTATAGAGTATCCGGAAACGACCTACGCTTCGGTTCGGTTCGGCAATGTGCTCGGGAGTCGCGGTTCGGTAGTGCCTACTTTCCGGCAGCAGATAGAGGCGGGCGGCCCGGTCACAGTGACGCATCCGGACATGATCCGGTATTTCATGACCATTCCCGAAGCGGTCTCGCTAATCTTGCAGACCGGAGCCATGGCCGAGGACTACGGAACCTACGTGCTGGAAATGGGCCGTCCCGTGGCGATCGTAGAATTGGCGCGGAAGATGATCGAGATAATGGGCGCCCCGAACGTCCAGGTAAAATTCGTCGGCCTCCGTCCCGGCGAGAAGCTTAGAGAAGAGCTCTCCGAAGAGAACGAGCAGCCTTCGCCCACAGACCACCCGATGGTCTTTCAACTCACCTCGGAGAACATCGTGGCGGATGGATATGACCTCAACGAGATCGTTGACAAAATGATTTACCACGCCCGTGGCCAGGAAGCCAGCAAAGCACTCAGCCTCTTGCACCGGGCCGTACCAAATTACTCTACGGCGGATTTACCCGCCGACATCCGTGAGGGCGGCCTCCAATACCCGTCTCAGTGGATAGACTGACACCGCACCCGGGGTTCTAGCCTCCGGTATAATTTTTATCCACAATGTTCGTTTCACGGCGCATAGTAGTGGTTACCGTACTGATAGTTCTACTGGTCGGGTTCGTAATCTTTGGCCTCAGGACCGGCGAGTATTCGGCTTCCGGCGGCTCGTATGGCACCGGCATCTGGGAGCCTCAGCGGTGGATGGCCCGCAAACACGGAGGGATGGCAGAGAACCGAGCAGATGGATACCTTACTCTTTCTAGCGGAGACCTTCTGAAAGTTCCTGGAGGAGCGGAGCTAACCTTCCGCTATGGTGGAGAGTTAGAGATGTCTTATGTCTTCGACGCGTTAGCTTTCGAGGTAAACGAAGGAGAACTGTCCTATGGCAAAGATATCGGAAGCCTCGAAGTTTCGAGCGATCTAGAAGACCCGCACCTGCCAGTCGTGCTTCCGGTAAAGTAGCCTGAGATGTCGTGGCAAGAAAAAACGCGTGTCACAGCGGACCTGCCACCGGGTGTGTACGTGGTTTCAGTGTCCGCGTCGGTCTCAGAGGGAGACGTCCGTTACAACTTTCGGGTGCTGATCAGTTAGAGAAGGTTAGTTTATGCGGCGCGTCGCCCGGCGGCCCCTACGGCCCAGGTAAGTCAGGTATGCTCCGATAATCAGCGAAATTATGACTATCGGCAAGTGTATAAAAGCGAGGTATGGGTCTTCCTGCAGGTCGTTGGCGTACCAGGTGTAGGCCCGGGTCAGCCAGAAGAACAACATGACCAGGCCCATACCGAAAATTATGTTCGCCGTGCCGCGTGAAATCTTCATAACAAAAGGAAGTCTATCAAAGCGGATTCCGGTAGAACAGTGAAAGCGGCAACTAGCCACACAAACGCGCAAACGATATACTGCCTGTAATAGTTGAGCAGAATTTGTAACTGCAAGTATCTAGTGTAGAGAACGCGCGGAAGGTGAAGGAAAATGGCTGAGTTGAAGCAGAGGACGCTCGAAGAAGTAAAGGCTCTTAGCAAGGAAGACGCGGTAGAGATCATGCGTCAGGCCGGCATCGTGGGTTCCGGGGGCGGTGGTTTCCCGACGTACTTCAAGTACAAGAAACCGCAGCCGCGACTGATCGTGAACTGCACCGAGTCCGAGCCGGGGTACTGGGCGGACAAGATGGTCCACCGGGAGTACTTCGACGAGTTCCTGGAGCTCTACGAGGCCATGAAGGAGATCTTTGGCATCGAGAAGGTCATCATGGGCGTTCACTTCAAGGATGAGGAGTGGTTCTCCCGTTACGACGAGAACGCCAATGGCCTCTACGAGGTCATCCACGTTCCGGACAAGTACTCGATGGGTGAGGAGAAGACACTCATCAAGAACATGTTCTACGAGGACAAAGAGAAGTGGGTGCCCCGCCGGGTCGAGATGGAGGGCGGCGATAAGCGACCCGGTCTTCCGCTCGATGCCGGTCACGTCGTCAACAACTCCGAGTCACTGCTGAATATCTACAACGCACTCTTTCTCGGCAAGCCCGTCACCACCAAGTACCTTCAGATCTTCGGTCCCGACCTGGAACTGAAGCTCTACGAGACGCCGCTGGGTTCCTCCGCGACGGAGCTTCTCGAACTCTCCGGCGTGGATGTCGACGCCGAGGCGGGCAACCTCTCCGTTATCGACGGCGGGCCGTATCTGAACGAGATGGGCATTGAGTCGCTCGGTGAGGGCGACGCCTACGTGCGACGCACGACTAACGGGTTCCTCGTGATCCCGAAGGGCGTGGCCTCCAAAGAGTATGCTGACATAAAGACCAAACTCCCTGATGAGGGCTTCATCTCGTTGGTCGGTAAGGTTAGCGGGGTCAACTTACCGCTCGGCGGACGTTTCCTCAAACCGGCGACGGCGCTCATCTCCGAGGGCGATGAGGTCGAGTACGAGCAGAAGATCGGTGAGCCCGTGGACGAAGGCTTCTCTATCGGCGTGTGGGCCAGTTCCGCCGGAGCTGTCGAGTCCATCGAGGAGGACGTGGTTACCATCTCCGGTGGCGAAGACTTCAAGGAGTCCGCGAAAGCCGAGGCAGAGGCCGAAGCGAGCCGATAGCCCCGGTCAGCTAACCGGCCGGTAAAACCCAGGATACAAAGCGTGCTACACAGGCGTTGTGCTTCCCGGACCGCCGCCAGGTTTGTATTCGAAGTCGAGATGTAGAAGCAAGGCTGCTGCGGGAGCCTTGCTTCGGGGTGCTAGTATGCCGTCCTGTAAATGTATCTGGTCTAAAAAAGGAAACTAGAATCTGAAGCCCTGGCTATATCGGACGGCGGGAATTCTCGTCAGTGTTGTCTTCGTCTATTTGGCGGTGCGTCAGGTTGATCTTTCCGAGTCTCTGCGGGCTTTGGGTAGTGTACAGTCGTTGTGGCTGGTCGTCGCGACGCTGGTCTATCTGACGAGCTGCCCGATCCGGGCCCAGCGTTGGCGGCTCATACTGCGGGATCAGAAATCACTTTCTCTGGGTCAGACGCTCGTTCCGTTGTTCGTTGGTTACATGGCGAACAATCTACTCCCCGCCCGGGCCGGCGAACTTTATCGCATGCATTTCCTGGGACGCCGCGCTTGTATAAGCCGGAGTGGAGTCCTGGCGAGCATCGTCGTCGAACGAACCTTCGATGGTTTGATGTTGGGCTTCTTTATGCTGCTGACCTTTTTGTTGTTCCCCGAAGAACGGCTCCTCGGTACGGCGGCCCTCGTTTTGGGAGCGATAATAGTGCTATTGGCGGCTGGAATTATCTTTCACGTACTGCGGGCCGATAGGGATTACGGCCTTCTCGACAAGAGAATCGAACTGTTGCCCGGTAGGTTGGAAGAGTTTGCCCGCGGACGGCTGAAGCTGTTTTCACGGGGGATGCGTGGAATTTCTACCGCCGGTTCCGCTGCGGAAGCCGGAGTCTACACGGCGGTGATCTGGGGCCTGGAACTGCTAGCCTACACGCTGGCTGTCCTCGCCTTCGGGGTGTCCTTGCCCCTCTCCGGGTATCTCCTGGTATACACACTGGCCGCACTCGGTACGGCTTTGCCTTCCGGGCCGGCCTACGTCGGGCCTTACCAGTACGCCTTCGTGTTGGCGCTCGGGGTGTTCGCCGTGTCGCGGGAGACCGCGCTCGCCGTCTCCGTTGGCGCCCAGGTAGCCTTGCTGGGCTCGGTCACGGTTGTCGGGCTCATCCTACTCGTAAGGGAGCAGTTACGCGGCGGGATTCCCCCCAAGGATATACCGCAGGAGAAGCGCGTTGTCTGAGCAACAAAGATGAAAGTGTCGGCGAGGTTGCCGGGTTTGCTTTCTACTTGAGCTTGTCTACGACTTTCCACAGTTCTTTATCGTCCGGGTCGCCGTCGAATGCGGCTATGTGATGGCCGCCGTGTTCGTGCACGAGATCCGGATAATCATCCACGGCGAAATCCACCGCAACCGGTACCGGGCCGGACTTGCTGAAGTAACCGTAGGCGATGTCTTCCAGGTCGAGGAGCATTGCGGCCTGGGCGCAGTAGGCGCTGCCGCCGCTGGACCACAGGTAAACGTGGTGTCCTAACGCTTCGATCTCCTGAAATACTTCCCGGGCGTGGGGGCGAGGGCTGCCGCCGGAAACGAGAGTCCCCTGGACGTCGAAAAAGACGTTCAATCTAGCTTTGGGGCGATTGCTCTTCTCCAGGGTTGCCCGGGAGAAGGCTTTGGGCCTGTTGAGAGATGCGGCTCCGCAAATCTTCGAAGGTAATACCTTTCAAAGAAACCTCGAAGTCTTTTAGCATCCGGGTCAGGACGCCACCACCACCAAGTTCGACCCACTCTTCCACCCGCATGCGGGCCAAAGTATCGACCACCCTCACCCAACGTACCGGGGCTTCCATCTGGCTCTTCAGGGCGTCTTTGACGGCATCGGCACTGTCTAGAACTCTACCGTCCACGGCGCTAACGAATGGCATCTCGGGCCGGTGGAACTCTACTGAATCCAGAATATCGCGCATCCTCTCCCCGGCTGCGGCCACGTAGGGCGAGTGGGCCGCAAAGGAAACGTTTAGCGGAATCTTGCGTCCCCTTATCTTCGATACCGCGTCCCCGAGTGCTCCCCGAAGGCCGGAGATAACCGTCTGGCGCGGCGTGTTGTAGTTGGCGACCACTGAACCACCGGTCTCTTCAGTCGCTTTCTCTACCTCTTCCGGGTCCGCCTTCAAGATGGCTACCATTCCGCCGGGGGTATTTTCGGCGGCCTCTGCCAGGAACTGATCCCGACGGGCGACGAGCCAGAGTCCGGTCTCGAAATCGAAGCAACCGGCGGCATAGGCCGCGCCGTACTCGCCGAGGGAATGACCGGCCACCACGTCGGGCCGTACGTCCAGGTTCCGGCTCTCGTCGGCGTCCTGGGCCGCGCGGGCAAAGAACTTCACCTGATCCGGCACACGCTCGCCGACTATGCGGCGAATGCCGGGCAGCAATTCCTCTGCCGGCTCCGCAACCGCGCCACCCTGTCCTGGAAATACAAAAGCTCTCATTTCACCCTACCTCTGATGTTTACAAGTCGTACCGTACTCGCCACCTGCACCATCACTTCTTGATGCAAGGACCGGGTTTTACCACAGAATATACCCTTATAGTAGCCGGGCGAAGCCTACTCGGCCTCTATGTCTTCCCGCATCTGCTGGTACTCGTCGCGCCCAAGCTCGCCCCGAACGTAGCGTTCGTCGAGTAGCTGTCGCGCGTCTTGGCCTTCGGACCCCGCACCATTACTATCGGAGCCTTTTCTACCACTTACGAGAAACACCAGGACAACTATTCCCGCAACGAGCAGCAAAACGAACAAGATCAAGAGTTCTACTGGCCCAGGCATACCCATCGAAAAACCTCCTCTCTCAGACCATATGGTCACACATGCTAACCGAGCCCGGGTGTCGGGGCCACTACCCGCAGAGCCCCCGGGAGGACCCGTGCGTGGAAGTTGCGGGTGGGCTCCAGGATCTCCCCGTCTACGTGCGCCGACACCTCTTCGGCCAACGTCACTTCGACCTCTCGCGCCCGCGCCATGTGTACTTTCGGATGTTCCAGCAGGGTACTCCCGAAAGCGCGGGGTATGAGCTTTAGTACGTCCACCCGACTTACTTCTTCAGACCACACCACGTCGAAAAGTCCGTCGTCCAAAACAGCCCTTGGCGCCAGACGAAACCGCGCCCCATAAGTAGTCCCGAGTGCCGCCGCTACCAGGATGGTCTTCGATTCTACAATTCGCTTGCCATCCAGCTTCAGTACAGTGTCGTGGCAACGAAAGTTCCAGAGGAGACGACCCACCGACCACATATACCTCCCAACCCCGCCGAGGTACGCTGGGGCTTCCGCAACCCCCGCCGCTACTTTCGCGTCGAAACCGATGCCTAGACCGTTGTTGAATTTCAAGCCGTTGGCCTCACCCGCATCTACGGTACGTACCTTACCCGATGCCAGAATTTCCAACGCCCGACGGACGTTCGTGCCGATCCCCAACGCTTTGACGTAGTCGTTTCCGCTGCCGACCGGCAGCACCCCGAGGGTCCGTGCCGTGCCGGCACAGGCCGCCGCTACCTCGCGCACCGTGCCGTCACCCCCGACTGCCACGGCCAACGCGTCGCCCGGCAGGTCCCCTACAATTTCCGTGGCATGTCCTTGTCTCTCCGTAATGTGCCACGTTGGGCGGATACCTCGCCCGGCCAGAAAACCCGAGATCTCTACCCGGCTCGGCGCGCCTCGTCCCTTGTTCGCCGCCGGATTCAGAATTAAATGTGCAACGCTCGTCTTCATAGCCCAACTGAGAATACCAGCACTGAAGTTTCGGCGCTCCTGTACTGAAAAGAGCACTACGCTAAAGTTATACTTTAGGTTGGTGTATCTTTGAAGAAAATCGCCAGTTGCAGGTAAAAGCATCTTTAGTTGAGTGCCAGTTATGAGAGAGTTTCTTTATTCCAGAGATCAAGACGCGTCCCGGTAAGAGAGGTATTGCAGGAAGATCACTTGCAGACAAGACCAATGAAAAGATCCGAAATCATCCTGAAGGACCCCAGCTTGTTCGGTGTAAACTTGTAGTAGAAGTGTAGTCTGATGTTGCATTGCGGTGCAAGTTCACTTTCTGCGGGGAACCGGTTAGAATAAAAACAAGATGGTGAGTGAAGTAGAGAAATGCGCGCATTTAAAAGGTTTGCGGATCACCTCAAGCCTGAAGTACGTATGCCCGGTTTGCGAAGAGATGCTGGATGCTACCGGAGTCGAGCGGTGGGTGCGAGAGGCCGAAATTCTGAGAGACAAGGCTTATCTACTGGTCGAGGGTGACGAGTTTGTCGAGATCGCGCGCGAGGAGAGTCAGCAGGAGGTTTACCGACGCCGGAAGCTCATGTACGAGTTGCAGGACGTCCCGCAGGCGGCGTTGAAGCCGGAGATGCTCTTGGTGGTACATGATGACGTGAGTGGTTTCTATGAGTGCCGGCTTTTCTACAAGGAGCCGAGGCCTGTTTGGTGCTTAGAACGCCTTTTCTTAGAAGCTTCCGAGGGTGAGATTATGGACCAGAAGTCACACTCGGACCCTGTGGTACGACTGGTGGCTGAGAAGGTTCTGGAGTTTCACGAGGGACGTGAGGCTAAGCTAGGGGCAGGCCCCGCTTTAGCGAGGCGGGTATTCTATGCCAACGAACTTTAGGCGCTCTCGCTGGCGGCCCTGGCAGGCAGGGGCTAGAATTGGCCCCGTAATGGAAACTTCTCGAAAGGTGCGGTCTGATGAACGGGAGTAATTTCATAATGATGGTCGCGGTGATCCTGATACTCCTCTTTATCGTTATGGCTATCGGACCTCTGTTTTCGATCTGAGGGTTTCCTTCTAGGATCCCCCGGACAAGGGATAGCTCTCTAGCTTCTTGTACGTAGCACCGTTCGCACCGAGTAGGCTTTCTACGAGATCCAACCGTCGGGCCGTAAACACCGGGGCCCAAACATCGACCCCGTCCGGCAGCCTTGCCGGTTTTCCACGTACCCTTCCGAGCGTTACGTGGGGTTCGTAGAGTCTCTTCTCGCGCCCGAATCCCAGGGGCTCCAACACTTCCTCGACGTCTGCGACCAGATTCGAGAGGGCGGCCGAACCTTCATTTACGCCGGACCACAGCACGCGGGCTTTCTCCTCGGAAGGAAAAGCCCCTAACCCAGAGGGCTGTATGCGGAAAACCTCATGACGTTCGGCTACTTGACCGAGGGCGTCTCGAACTCTTTCTAAGCTGTCCGGCTCTACGGCGCCTAGAAATTTCAATGTCAGGTGGACATTTTCTCGGCGAACCCATCGGACGTTGCCGCTCACCGGGGCGGCTTGCGCGGCGTGGAGCAGCGTGTCCTGGACTTCGGGCGGCGGGAAGATGGCGACAAAGACTCGCAAGGGATGGGTTAGTCGGAGCCCGGACCGTTTCTACGGGCTCGAGCTGCGGCGGCGCGGTTGGCTATGAGGGCTGCGGTGGCCCCGGCACCGACGCCGTTGTCTATGTTGACGACCGAGAGACCCGGAGAGCAAGTCTGGAGCATGCCGAGGATGGCGGCGGTGCCGTCACCTCCCAGGCCGTAGCCGGTAGACGTTGGGAGTCCTATTACGGGCATGCTCACGAGCCCGGAGACTACGCTGGGCAGCGCGCCCTCCATCCCGGCGGCCACTATGAGGCAGTCCGGGTCGAAGGCTTCCAGCTCTTTCAGGGGGGCGGCGAGCCGGTGGATACCCGCCACGCCTACGTCGGGAAAGCTTCTTGTCGAGACGCCCATCTCTCGGGCTACCGCGAGGGCTTCGTCCAGCGCCGGCAGGTCGGAGGTGCCCCCGGAGAGGGCCCCGAGACGCCCCCCGGATGGTTCGGGGTCTCCGTGGCCGACGACGAGCGAGCGCCCGGCGGGACACAGTGGTACTTCGGGTAGGGCTTGTCGGATCTCCGCTTCGTGTTCGGGGGCGTGGCGGCTGACGATCACACGTCCACCGGACTTCAGGAGCGTGACGCAGATCCCTGCGACTTGGGTCGGGGTCTTGCCGGCAGCGTAGACGACCTCAGGGACACCTTTGCGGCCTGAGCGTCCGGCATCTAGGACGGCGAATTCGTCCAGGTAGCGTACTTCCCCGGTTTGCAGATGTACGGCAGCAGACTCGGGAGACAGGGTGCCTTTAGAGACGGCTTCCAGGGTCTCCTCAAGGTTGCCTGGTGGATCGAGATGCTGCATGGTGCCGGTTCGCTTTCTCTCTGGTGTAGTTGCTTCGTCAACGGGTAAATCTAGCACGTTCGGGTTTGCAGCGGCCTGCGGAAAGAAGGACGACGGTGACGATAATAGAATTGCTTCTCTCGCTGGCTGCCATTCTGGGGGCCGCCGTTCTTTTTACCAACGCGGTCGAAATACTCGGCGAGCGGCTGGAGATGGGAAGCGGTTCGGTTGGAAGTATCCTTGCGGCCGTTGGGACGGCTTTGCCGGAGACCATGATCCCGGTGGTCGCCATCTTCGGGGCCCTTTTTCTGGGCCGCGACCCGCAGTCTGCGGGTGACATCAGTATCGGGGCTATCCTCGGCGCCCCGTTTTTGCTCACCACGCTCGCGATGTTCGTGGTAGGGGCCTCGGTGCTCGGCTTTAGCGGCCGGCGGGAGAACGGCCGGGAGGTGACCATCGACCGGAACGTAACCGGCCATGACACCAAATACTTCCTCATATGCTTTACCGTGGCGGCCGGTGCAGGCATCGTGGTGTTGCCGTACTTCGTGAAGATCATCCTGGGAATAGCCCTTATAGCGGCTTATGGCTACTACGTGTGGGAGCATTTGACCTCTGAGGGTGAGGATTTGGAAGAGGTGCCGGAGAGCCTCTACGTATGGCCTTTCGACTCCGCGCCGCCCACCTGGGCCGTGGTCGTTCAGGTCCTGGGTTCTCTGGCGATGATGGCTACCGGCGCACACTTCTTCGTGGACGCCGTGGAACATGGTTCAGAATCCCTCGGCATACCGGCGGGGCTAATCGCGCTGGTATTGGCGCCCCTGGCGACGGAGTTGCCGGAGAAATTCAACTCTATTATCTGGGTAAGGGATGACAAAGACGTCCTGGCGCTCGGCAATATTACCGGGGCCATGGTCTTTCAGAGCACGATACCGGTTACGCTAGGTTTGATCTTCACGCCGTGGAGATTGAATGCCATCAGCATTATCGCGGTGGTTATAGCTTTAATCTCCGGCGGTGCTTTCTACTTGCTGCTCCGCAGTAAACAGTCGATGCGGGCGCTGTACCTGATAGCCGGCGGGTTTATGTACCTGGTCTTCCTTGTCGCGGCGGTCGTAACGATCCTGTAGCCACGATAGTCGTGAAGCTTCCCTGATAAGATAAGCGTCGCTAGTTGGACGGCACCGAACCTTCCCCTACGAGATGAGCAAAGCGGTTTCGGGTGGGGGGCATTAGTTAGTATTTTGAAGGAGATTTTTTGCCGGAGTTTCTAAGCGCGGAGATTTTGCTCAGGTTTCTGGGCGTGCTCGGCATCGACCTCATACTCTCGGGTGATAACGCGGTCGTCATCGCGCTGGCCGTGCGTCAGCTCGAAGGAAAGACGCGGCGACGGGCGATCTTCTGGGGTGCGATGGGGGCCGTGGGGCTGCGTCTGATCTTTGCCGCCGTGGTCACCTACCTTTTGCTAGTACCTTTCCTACAAGCGGTGGCGGCCTTGCTCCTCATCTGGATCGCCTGGAGGCTACTTTTTCAGGAGGATGAACACGGCGACGTCGAGGCCAGTACCAGCCTCTGGGGGGCCATAAGGATCATAATCGTGGCCGACGTTATCATGTCCCTCGACAATGTAGTCGCCCTCGTAGGCGTTTCCGGCGGGAACCTGTGGCTGCTCGTCTTCGGGCTGCTTCTGACTATCCCGCTCATAATCTACGGAAGCCAGATACTTTCGTCGCTCATGGACCGGCTACCGTGGCTGGTCTACGCGGGCTCCGGCATCCTGGTCTACGTCGCAATCGAAATGTTCTTGGAAGACAGGATCATCCACGATTTTGTTGGTAGTGGGATCAGTAGCATCGGCTGGATACTCGGCGTCGTCGGGGCCGTGGCTTTTATCGCCTACGGTTACTACAAGGCCCGCCAGGCAAGTCAGAATCCCTCCACCGAACCGCGGGTGAAATAGCTTACTCTTCCAGCTTGCGGGCTCCGGGCGAAGGCTCGAAGTCGTATCCTGCTTCTTCTACGGCCTGCTCTAGACGACTTTGCTCTGCTTCTCCGCCTTCGTAAGAGACGGCTACCAAACCTTTCTCCGCGTCTGCGTTGGCTTCACTTACGAACTCCAGTCGCTTCAATGACCTTTTCAGGTGCTCGGCGTCCTCTGCGTCTGTTAGATCCTGCACCATCAGTGTTACGTCCGGCATGATCCTCCTTCTACTCGGTGGGTTGTTCACGGGGCTTCACGCTTAAGGATAGCTCCCGGTCGCCGCGTAGCACCGTAAGCGTAGTGTCGCGTCCGATGGCGGATTCGTCCAACAGGCTTAGCAGGCTGTCGGTAGATTTTACGGGCCGTTCCCCGAGACTCAGTATAACGTCCCCAATCCGCACGCCGGCTCGCTCCGCCGGGCTGTTTGGGGCCACGGTTTCGACACCCGCTCCGCCACTGAATTTCCCGCGCGCAGGACGGGTCACGACGCCGACACCGAGGTATGCGCGACGCACCCGGCCTTCGGTTACGAGAGAGAAGATCACACGCCGAAACGCCGCCGAGACCGGCACCGCAAACCCTATCCCCTGGGCACCCCCGATGATGGCCGTGTTGATGCCGACGACCCTTCCGGCGGTATCCGCCAGCGGCCCGCCGGAGTTGCCGGGGTTGATCGCGGCGTCCGTCTGGATGACGTTCTCGATGGGCCGTCCGCTCTCACCCCGTATCGAACGTCCCAGGGCGCTCACCACCCCGGCCGTTACGCTGCGCTGAAATCCCAGCGGGTTCCCGATAGCCACCACGAGTTGCCCGACTACCAGATTCTCCGCCTCCCCGAGCGTGGCGACCGTAACCTCATCTTCTGGGGCGAAGCGGATCACGGCCAGGTCGCTCGGCGGGTCTTCGCCCAGGACTTCAGCCGGAACGGAAGAGCCGTCCGAAAGCGTTGCCTCGATGGTTCCCGGGCCTTTTGTAGACTGACGGATACCCCGCACGACATGGCTATTGGTGACTGCGGTAGATGTTTCTTTGTCGGCCCCAAGGATTACCCCGCTACCGCCACCTCGCCCGTTAGGCGCACCGACAGAGATCACCGCAGGCTCCAGGTTCTCTGTTACCTCCCGGACCGCCCGAGAGTAAGCGTCGAGTTCGCTTTGTTCGAGTCGTGAGCTGGCTGACAGGTTTTCGAAAATCTCCATGCCACTGTTTTTACCGCACCCCGCACGGGATGACCCTATACGAACGGCTAGTTCTGAACTTGACTAGGTCCGCATCCGGGTGAGGCCGCCAATAACCTTCAAGAGCTCGCTTGCCTCGCGAACATCTTGTTCCCTGGGTGTGACAGGGAGCGTCTCGTTCGCCCGCGCCGGAGGCGCATCCTCGTGTGCGCCCCCTAGTTTTTCGCAAGGGACGAGTCTGGTTCGCACGATCCACGACACCGACTGTAGTTTCTTTTCGCCTTGAGGTATGGTGCGCAGTGCGTTCCGAGCATCTGGCTTTCAGTGGTTAGAAGCTCGCTGCTTGATGTAATATCATTAGACCGTGCAAACAATGAGAGACATTGCACCCAAAACCCTTCCACTGCTTGTCGTAGTGTGGATGGTGTTTGCCATATTTGGCGGGACTCTGTACACAGTGAAACACGAAGCGCCGCCCGCTAACGATTCGTTGGCAAAGACCGGCCTGGGATTGTGTGCAGCGACGGTGACTGTACTGTTTTCGGTGGGTCCCGGAAAAGTTCGGCCGCCCTTGCCGGATACCAAAAGTTCGCCTTCGCCGCTGGATGTCGGAAGGGGTTCCTCGCAAGTCGTACCGCACGATACTTCGGCTCCTCTTGTAATTCCTCTGGCACCACTGCTCCAAGTGTTCCGAATCTGAGTCTCCTTTCCCGCTTGCCACGGCGGCGTTCTCTTTAGCCCCGACCGGGTTGTTCGTCGGAAGCGGATCTAACTTGGGCATGTGAACTTCGAGCGGTGCCGCGTTAGTGAGGGGACGAGTCCCGGGCGCGACAACCCCTATGAGACAGGGAGTTACCGGATCATGACGGAAATCTATCAGGGAGGAATTTAGAATGGAGAGAACAAACAGGCCTCAGAACGCATATTCCAGAGCCGTGTCTCGGCGGAAATTTCTCAAAACCGCCGTGTGGTCGGGAGCCGCGCTCGGCGTGGCGGGGCTTGGAGGCTTGGGCCTCGTCGCCCGGGCGAACGAGAAGTCTAACAGCACCGGGACGAGAGGCCTGGAGAACACGGTCGCCGAACAGACTCAGTATAAGAATGCCGAACAGCCGAAGGTGCTTGATAGAGTGAAGATCGGCGAGTTCCGTACGGACTACCGCTACAGTGACAACCCGGCCCGCAAGTACAACCTCAGACTGTCGGCGCAGGCAGTAGACGGGACGGTACTCGCGCCAGGCGAGGTGTTTTCCATGAACGATCAGGTAGAGGGCCTCGAATACAAGAGCGCGAAGGTGTTCGCCGACGGCGGGGAGACCGTAGCGGATGGCGGCGGCTTGTGTCAGGTCACGTCGACGGTCTACATGGCCGCCCAATACGCTGGGTTGGAGATAGTAGAGCGAAATGCACACTACACGGTGTTGTCGTACATCCGGCCCGGCTTCGACGCCACAGTGTGGTTCGGTTACAACGGCACCGAAGAGCTCGACATGAAGCTCCGTAACACCACGGACTCAGACATCGAGATTCGGGAGTACGTAACGAAGGATGGCTTTCTGGTGGCCGAGATCTGGGGCCAGCCGAACGGCACAGAGGTCGAGATGCGCTCCGAAAAAATCTTCGAGGATCTGCAGCGGGGGATAAAGTGGGCAACCTACAAAAAGGTAACGCAGGACGGGGAAGTCACCTACGATGGCCTTTTGCACGAAGACCTGTACAGTTTCCCGCCCCCCGAGTCCGTCGGTGACGAAGGCTACAACGAGGTGCGTGTCGGTGGCTGGTAGGGCGAAGTCCCGTAAACAGCACCGCCTCAGATGTTTAGAGCCCGGGCTTGATATCCCGAGCGACAAGAAGATCTTATCGGGGAAGGGTTGGCGAACGAGGTAGACTAGCAAGCGTGCCCCCCGAGAAAAGCGAGAGCCGCTGCGGGCACGACATCGGGGACAATAGAGATTCATTCTTCCAGAGCACTTCGGCAGCCGTCGGCATCTATAAGACGTTGTAAATGATAATATCGTTATTTAATGGTGTAACGATGATATTATCTAGTATATTCGAACTGAGATAGGATAAAGCGGAGGCTGAGGAAGAATGTCAGGATTCCCAAAACGCAAGTTGTCCGGTGCTGCCCTGGAGAAAGTATCCGAGCGTTTCAAAGCTCTTTCGGAGCTGATGAGGCTGCGTTTGATCTACGCTCTCATGGACGGCGAGAAAACCGTTTCGGAGCTCGTACAGGAGACAGGAGGGGTCCAGGCAAACGTCTCCAAGCACCTGTCCGTACTGCTTGACGACGGTATCCTCGGTCGTAGAAAGCAGGGTACCAGCTCCTACTACCGGATAGTCGACGAGTCGATCTTCGAGCTTTGTGAGTTGGTGTGCGGCTCGATCCACGACCGGCTTGTAGCCGAACTCAACGAGTTCAACGCGACCCCTCGAGGTTAAGCCAACCTTACTAGAGAGCCACGTGACCTCGGGTGCTTGATACACTTATATATCGTTATATAGTTATAAAGTAGTAAATAACTTAATGGAGGCAAGAAGTATGGGCGAGAACCTCAAGCTCGTTGTGGGAATATTGATCGGTGCGCTGACCGTTTTGCTCTTGGTGGGAACCCTTTCCGGTGGCGGTGCGATGGGAGGTATGGGCTCTATGATGGGGGTCTCGATGATGGGCGGTGGCATGCTCGGCATGCTATTTGGACTCGTGTTTTGGGCGCTCGTTCTGGGCCTGATCTTCGTGCTTATCATTTGGCTCATCCGGCAAATTCAAAGCCGTTAGTTTTCAGAATTTTAAGCGAATAAAGGAGGCAACAATGGAGAAGAGAAACTATGTGATCGCCAGAGTTACCGAACTATCTTTCGGAAAGGCGGTAGAGGAAGTCCGCGGGCTTCTACAGGAAGCCGGATACGGAATCTTGAGCGAGATAGATGTCAAGGCGAAGCTTGAGGAGAAGCTCGGTATAGAGCGCGAGCCGTACTTGATTCTGGGTGCCTGCAACCCGCCGCTCGCGAATGAGGGACTTGAGGCAGAGCCGGACCTGGGGGCGCTCCTGCCCTGCAACGTAGTCGTTTACGAGAAGGAAGGGCGTACCCGTGTGGCGGCGGTGGAACCAGGGACAATGCTCTCCGTGGTCGGCAACGAGAAACTTGGCCCGATCGCGGAGCAGGTCCGAGCAGACCTCACCCGCGTCGTTGAAGAGGTCGCAGGAGATTAGCTTTTACCGAAATCTTGTAAACCTGAATATCGAGGAGTTAGGGAGAGAAAAGGGTGGAAGACTTCACTCCGGTTAGCGGACTATTGGGCGGGATGCTCATAGGCATATCCACTGCGCTACTGATGTTGTTGAACGGCCGCATCGCGGGGATCAGCGGCATCGTCGGTGGGTTGTTGGCCCGGAAAGGTTCGGAGGTCGGCTGGCGCGTGCTCTTTGTTGCGGGGCTCTTGCTTGGAGCTTTCGTCTACGTGCTGGCGACGGGCGAGGTGTTTACGGTCGAGGTCGAAGCCTCATTGCCGGTTATGGTGGTTGCGGGACTTCTAGTCGGGTTCGGCGCCCGTCTGGGTTCCGGATGTACCAGCGGTCACGGGGTTAGCGGCATTGCGCGTTTTTCGAGGCGGTCCATCGTCGCTACCGCTATGTTCATGGGCTCGGCGATCGCAACCGTCTTCGTCATGAGCCAGGTGCTATGAGGGAGCTCGGTATGCTGAGGATGATAGTAGCCCTTCTATCTGGTGCGCTCTTCGGTTTGGGCCTCGCTGTTTCGGGAATGGCGAACCCCGCAAAGGTCATCGGCTTCCTGGACGTCACGGGTGACTGGGACCCGACCCTGGCGGTCGTTATGGGCGGGGCGCTGCTGATAGCCGTTCCCGCTTTCCACATGGTCTTCAAGCGTCAAGGTCCGGTACTGGCGGTAGAGTTCGAGCTTCCGACCAAAAAAGAGGTAGACGCCCCGCTACTCGGAGGATCAGTGTTGTTCGGAATTGGCTGGGGTCTGTCGGGGTTCTGCCCCGGTCCGGCGGTGACGGCGCTCGTTCCAGCGCTTATCACGGGGATTATGCCGGTGTTCGTGTTCTTCGCGGCGATGGTCGTCGGAATGGCAATCTACAAGTGGACCTTCTGACGATCAAACTTCGCTTGGGCAGGTCAACCGGTAACTAAGAATTCAGAAAGTGAGAGAGTATGTTCTTTCGGAAAGCGTCTAATGAACGGCAAGAGGCCGAGTGGGAGGCGGGACGCGTGGAAGGCTCGATCCACGCTCCCTACCATAGCCTGCGTGACGGAGTGCCGGAAGAAGTTTGCAGCGCCGGAAAGCCGATCGCTGTCGCCTGCTCCGGTGGCATTCGGGGCGCTATAGCCGCTTCGCTTCTCAAGAAGTCCGGTTTGGAGAATATCGAGCACACGGCCGACGTCGTTACCCCTGGTCTGGCCGGGGAGGGCATAGAGCTGGTACAGGAAAGATGAGCAGCGGCTGTAAGCTGGAGAGGTCGAGGTTGGTGTGACTACTTTAGGTCTATTGCTCGCCGCCCTGATCGGGGTTTCGCTCGGCTTGCTCGGTGGAGGGGGCTCGATACTCGCGGTGCCCATCTTCGTTTACGTGCTGGATTTCGGCGCCAAGGAAGCCATAGCCTCTAGCCTTGCGGTGGTGGGTTTGACTAGCCTCACCGGGGCCGTAGGACACTGGCGGGCGGGCAACGTGAACCTTCGTGTAGCATTGCCTTTCGGAGCGGTCGCTGTTGCCGGGACTTACCTGGGGGCGCGGCTCGCCGTCTTCTTTTCCGGAGCCGCCCAGCTCTTGTTGTTCGGCGGGGTTATGCTGGTAGCCGCTTTCTTTATGTTTCGGGATAAGGATCCCGTAGACGGGGGGAGCGGAGGGAATGGAACACCCTCCGGGGTCAAGGCTTACGGTTTGATCGTGGCTGAGGGACTCGCGGTAGGGGTGCTCACCGGGTTAGTCGGGGTAGGGGGCGGATTCTTGATCGTCCCCGCACTGGTCCTCATAGGCAGGATGCCGATGAAGACCGCAGTAGGTACGTCGCTTTTGGTGATCTCCATGAAAGGCGTCTCTGGAGTTTTGGGTTACGTGGGACAGGTAGAGTTACAGTGGACATTCCTGGCACTCTTTAGCACCGTTGCGATAGCCGGCAGCTTCGCGGGAGCCTACCTGGCACGTTTTGTTCCGCAGGAGATGCTGAAGAAGGCATTTGCTGGGTTCTTGATTTTCATGGGAATTTTTATCGTCTACCAAAATAAGGAAGTAATCCCTTTCCTGTAAGCGAAAGAACGCAAGCTCAAACCAGAAAGCTTTGCGGTCCTGTGGCAACGCGCACGAAAAAGCCTCCCTGCGGAGGGCGCAGAGAGGCTCTAGAGTTACGGTGAAGTTTTCTTAGTAGACGTCCTTGGATCCAACATAGCCTGGAATGGTGTACATGTCGCTCTCAGTAACGGTACCGAAGTAGCTGGAAGAGTGGATTATCGTTCCGTAGCCCGTGGCGATACCTACGTGGGTTATGCTGTATCCATCTTCGCTGTAGAACACCAGGTCGCCGGCGCCCGCATCCGAGGGCACGCCGTAACCATACTGCACGCTAGGATAGTCAGGCAGAGACATTCCAAATTCCGCGAAAACGGCCCCCGTGAACTCCGTGCAGTCCACACCGTAAGACATGCCGGGGTAACGATAAGCGGTGCCCATCCAACTCCGGGCCTCAGAGACAACCGCCTCGCTGGCCTGGGCAGGCTTGGCCTGGAACACGAACATCATGGCCGTCAACGCGACCAGCGCCGCCATCAGAGTCAGCATGGATTTCACTTTTACAGGTACAGTCATAAATCTCCTGTTCTGTCAGTTTGCAACTTGCATGGGATCTCTCTAGAAGATCCCCCCTCCAACAAGGCGAGGAGATTAACCGCTACGAAACACCTTCGCAATGCCAGCGTAACATCTGATATGCCGTTTTAATGATGTCGGATATCCCAGACTCCCTTTAAAAATAGGAAAAACTCGGAGTTACACTTATTTATCTGAAACCGCGTATTTTTAACAAATTTTAATATCATGGTAATATGTATGCCGATGCCAGGACGTTTTTGGAAGGTGTTTGTTGCGTAGAGAGAAATAGTGGGTCTCTACGGCAAAACGGCTTTCCTCGACGGTATAATCCTAGTGGTGAGAGCAACCTTCGAGAGCGCCCGCGTTTCGGTAGCGGTACTGGCGGCCCGGGCGTCGCGGATGGCGAGTCGGGCGTTAGGAAAAGGTGGGGGGTCTACAGTACCGGGGGTGGTGGCGCGTAGGGTGGCCCCACAAGTTCTCGGCAGTATTTCGCGTTGGCTCCCGCGGGGCTCGGTGGCGGTCACGGGTACGAATGGCAAGACGACCACGACCCGGATGGTGGACGGCATACTCCGGACTGCCGGTGTCAGTGCCGTAAACAACTCCACGGGCGCGAACCTCATTACCGGCGTGACTGCGTCTCTAGTCTTGGACTCGAACCTGGCCGGTAGGCCGCGCTCTGAGATAGGACTTTTCGAGGTGGACGAGGCAAATGTGCCGGGAGTCGCCGCCGAAGCCCGGTTGAAGATACTTGCAGTCCTCAACTTGTTCAGGGATCAACTCGACCGGTACGGAGAACTGGCTTACACGGGGAAAGTTATCGCCTCCGCGTTCAAGGACTTGCCGCGAGACGGGGCGGTGGTGCTAAACGCCGACGACCCGCTAGTCGCGAGCCTCGGAGGATCCGCCGCGAACCCGGTCTATTATGGAGTAGACGAGCCCGCGCTCGACACCGGCAGGTTGCAGCACATCGCGGACTCGAAGGACTGCCCGATCTGCGGCACGGCTTTAGACTACGACGTCATATACATGGGTCACGTTGGTCTCTACGACTGTCCGCACTGCCCCTTTGTACGCCCGGATCCGGAGTACCGGGCGAGCCGGGTGCGCTTGAACGGGGCGCGGGGATGCAGTTTCCTCCTGAAAGCACCTGACGTTGAACTAGAGGTAGAGATAAAGTTGCCGGGGCTATACAACGTATACAACGCTTTGGCGGCGGCGACGGTCGCGCTGGAGGGGGGGGTTGTGCCAGATGCCGTGGTGCTCGGCCTGAAGGAGTTTGGCGGTGCGTTTGGGCGTGTGGAGCGGGTACAGGCGGGGGAGAAGGAGGCCTTTCTTCTCCTCATAAAGAACCCGGTGGGGTTTAATGAGATCCTACGCACCTTCGTCACCGGCGGCGAGGCGAAGAACGTCCTCATAGCCATAAACGACAACCACGCCGACGGAAGGGATGTCTCTTGGCTGTGGGACGTGGACTTTGAGATGCTCGCCGACGCCCGCGACTCGGGCCACGCCAGCGAGATCCGGCCGTTCATGGTCAGTGGCCTCCGGGCGGATGACATGGCCGTGCGTCTAAAATACGCTGACCTGCCGGTAGGCGACGTGATCCCCGCCCGCGAAGACGCCATAAAGAAGGCGCTGGAAAAAACTCCGCCCGGAGAGACGCTCTACGTGCTGCCGACCTACACGGCTATGTTAGAAATCCGCAAGACCTTGAGCGACCTGGGGCACACACATCCTTTCTGGGAGGACTAGATGAAGCTAACTATCCACCATCTGTATGCGGATATGATGAACCTCTACGGTGACCGGGGAAACGTGATCTCCATAAAAAAACGTTGCGAATGGCGCGGCATAGAAGTAGAGGTCGTGGATGTTGGGCTTGATGAGCGGGTGAGTCCGACCGGTTGCGACATCTTCCTCTTTGGTGGCGGTCAGGACCGGGAGCAATCGCTTCTAGCCGAAGATCTCTCCGGTTCGAAGGGTGCGGACCTGCGGCACATCGTGGACGATGAGGGCGTCGTGCTCGGGGTGTGTGGCGGATATCAGCTTATGGGTCACTACTACGAGACGCTGGAGGGTGAGAAACTCCCCGGCGTGGGCATCTTCGACCTCCACACGGAACCTGGTGGGCAGGACGAGGCGCGGCTCATCGGAAATGTGCTCGTCCGAGTACCGTTGGAAGACGGCTCTACCCGCGAGGTCGTAGGCTTCGAGAACCACGGCGGCCGCACCTACCTGGGTGATGCGAAACCTCTAGGAAAAATCGTCGCCGGCCACGGTAACAACGGCAAAGACGATGGTGAGGGAGCCCGCCGACTCAACACTTACGGTACCTACCTCCACGGCTCTCTCCTGCCCAAGAACCCCCGGCTTACCGACCAGCTCATCCTGCAGGCTATCCGCCGGGTGGACGACACCTTCGAACTGGAACCTTTGGACGATACGATGGAGGCTGCTGCCTTCACGGCGATCTCAAATCGCGTCGCCGAGCGAGGCTAAAAACTCTCCACCGAAGGCCGCAGATCCAACTCCAGCGTCCAGGTAGTTGGGTCCTGGTTGTGTAGCTGCCAGTAGGTTTCGGCGGTGGCGTTGGGTGAGAGCATCGTGCTGTCGTCCCGGTCTGGCGACATCTCACGAACCCTCGGAGTGTTGATCTGGCCGTCTATAACGACGTGCGCCACGTGTACGCCCTGCGGCCCAAACTCCCGCGCCATGCTTTGCGACAACGCCCGCAACCCGAATTTGCCGGTCGCCAGCGCCGCAAACTTTGCCGACCCGCGCATCGAAGCCGTAGCGCCCGTCAGCAGCACAGTGCCGCGCCTGGCCTCTTGCATGGCTGGCAGTACTTGCTGCGCCGCGTAGAAGGCCCCGGCGCAGTTAGCCTTGAAGCAAAGATCGAATTGCTCTGGCGATACCTCAAGTATTCCGCCCATCTGAAAAACACCGGCATTGTAGATAAGGACTTCGGGGCCCCCAAACTCCTCCCGCACCTGCCCAAAGGCTTGCTCTACCGAGGAAGGATCCGTGGCGTCCGTGGAGAACGCCGCCGCCGTGCCACCTTCCTCCTCTATCTCCTGCCGTATCGTCGAGAGACCATCCTCGCTGCGCGCCATCAATGCGACCGTGTAACCTTCTCTTGCGAAACGTTGGGCTATCGCCGCCCCGAGTCCCGGACCAACCCCCACAACAGCAGCGACCTTACCATTCATACTATTTCCCCCTGACGTAGAGCTTGCCAGTGTTTGCTAGAAAGCGTACCGCACCCAACCGTTCGTCGCCTGAAACCGCAGGCATCTCTAGCCAGACCCCAGGTGCTGGATACTCGGATATTTTGCGCGTTTCTGAATTTATTTGGTAAATATTGACTGAGTTTATGGTTTTGTGAGAAACTACATTTTGTGGGTGGAGTCTTTGGGGAAGGACTTTGGTGGAGCAGGGTAGAAAAATACCGGTTCAGCGTCAGGCGGACCTTCTCAGTCTGGTACGGCGTCACGGTTCGATGACGGTGGCGGAGATCTCGGGTGTCCTCGAGGTCTCGGCTTCGACCGTAAGGCGAGACCTCGAGGTACTTGGAGGGGAAGGTTTCGTACGGCGCTCCTATGGTGGCGCGAGTACCGTGGAGCGTACTACTTTCGAGCCTTTGTTTCGGGATAGGCTACGACAAAATCAGCAAGAGAAAGCCCGCATCGGACGGTATGCGGTCTCGATGTTGGAATCCGGGCAAAGCGTGATCTTTGACTCTTCATCAACGGTTCTCGGCGCGGTCGAGGAGCTGGGACGGCAAGCGATTGCCATGACGGCCGTCACTAACGACGTCAATATAGCCGCCGCGCTCGCCGATATTCCAGAAGCAAAGGTAGTGGTGCCCGGCGGTGAGATCCGGGGCGGCTCTTTCACCCTGTTAGGTTCTTATACTCAATCCTTCCTTCGCGACCTGCACGTAGACGTTGTCCTGATGGGCATACACGCCATAACCGACGGTGTGCTCAGCGACACAAGCCTCTCAGTTGCCGAGGCCAAGCGGGCCATGGTCGGCGCTGCGCGCCGGACAGTCTTGCTCGCAGATCACAGCAAGTTCGGGCCTCCGGCATTTTTCGACGTTGCGCCGTTAGAAATTGTCCAGGACCTCATCACCGGCGACGTCACTCCGAAAGAGACGCTCGGTTCGATAGAAGAACGCAGTGGCATCAGGGTCCACGTCGTTTAAAGGAGGATATATGAGCATCCCCAACGTGAGTTCGGCCAGGATCGTAGATCTATCCGTAACGCTCTCCGAGCGGTTGCCGTGTACGTGGCCGGGTCACATGATCTACACGCACAAAAATTGGAACTGGTTCGAGGAGCGGGATCAAGTAACCGGCCGAACCCGGAGCGAGAATCCCTACCAGACGAATTTCGTCATCATAGACGAGCACTGCGGGACTCACTTCGACGCGCCTACGCACTGGATCCCCCCCGAGAACACCGGCCTACCCTGGTCAGGCCCTCTAGGCGAACAAAGCGGCGAAAAAGTACCCCTCGAAGACTTGATGGGACCGGCGATCGTCGTTGACGTACGTTTCCTATCCGAGGAAGGCAACTCTGGTGAGAGTCCTTCCATAACGCCGGATCACATAAAAGACTGGGAAGAAGAACACGGTGAGATACGAGAGGGCGAGTTGGTGTTGCTGTGGACCGGGTGGGATCGCTATTACGTAGAGGGAGAAGAAGGCCTCAAGTACACACAGGGTTCTCTGGTGACCGGAGACTTCCGGGGATGGCCGGCTCCTGACCCCGAGTGTGCGCTCTACCTGCACGATAAAGGCGTCAAGACGATCGGCATAGACGCCCCGAGCGTCGGAGCCGCCCATGAAGGAGCCCCGGTCCACCAGGAAGGTTTGAGCCGGGAACTCCGTTACATCGAGCTGTTGACCAGCCTTGATCAGCTCCCGGTCCGTGGCGCCTACTTTATCTTCCTGCCGATAAAAATAGAAGACTCCTCAGGAGGACCGGGACGGGCTATCGCATTGTTGCCGGAATAGAAGAGCGGAAAGGGAGGAGAGAGAGTGAGTAATTGGAGCAATATAAACCAGGCATTGCAAGAAGGAGAGGGCGGACGGCGGTATACAATCTACCTGGTCATCGTCGCCCTGGCGGGCTGGTCGCTAGCCTCATACGACCTGAACCTGCTGGTCCTCACGATACCAGATATATCCGCGGAACTTGGCCTCTCGGCGACGCTGGTCGGGTCTATAGGGTTCTTTGTCTTCGGAGCACAGTTTGTTGTTACGCTGTTCGTCGGCTACGGGATGGACACGATAGGTCCAAGCGGATGTGGATGTTGTGCCTCGCGGCAGCGGCGATTTTCACAGGACTCACGTTTTTCGTGCAGACTTTCTGGCAGCTTCTGATCATCAGGATGCTCGCCTCCGGTTTTGCCCAGGCCGAACTCGCCGTCTCCATAACGATCGTCAACGAGCAAGTCCCAGCCCGCTACCGGGGCTTTCTCTATTCCATAGTCCAGGGTGGGTGGCCGCTGGGCGTATTCCTCGCCTCGGGGGTGTATTTGGCCTTTATCGGGTTCGGATGGCGCTTCGTATTCCTGCTGGGAGTTTTGCCAATTGTCGTGGTGATGATCGGGCGAGTCTTTATCCGGGAGTCGCCACGTTACCAGCACGTCCAGGAGGTGAAAGAGGCCCAGGAGCAAGGCGACGATGAAAGGGTAGAAAGGCTCCTAGAAAGGTACGACGTGGACGTTGAAGACCTTCAGGGCGCCACGGTCAAGCAACTCTTTGCAAAACCCGGCTACGTCCGGCGCCAACTCATCTTGCTGACGGCCGTGTGGCTTTTCTACTCCACCTCTTTTGTCGCGACCAACTTCTACATAACGGACTTCCTCACACGGGCCAAAGGTTTTACCGGGTCTCAGGCCGGAACTTTGCTACTGGTCGCGGGTGGCGTAGGCTTCTTCTTCTACATACTGGGCGGAATCTTGGGGGAGAGGTGGGGACGAAGAGAAGTCCTGATCGGCACTGCTCTGCTGGTCCCGCCGCTGAACCTGTTGTTTTTGGTAGTTGACCAGTACGTGCTGCTCGTGATCATCTACTTCCTCATCTACCAGGTCACCAACGGCACGTGGTCTGGGGCCGGATATGCATACCAGGCCGAGAGTTTCCCAACCCGAATTCGGGGAACGGCGGTAGGATTCCTCGGAGCCATCTTCGCGGGCGGCCTTTTGCTGGGCGCCACGCTGTGGACGATCCTGACCACGATCACCACCCCAACCATAACCTGGCTAATCATTGCTGTAGGATTGGCCTTCGGCCAGTGGCTGACGATCTTGCTACGACGTATACCACCGGGACAGGAATTGGAGCAGATCAGTACCTGACAGAACCAGAGCCGCCACAGGCTAAGACGTTTGCGGCGGCTCTGGTTCCTTTCGTGAGGCCCAAACTTGTCCATTAGGAAACTCATAAGCATCGAGTGACTCAGGCTTCATCTCGATGGAATAGCCAGGCCTCTCAGGGGGCATGTAGTGACTGTCCTTCATGGTCACAGGGTCCACGAAGTGCTCGTGCAGGTGATCCACGTATTCCAGTATCCGATCCTCTAGCGATGCACTGACCGCTATGTAGTCGAAGATAGAAAGGTGCTGGACGTACTCACAAAGTCCCACGCCTCCAGCGTGCGGACACACCGGAACCCCGAACTTCGACGCCATGAGCAAGACAGCCAAGACTTCGTTCACCCCGCCGAGCCTGCAGGAGTCTATCTGGCAGAAACTGATGGCTTCAGCCTGCATTAGCTGCTTGAAGACCACCCGGTTCTGACAGTGCTCGCCGGTTGCGACGCCTATAGGGTCTACGGCCTTTGCTATCTTCGCGTGGCCGAGCACATCGTCTGGGCTTGTGGGCTCTTCGATCCACCACGGGTCGAAGTCTTTGAGACGCTCCATCTTCTCTATGGTTTCTTCTACATCCCAGACCTGGTTTGCATCCATCATGAGCTTTTTGTCGGGGCCGATCTCCTCCCGGATAATGGAGGCCCTGCGCACATCGTCATCAATGCTGGTGCCGACCTTCATCTTGAAGTGCTCCCAGCCTTCGGCCACGGACTCACTTAGCAGGCTCCGAAGCTTTTCATCGGAATAGCCGAGCCAGCCCGCACTGGTCGTATAAGCTGGATAACCCGTATCCTGCATTTCCGATTCCCTATCAGACTTGGCGTCCTCGTTTTTACGCAATAGCTGCACGGCTTCCTCGGGCGTAATGGCGTCAGTGATATAGCGAAAGTCCACGCACGAGACGAGCTCTTCGGGGCTCATGTCTACGAGCAATTTCCAGAGAGGCTTTCCTTCCATCTTGGCGTAAAGATCCCACACAGCGTTGACGACGGCAGCCGTGGCTAGATGAATAACACCCTTTTCGGGTCCGAGCCAGCGCAAGTGGCTGTCACCCGTTATGCGTCTCCAAAAAGCACCCATGTCCTCAGTAAAGGACTCTACCGTCTCACCGACTATCAGTGGAGAGAGAGCTTCTATTGCGGCGACGCACAGATCTGTGCCGCGTCCTATGGTAAAGGTCATGCCGTGGCCTTCGAGGTCGGTATCCGTTTTGAGGACAACGTAGGCGGCTGAGTAGTCGGGGGCTTCGTTCATGGCGTCGGAGCCGGAGAGGTCTTCTGAGGTGGGGAAGCGGATGTCACGGGCTATGGCTTCGGTGATTCTCATTCGGCTATCCTTTGTTTCGTCCTCCTCATCGCGCGGTCATTCCTCCGTCCACGGTCATGCAGGCCCCGACGGCTGAGCCAGCTTCGTCGGATGCCAGGTAGGCAGCCACTGCCGCTATCTCATCCGGTGTTACGAAGCGGTTGTGGGGCTGGCGAGCTTGCATGGTGGCGCGGGCTTCTTCCGGGTCCTCGTAGGTGGAGGTGATGCGGGAGATCCAGGGCGTGTCCACCGTACCGGGCGCTATGCAGTTGACCCTAACACCCTCCTCTATGTGGTCTATAGCCGCGGCCCGGGTCATGGAGAGGATCGCTCCCTTCGCCGCACAGTAGATCGCCCGGTCGTTCAAACCCACTAAAGCGGCGATAGAGGACATGTTTATAACAGAGCCGCCTCCAGAGTCCCGGATAGCGGGTATGGCGTACTTCATGCCAAGATAGGTGCCCCGGACACAGACGTCCATCATCTTGTCGTAGTCTTCCTCGGTGGCGTCAACTACACTAGAGGCTATGCCGACGCCGGCGTTGTTGACCATCACGTCCAGACCGTCCCACTCTGAGACTACATGCTCCACTAGAGCCTCTACGTCTCCGGCCAAGGTTACGTCTGTTTGGTGAATCGAGGTTTCGCCGCCAGCTTCGCTTATCTCTTCGGCCACCTTGTTTGTAGCTTCCTCGTCCACGTCGGCGAGGACTATGCGGGCACCCTCTTCTGCTAGGCGGAGCGCGATGGCCCGTCCTATGCCGGCGCCTGCTCCGGTGACTATTGTGCGTTTGCCTTCCAGACGATCCAAGATGCTCACCCCTAACACGGTCGCTTCCCTGTACCCTGCTGGCAAGTATAGTTAAGTGAGAGCGGGATACGCAAACAACCTTCGCCGCTCGGGACGATAGTATTCCTGTGGAAATGCTGTGCTACTGGGAGAAGCAAAGATGAACCCGTTTGCAGGTTGGATCCGGAACCTATCCGAAGTGGATGTCCCGTTCGACGGCCTAGACGGCCGGCTGCTTTCGAGTCCGCACGGGCAGGCGGTCTTTTTCCGGGCCGAAGAAGAAGTCGAGGTGCCGCCGCACTCCCACGGAGCCCAGCGGGGAATCGTCGTAGCAGGTGAACTGGAGCTGACTATCAGCGGAGAGACCGGGACCTACGAGCCAGGAGATACCTACGACATCGGCGCGGGCGAGGAGCACTCCGCCCGTCTAGCAAAAGGCTCGTGCGTCATCGACGTTTTTCAGGACCCCGACCGCTACGAATCCAAATAGCCGGAAGCATATAAAATGATGCAGGAGTGGGAGCAACAGTGAGGTGAGAACGTGAAAGGGATAGTCTGGCATGGCCCGGAGCAGATGTCGTTCGAGGAGATGCCGGAGCCGAAAGTGGAGCCGGGGATGGTCGTGATCCATACCGGAGCCGCCGGTATCTGCGGCTCGGAGGTCGAAGGGTACTTGGGCAAGATGGGCAACCGCACCCCACCACTCGTAATGGGCCACGAGTTCGCCGGCACGGTCGCCTCCGTCGGCGAAGGCGTGAACGAGCGTTGGGAGGGCCGTCGGGTAACGGTAAATCCGTTGCTCTCTTGCGGCGAGTGCCGGTTGTGCCAGGCCGGGCTCAAGAACCTGTGCGAGAACCGGACCATGATCGGTATCCACCACCCCGGTGGCTTCGCCGAATACGTCCAGGTCCCAGAGTCTGCCATGTCCGAGATACCGGATGACCTGGACATCAGCGCTGCCGCCCTCGCCGAGCCGCTCGCAAACGGCGTCCACGCGGTGCGTCTCGGTATTAGCTGCCTGCCCGCTGAGCACGCTGTGGTTATCGGCGGGGGTACTATCGGGATCATGGTCCTCCAGTCGGCCCTGCTCTCCGGTATACCGAACGTGTCTGTGGTCGAGCTGCACGAAGGGCGGCGCAAACAGGCCAAAGAACTCGGGGCTCACGAGGTCTTTGCTTCCGGAGAGGAAGCCGGGGCGATGTTACAAGAGGCCACCGAAGGGCTCGGTGCGGATCTGGTGCTAGACGCCGTCGGGGCGGGGGGACACGGCAGCTCGCAGTGGATCTGGTAAAGCCGGGCGGGATGGTGGCACTGGTCGGGTTGCATGGGGACGAGACCACGCTGGGTTTTCACGGCTTGGTGCGAAGGCAGATCACGCTGCAAGGTTCATACGCCTACACGCCGGAGGACTTCGAGCAGGCGCTGACCTGGCTCTCTTCGGGCCAGGCCGGTATCGGAGAGTTGCCGCCGGCCCTTCCACTCGAAAGAGGCCCCGACGCTTTTGCCCGGCTCGTTGAAGGTCCCCAGGAGCAGATCAAAGTATTCCTTGCCGGGACGGAGGAATAGTGGAAACCCTCGAAGGCCGCACCGCCATAATCACCGGGGCGAGTAGCGGAATCGGTCTCGCCACTGCAAACCTCTTCGCCGACTCGGGCGCCACCGTTCACGCCGTCGCCCGCCGTGAAGAGGCGATGGTCGAAGGCGCGGGAGAAGAGAGAATAAATTCTGGGCGGGTCGTCCCGCATGCGCTGGACGTAACGGACAAGGAAACCGTAAAGCGGTTGGTGGAGGAGGTTGGGGAGAGTGGCTTGGACACGCTGGTGCTCGCCGCCGGCATGAATGTGCCGGAGCGACGGCTGGAACAGTTAACGCCGGAAGCCTGGGATCAGATGCTCTCCGTAAACCTGAGCGGAGCCTTCTATTTCGTCCACACCGCTCTACCCTATCTGCGGAATTCTTGTGGTGACGCCGTGCTCATCAGCAGCGTCTCCGGCTCTTGGCCGGACGTCTCAGGTCCCGCCTATCAGGCCTCCAAAGCCGGCATGACACAGTTCGCCCGCGCCGCCGGCCTGGAAGAGCACGAAAACGGCGTACGCTTCTCTACCATCCTGCCCGGCATCGTGGACACCCCAATTCTGGACAACCGCCCCGAACCACCATCGGAGAAAGTGCGAGACGCGAGCCTCAAGCCCGAAGATGTTGCCGCTGCCTGCCGATTTCTCGTAACCCTACCGCCCCGCGCCCACGTACCGGAGCTGACCATGATCCCAACCGCCCTACAGGCGCTCGGCAAAACGAGGGTCGCCAGTCCTACTGTGCGGGATAACGGGGAAGACTAAGACTCTATGGTGCCACAAGAACACGGAGACTGACGAGAGCAGGATGGTAGTGTTTATGGGCTGAGCTTTGCCACCTGTTTCGTAGAATGCGGGGGATATGGCACGCAAGATCGAGATTAGCAGAGAAGAATATGAGGGCCGGGTTCTACAGGTGCTCCGGAAAGAGTTACTCGAAGAAATGCCCTCGATCGAAAGCGATGCCTCGGTCAAGATAGAAGACATACGCCTCGATACATCCGGAACAGAGCACCGAGTACACATTCTATTTAGGGAAACGTCACGGGCCGAATGCCTGTTCAGGTTCTGGGCAGGGGCGGTGGAGTGGGACCAAGACGAAGCGTCGGACACTGCAATTCTCGATCCTCAAGAAGGATACTGGGGGCCGGAAGAGTAGACGAGTACCTTGATCGTCACTGGGTTCGAGGAGCAGGTGACGGCTTTAGGAAATGGCCTCCCACCTGGTTGCGATCCCGACAGCATAACCTGGGTCAACGGCTACCGGCGTCTACCTCCTGATAGGGCCCGTAGGAAATTACCCGGAGTATCCGAAGAGCTAGATTCTGTGTATGAGGAATGGAGACGGCTCTCCAACAGGTTCGGAAGCCTTTTCGAGCGTAGAGGCTGGTTCGCTTCGGGTTTCGTAGGTCACTCTGTAACCGGTTCAGACCATGCTGACAGAGATGGCTTCTCGTACCATATCATCGTCTACAAGCCGGTGATCGAGGCGTTCTGGAGCGGTTCGGAGCCGGTGTTTGAACTCTACGACGAGGAGCGCAGTGTCGCAGCGTACGTGCGCGAAGTCCCAACCCCCGAGCAAGCAACGAGGCTGCTGGAACGTCACGGCATCCCAGCAGAAAAAGCGGAAAATCTCAGGGCAGCGTTGCCGGAGATACCGGACGGAGTCGTGAAGGAGCTGTAGCTCCGGTTGTTGTAGTA
This sequence comes from Rubrobacteraceae bacterium, assembly GCA_965214475.1. GTDB lineage: Bacteria > Actinomycetota > Rubrobacteria > Rubrobacterales > Rubrobacteraceae > SIRX01. The sequence goes on along the minus strand of OZ243953.1, from coordinate 1,788,799 downwards.
GTATTTGGATGCTTGGGGAAAGTAGGACAGAGAGGAGCGGTGGATGTGAAGGTGGCTCTCTTCGTACCGTGTTACGTAGACTTGATCTACCCGCAGGTCGGCGTGAGTGCGGTGCGCGTCCTACGCAAGCTCGGCGTCGAAGTAACTTACCCTGAAGGCCAGACCTGCTGCGGTCAACCGGCCTTTAACTCCGGTTTTCTCGAAGAGGCAAAAGGCGTCGCTCGCCACTTCCTTGACGTGTTCGAGAAAGAGAACTTCGACTACATCGTCTGCCCCTCCGGTTCCTGCGCCGCGATGGTCTCTCACTACTATCCGTTCATCTTCAAGGAACTGCCCGAAGATCGCGAACACGCAGAGACCCTGGCCCCCCGAGTGCGGGAATTCTCGGACTTCCTGGTGAACGTGCTCGGCGCTGAAGACCTCGGTTCACACCACGCCGGCAGAGCCGTCTTCCACACCGGATGCCATCAGCGCCGGGAGCTTGGAGTTCTGGATGAGCCAGGTACGTTGTTGCAGAGGGTGGATGAGCTGGGGTTGCTGGATTGGGAAAACGAGGAGCTTTGTTGCGGGTTCGGCGGCACATTTGCGGTCAAGATGCCGGACGTGTCCGTAGCGATGGCCGATGAAAAAATAAAGGCATTGGGGAAGAGCGGGGCGGATACCCTCATTTCCTGCGATTCAAGTTGCCTTATGCACCTGGAAGGTCGTCTGCGGCGCACGGGCCACGACACGCGCGTCTTGCACCTGGCCCAGGTCCTCGACTCAGAGGGGGTTGGATAGCTTTGGAGACACGGAAGCCTGCCCGCAAGCGCGATACCGAAGACCGGCGCCAAGAGGGTATAGCCAGTGAGGTAGAGGGTTTCAACGAGCGGGGCCGGAGGGCTGTCGAGGATCAGGAACTCCACGACTCGGTCGAGCACTTTACCGATAGATCCATCGCGGCCCGCAACGCTGCGCTGAACGAACTGCCGAACGCACCGGAACTAAGAGAGAAAGCGTACCGGATAAAGCAAGAGACGATGGCCCACCTGGACGAATACCTGGCCCAGATGGCGGACGCCGTCGAGGAGCGGGGCGGTAACGTCTTTTTCGCCTCGGATGGTGAGGACGTGGTTCGGTACGTCGGGGAACTGGCGCGACGATGCGGGGCGAAGGTTGTTGCCAAGTCAAAGAGCATGGCGACCGAGGAAATCGGGCTGAACCGTCGCCTGGAGGAGGATTACGCGGATTTGGAGCTGGAGATCGTCGAGACGGACCTGGGCGAGTGGATCGCCCAGCTCTCCGGCGACACGCCTTCACACATTATCGGCCCCATCCTTCATTTGAATCTCCGGCAGGTAACGGAAATACTATCTGGTGCGGCAGGCGAAAAACTACCATCGGACGTCGAGGCTCTCACCAAGTTCGCCCGCAAACGTCTCCGGGAGAAGTTCCTGGCGGCGGATATCGGCATTACCGGCGCTAACTTCGGGGTCGCCGAGACCGGCACGATAGCGACCGTTACAAACGAGGGCAACGGTAGGCTGGTGGCGACCGTACCGCCGGTCCACGTCGTCGTGATGGGCATAGAGAAGCTCATACCCCGCTTCGAGGATCTAGCAGTGTTTGTGCAGCTTTTGGCCCGGAGTGCCACTGGACAGAAGCTCTCTGTCTACACTAACTTCATTACCGGGCCGCGCGGAGAGGGAGAACTGGATGGGGCGGAGGAGTTTCACCTGGTCCTGCTGGACAACGGCCGCTCCAAACTCCTCGGCACCGAGTTCGAAGAAGCCCTCTACTGCATCCGCTGCGGCGCTTGCCTTAACGTCTGTCCCGTCTACCGGCAGACCGGAGGACACGCCTACGGCTCCACCTACTCTGGGCCGATCGGCGCGGTCATCACGCCGCTGCTCAAAGGAAACAGCGAGGCGAAAGATCTGCCACACGCTTCTTCGCTCTGCGGCGCTTGCTCCGAAGCCTGTCCCGTCGGCATTCCGCTACACGAGCTACTGTTGAAGCTCCGGAGCCGGCAGGTGGACGAAGGCCTCGCGAGCAAGGCCCAACAGATAGCTTTCAAAGGCTTCGAGGAGACGATGAAGCGCCCGGCTCTCTACAATATCTCCGGTAAAGCTGGGCGGATCTCCCAGAAGCCATTGCTGCAAAACGAGTCCGCACCTTCTATTCTCGGGCCGCTCAAAGGCTGGACGGAGCATCGGGATCTACCGCCGTTGGCGGAGAAGTCCTTCCGCGAGTTGTGGAAGGAAGGAATTTAGCGTGGCAGACCGGAATGAATTCCTCCAGTCCATCCGTCACCGCACTCAAGCCGGACAATACAAACCAACGAAAGCTCCCGACATCGCCTGGACTTCTACGGATGATCCGCGAGAGCGAGAGCCGATAGAAGACCTTCCGGCTCGCTTTCTGGAGGAGCTAGAAGCCCTGGGCGGATACGGAGAAAGGGTCCAGAGCTACGAGGAAGTTAAGGAGTACGTGATCTCCCTTGCGAAGGATCGGGGAACGGAGCTACTGGTCCGCTGGGACGTGGAAGATTTGGAGCGTCTGAGTATAGACGGACCGTTGGAAGAAGCTGGCGTCGAGGTAGTGGTTTGGCAGGAGTTGGAAGATTTTCGAGAGGTAGCCGCGAAGGCAGGTATCGGGCTTTCTACTGCGGAATGGGCCATCGCCGAAACCGGGAGTTTAGTGATCGAGGGCGGCCCCGGGAAAGGTCGTTCCGTGACGCTGTTGCCGCCGGTCCACGTTGCGATAGTTCCTGTAGATAAGGTTTTAGGTACGGTGCCGGACGCTATTGCGAAATATGCAGCGGACGACAAAGCTCCGGCCAACCTCACGTTCCACACCGGCCCGAGCAAGTCGGGTGATATAGAGATGACGCTCGCAGTCGGGGTGCACGGTCCGGGCGAGGTACACGTGGTCCTGGTGGGCTGAGTTGACGTTGCCCAACCCACTAAAGACAGCCTGGGCCGAAGGCCGGAAGACGTTCGGCGTCTGGTCCATGATGCCGGACGCTTTCGGGGCGGAGTTGATCGCCAGGGCGGGCTATGACTATGTCTGCGTGGACGGGCAGCACGGGCTTGCTGACTTCTCTTCGATGGTTTCTAGCTTTCAATCGGTTGGAGCCTCGGGGGCGACTCCTCTGGCCCGGGTGCTGTCGAATGACGCTGGGCTTATTGGGAGAGTTCTGGACGCCGGAGCTCTGGGGGTGATCGTGCCGCTCGTAAACGATGCCGAGGAAGCCGCCCGGGCCATCGCCGCGTGCCGGTACCCGCCGGATGGTGTACGTTCCTACGGTCCGGTTCGAGCCACTGAGGTTGTTGGTTCGAAAGTTCCAGAGGATCTCGCAGGGGAAGTTCTGTGCTTCGTTATGGTCGAGACGCGGGAAGGACTGGAACAGGTAGAGGAGATCGCCGCAACGCCCGGGTTGGACGGCATCTATATCGGGCCTTCGGACCTCGCCATCTCCCTCGATCTCGCGCCCACTCTGGAGATAACCGAGAAAGCGCACGTAGAGGCCGTGCGCCGGATCAGGGCGGCTTGCGAGGAACACGAAATCGTTTGCGGCATTCATTGTGGCTCCGGTGAGTGGGCGAGAAAACACGTTGAGACGGGCTTCGAAATGGTCACGGTGACGATGGACACGAAACTCCTCACGGAAGCCGCCCGCCGCGAGTTGGAAGTTGCTCGCGGCGGGCAGTGTGCAGAGTCCGGTTAGGTATATCTCTGTGCTGCTAGATCACTCCGAAGAGAACGAGTAACATTACGAGGCCCGACCAGATAAAGAGGCCCAGTAAGATTTTTATCCAGAGTTGCTTGAGCATTCGCCTACGCTATCCTCCGAAGACGTTCGTTTTGATCACGCTGTAGACCAGAATAACCGAGAAGAACCCGAAGAATGCGAAAGAGATCCACATTACGACTAGCCGGTAGCCGGTGATCCTCACTCCTTCAGGTAGAGCCTTGCGGTTCAGTTGGATCAGCAACCCCGAGTAGATGAACATCTGCAACCCGGCTATTGAGGAGGAGATGATTATTAGCACCAGCGGCTGATTGAAGCCGAAGAGCAATATGCACGAGCCGAGTATGACCATGAGCCACACGAAGAGGAAGTAGAGTTTGCTCTCCGTCCAGAATTGGCTATTTCGGGTGGCGTTGGTGTTTAGCTGGTCGGCGATCAGTCGGCACGTATAGTCCACGATGCCGAGGTTGGTCGAGAATAGCGCGAAGGTTCCGGCCAGCCAGAAGGCTATGCCAAACCCTGGTCCTATGACCTCTCTGAGAGCTTCACCTTCCACGCGGATGAACTCCAGGTCTTGCGCCTCAGTCGTTCCTACCGGTACGGTCGAGTAGGTCAGGACCGTAAAGACGATCAACGAGATCACACCGATGACGAAGAAGGTCACGAACTGCTCGATGTTGGCTACCCGCCACCAGCCTTTCCAGCGGCGCATGTTGGTCACATCTTGGGGGAACATAAACCCGATTCCCTCGGAGGCTTCTTCCTCGCCGGTAACTGGTGAGACGACGCGGGGGATCCGCATGCCCATGCCCATGCCCTTGTCCCGTATGTAGTTGCTCTGCACGAGGTTGTTGGCGCCGCCGGCCCCGGCGAACGCCAGGGCGCCGAGCAGCAGCGCTATTCCAAGTCCTTCCTGTCCTATCGGGAGGCTGGCTTCTCCGACGCCCTCGGTGACGAGTGCGCCCCAGGCTTCGCCCGTGGTACCTATGAACACCGCCACGAACACAAAGGACATTATGGCGATCACCATCGCGCCCTGGACCTTCTCTACCATCTGGTAGACTACCGGCGACGTGGTGAGGGCTACGCCGATGGCTATTAGGGCCGCCACTGTGAGGTATGTTATGGCGTTCCCCCCGAACCCGAATATGTAAGAGAGCGTCGTCGAGGCGCCGGTCGCCCAGCCGGGCCAGAAGTTTTGGAACATCACGAAGAGGATGAACAGCCCGCCTCCGGAATGGCGGAGGTCCAGATCACCAACCCCGCCGGAGGGGTTCTCGGCGGTGATCTCTTAGATGTAACGGCCACGCTTTCCCCCGGCAGCTCGGCTACGATCCTCACCCAGGGCGCAACAAAAACCTACAGAGGCGTAGAGGCTCGACAAGATAATCTTTTCGAGGTCGGGGAAAGCGCGGTGCTAGAGTACCTTCCGCACCACCTCATACCCTACGCAGGTTCGAGCTACCGGCAGACCACGGAGTTTCGTCTCGCCGAAGGAGCCACGCTATTCGCCTGGGACGCCTGCGCCGCCGGACGGGTGGCCCGGGGTGAACGCTTCGAGTTCGATAGCCTCGCCAACAAGACGAAGATCTTCAGATGCGGGTCGCCGGAGGTGGTGGATGGGTTCGAGCTATTTGGAGGCGGTGAACCTTTTGGTAGCTATTCTTACCTGGGGACGCTGTACCTGACCTCTAGCCTGGATCTCTCGCCTCTCGCTGAGGAACTCCACAGCTCTGTAAACTCTGCTTCAGGTACCCTGGCCTCGGCCAGCATTCTTTCTCCGAACCTTTGCGTAGTGCGGATTCTGACACAGAGTGCACCAACCTTATACCGTACGCTTAATGCTTGCCGGACAATAGCGCGTTCTTTCTTTTGTCTCCCGGCTCCGCCGCGCCAGGTGTGGTAGCGTACCCGAGGGAGAAAGAGGAAAATTAGCACTCAAAGGTCAGAAGAGGTGCATGTAGATGCAACTGTTTGGAAAACTGATAGATCATCACGAGGCTGTACAGCTCGTGATGAACAACACTCCCAGGTCGTCCGTGAAGAGCACGTCTCTGGAAAAAGCGCAGGGGCTCGTCCTGTCCGAAGATTTGAAAGCCCGCTTCGACTCGCCGCCTTTCCACAACTCGGCTATGGACGGTTACGCTGTGCGGAGTACCGATGCTGAGGAAGGAAAAAATTTCCAGGTCGTTGACGAGGCCCCGGCGGGCCGTCCGTCGCAGAAGAGCGTTGGAGAGGGCGAAGCCATCAAGATCTTCACTGGTGGCGTCATTCCCGGAGGCGCCGATGCGGTGGTTATGGTCGAGAACACTTCCGGATGGGGCGAAGAGTTCGAGCTAAAGAAAGCTGCGGAGCCGGAACAGAACATACGTCGCAGTGGAGAGGATGTGCGAGAAGGAGATATTATCCTGCGCGCCGGCACGGAGATCGGGGCACCGGAGATCGCCCTGGCCGCGACACAGGGTTACGGGGATTTACCCGTCTACCGGAGGCCGAAAGTCGCCGTTCTCTCTACCGGCACGGAGTTGGTGACGCCTGGAGAACGAGACCTTGCCCCTGGTGAGATCTACGACTCCAATTCGTTCGCGATGCTCGCCCAGGCCCGCGAAGCCGGCGCCGAAGCCTTCCGCGTCGCCGCTGCCTCCGACGATGAGAACGTGCTACGCGACACGATCCGGGGAGCCCTGGAGAGCGCCGACGTGGTCGTAACCAGCGGCGGTGTATCGGTGGGGGAGAAAGACCTGGTGAAGAGCACTTTGTTGGACCTCGGCGTGGAACAAGTCTTCTGGGGTGTCAAGCTAAAGCCGGGTAAGCCGGTCTTCTACGGAATGCGGGGAGACTCACGCTTTTTTGGTCTTCCCGGCAATCCGGTCTCCGCAATGGTTTGTTTCGAGCTATTCGTTCGACCCGCAATAACGGAGATGATAGGCCGCGAAGACAAAGAGAGGCCACGAATTCAGGTGTACTTCGATGAGGAAATGAGTAACCGGCTAGGCCGAATGCACGCGATGCGCGTGAGCCTGAAACACACGGAGAAAGGCTGGCTCGCCCGGTCTGTCGGCGCGCAGGGGTCAGGACTCGTAAGCTCACTGACAAAGGCCGACGCGCTCGCCCTGATCGGACCGGAATCCGAAGCGCGGGCGGGTGAGCCGGTCGAGGCTATCGTGCTGCGCGAAGACGTGATAGTTGGTTTTTAGATGATTGGAAAAATTGCCTCGATGGTAGAATTGAGTATCTAATGTTTGAAACGGATCACGAAGACAATATCTTCCGGCGACGGTTGATGAAAGAGGTATCTACGGATGTCCCCGTAAACTTCTCTTTCTATTCACCTTCAGTCAAGGTTCAGGTCATGTACGTGGCGGAGCATTTGCCGCAAGCCAACGGACGCTACATAGGCAATGGGGTGGCGATCGAGTTCGTCCCAGAGGATTCGGCGGCGGTCGAACGGGTACGGGAATTCGTCTGGCACTGGGAGGAACACAACGAGTTCACCGGCGTGCGCAAGATCAACCACCTAAGGCGTGGTGTAGACCCTCAGAGTGTCGCGGGTATGCTGGAACGGGTACGCGGCGTAGACCGCCGGGCAGCCGCGAAGGCCGATGAAGCCGTAGAGGCCGACGAGCTACGAGAGATGATAGAAGCGGAAGATGCCAAGGACCTCGCCCGCCTTCCAGGTATCGGCGAGAAGCGCGCCCGCGGAGTAGTGGAGTTCTACCGCAACGAAAAGAGCGACCAACGCTTTCTCTACGCCGCCAACCGTAACGACCGCTTCAGGGGTCATCCGGTGGTCACGGAGCTTGATCTGGGCGAAGACCTCGAAGAACAGGTTTGGGGCCACGCGATAGAGGCGCAAAGCCTTGGAGACCCGGATCCTCTTGACGGAGGGGAGCCGCCGGGCCACACGACGGTCCGCAACGCCAACATGCTCTATCCGCAGCCGATGACGCCTTCGCTGATGGGTCGGGGTGTTTACCAGCCGGAGCAGGTCGAGGTCTTTGCCGACACCCTACAGAAAGTTCTGGTGGACGGCGTGCGTCTCGCTGGGGTAGAGAACCTGCGGATACAGCGCGGCAGGATCTTCCACACCGAGAAGATGCCGGGCGTCGGGATGAAGACCCGCGCCAGGGTTATGGCGAGCGGCCTCTTGGACCACGAGTACACCTTCGAAAACCTGGTTGCCATCCCCGGCGTGACCGAGGCCCAAGCCCGCACTATCGCCGAGACGGCGCACGCGGCGCGGACGGAGGTCCGTGTCTCCTAGCCTCTACGGCTTTGTCCGGGATCGCGAACCGGTAAGCGCCGAGGAGATCTCCACCGAATTACTCGCCCTTCCGAACCTAAACGGTGACGCCCGCGTCCACATAGAGAAGCTCATTGCGAAGGACCCGCGCTTCTACTGGGAAGAAAACGATGACCTCCGTCTCACGGATATAGCCGCGCTTCCTCTGGAGGAGGCGCCCTACGTCGTCTTCGACTTGGAGACTACCGGAACCTCATCCGAAAAAAGCGCCATAACGGAGATAGGCGCCGTGAAGATACTGGGCGGCGAGGTGGTGGAGGAATTCTCCACTCTAGTCAACCCGGAGATGCCGATAACGCCGTTTGTCATTCGTCTGACCGGCATCACGAACTCGATGGTCGCTGACGCCCCCATGATCGGTGAGATTATGCCCTCTTTCGAGGAGTTTGTGGAGGGCGCGGTACTCGTCGGGCACAATGTCCAGTTTGACTGTTCGTTCGTGGCGGCGGCCCGGGGCGAACCGTTCCCGAACCCTGTCCTCGACACGTTGAAGCTTGCCCGCACGTTGGTTCCGGGCCTCCGGCGCTACCGGCTCGGTTCTTTGGCCGGACATTTCGGGGTGCGTCAGGTGCCGAACCACCGGGGCCTCTCCGACGCGGCGGCCACCGCCGAAATATTTCTGAAGCTCCAGAAGCTCCTGAAGTCCGCCGGGGTGAGTACCGTAGGGGAGGCGGTTACGCTCAAAGGTGGAAGCCGGCGGCGTATAAAGCCCCAGAAGCAGCACCTCGCGGAGGACATACCGAATACGCCCGGCGTCTACTACTTCGTAGACAAACGCGGAACCGTGCTCTACGTAGGAAAGGCAAAGGACTTACAAGTGAGGGTGCGGACGTACTTCAACGGGGGAGACGGTAGGCGCAAGATCGGGCGTCTCGTCGAAGAGGTCGCAGAAGTCCGCTACGAAGAGACGCAGAGCGAACTTCACGCCCTGATCCACGAGGCCCGAGAGATAAAACGTCTCCTCCCGCGCTACAATTCCGTCGGCCGGGAGCCGCGGGCAAGTTGGTTTATAAAGCTGGACATGAACGAGGCTTACCCGGTCCCCGAGAGGGTCCCGAGCTCCGAAGGGGAAGAGGGCGTAACGTATCTGGGGCCGTACCGGAGCGCCAGGGTGCTCGACACTTGCATCGAGGCGCTGGGTAGGATCTTCCCCCTAAAACAATGCTCTGGCGAAGCGGACGCCTGCTTCTACGGCCAGATGAACCGCTGCGCCCCATGCATGGGCATGAGCGAGGATATATACCGGACGGAAGTCATAAAAGAGCTCACGGCCCTCATGCGAGGTGAAGGGGGAGAGGAGCACCTGGCGGCGCTCGTCCGGGAGCGGGACCGGATGTCCGGGGAACAGGAGTTCGAGGCGGCGGCGCGTCTCAGGGACCTTGTCGCCGGTATAAAGCGGATACGTCTTACCCGGGCCGTGGTGAGCGCGGAGGGCGTGCAGGCGGTAGTTACACCGTCAACGGAGCCCGAACTCGTCGAGGTCTTTGCTTTCTCGGAGGGGCGTTTGATCTCCCACAAAGGCTTCGAGGCGAACGATGCCGCTGAAATCTCAAGGTTTGCGAAAACGATGCTGTCCGAATCGGAAAAGCCACCCGCCGGAGGTCCTGACGAGTCGCGGGTCGTGGCCGCGTATCTCCGGCGGCGCTCGGCAGCGGTCGAGGCGGTGCAGTTGAAGAGCGAAGAGGACCTGCTGGAAGCCGTCAAACAATTTGTAAACAATGAAGACAACGCCAATGTAGCCTCGCTAACATGATGGCTAGGATGGTAGAATAAAACCCGAAAAGTTATGATTACTCGGCGTAGGCGAAGAGGCGAGTAGGTTATGGTTCAGGGTGTACAAGGTATGACTAGGAGGATTCTCCTGGTAGACGACGAACCGTCGCTCCAGAAGATGCTGGTGCATGCCCTGGAACGGGAAGGATTTCAAGTGCTCGTCGCGGGTGACGGCGAGGAGGCGCTAGAGGCGTTCCGCTCTTTCGAGCCACACCTCATTATCCTGGACATTATGTTGCCCAAGTTGGACGGAACGGAAGTTTGCCGACGCATCCGCTCCACCAGCGAAGTGCCCATCATCATGCTAACGGCTCGCGACGACGAGATAGACCGGGTCGTTGGGCTGGAGCTCGGGGCGGATGATTACGTCACCAAGCCGTTCGCCGTCCGGGAGTTGGTTGCGCGGATAAGGGCGATCATGCGCCGGGTCTCGGTTCCGCCGGGTCAGCGTCAAGATGAACTCAACTACGAAGGGCTGAAGATAAATATCCCCAGCCGCCGGGTAGCGGTGGGCGGTGAGGAGGCGGATCTCACATACACGGAGTTCGAGCTGCTGGTGACGCTCGCCTCGAACCCCGGTCGGGTATTCTCCCGCAGCACCCTGCTCACGCGGGTGTGGGGAGACGAATTCCGGGATGAAAGAACGGTAGACGTACACATCCGTCACCTCCGCGAAAAAATAGAGCGCGACCCCCGCAACCCCGAATTTATTCACACCGCGCGGGGTGTGGGGTATGTTTTCCGGTAAGAAACACGTCCTTCGCCGTAGGCAAGACCACGAACCCAGGCCCAAGCCCCGCCGCCGTCTGTTTCCGAAGCTGGGAGACAGGTTTCAACCTCGCATCGGAATCCAGGTGTGGCTTACGGCGCTGTTTATGCTAGTTACAGCCTTTGCGGGGATAACGGCTTACGAGCTCGTCCGCCCAATCCTCTCCGACACCCTACAGAGGTCGAGTGAGACTTACTTCGACCAAGTGGGTGAGCAGTACGAAGAAGTGCTCCGGCGCAAAGAAGGCAATATTTCTCTTCAGCGGATCAAGTCTTTCGCGGCGACTTTTGGCCTGCAATGGGGGATAGTCCAGTCTACGGACCAGACGACGAAGCTAAGGGGGTCCGACAATCTCGAGTGGAACCCCCAAGTAGTGCGTAGGGCGGTAGATAGTGGAGATCCGAAAAAGAGAATCGAGCTAGTCGAAACGGGTCCACGCGAGGGCTCCCAACTCGCTACTTATGCCGCCCCAATCAGTGTTCCCGGAGAAGATAATACAGCGGTGGTCTTTACCAGGTATTTTCTTGAGAGCGAACTGAACGCCGAAGCCGAAATAAGAAGGATCAACCTAATAGTTTCCCTCGCGGGCGTTCTGGCACTTCTGGTGACCGGATTTTCGGGATACGTGGTGGCTACTTTGATCTCCCGGCGTGTTAGCCGTCTCGGGCTGGCCGCCGAGCGACTCGCAGCCGGTAACTTCGACGAGCGTATACAAACCCGCATAGAGGACGAAGTGGGCTCCCTGGGCGAGACTTTCAACTCGATGGCCGTCTCTCTGCAAGGCGCTTTCCAGCAGGTAGAGCAAGAGAAGGAGCGGGGCCGGGCCATACTCGACGGTATGACCGACGCTGTAGTGGGCGTAAACGCAGACCTGAACGCCATCTTCTTGAACCCCCGTGCCCGCGAGTTGTTGGACTCCTCGGACCACGCTTTCCACAGCCGGCTACAAGAGATCCTCGCCAGGGCCAGACACGACGGTCCCGTAACCGAAGCCGCAGTAGAGGCGGGTAACCGCCTGATGGAGGTGCGTGCCGCGCCACTCGAAGAAGGCGCCCTCGCGATTCTCCGGGATGTAACCGAGGAATCGCAGGTACAACGGGCCAAGACCGAGTTCATAGCAACCGCCTCCCACGAGCTAAAGACTCCGCTTTCCGCACTCTCCGGCTATCTGGAGTTGATGGAGGATGAAGAGAGCGAAGAAGTCCGGGTAGGGTTCCTCGATGAGATGCGGGCCCAGACCGAACGTCTGCAAAGTTTGGCCCTAACGCTTCTGGACTTGAGCCGCCTCGACGCGAACGCCGTCACCTTCCGGCACGAGGAGGTAGACCTCACGGATCTTCTGTACGAGCTTCGGCGGGATTTTGGCTACACGGGGCGCCCGGTCAACGTTCATGCGGAGGAAGACGTACCGCCGGTAGAGACGGACCACTCTCAGCTACACCGGATGATTACCATCCTCGTGGACAACGCCCTCAAATACTCTGACGGGGACTCACCGGTAAACCTGGACCTCTCCCGGGAGAACGGTCACGTGATCGTTAGCGTCTCGGACCAGGGATGCGGAATTCCCGAAGAAGAGCTACCGTACATCTTCGACCGTTTCTACCGGGCCCAGGGCTCCTCCCGGGCCGACGGAACGGGCCTAGGTCTGGCCCTTGCTAGCGAGATCACAGACCACCTCGGCGGCGAGATCCAGGTCGAAAGCAAGCCAGACGCCGGCAGCGTCTTCTCCGTTGTCTTGCCCCTTTCCGAAAACTCCGACGAATCGCATAATGATCAGGATGAGTAAACAGGAATATTTGCCCAGACTCTCTCATGTGGACTCGAAGCTAGCCTCTCCTGCTTTGACTTCTCTCCAGTCAGGCAGATCAACCGAAAGGCCAGGGAATACCGAAGAAAACGAGCAGAGGTTCCACGAAGTTCAGGATCAAGCTTAGAGGCGAGTACTCACCAGGGGCGAACAAGAGCAGCACTACCAACCCCAGCAGGATCATAGGTCCGTACTGGTTCATGAAGTTGACGAAGCCTCCCAGCGCCCGAGGTAAGAAGGGGAAGATAATCTTCGATCCGTCGAGCGGTGGTATGGGGATCAGGTTGAACACGAAGAGCAGCGCGTTTACGAATGCTACCCCGATCACCAAGAGAGCAAGGGTGCCACTCTGAAAAGTGGGAACCCGGATCAAGATGGCGCAGATAGCGAGTATAAGTAGGTTTGAGGCCGGCCCAGCGAGAGCCACGATCACGGGTCCTAATACTCCGCCTCGCAGCTTGGAAAGCATTACCGGGGTAGGCTTTCCCCAACCGAAACCGGCCATCAACAGCATCAGGCTTCCGAGTACGTCTAGGTGCGACAGAGGGTTGAGTGTTACCCGTCCTTGCCGGTAGGCCGTATCATCTCCCAGCCGGTAGGCAGAGTAGGCGTGGGCCGCCTCGTGTATTGTTATTCCCACGATAAATCCCGTTATTATAGCTACGGCGAGAGCTGGAAATTGTTCGAAAAGACCAATTATCATAGGCGCAGATAATAGTACATCGCGCGCCGCAAGGTACACGCCTGCGACGAGAGCGGGCGGCGCGCCAGCTTTTTAGCTGACCTTCAGGACGAAAACCGTAACGTGGTTTCCGGGTCCGTTTGTGTACTCCGCGAGCTGCGGCTTCGTAACGCTTGCCAGGTCCGCCACAGAGCCGAGTTCTGTCATCCCGGCGGTGATCGGTGCGTCGGGACCTATGTTGTCGCTGACTTCTTGTAAAAGCGAGACGAACACGCGGGTGTTGGGATCTTCGGCGGGTTTTATCTCTACGATGTTTGCGTTCTGCATGGTGGGGTCAGGCCGGACCGCCGTAACGATTCCCGTCACGGGCGCATATACCTTGGTCCCCGCCTCGGCCCCTACGTCGAGCGCGCCGGTACTTGGACCTTCTCGCTGCTCCCGGTCCATCACATAGTAGCGAATGTCTTGCGGGTTGGAGGCGCCACTAAACATGCCCAGCAGTGGGTTCGCCGAGAGACTCTTGCCCTCGGGCTTCAGATCCAGCACGCCCTCACCCTCCGGGTGGTAGCCGAGCCCGGTCAGATCCGCCGGACGTATCGGAGTAGAAACTCCCAGGCCGTCAGCCTCTGCCACCACGACGTCCGGCCCCGCCTCGTTCGGGTCTATGGGGAGGGGTTGGTCCGCCGCGCCCGGACTTTGAACTAGAACGGCGAGAAACAACGCCAGAACACCCAGAAGCGCAAGCGCGCCCACTAACAGGCGACACTGCCGGTACACTCGACTAACAGCCGTCAGGATTTTGTCGCGACGCTCGCGGCTCTTGGAGATTCTGGGCTGTCGCTCGGGACGGCGCAACTGGGAGGCTTTTCTGGGAGAACGTCGGGGCTGCTTGTATGCTTCTCTTGCTGCCCGTTTTCTCCTCGCGTCCTGAAGGCGACGCACATTTCCCCGGCTCATAATTCGGAGGATTATACAGAGATGCACAGAACCTGTAAACTTGATCGGATGCTTCGCGTCTCGTGAATCGTAACGAACCAGGACGGGAACCTCGTGACGCGGAGGCGCCAGGCTGACAGGAAACTTTCGCGGGAAAACTACCTTGCTCCGTCTCGGGATCTAGGTTAGACGGGACTTCGGCCCGTAGCCCCAGGCGCACGCCAATCCCAGATCCGCGGCTAGCTCGGAGTCGGTCCCCACTAGCCCCGAGCAGTCCAGAACTGCCAGCAGTGCCTCCCTGGACCACCTGTTGTACCCTGTCTGCTCGGCTGCCGGGCCCTCCATGGGCTCCGTTGGGTCGATGGTGACGACGAAGAGCCCTCCCGGTACGAGCAGCACCCTTCGGACTTCGCCCAGATCCGCGACCGGATCTTTCCAGAAGTAGAGTGAGTGTACCGAGAGCGCCTTCTCGAAGCTCCCGTCCGCGTAGGGCAACGAGGAAACGTCGTCCGGCCTCAACTCGGCGTGCCCCTCGCGCACGGCGCCGCCGAGGCGCTCGTTCGCCAGCTTAACCATGACGTCCGAGGGATCGACGCCCCGGACCGTCACGCCGGGGGCCGAGGCTAGAACTTTCTCGGCTAATGCTCCCCCGCCAAAGCCGACCTCGAGTACCCGGTCTTCGGGTGCGATGTGCGAGTGCGCGAGCGTCAGGTCGTGGGCGGGGGCATTAGCGGAAGTTATGAGCCAACCTATGGCGTGGCCCAGCCAACCGGATGGCCTGCCCAACTGACCCCACAAGAGCCGTTTCAGGATTTCCTTCGGCCTCACAAAAGAAAACATGCCACATCTCCACATTCGGGGCCAATTCGGCCAGGCGTACGGCCGCATCCCCGGCCTTTCGCGCCTTTGTGCAAGGTTCGTAGCATCAGTATGTGATGGGGTCTATGTAATAGTTTGGCTCGTGAAACCTCGTTCGAGAGGTACACTTTTGTTCGTGAATCGAGAAGAGTCACCACGATATGCACAATACTTAGGCGGAGTTGCCGGGCCCTCGAAATTTACTCGCGTGTTGAATTGTGCAAGTCTTTTTTACGGAGATCTCCTGGGTGGCTACGGAGATTTTCTAGAGTCTATGTTGGACCGCTACTTTGGAGAAGCGGTCTTCGTCGACATAGCATCCTTCTTCGTAACCACAACCTCCTCGACGCGTGCCTCGTACGCTTCAACCTGCGCCGAAGGACCCACTATAGAGTTGGGAGTCGGGCTGATCGCCGAAGAAAATCCTACAGCGACTCTTCGAAAAGCTCTTTGTGTACATCATGCAATCCGCTAGCGGACATACTCCGCAGAGTCCGGAAGATGACTACAGGAAGAAAGCCGTCCGGGAGTCGCTCGGTATAGCCCGCCGCCTGGAACAGGCCGGATACCCCACACCTCTTGGAGACCCCGCATCAGGCATCATGATCGTCGTGGATCAACCTATCGGCCCCCGGCTGCTCGAAGCTTTACAACGCAGTCTGGAAGTCGTAGGACTTTCGGACTCTTACTCCACCTGGGCTTCCACCGGATTACTGCTAGAAGAGATCCTCTCCCTCCAGCCATCTGCTCTTGTCTCTATGGGTCCCGGGGCGGACCATGAAATAGACGCGCTAGACTATCCACTGTCTCGAAACTCTTTCTCAGATGCCACCCACGGAGTCTGGTTCCCCTGGACAAGTAGCGTGTCCGGACTGTCTCTGCCGGCCCTCGCCCCGGCCCTCGACGACCATGAAGCCAAGAGAACCTTCTGGCGAGCTTTTCTCATGCTCCAAAACCTATCCATACCTCCATAATAAGCCAGATACCGTTGCACGAGCGCCAAAATCCAAGCTTTTCGACTCACACTATCCCTGTTGCATAGGTTTAGACTGAAATTACTCATCTTGTGCCTATCTACAACATCTTGTGCCATAAATGACCTGCTTGCAGAGGCAAAGTTGTAACAAGACTTTACACTTTGGTTGCGAATATTAAGTTTTATTAAAACGGGGTGTCGAAGCTAAAACGCAGATTCCTCTTATTTAAGCGAAATTCCTGTGTACGGGCATAGATTCTCTGCAAAATGCACGTTGCACGATTGGGTGTGTTTCTCTTAGAGTTTCGTGCTTAGGAGGGGGGATTCATCTTAGTAATCCCCTTTAGAGATAGCAAAGCCAAATTAACAGACGGGAAGGAGCCCCGGTCGAATGTCTCGAAGGGTGAGTTTAGTCGTGTTTCTCAGCCTCGCAAGTGCCTTGGTGTTGGTTACCGGGGTTACTGCGGGCGCGGCTCCTGAAAATGTGAACAATGAGCGCGGTGAGTTGGACACGGCCCAAGAGCGTCTGATTCAGGTAAGGCAGGATGCCGCAGAGGCGCAAAATGCCTACAATAGCGCTCTCTTTGAACTGAATGAGCTCGACGGAAAAATCAAAGAAACCGAAGCCGGGTTGAGCAAGGCTGAGGAAGTTCTAGCCAGGGCTCAAGAGGATCTCGAAGATCGGGCATCGCAAGTTTACAAGAGCGGTAATGTTGGGTTCATGGACGTTCTAGTTGGGGTAGAAGACTTCTCGAACTTCGCTTCCCGGATGGATCTGTGGCTGGATCTTCTCGCCCAGGAGAGGTCTGAGTTTGACCGGGTCCGGCAGGCAAGGAACGATCTGCAAGCGAAGAAAGATCAACTCGAAGCCCAACGTGCCGAGCGCGTAGAGACCATCGACGCCGCGGTTGCCCGCAAAGACGCCGCCGTAGAAGCGGAAGCTGAAGCAGAAGATTACCTGAACTCACTCTCTGAAGACCTCCAAGCCTCCATACAAGCCGAGCAGGAGCGACAGGCCGAAATCGCGCGCGCTAATGCTGAAAAACTTAGCCGAGAATTCGCCGCCAAAGCCGCCGTCACCAAACCGGCCCCGGCACCCAAGCCTAAACCAGCGCCTGAGCCATCCCCCGAGCCTGAGCCAACTCCTGAAGCGGAACCGGCGTCAGAGCCTGAACCGGCTCCTGAACCAGAGCCAGCTCCCGACCCAGAACCGGTCCCCAAGCCAGAGCCAGCTCCCGACCCTGAACCGGCTCCTGAACCGCAAGCGCGAGTTCAAAGACCCGATCCCGCCCAAGAAGAAGCCCGGTTGGCGGAACTGCGAGAGCAGCGGCAGGCTGAGCTAGAGGCGCAGAAAGCGGCAGAGGCCGCGCAATTGGAGGCGAAGGAGGCAGCGGATTGGCAGGCTCGCAGAGAAGCACAAAAGGCTGCTGAGGCTGCGGAATTAGAAGCGCAAAAGGCTGCCGAACGCCAGGCCCAAATAGAGGCCCAGCAGGCGGCCGAAGAAGAGGCCCAGCAGGCGGCCGAAGAGGCCGAGCTCGAAGCGCAACGCCGGGCGGAGGCCCGTCGCGCCGCCGAACAGGAAGCAAAGGAGCTTGCTGAGGCCCAAGAGCAGGCCCAAATCGCCGCCGAGAGAGAGGCCACGAGGCAGCAGAAAGCCGCTGAGGAACAAGCAGCCATAGAGGCGGCAGAGGCAGCGGAAAGGGAGGCTAGAAGGCAGGCGGCAGCCCAACGCGCGGCAAAACGCGAAGCCGAGCGGCTGGCTATAGAACAGGAAGCCGCGGAGGTAGAGGCTCAGCGGACCGCCGCACTCGCTGAACAGCAAGAAGCAGAAGAGCTTGCGGCCCAACAGGCGGCCGAGGAGCAGGCCGCCCAAGAGCAGTACGAGGCCGAGCAACTCGCAGCGGAAGAACTCGCAGCGGAAGAACTCGCAGCGGAAGAACTCGCAGCGGAAGAGGCGGCCCTGGCTGAAGAGGAGACAGTAAGCGAACTGCCAGAAAGAGTACCGGAGCCGGAGGAAGAAAGTCATTCGGCGCGCCCTGCTCCGGCTCCACAACCCATACCGGCTCCCACAGAAAGTGTGGTGGTACAAGGCGGTACGGTAGCGCCGCACGTACAGGAGTTTGCCGATGAAGCGTGCCGACAGCTCGCAGCTTGCGCCGCCTCAACATATGCGGGCCACTATCCATCTTCCGATCTGGCGCTAGACTTCTTGGTATCGGAAGGGTGGGGAATGCATCCTGCAGATTATACTCTCGGTGATGCGGTGGCGGCTTTCGCTATGAACAATATCAGTGCATATAAGATCGACTACATCATCTGGGCGAACCAAATTGCCGGTCCTTGGAACGGATACCAGTGGGAGCCCTACAACGGATACGGGGCTACCGACGGACACTACGATCACGTCCATATCAGTTTTTATTATTAGTAGGTAAGTTGCGTCCAACAACTTGGCGAAACTGGAAAGGAGACCATTTCTGGTCTCCTTTTTATTTAGAGGTATCTACTGATGATACAATCGGCGGTGTGAAGGAGTACGGCTCCCCACGGAGGTGGTGCTGAAAACATTTTCTCATGGCCGGTGGTGACCGGCCACACTATTCGCAGGCTCGTGGTGGCTAAAATAAGTCAACAGGCCTTAGGGTTTTTGCGGAGTATTCAAGCTCAGAAGGAGGAGTTCGATGATCGAATTAGCTTTACTGCAGACGGCGGGGCTCGGGGGTCTCGTTGCCCTAGTGATTCTCGTGGTGTTCATACTTTCCGTGGCGATCAGCGCGGTCAAGATCGTCAACGAGTATGAGCGCGGTGTGATCTTCCGCCTCGGACGAATTCAGGGCGGGCCGAAGGGGCCAGGACTCTTTATCCTGCTGCCCTTTATAGACAATATGATCAAGGTAGACCTTCGTACCGTTACGATGGACGTGCCGCCGCAGGACGTCATAACCCGCGACAACGTACCGGCCAGGGTCAACGCTGTAGTCTACTTCCGGGTCGTGGACCCGAACAACAGCGTTGTAGAGGTAGAGAATTTCGTGCAGGCGACCAGCCAGATCAGCCAGACCACGCTAAGGAGCGTGCTGGGCAACAAGGACCTGGACGACCTGCTCACCAACCGTGACACCATAAACAGCGAGCTTCAGAGCATTATCGACGAGCAGACCGACCCGTGGGGGATAAAGGTCAGCGTCGTGGAGGTCAAGGACGTAGAGATCCCGCAGCAGATGCAGCGGGCGATGGCGCGTCAGGCTGAGAGCGAGCGCGAGCGGCGGGCCAAGATTATCTCCGCCGAGGGTGAATTCCAGGCCTCACAGCGCCTTCGAGAAGCCGCCGACACACTTGAAACTCCTCAGGCAATGCAGATAAGGTTGTTCCAGACGTTGAACGAAGTCGCCAACCAGCAGAACTCCACGATCATCCTCCCCGTTCCGATAGATCTCTTCAAGCCGTTTATGGAGAGCATGAACGGTTCCAACGACGGCTATACCCAACGTAAATCCTCGTCCGGAAACGGGAGGAGCAGCGAAGAGCAGGATCCGGAGAAGATCTATGAGGAGGCCGTGGGTGCGGCGTCCGCCGAGGTAGGTATGCCGAAAGAAACCTCTGGCGAGGCTGAAGAACAATCGGTAGACGAGGAAATACCGCGCGGTAGGGAAATTTCCTAGACTTCTTTCGCCTTTTCTGCAGCGGTTTCCGAAATGTAGAACTGCGCACAATGTAGAATCCCGCACAATACGAAACCGTGGCTGGTTGAAAAAGCTCGTGCCCGGGTAACATATCTCCCGACGTAAGCACAACCTTTTCGGAGGTTGGCTATTGAAAGACACGGGCTTTTGGAGGCCGGGGTTTTTTGTGAGCCGGAAAACCATAGAGACAAAAGAGGGTGAGGGGATCGGTATATCCGAGCCGATCTCTCTGAAAATTCCGAGCCGGGCAGAGTACGTGCTGCTCGCCCGTCTCGTGGTGTCCCAGGTTGGAGAGCTTGCAGGCTTCGAACACCAAGACATCTACGACTTGAAGCTAGCTATTACCGAGGCCGCTACCAACGTGATCCGGCACGCAGAGGTAGAGTCTTTCGAGATAGAGTACCGAACCTTACCCGGGGCGATCGAAATCACCGTGAAAGACGCTGGTGAAGGTTTCGAAGAGGAAGACTTTACCGGAGATCCTGGCTCGCAGGGAGGGTTTGGCCTCACCGTAATACGAAGCCTGGTAGACGAGGTAGCCCTCGAAACCGTCGCTGGCGGTGGGACGCGACTCAGGATGGTCCTACAGCCCTCCGTAGTTCCCAGCGACAAAACCGGCTAAAAGTACTCAATTACATAAATTTCCTCGTCTATCGCTTGCGCGGAACCATCACGTTCGTATACAGTTTGTCGTATCGAGTTCCGTAGCCATCCAGTGACCGTAAGGAAACCATGTTACAGCGAGTAAATCCTGGCAACAAATCGCTTGCCGACTACCGTAGCATCATACGCCGGGACCTCTACGACGAGGTGCAGGATCTCGGGAAACGTTTGGATGGAGCCCGAGTTTTGCACATCAACGCCACCAGCTTCGGCGGTGGGGTGGCGGAGATCCTCTATACTCTGGTTCCCCTGATGCGCGACGCGGGGTTGCAGACTGAGTGGGACGTAATGTTTGGGGCAGAACCCTTCTTCAACGTAACCAAGAGCTTTCACAACGCGCTCCAGGGTGCTGAGTACGACCTCAGCGTCGAAGACCGGGCAATCTACGAGGAGTACAATCGGCAGTCGGCGGCGGCTCTGGAGGAGGAGTGGGACATAATCTTCGTCCACGATCCCCAGCCCGCTTTGATGAAGCACTTTAGCGGCGGATATTCGCCAAACACCAAGTGGATTTGGCGCTGCCACATAGACACCTCGACCCCGAACCATCAGGTGCTGGACTATCTGGAACCGTACATAAAAGACTACGACGCCCAGATCTACACCATGCAGGAGTACACTCCACCGGACCTCGACCTGCCGAACCTCGTCCTGATACCTCCGGCTATAGACCCGCTCTCTCCGAAAAACATGGCGCTTCCCTCGGACGATGCTCGGTACATCGTGAACCAGTTTGGGGTAGATACGGATCGCCCCTTTATCGTTCAAGTCTCCCGCTTTGACCCCTGGAAGGACCCTCTAGGCGTTATAGACGTTTACCGCACCGTGAAAGAGGAGATACCCGAAGTACAGCTTGTCCTGATCGGCTCCATGGCCCACGACGACCCGGAGGGTTGGGACTACTGGTATAAGACCGTCAACTACGCCTCAGACGATCAGGATATATTCCTATTCTCGAACCTCACCAACGTCGGCGCCATCGAGGTGAATGCCTTCCAATCCCTGGCGGATGTGGTCATTCAGAAGTCCATCCGGGAGGGTTTCGGGCTTGTCGTGACCGAGGCACTCTGGAAAGCCCGGCCTACGGTCGCCAGCAGGGTCGGTGGCATCCCGATGCAGGTAACAAATGGTGGCGGACTACTCATAGATACTATCCCCGAGGCCGCAGAGGCCTGCACCAAGATACTCCAGGACAAAGAGTTCGCCCACGACCTGGGACGCCGTGGCAAGGAACATGTCCGGGACCACTACCTAACCACCCGTCTTCTGCGCGACGACCTCGTGCTTTTCGCTAAACTACTGGGCGTATAGAAGTAGCACAGCCAAACAGCGCATAGCACAGAAATCGGGGAGGGAACAATGGAGCACAACGGTGAGCAATTCGTGATCGTCTCCAATAGGGGTCCGGTGACCTTCTCGCGTGCGGAGTCTGGCGGGCGAGACTACTCTCGGGGTGCCGGAGGACTCGTAACCGCCCTCAACGCCGTCGTAAACCAGCGCAAGAACACCGTCTGGATCGCTTCGGCCATGAGCGAGGAGGATGTCGAAGTCTCGAAAGAGTCAGCTCCATACGAAGTAGAGGACCTGCGCGTAACTCTCGTCGAGCACGACACAGAAGCCTACGACCTCATGTACAACCAGATAGCCAACCCGCTACTCTGGTTCGTCCAGCACGGCCTCTACAATCTCCCGTACTCGCCACGACTCGGAGATGAGACCCACCAGGCATGGGAAGATGGTTACGTCGCTGTAAACCGGAATTTTGCCGAAGCAGTTGCCAGCACTGTAGAGGATGTAGAGTCGCCGATAATATTGCTGCACGATTACCAACTGTACATGGTCCCGCTGTTTCTGCGCGAGCGCCTTGGAGACAATGCCGATGAGGCCTTCGTCTCTCTCTTTGTACACATTCCTTGGCCCGAGCCGGACTATTGGCGCGTCCTGCCCAAATACATCAGGGAAGGTGTGCTGGAGAGCCTTCTGGAAGCAAACATGGTCGCCTTCCACACTCGCCGCTACGCCCGAAACTTTATAGAGACCGCCGCGCAAGTGCTGGGGCTAGAAGGAGACGTCGAAAAGGGCATCGTATACAAAGACGGCCGTGAGGTGTGGGTTCGGGCTTACCCGATCTCCATAGATCCCGCCGAGTTCGAAGAGTTGGCCGAAAGCGACGCGGTGAAAGAAGAGGAAGGGGCGATCAAAGATCTCCCCGGCCAGCTTCTCGCCCGTGTGGATCGCATGGACCTCTCGAAGAACATCGTCAGGGGTTTTGAGGCTTTCGGCAGGATGCTGGAGCTACACCCCGAGATGGAAGAGCAGGTGACGTTTCTGGCCCGTGTCCAACCTTCTCGTGAAGATGTCCCGGAGTATGCCGAGTATGCCGAGGCAGTCCAGAAGACGGTGGAGGAGATCAATGCCCGCCACGGTACCGAATCTTGGGACCCTATAGAGCTTTCGATGGAAGATAACTTCCCCGGCTCTGTTGCGACTTACAAGAACTACGACGTGTTGCTGGTCAACGCAGTACGCGACGGCATGAACCTGGTCGCCAAGGAAGCCGCCGTTATCAACGAACGTAATGGCGTCCTCGTCCTCTCTGAGAACGCCGGCGCTTACGAGGAACTGGGTGGTCCCGCCCTTACCGTCAACCCCTTCGACATAGACAAGCAGGCCGAGGCCATCTACGAGGCCCTCTCCATGAACGCTGAAGAGCGTCGGGAGAGGGCGGAAGAGCTTCAAGAAATCGTCCGGTCGAACACCATAGAACACTGGGTCGAGGCACAAATGAACGACATCGCCGCCTATCGTGGCGGATAACTTTTAGGGTGGTTATAGAAAGCAAAAAGGAGGGGCGGCGAGATGCCGCCCCTCCTGGGTTCATACCACTTTAATTAGGCTTTACGCCCGGGCGCCCTGTTCCCGGATCCTTCTGACGCCACCCACCAGGATTATTCCGAAGCCAACCTTGGCAAGAATATCCAGTATGGCGTACAAGAACACCTCGAAGCCGATGGAAATGGCTCCGACGCCCTCCGTGCCGATAAGGAACACTACGGGGTAGGCAAACCACAGGACCGTCAGCATTACCGCCAGCGGATAGAACAAGCTCGCTTCCGGCGAGACGCCACTTTGGGCTGCCGTCTGGAGCGGGCCCCAAATCAGGAAGAGAACCGCGAGGAAGAAGATGCAACTAACCACGAACCAGAACCACTTGAAACCACCGGCCCACGCCCCGGAGAGCACACCGGTCAGAATCATCGCGACATCCGCAACAACGAGACCCAGGACGACCTGCGGGTTACGGCTTATGCTACCCAGTGCCACCCAGGCCAATCCCAAAAGCAACAGAGGTGTGGTGATCGTCCAGTCAATGTAACGGGCGTAGTAGAAGATCCGGGCTTCACCGTCCGGCTCAGTGATGATCGAGGCCCCCGCGCCGACGGCCATTACTATGTACATCATCGAAGCCCAGAGGGTGATGACCGCACTCGTTACGTAGTGGTGATAGTTCTGCGGCTGTCCGGTCGTTGCCCAGTACAGGAAGAGTATGGTACCGAGCAACATACCTCCCGTGGTAAACCACAGAAAGAAGTTGGATGTCGCTGTCTGAAGCTCATCTAATTGCAGAAGAGCTAGTTGCATGTTTGCCTCCCTTTCCTCGCCTTTTCTACCCTGACTTCAACACTTACTTTCTACAGACTTTCACGAAGGTTTTAAGTGAAAGCTACTACCGTCTACCCTGCGCCCGGGCGCGAAGATCTTCCAAATCGATCTCCCCGTCCAGAAACTTCCCGATCAGGTATCCAACGGCTCCGACAAGTATAGCGAGCGCGGTATATCCCGGGCCCAAAATGACTAGTAAGAACACCAGGATTACGCCGATTACGGCGCCCCACTGCTTGTTGGTCCAATTAGCCAATTCTATTGCTCCTCTCTAAGATGACGTCCCCAGTACGGTGACTTCTATTTCCCTGTGCGACACGCTGTAGCGATCCAACGCATTCTGAATGTTCTGTTTGGTGTCAGCGGATATCTCACTGAAGTTGCCGGACTCTGGAACTTTTATTTTGCAGAGGACGCTGTATGCGTTGCCTTTTGAGCTAAGGGAGATTTTCGAAGGTTCGGCGCCGGCCCGTCGCGCTGCGCCCTCCACGAGGCTGGATACGGCACCCGTTTTGATCACGGTCTCCTGACCCGGCGTGTCCTCTACGACGACGTCTCTTGCGAGACGCTGACCGAAAGTGAGTTCCCGCAACAACAAGATGAGGGCCAAGAGCGCAACCAAGCCGCTCACGATGGCTATTATGGTTCGCACCTGTTGGGTAAAATCCGACATCTGAAGGTTGCCCAAAGCCTGCAAGCCGCCCTGGTAATTAGTGTACTGATTAATTAGGTCTGCGGAGATAAGTCCGAAGGCCACCAACAACAGCAAGACCGGAATCACTATCAAGACTAGCGCGATGATCAGCATTACGAGCCGGTTGAAAAAGTTCAATTTACCCTCTTTCCGCCGGAACGCGGGTCAGCCTCTGAGAGTTTAACCTTGATCCGGCTTACCGGTATGCCAACATTGCCCAAATGATTCGCGACTTGATCTCTTATGCTTGAACCAGCGCTTTGCTGATTCTCCCCCCGGCGGATCTTGCCTTTTAGGTTGACCTTTGCTCCAGGGCTCCTGCGGGCTTTGACCTTGGCCGAGGAGCTGATCATCTCGGAGGTCTGGTCTGCCGCTGCGAGGACCTGGTTCTTGACCGAACCGCGGGTGGCATAGGTGTTGTCCTGAAGCTTGACCCGACGCGGCGCCGGAGGCTTCAACTCTAGTATCAGCAGGATCAGACCGAGCAAAGCAATGCCCAGTAGTATGAACGCCACGAGGGGTATGAGAGTGCCGTTTTCGGCGTCGTCTACCAGTTCCACAGCGCCATCGTAGGCTTGCTGGAGTCCCAGTATTTGCGGCAGGTCCGAGAGCGCGTATCCGAGAAGTCCCAGGCTGTAGACTACGCCGAATATGCCCAACACGATAAGACCGGCGAGAAGCAATATGACTATTATCCTGTTGAAGATTCTCATTCTCCGACCACCTCGATGTCCTCGACGACAACGTCGGTCTCTCGGCCTTCTACCTCGGGGATCACACGTTCCCTAACATCTTGGGCTAGCTCCGGAACCGGCTTGTCTAGCGGATAAGTGGCTACTATGTGGACCTCGACTCTTTCGGGTGTAACTACGACGCCGCTTACCTTCTCGCCCGCGCCATAGGTCGCCGCTTCCACGAAACGACCGGCGCCTAGCCTGTGAACGCCTTTTGTGGCGAGGGCCGCTTCGTGTGCGGCCCTCGCAAGCTGTAGGTTGTCTGCCAATCTATCTACCTAGACCTTGGAGATTTCGGGGACGATGTTACTCGCCTTCTATCTGCTGCTGATCCTGCTCCTGCTCCGGGAAGAAGATGTTGCTCACCGTTATGTTCACCTCGGTGACGCTCAAGCCCACCAAGTTCTCTACCCGGTTCACCACGTTACGGCGCACGGCCTCGGAGAGCTGGGGTATGGACTTACCGTACTCGGCGGTCATCGTGAGGTCTACGGCCGCTTCTTCTTCACCAACCTCGACGGCCACGCCGCGGGTCTGTCCGCCGCCGCTGCCGCCGGTGAGGCTGCTCATGATACCGCTGGCCGCCTGGGAGCCTCCGCCACCCATCCGGATACCCTCGACCTCGTTAGCCGCGATGCCGGCAACCTTGGCGACTACGCCATCCTGAATGCTGGTCTGGCCGCGATCCGTCTTGAGGGGGCTATCGCCGCCGCTCTTCTGGCCTTTGCCGCCTTCTTTCTGACCTTTTTGCTCACTCACGTGGGCTCCTTTCGTTATGCGGCAACATCGCCGCTTGCTTAGCCTCTATCCTACGCGATTATGCTGCTCGACGTGTGATCAACCGGTATACAGCCAACAGTATGATTGCTCCCAAGGTTGCCACTAGGATCGAGCCCAAGCTCAGGCTAACGTCCCCTGAGCCGCCGAAGAACATTCTCATCAGAAAGCCTCCGATAAAAGCGCCGACCACCCCGATGAGGATGGTGACTATACATCCGCCTGGATCCGGACCCGGCATGACCCATTTCGCCAGAACTCCGGCGATAGCTCCTATTACTATCCAAGTGATTATGGCCGTTATACCTATTTCTACTCACCTCCCCCCTACCATAGTATTTAACGGACGGTACATTTCATACCCCCGTCAAATATATAATAGGTTTCACACGTTGCGCTAGTCAGGGTTTGATTACCCCACCAAAAAGGCCGGTAAACCTCTACCTAGTTCCCGAGGCCCATTTTCCGTACTAGAAGATCAACATCAGGAGAGCAGACTTTGCAGGGCGGGCCAGACGAAAGCAAAGGCAAAGAGGACTGCGGCCCCGTAGAGCAGAGGATGAACCTCGCCGGGCTTGCCCCGAACCACTTTTATTAGCACGTACGAGATAAAACCGAATCCTATGCCGTACGAGATGTTGAAGGTCAGCGGTAGGGTGAGAATGGTGAGAAAGGCCGGGATGGCGTCGTCCACCTGGTCCCAGGGGATAAAGCGGACGGAGGTTATCATCAGGTACCCGACTACCACGAGCGCCGGAGCCGTAACGGGGGAGACGAAAATCTGTTCTCCTCCCTCGGGCCCGGGAATCGGGATGGAACCACCGAATACCGCGACCAGTGGGGCGAAAGGCAAAGCCAGCAGAAAGAGCAAACCGACCACCACACTCGTGAGCCCCGTACGACCACCCTCCGCGACCCCCGAACCACTCTCTATGTAGCTGGTCACGGAACTGGCTCCCATGGCTCCGCCCCCGGCGGCTGCCAGGGAGTCAACGAGCAGAATGCGCTTTGTTTGGGGAGGACGCCCCTCTTCGTCCAGCATTTTGCCCTCCTGGCCGACGGCGATGATCGTTCCCATCGTGTCGAAAAAGTCCGTCATGAAGAGGGCGAAGATCACCGGTACCAGCGAGAGCTGTAGTACCTGCGGCACCGCCAGCACGCCGCCGCCGATGGTCGAGGTGTCGAACTGGAAGTCCACGATAGCTTCCGGCAGCGGAATGATGCCGAAGATCATGCCGATCACCCCCGTCAGAAAGATGCCGGCGAGAATGCCGCCTTTTATCTGGCGCGCCACGAGCGCGAGCGTCAAGATGAGTCCGACGACGGCGAGCA
Organism: Rubrobacteraceae bacterium; assembly: GCA_965214475.1. Classification (GTDB taxonomy): domain Bacteria; phylum Actinomycetota; class Rubrobacteria; order Rubrobacterales; family Rubrobacteraceae; genus SIRX01. The sequence goes on along the minus strand of OZ243953.1, from coordinate 1,761,413 downwards.
GAACGGGCCCTCGGGTAAAGTCTCCGAGTGCCAGGTAGGTGGCCGAATCCTGGACCACGATGCCGCCGTTTTTCAGACCGATAAACGCGATAAACAGTCCAATGCCGACCGCGATGGCGAACTTGAGCGACATGGGTATGGCATTCAAGACTGCCTCGCGCAGGTTCGTAAGTACCAGGATGGTGATCAGGACTCCCTCGACCACTACGACCGCCATCGCCTCCTGCCAGGACAGTCCGAGGCCCAGTATCAGGGTAAAGGCCACGATAGCGTTTAGTCCGAGCCCGGAGGCCAATGCTACCGGGAAGTTTGCGAATAGGCCCATTGCGATGCACGCTGCCGCCGCGGCTACGCAGGTTGCGAAGAATACGCCTGATATCGGGAGCCCTGTGCCTTCGGTACCGAGTATCGCCGGATTGACGAAGATAATGTAAGCCATCGTCATGAACGTCGTTAGCCCGGCTATCATCTCTGTGCGAAAGTTGGTGCCGCGTTCAGAGAACCCGAAAAAACCTGCCAAAAGCTTCTCCCCTCGTCGAAATATCCGGCATTATGCTATATGCGTAGCCAATATAGCAACAAGGTCAGGTCTATTCTAGAGGGACAATGTCACTATGGGCATTTACGCTGGGGCGTTTAGCGCAAAGCAGCTAGAGTTCGGCGCGCTCGAAGCGGCGTAGGGCTAGAAAGATGAACAGGAAGATCCAGAGTGCGGTGGCGGGGAGGGAGACCAAACTGTAAAGGGGAACGTAGCCTTGCTTTACCAGGTCGTACCCGAATTGGAAGAAGAGCCACGGAAAGGCCGCTGTGAGCCAGGTCGCGTAGTTTGCGAGCATGAACCCGGCGACCATAAAGCCGAAGACGCACCCGGCCAACGCCCCGCGACTCTCGAAGACGGTGCCGAGTAGCAACGACAGCGAGAGATAGAAGAGAAGCCCCAGGGCGAGAACCCCGACCCCCGCGATAAATGCCAGCGGCGGCGGGGGGACGGTAGAGACGGCCGTCATAAGGACATAAAATATGACTGCTGGCAAGAGCAGCGTGAGCGTTAGCAGCCAGCGGAAGTGAACCACGAGCTTTGCTAGAACAAACGCCCTGCGAGAAGCTGGCTTCGAGAGGACCCACGCGGCCGTGCCGAGCTGTTTCTCGCCGATGATCGCACCCTGCGTCTTGGCGACCACGGCGATGACCGAGGCCACCGCCCCGAGAACAAAGAACATCAGGGCTCCCGCGTCGTTCAGATTCTTTGGAGAGTCACCCGAACCCATCTCGCCCCGGAAAAAAGCTACGGCTACGGAAACGAGCGCGACTATGAGTATCCAGATTACACCGTGCGCCACGAGCGACAGGCCGGTCGTCCACTCGCCGTTCTCTTTGCCGACCAAATTGCGGAAACCGCTGAGAGGCCCTTTCGCCGGTTCGAGAACGTTCTGCTCTTCCTGCTCCGCAGGCACTCGCGCTTTCTCTCCGGCAGCTACTCTAGGCTTCACCGCTTCCGCCCTTTTCTATAAGGGCGAAAAAGGCCTCTTCGAGGCTCTGCCTTTTTCGCCCGAAGCCCAGGACTTTCGTGCCTCGGCCCTCTAAGATCACCCGCAGCAAACTCTCCTCAGCCGCCGACTCGTCAGTCGTTTTTACTAGCCAGATCTGCTCTCCGTAAGAACCCGGAGACTCTTCTAGCGAGGCGACCCAGCTCTGCGAACGGAGGCGTGTCCGGGCTTTCTCCAGTTCGTCTTCGGCGTTCTGCCTAAGGATGATTTCGTAGGCGGCGATCCCTGAGCCTTCGACCAAGAGCAGTTCGTCTATCGGGGCCTGGGCTAGGAGGTGGCCGGCCTTGAGGATCGCCACCGAGTCCGAGACGCGCTGGACATCATCCAAGATGTGGGTGGAGTAGAAGATCGTCGTGCCCCGTTCCTCTCGCAAACGCTCTATGATTTCGAGTACGTCGCGGCGGCCCATCGGGTCTAGAGAGGCGGCTGGTTCGTCCAGGATTAGTAGCTCCGGATCGTTGAGCTGGGCCTGGGCGAGTCCGAGCCGCTGCCGCTCGCCGCCGGAGAAACCCTGGATCCTGCGGTCCGCCCGATCCGAAAGTCCGACGAGCGTGAGCGAGTTTTCTACGCGCTGCTCGACGGCCGTTTCCGGGCCGGAGTAGAAAAAACGCGCCGCGAACCGGAGCGTTTCGCGCGCCGTCATGTGTCCGTAGTAGTGTGGGTCCTGGGCGAGGTAGCCTACCCTACGCCGGATCTCGAAGTTACCGGCGGCGATATCTTTTCCGAAGACCGTGCCGGAGCCGGAGGTTGGGCGGGAAAGTCCCAAAAGTAACTTCATGGCCGTGGTCTTACCCGCTCCGTTCGGCCCCAGAAAACCAAAGATAGAGTTCTCTCTGACTCTGAGATCCAAATCCTTCAGCGCCACTACCCGTCCGTAAACTTTCGTGAGCCCGTTAGTCTCTATAATGGTGGAAGCGGCGGTTTCTTCGCGGGCCCTTTCGGAGACTGGTATGTCTTTTCTAGAAATTTCCATCGTCTAAATGGGATTATACTGATGATTGCTTCATCTCCGTCGTGAACCCGTTATCGCTAGTGGCTACGGACCCCACTCAAGAAGTCCGGCCCTCTAAGCGAAAGGCTTGTTCCGTTTCCAGAAGAGCCAAGCTATTGAGAGAAGCCCCAAGCCGATTATTGCCGAGTAAGCGGGGAAGATCTGCCGATAGTATTCTGGAGTGTCGCCGGTTTCTATGACAGGAATGCTTTCGTTTCTGGGGAGGTTGGTGAAGCTGAGACTTTCCTGGGTCGTGTCGTGAAAGATAACCGTGCCCACGTTCGAGAGCTTGCCTTGCAAAACGACCTCTTCCGTCTCCGGGTCCGGTATGTTTTCTATGCTCTGGAGAAGCAGGTTGTCGTCCGTCTCCTCCAACTGGTAGTAGTAGTATGCGGTGCTGTAGCGGGACGCCGACCCGACCTTCGAGCTTGGTCTGCCGACCTCCTCCGGCTTCAAGCCGTCAGGTATGTCGGGGGTGCCGCGGATCTCGACGTAGTCCCCGATCTCTAGTCTCGCCGGTAGTTTGCTGTCGTTGATCTGTTCTACGCTCAACTCCACCGGATTCCACTGCAGGCCATAAGTGAAGTTCGCCGCCACCGTAGAGGCTCCGAAGGTGAAAACCATGACCATAAACAGGCGCAGCAGTAGCCATGGATTGCGTTTGAGCCAGGCCCCGAGCCCGCGTTCCTCGTAGTGACCATCCACGTAACCGCCAAGCTCCGAAGGCTGCTCTCTGTTGCGCGTATCCATGCTCCACAGTTTAACCGAACGGGTAGAGGTTGAAGAGTACATCTTCACAAGAAGGGCTTGCTTCAGTGTCGTGGTGTGAAAGAGATACCTGAGCGTTGGCTGCAGGGTCTGGTATCAATTACCATGACCATGTATGCTGTGGCACGGTGAATAAAACGCCGGACGTAAAAATCGGATACACGACTTTATCCTCTATGGAGGTAGCTGGTTTGGGAAAAGACCGGGGGTTACCGGAGCAAGTCTCCGAGTATACGGTGATCGGGGTGATAGACGACGGCCAAGAGCTAAACCAGGCCGTGGCTGAAATACGTGAGCTTGGCGTAGAGCCGAAAGACTTGACCGTGGTCCTCAAGCGCCGAGATCCTGGCGAACCGGAGCCATTTCCAGAAGGAACGCGCTACATCGTGATTCCTGATGACCGACGCGGCCTCGAAGTGCCCATAGGCTTCGCCATAGCTTTCATCATCTTCGGCATTTTCTTTGCCATTACGACACCCGGTATCGGGATTCCATCCCTCGTGGTTTTCGTATCGCTGGCGGCGATACTTTTTGCGGGATCTCTCACGCGGGTCGGGGTCACCCCGATCCTCACCGACATGGAGGCCCCGCGGGAAGAATCTGAGTCCTGGAATGACCAGTTTGAGCTCGGCAGGGTTCTCGTCTTTGCAAACACCCGCGACCGGCGCTCGTTGCGTCCTATCCGAGAGGCACTGCAGAGCGGCGGCGCCTCTTACTACATCGTCGATGAACGGTTGGAGCCCCGGGCCATACATCAGGCTATCCTGTACCGGTCGGGGGCAAGAAATCTGGAGGACGGTTCGGATGGAGGCTCCGGTGGAGAATCAGTTCTGGACCGTACCGGCAGCGCCTAGAAGGAGTATAAATCTTGGGCACAATTAGTTCGACGGGGCTTCACCTTCTGGCCCAAATAGACCTCTCCGGCGCTATGTCCGAGGTGGGCGGGGCCAGGTTCTTTACGGGCTTTTCGATGTTGGTCCATATGTTTTGGGCCGAGCTGTTCGTAGGGTTCGCGCTGGCGGCCCCGGTGCTGCAAGCCTGGGGTGCACGTACCGGCAGTCCGCGAATGGACCGTTTGGCGCACTCGCTGGCGCGCTTCAACGTTCTGACCTTTAGCACCGGCGCGACGTTCGCGGTGTTGTTCATAGTGTTGTTGGTGGGACTCTATCCTCAGGTAACCACCTCGCTCTTCACGAACTTCTTCTACTTTATAGCGATCGCAATGCTCTCGATGGGCCTGGCCCTGTGGGGAATGTACACCTACTACTATAAATGGGACCGCTACAGCGTGCTCTACAAGGGGCGACACATCCTCTTCGGTTTCACCATGGGGTTCTTTATCTGGCTCTGGATGGTTATTATGACCGGAATAGACACCTACATGACCACCGGCGGCGGGGCGGACACCATCGAGATCACGCAGGGCAACGTCGCCAACTTCGGTGTCGCGCTGCAAGGTATATTCAACCCGATGTTCGTGGAGATGGTCTTGCACCGTACCTTCGCCAACCTCTCCTGGCCGGCCTTCGCGCTGGCGGCGTACGCTTCTTTTATGTACATTCGCTCCAAGACCCAGGAAGACCGGGCGTTCTACGACTGGACCACCTCGGTCGGGCTTACCTGGGGCGCTGGCTTTCTTATGCTCCAGCCCGTCATAGGCTTCGCCATGATGTACTCCCTTAAAGTTTCCCAGCCCGACGACCCTGCGAACCAGGCGGCGGCAGGCGGCTCGTACGAGCGACTCATCGAGGGAGGAACTTACGGAAACCTCTTGGTGATAAACCTTTGGCTGGTGGTCGGGCTGTTCGTACTCTCGAACGTCGCCATGTACCTGGGGGCCGTAAGGCATCCCGAGGGCGGAGGCCGGGTACCGATACGCTTCTTTACCCTGGTAGCGGCGGTAGCCGGACTGTACGCCATCTCGCCGCTCGCGGCGTTTCCGTTTCTCTACATGCGCTACATAATGTTGCTGGTGATGATCCTGGCGACGCTGGGAGCCTTCATCACCTACTTCCGGGGCCGGCTGCGGTTCCGCTACGGTAGTCCCGGAACCGGGTATCGGGTGGTGCTTATGGGACTGGGAGTTTTGGCGGCGGTCGTGGCGCTTAACATGGGCTTTATGAAGTCGAACTCCAGGGTTCCATTCACGGTATATAATCAACCAGACTTTACGGTAGAGAGCGGACCTCCACCGGAAGGGTTCGGACGTTGATGTTTTTTGAGATACAAGGACTTTCTAGAAGAGGTAGAGAGAGTTGACTGAGTTACAAAAAGACCCTATGACCCGGAGCGACTTCCTAGGATTTGGTCTCGTGGGAACCGTTATGGGAGCCTTGCTTGCAATCCCTTCGGCGGCTTTTGTCTTGAGCCCGGTCATCAAGACCAACATCCTCGGCCAATCGGATATCTCGCCGGGCTGGCAGGAAGTGGGCCCGATCAGCGAGGTGCCGGAGGGAGAACCCAAGGTCTTCGAGGTCGAGTTTCCTATAAACCAGATCTACGGCGAGCGTAAAGTTCAGGAAGAGTTCCCGGAGGCCCAGAAGTCCGACCGGGGTTTCGTGGTTAAGAATGCCATCTGGCTCTCTTGGAAGGATGGCAAAAAACCGAAATCTTTGGGAGACCTGAGCGGCAATCTTTCGCAGGAACAACGTCAGACGGCACTCAAAAATCTGAACGTGCTCTCTAACTCCTGCGCCCATTTGGGATGCCCGGTGCGCTGGCTCGTGGTGGGCGGTCACGGAGAGTTTCTCTGCCCGTGCCACGGTGGGATATACGACATCAACGGCGCCTACGTGGCGGGTCCACCACCGCGAGGCATGTACAAGTACGTCGAGAACGAAATTCGCGAGGACGGAAAGCTCTACGTCAAGCACGAGTACGACACCAAAAAAGGCATACCCGGCATCAGTACGCAGGAGCCTTACGTAGTCTAGGAAAGGCCAGAGGTTAGAGAGGGAACAGTATGATTAGCAGAATTAGATCTCAAACCGAAACCGCCAGCAAGGTCATCGTAGACTGGATGGAGGACCGGACCGGCATAGTCTCTCAGTTGGAGCACGCCCTCTACGAACCGGTCCCGAAGCGGGGCGCCTGGCTCTACACGCTGGGGAGCGCGACGCTTTTCCTCATATCGCTCCAGTTCCTCACCGGCATCCTGCTGCTCTTCTACTACGTCCCAACGACGGACCACGCCTGGAACTCCGTCTACTTCATAATGAACGAGGCGTACTTCGGAAACGTCATCCGGGGTATCCATTACTGGTCTGCGAACTTCCTGTTGGCCGTGATCGGGCTGCACATGGCCCGTACGTTCTTCTCCGGCTCATACAAAGCGCCGCGGGAGTGGAACTGGATTACGGGCGTCATACTGCTCTTGCTCGTGATCGGGCTGGCCTTTACCGGCTACCTCCTGCGCTGGGACCAGGACGGCTTCTGGGCCTCCGTCGTGGGTATGAAGATCGGCTCTTACTCCCCGTTCGTCGGCGGGTACGTGATCAACTTCCTGCTCGGCGGCGACGTTGCGGGACCGGCCACGCTGTCGCGGTTCTTCGCCATCCACGTCTGGTTGCTGCCGGCGGCCATAGCGCCGTTTATCGGCATACACCTCTATCTGCTGCGGTTCCACGGAGAGTTCGGTACGCAGGGTGAGTATAGCGACCGGCTCGCCAAGCTCCACGAGCAGCAGCGTCTCGAAGAGTACGCCCGCTACGAGTTGGGCGAAGACGAGTACGAAGACGACGACTACGAAACCAACGGCTATGGCGAGAACGGACGCGGGAAAAGCGGGGAAGAAAACGGTCGAGAGTAAGAGCGTTTACCAATAGCCGTTACGCGTTACTGTTATTATTAATGTGTAATCAAGAAAGAGAGGTGAAGCAGTGCAAGTAGCAGGTGGCAAGGCAAAACCCGTCGAAGAAGAAGTAATTACTGAAGATAACGTCTTCGATAAACCGGACGAGACCATGGGATTTTTCCCGGGGCAGGTTTTGAAGGACGGCTGGGTTTCGATGTTACTGCTCATAGCCTGTGTCGTGCTCTCTTACGCTTTCCCCGCTCCGCTCTCGGAGCCGGCAAACACGGCCACCGTCGACTACGTGCCGCGGCCGGAATGGTTCTTCTTCTTCTACGAGCAGATGCTGATGTTCTTCCCCGGCTATGCGCTGGTGGCTTTTGGGGCCGTCGTAGTACCGACGATCTTTATCGTACTGATGTTCGCCATGCCCTGGCTGGATAGCGAGCCGCTCTACAGCCCCGTAAGGAGGCCTTACGCGGTGATAATTGGTCTTCTGATCTTGTTTACCGTGGTACTGAACATGCTGCTCGGTCTCAGCCGGATCATGAACTTCCCCGGCGGGTAGAAGGAGATTAGAGGATGCCTATAGGTGACCTTCAAGTCCCCATAATTGGCAAGAACGTCGTTATTGCCGTGCTCGTGCAAACGCATATTTTATTCGCGGCGTTCATTATCGGTGCGGTTCTTATAGCCGCCACGAGCGAGTATTTGGGACTGGTTACCAAACAACCACGATACGAACGCTTCGCGCGCAACCTGGCGCGCTTCGTGGTGTTGCTCTTTGCTTCCGGAGCGGCCCTGGCGATCACGTTCGTGCTCGCGTTGATAACGTTGTTCCCAGTCTTCTTCTCCTACCTCCAAAACATCTTTTTTTGGGTATTTCTGGTCGAGGCTTTCATGTTCTTGGGCCAGATCATCATCGTCTACGCTTGGTACAACGTGTGGGACAAGCTCGCCTACCGGAAGACCTTGCACGTAGTCTTCGGATTTATAGCGGGTTTTATGGGCCTCATGGCGATGACCATGATAGACGCGGTGGCTTCTTACATGCTGACCCCGGCAGAAGCCCCGGTAAACGACGTTGCCAAAACTTTCTTGAACCAGACAAATGTGCCACTGAACATGCACCGTTTCATCGGAAACTTCTCCTACGCCGGGTTCCTGATCGCCGGCTGGGGTGGCTGGCGTTACCTGCGGAGTACGCGGGAAGATGACCGGGAGTACTACGACTGGATGGGGCACTTCGGTCTCATCTGGGGCTTTGCTTTCCTCATCATCCAGCCGGTTATTGGTTACGGCTATCTGAAGGGTATCCGTGAGAGTTCTCCGGCGGCCTTCGACCGCATAATGCTCGGAGAGCAGGCCTGGGTATTCAACGTGCTGGTCATCTGGATCGCGGTTATGAGCATCGCCTCGACGGCATACTTCGTGCACAAGCTGCGGTTCGCCGTAAAGCCTATGCCGATTTTGCACAAGCTCGCGGTAGGGGCATTGGGCTTCACGGGGCTGTTCACGATACTGAACATCATCCCGGCTGATACATCCTTCATCCCTGAGATCGGACTGGTGTTCGCGAACGGGGAAGACACGGCGATACCGCTGGGGAGCATGTACCCGTGGAAGTACATCGGCCTAATCGGCCTGATGCTCGTCGGGTTCTTCGTGGTGGCGCTATATCTGAAGGCAGCGGCGGAGGGTTTCCACTGGGGCCGGGCCAGCCGCTGGAGCCAGTTCGCTCTGATGGCCTGCGCCGCAACGGTAATATTTGCGATGGTCACCATGGGCTACACCCGCGAGTCGGCCCGTCGGGTACAGGAAGGCCCTGCGGTAGCCGGGAGCAGCGACAACCCCGGGTATTTGATCTACGACTGCATCACTTTGGACCAGGAACTCGTCACTAAGAAAGAGAATGGCGAGTACATCTGCCCGGCCGGTGAAAGCCTCGTGGGAGGTGGGGGAGGAGAATGATCGAACCGTTCCTTATGCTGGAGCTTTCGGGACCAATGAGACTCCTCGCCGGTTTCTTGCTGGTAATGACCTTCTACACGGCCTTTCTGGGTTTTACTTACTGGATCAGCAAGGACGAGTAGCTTCCGAAGCTGGTCAGCACTTCAGCCTCTCAGCTAGTCAGCTAAAAATCGTGTAGAGGTGCGGGTGCGCGAGAGTCATACCCATTAGCAGATACAACTACCCCGCTGAAATGCTGAAAGTTGTCGTAGGCAGCGTGCTGAAAAGCTGAAGTGCTTGAATAACACTTGTCTCGTCTGTTCGGTGGAACGAACTAGAACCTCATTGACGCTTGCCCGGGCGGGCTGTCCCAGAGCATAGAGTATGGCGTTGGCTATGTCCTCGGCTTCGAGAGGTGTATAGTCTTTATTCGCGTAGAATTCTTCGGCGCTTGAGTTGGGACCCTCGGGGAACTCTATGCGGACCAAGCTGGGCTCTACGATAACTGAACGTATGCCTTTGTCCGTTAGGTCCATACGAAGACCTTCGGCTATGGCGTTTACGGCGTGCTTGGTGGCAGCGTAGATTGTGGCTCCGGGGTCGGGATGCGGCGACCGGCGATGCTGGAAACGAAAACTACGTTCCCTGACCCAGCCTCGATCGTGTGTCGCACTGCGGCTTGCGTAACATAGAGTACGCCGAGCACATTTACGTCGAGCATCGTGCGCCACTCTTCGGGATCCCCTTCAGCTATGGAGCCGTAGAAACCCAGCCCGGCATTGTTGATGAGGATATCCAGTCCGCCGAAGTGCTCTGTCGTGCGGTCCACGAGCGCGGCGCAGTCTGCGGCGTCCGTGACATCCGTGGGAACGGCGAGGGCTTTCTCACCGAGTTTCTCAGCAAGCTTTATCAGCCGGTCTTCGCGGCGGGCGGCCAGAACGACGTTGCAGCCGCCCTCCGCGAGCTGTGGCTTCGCCGATGCCGCTAGAGGCTCCAGTGACGATAGCGGTCTTACCGGATAGAGTCACGATTCTCCTTTGGTTTCGCTCTTTAGTGCTTCGAGTTGCTCCAGACGGACGATATGCCCGTTCAGGCGGGCGGCATTCGGGGTGCAGAGGTAGCTCATGAGTTCGGCGGGCTCTTCCGGCGGCCGGAGCATCCCGAAGTCGCGGTAGTTGTTGAACATGCGGTCGAGTTGTTTGCCGACGATCTCCGCCCCGAAGCCTCGGGACTTTTCTTGCATTTGGGTGTCGATCACACCGGGATAGACGCCGATGGAAGCTATGTTGTACGGCTCACACTCGGCGGCGAGGACGCGGGTTAGCTGATCCAGCGCTGCCTTCGAGGCGCTGTAAGCTGCCATGCCGGCTACGGGATGCCGGGCGGCGGCGCTAGAGACGTTGATGATGCGTCCCCAGTTTCGGGAGACCATCTGTGGCAGCGCCTCTCGGGCGCAGAGAAAGGCGCCCGTTACGTTTACCTCGAACACCCGCCGCCACTCTTCCGGCTCTGTGGCGGCTACGGGGAGTGGTACGCCCGGCGTGCCGGCGTTGTTCACGAGGATGGTAACGGGGCCAAATTCGGAACGGACATTCTCGAATCCGTTCGAAACAGAGTCTTCATCGGTGACGTTCATAATGAGCGGCATGGCTACGCCGCCGGAATCGGAGAGCTCCTTGACGACAGATGCGACTTCCTTTTCGGTTCGTGAGGCTACAGCGACGGCGGCTCCCGCCAGGGACAAAACCCTTGCCGTGGCGGCGCCGATACCCCGTCCGCCGCCGGTTACGAGTGCTACTTGACCTTCATGTGTCCTGTCCGATTTTTCCATACTCGTATGATAGCGGGTGTGGGCATCCGGTGAGACCTCCTGTCCGTAGGATAGAATCAAAGATTAGAAACTAGAAGGAGCGTCCACTTGGCTGACATACCGCTTTTCCCGTTGAACATCGTGCTGATGCCGGGCGCGCCTCAGCCGCTGCACATCTTCGAGGATCGCTACAAGCAGATGATCGACCAGTGCCTCCAAGAAGAGACCGAGTTCGGGATGGTGCTGGCCGACGACGAGGGCACCAGGAACGTGGGCTGCACGGCCCGGATCGTGGAACTGGTCGAGCGCTATGACGACGGGCGGATGGTGATCCTGGTAGAAGGCTCGCGGCGCTTCAAGCTCAACAATGTCCTCACCGGTAAGCCGTACTACGTCGGGGAGATCGAGTACATTGAGGAGCAACAAGACGACGTTACGGAACTGGCCGAGGAATGCGTGGCCTTACTGGAGCGGGTCGTTGAGGCCGCAACCGAAGGCTCGGTGGACATAGAAGTGGAGCCCCCGTACCGGAATCTTTCTTTTGCCATCGCGGGTCGCATAGAGTTCGACGTGGAGACCCGGCAGCAGATCCTGGAGCTAACCGACGAGCGGGATCGGCTGGAGAAACTAAAGGAGCTACTCTCCGCCGCAGCCGAGAGACTCGAACGGGAGCGGCAAGCCAGCGAGAAAGCCCAGACCAACGGTCACCTGCGCGGTGACTGGAGCCCCGGAGAGCAGAAAGAGAGCTAGGCGCCGGGAGGGGCTTGTTCTTTGTGGGTCTCTTCCTGGGGTATGAGGCTTCGTATACGCCGGAGGCTCGACTGGTCCACCTTGTAGATGAGGGGTTCCGAAGCCAGGCATTCTTCACCGGCGGCGGCTTTTATTCGTTCGGTCAGGTTTTCCTCCACGAGCCAGGACATCGAAGGTAGCACACCGGCCAGTATCCGCAGCCGGACCCGGCCGTCGTTCTCCTCTCGGCCGACGAGCCGGGGTGGTGTGAGGTACAGGTCTGAAGCTTCTCCCAGAGCGTCGAGGACCCTCGAAGCGGCCTCTGCGTCGTTGAGTTGAACTTCCAGGGTGAAGCGTTGTTCGCCCGAGACGTAGTTTGTGACGCCCTGGATCATGCCGTTGGGGACGTAGTGGACCTCGCCGGAGAGCGCCCGAATTTTGGTCATGCGCAGGCCAACCTCTTCCACCACGCCCTCTACCCCTTGAGGAGGACTGATCTTGACGAAATCTCCGACGCTGTACTGGCCCTCGAAGATGATCGAGAACCCCGCGATGACGTCCCGCAGAAAACTTTGCGCCCCGAAGCCCAGCACGGCGGCCAGAATGGTCGCACCAGCCGTTGCCGGAAGCGGATTGCGGACGAAGATCGAGAGGACAAAGAGCACGACGATCACGAAGACCACGTACCGCAACGCATTCCGGAAGAGCGCGATGGCCGTATCCTGGCGTTTGATGCGCTCTACCGCCTCCGCGTCCAGGAACGCTTGCTGCCCGCGCCGCCACCTTAGCACACGCGGCACCCCGTGCGTCAAGACCCGGTAGACCAGAATACCCAGCGCCACAACCACCAACGAGGCGATAACGTTGCTTACGAATCCCGAACTGGTGACATAGTCCAGGGCACCCGCGAAGAACGTGTTGATTACCTCGAAGACCGCAAATGTGTCTCTGGTTGCGTCCTTGCCAGCGTCCGCGGCTGCGTCCGCTGCGTCTTCGAGGCCCGAGGTTTTGCCACTGGTGGTCTCCTGAAAAAGCGCTACGAATAGAGGGTTCAAGTGGTCGCTTTATAGGACTTGGCTTCGTGACGCTCGAGCGCCAACTTGATGAGCCGGTCGAGCAGCTCTCCGTAGGGCAGACCACTCGCGTCCCAGAGGCGGGCGTAGACGCTCGTGGGGGTGAAGCCGGGGATGGTATTGATCTCGTTGAGGAGTACGCGATCAGTCCCGTGTTCCAGAAAGAAGTCTATGCGGGCCATCCCGGCGGCGTCTATGGCTTTGAAGGCGGCGCGGGCTATCTCCCGTATCTTTTCGGCGGCGTCTTCTGGTACATCGGCGGGGGCCAGGACTTCGCTCTCTCCTTCGGTATACTTGGCTTCGTAGTCGTAGAAATCGTGGGAGCCTACCAGGATCTCCCCCGGCACGGAGACTTTCGGCTCTTCGTTGCCGAGCACCGCTACCTCTATCTCACGAGCATTGGCAGCGGCTTCTACGATGATCCGCCGGTCCAGCTCCGCGGCGACGTCTACGGCAGCTTCCAGCTCTTCGGAGTTTTGAGCCTTACTTATTCCGACACTGGAGCCGAGGTTCGACGGCTTGACGAAGCACGGATAACCCAACGAGTCTTCGACCTCCCGGACGAGCTTTCCCCGGTTTTTGTTCCAGTCTTCTTTTGTGAGGCCGAGCCACTCGACCTGTGGCAGGTCGTGGTAGGCGAAGATCTTCTTCATCGTCACCTTGTCCATCCCCGCCGCGCTCGCCAGCACCCCGCTTCCGACGTAGGGGACGCCCGCGAGTTCCAGCATTCCCTGGATGGTGCCGTCTTCCCCATAGGGACCGTGCAAGACCGGAAATACGACGTCGGCGCGGCCTAGGTTTGCCGGAAGTTTGTCGGAGACGGTGGCTGGAAGACCACTTCCGTCGGCGCTACGGTTCTCCAGTTCGCGCATTGGGTCGCCGGAGGAGAGCCAGCGGCCTTCTTTCGTTATACCGACGGGTACGATCTCGTAGCCACTGCTCTGCCCGAGAGTGTCGAGGATGGCGCGGGCCGAGACGAGAGACACTTCGTGCTCTCCACTCCGTCCGCCGAAAACCACCATGACCCGCAGCACGTTGCTCCTATCTTCTATGGGCTCGTCTATCCTAGCAAAGGTGGGGCGCGCTATCCTTTGTTAGTGGCGAGCCCCAGCGTGTCGGATTCTTCCTGCATCGCGGCGGCGACGAACTCGATGTGCTCGTTAAGGTCTACGTCCAACTCCTCTGCGCCCCGGACTATGTCCTCCCGGTTTACACTTGCGGCGAAGGATTTTTGTTTCATCTTCTTGCGGACGCTCTTGGCTTTCAGTCCTTCGAGACCTTCGGGCCGGACGAGGGCACAGGCGGTTATAAAACCGGAGAGCTCGTCTACGGCGTAGAGGGTCTTTGCCATCAGGGTTTCGCGGGGCACGTCCAGGTAGTCGGCGTGGCCTTTTATGGCTTCCAGAACGTCTTCGGGGTATCCGCGGCTTTCGAGTTCGCGCACCGCGACCATCGGATGTTCGGCGGGCGTGGGATGTTTTTCGTAGTCCATGTCGTGCAAGAGGCCGGTGATGCCCCACTTCTCTTCGTCGGCGCCGAACCTTCTGGCGTAGGCTCGCATGGCGGTTTCGACGGCGAGCATGTGCTTGCGTAGTGAGTCGCTCTCCGTCCACTCGCACATAAGTTCCCAGGATTCTTCGCGGTTCACGGGCGCCTCCCTTGATAGTTTGAGTTCGAGAGACTATTGTAGCTTTGCTACCCGCCGGTATGCGAGAGCCTTATGATGCTACCTGTGGAATTGGTTTGCTGGACGGAGCGGGTATTGTTGCCGGAGAGCAGGACCGCCCGCAGGCTGCCCCTCCCGGGGTTTCGCTTCTGGATGCGGCACGATAGGCTCTGATCGTCCAGATCGAAGCGGTAGAGATTAGGGACTTTGCCACTGATCACGCTCTCCTCCGTGCCGACGGTGCAAATGCCGGAGAACGTAGTCTTGGGATCTCCTTCCAGGCGGAGTAAGATGTCTGGCGTGGGCGCCCCGACCGTGTTGCCCGTAGTCTCACCAGTAGTCGCGGTGGTCTCCATGATTTCAGTTGGTTTTGGTGAGGATAGGGTTCCCTCCACGAATTCCCGCGTACGCTCTCGTTCGGTGGTGTCTTCGCCGGAGCAAGCAGCACCTGTTAGTAGCGTGATCAGCGCGAGAGTGAGGAACTGCAACGTTCTGATACAGAACTTTCCCAAATCCGAGACATTTTACCAGCAGAAAGCTCAGGCTCGTTTCGACAAAGCTCCTAGCTCCTGCGCCCTTAACAGCACGTCGTCTAGCATTCCGGTCGTAAGGACCCCGGTAAAGGTGTTTTGCTGAGAGACGTGATAGCAGCCAAGCAGCATGACACTGCCGACTTCATGCTCAACGCCGTGGCCGAACTTCGGCTTCGGCCGCACGCCGAAGAGACGCAGGGCGGCGTCCCAGGCGAAGGCTCCGAGGCAGAGGATCACCTTTGCATTCGAGAGCAACTCTAGTTCGCGGGCGGCATAGGGGAGACAATTGTCGCGTTCCGTGGATGTAGGTTTGTTCTGCGGCGGGGCGCAACGGACGGCGGCGGAGATCCAGAGTCCGTCCAGGCGTAGTCCATCGTCCTTACTGACAGAGACAGGCTGGTTGGCAAATCTAGTCCGATGCAGCGCGTCGAAGAGGAAATCACCCGAACGGTCGCCGGTAAAGAAACGGCCCGTGCGGTTTGCTCCGTGGGCGGCGGGGGCGAGTCCGAGAAGAACTACGCCCGCTTCCTGGTCGCCGAAACCGGGAACGGGCTTTCCCCAATAGGTCTCATCTGCAAAGGCGGCTCGCTTTTCGCGGGCGACCTCTTCGCGCCACTCGACCAGGCGCGGGCAGCGGCGGCAGGAGATGATCTCCTGCTCTAAGGCGGCGAGTTGTTTTTTCCTAGGCGCCGTAGCGGTTTAGTTTGAGGGCGTTGCCCATAAGGAAGCCCATGATCTCTTCAGCCTGGAAGACGCCCAGCGAGCCGCTCGCACAGGTGCGTTCTCCGAAGCTGTCTGCCGTAGGTAGCGTGTACTCGGAGCGGAGCAGGAACGGGACCCCGTGCCAGGAGTGGCTCAAGAGCTTCGCAGGCGTCGCGTGGTCTCCGGTAACGGCGAGCACGTCGGGGCCGAGTTCGAGCAGGTCCGGTAGCAGGCCGTCCACCTCTTCTATGACCTCCGCCTTGCGCTCGAAGTCTCCGTCCTCGCCGGCGGCGTCGGTCGGCTTTGCGTGGAGGAAGAAGAAGTCGTAATCGTCCCAGTTGTCTTTCATGGTCTGGAATTCCCCGGCGATGCCTTCGCCTTCCTGAAGGAGTTCCATCCCAGCCAGGCGTGCCAGGCCTTTATACATCGGGTAGGCGGCGATGGCCGCAGCCCGCAGACTGTAAGCCTCGTCGAAGGAGGGCAGGTTCGGATGCATCCCGAAGCCGCGCAGGAGCACGGTGTTCGCCGGCTCCTTGCTTTCCAGGATTTCGTTCACTTTTTCTACGAACTCGTTGGCGATCTCCGCGCTCTTCTTTGCTTCGGAGGTGTCGTCCTGCGCCTCTACCGGGAGCGGCTCCATGCCGGTGCGTTGGGGATCGGAGTCGTTGAGGGCGTCCGAGAAGTCTCCGCCCCGGAAGATCGCGACGGCCCGGTGCTCTTTTTCGTGCAACAGTTGCACGTCCACGCCGTCGAGGTCTAGTTTCTCGTTGATCTCGTCTACGAGCTTGGAGGCTTCTTCGGTTGGGATGCGTCCGGCGCGGCGGTCGGAGATCTTGCCTTCAGAGTCCTTGGTTGCGAAGTTGATGCGGGCCGCCAAATCACTCTGCTCCAGCTCGAACCCGACACCCAACGCGCTTAGGACTCCGCGTCCGACCGGGAAGTCAATGGGATTGTACCCGAAGAGGCCCAAGTGGCCGGGGCCGCTGCCGGGGGTTACGCCCGCGGCGACCGGGATCGAGAGTCCCAGATCCGAGTCGGCGGCAATGGAATCCAGGTTCGGACTGTTCGCCGCTTCCAGTTCGGTCTTGCCATCCTCGTTGGGCAAGCCGCCGAGCCCATCGAGGACGAGCAGCACTATTTTTGAGTCCGTCGGGATAGAGAGTTCACGCATTAGTTCCAGGTTCAAAGCAACATCCTCCTCATTTGCGGTTCCGGCAGTCTACCAAAGTACCCCTGTATAATCCGCGTTAAACGATCACAGGGGAGAGCGATGAAGATAGAGACGATAGATTTGAACTTCTTGGGGACCGAGCAGGTAATAGCATCCTTCCTGCTGATCGGAGACGAATCGGCGGCGCTCGTGGAGACCGGCCCGACGACGTGTCTGGACGATTTGATGGGTGGACTGAAGCAAAACGGCGTATCGCCGGAGGACGTGAGCCAGGTCTTTCTGACGCACGTCCACCTGGACCATTCCGGGGCTTCGGGCAACCTGACGGAGCTTCTGCCGAACGCGATGTTCTACGTACACGGGATCGGCCACCCGCACCTGGTAGACCCATCCAAACTCCTCAAGAGCGCGACCCGCATCTACGGCGACCGGATGGAAGAGCTCTGGGGCGAAGTGCTCCCCGTCCCCGAAGACCGTCTCGTGTCCCTCGAAGGCGGCGAGGAGATAGAGATTGATGGTGGAGTTCTCACCACCCACTATACGCCGGGCCACGCTTACCACCACCTCGCCTACCTCGAACCGGGGTTCGGGACGCTCTTCGCCGGGGATGTGGCTGGCATCCGGCTGCCGGGACAGTCTTACGTCCGGCCTCCGACGCCGCCGCCGGAGATAGACGTGGAGGCCTGGATGCAGAGCATACAGACCGTGCGGCAAATAGATCCACAGGTCGTCTGTCCAACGCACTACGGAAGCTACGAGGACGTGGACCGGCACATGGGAGAGCTGGAGCAACGGCTCCAGGATTGGCTGCTCTTTGTCGAGGAGCAGATAGACGAAGGAGCGGAACGGGAGCAGATCGCCGACGAGCTAAAAGCCAAAGGCGACGCCGAGATGCTTACTGAAGGCGCCAGTCCCGAAGAGAGCGAGCACTACGATCTAGCCGGCAACTATGAGATGCTTGTGGACGGTCTCATGCGCTACGTTTCGAGAAAGCGCAAAGAAGACTAGCCCTAGTCCTGAGCAGCGGTAGAGGTTCTGCCTTGCGCTGCCGGAGATCAATAAACGAGCCTCCAGACGCCGAGGTAGTTGGGATCCTCGTACATTGGCGTGACGCTGGTAGACATGGTTCCCATGTTGGCGTGAACGATGTTGCCATTACCCATGTCGATGGCGACATGTCCACCCGTACCGTCTCCGGGTGGGCCCCACACGTGAACGTCCCCGGCTCGCGGTGGTCCGTAGACCGGTGCGCCATAGTACACCAGGGCGGTTGGCACGTCGGGGAGCTCAAAGCCGAACTTCCTGAAAACGGTGGTGGTGAGACAGGTGCAGTCCATCTGCCACCCCGGTACACACGCCGCAGGACCGCCGAGAACGAAGGGAACGCCTTCGTATTTGAGAGCTTCCTGTACCACCTGCTGGCCTGTGGTAGTTCCGAAATTTGCCCCTGTAGTGACCGATATCTCTTGCGCTTTGGCAACAGGCGCCGACAGGAAAACAAAGAAAATTACCCCCAGGCTTGCAAGGATGGCTGAAAAGAGTCGCAGTAGCATGGAGCGTCTCCCGAATGAGTGAGTCTCCGAGTACAGGTCCTCAGGTTGTTGGTTCATTACGCGGCCTCCTCCGTCGTGGCTAAGTTCCAGATAAAGAAAACATGTGCCGATGAACCTGTTATGAGCTTTTAGTGAACTTTGAATTACAAGAGCAGATTTTGTCGAAAGCGAGCTGGCTCCGGGGTGGAGCGGTCTCGGCGGAACGAGCGGTCAGACTCTGTGTTTTATCCGATCTTTATGTAGTTCTTGAGCGGAGCGGCACGGTATTTACGCACGTTACCGACAAGAACTGGTCTGCTCGTCGGGATCTTTATTTGGATGTCGAATGCCGGGCGTCTGTGGCTCGGAGGACGGCGGCGTCCAGCTCTTGTGTCGCCGTGGTGTAGTCCATGCCGGAGGCCTGTAGCAGGTCCAGGGCTGTGGACCGGATCTGGCCGACGATCATGTTGGTTTCGAGGTCGTTACGCTGGTGGAGCACGATGGTAGCCTCACCGGCGGCCTGCAGCGCGTAGCTGCGGGTATCCAGTGGATGCTCGGGGTCTTCGAGATATATGTCCAGTGCCTGAACTGCCTGGGCCAGCTTCAGGACGCTCTCGGCGAGGGGTTCATGGTTCGCACCATCGGTCCGTACCAAGGCAACCGCGGCGCGGGCCAGGCCTCGACTATCACGCACGGCGAGGTCGAGTTGGTCTGCGGCCCGGGCGTAGAAACCGAGCCGGCCGAGCGACCGCCTTCGAGTTGGGGAGAGCCGCACGCTGCCGTATTCAGCTTCGAGAGATTCCTTGAGCCCGCCTACCCGGTCATCTATACGCCGCGCTTTTCTCAAGGCGCCTTCTGCCTGTCCGAGGTCTCCTGTGTAAAGTGCCTCGTAGATTTCCTCCAGTACGCCAACGAACTCATCGAAGATCGGATGCGCCGCCTTCTCGACCGTCTCGCCGGGGTTGTGGGGAAAGATCGCCCGAATGACCAATGCCATGCCGCTACCCACCAGCGCCTCGATAAAGCGTTCGCCCGTCAGGTCAGAGCTTGGTGACGCGAGAATTACCATCAAGAGCGCCGACACTCCGGCTTCGGTAGTGGACAAGGCTCCCCCACCGAAGAACATTACCAATCCTGTTGCCAAACCTACGACGAGGGCTATCTGCAACGCGCCGGAACCAATGGCCGAGATCAAGAGGCTGGTTACCGCAAGGCCGCAAGCCACACCGAAAACCAGCTCTATCGCCTGACGGCCTTCCTTACCGGTTACGACGGACAACGAGATGAGCGCCGCTATCGAAGCGAAAGCCGGCTGTTCGTGGCCGAGTGGGACCGAGGCAATCCAATATGCGACGCCCGCGGCCAGTGCTTTCTGGAGGATCTGACCTCTCTCCGACCATAGACGAGCCAGAGCCGTCCCAAATCGCCGGAGAAACTCGGGCATCCAACCGTCCATTCGTGTCCTTATAAGGGTTCCTGTACTCGTGATCAACCACCTCCTCTCGACAGCACTCTGTACGAACTTGCTCATTCGCAATATCAAACTCACTTCTAACTATATGCTACGTGCATATATTCTCTGATTCTATTCCTCTTGGAGTTGCAAACAAGGGTGATTGGCGGGAAATTAGATCCTGTTATCAAATTGTTGCGAGTGGTTTACAAGCGTGTAACTTGGCGGCCGGTGAACGCCGTCGAATAACTGGGGATTACGCCGTGTGGGCGCTGGAGGTTGTTGCGGAGTCTTCACTGTTCAAGAGGTCCAGCATCTCATGGGCGGTGTCTTCGTCGGTGATCAGGACGTTGAGTAAACCTGCGCGCACGGCGCCGATATTCGGGAGCGCCTTATTGGGTCCGCCGCTGACGCCGATACGGTTCGGGATGGCTCTCATCTCCTCGAACTCTATGGCTATCGTGCGTTCGTTCATCTCTAGTCGGACCGGGGAGCCGTCGCGGGCGAAGTAGGAACCGCAGATATCGCCGACCGCTCCCTGGGCCCGGATGTGCTTCAGGTCGTCGTCGTCGAGGTAGCCGGTACGGTACTGTCCCGAGTTCCGGTTTATGATGCCGACCGAGGCCACCATGAAGTCTGCGCTCCGGGCTACTTCCAGGGTTTTCTGGATGTGCGGGTCGCGCAGCAGGCCATCTCTCACGAAAGCCTCCGAGAACAGCATGGGGGCGTGCAGGTAGTGAGCCTTCGCGCCCAAGACGTCGGCGAGGCGCGCGGTAATGGAGACACCGTCGAGCTCGACGATAGACCCGCCGATACTGCCCATCAACTGGACCGCGGTGGAGTTGCTTTTTTCCTGTAGATACCTGGTGCTGACTACGTGATGGACGGTGCTGCTCCAACTCACGCCCACGGTGCTGCCGTCGGGGATATTCTGCTGCAGATAACGGGCCCCCAGTGCGCTTATCCGGGCAACTCTGTCGGTAGGCTGGCTAGGATCGGTCCCTACCCTGGGATTAGATAGAACGAGGCATTCCCGGAGACCGAGACGCTCCTCTATCTCCTCCTGGAGATCCGTGGCCGCCGTCAACGGCGCGTGGACCCTTATCTCCACCAGACCCCGGGCCCGCGCCTCTTTCAACATGCGGGACACGTTGGACCGCGACACCCCGATGCGCTCTGCAACGTGCTCTTGGGTAAGGTTCTTGATGTAGTAGAGGTGCGCTACCTCAGCTAACAACAACAACCCGTCTTCTGTTAGATCGTTCCGGCGACGCTGTTCTATATCCACATCCACATCCTCTTGAGAGTGCCCAAACAATTGTGCCACAACTCGCGTATCCGCTCTTCTAACCAACGTCACCGTATCCCTTAGAATTGTAAGTTACAATACAGTTCTGCACATATAACCAAAACATTCACACTTGACGCAACAGGTGAATGACGCTATGGTTCTTGTAAGGAGCCACGCCGGTGTGAAGATATTAGGGGTAGAGGGCTGTGGGTACCGGAAAGACATACGAAGAAAAGTCTACGGTTGGAGCAAGGTACTCTCCGGCCCTGAGAGTGAACGATGGGAGTCTAGAATTATCTGCTCGTATCGAGTTCGTGAGGCGCTTCGCGTGCGCCGCTAGAGCAGAGGTGAAAAGCTCGTGATCTTGACCTTTACGCCCAATCCGAGCCTGGACCTCACCTACGAGTTGGATGAGCTGGTTCGCGGAGAGGTTCAGCGGTCCGAGTTTATGTCAGTGGAGGCCGGCGGCAAGGGGATCAACGTCACCCGCAACCTCATAGCCAATGGGGCGGCTTCTCAGGCTGTGGCGCCGGTCGGTGGTCCGAGCGGAGAGCAGTTCCTGTCCCTGCTTGAAGGTGCGGAGGTTGATTTGATCCAGGTCCCGGTAGATGGGGCGGTCCGCATGAACGTCAGCCTCGCCGAGGAGAACGGTGTGGGAACTAAGATCAACGCCTCCGGGTCTCAGCTCTCCGAGTATGAGTTGGAACGGATGCTCAGCAAGACGGCCGATGCGGCGCGCGGCGCAACGTGGGTGGCCGCCTGTGGCAGCATGCCGCTCGGCGTGCCCGAGAATCTCTACGCGAGGGTCGTGTCCCTCGCTCGGGATGCCGGTTGCCGGTCCGCCGTAGACAGCAGCGGTCCGCCGCTCGCGGCGGCGCTCGAAGAAGGACCGGACCTCATAAAGCCGAATCTGGAGGAGCTATCCGAGCTCGTTGGACGGGAACTCGCTACTTTCGGCGACGTACTGGAGGCAGCAAAGGAGGTCTGGGCCGGAGGTGTCGGCAATGTTCTCGTCTCGCTGGGGGCGGATGGGGCGATTCTGCTAGATGGGGAGGGCGCCTTGCACGCTGACACGCCGCCGTTTACCCCCCGGAGCACGGTAGGCGCCGGGGATTCATTGCTGGCTGGGTTCCTTTTCGCGGCGGGGGATCGGGAGGCCGTCCTCGTAGAGGCGGTTGCCTGGGGCGCGGCGGCCACGCGATTACCCGGCTCGCGAGGACCTACGCCGGGGGATCTGGACCGGGAGGCGGTAAGCCTCCGCACGGAGTTTGACATGGAAAGAAAACTGAAAGGAGAAGCACCGAGATGAGCGAAATCTCTATAGACGACATTACCAGCAAAGAGTTGGTGGCCCTGGACATAGAGGCCAACGACCAGGAGTCGGTTATCTCTGCGCTCGCAGACCTGTTGGACAAGGATGGCCGGCTCTCCGACCGCGACACTTACGTGGAGGCGGTCATGGCGCGGGAACAGGAGACAGGCGGCACCGCGTTCGAGATGGGCATAGCCATCCCGCACGCCAAGTCTTCGGGGGTATCCGAGGCGGGCGTCGCTTTCGGACGGACTACCGAGCCGTTGGACTACGGTGAAGAGAAGGCGGATCTCATATTCCTGATCGCCGCCCCCGATGGGGAGCACAACCTGCACGTAAAGGTACTCCAGCAGCTTGCCCGTCGGCTCATGCACGACGAGTTCCGCACCGCGCTGCGCGAGGCATCGGACGAGCAGCAGGTTGTGGAGCTGATGCGCGAGCAGATCTCTACCTAGCGCGGGTGAACTTTGCGCCGCGAGACGAAATGAAAAAGGAGCAGTAGTATGAAGTTCGTAGGGGTTACCGCATGCCCGACGGGCATCGCCCACAGCGCGATGGCCGCTGAGGCGCTCGAAGAAGCGGTCAAAGATACAGAACATGAGATCGAAGTAGAGATCCACGGTGCGTCCGGCGCGGAGTTTGTAGACCAGCAGACGATAAAAGACGCCGATGCGATCATCATCGCCGCTGACGCCACCGTCGCCGATCGAAACCGCTTCGACGGCAAACCGCAAGTAGAGGTCCGGCTCAGGGAAGCTATGGACAAGCCTGGCGAGGTCGTCGAGCGGGCCGTAAAGGCCGCCGAGCAGGGTGAAGGCCAGGAGAGTGCGGAGGCCCAGGCGCAAGAAGACGAAGATGAAGGTGGCGTGCCCACGGACATGGGCGGCTCCGGCTGGGGCGCGGAAGTGCGACGCTGGCTCATGACCGGCGTCAGCTACATGATCCCTTTCGTCGTGGCGGGTGGCATCCTGATCGCGTTGGCATTTGCACTCGGTGGCGCAGTCGAAGTAACCGAGGTGGATGTCTACGAGAACTTCACCATAGCGGCCATGATCTTCACGATTGGGTCTACCGCTTTCGGGATGCTCGTCCCGATACTCTCCGGGTTTATCGCCTACGCGATGGCAGATAGGCCCGCTATCGCGCCGGGAATCGTGGGCGGTCTCATCGCCAACGAGATCGGAGCCGGGTTCCTCGGCGGTATTGCCTCCGGGCTCCTGGCCGGCGCCGTGATCATGCTGCTCAAAAAGATCAAAATTCCCGGCGGGTTTCAACGTCTCATGCCCATCTTGATTTATCCGCTCGTCGGGGTCCTGGTGGTCGGTACGCTAATGATCGTGGTGCTGGGCCAGCCCATCGCCTCGGCGACCACCGGGCTGGAGAACTGGCTGGGGAGCCTCGAAGGAACCAACGCGATCCTGCTCGGCATCATCCTCGGCTCGATGATGGCTTTCGACATGGGCGGCCCGGTGAACAAGGCTGCTTACGCTTTCGCCATAGCCGGGCTCGAAGCCAGCGCCTTCGCCCCGATGGCGGCGGTAATGGCCGCCGGTATGGTCCCACCGCTGGCCCTCGCACTTGCGACCGCCGTCCGGGGTAAGCTCTTCACCCCCGCCGAGCAGCGCGCCGGACAGGCGAACTGGGTAATGGGAGCCTCGTTCATCACCGAGGGCGCTATACCATTCGCCGCGGCGGACCCGCTGCGCGTGATACCCACCATGATGGTCGGCTCGGCACTCACGGCGTCGCTGTCGCTGGCGTTCAATGCGACGCTGCGGGCCCCACATGGCGGCATCTTCGTCATCGGGCTAATCGGAAACTGGCCGCTCTATCTGTTGGCTATCGCTATCGGTACGGTCGTCAGCGCGGCACTCGTGGTCGGGGTAAAGGAGTTCACCGGCGGGGCGGATAAAGAAAAAGCAACTTCCGAAGCGTCCTAGACGATCCTGTAGAAAACAGGTTCTGGTCGTGCTCACACAGCGGCCGGAGCCTACCTGATATGAGAGCCGGAGACAGGAAAAGCGGAGAACGAAACGTGCAGGAGAGAGAAGTCACCATAGTCCCCGAAGAAGGGCTTCACGCCCGTCCGGCGGCGGAGTTCGTCAAGGAAGCCAAGAAATACGACTCGAACATCAAGGTGATCAAAAGCGACAAAGAAGCCACCGCCAAGAGTTCGCTGAGCCTGATGAGTTTCGGGGCTGCCAAGGACGATGAGCCTACGATCCGGGCCGAGGGAGATGACGAAGAAGCGGCGGCGGACGCGTTGGCTGACCTTGTAACCAACGCGGAAGTCTAGGACTAACGCAAGGCCTACGTCTTTGACTGAGGTGGTACGCGTGGCGACGAGAGCGGAGATTGTGAGAGAAACTTCTGAAAGTCCACTGCAATCGCGAGATCTCCGTAGTGCCTGGGATCTCTACTCCCATTTTGTCAACAACTTTCGTGCCGAGACAGCTTTAATAACTTATTGCACAAACATGTTTACAGGCGTAGACTGCGTGTGAAAGGTAGGTTAAACACCTTAACGAGTAGAGGGAGAGGATAATGGCCCAGTCAGGCACCGCTAACGGCGGGGGCGAGTCGACGAGCGCAAGTCTCAGGATGAAGGTTCAGAAGTTTGGCAGTTACCTCAGTGGTATGGTCATGCCGAACATCGGTGCTCTTATCGCTTGGGGTTTGATCACGGCTCTATTCATACCCGATGGATGGCTTCCAAACGAGACGTTGGCTCAGTTGGTGGAGCCCATGCTTATCTATCTTCTGCCGCTCCTGATCGGTATCAGCGGGGGCCGGATGGTCTATGGGGTACGTGGGGCTGTCGTCGGCGCTATAGCAACACTGGGTGCCATAGTCGGCTCCGACGTCCCTATGTTCCTAGGCGCTTTCATTATGGGGCCGCTCGGCGCGTACTTGATAATGAAATTTGACGAGCTTCTCCATGGCAAGGTCAAACAGGGATTCGAGATGCTGGTAAACAACTTCTCCGCCGGTATCATCGGTGGTGCCTTAGCGATAGTTGGCGTGCTCGGTGTCAGCCCCATCGTCACCGCCCTAAGTAATGCTCTCGGTGCAGGCGTCGAATTCATAATAGATTTGGGACTTCTGCCCCTCGTAAGCATCTTTGTCGAGCCGGCGAAGGTACTGTTCTTGAACAACGCGATCAATCATGGCATTATCGCGCCACTCGCCCTGGATCAGGCAAGCCAAGCCGGAAAGTCAATACTTTTCCTTGTCGAGACGAACCCCGGGCCGGGTCTCGGAGTCCTTCTTGCATACTGGTTCGTAGGAAGCGGCGTCTCCAGGAACTCTGCCCCTGGCGCGGCGATCATCCACTTCTTCGGTGGTATTCACGAGATCTACTTTCCCTATGTCCTGATGAAGCCGGTACTGCTTCTGGCCGTTGTCGCCGGAGGAGCGAGTGGTCTCTTCGTTGAATCCCTCTTAGGGGTCGGACTCGTCTCGACCCCCGCGCCAGGGAGCATCTTGGCTATCCTGGCGCTTACGCCTCCCGGAAACTTTATCGGTGTGATCCTGGGTGTCGCTACGGCAACGGCCGTTTCGTTCCTGGTCGCTTCACCGCTTATCCGACGCTCCTCCAGTGAGGAAGACGAAGACGAACTGTCGCAGGCTACGGAACAGATGCAGGACATGAAGGGTAAGAAGAGTCAAGCCGGCGACGAACTCGGCGAGAACGGATCTAACGGCTCCAAAGAAAAGACCGGTGTCGCGGCGGTTCCCGAAGCCTCACACGTCGACTCCATCGTATTCGCCTGCGACGCCGGTATGGGTTCCAGCGCGATGGGCGCCTCCCTGCTCCGTAAGAAGGTCAAGAACGCGGACCTGGATATAGAAGTGACCAACGCTTCTATCGGCGACCTTACGGGCGATGAGGACATCATCATTACGCATAAGGATTTGACCGAGCGGGCGAAGGAGAAGACGCCGGAGGCGGTCCATGTCTCGGTGGAGAACTTCATGAACAGCCCGAAGTACGACGAGGTCATCGAGCAACTCAAGAACGGTGGGTCGAACGGCGCTGCCGCGTCGAACGGAGACGGAGAAGAAGAGGGCGAAAACGGCTCCTTTGACTACTCGAAGATCGAGAAGGTTATCTTCGCCTGCGACGCCGGTATGGGATCCAGCGCAATGGGCGCGTCGCTCTTGCGCAAAAAGGCGAATGACGCCGGGCTGGATCTCGAAGTAGACAACTCGGCGATCAACGAGCTTACGGGCGACGAGGACGTCATAATTACCCATAAGGACCTTACGGAACGGGCGAAGTCCAAGGTGCCGGATGCCCACCACATCTCGGTGGAGAACTTCATGAACAGCCCCAAATACGACGAACTAGTTGACGACATCGCCTCGGCCCGGGTCTAGGGCGGGGCATGGCGCAATGGGACTCTCGGCCCGGGAGATACGCCTGATCGAAGTCCTGTTGCGCCATCCCAGCGGCCTCACCGCCGGCGGCATTGCCGACCGGCTGAACGTGAGCACCCGGACCGTTCACCGCGACCTGCAACCCGCCTCGGACTTTCTCGGCTCGCACGACCTGACGCTCGTGAGGCAGTCGGGCCGTGGCGTGAGCGTCGAGGGAGCTCCCGAGGCGCGAGAGCAGGCGCTTGAACATCTCCACGAGATGGGCCCGGTAAGTCTGCCGCCGCACGAACGCCAGCTATCGTTACTCAGCGTGCTACTCATGGCGGAGCAGCCGATCAAGCTGCGGGCGCTCGCGAGCCGTCTAAAAGTCGCCATCGGCACCGTCAGCCGCGACCTGGACGAGATGGAAGGCTGGCTCGCGGAATTCGGACTCTCGTTGGTGCGCAAACGGGGTTCCGGGGTCGAGATCTCCGGGAGAGAAGGCGACCGTCGCCAGGCGATACGATACTTGATCTCCGAAAATCTGGACGAGACTGCTTTGCTCTCTCACCTCCAAGACCTGGAAGAGAGAACCGGAACTGCATCGTCAGAAAGAGCTGTGGGCGGCATGACGGACCAGTTGCTCGGCCTGATCAATGAAGAACGCTTGCAGAGGGTGAAGTCTCTGACCCAGAGTATGGTCCGCAACCTGCCGTACCCGATCGCCGACGACGCCTTTGCCGACTTCACTATTCACGTCGCGCTGATGGTAGAGCGTCGCTTGCAGGGTGGAGAGCTCGCGATGGACGAAGAAATGCTCCAGAGGCTCCAGAAGATGGACGAGTACGCTTATGCCCGGAGCCTCGCCGGAGATATTGGAGAGAACTTTGACGTAGCCGTTCCCGATGAGGAGATCGGCTATTTGACCACGCACTTGCGCGGCACGAAGCTCAGGGAGAACGACGCCCTCCAAGACTACTTCGAGACCTCGGACCTGGAGGTTGCTTCGCAGGTGAAGACTCTGGTCCACTACGTCGAAGATCAAACCAGGGTCGAGCTCGCCGGTGACAGCTCCCTTTACACGGGGCTTCTCGCCCACCTCGAAAGGGCTATCCACCGCCTGCGGGAGAACTTGAGTATTCACAACCCGCTCCTCGAAGACGTCAAAGAGGATTATCCATCGCTCTTCGAGCTCGTAAGCGAGGGTATGGAGAAGGTGTTCGTGCAGGAGAAGATCCCAGCTGAGGAAGTCGGGTTTGTCGCCATGCACTTCGGGGCGGCTCTCGACCGGGCCCAGGGGAGCTTCCCGCAACGTGTCCTCGTCCTCTGCTCCAGTGGCATCGCCACAACCAAAATGCTCTCCTCCCGGCTGGAGAACGCTTTCCCCCAGATCCAAAGTATAAAAAACTCCTCGCTCTTCGAGATCGAAGAGTTGAATTTGAACGACTTCGACCTGGTGGTGTCCACGGTCTCTCTGCCGGCGCCCGGCGATTCTTACGTCCAGGTACAGCCCTTCCTACCCGAAGACGACCTGGAGCGTATAAGGGACCACCTCAGAAACAAGAGCCTCGAAGAGCGCCGGACGAACCGGGCGGCCTATGAATCCCTGGCAGTATTCGGCGGCGGCCAAGAGAAATTCCACCAGATGGCGGAGGCGACGCAGGTCATAGCCGAGCTCGTGGACGACGCTTTCCTCACCCGGCACGAAGCGGGTGGCTCGCTGAACGAGGCGGTCAAGCTGATGTGCGCCTCTCTCGACGAAAAAGACCTCATCTCCGAGCCGCAGAGTCTGGAGCAGGGCTTGCTATCACGCATGGAACTCGGCGGCATCGGCATACCTGAAACTACGCTGGCCCTTTTCCACGCCCGCGACGGTTCCGTCGACCGGCCATCTTTTTCGGTACACGAGTTCGACGAGCCTCTGGAGCTAGAGGGTCTGGACGGGGAGATGATGGAAGTCCGCCGCAGCCTGTTGATGGTTGCGCCTCTTAGCCTGTCTCCGGTAGCCTTGGAGGCGATCAGCGAAATATCCGTCGCGATGGTCGAGCAACCGAAGGAGCGGGAGGTCTTCGAAACCGGTTCGGAGGGCCGGATCGTGGAGGTGTTGGAAGGGATCTTTGGCCGCTATTTGCACAACAAACTAACCTGAAAGGAGCTTGAAGATGGCTGACGACGTATTGGTCAAGGACAACATAGAGCTGGGTGTAGAACTAGAGTCCCAGGAGGAGGCGATTCAGCGCGCTGGTGACCTACTCGTGCAGAACGGATACGTGGAAGAGAAGTATATAGACTCGATGTTCGAACGGGAAAAGTCCGTCTCGACGTTCATGGGCAACGCCGTCGCAATCCCCCACGGCACGAGCGACTCCAAGCAGTGGGTAGAGAAATCCGGGCTCTCCATCTTGACAGTCCCCGAGGGTGTGGACTACGGTGACGGCGAAATAGCGATGTTGATAATCGGCATAGCCGGCAAGGGCGACGAACACCTCGAAATACTCTCCAACATTGCACAAGTCTGCTCGGACGAGGAGAACGTAGCCAAGATCGTCCAGGCGGAGTCTAAAGACGAGTTGCTGGCGTTCTTCGACGACGTTGTCTAAATGAGAAGCGTACACTTCGGCGCCGGAAACATCGGTCGAGGTTTTATCGGCCAGGTACTGAACCAGGCCGGCTACGAAACTACTTTCGTAGACATCCAGGACGAGGTTGTAGAGGCGCTGAAAAAGGAACAACACTACGACGTGATCCTGGCCGACGAGTCGGAAGAGCACTTTACCGTGGATAAGGTCACGGCGCTACACTCCCAAGAAGACTCGGACGCGGTCGTCGAGCGAGTGGCGGAGGCAGACCTCATAACCACCGCGGTCGGCCCGAATGTCTTACCCGTTATCAGTGAGCTTCTGGCCGAAGGGTTGTCCGCCCGTGCTAAGAACGGCGGATCACCTGTAAACGTGATCGCCTGTGAGAACATAGTCGGCGGTAGCGAAGCGCTTCACGGTTACGTGATGCAACACATTGATTCAAACGATGTCGAGGCCCTCGAAGAGGTGGCAGGGTTCCCGAACGCGGCGGTAGACCGGATCGTACCGCAGCAGAGTACCGAAGGCCTGGACGTAACTGTCGAGCCCTTCTATGAGTGGGTGGTGGATGAATCCCAGGTAGTGGGCGAGAAGCCGGACGTAGACGGGATCACCTACGTGCAGGATCTGTCACCGTATATCGAGCGGAAGTTGTTCACCGTCAACACGGGGCACGCCTCCGTGGCGTATCTCGGCTACGCGAACGGCCTTCCGACCATAGCCGAAGCGGTCGAGGACGATTCGGTGCGGGAGAAAGTGTCGGGCGTGTTGGACGAGACCGGACGGCTGCTGGTAGAGAAACACGGGTTCGACGAAGACGAACACGATAAATACAAGCAGAAAATACTCTCCCGTTTCAGTAACCCGTACATATCGGACGAGGTTACCCGGGTGGCCCGCACCCCGATGCGGAAGCTGGGCCGCGAAGAGCGGCTCGTCTCGCCGGCGATTCAGTTGTTGGATTTGGGCCACGAGCCCATCCACCTGGCGGAGGTGATCTCCGCTGTTTTACGTTACGATGATCCTGAAGACGAAGAAGCGGTGGAGTTGCAGGAGTTGGTCCGTGACCGTGGGGAGCGGGCGGCATTGAGCCAATGCGCCGGGGTGGATGAAGACCATCCGCTGGTAGAACTCGCGCTCGAACAGACAGAGGAGGATTAAAGCGTCCAGGCTTTACAGGTAGTTTCGTGAGTAGTGGTTCCAGAACGAAGGAGGATGGATAGTGCAGGAGAGAGAAGTAACCATAGTTCCAGAAGAAGGGCTCCACGCCCGTCCGGCGGCGGAGTTCGTTAAGGAAGCCAAGAAATACGATTCGGACATAAAGGTGATCAAAGGCGACAAAGAAGCTAACGCCAAGAGCTCGCTGAGCCTGATGAGCCTGGGGGCCGCCAAGGACGATGAGCTTACGATCCGGGCTGAGGGAGATGACGAAGAGGAGGCTGCGGACGCGCTGGCCGACCTTATAACCAACGCAGAACCGGAGGCGTAACACCAAACTATAGAAGAGCGTCATCGGGCTCTGGGTAAGAGCCGGGGAAAGGAGAAGACGCGCATATGGTAGAGAAGGCAGGAGTCACCAGGATGGAAGGCGTCGCGGCCTCTGAAGGGGTCGCGGTCGGGCCGGTGTTCGTCCACGACGCTGGAGAGCTGGAGCCAGACCGGGCGAGCATAAGCGAGGAAGAGGTCGAAAAGGAGATCGAACGCTTCGATGAAGCGGTCCAGGCCGTCGTGCCGAAGCTTTCGGAGACGGCGGAGAAGATGCGTGAGCAGGGGAACGAGGATGAGGCGGCGATCTTCGACGCCCACACGGAACTCGCCCAGGATCCGGAGCTTGCCGACGGTGTTAAGGAGCGCGTAAAGAACCTTGAGAGCCCGGAGGCGGCGATCCTCGCGGTCGGCGAGGAGTACGCCCAGATGTTCGCCAACATGGAAGATGAATACATGCAAGCGCGCGCCGACGACGTGCGCGACGTTGCCCGCCAGATAGCGGCCGAAGTCATGGGCGAGGCCGCCACCGGACTCGAGTTCTTAGATGAGCCGTCCGTGGTCCTGGCGCGCAGCCTCGCCCCGTCGGACACGGCCCGCGTGCCGAAGGGTATGGCGCTCGGGTTCGTAACTGCCGAGGGTTCCAAGACTTCTCACGTCTCGATCATGGCCCGCTCCATGGGGATCCCCGCCGTCGTCGGCGTGGGCACGGCTCTGGAAGAAGCATTCGAGGCCGAAACGGTCGCGATCAACGGCGGCGAGGGTTACGCTATCGCCGACCCGGACGAAGACACCATCTCGGACATAGAAAAACGAGAGAAGGAA
This sequence comes from Rubrobacteraceae bacterium, assembly GCA_965214475.1. GTDB lineage: Bacteria > Actinomycetota > Rubrobacteria > Rubrobacterales > Rubrobacteraceae > SIRX01. Next base: position 1,729,847 of record OZ243953.1, on the reverse strand, counting down.
CTAGAAGAAGAGCGCAAGGAGCTCGAACAATACAAAGACGCCGAAGCCTACACCAGCGACGGACGTCGCATAGAAGTCTCCGCCAACCTGGGCTCCGCGGCGGAAGCCGAAGACGCCCTGGAGTGGGGTGCTGAAGGTGTGGGACTTTTCCGCACCGAGTTCCTGTTTATGGAGCGTGATGAGCTACCTACGGAGGACGAGCAGTTCGAGGTCTACAGCAAGGTGGCCGAAGCGTTCGGTGAGAAGCCGGTCATCTTCAGGACGCTGGACGTGGGCGGGGATAAGGACCTACCCGGTGTCGAACAGCCCGTGGAAGAGAACCCGTTCCTGGGTTGGCGCGGCATCAGGATGTGCCTGGACGTTCCAGAGTTGTTCAAACCGCAGCTAAAGGCGTTGCTGCGGAGTGCGGCACACGGCAACGTCAAGATCATGTTCCCCATGATCGTCAACGCCGATGAAGTGCGTTCCGCCAAGGAGTTGATCGAGGAGTGCCGGGGCGAGTTAGAAGATGCTGGTACAGAGTTCGGGGACGTGGATGTCGGGGTGATGGTAGAGACGCCGGCGGCGGCGATCTGCGCCGAGGATCTGGCGAAAGAAGTCGCCTTCTTCTCAGTCGGGACGAACGACCTGGTCCAGTACACCCTTGCCGCCGACCGGGGTAACGAGCGGCTACGGCACCTGCAAGGTGCCGACCATCCGGCGGTGCTGAAGCTCATCGGGCTGACTTGTGAGGCTGCCGAAGAGGCCGGCATCTGGGTCGGGGTGTGTGGCGAAGCCGCCGCCGACCCGGAACTCGCACCGAAGCTGATAGAGCTGGGCGTCAAAGAACTCTCCATGAGCGCGCCGTCCATACCGAAAGCAAAGAAGGTGGTGTCCGAGACGTAGAAGCGTAGAGAGTCGAACGTCGAGGGAGAGGAAGCGGCCCGAAAGTGGGGACAAACTCATCCTCTTCCGGCGCCTGGCGAATGGCGGCTAAACCTCGCGATGGCGAGCCAGGGGAGAGAGCCAGTTTTCGCAAGGATTTAGGTTCGAGATGGAAAGGGATCGAAAAGGCGGCTCATAAAGCGCCGAATTGAATAAATGCCAGGCTCGCGGGGCTAGGGAAAGGACCATGACCGTGGCGAACGAAGCTTTCGTATACGAATTTTCCGAGGCTGCTGAGGTCTCGAAGGAACTTTTGGGCGGGAAAGGCGCCGGGTTGGCGGCGATGAGCAACCTGGATCTCCCGGTGCCGCCGGGTTTCACCATCACCACCGAAGCCTGCCGGGATTACATGAAGAACGGCGAGCTATCCCAAGAGATTGCGGAGCAGATAGAGGAAAACCTCGTTAAACTGGAAGAATCCATCGGCAAAGGACTGGGTGATGCAGAAGATCCTCTGCTCGTCTCGGTCCGTAGCGGGGCCGCCGTCTCCATGCCGGGCATGATGGATACTGTGCTGAACCTGGGTATCAACGACGAAGCGGTAGAGGGTTTCGCCGGCAGCACCGACGATGAGCGTTTCGCCTACGATTCTTACCGTCGCTTTATCCAGATGTTCGGCGACGTGGTCTTGAACGTCGAGCACGGGAAGTTCGAAGAAGCCCTAGAGTCACTCAAAGACGAGCGCGGCGCCGAGGACGACACGGACCTTACCGCTGACGACTTCAAGCAGCTTATAGAGAGCTACAAGAAGATCGTCAAGGACGCAACCGGGGACTCTTTCCCTCAGGATCCCAGAAAACAGCTAGAGCTTTCCATTCAGGCGGTCTTCGATTCTTGGGACAACGACCGGGCCAAACGCTACCGTAAGGAATACGGCCTACCGGACGAGTTGGGTACCGGGGTTACGGTTCAGGCGATGGTGTTCGGGAACATGGGCGACACCTCCTCCACCGGCGTCGTCTTCACCCGCGACCCATCAACCGGAGAGCAGGGTCTTTTCGGCGAGTTTCTCATGAACGCTCAGGGTGAGGACGTGGTGGCCGGCATCCGTACCCCGAAACCCATCGCCGAGATGGAAGAGTTTTTGCCAAACGCATTTCAAGAACTTAAAGAAACCATGCAGAGGTTGGAGAACGAGTACCGGGAGATGCAGGACATCGAATTCACCGTGGAGCGGGACAAGCTCTATATGCTCCAGACGCGTACCGGCAAGCGCACGGCGGTTGCGGCGCTCAAGATCGCGCGTGAGATGGCCGACGAAGGCATCATCAGCCGCAAAGAGGCCGTGATGCGCATAGATCCCCAATACCTGAATCAGGTGCTACATCCGTACATAGACCCCGAAGCCGACCTGGAAGTGCTCGCCGAAGGTTTGCCCGCCTCACCCGGCGCTGCCACGGGAACCATAGTCTTCACCGCCGAAGAAGCCGAAGAGCGCGGCGAGGCGGGAGATAGCGTTATCCTGGTGCGCAAGGAGACCACCCCGGACGACGTACACGGCATGAGTTTTGCAAAAGGCACGCTTACGGCCCTCGGCGGCATGACGAGCCACGCCGCGGTAGTCGCCCGGGGAATGGGAATTCCAGCGGTAACCGGGTGTAAGGCACTCAAGATAGACGCTAACGCCGGAGAGTTCAGCATCAACGGCAAGACCTTCAGTGGTGACGACAAAATTACCATTGAGGGTTCGAGCGGTAGGGTCGTCGAAGGGGACGTTCCGCTGGTAGACGCGGAGATGAGCGACGACTTCGAGACGGTTCTCGCCTGGGCGGACGAGTTTCGAACCCTGGGGGTCAGGGCGAACGCCGACACCCCGAAGGACTCGGAGAAAGCCCGGGAGCTCGGCGCTGAGGGGATCGGGCTGTGTCGGACGGAGCACATGTTCATGGAAGAGGGCCGGTTGGAGATCGTGCGAGAGATGATCCTCTCCGAGAACGAAGATGCCACCACGGACGCTCTCGATAGACTCGCCCCTCTTCAGCGGGGAGACTTCGAGGGTATCTTGAAGGCGATGAGCGGCTTGCCCGTCACAATTCGCCTACTCGACCCGCCGTTGCACGAGTTCCTCCCAGACTCCCAGGAACTTTACGCGCGGCTTGCCGAGATCGGAGACGAAGATTTCGACGAAAAGACCGAGATAAAGCGTCAACTGCGGGTCGTGGAGAGTCTGGAAGAGGCAAACCCGATGCTGGGCTTGCGCGGTTGCCGGCTGGGTATCATGCGCCCCGGTCTCTACCGGATGCAGGCGAAGGCCATCGCTGAGGCCGCGAAATCCGTGAAGGAGGAAGGCTACGACCCAGACGTGGAGATCATGGTTCCCCTGGTCGGCTTCAGGCCGGAACTAGCCGAAGTTCGTGGGGAAATCGAGGACGTCGTCGGTCAAGTCCTCGGCCCCGATACTCCGCTCAAGGTCGGCACGATGATAGAGCTTCCGCGGGCCTGCGCGGTGGCGGATAAGATCGCCACGGAAGCGGACTTCTTCTCCTTCGGCACCAACGACCTCACCCAGACCACCTGCGGGCTCTCCCGCGACGATGCCGAAGGCGCCTTTCTCGCCCGGTATCTCGAAGGCGGAGTCCTCTCCAGAAACCCCTTTGAGACCATAGACGTAGACGGTGTCGGCCAGCTCGTCTCTATGGCCTGCGAAAGAGGACGCGGGGAAAACCCAAACCTCAAGCTGGGAATCTGCGGGGAGCACGGCGGGGACCCTGAGAGCATAAAGTTCTTCCACGAGGTGGGCCTGGACTACGTCTCCTGCTCCCCGTACCGGGTGCCAGTGGCGCGGCTGGCGGCGGCCCAGACGGCTTTGAACGCTGAAGGCAGCATGGCGGAGGCGAGCACAGGCTGACAGGTCCGAGAGGCCGGCGAGTTCTCTTGCGAAAGGAGTTGGCGGATTTGATCCCTACAAAAGACGCTACCCACGAGCCGTCCATCGGGAATGCGGATCTCGATATAGACGGCCCGACGCTATCCATCGAACGCGAAAAGTCGGGCGTCGCTTCAGAAAATTGCGAGTGGTTGTGGGAAGCTACCGAGGACCCGGCCTTGTCTCTGAGGAGTACCGAAACCGCGAGGAGCTAGATGCAAAGGGTTTAGAGGCCGGAATGGCCGGCCGAATAATTATCGGGAAGACAGTTTGAAAGAAGGAGGATGGAATTGTCTACAGAAGGATTTACGGGGGCTATCTTCGACGTGGACGGGGTGCTGGTCGATTCGCCCCACGAAGAGGCCTGGCGCGAGGGACTGAAAGAGCTTATGGAGAACGAGTGGGCCGACATCCGGGATCAGACCTCCTGGTCGCCAGAGAAATTCACCCCGGAGGTTTACCAGACCGTCATGAGCGGCAAACCTCGCTACGCCGGGGCACAAGACGCGCTGGAGTACTTCGACGTGCCCGAACCGGAAAAGCGTGCCCAAGAATATGGGGACAGCAAGCAGAAGATGATCGTGAATCTCATAGAAGCCAGCCAGTTCTACGCCTACCCGGACGCCCTGCGTTTCATCCTGGCCGTCAAAGACGCCGGACTAAGGATAGGTGCGGCCTCCTCGTCCAAAAACGCCAACGATTTCCTCGTGCGAGTACGACTCGATGAGTTCGTGGAGCAAGAAGGACTCGAATACAACTTTGTGGAATCGGGCTACACGCTTTTGGATATCCTGGATGCTAACGTAAGCGGTAGGGACTTCGAGCAGGGCAAGCCGCACCCTATGATCTTCCTGACTGCCGCTGAGGAACTGGGAACCTCGACGGACGAGAGCTTCGTAGTAGAAGACGCCGCTAACGGCGTCCAGGCGGCGAAAGCCGGTGAGATGGCTGCCCTTGGATTGGCCCGGGCCGACGACGAAGAAGCGCTGGCCGAGGCGGGCGCGGATCTGGTAGTAACCAGCCTGGATGATGTGGATCTCGGTGCTCTGGAGAAAGGCCGTCTGGAGAATGCTTGACACGATGCTCTTCGGATTGTCTGCTGCGATAAGTTGTCAGTGTGAGAGGAGAAGGGTGTGGCAAAGAATATTAGAGACCTGCCGGACGCGGTAGAGCACAAAGAGGAACTGGAGCAACGCCTATCCGGCAAGCAGCCGGCAGTGTTCCTCGACTACGATGGCACTCTCACGCCAATCGTGGATAAGCCGGAGGACGCCGTCATCTCCGATAGCATGCGGGATGCGGTTAGCGGTCTGGCCGAGCGGTGTACGGTGTGCGTCGTTAGCGGGCGGGATCGTCCCGTTGTGCAGGAGCTTATGGGACTGGACAACCTCATCGTCGCCGGAAGCCACGGCTTCGACATCTGGAGTCCGGAGGAAGGCACTATAGAGCACGACGCCGGGAGCGGGTATGAAGAGCTTCTCGAAGAAACGAAGGCGCGGTTCAAAGAAGAGGTCGGGTCAATAGAAGGCGCTTCGATCGAGCCGAAGAAAGCCTCCGTCGCGGTTCACTACCGGCTTGTCTCGGAGGAAGAACAGCCGCAGATAAAGCAAACCGTAGACCGGATACTCGCCGACCATCCCGAAGACTTGAAGATGACGCCGGGCAAGATGGTCTACGAAATGCAGCCCAAGCTCGACTGGGATAAAGGGAAAGCGGTGCTCTATTTGCTTGAGACTCTTGGGTTAGACCGGGACGACGTGGTCCCTATCTACCTGGGCGACGATCACACCGACGAGCATGCTTTCGAGGCGCTAGAAGACCAAGGTCTTGGCATCTTCGTCGGATATCCCGACGACCCGGAAGTAGGTGACCGGAACACGGCAGCCGACTATTTTCTGAACACCGTGGAGGAGGTAGAGACTTTTCTGAACGGCCTGGCCCGCTAGAAAAAGATTGATTCGGATTGTTGACACTTTCATACAAGGAGAATCTAAATGACAGAATGGACGCTCGCTTACGATTCCTTCGAACCCGAAGAAGAGGGGCTGCGGGAGGCGCTGACCTCGACCGGCAACGGTTACTTCTGCACGCGGGGCAGCTTTGCGTGGACCGATGCCGACGACGTCCACTACCCGGGCACCTACATGCACGGTGGCTACAACCGGGAGACCACCATCATGGCCGGCGTTCCCGTCTTGAACGAAGACCTGGTAAACCTACCGAACTGGTTGCTTTTGGAGCTCCGCATCGAAGGCGAGGAAGCCGTCGGCGCTAACAACGTCGAGTTACTCTCCTACCGGCATGAGTTGGACTTGCGCAACGCCGTTCTTATAAGGGATCTGAAATTCCGTGACCGGGAGGGCCGGGAGACGACGCTAGAGACCCGTCGTTTCATGAGCATGGCCGACAGGCACCAGGGGGCGATAGAGTGGAAGATCACACCGGAGAACTGGTCCGGCAAAGTAGAGATCGTCACGGCGCTCGACGGCCGTGTCTCGAACAGTGGTGTAGCCCGTTACAGTGACCTCGAAGGGCGTCACCTGAACCCTTCTTCTACCGGTGCGCCGCGCCAAGATACGATCGGACTGAGGGTCCGCACCCGCCAGTCGCGCATCTACATAGGCCAGGCCGCCCGCACCCGAGTCTACGGCGAGGATGGTGAGGTGGACGTTGGGCGCACCCTCTATCAGATGGACGACTATGCCCATCAGGTACTCTCTTTCCCGTTGAAAGAGAACGAGCCCGTGCGGGTGGAGAAGATGGTCTCCTTCTACACCACCCGCGACAATGCCATAAACGAGCCGCTCACCAACGCCGAGAAGTCCGTTGCCCGATTCGGCACTTTCCAGGAGGCGCTAGACCGGCACACGCGTGCCTGGAACGAACTGTGGAGCGTCTGCGACGTACACCTTCCCGGAGACGAACACGTACAGCAGCTTTTGCGCGTACACATATCGCACATCCTGCAAGTCTGTTCTCCCCACACCGCCGACCTCGACACCGGAGTCCCCGCCCGCGGCCTGAACGGAGAAGCCTACCGGGGACACATCTTCTGGGACGAGCTCTACATCTACCCGTTCCTGAACTTCCGGCTGCCGGAGATCACGCGCGAGTTCCTTCTCTACCGTTACCGCCGCCTCGACGAGGCCCGTGCCGCAGCCCACGCTTCCGGCTACAAAGGAGCCATGTACCCCTGGCAGAGCGGCTCCGACGGACAAGAGGAAACGCAAGTTGTCCATCTCAACCCGAACTCTGGCAAATGGGAGCCGGACCTTTCCCACAATCAGCGTCACGTAAACGCCGCAATCTTCTACAATGTCTGGAACTACTACCTCGCCACCGACGACTTCGAGTTTTTACTGGACAACGGTGCCGAGATGATGCTGGAAATCGCCCGCTTCTGGTCCAGCATCGCCCACTATAACGAAGAGCGAGACCGGTACGAAATCCACGGTGTTATGGGACCGGACGAGTTCCACGAGAAGTATCCCGGATCGGACGAAGAGGGTCTCCGCAACAACGCCTACACGAACGTGATGGTCGCCTGGATCTCCGAGATAGCCCAGGAGATTCTCGACCTGTTACCGGACCGCAGTCGCGACTCTCTGTGCGAGAGGATCGGCTTGACCGACGACGAGATAGAAACCTGGTCCGAGATGAGCGACAAGATGTTCGTACCGTTCCACGAAGACGAACAGGGCAACGCCGTTCTCAGCCAGTTTGAAGGCTACGAAAACCTCGAAGAACTAGACTGGGATCACTACTGGGAAGAATACGGCAAAATACAGCGCCTCGACCGCATCCTGCGGGCCGAAGGCGACGACCCGGACAAGTACAAGCTCGCCAAACAAGCCGATACCCTCATGCTCTTCTTCCTCTTCTCCGAAGAAGAGCTACAAGAGATCTTCGGCAGGCTCGGTTACGACTACACAAAAGACACGCAGCGCAACAACGTCGAATACTATGAGCACCGCACCACCCACGGTTCCACCTTGAGCTTCGTGGTTCACGCTGACGTTGCGGCCGACTTCGACCCGGAAGCCTCGTGGGAGATGTTCCTGACGGCACTGGAGAGTGATGTGGAGGACGTTCAGGGCGGAACCACCCAAGAAGGTATTCACATGGGCGTAATGGCCGGGACGCTGGACTTGATCCAACGCGGCTACCTGGGAGCGGAGATCCGGGATGGCACCCTCTACTTCGACCCGAAGCAAACCGAGAAGCTAGAAGGCATCTCGCTCCCCATGCGCTTCCACGAGACGCCTATAGACATAACCCTCGAAGGAGGCAAGCTGACCGTAGTCGCACAGGCTGACGGTTTTGGACGCACCGTGAAGGTCGGCGTTGGAGACGAGATTCAGGAACTTACTGGAGGTCAGAGTCACACTTTCGAACTTTGAGGCCCGACTGGTAGGAAGAACTACATACTCTTTACGCCGGAGACAATGTCCTGAAGACCTTGCTTTGCGTCAGCAAAGAGCATCATGGTGCTCTCTTCGTCGTAGAAGAGCGGGTTGTCCACGCCCGCGAAGCCGGGGCTCAGGGAGCGTTTGATGAAAACTACCTGTCGGGCCTCCTCCACGTTCAGGACCGGCATGCCGCTTATGGGACTTTCCACATTGGGATCTTTGGCGGAGGGGTTGACGACGTCGTTTGCGCCCACGACCACTACGGCATCCGTCTCGGGGAACTCGGCGTTTATGTCTTCCATGTCGTAGAGTCGGTCGTAGGAGATGTCGGCCTCGGCGAGGAGAACGTTCATGTGGCCCGGCATCCGGCCCGCAACCGGGTGGATGGCGAACTTCACGTCTTTGCCCTGGCTTTCAAGAATGTTCGATAGTTCAGACATGAGGTTCTGGGCCTGGGCGACGGCGAGACCGTAGCCGGGTACGAAGATGATGCTGTCTGCATCGTACTTGAGCAACGCCGCCACGTCGTCGGCGCCCACCGAGCGAACTGGTTTCTCTTCCCTGTCGTCCTTGCCTTTCGCGGTGGAAGCTCCTACAGCGCCGAAGATGATCTTACCGAGTGGCCTTCCGAGAGAACTGCTCATAAGCCGGGTAAGAATTGTGCCGGACGCCCCGACGAGCGAACCACTGATAATCAGCACGTCGTTGCCGAGCGCGAAGCCGCTCATCGCCGCCGCGAGGCCGGTAAAGGCGTTCAGGAGCGAGATGACGATTGGCATATCCGCCCCGCCAATCGGGATGACGAGCAAGACGCCCAGAGTTAGCGAGAGTGCGAATATGAGAAAGACGGAGAGCAGCGGCGCCGGACCGCCCGCCACAACGTTGATGCCCAGGATCACTACGGCGGCGAATATTGCGGCGTTGACTATTGTCTGTAGCGGAAAGCTCACGGAGCCGGTTAGAAAAAGATCCTGAAGCTTTGAGAAAGCTATGATGCTCCCGGCGAAACTGACGCTCCCAATAAGAACGCCCAGCAGTATCGTGGTCGTGATGAAACCACCCTCTGACTCCGCGCCGAGCTCCTGTATCCGGTAGAATTCGATGATCGCCACGAGCGCTGCCGCACCGCCGCCGACGCCGTTGAAGGCGGCGACCATCTGGGGCATAGCCGTCATCTGGACCCGCTGGGCGGATACGGCGCCAATAACCGCGCCAATCGCTATCGCGATCATGATCTCCCAGAAGTTCACGATCTCCGCGCTGAGGAGCGTAGCGATCACGGCGATAATCATTCCCAGGGCCGAGATTGTATTGCCCGAACGCGCCGTATACGGCGAACGCAACCGCCGAATACCGGCGATGAACAACAAAGCCGCGATGAGGTAGGCTATAGCCGTCGGTGTGCCCACGGCCTAGTCTCTCTTTCTACGGGGTCGGCTACCGGCCCGGAACATGTCCAGCATCCGGTTCGTAACCCAGAAACCGCCGACGATGTTTACGGTTCCGAAGACCACGGCGATGAGGCCGAGGATACGGACGAAAGCATTCCCGCCTTCGGCACCGACGGCGATGATCGCACCGACCAGCACGATGCCGTGGATGGCGTTGGTCGCGCTCATGAGCGGTGTATGCAAAAGGGTCGGGACCCGCGAGATCAACTCGAATCCGATGACGATGGCGAGGATAAAGACGGTCAGCTCGGCGATCAGACTGGTCGTCAATTCTCTCCCTCCTGCTCTTCTTCGTGCAACTCCTTCAACGCCTCGATGGTGGGCGCGTTCCGGATCTCGCCCTCGTAGGCCAGGCAGGCGCCATTGGTGATCTCATCCTCGAAGTCCAATTCTAGCTCGCCTTCCGGAGCCAGGTGCCGCAGAAAGGCGAGCATGTTGCGCGAGTAGAGTTGGCTGGCGTGGATCGGGACGCTACTCGGGAGGTTCACGGGTCCGACGATCTTTATCTGCTGGTGATCCACTATTGCTCCTGGGTCCGTCAGCTCGCAGTTGCCGCCGTTCTCGGCCGCCAGGTCCACAACCACTGACCCCGGCCGCATCTCTTCGACCATCTCCCGCGTGAGTAGTATCGGAGCCCGCCTGCCGGGGATGAGCGCCGTGCTTATAGCAACGTCCGTCTCCTTGAGCAGCTCCCGAATGAGCTCCCGATCCCGCTGCTGTTTCTCTTCGGCCTGTACCGTTGCATACCCTCCGGTATTTTCCTCCGGCCTCTCTTCCGACGCACTTTCCCGCTGCACCCTCCTCGAACTCTTCTGTCTCGGCGGCTCGGCGAACGAGTTGAAGCCCAAGGCCACCATGAATTTCGCCAGCCCGGTCGGCTCGTACTCTTCGTGCTCCTCTTGCGCGGGCGATTCCTGTTTTTCTTCCAGGAAAGTGGCGCCCAGGGACTCTATCTGCTCTTTGACTTCGGGCCGGATGTCGAACGCAGTGACCTCGGCCCCGAGTCGTCTAGCGGTAGATATAGCTTGCAGGCCCGCCACCCCGGCGCCCAGTACCAGCACCTTCGCTGCCTTGGTCGTCCCGGCGGCTGTGGTCATCATGGGGAAGTATTTGCCAAGGTACTCCGCCCCAATAATGGCGGATTTGTAGCCGGAGATGGAGCCCATCGCCGAGAGAGCGTCCATGCTCTGCGCCCGCGAGATGCGCGGAATGGCTTCTACGGAGAAGGCCGTTACGCCGGCCTTCGCCAGCCACCAGACCAACTCCGGGAATGCGGGGCCTTGCAGAAAGCAGATCAGGACCGTTCCTTCTCGCATGGCCTGCACCTCGGCCCGGGTGGGTTTCTGGACCTTGAGGATTACGCCAGCCTCTTCGTAGAGTTCGCCGGCTTTCGCGACGATCCGCGCCCCAGCATCTTCGTAGGCTTCGTCCAGGTTGTAATTTCGGCCCGCGCCGGACTGAACGAGTACCTCGAAGCCTTCGTCCGTAAGCTTACCGACGGTCTCCGGCACGAGGGCTACGCGTTGCTCGCCTTCGACCCTTTCTTTGGGAACCCCGATCTTCACAGGGGCATTATAACGTGAAAAGTAAGACGAAACCGCCACTGCATACGGGGCCGCTGACTACTCTCCGCCGGACATGTCCATGCCTTCCATATCCATGTTTTCCTCATCTTCTGGAGGGTTGGTGTCCATGTCGCGGAGCATCTTTTGCATGATCGAGATCTCGGCTTCCTGGGAGGAGACGATGGCGTCTGCGAGTCTTTCGACCGCCGGGTTGCTCGTTCGCTCCAGCACGGCGTTCGACATTGGTATGGCGGCTTCGTGGTGGGGGATCATGAGTCGCAGGAAGAGCTTGTCGGCTTCTTCAGGCGGCAGGTCACGCAGGCGGTTTATCTCCCCTTGAGAAGCCATGCCGGGCATCCTCTCTTCGGTTGACATGCCCATCCAGGTCATCGCGGGTTCGGTCCTGGCCATCGGTAGGTCCCAGAGGTTCAACCAGCCCTGCATCTGGCCGATCTGGGCCTGCTGGGTGAACGTGATGTCTGTGGCGAGGGTGTTTATACGATTGTTTTCGGTTTTGGGACGAATTATCTCGGACATTTCGACGGCCTGGGCGTGGTGAACTACCATATCCCGCGCGAACCCCGCTTCGGCAGAGTCGTTGCCGGGCTCCCGGGCGGCGAGCCACAGCCACACCGAGAGTCCGAAGAGCACGACCACAGCACCGGCGAGGATCAGAAGGAGTAGAGGAGAGGCCCCGCGCGACTTGCCCATCAAGACGGCTCTCCAACGCCACCGGTGCAGGCGGCGCCCGGCTCCGGAGTCTGCTCGCCTTGCAGGTAGGTGCCGATAAAGCGGTTCAGGGCGGGATCGTCAGCGTTTTTGAGCTCTATCTGCTTGCCCCAGGCGGAGGCTACTACGGGAGAGCTAAGATCCGGATAGGGACTTACGAGTACACATTCCCGGCTGTTGGCCACTTCCTGTAGCTCGTCTACCTGCCCCTGCGGAAGGTCTGGACTGTAGGTGATCCAGACGGCTCCATGCTCCAGGGTGTGTACCGCCGTCTCGTTTCTTACCGGCTCATCGTAATATCCGGCGTTCTGCCAGGTGGGATTGTGTTCGCCACCGGCCGGCGGCGTCTGGTCGTAGTTCACGTCTTCCTCGGTGTGTTGGCCCGCCTCGCCAACTTCTATGTCTTCCACGCCGCTCGGGGGGCCGCCCGCCGCCCCGCTGCGGAAGTCCAAGACGAGCACGACGATAAACGCCGCGATTATTGTCACTACCGCCGCCCCGATGATTATGGGGCCCCAGGAACGTTCGTTGCCAATTCTCGTACTCCGGGGACCGGAACCTCTTTGTCTGCCCAATTTTTATACCTCTCTCCAGAAGTGATTGCTTCACGAAGTGCGTTTTGGTTTGAAAGATCAACCGTACAGCGGCAACCGGGGTGGTGGTGGGTCGGGAGTCAGGTACAGTTCGTTTGGCCTGGAGTGGTTTGCCAGCCGCTTACTCAAGGAGGTCTCGGCAAGGACAAACATCGCGCCGTCTGCGGCTGAAATTACAACGGCTATGTAGGATAGCGAGAAGCCGGTGTGGCCTCCGGACGAGGATTCCACCATGTCCGGGCACTTGCCGGAGCCGCATAGCCCCGCCGCGTCGAGAGCGGGGTGAAGCGCTCCGAACAAAGCCACGACGGCCGCGACGAGAATCAGAGAATGTATGCTACGAAGCATCGCAGGGCATTGTAACGCGCCGGATCCCGGATGCCCAAAAAGAGATACTGTCCTGCTGGCAGACTTTATCTTCCCTGCCGGAAGAGCCGCAGGCCGTTCAGGGTGACGGCGATGGAAGTCCCCATGTCAGCGAGAACTGCGAGCCATAGGGCCACGAATCCGAATGGAACGAGCAACACGAAAAGCCCTTTTACGAGGATCGAGACGGCCACGTTTTGACGAATGATGTTTTCGGCTGCTCGCGAGAGCTTCACCGCTTCCGCTAGCCGCGGTAGGTCGTCCTGCATGAGCGCCACGTCTGCGGTCTCCAGCGCCACATCGGTGCCGGCGGCTCCCATTGCGAAGCCTACCGAAGAGGCGGCCAGCGCCGGTGCGTCGTTTACGCCGTCGCCTACCATGCCTGCCGAACCGTGCTTCGCAACGAGTTCCCGCACTGCCTCGACCTTCTGCTCCGGCAGGAGCCCAGATTGGTAAGAGATGCCTAGAGTATCGGCCACCCGCTTTGCCGGAGCCTCTGCGTCGCCGGTGAGCATCACGAGCTCCTTTACGCCGGCCGAGCGGAGAGCTTCTAGGGTGGCCCCGGCGTCGTTCCTGAGAGTGTCGGCCAGCCCAAGGACGCACAGGGGACCATTCTCGTCGCCCAGAACCACCGGCGTCTCGCCCGCGCTCTCGACCAGATCTAGGGCATCCTTTATGTCGTCGAGCGAGATGTCCTCGTCGGTGAAGAGTTTTGGGCTCCCGATCAAGTACCGGTGACCCCCGATCTCGCCTTCGGCCCCCCTGCCGGGCACAGAGTTGAAGTTCACGACCGTCGGCAGGTCAGCGTCGCCTGCGGCGGAGAGGATAGCGTACGCTAGCGGGTGCTCCGAGCGCCGCTCCAGTGCCGCCGCGAGCCGCAGGGCCTCGGCGGCGTCCCGCCCGTCTAACGCGACGACGCGAGAGAGAGTCGGACGACCTTCGGTCAGCGTGCCTGTCTTGTCGAAGGCCAGGGCCCGGAGTCTGCCCGCAGCCTCCAGAACTGCTCCGCCCTTGAGGAGGATGCCGCGACGGGAGGCCGCCCCGATTCCCGACACCACCGTTACCGGAGTGGAGATCACCAACGCGCAGGGACAAGCGACAATTAGCAAGGCCAGCGCCCGGTAGAACCACTCTCCGAAGGAAGCGCCGAACGCAGGGGGTACGACGGCGAGCCCGGCCGCCGCGATCACCACGACCGGCGTGTAAATTCGGGAAAAGCGGTCCACAAACTGCTCGGCAGGAGCCTTCACGGCCTGCGCCTGTTCTACGAGGCGTGAGATCTTCTGTAGCGTCGAGTTTTCTGCCTCTCTGGTCGTCTGGACGAGCAACCCGCCCGCGCCGTTGAGGCTGCCAGAGTAGACTTCGTCGCCCCATTCCTTCTCCACGGGTGCGTTTTCGCCGGTGATCGGGGCTTCGTTCACCGTCGAGGAACCCTCTACCACCTCACCATCCACGGCTAACCGCTCGCCGGGACGCACCACTACGATCTCCCCAATTCCAACTTCTCTCACCGGCACGACAAACTGCGAGCCGTCCCTGCGAACAAGGACCTCGTCGGGAGTGATGCGAGCTAGCGCCCGTACGGCGCCGCGTGTCCGGTCGGTCGCGTAAGACTGGAGGGCGTTTCCTGTGGCGAAGAGCACCACGACCAGGGCAGCCTCGGCCCATTCGCCGATCCCCACAGCCCCGACCACGGCGGCACTCATCAGGACGTTCATGTCCAGATGCCGCGCCTTTATGCCAACGAGCGCCGCCCGGAAAATCTGGCCCCCACCCGCCAGTATCGCGGCGAGGAAGACCGCCACCCGCAGTTCTTCGGGTACTCCCGCGAGGCCGAGTGCGAAACCGAGGACGAACAGCAAGGCCGCGGCCAGCACCGAGAGGGTGCGCTTCGTTAGCCAGAAATTTGTCTTTTCCGAGGAGGTCTCGGGTATCGAGTAGCCCGCCGCTTCGACGGCGTGTTCGATCTCTGCCCGACTGAGGTCTGTAGCGTGCTCGGCGTCGAGCCTGCCAGCTGCGAAGTTTACCGTCGCCCGTCGCATCCCCGGCAAAGCTGTGACGCTCCTCTCGACCGTCGTCGCACAACTGGCGCAGTCCATGCCCTCGAGGTGCAGGATCGTTCTGGTTCCCGGGGAGCCGTCCGTTTCGGTGGGGGTATCTACCAGTGGCTGACCCAGGACCGGCAGTTGTTTCTTCATGTTCGTAGCTTCGCCGGTTTTCCACCGGTTACGGCGGCCAGCAGTGAACTACCAGCATCTGTTAGTGAGTACATCACCAACTTGCCGTCTCGCCGGGAGCCGACGAGGTTTGCCGAACGCAAGACCCTCAGATGGTGTGAAACGAGAGCCTGGGTGCGGCCGGAGATCCAGGCGAGATCGCAGACGCAAAGCTCTCCGCCTTCCACCAGCGCAACAGCTAACATGAGCCGCGTCGGGTCTGAGAGGGCCTTTGCCCGCTCTGCCGCATCCCGCGACATCTCCCCTCCCGGCAACGCGAGACGAATGGCCTCTGCCCGCGGAGCATCCAGACACAACAGATCACAGCGCTCGTCCATAAATTCATTCTAACAGTTGTTTATACGTTTGTAGGTATTTTCGGCTTTACTTCGGCGTCTTTTTGCGGGGCCGTATCTCGGCGGCCAGGTATTCGACGGGCTCACCGTCTTTGAGGTGTTGTTCTACGAGTTCGGGAACTTTTTCCTTGTCGAGGCCGAGGTACCAGGTGCCGGACGGGTAGACGACGACGTTCGGTCCGTGCTTGCAGAGGCCGAGGCACTCGACTTCGTCTATCCGAACGTCCTGATTCATACTCTCCGAACGCAGCCCGTTCTTGAGTTGTTTTCTGAGGTCTTTGGATCCGCGTTTTTTGCAGTCTCCGCCGGTGCAGATCAGGACGTGAGAATCGTAGTCTCTTACCTTTGCCGCCGGCCGGGTCTTTACCTTGCCGTTCCTTTTCCCGTTCTTCTTTGTGATGCGATCCTCCACTAGAATCCGTTTAATGAGAGTCATTGTCAGTAAGCTAGAATATATCATCCTGGGGGCGGTGGCGTTATGATGTGTTGTGCAGGAGATTACACGTAGAAACCTTTGAGGGAGACATGGCTGAGACGGTAGAGCAAACGAACCTTTCTGACCCTTCACTCTACATAAACCGGGAGCTTTCGTGGCTTTCATTCAACGAGCGGGTGCTGGAGCAGGCCCGGGACGAGCGGCACCCTTTGCTGGATCGGTTACGGTTCGTCTCGATCTCCGAAACAAATTTGGACGAGTTTTTTATGATCCGGGTCTCCGGATTGCAGCAGCAGGTGGCCGCCGAGCTGCCCAATCCGGTCCCCGACGGGATGACCCCCGAAGAGCAACTCGCCCGGATACACGAGATCACCCAGGAGTTTCTCACCGAGCAGCGTGAGATCCTGAACGGAGATCTCCTGCCCGCGCTGGAGGATGAGGGAATACGGATTATTCCCCACAAGAAGCTCAATAAGACGGAGACAAAGGAGCTGCGGCAGCGGTTCGCCGAGGAGATACTGCCGGTGTTGACGCCGCTCGCCATAGACCTGGCCCATCCTTTCCCACACATTTCGAGCCTCTCTCTCAACTTGCTGGTGGTGATCGAGGACGAAGGGCGCAAGGTCATAGCGCGGGTGAAGGTCCCGACGAGCATAGAGCGCTTTATGCGGCTGCCGGAGAAGCCCAGCCCCAACGGTGAGGGACGACCCGAGATACGGTTGGTGCGCGTCGAGGAGGTGATAGCGGCGAACCTGGACGAGTTGTTTCCGGGTAAAGAGGTCGCGGCCAGTCACGTCTTTCAGGTAACCCGCAACGCGGACTTCGACATCGAGGAAGATGAGGCCGGGGACTTGTTACGGGCCATCGAGGACGAGCTCGAGGGCCGCTGGTTCGGGCGCAGCGCCCGGCTCGTGGTGGCCGATACTATGCCAGATGACTTGCGGGAGTGGTTGGTGGAAAACCTCCGCGTAAAGGAGAACGCGGCCTACTCCGTGCCCGAGCCGATAGGGCTCGCGGACTTCGAGGGGCTTACTCACCTGGACCGTCCGGACCTGCTCTATCCTCCCATCACGCCCCGGGTGCCGCAGGAGATCCGGAGCGCGCGTTCCATCACCCAGGCGATCCGTCAGGGCGACGTCCTGCTCTACCATCCCTACGATTCTTTTAGCCCCGTAGTAGATTTCGTCCGGGCCGCCGCCAACGACCCGGACGTGCTCGCCATAAAACAAACCCTCTACCGGGTCGGCTCCAACTCACCCATAGTCGAGGCGCTCTCCGAAGCCCGAGACGAGCAGACGCAGGTAGCGGTTCTGGTGGAGCTGAAAGCCCGCTTCGACGAGGAGCCGAACATCGTCTGGGCGCGGCAGCTAGAGGCCCGGGGCGTACACGTCGCCTACGGCCTCGTAGGGTTGAAGACGCACGCCAAAGTCTGCCTGGTCGTCCGGCGCGAGGGCTCGAAGCTCCGGCGCTACATACACTTGGGGACCGGCAACTACAACCCGTCCACCGCGCGGCTCTACACGGACTTCTCATACTTCACCGACGATCCGGATTTGGTCGAAGACGGTTCGGACCTCTTCAACCACCTGACCGGATACTCGGACCAGGAGGAGTACAATGCCCTGCTCACCGCCCCCACGACCATGCGCGAGGGTATCCTGCGCCTTATAGAAGAGCAGAAAGAGAAGGCCCATCGGGGCGAACCGGCGCGCATCATGGGCAAGAGCAACTCGCTCACGGACCCCGAGATCATTGAGGCGCTCTACGAGGCGTCTCAGGCTGGTGTAAAGATAGAGCTCGTTATCCGCGGCATCTGCTGCCTGCGTCCGGGCCTGGAGGGGATCAGCGACAACATCCGGGTGGTCTCTATCGTGGGACGCTTTCTCGAACACGCCCGCGTTCTCATCTTCGGTGAGGGGGAGGAAGAACAAGTTTACCTGGGCAGCGCCGACCTGATGCAGCGCAACCTGGACCGCCGGGTGGAGCAGTTCTTCCCCTTGCGCTCGGAACGCCACCGGGACAAAGTTCGGCGGCTCCTCGAACTCCAGCTCTCCGACACCGCAAACGGCTGGGAATTGCAGTCCGATAGCTCCTTCAAGCGGATGCTACCCAAAGAAGATGAAGAGCCGCTCGACAGCCAGGCCATAATGCTCGAAGAAGGACTGTAGAAGCCCGCACGATCCACCCGGACGTCGCGCACTCTCGTGTGATGCAGGATGCGCCCAGTAAAGCAATTGCAATAAGAGGTATTATCTTGTACCTTGCCCATCGTATTCGAAAAGGACTGAGGAACCGATGATCGAGATTGAGGCTCTACCGGCCAGATTCATCGTATATTGGAACTTTACTCGTAGTGGTCCGCAATACCGTTGGAGATTAAGATCCGACGCTGGGGAAACATTAGCATGGTCGAGCACCGGGTACTTGGAGAAGGCTGGCTGTCTAAAAGAGATAGAGTTTGTGAAAGAGTCGTGCCCGGCGGCGATCGTCAGAGACCTCACCCTCTCCCCCTTGATAAAATAGCTTCTTTTCAAGAGAGCCACAAATCAGTCCTGTAGGGTTAGCGAATGGGGGACGCCAACGGAATGCAATATCCGAACATACAAGGTTTAACGCTGGACCAGCAAGAGGTCGAGTGGCAGTTTGAGACTCTCGACGTAAGGCCCGTTGGCCGATGGTTAGAGAGCGGCATCGGGGAACAAGGCCCCTCTGTGACCGCTGGGGAGACCCGCGAGATCTCAGACACCTACCTCGATACAGACGACTGGCGCATCTACCGTGCCGGCTACGCCCTGCGAATACGCTGCATAAAAGGCAAGAACAAAGCGGAAGCCACGATGAAGCTGCTGGCTTCGGAGGAGGACACCCCGGGACTCAAGAGCCGGCGTGAGTTCTCCGAACCCCTGGATAGTGTGGAGCCCGAGGTCCTGGAGGACGCTTCCGGCCCGGTCGGCGAACGGGTGCAGGCCCTCTGCGGTCCGAAAGCGCTCCGCCCGCTCTTTAAGGTAGAGACCCGGCGGAGTACCTACGGCCTCTCCCTCGACGGCTCCGAGGTGGGAGAGGTGGCCCTCGACGAGACGGCCATACCACTGGAAAATGGGACGGAGCCAACGCGGCTCCGGCGGGTGGAGATAGAGCTGGAGCCTGAGACCGTCTCCCGGTTGGAGCCTTTCGTAGAGCGGCTGAGAGACGAATGCCGCCTCTCCCCGGCTATCGCCTCCAAGTACGAAGCGGGACTATTTACGAGAGAGCTTACTCCCCCGGCACCACCGGAGTTCGGGCCTACCAGCATAGATGGTTCACTCTCTACCGGAGAGCTCGCATTCCGGGTACTGCGCGAGCAGTTTGGGGTCTTACTGAACCACGAGGCGGGCACGCGGATCGGGGAAAAAGCGGAAGAGGTGCACGACATGCGGGTTGCGACGCGCCGGATGCGGGCCGCCATGAAGATCTTCGAGAAAGCCGTGCCGGTGCGAACCCGGAAGTTCCGAGACGAGTTCAAATGGGTGGCCGGAGCACTCGGCGAGGTACGGGACCTCGACGTACAGCTCGAAAGGCTAGACCTTTGGGTTCCGGATGCCACAGGGCAGGACCGGGAGCCTTTAGAAGCGCTCCGCTCCGTGCTCGAAGGTCAGCGAGACAAACAGCGTAAAGCCATGCTCCGCACGCTCAACTCTCGCCGCTACGCCCGCCTCGTCGAATCGTTCGGAGGGTTCTTGCGACGTGGTCCCTCCCGCCGGGCGCAAGCCTCCCGCCGGTCCATACTGGCCGCCGGCACTGATCTGATCCGCAAACCGTATCGCAAGGTAAGAAAGCTCGGGGACCCTCTCACGGAAGAGTCTTCCGCTGAGGAGTACCATGAACTCCGCAAGAAAGGCAAACGCTTGCGCTACGCCCTGGAGTTTGTCTCGGAAGTCTACGGAGACCCCGCGAAAGACCTCATCAAACCTCTCAAGGAACTTCAGGACATATTAGGGGACCATCAGGACGCGGAAGTAGCTACCTCCTATCTTTGGGAGTTAGGCGTCACCAAAGGGCGCAGTTCAAAGCTGCCGCCGGAGACGGTTTTCGTGATGGGCGGCATCGCGTACCGCTACGAGGTTCAGGCTCGGGAGCTACGCGCCAAATTTTCGAAGGCTTACGGTAGGATCAGGGGCAAGCGCTGGAAGAAATTGAAGGGCACCATGGAGAAGGCCCGTCCAAAAGAAGTCCAGGGTATCTGAGCATTGGAACTCTACCTCGTACGACACGCTGTGGCCTATAAACGTGATCACGAACGCTGGCCCAACGACGCCGACCGGTCGCTAACGCCGGAGGGTGAGGAGGATTTCCGCCCGGTGGCCCGCAGCCTGGGGGATCTAGCGTCCCGAGTCGAGTTGGTGTTGAGTAGCCCGTACGTCCGGGCTTGGCGGACGGCGGAGATTTTATACGAAGAGACTTCTTGGCCCCATCCCGTCGTGTTTCCGGCCCTGGAGCCCGAAATACCACCACATAAAGTTGTGGCCGCGCTCGCGACTTGCCCGGAGGCTGAAACTCTAGCCCTTGTCGGGCACCGGCCTTGCCTGCACGAGTTGGCGGCTTACCTGCTCGTCGGGGACGAAAATACGCTGAATATCGGACTGAAAAAGGGTGGTGTAGCCTGTCTCCGCTTTAAAGGTGTGCCGGAGCCGGGTGCGGGCAAGCTGCGCTGGTTGCTCACGCCGCAGGTTCTCGGCTCCGTGAGAGGTGTGTAGTTTAGTCTTTGGCGAGTGGCATCCGGGCTAGTTTCTCCGGCTCCGGGTATTCAGCGTTCAGGTCCAGTAGTGTGAGGTCTACATGTTCCACCGGGATCTCCCCGACCGGCCACTTACGAAATCCGGCGAGGCCGGAGATTAACTCTCCAGGAGCCGGGGCTCCGTTCGGGGCTTGAAAGTAGGCGAGCGTTAGGTGGGGGAGGCCTGCGGCGGCTTCGAGGCCGCAACCTTCGCACAAGGCATCGCGTAGTTCGTCCAGCTTTCCGCTGTCGTAGACTTCTATGAATGCCGCCCCGGGGAAAGCGTTGAGGTTCGCGAGCTTTACGCGAAATGCGGGAAAATTCGCCAAGACTTTCTTGCACGTCACTTCTACCTCCGACAGGCGCTCGGGGGAAATTTCGTTCTCTTTTTCGGGCTCCGGTACGAGAAAACCGAGCATCAGGAGCGTGATGTGCATAAAGTGGTCCGGATGCACGGAGACAAACGGCATGTGCTTTAAAGTCTCTCTCAACGGCTCGATACGTGGGCGCAACGGCGCGATATTCACCGACACGATCAGGGACGCAGAGAGCGTGTGTCCATCTTGCCATGCGGGGTCTCTGTGCCCACCAAACTCCAGAACGCGCCCTGAAGTAAAGCGCCGCCACACCTGTTCGTAGCGATCCATCCGAGAACTGTAGCAGAAAGTACGCCGCCCCCTCCAACGCAACCTGGTAACGTCAAAAATATCAGCGAGAAGCTACTATCTACCGGCGAGCCGGGTCCACGAAAAGGGGCACCGGGACTCTATTCCGATGGTTTGCGGAGCTTTACCAGGTGGAAGAAGGAGCCTGGTGCGACCCTTCTGTAGTCTTCGACCGCTAGAGAAGGAGCCCCGGCCCGGATCTCCGAGAAGCGGTGGTCGAAGCGCATGGCGAAGTGTCCGAGGACCCAGCTAACGGCGCGGGCGACGGCCGACCGGGGCCGATCCTCCGGCCAGAACCTGTCGGCGATCACGAGCCGGCCTCCAGGGGACGTGACCCTCGCGGCTTCGGCGAGTGCCCAGGCTCCGTCCTCGACGACGGTGAGTATGAGGGGTAAGTACACAGCATCGAAGCCTTCATCTTGGAAGTCTAGCGCCTGCGCGTCCATAATCTGGAAATCCAGATTTCCCATCCCGTACTCCGCGCGCCGTCGGTGGGCCCTTTGGAGCATACCGGCACTGAGGTCCACCCCGATCCCTCGTATCCACGGAGGCAGGTACCCGAGCTCCATGCCTGTCCCCACCCCGACTATCAGGAGCCTCTCATCCTCACGGAGATCTAGGGTTTCGGCGGCTTGCTTGCGGACCTCACGGGACCAGAAGCCCAAGGTCGCGTCGTAGAGACCGCCGATTCGCCCGTAAATCCTTATGTTTGAGAACAATCGCACAGTATAAAGTTTAGCCGCACCCGACTTTTTTGATGCTAGAAGCGAGTAAGACCCGCGAGCCCTCCGAACTCGTCGCGCAGGGTGTCGGTGCGCTCGTTCTCGCCCCTGAGAAATGCTACGCGGGCTCCCCGCGAGGCGGCGAGGTCTACGACTACGTCTGTTAGGGGACGCACGCTGGTCTGCTGGCCGCAGTAGGGGCACTCTTCGGCGGTTATGTCGGTGATTGCCAGGCCGTCGTTGGGGCACCAGCGGATCTCGCCCTCCAACTCCCAGAGCATGGCGAGGTGGTAGACACGGTTCTCTTCTTGCAGGGCGGTTACCGTATTGTCGAAACCCCAAACGCCGCTCTCCCGGATCTCATCGAGCAGCTCCCCGGCGCGCTCCTCCTCAGCCTCCTCGCGGACTTCCTCCAGCCGTTCCAGAATTTCACCCTCCGGCGCGCTCAAGTCCACTTGCGTTTCGGCGACCACGCGGTCTGCCACGTCCTGCGGTAGGCGTTCACGGAACTCGGAGGTCCGTTCTTTTGGGCCGGCCAGGATCAGGCGCTTCACACCTTCCCGGAAGGTTATATCGCGGGTCATATTGCCGATCTCATTATAGAATTGGCTTACGTTCGCCTCCGTCCGGCGGCTGTCGTCCTCCCGGTCCATCCCGCTGCGGGGACCAGGTGAAGATGGAGACACGTCGACTTCCCGGTAGCCGTTGCTGCCACCGCCGTCGCCTTCTTCCGTGCCCTCCAGGGGTGAGACCACGAAGTAGCGAAACCTCTCGGCGTCCACGAGCGCGGCCCCGTAGGGTTCTTGCTCGTCGAGGGCCAGAAACAGCGAGGAGACGTTCGGCTCACCGTACCGGACGGACTCCGGCAAGTCTACCTGGACCCGGTACACTTCGAAAAGCCCCTCCGCGTCCGCGAAGATCGCCAACGTCCGCGCCCGGGGATGCGTTTCCTCTTCGAGATACTCACGGACCTTTAGCTGGACGTCTTCCGGCACCTCCTGGTGGTCCATGCCTTCTCTCAGGCGTACTAGGTAGGCCCGCTCCTGGTTCTCCGGAACGGCGGCGTTCACGTTCAGGTACGCTGAAAGTATCGGCCCCGAACGTCCCGAAATAGAATCTACAGCTTGTCTAAGTTCCTGCATCTGCGCCATGCCAACCTCAGTTCCCTTTCTTGCGGAAGCCGACTGAAGAATTTCTGGCCTCCTGATCTCATAAACATTCTCTGTGACGGATCCTACCATTCTCGGCGGTTGGTTTGGTGTGTCCTGCGGTAGGATAATAGGGTTCACAAAGAGAGGTAGCGACATGGGACGCAAAAGACCGAGACAAATCCCGGAGGGACAGAAAGAAGCCGCCGATCCCGTTTCTGAGGTACAGCCCGAGATCCCTGACGAGCAGAAGGGAGACCCTGCCTCCCGGCTCGACGCCTCCGAGGAGCCGTCTGAGAACGAGGAAAAACGCCGGGTCCGCGAGAAACTCGAACAGCGAGAGCAAGACTCTCTGTAGCCGGGATTTTTCACCATGGAAGGCCGTTACCGCCTGCCGGAGATTTTCGTCCGCCACACCGTCAAAGATGAATTTGTCCCAAACGAGCTAAGCAGTGTCTGCCAGGAAGCCGGAAGAAAACTCAGTGAGGAAGATGCCGCCGAGGGCCGGTTCCGGTCGGCGGCGGAGATGGTGGCGTTGTGGCGCGGCTTGGACCTTCCGGCCTGGGAAGCCCCTTACGTACTGCGCGACACCCGGCTCGGATATCTGCAAGGCTACGATCAGGTACTGGTCGCCGGTGAACTCGACGAGGACCGGATAAAGCAGGCCGCCGAAGCGCGCTGGGGAGAAGATTGGCGAAAGCGACTGAAAGCTGCTCGTGCGCGGGCCGGGAGGTAGAATAAGCTGGCTACGGTCGCCAACCGGCAGTCCATAAAGAAGGACGCGGACTTCGAGACTTACGAGGCAGACCTCTCCGACAAGCATCCGGGCGTACTCTACTGGATAAAGCGCATAGTAGAACGAGAGAGCTACCAGGCTGTGGGTTAGGCGTTCTCCTGGATTTCGTCGCAGGCTTCGACATGCTCCAGGTTTTCTCGGAGCAGCGATTCACCGAGGTGGAGCATCTCTAGGACTCTGTCGTCGGTGATGGAGTAATAGGCTCGCCGACCGTCGCGGCGGGCCTGCACGTATCCGCATTGGGCCAAGCAACGAAGATGATCCGAGACCCGCGGCTGAGGAGCATGCAGCTCTGATACCAGATCTCCGACTCTCATCTCTCCCTGATCCGCCAGAAGCAGCAGTATCGAGAGCCTAGTGGAGTTGGCGAAGCCGTTGAAGAACCTTGCTAGAAGACACATGTCTTCGCTCTCCCGTCCAACGGTGAACTCTGGTGAGACATCCAACTTGACCACATTGTCCTGCATTCGTGCTCCTTTCACGTCGTATGCTACAGGTATATACGCTGTAGTAAACATCTGCCAGGCCGTTTGAATACTTACAGGACAAATCTCCCAGATGATGTTACGAAAGAGAAACAAGTTTTCCCCTCTGGGTGACGGCGGGGTTCCAAAGTGCGTGTCACACGCTATTGAAGATTGTGGGACAGTTGCGGAACCGCCGGGAAGGATATCCCAACCGAAAGCGCCGGAACAGCGATCCTGCCGTAGACTGAAGCTTTCTCTCTAGTCCGGTAGCCGGAAGTCGAGATCGGCGGGCAAGTCCACCACGTCCATCTGGGCTTTCTGGAGCTTGCCAGCGTAGTCCCAGTTCATGGACTGCCAGCGGGTGAACTGATCCAGAACCCAGATCCCCGAGAGCCTACTGCCATTCCCGCTCCTCCCGTTGCCGCCAAACGGCAGGTGCGCTTCCGCCCCGCTGGTAGAGTTGTTGACCGAGAGCATCCCGGCCCCGTTGCGCTCTCGAAAGCGCAGAGCATTCTCGGCATTCGTAGTGTAGATAGCCGCTGAGAGACCGTAACCGTGGGCGTTGGAGAGATGAATCGCCTCGTCCAGGTCCGGAAATGTCGAGACGTTTACTATCGGGCCGAAAGTTTCTGTGTTGAAGATCTCGTCTTCTACCGTAACGCCGTCCACGATGGTCGGGTGGCAGTAGATGCCTTTCTCCGCTTCCCCGACAAAGCCCTCGCGCGGGTTCTCTTCCGTTATGCGTCCGGTTCCGGTGGAACCGTGAATGGTGTGATGGTCTTCTATCAGGTCCAGCCAGCCTTTAAAACGTTCGGCGAAGCGTTCGTTTAGCATCGGGCCGTAGAGGACTTCTTGCATTGGGTCTCCTATGGCGGCTTCTTCGACGGCTTTGGCGTAGCGAGAAAGAAACTTATCGTGGATCTCCTCGTGGACGATTACCGTACCGAGTGAGGTGCACCGCTGGCCGGCGGTGCCGAAGCCGGAGAAGAGTGCGCCTTCGACGGCGAGGTCGAGGTCCGCGTCGGGCATGACGACGAGTGGGTTCTTGCCACCGAGCTCGAGGCACGGGGACTGGAGGTGCCGGCCGCAGAGAGCCCCGATCTCCTTTCCAACCTCTGTCGAGCCGGTAAAGCCGACCTTGTCTACCAGTCCTTCATCCAGAGCCTGTTCGAGTCCTTTAAAAGCTTCCTCCCCCTCGGACTGTACGACGTTCAAGACGCCATCCGGCAGGCCGCCGTTTAGCATGATCCGGGCGAAGGCGTCGCCGATTGCCGGGGAGTATTCGGCCGGTTTCCAGACTACCGCGTTGCCGCAGGCGAGGGCGGGGATTATGTACCAGGACGGGACGGCGGTTGGGAAGTTGCCCGCCGTGATGATCGCCGCGACTCCGACTGGCATACGGAAGGTGAAGAGTTGTTTGTCCGGCATCTCCGAGGGCACGGTCTGGCCGTAGAGCCGGCGTCCTTCGCCGGTAAAGAAGTCGCAGGTGTCTATAACTTCTTGCACTTCACCCAAAGACTCAGTGTAAGTCTTGCCGATCTCGCGGGTCACCAGGCGGGCGAGCGCTTCTTTGTTGGCTTCGAAGAGGCGACCGATCTGCTTTATGGAGTTTGATCGGATCGGGGCCGGTACAGAGGCCCACTCCTTTTGCGCCTCCCGCGCTATCCGACAAGATTCGATGAAAGTATTGGCGTCTCCCAGGGAGACCTCTGCAACCACATCGTCGTTATTGGCTGGATTTACGGAGCTCATCTGTCCGCCCGGCGCTTTGTCCGTGGCCCTTCCACCTACTATCGAGGAGATGGTGCGGGTGGAGGAGACAGCTTTTCTGCTGGAATCGGTAGCGCGCATGGGCATACCTCCTGGGCGACGTTTTATACAAGCTTAGAAAACTATTTTACATAAACTGGAAGCGGGCTGGTCTACCCGGTTGCCCGGACGTTGAATCTAGACTATTCTTCCGGGCGTAGAAGGGGTGCGGCAGTTTGCGCACTCTCAAGAGGTGACAAACAATGCGATGGAGATAGCTGAGTCGAGCGGGCCGGAGGGAGATCTTAGTGGCGAACCAGGAAGAGCAACGGGACCAGTGGGGCGGTAAGCTAGGGTTTATCCTGGCGGCCATCGGCTCGGCCGTTGGATTGGGTAACATCTGGCGTTATCCTTACGTGGCTTACGAAAACGGCGGCGGGGCCTTCCTCCTGCCTTATTTCATAGCCCTGTTTACGGCCGGTATTCCTATCCTGATCCTTGAGTGGTCTTTGGGCAACAAGTACCGGGGCTCGGGGCCACGTTCCTACTGGAACCTCTCGCAGCGGTTCGAGTGGGTTGGTTGGTGGCAGGTGGCGGGGTCTTTCGTCATTAGCACTTACTACATGGTTATCCTCGGATGGGTGCTCGCATACACGTACTTCTCTTTCGGGACCCAGTGGGGCTCGGACACAGAAGGTTTCTTTACCGGCGACTACCTGGGTGTAACAGACAGCTTCTGGAACGTGGGCGGTTTGCAACTTAGTGTCTTGATTCCCGTGCTTATCATGTGGGCGGCGGTGTACTTCCTGCTCGTGCGTGGGGTCAACCGCGGGATAGAGCTTGCGAGCCGTATCCTGATCCCAACGCTCGCCGTTATGATACTGATCGTGGTGATAAGAGGCATCACGCTGCCGGGTGCGGCGGAGGGCCTTAACGTTCTCCTCACGCCGGACTTCGGGGCGCTTGCGACGCCGAGTGTCTGGATAGCGGCCTACGGACAGGTCTTTTTCTCCCTGAGCATTGCGTTCTCGATCATGATCACCTACGCCAGCTACCTGCCGCGACGTTCAGACCTCTCCAATAGTGGCTTTATCATGGGCCTCGCCAACAGCGGCTTCGAGTTCATGGCGGCGCTGGGCGTTTTCGGGGTGCTGGGCTTCCTGGCCGTTCAGCAGGACGTGCCGGTTACGGAGGTAGTCGAGAGTGGTGTAGGGCTGGCGTTTATAACCTTCCCACAGATCATCAACGAGCTACCGGCGTTGAACTCTTTGTTCGGTTTCCTGTTCTTCGGGGCGCTACTCTTCGCCGGGATCACCTCGGCTGTCTCCATCTTGGAAGCGTGCGTCGCCGCGGTGCGGGAGAAGTTCAGCCTCTCGCGTAACTGGGCGGTCAACGTTGTGTGCGGGTTGGCGTTTGTGATCAGCCTGCTCTACACCACGGGCGGTGGCCTCTACTACCTCGACACGATAGACCACTTCATCAACAGCTACGGTCTGGCGCTCTCCGGCATGGTCGAGGTTATCTTGATCGCCTGGGTGCTCCGGCAAGTGGGACCCTTGCAAGAGTTCATAAACGAGGACTCGTTCATAAGAGCCGGTAGCTGGTGGAGCATCTCTATTATGTTGCTTGCTCCTGTAGCCCTGATCTTCGTGGTCGGCTTTAGCATCTATACGGACCTTACGGAGGCTTATGCGGGGTATCCTATCAGCGGCCTCATCCTGCTCGGCGTGGGTATGTCCGTGGGGGCTATAGTGTTCGGCTTTATCATGCAAGCGGTCAAGTGGCGCGAAGAAAAGGAGAACTCCTGATGGGAATTGGAGCCTGGATCATGCTGGCCATCGGCGCGACTTTCCTCTGGGGCGGTCTCGTCGTGGCTATCGCTAACTATCTGCGGGTCGCCGGACGCGGGAACGACGGGGGCGACGGGTAACGGGGGGTACGACCTCGGATTCCGACGGGTCCGGAGAATGGGATCCTATTCAGTATAATGCCCGGCATGGATGAGGTAGCTTCCAGGGCATCGAGTGGATACCGCACCGCCCACGGCATGGTCGTGGGCGGCTTGCGCGACGCCATCCTGAGCGGCGTGCTGGCGGGCGGGCAGCAGATCCGGCAAGACGAAATCGCCGAGCAGTTCGGCGTTAGCCGGATGCCCGTGCGGGAGGCGCTCCGGCAACTCGAAGGAGAGGGCATGGTCTCCTTCTATCCGCACCGCGGCGCCGTTGTCTCTGAGCTTTCGTACCGGGAAGTCGTGGAGATTACCGACCTGCGTCTAATCCTCGAACCCGTCGCGCTCCGCAAGGCGTTCGGGCTTTTGGGCGAAGAGGAGTTTACCCGGGCGGAAGAAGTCCTGGAGGAAATCGACCGGGAGAAGGACCTGGGCTCCCGTTGGGGTGAACTCAATTGGCGGTTTCACGCGACCCTCGTGGCCCCTGCAGATCGTACCCGGCTCCTCGACGTGATAAAGACCCAACACACAGCCTTCGAACGCTACATCCGCGTCCACCTTACCCTCTCTGACTACGAGAAACCCCAGCGCGAACACTACGAACTGCTCGAACTGTGCCGCCAAAAAGACCTCGACGCAGCGCTCGAACTGCTCTCCAGCCACATCAAAGACACCGGCGAGCTATTGCTGACTCATCTGAGTAAAGATACTGAGCAGGAAGATCACACCCTCCAGATAAACTTTTCCTGAAAAACGAAACCTCCCTACGAAACGGTGAAAATATCTCTTGCAACGCACACTTGACTTTGGATACAAAATCCAATATCTTGCTGTACTTAGTGCAAGGAGGATAAATGCACTCGCGCTTGAAGGAAAAGACAGAGTCTGGAGCAGGACAAAAGGGCAGGCAGCATTTTGCGCTGAGAGGGAACGGAATCCGGACGAAGGTGGGTGAGTCGGTAGATGGCTAGGGAAGCATTTGGAAACAGGTTTACGTTTATCGCCGCGGGTATAGGCATGGCGGTGGGGGCGGGGAACATATGGAGATTCCCCAGGGTTGCCGCCGAGTTCGGCGGCGGCACGTTCCTGCTGATACTGTTGCTCGCCAACCTGGTGTGGGCGATACCCCTCTTGGCGGCGGAGACCTTGATAGGCAGGAAGAGCCAGCTCGGGACCGTGGGCGCCATCAGGGACGTTATGGGCAGGAAGTACACCTGGATCGGGGCCTGGGTCGGGGTCGTGACACTCGGGATACTGTTTTACTACACTGTCATAGCTGGATGGGGTTTCCGCTACCTGGTCTATTCCTTAACCGGCACCGTGAGTGAAGGGGTGGATTCCCAGGCGCTCTGGGACGGGTTTACGGGCAACCCGGTTCAGACGATACTTTTCGAGGCCATCGCCGTCGTTTTCATGGTGCTAATAGTCTACCGGGGTCTGAAGGGCGGTATCGAGAAGGTCTTGCAGATCACGCTCCCAGCCCTGTTCGCCGTCCTGATAATTCTTGCGATTCGGGCCCTAACCCTGCCGGGGGCAGTGGATGGTCTTTCGTTCCTCTTCGTCCCCGAATGGGGCCGACTCGGGAGCGCCCAGGTCTGGCTGCAAGGCTTTACCCAGATGGCGTTCTCGACCGGCGCTGGATGGGGGCTTCTCCTCACGTACGCGGTTTATACCAGGGACGGTGACGACATGACCCTCAACGCCAGCGCTATGGTATTCGGTAACCTCTTCGCGTCGTTGCTCGCGGGCACTACGGTCCTCTGCACGATCTACGCCCTCAGGGGCGAGGGGTTTGCCTCGGAGGCCATTGGCGCGGGCGGCAGCGGGCTCGCTTTCATATATCTCGTCCGGCTCTTCGCCGAAATGCCGGGCGGCGTATTCTTCGCTGTACTGTTCTTCCTGGCGTTCTCTCTGGCGACGATCTCCACCCTCATATCCTTCTTCGAGCTTGGGGTCATGAACCTGGTAAACATGGGGCTCACGCGAGGGAGGGCGGTGATCGGGCTGGGAATAGTCGCCTTTGTGATTGGAATACCCTCTGCCTACAGTGTGGATTTCCTCAACAACCAAGATTTCGTTTGGGGCGTGGCGCTATTGGTTAGTGGAGCACTCGTATCCTTGGCTGTCATGCGGTACGGCGTAGAGCAGGCGCGGGAGGAGATCAACGCCACGAGCGACCTGCATTTGGGGCGCTGGTGGTCGTGGTGCATAAGGGCGGTGCCCGTGTTCTTCCTGATAATGTTCATCTGGTGGATCTGGCAGACGATAACCGTTTTTTCATCCGCCGAGGCTCCCTGGTGGAATCCGTTCGAGGTATTCAGCACCACCACGCTACTATTGCAGTGGGCGATCCTGTTCGCCGTTCTCTACGGGCTCAACAACTTCCTGACCCGTAGGGTCGGGAGCGGCCCGCTAACCTCGTCCGAAGACTCCTCATCTGGTAGCGCTGAAGGTGTCGAAGGTGAGAGGGTGTCGTCGCCGTGAGGCGATCCATCCTGAAAACTCTAGGAGGTGAGCAATGAACATTGAGGCCATCATCTGGACGGTCGTCTTCTTCGGCGGGGTCATCCTCATACTGTCTTTCCTGCTCGTCAAGGCGATGCAGGCGGACAAGGAAGATGCTCGCAGGAGCGCAGGCCAGGAGCAAACCGGACAGGGGGACGAGTAAACCCTGTTGTCTGACATACTTATAGTCGCTGGTCTCGGTGTTGTGTGGAAGCTGCCGGGGTAGCGGGTTTTCGACCTGGAATGTTACACAAGCGCCGTTGTTCGGATAGACACAGGCTTACCACGAGAGCGGAGGTAGAGCACAAAACATGAGCATTGTAGATAAAGCCATAGCAAGCTCCGTCAAGGTAGTCCCCCGGCCGATAGTGAAGAAGATCTCCAGCCGCTACATCGCGGGTGAGAAGCTGGGCGAAGCGGTAGAGGTGATCCGGAACCTCAACCAACAGGGATGCGTCGCAACCGTGGATGTGCTCGGCGAGAGCACCGAAGACGAGCAGGACGCCGCCGCGAAGCTGGAGGAATACAAAGAAGTCGTAGACACCCTCGACGAGCACGACCTGGACTCCGGCATCTCGGTAAAGCTCACGGGGCTCGGACTGGTCTTCGATGAGGACGTGTGCCGGAAGAACCTGGAAGAGATAATCACGTACACTGGCGAGCGCAACCGCTTTGTCCGGATCGATATGGAGGACTCGCCCTACACGGCGACAACCGTCCAGATCGCCATAGACATGCACGAAAAACACGACAACGTCGGGACCGTTATACAGGCCTACATGCGCCGCAGCCTCAAAGACATAGGGAGGCTCGCCGAAGCCGGAGTAACGGCCCGGCTCTGCAAGGGTATCTACGACGAGCCCCGCGAACTCGCCTACAAGGACTTCGAGACCGTCCGGCAGAACTACATCCTGCTGCTGGAAGAGATGCTAAAGGCCGGCGTCTACGTCGGCATCGCAACCCACGACGAGTTCCTCATCTGGCACGCCTTGCGGCTTATCCACCAGCT
The DNA here is from genome assembly GCA_965214475.1 of Rubrobacteraceae bacterium. Taxonomy (GTDB): domain Bacteria; phylum Actinomycetota; class Rubrobacteria; order Rubrobacterales; family Rubrobacteraceae; genus SIRX01. The sequence goes on along the minus strand of OZ243953.1, from coordinate 1,698,174 downwards.
AGATGTACCGAAAGACCGCTACGAGTTCCAGATGCTCCTCGGAGTAGACGAGGAACTGCGGAGCATCCTGGTAAACGCCGGCCACAAGCTGCGGGTGTACGTGCCCTTCGGGGACGACTGGTACGAGTACTCGACCCGCCGGCTGCAGGAGAACCCCAAGATCGCCCGCTACGTCGCCGAAGACGTGGTCGAGAGCATGCTGAGTTACGTCAAGAGCTAGAACTGGAGGACAAAAAAATGGCACTTCCACCTTACAGCAACGAGGTATATCTCGACTGGTCAGATGAAACTAATCAGAACGCTATGCGGACCGCCCTACAGAAGGTAGAGGGCGAGCTAGGCAAAAGCTATCCGCTAATTATCGGGGGCAAAGAGGTCGAGACGGACGGTGAAATAACCTCCGTTAACCCTGCGGCGCCGTCGCAACTTGTCGGCCACGTCGCGAGCGCCACAGAACGCGAAGCCGACATGGCGCTCGAAACCGCCACGAAGACCTTCGAGACCTGGAGCCGGACGGCGCCGGAAGCGCGGGCGCGCATCATGCTGCGGGCCGCGGCGATCATGCGGCGGCGCAAGTTCGAGCTGCTCGCCTGGGAGGTCTACGAGGGTGGCAAACCCTGGGGCGAGGCCGACGCCCAGGTCGCAGAGGCCATAGACTTCCTCGAATACTACGCCCGCGAGATGTTGCGGCTAAAGGATGGCAAGGGTCTCTACTCCGTTGCCGGGGAAGAGAACCAGTATTTCTACCAGCCGATGGGTGCAGGGGTCATCATCGCGCCGTGGAACTTCCCAACAGCCATCCTCACGGGGATGTCCAGCGCGGCTATCGTGACCGGCAACACGATAGTCCTCAAGCCCTCCGAATACACCTCTGTCATCGGGGCTCAGGTAGCGGAGATCTTCGCTGAGGCCGGTCTGCCGGAGGGTGTTTTAAACCTCGTTACCGGTTACGGCAGCGACATTGGAGACTACCTAGTCGGCGACAACCGGACGCGCTTCGTTTCCTTCACCGGTTCGATGAAGACGGGCCTCAGGATCAACGAACTGGCGGCCAAGCAGCAGGATGGACAGCGTTGGATCAAGCGGGTAATAGCCGAGATGGGCGGAAAAGACGCTCTCATAGTAGATGACTCAGCCGACCTGGATTCCGCCGCCGATGACCTCGTAAAAAGCGCCTACGGCTACGCAGGCCAGAAATGCAGCGCTGCCAGCCGCGGCATCCTGCACGCCGATATCTACGACGAAGTGCTGGAGAAAGTCATCGAGAAAGCCCGTGCCCTAAAAACCGGGGCACCGGACGCCCCCGACATCACGGTGGGACCCGTACAGAACGAGCCCCAGTTCGAGAAGGTCGCCAGCTACATAGACTCCGGCAAGCAGCAGGCCGAGCGGGTGCTGGGCGACGAGCCCGGAGATGCCAAAGACGGCTACTTCGTAAGTCCCACCGTTTTCGAGACGGACCGGAATGCCCGGATAGCTCGCGAGGAGATCTTCGGTCCCGTCCTCTCCATCATGAAAGCCCGCAACTTCAACGAAGCCCTAGGCATAGTCAACGAGCTCCCCTACGGTCTCACCGGCGGCGTCTACTCCAAAAACCGCGACCACCTCGAACAAGCTCGCACCGAGTTCCGCGCCGGTAACGTCTACTTCAACCGCACCATCACCGGCGCGCTGGTAGGCGTGCAGCCCTTCGGTGGCTTTGGTCTCTCCGGAACCGACTCAAAAGCCGGCGGCCCAGACTACCTGCCGCTCCACATGCTCCCGAGGACGGTGGTAGAGCGGTTCTGAGGCTATCAGTTAGGGTAGAACGGATTCAGCAGCCGAGCACCGCTGCGTTCGACATCGGCGATGTTGCGGGTTACGAAGGTCATATTACGGATCTTCGCCGTGGCTGCCATGAGACCGTCCACGATCGGCATGTAATCGGGAGCTTTGATGCGGCCCCACTCTTCGGCGACTTCCAGAGTGACAGGCAGCACGCGACCACCGTACTCGTTTGTGAGCGACTGTAGCCAGAGTTCGTAGGCGTTGGCCTGGAGCCGATCTGTACGCCGGAGTAGTTCTATTCCACGTCGAATCTCCCCAAGCACTAGAACGCTCAGATACAACTCTTCGCCGTTCACCGAGGAGATCCAGTCTTTCACGCCCGCGTCGCCTCGGGGTTTGCGTGCCTCCGAGATCACATTAGTGTCCAGTAGGAAGCTCATTCCGAGAGATCTACTTCCCGAGGCAACTCCCTGGAACGCTCCAGATCCAGAATGCTCAAGTCGGGACCGCTCATCAAAAATTCCTTGAAGTCTGGCTTTTCTCCAGTCAACCGCCGGAACTCCTCTGCCGGAACCGCCACAACGATCTCTTCGCTGTGTCGCGTAACCGTCTGCGGTCCTTCCTCAACCGTCCGACGTACCAGCTCGCTAAATTTCTGCTTCGCTTCTTGCAGTTGCCAGAACATTTTTACACCTCATTCTGTCTAGTTAGTCTAGGTATTACTATCTATTGATAGGTGAGTTGGCGTAATCGTCAGGAAAATCAGGACTTTCCCGCGTGCTAGAATGCCGGACTATGCAGGATGAGAGGCTAGGGGAAGACACTATCGCCGGAAAGATCGAAGGCCTGGAGAAACTCCGGGAAGAAGCGGCGCATCCTGCTTCCGAGGAAGCCGTTGAGCGACAGAAGGAGAAGGGAAAGCTAACCGCCCGAGAGCGGATTGGGTTGTTGCTGGACGAGGGTACTTTTGTCGAGATTGACCGTTACCGGGTGCATCGCTCGTATAACTTCGGGCTGGAGAAGAACCGGCCTCTGGGAGATGGGGTCGTTACCGGCTATGGCGAGGTGATGGGCCGGAAGGTCTGTGTGTTCTCGCAGGACTTCACGGTGTTCGGCGGGTCGCTGGGTGAGATCTATGCGCAGAAGATCTGCAAAGTGATGGACCTAGCCCTTAAGACCGGCTGCCCGGTAGTCGGCATTAACGACTCAGGCGGCGCCCGCATTCAGGAGGGTGTCGTCTCGCTCGCAGGATACGCTGACATCTTCCACCGCAACGTGCTGGCTTCGGGGGTGATTCCCCAGATTTCCGTCGTCATGGGACCATGCGCCGGCGGTGCGGTCTACTCACCGGCGATCACCGACTTCATCTTCATGGTCGAAGAGACGAGCCACATGTTCATCACCGGCCCGGACGTCATAAAAAACGTCACCGGCGAGGACGTAACCCAGGAAGAGCTCGGCGGCGCCGGGACCCACAACACCACGAGCGGCGTAGCCCACTTCGCCGCCACCGACGAGGAGAGTTGCCTGGAGGATGTCCGCTACCTGCTCTCCTTCCTGCCGGAGAATAACTTGGAGAGCGCCCCATACTTCGAGCCTGAGGATTCGCCGGAGCGAGTGGACGAGGAACTGGCAACCCTCGTACCGGATTCGCCGCAGCGGCCCTACGATATCCGGCGGGCGATAGAGCTTACGGTGGACGACGAAGAGTTCTTTGAGGTGCAGGAGCGGTGGGCGCAGAACCTCGTCGTAGGCTTTGCGCGGCTGGATGGACACGCCGTCGGGGTTGTAGGGAACCAGCCGGCGGTGTTAGCCGGGACGCTGGACATAGACGCCAGCACGAAGGGTGCGCGTTTTGTCCGGTTCTGCGACGCGTTCAATATTCCGCTGCTGACGTTCGTGGACGTGCCGGGGTTTATGCCGGGGACCGACCAGGAATGGGGCGGCATCATTCGGCACGGGGCAAAGCTACTGTACGCCTATTCGGAGGCGACCGTGCCCATGATGACGGTCATAACGAGGAAGGCTTACGGCGGGGCCTACGACGTCATGTGCTCCAAGCACATCGGGGCGGACGTAAACGTAGCGTGGCCGACGGGGGAAATCGCGGTGATGGGCGCCCCGGCCGCCGTTGGGGTGATCTTCCGCCGCCAAATAGCGGACGCCGACAACCCCGAAGAGAAACGCAAAGAGCTTATTGCCGACTACGAGGAACGTTTCAACAACCCGATGGTCGCCGCCGAGATGGGCTACATAGACGATGTCATAGACCCGCGTGAGACCCGACCGTACCTGATCAAAGCTTTGCAGATGATCAGAACCAAACGCCCCAAACGCCCGCCGCGTAAGCACGGGAACATTCCACTTTGAGGATCGAGCCTGCACCGACCGAAGAGGAAGCGGCTGCCATAATGTCCGCTTTGGAAACCTTGCACGAAGATGCCCAGGAAACGGCGCCATCTGTCAAGCGGAGCCGGTGGCGGCTCGCGGGGTTGCTCGGGCATCCGGTTCCGCCGGGAATGCAACTGGAGGGCTCTCTTTGGACCTATAGAGGATGGGAGGGACAGAGCTAGGTGTTCGATAAAGTATTGGTTGCGAACAGAGGAGAAATCGCCGTCCGCATCATCCGCGCCCTGCGGGAGGTGGGTGTGGCAAGCGTAGCCGTTTACTCGGACATTGATCGGAAGGCTCTGCACACCCGGCTGGCCGACGAGGCCTACCATGTCGGGCCGACGCCGGTGAACGAGAGCTACCTGAACATCGAAAAGCTGGTCGAGGTAGCGCAGAGTTCGGGTGCCGAGGCGGTGCATCCGGGATATGGTTTTCTGGCGGAGAGTGCTCCGTTTGCAAGGGCGGTCACGGAGGCGGGACTAACCTGGATCGGGCCGCACCCCGAAGCGATAGAAGCTATGGGCTCAAAGGTCGAGAGCCGCAGGATCATGGCCGATGCCGGAGTCCCCATAACACCCGGCACGAAAAACTCTGTAGAGTCCGCCGACGCCGTACCAGAGTTTGCTTCCGAGCACGGCTACCCGGTGGCAGTAAAGGCCTCCTCCGGGGGCGGCGGCAAGGGCTTTGCCGTGGCGCAGGATAAGACCGAGGCGGAGTCGGCGTTCGATAGAGCGAGCCGCGAGGGTGAGATGTACTTCGGGGATGGGTCTGTATATTTGGAGAAGTATCTGCCTGGCCCCCGGCACATAGAGATTCAGGTTGTTTGCGACAAGCACGGCAACGCCGTCCATCTCGGGGAGCGGGACTGCTCGATCCAGCGTCGACACCAGAAGCTCGTCGAGGAATGCCCGTCTCCGGTAATGGAACCCAAAATGCGCGAAGAGATGGGGGAGGCCGCGGTGAAGGCCGCGGAATCCGTCTGCTACGACAACGTCGGTACCGTCGAGTTCCTGGTGCAAGATCACGAATTCTACTTCCTGGAGATGAACACCCGCGTGCAGGTCGAGCATCCCGTAACCGAGGAGGTGACGGGCGTAGACATCGTGCAGACCGGCGTCCGCATCGCCGCCGGAGAGGAACTGCCAATAAAACAAGAAGACGTATCCTGGCGCGGCCATGCCATCGAGGTGCGGGTCAACGCCGAGGATGCTGCGAACGACTTCGTTCCGAGCCCCGGTGAGGTTGCCGTGTACGAGGAGCCGGGTGGCCCCGGTATCCGGGTGGACTCCTCGCTCCGAGGCCCGGGTCCGGTTCCCGAATCTTATGACCCACTGTTCGCCAAGCTCATCGTGCGCGGCGCGGATAGAGAGGATGCGTTGGCGGGTCTACGGCGGGCGTTGGCTGAGTTCCGGGTAGAAGGCATCGCCACGACGCTGCCGTTCTTCCGGGCTCTACTGGATGACGAGGTCTTTGCCTCCGGAGACTACACGACGGGATTTATAGCGGAACGGTTGGAAGCTATGGAGATCGAAGCCGGCTCTGTTGGGGAAACCGGGGAACCTCCTGAAAAGAGTTCCCGGGAGGTCGAGGTAGAGGTGAACGGAAAGCTCTTTCGGGTGCGGGTGTATTCGGATGAACAACAGGCCGGTGGAAAGCCGCAGCGCCGAGGTGGAGGGGCGCGTCGGGCGGCGGTCAGCGAAGGAGCGATTACGGCCCCGATGCAGGGCACTATTGTGAAGGTGCTCGTGCAGGAAGGGCAAGAGGTAGAGGCTGACAAGTCCGTTTGCGTGCTAGAGGCGATGAAGATGGAGAGTGAGATACGGGCCCGTAACAAAGGTACGGTCTCGGAGGTTCACGTCGAAGCCGGTCAGACCGTGCGGACCGGCGAGCCCCTGATTACAGTAGAGTAGAATCCTCTTGGCCGAGCGTTCCGGAGACTTCGAGTGGCGCGCCGAAGGCGACGAAGCCGAGATCCTACTCTACGCTTCCGAAGATTCCGCTCTACGGTACATCCTACCTGCAGCCCGACTCCCCGGCGTGCAGAGTCCCGTATACGCCGCCGCAGCGTCACAAAACTTTGGATGTGTATCGGCCTCTACCACCCACGCCGCCCCTGATCTCATCTCGGCGCCCGCGCGCGGCATATTGCTGACCACCGGCGTATCGGTGGATAGTCTCGGAATACCGGCGGAGGAACTTACGCGACTCTTGTCTCGCAACCTGTCGGAGGTGAGCCTGCCGCGTCCCGGTGGGGCCGGTGTCAAGAGGACCTGCGAAGCCGGTGCGTGGGCCGCTGCGGAAAACGACATCATCGAGGAGAGCGATCTCTCGTTCTTCGAACCGGCTACCGGCGATTCGGATGCCCTGGGACGCCGGGTGATCTCTGCCGGTGAGCGGGATTGGGACCTCCTGACAAAAGTGCGCCTCTACTCCGTAGAAGACGTGTTGGAGGCGGAGGTGGCCGAAAGCCTGGACCTCGACTCAGGTGGAATAGTCCTCACTGTAGAAGCAGGGTCTGGAGAGCTAGGACGGCTCGCGCTGGCCGCGCACCGGGATCGTATCCTCCACCGTATTCAGGCCGGTGTGGACTTCGACGCGGAAGACGACCTGCCCGCCGCCCCGCTGAATAGTGAGGAGGCGGCGGACCTGCTAGCCGCAACTTCCTCGGCGGCCAACTTCTCTGACGGGCGGTGCGCCCTGACGCTGTACGCTTTGCGGAGAGCACTAGCAGACGTCACAGGTGAGCTACGCCCCGTCGCTTCCTGGAAAGTTGGCGGCTTCGAGGAGCAAGACGATTTGGTGGTGCACCGTCGAAGACTCCCCAGGATCGGTGTTGGAGAGGCGCTGGTGTCTGGCGTCGTCGTCGCGACCGGTATGGGTGAGATGTTAGAGAGTGCGCCGCCGTTCGAGGAGACCGAAGTCGAGGGCGTGTGGCCGTGGGAAGAGGCAGGCTTGCTGGAGCGCGTAGCGACGTTGGACGGACTTGGAACCGGAACGTAGCCTGACTACTTCGTCAACCCTAGCGTTCCCGGAAATCCTCCGGTGTGATCTGGTTGACCCAGTCCTTGAACTTGTCCACGACCTCGTCTTGAGGGGTGTCTTCGATTGCTTCCTCAAAGACCACGGAGGCCTCCTCGATCACGTCATCGGAGGCGAAGATCGGGGCCCCGGACCTTACGGCCAATGCTATCGCGTCTGAGGGACGAGAATCCACGTCGATGGTGCGGCCCTCTATCTCCAGGCTTATGACGGCGAAGAAAGTCGAGTCCCTAAGTTCGGTCACAGTTATTCGCTCCATCGAGCCGCCGAGTTCGGACACGAGGTTGACGGCCAGGTCGTGCGTTAGTGGCCGGCTGAACTCCGTGTTCTGAAGTTTCATGAGGATAGACCGCGCCTCTCCCTGCCCGATCCAGATCGGCAGATAACGGTTCTCGTCCTCCACTTTGAGAATGACGATGGGACTAGAGCTAAAGAGATCCAGGTTGATCCCGTAGATGGACATCTGGGTAAAACCATTGTCGCTCACTGACTGTTGCTCCTCTCGTACCGCTGTGTAGGCGGTTCCGAATACCTGAGACGATTTTACTTCCCGCCTCGCCTCTGTTCAATCAGGTTGTAAGGCGAGCCCCCGTGTTGTACATTATCTCGGCGGTACGCTCGGTAGTATCGTTCACGGGCCTGTAGCTCAGCCGGTTAGAGCGCTTCTCTGATAAGGAAGAGGTCCCTGGTTCGAGTCCAGGCAGGCCCACTTCAAAGACCTTTTACCTACGTGGAATACGCAAGTACGGGGCTGAGCCGGAGCTAGCTCTGATCTTCCCTACACCAATTTTACGTCAATGAGAAGATTTACTCTGCCCAGAGAAAGCGCTTTATTCATATCGTCGGCGGTAGCTCTTTCCATTGCAAGTTTCCGGACCCTGTAGGTCTCCGGGGTCCTCAGCAGGACCTGTCGCAAGGATTTGCTGTACGCCAACACGGTTGTTGCACTTCTCATGGAGCGCACTCGCTGCGTATCCGAGGCCGTGGACGAAGAGGAATCCACAAATGTCGTACTAATCCGGTAGGTTGGGTGCATACTTGCCTCTTTCCGTAACGATTAAGTCCACCCGCACATCGTGCTCTTCGAGCGGCACTTTCTCGACCACCTGAAACTCGAAGGCCGCGGCTATCAGTGAGAGGCGCGGCTCGGTGCAGCCAGCGAGCAGCTTGTCGTAGAAGCCACCTCCGTATCCCAACCTTGCGCCCCGAGCATCAAAGGCGACTCCGGGAACTAGTGCGAAGTCGATACTTTCAGGCTCCGCGCGGGGACAGAGATCCGGGTTTGGCTCGCGGATGCCCCACGTTCCGGCTTTCAGGTCCTGGGCAGGGTCCTTTACCTCGTGGAGATTCAGGCGCCGCTCGTCCCGGTTGACCTGGGGAAGCAGCAACACTTTCCCGTCATCCAGTACGCGGCGTATGAACGTGTCGGTCTGGAGTTCGCTGCCGAACCCGACGTAGGCTAGCACCACGCCGGACCGCTGGTAGCAGTCGAGGTGTGTGATCTCCTCGAAGATGGCAAGGCTCAGGGCGTCCCGGGTGCCGGTGTCCATTTCGTCTCGACGGGCGAGAATAGTCTTCCTCAGCGCGGACTTGGCGTTTCGGTCCCCGTTCACGAAGGGCTCCTCAGTTGCGTGTGCTTTATCAGGTTCAAACGTCTCCTGCCCGGGCTAAGACCTTCTGCGGTAGGCTCGCGGTCCTTGCCGCGTTGACTTCAGCCCCCAGCAGAACCGCCAGTGCCGAGGCGTACAGGTAGATGAGGAGTGAGATGGAAGCCCCAAGGCTCCCGTACAACGCGCCGTAGTCCGGGAAGAGCGGTACCAGGAAGGCGAACACGAGCGAGGCGAGCGCCCAGAGTGTTACGGTTAGGAGCGCCCCGGGCATCAGCGAGCGTAGTGGGGAATGGTAGTTGGGGGCGAAACGGTAGGCGGCCGACACCACGAGCGATAGCAAGAGGAGCGCGATGGGGATGCGCAACAGGCTCCACAGAAAGACGAATACTTCATCTAATCCCAACCAGGACGAAGCCTACCCGATAGTTGTGGAGGTAACGAGCATAAGCCCTACCGCCACGGTCCTAACCAGCGCGAGCGCCGGAGCGAGCGCCACAGAGGCCGGTATCCGCTTCCAGGCCGGGCGCGTTTCGCGGACTTCGTAGACGGCGTTCATAGCCTTCGTGAAAATTCTGGCTCCCATGGTGACCGACCAAAAAGCGAGGACTATGCCTACCAGGAGCAGGCCACCCTGAGTTTGTCCCAAGACCCCGTCTTCGAAACTCTCGACCAACTCCGGAAATCGTCCGCGTAGCCCGGGCGGAGCATGCTCCGCCAGCCAGACCAGCAAGGTGCCTACGCGGAGAAAGCTTAGTACGGCGGCCAGGAACACGGCGAACGGCAAGAGGGCGAAGAGGTCACGGTATGCCAGGGCCATCGAGTAGACGGCCATGTCGTGGCGGATGAAGTTCTTTACCGAACGTTCGGCCAATACTCGCAGCATCGGCCCCCGCGCACCCAGGAGCTTCACGCTAGCCCTGGGTCGTGAGGCGCACGCGGAAGAAGTCGAAGAGGACGCGCAAAACTGCGAGAGAGGGAACAGCCACGATCACCCCGGCGATACCTCCCAACCCACCGCCGACTATCACGGCGAGAAAGACCATAATAGGGTGTACACGCAGGGTGTCGCCCTGGATCTTCGGCGTCAGAAAGTTGCCTTCTAGCTGCTGGATGCCCAAGAATAGAACCGCCGTCAGGAGGGCCCTCGTCGGCGAGATAGTGAGGGCTACGAGCACCGCGGGGATGGACCCGATCCAGGCTCCCAGATACGGTATAACGGCCGTTATGGCAACCCAAACCCCGAGAAGCAGAGCGTAGGGCACGTCGAGAAAGAATAAGCCTATGGCCGAGACGACCCCCTGTATGGCGAGCACGAAGGCTAGACCTCCGAGGTACTTGGAGAGTGAGTAGCCGAAGGCGTTCCACAGGGTAAGGAAGTCCTGACGATATTCGTGGGGCGCGGCGCGCAGGTAGGCGGCCTTGAAGCGGCGAACGTCTACGAGCAGATAGGCGCCCACGAAGAGCACCCCGAAGAGCGTGAGGGCGAAGCTGAAAGTTCCGGTAACGACGCCCAGAGCACCGCCGAGCACGTTGCCGCCGACGGCCTGGACGGCGTTCGTAAGGTCTTCTCTGATCCTGGAGGCAACTTCTTCAGAGTCGCTAGGAAGAAGGCCTCTTTGCTGAAGGATCTCCAGGGAGCCGCGCAATTGTTGTTCAGCGGTGCCTGCCATGGCGGGCACCGCATCGGCAAACGCCGCGAGTTGATTTCCCACGAGCGGCAAGAGGATAAGCAAAGCCAGCACGACGAACCCGAGCAAAAGCAAGAATGAGCTGAGGATCGCGAGCCCGCGCGGCATGAGCCGCGAGAGCCAGCGCACTGGGAAAGAGAGCACGAGGGCGAGGGCGAAGCCGCCGACGAGGGTCGTCAGTACGCTCGGTACGTACCAAACTACTAGCCCGACCAGGAGCAACACGGCAAGGATCAAGACCGTGCGCAGGCGCTTCGAGATCCGGATAGGTGTCGGGCTCTTCGTAACGTCCGGCTCGGTCTCCGGTAGCTTGGTCGGTTGTTCACCGGCTTGCTCCTGCGTCCCACGTAGTCTCTGCACGACTCGCTTCATGAATTGCTTCACGAGCCGCTTTCCATGCCCGATTTCGCACAGCAGATCCTGGCGGTCACACACCCGCAGGCGTGTGAGGTCGCCCGGCCTCTTTGAGACCTACTCTGGTGCGTGAGGTTTCTCAATACGTTGAACCCATCATCCCGGCATTATATCTATTACGTGGCGGCCTACGGTGTACCGTACATGCTACCCTGCAACGGGTTTGCCGGAGACGAGCGCATCAGAGTCAGTTGGGCTGTGGCGGGGTCTTTTTAGGATATTTGATCTCGCTACTGAAAAGGAGAGATTGAGTTGGTAATAGTAGAAGGTGCCGACGAGAACAGCAGGTCATGATAGAAGAGCCGCTGCTAGGCTTGGGTAGCATCGTGGCTTTAGGTATCGGGGCCCAGTGGCTCGCCTCTAGGCTTGGGATACCCTCTATACTCTGCCTGCTCGTGGTCGGTCTTCTCGCCGGTCCCGTCGTTGGTCTGATCGACCCGGACGCTTTGCTCGGAGACTTGCTGTCACCACTGGTCTCTTTGTTGGTCGCGGTGATCCTGTTCGAGGGCGGCTTGAACCTGCGAGTCTCGGAGGTGCGGGGCGTAAGGAAGGTGGTGCGGCGTCTGATCAGCGTCGGCGTGCTCCTGACGTGGGCACTGACTTCTCTCGTCGCCTACTTCTTGCTGGGGGTCGGGATTCAACTCTCGGTGCTCTTGGGCGCCATCCTCGTAGTCTCTGGCCCGACGGTCGTGCTACCGCTTTTGGAACACGCCCGGCCGGCGGAACGGCTGAACTCTGTTTTGAAGTGGGAGGGCATACTCGTTGACCCGATCGGCGCGATCTTGGCCGTGCTCGTCTTCCAAGGCATCCTCGCGGCCAACTCGGGGGAGGAGACCGGCTCGCTCCTGGTTGGCTTCGCCCTGACCTTCCTTGCGGGCACACTTCTGGGAGCGGCGGGCGGCGGGTTTCTGTTTCTGGCCCTGGCTCGCGGGTGGGTCCCGGAGAACCTTCGCAACGGCGTAACGCTCGCGACGGTACTGGTGATTTTCGCCATCTCGGACCTGATCCGGGCCGAGTCCGGCCTGCTCGCCGTTACGCTCATGGGTATAGCTCTCGCCAACCAGCGAAAGGTCTCCGTGGAAGGCATCGTAGATTTCAAAGAGGAGCTTCGGGACCTGTTCCTGGCGATCCTCTTCATCGTGCTCTCCGCCCGGCTGAGCCTGGAGGAACTTAGCTCCGTAGCGACGCTGGGCACCCTCGCCTTCGTGCTCGTGCTGATACTCCTCGTGCGTCCGGCGGCGGTGCTCGTCTCGACCTTCCGCTCCAACTTGAACTGGGACGAGCGCGCTTTCCTATCCTGGATGGCCCCCCGCGGCATAGTAGCCGCCTCCGTCGCCTCGGTCTTCGGGTTGGAGCTCGCGGATGCCGGAGTCCCCGGGGCGGAGTCTCTCACGCCGCTGGCCTTCCTGGTCATCCTCGCCACCGTCGCCGTCTATGGTCTCACCACCGCGCCGGTAGCGCGTCGGTTGGGGGTCGCGGAGAATGAGCGGGAGGGGTGAGCTACGCTACCCGACGGCTACGGTAAAACCGCGCAGGGGGGAGCGGTGGATCCACCCGGAAAATTACATCTTCACCGCTGACGAAACCGGCAAGCGTTTCTCTAAAGCGCTGTGCGAGAAGGCATCGGCGGGAGTGTCCGTGCGGGTGCCCTACGACTGGTTCGGCTGCCTGGACGTGCCCCGTTCCCATTGGCAAGAAATGCGAAAGGCCAGTGTGGACGGTCGGGTCGTCAACCCGACTTAGATTCCTCGTAAGATTGTGCAGAATGCTGGGGATCTTCTTCCGGAGTACTTCGATGCGTGATATCGTGGGAGTTGATGACTATTCCCTCTACCAGTGGGTCGTCGAGCAGGTTGGTGGCAATCGCCTCAATGCTTCGCCAGGAGCCGTCCGCGTGACAGTATCTGAGCTTTATAGGCGAGCTATGACCGGGACTGTTTAGCATCTTTCCGAGCTCCGCATAAGCCCGCTGCAAGTCTTCCGGATGGACTAGGTCAAAGGCCGAGTTCCCGACCAGATCTTACGATTTGTAGCCCAGCACCTTCTCTACCGTCGGGCTCTCGTAGCGTATGGTTCCCTCGCTGTCGACAATCGTGATGATGTCCGGGCTGTGCTCTATTAGTATGGTACGGATCTGCTCTTCGCTCTTCCGCAGCTCCTCTTGCTCCCGAACGCGCTCGGTCACGTCGTTTTGTATGCCGATGTAGTTGGTGAGGTTCCCATCTTTGTCGTGTACGGGTGCAATCCTCAGCTCGTTCCAGAACATAGTGCCGTCTTTACGGTAGTTGCGTAGTACGCACGAGTGTTCCCTGCCCTTCCCAATAGCGTCCCGCAATCCTTCCAGCGCCGGCTGGTCTCTATCGTCACCTTGCAGAAAGCGGCAGTTGTGGCCCAGGGTTTCCTCGGCTGAATAGCCGGTAATTTGCTCGAACCTATCGTTGAGGTAAATAATGGGGCCATCGGGCTTAGTGTGGTCTGTAATGACTATGCTATCCGTGCCGGCGGCTATCGCCCGGTTGAGTAGTTGGGCTTTCTCGTCGGCGCTTTTGGTCTGGGAGAAGTATCCGAATGCCCTCGTAGCCCTTCGGACATCTGCGTCCCCCAGCTTGGGATTACCGGTGAGAAGATCGCTTATCTCTTCGGGTGGAAGCGGCTTCGAAAAGTAGAATCCCTGGGCCAAGTCGCATCCCAATTCTTGTAGGTTCGCCAGTTGCTCCACGGTTTCTATACCCTCGGCGATCACCTGGAGATTCAGGTTGCGGGCTAGGGTGATGACTGTATTTGTGATGGCTATGTTTGCCGGGTCGTCTTCGAGGCCGTCTATAAACGACCGGTCGATCTTCAGGTTGTCCACAGGGAGGTTCTTCAAATACAAGAGGGACGAGTAACCCGTGCCGAAATCGTCTATCGACAACCTTACTCCCAACCCCTTTAATTCCTGCAGCGTGTTCCTGGTGGACTCCGTGTCCTCCGCCGCCACACTCTCAGTGATCTCTAATATCAACGTCTCCGGCTCCAGCCCGGTCTCGCGCAATACCCCTGAGACCTTTTCGACCAGATCGCCGGAGAGCTGCTGGGGTGAAACGTTGACGCTAACCCTAAGGAGTTCTCTATCGGGGTGTAGATTCCGCCACTCCTTTAACTGGCGGCAGGCTTTCTCCATCACCTGGCTCCCGAGCGGCACCACGAGGCCCGTCTCCTCAGCCACCGGTATGAACTCGCCCGGAGATACCAGTCCGTGTCCCGGGCGGTCCCAGCGCACCAGGGCCTCCAGACCATAGATACTTCCGTCTTCTACCCAAACCTTTGGCTGATAGTGGACGGTGAGTTGATCTTTCTCTATGGCATACCGGAGATCCTTCTCCAGCTCCAGACGCTTGTAGGCCACCTCGTTCATGCCCGGTTCGAACAACTCGCAACGGTTCTTGCCTTTCTCCTTGGCGCGGTACATGACAGTATCGGCGTCGCGCAAGAGGTCTCCAGGTACTTCCTTGCCGGAGAAGGCTAGTGCTACGCCGATGCTGAAAGATACTCGCAGTTGCTGATCGCCGAGGGGAAAAGACTTGTTCAGACTCTCAGAGATCCGTTGCGCTACCCTTACTGCCCCCCTTTCGCCCTCGACGTTTTCGAGCAGCACGGCGAACTCGTCGCCCCCGATGCGGGCTGCGGTGTCCGTCTCCCGCAGGCACGACTGAATGCAGGTAGACACTTCAACGAGCAGCTTATCTCCAACTTCGTGCCCGAGGCTGTCATTCACGTACTTGAAGTTGTCCAAATCCAGAAACAGCACCGCCAACGGACCTTTATGCCTGGCTGTGCGGGCGAGTGCCCGTCTGAGGCGCTCCATAAACAGGTCCCGGTTCTCCAACTCGGTCAGAGGGTCACTGTAGGCTTGACGCTGCAACTCCCTCTCCAGAGCTTTGCGCTCCGTTATATCCTTACCTATCCCGTAGACACCCTTGACCCGGTCCTCGACGACTATCGGCACGTAGGTGAGGTTCAGGGCTATTTGTCGGCCGTCTTTGGCTTCGATTGCGGTCTCGAAGTTTTGCGATTCTCTCTGGAGAGCCTTTTAGAAGTGCCGGCGGATCTTCTCTTCCTGCTCCGGCGCACCGAAGCCTCCGTTTTTGGATTCGAGTATCTCGTCCTGCGAGTAACCGGAGATGTCTGTTACAGCCTGGTTGACGTTCGTAAAATCCCCGTTCAGGTCTATCATAAACACCGCATCCGGGTTCTCCTGAAAGAGCGATTCGTAACGCCGCTCGCTGGCCTCCAGGTACGAAGCTTGCAAAGCGAACCTGCGGTCTACCATCGAGCTTATCAGGGCGATGCCGAGGATCACCAGCGTAGCTACTCCGACTGCAACACCGAACAAAATATCCTCTGTGCCATTTGGTGTAGTTGGTGAGGTCGGCCTAAAAACGGCGGCCCACATTCCTGTGTAGTGCATCCCGACGATGGCGACCCCCATCACCATACCGCTCAAGGTTTTCAAGCCTGTAAGCTTGAGCCCCTGAATATTCCCCCGACTGAAACGGAAAGCAAGGTTGAGCGCCATAAGGGAGGCTCCTACCGCGATCAGGACCGAGAGAGCGACGAGAGGCAACCTATAGCTCAGGGTGGCCGTCATCTGCATAGCTTCCATGCCGATGTAGTGCATCGAAACGATGCCCACGCCCATAAGGAGACCGCTGAGCAACAACGGGCGCCTGTTGAAGGTTCTGCGGCTAACCGCAAAAAGGGCGACGCCTGAGGCAAGAACGGCGACTAACATGGAAAGCAAAGTTACCGGAACATCGTAGGCCACGGGCATCTCCACGTCGAAAGCCAGCATGCCCGTAAAGTGTATGGACCATATGCCAATGCCCATAGTGAGAGCCCCGCTGGCCAGCCAGATGCCGCGTACTCTCGAACTCTGAGTCTTATTATCCGGTCTGCGAGGTCTAAAGCCGTGTAGGATGCGACAGCGGCCACGACGTACGAAAGCAAGACCAAACGGAGATCCCAGGTGGCACCGATTGTCGAATGCGTGGGGTCTGGTACTTGTAAGAAATCCATACGTTAGTCTCTCCTAAGACAACTGAAAACCCTGCAGCGTGCTTACCGCGCCCGCACAATTTCGTCATCTTAATAATAGGAAACCCCAGGAACTGTACGCTGAAGCACCCCTCGTAGCATGGAATTCTACGATAAGGAGCAGCCGTGTTCAATGTAACTTTAGAGCGGCTCGAAGTGGCAGATACTGGCTTTCCCTTTCTCTAAATACGGAATCTAGAAAAGGAAACGCGCAACAAACGTAGTATACAAAGAATACATACCAAACTCGGCGCCTCTTGAAAGTGTAAGGATTGTAGGGTCCGGTCACGGGGAGCTACTGTTAGTAGAAGTGTTTGCTGAACCCTGAAGCCACTCCACCTTGGGTACCTTCGACTGATCGAATTCTCGCACCCGCTCCCGGCCAAGGTCTTCCAGCTCTTCTAGGCACCGCTCACATTCTCTTATGAGTTTCGCAACGTCTATCCCCAGAGTCTCAGGCTCAAACTCTCTGAGACGTACCGTTCCGTTACGCAGCAGGCCCGTGGCGCCGCGCCAGTTGGCGTTCTGCTGGTGGTAGAAGCCGACGCCAACCTGAAGGATGCCCTGGTAGAGAAAGCGGACCCGTCGGGATTCTTGTAGCCAAGCTTCTTCGAGGTATTCGTGGCACTCAAAGAACTCACCCCGATTAAATTCCTCTATTCCTTTCAGGACGAGGTCGGGGATCGACTCAGAGATCTTTCGCTCCGCCCTTTAGCTAAGCTAGCCGCAGCCACATCCTCCACCACAGCATCCGCCGCCGGAGACGTTGCCACTCGCCATGCGGGCGTCCATCATCGGGTTGCTCGACATAGCAGAGGCGCCGGGGGTTATAGAAGCGAAACTAGAGATCACACGCTGCGATCCCTCTGAACCGCATTCCGGACACTCGGCCGGGGCGTCGGATTCGCTCATCGGGCGCATCTTATCGAACCGCTCTTCGCACTCAGCACACTTATACTCGTAGAGAGCCATTTATCCCACCTCTCGATCAACGTTTGCAAACTCAACTTATTGTACCGCTTACCCCCACAGCCTGTACGTTGAAGAACACATCCCCGACGCGTAATATGAACACGGTTTCTACGGGGCCGTAGCTCAGTTGGGAGAGCGCCGCCTTTGCACGGCGGAGGTCAGGGGTTCGAACCCCCTCGGCTCCACTCTAAGAGGTTGTATTTTCTATGACTTCAGCCATGCGTTCGAGTGCCCGCGTGATGTTCTCGCGGGAGTTGGCGTAGGAGAAGCGCAGGTGGCCTTCGCCGTATTCACCGAATCCTGTACCGGAGAGGCAAGCGACACCGGATTTCTCCATTAGCAGGTCGGCTAGAGCGTCTGCGTTCTGGTTGGTGCCCGAGACCCGGGGGAAAGCGTAGAAGGCGCCCTGGGGTGTTACGCACTCGATACCGGGAAGGTCATTGAGACCGGAGACTATTAGATTCCGGCGGGCGCGGAACTCTTCGAGCATCTCTTTTACGCTGTCTTGTGGTCCGGTGAGGGCTTCGAGGCCCGCGTACTGCGTGGCGGCGTTGGTGCAGGAGTTGGAGTTGACCTGGAGTTTAGCGATTTGCTCGGCCAGCCATTCGGGCATTACGCCGTAGCCGAGCCGCCAACCGGTCATCGCGTAGGTTTTTGAGAAACCGTCCAGGATTATGGTCCGGTTTTCAGGACCCATCTCCGGTTGAGAGGTGATGCTGGCGAATTCTCCAGAGTAGAGGAGGCGAGAGTAGATCTCATCGGAGAGAATGAAAATGTCCGGGCGTTCGCGGAGTATTTCGGCGAGCCCGGCTAGGTCTCCAGGGGTGAGCACGCCGCCGGTCGGGTTGGCGGGAGAGTTGAGGATCACCAACTTCGTCCGTTCGCTGAGGCTGGCTCGAAACTCGTCGAGGTCGAAGCGGAACTCGTTCTCATGACGCAGCGGTACAGGAACGGACTTCGCGCCGGCGAAGTTGACCATCGACTCGTAGATCGGGAAGGCAGGACTGGGTAGCAGCACCTCTTCGCCTTTTTCGACGAGGGCCAGGATGGTGAAGAACATGATCGGCTTTCCGCCCGGTGTGACGACAACCTGTTCGGGGGCGACCTCTATACCCCGGCTCTCCGCTACGTCGGCGGCTATGGCCTCGCGCAGTTCGGGGATGCCGGCTGCGGGGGTGTAGTGGGTCTGGCCCTCGCGCAGCGCCCGGCATCCAGCCTCGATGATGTGCTCCGGCGTGGCGAAGTCTGGCTCGCCGATCTCTAGGTGGATGATCTCCCGTCCCTGTTTCTCTAATGCTTTGGCCTTTGCAAGCACCGAGAAAGCCGATTCGGTCCCCAGACGCCCCATCCGCTTCGACAACTCCAAACCAAAACCTCCTTCCTTAGACCCATTCATTCCCAGCGCACTACATCATACGCCAGAGGGCGAATCAGACGTGAGACTTCCGACGAGACGCGCTAGAATATGCCGGTTGGTTTCTCTGGCTGAGACGTCGATGGTTTGATCCTCACCAATGCTGCAAAAGAAAGGTGCCAATTTTGTCCGCGGAGCGTAACGGCGATACGAACGGCCTGTCCTTCGACCTGTGCGCCTTCGACCTCGACGGAACCATCTTGCGCCGCGACCTGGTTATCACGGAGCGTACGCTGGATGCCGTTCGGAGACTCCGGGAGCACGGGGCACGGCTCGTGGTCGCCACGGGTAGGCAGTATGAGAGTGCCCGCGAGCAGGCTTACCGGCTAGGGTTTCGCGGTTCGGAACCCGTGATCTGCTACGGCGGAGCCATGATCCGGAGTGTAGACGGCGAGACCCTCCTGCATCGCACCATAGACTGCGAAGCTGGCGTAGAGGTCCTCGAATGGGCAAAGGAGAGGGAGCTACACGTCCGCGTCTTTCTCGACGGTCGCATCGTATCCTCTCCACGTACCACAGCCCTGCTCGAACACGTTAATCACCCCGAGATCTCAGAGGTCTCGGTCTTGGAATCTCCTGCGGACTGGCTCCGTGAAGCCGGAGAAAATCCCACCAAGATCGTCTTCGTGGATTACCCGGATCGTATCGGCGGCTGGCTGGAAGATGCCCGGGAGGCTTTCTCGAACCGTTTCTTCGTCACCCGCAGCCTGCCGCACTACGTGGAGGTCGGTGGACCCGAAGGAACGAAATCTCAGGCGCTAGAATTTTTGTGCGGACGGTGGGGGATAGAACAACACCGCACGCTCGCCTTCGGCGATGCCGACAACGACATAGACATGCTCCGCTTCGCCGGGCATGGGGTCGTCGTCGGCGGGCTGACGGAGGCCGTCCGCGAGGCCGCCGATACCGTGGCGCCCTCCATAGAAGCGGATGGAGTGGCCCGTTACGTCGAAGAGTTGCTGGAGGAAAGCTAGTGCCGGAGCTGCCCGAAACCACGGTGATCTCGGAGGACATCCGCGCCCTGGCCGGTGGTAAGAAAATTTTGTGGGCCGCCGTGTTCCGTCCGGACGTTACGAACGTAGAAATGGAGGACTTCGGAAAGCGTCTTGTCGGGAGAACATTGATCGGAACTGGACGGCGCGGCAAGATCATCCTCCTCGACTTCGGGGACGTTGTAGGCGCTATCCACCTGATGATCTCCGGGCGAGTCTTGCGTCTCCCGGAATGGCAGGAACCCGACCGGATGAACACCGCCGTTCTGGAGTTCGAAGATGGGCTGGTGCTAGCCTTTACCCGACTTTGGCTCGGGTACTTCAACCTCTACGAACCGGAAGAGATCGAGAACCATCTCCTGATCTCCTGCCTCGGTCCTGACCCGTTCTCGGAAGAATTTACGGTCGACTACTTGACGCAAACCTTCCGGCGCAAGGCAAACATAAAGGGGATGCTGCTAGATCAGACGGTGATTGCGGGCCTGGGAAATATCTACGTGGACGAGGTACTGTTCGCAGCCGGCGTCCATCCCACCCGCCGGGCCAACACACTGAACCCGGAGGAAATCCAGAAAATCTACGCCTCTACCCGCGATATACTCCGGCGCGCCATCGAGTCGCGGGGTACGACCTTCGACTCCTACCACGACGCCTTCGGGGAGACCGGTAAGTTTCAGAATCACCTACAAGTGTTTACCCGCAACGGAGAACCTTGCCTGGCCTGCGGTACGGAGATCTCCAAGATGAAGGTCGCGGGCCGGGGAACGCACGCCTGCCCGACGTGCCAGCCTCCAGCTTAGTTGCCGGACCCTTCTTCCGCTGTAGTAGGGCCGGGGCCTAGCAAGTCCGGGTTGGAGTCGGCCAGTTCCTGGGCTTCCTGATAGGAATTTTCGGCTTCCTGATAGCCGTCACCTGCCTGGGTGAGTAGTTCCTCGGCCTTATCCCGATTGTTCTCCAGCGTGGGGTCTTCTATTAGGAGAGCGTAAAAGTCTATCTCGTTCGACTCGGCGGAAATTTGGGAGTCCATTGCCCCACCCAGTACGTTAGCGTACCTTTTGACGGGCTGGTCCACTTCCAGATCCTTTATCCCTTCGAGCGATTCTCGAGCCTCTTCGAGCTTGGAACTGGCATCTTCCAGATCGCTCTGGGCGGTTGCTAGGCGTTCTTTCTCTTCTTTGAAAGCGTTCTCGTCGCCCGAACCGCCGCCACTGGTCTCTATTTGATCTTTGACTTCCTGGTATGTGTCACGGGTCTGACGGAAAAGGTTATTATGCTCTGACACGGCTTCGTTGGCCGATGAGATCGACTCGTTGGCTTGCTCGCGGGGATCTGAGAAACCTGAACAGCCGTATACGAGCAATGCTGCGAGGGTTATCACAACGATCAGTGTCAAACGGTTTATCATATGCGCCATGAGTGAGAGAAGTTTACCGCCTTTCGGGATCTTTAGGACCAAGTTTCTACCATTTTCTTTGGTGAAGCGCATCGCGGGCCGCCTCGGCAAGCGTTCGCGCGGAGATCACCCCGGAGAGACAGCGGACCCAGCGCCTGAAATGCGTTCTCAGGCCGCCGCCGCTATTCGGGAACACGCGAACTCCCATCCAACTCTCTTCGAGCGGGCCGAACGCCTCAGGGAGCGGGCCGAACGTCTGGAGAGCGAGGGCACCCCGAGCGACACCGCCCACAACCGTGCCGAAAGGGCCGAGAGCGAGGTCGCCGTCGAGCTTTCTAACCTGCGTGCCCGGTTTTCGAGGGCTTCTAATAGAAGGGAGAGAGAAACTGCTTTCGACCAAGAAGCCAGAACTCTCTATCCTGCTATTCAGGCTCTCTACCGCTAGTCTTCAGCTTTCTTAGTTAAGAATTGAGGGCGTTCACAGCGTCCTGTGCAAGCTTGCGCGCCTGCGGTCCTGTTCTCGGGTTCAAGAACAAGAAGCCGATTCCGGCCGCCAGTAAGAGGAGCAGTATTCCGCGGCCTTTGCCGCCGCCGCTAGTCTTTACTCTCTCGCCGCGTACCCGCCTGGTGCCCTCTTGGACGGCGCCGGTGGCGGCTTCGATCTGCTCTCGCAGCTTGTCATCGTCCCAGAGGCGGGCGACTATTTTGCCCGGGCTGTCGCCGGAGACTTCTCCGTAAACTTTATTGGTCGCTTCTATAAAGGTACGAAGGTTATTGCGGAGCTCATCATCGTAGAGCACCCTCTCGGCCACCGGCTTGGCTTCCGCCAAGAAAGCCGCCAACGTCCCTACCGGGATAAACGACCTGGAGTCTGCCTGCTCTTTGAGCTTCTCTGCCTTGCTTTTTCTCCCAAACACCTGGGACCTCCCTCTCTGCTCGCTCTTTCGAAGTTACTACCTATATCATACCCGCTTTGATACGTCTTTATCCTAAATCAGTGCTCCGTTCGTCGCTAGCAAGGCCAAATGGCTAGGACTCGACGTTAGAGACTAGCTTTACCCGGAGTTCTTCACCGTCTACCCGGACGCTACCAGCGTCGCCCAGGCCAACATTCAACTCCAGAGATGTCGCCAGCACTTCGGCCTTGAAGTAGTCGCCCCACGGCCCCTGGAGTAGCCCGGAGACACGCTCGCTCCCTGAGAGACTCACGGAAATCCCCTCTTCTATTTCGAAATCTTCTTCGCGGCGCAGGTTCTGTACTTTGTGGACCAACTCCCGCACGAGACCTTCGTCGAGGAGTTCGGGGTCGAGCTCTGTTAGT
Source organism: Rubrobacteraceae bacterium (assembly GCA_965214475.1). Taxonomy (GTDB): domain Bacteria; phylum Actinomycetota; class Rubrobacteria; order Rubrobacterales; family Rubrobacteraceae; genus SIRX01. The sequence goes on along the minus strand of OZ243953.1, from coordinate 1,676,097 downwards.
AGTGCCACGGAGAGGTCGCCCTCCCGCTCGACGGCGTAACCTTCCCGCTCACCGGGCTCGACGAGCAACTCTTCGGGGGAGAGCGAGAGCTCTTTCCCCCCGACTATTATGGAGACACTTTCACCGGCGGCGGCGCGTTCACCGACTTCCAGGGAAACTGTCGCTAGCGCCTCCCGGATGGCCGGCGCTAGCCGTCCGAACTTGGGTCCGACCACCGAGAGGTTTGGCTTGAGGTCGTAGGCCACCACGTCCTCGGCCGCGCCAAAGCGCAACCCTTTGACGTTTAGCTCATCCAGAACAATCTCCTTCATACTCTCCAACCCACTCCGAAACTCTTCGTCTCCGTCCGCCGGAACCACGACGACCTCACGCAACGGCTGACGAGTCTTTGTGGCGGCGGCGTTGCGGGCCGCCCGACCTAGCACCACCACACGCCGGGCGATGGCCATTTTGCTGGAAAGATCCTGGTTCACGAGAGAATCATCGAGTACAGGCCATTCTGCCAGGTGAACGCTATCCGGTGCTTCGTCGTCCGCGCCCCGGACGAGGTTCTGGTAGAGGCTCTCTGCGACAAACGGTGTAAAAGGAGCGGTGAGCTTCGCCACCGTGGAAAGGCATTCGTAGAGCGTTGAGTGGGCGGCTTTCTTGTCCGTGTCGTCCTCGCCCTTCCAGAAGCGGCGGCGGCTGCGTCGGACGTACCAGTTGGAAAGCTCGTCCACGAACTCGCCGATGGCCCTGCCGGCGGCCGTTACGTCGTAGGCGTCGAGTTTCTCGGTGACGGCTCGTGTAGTTAGTTGTAGCTCGGAGAGAACCCAGCGGTCCATCAGGCTACGCTCTTCGGGCGCGACGTAATCTCTTTTCGGATCGAAGCCGTCGATGCGGGCGTAGGTGACGAAGAAGGAGTAGGTGTTCCAGAGGGTGAGCAGATACTTGCGCACGGCTTCATCTACCTGTTCTTCGGAGAAGCGGCGCGGGTTGCCGAGGCTGGTTGCAGTGTAGAGCGCCCAGCGAAGGGCGTCGGCCCCCTGCCGGTCGAAGATCTCCCACGGGTTCACCACGTTGCCCCGGCTCTTGCTCATCTTCTTACCCTCGGAGTCCAGAATATGGCCCAGTACGAGGCAGGTCTTGTACGAGCTCTTCCCGAAGAGCAGCGTCGAGACTGCCAGCAGCGAGTAGAACCAGCCCCGCGTCTGGTCCACGGCCTCACAGATGTAGTCCGCCGGGAAGTGGTTCTCGAAGTGTTCTTCGTTCTCTAGCGGGTAGTGGTCCTGGGCGAACGGCATACTTCCGGAATCGAACCAGGCGTCGAGCACCTCCGGGACGCGCTTCGCTTCCTCGCCGCACTCGCCGCAGGATACTTTTACGTCGTCCACGTAGGGACGGTGTAGGTCGTCGGGGACGGTACCTACGGCTTTCTCTTCTAGCTCTTCGACGCTCCCGACGACGGTGGTGTGACCCTGCTCACAACGCCAGATGGGGAGTGGGGTTCCCCAATAACGTTCGCGGCTGAGCGCCCAGTCTACGTTGTTGCGGAGCCAGTCCCCGAATCGGCCCCACTTTATGTGCCCAGGGACCCAGTTGATGTTCTCGTTCTCCTCCAGTAGCTCGTCCAGCACGCGGGTCGTGCGAGCGTACCAGGCCTTCTTTGCGTAGTAGAGGAGCGGCGTCCCGCATCGCCAGCAGTGGGGATAGGGGTGCTCGTAGTCTTCGGAGCGGAAGAGGGCACCACTTTCACGCAACTCTTCCACGAGGCTGGGGTCAGCATCCTTTACGAACTGGCCGGAGAAGGCGCCTATCCGCTCGTCGAAGGTTCCGTCGCTCCGCACAGGATGGAAAGTCGGTAGGTCGTAGCGGCGGCCGGTGCGGGCGTCGTCCTCGCCGTAGGCCGGAGCCGTGTGGACGAGACCGGTTCCCTCGGTGGTGGTCACATAGTCTCCGAGCACGACGGTGAAGAGATTTTCGCTCTCTTCTACGGAGACGTAGTCGAAGGGGCGCTGGTATTTCTTGCCTTCCAGGTTCCGGCCTTCGGTGACGGCGAGGACTTCGTAATTCTCTTCGCCGAGCACTTTGTCCAACAATTCGCGGGCGAGGATGAGTTTTTCGCCGTTTGATTGGACGGTGGCGTATTCGATGTTCGGGGCGGCGGCTACGGCGGTGTTGGAGATCAGGGTCCAGGGGGTGGTCGTCCAGATGAGCAGGCTGGTCTCCGGATCCTCCACGAGCGGCAGCCGGACATAGACGCTCGGATCCACCACGTCTTCGTAGCCCATAGCGACTTCGGCGCTCGACAGCGAGGTCTGGTCACGGGGGCAGTGGGCGGTTACTTTGTAGCCTTCGTAGAGTAGGTCTTTCTCGTAGAGTTGTTTGAGTGCCCACCAGACGCTTTCGATGTAGGTGTTGTCCAGGGTCCAGTAGGCATTGTCCATATCGGCCCAGAAGCCCATGCGGTCGCTCATCTCGCGCCACTCCCCGACGTAGCGGAAGACGGACTCGCGGCAGAGCTTATTGAACTCCTCGACGCCGTAGCCTTCGATGTCGTTCTTACCGGAGAGTCCGAGTTCTTTCTCTACTTCCAGTTCGACGGGGAGGCCGTGGCAATCCCAGCCGCCCTTGCGCTCGACGCGGTAGCCCTGCATGGTCTTGTAGCGCGGGATCAGGTCCTTAAAAGCCCGCGACAACACGTGGTGAAACCCGGGCCTTCCGTTGGCCGTTGGCGGTCCCTCGTAGAACACGAAGGGTTTGTCTTCCGGCCGGCGCTCGACGGATTTCTCGAAGGTCCCGGATTTCTCCCAGAGGTCCATCATCCCGCGTTCGAGTTCCGGGAAGTTGACCTGAGAATTTACTTTTTCGAACATACCGCTCCTTTTGTGTAAATCAAAAGCTCCCGCCCGCCGCGGACGGAGCAGCGCTCCACCGCAGGGGCGGGAGCTTTGTAAGAAGCTCTCGCGGTACCATCCTGCTTGACCGGAACCTCGCGGCCCCGGACCACTCTATAGGTGCAGAGTCTTGACCACACCCTTCCGCTATAACGGGCGGGCCCGGCCGTGCTTACTAACGCCTGGAGTTCATCCTTCGCTTTCTGCCGGCGGCTCTGGGAGGATTTTCGGGTCGTGTCCCGCGTCGGGCTCACACCATCCCCGGCTCGCTGTTTCGGGATTTAGCAACCTTACTCGTTCCCGTCATCGCCTGTAAGGTGCTTTGTAGCGCCAAAAAGGTGGGGTGTCAAGGTGTGTTGGCGGTCTGCGGTGATCCAGACCGGGTTTTACAGTCGTAATAGTCTTGTAAGAGTTATTTGATTACCGGACGATAAACTATGTTCGGGTTAGATCCAGTGAGCGACAAACCTTGGTAAACAGCATTGGAGAGTAGCAATGAACGTTAGATTGAGATCTTTTTTTGCCGGAACTGTCGGCGCGATTGTGGCCTTTGGTATCGTAGAGTTGGTCCACGGGCTGTACCAGCTAGTGCCTTCGGTGTTCGTGGCGCTGGCGCAAGGGATAATCAAGCTGACGCCCGGCAGCATCGTGACCCAGGGCATCGAGCTTTTGGGCACGGCGGATATTCCGGTCCTGATCGCCTGTCTCGTGGTAGGGACGCTCGTAGTCTCCGCCTTGCTAGCGTACCTTGCCCTTAGATCTCCGTTGCTCGCCCTCGTGGGCGTGAGCGTACTGGGGGCTATCGCTATTCTGGCCACGTTCTCCGAGCCGTTCGTAGACCCTCTCTTCACGGTAATAACCATTCTCGTAGCCCTCTCTGCTGGCGCTACGGCCTCGGCGCTGCTGCTAAATGCCTCCAGGTTACAAGCTTCCGACACCGCTCCGAGCGAGTCGGGAGAGCAGGCCGCACCAGCCATGGCAGGTGTTAGGTCCAGAGAGGCTCATTCGGAAGGTGGGATCGCCGTTGGTCGCCGCAACTTCCTCTTGCTGGGAGGGGGGGCGGCTGCGGCCGGCCTGGTGGCGGTCGGCGTCGGACGAGTGCTTGCCGGCGGTGGCGCGGCAGGGAAGGCTGCATCTCCGAAAAGCTTGAGTTCCTCCAGTTCTTCCGGCGGCAGCACCTCCGGCGTAAGTACAGGCAGCGTACAGAACAAAACCCTTCCACCGCCCCCGGATGCGGCCTCCATAAACGTCGAAGGGATGCCGCCGCTCATTACACCGGCCAAGGACTTCTACCTGATCGACACGGCGCTGTCCTCTCCCAGAATCGACGTAAACCAGTGGTCGCTCAAAGTAAAAGGTTCCGGTGTGAATAATCCGTTGGAGTTGTCCTACAAGGACCTCCAATCTATGTCCACCCGCGAGGCGGACGTGACGCTCTCTTGCGTCTCGAACGAGGTGGGGGGCGGTCTGATCTCCAACGGCCGTTGGACCGGGGTCATGCTCTCCGACGTGCTCAAGGAAGCGGGCGTAGACCCGAACAAGCTCAACAAGTCCTCCGAACAACTCGTCGGCCGCAGCGTAGACGGCTGGACGGGAGGCTTCAAGACAAAACTAGCCTTCGACGGCCGCGAAGCACTCCTCGCCTTTGGCTTGAACGACTCCGAATTACCGGTCAAACACGGCTACCCGGTTCGCCTCGTCGTCCCCGGTATCTACGGTTACGTATCCGCGACCAAGTGGCTCTCCGAGATAGAACTCACCGATTGGGACTTCGACGCCTACTGGATACAGCGTACCTGGTCTAAAGAAGGCCCAATAAAGACCCAGTCTCGCATCGACACTGTAAAAGGCAAAGAGAACCTCTCCGCCGGTACAGTGCCAATAGGTGGCGTCGCCTGGGCCCCTCATCGCGGCATAAGCAAAGTAGAGGTCTCGACAGACGGTGGTGACACCTGGAACGAAGCCCGGCTCGCCGAACAGCTCGATGAAGATACCTGGCGTCAGTATGTCTACGAGTGGGACGCCAAATCCGGGGACCACACCCTCCAGGTTCGTGCTACCGACGGTGAGGGCGAAACTCAGACGGATAAAAAAGGCCCGCCACACCCCGGTGGGGCCACCGGATACCACACTTTGAACGTATCCGTGGCGTAAAAATTGGCCCGGAACCTTCGCCCGGATAACCGTATACCTGAACTTAAGGTGAAGTAAAAAGATACGAAAATGCGTATGATTGTGGGGTGGAACACAATTTTGTAGCCGAAATGTTGCTGATAAGTTACGAAATCGTAACATAAAAGCAAGCCGTTTGTAACAGTGTAAGGGTATAGTAGTGATTAAGCCAAGCCTCGACCGACAGAACATTTCCCCCCCTCCAGTTTTTGTCGGTCGAGGCGGTTTTCTTTTCTGTAGAAGGTCTTTCCTAACTGGCGTTAGCTGTGTTTTACTAGGTACGTTGAAGATTGACGGACTACATTCTTTGGATCTCACCCCCGCCGAAGCGCGGCGGCTCCAGGGAGAGCTTGCCTCCCGGGTATCGGTTGGTCCGGCGCTGGATCTGAATCATGTCCAATATGTGGCGGGCGCCGACGTCTCGACGGAGAAAGACTTCGCCTACACAACTGTGGTGGTCCTCGACTTTCCGGGGCTTTCGGAGGTCGAGGTTCAGGAGGTCGAGGCGCCGCTCACTTTTCCGTACGTTCCAGGATTGCTGGCGTTCCGGGAGATCCCGACGGTAGCCCGTGCATTGGAGAAGGTAGAGTCGCCGGTGGACGCAATCATCTTCGACGCTCATGGACTCGCCCATCCCCGGCGAATGGGCCTGGCCTCTCATATGGGATTGTTCGTAGATGTGCCAGCGGTAGGTTGCGCCAAGAGTCGGCTCGTTGGGGAACACGAAGAACCGGGAACTGAAAAGGGTAGTGCGACGGATCTCCTGCATCGTGGCGATGTTGTCGGTAAGGTACTGCGGACTCGTACGAACGTTTCGCCGGTCTATGTCTCGGTAGGTGACGGCATAGATCTGGAGAGTTCAGCGGAACTCGTGCTCGCTTGTTCTCCGAAGTATCGGTTGCCGGAAACTACCCGACAGGCTCACAAAACCGCCAACAGGCTCCGTCTCAGAGAAGAAACCGATGACAACCTCTTCTGATTGGCGTCAGCAAATCCGTTGATAGCCGGCATACTGTGATCCTTTTGGGAGAGGTGCCAACCTCCTAGTCCTCCTGAGAATTTTCCGCTGCTGGCAGCTCTTCAGGTGAACGCTGGGGCTTGTACTCCCCGGTAAGTGGAGTGGCGTTCCGAGCCAAAGCCTCCTGTTTTTTATCCAGGCTTTCCATAAAGCCGGTCAGCCATTGTTTGCGATCCCGAACACGTTCCGCGTACTCGTCGAGCACCTCCGAGACATCGTTTTTTAGTTCGCTAACAGCTCTCTCGTCGTCTACCTCGACAGCTTCCAGTTTGCGGGCCGCCGCGTCCCGCGTTTTCTGGGCCCGCACGAGATCCCGGTTGTTTCTCTTGTAGCCGCGCTCGAGCTCTTTGGTCTGGTTTTCGTCGCTCTCAGACATTGCGGCGTTGAAGTTGCCCAACAGCGCGACACCTTCCATCCGGATCGAGGAGATCCTCTCCTCAGCCTCCGAGAGCGCGGCGCGGGCTTCGTCTCTGGTCCGTAATTTCTGGAGAAACTCCTCGTGAAGCGCCTCACAACGCTTTCTAAAGACGGCTAGTTCGTCTTCGATCTCGGAGACCATCCGCTCCTCCGGGGTGCCACTCCATGGAAACATTAGTGGCTGCCTACCCTATCCGACGAGCTTCTAGTCTGGAGCCGGGTTTTATCCACGGTGTGGCGCCCAGAATAGAAGAACAGAGCCGCGCTTCGGGATGTAAGCATCCTCGTAGTGCAACAGAACTCGCGCTAAAGCACGGCTTTTTGTCCGTTGAGCACATCTTCGGGCCTGCCGCCGGCGCGTAGGAGGTGCGGCTTGCCTTCCCACACGAGCACCTCGGCCGGTTCGGGATGGCTGAGAAACCCCCGGTTGCTCGCCGAGAACCCGTAAGCCCCGCTGTAGAAAACCCCGATCAGGTCTCCAACCTCCGGTTCTGCGAGTGGGATGTTGGTCCCAAACATGTCCAGCGGCGTACAACACGGCCCGGCGACTGCCGTACCCTCCTCCGCCGGCTCCGCACCTGGACGACTCAGGTTGAGTAGGGGATAGGCCTTGCGGAAGACCTGGCCCATGTTACCGGTCGCGGTGAGGTGGTGGTTCATGCCGCCATCGGTGACGGCGAAGGTCTTGCCCCGCATGTCTTTTACGTCCACCACGCGGGTGACGTACAGCCCTGCGTCGGCGACCAGGTAACGCCCGAGTTCGAAGATAAAGCGACAACCCTCCAAACGCGGGTCGGAGCGGTAGACGGGCAGTAGGTCCCGGTAACCGGCGCCGAAGCGCTCGAGGTCGAAGTCCTCCATCTTCTCGAAGTATGGAACCCCGAAGCCACCGCCGAAGTCGATCATCTCCAAGGGATGTCCGGCATAGTCGGCGCACTCCAGCGCCACCTCAAAGATGTTGCGGCAGTGCTCCAGCAACGCATCCGCGTCAAAGACCTGCGTCGCCGTGTAGATGTGAATGCCACGCAACACTAGCTGTGGGTAGGAAAGCACCTTCTGAACGGCCTCTTCCAGATCCTCCTGGTCTATGCCGAACTGGCCGACCGTCCCGCCCATCCGCATCTGGGAGCCCATGAGCTGGGCCGCCGGGTTTATCCGCAGCCCAACACCGACCTGCTTCCCTTCCTCCTCGGCTATTGCGGACAAACGTTCGATTTCACCTAGAGATTCAACGTTAACCGCGAAGATTCCTTCTCGAATAGCGCGTCGTAGCTCATCGTTCGTCTTTCCTGGACCGGCAAAGACGATGTCTTCAGGGGCTATACCCGCGGCCCGCACGACCGCCAGCTCGCCGGAGGAAGCGACCTCACCGCCCGCACCGCCGCGTGAGAGCAACTGACAGACGGCCACGCTCGGGTTTGCCTTTACCGAGTAGGAAACTTCTACGCCTTCGCCGAGGGCTTCGCGGACCCGGCGCACCCGATCGAGGAGTTGCTCGCCGTGGTAGAGGTAGAAGGGGGAGCCGTACTCCTCAGCTATTTGAGAGATAGGCACGCCGCCGGGCGAGAACTCCTCGCCGTCATTTTCGTCGAAGCGCCCCGCCAGGGCGCGGGCTTTATCCTGCTGTGTAAGCATTGCTAACCGTCTTTCTATCTACCTTACCAGAGCCGGTTTTGGGAAGCTCATCTCGGATGACGATCTCCTTCGGCACCATGTACGGTGGTCCGTTCTTTACGCAGTGTTCCCGGATTTTCTCTGCCGCCTCACCGTCGCCGTTCGCGTTGTCTTTGAGCGAGACCACAACGATGATCTGTGCCCCGACGTCCGGGTCTGGGATGCCGAATGCCACGGCCTCGCTGACGACGCCCGAGTCCACTATGAGGTCTTCGATCTCCTCGGGGCTCATCCGGTAGCCTTGGCTCTTTATCATTGCATCCGCCCGCCCGACGAGGTAGAGGTAACCCTCCTCGTCCCGGTAGGCCAAGTCGCCGGAATGAACCACCTTGCTCTCGGGCAGTTCCGGGTGGGCGAACGGGTCGGTCTTGTACGTCTTGCGTGTCGCCTCTTCTTTGCCCCAATAGCCCATTGCCACCGTCGGCCCGCGATGTACTAACTCGCCGACCTCGTTCGTGGCGCATTCCTCGCCGTCTTTGTTCACAACGTAGACCTCGGCGTTCGGGATGGCCTTGCCGATGCTCCACTTCTCAGGGCTCACGCGGTCCAGTTCGTCAGGTGGCAAATAGGTGGAGCGGAACGCTTCGGTAAGGCCGTAGGAGAGGTAGATCTTGGTGTGCGTTAGGAGCCGCCGCAATTCCTGGAGGTTCGCGTAGGGGATACGCCCGCCGGAGTTGGTGATGTATCGCAGGTGCTCAAGCGGCTCCTCTTCGATGCTCTTGGCGCTTCGCAAGAGGAGTGTCCACAGTGGGGGTACCCCGGCGAGACCCGTGGCCTCGTGACGGCGCAGGCCTTTTATGAGGTCTCCCGGAAGGCGGGAGTTCTGGACGATTAGGGTGGCCCCGACGCGCAGGGCGCTCGTGAGCTGGTTCAGGCCATAGTCGAAGCTGAATGGTAGCGCGGAGAGGATGCGATCCTCGGCGGTGTTCTCGACGTATGTGGAGACGATCTGGGCTCCCACCACCAGGTTGCGCTGTGAGAACGCCACGCCTTTCGGCTGGCCCGTCGAGCCGGAGGTGTAGAGGATGGTGCTCAAGTCTCCCTCCAACACCGGCTGCTCCAGCCAAGTCCCGCCGCCCTGGCCCAAAACTTTATTCAGGCTCATCAGGTTTTCTACGGCTTCGGTGTCGGGGGGCTCGTCGCCTTTGTAGAAAGCGGTCTCTGCGACTCCCGGCTCAAGGCTTTCGAGCTTCGGCCGGTCCCCGATGAGGACGTTTACGTCACAGTCGTCAGTGATGTACTTGACTTGGGGCGGTTTGAGCAGCGGGTTGATGTTTACGAAGGCGGCCCCGGCTTGAGAGGCGGCGAGCATCGCCACGATCGCTTCCCAGGACTTCTCCATAAAAATGCCGATCCGGTCACCCTTCTTCACTCCGGCGTCTATAAAGGCGGCAGAGAGGGCGCTGCTGCTGCGGGCCAGGTCTTCGTAGGTGTACTCGGCCTTCCCGTCTACTATCGCGATCTTGCCCGGATCGCGCCGGGCGGCGTTGATCAGCAGGTGATGGAAAGTGAATTCGGGGTGCGGGATCACTCGGTCTTGCTCTCCACGAGGGCGGCGATGTTCTCTACCGAGCCGAAGTTCTCCTCGTCCAACTCGTCGTCTTCGACGGTGATGCCGAAACGGTCCTCCATGAACATCACTAGTTCCACCGTCTGCAGCGAGGTGAGGACGCCATTCTCGATCAGGGGCTCGTCGTTGGAGATCTCCCGGTTACCTGTTACGTTCTCCTGCAGCCAGCCTTTTATCTCGGCGGTAGCAGTTTCAGTGTTCGCGCTCATACTCTTTTACCTCCCGTAGGGATTTCATAGTTCAAACTCTAGTCTCAGCCGTGTAGGTTACTACATGCCGCGAAAAGCTCTACCCGAGGAACAGAAATTATCGCACGTCGTTCCACGCTAGTAGTAGACGTCTCCTTTTATTCGCTGATGAAAACGGAAGTACCAGGGCTCTACCTTGTCCCAAAGCCGGGCTCGAGTGCTGTTCATCGGCAGGTCCAGGGTGCCGACGAAGTCCACTAGTTCGCTCCCGAATCCGGCCTTGAACTTGTACACGCCGTACAGAGGATGGTTCTCGTCGAGCTTGTCGAGGGTTGGGACACCCCACATATCGTAATGGGTGATGCCATCCTCTTTGGCCCACTTCATGATCTCCCACTGCAGCAGGTTGGCCGGGGTGATCTTGCTCTTCTCCCGCGTCGAGACGCCGAGCATGTACACACCCTTATGGCCGAAGGTGAAAACCATTGCGGCGGCCGGCCGATCTCCTTCGTGCTCGGCGAAAAAGAGGTGCGCCCGGCCCGCTTTCTCCATTTCCTGCCAAAGGGCTTCGTAGTAACTGTACGGCCGGCTCCAGAAGTCTTTGCGCTCGACCATCTCGCCATGCATGCGCCAGAACTGGTCTAGGCCTGCGCGCGAGTTGTCCTCCACGACCTCTACACCTTCCTTGCCGGCACGACGGACGCCATAGCGTGTACTCTTTTTCATGTTTGCCATCAGGTCCTCTTCGGACTGACTCAGGTCGATCACCAGCGTCGCTTTGTGGTTCACGTTCCACCGGAACTTCTGAAATCCGAGCGCCCGCAGATGTTCTTTGATCCCTTTCTGATCCTCCCGTACCTCCGGTTCGATCTTGACCGTGTGTGCGTTGTGACATTCCGCAACCTCTACCACGCCGTCGAAGAAAGCCCGAACAGCCTCGTCATCGTCCCATGGCAGCCACGGTCCTCTCGGACAGTACAAAAGTCCACCTGGCACTCCGGGGGTGCTGTAGAAAAGGAATTGGCCGACCCCGACTATGCCCCCGTCTTTCTCCAGTGTTACCCGTACCGGCTCCCAGCCCAGCCCATGTTTCAGCTCGCCCCACTCGTGGCTCTGTAAGAGGTGGCCGCCGCCGGGCGAAGACTCTACCCACTGGTTCCACTCTGAGGGTGAGACACCCTCTTTCTCGACGACCGCATAGTGTCCGGTTGCGGTAGATGGACTAGCGTTCTGTTCGGTGGGGGACATGCAGACCTCTTGCCGTGTCGGGTGGTGGCCAGTGCGGGGCCAAAGTCTAGGGATCGGCCCGGGTATGTTCAAGCCGGGGAGATAAGTTGCTCCGCTGGGACTACCGCATCCAGAAACTCGGCTCTCCGTCGCCGAGCGTGTAGGCCCAGTTGGAGAGATAACGGGCCGCCTCTTGCGTGCCGGGGTCGGCGAACTTTGCTAGCAGCACGTTTCTCCGACTGCCCCGGCGGAAAAACCCCAACCTTCGCAGGCCCTCCGACCGGACCGAGACCGGCGACTCCGCGTAGCGGTAGCGGACCAGATGAACTCCCATCCCTCTGAAAAAACGAACCGCATCCCGGAGCAGGACACGTGCCACGTCGTGGCGGCCCGGCAGCGTCATCAGATCCATCACGTAGCCATCTATGCCGCCGGTCGTTACCTTGAGCACCGTGTAACCGAGCAGATCTTCGCCTTCTTTCACGCCCAGTATGGTCAGCGGATACTGCGGCGAGCCGGGACCGTAGCGCCAATTGAGAAACGCCGCATCTTTCTCCGTTATGCACGGCACGACTGCGGCGACGGATTCGAACAGCCGGTCAAAAGATTCGTCGAATTTCTCCAGAATCACAGTCTCGGAACTACCTGTGAAAGCTCTGGACAGGGCCCCGTCCAGAGCCCGTAGTCCGCCGTTCAAGAGCTTCTTCGCCGGGGCCGGCAGTGGCAGCCGGGATCTAGCCGGCGACAAATCTACCGGAAGGTTCAACAGTTTGCGCGCCCGCGCCGGAACGGGCGGTATTGGCAGCTTCGAGACGTTTAGTAGTTTTGCGGCGTAGTTCAGCTCGCCGACTTCCTCAGCACCAAGCCGGGTTTCTATCCCGATCACCGACGGCAGGATGTCGCAGGCTACGCAGTTTTCAGCGGCCCGGAAAAACGACCGCATCAAGGAGAGTGCGTAGAAACCGTACCCAGGGTTTACCTCGTAGTCTCCGGGTGTGTGGGCCACTACTCTTTGCCCGTTTACCCGGTAGTACTGGGGCAGCGAGCAGAGATGTCCCACGACCTCTCCATCCTCGATTGTGGCGACCCACCGACGGGCCTGTTCCGCCAGGGGGTGTTCGGAAAACCAGCGGTAGAAGCGGTCATAGAACTCGAAGTCGTGGACCTCCGGGATGTGGGGATGGGTGAGGATACGAAGCTCCCCGATTTTCTCTCCCATCCCGTCTTGCTCGAAGAGTGGGTCTTCGAGTTGGCGTACCGATACTTTCTTTTTACTGCCGGAGTTAATAGTAGAAGTCGCCCTTCACCCGTTGGTGCAGGCGGTAGTAGATAGGCTCCATCCTATTCCAGAGCTTCGCCGGCGTCGGTTTTATCGGCAGGTCGTAGCACCCTATAAAGTCCGCCACATCTCCACCGAAACCGGCCTTGAACTTGTAGATACCGTACATAGGATGGTCCTTCGTCAACTCGTCGGGGTGTGGGATGTTGACCATATCGTAGTAGGTGGCGCCGCGTTCTTTGGCCCACTTCATGATCTCCCACTGCAACAGATGGCTGGCGTTGAGGTTCTTCTTCTCGTCGGTAGATGCCCCTGACAGGTACCAGTACTTGTGGCCGAAGGTGACTGCCAGCAGCGCCGCCAGGCGGTCTCCCTCATGTTCGGCGAAAAACAGGTTCGCTTTTCCGGAATCAAAGAGCGTCTGCCAGGAGGAGATCACGTAATCTTTGGGCCGGTGCCAGAACTTATTGCGCTCTATAACCACCTCGATCATACGCCAGAACTGGTCTATAGCCTCCGGCGAGTTATCCTCTACCACCGTTACACCCTCTCTGGCGGCCCGGCGGACACTGTAGCGGGTGCTCTTTCTCATGTTCGCGAGGATCTCTTCTTCGGAAGGACTCAAGTCCACCACCAACGTCGTCTTGAAGTTCAGATCCCAGCGGAATTTCTCGAACCCCAGCGCCCGTAGATGCTCTTTCACGTCATCGCGATCGGAGGGGACCTCCGGCTCTATCTTGATGGTATGGGCATTATGACGTTTCGCAACTTCTACCACGCCGCCGAAGAAAGTCCTAACGGCTGCATCATCGTCCCACGGTAACCACGGTCCTTTTGGACAGTACAGCATGCCGCCCGGCACCAAGGGCGTGTTGTAGAACAGGAACTGTCCGCTTCCGGCCAATTCGCCGGCCCGTTCGAGCGTCAGCCGGACCGGCTTCCAGCCCAGCCGCTTTTTGAACTCGCCCCACTCGTAGCTCTGGAAAAAGTGGCCGCCGCCGGGCGACTCCGTGACACAACCGTTCCACTTCGAGGGTGAAATATTTTCTTTTTCCACGACCGCGTAGTGCCCGGTCGTGGCGTAAGAGGGATCCTGCGGAGCGGCGGAACTCATAGTGTGTTCTCTTCCCTTGTCGTGCTAGGTTCGGACAGGCAGCAAGTTTAGGTGGCCTCCCAGGAACCGTCAAGCCGGGTCCGCGCCTCGTTTTACCTGAGCCAGAAGGTCGCTTCCCCATCTCCTATGGTGTAGGACCAGTTGGAGAGGTATCGTGCCGCTCCTTGCATACCGGGGGGCGTGAACTTCGTCAGCAGGTTGTTGCGCCGGCTCTTGCGGAAAAAGAAACCCAGCCGTTGTAAGTCCGCCCGACGAGGGGAGAACGGTGACGGGACGTGCCGGTAACGAATTATGGGTGCGCCTGCCCGGCGCAGTACGCGGACGGATTCTCGAACCAGCGCCCGTGCCACGTCGTGGCGTCCGGGAAGCGCCGTCAGGTCCATGATGTAGCCGTCGGGACCGGGTTCGTCGGTCTTGAGCACCGCGTAACCGAGAAGCGTATTGTCCTCTTTTACACCCAGCACGGTCACCGGATGTTGGGGCGAACCCGGGCCGTAGCGCCAATTGAGAAACGCCGCGTCCCGCTCCGCGGCGCAGGGTACGGAAGCCGCGACGGTTTCGAACAGCTCGTCGAAAGAGTCATCGAACTCGTGCAACTCTTGTACTTTGGGGCCGCCCGCGAAGACGCCACCCAGTACCTCGTCAGTCGCCCAGAGCCCGCCGTTAAGGAGCTTTTTGATCGGGGCCGGTATCGAGGCGCGGGGGCGTACCGGAAGCACAGCCTGTCCGTGGGGATCTGCAAAGTCTTCCGCCCCACCCGAGTCGCTCTGGTATCCCGGATAACCGTAGGGAACCGCAGAAGAGGCAGCGGGTTCTTCGCGTCCCAGGAGGCGGGATAGGCGGGCGGGTAGCTGTGGAGAGGGGACCTTCGAGACGTTCAAGAGTTTCACCGCGTAGTCTAGCGGCCCGACTATCTCGGCCCCGAGCCGCGTTTCCACCTCGATCGCCGCCGGCACCATGTCGCAGGCCACCATGTTCTCGCAGGTGCGAAAAAAGTTTCGCATCAGGAGAATGGCCTGAATGCCGTATCGGGGATCCACCATGAAATCTGCCGGGGTGTGTCCGACTACTCTTTGGCCGTTGATCCGGTAATACTGCGGCAGGGCGGACAGGTGTCCTACGACCTCTCCTTCTTCGGTTATGGAAACCCAGCGGTACAGTTGGTCCGACAACTCGTGGGTTTCAAACCACCGATATACTGCTTTGTGGAAGTCCACATCGAAGACCCCAGGGTGCCCAGGGTACGCCACGATCCGTAGCTTTCCTATACGCTCATCGGCGTCTTCGTATTCGGATTTCGTTTCTACCAAAGTTTTTATTGTCGCCTTCGCCACTCAAACCCTCCCTTTGAGTTTCGGGGACGTTTCGTCATTTTTCGCACCCGCCCTAACCGCTAGAGCGTCTATGATGAGTTATATCTGATTTCCGGAATGAATTTTTGTACCGTGTGTAAAGTAGCATTTTTTGCCGAACTCAATTAGATTTATGCTCTCTAAATCCTCTGTAATGTAGCATTGAGGCGTAGTTTTTGGTTTCATACCATAGTCCTGACAAGCGGAGTCTACACGAAGGTTATGCCAGCTATTCTCAAAGTACCTAGAATTGATCCTCCTTTCGCCCAGTCTTGCGCCGTAGTGTGGGAGGTCTTTTGAAAAGAGATCCCGCGCTCAAAGAGTTCAGGAGGGGAAGCGCTGCAGCCAAGCGGCTGCGTCATCGTCGGCAACGTTTCGGAATACTGTTTGTGGCGGTGCTGGTGCTGTTCGGGGGGGTAGCGTACGCCGCAGACTATCTCTCGGGTGGAACGAAAGATCAGGCGGACGAGCCTCCTCAAAAGGTGGCGTTGGTCCGGGAGCCGGTAGATGGCGTAGACGGGAAAGAGTCCACACCAGAACTGCCCGACGCACTAAAGCTCAAGACTAATCCGGCCTCTTCAGCGTACCTCTCCGTGGCGGGGGAGTTGCCCGAGGTCACCAAGGAGAACATAGAAGCCGTTTACAAGAGCAACGAAGACTCCAACTGGGCGGCGGTTCGGCTGGATCTCGAAGGCGAGGAGGGAGACCATGTGCTCTTTCTCCAGAAAGAAGGCCAGGCCTGGGAGGTGCAGCATTCGGTGCTGACCGACGAGCCGGACTACGCGGACAACGAGAAAGCGGTGCTCGATGGTGTACCCGGGGACCTCGCCGACTCGCTCTACACTGTCCCAACCTCGGAGAATGGGACCTTCATGACCTCCGAACTCGAAGAAGAACCGCTGAAGGTCAGCGATATACCGGACCTCGGAGATCCGCGGTTCTCCGAACCTGAACCGGTGCTCGACGACGTGCCGGGTGAGGAACGTGCTCGGGTGAAGGAAGGACTAGAAAGCATAAAAGAGGAGATAGAGGGCTACAGTGGTGTGGCCGGCGTCTACGTGCAGGACATCGAGGGCGGCTACGGTTACGGGGTGCGTCCCGACGAGCAGTTCTTCAGCGCCTCGGTGATAAAGGTGCCCATATTGGTGGCCGTTTTTCGCAGGATAGACGAGGGCAAGCTCTCACTATCGGACACTTTCCCGACGGAGGAGGGGGATTGGGCCGCCGGGGCTGGTTGGATGCAGTGGGAGGATCCCGGCCAGTCCTACTCCGTGTACGACTACGCGTACCTGATGATGACCCAGTCGGACAACGTCGCCACAAACGCGCTCGTGAGAAAGGTTGGGGGCAAAGAGTATGTCAACGAGGTCGCCGAGTCGATGGGGGCCGAGGATACGATGCTCGTCCAGAAGGTCACCAGCGAGCGCGGCGCGGTTCCCGAGCTGGACAACCGCATGACGACCCGCGACATGGCGATGATCCTCGACAAGATAGCCAACGGAAAAGCGGCGAGCCCCGAGAGTTGTCAGGCTATGGTGGATATCATGCTGGATAACTACCTGGAGTCATGGCTTGTGGACGGTATACCGGAGGACGCGAACGCCGATATCGCGAATAAGGGCGGCTGGCTCTATAAAGTCTACGACGAGGTTGGCATCGTCTTCCACGAAGACCGGCCCTACGCCGTGGCGATCCTCTCAAAATACGGTCCCGGCGACCCGCTGGAAGCCAAGCCTACCATCAGGGGAATCTCCGAAAAAGTTTGGGATATTCAGAGCAAAAAGGAAGAGTCTTCCGAAGACGAAAACTAGTCTTCGGGCGTTCCTCTCAATCGTTTCCTGACCCGGGTGGCGGCCCACTCGACCTCTTCGGCCTTTAGCAGGAACGCCGCTCCCAGGTAAGCCGCCATCGAGGTGCCCCCGACTATCGCTATGATTACTGCCCGCTCTACAGCCTCCGCGCCGCTTCCTAAAAAGGCTATCCCAATCCAGGCAACGGCGTACATGGCGGCCCCGGCGAGAAAGGTTTTGGAGAGGGAAAGCAGCAGTTGCCGGCCACCGATGCGGCCGATCGCGCGTCGCATCGCGATGAGCCCGGCCAGGGCGAGGAGCGTGTAAGTGCCGGAGAGAGCAAGCACGACGCCGATCACGCCGACACTCGTTTGCGAGAGGAGGTAGACGGCGGCGGTGTAGAGGAGGAAGAGGCTCACGTTCAACAAGGCCGGAGTTATGGTGTTCTGCCGCGAGTAGAAGGCTCGGACCAACAGGAAGTAGACTCCGTAGCCGAGCAGGCCCACTGCGTAGGCCGTGAGCAGCGTCGCCACGGCCTGAGTGTCTTGGGCGTCGAACCTGCCGCGCTCGTAGAGCAACCCGACGAGGGGCTCCGCGAGCAAGGCCATCCCGATGGTGGAGGGAACCACGACGAAGGCGACTAACCGGAGACCAAACGAGAGGGTATCGCGGTAGCTACTCATGTCTCCACGGGAGTGCTGTTCGGAGAGTTCTGGCATAAGGGCTGTAACTATGGAAACGACGAAAATACCGTAAGGAAGCGAGAAGATCACGAAAGCGAGGCCGAGTTCAGCCGCGGCGTTGAAGGAGGTGGCGAAGTAGTTGGCGACGAACTGCAGGCCGACCGAGGCCGCGACCAGGACTAGCATCGGTCCCGTGAGTCGGGCCGCGTGGGCGAGAGCGGGGTGCCCGAACTGGAGGCGTGGCTTGTAGCCAAGACGCCACATCGTCGGGACCAGCGCCAGCGCCATCACTGCCACCCCAAAGGATGCGCCGATGGCGAGCACGTAGAGCGCGAGGATCTCATTGCTCTGGGAGATCAGGTAGTAAGCCCCGAAAGAGGCGACGATGATCAGGTTGTTCAGCACCGGGGCGAAGGTTGGCAGAAAGAAATGCCGGTGGGCCTGCAGCACGCCGGTCCCTATAGTGTTGATACCGTAAAAGAACATCTGGACGACGAAGATTCGGAAGAACAACACTGCCACGTCTATGATCCTCTGCATCTCTTGCGGTGAGAGCTCCTCCGTACTGTTCCAGTCCGTCGCGAGTCTTACCAGGGGCTCGGCGAATACGATGCCGAGTATCGAGACGACCGCGAGCAGCGGCAGGGCCACGGTAAAGAGGGCGTTGGTCAGGTTCTGGGCGTCTTCTTCTCCGTGATGGGTCATTCGGTCCAGCAGGATCGGGATGAAGATTGAGTAGAAAATGCCCCCCAGAAACAGCTCGTAGATCAGGGACGGCAAAAGGCTCGAAACCGTGTAGGCCTGGCCTACTATCGTGGTGCCCAGCACGGCCGCGAAAGCCATCATCCGCAAAAATCCTGTCGCCCGAGAGAGTACAGTCGCCACAGAGATGGAGAGCATAGACCGCAAGATGGATGACATGCAGAGGATGGTACTAAAGGGGATAGTAAAAATCTCTAACGAAGTTTGTGGAGCGAGACGACCGCTATATATTGGGACAAAATTACTACTGGTCCCTTATTTGGGTTTCCTCGACGATCCGGTGGGTATAAGATATGAGTATGCAAAGGACCATCGTAGGCGAAAGATATATGCTGCTAGATCCTGTGGGTCATGGTGGGATGGGACGTGTATATAGGGCTCGTGACGAGCTCTTGGACCGCGACGTAGCCTTGAAACTCTTAAAGCCCCAACACTCGGACAACGAACAGTTCGTGGAGCGTTTTCGGAGGGAATCCAAGAACGTGGCGGCCCTGTCCCACCCAAATATAGTATCGGTCTTCGATGCGGGTGAGGACGATGATGGTAGTCCTTACATGGCGATGGAGTACATCGGCGGCGGGACGTTGGCGGAGCGGATCGAGAAGAGAGGCCCGCTCGACTCGTTAGAGGCGGCGGGAATTGCGCTGCAGGTCGCCTGTGCGCTAGAAGAAGCCCACGAGCAGGGTGTGATCCACCGGGACATAAAGCCTCACAACATTTTTATGGTGGAAGAGGCTGCATCTTCTAGCGTAAATACAGGGAATGGACTGGGAGGAATAGCGCCGGGGGGGATCAAGGTCGGGGACTTTGGTATAGCCCGGGCCGCTGCTGAGACCGCCATGACCGAGACCAGCCTGATCCTGGGCACCGTCCGTTACCTCTCTCCCGAGCAAGCCACCGGCGAATCAGTTGGTCCCGAAAGCGACCTCTACTCTTTGGGAGTAGTTCTCTACGAGATGATCACCGGTGAGGTCCCGTTCGATGCGGAGAACCCCATAGCTATTGCTATGAAACATATCTCGGAACAGCCAGTCCCACCGAGGGAGAAAAACCCCGGCGCTTCAGCGGGAATTCAGACTGTAACACTCAAACTCCTCTCTAAAGCGCCGGAGGACCGGTATCAGAGCGCCCTGGAGCTTATAGAAGACCTGGAGCGCGTCGCGCGGGGACTCGCGCCGGCCAGCATCACGGTCGAAGACAAAACGGAAGCCCTGGAGCGCCCCTACAACCTGGGGCAGAGCCACCGCCAGCCGGGTGGCCGGGGGCTCGTTACGCCACGTCGCCGTTCCCGCACCGGACGCCGGATCGGCTTGCTGGCGGTTTTCGCCCTACTTGTCGCCGGATTGGCGCTGGCGGGCACTGAAAACGGCTTTAGCGCCCTCTCAAACCTCGGTGCAGGAGGCTCGGAGCAGAGGATAGAGGGAATCGAAAATGTTCAATCTCCGGCTGCCGTAGAGGCTCCGGTCACCAGGGTGGATGTTCCTGGAGTAGTGGGAGATAAAGAAGCGGTGGCGGAGCAGACCCTCAAAGATGCCGGCCTGCAGGTCGAGAAAAGATCCAGGGAGACCTCCGAGAGTGAGGAGGGGACCATAGTCTCTCAAGACCCTTCGCCGGGTAACCGGGTACAGCGAGACTCTACGGTGACGATAACGGTTGCCAAAGCCCCCTCCACCGCGGCCGTGCCGGACCTCACTGGCCTGAGCATTCAGGAGAGTGAAGCCCGACTCTCCGAAGCGGGCCTTGCCCTCGGTCAGCAGGACGAGGCTTACAGCAACTCCATGCCGGCAGGCCTGATAATGAGCCAGGGTTCCGCTGTCGGGACAGAGGTTCCGAAGGAAACTGCCGTGGATGTGACGGTTAGCCTCGGACCAGAGCCTGTGGTAGCTCCCGACCCAGAGCCGACCCCCGACCTAGAGCCGACCCCCGGCCTAGAGCCGACCCCCGGCCTAGAGCCGACCCCCGACCCAGAGCCGACCCCCGACCCAGAGCCGACCCCCGACCCAGAGCCGACCCCCGACCCAGAGCCAACTCCCGACCTAGAGCCAACCCCTGACCTAGAGCCGACCCCTGACCCAGAGCCGACCCCCGAACCGGAACAAAATCAGCCTTTAAACGAGTCTGGAAATCAGCAGGCTCCGGCTCAGCAGGCTCCCTCGGAATCTCTTGATCCAAGCGCAGGCGATTTCGAGCCGCCGATGCCGGATATGCCGGAAGTGTTCGAATGAGACCGCAAATCTGCATCGGAAAGCAATAGCAGAGATATTCAGCGGGTGCGGGAACTGTAACGCACAGTTGCCCGTATTGTTATAGTTTTGTAACCCGACAATGCTAATATATTTAACGTGGAACGCGAAAGTTACAAGACTTACAAGACCAGGCGTCGGTTTCAGACGCACTCGAGCCGGGGGAAGCGTCGGATCTTCGGCAGGAAGAGCTTGCTCGCCACCGGGCTGGCGCTGGTGTTGGTGTCGGTCGGATTAGTGCTCATGAGCCTGCAGACGGGTGGGCTCACCGGTTCAGTTCCGGCTCCCAGCGACGATACGCTAAAGCTCACCGTGCCCAAGATGAACCGGGCAAAGAACGTACCCGTCTATACCACTACCGCCACCGACGAGAATAGCCTCGGTGCGGGTGCGATACACCTGAACACTACCGGGTATCCATGGGATGCAGGGTCCAACGTGTACATAGCCGGTCACAGGCTAGGATACCCAAACACAAAAAGCTTTCTCGTATTCTACGATCTCAACAAACTGAAGACTGGCGACCAGGTAGTCTTGAGGGACTCGGCCGGCACGAGATACATCTATCAAGTATACAACCGGATCGTCACAACTCCCGACGACCTTTCCATCACCGAGCCCGTTGGCAAAAACATAGTCAGCCTCCAGACTTGTACGCTACCTGACTACTCGCAGCGGTTAGTAGTACAGGCCGAGCTTGTAGATAGCCGGGCGAAAGTAGCGTAGCCTGCTTCCTCTACTTGAAATGCGTCACCGATACTTCCTGGTAATTGTTGCATTGCGGGCAGGTAAAGGGCCGCACGTTTCGCGAGCCGTAAGCCGGCACGATGGTGGTCTTATTCCAGTCAAAGATGTAGCCGCAGTTCTCACACTTCTGCTGGAAGGTTACTACCGTACCCCGCACGTTAACGATCTTGCCCCCGATCATCTCTGCCGGCATCCGACCTCCTGAAAGAGCTGTACGTTATAGAAACAAAGTCCGTGATTGATTCTACTGGCTTGGAAAGTCTGTGGCGGTCAGTCTTTTAGCCACCGGCTGAACAGGGATTTGCGGACTGGATCTTGTTTGGTTTCGGATTCTCGTCGGGGTTCGCCGAGCTTTTTCAGTCCCTGCTCTTCGCGCACGGCGTTACGCCCGTGCAGGATCGCGGGTTCCGTCTCCCACCCGGCGCCGGCCTCCTCTTTTATCTGCTCCGTGATGGCCGCGAGACGCGTCTCGTCTATCCCGGCGAGGACCGCGGACTCGTACTTGATGCCCAGCAAAATGAGATCCCGGTTCAGGACAACTCTTCTCTACGCGCCGGTAGGTTCTCTAAACCTTAACCTTATGCTCTTTCTTTAGCTCCTGTTTGGCGACAGAGGCGCGGTGAACTTCGTCGGGACCGTCGGCGAGACGCAGGGTGCGGGAGTTGGCCCAGAATGCCGCCAGTGGGAAATCGTCTGAGACGCCGCCGCCACCGTGGGCTTGTATGGCGCGGTCGAGAACCTTCAGGGTCATGTTCGGGGCTACCACTTTAATCTGAGCTATCTCCGAACGCGCTTCCTTGTTGCCGACGGTGTCCATCATGTGGGCGGCGTTAAGGGTCAGAAATCTTGCCTGGTCTATCTCGATGCGGGAGTCGGCGATCCACTCCATAATGACACCTTGTTCGGCGAGCGGCTTTCCGAACGCCTCACGCTCTTTCACCCGCGCACACATCAACTCTAGCGCCCGCTCCGCCACCCCGATGAGCCTCATGCAGTGGTGGATGCGGCCCGGTCCTAGGCGGCCCTGGGCGATGGCGAAGCCTTTGCCCTCATCCCAGATGATGTTCTCCGCCGGGACCCGCACGTCCTCGAAGGTTATCTCCGCGTGGCCGTGGGGTGCGTCATCGTAGCCGAAGACGTTTAGTGTTCGGTGTATCGTTACGCCTGGTGTGTTCATAGGGACCAGGATCATTGACTGCTGCTCGTGGCGCTGGGCCTCGAAATCCGTCTTGCCCATGAAGATGGAGATGGCGCACCGCGGATCACCGGCACCGGAGATCCACCACTTCCTACCGTTTATGACGTACTCGTCGCCACCGGAGGTACGTTCTATGCTCGATTGGATGTTGGTTGCGTCTGAGGAGGCCACTTCCGGCTCGGTCATGGCGAAGCAGGACCGTATCTCCCCGTTCAGGAGGGGTTCGAGCCAGCGTTCTTTCTGCTCTTCCGTCCCATAGCGGACCAGAACCTCCATGTTCCCGGTGTCGGGGGCATTGCAGTTAAAGACCTCGGGACCGATGGGCGAGCGGCCCATGATCTCGCACAGGGGGGCGTACTCCAGGTTCGTCAGGCCCGCGCCGTACTCCGAGTCTGGTAGGAATAGGTTCCAGAGCCCGGCATCTTTCGCCTCGGCTTTCAGATCCTCCATGACGGGCGGAATCATCCACCGGCTCTCTGCCTCCGTCAGTTGCTCCTCGAACGTTTTCTCGTTCGGGTAGATGCGCTCGTCCATAAACTCTTCGAGTTTTCCCCGGAGCTCTTGAACCTTCTCTGAATAATCGAAGTTCACCAATTCTCCTTCCCAAAGAAATCCTGAAGCTGGATTCTTCCACAGCGGTATGATCCCCGCAACTCTGACACAATGACCGCGCGAACGCACACGGGAGAGAATCTCGAATGATATTCGCTACTGTAAAGTCCGGCGGTGTGGAAACAGCGGCTGTCGTGTTGCCTGACGGTGTAGTCTCGATAGAGCAGGTCAACGCTATCCTGAAAGAGGATTGGCCTACGGATCTCTTCGCCTTGCTGGAGAGCGAGGGGGCGCATGATCTCCAGTCTTGGTTTCGTAGCCTGGATGAGGCTGCGTTGGATAAACTCGCCGGCTACGTGATACCGAAAGACCATATTCCTTACGGTCCGCTTTACCGGAGGCCCCGCAAGATCTGGGGCATCGGCCTCAACTACGCCGAGCACGCCGGAGACCTGAACGAAACCCCGCCCGGCATAGAACCGGCGAGTTTCATGCGCCCCGACACGACGATCATCGGTTCGGGCGAAGAGATACGGCTCCCCGAACAGTCGGACCGCATAACCGGCGAGGCCGAATTGGGCGTCGTTATCGGGCGTAAGACGAAGGACGTTTCGGTAGAAGAAGCACCTTTCGTAATCGCGGGATTCACGACCGTTCTGGACATGACCGCAGAAGACATCTTGCGGAGAAACCCCCGCTACCTCACACGTTCGAAAAGCTTCGATACTTTCTTCAGCTTCGGGCCACACTTGACGATGCCGGATGAGGTCGGAGAGGTCGAAGACCTGACGGTTGCTACCGTATTGAACGGTGAGGTCCGGCGCGAGAACACCGTTTCGAACATGACATTCTCTCCGTGGGAATTGGTTTCGTTTCACTCGCGGGTCATGACGCTTTTACCCGGTGACATTATTTCCACGGGGACGCCGGGGGCTGTAGAGTTAGAGGACGGCGACGTGTTGGAGTGTCGCGTCAGCGGCTTCGAGTCGCTAACCAACCCGGTAATGAGGTAAGTGTGGATCTCGGTCTGCAAGGGAAAGTCGCACTGGTGGCGGCTTCGAGCAAGGGACTCGGGCGGGCGATAGCGGCGGAACTCGCCGCCGAAGGGGCGCGGGTTATGATCTCCGGCCGTACGGAGGAAACGCTCTCACGGGCTGCCACGGAGATAGAAGAAGAGACCGGCTCTGAGGTCCGCTATCAGGTGGCGGACCTGGCGCGCGAAAAAGATGTCCGCGACCTCGTAAATAGCTCGGTCGAGCAATTTGGTGTTGTGGATGTCCTGGTCAACAACTCTGGTGGGCCGCCCGCTGGAGGTTTCGACGACCTTTCGGAGGAGGAATGGCGGGACGCGTTCGAGTTGAACCTGATGAGCTTCGTGCGACTCATCCGAAATGTCTTGCCCCACATGCGGGAGCGAGGCGGGGGGCGAATCGTCAACGTTGCATCTTCTTCCATAAAGCAGCCCATCGAGAACTTAACGCTCTCTAACACCTTCCGCGCTGGCATAGCCGGGCTCGCGAAGAGCCTCGCCTCCGAGTTGGCCCCGGACAGCATCCTCATAAACACTCTGGGACCGGGGCGTATTCACACGGAACGCTCGGCGTCTCTAGATCTGGCGCAAGCTGAAGCACTCGACATCCCGGTCGAGGAGGTGCGGACGGAGTTCGCGTCAAAGATACCGCTCGGGCGCTACGGGACGTCGGAAAAGTTCGCGAAAGTGGTGGCTTTTCTGGCGTCTCCGGCGAACGCCTACACGACCGGGCAGACCATTCTGATCGACGGGGGCATGGTCCGGGCACTGTAAAGCTTGAAACTCTCCGCGAGGTTTGCCGGGTAGCCCGGAGGCCCGGAACGCTTCGAATGCTCTAGAATCTACTGTGATATGCGGTGGGTGAAGAAAAGTAGTGGATCTCCTCGCATGCGAGGCTACGCGGCATTGGCTGTCGTGGTCCTGGTTCTATCCCTGGGTCTTGGGGCGGGAGGGTTGCGGAAAGCCCGGGACTACCCGGACCCGGTACCACTTCAAATGGCCGGCCTTCTGGGCAACGGCGCCTCTACCTATAGAATCCCACCGGATGAAGCTCGTGGAGCTTCGTACTTGCCCGGCTCTAACGTTCTACGCCTCCCCAACGGTAAACTACGCTACCTGCCGCCGGACGCATCCAACCCCGTTACCGTATCTCCAGAAGACCCTGGCGCAAGAGCCGCCGTCGCCGAAACCCGCGCCTGGCTAAAAAAGGGTCGCGTTCCCGGCTCAACTAAAAAGGAACGCCGGAGGGCGGAGCGCACCTTGCTGGACCTGCGCCTCCTGACGGATGAAAACGGCGCCACAGTAGCGGCGCCCTACAAGCGCTGGAACTACGTCTGGCCTCGCGACGCAAGCTGGACAGCAGTTGCCTTCGCCGCCACCGGACACCACGAAGAATCCTACAAAATACTCCGGTTTCTGGCGTCCGCGCAAAAAGAGGACGGCACCTGGGAAGCCCGTTACAAACCGGGCGGCTCGCCGGTCCTCGATGGCCGCGACTCGCAACTCGACGCCACCGGATGGTTCCCGTGGGCCGTCTGGTTCTACGCGACCACATCGCCCGAGGAGAGCGATGAGATCGAAGTGCTCTGGCCCGCCGTCCGCCGGTCCGCCGACGCCGCAGCCGGTTCTCTAGACTCCGGTGGCCTGCCGCCCGGCGGCCCGGACTACTGGGAGATCCCGACCTGGAAGCCGAACCTCGGCACCGCCGCGCCCCTACGCACCGGTCTACGCGCCGCCTCGGATCTCGCGGACGGACTGGGTCACGGGCCCGAAGCCAGGCACTACGCGGATTCCGCTGCCCGACTGGACGCTGCCATCGGGCGCGAGTTCGAGCCCCACGGTTACCAGCGCACCACTCGCCCTCGTAGCGGCGCTGACGCCGCCGTGACTTTCCTGGCCCCACCCTTCGTCCTGACGAACCCATCGGTCGAGAGCGCCATCGAAAACGCGGCGGAGAAGCTGCGAGCCCCTAACGGCGGCATGTTGCCCGGTGAGAAGTGGCGTCAGAAACCCACCGTCGCTTGGACCCCGGAGACTGCGTTCTTCGCCTTATCCGCTGCGGCAAGCGGAGACGAAGCGTCGGCGAACCGCTACCTCGGGTGGCTTGCGAACCACCGTACGGAGCTCGGCTCGTTCCCGGAGAAGGTAGACGGGATGGGAAAACCGCAGGCCGTCGCGCCGCTGGGTTGGACGAGTGCGGTGGTGTTGCTGGCGTTGGTCGCCAAAGAAGAGCCTCTCCCTATTCCTCCAGTACCAGCGGAGTCCTAGTTCCCGGGGCTACCGTAGCCGCCGCCGCCCGGCGTCTCGATCGTAACTACATCGCCTTCCTCCAGCTCGCGGCTGACCTTTGATGGAAGCTCTTCGTCGTTCAGGAGGTTCTTGCCCGGCTCGCCGGACTCGCCGCCTTCCAAACCTCGTGGTCCGTGACGGCGCCGATCGGTGAGCAGCGAGAGTCTGGCGGGCTCCAGAACACGTACGGAGCGGATGACGCCATCGCCGCCGCGATGCCCACCCTCGCCGCCGGAGTCGTGGCGCAGTTCGTAGCGCTTGACGCGCATCGGGTATTCGAGTTCCAGGGCTTCTACGGGAGTGTTTAGGGTATTAGACATTCCGACGTGGACGCCGGAGGGACCGTCGCCCGTTTTACTCGCCCCCTGGCCGCCACCGATGGTCTCGTAGTAAGTCCAGCCGCCGCTACCGGACCCCCCGATTATGAGGTTGTTCATCGTACCCTGTCCGCCGGCGATGAGTTCGGAGGCGCCGGAGAAAGCGAGCAGGATGGTGTCCGAGACCCGTTGGCTAGTCTCGACGTTACCCGCCACCACCGCCGAGGGACTCTCGGCATTTACGAGGCTACCTTCGGGAGCGTTTATGGTGAGTGGGGCGTAGGTTCCGGCGTTGGCCGGTACGTCGCCGGGGAGCAACACGCGCAGGGCGAAGTAGCAAGAGGAGCGGGTCACGGCTAGCGGGCAGTTGACGTTACCCGCGACCGCCCCAGAGGTGCCGGCAAAGTCTATGGTTATCTCGTCGTCTTCTATGGTGACGGAGACTTTGATCGGGATGTCTTCATCGGTGGCGCCGTCGCCTTCTATTTCGCTTTCTGCGGTGTACTCACCATCGGGGAGGTCCCGGATCGCCTCGCGGGTGCGACGTTCCGTATAAGCGATGACCTCATCGAAAGCGGTGAGCACCGTGTCTTTACCGCGGCGTTCGATCAGCTCCGATATGCGGGTCTGGGCCAGGTTGTTGCCCGCGATCTGGGCCCGCAGGTCGCCGCGTCGCAGGTCGGGAGTGCGAACGTTTGCAAGTATCAGGTCCAGTATCTCCTCGACGTACTCACCCTCGTGAACGAGCCGCACCGGCGGGATGATTATGCCCTCCTGATAGATCTCCCGCGAGTTACTCGGCATCGAGCCGGGGCTCATGCCGCCTACGTCAGAGTGGTGCGCCCGCGTGACCGCATATCCGATGATCTCACCTTCGTTCTCTAGCGGTGAGACTAGCGTTATGTCCGGCAGGTGCGTACCGCCGGAGTAAGGGTCGTTGAGCGCGAAGACGTCGCCGGGCTCGGGGTCTCGCTTCATCACCGCCGAGACCGCCTCGGGCATCGCGCCGAGATGCACCGGGATGTGCTCGGCCTGGGCGACCATCTTTCCTTCCGCGTCGAAGAGGGCCGCAGAACAATCGCGCCTCTCCTTGATGTTGGAGGAGTAGGCGCCTCTTATGAGAACGGCGCCCATCTCCTCTGCAGCCCCGGAGAGAGCGCTGGCTAGGACAGATAAGGTTACGGGGTCCAGCTTTCTGTTACTCATGTTCACGCTCCAGGATCAGGGTTCCCACCTCGTCTATCTTTCCGCTCCAGCCGGGCCGCACCACGCACGTAGACTCGGCGAACTCCACTACTGCCGGTCCCTCAACCTCCGAGCCGACGCCCAACACTGCCCGGTCCAGCACCGGTACCTCCGTCCAATCGCCGTCGAAGTTTGCCTCCCGTTTCCCGGTTTCTCCGTCTTCTTCCGGCTCCTTCTCGGATAACTTCGGCTTTTCGACCGGTACGGTGGCGATGAGGCGCAGGTTGACCAGGTCCACCGGCTCCTCCTCCATCCGGTACCCGTAGCGCCGTTCGTGAGACGCGTGGAAGTTGTCGGCCAGTTCGTCCATGTCGCCGGCCTCGATAGTTAGCTCGAAGGACTGGCCCGCGTAGCGCAGGTCTGCCCGTCGGGTGAACTCGGGGTCGTTCAGGTGGCCCGTCGCCTGTTCCTCCATCTCCCCGAAGGCTTCTTCCAGTTGGCCTTCTTTTACTTCGGAGAGCGGGGAGAGGAGCGGGGTGACATAGTCGCGGCGCACGTCGGAGACGGCGAGGCCCAAAGCGCTAAGGACGCCGCTGGCTTTGGGAACGAGGACCGTGTCCATGTTCAGTTCTTCGGCCAACGCGCAGGCGTGCATGGGGCCTGCGCCACCGAAGGCTACGAGGGCGAACTCGCGGGGGTCGAGACCTTTTTCGACGCTGATCACGCGCAGGGCGCCCACCATCTCCGTGTTGGCGACCTGCATTACCCCCAGCGCGGTCTCCAGGGCGTCCATACCCGCACTCTTGCCCACCTGTTCCAATGCTTTCTCAGCCCGCTCTCGGCTCAGCGTCACTTCGCCGCCGAGCTCCGTACCGTCCTGCAGGTACCCTAGAAACAGGTTTGCGTCGGTGACGGCAGGTTCTTCGCCACCCTTGTCGTATGAGGCGGGCCCTGGTTCGGCCCCAGCGGAGTGTGGACCGACGCGCAGTGCGCCGCCGGCATCCACCCAGGCCAGAGAGCCGCCGCCAGCGCTAACGGTGTGTATGTCAACCATCGGGAGCTTTATGGGGACGCCGGCTATTGCAGCCTCCGTGGTGGTCAGGGCTTCGCCTTCCAGGATGGCAGCGACGTCCGAACTGGTGCCACCCATGTCGAAGGTGAGCAGGTTCTCGTAGCCGCTGGCCGCCGCCACGTAGGCCGCGCCGACGACCCCGCCCGCCGGACCGGAGAGCACGCAGGCTGCAGCGCCCCGGGTGGCCACTCCGAGATCTATAACTCCGCCGGAGGACTGCATGACCAGTGGCTCCGGCATACCGGCTCCTTCTACCTCATCGTCCAGATTCTTGAGGTAGGCGGCGAGCTTCGGCCCGAGGTAAGCATCGGCGGTAGTCGTTGAGAAACGCTCGTATTCCCGAAATTCCGGCAGCACCTCGCTACTCAGGGAGACGTGGATGTCCGGCAGTTCCTCGCGCAGCGCTTCGCCTATGCCCCGCTCGTGGTCCGGGTACATGAAAGCGAAGATCAGGCAAACGGCTACCGCCTCTACTTCGGCATTTTTGATCCCTTCGACCACTTCTTTCAGACTATCTTCGTCGAGAGGTTCCAATTCACCGTTCGGGCCCATCCGCTCTTTCACGGTAAAGCGCAACTCGCGGGGAACGAGAGGTTCGGGACGGTCCTGGGTCAGGTCGTAGAGGTCGGGGCGCTCCTGGCGCGCTATCTCCAGCACGTCCCGGAAACCTTCCGTGGTGACGATGGCGGTCTTTGCGCCTTTGCGCTCCAGCAGGGCGTTCGTGGCGACCGTCATGCCGTGGGCGAAGGCGGCTACGCTTTGCACCTCTATCTCCGCTGAGCGCACGCTGTTCATTACGCCTTCGGATTGGTCTTGCGGGGTGGAGGGGACCTTCGCTGTTTGTACGTCGCCGCTTCCGAGGGCGACGAGGTCGGTGAACGTGCCGCCTACGTCTACCCCGAGTCTCAAGTCGCTCATCCGCCCACCACCCCGAAGACGCTCAGGAGCGTGTAGCCACCGAGGAAGGTGGCGACGAGCATAACGATGGCGCCGAGGATGTTGCCGACGATTCCGTTCTGGTAGCGGCCCAGCAAGTCAGCCCGGTTCATGACGACCAAGAGAAAGATGGCTACTACCGGCAGTAGGACGCCGTTTGCGGCCTGGGCGATAAGTATAGCTTGCACGGGGCTGGTCCCGAAAAACGCCAACGTAGTCCCGACTATCACAACGATGGCCCATATCGCCCGGAATTTCCAACTCTTCAGGTCCCGTTCCCACCCGAGTGCCCCGGTGGTGGCGTAGGCCGCCGCCAGAGGTGCCGTTACCGCGCTCGTCATGCCGGCGGCGAAGAGGCCGATAGCGAAGAACCACTTGGCCGCCGGACCCAGCAGCGGTTCGAGTTGTTCTGCCATCTGTCCGGCGTCCTGTATCTGGGTGTCGGTGCCGGAGAAGGCTGCGGCGGCGGTGATCATGATAGCCAGCGTAATTACCCCGCCCAGTATGATCGAAGCTACAGTATCGAACCGAGACTCGTTCAGCGCCTGGTCCGTCGGAACGCTCTCGGGCCACTTGTCCTGCACGGAACCCGAGTGCAGAAAGAAGTTGTACGTGACCACTGTGGTGCCGACCAGCGCGATCACGGTGAGCAGAGACCCTGAAGGAATTCCCGGAGCAAAGATCCCCGCCAGAATATCTCCTACGTTCGGCCGCACGATAACAGCCGTCAAGATAAAGACGACGCTCATCGTGATCACTAACACCACCAACACCCGCTCTATGAGCTTGTAGATCCCGGAAGCCAGCAACGCGAATGCCGCCACACCCACCACGAGCGCCCACACCTGGGTTGGCAACCCGACGATTGTCTCAAGCCCGAGCGAAGCTCCCGTTATATTCCCCGTCTGAAACGCCGCCGTCCCGAAACCGATGGCCGTAATCACCAACAGCACCACCAGCACCTTGATGACGGTATTGTCGAAAGTGGTCCGCAGCGCCTCCCCTAGACCTTCCCGGCTTACGATGCCCAGCCGGGCGCTCATCTCCTGCAAAACTATCGTGGCGAAGATGGAGAAAGCCAACGCCCACAGGAGGGCATACCCTACGCTCGCCCCCGCTACGCTCGCCGTCGTAACCGTTCCCGGCCCGATAAACGCCGCCGCCACCAACAAGCCGGGCCCGAGGTTCTTTAGCCTCTGTAACATTCTGCTACCCGTCCCCCCCTTCTATTTATTAAATTAGAACACTATACGTAAAATAGCATCCTGCAATGTCTCGGTAAATGGCCCGACGTATAAAGTTTGTCGTCCAGAAAGGGCAAAATCTCAGACTTCATATTCGGCATTTTGTCGGTCGGTGATGAACATGTGGCCGGGGCTGTGAGTGATCATGAGCGGCGGGCGGGCGCTCATCGCCACCGCCTGCGGAGTAACCCCGCAGGCCCAGAAAACAGGGATCTCATCCTCTCCGATAGAAATGGACTCTCCAAACTCCGGTTCGTCGAGATCTTTCACCCCCAAGGAGTCTGGCTCGCCGACGTGAACCGGCGCGCCGTGCATCGTCGGATACCGGCCCGAGGCTGTTACTGCAGCGGGTATCTCTTCCGGCTTGTAGGGGCGCATGCTGACGACCATTGGTCCGGAGAACGGGCCAGAGGAGATGCATTCCTGCCCGGTCACGTACATCGGCACGTTCCGGCACTGGTCTTGGTGCGCTATCCGCAGGCCCGCATCTAGCAAGGCTTCCTCGAAGGTAAAGCTACAGCCGATAAGGAACGAGACGAGATCCCGCTTCCAGTAGTCTCGGATGTCCGTTGGCTCGTCTACGAGTTCTCCCTCTTCGTAGACCCGGTATTTCGGAACGTCCGTTCGTAGGTCTGCATGGGGGGCCATGACAGCCGGGATGGGAGAGCCCACATCCGTGACCTCCAGCACCGGACAGGGCTTCGGGTTACGAACGCAGAACTTGAGGAAGTCGAAGGCATAGTCCTCCGGCAAGACCACGAGGTTTGTCTGAACGTAGCCGCCGGCGAGGCCGCTCGTCGGGCCGGCGTACTCGCCGGCGCGTATCTTTGCCCGCAGATTTTTCGGGAACACATCTCTCATGCTCTCACCCCACTCATATATAGTTGCCTACATCGTAGCCCAGGTCTCGGGTCCAGAGGAGCCAACAGAGCCTAAGCTAAACTTGTTTAGAAGCAGAGAGGAGGAGGGTTTCCATTGCCTTGGCCGGTAGCGGTTCGGAGAAATAATACCCCTGGCCCAGGTCGCACCCCATCTCTCGCAGCTTTGTGAGTTGTCCGGCACGCTCTACACCCTCGGCAATCGCCGCGAGTCCCAGTGTGTGCGCGAGGTCTACTACGAGGCTGGTGATCGCCGCGTCCGGCGTTTTTTCTTCCAGACCTCGTACGAAACTTTGGTCGATCTTGAGGAAATCCGCCGGGAGGTCTCTGAGATAACTTAGTGAAGAGTAGCCCGTTCCGAAGTCGTCGATAGAGACGTTGAGACCCAGGTTCTTTAACTTCCCCAGTATGCTTTTGGCATATTGCTCATCATCCATCATCGTGCTTTCGGTGATCTCTACGTGCAAGTTGCCCGCATTGAGTCCGGTCTCCTGCAAGATATGCTCAATGCTGTCTAACAGACCAGGATGTTGGAACTGCCGGACTGAGAGGTTCACGCACATCTTCAACTCTGAGAGAATTTCGTGCCGCTCGCTCCACTCCTCCGCCTGACGGCAGGCTTCCTCCAGCACCCACGCGCCGGCGGGAATGATCAGACCAGTATCCTCCGCAATGGGGATAAACTCAGAGGGTGGCAATACCCCACGCTCCTTATCTCCCCAGCGCATGAGGGCCTCGACGCCGACTATCTTGTAGGTGTCGAGGCGTACTATGGGTTGGTAGTAGACTTCAAGGTTGTTCTGGCTGATTGCTCGTCTGAGATCCTCCTCGATACTCAAGCGTTCCAATACCTGTACGTACATGCTGGGATGGAACACTTCGTGGGTCTTCTTGGCTTTTTTGGCCTGGTACATGGCCACGTCGGCATCGCGCAGCAGGTCTTCCGTACGTGCGTAAGCGGGATCGCTCAAGGCAATTCCAATGCTGGAGGTTACGGTGAGCTCCCGCCCCTGGAGGTCGAAAGGCGTGCGTAGTTCTCTGGCTATACGCTGGGCGGCACGCACCGCATCTCCTACGCTGTCGATGTCTTCGAGCAGAATTGCGAACTCGTCTCCGCCCAGCCGAGCAATGGTATCCGTCGGGCGCGAGTCCCTCTGTAAACGTTGCCCGACGATCCGCAGCAGCTTATCTCCCTCCTCGTGCCCGAGGCTGTCGTTGATGATCTTGAAGTTATCCAGATCCAGGAACAGCACCGCGCTCAGGCTCTCGTCCTGTCGGTTGCTATCCAAGGCATGCTGGAGCCGTTCGAGGAACAAAAGACGGTTTGGTAGGTTGGTCAAGGGATCGTGAAGAGCTTGATGCCAGCGTTCGTAGTAAGCGCGGTTCAGGCTATGCGCGAACAAGTAGACAATGACGGCCACGACAGCCAGGGAGAGCATTGAGCCTAGATAGGCGGAGGCACTACCGGAAATCAGGGTTACGACAATGATTACAACGGCGGCGGCAGCTCCTGCCCAGGGAGTCACCAAAAAGCTCAAGATAAAGATCGGTATACACATTGTGGTGTAACTTCTCGCCAGATCTTCGGGGTTGAGAACCGTTAGCGGCGTCAGCACCAGCAGTGCTGCGGTGATCAGGCTAGTGCTCTTTACGTACCCTTGCCGATTCGCCCAAAATAGCAGCCCGATAGCGGCCAGGAATGAGAAATTTTCGGTTGTGTACTGTAATTGCGTGTTGACGAAATTGTATATGGTCAGCGCAGCCATGCTGACTGTCATTACGAGGAGCACAACCGCCAAGATAAATCCTTTACGCTGAAGGTCTGGATCCGTGGTGTTGATTTTGAGCATCGTCTAATTACCTGTGTACTCTGAAAAAAGCCATATGGCTAGAACTTTGTGCGCGGACATCTCACAAGAGAGAAAGCGTAGGTGAGCGTTGGGTGTTTGACAACGTCTGAGCAGAAGGTTCTCGTCTGCGGCGGGGGAGTCTTGTCGGTCAAGTTAGGTCCCCGAACGTATCCTGATACAGATTCAGGGAGGCCAGAATGACGCTGCGGATTGCGAAGGTGGGGGCGTATAGTACCTTGTTCATCCACAAATCGGGGTAGTTGTGATTGAATGGGCGCTCTTCGGCCATCAGGTACCGCGCGGCTTGATGCAACGGATCGGTCGGTAGGGGACGAATCGTACGATGGTAGTGCAGCAACGCGAGTAAAGTGTGAGCAGTCTCTTCTAACGTAGGCATGTACTGGCCCCAGGCACCGTTGGCGTACTGCGTATTGAGGAACCAGGTCAGGGTGTCGTCCAGCATGTCCGGCGCGTGTGGGGCCAAGATCATCAAAGCCTTGCTGGTGGGATAATACACTGAAGCATGCCATTTATCGCTCCAGAAAGTGTCGTCGTGGCGGGCACGGAAAAGATAGCTGAGGATCTTGTCTCGCACCCGCTCCCGGTCGCGCTCCGGTATAGTCTTCAGCGCCCTCAATATATGCAAGTTGGCGCTTATCGATGGGTCGGCCTCGTGCTCGTAGACGGCGAAGTGTTGGTCCCGTTCATAGCCCAGTAGGCATGTTCCGTCTACATCGTAGCCGGCGCGGTGGAGCACCCCCAGCACCATCGCGGTGTCGTCTGCGTCCGGGAACACGAGGGAAGTGAAACCAACCCCTTCAGAACGCCAGTTCTCTAGGAGGTAGTCGTAGTGAGGCTTCAAAAGTCCGGCGTGATTGTCCAGCAGGTTGCCGTAGTGCAGATAGTCGAGTATCCAGGCCCGGGCGAATATGTCGCATGGTGCAACAGCGGGGAGTCCCATATTGTGATGGTCGAGCAGGCTTTCCAAGTATGCAACGCTCTCCGGATAGAGTGCCTGCCAGTCGGGAGACTGGCTTAGGAAACAGGCTGTGGCCGAAGGCGAACCGAGCATGGAACCGTTTTCGAGTAACAGGTCGGCTGCATCGCCGAGATTTGCGTCTCTTACGAAAGCCTCCAGGGAATGTAGCGCGGGCGTGTGGGCATCGAGAATCTGCTCCGGAAGGAGGCGGAGCTTCTTGGCGCGGATGCTTTCGTAGTGGCGCAACTGGGCGTATGGCAGTTCGAGGCCCATCTTCTGTCCCTCATTAAGTAGAGTTGGCAGTATCATCTCGAAGCCAACCGTCTTTTCGGCGTCGTGATGTAGGTTGCCCGCCTGCCGCCAGATGTAGCGTTCGCCGGCCAGCCGCTGTTTTTGGTCTTGATGTCGGTGCCCGACGCGGGCCAACAGCAATACGACGGCGAGCGTGGTCAAGAGTCGGTCGTGGATGTAGGGAACCTGGCTGCCCCAACTCCCGTCGGGGTGTTGGCGTTTCATCAACCAGGGCAGTAGTTCCGGGTAAGCCAGCGTTCCATCTTTATTGGTCAACCCAGCGGCCCAGCACGTATCATAGTGGGTGGGCTGTATAAATTGCCCGTCTTCCATCTGGAGCAGTTCGCCCACCGCGAAATCTAGGTAATCAGAGAGACGCATCGCGGCCCCTAACTACGGTCGACAAGTTGTGAATGACACGGGCATAGCGCATATAAAGCGGCTTTCTCGAACACGATCCCCCCGGCAGCGTTCCAATATGTCCCACACATTGTAGACCTTGACAGGGGTAAGCTGCCAGCGCTTAATGTACATTGCTGTATTTCACGTCTCACATGGGGGTTGGATTGGGCGAAAGTTTCACATCTACGGTGCCAGACAGTACAGAGTGGTTTCGGTGGTCTACGGAGCAGGTGGCGCGTTGGGTTGCCGCCCGCCCGGAGCCGGTCGTCGTGGGGTGGCCGTTCAACGGGACCCGGCGCTGGTACCTCGCTCACCAAAATCACAACCCCGACGCCCCAGACTATTTAACGACTGTCATCCGGCGCCAAGCCGAGCTGCAACGGATGATGTTCGACCACGGAGTGAGTGTCGTAGTGGCACCAGGCTTCGGCCAGGAAACCATGAAACGCGGCTCCGAGTACACGCGGCTCGTTCTCGGCGGTTTGCTGCAACTGGCAGATGATGCTGTTTACCAGGAGATGTTCGAGGCCGGTTTGCGCCTGCGCTTCTACGGTGACTATGAGGAAGTGCTCGACGAGCCGATCTTTCGTCCCATGCTCGACGCTTGCGCCAGGCTAACCGAGGCGACCGCTTCTGGAGACGGCCCGCTGCTCTTGATAGGTCTGTTCGCTGACGCTCCTTATCCGACCATAGCCCGTCTGAGCGTAGACTTCGCCGGGATAAAAGGCCGGCCGCCGAACCGGGAAGAGCTGATCGAAGCCTACTACGGCGTGCCAGTCCCGGACCTCAGCCTGTACATCGGCTTCGTGCAACCGGAGATGTTCGACGTCCCGCTCTTGACAAATGGTCTGGAACACCTCTACGCAACCCTTAACCCCTCGCCGGACCTCACCCGGGATCAACTGCGCGAGATCCTCTACGATCATCTCGTAACCCGCCGGGCATCGCCGGTAGATTACGAATCTCTGTCCCCCGAAGCGCAGGAGGAGATCTCCCGCTACAACGAGCGTCACGGCGGTATGACGCTGGGGATAGGCCGTATCGACCCGGTCACGGGTTTGTGGAGGCCGTCGCTGCCCAGGCCAGAAGTCCTTGAAGATTAAGCAAGCTCGTGGTCTTCCAGGCTACTTCTACGTCCAAGGTTGCAGGCACAAAGTAAATCTTTGCCGAGATCCTGCACTCCGGCAACCTCAATCGTACAGTCTCCTTACCTGAAGCCCCTTTCAGCGGAAGATGAGAGCTGTAGCAACGTGCCTATGTCAAGAAAGCTGCTCGCCCCAACCATTTCTCCCTACCTCGTCGGTATGCTGCCCGAGCGTCGGCGGCGGTAAACGCACCAGCGGACGTTCGCCATCCACGATTACCGGTGAAGAGAGCAGATCCAGCTCGCCCGCTGTTGGATGCTCTACCGTTTGCAAGATGTCTGAACCGAGTACGTGTGGATCCGAGAACACGTCCGCCAGGCTGTTGACCGGTCCGCACGGCACTCCGGCCTCACGTATAGCAGAGATCCAGGCTTCCGCAGTGCGCTTCGGGAACTCTTCCTGCAAAATCCCCACCAACTCCTCACGGTTTTCGACGCGGGCGGGGTTGGTGGTGTAGCGCCCATCCTCTGCCAAATCTTCTCGATGTATAACTTTGCACAGTTTCTGGAACTGGGCGTCGTTGCCGACGGCGAGGGCGATAGGCTTGTCGGAAGCTTCGAAAGTCTCGTAGGGGACGATGGTGGGGTGAGCGTTGCCCATCTTGCCCTTGTCCTCGCCAGAAACCAGGTATTCCTGGCCGCGATTGGCGAGCCAGCTCAGAGTACTCTCGAAGAGCGGGACTTCGATGTGGGCGCCCTCTCCCGTAATGTTGCGACGGTGGAGCGTGGCGAGGATGGTGTTGGCGGCGTAGAGGCCGCAGACGATGTCCGCTATGGCGACGCCGACCTTTGTGGGTCCTCCTTCGGGATGGCCGGTTATCCCCATGACGCCCGCCCGAGCCTGTATGAGAAAATCGTAGCCGGGACGATCTTCGTTCGGCCCCGGACCGAAGCCGGTTATGGAGCAGTAGATGAGACCCGGGTTGTCCTCTTTTAACGCTTCGTATCCGAGGCCGAGCTTCCCCAGGGCTCCGCGGCGCATGTTCTCTATGAGCACGTCCGCGCCCGCAGCCAGACGTTTTATCCTTTCCAGGTCTTCTTCGTTCTTAAAGTCCGCGATGATGGAGCGTTTGTTCCGGTTAACGGAGAGGAAGTAGGCTGACTCACCATTGGCCTTTTCACCGGCGAAAGGTGGTCCCCAGTGGCGGGTGTCGTCGCCGCGGCCGGTACGCTCCACCTTGATCACCTCGGCTCCCAAGTCCCCTAACACCATGGTCGCATAAGGACCGGCCAATACCCGCGAAAGGTCCAGCACTTTTACCCCGTCGAGCGGTAACTTCGTGTCGGACACCATCCGCGACTCCTTTCTTAACCCTGATTCGGAACGAGAACCAGCTTGCCGAAAAAGTCCTTTTTCTTGAAGTCTTCCTGGGCCTGCCTTATCTCCGACAGTGGATAGGCTCCGGCCAAAAGTGGTTTTATCTTTCCAGTCTCTATGTAGCCCACCAGGTCCGAAAATTCTTCGTGCGTGCCGCCGGTAGAGCCGATCAGCTCCAAGTGCTTTAGATACAAGGTTCGGAGGTCCAGGCTAACCATCGGACCTGCGATAGCTCCCGCCGTCACGTAGCGCCCCAGCGGCCTGAGGATGCCCAGCAATTCCGCGAAGACACCGCCTGCCACCACATCGGCTACCACGTCGAACTGATGCCCGTCCAAGGCGTCTAACGCAGCCTCTGAGAGGTTCTCCGCTCCCCGGGTCACTACTGCCTCAGCACCGAGGTCGCGGGCCATATCTTCTTTGCCCGGTCCGACCAGCGCGACAACCCGCGCGCCGCGTACTCGGGCGAGCTGTACCAGCGCGGACCCCACGCCGC
This sequence comes from Rubrobacteraceae bacterium, assembly GCA_965214475.1. GTDB lineage: Bacteria > Actinomycetota > Rubrobacteria > Rubrobacterales > Rubrobacteraceae > SIRX01. Next base: position 1,637,804 of record OZ243953.1, on the reverse strand, counting down.
CCGATGCGCCCGTGACGAAGATCGTCTCGCCCTCCGCCACCCGCACCCGGTTCAACATGTGCTCGGCTGTAAGGTAGGCCGTCGGAAAGGTGGCAAGCTCTTCGTCGGTGAGCGTGGTGTTTATCTCACGGGCATTTTCCGCCGGGACCGTAACGTACTCGGCAAATCCTCCATCCCGTTCGCTCCCGATAATGTCAGCGTTTACGAGACCTTCCTCTTTGCCGGAGTAGATTTCGAAGTCTACGAGTACCCGCTCGTCGATACGGGATCCCGGGACGCCGTTGCCCACCCCGGATATACGTCCGGCGATGTCCAGTCCCTGTATTCGCGGGAACCCTATCGACTCTCCCCGCCGCCAGCCACCCGAGGATTCCGGATCATCCTCCGTGCCGTATGCGCCTTCGCGGGTCCAGATGTCAGTGTTATTGATGCCCGCCGCCCCGACCTTTATCAAGACTTCACCCTCGTCGGGTTCCGGTATCGGTACGTCCTCTCGATACTCCAGCTTCTCCGGTCCCCCGTGGCCGGTGAGCAAAACGGCTTTCATAATTTTGGAAGGTCCTTTCCCTACTTTTTATTGCTCTCTGCTGCGACTATTTGCAAAACGAGTTTAGCACTCTGCGTTTTTGATCCTGCTGATATAGTCTGCTGGTTTGCAGCGATAAAATACCGGAAAAGAGGAATCCTGTGTCACAGATGAAGGCGATAGTGGTTGAGGAGTTCGGTGAGCCGGAGGTGCTCCGGTACGCGGATTCAGAACGTCCTGCTCCGGACGAAGGAGAGGTCCTGATTGAGGTTCGCTCCGCCGGGGTCAACTACGCGGACACCATGCGCCGCCGCAACCAATATCTCGTTCCCCAGGAGTTGCCGTTCACGCCGGGCTCCGAGGTCGCAGGAGTCGTCTCCGAGGTGGGGGAGGGCGTCGAAGACGTGAGCACCGGTGACCGGGTAGTCTCTCTGCTCGATGCCGGCGGTTACGCCGAGTACGCTGTCGCTCCTGCCCAATCGCTCATACCGCTTCCCGAAGGCCTGGACTTCGACGAGGCCGCCGCCGCGCCTCTTCAGGGGCTCAGCGCTTACCATATCCTCAAGACCTCGGGTGCGCTCAAAGAAGGCGAGAGCGTGCTCGTCCACGCTGCGGCTGGTGGGGTCGGAACGCTGGCCGTACAGATGGCGAAGCTCATGGATGCCGGAAAAGTGATCGCCACCGCGAGTACGCAGGAGAAGTTGGATCTGGCGAAATCTCTCGGGGCGGACGTCCTGATCGACTACACCGAAGAAGATTGGCCGGAGAAGGTGCTGGAGGCCACAGATGGCAATGGAGCCGACGTCATCCTTGAAATGGTCGGCGGTGACGAGTTCTTGCAGAAGAACCTAGAATGTCTCGCGGTGTTCGGCCGGATGGTCGTCTACGGCGCGGCGAGCGGCGAGTTAGGGAGCATCGTGCCGGCGAGCTTGATGAACAACTGCCACTCGGTGGTCGGTTTCTGGCTGATCCAAATAGCCAGCCGTCCCGACCTCTTTGTTCCGAGCCTTCAGGAGATGCTTGGTTGGATCTCCTCCGGCGACCTGAAACTTACCCTCGGAGGCGCCTATCCGTTGCATGAAGCTGAAAGAGCTCACGCCGACCTCGAAGGCCGCAAGACCACCGGCAAAATTATCCTGAATCCATAGGGTCCTTGGAAAGCTTTTCCATTTCGCAGGCTCGGTACTCTACCGTAAAAGCGCCCGACCACACAAACAAAAGGCGGGGAATACTCCCCGCCTAAAAACCTGACAATCTGAAACGCCGAATTGCTGAGAAGCTCTAAATCACCGAGCTAGAAGGACCACCGGAGACGTAGATCGTCTCACCACTGATGTACGATGCTTCGTCGGAGACGAGGAAGGCGACTACATTGGCAATATCCTCGACCTTGCCGAAACGCTTCAAGGGGATATTGGAGGCGAAACGCTCTTTCATGTCCTCCATCGTCATGCCGACGCGCTCGGCGGCTTCCTTGGTCATCTCCGTCTCGATCCAACCGGGCGCCACCGCGTTGACGTTGACGTTGAAACGTCCGAGCTCCAGCGCCATCGTTCGGGCCATCGCCTGGAGACCGGCCTTTGCCGCTGAGTAGTTGACCTGCCCCTTGTTCCCCAAAGCTACGATGGAGGAGGTCATCACGATCTTGCCGTACTCCTGATTTACCATGTACTTCTGGGCCGCCTGGGAGCACAAGAAGCTGCCTTTTAGATGGACGTCGAGCACCTTGTCCCAGTCGTCCTCGCTCATCTTGAACGAGAGATTGTCCCTCAACAAGCCGGCGTTGTTTATGAGTATGTCTACAGTTCCGAAGCGGTTCGCGACCTCCTCGAAAGCTGCCGTAACCTGCTGAGAACTGGACACGTCACACGCGATGGCAATCGCCTCGGAGCCGACCTTCTCTATACCTTCGACCGTCTCCTGACAAGCCTCCGCCGAAAGATCCAGGACCGCCACCTTTGCGCCGTCCTTTGCCAGACGGATCGCCTCAGCAGCCCCAATACCCCGGGCCGCACCCGTTACTACCGCCGTCCGTCCGCTAAGTCTGCCCACGTCTACACACCTTTCTATGCACGCTTCAGTAACCCGATACTGTTGCGGATTACCAAATGTTGATGAGCCACTAATTGTATACGATTAGAACATATATGTCTAGTGCGTATAAGTGCAATATAAGAGTATGTGCACTAGTCCAAAAACCTAACGACGAAATTATAGCTGAGCGTTGCAGCCTGAGGTCGTGCATCGGATCACACGGGTATGGTGAGGGCAATGAAAAGACTCCTTTCCGCAGATCGGAAAGGAGTCTGAACGTTGATTCGTGCGGACGTTTGGTTCAGGTTCTTATGTAGACTCCGCCGTTTATATCCAGAGATTGGCCGGTTATGTAGTCGCCGTCGACGACCAAGTAGCGGACGGCGCGGGCGATCTCCTCGGGCTGACCGAAGCGGCCGAGTGGGACGGTTTTGAGGAGTTTTTCCTGGGCCTCTTCCGGTATGTCTGCAACCATATCCGTCTCTATAAAGCCGGGGCAGATGGCGTTGACCGTAATACCGTAACGGGCCAACTCCTGGGCGGCGGTCTTGGTGAATCCCAACAGGCCGGCCTTTGCGGCGGCGTAGTTGGCCTGCCCGACGTTGCCCGCCTCGCCCACGAAAGAGCTCATGTTGATGATCCGGCCGCTCTCCTGCTCCATCATGTGGGGAAGCGCCGCGTGAACGGTGTAGAAAGCGCTGTTCAGGTCTACCTGGATGACTTGGTTCCAGTCTTCGACCTCCATCTTCTTTAGCGTCTTGTCCCGGTTCATGCCGGCATTGTTTACTAGAATATCTATCTGGCCGAAGTTCTCCACGGCTTCGTTGATGAGCTTCTCTGCTTGCTCCGCGTCCGAGACGTCTGCCTGCACCGCAATCGCATCCGTCCCGCTCTCCTTGAGATGCTCTACGAGTTCGTCCGCCGGCTCCTGGCTCCGGGAGTAATTGACTACTACCTTCGCCCCCCCGTGCCCGAGCTCGTCGGCGATCGCACGCCCCAACCCCCGACTCGCGCCGGTGACGACCGCTACCGCACCTTCTAAATTAGCCACAAACAACTCCCTTCCCTTTGACTTCCCTGACTTCTGACTACATTCCCAGTCTACCCATAGCCAACACCCCGTTCAAACTACGTGCCCAAGCCATATATACGCCACGCAAAGATCTCTAGCAAGAAAACTTTCATCGCCCCGAAGCGCAAAGTGTTACAATATGAGGAGAAGAAAGTTACAATAATGCAAGAGTACGAGCGACTAAGTTTGACAGAACAGTACACGTATGTGTAGAATTCACATATACTATGGAAGAGATAATCATGTCTGAAGAGAAAAGAAAAGACGAAGAGAAGCAACCCGCCAAGAGCCAGGGTGGCAAAGTTAAAGGCTCCGAGGCGCGTCCGCGGAACTGGCTGGTGCCGGTAATACTGCTGTCTCTGCGGGATTGGAACTCGTACGGTTACGAGCTTATGGAACGGGCATCGAAGTTTGGATTCGGTGCTATGAACCCTGGGACGCTCTATCGTACGCTGCGCCAGATGGAGAAAGACGGGGTTGTAGAGTCCAGCTGGGAGACGTCAAGGGGTGGTCCGGCGCGCCGGATGTACTCTATTACGGATTCTGGCAGGACTTACCTGGACTTCTGGGCCAACTCCCTCCAGCAGTATCAGAAGACCATGGACACTTTCTTCAGCCTCTACACCGGACGTCCGGTCTCTGGGAGAGAATCTAAAGAAGACGAAGAAGAGCAGAAGAAGTAGCGTCGCCGGTTGACTCGGCGAAACACGCCCTCCGTCTACTATAAAATTATCTCCTGGTAGCTTTTACTCGGCTGAGTTTATTCGTCGAATACCGGACCCCAGAAGTGCCTCTCACGCGGGAGATTCGTTGTCCGCGCTGTGTTATTCTTTAGACTGAAAGTAGTCGGGGAAAGGAGATGTCTGTGGATAACCAGCAGGCAAAACGGGTGAATGAGGCGGCCCAAAAGTTCGCCGAGGCGGTCAGGGAATCGTATGACACGGTCAGCGGCAGGTCTATGGAGGCCCAGGAACGGAGCCGGATGCTGACGCAAAGTTTCTTCGAGTCCGTGGTCAGCGAGCTCGAAGCCCAGGCGCAGAGCGGGCAGCAGATGTCCCAAGAGCTGATGGAGCAGTCTCGCAAGCAGCAGGAGGCGTTCCAACAACTCTCCGAGGAGTCTATGAACTCGTACAAAGAGTTCATGAATTCTATGCTTGCTTACTACCAGGTGAATATGGAGCGTGCCAGGGGTAATAGGTAGACCTCTAAGGGCAGGTTAAGTATTTAGAAGAGTTTATAAAAGGGCTGGTGCGAATGCTTCGGCCCCCTGTTTTTTGGGTATTCTACGCAAGAGACGTGGCAACACAATGATAGGAGGAGTATGAGCTTCGGCAACGGCAACGGAAATGGTGGCGAGATAGTAATCTCGGCGCCGCTCAGGACGGCGATCGGTACCTTCGGGGGTGCGCTCAAGGATACGCCAGCTGTAGAACTGGGAGGCACCGTCGGTAAGGAGGTTCTCTCGCGGGCCGGCGTAGAGGGTGAGCAGGTGGATCAGGCGATCTTGGGCAACATCTTGATGGCCGGCCAGGGGATGAACCCGGGCCGCCAGGTCGGGATGAACAGCGGTCTGCCGGTCGGGGCGCCGGCTATGACCCTGAACCGGATGTGTGCCTCGGGCTTGCAGGCGATAGTCTCCGCGGCGCAGGAGGTCGCGCTCGGGGATGCGGATGTGATCCTGGCAGGTGGCATAGAGAATATGGATCAGGCGCCGTTCCTGCTTCCCAAAGGCCGCTACGGCTACCGGATGGGGATGCCGGATGGCAAGATTCTGGACCACATGGTCTACGATGGCCTGTGGGACGTCTTTGAGGATTACCACATGGGAACCACCGCCGAGAACGTGGCCGACAAGTACGGAGTGAGCCGTGAGGACGCGGACGCCTACGCCGTGCGGAGCCACCAGCGGGCGGCCAAGGCTATAGACGAAGGATACTTCGACGACCAGATCGTCCCCGTAGACGTCAAGCAGAAGAAAGAGACTGTCCAGTTCACGAAGGACGAGCACGTCCGCCCGAACGCGGATATGGATACCTTCGGCAAGCTGAGGCCAGCCTTTAAGAAGGACGATGACGCGACCACGACCGCGGGTAACTCCAGCGGTGTTAACGACGGTGCGGCCCTGATGCTGGTTACCAACCAGAGCAAGGCGCAGGAGCTAGGTATGCCGATAGATGGCATTCTGGTCTCGGCGGCGGTCTCGGGGGTTGAGCCCTCCATGATGGGGACCGGCATGATCCCGTCCTCCCAGCAGGCCCTCAAGAAGGCTGGGGTCTCCATAGACGAGATAGACGTGGTAGAGGCGAACGAGGCTTTTTCCACCGTAGCCGTCACCGTCGAGCGGGAGCTCGAAGTGCCCGAGGAGAAGATGAACCCACTTGGTGGCGCGGTCGCCCTCGGGCACCCGATCGGGGCCACCGGAGCCATTCTCACGGTTAAGGCCCTGCACGAGCTCAAGCGCACCGGCGGCAAGTACGCCCTGGTGACGCTGTGTGTCGGTGGCGGCATGGGCATCGCCGCTATCTTCCAGAACCCGGACGCTTCCTAGAGAAGCCCTAAAGCAAGGTGCGCGGTGGTCGGGTATCCCGGCCGCCGCGTTTTTCTATGCCGCTTCGGCTTTGAGGCTGATGTCTACGTGCTCCAGTCCGTCCTCCCACCGCACGTTTTCAGGTAGGTTTAGGATTCGCAAGAGGCTCAACATGCCGCGATTTTCCGGTAGTACGAGGGCGTAGAGGTGTCCGATGCCACGTTCACGGGCGGCTTCGATCAAGGACCGTGTCAAACCGATGCCAAGACCCCGTCCTTGCATCCGATCCTCGACGAGCGCTGCATATTCGGCCCTGTCCGTGTCCGACTCCCGGTCGTAACGCACCACGGCTAGGATCTCTTCCCTGTTCTCCGGATCTAGCGCGACCAACGCAAACCGGTCCCGCCCATCAACCTCGGCGAAGTGCCGGGCTTTCTCTTCAGACAGCTCTGCCATAGACCCGAAGTAGCGCAGACGTATGGTCTGTTCGCTGAGACGACCCACCAATCTCCGCAGCGCAGGAGCATCCTCGGGCCTGACTTCCCGTACCGTCACGCAGGTTCCGTCACGCAGAGCTAGAGCCTGAAGTCCATCTTGATCCACTACAATTCCGCAGACAGGTGTTTTGTATGTGAGTGCAAAATGCACATAGAAGAATTTTACCCTCTGGGGACGCGTTGGCAAGCGGGACTTGTGGACTGCCTCACCAGCGTCGGGGTTCGGGGGCGAGGCCGAACTCTAGCTGGGCGTTGGGTTTTGCTTTTCAGCAAGGCGTTTTACGCTGGAACGGGTTAGCTCCAGGAATTGATCCTGGGTGACTTCCAGAAATTCCGTAAGTTGCTCCGGGGTCATTTGTCCGGTCATGGATTGCCGCAAGAACTCGCGGTTTTGCTCCAGCAAATTCATAGCGCGCCGGTGATCCTCTTCCAGGGAGCCGGTCCAGGTGCTATTTGCTTGCCCTACGGCTTCGTCGAAAGGTTTGCCTTCCAGGACGCGAGGGCGGCGAGCTCAACGGCTTTGTAAGTGGACGTGGCCAGACTACGCTCGTTGGGGGAGACGAGGCCAGCGGTCGTGTTGAGGCTGATGGCGTAACGCAGCAGGCTTGCTATACGTTCGGCTTCTTCACCGGGAATACGAACTTCTGCTTGGCGGGTTTCGTTTTGTGTTTCAGGCATTCTTCCTCCGTCCGAACCCTTATCCGCTGCCAGGGGCGAAGGCTTTATGGCCGGTTATGGCCTGGCCTACGATCAGGGTGTTTACGTCGTTCGTGCCTTCGTAGGAATAGACACCCTCGATGTCGGCCATGTGCTCCATGATGCGGTAGTCGAGTAGGATGCCGTTGCCCCCCAACGTGTCGCGGGCCTGGGCGCAGACCTGACGGGCTTTGTCTACATTGTTCATCTTGAACATCGAGACCATCGCCGGGTCTATAGAGCCCTCGTCTTTGATACGTCCCACGTGGATAGAAAGCAGTTTGCAAAGTGAGACTTCGTTCATCATCCCGACCAGCTTCTGCTGCACAAGCTGGAATGAGGCCAGCGGTTGCCCGAACTGTTCACGCTCTTTAGTGTAGGCGAGCGCTGTTTCGTAGCAGTCCATAGCTTGACCAAGCCCATCCCACCCGACGCCGTAGCGGGAATGGGTGAGGATGGAGAACGTCGAGCCCAGGCCATTAGCCTCCGGCAACCAGTTTTCCTCCGGAACGTGGCAGTCTTCAAGCTTTATGTGAGTTTGCAGGGCGGCGCGTTGGGAGCCTTTGCGGGGGATGACCTCCGGACTGTAGCCGGGGGTGTCGCCTTCCACGAGAAAGCCGGTTACCTTACCGTCCTCGGTTTTGGCCCAGACCACGGCGACGTCAGAGAACGACGCGTTGCCGATCCACTTCTTCTCACCGTTTAGGACATAGTCGCCACCCTGCTTTATAGCGGTGGTTTGCATGGAGCCCGGGTCGGAGCCGGCGCCTGGCTCGGTAAGGCCGAAGCAGCCGATCTTCTCGCAGCGGGCCATCGGGGGCAGCCACTGCTGTTTCTGTTCTTCGGAGCCCAACTCGTGGATGGCAGTCATGGCGAGTCCGCTCTGAACGTGCAGAAAGGTCGCCAAACTACCCGATCCGCGGGCCAACTCAGCTATCGCCAGGCCGTAGGTCACGTTGTTCCAGCCTGCGCAGCCATACTCTTCGGAGAAGGTTCCGCCCATGATGCCGAGCTCTCCGAGTCCCGGCAGCAGCTCGAACGGGAACTCGGCCTTATCCCAGTATTCGGCGGCGGTGGGGATCACCTCCCGGTCAACAAATTCCCGTACTCGGTCCCGGACCTCGCGTTCCTCATCCGAGAGAAGACGGTCCGCTTTTACGAAATCGGTCGGCTGTGTATCGCGCCGCGTGTTATCCGGTGTAATAGTCATCCTGTAACTCTCCCTATCCGCTTACGTTAGGATAGTTTACATGGACAGAGGTAAAGAGATCGAGATGACACAGAACTAGGGAATTTGATGCAGTACAGGAAGCTCGGCGGTACGGGGACGATGGTATCTGAACTGTGTTTGGGAACGATGACCTTCGGGCGCGAACTAGACGAGGAAGGCTCGAAGGAGATACTCGAACACTTCTTCGAGGCCGGTGGTAATTTCGTGGATACCGCCGACGTGTACGAGGCGGGGCTATCGGAGGAGATCACGGGCAACGCCCTCGAAAGCGCCGGAATAAACCGGGAAGACGTGGTGCTCGCCACCAAGGTGAGGATGCCGATGGGCGAGGGGCCCAACGATGTCGGCCTCTCCCGCAAGCACATCATCGCCGGCTGCGAAGATTCTTTGAGACGCCTAGGTACGGACTATGTGGACCTGTACCAGGTGCATCTCTGGGATGCCGCGACACCTCTGGAAGAGACACTCTCGGCGCTCACGGATCTCGTGCGGGCGGGCAAAGTCCGGTACATCGGTTGCTCTAACTACACGGCCTGGCAACTGATGAAGGCATTGTGGACCAGCGACCGGGAAGGATTCGAGCGTTTCGTCACGTTGCAGCCGCAATATTCGCTCGTGGAGCGCAACATAGAACGGGAGCTGTTGCCGGCGTGTGTGGCAGAGGGCCTCGGTGTGTTGCCGTGGGGACCTTTGGGTGGTGGGTTTCTGTCGGGCAAGTACCGGCGGGGCGAGGAGCCGCCCGAGGACTCGCGTATATCCGGGGCTTCGGATGAGTTGGAGGAGGCCTGGCACCGGCGGGCCGTCGAACGCAACTGGCGGACGCTGGACGTGATGGAGGAAATCTCTGACGAGACCGGGAAAAGCTTCCCCCAGATCTCGCTGAACTGGCTACTACGTCAGCCGAGAGTAACCGCTCCCATCCTCGGGGCGCGAAAGGTCGAGCAACTCGAAGACAACCTTGGGGCAACGGGCTGGAAACTGACAGAGGAACAGGTCCGGTGTCTCTCGGAGGCGGGCGCCCTCGAAGACGTATATCCGTACCGTATGATCGACGGTGCCCAAAGAGTCCGACCCAAAAGAAAGAGGGCAAACCTCGTTGTAATGTTTGGGCTCTGTCGTACTTTTGGTGATCGGCGAAAATCGGCCCCCGAATCAGCCTCTTGAGCGCGTTCAGAGGGACGTCAAGCGGTGGCAATTTGTTGCTACCGTGCTGCAATCGGCCTCTCATCCAGGCCTCCCGGGCAATTTCGGACCGCTTTCACCACGAACGCGACAGAGCCAATGTTTGGGACGCATAGCGGGACTCAAACTGGTCATGGAGGCCGGTTTGTGGCATTCTCCCCCATCCGCGACTAGAAAGGGCGCGGGATGAGGGGGGAGGATGGAGAGTAGGCTACGTCGCCAACGCTCCGAGCCGACCGACGACTGGTAGCAGGTAGAGTTCCTGTGCGGCTGGCCCGAGCAGCGGCGACAACTACCGCTGCCGCGGACCCTTCATCCCCCTCGACCGCAATGCCCGCGACATCCAGGCGAAGATCGCCCGCGCTCCTTAGCGGACACGTTTGCAAGGAATTCACGCGTCACAACGGACGCAGGTGCTCGATCGTGACGCAGTGCTGCTCGGTCAGCCGCTGGGCGATCAACGAGCGGTGGCAGGCCTCAGGGTCGCGCTCGACACAGAGCAGCGCTGCGGTCCCGCTGCTCGGCAGCGCTGACACGACCTGTGTGAGGTCGGCGCGGTCGAGGATCTCGGTGGTGTAGCGGCGGGTGTACTCGGTGGCGAGCTCGCGGCGCGAGCGCTTGCCGACCCCTTGGCGGTAATCCTCAGCGTACTGGAGCTGGCGTAGCTCGGTGGTTGGGACGAGTTCAGGGTGGTGTTCGTAGGCGATCCGGGCCTGAGCAAGGGCCGCCTGCAGCCGGAGCGAGTTCGCCCAGGCGTAGTCGGGTCCGCGGACACCACGGCGCTGGCGTACGTCGAGTAGCAGGCGAACGTCCGCATCTCGCAGTCGCTCTAGGAAGGACTCGCCATTGAAGCCGTAGACGCCGATTGTCACCATTCTGGGCACCGAAATCACTCGCTGGCCTGCTGCTCGTGCCGGTTCAACCGTGCGCCCTGCTTGAGGCCCTGCCGAAAGCGGCGAGGTTGCATCATGCGACGGCTGTACCCTCGAGCTCGACCATCTGGCTGGGGATCGCCAGCCGTGTCACCCCGAGCATCGTGGTGGTCGGCGCCACCCCGGCGGCGCCCAACCGCGACGCCAGCACGCCGTAGTGCTGGAAAAGTAGATCTACCTCGGTGGTGTAGACGTTGAGCCGGACGAGGTTCGCGAGGAACATGCCGGCCTCGCCGAGAACGACCTCCAGGTTGTCTAAGCTCAGTGCCAACTGTGACGCTATGTCACCGGCATGCTGAGGTTTGCCGTCGCCACTCATCGCGGTCTGTCCCGAGCAGTACAGGGTCCGGGCTTGTCCGGAGACGATCTCACCCTGGTTGAATCCCATCTCCACCGACCACGTCCACGGGTTGACTACCGTTCGCTCCATTGCCACATCAGCTCCATCCGATTCGTAGAGGATCGCTACTACCCTTAGCCTAACTTACGATGGTGACATACAATGTCACTTAAATTTTTGAAGAAGAAGAATATGTCTAATTAGGGAGGGTCACTGATAAACATGTCGTTAACCATAGAGAAGCTGGAAACAATTCCTGCCTGTCTCGCTTTCTAGGTTTCCAAATCACGCTGCACCTTCTTCGGCAGACCCTGCACTACCAATGTATAAGAGTCGTCTATCATTTCGCTTATCTTGTTGTCTGGCACTTCGCCGTCCAGCGTAATCGTATTCCAGTGGTTTTTGTTCATGTAGTAGCCTGGTCCCACGGATCTGTACATCTGGCGTAGGGCAAGCGCGTCATCCGGGTCGCATTTGAGGGTTAGGCGCAGCGGTTTTTCCTGCCACCCTACAAGGGCGAACATTTTGCCCACCACTTTGTAAACGAGCGCGTCCGGACCGAAGGGCGTTTCTTCCGTCGTGCGGGGCTTGGCAAGCAAGTGTTCTTTTAGAGTAGGTAGGTTCATTCTGGGCCTCCTTCAATCCGACGCTCTCGGGTTCGGTACGTTCCTATCGGTCTCTGTCGGTCGTCTACATCTCGCTGAGCACGCCGTCCGGATCTCTAATGTAGGCGACCGTCTGGCCCCAGGACTTGGTCTTCGGTTCGGCCACCGCCACGGCACCCGCCTCCAGCGCCCGTTCGAATGCCGATCCGACGTCCCCGGCAACGAGGGCTATCTCTATGCCGGCTGGTGGATCGGACGGATCGTTCGCACGGAAGCCGTCTGGCAGATTGGACCGGCCGAGCCCGTTCGAGGCGAACGCCAGCGTTGTCTGACCGGTTTCCATCTCCGCATACTGGCCGCTCTCGTCAACGAAGCGACGTTTCAGGCCGAAAGTCCTTTCCCAGAAATCTACCGTTGTCTCAGGCTCTTCGACGTAGGCTATAGCGTACCCGAACTTCATGAGCTCTCCTTCCTGCTCCCTTTTTGCCCTTCGCGTTGTGCCTCGCGGTGTCCCTGTGCTCGTTCCTGTGCTTCGCGTTCTTTCCTCGCTGGCGTGAACTCCCACCAGGGTCTAGCCGATCCACCTTCGGCATATGAGACCACCGCGGCGAAGACGTCGCGGACACAAGGATCGTACCGACTGGCCTCCAGGGCACACAGCTCGTGGTACATCTCGTCCGGGTCGAGGCCTGCTGCATCATCTAGGTGTGTAATACCTAGTTTGATGAGAAGGTCGGCAATTTTCGGCCCCACGTTCGGGATCTCTCGGAGCCGGGCAACGGACTCTCGTTGCCGCTCCGCACCCGACGCGATGCTGGACGAAGCGCGGCTTGAGGTCTTTGGCATCTCGTTCCTTTCTGATTGGTCGTCTACAACGGAGCCCATACTACGGCTAGCTCCCACGGTCAGACGGAGCCCCCTTCCGTTTCTTCTTCGGAAGCGGCAAAGACGCGGCGTACTCGACGCTCTTCATTACCTAAGGCGCTAGCAGGCTTGGCTCCGTCGTGATTCCGGACGGCACGACGACGGAGGTCTTGCTCGCCGGCCCGCCCTCTTCGTATTGCAGCATCCGGGCGCCATCCTCCTCTAACAGCCTTGCTCTGCTCTCTGGTCCCAGCTTGAGGGCAAGTCCGGAGTTTGATAGGGAAGCGAACATCCGGCCTCGCGCGTAGGTACCCACACCCCCGAACATAGCCCGGAACGTAAGCTCTTCGTCAGGCGGTAGGACTTCCTCCGCGGCGAGTTCCAAATGGTATCGTAGTGCATCTTGGTAAGTATTCTTACTGCTCAACTCACAACCCGCGTTCTGATGTCAAAGTGAGGCTTCTCCTCCGCTCCTTCAAAGATATCCAGCCCCAGCCTGCGGTAGAATCTAAGCGACTTCTTCAGACCCTCAAATAGGAGACCCACCGTCTCCACCATCTTTGGTTGCGCCGCCAAAACCGCTCCTCTCGCTCATCTTTAGTTGGAGTCTAACGTAGAATGGTGACAGTTAGCGTCACTTATCTTGGTGGATTGAGGTACTTTGTCCCGCACTTCGAGGCTTTTGGAGTTGATGGTTAGGTTACAGGCCAAGCCACGCTTCACAGCAGCGGAGTTGGCCGAGGAGTTCGGGGTTAGCAGACGCACGATCCTGCGAGATCTGCAGGTCCTCTCGGGGATGGGCGTGCCGCTGCGCTCGACGCCAGGTCCGGGCGGGGGATACTCGCTTCCGAAGGGTGGGAGGCGGCTCTCACCATCCTTGACCGTGGATGAGGCGTTGGGCCTGATCGTCTCTTACGAAGCCTTACTACGCTACCCGGTACACCCCTTCTCCTCCGAGGGCGTCTCGGCGGTGACGAAGCTGCGGGCCGCGCTGCCGAAAGATGCCCTTGTGGAACTGGACCGGCTGAGGCGGCACGTGGCCGTGGTGGAGCCGGTGCGCGATTACGAGGTGCCGCTGCTCAAAGCGTTGCTCTCAGCGGCGCTCGACGGGGCGCACCTACGGGTTACCTATGACTCGATCCGCTCCGGCTCCTCCGAGCGGGTGATCTTCCCGTTCGGCTTGTACGCTTCGCAGGGGTTCTGGTACTGCGTCTGCTTCGACCGCAAAAGGCGCGACAACGTCTCCATGAGGGCGGATCGCTTCCTCGCTGCCGAGCGAGTTGGGGGGTTCGAGTGCCCGCCCCACGTGCCGCCGGAGCACTGGCCCCACGGCGCCGGGAACCCGGACGAAGAACGGGTGAGGGTCCGGGCGCGCGTCACTGATCGAGGGGCGAAGAACTTCGAGTTGACCTCGCTCTTCAATCGTATCCCACAGGGCGGTGGAGTGTTAGAGGCGAGTATTCCCAGGCAAGAGCTCGACTACTACGCTTCGCGGCTCTTGAGCGTGGGCGCTGACGCGATCGTGGAGTCGCCCCCCGAGCTGGTCGAAGCGATCCGAGATAAGGTACGAGAGATAGCCGAGATGTACGATTGAAGTGCGTTCCTTTAATTAAGAATTACGCATTATGAGTGCTGGCCTTTAAGGGTCTGGACCGAAAGCGGCGTGCTGGGGCGTGGAGTAGGCGAAGGTAACTAAGTACAGCTCTCTTTCACTACACTTCCACTACAGGTCTCGCTATACGTCCCGGATACCGTGGCGAGGTTTGAAGAGGGACGAGATAATTTACCGCCCCTCTGGAACTACATGACTTTTGGGCTAGTCGGAGCGCCCGGAGAGCCACTCGTCGAGCTTGGGCCAGAGGCCCTTTTTGGCGCCGCGGCCGGTCATAAGTCCTACGTGTCCGGCGTCCACGACGAAGAACTCTTTGTCCTGGCTGGAGACTAGGTCCATCGTGGCTTCGGCCTGGGGTAGGGTGCAGATGTGGTCTTTCTTGGCGGCGATGTTGAGGAGTGGAGTCTCTATGTTAGAGAGGTCCACCTTGTGGCCGCGCAGTACGATCTCACCCTTGACGAGCTTGTCGTCGCGGTAGAACTCTTTGATCCACTGCTTGAATGCCTCACCGGGGAACGGTGGGCCGTCGTTGACCCACTTATTCATGGCGAGCCAGGTCTCCATCGGTTTGTCCTCGAAGATGCGCTCCCACATGCTGACGTAGGTGCCGACGTAGTTGTCTACGGGTTTGAGCATCCGGTTACCGGTGTCCACCATCTCGCCGGGAATGTTGCCGAAGGCGTCGGCGATAACGTCCACATCGAGGTACTTCTCGTCGGTAAAGAGCTTGTAGAGGCCGATCTCTTCCCGTGGGAAGGACGTCGGGGTGGTCATAAGGACCAGGTTCTTGAGGTGCTCGGGGAACAGTGAGGCGTACATGGCGCTCATGGTGCCGCCCATGCAGTAGCCGAAGAGCGTCAGCTCGTCCGCGCCGGAGTGCTTCAAGACTTTGCGGATGGAGCGCGGGATGTAGTCAAGGACGTAGTCCTCGAAGGTCAGCTCGCTGTCCTCGGGACCGGGGATGCCCCAGTCGATCATGTATACGTCGTAACCTTCGTTGGTGAGGTACTCGATCAGGCTGTTGCCCGGGATAAGGTCCAGGACGTAGGGACGGTTTATGAGGGCGTAGACGATCAGGATCGGGGTAGCGTGCTTCTTCTCGGCCCCTGGCTGATAGTGATACAGCTTGGCCTTGTTCTTGGTCCAAATGGTCTCTTTGGGGGTCAGGCCCGTCTGGGCCTGGGCTCCCTCGGTGACGATCCTCAAGCCCTGCTGGTACTTGTCGAAGAAGTTCTCGACTTCCTTGGGCATGACTTTGCTGCCGTTCTGCTCCGTCATTTAGCTATCCCCTTTCTCACGCACATCGCCGACCGTGATCTGGCCGTCGGCCCCGGTACCGTCTACCGTTGCCAGGTCCACGCCAAGCTCCCCAGCCTTTCGGAGGGCCGCGTCTGTAGCTTTTATCTCCTGCGACTCCTCGGGTTCCGACTGTTCGGCCTGTGGCTGCTCGGTTTGTGAAGCCGCCTCTCCCACGGCGGTCGCGCCTCCGCTTCCATTCGTCGAGATGCCTTCGACGGCGGCGAGCAACTGGTCCAGCTTGCCTTCGACGCCATTTATGCGGCCTTCCAAAGCTTCGAGGCGGTCGAGACGTTCGTCCGGTTTCGCGATGCTTTCCAGGCGCTTGTCGAGAGCCTGGATGCTCTCTGCGGTAGCCGGTTCCTGGTAACCGTATGAGAAATCATCGAAGGTCTCTTCCAGGCGGTCTACTTTGTCTTCCAGTGCTACAACGAGGCTCGCCACGCGGGTAACGTCCGAGCGGGCCGGCATCTGGAGATTCTGGAGGTACTCCTCGGAGTTGCGGCCGAAGACCTTATGCATGCTAGCGTAGTTCTGCATAAAGCGGCTTGAGATGTCCAGAAATTCTTCGCGCTCGATGACGTCCTGTACGAACTCGGAGACCGGGCCGCTGGTGGCGCCGTACCATTGCACCGCGAGCTCTAGCGGATCATTTGGCATGGTCTGAACCTTTGTGAGATTCTGCCGCATCTGATCCATCATCTGCATCCACTGCGGGGTCATGCTCATTATCTCCGTGCCGAGGCCCGCAGCCTTCTGCCAACCTTCGAGGGTCGCATTGACCCACTTGCTCCACATCTCTTGCGGGTCGGTAGGAACGGGACTCTCCTGGCCCTCGGCCACAGCCCCGGCGGCTCCCATCATCTGGCCCCGCATCTGGCCCATATTCTCGAACCACTGGCGATAGAGTCCGTAAGGGTCCACATAACTCTCCTGGGCACCCTGCATGACCTCCGACCACATCTTGGTACCCGTCTCATACCACTGGGACCAAAGTTCGGTTGGGTCCATCCCCGCGCCGATCCTATTTTCTTCCGTCAACCTGAAAACCTCCTTCTAACGATATCCAAACCTGCACTAAACTAGACTCGTCACACCGATACAACTGAACCTTACCAGAGACCATGTAACCTATTCTGAAGTCCATTATATCAGTAAAAGGGATCTATATGTAGTTAGCATATACCAAGGCTACGTTACTCTATTGACGGTGGCTTGCAGCGGGGATCTGTCACGGGCACAATAACGGTGGCGGGGCAAGCAAGTTCTGGAGAGGAGTATGGGTATGCAGGGGAATGGATCTAAGCACGAAACGGTCTTCACTATGGAGGCTACACCGCTCAAGTATGGTGAGGGAGCTTCTGAGGAAGTTGGTTGGGAGTTAAAGCGGATGGGTGTCGGACGGGTGATGCTCGTAACGGATCCCGGTGTCGTGGAGGCGGGTATAGCGGGCCGCATTCAGGAGCTTATAGAGGCCGAGGGGATCGAGGTAGAAGTCTGGGACAAGTCCCGGGTCGAGCCCACGGCGGATTCTTTGCAAGAAGCGGCGGATTTCGCGGTGGAGGGGAACTTCGATGGTTTTGTGGCGGTAGGGGGTGGTACCAGCATAGACACCGCAAAGGTCAGCGATCTCATAGCGACGCACGGCGGTGAGATCATGGACTACGTCAACCCACCGATCGGTGGCGGCAAAAAGCCGCCCAGCCCTCTCAAGCCACTGCTTGCCGTACCCACCACCGCCGGGACCGGCGCGGAGGCGACGACCGTGGCGATCCTGGACATCCCGGATCAGCAGGTAAAGACGGGCATCTCTCACGGATATATGCGTCCTCAAAGGGGCGTGGTGGACCCTCTCCTAACGATGAGCCTGCCACCGGAGGTTACGTCCTCGTGCGGCCTCGACGTAGTGTGTCATGCTGCCGAGTCTTACCTCTCAAAGCCCTACGACGAGCGTGAGAAGCCGGACAGCCCCGACGACCGGCCACCGTACCAGGGGGCAAACCCGATAGCGGACATGTGGAGTGCGAAGGCGCTGGAGTACGGCGGCAATTACCTGCGGCGGGCCGTAAAAGACGGCGAAGACGTGGAGGCGCGAGGCGCGATGATGCTCGGTGCTTCGCTGGCGGGGGTGGGGTTTGGCTCTGCGGGGGTACACATCCCGCACGCCTGCGCCTACCCGATAGCCGGGCTAAAGCATGAGTATCAGCCGGCGGGATACCCGGACGACCACGGCTTCGTGCCACACGGCTGGTCCGTCATCGTAACCGCCCCGGCCGCATTCCGTTTTACCTACGATGCCCAGCCCGAGCGCCACAAGCAGGTGGCGGAGTTGCTCGCGGGAGAGAAGATAGAAAACGCCGACGAGAACACGCTGCCGGAGATCATTATCCAGCTCATGAAAGACGTAGGCTCCCCGAATGGCGTCAGAGAGCTCGGCTACGAGGAAGACGAAATAGATGACCTCGTGGACGGGGCTATGAAGCAGCAGCGGCTGCTCGTCGGGGCTCCCAAAGAGGTGACGGAGGAGGACCTGGCGAACATCATCCGCGAGTCAATGGAGAACTGGTAGGAAAGTTGGTCAGCCAGTACAAGCGGCCTCTTGCAGACGCTTTGGTAAGGCAGGCTAGAATAGTTAAAATGCTGACTAACTGAAGCGCTGACTGGATACGCGACGGAAAGGAGAGACGATGGCCGACGACCTGCGACTTTACATGATGGAGTGTGGAAGTCTAAAAACTCAAGTCCAATTTATTAAGATGAACCAGGGGCTCGGGGACCCGTACGAGATTCCGGTTCCTTTCTTCCTGATTCAGCACCCCAGAGGCAATGTCCTCTACGATGGCGGCAATGCCTTGGAGGTCGCCGGGGACCGGGACCCTTACGACTATTGGGGAGCGGTGACAGACGCTTACATGCCGGTCATGGACGATGAAGACTTCGTCGTGAACCAGCTAGAGCGCCTGGACGTTGACCCGGCTTCGATCCGCTACGTGGTGCAGTCCCACCTGCACCTCGACCACTCCGGGGCCATCGGACACTTCCCAAACGCCGAGTACATCGTGCAGCGCCGCGAGCTACAGTACGCCTACACGCCGGACTGGTTCCAGGCGCCGGCTTACATCCGCCCGGACTTCGATAAGCACGTGCGCTGGATCTTCCTCGACGGTCCCCACGACGACGGCTACGACCTCTTCGGTGACGGCACGATAAAAACTCTCTTTACACCCGGACATGCCCCTGGCCACACTTCTCTCGTAGTGGATCTGTCGAACGACGGTCCGATGATGCTGACCGCCGACGCCTGCTACACCATGGACCACTACCGAGAAGAAGCGCTACCCGGTCTAGTCCACTCTGCGGCGGACGTGGCCGACTCGACGCGCAAGGTCCGCCGTACCGTCGAGGCGCTGGATGCCACCCTCGTCACAGGCCACGACCCGGAGGAGTGGCCCAAGTTCAAGAAAGCGCCGGAGTACTACTCGTAGCCGGGCGGCGGAACATATCCCGGTAGGGCCTCGATGCGTTCCACCCACCCCTGCACTGTCGGGAAGCCTTCGAGAGCATAGCCGCCCTCGTGGCAGACGCGCGGGTACACGTAGAGCGCAACATCAGCCACCGTGGGGTAATCCCCGGCGAAGAACTCGTGGTCGCCCAGATGCCGCTCCATCACGCCTAGAGCCCGGTATCCCTGTTCGAATAGGCCGTTCAACTCCGCTTCTCTTTGGGGTGTGATCTCGACGCCCCACATACGCCAGAGGCGGGGTCGAGAGAGGTAGAGCAGCAGGCTGTACTGCTCGAAGAACATCCAACGTAAGACCTGCGCCCGCTCCAGTTTATCCTCGGGCAGGTAAGGTGTACCTTCGGCCAAGTAGAAGAGGATCGCGCTGGATTCGGGGAGCATAGTCCTATCGTCTAGCTCGAGCACCGGAACTTTGCCGTCGGGGTTGACGTTCGCCAAAAACTCCGGGGCGTGCGTCGCGCCGCCTTTGGTATCGTAGTCGACTACCTCGCATTCCGTGCCAAGTAGGCCCAGGAGCAGCCGGATCTTATAGCCGTTGCCCGACATCGGGGCTGTGTGCAGACGCATCTAGCTTGACGCTCCTCTCTGAGCTACGAGCTCGTTGCTCCCCCTTCCGGCTCCGCTTTATCCATCGCGGTGCTCGTGTATGCCGGGGAAGGTTCCTTTGCTGGTGCCGGATCTCCAAAGACTTCCGCCACGAACTCCGGCGGCAGCGGTTTCGTTAGCGGGGTGACGACTACCATCACTATCGAGGCGATGATGACCGAGTAGCCTGCGGACCCGAAGGGGTTATCGGGCATGAAGCCCAGGTAGATGAGGGCGTAACAGCCCACGCCGACCAGGAAAGAGGAAGTCGCGGCGGCCTTTGTCGCCCGGCGCCAGAGGCTGCCAATCAGGACAGGACCTGCCAGACCCGAAACGATTCCCCCGACCCCGACCCAGAGCAGGACCGCCAGAAACTCCGGCGGGTTCCAGGCGATGATCACACCGGCTATCAGCGCGAGGGCCACCCCGAAGCGTCCGATCAGCAACGACCGGCGATCCGTTTCCTCCGAATTTTCGTCCCGGGCGAACGTCTTGCGATACAAGTCATTAGCCAGTAGCTGGGAAACTGAAACGACCAGGCCGTCTGAGGTAGAAAGAACGGCGGAGATAATAGCCACCGCCAGGAACGCTGCCACTACCGGCGGAAACAACTCGGTAAAGAGGACCGGTATCACCTGATCCGGCCGTATGTCACCGTCTATCGTGGCTGCCCCGAGGAGCCCACCGAGGGCCATCATGGGCAGTATCCCGCCGGCGACGATCGAAAACATGGCGAACTTCCGCATCTGGCTCGCGCTGCTCAGCGCCATGAACTTGTTGCCCAGGTGCGGAAGAATGCCGAAGGGCAGGTGGGCGACGAACATCAGGAAGATAAGCCACGCGCTGCCGTAGATTGGATCTCCGTCGAGAAAGAGCGTGTCCCACCCGGCGGTCTCGTTTCGCGCAGAGACCTGCTCGTTTACGGCCCCCGCGCCGCCGTCTATACCGAAGCCGGTGAAGAACATGATGGCGACTCCCACTGCGATAATCAGCATCAGAAGTCCCTGTACGGCGTCGGTGAGGATGTCGGCGTGGGAACCGCCCATGACGATGTAGACCAGGAGAACCAGGGCGGTAAAGATGAGTGCCGGGATGTAAGGCAGTCCCATCATGACCTGGAACAGCGTGGCCGCCGCCACGAGCTGGGCCGTTATGTAGAACAACAAGAGGAATGAGACTATTGTCAGTCCGATCCTCAAGAAATCCGAGTCGTAGCGCTGCCCGACGAACTCCGGGATGGTCCTATTGCCGAACCGGTCGCCCATGGTTTTGACCAGCTTGGCGGCCATCAGCATCCCCAGGTAAATGCCTAGCGGGTAGACGATCGGGTACCACAGGCTCGCGAAACCCTTTGAGTAGGCGAGGCCGGGCATGCCGAGGAACGTTGAGCCGCTGGCGACGGTGGCGACGAATGCCAGGCCGAGCACCCAGGGACCGTAAGAGCTGCGGGCCACGGCGAAGTCGTCCGCGCTCGTCGTCTTCTTCATCCCGATAAAGCCCATGGCCAGGAAGAGACCGACGAAGAGCACTAGGAAGACCCACGACCATACTACGACCGGATCATTCATCGTCCGGTCCCTCATCTTCCCTGGAGACTACGACATTGGTTCCCCAGAGAATGTAGGCTGCCAGCGCCCAGGCCGGGAGCATCAACACGAACCACCACACGATCACATTCATCTACCTCACCTTTCCTCGACCACTTCTACAATTCTTTCTTCCACGATCGATCGGAGTATCGGAAGAACGTCTTTTACCTGCCCAACGGCCCCCGTGAATCCTTCTATCAGCGTGGCCTTCTTTAGCGGTCGTCCTTCTCTCGCATAGACGTAATAGGGTACGTACACCAACTCGAAGCTCTCCCGCACGATGTTAGAGGGCTTGCTGGGACGGTAACGGCGTCTCACGAACTTCTCGATGTACTCCTGCGACAGTTCCTCTGCCTCAACTTGCGAGGTATGAGCCGGTATGATCTCTTCTGGGTCGGCTTCTAACTCTTCACCGACAGGCCACTCGGTTGCCGGACCCACCGAACGGTTCATCCCGTTCACCCCGGTAAAGAGAATTACCTTCGCCGTACGGCCCAACGTCTTCGGCGCGGTCACTTTCCAGGACTGGAAATAGTAGGGGTAGTAACGGACCATCGTAAGTTCCGGCAGCGCGTAGTCTCTTCTGCCGACCATCCACCACTTCCGGTTTAGCGAAGCCACGCTGCCAGAGATCTTGCGCGAGTCTCTGGCCGCCAGGATCTTCATAAACTATCTTGACTGGACGACAGTACGGGCGGAACCTCCCGGGGGTGAAAAGCCTTTACGGTCACTTTCTTTACCCGGAGCCTCGAACACCTGGACAACGCCTCTTGCAATCCCATCAGGGTCTCCGACCCCCCTTTATCTGGCGAATTTCCCCTTGCGAAGAATCATATACCAGGTACATTTTTGCTGCACAGCGTACTTGTGGGCGCTTAGTATTTAGAGGTTGCAAGTAGAATATGCGTGGGGTAACGTTTGGCGCACTTTGGGCGAGGGAGTAAGGGGCCGCATGATCGTAAAGGAAGGTTGGCAAGGACGTTTCTTCGAGGACTTCGAAGTCGGAGACGTTTACCGGCATCCGCTGGGCCGTACGGTAACCACTACCGACAATGCCTGGTTCACGCTCCTGACGCAGAATACGGCGCCTGTGCACTTCGACCACCACTACGCTTCGCAGACGGAGTTCGGAAAACCGCTCGTAGACTCGACCTTCACTGTCGCGCTCGTAACCGGCCAGAGCGTGACGGACGTCTCCCAGAATGTCTTCGCCAACCTGGGATGGGATGAGGTGCGGCTCCCGGCCCCGGTATTCGAGGGGGACACCATCTACTCTCAATCTGAGGTGCTGGAGAAGAGAGAATCCAAATCGCGGATCTCGAAGCTCTTGACGGCGAACGTTGACCTGCAGACGCTCGGACTGCCGAGGTCTTTCTAAAATGCCCGGCGAACTTCCACTCGAAGGAATGACGGTCGTCTCTTTGGAGCAAGCGGTCGCCACTCCCTTTGCGACCCGCCAATTGGCCGACCTCGGCGCGCGGGTAATAAAGATAGAGCGTCCCGGTGTCGGCGACTTCGCCCGCGGCTACGATGAGACAGTAAAGGGTCTTTCTAGCCACTTCGTCTGGCTAAACCGCTCCAAAGAATCTCTCGCCCTAGACTTGAAGAAAGACGCCGGCAAGAAGGTCCTGCAGGAACTCGTGGCCCGGTCCGATGTCTTTGTGCAGAACCTGGCGCCCGGTGCGGCGGAGCGGCTGGGCTTCGGGGCAGATGAGCTGAGGAAAGAACATCCCAGGCTGATCTGTTGCAGCGTCTCGGGATATGGGGATGGAGGTCCATACACGGAGAAGAAGGCCTATGACTTGCTTGTACAGTGCGAGGTGGGGCTCGTCTCGATCACCGGCACGGAAGATGATCCCTCGAAGGTAGGCATCTCGGTGGCCGACATAGCCGCCGGAATGTATGCCTACTCAGGCATTCTCTCTGCACTGCTGCGCAGGGAGCGTACCGGTGAGGGGGGGACGCTTGAGGTCTCGATGCTGGAGGCGCTCGGTGAGTGGATGGGCTTTCCGGCGTACTTCGCCGGCTATGGGGGCGAGGAACCCACGCGCATTGGGGCGAGCCACACCGCGATAGCCCCCTATGGCCCATTCAAATGCGGAGACGAGCAAACCATCTTCCTCGGTATCCAGAACGAGCGCGAGTGGAAGAGCTTCTGCGAAGAGGTTCTGGGCCAGGAGGGACTGGTGGAAGACGATCGTTTCAGCACGAATTCCAGGCGGGTCGAGAACCGCCCCACACTTCACGCCGAGATAGAAGAAGTCTTCTCCGACCTATCTTCGGAGCGTGTCATAGACAAGCTCGAAGAAGCGGGAATCGCCAATGCTCGGATGCGTACCGTGCAGGGTTTCCTGGAGCACCCGCAACTTGAGGCCCGAGGACGCTGGCGCGAGTTCGGCTCGCCGGTGGGACCCTTGCGCGGGCTACTCCCTCCGGCTAATCTCGACGATACAGAGCCGGTAATGACCTCTATCCCGGAGGTCGGAGAACACAACGCGTCACTACTGGCCGAGCTCGGTTACAAAGAAGCGGAAATCTCAGCACTAAAGAGTGACGGTGTAACACAGTCGGGGGAGAAGCAATGAGTGGCGACGGACAGTCCGCGAGAGGCAACCGCGCTGCCGCCCGACGTTCTTTGTTGTCGGTTCCAGCTTCCGACTTGAGCATGATCGAGAAAGCGCTCGCCACAGACGCCGACGTGGTGATGATCGACCTGGAAGACGCCGTTGCGCCAAACGAGAAGGTTGGGGCGCGCCGGAACGTTATTCAGAGCCTAAAAGAATTCGATCGGGGAGAAAAAGTCGTTCTGTACCGGGTCAATGCTCTGGACACCGCTTACTTCTACCGAGACTTGATCGAGGTGGTTGAAGAAGCCGGACGCACCCTTGACGCCGTAATAATTCCAAAGGTGAACCGGCCCGAAGACCTCTACGTCGTGAATACGCTGCTCTCCCAGATCGAGTCTGCGGTGGGCCTGGGGGACGGAAAGGTAGAGATCGAAGCCCAGATAGAGAGTGCGTCCGGGCTCGCCAACGTGGATGAAATAGCCAACGCCACAGATCGGCTAGAGGCTTTGCATTTCGGACCTGGCGACTACGCGGCCAGCATGAGGATGCCCCAGACGAGCATCGGCACGATGGATGAATGGGACCACTCCTATCCCGGACACCGCTTTCACTACGTGATGCATCGCATCGTAGTGGCCGCCCGGGCCGCCGGTATACGCGCCCTGGATGGTCCTGTGGCGGATTATCGGGATGAGGAGAGCTTGAGGGAGGGCTGTGTAATTGCCCGTTCCTTGGGTTTCGACGGCAAGTGGTGCATCCACCCGGCCCAGGTCGGAGCGGTCAATGAAATGTTTTCTCCTACCAGCGAAGAGATAGAGTGGGCCGAGAAAACAGTGGAGGCTTACGAGGAGGCTAATGCTGCAGAAAACGGCTCTATAAGTGTGGAAGGCCAGATGATAGACGCGGCCTCCATAAGAGTGGCCCAAAGAATCCTGAATCTAGCTTGAGGGGTGATAACGTGAGAGAAATCGACGTAGAAGATGTGACGCAAGTCGTGCGAGACCTCTGCATCCAGACTAACACTTGTCTGAGGCAGGATCAGGTCTCCGCCCTGCGCCGGGGGCTCGACGAAGAAGAGTCCGAGCTGGGCCGCGAGGTGCTCGAAAACCTTTTGGAGAATGCGGAGATCTCCTGCGGCGAGAGCATTCCTTTCTGCCAGGACACGGGCTACGCGGTCTTCTACTTGGACGTGGGCCAGAAGGTACGCTTTACTGGCGGCGGTATAAGCGAGGCTATAAACGAGGGCGTCCGGCGAGGCTACGACGAAGGCTTCCTACGCAAGTCTATGGTCCAGAGCCCGATCCAACGAACCAACACCGGTGATAACACCCCGGCGGTGATTTATTATGACATTCTCCCCGGAGAGGACCTGAAACTTACGATGCTCGTCAAGGGCGGCGGCTGCGACAACATGAGCCGTCTGACGATGCTGACCCCGGCGGGGGGCATAGATGGCATGAAAGAATTCGTAGTCGAAACCATAGAGAAAGCCGGCCCGAACGCGAGCCCACCGCTGACGGTCGGCGTCGGTATGGGCGGCCCCTTCGACAAGGCTGCCCAGCTCGCCAAACGAGCCCTGACCCGTCCTTCCGGCCAGCCTAACCCGGACCCGGAAGTGGCCGAGCTGGAAAAAGAACTGGTAGAGGAGATCAATGCTACGGGCATCGGACCCGCCGGCTACGGTGGCCGGGTTACGACGCTCGCGGTCCACATCGAGAGCCACCCGACCCACATCGCCTCGTTCCCGGTGGCGGTGAACCTCGACTGTCATTCTCACCGCGTCGGGGAGGTGGAGTTGTGAGCCAAGAGATCATCCACCTCGAAGTCCCACTCTCCTACGAAGACATAGAACCGCTCAAAACCGGCGACATCGTGCGGCTCTCGGGCACACTCTACAACGCCCGAGACGCGGCCCACGCCCGAATGAAAGAGGCGATTGAGAACGAGGAGCCCCTCCCCTTCGATCCCGAGGGACAGGTCGTTTACTTCACCGGCCCCGCGCCCGCGAAACCCGGCCAGGCTCTCGGTCCCGCCGGTCCAACCACGGCTTCCCGCATGGACTATTATTCACCGTTGCTCATAGAGCGCGGCTTACGGGGCATGGTTGGGAAGGGTCTGCGCTCGGATGCGGTGCGCCAGTCCATGCAGGAGCACGGCTGCGTCTACTTCGGGGCGGTGGAAGGCACGGCGGCCCTGCTCGCCCGTTGCGTGAAATCCGCCGAGGTGGTCGCCTACGAGGACCTGGACGCGGAAGCCATCCGGCGGTTGGTCGTAGAAGACTTCCCGGTAGCGATGGTAAACGACCTCTACGGTGGCGACCTCTATCTCGAAGGCCGGGAGAAGTGGCGCAGACCGTAGAGCCCCTGGCGCTTGACTAAACCGCCGCTGAGAGTGAGTATGCTTGGTCCATCCTAGCGTCCGCGGCTCCTAGTTGATCCAGATACCACTGTAAAAACGACTTGACAGAGCTTTCCGTAACCTCCGACAGGGGGCCGGGCTCGTAAGAAAGAGATTTGATGCCGGCGTAGTTGTTCTCGCACAGTTCCCAGTCTTGCTCCGAGGTCGTCTTCCAAACGTGGGCTACCTGGTCCGGATCGTAATCCACGCCTTCAACGGCGTCCTCGTGTACGAGAAAGCTGACAAGGACCCGCGTGACCCCGGCGCTTACGGGGGTGAGCCGGGTCGTCATGGCATAGTCGCAGTTGGCGTGGGCCCAGAAGTTGGGTAGCGCGATGATCCTCAAGCTGCCGACTTGTTGATCGGCCAGGTCACCCATGAGCGGCCCGACACGGCTTCCGTCGAGGCTCTCGGTGATGAAGTCTTCTTTTAGCGGGAAGCGTGAAACTCGGTACGGGTACCCCCCCGGAAAGCTGATCTCCTTGGGTGACAACCCGAGTTTCTGCCAACGACGATACTCGCTGTCGAGTAGCGAGTCGTATCCATCGTCGCTCCGCATGTCGCCGGGCAGGCCGAGGTCGTAGTTTGACATGCAGAACTCGGGGTGGCTGACGCGGCAGTGGTAGCATTCGCGGTTATTCTCGATCAAGGTCTTCCAGTTTGCATGGACTTCGTAGTGGTGTCGAACCACTACTTTCCCCTTCTCCAAACCGTGCGGCCTTAGCTGCGGCTCTATCGCGCTGAAGAAATGCTCGAAATCCGGCGTAGACTCGTCCGGGGCGAGACACACGAAGATCAGACCGGCAACCTCGCGCACCTCGGCGGAACGGAGTTTGTAATCGTCTCTGTCGAAGCTGTCGCCCATCAGGCGGGCGTTGGTGAGGCTGCCGTCGAGGGCGTAGACCCACTGGTGGTAGGGACAGACGAGCGCTTTGGCGTGGCCGCAGGGTTCGGCGGCGATCTTCGATCCCCGGTGACGGCACACGTTGAAGAATGCGCGGGCGTCGCCGCTTTTGTCGCGCAGGATGAGCAGCGACTCGTCTCCGACCTCGAAGGTGAAGTAGTCTCCGGGCTCCCGGATCTCACACGAGTGCCCGGCAAAGAGCCAATTTCTGTGAAAGACTCTGCTCAAGTCTTTCTCGAAGACGGCTTCGTCCACGTAAAATTCCCGGTCCAGGCTCTTGCCCGGTATCCGATCTCGCAATAGGCTCTCAAAGCCCCTATTCATCCGACGCTCACCAATTCGGTCAAATCTATACTTTCTATCGTATAACTACTCATACAAGAGAATCTAAAGCTGGAAGGGTGGTGTGTCCAATACGTTTTGCAGTGTTGTGTATAAGCTGAGGTTATGATCCCATTTGTTGTGATGCGGGGTACTTCAAGGAAGTCGAAATTCCCCTATAATCGGCCTAGTTATGGAACTTAGACAACTCAGATATTTCGTTGCGGTGGCGGAAGAGTTGAACTTCAGCCGGGCTGCTGGGCGCATGTATTTATCTCAGCCGGCACTTAGCCAACAGGTCCACAAGCTGGAGCGGGAACTCGGGGTCGGGCTCTTTGACCGGACCCGGAACGGGGTCGAGTTGACGGAGGGCGGTCGGGTGTTACTCGACGGCGCCCGCCGCATTCTGGCGCAGGTGGAGCAGACCACCCGGACTACGAGGGAGGCCGGCGGGGCGGATAGGAGCCATTTGGGGGTTGGTTTTCCGGAGTACGCCAACCACACTTTCGTGGCGGACGTCTTACAGGCCTTTCAGCGTCGTTACCCGTACGTGGACCTGGAAGAGCACGAGATGTTTACGTTGCAGGAGACACTGCAGCAGATCGAAGAACTCAAGGACGGCTCGCTGGACGCCGGTTTCATGCTGGCGCCTGTGGATGATGAGGAACTGGAGTTCGAACGCGTGCTGGACATAGAGCTCGTCGCCGCTGTTCCAGAGGAACATTCTCTAGCCGCCAAAGACGAGGTGAGTATGAAAGACCTCGCGGACGAGCGCATCATCCTGTTCTCCCGGCGCTTCCATCCATATTGCTACGACTACGTCGTCGGGTGTTGCCGGGAGGCCGGTTTCGAGCCCGACGTCGTGCAACGTAAAGAGCCCCAACTCTACTCCGGGGCCACGACCTATCGTATGGTGGCTTCCGGCGTTGGGGTCGGCATCGTGGCCCGTCCCTTGGTCTCACCTTCCCGGCTCCCCGGCGTCGTCTTCAAACCCCTGCGAGACCCCGCACCGGTGCTGGAGCTCGCCGTAACCTGGCGAAAAGATGACAACTCCACAAACTTACAGACTTTCCTGGAAGTGGTACGTGAGTTCGCCGCCGCCTCCGAAGACCTGACAGAAAAACTGGAAAGTCCCGAAATACCCTTGGACGATCCTTACTCAGCAAGCCTCTGAAAAAGCAATACCGCTGAGACTTCGACGCTTCTAAGATGGGCTTTTACGCTACGCAACGCAATATAAGCGCAGCTTATTGTTTATAAGCAATACTTATGTAAACTATCTGTCAGTCGTGAGAGCTTATCCGGGAGGTTTACGAAGTAGTGGGTAGTTCGTATTCGAGGCATGGAGCTGGCGTCAAGGCTAGCTTCGATCACATTTACGATTTGGAAGACCCGCGAGGTTACTTCAATACCTTGGGAGATTTAGGATACCAAGCACCCCAGCATGGGAACAGCGTTTTCTCCAAACTGCTTCAGAAGATTGACCTCAACGGAGACCCGGTGAAGGTCGTGGACCTGTGTTGCTCCTACGGCGTGAACGCCGCCCTCTTGAAGCACGAACTCTCGCTCGAAGACCTCTACACTCGTTACGGCTCGGAGCAGCTGGCAGACCTCTCGACCGAAGAGCTGGCCGCTGCCGATGCGGAATTCTACGAAGATCATCGGTCAGAATCAGCGCCCGAGGTCGTCGGGGTGGACGTGGCAGGAAACGCGGTTTCATACGCGGTCCAGGCAGGCTTGCTCGATGCCGGCTTCGTCGAGAACCTGGAGGAACAAGAGCCCTCGGAGGCGCTGAAAGAAGCCGTATCCGGGACGGACCTTCTCACCGTCACCGGTGGTATAGGCTACGTTTGGCAGAATACCTTCGACCGTGTGCTCGCGTGTTTCGAAGAAGAAGATGTGCCGTGGGTCGCCACGATGCCCCTCCGGATGGTGGACTATGCGCCGGTCGCCGGAACCTTATCCGATCACGGATTGAAGACTGAAAAGCTGGCCAACCGCACCTTCCAGCAGCGGCGTTTTTTGGACGACCGCGAGCGTGAACACGTACTGCAGAAGCTGACAGAAATTGATATCGACCCGAACGGCAAAGAAGAAGCCGGTTGGTATCATTCCGAACTTTATATATCCCGGCCAACCGAGGAAGTCGAAAGAGTTCCCCTGGCGGAGTTGACCGGTATCGCAGAAACGACCTGACAGGAGTGTCTACAGGTCTCCGCCTTCTTCTACGAGGCGGTGTAGCTCACGGTCCAGAAGGCCGAGCCGGGCTTCGCGGAGCAAGGGGACCCGGCGGCGGCGTTGTAGGACGCTCTGTAGGTCCAGGTCGGCGGTGACGAGGTCTTCTTTGTACAGTGCGGCCTCTACCACCAGGTTGCCCCAGGGGCCTACCACATGGGAGTTACCCCAGAACTCCAGGTCTTTCTCAGTACCCACCCGGTTGACGAAGACGACGTAGCACTCGTACATGCGGGCGTAGAAACGGGTGATGTCGTGCCAGTATTCTGTGGTGTCCAGGTCTCCGGGAAAGCGGCTGTCGGCGCTATTGGTCGGCACCAGGAGAACGCGGGCCCCGTCCTGAACCGCGAGAAAGCCCAGCGCCGGTTGCCAGGCGTCGTTACAGATTAGGGTAGCCATGCTCCCAAACTTCGTCCCGAATGCCTTCATTCTCTGGCCGGGGCTGAAGAACTTTCGTTCCTCGAAGATGCCATAGGTCGGCAGGTAGAGCTTGCGGTGAAGGTGCAGAAGAGAGCCATTCTCGAAGTAGGCGGCGCTGTTGTAGGTGCGAAAAGTGCCGCTATCTTCGTGGAAACCGAGGAGCAAGGATACGTCTCCCGCTTTTTCGACCAGCGAGGTGATGCGCTCGTCCAGCACTGCCATAGAGACATCGTCGTCAATGTCACCCAGGGAGTACCCGGTCAGGCTCAACTCGGGGAAGACTACGAGGTCGGCCCCTTCGAATTTGGCTTCTTCTATGGCCGCCTCCGTCTGCCGCAAGTTGGCGTCCACGTCGCCGAGTATTGGGGTTATTTGTCCAAGGGCTACTCTCATATCTGAATTCTAACTCTCTTAAACGGTAGTGCCGAGCAGGCGTGTAAACGCGTCTAGGCTTGGGGCCTGGGGAAGCTCTTGGATAGAGTCCGCCAGCTCCCCCGTGCGACCGGAACCTAACACCGGCTCTGCGAGGCGCCTGAACTTGCGGGTAAGCTCCGTATCGGACAGGCATGCCTCCGCGTCACCCTGGGCTGCCAGCACCTTCGAGCGGGCGACGCGACCATTTGAGGCCTCTACCTCCACCCAGGCCAGAGCCTTCGCCGGGAAGACCTTTTCGAGTTCCGGGTCTTGGAAGCACTCGACCCTGGCGGCCAGTGCGCGCCGGGTTGGATCTTCTAGAGCGTGTTCGAGTACCTGGTCCGGCCCTACCTCGCCGTCGATCAGGGCGCAGGCTACCGGCCAGGGAAGACTGAACTGAGCCTCTTCCGTAGTGCGGGGTGCCGTGGAGGTTAGATGTGTGGCGGCCTCGAAAGAATGTACCCGTACCCGCGCGATGTCTCTTGCTTCTACGTTCAGCTCGCTAACTGCGGCGAGTGTTCCTTCGACAGCCGGTTGTGCCCAGCGGCAGCAGGCGTGCAGCTTGAAGTACAGGCCAAGAGTCAGGTATTCGCTGCCCAAACTTTCGACCAATGCCGGTCCCGAATCGTTCTCGTCGAAAAGGCTCGGAATGCCGGTGAACCCGTGGCTGGCGAGTTGCGCGGAGGCGAGGCCGGACAGCGCTCCCCAGCCGATGCCGTCCTTGAGCATGCTGGGATGGTCCACGGAGCGCATCTCGGGGGTTATCGGGGCGTGGAACTCGGCGATTCCGAGCGCGTGCCGGATCTCCTCCACATCGCAGCCGAATAAACGAGCAGCCCCGGCCGCTGCGCCGACCGGTCCCCACGCGCCGCTCCCGTGGTAGAAGTCGTAGAGGCCGTGCAAGATACGAGCGGTCCGCATGGAGACCTCGTAGGCGACCACTAGCGCCGTCAGGAACTCGGGGCCGCTGGCTCCGGTTTCTTCGGCCGCGGCGAGAACCGTTGGGAATACCACTGCCCCCGGGTGTCCCTTTACCGGCCGGTAGCCGTCGTCGATGTCCAGGGCCGAGGCGGCAAAGCCGTTTGTGAGCGCCGCGCCGGTCGGTGTGCTGCGGGAGCTGGCACCGATGACGGTACAAGACCCGCAACCGTACGCTTCCGAGGCATAGGACGATACGGCCTGGGCTACCGGCGTGCGGCTTCCCGCGAGCGCGGCCCCACAGAGGTCGAGTACACAGCGGACGACCTGTTCCTGTACGGTCGCCGGTATTTCGTCCCAGCGCAACTCGCGGGCGAACCCGGCTACGCGGCGGCTTCTGTCATCCCTACCCACGAACGCCCCAGTTCGTTGTTTGGCTCTCGCCCGCTACCTGAGCTCAGGCGGTGGCGAAGCGTCCTATGGTGTCCTCCGGGTCCACGCCTCCGAGATGCTCGGCGAAGATCTTATAGTACGCCGTCTCCTCGCGGGTTCGCAGCGGCGGCTCTATCTTGTTCTTGTCACGCTCGAACTCTTCTTCGGAGATGCTGTTCTCCATCCGCTCTTTGAGTACGGAGGATGCGCCGGAGCCGTCGCCGAATTGGGCCTTTTTGCGCCAGAGGAAGTCTTCCGGGAGCCAGCCGTCAAAGGCCTGGCGGAGGAGACGTTTTTCTAGCTGGCCTTCACCGGCGAGTTTCCAACCGGCGGGGAGGGCGAGTCCTAGTTGAATCATTCCGAGTTCCAAAAACGGCACCCGGGCTTCCAGGCTGTGGGCCATCGAAGTGCGGTCGCCGCGCTGGAGGTTCAAGTTGTGCAAGCCTTCGATGCTCCGAATTAGCTCCTCGTGCAACTCTTCTTCGGTCCCGAAGTCCTCGTAGTATTCGTAGCCGGCGAAAATTTCGTCGGCCCCCTCGCCCGTCAGCACCACCTTGACGTATTGGGCGGTGAACTCAGCGAGGATGTAGTTCGGAACCGCGCTCCGCACGAGCGACGGGTCGAAGCTCTCTATCGCCCTCACGACCTTCGGAAGTACCTTTATAGCGTCCTCTTGCGTATAGATGGCCTCGTGGTGCTCCGTCTCCAGGTGCTCGGCCACGGCGCGGGCGGCCAGCAGGTCCGGTGAGTCTTCGAGACCAACGGCGAAGGTCATGAGCCGGGTTCCGTTTCGCTTTGCCCACTTGGCGGCGATGGCGGCTACGAGGCTGGAGTCCAGGCCGCCGGAGAGAAAAACGCCTACGGGCACGTCGCCCATCATCTGGCCTTCGACGGTCTCTATGAGTTCTTCGCGTACCTTCGTAAGTATTTCTTCCGGGATCTCGGCTCCCGGCTCGGACGGACCCTCGAACTGCTCCAAATCCTCCATATCCCGCGGCACGGCGTAGGCGAAGCGCTTCAATCCGTCTTCCGGCGTCCAGTAGTGGCCTGGAGGGAAAACCTTGGCCTCGGCCAACCAGTCGTCGTCGAAGGCCCGCAGCTCGGAGGCGAAGATGATTTTCTCGCCCCGCTTCGACCAGTAGAGCGGTTTGATGCCGACCGGGTCGCGGGCGGCCACAAAGCGACCGTCTTCGCCAGAGATGATAAAGGCGAACATGCCGTGCAGTTCGGAGATCTTCTCCGGGCCCCACTGGTCCACGACGTGCAACGCGACCTCGTTGTCCGAGCTTGTTTTGTACTCCACGTCGGGGAGTTTTTCGCGCACCTCTTGGTGGTTGTAGATCTCACCGTTCCCGATCAGGAACAGCTTGCCGCCGTCTTTGGACTCCGTCACAAGCGGCTGCCGACCGCCGCTAACGTCCACGATGGAGAGTCGCCGGTGCCCGAGCCAGTTCCCCCCGACCTCTATATCTCCCTCTTCGTCGGGTCCCCGGTGAACGAGCCGGTTCAGCATCCGTCCGGCCACCTCCGGTTCCAGACCTTTGTAGACGCCGATGATCCCGCACATTATCCTGTTGTCTCCTCTCGGTTGACCGTTGCTGTCACGCCGTGGATCCCAAGCCACACGACATCCCACGTCTTGCCGGGGTAGAAATTACCGAAACAGAGTTTGGGAGAAATTACGAGGGCGGCGCACCGCCGTTATCTATCGCTACCGGGATTTTTCGCGTGTCCTGCATAGTTTGCAGCATTATGGTTGCATATCTTCCTCGCAAAGAGGGCAGTTGTCAATGCTACCGGTGGACAATCAAACCCCCTCGCGCTCCCTGAATTATCCTCCCGTGGGCCGATGCGGCGCGTTTTGTGCGAAGACTAAACTACTTGCAAGGTCTACAGAGAGTTGAGGGAGGAGGCAATTTTGGCACAGGTACTCCGGGGGAATTTCGGACCCCACGAAGCCGTCGAAGTTCTGGGACCTGGAATCCCGCAAGTGCAAGAGACCGCCAGCGTCGCTGCCTTGAACCTCAGCCCCAAACCCGGAGACGCAGAAGGAAATCTGCTGCTCGCGGAGAAAGCCGTAGTCGAGGCGAAGAATGCCCACCCGGGTCTCCGTTGGATCGTACTACCCGAACTTTTCGCCTCCGGGTACACGAGCCTGACTACCGCGCATCTCTACGCAGAGGACGCCGAAGAAGGACCGAGCGCCCAGAAGTTCTTAGCCTTGGCCCGAACCCTCGATATCTACATAGCCTACGGGTTCGCGGAGCGGCTTCCAGGGACCGCTGGCCCGTCCGGGGTGGCCGATAGCGCGAACCTGGTCGGTCCTGAAGGGATTTTACTGACTTATCGCAAGCGGCATTTGGTACGGGAGACGGGTGAGGATCAAGTCTTCATTCCCGGCGTCGAGTTGCCGACCGTAGAGGCCGGTGGGCTTCGCGTCTCGCTAGTCATATGCTGGGATCTCGGTTTCCCGGAGGTCGTGCGAGAGGCCGCACATGATGGGACCGAGCTGATCCTGGCCCCTGCCGGATGGCGCGAACTCTACGCCCGTCAATACGAACTCTCCTGCGCGGCCCGCGCCCTGGACAACGGTGTCTATCTGGCGAGCGCAAATCAAGTCGGCGACTACCCCGAAGCCCGATTCGGAACGCCGGGAGGCGTCTACGGCCCGGATGGCTGTCTCATTTCGGAGACTTTCGGAGACCGGAGTGTTGGCGCCGTGGATCGGGGTGTCCCGGTTAGTTGGAGGAACTGCTACGGTAGCACTCTCCGTCGGATTGGCGAAGAGGCCGACTCTTTAGAAGCCTGTTCCTAAGCTCGTTGTGGGGAGACTCCGTTTCGTGCTGCAAGTGGAGGCATAGAAAGGGCACACAATGCTTCGAGGCGCGGCGTCAATCATCAGCCGTCTCCGCGAGTAATCTGCGGGAGCCTAGATCTGAGCGATTTTATCAACAATAATGTAACATTTGATTCATTTAACCGTTGACCGTATATGTGCAACTATGTATACTCAGTTTGGTTAAGGAAGGTAAAGCAATTTTTTACACATACGCGGGAACGAAGCGAAAGGAGCAAGTTATAGCGGACATGGATAGGTTTTTATGGCGACTAGAGTGGGTAGATAGGAGAGTTTCTTGATAGATTTTCTCGTATACTTGGCAGACGATTGGGATGATCTCCTTGAGGACTCCATAGCGCACGTTCAGGTCGTTCTTCTCTCCTTGATCATCGCCACCATTATTGGTGTGACCCTCGGGGTGCTCACTTATAGGCGCAAGGCCATAGCTCAGGCTTTGTTGGCTGTGACTTCTACGATGCTGACCATCCCGTCTTTCGCGCTCTTCGGGTTGCTGATTCCGATACTCGGGCTTGGATATAAGCCGGCGGTAGTTGCGCTAGTGAACTATTCTATTCTCGCCATTCTGCGGAATACGATCACCGGTTTGCAGGGGGTGGATCCTTCCATAACGGAGTCCGCCAAGGGGATGGGAATGAGTAATTTTCAACAACTTGTGCGGGTGGAGTTACCGATGGCGTGGCCGGTAATAATTACCGGGGTGCGGGTGTCCGGGCTGCTTATATTGGGCATCGCCGCGATCGCATCCTACGTTAACGGACCGGGACTTGGTGGATATATCTTCTCCGGCCTCGCCCGCGTTGGAGGTGCGGGAGCCATAGAATCCGTTCTCGCCGGTACATTGGCTATTACGGTGCTCGCTTTGCTATTCGAAGCGTTCTTCTCAGTCTTCAGTAAGCTCACGACTTCGAAGGGACTAAATTAATTGACTGACAACGGCAACAACCAAAGTAATCAGGACCGGGAAGTTATGATCCGTCTGGAGAACCTCTCCAAGACGTTCCCCGGCACGGATGAGCCGGCGGTAAAAGACCTCTCGATGGATATTTACCAGGGTGAGATCGTGGTTCTGGTTGGCCCGTCCGGTTGCGGTAAGACCACTACCATGAAAATGGTCAACCGCATTATTGAGCCTTCGAGCGGTAGGATCTTTCTCGAAGGCGAGGACGTAACGAGCGTCAACCCCGACAACCTGCGTCGCCGTATAGGCTATGTTATCCAGCAGATCGGGCTCTTCCCCCACATGACGATCGCCGACAACATCGCCACCGTTCCAAGAATGCTGGGCTGGGATAAGCAGGAGACTTCGGACAGGATAGACGAACTGCTGGAAACCGTCAGCATCAACAACAACTACCGGGATCGTTACCCTAAAGAGCTATCCGGTGGGCAGCGCCAGCGCATCGGGGTGGCCCGGGCGATGGCCGCAGATCCGCAAGTCCTACTTATGGACGAGCCATTCGGGGCGATAGACCCGATCACGCGTGACCGTCTTCAGGATGAGTTCTTGAGGCTCCAGGAGGAGATACAGAAGACCATCGTCTTCGTCACCCACGACATAGACGAGGCGATAAAGATGGGCGACCGTATCGCCATCCTCCAGGAACAATCCGTGATCGCCCAATACGACACGCCGGAGAACATCCTGACCGACCCGTCGAGCGAGTTCGTCGAGGACTTCGTCGGGGCCGGCGCCTCGATAAAGCGTTTGAGCCTCACCAAAGTCTCGGACATCGAGCCGGCGGAATGGCCGGTAGCCAACCTGAGCGATAGCTACGAAGATGTGCGTGGGAAGATGGAGAGCACCGGCAAAGATCACGTGTTGTTGTTGGATGACCAAGATCAGCCGAAGCGGTGGGTCAACATAGAAGACATCGAGACCAACGGCGTTCCGCTCAAAGAAGCCGGGTGGCCGGCGGTCGCGATACTTGAACAAGATGCAAACCTCTACGAGACACTCGACACCATGATCACCTCTTACAAAGGATCTGCGATAGTCGTGGACGAAAAAGGCGCCTTCAAAGGAGTGGTCGACTTCGACAAGGTTCTCGAAATGATCGACTCCATGCGCGATCCGGACAAGCAGACCCTCGATCAGGAGGAGGCCCAGGCTTGAGGAACATCTTGATTTCTGGGGGAGGTGAGAGCCGATGACCAGCGCCCAGAAGACTGAGGAACGTACCGAGAGCCAGCAGGAACAAGAATCTCAGGAGAACGAGGAACAGAAGCAGCCGAGTAACGGCTCGAAGGGACCCGGCCTCGCGAGCAAGCTGGCTCGCTATCTCATCATGCCGGCCTTTCTCATAGCTGTGTGTGTGGCACTCTACCTGTGGGTGGGTAGCATAGAGCTCGACAGCATAGAGCAGCGCACCCTGAACCAAGAGTACATCGTGCAGCGCGTGGTGCAGCACCTGGAGATTAGCGCGATCGCTACGGTGATCGTGGTGGCGCTCGCAGTCACTGCAGGGGTTATACTCACCCGTCCGTTCATGAGCCGGGTGTCCGAATATATAGTCAGCATTGCTAGTATCGGACAGGCGATACCGTCTATTGGCGTGATCGTGCTGGCGGCTATGTGGATCGCTTTCAACGCCCGTATAGCCATCTTCGCCCTGGTCATTTACGCTTTCCTGCCGGTTTTGAGGAATACGATGGTCGGGATACGGCAGGTGGATTCGTCCGTTATCGAAGCCGGTCGAGGAATGGGCATGACCAAGATGTCGGTGCTATTCCGCATCGAGATGCCGCTGGCAATCCCGATCATGCTCGCCGGCATCAGGACGGCCCTGATAATCGTGGTCGGCACCGCGACCCTGGCGACGTTCATCGACGCCGGCGGGATGGGCGACATTATCAACTCCGGCATCAAATTGAGCCGGGACTCGATACTGATAACCGGCGCCGTGTTGACGGGTGTCCTGGCGTTGACCATCGACTACATTGCGGGGATCGTCGAAGATGTGCTACGACCCAAGGGTTTGTAGAAGCGTCGAAAAATTAGGTTTTGTAAAAGAAGCTTGTTGATCTAAAGGAGGAATATAGCTGTGAGAAATAAAGCCTTGATAAGGCTCGTGAGTTTGGCGGCCGTCCTGGCCCTAGTGGTGGCCGGGTGCGGCAACGTTGTGGGTGGCTCAAGCGCCGCCGGTCCTCTTGCCGACGTAGACAACGGGGATTTTAGCTACATTGTTGGTTCCAAAGACTTTACCGAGCAGTTGATCCTGGGCTACATTGCGTTCACAGCCCTTGAAGCCACGGGCGCGGACGTAGACGATCAGGTCGGACTTGTCGGCACCGATGCCACGAGAGCGGCACTGGAGAGCGGCGACATAGATATGTACTGGGAGTATTCAGGAACTAACTGGATCAACCACCTCGGAAATACTGATCCGGTCTTCCCGGCCAATAAACAGTACGAAGTCTCTAAAGAGCAAGAACTAGAGAAGAACAACATCGTCTTGCTGGAACGGGCGCCGTTCAACAACACTTACGCTCTAGCGATGCGCTCAGAGGCTCCTGAAGAGGTTCCCGCACTCGAAGGCATCGAAAAGGTATCGGATATTGGACCCCTGCTCGCGAATAATCCCGACGAGGCTACCATCTGTGTGGAGAGTGAATTCCGTTCGCGCGACGACGGTTTGCCCGGTATGGAAGAGAAGTATGGCTTCAAGTTCCCGGGCAACAACGTAGCTCTTCTCGACACTGGACCGGTCTACACAGCCACGGATGAGGGACAGAAATGCAACTTTGGTGAAGTGTTCACTACCGACGGCAGGATCGCGGCCCTGGACTTGACGCTTCTCGAAGACGATGAAGAGTTTTTCCCGATCTACAACCCGGCGATAAACTTGAAGAAAGAGAAATACGACGAGAACAAGAACGGCCTCGACAATACCTTCACTCCTGTGGCGGAGGCGCTGGACACGGAGACGATGCAGAGGCTCAATGCTTCCGTGGATGTTGACGGCGAGGACCCGGAGGACGTAGCTGAGCAGTGGCTCCAGGATCAAGGCTTTATCGAGTAAAAGAGTTCCGCCAATAGTTTCTTCAGGTAAGCAGTAATGCTTTAGCTGGAAGTTTCGAAGAGCGTCGGTACGTAATCAGGACCGGCGCTCTTTTTGTAGCGGAAGGTTCTCTGGTGGGTTTAGGGAGTTTTGTGGTTGGTGGGGCGGTGCTTCTGACAGTACCGGATCAGACCCTGAGCATTCATCCAGGCTGGATCGGCGAACGCGTACTCTTGCAGTTCGTCTGGCCCGAGGCCTGCGCGGATCAGGCCTTCGGCCACGTACTGCTCGAACTCGGAGGCGATAATGTCCCACGACTTGTTTTCGTCCATCCGGGCCTTCATCCAGGCGGTCCATTCGAGCAAGCTGATCTCAAGGTATTCAAGGTGTTCTCCGACGTCTGTAAAACGGCCGAAGTGGGAAAGGTAAATTTCTTCGGCGTGCAAGTTCCTCAGTCGGGCGATTGACTTTCGCCAAACTTCGACCCGGATCTCGGGCGGGGGTGTGGGCGCGAATACCGGTCCTTTCCCGATGCGTACTCCGCCCACGTCTCCGGTAAAAATGGTGCTCTCTATCCTCCAGGTGAGATGGTGGTCTGCATGTCCCGGTGTTTCCAGCGCCTCCATCCGCACCCCACCCAAACGCAGAACTTCGCCGTCCTCGACTACCTGAGTCCTGTCAGCGGTTATGGGCATTGGATGGCCCCAGAGGTCTTTCGTCCGCTCACCGAAGATTCGTCCGGCCGAGGCCAGCAGGCGTGAGGGATCCCGGAGATGTTTTGCGCCTCGCGGATGCACGTGGATTCTGGCTCCCTGTTTGGCGAACCGCCACGCGGCACCGGCGTGATCTAGATGGATGTGAGTAACGAATACGTGTCGCACATCTTCGGGTTCGTAGCCCAGTGTTTTCAAGTGCCTTACCAGCACGTTGTAGGTAGAGTCGGGTCCGGTCTCGATCAGGACTGGTCCTCTGCCAGTCTCCACCAGGAACGCCGCCGTAGTCCTTGGCGCGCCGTACTCCAGATCCAAAACGTGAATCACAATCTTGCCTCACGTGCCCTGGTACTGGAACTTTGGAGAATCATCGTCCAGCAAGTTTCACTGTGACTCCTTTACTGTAGCTTTTCCAAAGCTGTTGCGAGCCGGTTTGTTGCTCCCCATATCTCAGCTTCCGAAACTGCTGCGTAGCCTAGCATTAGACCCCTGTCTCGCGAAGGCCCGTCAGCATACCAGGAGAGCGGTATCGCCTCGACTCCGTGGTCCGCGGCCAGCCGGGACGCCTCGCGATCGTTGGCGTCCTCAGTCATCCGACCGACCAGGTGTAGCCCGGATTCGGCGGGCCGTACTTCCAGGATCCCCGCGAGATCCTGCGCCGCTGCCTCTAATAGAGCTTCTTGGCGCGCGGCGTAGAGGGCTCGCATACGACGGACGTGACGGACGAAGTGACCATCCGTGATGAAGTTGGCGAGTACCGCCTGGTCTATAGAAGGCGAATGAAGGTCGGATAGTTCGCGGACGGCGGCGAAGGCGTCCACCAGATCCTTTGGAACCACCAGGTAGCCGATGCGGAGCGCTGGGAAGAGAACTTTGCTGAAGGTGCCGACGTAGACCACTCGCCCCTCGGTGTCCAGCCCTTGAAGTGCCTCGAAAGGCCGTCCAGAGTATCGGAACTCGCTATCGTAGTCGTCTTCCAATATCCAGGCGTCGGAGCGCTTGGCCCAGTCGAGCAGATCCAGACGGCGGCGGAGACTCATGGTTGCGCCGAGAGGATACTGGTGCGAGGGCGTTACGTATGCGAGTCGTGCCTCCGGGGGCGTCGCTTCTCCTGATGATACGTCGAGTCCGTGAC
Organism: Rubrobacteraceae bacterium; assembly: GCA_965214475.1. Classification (GTDB taxonomy): domain Bacteria; phylum Actinomycetota; class Rubrobacteria; order Rubrobacterales; family Rubrobacteraceae; genus SIRX01. The sequence goes on along the minus strand of OZ243953.1, from coordinate 1,597,382 downwards.
TGTCTACCGGCACGGGTACAAGCTGTGCTCCGGCTCCGGTGAGAGCGGCCCGGGCGCCGGGGTAACCGGGATTCTCCATCCAGGCTGCGTCTCCGGGGTCGAGCAGGAGCCGCGCAGAGAGATCCAGGGCTTGCTGGGAGCCGTTGACGACGATCACCTGCTCCCAGGAGCAACGAACCGCCCGCGCCGTGCACAGATGGTCGGAGATCGCTTCCCGAAGCGGCCGATAGCCGGCTGGGTCCCCGTAGCCGAGTAACTCCCGCGCAGGCCGCCGCCACACTTTGTTGTACAGGTTTCTCCACGTCCGGGAAGGGAACTCCTCCAACGCCGGCAGGCCGGGCTGAAAGGCCCGGGGACGGTCCTGATAGTCTGAAACGGTCGGCGGGGTGCCCGAAAGCATTGAGCCTCGCCTTGAAAGTCCCCGGCCGGAGCGAGAACCTGGCCCGTCGGCTTCCCGAGCCCGGACCTGCAGCAGATCATCCGGCAACGAGGAGCTTACGCAGGTCCCGTAACCTACCCGACCTTCCAGATAGCCTTCGGATTGCAGTTGGTCGTAGGCGTTCATCACCGTGTTGCGCGAGACGCCAAGCTCGGCGGACAGCCCCCGCGTCGAAGGCAGCCGGACGCCGGCCCTGAGTCGTCCACCCAGGATCGCCTCTCGCAGACCCTCGTAGAGCTGGACGTACAGCGGGACCGGGGAAGAATCTTCTAGCCCCAGGATCAGGGAAACCGCAGTGAACCGCTCGTCCATCCAAAACCGTCCTCTCGCGAATGGCACCCCGAATTATACGGGAAATGGACCTTGTGGACATACCGGTAAATCTTTAGCATGCATTCATATCTGCAAGAAGTTGTTCGGCAATTGTGGATACGACGAGCGAATTTCGCCCAGAACGGTTGAGGAGGTGGCGGCATGGATGTTATGCGGGGGCTCGACGAGCACGAGATGGTATCTGGACCTTCTGGTGTAGACAATTTGATGCTGCACTTCACGCCCTATTCCGAAGACTGGTCGAAGCTGCCGGTGATCGTCTCGGGAGACGGCTGCCACGTTACCGACGACCGGGGCAGGAACTACCTCGATGGGCTCGCGGGACTCTTCACGACCCAGGTGGGTAACGGCCGTTCAGAGCTAGCGGACGCTGCGGCGGCCCAGATGAAGGAACTTGGATTCTTCCCGAACTGGAGCATGCATCATCCGCGCTCGCTGGAGCTTGCGGCCAAGATCTCCGAGATAGCCCCCGGCGACCTGAACTCTAGCTTCTTCGTTTCTTCCGGCTCCGAAGCGGTGGAGACAGCCATAAAACTTGCTCGCCAGTACCATAAGGCGAACGGCGAGGCCGAACGCTACAAGTTCATCACCCGCAAGGCCGCCTATCACGGCACCACGATGGGCGCCCTCTCGGCCACGGGCATTCCAGCTTTCAAAACTCCGTTCGAGCCGTTGCCCGGAGGCTTTCACCACGTGTCGAATACCCAGCAAGATCCCGAGGGTGCTGCAGGCACCATCGACGAGGCGATAGAGTTTGCCTCACCGGAGACCGTTGCCGCTGTCATCCTGGAGCCGGTACAGAACGGAGGAGGTTGCCTCGTGCCGCCGCCAGATTACTGGCGCAGGGTACGAGAGATCTGCGACCGTCACGGTGTGTTGCTAGTTTCGGACGCGGTAATCTGCGCCTTCGGGCGGTTGGGAGAATGGTTCGGCATAGAACGCTTCGATGTGGTTCCGGATATGACGACCTTCGCTAAAGGCGTTACGTCCGGCTACAGTCCTATGGGCGGCGTGGTGATCGGCGACAAGGTCAGCAACACGCTGCGGCAGAATGCGCCGATGTTCTCGCACGGGTCTACGTTTGGTGGCCATCCGGTCTCCGCTGCGGTGGCGTTGGAGAACATCGCTATTATCGAGCGTGAGAAGCTGCTTGAAAACGTCCACAGTCTGGAGGGACACTTCGAGAGTGAGTTGCGGCGGATGGCGGAGAATCATTCCATAGTAAAGGACGTTCGGGGAATGGGGTTCTTCTGGGGGGTAGAGATAAAGACGGAGTGGTCCGATGGGACGCCGGTCAAGGGTGAGGAGTATCAGAAGTATTTCAAGGGTGTTCTAGGCCGGAAGCTCACAGAGCACGGGCTTATCTGTCGCGTTGACGACAAAGAAGAGATGGTGATCCAGTACGCTCCCGCGCTCGTCGCCGATAAGCAGATTTTGAGTAGCATCGCGGAGATCACCGATGCTGCCCTCACCGGGTTGGAGAAGGAGATCCAGCACCGAGGTTCTCATGAATAGGAGCGGTACGCTATCCGATAGGTGGCAACGAACGGTTGGGGAGAGATAGGGGAGAAGTATCTCATGAAAGAAGTAGAACCGGCACTGAGGGATGGGATCTGTGAAGCCGTCGAAACCCGGCGGGCCGATACGATAAGTATGTTGCAGAAGTTTGTCCGGATATCATCGGTTACCGGGAAGGAAGGCGCTTTACAAGATGTCATCGAAAGCGAGTTCGATAAGCGCGGGTACGAGGTCGAACGGTGCGTGGTGTCGGCCGAAGAGGTCGAGCCTTATGCGGAGCACGTCGGCGTGCCAAGCAACCTCGAAGATCGACCAAGCATCGTCGCCACCCGCGCCGGAAAGGGCGGCGGACGTTCACTATTGATGAACGCCCACGTAGATACCGTAGAAAACGGCGACCCTGAGACCTGGACCCACGATCCGCTCTCGGGAGAAGTCGTCGGAGATTTACTATATGGTCGCGGGGCTTGCGACATGAAGGGTGGTCTGGTCAGCCATATAGTGGCCCTGGATGCGCTGGAAGCTCTCGGTGTAAAGTTGAACGGTGACGCGATAGTGGCTGCGACGGTTAGTGAAGAAGACGGTGGGGTAGGAGCCCTGGCTACCATCCTGCACGGCTATCGCGCCGACGCGGTCCTTATCACGGAGCCGACGCGCCTGGCGCTCGTTCCGGCGCTGGGCGGCGCTCTCGTTTTCCGGCTAAAGGTCTTTGGACAGTCTACTCACGCCGCTACGCGGGAGCAGGGAGTCTCGGCTTTCGAGAAATTCTTGCCTATCTTCGAGGAGCTTAGGGAGCTAGAGAAGGAGCGCAATGCTACTTTGCGCCATCCCCTGTTCGAAGAGCTGGAGAACAAGGCGCCGATCAACGTGGGCGTCGTCCGTTCGGGCAACTGGCCGGTTACCGTACCAGAGTCGCTCTCCGCAGAGATACGGATGGCGCTGTTGCCGGGCGAGGACCTCGAATCTTCCTACTCGTTGCTTCAGGAGCGCATAGATGCCGTCGTCGGGCGAGATCCGTGGCTGCGGGAGCATCCGCCAGCGTTCGAATGGATCGGGGGACAGGCACTACCGTCGGATGTTCCGGTAGACGCGCCTATCTGCGAGGCGATCGTGACCGCACACCGGCAAGCAACGGGCCAGTCGCCAGAGATCGAGGCCGTAGCTTACGGTTCGGATATGAGGCTATTCGACCATTTCGGCAAGATGCCGTGTGTGTTGTATGGCGCTGGAGATGTGAGCTTGGCGCACGGGCCGAACGAACACATCAGCATAAGCGAGCTACTAACCGCCACGAAGACTATCGCCTGTCTCTTGGCTGGCTGGTGTGGTGTAGAGGCGGAGTACGACGAACGGTCGGCAGACGTTCGGTTGGGACACGGAAGTCGTTGAAGGCAACGAAGGGAGAATACATGCGAAAGACGCGGACTAAACTTGCAGGGTTGATGGTAGCCTTCACGGCGCTGGCTGTGATCGTCGTAGGCTGCGGCGGTGGCGGTTCAGGGTCTGGGGAGCTTTCCGACACCGAGTTCATCGTTGGCTCCAAAGACTTTACCGAGCAGTTGGTGCTCGGCAACATAACCAAAACGTTGCTAGAAGATGCCGGGGCGAGCGTCGAGGATCAGATCGGCATGGCCGGAACGGACGCCACCCGGCAGGCGCTGGTCCGCAGCGACGTGGACATGTATTGGGAGTATACTGGGACCGGTTGGATCAATATCCTGGGCCACACAGATCCCATAGACGGTCGCAAAGAGCAGCTCAGGGCTGTCGCGCAAGAAGACCTCGAAAAGAACGACGTCAAGTGGCTTTCTCCACCAGCCCCGGCGAACAACACCTTCGCGATAGTCACGAGCAGCGAGAACTACGAGGAACTTGGTGTAAAGGAACTCTCTGACATGGAGAGGTTGATAAACGAGCAGCCCGAAGAAGCTACGTTTTGTACCGACAGCGAGTTTGCCTCTCGGGATGACGCCTTGCCGGGTCTGGAAAAAGCCTACGGCTACCAGTTCTCAGACAAGAACATCAAAACCGTTGCTATAGGGGTGATCCCCAACGCCGTCGACAAGGGTGAACCGTGCAACTTTGGCGTCATGCAGGCCACCGATGGCCGTATCCCGGCACTGGACCTAAAGATCATCGAAGACAATGAGAACTTCTTCCCTCTGTACAACCCTGCGCTCACCATGCGCCAGGAGGTGTTTCAGGAGAATGAGCAGCTCACCGACCTGTTCGCCCCCGTAACCAAAAAACTCACCACTGAGACCCTCCAGAAACTGAACGCCTCCATCGACGTGGACGGTGAAGACCCGGCGGACGTTGCGGAAGAATGGTTACAGAAGGAAGGATTTATCGAATAGCCGGGACGATGTTCGCGAGGCAAACGTTGTGAACATGGCTGTAAAAAAACACCTGTTCATCGGGGGTGAATGGGTCGCAGCGCACTCGGGTGAAACTTTCGAGGTAACCGATCCTGCCACCGGAGAAGTTTGCGCCACGCTACCCAACAGTGGACGGGAAGATACGCGGGCTGCGATAGACGCTGCGTATGCTACCCAACCATCTTGGGCAGCTACCACTGCCGACGAGCGTGCTTGCGTAATGCAAGGAGCCGCCCGCGGGCTACGCGAGCGGTCCGGTGAACTGGCGCGGGTGATGACCCGGGAGCAGGGCAAGCCGCTCGTCCAGTCGGAAGGCGAGGTTCTGTATGCCGCCTCGTGTATCGAGCGCTTCGCGGAAGAGGCCCGGCGCATCTCCGGCGAGACAATGCCCACCCCGTCACCGGACAAGCGACTGCTCGTCATCAAGCAGCCGGTAGGTGTTGCCTCCGCCATAACCCCTTGGAACTTCCCGATGTCCGCCGTTGCCCTCAAAGTCGGGGCCGCGCTCGCCGCCGGATGTACGATGGTGGTCAAGCCCTCTGAGCTCGCACCGCTCTCAGCGCTCGGGCTCTCACAGGCGTTCGATGAGTCCGGGCTGCCGAAGGGTGTGCTCTCCGTAGTGCCGGGGATAGACCCGGTTCCAATAACCGCGGCCATCATGCAAGACCGGCGTGTCCACAAGCTTTCCTTTACGGGTTCTACGGAGATCGGCAAGTTGCTGATGCGCCAGGCGGCCGATACGGTGAAACGCCTCTCTTTAGAATTGGGCGGACATGCACCGTTCATCGTGTTCGAGGACGCTGACTTGAACGAGGCTGTGGAACACCTGATCTCTTCTAAAATGCGAAACGCCGGGCAAACTTGCGTCTCCGCCAATCGCATCTTCGTACACAAGGGAATCGAGCAGGAGTTCTCCGAACGCCTAGTGGAGAAGATGGCGGGCATGAAGGTCGGAAATGGTTTAGAGCCTGATGTAGAGGTGGGACCCCTGATCGAACCTGCCGCCGTCGAAAAAGTGGAGCGGCACGTCGAAGATGCCCGGCAGAACGGGGCCACCGTGTCGCTTGGTGGCAATCGGATAACTGGGCCGGGGAACTTCTACGAGCCCACAGTACTCCGGAAGGTAAAGGATTCGATGCTAGTGGCCCGTGAAGAAACTTTTGGGCCGGTGGCGGCGCTGCTGAGTTTCGGCAGCGAGAAAGAGGCGATCGAGCGGGCCAACGACACCAACTACGGCCTCGCCGCCTATTATTTCACCCGAGATCTGGGACGGGCCTGGCGGTTGGCGGAAGGTTTGGAATACGGAATCCTTGGCGCCAACGACGGCATGCCCGCCACAGACCAGTCACCCTCCGGTGGGCTCAAAGAGTCCGGGTTCGGCCGCGAGGGCGGACGATATGGCGTCGAAGAGTACCTCGATGTCAAATATCTTTCGTTGGGCGGCATACAGAAGCCCGATGTTTCTACATAGATCCGCAAAAAGCTAGAATAGCCGCACCTTTTAATTCTATTTTGCAAAGGGACGGTAGACGTTGAAGATCACCAACATCCGAGTAGAGCACCTTCGTAAAGACCTGGACCCACCCTTCAATGCCGCCTGGGATCCTACACCCCGCACTGTGTTCGAGGCCGACCTCGTCCTGGTGGAGACCGACGAAGGAATCACCGGAGTAGGTGGCGGCGACTCTATGGTGGGGTTCGAAGATTTCGAGCATCTGTTTCTGGGGAAAGACCCGTTCGAGATCTCACGGCACTCGCGGGTTCTGGAGACTATGCAGTTTCACGCGAAAGCCTACTGGCCGCTTGAAGCGGCCCTCTGGGACGTTATTGGTAAAGCTTGCGGTCAGCCGGTGGCGCGGCTGTTCGGGGGCAGTGAGACTCGGCTGCCGGTTTACGCTTCTTGCGGTGAACTGAAATCTCCTCCGGAACGGGCCGAGTCGGCGTTGACACTCAGGGAAGAGGGGTTCCGGGCCATGAAGATCCGGATAGATCCGAACCACCTGGAAGAAGGCCCCGCGACCGTTGCCGCGACGCGGGAGGCAATCGGTGATTCGATGGAGATCATGGTGGACTTGAACGAGGCCTGGCGGATGGCCGGGGATGCAAGCCGCTCGATAGACTTCACCGCTGCACGCCGCATAGCAGACGCCCTGACGGAGCTGGATGTGTTCTGGCTGGAAGAACCGCTACCGTACTCGGACCTGGAAGGCATGAGAAATCTCCGAGAGCGTACCGGAGTACGCGTCGCCGGGGGCGAGATGGTCCGCAACTGGGAAGAGGTGCTCAGTTTTATAGATGCAGACGCGCTCGACGTGTACCAGCCGGACGTGGTGCTCACGCTCGGGATGCACCGGGCGCGCTTCGTCGCGGAGCTTGCGATGGCCCGCAACCACTGGTTTACACCGCACACCTGGACGGATGGGCTCGGGCTGCTCGCGAACCTCCACGTAACGGCGGGGGTGGGTGGTGGGCCGTACCTGGAATTCCCCTACGATCCTCCCGGCTGGACGCTGGAGCGCCGGGACTTTATGCTGTCGGAGCCTTTGAAAATAGACAGCGACGGTTGCCTGAGAGTCCCGGATGTGCCGGGCCTTGGTGCCGTGCTAGACCATGACTTGTTAGCGGAGGGATAAAATGTCCAAGTGGCATGAACAAGCACAACACGTACAGTTGCGAAACCAGGCCTGGATAGACGGAGAGTTTGTAGATGCGGCCTCGGGTAAGCGCTTTGATAACGTAACGCCGCGGGACGGCAGCATCCTAAATCAGGTAGCCGAGTGTGAAGCCGAGGACGTTGACCGGGCGGTCCGGGCGGCGCGCCGGGCTTTCGAAGATGGACGCTGGTCTCGCATGAGGCCGGCCAAAAGAAAGAAGATATTGCTCCGACTTGCCGGTCTCATCCGGGATCATCTGGAGGAGTTGGCGCTGGTCGAGAGTCTGGATGTGGGGAAGCCCATTTCGAACGCGCTCTCTGTAGACATACCGGCTTCGGCCCAGTGTATCGAGTGGTACGCGGAGGCGATAGACAAGCACTACGGGGAAATTTCCCCTACCGGCCCGGACTCCCTGGGGCTCATCACGCGGGAGCCGATCGGGGTGGTTGGGGCTGTCGTGCCCTGGAACTATCCCCTGATCGTCACCTGCTGGAAACTCGCGCCGGCCCTGGCGACCGGAAACTCCGTCGTCTTGAAGCCCGCCGAACAGTCCCCGCTAACCGCGCTCGCCCTGGGAGAGTTGGCCGCCGAAGCCGGGGTGCCGGACGGAGTTCTGAACGTAGTGCCGGGTTACGGGCCGACGGCGGGGGCCGCGCTCGGGTTGCACCCTGACGTGGATAAGATCGCCTTTACCGGCTCAACCGAGATCGGCAAGAAGTTCCTCCAGTATTCGGGCCAGTCGAACATGAAACAAGTTTCTCTGGAATGCGGCGGCAAGAGCCCGCAAGTAGTCATGGGGGACGCGCCGGACCTGGAGACCGTTGCTTCGAGTGTGGCTTCGGGTATCTTCTACAATGCCGGACAGACTTGTCACGCGGGCTCCCGGCTCGTGGTGCATCGTGGGGTAAAGGATGAGCTTCTGGAGCGCATCTCTGCGCACGCGAAGGAGATGTTTCCCGGAGATCCCTTGGAGCCCGAGACGGCGGTGGGGTCCGTGGTGGACAGCGGCCAGTTGGAGAAGGTCTTGGATTACATAGGGATCGGGGCCAGCGAAGGAGCGACGGTGGCGGTCGGTGGCGAGCGGGCACGAGAAGAGAGCGGTGGCTTCTACATGGAGCCCACGGTGCTCAATGGCGTCGGGCCGGAGATGCGGGTGGCGAACGAGGAGATATTCGGTCCTGTTCTCTCCGTGCTGGAATTCTCCGGCGAGGACGAAGCCGTCGCGCTTGCGAACGCCACTGACTACGGTCTCGCGGCATCGGTTTGGAGTCGGGATATTGGGGTGGCCCATCGGACGGCGGCGGCGCTGCGGGCCGGGACGGTCTGGATCAACGCTTACGACGCCGCCGACTTGACCGTACCGTTCGGTGGCTTCAAGCAGTCCGGCTTCGGTCGGGACAAGTCTCTCCACGCTCTCGAAAACTACGAGCAGCTAAAGACTACCTGGATAGATCTGAAGGCTTGAGGTGGGGGAAATGCTTGGCGAACAGTTCGTAGAAATGTCACTTTCCGGACCGGTATTCTTCGGCCCCGGAGAAGCATCCCGCGTCGGAAAGCTGGTCCGGGACCTCGGGGCGTCTCGCGCCTTTGTAGTCTGTGACCCGGGTATAGTGGACTCTGGTCTGCTGGCCCCGATCCGAGAAAGCCTCGAAGGCGAAGGCCTGGACATCGAAGTCTTCGACCAGGTAACCCCGAACCCTGGCACTCCAGATATCGAGGCTGGTAGCGAGGCGCTGCGAGAGTATGGCCTGACGGATACCGTGGTCGTCGCGGTCGGGGGTGGTTCGTCGCTCGATTCGGCCAAAGGAATAGCGCTTCACGCCGCAAATCCCGGTTCGGTGGAGGCACTCAATTTCATGGTGGATCAGGAGAATCCGGGTCTACCCGTGGTGGCGGTGCCGACCACCTCGGGTACGGGTTCGGAGACCAACTACTTCGGGGTTATTACGGACCCCGTGAACGAACGGAAGTTCTACATCGGTCACCCGAGCGTTAGGCCTCGCGCCAGCGTCCTCGACCCGCTCCTCACGCTCGGGCTGCCTCCCGGTGCTACAGCGGCCACCGGTATGGACGCTCTCGTTCACGCGCTCGAAGCGCTTATGTCGAGTAGTGCCAACCCTTACGCTGATGGAGTTTCTCTCCAGGTGGTTCGCATGGTGAGCCGCTGGTTGCCGGTTGCCCTGGCCGACGGTGCAAACCTGGAGGCCCGTTCGCAAATGCTCCTGGCTTCTCACATGGCGGGCCGGGCTTTCTCTAGCGGCACGGGTCTTGGACTTTGTCACGGATTGGCGCACTCGATCTCCGCACGCACGCACGCGGCACACGGCGTCGCCCTCACGGTCGTCCTGCCATACGTGCTGAGGTTCAACTTGCCGGCGAGCCTGGAGAAACTCTCTCTGGTCGCAAGTTCGCCGGGGATCGAAAATCCGGCCGGAGGAAAAGAAGCGTGCGCCCGGGCAGCTATCGTTGCCATAGAAGAGTTCGCGCGGGGAGTCGTCAAAGAAAAGACCCTGGCAGACCTCGGTGTGACGGAGGACATGATCCCAGACCTGACGCGAGACATTATCCGGGACCCGGTACTGGGCAACACCCCGCGAATGCCCGACGAAGCGGAGGTCCGAGAAATCCTGGTCGCCGCGCTATCAACGTAGGCTCTCCCGAAGAAATACCGGGAGTAAATCGGGATCTATAGATAGGCGGTGCATCCCGCCCGGCGTCCGGACGATATACTTGGGAGAGCGAGGTTATGGTGGGCGAAGCTATACCGGACAAAAATAAAGAGAAGCGCGTAGACCTCGTCTTCGAGGGTGGCGGCGTAAAGGGACTTGGCTTGGTAGGTGCGCTATCGGTGCTGGAGGAACGGGGATACGAGCCGCAGAGCGTAGCCGGTTCTTCGGCCGGAGCTCTGCTGGCTGTGTTGCTGGGAGCGGGCTATAAGGCAGCCGAGTTGCGAGAGATCTTCCTGGATTTCGATTTCACCAGCGTGCAAGATACCTCCTGGGAAGATCGTCTACCTCTGATCGGGACGCTGTTGAGCCTCTTTAAAGATCAGGGAGTCTACGAAGGTAAAGCGTTGCTCAAGTACGTGCGGAGCCTGCTGGCGGACAGACGGGTAAGCAATTTCGGGGACCTGGTTCACCACCTCAACGCTGAAGATGAGCGCCACCGATACAAAGCACAGGTGATCGCCTCTGACATTACCGGACGCCGGCTGCTCGTGCTGCCGCGGGACGCGCCCTGGCTCGGTGTCGAGGAGCCGGACAGCTTCGAAGTAGCGCTCGCCGTGAGAATGAGCACGAGCATTCCTTTCTACTTCGAGCCGGTGAAGTTTCGCAACCCAATTACCAGACGGAAACACCTCATCGTGGACGGTGGCGTACTCTCCAACTTCCCGGTGTGGTTGTTCGACTCGGGCGAGGAGCCGAGGTGGCCCACCTTCGGGCTTAGACTTGTGGAGCCAAACCCCGAAGTGCCCCTGGATCACCGCATGGAGCCAGCGACTTACCCGCTGGGTTGGATCAGGACCACAATAGACTACGTCAAGAGCCTCGTGCACACGATGCTGGAGGCCCACGATCGACTCTACATCGAAACGGCCGATTTCGCCCGTACCATCCCAATACCTACCCTCGGCGTACGCACGACGGACTTCGACCTGTCACGGGAGCGGAGACTGGCACTCTACGAAGCCGGTCGCACCGCCGCAGAGAAGTTTTTAGAGACCTGGAGCTTCGAGCGTTACCTGGAAGAATTTCGGCGAGGAGAAAGCTATTCCAGAGGCCGCAAGGTCGCAGGGCGGATGCAGCGGCCCGAGAGAGCTGAATAGGTACGTCGGAGCATCAAACTTTCGGCAGTAGCTTGCTGGGGTTGAGCATACCTTCTGGATCAACGCTCTCGCGCAGTGCTGCCAGCATAGAGACACCGACTTTACCTTTCTCCCTTTCTATAGACGGAAGATGGTCTGTGCCGACGCCGTGCTGGTGGCTCAGGGTGGCGCCGTGCCCTACGATGGCTTCGAGGGCGGCGGATTTTAGAGTTTGCCAGCGTTCTAGGGTTGCTTCTGGGTCGTCGGCGAGCCGGAAGAAGATAGGTGAAGTAGAGGCTCGCTCCGGTAGGGTAGACGTGAGAGACGTGCACCATCGCTAAGACCTGCTTGTCTTCGAGCGCTGTGCGAAGGGCCTGCAGGACCGCGCGAGCAGTCGGTATGAGGTTGCTCCAGGTGGTCGCCGTCTCCAGTGTCTCGACCGCCCAGCCTTTCTCCCAGAGGGTGTTGCGGAGGTAGGGGAGGCAGAAGCGGTTGTTGCGCCATTCGCGACCGGCGACATCCCCGACCACCACCCCTCCATGCTCCCGCGCCAGTGTGCGGACTCCGGTGTGGGCCTTGCGGACCGTCGAAGATGTTCCCGTAGCGCCCAGCATCAGGAGGCATTTCTCTTGCCGCAGACCCCGGCGGGCGAGGAGTCAGTCTAGAAGGCGCCTGATGTATGGGTTCAGCGTGAGGTGTAGTTGGGAGCGGGTCTCTTCGGGGTCGCTCAGGCGTAGCATGCTCAGGGAGAAGGGGGATTGGGCCATATTCCGGATCGCTGCTATTCCCTCTTCCCAGTTTGGAAACATGATGCTCCAGAAGCGCTCCCGCTCGGGTAGGGGTTGTACGCGGACGGTTGCGGAGGTGACCAGGCCGAGCCGACCTTCCGAGCCCAATACGACCTGCCGTAGGTCGGGACCGACGGCGGAGGCGGGGAAGGTCGGTAGGTCCATTGTGCCTTGTGGCGTTATCATTCGTCCGCCACGGAAAGTATCTTCGATCCGGCCATACAGAAGTGACTGCTGGCCCGCGGAGCGGGTGGCGATCCAACCGCCCAGCGTAGAATACTCGAAAGACTGCGGGAAATGCCCCAAGGTGTAGCCCCGACCCCGGAGCTGAGCCTCGATCCACGGCCCCCGCACCCCGGCCCCGAAGGTCGCGAGCCGGCTTTCTTCGTCAAAATCTTTTAGCCGGTCCATCCGCTGTAGGTCGACCACCAGCACGGGCCGCTCGCCGGGAAGCGGGTTGACCCCTCCCACCACGCTCGTCCCACCGCCCCGTGGAACGAGAGTGGCTCCTGCGTCGCAGGCGTAGGAGAGAAGCTCTTCGACCTCTGCTTCTTGGCTCGGGAACGCTACCCCGTCCGGGAAAGCCTCTATCCGGCCGCTACGCAGCGCCACCAGGTCCGGGAAGCTCTCGCCGCGGCTGTGTCGGATTCGGGCTACGGTTTCGTGGTTCACCAGCGGATTTTCCGGTAGTCGGGAGGAGGTGAGATCTCTTCGAGCCTCACATCCCGGGACGGTGTGCCGGGACCCAGCCGCTCTCGCAGGTACTCTTCGGCGTGGGTGGACAGATCTTAGGTTACTGACTCGTCGCCCCAGCCGTTCCAACGCCTCATGGGATCAACGTTCCTCCGGAATTTCGGGAACGGGGCTGTAGGAGGAGCGCCACAGTTCAGCGTAACGTCTCCACTCCTCTTGCCAGCGCTGTGGTGACCAGACAGTGTGTTGCGTTAACCGCCTTTCTATCTCTTCTCGGAGCTTCATGGCGCCTTCGGGTAGCAGGTGTCCGATACGGACCCTGCGGAGTAGGAGATCTTCAAGGTGTACGACGGCTTCTTTCTCGAACGACCATTTTAGTTCCGCCCAAGTGTAGGGAGTATCCCGAATCTTTTCGAGATCCTCCTCATCCACCCACTCCAGAAACTCTGCAATATCAGGACCGAGACGCCCAATGAGTCTGTCATGCTGGAGATGGGGAAGTGTTGTGAGCGCCTCCTCAGCTTGCACAGCCATCAGAGGAGTAGGTTCGAGGCTCGCGGAGGGGCGGTCTGACTCTATGGATAAAGTCTGCATTACCTTCCGGGCTATGGAATGAAAGGTCGTAAGTTTTCCACCCGCCACCGTTACGAGATTTCCGTCCTTGTGGATTACAAGTTCCCGAGGTTCTTGGGAGGGCTGGTCACGGCCGCCGAACACAACGGGCCTCACACCGGCGAAGGTGCCGAGCAGGTCGTGGGTCGAGAGGGAGTGGTCCGCAAAGCGAGTGTGGAGGGCGTCGAGTAGATATTCTGTCTCATCCGGGATGATGGCCGGCTCCTTATCCAAAGGGCGGCTGTGATCCAGGTCCGTCGTGCCAACGAGCGTTACACCTTCCCACGGGTAGGCGAAGACCGGACGACCGTCTTCGGGGTGCGCGAAAGTCACCGCCTGGGCCGTGGGAAGCTTCTCCCACGGAAAGATCAGGTGGCTCCCCCGCAAAGGCCGGAGCTGCAGCGACTCGTTCTCTGGAGACTCCAGCTCCCCGGACCATGCGCCCGTCGCGTTCACCACGAACCGGGCGTTTACGTCCGCGGTGTTTCCACCTTCCATGTCTCTTACGGAAAGAGTGCAGATGTCTCCCCGGTCATTTTGAACTACTCCTTCGACGGAGGCGTAGTTGAGAATTCGGGCCCCGGTATGTGTCGCCTCGCGCAGCACCCGGAAGACCAACCGGGCGTCGTCGGTTTGGGCATCGGTGTAGACGAAGCCTCCGCGCAGTCCGTCGAGGTCCAGGTTAGGGGCTAGTAGGCTTATGTCCATGGCATCCTGGCTGTGATAGCTGCGCCGGCTGCGCTTGAGCAGGTCGTAGACCGTCAGGCCGAACTCCAGGGTCCACGCCCCCGGTCGGTCGCCTTTGTAGACTACGTACAGAAAGCTCAAGGGTTCGACCAACCCCTTGCCGTCGCGGAGCAGGTGCTCTCTCTCGTTGACCGCCTCGCGGGTTAATTGTATCTGGCGCTCTTTCAGGTAGCGGAGGCCGCCTTGGATCATCTTCGAACTCCGGCTGGAGGCGCCCCAGGCAAAGTCCTTCTGTTCGAGTAGCAGTATAGAGAGGCCGCATCGGGCCGCTTCGCGGGCTATCCCCGCCCCGGTGATGCCACCTCCGACCACCACTATGTCCCAGGTTTTATCTGCGGCCTCAGCCCGGACTTCATCCCGACTTTTGAACAATTCGGGCATAGTAAACAGTATAAGTCGAGCCCGGCTCGGTGTTGGCTAGGTCAATTGACCCAGGCGTAGATGGTCCATAAGCCCGATGACACGGAGGCTAACGTGCGTCAGTATTGTAGGTGTGGTGGGCTTGCGCCAACATATATCCCCCCTCCAGGTTGACAGGCCCGCCATTTACCAGAGGAAAGTCTGAGTGGTAGAGTGGATACAGAAACCGACAGAGGAATTTACTTACTGGAAGCTACAGAGAAAATTCGGGTGGCTATAGCCGACGATCAGCAGCTATTTACTAGTGGGCTGTCCAGGGTTATCGGGGTCCAACCCGAAATAGAGGTCGTTGGTGAGGCTCATACGGGCCGGCAAGCCGTGGACCTATGCCTTGAGACCGAGCCCGACGTGGTGCTCATGGATATCTCGATGCCGGAGATGGATGGGGTCACGGCCACGCGCAAAATACGGGAGATATTGCCGCGGACGCGCATCCTGATCCTGACGGTTCACACCGATGACGGGCACGTCTTTCAGGGCATAAAAGCCGGTGCCCAGGGATACTTGCTAAAGGACTGCACGCCGGAGGACCTTACCCGCGCCATCCGCGCGGTCTACTCCGGGGACACTATCATGGCCCAGGATATAGCCCGAAAGATGCTCACGACTTTCGAGAGCATCCAGAAAGACGAAACGGAGTTTACGCCACAACTCACCGACCGGGAGCTAGAGGTCATAAAGGCGCTGGCGCAGGGCAAGAGCAACAAGCAGATAGCCCAGGCTCTGCACATCTCCGAGAAGACCGTGCGCAACCACGCCTCGAACATCTACAAAAAGCTGCACATCTACGACCGCACCCAGGCCGTACTCTATGCTATCCGTCGAGGTCTGGTAGACCTCGAAACCCTGGAGTCCGGTTAACGCTCTTTGTCCGCACCTTTGTAAGGAACGCTGACTTTTATCAGGGTTCCTCTGCCGGACTCAGTCTCTACCTCGATCTTACCGCCCATCTCTGCGACCCGCTCGCGCATCCCAGAGAGGCCTACTCCGCCCTGTACCGTCCCGGCGTCGAAACCACAGCCGTCGTCGTAGATCTGGGCTAGAACCTCGTTTTTGCGCCGGCACAGGCTTATCTTGATCTTCCGGGCGTCGGAGTGCTGGCGGGTGTTGGCGAGAGCTTCCTGTAGAACCCTCAGAAGCTCTACGCTCACCCCATCCTTGAGCTCCGGAGAGAAGCCTTCCGAGACGACGAGATTTATCTGGCGTTCGGGGGTCAACTGACGGTTGAACTCCACCAGGGACTCTACGGCTTTGATAAAGGGCTCATCCTGTTCGTTGCGGAGGTCGTAGATGGCGTTACGCAGCCCGCCGGTCGCCCGGCGGAGCGCGGCTATCTCCTGTTCGAGCCCAACTTCGCCACCGGTTCCTTTGGATTCCATCTCGAAGGCTTGAATCCCCTGCAAGGTCCCCGCGAGGTCCTGAAGCACCGCGTCGTGCAGGTCTCGTGCTATCCGGCGGCGTTCGGCTTCCCGGATCTCCAGCAGCGACGCTTCGGTCCGTTTCCGGGCGGTGATGTCCCGGCTGATGCTGAGAACCGCCTGTTGCCCCCGAAATTCGATCACGGAAGAGTTCACTAACACGTCCATGGGCTTGCCGTCGTTCCGGCGATGGACTGTCTCGAAGTCCTGATACGCGCCGCGGGAGAGTAAGGTCTCCAGGTAGCGGCGGCCTCGCTGGCGGTCCATAGAAAGCTCTCTCATGCTCATGCCGATGAAGGTTTCTCTCAGGTAACCGTATATTTCGCAGGCGTTCTGGTTGACGTCTAGTATCTCGCGGCTCTCTGGCTCGTAGATCAGGATGGCATCGTTGGCGAGCTCGAAGAGCTTGCGGTACTCCTGTTCGGACTTCCGCACGGCCTCCTCGGAGAGCTTCCTCACGCTGATGTCCTCGTGCGCCACCACGACCCGTGGGGGATCTGTGTCGGGAAAGCGTGTCACCCGGCCCACGAACCAACGTTGCTTGTCGGGGGCGTGGCACGGATATTCTATTTCGAAAGATTCGCGCCGGTAGGACAGTACATCTCGTATTCCCCGTGCGAAAGCTGTGGCGGCCTCAGCTTCGGCGCCCGTCGCGGAGTCGCAAACTTTGAGGTAGTTGGCGCCCTCATCCAGATCTCCTACCATAGGCGCGTTGGAAGTGGCGAACCTCCGCCACCCTTTGTTGACATCTATGATGTTGCCCGATTCGTCCAGAATAGCTATGTGCGCCGAGAGGCTGTTTATCGCTGAGCGGGATAGCCTCTCAGACCTCTTTAGAGCCTCTTCCGCGCGTGCCCTCTCGAACGCCGCGGAGAGCACGTTCGCGACGGCCTGGAGAAAGTTGATGTCGTCCCCGGAAAACTTCCTTTTTTGCGTGGCATGTGCCCCTAGAAGGCCGAAAGGACCTTCCGGTCCCTGGATAGTGACGGATACACCGCTGACCACCCCGTGTTCTCTGAGATTCTGGACTTTGCTGAAGTGCGGATCCTTGCTCAAATCTTCAAATACCAGGGGTTTCTTGGTGAGCAAGAGTTGCCCAGCGGGTGAGTCTTCACCAACTTCCACCGTGTCCCGTCCTACCAGGCCTGCTTTCCAGCCAACTCCTGCCTGTAGCAGCAGGCAGTTTTCCTCCTGTAGCAGTTCCAAAATAGCGCAGTATTCGACCCCGAGGTCTTGGACGACCAGATTTACAGCCTCGTCCATTAGGGCGCGAAGGTCTGTTTGGGCCAGTGCCCGTTGGCCGAGGTTGGCCACGATGGCCTGCTGCTGCGCCCGCTTCCGGATCTCTTCCTCAGCCTGACGGCGGTCGGTGATGTCCTCCACTATGCCGACCATAAAGCGCGAGCCGCCCTCCGGAGTGTGGATCGGGGAAGCGTTCAGGCGGCCCCAGAGCAGGCTGCCGTCCTTACGGATGTAGCGCTTCTCTATCTGGTAGCCATCGCGCTTACCTTCTGCAAGCTCTTTGTAGAGTTTAAGGTCCTTCTCGATGTCGTCTGGATGGGTTATATCGGTGAAGTACATATCTTTTAGCTCTTGCTCATCGTAGCCGAGAAGCGCTTGCAGTGCGGGGTTGGTCTGAAAGAGTTGCCCGTCGAGGCTGACGATGGCGATACCGGCCGTCGTGCCCTCGAAGATGGCCCGAAAGCGGGCTTCGCTCTGCTGGATCTGCATTAGCGAGGCCGTGCGTTCGTCCAGCAACGCTTGCTTGGCCTCGAACTCGGCGGTGTGGCTCATCGCCGCGGCGATCAAACCCGCCATGAGTTGCAAGGTGTCCACGTCCCGGTTGCAGAAAGCTTGCGGCTTTGTCGAGAAGACCTTCAGCACGCCAACGATCTCCTGCCGATGATAGAGCGGAACCACGATCATGGACCGGGCCCCTGTCTTCCGAACGGCGGCCTGATCTACGCGAGGGTCCTGCACCGTGTCGTCGGAACGCAATATCTCTTTTCTCCTGACGCATTCCCCGGAGATACTGGAAGAGGAATGTAACCTCAGCCCGATATGGTCCCGTGCCCGTCCACTGGCGTTTCGGTAGACGAGCTCCTCGCCCTCGATCATCTCTACGGTCGCCCCGTCCGCCTCGGTGAGCTCCTGGCTGCGCTCCACGATTAGCTTCATAACGGCTTCCTGATTCGGCTCCGCCAATGCTATGGCGCGTTGAGTGGCGATGATAGCCGAGAGGCGCTCCGCATCTTCCCGCAATGCGACCTCGGCCTGCTTGCGTTCTTCTATGCTTTGGATCTGGGATATGTAGTAGAGTGGTTCATCGTCGGCGTTCCTTACCAGCGAAATGCTCAACGACACCCACACCGGATGGCCGTCGGCGTGGATGTAGCGTTTCTCCAGGGTGTAGCCGTCCAATGCGCCGCTATCTAACCGGCGAGCATGGTCTACGCTGATCTCGTAGTCTTCGGGATATGTGATGCCTATGTAGGTCTTTTCGAACAGTTCTTCTTCCGAGTAGCCTAAAAGTTCGCAGAACGCTCGGTTGGCCTGCACGTAACGGCCTTCGGGACCGACTATCGCCATCCCGACCGGCGTGTTGTCGAAGGCGCTGCGGAAGCGTTCCTCAGCTTCGCGGAGCTGGCGTTCTCCCTCTACGCGCTCCGTGAGATCTTGGAAGTAGACCGCAAGTCCTTCTTTGTACGGGTAGACGTGGACCTCGAACCACTTGCCGAGCGGAGCATAAAACTCTTCGAAGTGGACTTCTTTCCTCGACACCGCCGCCTTCTGGCACTCGGCATAGAACTGGGAGTTCGTGGCTTCTGGGAAAGCATCCACCACGCTGCTCCCTAGAAGTTCTTCCCGAGGTTGCTGCAAGAATTGTTCCGCCCGGCGGTTTACGAACGTGAAGCGCTGGTGGTGGTCCAGGGCGAAAAAGGCGTCGGTCGTGCTTTCGAGGATACTCGTAATGCGGTCGCTGGATTCTCGTAACTGAGACTCGACCTTCTTCTGCTCGGTGACGTCTATCTTGACACCCTGCCAAAAGCGGGGCCGCCCCGCCTCGTCGCGTACCAACATGGCCTCGTCTTGGACCCAGATCTCCTCGCCGTTACGACAGAACATACGATACTCGGCGTTGAACTGTTCCCCGGCTTCAGCGGCACGGGCTGCTTCAGCGAGCACCCGGTCCCGGTCTTCAAGGTGGAGAGTCTCTCTCCAGAGATCTGGGTTCTCTATAAAGTCTTCCGGGGTGTAACCGAGTAGGTCTGTGATCTGCGGGCTCACGTACTTGGTGGAGTAAGGGTTAGCCAGGTTCTCACCAGTGTAGATAACCGCGGGGACCTGCTCCACAAGGGTCCGGTAACGACGCTCTGCTTCCTGAAGCCCGGCCTCGATCCTGAGACGATCCGTGATGTCGCGCGAGACGGCTATGATCTCCTGCATCTCACCGCTCGCTTCGTTCCGTACCGCGCGACTGGTCGTCTCGAACCACCGGTATTCGCCGTTTTTGCAACGGATGCGATAACTGACCGTGAAGGTGTCCTGCTCTTCGACCACGGCCGAGTGGGATTCGCTTATCTCTTTGAGATCATCGGGGTGAAAGAAGTCGTAGGCTGAGCACCCTACTAATTCTTCTGGCTCGTAACCCAGTAGGGCTCTACTCGCGGGGGAGGCGTAAGTGTAGACCCCCTCCGGGGTGTGCTTGGAGATAAGGTCGGTCGAGTTCTCGGCCAGCAGCCGGTAGAGTGCCTCACTCTCACGCAACGCCTCGATACCCTCATCCGGTTCTGAAGACCTCAGGTGCCCGGTTCTCGGCGCATCATCTGGCGGTCGCGGCTTCTTGTTCTGCAAAGCGAATTCCTTCCGGCTCGTGTCCGGGCCGGGAAAGATACCTCGCCCCGGCTAACCTGGATTATAAGCCCGCACAGGAGCACCTTCTAGTATAAGACCACATGCTTCGAATCGGTGCCCCGGTATTTCGAAAGGCCCGCATTGCAGTAATGGTTCAAGCCCAGAGTAGTGCTTGGGTAATTTGCCTCAAATGTCCTGTGAAGTGTGCCGGTGGGGCTCTTTGAGAGGTACAGTATACGGTATCTGAGGGGATGAGGGGCCGGTGGCGTGAATGAGTCGCCGGGGTTTTGGAAGGGAATCTGCTCACGAGCAGGAAGGAAATGGAGATGCGGGTGATCGAGCGGGAACAGGGCCATTACGAGGTTCAGGAAGTTCCTCACGGGAAGGTCTATAGCTGGCGTCCCGAATACGTCCTCTTCGAGTGTGATTGCGGGGAGACGCTGACGTGGAGCAGTGACCACATCGAATGCCGGTGCGGAGCCGTCTACGAAGGTTTCGAACGTGAGCGGGTAAAACCCGAGGAGGGGAAGGGGGCTTACCGTCCCTGGCTCGAAGAGTACGAAGAGTGGCGGGAAGCGAAGATGGCAAACGGCATACAGCACGAATACTTCGGTTTCGTGGGAGAGAAGGGGGTTGGATAATATGGCAGAAGTTATGTCTGAAAACGGGCACTGGCTAGACGGTCACTCCATATTCGTACAGTACCTTATCGTACGCAACGACAACAACCGGCTCAATCTTTTGACCCTGCCTACCGAAAGCGGAGATTCGTTGCCGGTGTTTGGTAGTGAGATCTCCGCCCACGCCTTTCTTCGGTCCAGCCGTTTCAGGCAAGAAGGCTGGCACGTCCGGGAGACCACGGCGGGAGAGTTGATCTCCTTGCTAATGGGTCACATAGCGGATGTCGACCTGATCACCATGAACCCACCACCCGGCGATACGAACGGAGATGCCGTCGAGTCGGAAATTATCCACAAGAGGGACTTTATCGGATCGCTCATGCAAGAGCCAATTCTTCTGTCTCACAACTAACGCGCTCCCCTCGAGGTCCAAAAACTTGCAACTGAAGATACGGAGTCCGGATGTGTTTTCCCGGGCTCCGTTTCCGCTTCCTGATAGCTTGGAAAACCGATGGTTATCTTACGTTTGCCGGGACTTGCGTAGCGATTGTGCGCTAAGCTGTGCGAATAATGGACAACCGGCAACGGTACAACGTTAGCAGCGGGACCGACTGGGAGAAGATCGTAGGTTACTCTCGGGCCGTACGTCGCGGTCCTTTCGTGTTCGTCTCAGGAACCACCGCAACCGACGGGACCGGAGGCATCGTTGGAGCGGGGGACCCTTACGCGCAGGCAGTTCAGGCGATAAACAATATCCGGGTGGCGTTGCGGGCTGCGGGCGCCGAACTCGAAAACGTAGTGCGGACCAGGATCTACGTGACCGACATTAGCAACTGGGAGAAAGTAGGCAGGGCCCACGGTGAGTTTTTCGGCGAGGTAAAGCCCGCGACGAGCATGCTGGAGGTTAGCCGTCTCATCTCGCCGGAGATCTTGGTCGAGATAGAGGCCGATGCTTTGGTCGGTGATGTGCCGTGGTGAGCTTCGAAAACTAAAAGCACTTTCGGCAGAGAAACGGGCTAAATTTTTACACCGCATATTTTCTCTGGGTGGCGTCGAGCGCTTGGGTGAATGTGGCTACCGATTGTGCTCCCGAGAGCGCATAGCGATTGTCGAAAACGTAGAAGGGTACGCCCGTTGCCCCGATACGGCTGGCTTCTTTCTGGGCGGACCACACTTCATGCACAGCTTCTCCACTGTCTAGGAAACCGCGCACCCTATTCGCATCCATACCGGCACCGACGGCTATTTGGGCCAATTCTTCGTGGTCGTTGAGGTTCGCACCACCGGAGAAGTAAGCCTCGAACAGTGCATTGACCGTCTCCCATTGGTGACCGTGCTCGGCGGCGTGCAGGATCAGGCGGTGCGCGTCTACGGTGTTGGGGGCGCTCGCGACCCGGCCGAAGTCGAAAGCTATTCCGTCCGCCTCGCCCGCCTCGCTTACGTGCCCGAAAGCTGCCCTCATCTTGTCTTCGCCCCCGAACTTGTCCATGGCGAACTCCCGCCACGGCAACCCGCCTTCTGGCATTTCCGGCCGTAACTGGAACGGTCGCCAGCGGCGCTCGACGGTGAGATCCGGCCGCTGCTCCAGGGTCCTTTCGAGTCGCTTTTCACCAATGTAACACCAGGGACAGACCACGTCAGCGTATACGTCTATCTGGATCATATTCCCCCTTTTTGTCTAAGTTGTCAGCGTGACTTTACCAACGGTGGCGCGACCTTCTACGGCGCGGTGGGCGTCGGCGGCTTCTTCTAACTCAAAGGACGGGCCTTTGACGACTCTTAGTTCTCCGGAGCGGAGGTAGCCGGATATTTCTTTCCGTGCCTTATCCGCCGCGCCCGGACGGAGCCAGGGACCTCCATACCCGCTAACCGTTTGACCGTTCATGTTGATCTGCCACATATCCGGCGGCGCCATGCCCTTACCATCGGCGGCCCCGAAAGTGACGAGCCGACCGAGCGGCGCGAGGCAGCGGTAGGCTTGCTCTCCGATCTCACCGCCGACAGACTCCAGCACCACGTCTACACCCCGTCCGTCAGTTGCTTCGAGAACCTCCCCGACCCATTCGTCCCGGGTGTAGTCTACAGTCCGATCCGCGCCGAGAGATTCCGCGAGGTCTCGCTTCTCTTTGGTGCTGGCCGTACCGATGACCAGTTCAGCGCCTGCCAGCTTCGCAAGTTGCACCGCGAGCGTGCCGACCCCGCCGGCCGCCGCCTGGACCAACACGCTCTCACCGGACTGTATGCGGGCCGAGTCGTGCAGAACACCATAAGCCGTGATCCCCTGAACTAAAAGCGCCGTCGCTTGCAGGAAGTCCACTCCATCCGGCATCTCCACCACCGACTCTACCGGAGCGACGGCATACTCCGCGTAGCCGCCGGTACCCAAAACTGCGACGACCCGCGTCCCTTCTTTGACGCTTTCGACGCCCTCTCCAAGCTCTGCTACGGTTCCAGCCACCTCAAAGCCCGGTGTGATCGGCATCTCTTCCGAGCCCGGACCGTGGAACATGCCCCGGCGCATTCCCGTATCCGCATAGTTGACCCCCACCAGTTCGACTTGTACGAGAACTTCGCTTGCGCCCGGCTCCGGCGTCGCCACGTCCTCCAGCTTTAATACTTCCGGTTCGCCCGGCTCGCGCATCCTTATAGCTTTCAAAGCGAGCTCCTTTTAGTAGCTGACCATCGGCTTCTGCCCGAGGTATGTGTCGTCCTCCGTTTGCTGCAGCATGAAGTTCGCAACATCGGCCCGGGAGATCTTGGACCCACTGTTCTTACCGACATAGCCGACGCGATACTCGCCTGTTTTCTCGCCTTCGGTAAGCATCGGGCCGCGCACGATTACCCAGTCGAGGCCGCTGTTTTCTATGACGCGGGCGTGGTTCTCGCCATCCTCCAGCACATCCTTCTGCAACAGCTTCAACAACGCGGTGATCGCCTTGTCGAAGAACTTCGGCTGGTCCCTGGGATCGCTCACACCCGCACCCGTCAGGCTGACGAGCCGCCGCACGCCGGACTCTTTCATCGCCGCCACGATATTCTGCGTACCGACCGTCTGTACATCCTTCGCGGAGCTCTTGGTGTGGCCCAGCGTGCTCAGCACCGCGTCGGCGCCCGAGATCGCCTCTCCAACCACTCCGAGTTCCTTGACGTCGCCCTTGACGACCGTTAGCCGCTCTTGGTCCATGCCCAGTTTCGAAGGGTCCCGGACAAATGCCGTTACCTCATGGCCCGCCGCGAGCGCCTGCTCGACGAGAGGCCGTCCTGTCCGACCGGATGCCCCAAACACCACCAAATTCATTTTTGACTCCCTCTAAAACTAGCCGCTAAAGGTTTGCAAACTACAGGCTGAGTATGTACTCTGATGTACTAATCTACAAGTACGCACAAAAATGTGCAATAGTATCTAAAAAGGTACTTTAGGAAAGGAAAAAAGATTTGAGACAATACGAATGCCCGGTAGAAGCGACGCTGGATGTGATCGGGGGTAAATGGAAACCCCTGATCCTGTTCTACTTGCTAGGTGAGATCCGGCGTTTCGGGGAACTCCGGCGACTGATGCCAAACGTAACCCAGCGGATGCTGACCAAGCATCTGAGGGAGCTGGAAGATGCAGGAGTGGTTCACAGGGAAGTTTACCGAGAGGTTCCACCGAAGGTCGAGTATTCGCTGACCGAACTCGGCCGGACCCTGGAGCCGGTGCTCTTGATGATGTTGGAGTGGGGACAGCGGTACATCGGTGATTTCGAAGAACCCGGCATCGAACGCGAATTCTCAACGAAAGCCGGCTAGAAATCGGTGCAGAGGTCTATCTCTCTCCGCGCAGTCCGTTCAGGAGTAAATCTCTCAAAGATGAGGTTATGCGTTCGGGGGTCATGCCCAGCTCGCGGCGCTGATAGAGATAGAGGTCTATGTTCAGCGGGGCGAGGATGGCGTCTGAGACATACTCTACGTCGAGGGTCGGGATCTCCCGGCGCCCCACACCGCGCTCCAGCAACATCGCGACCGTCGCCCGGAGCCACTGGTAGAAGGGATTTTGATAGGGCGCAAAACGCCGCACCCCGCCGGCGGCGTCCCGAATAGCGCCCAGAAGTGAGGCGTTCTCTTCGTTGAATTGCGCTAACCCGGCGAGCAGGTATTTCAACTGCTCCAGTACCGGTTCGTCATCTTTTTCCAGCCGATACCGCGCCTCTTCTACGAAATGCTCGATGTTTTCGTGTAACAGGGCTCCGCACAAAGCGCCTTTGTGTTCGTAGCGCCGGTAGAGGGTTCCCTGACCGACGCCGGCCGCGCGCCCGATCTCATACATGCTAACCGACTCAACGCTGCGCTCTGAGAAAAGCGACTTGGCGGCGTCTAGCACTTTGCGCCGGCTCTCAGCCGCGTCCCGCCGTTCCCCACAACCCGCAGCGCCACGAGCCACCGTATCCAATACCGGAACGCCACCCTCGCCGCCCGTCGCATCTTTTACAGAAAAATCTTTCATTTCCCTTGATAACCCTACCAATGCAATATAGCATCTCGAAGCGGACAGTTGTCCGCTTGAGTTTAGCAGTCACCTCGGAGCCGGGCAAGAAGGAGAGCAGGATGGACAGCATTTTTCTAAAAGTTGGGACGGTTGACGCCGATCCGGTTTCGAGGAGAGGATAGTGGCGGACGGTCGGGGCATCGAGGTGGAGGGGCTTGTCCGGGAGTTCGGTAAGGGGTTCCGGGCGGTGGATGGAATTGACCTGAACGTGGAGCCCGGTGAGATCTACGGTTTCCTCGGCCCGAACGGCGCGGGCAAATCCACCACCGTTCTGATGCTAACGACACTCCTTCCACCGACTGCCGGCAGTGCCCGGGTAGCCGGTTACGACATCGTGAAACAGGGGGCTGAGGTACGGTCCTCCATAGGGGCGGCACTTCAGGAGGCGGCGCTGGACCCTTTCCTTACGGGGCGGGAGCACCTGACGCTCCAGGCCGCCTTGCACGGTATCGGGCGTAAGGAGCGTAAGCGCCGGGCGGATGAGTTGCTGGAGCGCGTCGGGCTCACCGAGGCCTCCAACCGGAAAGTGGGTGGATACTCCGGTGGTATGAAGCGTCGCCTGGACCTGGCGCTCGCGCTGGTCCACGAGCCGCAGACACTCTTCCTTGACGAGCCGACGACGGGGCTCGACCCGCAGAGCCGCAGTGCGCTCTGGGACGAGGTCAGCCGGCTCGCCAAGGAAGGCGTTACGGTCTTCCTCACGACGCAGTACCTGGAAGAGGCCGACGTGCTCGCCGACCGGGTCGGCATTATAGATAACGGCAAGATCGTGGCCGAGGATACGCCGGACGCCCTAAAAGCCGAGGTCGGACGTTCCAGCATCGAGGCCCGGCCTGCGGACCCGGACGAACTGGACGCGGTCGCCCGGACGCTGAAGCAGTTCGGGGAGCCTCTCGCGGCCTCCGCCGGGTCCGCCGCCGTGCGGCTGGAGAACCGTACGCAGGGACTCACCGACGTGGTGCGGGCGCTGGACAAAGAAGACTTGCAGGTCTCCAGCCTGGAGCTCAACGAGCCTTCGCTGGATGACGTGTACCTCGCCAAGACCGGACGTAAGTTGGAGGGCGCTGGGGATCAGGGGCCGGAGGAGGCTTGAGTTTCTCCATGATCTTTACGCAGATAACCCAGCTTTCACGGCGGTCTATCGTGCGGTTGCTTCGTCAGCCGCAGGTGGTTGGGCCGGCGCTGATGTTCCCGCTACTGATCTTCGGCTTTCAAGCCGCGGGTCTCGGTTCGGCCGCGGACATTCCCGGCTTCCCGACCGACTCTTACGTCAGTTTCCTACTCGCCTTCCCACTCGTACAGGGTATGCTCTTCGCGGCGGTCTCCGCTGGAACCGACCTCGCCAAAGACATAGAGACCGGGTTCCTCAGTCGCCTCTCCATGACCCCGATGCACCCGGCGGCGCTCCTGATCGGGATGCTGGCCGGCGTCATCAGCCTCGGCTTTCTCCAATCCATAGTCTTTATCCTTGTCGGCTTGCTCGTCGGTGTTACCTTCGAGGCGGGCTTCCTCGGGGTGCTGGTGCTCATAGTGCTCACGACGCTCACGGCGCTCGGTTTCGGCGGGGTCGGCGCTATTCTGGCCCTACGAACTGGTTCTGGCGAAGCGGTTCAGGGGCTGTTTCCGTTGCTATTGGTGACGTTCTTCCTCTCCTCCATACTCTTGCCGCGCGACTTGATCGAGACCGACTGGTTCCGCATCGTCGCAACCTACAACCCGGTCAGCTACCTCGTCGAAGGTATCCGCAGCCTCATAATCACTGGCTGGGACCCGCAGGCGTTGGCTCTTGGTTTCGCGGCGGCGGCCGGCTTGATCTTGGTAGGACTTTCAGGGGCCATACTGTCCCTGCGTGGAAGGGTGGCCCGCACGTGAAGAGCTTGTTTCCCGTAGCGGGCGCCGTAGCCTGGCGCGGCATCCACAACTTCTTCCTAAACCCGGCGCTGGTCATACCCGCTGTACTGTTCCCGCTGTTCTTTCTGGCGGCATTCGCCGGGGGACTCTCCCGCGTCTCGGACATCCCCAGCTTCGACTTCGAGGGGGGCTACACGGCATTCCAGTACGTCTGGATACTGCTCCAGACTGTCGCTATCGGCGGCGCGTTCACCGGCTTCGCCATCGCCCGAGACTTCGAGAACGGATTCGCCCAACGCTTTATGCTCGCGGCCCCGAGGCGCGAGGGAATAATACTCGGCTACATGCTGGTCTCTCTCGTACGGGTAACCGTTACCGGAGGGGTGGCTACGCTGGCGGCGCTCATATCCGGGATGCAGGTGCTGGGGAGCGGGGTGGACCTCTTCGGGCTGCTCGGGCTCGCGGTGCTGGTCAACGTCGCGGCGACGCTGTTCGCGATCGGGATGGCTATGATCCTGCGTACCAGCTCGGGCGGTTTCCTCATTCAGACGCCGATTTTTATCGCCACGTTCCTCTCGCCGGTCTTCGTGCCGTTGGAGCTTTTGGACGGCTGGATCAAAGCCGTATCCAAAGTGAATCCCATAACCTTCATCCTCGAATCCGGCCGCGGATTTATCTCCGGCAACCCGACCGAAGTTCTCCTCGCCTTCGGCCTCGGAGCGGCACTTATACTCGTGATGATCCCCTGGGCGCTCTTCGGTCTGCGGCGGGCCGAAAAGGCTGGCTAGACTAAACTCGCCAGCCGCTCTATGCCCTCGTCTATCTGCTCCGGCGTAACGGCGCAGAACGGCAGCCGCACAAAGCGGTCGCCTGCCACCGGCTCGTCGCCTACGGGATCTGCGAAGAAGGCCGATCCGGGTGTCAGCACCAGTTCTACATCTTTTGCCCGGCCCACCAGGTTCTCGGTGTTGGCGTCTTCGGGGAGCATGATGCTGACGAAGAAGCCGCCATCTGGTATGAAGGCCTGGGCATCGGGCAGTTCGCGGCGCACGGCCTCAGCCATCGCGTTTAGGCGTGTGCTGTACAGCTCTTTGAGGCTCTCAATGTTTGGCTCGAGCCAGCCGCGGTTCAAGTATTCGGCGACGGCGGCCTGGGTCGGGAGGACGGGAGAAAGGTAGGTGTACTCCCCGAGTCGGGTGAGAGCGGAGATCATGGTCTCCGGTCCGATTGCGAACCCTACCCGGATGCCGGGGCTCAAGAGCTTGCTGAACGAGCTTATGGTTAAAACTCTGGAGTCGCTGATCTCCCGCAAGAGCGGCAGATCCTCGCCCTCATAGCGTAGCTTGCGGTACGGGATGTCCTCGATCACCCAGAACCCGTATTCCTCCGCCAGCTCGACCACCCTCTGCCGCTTCTCCAATGAGAGCGTCGCTCCAGCCGGGTTCTGGAAGTCTGGCACGAGATATAGAAACGCCGGAACCTCATTTTGCAAAGCCTCTTCCAACTTCTCGACGCTGATGCCGTCCTCTTCGAGCGGAATCCCGATAGTCCGCGCCCCGCGCCGCCGGAAAGTGGCGATCGCCCGGTCATAGCTCGGTTGCTCGGTAAAGACCGCCGCGCTCGGCGTGATGAGGTGCGCCGAGAGCAGGTCCTGCAACTGCAAAGACCCGTTGCCGACCATCACCTCCGTTTCGGAGACTCCATACTCGTTAGCCAGATACTCGCGCAGCGGCGGATAGCCTTGCTGCTGGCCGTACTGCAAGACGACGTTGGCATTTTCTTTGACCGCCGCGCTGAAGCACTCGCCCAACTCTTCGGTTGGGAACGCTTCCGGCGGTGGTACTCCCCTGGTAAAAATTATTTTCTCACTCATGTCGTTAGCTTCGCACAATGCCCGCCTGTTGTGCAAGCTACAGATTCACACGCTTCGGAAACTATAATGATTGCGACTATCAGAGTAGAAAGAGGCTTTTATATGGGACGTCAGCGCGTAGAACCCGGCCCTGGACAAGAATCCGTCTGGGATTATCCACGGCCGCCATTGCTGGAAGACGTAGACAAGCGGATCAAAGTGGTCTTCGGCGAGGTGACGATCGCCTACACGACCCGCGCCAAGCGGGTGCTCGAAACCAGCCATCCGCCCGTCTACTACATTCCGCCCGACGACATCCGAATGGAACACTTGACGCCCGTGGAAGGAACGACTTTCTGCGAGTGGAAAGGCCGGGCGCAGTACTGGGACATAGCGTCCGACGAGCGCACGGAGAGCCGGGCTGCCTGGTCATACCCGGACCCGACGCCATCCTTCGAGAGTCTCAAGGATTACATAACTTTCTATCCTTCGAAGAT
The DNA here is from genome assembly GCA_965214475.1 of Rubrobacteraceae bacterium. Lineage (GTDB taxonomy): Bacteria > Actinomycetota > Rubrobacteria > Rubrobacterales > Rubrobacteraceae > SIRX01. Next base: position 1,568,377 of record OZ243953.1, on the reverse strand, counting down.
GGACTCTTGCTGGGTAGATGGAGAGAAAGTGCAGGCTCAGGAGGGGGACTTTTACGGTGGTTGGATCACCTCCGACATAGTCGGTCCATTCAAGGGCGCTTCCGGAACCTGGGGCTGGTAACGCTTGCCCCGCCCCGTTTCTGAACTTCGCAAGGAATACACCCGCTCCGGCCTGCACGAGTCCGATGTCACTTCTGACCCCATAGACCAGTTCCGAGAATGGTTCGAGGAAGCGCTAAACGCCGGCCTTCACGAGCCCAACGCTATGACCCTGGCGACCGCCACCCCGGACGGCCGTCCTTCGGCCCGCATCGTGCTGCTCAAGGGCTACGACGAATGCGGCTTCACTTTCTACACCAACTACGAAGGGCGCAAATCGAAAGAGTTGGAGGCCAACCCCAACTGCACCCTAGCCTTCTACTGGGGTGAGTTGGAGCGACAGATTCGCATCGAGGGTCGCGCATCTCGCGTACCGGACGAGGAATCCGACGTCTATTTCGCCAGCCGTCCCCGCGGCAGTCAACTCGGGGCCTGGGCCTCGGAGCAGAGCCACGCAATAGAAAACCGCGAGCAATTAGAAGAGAGGCTGCGGAATTTAGAAGCTGAGTACGAAGGCCGGGAGATACCACGTCCTGCGTTTTGGGGCGGCTACCGGGTCGAGCCGCAGAGCGTAGAGTTTTGGCAGGGGCGAGAGAACCGGCTGCACGACCGACTGCTGTACACACGATTTGACGGGGGATGGGAGATACAGCGTCTACAGCCATGAATTGGAAGCGAACGTAACCTCTTTACTGCTAAGATAAGCTTGTCTGCGGGAAGCTCTGGTGGAGGAGGATCTCTTGAAGCTGGTTATGTATTCGGTGAACAACGGCGACGTCAAAGCCGGAGTCTTCGAAGATGGCGAGGTCCGGCAACTGGCCGGTGAAGAGACGAGCATGATGACCCTTATAGAAGAAGGGGCCGAGCAGCAATCCGTTGGCGGCGAGAGCGTCGCACTCGAAGACGTAAAGCTCTACCCTCCAGTAGCCCGGCCCGGCAAAGTTATCGGCATCGGCCTGAACTACGAGGACCATGCCGCCGAAACCGGGGCCGACATTCCCGAGAAACCTATAGTCTTTGCCAAATATCCCAACACCATCACCGGACCGGGGAACTCTATCCGCATCCCCGAGATAACGAAGCAAGCCGACTACGAGGCGGAGCTTGCGGTAGTCATCGGGCGCAGAGCGTGGAACGTAGAAGCCGGGGAGGCCCTGGACTATGTTTTCGGCTACATGAACGCAAACGACGTATCTTCAAGGGACCTCCAGTTCTCCGAGGGCGGGCAGTGGACGCGGAGCAAGTCCATAGACACTTTCGCCCCCACCGGGCCGTATCTGGTTACGAAAGATGAGATCGAAGACCCCCAAAACCTTTCAGTGAAATGCACCCTCAACGGCGAGGTCATGCAGGACGGGAACACGGAGAAGATGATCTTCAGCATCGCCGAGATCGTCGCCTTTCTCTCCACGGGCATGACCCTGGAACCCGGAGACATCATCCTGACCGGCACTCCTCCGGGCGTGGGCGTCGCCCGCGACCCGCAAGTGTTCCTCAAAGACGGCGACGAGGTAAGCATCGAGATAGAAGGCCTGGGGACACTCACCAATTCCGTAGAGGCCGAGTAGGGCGTAACCGGCCGCACAGTTTAGAATAGGGGCATTATGGAGCGCACGATACGGGTGGTGGTGGCGAAGGTAGGCCTCGACGGGCATGACCGGGGGGCCAAGATCATCGCCCGCGCCCTGCGCGACGCCGGGATGGAAGTCATCTACACCGGATTACACCAGACCCCGGAGCAAGTCGTGGAAGCCGCCATCCAGGAGGACGTGGACGCCATCGGCATCTCCATTCTCTCCGGGGCGCACATGACCCTGATCCCCAAAGTCATGGACCTTCTCCGCGAGAATGAGGCCGACGACATCCTGGTCTTCTGTGGCGGCACCATCCCGAAAGGCGACATCTCTAAACTGGAAGAAGCCGGTGTGGGGGCCGTGTTCACCCCAGGGACTCCAACGAAAGAAGCAGTAGAGTATGTCCGGCAAGCAGTACCAGCCGGAAGCTAGTCAGCCCGCCGGCCGAGGCTTGTGTAAGAGCCGGGAAGAATGAGAGTAACGATGGTCAGTGTCGAGTTTTTGATCACTTCTTTAATTGTAGTTTTGCTGCCCGGAACCGGCGTAATTCTCACCGTATCCACAGGCCTAACCGGCGGTAGGCGTAGCAGTATCTCTGCGGCGCTCGGCTGCACCGCTGGAATAGTTCCCCACCTGGTCGCCAGTGTCGTAGGCCTGGCCGCAGTTCTCCACGCCAGCAGCGTCGCCTTCCAAACGCTCAAATATCTGGGTGTCGCGTACCTGGCGTACCTCGCGTGGACTATGTGGAGGGAGTCGGGAGTTCTTGAGTTCGACACTGCCTCGAGAGAAAGAGGACCGCTAAAAATAGCTGTAAAAGCATTCCTCATAAACATCTTAAACCCGAAGCTCTCGATCTTCTTTCTGGCATTCTTGCCACAGTTCGTACCCCGAGACGCCGCATATCCTATCTCCCACATGTTGTTGCTCAGCGCCATATTCATGGGCATGACGTTGGCTGTGTTTGTTGCGTACGGGGTGTTCGCAGATTTCGTCCGCGTCTACGTGTCGGGTTCTCCGAGGTTGGTAAGGTGGATGCAACGAGCGTTTTCGGGAATATTCGTTGCGCTGGGAATAAAGCTGGCTACGGCAGAGCGTTAAAAGTTGTCGGCTAGCATAGTAGGCTGCTTCGGCAGCGTCCGGCGAGCCAGAGTACCATGTCGCAGAAAGCTGAAAGATTGAAATGCTGGAGTATTGACCGACCGAAAAGGAGCTATGTTGGATTTCGTAAAGCTGGAACGCGGGGACGACGGCATCGTCCTGCTGACGATTGATCGGCAGGAGAAGCTGAACGCTTTGAACCCGCAGGTGACGGAGGAGATCGGGCAGGCCTTGTTGGACGTGGAGCAGGACGAACCGCGCGCCATCATCGTGACCGGTGCCGGAGATCGCGCGTTTGTTGCGGGCGCGGACATCTCGGAGATGAGCAGTATGGAGCCTCTGGAAGCCAAGCGTTTCACGGAGATCGGGCACGCCGCGATGGCCCTCCTGGATAAGAGCCCCATACCCACGGTAGCCGCCGTCAACGGCTTTGCCCTCGGTGGAGGGTGCGAGTTGGCGCTCGCCTGCGACATTCGCATCGCCGCCGAGAATGCTCTCTTCGGCTTCCCGGAAGTTGGTCTGGGCATTTTGCCCGGCATGGGCGGGACGCAGCGGCTTCCGCGCCTCGTCGGACCGGCGATCGCCAAAGAACTCATCTTCTCCGGTCGCCGCATAGACGCAGCGGAGGCTAAGGAGATCGGACTCGTAAACCGCGTCGTAGGGGAGGGCGAAGCGCTGAATACAGCTCGTGAGCTGTCCGCGGAGATCGCCGCCAACGGCCCCGTCGCCGTCCGGCACGCCAAGACCGCCGCCAACCGTTCCCTCGACGTAGACCTCATAAGCGGTCTGGAGTACGAGGCGGACCAGTTCGCCCTGCTCTTCGCTACCGAAGACGCCCGCGAGGGGATGGGTGCCTTTATGGAGAAGCGCAAACCGCAGTTCGAGGGCAGATAGTAGTCCACGAAACTACAATCCGGGTCCGCTACTCCGAGACGGACGCCCAGGGCATCGTAAACAACGCGGCCTACCTCTCCTACTTCGAGGTGGGCCGCGTAGAGTGGCTGCGCGACGCCGGACTCTCGTACCGGGAGCTGGAAGAACGTGGCTACGGTTTCGTTGTTGCCGAGGCACGGCTCTTTTACAAGAAAGCTGTGCGCTTCGACGATGAGCTTATCCTCCGTACGGAGCTGACGGATTTCAAGCGGGTCTCGCTGCGGTTCGAGTACACCCTGCTCCGTGAAGGAGAGTTGGTTTCTAGCGGGTACACTCGCCACGGCTGCATAGAGCTCTCGAGTGGTCGCCCGAGCCAGATTCCTAAGGAACTATCCGTCAACAGATAAAGTCTTTTCCTAACCTGTCACACTCGTCTCTTCTGGTTCGTCTTCTATATAGAAGAGTTAACATCTAGTAGAGCGAGGTGAGCCGGTGAGAGAGAGCCCGACGAACAAGGATGAGACTTTTCAACAGTACCGGCCGTTGCTGTTCTCCATCGCTTACCGGATGCTCTGTAGCGTCGCGGATGCCGAGGATGTGGTCCAGGAAGCGTTCGTTCGCTGGCAGCGGGTGTCCGGAACGAAGGTACGCTCTCCAAAGGCTTATCTCTCCTCGGTGGTAACTCGACTCTGCATAGATCATCTGCGTTCAGCAAGAGTTCGACGCGAGGAGTACGTCGGCCAGTGGCTACCGGAACCTCTTCTGACGGATAAGAGCCTCGACGTTGCGGAGACCATAGAACTAGACGAAACACTCTCGATGGCGTTTCTGGTACTTCTAGAGAGGCTGACACCGGTAGAGCGGGCAGTGTTTCTACTGCAAGAGGTCTTCGATTACGATTACGAGGAGATCGCCCGCATCGTCGGCAAGAGCGAGGCCAACTGCCGCCAGATAGCCAGGAGGGCCAGAGAATCGGTGGCGGCCCGGCGTCCGAGGTTCGATATCTCCGTGGAGCAGGAGGAGCGCCTGGTGGGGAGCTTTCTCGAAGCCTGTTTTAGCGGCGACATGGAGGGTTTGCTCGCGCTGCTCTCGGAAGACGTGATCCTCTACTCTGACGGTGGAGGAAAAATCCGCGCGGCACTCAACCCGATCTACGGCGCGGACAAGGTCGCCCGGTTCTTCTTCGGCATACTTCGCCAGGTGCCACCGGGATTCATCGTCCGGCGGACACAGGTCAACGGAAGGCCCGGCCTCATCGGCTACTTCGGAGACGGACATCCCCAGAACGTCGCGAACCTCGATATTGTGGAGGGTAAGATCCAGGCCATCCGGCTTATTCTCAACCCTGAGAAGCTCGAAAGTGTACCGACGCTGGGGCAACTCGAAGGAAAGGAGGACTCAGAATGAGCGGATTGCAGGTGCTCGTTACCGGAGGTACCGGAGTACTGGGCCGTGAGGTGATGGGGCGATTGAGTTCTGCCAGTGTCGAGGCGCGAGCACTCAGCCGGAGCGGGCGAGAAGGTGCGATCCGCGGTGATCTGCTGACAGGCGAGGGGTTAGAGGAGGCCGTTCGTGACGTCAACACGATAATCCACTGTGCCTCAAGTCCTTTTCATAAAAGTCGCCAGGTAGATGTCGAGGGGACCAGGCGGTTACTCCAGGTTGCTGCCAGAGAAGGTGTTTCTCATGTCGTCTACATCTCCATTGTCGGCATGGAACATGCCCCGGCGTATCCTTACTACCGGATCAAGCTGGACACGGAGCGAGTCATTGAGAGCTCTCCGGTCCCGTACACTATCTTGCGGGCCACCCAGTTCCACGATCTCATACTCAAAGCAATACAGTTCCTGGGTCGGTCACCCGTAATGTTGGTGCCCAAAGGATTTCTCGGCCAACCCATAGATGCCGGGGAGGTTGCCGAACGTTTGGTCGAGATTGCGCTGTCTAAGCCCGCAGGATGGGCTCAGGACGTAGGAGGGCCGGAGGTGACGACGCTATCCGACGCCGCACGCGACTACCTGAAGATAGCGGGGCGCCGGAAAAGGATTTTGGAAGTTCCCTTTCCCGGCAAAACCGCCCGCGCGTTTCGCGAAGGAGCCCTGATCTGCCCGGAAAATATTTATGGCAGGATCACGTGGAAAGAGTTCCTACAGAAAAAATTCGGCCTGAAGACCGTCCAAATTCCCTCCGCCCATGGCCGAAATCTCGGGAGAGAGTAGGCTCTTGAAGAGCAACGTTTGCTTCGGAAGCTTCACCAGGGAAAAATGGCTTCGGCTCGGCTTGTTGTTTCTGGCTGCGGCTCCGGTTGTGGTCGGAGCGTGGGCTTTGTTTCTCCCGCGCTCCTTCTACAATGACTTCCCGGCTTCCGGAAGGCACTGGGTTTCCTCGCTACCTCCCTACAACGAACACCTGATCAGGGATGTTGGGGCTCTGAACCTGGCTCTTGGCGTGCTGCTGGCAGCGGCAACGATATTGCTGGGAAGGCGGCTTGTCCGAGTCTCGCTCGTAGCCTGGCTCATCTACGCTATGCCGCACTTCATATTTCACCTGACGGAGCTTGACGTTCTTTCTTTTGGCGACGCGCTAGCCAACAGCGTGACCCTCGGTATAGCTGTCCTGTTGCCCCTGGTCCTTTTCGTATTGGCCGGGAGTGTTGAGTCTAACGGGGTGTCATCCGGATCGCGCCGTCCAAACGGATCACCTCGCCATTCAACATCTCGTTCTCGATAACGTGTCGCACGAGCGCGGCATACTCCTCCGGCTTGCCGAGCCGGGAGGGAAAGGGGACTTGTTCACCAAGCGATTCCCGCGCGTCTTCCGGCAATCCGGCCATCATCGGGGTATCGAAGATGCCGGGGGCTATGGTCATAACCCGGATGCCTTTGGAGGCCAACTCCCGGGCGATAGGAAGCGTCATGGAGACGACACCGCCTTTGGACGCGGAGTAGGCGGCCTGGCCGATTTGTCCCTCAAACGCCGCGACCGAAGCGGTGTTTACTATGACGCCGCACTCGCTGCTCCCGACCGGATCGTTCCACTTCATCACGGCCGCCGCGAGCCGGATGACGTTGAAAGTCCCAATCAGGTTGACCTGAAGCACTTTTGCGAAAGACTCCAACTCGTGCGGACCGTTCTTGCCGAGCACTTTCGATCCGAGAGCTACTCCGGCGCAATTGACGACACCGTGCAACCCGCCTAGTTCGTGAACGGCTGCGTCTATTGCAGCGTGTGTGCTCTTCTCATCGGTTACGTCCGTCTCTACAAAGCGTGCATCCTTGCCGATCTCTGCGACTAGATTTTCGCCCGCCTCGATGTTCAAGTCTGCGACGAGAACTTTCGCTCCGGCCTCCGCCAGCCCGCGCACGGTGGCCGCGCCGAGGCCCGAACCACCACCGGTTACGAGAAAAGTTCGCCCGCTTATCTCCATTAGATGCGCTCGATCACGGTGGCGGTGGACATGCCGTGGCCGATACACATGACCTGCAAGCCGATCTGACCGTCGGTAGCTTCCAGGCCGGCGAGCATCTTCGCCATCAGGCCCGCGCCAGTTGCCCCGAGCGGATGGCCGTGCGCCATCGCACCGCCCCACGGGTTTACTTTATCCATATCGGGCTCCAGTTCGTCGGCCCAGGAGAGCACAACCGTGGCGAATGCTTCGTTTATCTCGATCCAATCCAGATCCTGTACGCTCAACTCCGCCTTCTTCAGCGCCAGCCGCGTCGCCGGGATGACGCCGGTGAGTTGCATGGCCGGATCGTTACCGACCACCACCCGCGCCAGGAAACGCGCCTTCGGGGTGAAGCCGTCGGCTTCTGCTTTCTCCCTATCACCCACGAGCACGGCGGATGCTCCGTCAGAGATCTGGGAGGAGTTTCCCGCCGTTATGACGTCGTCGGCTCTGAAAACCGTCTTCAGACTCGCCATCTTTTCGGGATTTACCGAAGCGCGGATGCCCTCGTCAGTGGTTAGCTCGACTTCGTTTCCTTCAACGTCGAGGCTGGAGGTAGCAAGGATCTCTCTGTTGCTATTCCCAGCGGCTGCGCCCGCCCTATGGTGGCTCTCGGCAGAGAGGGCGTCCGCGTCCTCGCGGGTGATGTTCCACTTGTCGGCTATGCGCTCGGCGCTCTCTCCCTGGTGCACCAGTTCCTGCTGCTCCAGTAACTCGGGGTTGAGCGCCGCGAAGACTGAGCCGGCGTTCGGTGCTCCGCCAATGTCGCTAAACATTGGTACGCGAGTCATGCTCTCGACGCCGCAGCCTATAGCGTAGTTCATGTCCCCGGCGGCTATAGCCTGGGAGGCGAAGTGGACGGCTTGCTGGCTGGAGCCGCACATGCGGTTTATGGAGACTGCCGGCACGGTAACGGGGAAGCTGGCGAGCATGACGGCCAGCCGTCCGATGTTGGCGCCCTGTTCTCCGGCTTGGGTGACGGTGCCACAGATCACGTCTTCTATATACTCCGGGTCCACATCCGCCCGATCCACGAGACCGCGTAGCGAATGGGCCAGTAGTTTGTCGGGGCGTACCTCGCGTAGTGCGCTTCCGCGCCTGCCGAACGGGGTGCGTACCGCTTCCAGGATCACCGGCTCTGCCATGCTCCGTGCTCCTTTTTTAGCCGTCTACTACCGTGAGTGTAGCGCGGCTCGGACGCCCCGGGTCGTGGAATATGCTCTGGTGCGCGACCTCGGTGCGGCTAGAGATGGCGCTGCTTCTGCCAGTGTTCAGGTTTCGGTCCCAACGTGGAAACGAGCTGGACGTAACTTCTACCCGGATGCGGTGTCCGGCCAGGAACGTAAGGCCCGTTGCCCAGAGATCTATCGAGTACTCGTATACTTCTCCGGGCTCTATGGGGCTCGGATCGACAGACTCTATAACCCCCGGAGCCGGGTAGCTCTCGCGAGCGCTGGCCCGCACTATTCCATCCGTCACTCCTATCGCCCGGCCGTCCGGGTAGACGTCCACGAGCCGGACGACGAAGTCTGTGTCGGGGGCGGATGAGGTGGCGTAGAGCGTGGTGTGGACCGGACCGAGCGCCGTATAGCTCTCCTGCAAGACGTCGCTCGTGTAGGTGAGCATGTCCGGCCGCTCTTCGATAGGGCGCTGGTCGCGGGGACCGGAACCGAGGATCGGTGGTAGGAGGACCGCGCCGCCGAGGGTCGGTACCGGATCTTCGGGATCGTAGTCGTACTCGTCGGGCGGATGCTGTCCCGGTTCCTGTCGCGAGAGCCCGCCATACTCGTGCAAATACCAGTGTTCTTCACGGGCGCCAGGCACGGGCCACTCATCGTAGCCGCGCCAGCGATTCTCGCCCATAATGAAAACCTCGACTGGCGACGTACTTTCCAAGGCGCCTTCTTCGCTTTTGAGGGTAGCGTCGAACCATTTGAGGTGACGGTCCGTGAGGTTGCCGCGGTAGTTGAGGAAGAGGCCGGAGCTTCCGACGCCGAAGTCTAAGTCTCCGACGGTGCTCCCGAACATGCCGTGGGTCCAGGGACCGACGAGCAGGCGCGGTGGCCGAAGTCCTTTCTGCACAGATTGCTCTTTCATCGCCTCGTACTGTCGCAGCGTTTCTCCGATAAAGCAGTCGTACCAGCCGCCGATGTGGAAAGTGGGTGCCTGGACGCGATCGTACTTGCCATCTGTGTTCAGATAGTTCCAGGTCTCGTCGTTCACCGGGCGGGCAAAGCCGCCGCGGGCGAACGGCACGAGGTCGTCTGGGTCGGGAAGGTTTGTCAGAGGCAGTACGTCGAAGCCGACGCCGGCGAGCAGGGTGTCTATGGAGCCGACCAGGGAGGGGAGTTCCTTGCCGAGTTGTTCGGGGTCATCACGGTACTTGCGAAAGAGGACGTTTAGGGCGAGGCCGGTCTGGGCCCAGCTTTGATTGAGCCCTACTTCCTGCGCGCCGCCGCGCATATTCACGCCGTTCAGGTGGTTGCCCCAGGTAATGCCGGGGACCATGCTCGCAAGTGCCGGTGGCTGCATTACCGCAGCGTGCCACTGGGTTTTGCCGAAGTACGAGAGGCCGAACATGCCGACCTGCCCGTCTGAACCAGGGAGCTTCGCGGCCCATTCGACGGTGTCGTAGCCGTCCTCGTACTCCTTGACAAACGGGGTGAATTTACCCTCGGAGGCGTAGCGGCCCCGCACGTCCTGGACGACGACGATGTAGCCGCTCCGGGCGGCTTTTACGGGGTCGAAGTAGGTGGCGTCGTAAGGTTGGTCTTTGCCATAGGGCGTGCGGGTCAGGAGCACCGGATAAACGCCGTCGTCTGTGGGACGGTAGACGTTGGACATGAGCGTCGTGCCGTCGCGCATTTCGGCGGGCACGTTCTGCTGGACCAAGACCTCGGTCGGGCTCAAGCGGACTCCTTTTGTACGAACTGGCGGCTAACCGCTAGCCGGTGTGTAGTCCTGGTACTGCTCGCGAAGCTCCATTTTGAGAGCCTTGCCGGTGGCGGTGTGCGGTATTTCGTCCTGGAATTCGATGGCGTCCGGCAGGGACCACTTGGGGAAGTCGTTTTCCAGGTGGGAGAGCAGGTCTTCTTCCGTGGCGTTCTCGCCCCCCTTTAGCACCACCACCCCGAGCGGGCGTTCCTGCCATTTTTCGTCCGGGATGGCGATGACGGCGGCTTCGGCGACGGCGTCGTGGGCCATCAGGGTGTTTTCGAGGGCGACGGAGGAGATCCACTCCCCACCGCTCTTTATCAGGTCCTTCGTCCGGTCCTGTATCTCCACGAAACCGAACTGGTCTATGGTCACGATGTCGCCGGTGCGGAACCAGCCGTCCTCGGTGAATTTGTCATTGCCCTCGTCGGTGTTGAAGTATGCCTTCGCGACCCAGGGACCGCTGACCTCCAGCTCGCCCATGCTCTCGCCGTTCCAGGCGACTTCTTCCTCGTCTTCGATAGCCCGTATCTCGATAAACGGTACGGACGATCCCTGCTTAGCTTTTATACGGTATTTCTCGTCTTTGGAGAGGTCGTCCATGTCGGAACGGAGATTGCAGATGGTGCCCAAAGGCGACATCTCGGTCATGCCCCAGGCGTGGACTATATCCAGGCCGTGGTCTTCTTTGTAGCGTCGGATCATGCTCTCCGGCGCCGCCGACCCGCCGATGACCATGCTCTGCAAGTTGGAGAGATCATAGGCTTCGGGGTCTTGGTCCAGAGCCTGCAAGATGCCGAGCCAGATGGTCGGCACCCCGGCGGTGATCGTCACCTCTTCGTTCGCCAGATCCTCCAGCAAACTCTCCGGGTCCAGGTGCGCCCCCGGCATAACCTGCTTGGCTCCGACCAGCGTCGAGGTGAACGGCAGTCCCCAGGCGTTGACGTGGAACATCGGAACCACCGGCATCACCACGTCCCGCTCCCGGATGTTCAGGGTGTCGGCCATCGCCGAAGCCATGGAGTGCAGGCAGATCGCCCGGTGCGAGTACAGCGCGCCCTTGGGCCGCCCCGTAGTCCCCGAGGTGTAGCACATCGCCGCTGCATCGTTCTCGTCGAAGTCCACATACTCGAACTCGCCCTCGTCGGCTCCGTCCAGCAGTTCCTCGTAGCTCTCCATTCCTTCCGGCGCCGAGCCGAACACGAAGACGTGCTCCAGGTCCACTTCGTCTTTGACGTTATCTAGGAGCTGCACCATCGTCGAGTCTATGAGCAGCACTTTATCTTCAGCGTGATTGATGATGTAGGCGAGGTCGTTGGGACTCAGGCGCGGGTTTATGGTGTGAAGGACCGCGCCGGCGCATGGTACTCCGAAGTAGGCTTCGAGGTGCTCGTGGGTATTCCAGGCAAGGGTGGCTACCCGGTCACCCTTCTCTAGTCCGAGGTTTTGTACGGCGACGGCGAGCTTTTTGGCGCGGGATACGAAGTCCGCGTAGGTGTAGCGGTGGAAGCTCTTGTCCGGCTCGCGGGTGACGATCTCCTTCGCCCCATAAAGTTGCTCCGCCCTTCGGAGTACCGCCGACAGATTCAGTTGGTAGTCTGAGGTAAGACCCTTCATATTTCCTCCTTCTGGCAACGCGCACCAACGCGCCACCGTGCAATGTCCCCGTACCTATCCGTACCTATTGCTACGATAGGGCGATGTTAGCATCCGCCAAGATGCGGGGCAAACACCACTTTGCCGGCTCGAACCTCAATGAACCGTCGAAAAACTATAGTGGAAGGGAGAAGATACGCTGGTACGGTAGGAGGTTTCTCTACCGCCGGGGGCTGTTTGGCGTAGAATGATATAAGAGCGATCTACAAAAGGAGGAGCTTTGAACCCGGAGGTAATACAGTTTATAGGGGCATTGATCGTCTTCGTCGGCATACTGGTCGGCTCGTACTGGTTCGTTTACGCTCCCAGTCGGAGCAACTACAAGCGGGACCGGCAGCGGGACCGGTTCGGGGACTGAGAGGTATTGCAGGTCTCGGCGAAGGTTGACTACGCCCTGCGCGCTGCGCTGGAATTGGCGGTCGCTGAGAACGAGGGGCCTCTAAAAGGCAGCAGAATCTCCGAGGCTCAAGACATCCCGTTAAAGTTTCTGGAGAATATCTTGTTGGAGCTAAAGCACGCCGGGATCGTCCGCACCCAGCGGGGAGCCAGCGGCGGCTACTGGCTGGCCCAGCCGTCGGAGGAGATCAACCTGGCCGAAATCATCCGGGTTGTCGAAGGGCCTCTGGCTAACGTTCGGGGCGAAGGACCCGAGGGAGTGGAATATACGGGCAAGGCCCGGCCGCTACAGGAGGTTTGGATCGCGGTTCGCGCCAACCTGCGCGCCGTGCTAGAACAGGTGACGCTTGCGGACCTGGCCCGTGGGGAGATTCCGGACTCCGTCCACGGGCTAACGCTGGACCCCCAGGCCTGGGTACGCCACTGATTTACCAGCGGTAGTCGGCGAAATTCGGGTTTTCGGTCTCTTCCGGCGAATCGAGGTAACCGAAGAATTCCAATTTTTCTATAACCCGGCGGGCGCTCTCTTCGGGGGTTTCCTTTTCGGTCTTCAAGGTGAGGTCCGGGGCGGCGGGAGGCTCGTAGGGGTCCGAAACCCCGGTGAATTCTTTGATCTCCCCGGAGAAGGCCTTTTTGTAGAGTCCCTTCACGTCCCGCTCGGCGCAGACTTCGAGGGGAGCATCAACAAAGACTTCGACGAAGTCCACGACTCTGCGGCGTACCTGGTCGCGAGCCTCTTTGTAGGGTGAGATGGCGCTGACGACCACACCTACCCCGTGGCGGGTGAGCAGGTTCGCCACAAATCCTATCCGCAATACGTTCACGATGCGATCTTCGCGCGAAAACCCGAGGCCCTTGGACAAGTTCGTCCTGACGATGTCGCCGTCGAGGACTTCCACCCGCCGCCCTCGCTCGTTCAGCTCTCGCTCGACTATATCGGCGATGGTCGTCTTGCCGGCCCCCGATAGCCCGGTGAACCACAGCGTAAAACCGCGCCCCTCTACTAATTCCGAACCCTGATTGTCTATTCTTGGATCTTCGGACATTTCATCTACCTCCGACTCTTGTCTCTGCAACGGATCAATTTTAGCCGTTCGGGCCGAGCGCTACCTGATCCCCTAACTCTCGAACACCGGTTTGCGCTCCCGGCGCAGCGCGGAGATCGCGAAGTAGAGGGCGGCTACCCAGACTGCGAATATGAGTGTGTAGACTGCAATGTTGAAGTCTGAGCTTAGACCTATGGCTTCCAAAAAAGTGTTGGCGTTGGTGAGTAAGATAAAGCCTCCGACAGCCGTGCCCAGCACCCGGGAGTTGAGATTTTTCACCACCCAGGCGGCGATCGGGGCCGCAACGAGCCCGCCACCGAGCAGCGCCCCGACGACCCCGATCGGGATCTGGCTCCAGCTCAAGGAGAGCAAGAAACCTATGCTGGCCGCGAGCGCTACGACGAACTCACTGGTATCCACCGTGCCTACTACCTTGCGCGGTTCCATCCTACGAGAGGAGAGAAGGGTAGGCGTGGAGATAGGGCCCCACCCGCCGCCGCCGACGGCATCCATGAAACCTGCAAAGAGGCCCAGGGGAGAGAGTAACTTTCTGGGAACAGGCTTGTCGTTTATGAGTTGTCCCTTCCGATCAAAGGCAAAGCGGGCAAGGATATAGACGCCGAGGCTGAAGAGGAAGATTGCGACGAACGGTTTCGCCAACTCGCCCGGCACAGAGCTCAACAGCACGGCTCCCGCGAATGCTCCCAAACCGCCGGGTATAGCCATCCAACCAACCTTCGGCCAATCGACGTTGCCGAACTTCCAGTGCGACACGCCGCTCGCCAGTGTGGTCCCAACCTCGGCGATGTGTACGCTGGCAGATGCTATGGCCGGCGTGAGCCCCACCGCCAGTAGCAAGGTCGTCGACGATACCCCGTAAGCCATGCCCAGTGAACCATCTATAAGCTGCGCAATAAGCCCCACAAAAGCCAAAACGATCAAACTCCGCACTCGCTACTCCTTCTAATCACCAGTTTCTCTACTGTTTTTGTAAACAATAACTTGAGGGACTGTAAACGGTCACCTATATTCTGTCAAGTAGGCGCGGCAAATTGGCGGAATTGGCGGTTTAGGAAGCGGCTGCTGTTTTAGTGTTGTATCGTGGTGAATGGATGGAGAGAGGAGTTTTCGATGCGACAGGTGGAGTTCTACTATGATCTGGTAAGTCCGTACTCGTACCTGGCTTACACCCAGCTAGGAAGGATTTGTGAGGAGCGCGAAGCGGAGCTGGTTTTTCGACCGATGCTTCTGGGGGCGGTTCATAAAGCGGCCGGTATCCAGGCGCCGATAGAAACGAAGGCCAAAAGCCGCTATCAGTGGAGAGACATCCATCGGTGGGCAGACTACTATGATGTGTCGTTGCAGTTTCCCAACCCGTTTCCATTCCGCACCCTCAAGACGATGCGGGCGGCTATGTACTGCAGTGAGCGGGGAGAATTGGAGGCATTCACCCGCGAAGCCTTCGCTTTGTATTGGCAGGAGGATAGGGCCCCCGAGGGGCTAGAGGCCGACGAAAATGACCCAATCATGGAAGTATCACGTCGCATGGGAGCGGACCCGGAGGAAATCCTTGAAGGAGCCGCCACGCCCGAGGCAAAACAGGCGTTGAAAGACGCGACCGAGGAGGCGCTGGAGCGGGGTGTTTTTGGGGCGCCGGCTTTCTTTGTGGACGGGGAGATGTTCTGGGGCAACGACCGTCTGCACTTCGTGGAGGCAGCTTTGGAATCTGAGTCGGTTTAGGAGCCGAGTAGCTCGACCAGAGAAGGGGAGGTATAGGAATGCAGAAGGTGTCCGGATTCTTTGTGGCGATTATGCAACGCTATCTGCCGGACCCGTGGTTGTTCGCCATCGTGCTGACGTTCGTCGTATTCTTGATGGGCATAGGAATTACTGGTTCGTCGGCGCTCGACATGGTCCAGTTCTGGGGCGACGGGCTTTTCGGACTTCTGGAGTTCTCGATGCAGATGGTCCTCATACTCGTGACCGGGTACGTGTTGGCGAGGACGCGGGTAGTTCGGGCCGGGCTGGAGGCTATCGCCCGGCGTGCTGGAGGTCCGGCTAGTGCCATAGTAATTACTACGGTATTCGCTACTGCGGCTTCCTTTATACAGTGGGGGTTCGGTCTCATTATCGGGGCGTTGCTGGCGACGGAGATGGCAAGGCAGGTGAGGGATCTGGACTACCGGCTGGTCATTGCCAGCGCCTACAGCGGGTTTCTCGTGTGGCACGCGGGGTTTTCGGGGTCAATTCCGCTGGTGATCGCCACTCCGGGACACTTCCTCGAAGATGCGATGGGCGTCATCCCGGCGAGTGAGACGATCTTCGCCCCATACAACCTCATCATAGCCGGCACGCTACTGGTGGTGCTGCCTTTCGTCAACCGGGCTATGCTTCCGCCGCCCGAGGAGCGGGTCGTCGTAGACCCGGAAATTCTGGACAATTCTGAACCGGAAGAAGACCGCAGCAGCCCCTCGACGCCGGCGGAGTGGCTGGAGAAGACGCCGTGGCTATCCGGGATGGTCGGGGTCGCTGGGGTGATCTACCTGCTAGTTTGGTTTATCGGTGGCGGGGGGTTGAACCTCAACATCGTTATCCTCATCTTCCTCATCGCCGGGATCATTTTCCACGTTACGCCGAGAAGTTACCTGGATTCGTTGCGGGAGTCGGTGGGGGCGAGCGCCGGGATCATCCTACAGTTTCCGTTCTACGCCGGGGTGATCGGTATGATGGGGGAGTCCGGCTTGATCGAGGTAATAGCGAATTGGTTCAACGCGATCGCCACACCTGAGACACTGCCGTTCTGGGCGTTTGTCAGCGGTGGTATCGTGAACTTCTTTGCTCCGTCCGGCGGGGGACAGTGGGCCATACAAGGTCCGGTAATGGTGGAGGCCGCCGAGCAGATCGGGGCCGACATCAGCGAGGTGGCGATGGGTGTGGCCTGGGGCGACGCCTGGACGAACATGGTGCAACCGTTCTGGCTCCTGCCGGCGCTCGGTATAGCGGGGCTCAAAGCCCGCGACGTGATGGGCTACTGCGTAATGGCGCTTATTGTTTCTGGCATCATCATAACCGCTGGGCTGTTGTTACTTACTTAGGAGGAGGTAAGAGATGGAATTGTCCAACCGATTGATCTACGCCGTTTTAGGGCTGGTGGTCCTGATGTTAGTCGGGATGCTGCTAAGTTCGTGGCGCGTGGTCCTGTACCCGCTGATTTTTCTTATAGGGATCAGCATACTCTTCGGCTATACGAGAGAGCTTCCCGGCAAGAAATGGCCGATCTTGGTCGCGGGCTCGATAGTCGTGCTCTACGGATTGCTGTTCATAGTGCTCGACATTCTGACCGGCGGAGAACCCACCGGGAGCACCAACTACATTCTGGGCATGACGCCGCCGATGGCACTCTACATCATCAGCTTCCCGATACTCATAATCCTGGCCGGGGTTCTGTATGGACTGACCTTTGTACAGGAAGACGTACAGGAGGTCGTCGAGGAGAGGGAGCTCTCGAACGAGGGTGAGGGGGGAGCTCAGTGAACGTAACGATTATTGGTGTCGTGGTTGTTTATCTTTTGGTGACCATCGTTATCGGGGTGTGGGCGACTGCACGAACGAAGAATGCCTCGGATTTCTTCGTGGCGGGCCGGAGTCTCGGGATGTTCGTGGTGGCGATGGCGGTCTTTACCTCGATCCAGAGCGGGTTCGGCGTGCTTGGCGGAACCGGACTTACCTTCGATGCGGGCTTCGGCGGTTTCGTCGCCGGGATCGGGTTTGCTGCGCCACTGGGTTTCGTGCTTGCTTGGTATCTTGCCGCGAAGAGAATGTGGCGGCTGGCGAATCTTGGGGAGATCTACACGTTGGGAGACGTGGTCGAGGCCCGTTATAACAGCCGGGGCGTGCGCGGCTGGATGGGGATCGCGGTGGCCCTGGGTGTGATCGGGTACCTCGGGGTGCAGGTCCAGGCGACGGGCGTCATTATGGCCGCCATCTTCCCGATCGGGACCACCTGGGGCGCCATTATCGGGCTCGGGATTATAGGCCTGTATGCCGTCGGCGGTGGGATCATCGCCGCCGTCTACACCGACCTCTTCCAGGGGATCATTATGATGGGTGTCTCGGTCGTAGTGGTCATCATAGCGATCAGCGCCGGTGGCGGGGTACTCAACATGACGGAGACTTTGCAGGGCTCCGACCCGGCGCTTGCCTCTCCCTTCGGGACCGTGCCGATGTTGACGATAGCCTGCTACCTGTTCCTGTTTAGCCTCGGGGCGGCAGGACAGCCGCAACTCTTGACGAAGTTCCTCATGATCGGGGACACCAAAGAGCTGAAGTGGGGCGCACTCACTTCGGCGCTAGCGTACCTGTTGACGATGCTTTTGGTGGCCGGTGTGGGACTCTCGGCCCTGACGCTCAGCATTCAGGGAGATTTCCCGGCACTGGATACGCCGGATCAGGCGCTCACCCGCTTCTTCGTCGAGTTCACCCCGCCGATCCTGGCCGGGCTCGGTCTGGCGGGTATCCTGGCGGCGATTATGTCAACGGGAGATGCTTTCCTGAACTTAGGGGCTGCCGCCCTTATCCGGGACATTCCTCGGTCTCTAAACATCCCCGTCAGGAACGAGCTTCTCTGGAGCCGCATCGTGGTGGCTGCGCTCCTGATCCTCTCGCTGCTCTTGTCACTGTACCTGGATACGCTGGTGGCGCTGCTGGGCGTCTTCGGTTGGGGAACGTTCGCGGCGGCGATCTTCCCGTCGGTGGTCCTCGGGCTCGTGTGGTCGGGGGCGACGAAGCACGGGGCAATCTGGAGCATCATCACCAGCATCGTGCTGAACTTTGCCCTGGAGATCGGGGCGAGCAACGGTATCGTCGTGCTCCCTGAAGGAGTCGTTAACGGTGCATTTACGCTCGCCATCGCCATCATAGTGTTCATCGGAGTCTCGCTTGCTACCAGGACGGAGGAAACTTCCCCCGAGGTGAAGCGAGTCTTCGAAGGGTAGCAAGACCGTGTTGGTGGGCCGGAGAAACATGCGGCGCTCTCTGGCCTACCAGATTTTAGTGAAACGTTCCAAGTGAGGAGAAAGTTTGAGCGAATCTTTTGTGAGACCGGAGCAAAGCTCCGTCGAGGTGGATTTGAAAGACAAGCGTGCGCTGGTTACGGGAGCCGCGAGCGGCATCGGGAGGGCGTGTGCCGAGGGGCTGGCCCACGCAGGCGCGGCGGTTACGGTGCTGGATCTGAACGGCGACGCCGCGGAGCAAGTAGCCGAGGAGATCGGGGGCGAGCCGCTGCAAGCCGACCTATCAGACTACGAGGTACTCGATGGCCTGGAGATCGAGGCGGATATAGTCGTCAACAACGCCGGTCTGCAATACGTCGCGGCCGTCGAAGAGTTTCCGCCGGAGAAGTTCTCCACGATACTGCGGATCATGCTGGAGGTGCCGTTCAGGATAGTGCGAAAGGCGTTGCCGGGAGTGTACGAGAGTGGATGGGGCCGGGTCATCAACATCTCCTCCGTACACGGGCTCCGGGCCTCGCCCTACAAGTCGGCATATGTCCCGGCCAAGCACGGGCTAGAGGGTTTATCCAAGGTCATCGCGCAGGAAGGTGGGTTCAAGGGTGTGACGTCGAATTGCATCTGTCCGGCCTACGTGCGGACGCCGCTGGTGGAGAGTCAGATCTCCGACCAGGCCAAAACCCACGGCATCTCCGAGGACGAGGTGATAGAGCAGATCATGCTAACTGAGCCGGCGATAAAGCGCCTGATCGAACCCGTAGAAGTCGCCGAGTTCGCCGCCTTCCTCTGTTCGCCGGAAGCCTCGTTTGTCAACGGTGCCTCCCTTACGATGGATAGCGGCTGGACGGCCCGCTGAGCGTATGAACACCGCCGGCAAATTCGTAAGTCGTTGGCTAACAGCAGCATCGAGAATGATGGAGCACTTGCCGAGTCTGCAGATGTACGGGAAGTCAAAGTACGTGCTAAAGTGAGCACTCAAGATCTCATCGCCCGTTGGGGACGGGAGTTAGGAGGATTCTGTGCGACCAGAGGACGTTGAGGGCCTGACTGTTGGCGCCCTGCTAGACTTGGTAACGGAGCGGCGTCCCGAAGACGGTGCCCTGGTATACGTGGACCGGGGTCTACGCTACACTTATCGCGAGTTTACCGAAGCAGTGGAGAAATGCGCCCGGGGGCTCATGGCTTTGGGTCTCAAAAAGGGAGACCACGTTGCGGTGTGGGGACAAAATGTACCGGAGTGGGTGGTCCTGCAGTTTGCCACCGGCAAGACCGGGACCGTACTGGTCACGATCAACCCAGCATATAGATCAAATGAACTCCAGTATGTCCTGGAGCAGTCGGATGCTGCGGCGCTCTTTCTTACCGAGGGCGTGAACGAGGCAGACTTCGTAGAGATCTTGGAAGACGCCGTCCCAGACCTCGCCGACTCCGAGTCCACAGAAGAGTTGAAGATAGATGGGTTGCCTTACCTGAAGAATGTCGTGCTCATCGGAGACGGATCCTCCTCGGCCAACTCTCCGGGCATCACCGGTTACGATTCGTTTCTCGAAGGTGCAGAGGAAGTCCCCGCGGGAGATCTCGAGAAGCGGCAGGACACGCTAGATCCGGATGAGGCTATAAACATGCAGTACACTTCCGGGACGACGGGGTTCCCAAAGGGCGTTCAACTCACCCACGCCAACATCGTCAAAAACGCCTTCTACATCGGG
The DNA here is from genome assembly GCA_965214475.1 of Rubrobacteraceae bacterium. Classification (GTDB taxonomy): domain Bacteria; phylum Actinomycetota; class Rubrobacteria; order Rubrobacterales; family Rubrobacteraceae; genus SIRX01. Next base: position 1,548,535 of record OZ243953.1, on the reverse strand, counting down.
CAGTGTATGGAACTCGGGCCGGAGGATCGGGTGTGTATACCGGTACCGTTCTTCCACTGCTTCGGGTGCGTTCTGGGTACGCTCAATACCGTTACCCACGAGGGGACGATGGTGCCGGTCGAGCAGTTCGATCCGGAGGAGGTCTTGAAAGCCGTCCACGAGGAGCAGTGTACGGCGCTCTTGGGTGTCCCGACGATGTTCATTGCCGAGCTGGGGCACGAGAACTACGGGGAATACGATACCTCCGGTTTGCGAACCGGGATCATGGCGGGGAGCCCCTGTCCCGAAGAGGTGATGAAGCAGGTCGTAAACGACATGGGGGCTGAGGAGATCACCATCGCCTACGGCCAGACCGAATCCAGCCCCGTTATAACCCAGACCCGGACCGACGACCCGATAGACCTCCGGGTCTCGACGGTCGGGCGCAAACTCCCGGACGTGGAGGTAAAGATCGTGGACCTGGAGTCCGGCGAGGAGGTCGAACCGGGAGAGCAGGGTGACCTGTGTACCCGCGGCTACCACGTCATGAAGGGCTACTACAAGATGCCTGACAAGACGGAAGAGGTCATAGACGAGGACGGCTGGCTGCACACCGGGGATCTTGCGGTCATGGACGAAAACGGGTACGTTAAGATAACGGGCCGGGCGAAGGACATGATCGTGCGCGGGGGCGAGAACATTTACCCGCGGGAGATAGAGGAGTTCCTCTACACCCACCCCGAAATCTCCGACGTCCAGGTCTACAGCGTTCCGGACGAGAGATACGGTGAGCAGGTCGCCGCCGCCGTAATCAAGAAGGAAGGGTCTACGCTAACCGAGGATGACGTAGAGGAATTCTGTCGCGAGAACATCGCCCGCTACAAGGTGCCGAAGTACGTGGACTTCGTGGACGAGTACCCGATGACCGCGAGCGGCAAGATCCAGAAATACAAGCTGACCGAGTCCGCCGTCGAACGCTATGACCTCCTCGGGAACGCTTAGGGCAAGCTGATCTTTTGAAGGGAAGCGCGTCAACGGGAGACACCCTACGAGCTTTGAGAGAGGTGCAGTAACGATGAACTTTGATCTCACCGACGAGCAGCGACGGTGGAGGGATCTCGCCCGCGACTTCGCGCAAGAAGAGATAGGACCCCGGGCGGAACAGCTAGACCGCGAGCAGAAGTTCCCCTACGACATCATCGCCAGTATGGCCGAACTCGGGTTTATGGGCGTGACCATCCCCGAGGAGTATGGTGGCTCGGGCGGGGACTTCGTCGCCTACAACCTGGCGCTGGAAGAAATCTGCCGCGCGGATACCTCCGTCGGCATAACGATGGAAGCGCACATATCTCTGGGTTGCTCACCGATTGCTGCTTTCGGGACCGAAGATCAGAAAGAGCACTTCCTCGGCGAGGTGATCCGGGGCGGCGAGAAGCTTTGGGCTTTTGGCCTCACCGAGGAGAATGCCGGCACCGACGCCGGCGGCACCCAAACTACCGCCGAGCTCGCCGACGGGAAGTGGACCGTGAACGGCTCCAAGAAGTGGATCACCAACGGCGGGACGGACATAACCGGCGGCGTAACGGCGATCACCCGTACCGGGACGCGGGAGAACGGCAAGCCGGAGTTGACCGCCATCATCATCCCCCAGAATACCGACGGCTTTACCCGTGGTCCCGGCTACGAGAAGACCGGCTGGCGGGCCTCGGATCAACGTCCTCTTTACTTCGAGAATTGCCGGGTGCTGGAGGAGAACCTGTTAGGTGAGCGCGGCAAGGGATTCAACCAGTTTTTGCAGACGCTCGACGCCGGAAGGGTCGCAGTCGGCGCGCTCTCGGTGGGACTGGCCCAGGCTTGTCTCGACGAGGCGCTAAAGCGTGCGAAGGAGCGTGAACAGTTCGGGCGGTCCATCTCCGAGTTCCAGGCTATCCAGTTCAAGCTCGCAGACATGGCTATGGAGGTTGAGCTTGCGCGCAATATGGTGCTAAAAGCCGCCTGGCTCAAAGAAGAAGGGCGACCTTTCGGGTGCGAGGCGAGCATGGCGAAGGTGTTTGCCAGCGAGACCGCGAAGCGCGCGGCGGATCAGGCGGTGCAGATCTGGGGTGGAGAGGGATTTATGGAGACGAGCGCCGTGGCGCGGTATTGGCGACAGGTCAAGATCAACGAAATCGGCGAGGGGACCAGCGAGATCAACCGCCAGATCATCGCCCGCTCGCTCTTGACGGAAGAGACCGCCTCCGAGGCGAAGGGTGAGATGGTGTCCCAGTGAAGAGCCTTCCCGATGCCGTAAAGGTAAAGGAAGTCGGGCCGCGCGACGGCTTGCAGGCGGAAGACGTGTTCCTCTCGACTGAGGACAAGCTCCGGCTCATAAACTGCTTGGCGGATGCTGGCCTGCGCGAGATCGAGACGACCTCTTTCGTACATCCTAAAGCAATCCCGCCTCTGGCTGACGCGGGGGAGGTGTTTGCGAACCTGGAGCGGCGGCCGGGGATAGCCTACTCGGCGATAGTACCGAACGAGAAGGGCGCACAAAGGGCCGTGGAGGCCGGGGCCGATGAGATCCAGGTCTTCCTCGCGGCCACTGAGAGCTACAACCGATCGAACGTGCGAATGAGCGTGGACGACTCCCTTGAGCAATCCGCTCGTATAGCAGAGATAGTGCGAGAAGCTGATGCTCCGTTTGTCGCGGTTCTCTCGGTGGCCTTCGGCTGCCCTTACGAGGGATCAGTGGATAAGGAGAGGGTGTTAGAGCTCTCGGAACGGTTGATCGAGCTTGGTGCCGAAGAGATCACCTACGGGGATACTACGGGGATGGCTTATCCGACTCAGGTATGCGAGCTTGCCGAGGCTTACCGGGAGCGCTTCCCGGAGATCCCACTGCGGCTGCACTTCCACAATACGCGCGGGATGGGACTCACCAACGTCTTGGCCGCCCTCGAGGCTGGGGTGGATTGCATAGACGCCAGTGTAGGCGGCCTCGGGGGGAGCCCTTACGCCCCGGGGGCCACCGGAAATATCTCCACAGAGGACCTCGTGCATATGCTGCATGAGATGGGTATAGAGACCGGCGTAGACCTGGAAGCGCTCATCGGTTGCGCCCAGCTCCTCGAGAATTTGTTGGAGCGGGAGTTGCCGGGGCAGGTAATTAAGGCCGGTATCTGCGGACACCTGACGGAGGATTTATGAGCACTATAAAGAGCTTTGTCTCGCCGGATAGCGAGGAGTACAAGAAGAACGCCGAAGCCTACGAAGAACTGGTGGAGGAGTTGCGAAGCCAGACAAACGAGACCCAGCGCGGGGGTAGCGAGAAGGCCCGAGAGAGGCACAAGGAACGCGGCAAGCTGCCGGTGCGGGGCCGCATAGAAAACCTCCTCGACCCGGATACCGCTTTTCTGGAGCTTTCGCCGCTCGCCGCCCACGGTATGTACGACGGTGAGGTGCCGGCGGCCGGGATCGTTACCGGAATCGGACGTGTCTCGGGGAGAGAGGTCATGATCGTCGCCAACGACGCCACGGTCAAGGGCGGAACTTACTATCCGATGACCGTCAAGAAGCACCTCCGGGCGCAGGAGATCGCCGAGCAGAACTACCTACCGTGTATATACCTGGTGGATTCCGGCGGGGCATTTTTGCCGCTTCAAGACCAGGTGTTTCCGGATCGGGATCACTTCGGACGCATCTTCTATAACCAGGCCCGGATGAGCGCGAAAGGCATTCCCCAGATAGCGGCGGTGATGGGTAACTGTACAGCGGGAGGGGCCTACGTGCCGGCGATGAGCGACGAGGTCGTGATCGTCAAGGAGCAGGGTACTATCTTCCTGGGTGGTCCGCCTCTGGTGAAGGCCGCGATCGGGGAAGAGGTGACGGCTGAGGAGTTGGGGGGTGGAGACGTTCACGCCCGCACCTCGGGCGTAGCCGACCATTTGGCCGAGAACGACGAGCATGCGGCCGCGATCGTGAGGCAGATAGTCGAGAACCTGAACGAGGAGAAAAATATCCCCTGGACCTTCGTGGAGCCCGAGGAGCCACTCTACGAGCCTGAGGAGATCTACGGCGTCATCTCGGACGACCCGCGTCAGGGCTACGACGTACGGGAGATAATCGCCCGGGTCGTAGACGGGAGCCGAATGCATGAGTTCAAACCGCTCTACGGCGAGACGCTCGTCTGCGGCTTTGCCCGGATCATGGGTCATCCGGTAGGCATCCTCGCCAACAACGGCATTTTGTTCTCCGAGAGCGCCCTGAAAGGGACGCATTTCATAGAGATGTGCTCGTCACGTGGTATCCCGCTCGTCTTCTTGCAGAACATAACCGGGTTCATGGTCGGTCGGGAGTACGAGGCAGGTGGCATAGCCAAAGACGGCGCGAAGCTCGTCATGGCCGTCGCCAATGCGAACGTTCCGAAGCTCACTGTGATCCTTGGTGGCTCCTTCGGGGCCGGCAACTACGGCATGGCCGGGCGGGCCTACTCGCCGCGTTTTCTCTGGATGTGGCCGAACGCCCGCATTAGCGTAATGGGTGGAGAGCAGGCGGCAAACGTTCTGCTAACCGTGCGGGAGGAGAGCCTGGCCCGGGAAGACAAAGCGTTGACGGACGAAGAGCGTGAAGAGTTCAAAGCTCCGATTCTGGAGAAGTACGAAGAGGAAGGTAACCCCTACCACTCGACCGCGAGGCTCTGGGACGATGGTGTGATAGACCCGGTTGACACCCGAATGGTTTTGGCTCTGGGTCTCTCAGCCGCCGCCAACGCCCCGGCCGAAGATACGCACTTCGGAATCTTCAGGATGTGATGTATGGCTGACTACGAACACCTCAGGATCGAGAAAGAGGATGAGGTTGCCACAGTGACGTTTGCCCGTTCCGACGTCCGCAACGCCCTAAACGCCGGTCTCATCGAGGAAATCAGAGACTCCATGAAGGAGTTGGCGGAAGACGATGATGTGCGGGTGATCGTGCTGACGGGCGAGGGAGACTACTTCTGCGCGGGGGCGGATATCGGATACATGCGGGATACCGCAAACTTCTCTTATGAGGAAAACCAGCAGGATGCCAGGGAACTTGCAGAGATGTTCGAGGCGGTCGAGAGCTGTCCGAAGCCGGTCGTTGCGCGCGTCAAGGGTGCGGCTATTGGGGGAGGAGTCGGGCTTGTGGCAGCGGCGGATGTGGTAGTAGCAGAGGAAGGAACCGTATTCGCTTTCTCTGAGGTGCGTTTGGGGATCTCGCCGGCGACCATCGCCTCGTTTGTCTTGTGCAAGATCGGACATTCCCAAGCCAGGGCTTTGTTCCTGACCGGGGAGCGCTTCGGCGCGGTCAGGGCCTGCGAAATCGGGTTGGTTCACCAGGCAGCTGCCGAAGGACATCTCGATGAGGCTGTTCAGGAGAAGGTCGAAGGGCTCCTCGCGGGCGGCCCGGAGGCTTTGGTCGCTACGAAGGCTCTTTTGCGGGAACTCAGGGAAGCGAGACCCGGTGAAGCCACAGAGATCACGGCGCAGCGCATTGCGGAACTGCGCACGGGGGAGGAGGGGCAGGAGGGTCTGGCAGCCTTTTTAGAGAAACGCGAGCCCGCCTGGAGGATGGAGTTGTGAGCTTTGGCAAGCTGCTGATCGCGAACCGCGGCGAGGTAGCCGTGCGCATTATTCGGGCGTGTAAGGAGCTCGGAATAAGAACCATCGCCATCTACTCGGAGGCTGACGAGGGGGCGATGCACGTCCGGCTCGCCGACGAGGCTTATCTTTTGGGACCGGCCCCGGCGACCGAGAGCTATCTGAACCTAGAACGGATCTCGGAGGTCATAGAGGAGTCGGGGGCGGAAGCGGTCCATCCGGGGTATGGTTTCCTTTCGGAGAACGCTCAACTGGCCCGGGCGGTCGAGGAGGCTGGAGCTATCTGGGTCGGGCCTCCCGCGGAGGAGATGGAGAAGGTTGGAGACAAGATCCGGGCGAAGGAGCTGGCGAGAAACGCGGATGTGCCAACTATTCCAGGCTATTCAGGTGAAGACGAAAGTGAAGAGCGTCTCGCCGAAGAGGCTGAAGAGATCGGGTACCCTGTCTTAATAAAGGCGAGCGCCGGTGGTGGTGGCCGTGGAATGCGGCCCGTACACGAACCAGAGAGCTTCGCAGAGGCCCTCCAGAGTGCTAAGAGGGAGGCTGAGTCCGCATTTGGGGAAGGGTCGGTGTTTCTCGAGAAGCTGGTGGAAGACCCGCGACACATTGAGGTTCAGATCATAGCTGACCATCACGGTAACGTCGTACATCTCTACGAGCGTGAGTGCTCGATCCAGCGCAGACACCAGAAGGTCGTCGAGGAAGCTCCTTCATCGGCTTTGAGCCCAGACTTGCGAGAGGAGATATGCGCTGCGGCGGTGCGTCTGGCTAAAGAAGCCGACTATCGTAACGCAGGGACTGTCGAGTTCCTCTTCAATGAGGCAGAGGAAGGGTTTTACTTTCTTGAGATGAACGCACGCTTGCAGGTCGAGCATCCAGTTACGGAGCTCGTAATGGGCCTGGACCTCGTGCATCTCCAGCTTGCTATTGCCGCTGGAGATGCACTGCCGATCTCCCAAGGGGACGTTTCACCGCGGGGCAGCGCTATAGAGGTGCGTATTTACACTGAAGAGGAGGGCACGAGCCTACCGGCGGGTGGGGAACTTTTGCGCTTCGCCCCCTCTGAAGGTCCTGGCATACGCAACGACACCGGCGTCGAAACGGGCGACGAAGTGTCGCTCCACTACGACCCGATGATCGCCAAGCTCATCGTCTTCGCGGCTGACCGCGAGAAGGCTATCTTGCGGCTCCGCAGGGCGCTCGGCGACTACACGGTTCTCGGTGTCCCGACGAACCTCCCATTGCTGCGCCGTATCGTGGATCATCCCTCCTTCGAGAGTGGGGAGACCACCATCGAATTTCTCGAAGAGCACGGACTTACCGAGGCTCCGCCGACTCCTTCTCCCCCAGAAGAGGCCGTCCTGCTAGCGGCGGTTGGCGACCTCTCACGGTCTGCGATCGGGTGGCGAGGAGACCCATTTGCAGGCGGTCCCTGGCGCCTAGGAGGAGCCATAAGCCTACGCTACCAGGTGAATGAGGAGGAATACAGGGTCGAGGTCGAACGTTCAGGGACCGGAACCCTAAAACTGAGGCTGGACGGACGGGAAGCTACCGTCGAGGTGCTCTTTGTGGAAGAGGGGGAGATCCAGGCCAGATTCGATGGTCGGCATGTTGTGGGGGCCTTCGCCATAGAGGATGCAGATGTCCTAATCGCTTTGAACGGAGAGAGCTACCGGCTCTCAAAATCATCGCCGCTAAATGTGGACGAAGTAGGCTCTGGCGGGGCGGACGCCGGCGGCGCAAGCCTCACGGCTCCGATGCCGGGCTCGGTAGTGAAAGCGCTGGTAAACGAAGGCGACGAGGTCGAGGAGGGGCAGCTTATCCTTGTCTTAGAGGCGATGAAGACCGAGCACTCGGTGGCAGCTCCTCACAATGGGGTGGTGAGTTCGCTTCCCTACGGAGAGGGCGACAGCGTCTCCGGCGGAGCTGTGCTGGTCGAACTTGAAGAAACTTAGGGCGAGAGGACTACTGGAAAATCGAAGGCCGGATGGCCCGTAAGAAGGGGTGATGGAAAGTGACCGAAGCTACCGAAGGAACCCTACTCTGGGAACCGTCCGAAGAGCTTAAAGAGAACTCTAATATAGCTCATTACATGCAGTGGCTGGAGGAGACCAAAGGACTTTCGTTCGAGAGTTACGAGGAGCTCTGGGAATGGTCGGTGGCGGATCTGGAAGAGTTCTGGGCCTCCATCTGGGAGTATTTCGAAGTACAGGCGTCGAAACCGTACACGGAGGTGCTTGTCAGTCGACAAATGCCGAGAGCGGAGTGGTTCCCCGGCGCGGAGCTGAACTACGCCGAGCATGTCTTCCGCCACGCTAACGCACGGCCCGACGAACCGGCCATCATGCACCAGTCAGAGGTCCGGGACCTCGGGACGGTAACCTGGCAGGAGCTTCACAACCGGGTGGCGGCTCTCACTGCAGGCTTGAGCTTACTGGGAGTCGAGCGTGGGGACCGGGTGGTGGCCTACATGCCGAATACACCGGAGGCACTCGTAGCCTTCCTCGCAACCGCTTCCCTGGGCGCGACGTGGTCGAGCTGCTCGCCGGACTTCGGGGCCGAGAGCATCGTGGACCGCTTCGCCCAGATAGAACCCAAGGTCCTCATCACCGTAGATGGCTACCGCTACGGCGGAAAAGACTTCGACCGTACGGAGACCGTGGCGCGTCTACAGAGTGAGATGCCGAGCCTCCAGAAAACGGTGCTGGTCCCGTACCTGAACGAGGAGCCGGATACGAGCGGGCTAGACAACGTAGTCCTATGGAACGAGTTGATCTCGGAGAACGAGGGAACTGAACTTCAGTTCGAACAAGTCCCGTTCGACCATCCGCTGTGGGTACTCTACTCCTCCGGCACCACAGGACTACCGAAAGCTCTGGTGCATGGACACGGCGGCGTCCTGCTGGAGCACCTCAAGAAGCTCAGCCTGCACATGGACGTCCGGGAAGGTAATCCTTTCTTCTGGTTCACCACGACGGGCTGGATGATGTGGAACGTCGTCGCCAGCAGCCTGCTCGTCGGCGGAACCGCGCTACTCTACGACGGAAGCCCCGGTTACCCGGATATGAACACTCTTTGGGAGTTCGCTGAGAAGACGGGAATGACCTGTTTCGGAACCAGCGCCAGTTACCTGACCGGTTGCAAAGACGCGGGCATAGAGCCCGGAAAGGGCTACGACCTCTCTGCGCTCCGGGCCACAGGCTCGACCGGATCCCCGCTTCCGCCGGAGGGTTTCGAGTGGGTCTACGAGCACGTCGGGAACGAGGTGTGGCTCTTCTCGACCAGTGGCGGCACCGACCTTTGTACGGCGTTCGTCGGCGGGGTTCCACTGCTGCCGGTCCACACCGGAGAGCTACAGTGCCGGTCGCTCGGGGCCAGCGTCCACGCCTTCGACGAGGAAGGCTTGCCCGTCGTAGAAGATGTGGGTGAGCTGGTCATAACCGAACCGATGCCTTCTATGCCGCTGTTTCTGTGGGGGGATGAGAGTGGTGAGCGGTACGAGGAGAGTTACTTCGAGATGTATCCTGGCGTGTGGCGGCACGGGGATTGGATCAAGATCACCGAACGCGGCAGCGCCGTGATCTACGGCCGTTCCGACTCCACCATAAACCGAGGCGGCATAAGAATGGGCACAGCCGAAATCTACCGGGCCGTCGCCGCCGTCCCCCAGGTCCAGGAAAGCCTCGTCGTGGACGTGCCCAAAGAAGAGGGCGAGTCGGTAATGCCGCTCTTCGTAGTCCTCGAAGAAGGCGCAGAGCTCACCGACGACCTCAAAAAAGAGATCAGCACGAGCATCCGGGAGAACTGCTCGCCGCGCCACGTGCCGAATTACATCTACGAGATAGAGGAGATCCCGCAGACCCTCAACGGCAAGAAACTGGAGGTGCCGGTAAAGAAGATCCTGGCCGGTGAACCTGCTAACGAAGCCGCGAGCAAAGACTCTCTCAGCAACCCCGATTCACTCGACTACTTCGAAGAGTTGGCCGGAAGGATCTAGCATGTACGAGACGCTCGTCTACGAGAAAAACAACGGCGTGGCGACCCTCGCCTTGAACCGTCCCGAAGTGCTCAACGCCTTCAACGGCCAATTGCATCAGGACCTGCACGATGCGCTGGACAGCGTAGCGGCAGACGGTGAGGTCCGCTGCGTGGTGCTCCGGGGCGAGGGCCGGGGCTTTTCCACCGGGGCGGACCTGCGGGGCGAAGACTTGCAGCGGGACGGTGAAGAGGCGCCCGACCTCGGTGAGTACCTCCGCAAGACCTACAGCCAGACTATCACGAAAATAACCGGAATGGAGAAGCCCGTGATCGCCGCGCTGCACGGTCCGGTCTACGGGGCGGGTGTCGGGCTCGCTCTGGCCTGCGACCTACGCGTCGCCGCCGAGAGCGTGAAGTTCTCGGTAGCGTTCGTAAAGATCGGGCTGATGCCCGACGCCGGAGTCTCGTTCTTCTTGCCACGTGTCGTCGGACTCGGGCGTGCGATGGAGATGTCTATGCTTGGTAACGCGGTAGAAGCTGAAAAAGCGTACCGCATCGGGATGGTGAACAAGGTCGTGGCCGATGAGGTGTTATCGGAAGAAGCAGCGGCGCTCGCGGAACATCTGGCTACCATGCCCACCCAGACACTCGGGAGGATCAAGCAAGCCCTGCACGCCAGCTTCGAGAACGATCTGGAGACTACACTGGAGAGAGAGGCCGAAGGGCAGACCTTCTGCGGTCACACAGAGGACCACAAAGAAGGCGTGACAGCGTTCTTCGAGAAGCGGGAGGCGAACTTTAACGGACGGTAGTACCCGGCAACCAGGCACGAAACAGTCACACGGTCGAGGGGCAGTATCGAGGTACGGCAAGATAGAATCCAACCTGTGGGACCCAACACAGACAATTTTTTGTGCCAGGATACCGTCACCGACTAAGTTCTAAGATTTGGGATTAAAGAGGCTCCATGAAGGCTGATCCACTCTGAGCCCTTAGTCGTACCTTAGTCGTAGAAACAGCGAGATATTACGACGAACAGTTGCGCCTGAAAAGCGGGCATGCAAGCCTGCTGATTGTTGTGTTGTAAAGTAGTAGGGATTAGCGGCGGAGGATGAGTTGACTATAGATGCACGGGCAGACATTGGGCTACAAGGCGAATTACAACTACTGCAACGGGCCCTCTTCGCCATTCAGAACGGTGTCATGATCACTGATGCTTCAGCCCCGGATGACCCGATAGTCTTCGTCAACAGTGCTTTCGAGCGCATCACCGGCTATGATTCAGAGGAAGTTGTCGGCCTCAACCCCCGTTTCCTGCAGGCTGGCGATACCGATCAGCCGGCGCTCGATGAGCTGTGGGAGAACCGCCAGGCTCGTAACGACGATGTCGAGTGGACCGGCGTTTTGCGCAACTACAAGAAAGATGGCACGCTTTTCTGAAATGAGCTCAACGCCGACGCTGTACGCGACGAAACGGGGCATATCACGCATCATGTCGGGATCATGAGCGACGTCACCGGGCGGGAGGAGGCTGAAGGGAGGCTAAGGGGCAGCGAAGAGCGCTTTCGCGCCATCGTACAGAACTACTCGGACCTGGTTACGGTCGTCGAGGACGACGGGACCATCACCTACGAGAGCCCTTCTCAAGAGCGCATACTTGGTTATGGGCCACAGGAGTTGGTGGGGAGTCACGTCCTAGAGCAAGTTCACCCGGACGACCTGGAGAAAGTTTCGGCCGAGTTCGCCAACGTTCTTGCGTATCCGGAATACTTGTCGAAGGAGCCCGTAGAGTTCCGGTATCGGTACGCAAACGGTACGTGACGCTACCTGGAGTCTCTGGCCGTCAACCTGCTCGACGACCCGAGCATGGGGAGCGTCGTGATCACTTCCCGCGACGTAACGGAGCGCAAGCTGGCCGAGGAGAAGCTGAGAGACGCGGAGGCCCGGTTTCGGAGCGCCTTTGACGACGTGGCCGTTAGCATGTCTTTGGCCGACCCCGAAAGCAGACGCTACCTCCGGGTCAACCGCGCGATGTGCGAGATGCTCGGCTACTCGGAAGAAGATCTTCTGGAGAAGACTTTTCTAGACTTTACTCATTCGGAAGATGTAGAAGCCACGCTAGACTACGTGAGACAGGCATTAGCGGGAGAATTAGACAGCTACCAGCACAAGAAACGCTATGTTTGCGCCGACGGTCGTGTCATATGGGCAATGACCAGTGTCTCCATCGTGCGGGACACGGAGGACCACCCGCTATACTTCGTCGCCTAGCCGCAAGACGTTACAGATCGCAAACAGGCCGAGAACGAACTGAAAGGGAGCCACGACCTGTTGCAATCAGTAATGGAGGGCACCACCGACGCCGTATTCGTAAAAGACCTCCGGGGCCGCTATCTGATGATAAAAAGAGCCGGAGCCGAAGCGCTCGGCAAGAGCGTCGAGGAGATAATCGGTAAAGATGACATAGAGCTATTCTCCGAAGAGGACGGACAAGAAGTAATCGAAGCGGACCAGGAGGTTTTGGCCGCGGGAGAGACCCGTACCACAGAGGATACTAAAGCGGCAGAGGGGCAGATGACGCGCACCTTCCTCTCTACCAAAGGCCCGTACCGGGATGGGGAGGGCAATGTAGCGGGCATGTTTGGAGTAGCGCGAGACATCACAGATCGGAAGAGGTACGAGGAGGCGTTGCGTAGGAGCGAGGGCAGCCTCGCGGCGGCTGCGGGCTATCGCTTCCAACGCGCCGGTGATCATCTTTGCCCTGGACTCTGAAGGGGTGTTCACTTTCGAGGACGGCGCCGTGATACGGACCCTCGGACTCGAACCCGGCCGGAGCATAGGCTACTCGGTGTTCGAGATCTACTCGGCGTTCCCGGGCGTACTGGAAAATGTGCGGCGGGCCCTTTCGGGAGAGGAAGTCGTAGCCACGGTAGAGATCGGTGACAGGTCTTTCCACGCTACATAAACCCCACAGAAGGACGAGAGTGGCGAGGTAGAGGGTGTTATCGGTGTGGCTATCGACATAACCGAGCGCCGGCGCCTGGAGCAGAAGCTAGAGTACCGCTCGACCCACGATACTTTGACCGGGCTGGCCAACCGCAGGCTGCTGTTCGACCGCCTCTCCCACGCACTCCGGCAAGCCAGGCAACATAAAGAGCCGGTTAGTTTGCTCTATATGGACCTCGACGGCTTTAAAGAGATCAACGACCTCCACGGTCACGAGGTGGGAGACACGCTGCTGGAGGCGGCCGCCGGTCGCATCGAGCGTTGTTTGAGACCTTCTGACACCGCCGCCCGCATAGGCGGGGACGAATTCATCGTTTTGCTGGAAGGCGTAGACACCGAGACAGCCAGTGAAGTCTCCCGACGTACGGAGGCAGCACTCAAGTCGCCTTTTGCTATTGGGGAGCTAGAGTTGCGAATCGGCGCCAGCGTAGGACTGGCTTACACGGGCACGGGTGAGAAAGAGGCCGCCCAGCTACTGAGAGAGGCCGACCGGTACATGTACCGGAGCAAGCGGGAAAAGTCGGGGGAGTCCGACGCGGAACCCGGCACCGAAGACTGACGGAACCTGTGGGATACGCGCTCCGGCGTATCCCGCAAGTCGCCTCCGAACAGCGCTAGGGCTTCGGAATACTCACAACGTAGTAAGGTGGCCCGGCCTCCGACTGGTCAAAGAACTCGGCGTTTGCCACCAAAAGCCTTCCGCCGGCTATGGAAACCGTGGTCGGGGTGTGAAACTCGGGGCTGGTCGTGTTGCTTACCACCCGGCCCTCCAGGTAGTCGCCCGAGAGCCACACTTTGACTATCAACTCGTTCTGATTGTCTACCACGTAGAGGGTGTGGCCCCGGAGCTCTAGTCCATCGGGGTTATTTGTTTGGCCTTGAACCTGGATCTCCTGTATCTCATTGGTAGCCGTCTCCAGGCGGTAGAGTTTGCCGTCGTTCGTATCGGAGAAGATCACATACTTACCGTTTTGCATGGCCCGGATGCCATTGGCGTTGAACGGACTGAGGGGATTCTGCGTCCCTGATCCGTAGTTCACTTCTGGCAACAGCGATATGGCTTCCGGAACACCCCCGCCAGCCTCTACCTGCTCTTCCGTGACCTTGTAGATAAACGGATGGAAGGAGTCCGTAAAGTAAACGTCGCCTTTTTTCGTGATGGTAACGTCGTTGATAAAACCGCCCGCCCCGGTCTCGAACCGGGCGACCTCTTCTTTCGTCTCGATGTCGTAGACAAACAGGGTGCCGGTGCTCCCACCCGCCACGTACAGACGGCCTTCCTTATCTACGTTGACCCCCACGGCTTCAGTGCGACCGTCAGGGGCGCCGGCCGGAAGAAAGACTTCCGCCGTCGGATCGTCTAGCGTACCCTTATATAGCGTGCCATCCGACACGTCGCCACCGTAGAAAGCTTTGGTCCGCTGGTCGTAGACGACGCCCTCGGGCGGTTCCGCCGGGACGACGTACTATATCGTCTCTTGCCCGCCCCGGGCCGACTTTGCCTCTGCCGCGCCGCCAGCCATGATAATAGCCATCACGCCCAGCGACAGCCCTCCAATCAATGCCAGTGTCAGCCACAGTGCGTAGCGTGGTTGCGACCCGCGTCCAATATGGCCTTTAACCATCTAGATTCCTTTCCCTCCGCAAAGACCCGTTTTCTCCAGAAACTACCTGCCGTGCGACGGGCTCAAGATACCCTACCGCTGCCAAAATTGCTAGTCCGAAAAAGCTTCCGAACCCGGTAGATCAACCATACCCGAAAACTACTTCAGACCTTCTTTTCTATCGATGAGTCACACAACTAGACGAATCCACCTAGCGACGCACCCTCAGCACGACGTTCTTGATCTGGGTGTAGTTGTCTAGTGCGACTAATCCTTTCTCCCGGCCGATGCCGCTCTGTTTATAGCCTCCGAACGGAGAGCCGACGCCGCCCGTGTGGTACTCGTTGATCATGACGTAACCGGCCTGTACTTCGCTGGCGAAGCGCATGGCCCGGTCAATATCCTTCGTGAAGATGCCGGCTGCCAGTCCGTAGCTGGAGTCGTTGGCTATCTCCGCTGCTTCGTCGTCGCCCGAGAAGGGCATGACCGAGAGCACGGGACCGAAGATTTCCTCTTGCGCTATTCGCATGTTTCCTTCTACTCCATCGAATACTGTCGGCGAGACGAAGTACCCGCGCTCGAACTCTTCGGCCCGGCCACCGATCAGCATATTGGCGCCTTCTTCCCGACCGGTTTCGATATAGTCCAGGACACGTTCCAGGTGCTCGGCTGAGACTAACGGTCCCATGTCGGGGTTGTTTATGCCCTCGCCGAGCTTTACCTGGCGGGAGTGATCCAGCACTTTCTCCAGGAGCGATTCTCTTACGCTTTCTTCGACGACTAGGCGGGAGCCGGCGTCGCAGTACTGGCCGGTGTTGGAGTAGATTCCCTTGGAGATCTCGGTCGCGGCGAGGTTCAGGTCGGTGTCGGCGAAGACGATCTGGGGCGACTTGCCACCGAGCTCCAGCACCACAGGCTTTACGTGTTCGGCTGCGGCGTGGAGGATGTTGCGACCGGTTTCGACGGAGCCGGTAAAGGTGATGGAGTCTATGCCAGGATGCTCGCTGAGCGCTTTCCCTGCATCTTCACCGAAACCGGGGACGACGTTGTAGACGCCGGGGGGGAAGCCCAGATCTAGGAAGATCTCGGCGAACTTGAGCGCTGTTAGCGGCGTCTGCTCGGCGGGCTTTATGACGGCGGTGTTGCCGGCGGCGAGGGCGGGGGCGAGGCTGCGGCAGACCATAGACAGTGGCATGTTCCACGGCACGATGTGGGCCGTTACGCCGAGCGGCTCGCGGACGGTGTAGTTTAGGTAGTCGGGGCCGAGCGGGATAGTCTCGCCGTGGATCTTGTCCGCCGTACCCGCGTAGTAGTCTAGGTAGTCGACGCAGCCAGAGATCTCACCGCGGGCGTGCGCCAGCGGCTTGCCGGTGTCTAAGGTTTCAAGTTCTGAGAACTCGTCTATCCTCGTCTCTAGTTCCCGCGCCACTTTGTACAGGAGCCGTCCTCGTTCCTGCGGTGTAACGTTATGCCACGGCCCCTCGAAGGCTTCGCGGGCGGCGGCTACTGCGTCGTCTATGTCCTCCGGGCCGCCGCGCGAAACGGAGGCGAGTACTTCTTCGGTGGAGGGATCTATGGCGTGGAAGGTCTCGCCTTTGTGGGCTGGCGTCCACTCGTTGGCGATGAATAGCTCTGTACGCAGGTCGGGCATGGTGGCCTCTCTCCGGGTTCTAGCTCGGGCTCGTCCAGTCGGGGGTCTCCACCGGGTCCACGAACATTTGGGACATCTCCTCCTCGTCACCGGGTGGTAAGCGGTCGAGGCCGACCATTTTGTCTATGATCATATTCTGGAAGCGGTGCAGCGGCTCCTCGAAACGATAGCACATCCTTCCACCCCGGTACGCCGGGTTTGAAAGTCCCTCCTGCACCCGCTCCACGATCTCGATGTCTTGCAAATTCACCAGGTCCCAGAAGCGGGCGAGTTGGTCCAGAGCTTCCTCGGAACCTTCCGTGTCTACCGAAGCGAGATGGGCCAACAGCACTGTCTCCTCGATCGTGAAATCCGGGCTCTGCGGATGGGTGATGATGATAAGGACGTGGTTCGGGAGCACCACGACGGCGGTGTTGGGGAAGAGCCAGAGAAAGCGCCCGCTCTCTGCGTCCTCCTCGTCGAGCCCGTCTATCGGGGGGAGCCCGTCCCAGCCGCCGGAATCCGTGTTTTGGGAGACCGGTGTGGTGCACATCCCGGTGTACTTTCCCGGCCCTTGCCAGCGATAGTGGTCTTCCATCTTCGAGACCTTGACCAGCTCCGGATGGACCCACGGTAGATGATAGTACTCCATAAAATTTTCACCGATAAGTTTGTAGTTGGCGCCCACTTCGTAGTTCTTTGTGCGCACGACCTTCCACTCGTCGAGTCGATATCCGGAACAGCGCTCCGGCAGGTCGCCGAGCTGCTCTGTTAGCGGCCCTGCGTTCGGGTCGAGGTTGATGAATAGTAGGAACCCCCAGCTCTCTACCCGCACGGGCAACAGGCCGTACTCGGCTTTGTCGAAGCCTTTTACGGAGTCGGTGCCGAAGACGGCTTGCATATCCTCTGGGATGTCCGAACCTTCGAAGAGTGGGGTGCCGAGGCAGTTGCCGTCCAGGTCGTAGGTCCAGGAGTGGTAGGGACAACGGATGCGGTTGGAGCGCAGGCCGTGGCAGCCTTCGTCGAGCAGCTTGGCGGCCCGGTGGCGGCAGACGTTGTGGAAGGCTTTCAGCTCTCCGGTTTTGTTTCGGGTAACGATGATCGAGCGTCCGGCCACCTTGGCGACGAGCGTCTGTCCAGGCTCCGCGATCTGGGAGATGCAACCCACGGCGATCCAGCTCGAAGCAAACACCTTCTCGCGTTCTATGTCGAAGAACTCCCGGGAAGTGTAGGCCTCGGGGAGCAGGGTGACCGCGAGATCCACCGGTGCCCGAGTAGGTGTGTAGGTCTCCTCTTTCGTGTAGTCCTCCGGTGAATGATGTTGTGTATAGTGCCGGGTCTTGTAATCCGTGGGGTCGAGGGTCATCCTGTTCCTCCTTTCCTGGAGATTGCGTGCAGTGGTTTGTTTGCCGTAATGTACCAGCCACAGAGAAGTGTCTGCCATGGCTGAGGCTTACGGGTCACGAGAGCAGCTTCTCCTCGTACGGATACAGCGAGAGCATTACGGGGCCGTCTGGGACGATCCAGACCTCGTCTTCCAGCTTTACGCCGTCCTGCTCACCAACTTTGCCCGTGTAGAATTCCACGCTGACGACCATGTTCTCCTTGAACTCTCCTTCGAGTTTCTCGGCCCCGGATTCGTCGGGAAAGGCCAGGAACGGAGGCTCGTCATCGGTGCCGACACCGTGCAGCACGAACGGGTAGCGCTGCTCTTTGTAGACGGCGGGATACTCGGGAAGGTCTTCCAGCAGCTCGCCGTAGGACAGGCCGGCACGGAGTTTCGAGGCCAACTCCTGAATGAAGTCATGGGCCGTTTTGTAGGCATCTCTCTGGATGTACGTTGCTTGGTCGCCGCACAGGAAGGTGCGGGAGACGTCACAGATGTAGCCTTCGGGGCCGGTTGCGTCGGTGTCGAAGGCTACCAGGTCTCCGGGACGGACGAGTTTACTGCCGGCTTCGTGGAACCAGGGATTTGTTTTGTGTCCTGTGGAGAGCAGGCGCGTAAAGCAGTGCTCGCCGCCGAGGGAGATCAGCTTCTTCTGGAAGATGCCTAGAAGTTCGTGCTCGCTGATGCCCGGACGTATGGCTTCCTCCAAGTCGTAGAGCGCCGCTTCGCACACGGCTGCGGACTGCCGCATAAGCTCGATCTCATCCAAAGTCTTGATGATGCGCGCCGCTTCCATCGGCTCGTCGGCATCCGCGAGGTAAAGCCCCTGAGCCTGGAGCGCTGTGAAACCGTGAAAGTCCAGGCAGTCCACGCCAAGTTTTTCGTCCGCGACACCCCAATCCACCAGCACACTTTTTATCTCGGCCGCCCACTCGACAGACCTTTCGGGGGCCATCTGCTCCGCGAAGCGAGCCTGCCAATGGTAGGCGTTGCGGACGTCCGGGAAGAACTCCTCGGCCCGGAATTTTGCCCGCGCCATCTCGAAGACCACGGGCTTCCTTCGGCCGGCACGAGAACGTAGTGGGCCAGGTTCGAGGCTGTCCAAATCGGTATTACGCTGACGCCCGTCGTGTAGTGGATGTTCATGGTATCCGTCAGGAGCAGCGCCCCGATCTCGCGGGATTTCATCTCGATCTGCACTTTCCCGAGCCGCTCTCTGCAAAGACGCTCGAAGTCCACGCCGCGCTCCAGCAGGGTGCCCGTTTGACCCAACGTCCGCCGGTCACGCCTTATATGAGCCGGAGCTTTCCCGTTCGTCGAACCGAAGTGCGCTCTCGTACCTGTCTCACTCATTAGGCGTGAAAAGCCTTCTGAAACGAGTTGTCGGTGAGGGCCGGACGTTCGATGCTGAATGGTTCGATGGGGTAGTTGGACTCACCGTCGAGGGCCAGCTCGGAGAGGATGCGTCCGATCAGGCCGGCGAACTTGTACGCGTGGCCGGCGCCGATCGCAACGGATATTTGCGGATGATCCGGCAAAGTATCTAGGACGAAATTCTGATCCGGCGGGACAGTGTACAGGCAAGTCTTGGTGTAGAGCTCCGGCCCCAAAAAACCCGGCAAATGCCGATTCAGGAAGTCGTGGTAGCGCTGCTTCCGCTCTGGGTCGGGCTCGAAGGTCCGGGTGTCGGCCGTTACCTCGTGGCCGCCCATGTGCTGACCGAGCTTGGTCGCCACCTCGCCGTAGACCGGAAACCCGTAGAAGTTGTAAGCCCCGTGCCACATAAAGACCGGGAAGTTCTCCGGCGCGAACTCCCGCAGGTTCGGCGTCGCGTAGTAGGTCACCTGTTCCTGGGTAACGGTCAACGGAAGCTGCGTTCCGGTCTCCGCCAAAACCTGGTTCGTCCAGGCGTCGCTGGCGATCACGACGCGGTCAGTGTAGTAGATCTCCTCGTCCGTAACGACTTCAACACCTTCACCACTAGGTCGCACCGCTCGTACCGGTGTTTCTTCCAGGACCTGTGCACCGCGGGCCCGGGCCAGTGCGACGTGGACCGCATTGGTCTTGCCAGCGTCCACCAGCCCGGATTCTTCCTGATAGATGGCCTTCTCCGTACCCTTGAGCTGGAACTGCGGCCAGCGATACATCAACTCGTCAGGTTCCAGAAGCTCGTAGTCGAAACCAAACTCCTCGAACGCTGCGACGTAACCTTCCACGTTGCGCGTCCCGACCTTTTCCGGGTCCCGCTCGTCTACCGCCTCTATAACGAGTCCGCCGGTTTTTTGAAGGACCTGCACCCCCGACTCCTGCTCAATGTGATAGTAAGCCTCGTAAGCATCCGGGGCGAGGGCGGCGTACTCGGACTGGTGCTGGGCGAGACGGATGATCCGCGAGTGGTCCTGCGAAGCCCCTCTCACGTGTCCGAGCTTGAACTGCTCGATGCCGAGCACCGAAGCCCCCAAATCCCGCGAGAGCCAGTACAGAGCCGCAGAGCCCAACCCTCCGCACCCGATGACTATGGCTTCGTAGTGTTTCATAGAGCTCCTCCTACTGCTCGGAGAGTGCCTGTTTCTGGTTAAACAGAGCCTAATCCGTGGGTTTACATATGTCCAATATATCTTTGACACTTATATTGATATGTTTTACAAATAAATAATGGAGCTCAGACAGTTAAGGTATTTCGTTGCGGTGGCGGAGGAGCGGAGCTTTGGGCGGGCGGCGAAGGGGCTGCACATGAGTCAGCCGCCGCTGAGCATCCAGATCAAGGGTCTAGAGAACGAGCTTGGGGTGAAGCTCCTTGAGCGGAGTACCCGGCGGGTAGAGTTGACGGATCCCGGGCGGGCATTTCTGGTGCGGGCGCGGGAGATACTAGCTTCGGTGGAGGAGGCCGGGGCGGAGGCGCGGGGAGCGGGGTTGGGGCTGCGGGGGCGGTTGGAGATCGGCTTCGTCAGTTCGGCGACGCTGAGCCTGCTGCCGCCCGCGCTGCAGCGGTTTCGGAAGCGGTTCAGGGGTGTCGAACTGGACCTTAGAGAGCTTGCCAGCGTGGAGCAGGTAGAGGCTCTCTACGCCGAGGAGATAAGGGTGGGGCTAGTGCGGTTGCCGATGCGGGCGCCGGAGATAAGGTTCGAGCCGGTCTTGGCGGAGCCTCTGGTCGTTGCTCTACCCATCGGGCATCCGCTGGAGGGCAGCGAGGCTATTCCGCTCGACGAGGTGGCGGGGTTGCCGCTCATCTTCTTCCAACGACAGTTGGAACCCGGCTCTCACAGCCAGATCGTCGAGCTGCTCGGGCGTGTGGGAGCCCTCCCGAAAGTCGCCCAGTATTCGGTTCACCTGCAGACCGTCATCGGTCTCGTCGCTAGCGGCATCGGTATAGCCATCCTCGCCGAATCCGCCCGCCGTATGCACCGGGAAGGCGTAGTCTACCGGCCATTGGATGCTCCCGACGCGTTTAGCTGGCTCGGGCTCGCGTGGCTGGAGAGAGATGAGTCTCCGCTCGTCGAAAACTTCGTACAGGTAGTGCGAGAGGTCGCCGGGGGCGAGACTCCGGATCGGCCGCAGATCTAGCCGAGTTCGGCGCGCCTTCCGGGCAATGAATAGTAGATGGCGCCGGAATGGCTCTCAACTTGTAGATGCCCACCGCCCGCCAGCTCTGAGAGCATTTCGTCGGCCTCGCGTACGGTCAGCGAAGTCTCCATTGCGGCCTCTGCCGGGGTGATGCTGCCGCCGTTGTCCCGGATTGCGGAGAGAAGTTCGCGTTCCTGGCTGATTGGTTGCGAAACGGCGCGTTGCTCCCCACGTAGTTCGTTAACGCCTATTCCGAGGAATACCGCAGCGGCTATTACGAACGGGAAGCCTGTTATGGCTGCCCCTATGGTAGTAATGATCAGGACCGTGGCAATTATGAACCCCAGGCATAGTGACAGGTAGAGATATGGGTTGGACTCTTTGCTGTCCGGACTTTCGTCTTCGTGCCGTTCTAGCTCGCTCACCCGCTGCTCCAATACCTCTGCCGTTGCACCATTCTACTCTCTGATGGTTTTCGCACAAGCGTTGGGGGCTATTTGGGTTGCGTATGATAAAGATCCCGGATAGTGCGTTCATCTCGGAGGTCTCGACTGTTATCATGCGGGTCTTCGGGAGTTACGCAAGTATTTACAAGTTCGAGGGTTTTGGAGGGTTTGTGGAGAGCCACGCTGACGGCACGCCGCTAGGAGGCGACAACCTCGCAGGCCCGACCGAGAGAGACCAGGTCCGCAACCACGCCGCTTTTATCTGGTCGGTGGCCGACCTGTTGCGCGGCGACTACAAGCGGAGCGAGTACGGGCGGGTGGTCCTGCCGCTCACCGTCCTGCGACGCCTTGATGGCGTCCTCGCCCCGACCAAAAAACGAGCCCTGGGAAAGTACGGGACTTTGCCGAGCAGGCTCGACCCGGTTCTCAACAGCATCACCGGCGTTCAGTTCAACAACGTCTCCGAGCTGGACTTGCGGAAAGTGCTCGACGATCCCTCGCAGGCGGCCGACCAGTTGCGGGCCTACGTCGCCGGGTTCTCGGAGGACGTGCGGGAAGTCTTCGAGAAGTTCGACCTGGACACCCAGATCACCCGCCTCGACTCCGCGAACCTGCTCTACCTGGTGCTGGGCAAGTTCGTGGACATAAACCTCGGCCCGGAGAACGTCTCCAACACCGAGATGGGCTACATCTACGAGGAACTCGTCCGCAAGTTCTCCGAACTCTCCAACGAGACCGCCGGGGAGCACTTCACCCCGCGCGAGGTCGTCGAGCTGATGGTGAACCTGCTGTTTATCGAGGACGACGACCTCCTGAGCAAGCCCGGCATCGTCAAAACCATGCTCGACCCGGCCTGCGGGACCGGCGGAATGCTCTCCGTCTCCGAACAATACCTGGATTCCCGCAACCCCGATGCTGCACTTGAGGTTTATGGGCAGGAGCTGAACGCCGAGACCTACGCGGTGTGTCGCTCGGACATGCTGCTAAAAGACCCGGAGAACATCGCGCACATCGTCCACGGAAACTCTTTTTCGCAGGACGGGCACGGGCAGGACTTCGACTACCTGCTCGCCAACCCGCCGTTCGGGGTGGAGTGGAAGAAGGTCCGGAACGCGGTGGATGACGAGCACGACCGGCTAGGTTTCGCCGGAAGGTTCGGGGCCGGGTTGCCGCGCATCAACGACGGCAGTTTCCTCTTTCTGCAGCACATGATCTCCAAGATGAAGTCCGTCGAAGAGGGTGGCTCCCGGGTCGCCATCGTCTTCAACGGGTCGCCGCTCTTTACCGGGGCCGCCGGTTCGGGGGAGTCGGAGATACGACGTTGGATCCTGGAAAACGACTGGCTGGAAGCCGTCGTCGCCCTCCCCGACCAACTCTTCTACAATACTGGCATCTCCACCTACTTCTGGATCGTCACCAACCGCAAAAACCATGAACGTCAGGGTAAGGTTCAACTAATAGACGCCCGCGAATCCTGGCAGAAGATGCGTAAAAGTCTCGGCGAAAAGCGCAAGCGCATCAGCGAAAAGGGCATCTCCGACATCGTAGAACTCTACGGAGACTTCGAGCAGAACGACCGCGTGAAAATACTGCCAAACGAATCCTTCGGCGCGATGCGGATAACCGCCGAACGCCCCCTGCGCCTGCGCTGGGAAGTAACCGAAGAAACACTGGCAGCGGTTTCGGCCGACCGTAAGCTCTCCAAACTGGACGACGCGACCCGCGAAGGACTCCAGACTGGCTTCGCCGAATACACCGGACTCTCAGGGACCGACCGGGAGGCGCTGGCCGTGAAGCTCGCCCCGGTCCTCGCGGAGTTCGGCCTGACCCGCGCCCAGGAGAACGCCGTGTGGGACGCCCTGGCCGTCCGCGACCCGGAGGCCCCGGTTATAACGGACAAAAAGGGCGAGCCGCTGCCCGACCCCGAGTTGCGCGACCACGAGAACGTGCCGCTGCCGGAGAAGAAGGTGGTGTACGAGGCGGATGTGGCGGCGCGGCTGGAGTCCGTCGAGTACCGGACGGCGATCCGGGACTACATGCAGAAAGAAGTCCTGCCCTACGTCCCCGACGCCTGGGTTGACTACGGCAAGACGAAGATCGGGTACGAGATCCCGCTGACGAGGCACTTCTACGTCTACAAACCCCCGCGCCCGCTGGAAGAGATAGACGCCGAGATAAAGCTCGAAGGCGAGATCCAGGATCTTCTGGCGGAGGTTACGGATTGACTCCAGAGCAAACTGCTCTAAAGAGGGTGACGCGCTTTGCCGCAGGTGGAACTCCCTCGGTCGGTGAGCCGCAATTCTGGTCCGACGACACGGGCACTCCCTGGGTGGCGATTGGCGACATGACGTCGCAGCCTCTAGTCCGACGTACTGAGCGTCGTGTGACTGTGGAAGGTATCGCATCAAAGCGGCTGCCGGTCGGACAAAAAGGCATGGTTTTGTTTGCTATGTATGCAAGTGTGGGAACAGTATCTGTCCTTGATACGGAAGCATCGTGGAACCAAGCTATTTTGGGCATGGAGCCGATTCCTTCTCTATCGGATCAGCGATTTTTGGTGTATTGGCTGTTATCTCTGCGACCACGATTGCAAGAGCATTTCAGGAGCAACACACAAGACAACCTCAATGCAGAGCAAGTTGGAAATCTACCGTACCCGGTGCTGCCAGTAGAGCGTCAACGAGCAATCGCCGACTTCCTCGACACCGAAACCGCCCGCATAGACGCTCTCATCGAGAAGAAGCGGCGGATGATCGAACTTCTCGAAGACCAGTATTGGAGTTGGGTGAGTGAACGCATCCGACGCGTGCCCGCTCCAACTGTGCAATTGCGACGGGCTTTGGTTTGGATTACTGACGGACCTTTTGGCAGCTCCTTGACTAGCAGCCATTATTCGGATGCCGGTGCCCGCGTCGTTAGACTTGGCAATATTGGTATGGTCGAGTTCAAGAACGAAGATGAGGCCTACATTCCTACAGAGCATTACGCAACATTGCTCAAACACAGCGTACAAGCAGGTGACTTGTTGATAGCTGGGCTAGGCGATGCCAATAACCATGTGGGGAGAGGCTGCGTTGCGCCGGATCTTGGCCGCGCAATAGTCAAAGCCGATTGCTATTGTGCAAAAGTAGATGCACATACGGCTAACCCGCAGTTCCTAGCTCTCTATTTGTCATCTCCGCTAGGACGAAACGCTGTGGCGAACCTTAGCCGAGGTTCCACAAGAACCCGGATCAATCTTGATGTCGCCAAGTCAGTCCCGATAATCTTACCGTCGCCATCAGAGCAAACCAGCATCGTCAACGAGGCAGGCCGTCGTCGCCGAGTAACCTTATCTGCACAGCATTCTCTCGACACCCAGATCGAACTCCTCACCGAACACCGCCAGGCGCTCATCACCGCCGCCGCGACAGGGTAGTTGCCGAGCGGTATGACTACGGTTATACTGAGCCCATGAAGACTGCAGTTTCTATTCCGAACGAGCTTTTCGAGTCGGCGGACGGGCTTGCCGAGAGACTAGGCATGACGCGTAGCGAGCTGTATGCGAGGGCGTTACGTGAGTATCTCCGGGAGCATCGGGGGGATGGGATCACGGATCGCCTCGACGAGGTTTACGGCGCGAAAGAGGAAGGCGGCCTGGACCCGGTCGTGACGCGGTTGCAGCAGCATTCTCTGCCTGAAGACGAGTGGTAGCACACGGCGGGGTCCGTAGGGGCGAGGTCTGGTGGGCGGGCCTTCACGAGCCCCCCGCCTCGGAGCCCGGTTACCGGCGGCCCGTGCTCATCGTCTCCTCCGATGACTTCAACCGCAGCCGCATAAAGACCGTGCTGGCGGCGGTCCTGACGACGAACCTCCGGCTTGCGGAGGCTCCGGGGAACGTGCTCGTCGCCGCCGGGGAGACGGGACTTCCCAGGGACTCTGTGGTAAACGTCTCTCAGGTCGTTACGCTCGATAAATCGTTCCTGGCGGAGAAGGCTGGACTCGTAGGTGGACGTGCCATGCTGACGGTGGAAGACGGCTTGAGGACGGTGCTGACGCTATGAGACCGGACGGCGAGAAAGCGTTCGAAGATTACATCGCCTACTCGCTCGTGGAGCGCGGTGGATACCGGGAGACAAAGGTCGGCAATGCTTCGGGGGACTTCGACGCGGGGCTCGGCCTGGACATGGCAGAGCTTTTCGGTTTTATCGAGGGAACGCAGCCGGAGGAGTGGAGCCGGCTCGCGAAGCTGCATGGCGGGGAAGCAAAGGCGCGGGGGCGGTTCGCGGACCGGCTGGCGAAGGAGCTGGATGCCCGGGGTACGGTGGACGTGTTGCGGCACGGGGTCGTTGACCTGAGCGTAAAGATCCGGCTCGCCTTCTTCAAGCCCGCCCATGGTCTGACGCCGCAGCTCGTAGGACGCTACGAGGCCAACCGGCTCACCGTCACTCGCCAACTGCCCTACGAGCCCGGTACTAACAACACTCTGGACCTGACGCTCTTCGTCAACGGCCTCCCGGTCGCTACGGCGGAGCTGAAGAATGCGCTCACCGGGCAGGACGTGGAGAAGGCCAAAGAACAGTACCGTAAAGACCGGGACCCGAAGAACGTAACGCTCGGCCGCCGCTGCGTAGTTCACTTCGCAGTGGACACCGAGCAGGTCGCCATGACGACCCGGCTCGCCGGCGGTTCGACGCGCTTTCTGCCGTTCAACCGGGGGCACGGACTCGGACGGGGCAATCCACCCAACCCGCAGGGCCATCGCACCGCGTACCTTTGGGAGTGGGTGTGGGAAAAGGGCGCGTGGCTGGATCTCCTGGGCCGCTTTGTCCACGTCGAGAAACCGGGGCTGGGAACCAAGTCTTCGGGGACTACCATTTTCCCCCGCTACCATCAGTGGGACGCAGTCCTCTCGATGACGGACCACGCCCGGAGGTACGGCGCAGGCGAGAGCTACCTCATCCAGCACTCCGCCGGCTCCGGAAAGTCCAACACCATTGCCTGGCTCGCCCACCGGCTCTCAAGCCTCCACAGCGCGGAGAACGAGAAAGTCTTCGACAAGGTCGTCGTTATCACCGACCGGGTCGTACTGGACAAGCAGCTACAGGACACGATCTACCAGTTCGAGCACGCCCACGGCGTCGTCCAGAAGATAGATGAGTCCTCCACCCAACTCGCCGAAGTGCTCGCCGGACAGTCCGCCCGCGTCATCATAACCACGCTCCAGAAGTTCCCGTTCGTTCTGGACAAAGTCGAAAACCTCCCGGAGCGTCGCTACGCCGTGCTCATAGACGAGGCCCACTCCTCACAGACCGGCGAGACCGCCAAAGACCTGCGAAAAGTCCTCGGCTCCGGCCCCGTACAGGATGAAGATCTCGCCGCCGAAGGACCATCGGAGTACGACGCTAGCGAAGCCAGGTCGGAACCGATGGACCCGGCGGAGGAGGCGCTCACCCGCGAGGTCGAGGCCCGCGGCCGGCAGGAGAACCTGAGCTTCTTCGCGTTCACCGCGACGCCGAAGGGCCGCACCCTGGAGATGTTCGGGAACTACGACGAGGATGTGGGCCACAACGTCCCGTTCCACCTCTACTCCATGCGCCAGGCGATAGAAGAGGGTTTTATCCACGACGTTCTGGAGAACTACCTCACCTACGGAACGTACTGGAAGATAGAGAAGACCGCCGCCGAAGACCCCAAGTACGATCCCGGCAAAGCCGGAGCGGCCATCGCCCGCTTCGTAACCCTCCACGACTTCAACCTCTCCCAGAAGGCAGAGGTCATCGTCGAGCACTTCCGCCGGCACGTCGCCGGGAAGATCCGGGGCAAGGCCAAGGCGATGGTCGTTACCTCCTCGCGCAAGCACGCCGTCCGCATGACGCTCGCCCTCCGCCGGTACGCGGACGAGCACGGCTACGATAGCCTGGGCCTCCTGGTGGCGTTCTCCGGCACGGTCGAGGATGGAGGCATCTCCTACACCGAGGCGCAGATGAACGGCTTCCCCGAGGGACAAACGCCGCGCGAGTTCGAGGAGGACGAGTGGCGTTTTCTCGTGGTCGCCGACAAGTACCAGACCGGCTTCGACCAACCACTCTTGTACGCGATGTACGTGGACAAGGTGCTCACCGGCCTCGCCGCCGTCCAGACGCTCTCGCGGCTCAACCGCCGGGCCGAGGGCAAGGACGGCACGTTCGTCCTGGATTTCCGCAACGACGCCGACGCCATCCGGGCCGCCTTCGAGCCCTACTACGGCGAGACGGTCGCCCCGCCCACCGACCCGAACCTGCTCTACGACACCCGCCGCGCCCTCAACGAGTACGGTGTGCTCCGGCCCGAAGAGGTAGAAAAAGTCGCCGGGCTACTCCTCGCCGAAGACGGCGATCTCAACCACGCCCGCATCCACGCGGCGCTCGCCCCGGTCACAGACCGTTTCGACGCCCTCGAAGACGTTGAGCGGGAAGCCTTCCGCGACGCGCTCACGCGCTTCGTGCGGACCTACTCGTTCCTCTCACAGGTCGTCCGTTTCACCGACGCCGGGCTGGAGCGCGACTACCGTTTTTGCCGGGCGCTCTCGGCTTTCGTAAAACGGGACGCGGGGGCTAGCCTCGACCTCGGCTCCGAGGTAGAGCTTACCCACCTGCACCTGGAGCCTACTTTCGAGGGCTCTGTGGCGTTGGAGGCTGAGCAGGGCGTTGTCACCGCCATCTACGACGGCGCCGGGCTTCAGCAGGAGCCCGAAGAGTCGCCGCTCTCCCAGATCATCTCCAAGCTCAACGAGCGTTTCGGGCTCAAGCTCACGGAGGCCGATCGCCTCCACCTCGACAGCATCGCCCAAGAGCTGGCGGACGACGAGACCGTGCAGCGCCAGGCCGCCGCCAACACGATGGGCAATTTCGGGGTGCAGTTCCCCCAGCACTTCGAGAAAGCTATCGTGGATCGCCTCACCGGCGCCGAAGACTTCTCCTACAAGCTCCTGGAAGATCCGGAAATGGCCGAGCAGGTGCGACAGGTCTACCTGCCGCTCGTGTATGGTCGGGCGAAGGTCGCCTGGCAGGAACACTGCCCGGTCGGTGAGCTGCTCGGCCCGCCGCCGAAAGAGGGCGCGCACCTCGAATACAAGTCCACTTTCCGCACCCACGCCAAGACCGGCGAGCTGTTCAAACCGCTCCAGACGGCGAGCCTCAAGACCATCGCCGCCTTTCTCAACAGCCGGGAAGGTGGGACGCTGCTCATCGGGGTGGCCGATGACGGCTCGGTCTTCGGCCTCGGATCCGACTACGCCACACTTCGTAAAGAGGGTAAAGACGACCGCGACCTGTTCGGGTTGCACCTGGACCAGGCCGTGATCAACAGCGTCGGCATGGCCGCCGCCGCGAATGTCAGCCACGATACACGCGAGGTCGGCGGAAAAGACCTCTGCCGGGTCCACGTAAAGCCTTCCAGCTTCCCGGTTGAGGCCAACGTGGTTGAAGTGGATAAGAATGGCCAGCACGTAAAGAAGACCGTTTTCTACGGCCGGTTCGGCAACGGTACGCGGGCGATCCCGGTCCCGGGCGAACGCGAACGGTACACGCTTCAGGTCTGGGGTCCCTGAAAGTGAAGACGTCGCCCCACAGACCCGAACTCACCGTTTCTGAATGAACGAACCGGCGAGGGATAGCAAACTCTTTCTCACCACGGGCGGCGCCCGTTCCGGCAAGTCGCGCTACGCCGAAGAGTTGGTTGGGAGTTTCGGTGGCGAAGTTGCTTATGTAGCAACGCTCGAAGTGGGCGACGAAGAGATGGAGCATCGGATCAAACGCCATAAGGCCCGCCGCCCACCGGAATGGCGCACGGTGGAGACGACACTAGACATCATAGGGACCATTGCGACTTTGAGGGAGTCGGTCGTCCTGCTGGATTGTTTGTCTGGATGGGTATCCAACATACTGCTTGCGCACGAGGAAGATGGCGAGGAGGCGATCCTGAATTTTGTGACCGGTGCGGTCGAGGAGTTTCTCGCGGTGGTCCGGGAGTCAGAGAAGACGGTCGTGGTCGTTACCAATGAGGTCGGTAGCGGAGTCGTTCCGGCATACTCGCTGGGACGTTGGTACCGCGATGCTCTGGGGCTGGCGAATCAGCGGGTGGCGGCGGAGGCCGATGCCGTTTGTTTGATGGCCGTCGGTCTTCCACTCGTGCTGAAGGGGAAATTTCCCGCAGTAGCCGATTGACCCAAAGTGTCTCCGAGGCTATGCTGCCGTTTGGTAAACAGGTGTTGGAAGGGGTCAGGAAGCCGGTTAGAGTCCGGCGCGGTCCCGCCACTGTAACCGGGGATCGAGCCCTATAGTAGAGCCACTGTCGGCGGTGCCGGTGGGAAGGTTGGGGCGAGTGTCGAGCCGGGAGCCAGGAGACTGATCTTCCACCCACAAAATTCCGAACGGGGCGCAGGTGATAGTCGTCGGTAAACCCTGGAATACAGCCGGTGCCCACGGCTACGTGAATATGAAGGAAGCACTCTTGCCGGTCGTCTTGGAGTCGCTCGAAGAACTCCGGCGGCGCTTCGATGTTGTCGTCTGCGAGGGGGCCGGGAGCCCGGCGGAGATAAACCTGCGCGAGAACGACCTCGTTAACATGGGCCTCGCGCGTGCAGCAAACTTGCCGGTGGTCGTCGTGGGAGATATAGACCGGGGTGGCATGCTCGCCAGCTTCTACGGTACGCTCGCGTTGCTATCGGAGAAAGACCAGGCGCATGTAGGCGGATTTCTGGTAAACAAGTTCCGGGGAGATCCGGCGCTGTTGGCTCCGGGTCTGGATCAACTATCTCAGCTTACGGGACGCCCGATCCTCGGCACGCTACCTTATGCGACGGGCCTTAGTATAGACGGGGAAGATTCTGTCGCCCTCGATGCGCCGCGCGGGACCGCCCCGCCGCTGGGAAAAGATATTTTGCGGGTCGCGGTGGCCCGGCTCGCCAGAATTTCCATATTCACCGACTACGACGCCCTCGCCCACGAACCCGGTGTTACAGTCTCATTCACCGCTTCACCATCGGAGATACTCGCCGCCGACCTTGCCGTCATCCCCGGCACCAAAGCAACCGTGGCGGATCTCGCGCAACTGCGGGAATGGGGCCTGGACGAAGCCTTCGCCGAGCGCGCCCGGCGCGGTCTCCCGACCCTGGGTGTCTGCGGCGGTTACCAGATGCTTGGAACCTGGATTTCAGACAACGTAGAGAGCGAGAAATCCGAAACCCCGGGCCTCAGTCTCCTACCCGTAGAAACCGTCTTCGAGGAGGAGAAGCTGCTGATCCGACCCGAAGGGCGGGCGCCGAGGTTCGGGGATGCGCAAGTTTCGGGGTATGAGATCCGTCACGGAAGAGTCTGCCGCAACGGTGGTGAGTCACTTTTCATCTCCGACGGCTCTGAGGAGGGTTGCCGGATTGGCGCCGTCTTCGGAACCTCCTGGCACGGCGTAATGGAATCCGACGGTTTTCGTCGCCGCTTCCTGCGCTTCGTGGCGGAGGCGCGAAACCTCGACTGGGTGCCCGGCGAACAAAGTTTCTCCGACGCCCGAGAAGCGCGGCTGGAGAAACTCGGAGACCTCATCGCCGACAACGTGGACCGCGAAGCCTTGATGCGACTGATAGATTCCGGTCCACCTCGCAGACTGCCGACGTTGAGCCCCAGACTGACAAACAACCCGGCGCCGAAACCGGTACGGGAAATACAGAACACCTCGACAGGAGGGACGTAGCTTGAGCGAGACACGAGAGAACCGGGAACCGAGGGAGGAGCGACTGCAGCGCAGGGCCAACAGGGAGCGGCCCATGCTCGTCGTAAACACCGGATACGGCAAGGGCAAGAGCACGGCGGCTTTCGGGGTCATGCTCCGCGGGTGGGCCCGGGGCTACAAAGTGGGCGTCTACCAGTTCCTGAAGAGCGGCAAGTGGAACATCGGGGAGCAGAAGGCCGCCGAGACCCTGGGCAACATAGACTGGTTCAAGATGGGCGACGGCTGGACCTGGATGGTACAGGACCTCGAACACTCCGCAGACCTGGCCCGGGAGGGTTGGGAGGAGGTTCAGCGCCGCTTAGCGGACGAGACCTACGACATGCTCCTGCTGGACGAGTTTACCTACCCAATGAAGTTCGGCTGGATAGACGCCGCGGAGGTGGTAGAGGTTCTGCAAAACAGGCCCGGTTTTCAGCACGTCATCATCACCGGGCGGGACGCACCGGAGGAGTTGGTCGCTGCAGCGGATCTGGTCAGCGAGGTTACGAAGATAAAGCATCCGATGGACGATGGTTATAAAGGGCAAAAAGGGATCGAGTGGTAACAGCTTCGCGCCCTGGAGCACACCCGCACTGCGGATGAAGCGGGCCGGTAGCTTCGAGAAACCGGCGACGCTCCTCTTGGCGCTGGCCCTTGACCTCGGTGCCGGAGAGCCGCCGGCCCGCATCCACCCGGTGGTGGGGATGGGCAAGCTCATCGAGCTCTGTGTCCGACGGGCTCCCAAAGGTCCCCGACGGGAATTAGTCTACGGGACGGCGTGCGCGGCCCTGATGCCCCTGGTTCCGGCGCTGGGGGCCGGGCTCTCGCTCCGGGCGTTGAAGCCGGGACCGTTGCGGCTCGTAGCGGGCGCGTGGCTGTTGAAGTCTTGCTTCGCTTATCGTGCCCTCGAAAAAGCGGCCTACGCAGTCGCCGAACCGCTCGCCACGGACGACCTCCCGGCGGCCAGAGAGGCGCTGCTCGCCCTCGTCAGCCGCGACCGCTCGAAACTCGACGCCTCCGAGGTCTCCGCCGCCGCCATCGAGTCCCTGGCCGAGAACCTGGGCGATGGATTCGTCGCGCCGCTGCTGGCGTACGCCGTCGGTGGCCTGCACGCCGCCGTTTACTACCGGGCGGCGAACACCGCTGACTCCATGATCGGCTACCGGGGTGAGTACGAACACCTCGGCAAAGCCGCCGCCCGCCTGGACGACGCGCTCAACTTCATACCCGCGCGCCTGACGACGCTAATGATCCTGGTCGTCTCCGATGCCGATGTCGGCGGGGTCTGGCGCGTCCTCGTGGGCGACCACGACAAAACCCCGAGCCCGAACGCCGGTTGGCCGATGGCCGCAGCAGCAGGGGCTCTGGCCGTCTCACTCCGCAAGCCGGGCAGTTACTGCCTCAACGAAGCCGCGAGGGAGCCATGCGCCAAAGACATCCACAGCGCCATCTCTCTCGTTCGGCGGGCCGCCGCTCTTTGTGCGGTCTTCACGCTGGTGATAACAGTGTTGGGCAAGAAGGTCGTCTGATGCCCGTCCGGCCCAACTCGCCTTTCGCGGAGGTCTCGCCGGTGGCCCACGGGGCCCTCGATCATGGGGAGTTAGCCCGATTGGGGATCGAGCCGGAAGACGTTACCGACTTCAGTTCCAGCATCAACCCCTACGGTCCGGCTCCGGTGGTCGAGGAGGCGGCCCGTGCGGCGAATATCGAGCGCTACCCGGACAAGGAGTGCCAGGAGCTGCGACTCGCGCTCTCGGGGCGCCTGGAGGTGGATGCGTCTTCTATCTCGGTCGGAAACGGGTCCGCCGAACTCATAGACCATCTCGCCCGCATCTACCTCGACCGGGGAGACGCAATCCTCATCGTAGGCCCGACCTTCGGCGAGTACGAACGGGCCAGTCGCCTGTGCGGCGCCCGGGTGGTCCACCACAACCGGCGGGTGTCGGGCTCAGAAGTAACCCTGGATCTCCTGAGCCTCCTCGAAGCTATCGAGCGGGAGAAGCCGCGCCTGATCTGGCTCTGCAACCCCAACAACCCAACCGGCGACTACCTGAACCGGGATTCCATCAAACGGCTGCTAGAGACGACTGCTCGCGTTGGCGGGCTCCTCGTATTGGACGAAGCCTACCGGGACCTGATGCTCGAAGGAGAGCCCGAAGACCTTACGGATCTCATCTCCGGCGCCCTCGTGCTGTTGCGCTCCATGACCAAGAGTCATGCGCTCGCCGGGTTACGGCTCGCCTATGTCCTGGCTGCACCGGATACTATCCGAGCTCTCTCCGTCGTCCGTCCTCCCTGGAACGTCGGGGCGCCCGCCCAGGCCGCCGGAGTAGCGGCGCTCTCCGCCCCGGCCCTGAATCATTTGGAGGACAGCCGGCGGAGCATGGTCCATACCGCCGGACGACTGCGCCGGGAACTGCTGAGGCTCGGCCTCGAAGTGCCGCCAGGCCGGGCGAACTACCTGCTCGTAAAAGTAGGAGATGCGGCCCGCTTGCGGCGCAAGTTATTAAGCCGGGGTTTTCAGGTGCGGGACTGCGCCTCTTTCGGTTTACCGGAGTACATTCGGGTGGCCGTGCGGCTTCCGGAGGAGTGTCGGCGTTTGGTCTCGGAGCGTTGCTCGGCGATTGACGGGCGAGGCTAATCCTGGTAGCGTCCTTTTCGTAAATGTAGCGTCATGGTGCAAGGGAAGCCGGTTAAAGTCCGGCGCGGTCCCGCCACTGTGTGCGGCGAGGTCAGAGATCGCTTCGGGGGAGTTACGGACTCCTCGGTCACTGGGCTGTAGAAAGCCCGGGAAGGCAGCGAACTCCGGCGTTAGAGTCGTGAGCCAGGAGACCTGCCAGGGCGCATAAACCCAAGAGACTCTTCGAGGAAGGAGTGGGAACGATGCGCGATACCGGTTTCTATTAGCGCCCCCTGCGGCACCACGGGTAAACAAAGTTAGTGTGCTCCAGGGAGGATCTCTTGTACAGAAAGATAATTTTGTTGTTGGCCGCTTTCACTATGGCGGTCTTTGTTGCGGCGTGCGGCCAGGAGTCCTCACAAAGCGAGTCTACAACCGATGATACGTCTGGTGGCGGGGGAGGCGGGACGACGGCCTCTACGTTCCCGGTTACCGTAACGGATTCTCTAGGACGAAAGGTCGAGATAGAGGAGCGGCCGGAGCAGATCGGCTCTCTGGCGCCGAGTGCGACGGAGACGCTCTTCGCCGTCGGTGCTGGGAATCGGGTCGCCGGGGTAACGACCGCCGACGACTACCCACAACAGGTCGAGAGCATAGATAAGATCGGGGACTACCAGCAGACGAACACCGAGAAGATAGCCTCGCTCGGCATAGACGTCATCATACAATCCTTCGATGGTTATACGAAAGAACAGGCTAAAGACCTGGAGAAGAAAACCGGGGCCAAAGTCGTGGCGTTGAACCCCACCAGCGTAGATGAGGCAATAGACAGCGTCAGCCAGGTAGGCAAGGTCGTCGGCAACACCGAGAAGGCCCAGGTCGTCGAAGAGCGGCTGCGGAGCGAGTTGGGTCAGCTAGAGAAACAACTCGAAGGCGTGTCGGAGCCGACAGTCTTCTACGAGCTCGGCTACGATCCCCTGTTCACCGTCGGGCCGGGTAGTTTCGTGCAGGATGCGATCCAGATAGCGCGTGGCAAGAACGTGACCGCCGACGCCCAGCAAGCCTACCCGCAATACTCGGTCGAGAAGCTGCTCCAGGACGACCCGGAATACTACCTGGCCGGCCGTAGCTCCGGCGCAACCGTCGAGAGCATCGTCAGCCGCCAGCCGTATTCCTCCTTGCAGGCCGTTCAGCAGGACAAAGTCTTCGTCATAAACGACGACCTTGTTAATCGTCCGGGACCCCGGATCGTGGACGGGGTACGAGAGATTGCCGAGACCATCCATCCCGACGTCTTCGGTGGAGGTGACACGACCGGCGGAGGATGATAGGAACTTCCAATCACACCCACGTCAAGCTCGTGCGTCACACCCAGACGGACTGGAACAAGGAGGGCCGCTACCAAAGCCACTCCAACCGTCCCCTGACGGAGTTCGGGAGGCTGCGGGCCGAAGCGACGGTCTTCCGGCTCCTTAGAGGTGTGTACACGGCGGTCATCTCCACCGGCCTCTCACGTACCGACAGCATCGCCGCCGGAGTCGCGCGAGAGCAACGTCCGGAGGTGGAGAAGGACGAGCGTTGGCGCGAGGTGGACCACGGGCTCTGGGAGGGACTGACCCACGAAGAGGTTTCTACCCGATACGGCGAACAGGCTCGGCAACGCTTCGGTAACTTCTGGGATAGCCGGGCGCACGGGGGCGAGAGTGGGGCCGACCTGTGGAACCGTACCGAGGCGGCGTGGGAGGATCTGCTGCGCAAACACTCCGGCGGGCGGGTGCTGCTAGTGTCTCATGGAGCCCCGATCCGGCTGCTTCTCTGCCACTTATTAGGTTTGCCATTCGATCAACACTGGAGGTTACGAACAGACCTCGGTGGCATCACTGCCCTAGATGTTTACCCGACAGCTACTATCTTACGGACCTTCAACGAAGTGCCGTCGTTGGAAAGGAACCTGCAATGAACCTGGAGGACACCATCTCCCGCATACCAAACCTCGACCGGGAGGCGATGGAGGCCGCCGAAATACGCCAGAGCCACCTGACCAAACCCGCCGGTGCGCTTGGGCAACTGGAAGAGTTGAGTGTAAGACTGGCGGGAATTACCGGCGAGGCCCGGCCCCGTTTCCCGAACCGGACGTTCGTGGTGGCCGCCGCGAGCCACGGCGTAACCGAAGAAGGTGTGAGCGCATATCCGGCATCGGTTACGGCGCAGATGGTCCAGAATATCCTCGTCGGCGGCGCGGCGATCAACGTTCTCGCAGACGCCGCCGGGGCACGTTTGATCTTGGTGGATGCGGGCGTGGACCCCGAGCCGGTACCGCACCCCGAACTCCGCAGCGTCCGTCTCGCACCCGGTACGCGCAACATGCTCCACGAACCGGCGATGCCACCAGAACACGCCCGGCAAATCGTAGAGGCGGGCATAGCTCTAGCCGAGGAGTTGGCGGACGTTGGAACGACTTTACTAGGATTCGGAGACATGGGTATCGGCAACACGACCGCTGCAGCAGCCATTGTTGCGGCTATAACCGGTGCTCCTGTAGAAGAGGTGACGGGGCGTGGGACCATGATCGAGGACGAGGTTCTGGAGCGGAAGCAAGCTGTTATCTCCACCGCGCTCGAACTCCATCAGCCAGACCCGGAAGATGCGCTCGATGTCTTGGGTGCGGTCGGTGGGTATGAGATCGGCTTTCTCGCCGGTTGTTGCCTGGACTTCGCCGCCCGTCGAGTTCCCATAGTCCTGGATGGGCTTCCGGTAGTGTCAGCGGCGTTATTGGCCGACAAACTGGCCCCGACCGTGCGAAACTCCATGATAGCCGGCCATCGTTCAATCGAGCCGGGACAGACCGTTGCGCTACGGCATCTCGGCCTAGAACCGCTACTCGACTTCGGGATGCGGCTTGGTGAGGGGAGTGGGGCTGCACTGGCGATGCCGGTCGTGGTAGCCGCAGCCCGTACGCTGGATGAGATGGCAACCTTCGGCGAAGCGGGCGTGGACGAGGAAAACGATGGCGGATAAATCTCGCAAAGATCGAACGAACCGTTGGGGGCCGATCCAGCCTCTAGGCGAGGCGATACGCTTCCTGACGATGTTCCCGGTTCCGGGCCTGCCGCCGATGAAAGAGGCGACCGTCGCCCGCGCGATGGTCGCGTTCCCACTCGTGGGTTTGCTCATAGGGGCTTGCGGCGTCGGCGCGGGCCTGGCCGCAGGCTGGTTGTTCGGGGAACCGCTGCGCGCTGTGGCGGTGGTCGCTGCCTGGATGGTGGTCACTTGGGGGCTTCACCTGGATGGATTGGCAGATAGCGCCGACGCGCTATTTTCCTGGCGTTCGCGAGAGCGGAAGTTGGAGATCATGAAAGACAGTCGCATCGGTACGATGGGCTCGCTCGCCCTGATCTCTGGGGTTCTGTTAAAAGTCGTGGCGCTCTACAGCCTCGGTCCACTCTGGTGGATCGGAGCACTGCTCGCGCCAATGTGGGGCCGCTGCTCCGACATCTACGGCATCTTCTTTTTCCCTGCGGCCCGCGAAGGCGGCATGGGCCGCAACTTCAACGATCAGGTCCGAAAGCGGGACTTCGTTATTGCCAGTATCAGCGCGCTTCTGATCGGCGGGCTCCTGCTCCCACCCTGGGGTGCGCTCGTCGGTCTTGTCGTGCTGGTGGTCGCGCACCTCCTGGCCCGTTGGATGGTCGGCGTTCTCGGTGGACTGACCGGTGACACTTATGGTGCGCTCTCCGAGGTAGGGGAGATCGTGGTCCTCTTGACGCTCGCCGCTCTCGTAAACCACGCGGTATTGTGAGCACTAGATGAAAGATAGGAAAAACAGCGTCTACCTGGTCTGGGTGCTTGGTTCCCTATGCGCCGTGGCGATCGCCGGGATCTTTGCGCTGGGTATAGGTCCGGCCTGGCTCTCCCCGGTGGAGGTCGTACGGTCGCTTTTCGGGGGCGGGAAGGAGGTGTCGCGGACCATCGTGCTGGACATCCGGCTGCCCCGCATAGTCCTGGCGGCTCTAGTGGGCTGCGCTCTGGGCGTGAGCGGGGCGGCGATGCAAGGCCTCTTCCGCAACCCGATGGCCGATCCGTACATCGTCGGCATCTCGCCGGGCGCGGCTCTGGGGGCCGTTCTGGCTACGGTGCTCGGGCTCTCCGCGAGCTTTGCCGGGCTCTCGGCGGTGCCGCTGGCGGCGTTCGCCGGTGGGCTTGGGGCGGCGCTGGCGGTCGTTTTGTTGGCCCGCCGGGGCGGGAGGTTTCCGGTGACGGACTTGCTGTTGGTCGGGCTCGCGGTCGGGGCGTTTGCGGGGGCTTTGTATTCGTTCTTTATACTGACGCTCGACGATGGACGGATCGCCAGCGTGCTCTTCTGGCTTTTGGGCTCGTTCGCGCCCTCCGATTGGGGCCACGTGCTCGCCGTGCTGCCGTACCTTTTGTTCGCCGTAACCGGACTCATGTTCATGGCCCGCGACCTGGACGTTTTCTCGTTGGGCGAAGAGGAAGCGGGGTATCTAGGATTGCGGGTTGAGCGGCTCAAGATGCTTTGTGTGGCGTTCGCGGCGCTGGCGGCCTCGGCGGCGGTCTCGGTGAGCGGGGTGATCGGGTTCGTCGGCCTGATCGTACCGCACGTCGCCCGCCTTCTCGTCGGCCCCCGTCACATCCTCCTGCTCCCCGTCTCCGGCCTCTGGGGAGCAGCTTTCCTCACCCTCGCCGACGCCGCCGCCCGCAGCATAATGTCCTCGTCAGAGATACCGGTCGGCATCGTCACCGCCCTCTGCGGCGCGCCGTTCTTCCTCTACTTACTTCGCCGGAGCCGCAAACATGGCTGAGATAACCCTTTCCGTAGGCGACGTTCGGGTCGGATACGGCGCCGAAGACAAGCTCCACGGCATTACCCTAGAGGTCCCAAAAGGTTCCTTCCTGGCTGTCGTCGGCCCGAACGGCAGCGGCAAGAGCACCCTGCTTCGCACGATGGCCCGCGCCTTGCAACCGCGTCTCGGAACGGTGATGCTCGACGGAAGCGAGGTCGGCTCTTGGACCCCAAAAGCCTTTGCCCGGGAGGTGGCGGTCGTCTCCCAGGAAGGCTCTCCGGCCTTCGATTACACCGCCTACGAAATTGTGGCGTTAGGCCGTACCCCACACAGCGGCCGGATGAGCCCGGACAAGGACAGCCCCCGGGCCGTCGAAGAGGCGATGCGGCAGGTCGGGGTGTGGGAATCCCGGGATCGCCGGATGGGCGAACTCTCCGGCGGCGAGCGGCAACTCATAACTCTCGCGCGGGCTCTGGCCCAGGAGCCGGAGGTACTGCTCCTGGACGAACCGACAAACCACCTGGACATTCACCATCAGGTCGCGTTTATGGAGGTGCTGCTCCAACTGAACGAAAGCGGCAAGACGATCCTGATGGTCGTCCACGACTTGAACCTGGCCGCCCGGTACGCGCGGCGGGTGGTGGTGTTGCACGAGGGTAGAGTCTCCGCCGCCGGTCCGCCGAGCGTCGCCCTAAGACCCGAGGAGATAGAGACCGCCTTCGGCGCGGAGGTCGAGCTCTCCATCTCACCCCGTACCGGCGTGCTCCAAATACAGCCGGTCGGTATACCTACAGAGCAAGAAGGTTCCCCGGAGGTCCACATCATCTGCGGCGGCGGTTCCGGAGCCCCTCTGATGCGCCGTCTTCGAGAGGAAGGAACGCCATTCTCGGTGGGAGTCGTGAGCGCCGGTGATACGGACCACGCCGTCGCCCGATCTCTCGGAGCCCAGATAATCGAAGCCGAGTCCTACGCGCCGGTCTCAGACGAAGCCTGTAAACGCAACGTCGAAGCGGCCAAAGCCGTAAAGCTCGTAGTCGTCTGCGACATGCCCATCGGCCTGGGAAACCTCCGAAACCTGGAAGCCGCCTCTGTGGCGCAGGAGCACGGCGTCCCGGTAATCATGCTCCGCGACGGCCTGCCGCTCTGGGCCGAAGAGCGAGACTACACCGGTGGAAAGGCGGCCCGTTCTTTGGAGCAGTTGATAGAGCGAGGAGCGCGGTCGGTAGAGTCTATAGACGAGGTAGTCGTTATGCTGAACGAAATCGTTCCAAAGCAAACGGTGCCGATCGAGGACGGCTAGCGCTTTCGTGTGACCGGGGTTAGTGTTTTGTAAGATGTGTCGGACCCCAGGTGGAGAGGTGTAACCTTGCGAAAGACTCACGAATGAAACGGCTACGGGTGCTCATGACCCGCCAGGAGATAGTGCCGGAACGTCTGGAGGGAGCGACCTCCGTCGCAATAGACGTGTTGCTCGCGACCACCACCCTCGTAACCGCCTTCGATAACGGCGCAAACCGCGTCTTCCCAACCCAGAGTTTGGAAGAGACCAATCGGGTGCTCGAATCCCTGGAAGGCTCCGGTGTACTGCGCGGCGGCGAACAGGATGCGGAGAGGATAGAAGGTTACGAACTCGGTCCTTATCCGGCGGAATACACACAGGAGACGGTAGAGGACAAAGACGTGGTCTTCGTGACCACAAATGGGACCCGAGCCATCGCCGACGCCGCCTCGTCCGAAGAAGTGCTCGTCGGTTGCCTACGCAACGCACCGGCTATTGCCCACTACCTGCAGGAAACGGGGACAGACTCTATATACCTGATCTGTGCCGGTTCCGGTGGACGCTTCACCCTGGAAGACTTCCTCGGCGCTTCCACCATACTCTCCTACATGCACACCGAACACTGGCACCTAAACGACGCCGCCTGGATGGCGCTGGACTTCGCCCGGGACTACCAGGACCGTGAGATGGATGCCCTAAAACACAGCCGGGCCGGCAACTGGTTCATCGAGCACGACCGCGCAGACGAACTGGAGTTCGTCGGGGACGTAGGGGGGAGCGACCTCGTCGCAAACGTCGTGGACGGCCAACTGCACCGCATACCGGGAACAGAATAGAAAGGCCCGCAATGTCTGAGACCATACAAGTCCGCGAAGGAGAAAGTTTCGACCACGAAGCTGTTGAAAGCTATCTGCGGGAGAGCATAGGAGACTTACCCGAGGGCGACCTGGAAGTGTGGCAGTTTCCTTCAGGAGCTTCGAACCTTACGTATCTGCTTAGGATCGGGGATTGGGAAGGCGTGCTCCGCCGTCCGCCGTTCGGCCCCGTACCACCGAAAGCCCACGACATGGGCCGGGAATCCGGACTCTTGATGCGCCTGCACGAAGCCTACCCGCTCGCTCCCAAACCGTACTTCTATTGCGGCGACGAGGCGGTGATCGGGGCAGAGTTCTATGTCATGGAGCGCCGTGAGGGCATGGTAGTGGACGATTCTTTCCCGGAAAGCATCGAGCCAACCGAGGAGCTGTGCCGCAAGATGTCCGCGTTGGTCTGCGACACGCTGGTCGAACTCCACGCCGTAGACTACGAAGCGGCGGGACTCGAAGACCTGGGCAAACCCGAAGGGTTTCTGAAGCGGCAGACGGAAGGTTGGATCGGGCGCTACGAAAAAGCCAGGACCGAAGATGTGGAAGACCTCGAACCGCCAACCGAATGGCTCGCCGCCAACGTACCAGATAGCCCACCCGCGACCATCATCCACAACGACTTCAAGCTCAACAACCTCGTTCTGAACCCCGACGACCTGACCGAAGTGCGGGCCGTACTGGACTGGGAGATGGCGACGCTCGGAGACCCGCTTTTCGACTTGGCGGTCTCACTCTCGTACTGGATCGAAGCCGACGACCCAGAGGAGCTACAAAATATCTTGCCCACGGTGACTTCCCTGCCGGGCTTTATGACCCGTAAGGAATTCATCGACCGATACGCCGAGAAAAGCGGGCGTGACCTCTCGGAGATGCACTGGTACATGGTCTTTGGCTACTTCAAGCTCGCGGCGATCCTGCAGCAGATCTACGCCCGCTGGAAGAAGGGTCAGACACAGGACGAACGCTTCGCCAGCTTCGGAGAGAAAGTACGCAACCTCATAACCCACGCCAACTACCTTGTAGAAAAAGGCGAACTATAAATGGACAACCGAACTATCGGCGTCCTCGGTACCGGCACGATGGGCGCCGGTATCGTCCAACTCGTTGCCGGATCTGGCTACCGGGTGATCGCCTGCGACAGCTCTGTCTCAGCGTTGGAAAAGGCCCAAATCTACGTCCGGGAAGGCCTCGACCGCTTCGCGGAGCGGGACGTTATCTCCGACCCGGAAGCCGCCTATGACCGCATCCGGTGGACAACGAACACGGAAGATTTGGGTGAAGCGGAAGCCGCCATAGAAGTTATCGTCGAACGGGTGGAGCCGAAGAAAAAGGCCCTTGCTGCCCTCGACGCGCTGCTTCCTCCTGACTCGCTCATCCTGACCAACACCTCTTCCATCTCCATCACCGAACTTGCCTCCGCCACCGACCGGCCGGAGAAAGTCTGCGGCACCCACTTCTTTACCCCGCCACCGGTGCGCGAAGCGGTCGAAGTTCCGTGCGGAGAACTCACCAGCGACGAGACGGTTGAGAAGGTAAAAGAGCTAATAGTATCCTTCGGCAAGCAGCCGGTCGTGGTCGAAAAAGATACACCAGGTTTCGTGGCGAACCGCTTTCTAATTCCCTTTCTCATCGAGGGCACGAGGCTTCTGGAAGAAGGCGTCGCCACGAAAGAGGAGATAGACCTGCTCGTCAAAAAGGGACTAGGTTTTCCTGTTGGGCCGTTCGAGCTCGGGGACTTTATCGGGTTGGACGTTGGCCTGGACGTGATCTCCTACGTCCATCAGCAGACCGGCGAGCCATACTACTCACCACCGCGCATCCTCGAAGACCTCGTACGGGATGGAAAACTGGGCCGCAAGACTGGCGAGGGATTCTACGAATATCCTGAATCCTAGCCCTTCTGAGGCAACGGACGAAATTTCGGAGAAAGGAATTATATGACTGAAAAAAGCGCGGATGCCTTGAACGACGAGCAGCTAAAAGAGCTTGCCCGGTACTTCGACGAGGAAGTGACCTTCTCCAAACACATCGGGGCGAAGGTCGAGGAGGTCGAGCCGGGGCGATCCGTGATCCACATAGATATAGAAGACATTCACCTGAACGGGACCGGGACGCTGCACGGCGGCGTCTATGCCTCGCTCATGGACAACGCGATGGGCCTTGCCGTCCTGGCGCTGGTAGGTACCCGCACCGCCACCATCGAGATGAACACCCACTTCCTGGGCTCGGTAAACGAGGGAAGAATCGTATGTCGCAGCGAGGTCGTACATCGCACCCGCCGCACCGCCACCGCCGAATCCAAAGTCTACGGCCCCGACGGAGACCTCGTCGCGATGGGCACGGCGGCGTTCCGGGTGTTCGAGAAAAAGGGAGACGCCATTGTCTGAGCTAGAAAAGCTTCGCTTACAATGACTCTGGCTATGTAGGCTGGAAAAGGCTTGTATACATACCAACTGTATGGTATTAATACATTCATGCCGCGACCAACGAAACATGCTCCTGAACGCGGCGATGCCGGAATGCGCCTTCTTGAGGCCGCTCGCGACACGATCCGCGAGAAAGGCTTCGCCGCCACAACGGTTGACGATCTTTGCCGGGCCGCTGTGGTGACGAAGGGCGCATTTTTCCATCATTTCAAGAGCAAGGAAGCGCTTGGCGTGGCGGCAGCAAAGCATTGGGATGAGACGACGACCGCCTTCTTCGCGGGCGCACCCTATCATGCACCGGACGATCCGCTCGACCGCGTTCTAGCCTATGTGGCTTTCCGCAAGTCGATCATCGAGGGGGACATAGCCGAGTTTACCTGCGTGGTGGGCACGATGGTGCAGGAGGTTTACGCGAGTGCTCCGCCTATTCGAGACGCCTGCGCCGACAGCATCTTCGGACATGCCGCAACCCTCGAAGCGGATATCGAAGCCGCTATGCGTGATCGGGGCATCGCGGACGACTGGACGGCCGAGAGCCTTGCGCGCCACACACAGACGGTGCTCCAAGGCGCTTTCGTGCTGGCAAAGGCTGGGAATGATCCCGCGCTCGTGCGCGAAAGCCTAGATCACCTCGACCGATACATTCGCCACCTTTTCGACTGTCCTAACAAGGAGGAAGCGCTGTCATGACTGAGACCACGCAAATTGGCTGCCTGTGCGGGCATGTCCAACTCGAAGTAGAGTGCGCGCCGATCGTAAGCGCCGAATGTTGTTGCAATAGCTGCCGCGAGTCGGGCGCGCGATTGCAGACTCTACCTGATGCTCCGCTGGTTCTGGACACAAAAGGCGCGACGCGCTTCATCATCTACCGCAAGGATCGTGTCCACTTATACAAGGGCGCCGATCTGCTCAAAGAATTCAGGCTTACGCCAAAGGCAAAGACCCGCAGAGTCGTCGCCACCTGTTGCAACACACCGGTCTTTCTTGAATTCAAGGGTGGTCACTGGCTCAGTCTTTATGGTGGCCTTTGGCCCCAAGAAACGCTGCCTCCCCTCGAAATGCGGACGATGACGGCTGACCTGCCGGACGCTTCGGTACTTCCCGACGATGTTCCGAACACCAAAAGGCAGACGCTCCCGTTCTTTGCCAAGCTGATGGGCGCGTGGATCGCGATGGGGTTCCGTAGCCCGAAGATGCCCGTGAAAGGAGAAATTGATGTCTAAGGAAGACGACAAAATCGAGATCGAGAGTATCACTTCACCGGGCCGCACCGAGCATGTGAACCGCGCAAAATATATGGCGATGCGCAACGCCTCGATTCCCTAAAGCAGGGCTCAGTTCGCCCAAAAGGCGATGATCGGACCTCTGCTTTGCTGCTCGTGTTCGATGCCGTCTATCTTACCGGCATCTCCGGTGTCGGAGAAATATCCGCAAACGAGAACCCCCTGAAGTAGTAGATTTTGAATTACGGCTCGAAAGCCTATCTGAAGCGGGAGATCAAGGTTGGCACATACTATTCGACTTCACTACCACAATCGAATGAGCGGTGTCTGATCCCGCCCGGTTTCGCTTATAATGTAGGAGGTTGTATAGATCGGGAAAAGGGATCTGTTCGCCGTCTTTCGCGAATACGGTATTAGGAGGAAGTATGTTCACCAAGGAGAAACCCTGGCTAAAGGTCTACGAGGGGCACGCCGAACCGGAGTCGGATTTTTTCGAAGGATCTCTCTACGAGCTGCTCAGCAAAGCCGTCGAGGAGCATAACGAGAAGACCGCCTTCTCGTTCTACGGCACCGAGATAGAGTTTCCCCGACTACAGGGGATGGTCGAGAAAATGGCGGCCTCGCTCGCGGCAAGCGGTGTAGAGAAGGGAGATCGGGTGGCGATCATGCTCCCGAACTGCCCGCAGTACGTCATCTCGTTCTTCGCCACCGTCAGGCTCGGGGCCATCGTTACGCAGCTAAACCCGATGTAC
The DNA here is from genome assembly GCA_965214475.1 of Rubrobacteraceae bacterium. Classification (GTDB taxonomy): domain Bacteria; phylum Actinomycetota; class Rubrobacteria; order Rubrobacterales; family Rubrobacteraceae; genus SIRX01. Next base: position 1,503,644 of record OZ243953.1, on the reverse strand, counting down.
GTCGAGCGGGAGATCGAGTACATCCTCAAAGACTCCGGCGCCGAAACCATCGTCGTTTACACGGACATGTACCCGCGAGTCAAGGCAGTATTACCGGAAACTAACCTGAAAAACGTCGTGGTCGTCAGCTTCGGAGACGAGCCGGATAGTATGGATGAGGATCATCACCTCTTCGACGCTTTTGTCGGACAAGACGTGGACCCTGCGCCCGAGGTGGAGATAGACCCGGTCGAAGACGTTGCCGCGCTCCAGTACACGGGTGGCACGACGGGACGTTCCAAAGGCGCGATGCTGACGCACCGTAACCTGGCAGCCAACATGCAGCAGTCCCTGGACTTCTTCGTTGAAGACCCATCTGCTCTCAGCGATAACGAGAAGTCCGTGGCTGTGTTGCCGTTTTTCCACATCTACGGCCTGACATGCGTAATGATGTTCGGCATCCGCATGGGCCTAAACCAACTTCTGCTGCCGCGCTTCGACCCACAGGAGGTCGTGAGCCTGGTAAAAGAGAACAAGCCGACTTTCTTCTCCGGGGTGCCGACGATGTACATGGCGCTCAACGTCGTGCCGGATTTCGCGGACTACGGATTTGGCGACATCCAGTACTACACGAGCGGCGGGGCGGCCATGCCGGTCAACCTGCTGCACGCTTTCGAGGAAAAAACGGGCGTCCAGATCCAGGAGGGATTCGGTCTCTCAGAGGCATCGCCCGTAACTCACTTCAATCCTGTATTTGCCGACCGGGTCCCCGGCAGCGTCGGCATTCCAATTCCGAGCACCGACTCCCGGGTCGTGGATGTGGAGACCGGCGAGGAAGAGATGCTATTTGGGGAGTCTGGAGAGTTGATCGTCTCCGGCCCGCAGGTAATGAAGGGCTACTGGAACATGCTCGACGAAACGGAGAACACGCTCCGCAACGGCTGGCTCTATACCGGAGACATCGCCACGATGGACGAGAACGGCTACTTCTATATCGTTGATCGGAAGAAAGACATGATCTTGGCCGGTGGCTACAATGTTTACCCGCGCGAAATAGAAGAAGTCCTCTTCGAACACCCGGACGTCTCCGAAGCCGTCGCCATCGGCCTCTCGGACGAGTACCGCGGCGAAACCGTCAAAGCATTTGTGGTAAAGAAACAAGACACTGATACAAGCGAAGAAGAGATTATAGTTTTCTGTAAAGAGCGTCTCGCGCCCTACAAGACGCCAAAATCACTGGAGTTCCGGAACGAGTTGCCGAAGAGCACCGTCGGCAAGCTCTTGCGGCGGGTGTTGGCCGACGAGGAGAAAGAAAAGGCGGCAGCGGAGACTGGTACGGAGGCGGAAGACCCGCCATCCCCAAGTTAGAGAAAGGAACCGATTGGACACCCTGGACCTCTTTCGTCTCGAAGGCAAGACGGCCATCGTAACCGGCGGCGGACGAGGACTTGGCCAGTACATGGCCGAGGCCCTTTCCGACGCCGGGGCCAACGTGGCGCTTTGCTCCCGCAAGATAGAGTCGTTAGAGGAAGTGCGGGAAAAAATAGAGACCCGCGGCGGCAAGGCGCTCGCCGTCGCCTGCGACGTAACAGATCCCGAAGACGTCGAGAAGGTGGTTCAGGAGACCGGGGAAGCCTTCGGTGCCGTGGACATCCTGGTAAACAATTCCGGGGCGACGTGGGGCGCCCCGGCGGCGGAGATGCCGCTTGAGAAGTTTGATCAGGTAGTGCGGGTCAACGTGCGGGGAACGTTCCTCATGAGCCAGGCGGTCGGACGGCGCATGATCGAACGCGGCTCCGGCGGAACAATTATCAACATCTCTTCCATAGCCGGTATCCTCGGCGGAGACCCCGACTACATGCAGACCGTCGGCTACAACACGAGCAAGGGCGCCATCATCTCCATGACCCGCGACCTCGCAACCGCCTGGGCGCCGTACGATATCAACGTCAACGCCATAGCGCCGGGATGGTTCCCAACCCGCATGAGCGGTGGCCTTATCGAGAACTTCGAGAAGAAGATGCTCTCGGGTGTTCCGCTCCACCGCTTCGGCAATCCGGAGGATCTCAAAGGCGTGGTAGTCTTTCTTTCTTCGTCCGCCGCTTCTTACATCACCGGACAAACCCTCGCCGTAGATGGGGGCGCCACGGCCTGGTAGTTTGCGAGTTCGGCATGGGGGTTGTTTAGAATCTCCTGGAGTACGGTAAGTCAAACTCTCGTAATGTTTCCTGGAGTGCGGGCCCACGCCAATCCGGCGAGGCTCGCAACCAAAAAATGGGAGGTTTTGTGAGAAGAGTAGAGGCACAAAGCGGAGAGAAAAGGCTCGTCAGCCGAGGAAAAATCGGTATAACCGCCCTGGCGCTGGCGGCCGTCATGAGCCTGGCCTCTTGCGCCCAGGAGGAGGGTGGAGGAACCACGGCGGGCGGCGGCTCTACGATGGGCGGCACGACGATGGGCACCACGATGGGCAACATGGGCGGTACCACCATGGGTGGCACCACAATGGGAGGGACCACGATGGGCGGCACGACGATGGGTACCACGGGTGGCACGACCAACTAAGGTAGCCCGGTCGTAGGCACGTAAGAAGTTTGGTCGCCAGGCCCAGAGGCCAGGCTATCCGGTTGTTATTACGGTAGCCTGGTCTTTGGTCATATAGAGGTCTTCTGAAACGCCGGTAAGTGGTCTTGTATTAGGGATAGTGCTTGCGAGGATCAAATTCCGATAAGCTGGTTTTTGGCGAGTTCCCGGTAGAGTGGGTCGGAGCTTACGAGTTCTTCGTGGGTCCCGACGTTATTTACCTTTCCTTCGTTCAGGACTATTATCCGGTCGGCGCCCACGACGGTCGAGAGCCGGTGGGCGATGACCATCACGGTGCAGTGAGTGGAGATCCGCTCCACCGCCTCCCGCAAGGCCAGTTCGTTCCTGGTATCCAATTGCGAAGTCACCTCGTCCAGAAGGAGCAACCGGGGCCGGGTGAGCAGGGTGCGGGCGATGGCTACCCGCTGACGCTCCCCTCCGGAGAGCATCACGCCGGAGTCCCCCACCTCGGTATCGAGGCCTTCCGGCAGCCGTCCTACGAGGGTCTTCAGGTTGGTCAGCTTGAGGATCTCTTCTAGTTCTACTTCCGTCGCATTGGGTTGGGCGTAGAGCAGGTTGGAGAGGATAGTCCCCGCCATTACCGGCGCGTCCTGCTCCACGTAACCGATGTTCCCGCGCAAAACAGCGAGCGGCAAGGTGTTTACGTCGGCCCCGTCGAAAAACACCGTCCCGGAATCAACCCCGTAAAACCTCTCCAAAAGCGAGAAGACCGTAGATTTGCCCGCCCCGGACGGGCCGACGAGGGCCGTTCGGGTAAGAGGCTGCACCTCGAAAGAGACGTTTCGCAGTATCGGACGTTCCGGATCGTAGCCAAACGTGACGTTCTCGAACCGGACGACGGAGCCTGTGCCCGCCCGTAAGCTTTTTGAGTCGCCTTCCCATGGCGTGGAGATTCGAGAAGGTTCTGTCGGCGAGTCGAAGACTTCTTTTATCCGGGTGACGGCGGCCAGGCCTTCCTGGAGGTTCGTGTAGGAGGTAACGACCGTGAGCAGTGGTCCGATCAGGTAAAACAGCAAGAGCAGGAACGTCGCCAGGTCCCCCAAGGAAAGCGCCCCTGAAGCCAGACGCGCCGTTCCGAGGGCCAATACGAGCACCAGAGAAGCCTGGAGCGCCACGATGCTCGACGGATAAGCTATCGCCTCCAGCCAGGCTATCCGCACCCCGGCTTCGTACGCCGCCCGCGCCTCAGAAGAGATGTTCTCCTCCTCACGCCCTTCGGCGCCGCTGACCTTGACCGTCCGTATGGCGCCCAGCGCCCGTTCCAGCGCGGCCCCGAGCCGCCCCACGTTACGCTGGGCCTCTTCACTAGCAGTCCTTATCCTGGAAGAGATGGAGAGCACGGCGACGGCGGCCACCAGCACGCAAGAAAGCGCCACGACGAACAGGAGGGTAGCGATGTAGAACATAAACGCCACCGCCCCGACGAACGTGAGGATACCGCCGAGCAGGCTGGTAACGCTCTCGGTAAGGGCTGTACGGAGCAGGGTCGTGTCGTTGCCGACCCGGGAGAGGAGGTCCCCGATCCGGAGCCGGTCGTGGGCGCCCACCGGCAGCCGCAACAGATGCCCGACGAGGCTCCTCCGCAAACCAAAGACGATCCCCTCCCCGCTCTTCCCGAGCACGTACCCCTGAACCCCCGAGAGCCCCGCCCCGACGACAAAGAGTAAAACGAGCAACGCTACCAGGCCCCAGATAGGCTGCCCGTTCGTCACGGCGTCTATAACGTAGCCCGTCACGAGCGGCTGCGCCAGCGCCGCTAGCGTCGCGAGGATGCTTAGTGCGAGGGCCACGCCCAACGCCGCCCGCTGGGGTTTGGTGAAGGCCAGCAGCTCTTTCAGGGTGGCTCTCGGCACGCCGTTTGGTTTTTGTTCGTCCACCAGTTCCTCCGAGACCAATTCAACCTCTGGCCTTACCACCCGGGCACTAGACTGCCTCTCGTCCGTGTAACTTGTACAGTCTCTCTTCCAACGCCTCAGCCGAGACACCCAGGCGGGCAAGCATTCTAACGGCCGTCCCGTTCTCGCTGCGTAATATCCCGAGCAGCACGTGTGCAGTGCTGATGTAGTTGTGCCCTAGTCGCACTGCTTCACTGAGCGCCTGCTCCAGAGCCTTCTTCGCCAGAGGGGAAAAGGGGATCCGATGACCGCCGAAGATGCTCATGTCGAAGGCTTCGCCCACCTCTCGATGGATGTCCTCAAGGGAGATTCCGACCGAAGAGAGTGCTTCGGAGAGCATTTGTTCAGACTCCTCTCGCGCCGCTTCCAGGGTTACGTCCAGCGATAAGAGTGCCGCTGCAGCTTCGCTATCCCCGGTGCGCAAGATGCCGAGCAGAAGATCCTCGTCGCCGACTGAGTCGTGACCCAATGCCCGGGCCTCGTCCTCGGCGTTACGAACGCACCCGCGGGCCTCCTTGACGAACCGGTTGAAGATCACTCGTACGTCCCCTTTCTGCCTAGAGGTTCTCCGGGATACCTGTCCCGAATCCTTTTCGCGTGCTTCTTGTGCACCGCCTGCTTACTGACGCCTAAAACCTCGGCGATCCGGGCCCACGACCACCCCGCTACGATAGCGTTTTTGACCTGCGCGGTCTCTAGAGCCTCCAGGGTCCGCCTTAAAGCCACCACAGCCTCTAGCCCTTCCCGTGGATCATCCGGCCCACCAACCTTCGTTTTCGTTTTTTTATCCATGCGTCAATCTTAGTTGACGTAATAAAGTGTGTCAACCTGTATTGACGAAAATGTTCGTTTACCGCGAACACATCGAAGCGGGGCTGGGGTGAGATACAATTTCACGGTTTCGTTCAAAGATTTTCGGGAGTTAGGTGATACGCATGGCGGACGTAACGGTTGTAGGTGGTGGACTAGCGGGTAGCGAGGCCGCCTGGCAGGCAGCAGAGCTCGGGTGTTCGGTCGAGCTGTGGGAGATGCGTCCCGTAAAACAAACCCCGGCCCACTACACGGAACACTTCGCCGAGCTCGTCTGCTCCAATTCGCTGGGCAACATGTCTCTAACAACGGCGTCCGGACTTTTGAAGGAAGAGCTGCGGCGGCTAGGTTCTGTTATCTTGCGCTGCGCCGATGAGAACGCCGTCCCGGCCGGTGGCGCGTTGGGTGTGGCGCGGGAAGGGTTTCCGCGGACAGTAACGGAGACGGTTCACGACCATCCGAATATAGAGGTGATACGGGGCGAAGCCACCGATCTTCCCGAAGGCCCAACCGTCGTCGCCACGGGACCGCTGACCTCCGACGCCCTGGCAGAGAAAATCATCGCCCTCTCCGGCGAGACACTCTTTTTCTACGATGCCGCTTCCCCCATAATCTTCCGTGAGTCGCTGGACGAAAACTTGGTCTACCTGGCCTCCCGTTACGGCAAAGGTGAAGCAGCCTACCTGAACTGCCCGATGAACGAGGAACAGTATTACGCTTTTATCGAGGCCCTCACTACTGCCGAACTCTCCCCGATAAAAGACTTCGAAGAGAACATGTACTTCGAAGGCTGTCTACCCGTCGAGGTCATAGCCTCCCGTGGCCCCGAAACCCTTCGTTTCGGACCGATGAAGCCCGTCGGACTCCCCGACCCGCGCACCGGCGAAGAACCCTACGCCGTCGTCCAACTCCGGCAAGACGACGAACAGGGACGCTTGTTCAACATGGTCGGTTTCCAGACGAGGCTGAAGTGGGGCGAGCAGAAGCGGGTATTCCGTATGATCCCGGGTTTGGAGAACGCCGACTTCGCCCGCATGGGCGTCATGCACCGTAACACCTACCTCCGCTCCAACGAGATGCTCGACACCACCATGCGTGTCCGCACCGGGGAGCCAGTCTTCTTCGCCGGGCAGCTAACCGGTGTAGAAGGCTACGTCGAGAGTACCGCCATGGGCCTCATCGCCGGAACCAACGCCGCCCGTCTTGCCCGCGACGAAGAGCCCATAGAGCTACCGCACGACACCATGACCGGCGCCCTGGCCCAATACATCACCGTCAAAGAGGGTACGCTTCAGCCCATAAATTCCAACTGGGGACTCGTCCCGACCGTCCCTAAAAAGGAGAACGGACGCCGGATCTCCAAACCCGAGCGCCGCGAGCGCCAAGCTCAGATGGCGCTCGAGAAGCTGGACAGTTTTCTCGGTGTTAGGGTAGCCGGTTGAGCAGCGAGCTTATCTGAACTAAAACAAGGGTAACGCAAGACTGGAGCGGAAGAGACCTAGACGCTCCTATGTTTGTCAACTCGGGGCGATCCGCAAGTTCGCCGTGAGGGTCTGGTAGATCTCACGGGCTACGTAGCGCTTTAGGCATCGAATGATCTCACGTTTGGATTTGCCTTCCGCGGTGCGCCTGGTGACGTATCTCTGGGTACGAGGCTCGCGTCTGATACGGTTGAGGGTGGCCACGTACAATGCCCGGTTGGCCTCCCGGTTGCCATGAGGATTGAGGCGGTGACGCACTGTCTTGCCGGAGGATGCTTCTATGGGCGCCACACCACACAAGTTGGCAAAGGCTGCCTCGCTGCGTAGCCGGTCAGGATTGTCTCCGGCGACGATCATAAGCGTAGCCGCCGTATCGGGTCCCACGCCTTCGAGCGCCACGAGTTCCGGAGAAGATTCCTCCACAAGGCGTTCGATCTGCCCTTCGAGCTCCGCGATCTCTTCCGAGAGTCGTTGGTGGCGACGGCCTACGGAGCGCAGAGCAAACTTCGTCGCCACTGTTGGGTCAGCAAGTTCAGGCCTGCACCTGAAGCGTGAAGCCTTCCGGACCAGCTTCTTTGCTGGAAGTCCACGAAGATCCGACCGGACCTGCTCCGGAGCGGTCGTCACCAACGCATGGAGCTGGTTAGCCGCCTGTGTCCTGGCCTTCACCGCCGAGCGCCGCGCCACTTTCAGGGCACGGAGCATCTCCACCTGCCCATCAGCGGCTTTCGGCTCACCAGTTGCATCGCCGGAGAGGACCGCTCGGGCGGCAGCCTCGGCGTCAGCAGCATCGTACTTACCATGCCGACGGCGGTGCTGGCGGCTTGTGCGGTTGACCTCGACCACGCGCACACCCTGAGATCTCAAGAAGCGCGACAGTCCGGCCCCAAAACTTCCAGTTCCCTCGACCCCTACACAGGCCAATTCTCCAAGGTTCAGAGCCCACTCCAGCAGCCCGCCGTAGCCGGAGAGTTCGTTCTGCACCACTGCCTCTTCGAGACGACGTCCCAGGTGGTCCAGGGCCACCCCGACGTGTACATCGGCGTGGGTGTCCACCCCAACGATGATTGACACACCCGACTCCATAATCTCTCCTTCCTCAAAGCCTGTACTCCTGGTGCGCCTGTTACAGGTCGAGAGATGGCGGACGATGCTGTGATGAGCCCTTCCGCATTCCACCGGAAGACATGCTCCTATGAGGTCACGCGCTACCCTGACCGTGGCGCCGCGACGGGCCGCCTTACCGATCGACTGGTCTAGGTCAAGGCACGCAGTGGCCACCAAAAATACGGGTCAGATCGGTTGGCGAATCCGTCGCGTACACCATAGTCTTATTCTCACAGCCAAAAATAGCGCACCGTATAGGCGGAGCCAAGGTTGGCAGAACACCCTTACGAGGTGAAAGCGCGAAAAAGCAGAAATCTCCGAACTGGCCGCAAATTACAACTCAAGGCATCATTCCCTCCTTACACGATAGTTCTGGCGGGGAAGCTCGGGAAGACAGAGAAGAAACTGTTTGGACTTGCCAATTTGCGAGCTAGAGTCAGGGATGCGGCTTGACAAACTAATCTAACACTGTTAGAAAAAGACTATCAAGTAAAGAAAGCGTAGGTAACGATGACCGAAGAGCGTAAAGAGTTGCGCAGAAAGAGGGTTGGAAAGGATGGAATACTTTCTGCTGCCCGCGTGGTCGCTGCGGAGGAAGGTTGGAAGGGTGTCACCGTACGCAAGATCGCTGAGAAGGTTGGTTACAAAGCTCCCGTGATCTATGAGTATTTCGAGTCCAAGGACGACTTGCTCCTGGAACTCTTGAAGAGTGGGTTTGAGGATCTCATCCAAGATATTCGAACGGCTAGACTCGGCGCTCCAGATCCAGAGAAAGCCCTCCACGAAGTGGCACGCGCTTACTTGCGCTTCGCTTGGGACTCTCCAGACCTCTACCAAGTCATGTACGGGCTCGGCGGCGTCTCCTTCCCCGCCTCCGAGACGTGGAAAGAAGGGCAGCGCGTGGGCGACGAGGTCGGACTGGCTGTGGAGGAGGTGCTACGTGGATACGGTAAGGGGACGAACGATGTGGAAGGTAGAGTGCTCGCCTTGTGGTCGGCGGCGCATGGCTTGGTGGCCCTGACGATGGCTGGACGGGTCCCGGGTGGCAAGGATCAGGCCGGGCACCTGGGAGAGAAAGTCGTAAGCGACACCCTGCTGGCTTGGAGAAGCGAATGAGCAGAGCCTTGCCAGGCTCTCTTTTTTGCCTATATCTAGCTTTGTTAGAAAAATATGAATCTTCCAGGGAGAAGGTGGGTAGCTTGCAAGCGAAGTGACGGTAGAAGAAGGATGAAGCAGTCGGTAGTTACGAAAACAAGGAGATCTAGATAATAATGCGAGACAATGTGGATGGTGAAGCTATGGCGCATAGCTTTGCGGATATGCTCAACGAGAAAGACGTGGGCTTATTGGATGTCCTGCTGGCCGAGGACTACGTAAATCACAACCGGTACGTGGAAGACGGTCGTGAAGCCAATAAACAGTTCTGGTCTTACTGGCTATCCTCGTTTCCAGACACGGAGGTAACGGTTGACGATGCTTTCGCCGCCGGAGATAGGGTGGTTGGCAGATTCACCTACCGGGCCACGCACATTGGGGAGTTCATGGGGGCGAAGCCGACGGGCCAGAGCGTGCAGATGACGAGCATCGACATCTGGCGCGTGGATGGCAGCAGGTTCGTGGAGCACTGGGATGAGTTGAACGGCTTGGAGTTTTTCGAGCAACTTGGGCTCTTACCAGGAGACGCAGAAGGAGAGGACCGTGTTTAGGGAGTTCAAGAAAGGTGATGAAATCTACGATGAGAGGTTTGGCGAACGGTACACGCTACTTGAGACGTCGGAGGATACGGGTGGAGAACTGATTAGAATAGAGGACGTGGCAACTCCGGGACCAAGCCGACGCCCGGCGAGTGCTCACCCGAACCAGGAAGAGCGCTTTGAGGTCATCTCGGGCATCCTCGGTCTGACGGTGAACGGTGAGGAGCATCTCCTGGGACCGGGTGAGACATTCGTGGTCCGGCCGGGGGTAAAGCATTTACCTAGAAACGCTGGAGAAGGCGAGCTACGCTTCGCCGCCGAGATGCGACCTGCTGGCAGATTTGAGGAGTTCCTCGCGCAGATCACAGCGGTCAACAACTCCGGCAGGCAAGGTCTCAGCTACCTCCTGATGGCTGCCGAGGTACTTTATCTGTTCCCGGACGTCGAGCGCGCAACGCCCCTGCCGCGCCCATTGGAGCATGCGCTGTTCGCAGTCCTGGCTTTTGCGAGCAGGGCACTCGGTTTGCACGCTGTCATGGGCGAAAGATGCGCCAACATGGCCGGTTGAGCAGCAGGCTTATCTAGGATAAAACGGTGGGTATGGAAGGACAGAGCGGAACTCCCAACGTATTTCGGAAGCTGGCGCGAGACTTGTCGGCCACCGCGCCGGTGTCCTGGTTGCTTTCGCATACGCTGCATCGCGTAGACAAATTAGTCTTCCGCTTTACAAATGGGAAACGCACTTTTTCTAGTCTCCTAACCGGACTACCGGTGATCATGCTGACCACGACCGGCGCCAAAAGCGGGAAGAACCGTGCTGTCCCGGTGCTCGGACTCCCTGACGACGACAGGATAGTGGTGTTCGCCTCCGGCTACGGAAAAGACACCCGGCTCCCGGCTTGGTACCACAATCTTCGTGCAGAGCCGGATGCGAGGGCAACCGTCCGAGGTGTAGACCGTCGCGTACGGGCTTACGAAGCCGAGGGCGAAGAGCGCGATCGACTCTGGCGTAAGGGACTAGAGATCTATCCAGGTTTCGCCGGTTATCAGCAGCGCATCCCCGGACGAAGCATCCCGGTTATGGTGTTGTCGCCGGTGGAGTGAGCTACAGCTTTGCCGAAGCCTCGGCGTGCAGTGCAGTGTCGAGGATAGTTTCGATGAGTTCCTCGAATGAGAGGTCGGCATTCTCTGCGGCCATCGGGAAAGTGGAAGTTTCGGTGAAGCCGGGTATCGTCTTTACATCCAGGACTTGAGGGGTTTCGTCTTCAAGGATCATGTCTACCCGGGCGAAACTCGTGCAGCCCAGGGCGTCGTAGGTGGCTAAGGCCGTATCTTCTACGAGGGATGCGAGTTCTTCCGGTATCTCCGGCGGGATGGCGAAGCTAGTCTCGCCGGGGGTGTATTTGGCCTCGAAATTGTATGCGCCGTCGCGGGGGCGTATCTCTACCAGGCCGAGGACTCTGGCCTCTTCTCCGACGGGCTCTAGGATGGGGGCGGAGATCTCGGTTCCTTCCACCCATCGCTCCAAAAGTATCTTCGCGTCGTAGCCAAACGCTTCGTAGACCGCTTCCAGTAACTCACCGGGCTCCTCGACCCGTGTAAGGCCGAAGCTGGAACCCTCGCGGGCTGGTTTGACTGCGAGCGGGCAGCCCAACGAATCCGCAGCGGTATTGAGGGCGGCTGCGGCGCCCATCTCGTTCATCGCCCGCCGCAGGAAGGTGCGGAAGGGAGCCGTCTGGATGCCGGCGGCACCGAGTGCTCGTTTGGCGTAGTCCTTATCCATGCACCGGATGGAGGAGAGTGGGCCGCTGCCGGTGTAGGGGATACCCAGAGTCTCCAGTAGAGCCTGAATCGTTCCGTCCTCGCCGCCGGGGCCGTGCAGGCAGATAAACGCGGCGTCCGGCGCGAGATCCATGAGCGCTTCTGTTGTCGAGGATTCTATGTCCAGAGGATGTACCTCGTGGCCGAGCCGTTCGAGGGCGTGCCGGACCCGCCGCCCCGTCAAGAAGGAGACGTCACGCTCCATCGAGGTGCCGCCGAGTAGTACCGCAATGCGTGCCATCGTACGCTAACCTTCCGTGCCGACGGCGGAGCTTTGACGGGCGCCCTGTGAACCCTGTTGAGAGCCACGTTCCAGGTCGCTGCGGAGTTTCATGTGGTCCCGGATCACCTCTGAGAGTAGCTCTATGCCGCGACGGATCTTATCCGACTCCACGAACGAGAAGTTGAGCCGCATGCAGTTCTTGCCCTCACCCCCGGCGTAGAAACCCTCACCTGGAACATAGGCGACGTTGCGCGCGATGGCGCGCGGCAACATGTTCGTTGCGTCCAAATATGACGGCATCGTCGCCCACACAAAGAGGCCGCCCTCCGGGTGCGTCCAGTGGACTTCTTTTGGCATGAACTCCGCCAGAGAGTCGAGCATCGCGTTGCGGCGCTCGCGGTAGACGTTGTTCAGGCGTTTGATGTAGGCACGCCAGTCGGCCTGTTGGAAGTAGGCCGTGATCATCATCTGCGCCAAGTTGGAGGAACAGAGATCCGCCCCCTGCTTGCCGATGTTGATCTTGTGCAGAATCCCCGGCTGGGCGTGAACCCACCCGAGCCGCACCCCCGGCGCGAATATCTTCGAGAATGTCCCCAGATACACCACCCGATCCACGCCACCCTCTTCTTCTTTCTCGATCTGCGAAAGCGTGGGCAGCGCTTCCCCCTCGAAGCGTAGCATCCCGTAAGGATTATCCTCGATAATGATGAGGTCGAATTCACAGGCGATCTGAAGCAACTCCCGGCGACGCTCGATGGCCATCGTCACTCCGGTGGGGTTCTGGAAGTTGGGGACGGTGTAGATGAATTTTACGTGGACACCTTGTTTACGGGCCTTTTTCAATCCTTCACGGGCGGCCGAGGGGATCATGCCGGCCCGGTCCATCGGGACGTGCAGCACCTTCGGCCGGTAGGCGGCGAAAGCGTTCAGCGCCCCGGCGTAGGTCGGGCCTTCGCACAGGATGGCGTCACCCTCATCCAGAAACACTTTCGCCACCAGGTCGAGGCCTTGTTGGGCTCCGGTCGTGGTGAAAACGTCTTCGTGATCTGCCTGGATGCCCTCGGCGTCCATTACGTCCACTATGACGTCTTTGGTGGCTTCGAGGCCCGCAGTGGGGCCGTATTGGAGGGCTTGGGCCGAATCGGCGGCGATATTGGAGGAGATCTCCCGAAACGCTTCTTCGCCGAAGAGTCTGGTGTCCGGGAAGCCGCCGGCGAGCGAGATGATGCCGGGCCGGGAGAGGGTAGCCATCAGGTCTCGGGTTACCGCCGTTTTCATTCCCTTGACGCGGTTTGCGTAGAGAAAGTCGAAACGGTCGAGATCTACGAGCGGCACTCTCTATCCCTCTTTTCGGTACGTTCGTTGGCAACTATCGGTCATTCCGCGCGACTCTACCACACGGCGACGAACGATTGTAGACTGCGTAATTGTGAGAGCCGTCTTTGTTACCTCCAACGAACACAAGCGCCGGGAAGCCGCGGAGATACTTGGCTTCGAACTGGAGAGCGTCGCCCCGGACGTACCGGAGATTCAATCCCTCGATGTGGCGGAGGTCGCCGCCGCAAAAGCCCGTGCTGCCTACGAGCTTCTCGGCTCGCCTTCTCACCCGGTTTTGGTCGAAGACTCGGGGCTAGTGATCGAAGCCTGGAACGGCCTGCCCGGCGCTCTGACCAAGTGGTTTATACAGAGCGTCGGTAGTGAAGGAATCCTGCGGATGATCCCACCAGGGGAAGCCCGCGCCGCCCGCGCCGTCTGCGTAGTGGCGGTAGTCGGAGGAATCGCAGGGGAAGCGGTCCGGATCTTTGAGGGAACCGTACTGGGGAGGCTGGCCCCGGAGCTGCGAGGAGAGAGCGGCTTTGGGTGGGACCCGATCTTTATCCCCGAAAGCAGCGAACGCACCTACGCCCAGATGGGAGATGCGAAGCACGAAGATTCCCATCGGGCACAGGCGTTCCGGACTGTGAGAGAATGGTTTCAAGAGGTTGATAAATAGGATGACACGGGTAATAAACCTTGCGTGGAATATAGTGAAGTCTGCTATTCTGTTTGCAGGATCGTATCTGTTAGAGGGAAGGAGAGATTCAGTGAGTGCCGAGAACTCAGAGAACGGGGACGTAGAGGCCCGCGAAGAGGAAGGTAATGGGGGCAGCGTAGCCACCGATACCGACCGTCTCGTAGACTTGTACCGGAACATGGTACTGGTACGCACCTTCGAAGAGGCGTGCCAGAAGGGCTTCCGGCAGGGCAAGGTCGGCGGCTACACGCACGTGTATATAGGGGAAGAGGCCGTCGCCGTCGGCTTTTTGGACTCCTTCAAAGACGGTGACAAGGTCATCACCGCTTACCGCGACCACCCGCACGCCCTGCTACTAGGCAGTGACCCGAAAGAGGTCATGGCCGAGTTGTACGGCAAGGCTACCGGGCTCGTAAAAGGCAAGGGCGGTTCCATGCACCTCTTCGACGTGGAGAACGGCATGATGGGCGGCTACGGCATCGTCGGGGGGCACATTCCGCTAGGTGTCGGGATGGCTTATGCCCAGCGCTACCAGGAGACGGACCACATAACCCAACTCTACCTCGGCGATGGCTCGATGAGCCAGGGTGCCTTTCACGAGGCGGCCAACTTGGCCGGACTGTGGGGCAAGGATGGACTGTGCCCTTGTGTCTTCATCGTTGAGAACAACCAGTACGGCATGGGAACCTCCGTCGAGCGCACCACGGCGATGACGGACTTGGCCGCAAAGTTCAACTCCTACGGCATAGAGAATGAGAAGGTAGACGGCATGGACATCGAGGCCGTGCTGGAGGCCGCCGAGCGCGTGACGGAGCAGGTCCGCGAGACCGGAGTGCCTCACGCGGTCGAGGCTCTGACTTACCGGACGGCGCCGCACGGCGCGGCGGACTTCTTCGAGAAGTACCGGACCAAAGATGAGGTCAAAGAGTGGCGGCAGCGGGACCCGATCGGGCTGCTGGAGCAGAAGATACTCGACGCCGAATCTCTAGATGAGGATGGTCTGCAGGAGATCAAAGACGAGTTCAAAGAGATTATAGACGAAGCCGTCGAGTTCGCCGACGAGAGTGAAGAGCCGCCCATAGAGGAACTCTACACCGACGTCTACTCCGGCGAAGACGAGTACATGGGGGAGGCGTAAGCCGTGGCCGAGGAGAAAACTTACCGCGAAGCCCTGCGTGAGGGCATGGTCCACGAGATGGAGAACGACGACAACGTCATCCTCATGGGTGAGGATATCGGCGTCTACGGCGGAACCCACCTTATAACCGACGGCCTCATAGATGAGTGGGGTCCTAAAAGAGTTATGGACACCCCCATAAGCGAGGGTGGCTTCACCGGTGCGGCCATCGGTATGGCGATGATGGGCATGAAGCCTATCGTCGAGATGATGACCTGGAACTTCTCGTTCCTGGCGGCCGACCAGATCATCCAGAACGCTGCCAAAGTACGCTACTTTTCCGGCGGCCAGGTGGAAGTCCCACTGGTCATCCGCGGTCCCAACGGCGGCGGCGTCCAGCTCTCCGCCCAGCACACCCACTCTCTGGAGTCCTTCTACGGACACTTTCCAGGTTTGAAGGTCGTTGCTCCGGTAACGCCCAACGACGCGAAGGGCATGATGCTCACCGCGGTGCGGGATCCGAACCCGATCATCTTTCTCGAAGCCGGTGCTCTCTACGGCACAAAGGGCGAGGTAGAAGAAGGCGACAACGCCGTCGAGTTCGGGAAGGCACGCATCGCCCGCGAAGGAGATGACGTAACGCTAATCGCCTACGGGCGGCAGGTAAACCTATGCCTCCGTGCCGCCGAGACGCTCGAAGAAGAGGATGGTGTAAGCGCCGAGGTCATAGACCTGCGGAGTTTGCGACCGTTCGACGAAGAAACCATCGTAGAGTCGGTTGAGAAGACTCACCGGGCGGTGGCGGTACAGGAGCAGTGGCGGTGGTTCGGGGTCGCGAGTGAGGTGGCGGCGATCATCCAAGATCAGGCGTTCGATTATTTGGACGCGCCGGTGCAGCGGGTGAGCGGGGCCGAGGTCCCGGCGCCATACGCGCGGAATTTGGAGGTCGAAGGATTCCCGAGTGAGAAGCAGGTAACCAATGCGGCACGGCGGGTGCTTTACATAGAGGAGAAGTAAGATGCCGGAAGTAATAATGCCCAAAATGGGTGATGCGATGGAAGAGGGGACCATCCTCCAGTGGCTCAAGAGCGAGGGGGATGAGGTCGAAGAGGGTGACGCTATAGCGGAGATCGAGACCGACAAAGTCTCGATGGAGATCGAAGCCGAAGACTCCGGCACGCTCGCCCAGATCCTGGCCGAAGCGGACGAGTCCGTCGCAGTAGGCGAAGCCATAGCCTTTATCCAGGGCGAAGGTGAAGAAGCCCCCGACCGCGAAGCTAGCGGTGGCGGTGAAGAGGAAGCCGAGGCCGAAGAAGGCGGCGAAGAAGACGGTGGCGGAGGACAGGCGACCGAGACCGAAGAAAACACCGAAGAGGAAGCCGGCGGCGAAGAAGAGTCTTCCGGTGGTGGCGCCCAGGCTAACGGACAGTCGGACGGTAACTTCCGGGCTTCGCCCATCGTACGGCGTTTGGCGAATGAGAATGACCTGGACCTTGGTAAGGTAGACGGCTCGGGACCGCAGGGTCGCATCGTCGAGCGAGACGTGCGGGCCGCGATGGAAAGCGGCGAAGCCCAGGCCGGCGGCGCCGAAGAAGACGGCGCCGCAGAGCAGCCGTCCGCGCCGCAGCAGGCCCAGGCTCCTGCGGCGAGTGGGGCCGAGGGCACGGAGCTTATGGAGATGACCAAGATGCAGAGCGTCATCGCCGAGCGGATGACGGAGGCCAAGCAGACCGTCCCGCACTTCTACGCCACCGTAGAGATCGACGCGACCGAGCTTATGGCCCTGAGGAAGCAGCTCAACGGTCAGCTCGAAGAAGAGGGCGTGAAGATCTCCGTAAACGACTTCGTAATGAAGGCGTGCGCCGTAGCCCTAACTAAAGAGGAACACAAGAAGCTCAACTCTCTTTGGACCGCAGACGGCATCGAACTGCACGAACAGGTAGACATGGCGATGGCGGTGGCGCTAGAAGCCGGCCTCATAACACCGGTCATAAAAGACGCCGCCAACAAGACGCTCTCCGCCATCTCTTCGAAGTCTAAAGACCTCGCCAAGCGCGCCCGTGACGGCGGTCTCAAGCCCGAGGAGTATCAGGGCGGCACGGTTACGGTCTCGAACATGGGCATGTTCGGCGTCGAGAGCTTCTCGGCGATCATCAACCCGCCGCAGGCGGCGATTATCGCCGTTAGCTCCATCATGCAGCGGGCAGGCTTCAAAGACGATGAGGTTGTGCCGGTTAGCATCATGAAGTTGACGCTCTCTGCTGACCACCGGATCGCCAACGGCGCCGAAGGCGCTCAGTACATGGCCGAAGTCCAGCGGCTGCTGGAGAGTCCGATGACTCTGGTCGTCTAGCTGATTAGCTAGCAGCTTTCACCGAGCAAAGAGAAGCCCCCGGATCTCCGGGGGCTTTGTCGTTCTTATGTAACTTGGCTACTGGCTAGTCTATTACGCTTACGGTGTCCTTCTGGATCTTACCCGAGGACTTGCGCACTTCGTCAAAGGAGTTGGGTTCCTTCGCGCCGTCGCCGTCATCGTCGGGCGCAACTACCGTGCCCTGAACCACAAGGCCGCCGACTGCGTCCCTGGCGCTTACACCCTTGGGCAGGTCGAACTTGGCTACGAGCACGTCCTCCCGGTTGGTCTTTTTGACCACGGAGGCTGTGTATACATCACCGGCTTCGGTGTAGAAGCGCAATCCGGCGGTATCCTGAACAACGTCCTCCTGGTCGAGATCCTCATCGAACTCAAAGAACAGCTTTTTGTCGCTCTTCTCCGAGATGGTCTCTAGGTCGGGGTCGTCGGTGTTGCCGCCGTTGCTGATCGCGTCGGCTTGGGCCACGTTGTACGGGCCGTCGCCATTGACATTGCTGGTTACCACGTTGCCGTCCACGTAGCCGCGGGCGAAGTCGGACTCATCGAGCAGACCGAGATACTGAACGGTGATCTTGTCGTCGCCCTCTACGTCGTCTTCGGGCTTCATGCCGGTTGCGTCCAAGACCGGGCCGCCATCGGTCGGGACCAGGTGAAAGCTAGTGCGGTTACCGCCGGCGAGGTAGGCAGCCTGGTCGAAGTCGTAGTCCACGCAGGTGGTCGGTTCGAGCTCGGCAGTGTACGGACCCTGGCGGAAGTTGCCAACAAACTGAAGATCGGGGGCAACGGTCTGGCCGGAGGGTAGGTTCGTTTCGTCCACCGTAGAAGGCGGGCAGGTGGTGAAGCCGCCACCGAGCGGCTCACCGACGAGGGTTTCGTCAAGTTCGTTCGGCTCGAAGGTGCCGTCGCCGTTGACGTCGGCGCCCACGACGGTACCCTGGGTTACGAAGCCACCTACCGCGTCAGCGACGGTGGTGCCTTGCGGAAGATCAAAGACCGCGCGTAGCGTGTTGTCGTCAACCTGCTCGACGGCCTGGGCGCCGTAGGTGATGGCGTCCTCTGTGTAGAAACGCAGCCCGGAGGTGTTCTGGATAACGTCATCGTCTTCGGCGATGGACTGGTCAAAGGTGTACAGCAGCGTGTTCAAGTCCTGGCGAACGCTCACCAGGTCGGGGGCGTTAGTCGTCCCGACGACGGGCGCCGCCTGAGGCGGGTTGTTCGTCTTGCTGCCGCCGTCCACGGTCTGTACGATGTTTTTGTCTATTGTGCCGCGGGCGGTGTTGGCTACAGAGATCTGGCCCTCGAAGGCTAGTGTGATCTCAGCGGTTCCGTTACCGGTGAGCACGTCAATGGCTTTTAGAGGGTCGTTGTTTACCGTATCCGTGTGAATGAGCTGGAATCCGGCGCAGCAACCGACAACCTCGGTCGGCTCATCGAACGTAAAGACCGCCGTAGTATCGTTGGTGCCGCTACCGTTATAGTCGTTGTTCGTGGCCGTTACGTCTACGACCGACAACAAGTCGGGCGCAATAGTCGGACCACTCGTTGTTTGGGCTGATGCCGGGGCGATGCTTACCAGCATCATAGCCAGCAAAGCCGCCAAAAATACTGACTTCTTCAAATTCATACTCTCCTGATTGGGTTCACGTCCAGCGTCCATCATTCCGCATGCGCCCAGGGACTAAACATCCCGCCAGAGAAAGTAATATTCGGATGGATACTACAAAGGCGTTCCTACTGTTCGGAGAGGGCTACGTCTGCGACGGTTATGTTGACCTCTGTAACGTTTATGCCGGCGAGATCCTTTATGCGCCGAACTACAGTGTCGCGCACGGCTTGCGTTACCTGCGGTATGGACTCGCCGTAAGGTACCGTCATTGTGAGGTCCACCGCCGCCTCGCGCCCATCGACCTCGACGGAGACGCCGCGGGTGAAGTCTCCGCTACCGGTTAGGCCACTGAGGAACTCGCCAACCGTTTGGGAGCTGTCGCCCGGAACGCGGTTGCCGCCGGAGGACATCTGAACCTTCTCGGCCTCTCGGGTTACTACGCTGACGATGCTCGTGACCACAGGTTGTTCGACGACGGTAGCGCCACGGTCGCTGTCGAGCGGATGCTGGTTGCCTTTCGCCATTTATGATGCTCCTTTCTGGGTTACCCTTTTGTGCCCTATAGGATAAACCATCCGATGATCCGGGTGGCTATTCTGAACTCTCTACTCTCTCTGTTGGCGCTTTATAGCGTTGTTTTCGAAAGGATGGTAGATCAGGATATTATGAATCAAGGAGATGAGGTTGTTCGCGATCCAGTAAACGAACAGACCCGCGGGGAAGTTTCCGAAAGCCATGAAAGCCCCGAAGACCACCGGGAGGAACCGCATTAGCCGGCGCTGCTGAGGAGCCGTATTTCTCAGCGGGATCTCCTGTGCAGCCGTCATGGAAAGCACGAAGATCACGGGCAGTACGAAAAAAGGGTCATGCACCGTCAGGTCTTGAAACCACAAAAGTCCCCCGCTCGTGAAGCTCTGTAGGTTCTCGAACTCCTTTATCGTGTAGAACAATCCAAGGAACACGGGCATCTGGATAAACAGCGGTAGGCATCCTCCAAGCGGGTTGAGTTCCCGTTCCGTGTAGAGTTCCGTCATCGCCCGTTGCTGCTCCTTTGGATCTTCGTTGTACTTTTCGCGGATTTCGTCTAACGTCGGCTTTAGCTCCTGCATCTGACGCATGTTCTTTACTTGTTTTACTGTTAGAGGAAAGAGTATGGTTCGCACGACGACCGTCAACATGGCGATGGAGAGCCACCAGGGGACGCCCCAGCTGTGGAAGAGTTGCAACCCGGAACCCAAAAGGGTGACGAGTGGGTCGAACAAGCTGCCCAATAGTTCGATCACGTTCTGCTCCTTACCGGGGGAGTGGTGAATCCCCCGAAGTAGATCTCGTTGAAAATCGTGTCTAGCTAGAGTCTGCTAGACCCAACCTCCGAGACCCGCAAGGAGCACGAAAAAAGGGCCGAAAAGCAGCGCCACCAGCAACGGCCAGTTAGCGCTATCGACGAGAATGCCGCCGAAACGTCGAACTTCAAGAGGCTTGGTGCCGTCCAAAAGCGAGCAGGCGGAAGCCAGGTGTCTAGAGTTTCGATAAGCTAAAGTCGCCAGGTATCCGAGGCCACCCACCGCCCCAAAAGCCACCAGCAATGAGAAACCGTGCTCGACGTCACCGTACGCCTCCGCACTAGAGAGAAGCCCCCAGAATAGATAGACGAGGGAAACAACGGCGACACAAGGCGAAAGCTTGATCAATAACCGCCCGACATTTTCCCGAGAAAATCCCGCCGTGCCGCTGTGCATTCGTCCTCCGGTGGAGACTTGTGAGAGGCCTCTAGCCCCGATAAGTTGAGTCTAGCATCCACGAACCTTGCGCGAGAGAAAAAGTCTTCGGCATGGTGCGCGAATATCCTCTCTGGGTTAAGCTAAGGAGTCCGCCCTTCGTGGGGGCGGCAGGGGATAAGCGTAAGAAAGGAGGAACTCGTGGCAGTCGAGCCGGAGTTGATTCGCAATGTATGCTTAATTGGTCATCGGGGTAGTGGAAAGACGGTTCTGGGGGAGGGGATGCTGGGGCTTGCGTCTGGGCGCAGCGGTCCTATAGAAGGCGTGCTGGACTACATGGAGGAAGAGGTCGAGCGTGGCATGACGCTTGGCATGAGCGTCGCGACTTGCGAGTGGAAAGGGCGCCGGATCAACCTGTTAGACACTCCGGGTGACGGTGGGTTTATCGGGGATGCTTTCATCTCCCAGCGGGTCGCCGACTGCGCGGTGCTGGTGGTCCACTCCCAAGACCCTATACAGGTTGTTACCGAGAGAGTCTGGCGACGGGGCGAGAAAGAAGACATCCCGCACATGGTCGTCGTAAATCATCTGGACCGGGAACGAGCGGATTTCGGCGCTGTCGTCGAGCAACTCCGCGAGAGGTTCGGGACGGCGGTCGTGCCGCTGAACCTCCCGATAGGCCGGGAGGACGACTTCAAGGGCATATACGGACTTTTAAGCGGCATCGCTTTTGTAGACGGGGAACAGAGAGAAGAGATTCCGGACGGCATGGAGGAAGAGGTGGACGCTGCGAAGGTCCAGCTTTTCGAGGCCATCGCCGAGAGCGACGACACCCTGCTAGAGAAGTACCTGGAAGGCGAAGAGTTTACCACCCAGGAAGCGTTCGAAGGAATACGGAAGGGCATTGCCGACGGGCTCATCATCCCGGTGCTCGCGGCGAGCGCCGAGCGTATGATCGGGGTGGACCGGGTGCTGGATGTGATCGCTGGTAGTGCACCGAGCCCCGTCGACCGCTCGCAGTGGGTAGATGAGTCGGGGGAGGAGATCCCTTGCGACCCGGACGGGCCTTTCTCGGCCTATGTCTTCAAGACCTACGTGGACCCGTTCGCCGGACGCCTGAGCGTGCTGCGCGTAGTGAGCGGCCGTTGCCGCTCGGACGAGGCGCTCGTCAACCCGCGCACGGGCTCTCAGGAAAGGCTTGGGGGCATCTCGCACATGATGGGCAAAGACCGCGAACCTACCGACGAAGCCGTGGCCGGAGACATCATTGCCATCACCAAGCTCAAAGACACCAACACCTTCAACACGCTCTGCAAGCCGGAACGGGAGATAATCTACGAGCCGGTGGAGCTGCCGGAGCCGACCACGGCCTTCGCGGTAGGAGCCAAAGCTCGGGGCCAGGAAGAGAAGGTGTTCGAAGCCATCCGGCGCGTCGTGGATGAAGACCCGTCGCTGAAGCTGGAACGCTCACCGGCCACGGGGGAGGACGTTCTCTCCGGCCTAGCCCAGATGCACGTGGAGCTTGCACTGGAGAGGATAAACAATCGCTACGGGGTCGAGGTCGAGGCACGAGCCCCAAAGGTGCCGTTTCTGGAGACGATCACGGGCGAATCCCAGGCTCAGGGGCGCTACAAGAAGCAGACCGGCGGGCGCGGTCAGTTCGGAGACTGTCACATCGAAGTTGCCCCGCTCCCCAGCGGTTCAGGATTCGAGTTCGAGAACGCCATCGTCGGCGGTTCCATCCCCCGCCAGTTCATCCCGGCGGTGGAGAAGGGCGTAATCGAAGCCATGTCCGAAGGCTCCATAGCGGGCTACCCAGTCGTGGACGTAAAGGTGCGACTCTACGACGGCTCACACCACTCCGTAGACTCTTCGGAGAACGCGTTCAAGGTCGCCGGCTCCATGGCCTTCAAGGATGCGGTAGAGAAATCCAACCCGGTGTTGCTGGAACCCTTCGTCAAGGTGGAAGTCCTCGCCCCGACCGAACTCGTCGGTGACATCATGGGCGACCTCTCGGGCCGCCGGGGACGCCCGATGGGTATGGAGCAGCGCGGCGAGCGGCAGGTCATAGAGGCCGAAGTGCCGCAGGTGGAGATGCTCACCTACGCCCGCGACCTTCGCTCCCTGAGCGGCGGCCGGGCCAACTTCCACGTCGAGCACAGCCACTACGAGGAAGTGACGCCGAACCTGGTAGACAAAGTCCTCACCGCCAACGCCGACGAGGTGCAGGAGAAAGTCGTCTAGCCAGAATTCACATCCCGAGCCGTGTCGGGCTGTCGCTGGCGCTATTGCGTTTGCAACGGCAGCCCGAACTTTTTCGCCGAAACACGCTCTGTAGTACGAGAATTCATATTGATCTCCAATGTAACGTCGTAATATCAAACTGTAGCTTACTGCTGGTTCGCACATTGCTGGTGTCAGTTTGGCGGCCTAAAAGGAGATGGACGTATGGGCACATCTATTCGACGGAGATTCTTGTTGGTAGCTTCGGTCTTGGTTACGACCTTCGTCGTGGCCGGTCCGGCGTCGGCCCACGAAAAGTGGTTCCAGGACGCTTCGGGCTTTCCGCTGCGCTGGGATTTGTTCTTTCGTCCGCTGCCGCTGGTGCTCGTCACGGGTGTCTTGGTGGCTACCCTGGGGGGCGTTGTCCTGTGGCGGAGGTGGGGGCAAGGGCTCGTACCCGGTCCCGAAGCCTTCGGTTCGTCTGATAGTCTCCGGGCTGCGTTCTACGGTCTCGTGCCGCTTATTCTCGGGGTTCATGTGGCGGTACCGTTGCTCGTGAGCGGGGTGCAGGGAGAGCTTTTTAGCCCGAACAACGAGCTTCCCGGAGTGTGGGCCAACTTCCTCGGATTTGCGGAGACGATGGTGGCGCTTTCGTTGTTCTATGGGGCGTTTACGAGGATAGCCGCCGGAGGGCTGGCGGGACTCTGGATATTCGGGATCTTTCTTCTGGGGCCGCAGGCTATGTTGGACAACGCGTTGTACCTGGGATTTGCGGCTTTCTTCTTTCTGGCGGGGCGCGGACCTTATTCAGTAGACCGAATGTTGTTGCCGAGCCTGGAGCCGCCGGAAAGTTCGGCCCGGCACGCGATACCGACTCTGCGTATTGGGCTCGGCGTGAGCTTTCTGGTAGTGGCCTTCACCGAGAAGCTCGCCAATGTTCCGCTCGGGCTCGCTTTTCTGGAGAACTACCCGCTGAACTTCGCCGCCGGGTTGGGTTTCCCTGTGTCGGATGGGATCTTCGTTATTTTGATAGGCTCTGTGGAGTTCCTGATTGGTCTCTGGCTCGTGCTCGGTATCTTCCCGCGAGAGATCGTCGTACTAGCCCTGGGGCCGACCAACCTCACGCTCACGGTGTTTAGCTGGACAGAGTTGATCGGCCATCTCCCAATCTACGGAATTTTGGCGGTTCTTCTACTCTGGGGCTCCGGCAAAGACGAGGCGCTATGGCTCCGGGGACTGAGAGGAAAGCAGAAAGCTCCCCCTCAAACTAGGGGTGAGTCCGAAAAAACCTCGGAGGCTCTCGCTCCTAGCCTACCTTCAAGACTTCGTTGATCGGGGGCCTCTCCACGAGCTCTTCGACGTACTCCTGAAGCTGGAGCCCGTCGGGTGTCGCGACGGCGTGTAGATAGTCACTGAGCTGGAATAGTTGCTCCGGAAACTGAGGATCCCGCGCCTGGTTGAGACGGCCGTCTTCTCGCAACCGCCGGGCGACCGCCCGGAGTACGGCATACGACATTCGTGAGAGGTTCCGCAAAGTTTGGTGCCGGTTCTGTCGGGTTCCGAGGTCCACCTGGGCCATCGCTCCGAGACCGACCTTCTTCAGTACGTCTATCATGATTCCGGTCTCCACTGCGTAGCCGGTGAGGAACGGTATCGAGCGGAACAACTCTCTGTCTGCGATGAACTCTCCGGCGAGTGGCTGGACAAAGCCTGTCAGTTCCGGATAGAAGAGGTTGAACAAGGGCTTTGTCGAGAGCTCCGTGACCCGGCCACCGCCGTCCGGCTCCATGTTTTCGTCTTTCATGAAAGGCCTTCGGTAAGCCGCCTTTACGTAGCGTACCTGTGGGACCTCCAAGATAGGTCCTAGGACGCCATAGATGAACTGGGGTTTGAAGTCTTTGGTGTCCGCGTCTACGTACATTACGAGGTCACCCTTGGCGACCGAAAGGGAGCGCCACATCGCGTCGCCTTTGCCGTGGGCGTCGCCGTGGCGCGACATCAACTCGTTCTCGGAGTAGACGAGAGCGCCGTGCCGGGCGGCTACCTCTGCCGTGCCGTCCTCAGAGTCGGCGTCTATGGCGAGAATTTCGTCCACCAGTTGGGCTTGCTCGTTTACCGCGTGGATCTCGTCAATGATGCCACCCACAGTATCTGCCACGTTGCGGCACGGCAGAACCAGGCTCACGGTCAATCTTTGCTCTCGTTTGTACTTACCCAATCTCGCAAGGTCGGCGAACTGCGAGTGTTCGTAAGAACGATTCCTAAACCAATCTACGGCGTCTATAAGCGTAACGTTGCTCTTGTCTACTCTCATAACCTCCAAACTAAACTAAAAGCGAATAGCTGTCTACACAGTTGCGTGTAGGTTTTTTGTCCTACGATCTTTCGGAGTGACGAAGTGTTGGAGCAGAGCTTGAGGAAAGGCTCGGGCCCACTGTCAAACTTTGAACAATAGCCGGCAAAGCATCGAAAAACAAGGTCGGGCGGAGCCGAAAGGCCGGCTCCGGAATCGTGAATGGTACAATCGGATTCTTTCGAAAGCATCCAATCGCGCCGAGAAAGGCGTGATAGCAAGGAAGTTCAGAGATGAAGATCGTACTGACGAACGACGATGGAATTACCGCCTCGGGACTACTCGCGGCCCGGCAGGCACTGGAGAAGATCGGGGACGTGCTGGTCGTTGCCCCAGATCGCAACCGGAGTGGGGTGGGGCGGAGCATTAGCTTCGGTGAGCCACTCCACGTCGAGGAGTATGAGATGGACGACGGTGTCATGGGCTACGCTTGTAGCGGCACGCCGGTAGACTGCGTGCGACTCGTGGCGCTAGGCCTCATGGACTTCGAGCCGGACATCGTGGTTTCCGGCATAAATCACGGTGAAAACCTGGGCGACGATATAACGTACTCCGGCACGGTGGCGGCGGCTTTTGAGGGGATCGTGATCGGGGTCCCCGGCATCGCCGTCTCTTTAAGCGTCGAGCGCGCCTGGCACGTCGGCGAAGATGAGGAACTGCACTTCGGGCCGGTGGCGGACTTTACCTCCCGGCTGGTAAAAGTAGCCCTGAACGGTCTGCCGGAGGAGCGTATCTTGAACGTCAACGCCCCGAACCTTACGGAGGTAAACGGCGTAAGGGTGACGAAGCTCGGGCGCAGGTTCTATAAGGACGAGTTGATCGAGGTAAAAGACGAACGGGGTCGCGTGGGCTACGACATCTACAACAACCCTCCAGGCCATCACGAGGCGGAAGACACCGACTTCGCCGCCATAAATAGCGGTGAGATCAGCGTTACCCCCGTACACCTGGACCTTACCGACCAGGCCGGCATGGAAGAGATCGAGACCTGGGACATGTCCGGCCTCATCTCCCGAAACGGACACCGGTAAACCATGCTAACCGCTGCCCTCTTCGACTTCGACGGGACCCTCGTAGACACCACGGAGCTTATCTACCAATCACTCCGCCACGCCAGCCAGGAAGTCCTCGGCCACGAACCGCCCCGAGAAACCCTCATGGCGAATGTCGGGCAACCGCTACCGGACCAGATGGCGGCGCTCATCGAAAAAGAGACCGACGACTCTTCGGAGAAAGACGGCCTCGTCGACGAGCTTCTGGAGTCTTACCGGACCCAGAACGAGAAACTACACGAAGACCTCATAGAAGAATTCCCCGGCGTCGAGGAAGCACTCGCCCGTCTGAGAGAGGCCGGCGTCAAGATCGCCGTCGTGACCTCCAAGCGCCGCAAGTCGGTAGAGATGGCTATTGAGACCTTCCCCGGCCTCGACAACGTGACGAACCACTTCGTCACAATGGAAGACACCGAAGAGCACAAACCAAAACCCGCCCCACTCCTGAAAGGTCTAGAACTTCTTGGAGACGTGCCCGTCGAAGAGGCCGCCTACATCGGCGACTCTCCACACGACGTGGACGCCGCCCACGCCGCCGGAGTAACCAGCGTCGCCGTAAGTTGGGGCGCATTTCCGGAAAAATACCTCAAGGAGAAGCAGCCGGACTACTTGGTCGCGGATATAGACGCTGTGGTCGACGTTCTGTTGGGGCTGACCGACTGAAGCATTTGCCGCTTACAATCTCGCAACCGCTCTAGCTAGCGCCTCCAGCTCCTCCTCCGTATTGAAGAGGTGAACGCTCGCCCGGACGTAGTGGTTCGGTTGCGGGATGAAACGCACGACAAACCGTTGCTCCAGCAGTTTCTCTGCTACCTCTTTCGCCGGAATTCCTTCGACCTCGAAGCTGACGAGACCCGTGCGGGCGGGGCGCGGAGTGTGGAGTTCAATGCGTGAATTCTCGGAGAGCAAGTCCATCAGAAGTTCGGCGCGGCGGTGGATCTCCTCGAATCTTTCGTCGCCGTGTTCGGCGGCGGCTTCCAGGGCATTTGCAAAACCTCCGGCCAGTGCGGGGCTCATTGTGGAGGATTCGAACCTCCGGGCGCCGGGGTGTAGCTCGTAGTCGCCTTCCGGGCCGAAGGATTTGGGGTTGGCGATAGAGAGGTAGCCGAGGTTTGGGCTGTGGACCCGGCATTCGGGCCGGACGTAGAAGGCTCCCATCCCTTCGGGGCCGAGCAGCCATTTGTGGCCGGTGAAGGCGTACATATCGGCACCGGTTGCGGGCGCATCTACGGGGATGTTGCCGACGGATTGGGCGCCGTCCACCAGCGTTAGGATTCCATGTTCGCGGGCCAAGGCACAGATTTCTTCCAGCGGCAACACTTCGCCCGTCGTCCAGTCCACGTGTGAGAGGGAGATGAGGCGGGTCTCTGGTGTGAGGACCGCTTTTATCTTCTCTATCGTTACTGGTGGCGGGATGACCGTTAGCTTTACCCCGAAGCGATCGTGGAGGGCGTGGAGGGGGGTGAGGCATCCGGGGTGTTCGGTGGTGGTGGAGATGACCTCGTCCCCCGGTTCCCAGTCTATGGAGTTTACGCCGAGGTTCATTCCGTGCGTCGTGCTCTGGGTTAGGGCCACGTCTTCGGGGAAGGCCCCGATAAGGGCTGCCGCTGCTTCCCGCGCCCGTGAATATGCCTCTCCCTGGCGGACGTAGAACTCTGCGCCCTGCAGGTAGGCCGGGCCGGAGCAGAGATCGTCTGCCTCTCGCATGGCTTGTATGGTGTCGTGGGTTGGCGGGCCGCTGCCGCCGGAGTTCAGGTAGGCGTAGTCGTTTGTGGAGAGGGCCGGGAACAACGCGCGGGGGAGGTTTGGGTGCTCGATCTCATACTCCTTCCAAGATATTTTTGTGTGTTTTGTATAATAGCGCCTCTATGCAAGGTGGTAGTCTCGTAAGAATCGGTCGCCGGCGCCGCCGGCAGCGGCAGAAGAAAGGCTTTCTGGCAAAGCTCAGGACGCTTTTCTTGCTGTTGGTCGCCCTCATGATAGTCGGCGCTGTGGGTGCTTTCGCGACCTTCAGCTACACCTACGCGCAGGTCGGCCAAGAGGTCCCGGATTTGGAGAACTATTCCTCCGGCGAACTTGCCCAAACGTCAGTGGTATACGACAACGAGGGCAACGTCGTGGATGAGTTGTATGGGGTGCAGAACCGTTATGTGGTCGATATGGAGGAGATCAACCCCACGCTCCGGGAGGCCGTGGTCGCCATCGAGGACCACCGCTTCTACGAACACCGGGGACTGGATTTCGAGGCCATAGGCCGGGCTGCAGTGGAGAATGTGGAGAACCTTTCCGTTCAGGAAGGCGGCTCTACGATAACGCAGCAGCTCATAAAGAACACGTACATAGCCCAGGAGCAACGGGCCATCCCCAGCTTCCAGCGCAAGTTTACCGAGGCGTCGCTGGCTTGGCAGTACGAAGAAGAATATTCGAAGAAGGAGATCCTGGCGCAGTACCTGAACACGGTGTACTTTGGGGCAAACGCCTACGGCGCGGAGGCCGCGGCCAGGACTTACTATGACAAGAACGCCGAAGACCTCACGCTCGCGGAGTCTGCCATGCTCGCCGGCATTATCAACTTGCCCGGAGCCTACGACCCCTTCAACGACCCCGAAAGCGCGACAGCCCGCCGCAACGTAGTCCTCGACAGTATGCTGCAGTACGGCTACATAGACGAAGAGGCCCACGATGAGGCGGTCGCCCAGGAGCTTACCCTCAATCGTGGCCGCATCGAGCATGAAAACGACAACGAGTATTTCTTAGATGCCGTCCGCAAAGAGTTGGCCAAAGAGTACGGTGACGAAGTAGTCTACGAAGGTGGGCTTAAGATCTACACTACCCTAGATCCCCAACTTCAGGAACAGGCCAGCCAGTCGGTAGATGAGATCCTCTACGACCCGAACGATCCCTCAGCCTCACTGGTTTCCATAGAGCCGAGCACTGGGGCGGTCAAGTCGATGGTTGGCGGTTCGGACTTCGATCAGGTCAAGTTCAACCTCGCCACCCAGGGCAAGCGCCAGTCCGGCAGTACGTTCAAGCCTTTCGTACTGGCCGAGGCTATACGTCAGGGTATTTCGCCCAAGTCCGAATACGTGTCGGAGCCGCTCAGCATACCGATGCCCGCCGACTCGTTGGAACCTTACTATGAGGTTGTCAACTACGAGGATAAGTACCGGGGTCCGATCACGGTAGAAGAAGCCACAAAGCAGTCGGATAACGCAGTCTACGTGCAGCTCGCCCAGGACCTCGGCATAGAAAACGTCGTCGAGATGGCGAAAAAATTGGGCATAGAGAGCGACCTAGATCCCTTGCTGCCAACCGCTATTGGTGGCCTGAGGGAAGGCGTGACGCCGCTGGAGATGGCTTCAGCGTACTCTACCTTCGCTAACCAGGGCGTCCACATGGAACCATACCTGGTAGAGAAAGTGGTTCAAGAGAAGAACGGTGAAGAAGAAACCCTCACGGAGCACAAGCTAAAGGGTGAGCAGGCGATCTCGCGCGACGAGGCGGCGGCGGTCAACCAGGTTATGACGGATGTGGGCGAGTTTTACGGTATGGAGGCAGACCTGGGCCGGCCGGTTGCTACAAAGACCGGGACCAGCGAGGAGTTCTCCGACGCCTGGTTTATGGGTTACGTGCCGCAACTCACCACGAGCGTTTGGGTCGGCTATCCCGGAGACCGCATCTCGATGGTCAACATTAGAGGCTACGAGAAGATCGATGGCGGAGCTTTCCCCATGGATATATGGAAGCTCTACATGCAACGTGCCATGGCCGAATATCCGGAGGTGCAACAGTTCGCCGTGCCGAACCCGGGTATGAACCTCAAGGTCAAGACTGACGGACGCGCCTACGATCCTCCGGCTACCACCACAACGACGAAAGATAAGGAAACCACCAAGGAAGATAGCCCGGCGCTCTCCCGGGAACTTACTCGTCCGGAGTTTACTTCGCCGCCACAACAAGAGTCCCAACAGTCGCAGCAACAGTGGGGACAACCCGAGTCCGTTCAGCCCTGAGGTGATCCCAACGACAGCGCGACACCCAGCCAACCTAGCCAGAATTTCTCCGATGATAATGCTTTCGGTAACTAGTTGTCCGGTTCGTTCGGTGACCCGCTAGTCGCGGGACAGAATCTCCAGAATTTCTTCGTGTAGAAGACCGTTGGTGGCGAGGAGTCCGTCAGATTCGGGGGTCCAAGGTTCGCCGGAGAGATCCGTAGATCTTCCACCGGCCTCAGAGACGAGCAGGGCGGTAGGGGCGTAGTCCCAGGCGGTGTTGTTGGTCCCGAGCGAGACGTCTACGTAGCCCGCAGAGGTCCAGGCTCCACGTACCCCCGCGCTGCCGAGCGCCCGAATTTGCCAGCAGGAGTCGAAAATTTCCTGAACCCCGTCCCGCCGGTTGCGCTTTTTCTGGGAGAGGATCATGTCCGCCCCAACGAACGCAGACTCCAGTGTCTGAGTGTCGCTGACGCTCAGCTTTGTCCGCCCGCCGCGGGTTTCAAGGTATGTACCACCGCCAAGACGAGCATGGTAGAGGTCGCCGATGCGGGGCGCGGAGACGGCGGCGTGGGTTACGGTCCCATCCTCGATAATCGAGATGCAGGCGCAGAATAGAGGGTTTGCTTTAGAGAAGTTGGCCGTGCCGTCTACCGGATCCAGAAGCCAGGAGCGGCCAGACGAGGAGATTTCACCGCCTTTTTCTTCGGAGAGGATCGAGTCCTCAGGATAACGTTTCTCTATGGCGGAGATCATTAACTCTTCACAGAGCAGGTCTACCTCGGTAACTACGTCTTTCGGTGTTTTTTCACGAATTTCACCGGGCCGTTCGTAGCGCGAGAGTTGTAGATCTCCCGCCTGGCGGGCCAGGTCGCAGACGAACTCGTGAAGCTGCTCGGCGGATTCTTCAGAGGTGTCTCCGGTGTTACTGGAGGTACTCACGCAGGTTCTGGGTGCGGCGTTGCTCGCGGAGGAGGTTGAGGGTTTTCATCTGGATTTGGCGTACCCGCTCGCGGGTGATGTCGAACTCGCGCCCAACCTCTTCCAGGGTGCGGGGCCGATCATCCTTCATCCCGAAGCGCAGTTCGATGATCTGGCGCTCCCTTTCGGGAAGCTCGTTGAGCGCCTCCCGCAGGTGAGATTTCAAGAGCGAGTCGGAGACTGCTTCCGTGGGGGTGATGGTCGCCATGTCTTCCAGGAAATCTCCCAGTTCGGAGGAATCTTCCTCGCCCACCGGAGTTTCGAGGCTGATGGACCTCTGGCTGATCTCCCGCAGTCGCATTATCTCTTCGATGCCGATAGCGAGTTCCAGGCCGATCTCTTCGTCGAAGGGCTCACGGCCTAGCTGCTGGGTCATCCGGCGGTGGGTGCGGTGGAACTTGTTGACCTTCTCGACCATGTGAACCGGGATGCGGATGGTACGGCCCTTGTCCGCGATGGCGCGGGTTATGGCCTGCCGGATCCACCACGTCGCATAAGTCGAGAACTTGTACCCTTTGGTGTGGTCGAACTTCTCCGCAGCGCGAATAAGACCCAGGTTCCCCTCCTGAATAAGGTCAAGAAACGAGACTCCCCGGTTGCGGTACTTCTTGGCGATGGAGACTACGAGCCGCAGGTTCGCCTCTACCAGGCGGTCCTTCGAACGCTTGCAGCCACGGAGGATACCCTTCGCCAGACGAATCTCATCGGCGTGCGTGAGCAGCCGGACCCGGCCAATCTCTGCCAGGTACATCCGGATAGAGTCTCCAGTCGCTACCGCGTGGGCGATCTGGAGCACCGGAGCCTGCGCTGCCTCGCGGGCCGAAGCCGACGAAGATGCTTCTCCCGAAGCCTCAGCCTCCACTATGGAGATCTCTTCTTCTTCAAGTGTGGCGTAGAATTCTTCTATCTCTGCGGCCGAAAGATCCCCACCCTGAACTAACTCAGCGACCTCTTCTATACTGACAAAACCCTGGCTTCGTCCCCGGCTTAGAAGTTCGTCCGTCCGATCCGTCAGTATCATAGTATTCTCGGCCGCCATCTATCTCCTATCTCGACAAAGGACATCGCATCCGCGGTAACCGCCTCACCGGACACAGCCAGGTTCGCCATTTATTAAATATTCGTGAAAACGACGAGCGTAGATTAACACACCACATATAGGTAGTCAGCGCAAATAGCGGCCAATTTGTGTGTTTTCCTTTACTATTTCTCGCAGTCCAGAAGAGCTTGTATACAATTGTACATGTTTCGGAGATGTTTCAAGGCTATTTCGGTAAAGTTACGGAGTGGGTAAAGATGACTACGGCCTTGCTAAACTACGGGGCGTGATCTTGGACTCCGGCAGATTAGAGGAAGTTTTGGGCGTTAGTGTGCCGCCCAGTGTGGAGGTTACGGGCGTTACGCACGATTCGCGTGCCGTGAGGCCTGGCTCCGCATTTGTGGCGGTTTCGGGCTTCCGGAGAGACGGTACAGAGTTTGCGGAAGAGGCTCTGGGCCTTGGTGCAGCGCTCGTAGTGGCGGAGAAGGAGATTTCGACAGTTCCGTCCGTCGTCGTCCCCGACTCGCGGACGGCGTTGGCAGATCTCGCCTGCGCCGTCTTCGGAGATCCATCCGAGAAGTTGGAAGTGTATGGCGTTACCGGCACCAACGGTAAAACCACGACCTCCTACGCCCTTTACTCGATACTAGCCCAGACCTATGGCGTGGAAGCGTGCGGCCTCATGACGACGGCGGAGATGGTCTATGCTGGGGAGCGACGCCCGGCGGGGCGCACGACTCCCGAAGCCACCGAGGTCCAGGAGACGTTGTCTGAGATGCTCGAAAAAGGCGTGCGTAAGGTTGTTATGGAGGTTTCCTCCCACGGCATCGCCCTACAGCGGATGGCCGGAACCCGATTTGCCGGGGCGCTCTTCACGAACCTCACCCGGGATCATCTCGACCTCCACGGCTCGATGGAGGAGTACTACGAGACCAAGCGCAAACTCTTCCACATCGCGGTAGGTCCAAAGCTCTCCAACGCCGACGATACTTGGGGGAGACGTCTCGCCAGGGAGGTAGAGGGCGTAAAGACTTTCGGTGAGTGGGAAGAGGCGGATTACCTGGTGGAGGAAGTCCGGTACAGTCCGGAGGGTACTGACTTCTTACTCTGGCATCCGTATGGGACTCTGGAGATAGAATCACCGCTGCTGGGAGGATACAACGTGCTCAACTTGGCCGGGGCGGCCGCGCTCGCGCTGGCTACGGGTGTTGAAGGGGCGGCTGTGGGACTAGCGGCGTGCCAGATGCCGCAGGTTCCAGGCCGGTTCGAGCGGATCGCGGGTACGAGAGAATTCGAGGTCATCGTCGACTACGCGCACACTGACGTGGGGCTCGCGGCGGTTCTGGAGGTAGCCCGCGAGGTGGTTCGCGGGGTCGAGCCGAATGGTCGCAGTGGACGGGTGATCTGTGTTTTCGGGGCGGCGGGAGACCGGGACGGGGCAAAGCGCCCGCTGATGGGCCGGGCGGCGACGGATCTGGCCGACTGGAGCATTGTTACCACCGACGACGCATACTCTGAAGACCCGGCCAAAATAGCCCGTGAAGTGGCCGCCGGGGCCGACCCGGGGAGAATAGAGATACTGCTGGACCGCCGGGAAGCTATCCGACAGGCGCTACGAGAGGCGGAGTCCGGGGATGTGGTGGTGGTCGCGGGCAAGGGGCACGAGCGGGTGCAGCATCTGCCCGCCGGGGACGTGCCGTTCCACGATGCCAGCGTAGTCCGGGAACTTTTAGACGAATTCGGGAAGAAAGAAGGGTAGGATGCAAAAAGAGAACAAGACCGAAGTGGTACGGCGGCTCAAAAGTGTGGAGGGGCACGTGCGGGGGATAGTCAAGATGGTAGATGAGGGGGATGTATCCTATGCCGAAGTGGTCCAACAGACGAACGCCGTTTTCTCCGCTGTTCGGCGCATCAACACGCTGCTGTTGAAAGACTTCGTCGAGGAGCGGGCCGCAGGAGACGGAGCCTCCGAAGAGACGCTGAAAGATCTGGCAAAAGCCATAGACCGGGTGACGAAATAGAGGCTGCGTTGATTATCAAACCATACTTTTGGGGACCGGACGGTAAACAGTGAATAACTTTCGTCCGCAGGTTTTGCTCGCCGTGTTGGTCGGGGCTGTTCCGCTGGCCGTACTCCTTGCGGGGTTTGTAGCTTTACTGCTTCTCAGGGCCGGGTTCGGCATCTTCGTGTGGGCGGTTTTGCCATTTTTAGGGGTGTTGGTGGTCGTGGGGATGCTCGGGGTGTTTCTAAGCCGGGCCGCCAGTAGCCGCGGCGGAGCGGCCGGGACTCAGGGAAGCAAGAATGGAGGCGAAAAACCCCGGCGGCGGAATGATGTATAGTCCGAAACTTATGGAGAATCGCAGTGAAACGCCGGATCTCGAAGAGCTAGAAGCCCAAATCTCGGAGTTGGAGAATATCGCAGACGACCTTGGCAACGTGCCGGATGAAGCGTTGATCGGGACGCTAGGACGGGCCGTGGAGCTTCTCAAGGAGGTCAACGCCAGTATAGAAGACGGGATGAACACTATGGGCCAGGAGTCACAGGAGATTGGTGGTCTTCTGGACCGGGTGGACTTCGGGGCGTTCGATACGGCCCTCGGTGAGCTGGAGGAACAAGAGCGGGGTTCCGGTGAGTATTGAACCTGACCTCGCATCCCGCGTGCGGGACGCGGCACTTTTAGAAGGCGACTTCGTGCTCTCTAGTGGGGAACGGAGCAGTTTCTACGTTGACAAGTACCTCTTCTCCACGGAACCGGGCCTGTTGCGGGACGTGGCCGACGCCCTCGCCGGTACGATCCCCGAAGGTGTGGATCGGCTCGCGGGGGTCGAGTTAGGTGCGGTGCCGCTGGTCGTAGCCGCCGCGCTCTCTACCGGACTCCCCTACGCAATCGTACGCAAGTCAGAGAAGGAGTACGGGACTGGGAAAGGTGTAGAAGGGAGCTTCGAGTCCGGTGAGCGGGTAGCCCTGATCGAAGACGTGGTAACGACCGGAACGCAGGCCGTAAAGGCCGCTCGGCGTCTCTCAGAGGCGGGTGCGGAGGTGGTCAAGATCTCCGCGGTACTAGACCGGCGGGAGGAGGTCTCTGAGTATCTTGAGGAATTTTATTTCGAATCGCTGCTTAGAATGAGTGATTTGTGGGTAGGCAAAAGCAATTGAGGCGCATAAGTGTCTCTAGTATAGTCCTCCGGAAGTAGCGGGAGGGTGAAGATACAGGCCACGAAACAGGGAGGTAAGAGCCATGGCAATAAACAAAACGGACTTGATCGAGCGGATCTCCAACAAGACGGGAAGCTCTAAGAGCGAGACCCAGAAGTTTGTTCAGGAGTTCATCGACACTGTAGAGGGTGCCCTAAAGGGCGGCGAGGAAGTACAGATTACCGGCTTCGGCAAGTTCTACGTGCAGCAGCGTGATTCCCGCGAGGGTATCAATCCGCAGACCAAGCAGAAGATGACGATTCCCGCTTCCAAGGTTCCCAAGTTCACCGCGGGCAACGCGCTCAAAGAATCCATCAAGTAACAACGTAAGCTGAGTAGAATGCACTACAGGCCGCGGGTAGTTTACTCGCGGCTTTTTCTTACTTGTAGTAGGAGCTTTGCGTGCAGGCGCTGATAGATTCTGCCCGCCGCAAAGAAAGTGTCCTGGTTGCGGGCCTAGATCCGGCGCCGGGCCGGCTGCCGCAAGAGATCCGGAACCTCGACCTCCCGGAGGCCCGAGCCGCCCGCGAGTTCTGCCGGGGTATCCTCGAGGCTGTCGAGCCGTATGTCGCGGCAGTAAAGCTCCAGTCTGCGTACTTCGAGCGTATGGGTCCGCCCGGAATCGAGGTCTACGCGGAGCTTATAAGAGATGCTTCGGATCTTGGTATCCCTACGATAGCGGACGTAAAACGCGGGGATATAGGACCTGTCGCCGCCGCCTACGCGGAAGCACATCTTTCTATATGCTGCGCTACTTGTGTAACCGTCAATCCTTACATGGGCAGCGACGCTGTGCTCCCATTTCTCGAAGAGACACGCCGACTGGACCTAGGCGGCGGGGTCTTCGTGCTCGTTGCGACTTCGAATCCTTCGGCTCCAGCCCTGCAAAACTCGACGGAGCCGCCACTCTACGAGCTTGCGGCAAACCTGGTTGCGGACTTAGGGATTCACTCGGGTGATTATCTGGACGCCGGAGCGGTTGTCGGAGTAACACACCCGGAGGTCGGACGCCGGGTGAGAGAGCTACTGCCGAACGCGCTCTTTCTCTCTCCTGGTTATGGCGCCCAGGGTGGCGGGGCCTCCGAGGTCCGGTCTTTATCGGACCAGCGTGCAGGAGGCGTGTTGGTCAACAGCAGTAGAGGAATCCTCTACGCGTACGAAGGTTCGGAACACGAGTACCGGGAGGCTGCCCAAGAGGCCGCCCGGTCGGCGAGGCACGAATTGGCTACTGCCGGAGTCCGCCCGTAGCGTAGCTTCCAGACTAAATTATGTGGGCCACCGCGAAGATCGTCACCAGAACCGTCGCTATCAATATCAGTACGCCGAAGATCTGTACCAGACTCTCTCTACTCATGGTCTCCTCCTAGAACGTCTCATTCACCGAAGTTTGTTTTCTCCGAACAACATCAAGTCAACCGGAACCTGCCGGTATCAACTCTTTCAGCTTTTCTTCCAAGAGCTCCCGGTTTTCTTCATTGTAGGTGTTGTACACGAACTCTACCTCTCCGTCCTGGATCACGAACAGCCGCGGCACACGCTTGACGTTGTAGAGTGAGGTCAGCCGCCCGTTAGAGTCCCTCAGCACACTGTAAGGCACTCCTTCATAGTCACCGGGTGTGTTGCTCACGTAGACCGCGCCGAAAGAAACTCCTTTGTCCGAGTACTCTCGTGTCAGCCCTGCGAAGCCCGATTTCGCCTCGGATGAGTCCTGGTTCAGCGTGCTCCAGAAGGTCAGTACGTAGATGCCTTTGCCTCTGACCTCGAACTTGCCGCCGTCAAGTGTCGGCGCCGTGAACTCCGGGGCGCCTTCCCCTACATTTGGTGCGGGCTGCGGGAGGGTGAGGTTGCCGGTTCCCGTCTCCGGGGAACCGTAAGATCTCCAGCCAACGGCCAGAACCAGGACCAGGAGGCTCACTACAATAAGGCGTCTCACGCTATAGTTTGAGAGAGTTTGAGAAGAAAGCACATAATAAGAAGATTATACTCTCGCGCTGAACGCTTGTCCTAAACTGCTAAGTCTCTATAATCTCAGGGCCTTTGAACTTCCGAAGCATAAAAATCATTGTTCTGGCAGCTTCGCTCGCCCTGGTTCCGCTCTGCGGGATGGAGGTTCGGGCACAAGAAACGACCGTTCAGGAACCTGTCATTCAGGAATCATCCGCGCCAAACATAGGGGCTCGGGCTTGGACGCTCATGGATATCCGCACGGGCGAATACCTCGCCGGAGAAAACTCCCAAAAGCAGTTGCCGATGGCCTCGACCACCAAGATCATGCTGGCCCTCCTAATCCTCGAAGATGGAAGCCTGAACGAAGAGGTCACTATTTCTAAGAAGGCCGCATCTTACGCGGTCCCGCTCTACAGCAACGTTGGGTTGTTTGCCGGCGACGTTGTTAGCGTCCGAGAGCTTTTGATGGCTTCGGTCATATCCTCCGGGGATGACGCAGCTTACGCGCTGGCCGAACACCTGGGCGACGGGAGTGTGGAGGAATTTGTCGGCAAAATGAATCGTAGGGCTGACGAGCTTGGCCTGGACGACACCCACTTCGAGAATCCCGTCGGCTTCGACGCCCGCGACCACTACTCCAGCGCCCGGGATCTAGCGCAGATGACCCGGCGGGCCTTCGAGGACCCGGAGTTTCGTGAGATCGTCGCGACCGCCGAAACCGCGATCACGACGCAGGACCGCACGATACCGCTCGTCAACACGAACGAGTTGCTCTTTACCTACGAACTTGCAACGGGCGTCAAAACGGGCACCACGCCCGCCGCCGGACCGAGCCTCGTCGCCTCAGCCGCCGCCGAAGATGAATCCTACATAACGGTGGTCCTCGACGACGAAGAACGTTTTGCCGACACGATCTCTCTGATGGAGTACGGTTTTGGAACTTACGACCGCCGGGATCTGGTGGTCAAAGGAAAACAGTACGCCCGGGCGAACGTCCCATATCGTCGTGGGAATAAGGTGGATCTGGTCGCCAAGAAAGACATACCGGGACTGATAGCCGAAGACCCTAATGTGGAACGTGGAGTCGAGATTTTCGAAGAGATGCCCGGCACGGTTCTTCCGGGCGACCCGCTTGGCAGGGTTGTCGTAAAGGTTGATGGAGAGCGTGTGGGGGAGACTCGGCTGGTGGCCCGACGGGGGTACGAAGAGGCCTCTGTGGGAGAGAAGGTGTGGTATACCGTAGAGGGAATTTTTAAGTAAGAACAAAAAGGGGAAAGAAGGGAATCAACCATGATCCTGACCGTAACCCTCAATGCTGCCGTAGCCCGAACGCTGGTAGTACCGAGCCTGACGCTCGGCCATCGTCATCGGGTACAAGAGAGCGCGACCCTGGCCGGGGGCAAGGGCATAAATGTAGCCCGGAGCCTGCGGTCGCTAGGGGTTCCCGTTCTGGCTACGGGGTTCGCGGGCGGACGCAACGGGGATGCTATCCGCGACGGCCTCTCGGAGGCGGCGATCCCCTTCGACCTCATAGAGATCGAAGGTCACTCTCGGACTTCGACCGCCATCATAGACCCCACGGGCGGGGCACAGACGGAGATAAACGAGTACGGTCCCGAGGTCAGCCAGGCCGAGTCCCGCGAGTTCTCCCGGCGCTTGGAGCACCTGATGGAGTACGCCACGGCGGTCGTCTTCGCCGGCAGCCTTCCACCCAATATGGAGGAGAGCTTTCTGGTTGGGCTCGTGCAGCAGGCGCGGGAACGAGGTCTCTACACGGTGGTGGACTCGACTCCCACGGTGCTGCGCGCGGCGCTCAAAGCGAACCCTTCGCTCGTCAGCCCGAACCAGCACGAGGCCGAAAGCGTGGTCGGCTTCGACTTTATCGAGGATGATGACTTCCCCCGGGCCCTGGCGCGACTGGTGGAACTGGGTAGCGATGAGGCGTGCATTACGCTCTCGGGAGGCAACTCTTACCTGACTTCATATGACGGTACGGTCTGTGCCCGCGCCCCGAAGGTGGAGACCCGCTCCACCGTCGGCAGTGGGGACGCTTACCTGGCCGGGTTGCTCGCGGGTATCCTGCACCGGAAGCTCTCGTATGTTGACTCCGTATGCCTGGCTGCCGGTTGCGCCGCCGCCAATGCCGAGACCCTGGGTGCGGGGGCTTTCGATGCCCGGCGGGCTGAAGAGCTTGCGGAGTCGGTCGAAGCCGAAACACTCTCCGGTAGCCTCGAAACGGACCGCGTTTAGAGGCCGAAAACGGGCGGGAGAAGTCCCCGACGCGTGCTAGAATGCAGGCGTCGTAAACTGTTATACAAAAATTACGGAGGTAGATCTGATGGCCGTTGGTGAAGTTACGGATGCCAACTTCAAAGATGAGGTTCTGCAGGCAGACAAGCCGGTTATAGTAGATTTCTGGGCGCCGTGGTGCGCGCCGTGCCGCAGGATCTCCCCGATCCTCGAAGAGATGTCCGAGGACCGCAGCGACGTGAGCTTCGTCAAGATGAACGTGGACGACAATCCCTCCACGGCGATGAACTACGGAGTCTCCAGCATCCCGACCATCGTCCGCTTTGAGGGCGGTCAGGAGACCCAGAAAGCGGTCGGGGCATTGCCCAAGAACCAGCTTTCTTCGCAGCTCGGACTGTAGCTAGTTCGTAATTGCAAGTAGCAAGCTGGACGGTTACAATCTCGTCCTGATAATCTCGTAGAGGTGGATCTTCGA
Source organism: Rubrobacteraceae bacterium (assembly GCA_965214475.1). Classification (GTDB taxonomy): domain Bacteria; phylum Actinomycetota; class Rubrobacteria; order Rubrobacterales; family Rubrobacteraceae; genus SIRX01. Next base: position 1,463,695 of record OZ243953.1, on the reverse strand, counting down.
GTTCTGCCTCGATGGGAGTAGTTAAAACAACGATGCTAGGAAAACAGGAGGTAAGTGAATGAAGTTCAAACCACTAGGAGAGCGCGCGCTGGTCAAGATGGTTGACGAGGGCGAGCAGACGACCGCTTCCGGGATCGTACTCCCGGACACGGCCAAGGAGAAGCCCCAGACGGCTGAAGTAGTCGCGGTTGGCGAGTTCGAGAACGGTGTACGGGTCAGTGAGGGAGACGTTATCGTCTTCGCCAAGTACTCGGGGACCGAGATCAAGCTAGACGGCGATGACTACATGATTCTGGACGCCGAAGACATCCTCGGAGTCGTAGAGGACTAGCGCTCTACCCTGGCAACCAAGCGGCATTTTTAGCGCCGGGCACACATCAGCGCCCCGGCGCTAATTTCTTAGCCGAGAGGTTGTTCGACGGGTCGTAGAGCCAGACTGACGGGAGGCCGGTCCAGACCGTGCGTACGCTCAGAACTGGAGATCGCGGCAGAGAGGTCGTAGACCTCCAGACCAAGTTGCAAGCTCTGGGCTTTGATCTCGGCAACCGCGGTATAGATGGAGTTTTTGGACCCGTTACCGAGAAGGCCGTCCGGGCTTTTCAACAGAGCACCAGTGTCTTGGCTGATGGCGAGGTAGGCTGGCCGACTTGGGATGAGATCGTTGAGTCCGGCTATCGTCCTGGGGGACGTATGATCTACCTGCGTCAGCCACCTTTCCGCGGGGCAGACGTGATGGAACTTCAACGCATGCTCAACGACCTAGGCTTTGATCCCGGTGCCGTGAATGGCCTCTTCGACGAACGTACGGCCGGCGCCGTCCGGGACTTCCAGAAAAACGCCGGGCTCGCAGTTGACGGTGTGGTGGACGACGCCGTATTCAAGGTCTTGAACACTTACGCCACCCAAACCCTGGGCACCCATCAGCTACCCGACAAGAGCGGCGGCTATTTTCCAGAAGACCTCTTTTCGGGAACCATCGTCGTGGACGCCGCCTACGGAGGGCGCGACCGGGGTTACGTTACCCCGACGGGTATTGCGGAGGCGGATCTCAACCTGGCGGTGGCCCAAGAATTGGCCCAGATACTCCCGGCCCGTGAGGTCCGGCTCACCCGCAGCGGCGATGAAGAAGTCTCGGCTACCGACCGGGCTGTTATCGCCAATTCCGTGGGGGCGAAGATGGTAGTCTCGATCCACCACGCTTCACATCCCTCGCCGAAGGCCTGCGGCACAGCATCTTTCTATTTCGAGCGGCTTGGCTACCAATCCCACCGGGGCCGTATGGCGGCGACCTACATCCAGCGCGGGGTCAGCAAGACCTTGGGAACCTGCGACATCGGGGAGTTTGGCCGCTCCTACGGAATTCTCCGCGAGACAAATATACCCGCCGTCATGCTCGAATCGCTCTACCTGACAAACCCCGAGGAGCTAGAACTCGCTTCCGACCCCTACTACCCCACAACCGTCGCCGAAGCCATAACCGGCGCCCTGGAACTCTACGCCAGCCGGGACGCGAACTTTATAGCTGTTTAGATTCCAGTCGAGGGCTGACAGCCGATAGCTGGCTGGTATAATGCTCCTCGCAGTCGGGACGTAGCGCAGCCTGGTAGCGCGCCTCGTTCGGGACGAGGAGGTCGGAGGTTCGAATCCTCTCGTCCCGACTCTCTTGGTTATCTCCTTTAACTATCTATCCGCTACGGAAGCTCGGTTTGGTTCGCCAATAGCTACAAGTCGGCTTCTTCGGCTTCCTCCAAGAGTACACCCCAGTCGTCGTAGAGCCCCTCCAGCACGCTTTTGAGTTGACGATGCTCCGTGACTACTTTACGCGAACGTTCGCCGTCGGAGTAGAGTTCGGAGGTGGCGAGCTCCTTCTCCAGTCTCCCCACCCGGCGCTCGGTGGCGTCTATCTCACCTTCCACCGCCACTAATCTGGTAGCGATTACGTTCTGACTTTTATTCAACCCCGGCCGGACTCGGCGACGAGGCATCTTTTTGCCGCCTTCTTTGATGTCCAAACGTTGGTGGGAGCGGTAGTAGTCGTAGCCGCCGGGGTAGTTGGCGAGCTTTTTGTTCTCCAACTCTACTACGCGGGTGGCGAGCTTGCGGAGGAAATAACGGTCGTGGGAGATAAAGAAGATTGTTCCCTTGTAGCGGAGCAATGCTTCTTCCAGGGCTTCACGGGCGGGGATATCCAGGTTGTTCGTCGGTTCGTCGAGCAGGAGGAAGTTGGCGTCGCTGACCACGATCTCTGCGAGCGAGAGCCGGTTTTTCTCGCCGCCGGAGAGGGCGGATACTTTCTTGAACACATCTTCGCCGGAGAAGAGGAAGGATCCTAAGAGGTCTCGTGTGTCGGGGGCGTCGAAGCCCGTGGCGTCCATTGCCTCTTGCAGCACCGTTTTGCTGTCGTCGAGGCGGGCGAGTTGCTGGTCCTGGTAGGCGGGCGCTACGTTGTGGCCGAGACGGACGTTGCCGCTTCGTGGCCCCAATGCGCCGGTCGCGAGGCGCATGATGGTGCTCTTGCCGGTCCCGTTCGGGCCCATGAGCGCGACCCGCTCTCTGCGCTCGACGATAAGATCCAAGCCTTCCAGCAGTGGCTCGCCGTCTTCGTAAGCGTACCGGACGTCTTCTAGTTCCAGCACCACGCGGCCCGCACGCCGGGTTTCTTCACCGAGATCTAGTTTTATGTTTCTGGAGGATCTACCCGGGGCTTCTATCTTCTCCATCCGGTCCAGAAGTTTCTGCTTGCTCTTTGCCTGGGTCGCCTTTTTTGCGCTGGCCCGGTTCTTCTCTATAAACCGCTCCAACTGTTCCCGCCTCTCGGCGTTCGCTTTGGCTTTTCGGGTGAGTTGCTCATCCCGGGCCGCTTTCTCTTGGACGTAGCGGCTGTAGTTGCCGGGATAACGGACGAGCTTTCCATCTTCCAATTCCACGATGGTTCCTGCTATCGCATCCAGAAAATAGCGGTCATGGGAGACGACCAGTACGGCGGACTTGGCATTCTTTATAAAGCCTTCCAGCCATTCTATCGCCCGGAGGTCCAGATGGTTTGTAGGCTCGTCGAGCAGGACGAGATCCGGCTCCTCCAGTAGTAGCCGGGCTAGTGCCACACGGCTCTGTTCGCCGCCGGAGAAAGACCCGACCGGACGCTTCCAGTCTTCGGGGGCGAAGCCTAGAGAAGAGAGGGCGGAAGCCGCCCGTGACCGGTACGCATAGCCGCCGTCCCGCTCGAACTCGCTCTGTAGCCGACCGTAGCGTTCCAGAAGAGCCTCGGAGGGATTCTCCGTTAGCTTCGTTTCTAGTTCTCCGAGTTCTTCTTCACGTCGTATAAGAGTCTCAAATGCCGAAAGAAGTTCTTCCTCTATAGAGACTTTGCCTCGCTCGCCAGCGTAGAGGTTTTGTGGCGTCATCCTGACCTTCGCGTTGCCGACGCGTTCGATGCCGCCGGCATCCAGATCAGAGTTGCCGGAGAGAACGTTCAGCAGGGTCGTCTTACCAACCCCGTTGCGGCCGACCATCCCGATCTTCTCTCCGGCCTCGATCGAGAGCGACGCGCCGGAGAGAATCTTTAGATCCCCACCGTGGTACTTCACCAAATCTCTTGCTATAACGACTTTCACGTCGGTGAAATTACCACGTTATATGAATCTATCGAGCCCGCCGGTGCAAAAGTTGTTCGCAGGAGGGCTAGACGAGGCTGTGTTTAGCTGTACGCAAGAACTGGAATAAAGATTTAGAGAGCTACGAAGGGAGATCGTTCCATGTCCGAACAGGACAAACAAGCAAAAGGTCAAGGTCAACAGGAGAAAACCGAAGGAAGCAGTGCTGAAGGAAGCAGCGAAAACCAGCAGGAGAAGAGTAAAGTAGACAAAGCAATAGACAAAGCTCAAGAGAAAGGCTTGACCGACAAAGCGGCCAACATGGTCAAAAACAAGTTTAAAGGCAATAAGTAACAACTACCCGAAAAGGCCGGGACTTCATCGCGGAGTTCCGGCCTTTTCAGGGTCTTCAGGATTTTCGTGAAAGAGGTCTACCTTCGTTGCCTTACGAATTCCCGGATCAAACCCGATGCAACCATAACCGCAATTATCCTTGCTGCGGCCTGTAGCATCGCTTCTGCAACGTCATCTCGGGCTCCTCTTCTCTCCGGTACCGGCTCTGAAATAAGTTTCTTTAGTGGCTTATCTAAAACCTCGAATATAACGATGGTCAGTATCGTTAGAAGTCGTGTCTGCGTTTTGTCGCTCATTTCCTTGCCTTTCTACGAGAGTAACCACGATAGCAGATGCTGTACTATCCGGCTCGTGTCCAAAAAAGAGAGGCTCTCATGTGTAGTGAGCCGGTGGAGTCGAAGAGTCACGTTTGCAGATTGAGGATTTGATGTCGCAGCGCTCGTATAAAGACCCCCTAACTCTGGAGGAACGGGAAGAGTTCGAGGAGGATTTGATCTCTTTTTGCGACGACCAGTTGGACTTGCTGGGCGACATTCGGGGGCTCGACGTACTCTACGCCGGGGGTTGCTCGCTACTCTGGATCGAAGGCCTCAGCAGCCGCATCGGTGATGGAGGAAACCTCACAGCCCTCGACCTGGACAGAGAAGCCATCGAAAACACCCGCGAACGACTCACCGAAGCTGACCTACCGGCCCCAGTCGACCTGGTGACGGGCGACATCTTTGCGGCGCCATTTGGAGATGAAACCTTCGATCTCGCATATTCAGCGGGTCTCTTTCACGAGTTGGACGTTGCGGAGGAACCCGCGGTTAAAGCTCTTGCTTCCCTCACTCGGGTCGTTCGGAGCGGTGGACGCGTCGCTGCGACGGACTTCGTGGACTCAGTACCGGCGGTCCAGATCCAAGACGAATGCCTTCGGGATGCGCTGGTGAACGAGCTTTTTGGCCGGAAACTCTATGGTATAGGCTCGGCGGAGAGGCTCGTCGCGCTGCACGAAAATTTCTTGGAGGATGTGAACTGGCACGTACTGCAACCTTACCCTATCCGGCACTTCGGGAAGATAGCTCTTTCTGAAGTGCCGGACGACCTGATCCTTCTGCCCACCGCATCAAGAGATCTGTGGCGCGAACGACACGAAGCTTTGAGGGGGCGCATCCATCGTGAAGGGTATACGCGTCCCGCGACTCTGTACGTGGAAGGACGGGTAGTCGACGTTTAGCTTTCCTTCTCTCGCCTATCTCTCCAGGAGAGTCTGTCAGGATCGTAGCCGAGGTCTATGGCGGCGTCTCGGATAAAAGTATCGGTGCGGACAACAAAGGGAAGCCACTCTTTGTAACGCTCGTAAGCTTCTTCAGATTCTGGGCTTTCGAGCCGGGCGAGGCTGCGCATCTGATGCTCCAGTTGGATGAACCTGGAGAGCCAGGCATCGTCTTTGGGATCCTTTTTCAACGCAGCGGTGAAAGCCTCGAATGAAGAGACGCGGGGTTCCTCGCCTTCCGAGTAATAGGGTACGAACCTGTCTCTCATACCGCCCATTATTTCTTCGACGCCGGTTAGCAGGGTGGGTAAACCTGGCTCCTTGGCGGCGCGGTGGTCCTCCGGTAGTCCCCAGCGCAGGGCGGCGGATGTCTCGCTCACCACGCGAAAAACGTACGGTATGGAGCGCCGGGCCTGGCGACTGTGGAAGTAGTAGACGATTGGGTAGCGGCGGGCACCTTCATAGTAGCCCGTGAGGTTCTGGTGCAGGCCGCCAATGGTGGCGTCCAGGCCTTGTGGTTCGCCTTTCGGGAAGTGAGGTTTCAGTAAGCTGTCGTAGTTCGCGCTCCCGCCGGCCTGATGGTAGATGCCAGAGGAGAGCGTGTTCCACTGTTGCAGGACCTGGTAGATATTCAATATGTAGGTGATGAACAGGGTTATGATCGAGAAGCCTATAAGGGCTTGCATGAACGTAAGGATTCCGAAAAAAGGATTTTTAGGTGTTATGTCGCCGTAGCCGAGGATGCCTATGGTAACGCCGCTCAGGTAGATCATATGCGGGAGCGTCGGCTGCGACCCGCCCGTATAGGAGAAGTAATCCGTCTGTGAATAGTAGATAAGGCCGAAGCCCAGAATTTCTATGAGCATCCAGAGCAACAGGGTCGCCGGGATCATGAGTGGCGCCCCCAGCGATAGCCCGAGGTGCCGGATGTTTCTGGGGAGGGGCTTTGTCGCAGCCCGTACCGTACTCCAGGTTGCCCGGTAGGGGCGACTGTTCAGGAAGCTGAAGCCATCGTAGTTGAGAACGGCGAAGAATACGTCCAGAAGTCCGATCAGCACCAACACGCTGCCGAAGGATCAGAAACAGCTCACTCGTAAACTAGCCTGTCCCGGGAGAAATTGAGCGAGCAATTGACAAGGGGCTTTCGAAACTCCCCTAGTTTTCAGCATTCTTACCGCAAAGCTCAGCGCAGTGAGCGTTTTGGAGGCTTGCAAACTCGATCTCGAAGGTTATCTCAAACTTCACGGCTTCGAGTAGATTGGCGAGCTTTTCCTTTTTGCGAGATTGGGCGGACTTTATGCAAGATTCCAGCCAGCGCAGGGTAGCCTTGTTTTCGGCTCCCATGAAGTCGCCTTCATACTCTTTCAGGTACTCTATTGACAAGGTCAGCCCTCCTTCTTTTGCAAAACTTCTCGACCCTCGTCGGACGGATATGGCACGTTTTACCGATTTGAGTTCCTGGAGGCCTTCTCCAAGAAACTTCTTATCCGCACTCATATCTTACTAATCCCCTCGTAGTTTCTCGGTTCGCAAATTATCCTGACGAACTTTACTTCATTTTCGTTTACTTGCTATGCTACGGGGTAGTAAGCAACACACTACTGGAATGTACTGGATCCGAGATGGGAGAGGTTTTGACGGAAGGATACGGGGACAAAATATCTGCCCAGGAAAGGGCCCGCAGGCGGTTACAAGAGCTGGAAGAGCAGAGACGAGGGTCGAGTTCAGAGATAGAGGAGATAGAAAGCTCCGAGCGAGGAGAAGCCACGGAGAAAGCTTCCGAGTATGCCGAGCAGGGCCAGGAAAAAGCCGCTGAAGCTGCGGAACAGGGTCGCGAGAAAGCTAAAGGACAAATCGCGACACAGAAAGAGCGGGCTTCCGGGGAGTTGCAGGGTATATCTCAGGCTCTTCAAAAAACCGGCGAGCAGTTGCGCGAGCAGGATCAGGATTCCGTAGGCCGCTACGTAGATCAGGCAGCGGACCAAGTCGGGCGGCTCTCAGATTACCTGAGCGAGAAAGACTCTGAAGAGCTTGTTAGTGAGGTGGAGGATTTCGCCCGCAACCAGCCGGCGGTCTTTCTTGGAGGCGCGTTCATCCTGGGCGTTGCGGCCGCACGCTTCCTAAAGAGTTCCGCGGGGCAGACCGGGGATCTCAAGGAAGAGTTAAAGCAAGAGGCCCGAGAGCTGCAGGAGAGCGCCAGGCCCGACTCCGGAAGCGGAAGATAGTGCAGCGGAGCAGAGATAGCCGTAGAGAAGACCGGTCCATGGGGGAGCTTGTAGGCGACCTGTATCAGGGGGCGTCTAATGTCATCAGCCTGGAGATAGAGCTCGCCAAAACAGAGCTAAGCCAAAAAGCGTCCCGGGTCGGCAAGAACGTGGGCTTTCTCGTGGCCGGTGGCGCCATCGCCTATGCGGGGTTTCTGGCGCTCATATTCGCGATCATCGCTATTCTGGCGACGTTTATGCCGACCTGGCTGTCGGCTTTTATAGTGGCGCTGCTGGTGCTCGCCGCAGGCGGTGTGCTGGTGATGAGTGGGCTCAAGACTCTACAGGAAGAATCCCCGGTTCCAGAGCGAACTCTAGAAACTTTGAAGGAGGACAAAGAATGGATGAGCGACCAGACCAACTAAGAGGGCAGGAGAGGCCGAGCGAGGGAGTCCGCAGCAAGCTCTCGTCGGAGCGGGCAGAGATAGACCCGAATCCTTCCGCCACCGACGACGAACTCGAAGAATTGCGTCAGGAACTAGCGCGCACCCGGGCCGAGATGAGTGAGACGGTCCACGCCCTACAGGGGAAGCTAAACCCCCAATACATGAGAGAGCAAGCATCCTCCCAGGCAAAAGATTCGGCGAAACAAGCCGGGTCCAACGTGGCCGAGACCATCAAGGATAACCCCATCCCGACGGCGCTGGCCGGGGCGGGGATCGTAGGACTCGGGTGGCTAATCGCCAGCGGCCGCGACACCGGCTCGCAGCAGGGTTCACAAGGTTACAGCGACTCTGGCTACTATAGGACCGGACGCTCTCAGCCGACTTACTACGAAGAGTACAGCTTCGAAGGCTCTTCCAGTAGTTCCGGCGGCGAGAGGACGCAGGAGGCCGCGGGGCAGGCTTGGGAGAAAGCTGGCGAGCTGGGAGGACAGCTACAGGGCCGGGCGAGCCAGGCCGGTGATGAGGCCCGGGAGAAAGCCCAGCAGGCCAAGGGCGGTCTCCAGCGAACGCTGCAGGAAACCCCCCTGGCACTCGGCGCGCTGGCTCTGGGAATAGGCGCCGCCGTTGGTTTCGCCATACCCGGAACTAGCAAGGAAAACGAGGTTATGGGCGAGACGCGGGACAATCTCGTCGAACAGGGTAAACAGAGCGCCCGGGAGACGCGGCAGAGGGCGCAAAGCGCCATCGAAGAAGGACGCCGAGCCGCCGAGCAAGAAGCCGACCGGCAGGATCTCACCTGAAAGCCGTGACTGAGACCCCTTTACAGAGACCGGCTGGCGAGAGCTTCTTGAAAACGGATGCCGGGATGCCGAACGGTGGAGAGCATCAAGAGTTGGGTCGTCTTCTCCAAAGAGCGACCCGCCTCGTGGAAAAGGCCGACCTTACAGGGGCGAACGAAACCCTCGAAGCGGCCGAGAAAGCCCTCATCGTGAGGTCTGGGATTTTCGACCTCGGCTCCCGGTAGCCGAACGGTGGAAAAGATGGAATAGAACTTCTCTTTTGTGAGGTAAGCATTGAAAATACCCGGCAAACAATACTTGACGAAGGCTGAGGAGACCGGCAACCAGGCTGAAGTCCCGATGACCCGAGGGCTCGGGTTGGTGGAGTTTCTCAAGAGAACCGGCGAAGAGGTAAGCGACGACCACCTTTTCGCTTATGCGGGTAATCTCTCTTATAAGGCGTTGTTCGCGCTCTTCCCGTTGTTTACGCTCCTGATCTCCCTTCTAGGAATGTTCAACGCCGCTTGGGTGGTCGATGCTTTCACCAACCAGTTGGCAACCGCGCTGCCTCAGGAAGCTTCGACGTTCATAACCGGACAACTTCAGGGCATCGCTGAGAGCGAGGCTACCGCGTCCTTTACTTTTGGGGCTCTTATCTCCGTAGCTCTCGGTCTGTGGGGCGTTTCGGGCGCGATGCGTTCGGTCATGGAGGCGATGAACGTCATGCACGACCTCGAAGAGACTCGGCCGTTCTGGAAAAAGTATGTGGTCTCGCTGTTTATCGCGCTGTTTGTCGTGGCCCTGGTACTCATGGCGCTCGTATTGGTGGTGTTTGGAGAGCGGATCGGGGCTCAAGTGGCGGCGGCTCTGGGGCTCGGATCTATTTTCGAGACGATATGGGCCATAGTGCAGTGGCCGGTCCTAACCTTCCTGGTGCTCTTCGCGTTCGCGGTTCTCTACTATTTCGCCCCGTCCGCGGATCAGAAGTTCCGCTGGATCAGCCCCGGCTCCCTGGTGGCGTTCGTGTTCTGGTTGATCTTCTCTCTAGTCTTCGCGTACTACGTGGGCAACTCTAGCTCTTTTGAGACCTACGGCGCCCTGGCCGGCGTTATTATCCTAATGCTCTACTTCTACTACTCCGCCGCTATCGTGCTCGTGGGGGCGGAGATGAACCAGGTGGTCGAGGAAAATATTCCCGGCGGCAAAAACAAGGGCGAGGAGTACCCGGACGATAAGAAACCTCCGGAGGAACAGACCGGCTAAGACACCGCCGGCCAGCGCTCCAACACTATCGTGACCGGTCCGTCATTCGTCAAAGCGACGTCCATCATCGCGCCGAAACGCCCCTTTTTTACTGATGTGATGCCCACAGTCTTCAGCTTTTCGCAGAAGTAATCGAAGAGCGGTTCGGCCTCTTCCGGGCCGGCGGCTTTTATGAAGCTAGGACGTTTGCCCTTCCGGGTGTCGGCCAGTAAGGTGAACTGTGAGACGGCGAGAACAGCACCTCCGGTCTCCCGGACGCCCAGGTTCATCTTGCCTTCTTCGTCGCTGAAGATTCGCAGTCCGGCCACCTTTTCCGCCATCCAGTCAGCTTCGGACTCCGTATCGTTTTGCCCGACGCCGACGAGGAGCAATAGGCCGTCCCCGATCTCGGATACGAGCTCTTCGTCTACCGTTACGGAGGCGTTTTTTACCCGCTGGAGTACTATTCGCATCTTTAGAGCGGCTGTCTTCCCGCGTAGCCGGCTTCGATCTCATGCCAGTACTCGATCCGCTCCTCCGGAGGATGCCAGCAGAGAAATACCACGCGCCCCTCTCGCTCGTGGGGAAAGTCCAAAAGACCCATGTTCATGTCTTTGAGGACAACGCCGAGCTCTCGAATCTTCTCTATGGAACGGTAGAGTTTATACGCCTCGATACCGTACTCAGAGCCGATCCTGCCCCCGCCGTTACCCGCCGCGGCTTCGAGAATAGGCTCCATATGAGGGGCTTTTTCGCGTAAGGCATCCCGGTGGAGATAGACTTCTTGCAAGATTTCCTGCAGCGTGGGCAAGAGTTCGTTAGCTTCCTCTACGGTAAAGAGCCTCTGGAACGGATGCTCCACGGGAGACGGGCTAGCGACCGACGGCCAGGCGGTCGGCCAACATGCCGGGCAGATCGGCCGATCGGATCTTAGCTTGCGCTTTCTCTATGTCGTACTCGACAAAGCGATAGGTGACATTGGTACCCTCCGCCAACACGTAGGAAGCGAAGGTATCCCCGTCGCGGGGCTGGCCTACGGAGCCTGGGTTGATCAGATATGGGCCATTAGTTCCCAGATCCATAGTTTCGGCCTCCATCGCCGGTCCATTAGGGGAGGGCGCGATCGTCTTTACGTGTGTGTGCCCGAAGAAACAGAGCCGCACGTTCGGGTAATCGCGCCCCAGTACCGCCAAGTTCTCGGCGGCGGTTCCCCCGTCTATGATGTACTCGTCCGGGTCACGAACAGAGCCGTGAACGAAAAGCGTATCATCTTTCTGCATCGTGCGCGGCCGGGAGCGGAGGAACTCCGCATTCTCGTCCGTCAGGCGTTCGCGGGTCCAGCGGACTGCGGCGGCGGCCACCGGGTTGAACCAGTTCAGATCCGTGCTGAGGTCGGTCACGGCCAGGTCGTGGTTGCCCGTGATCGTGGGCATCTCCTTCTCCCGAACGATGTCGCAGCACTCATTTGGGTTCGCCCCGTAGCCGATGACATCGCCCAGGCAGTGGACGCGCTCCACCTCTTCGGGCACGTCCGCGAGGACGGCTTCGAGGCCTTCGAGGTTGCCGTGGATGTCGGAGATCACCGCGTACATGGCGTTGGACCGCGTAGTATAGCAGTCGAATCTCAGCTTTCAGCCGAATTGCCGAGGGAGCGCATCTGCGGTAACATCTGCCGGCAGCACTCATGCGCGGGCCTGTAGCTCAGGGGATAGAGCACTGGTTTCCGGTACCAGGTGTCGGAGGTTCGAATCCTTCCAGGCCCGCCCTCTAAAATTCGTAGATCACCATGTATTTCCCTGTCCTCTTCGATTTTGTCATCAGGGAGCTGGCGTAGAAGACCCTGATAGCTGAACGATCAATGCATGTGAGTCTTATGTGACCCTGGGTCGCGATGATCTGTCGGAGTTCTTGCGTAGAGGCCTGCTTTGGAGCGTACTGAGGAGGGAAAGCACCACGGGTACGGCAGCGATCATGGCCGCTGCTGTGGTCAGGAGCGAGGTGTCATACTGGTTCATCACGATGGCGACAAGCGCCCAGAGGACCGCCAACGAGTACGCCAGGACGCCCTGCCATGGGCCACTGTCTGCGGCCCGAATCACACCGGCGGCGATGAGACCTCCGCCAAGCAGAAGTCCAACCCCAAGTAGGACTTCCTCGAAGCCTTCGTTCAAGGTGCCGACCGCGGCGAGAGTGGTGGCGAAACCTACCAGGGTAGCCGCTGTGATCCAGCCGAAAAGCAAACCCAGTGGAAGGACGAGGAGCCAGCGCCCAACCCGACTCGGTCTACGCTCCCCGTCTGCGCGTGAAGCCAGCAGGAAAGCCGTGCCGACGCACAAGAAGACACCGAGGATCACGACCTGGGATGTTACTAACAACTGCGCGGGAAAGACTAGCGACCACACACCGTTGAGCAGGAACGCCCCGGCGGAGAGCCAGCCTACCCGCCTGAGCAGCGCGTTCTCACGTTTGGCCGGTAGTGCCTGGTAGACAGCATAGGCTAGGCACAGGGCAAAGATCACACCCCAGATCGAGAAAGCGTAACCTGCCGGAACCACCACCGTACTGTTCGCGTCTGAGACCGCTCCCACGCTCACCCCGAAGATCAGCATACCGAGCGGGCCTGCATACCGAGCGGGCCTGCTACGATCTGGAACAGGGCTCCCACCATATTCGCTGTTTGTCGTACCGTATCTGTCACCGTCCACACTTCTTTCTCTCTGTTGTCATCAAAACCCTACCACGACGGGGTTCTTGTACAGTCTCAGTGTCGCTAGGCGCACAGCGACTTACTACACCAGGGGTGACAGTAACCGCGGTCGGCGATCTTTGTCGCAGGCGGTCACCACTGCTACTCCTCGTGGATCAGAATAGATTGTAGAGTCGAGTTGACGGACTTCAGGTGAGCCTCTTTATGATGGGGAAGCGCCTCACGAAAACTTCCCTGTAAGTCTTCGCCTTCCACATCTACGGCGTGTTCGCAGCGGGATATGTAGGCGATGGCGTAGATCGCCGCGGCGGCGATAGCCTCATGTTCCGCTCCTGAGAACTTCTCGCCACGCGCTGTCTCGTAGTCTTTAACGAAGAGTTGGGTCTCTTCGGGAGTGGGTAGGTTGGGGACGCCGAGGCCCCACGTCGCGGTGAAGTTGGAGGCGGCGATGCCTACAACAACAACTTCTTTCTCCGGACGTAGCGAGTCCCAGTCGTAGACGACGGAAACTTTTCCACTTTCCAGGCGGACCTGGTCCACACTCCAGTCGGTGTGGCCGACGATTATCCAACCATCGAAGTCGTCAACTAACGCTTTCGCTTTGGAGGCTGCATTGTCGATCCACCCGGCTCCTTCAGTAGTGGCCTCGAAGTCGAAGAGGGCATTGTGGGGCGCGGGGGCCACAGCGCGTCCTCGCGGGGCCAGGGCCAGCCTTTTTCGAGGCCCCGGAGGTCTGGTACTTCTCCGGCGGATCTATCTGGCGGACGAGCTCTTTTGCCACTTCCCTTCGGACTTTTGGGTCGTGTCCGTCGGGGATCTGACCCCTATCAACGAACTCGTCTACGGTGGCGAGACCTATGACAAAGGGGCGAGGTCCGATCAGGGGTTCCGGGCACGGGAAGTTCCGAAGATGCAGATGAGCCTGTACGAGATGAACGGCCTCCAGATATTCTGATGGACGCTCCGGTGGATGGGTTTTGAGGAAGATGCAGCGTCCGTTGCGGAGAAGTAGGCCAAATGAAGCACCGACACTCAGATGGAAGAGAAAGACTTGTTCTAATTCCGAGTCGAGATACGTGTTGCAAAAGATGTCGAGTTTTCGACGGATCTCTTCCGGGTCGGCAGTGCTGAGGATGGACCGTGAAAGAGGCGGGTTGTCGGCGAGCGTTTTCTCCAACGCGCTATTTGCCGAGTAACCCGCCGGGATCTAGACGGTTTTCCGTCCGGCGAAGAGTCGGTAGACGAAGAGCAGGATCATGGCCCCGACCGTGGCGACCAGGATAGACCATGGGTTGAAGCCCGTGGCGCCTATTCCGCCGAGTAGGCGAAACACGATCCCGCCTACCACGGCGCCGGCCATACCGATAATGGGCGTCAGGAGGAAGCCGCCGGGATCTATGCCCGGCATAACGACCTTCGCTATTATGCCGGCGATAATCCCTACCAGGATCCAGCTTACGATTCCCATTCCGATCACGTTAATCTTCTCCTTCTATCGTTTACCGAAACTTACATCTCGGCTTTGTGCTCTCCGCTGACCATGTCCGCCACCCAGAGATACCGATAGTCTACTCCTTCGTTTACCTTGTAGGCGGCGTAGGCCGCGTGGACAAACGGAACCAGGCTGAGGACAAGCATCAACGGCAGCATCAAAAAGCCGATCAGGACGGCCGTCAAGGCGAATGAAACGGTCCAGCCTACCGACAGGATCACTAACCACGCTACCTGATACCACAGCGATTGCAAGGCATGGAAAGACACCCTCGGAGAGCGATCTTTGTAGACCAGCCAGATAATGAGCGCGGCCACCGGCCCCAGAAAACCCGTAAAGAGATTCAGGAAGACAGACAGATGCGACAATACCGACCAGGTGTTCTCGTCGCTGGGGCTCATCTCCACCGTGGATGACAGTGTCCCAGAGCCGAAACCTCCGGAGCCTGAATCTTCCGGTTCCGGCTCTATGCCATAGTTCCTCTGTTCCTCGGCCATCCGCTAAACCTCCTGAAAGCTCGCCGCAATTACCTGTATATACGCGCCAGGCACTACAAGGTTTCTTGTTCTGTTTTGGAGTTACTAAATACCGAGACGGCGGCGCGCAGCTCCTCCACCCGGAGAAGGAAAGCGGTCCCGAGATATGCCGCGAAAGAGGCGCCACCGACCCCGCCAAGGACGAACGCGCGCCCGAGGCTGGAGGAGCCAGTGCCCGTCAGTGAGATTCCGGTTCGGGCGACGGCGTACATTACGAGCCCGGCTATAAGCATCTTTGCCAGGGATGTGGTCAGACGCCGGCCTTCCAAGCCTTCAATCTCCCGGTTCATGGCGAAGAGTAGCGTTAGGGCTAGCAGCGTGTAGGCCGTGGAGAACCCGAGGGCGACCCCGACAAGCCCGTAGGCCGAAGACAATAAGTAGGCGAGACCGACAAAGAGGACCAAAAGGCCGGTATTCAGCAGGGCGGGTGTTACGGAGTTCTGGCGGGCGTAGAAGGAGCGGACCAGCACCAACTGTACCGCGTAGCCGGGCAGACCGACCGCAAACGCGGCCAGAACCGCGGCCACCAGACGCGTGTCTTCGAATCCGAACTCGCCGCGCTGGTAGAGCAAACTTACTATCGGGATAGCGAACGCGACCAGAGCGGCCAGCGCCGGAACGGTCACGAATAGCGTGGTGCGAAGCCCGAAAGAGAGCGTGGAGCGGTAACCATTTGCGTCGCGCCGAGTGTATTTGTTGGAGAGGTCTGGGACCAGGGCGGTGACTATCGAGACCACGAAGATGCCGTAGGGGAGCAGGAAGATGATGAAAGCGTAGTACAGCTCGTCCACGCCATCGGAGCGAGAGGCGAAGAGGTTCGCGACGACCTGAACCCCGACTGTAGCCGCCACGAAGAGAATCACGGGTGCGGCGAGCTTCAGGGCAGATCCCAGCGCCGGATGCCCGACCCGAAAACGTGGTCTGTAGCCGAGCCACAGGACCGGCGGGATCAGGATGAGGGACATCACCGCGACACCGAAAGTGGTGCCGATGGCGAGCGTATAGACGGCGGCCTCCGGGTTGCGGCCAGACAGTAGCGCGTAGCCGGTAAAAGAGAGGATGACGACCAGGTTGTTCAGCACCGGGGCAAAGGTAGGCAGGAAAAAGCGCCGGTGGGCGTTCAGTATCCCGGTGGCGAGCGCGCCCGCACCGTAGAAGACGATCTGCAGTGCAAAAACCCGGAACAATAAAACGGCGAGTTCTATTCGACGGGTCGATTCTTCGGAGGAAAGCGAGGAAGACCAGTCGGTGGTCAGCAAAATGATGGGTTCGGCAAAGAAGACCCCAAGCGCCGCCAGCAGCACCAGCAGCGGCATGATGAGCGTAAGTAGCGCGTTGATAAAAGCCCGGGCGTCCTCTTCTCCGCGGCGGGCGAGACGTTCTATGAGCAGGGGGACCAGGATGGATGAGAGCAGGCCGCCCATGAACAGCTCGTAGATCTGGGTCGGCAGCGCGTTGGAGAGCGTGTAGGCTCCGGCGACCGCGCCCGTGCCGAGCGTGGCCGCCTGGGTCATCGTTCGCAGGTAGCCGGTAACTCGGGAGAGCGAAGTCGCCGCTGACATGGAAAAGATGGATCTCAGGATGCTACCCATTCGTGGATGGTACATCCGCCATTACCGGCGTGCCGAACACCCGGTGCCGGGCTGCGAGTGGGAGTAGAATTATTTTCAGGAGAAAGGAGACTAGGATGACTACTTCGAACACCGGGACGACGCTATGAACTGCTACCCGATAAAACTTACCTACCATGTCCGGTCCTACGCGTTCGGGGAGCGCCGGATACCGGACCAACTCGTCAAAACCGACGTGCCCGACGGCGTCGTGGCCGAGACCTGGGAGGTCAGTGACTACCGCGACGCCCGGGCGACGGTAAAGAATGGCGAGTACGCCGGACGCGGGTTCCACGACCTGGTCGAACAGTTCCCGGATGAATTGGTCGGCGAAGGTTGGCGCGGCCCGCATTTCCCGCTGCTGGAGAAGTTCCTCGACGCGTCACACATGCTCCCGGTCCACCTGCACGCTGACGACGAGACCGCCCGCCGGAAGCACGGCGAACCGCACGGAAAAACCGAGGCCTGGCACATCCTCTGGGCCGCCGAAGACGCGACGATTCTGGCGGGCGTTCGGGAGGAAGCCGGGCACGACGAACTCTTCAAGGCTTTCAAGGCACAGGACTACGATTCGGTGATGTTCCGGTATCCCATAAGCGCCGGCGACACCATCTACGTGCCGGGCGGTATTCTGCACGCCTTTGGCCCCGATGCCCTGGTCTTCGAGGTGCAACAGACCTCCGACCTGGGACAGTCCGTAATGCCGGAAGACCTGTACGGAAACCGCCTGCCCGAAGAGGAGTGGGACGCCAACATCGAGGCCACGCTGGACGAACTGAAAAAGGACTACAAACCCCGCCCGAACCCAGGACTGGTACTGGAAGAAGTCCCCAACCGGCGCGTTCTGTGCTGCGCGGGGCCGCACTTCGCCCTCGAACGCTGGAGTTTGACGGCCCCGCGGACGATTCCGTCACATCCCCGGCGTTTCCTGACACTCTCGAATGTCGGTGAGGCGGTGAGCATCGAGTATCCGGACGGCGTAGAATCGTTAGGACTCGGTGAGTCCTGTATCTTGCCGGCGGCTATAGGTGAGGCGCGCATCGTCCCCGAGAGGGAGGCGAGCCTGGTAATCTGCTACGTGCCGGATCTCGACCGGGATGTCGTTTCGCCGCTGCGGGCGGCTGGTTACTCCGACGAGGAGATACGGGGCTTGGGCGAGGTTGACGTTTAGTAGTCGCGAAGATTTTGTGGGGAGGAAACTTTGGGGAAGATAGTGGCTTTGGGCGAGGTCGTTGCGGATATCTACCGGGGCGAGGAAAGTTCGGCGGTAGAGATGCCGTTCACGGCCCGGCCCGGCGGCGCTCCGGCCAACGTGGCCGTGGCGGCTTCAAGGCTCGGGGCGGAGGCCGCGTTCGTCGGTAGCGTCGGCGACGACCTTTTCGGCAACTTCATTCTGAATGCGCTGGAGGCTGAAGGTGTGGACACCGGCGGGGTGCGGCGCTGTGAGCCGCCGACGCGAACCTCGCTGGCTTTCGTGGAGATAGATGGCGAGGGCGACCGGGAGTTTACCTTCTACCGCTCGGACCCCGCCGCCGACGAGCTACTCTCCCCGGAGGATATCTCGGAAGAGCTACTCTTCGAGGTTTCCTTCGTAAATTTCGGGAGCATACCCCTGATCCAAGACCCCGTAGCTTCGGCCACGATGGAAATGGCGAAGCTCGCCGATGAACAGGGTGTCTCCGTAGCCTTCGACGTAAATTTCCGCGAACACCTCTGGGAGAGTGTGGAAGCAGCTCGCGAAGCCGTGGAACCGCTCTTCGACGTTTCTCGCATCGTCAAACTGAGCGACGATGAGCTCTGGCCGCTGCTCGGTGTGGAGAGTAGCGAGGAGGCCGCGCAAGTCCTTATGGAGCGCGGCGTCGAGCTCGTGCTGGTCAGCCTGGGATCGGACGGCGCATTCTACGCCACCTCCGAATTTAGCGGCAGCGTACCCGCCTTCGAGGTAGAGGTAGTGGACGCGACCGGTGCGGGGGATGCTTTTCTGGCTGCCACCCTCACTCACCTCTCTGAGACAGACTCTTTCGACGAAGAGACCGTGCGCGAGGCGGCGCGGCGCGGAACGGCCGCCGGCGCGTTCGCCTGCACGGACTACGGGGCCATGAGCGCGCTACCGACCCGGGAAGAGCTGGAACGGTTTATGAAGTAGAGACCGTGAAGCGGGGTCTGAGTATTACCGGAACGATTTCACCCGCTCAGGTGTCTATCTGATACACATGCAGGTACAGGAAGTCAAGATTAGACTAGCCGTACAGAAAAGTTAGAGGCTGAAGGACAGATCTTAGGGAGTGATTTTCTTTGAGAGTTAAAGTAGCTGCAGGAACAATAACGGGAATAATCTTTGCTTTCAGCGTAGGTTTCCTGAGAGGCTATACGTGGGGTATTGAGTATGCTCTGAATAACGTTAATAATTTGCGTCATGGAGCAGAGTGTATAGGTGAAGCAGGCTGCGAATGGGTATATCATGTGGGCTCTCCTCGTGCAGGCGAACCGATAACTTCTTCTGAGCGTGTGCGCTTTGTTGTTAAGCCTTTTTCCGAGGTCCCCTGGTGGTTGGGAAATGTATCTTTCTTAAAAAACATAGAGTATGATGTTGCTCAGCCGTTACCACAGAACAGATTCCAAGAAGAGAGAGATTAGCCGTCGCTAACGACGAACCTCGCTAACCTCTACCGGAACATCCACCAGCTCTGCCAGCCGTCCGGCCAGCGGTGCGAGACAGGGAAGCTCCGTCGCGGCGTGCCCGGCGTCTATGGCGACGAGGCCTAGAAACTCCGCGAGCAGCGCGTCGTGGTAGTTGAGGTCGCCGGTGACGTAGGCCTGCGCGCCCGAAGCCGCGACTTCGGGGATAAAGGAGCCGCCGGACCCTCCTAGAACGGCGATTCGCTCTATGCGTCGTTCGGGCTCCGGGTCTGCGAGGAGCCGGACCGGGAAGCCTAAAGAGCTTGAAACTTTCTCCGCCAACTCTCCGGGCTTCAGTGGTTGCGGTAGCCGTCCGATACGTCCGTAGCCGTAACCGTCCGGGTGGCCTTCGGCAGGGTAGACGTCGAGGGCGGTTTCCTCGTAAGGATGGGCTTCGGTCGCGGTGGCTGCCGCCTGGGCCGCAAGGTGTGCCGGAACGACGGTCTCCAAGCGGACCTCCGGTGCTCTTTCCAGTTCGCCCCGCTTTCCGAGGTACGGGTCCGCCGATTCGCCGGGCAGGAACGTTCCCGTTCCGGGGGTGCGGAAGGTGCAGTGGGTGTAGTCCCCGATGCCTCCGGCTCCAGCCTCATCTAGCGCGTCGGCGACTTGTTCTACGTTTTCCTCCGGAACAAAGACCACGAGCTTGCGCAGTTCGCCGCGGGGAGAAACTACTTCTATCGGACCCTGCAGACCGAGGGCGTTCGCCAGCGCAACCGAGACGCCTTCCGGAGCGGCATCGTAGCTCGTGTGGGCTGCGTAGACGGTGATGCCATTTCGTATGGCGCGGGCTACGAGATCTCCCGGGTACGAACCAGTATCTACCGAGTTAAGACCCCCGAAGATTAGGGGGTGGTGGAATAAGAGAAAATCCGCCCCCAACTTCTCCGCTTCGTCGAACACTTCCGGCAGTGGGGTGAGCGCGACCAGTACCCGGCCCACCTCCGAGCCCGGACTCCCAACCTGAAGCCCGGAGTTATCCCAGCCTTCGGCCAGCGGGCCCGGCGCTATGCTTTCGATCGCCGCTGCTATTTCCCTGACGTTTGCCACGGCCTGCATTGTAGAATATCGGCATGCAAAAAGAGAAAGAGAACAACACAGAGAATATAGCGAGCGCGGAGATCATTACCATTGGCACTGAGATGCTGCTGGGAGATCTGGTAGACACCAATACCGCCTGGTTGAGCAACAACCTCGCCCGGCTGGGGGTTGGCATCTACCGGCACACCACCGTCGGGGACAACAAGGACCGTATAGTCGGCGCCATGAAGGAAGCCGCTACCCGGTCAGATCTGATAATAACGACCGGCGGCCTCGGCCCGACCTCCGACGACATAACGAACGAATGCCTGGCCCAACTCGCCGGCAAAAAGATGGTCGAGTACGAAGCGGCCCGCCAGCACGTAGACGAGATGTTCGCCCGCTTTGGCCGCAAGCCGACGCCATCGAATTACAAGCAAGCCCTCTTCCCGGAGGGTACAGAGTTGATCCCGAACCCTCTAGGCACGGCGCCGGGGGCCCTGTTAGAAGTAAACGGCACGCTATTCGCCACCTTCCCCGGTGTTCCGGGGGAGATGAAGAATATGTTCCACGAGACCCTAACCCCACTGGTGGAGAGCCGCAGCGACGGTTCCATCATCTCCAAAACCCTCTGGTTCGCCGGCATCGGGGAGTCCGCACTGGCCGAGCAAGTGCAGGACCTCCTCGACGCCGAAGACCCAACGGTCGCGCCCCTGGCCGGACAGGGAAAGGTGCGTCTCCGTATCACCAGCCGCGCCGCTACCCCGGAGGAGGCCGAAGACAAGATAGAGCCCGTGTCCCGGGACATCCTCTCCCGACTCGGCGACTACTATTTCGGCGAAGACGAAGAGACCCTGGAGAGCGCCTTGGCGAGACTACTCGACGCCGGTGGCAAGACCCTGGCCCTCGCCGAAAGTTGTACCGGCGGACTGCTCGCCAAACGCCTCACGGACTTGCCGGGATCTTCGGCGTATTTCAAAGAAGGTCTCGTCACCTACACCAACGAGTCCAAAGAACGGCTGCTCGGCGTGCCGGAGGAAATTTTGGTGGAGCACGGGGCGGTGAGCGAGCCGGTGGCGCTAAAGATGGCCGAAGGCGTTAGAAAGGCTTCCGGGGCCGACTACGGGCTCTCCGTTACGGGAGTCGCCGGGCCGGACGGTGGGACCGAAGAGAAGTTCGTGGGGCTCGTCTGGATCGGGCTCGCGGGCGCCGACGGCAGCTTCGCCGAGAAGCTGGATCTCTCGGCCTGGGCGCGTTCCCGTACTGCCATAAGGGAGCGGAGCGCCAACCGGGCGTTCGACCTGGTGCGGCGGCATCTGGAAGAGAAAAACGGGAAGAAAAACAAAACTTAAAAAATCTCTTGCTGGATTTATTTTGGGATAGTACACTTGTCCTAGTTGACAGCACGGAGAGGAGGTGATCCAGATCGACGCACCGAGTAGTAGACGTAGGTATCTTCTGGAAGAGGTGGCTCTGACCTAGTACCGCCAAAACCCTTGCGGAGTACCGGGTTATTTCCTGTTCCGCCTCTTCGGTAGTTGAAGGCGGCGTGCTGAAATACCAGATACCTGCGTAACACTCAGAAGGTACGGCTCCTAGCTTTTGCTAGGGGCCGTTTTTTGTGCTTATACAACACGCCTATTTCTGATCATCTCCTAGATTTCGACCCGTGATGAGTAGTAGAGCACGGTGTTGCTAAAGCTGCCGGTCATTCGTGTCAATAACAAATATATAGTCAGTGCGTATAGGGGCATCCGTAGAACAGCAACAAACGTAGTATCAATATAAGTGTATGTTCATAGTGAGAGGCTGCGTCAATAGGGAGGGGTTACATACGTGAAGTCGAAATTACTATCCTACCTGAGTCTACTCCTAATGCTGTTCAGTTTAAGTGCCTGTTCAGATTCCACTGAGAACCAACAGGGACAAGTGCAACAAACTCAAAAGCAACAGGAAGAACAACAAGACGAACGTATAAAGGTAATCGAGCGAACGGTCGTTAAGACAGTCGAGACACCGGAAAAGACCGTAAGAGAACAGATAGCTTCTGCAGCGCCTGAAGAGCAAGACCCTGAAGAATCAGCACCCGAAGATGCATTGGCTCTTCAGTATCGGTACGTCAATGAGGGCAACTACGATGCTGCTTACAATCTTTTTGCCGAACAAAGTCAGCAACTCGTTTCGCTCGATGAGTACAAAGCTTTCTTTGAGAACGCTGGATACTATGAGATAACCACCCACTCGTTTCCATCCGTCCAAGTAGAGGGTGATAGGGCTACTCTAGCAATAGACTTAGCAACTTCTTCAGGTGCTACAGGGGACGAACAAATTCAGACAACTCAGCAGATGTCACTCACAGATGAAGGCTGGAGAGTGGTTATGCGCGATGGACAGGTAGAAGCCTTTGCCGGAACGACACCAACACAAACTCCCAATGCACAGCCGCCAGAGGACGCGAATACCAAACAGGTAACTGTCGAGGTCTCCTCTGACGTACCTGTAGATGTCAGTATCGCGGATGACAATTTCGATGCAAATATAGCAGAGGAAATAGTCGGCTCAGAGGCATACGAGTTCGAGATAGCTGCCGATTCTGGTCTTATAGTAGGTGCTTATAGCGAGACCATGAGTGGCAACATAAGTATAGCTGTCTACGGGAATGGGGAGTTGATAGCCGAAGATAACTCTTCTGAAGGTTACGCACAGATAATATACTAACAGCTACTGAAGTGGGGGTGTATCAGCGTCCCCACTTCTTTACCTTTCTTCGAGCGAAACCCACTTCCGATCTACAGGACCGACATACCGTGACTCAGGACGGATGATCCGGTCGGACTCCCGCTGCTCTATGCAGTGGGCTGTCCAGCCCGCCGTCCGGCCGATGGCAAAGGTGGGGGTGAAGAGATCCGTCGGAAGTCCGACGCCGTATAGTAGCAGCGCGGTGTAGAACTTTACGTTGGTTTGCAGGTTGCGTCCGGGTTTGTACTCTTCGAGTAGTGCAACGGCAGTCTTCTCGACGTGTAGCGCAAGTTCGTAGAGGTCCGTGTCGCCCGCAGTTTCGTAGAGGCGTTCGGCTGCTGAGGCGAGCACGTCGGCCCGGGGGTCGCGGACTTTGTAGACGCGGTGCCCGAATCCCATGAGGCGTTCGCCGGCTTCGATCTTCTGCCGCAGGTAAGGCTCGGCCCGGTCTTTCTCCCCGATCTCGAAGACCACGTCGAGCGCCGGTCCCGGTGCGCCACCGTGCAACGGTCCTTTTAACGCACCTATGGCGCCTACGATGGCTGAGACGATGTCGGAGCGGGTGGAGATGATGACGCGGGCCGCGAAGGTCGAGGCGTTCATGCCGTGATCCACAACCGTGTTCAGGTATGTTTCTAGGGCACGGGCGTGCTCGGCGTCGGGGACCTCTCCGGTAAGCATGTACAGGTAGTTCCCCACGTATCCCAGATCCGGTTCCGGCTCGACGACCTTCTCTCCGTTTAGCAGGCGCCCGTACCCGACGTCATTGGAAGAGTCGACGGAAGCCTCCAGGACAAACTTCGCATTAGTATCTGGGACACATAGGGACTATGAGCCTTGCAGAAACTGCTATAGCCCTTTCGGAAAGGTCCCAAAACTCGCTTGTAATTCCTATCTGTGGCATATTTCCTCTTCCAACATACGTGTCATTGCGATGCTCGCTCAGGGGAGAGCGTTATTGGAGCGGGAGAATGATCGGCGTCGCCAAGCTATAGCTGGAGGGGGAAGTAGTTATGAGGCGCCGTCGTGTGGAACCTACCGATGACTGGACCGAGCTTGAGCCGCTATTGCAGTGGCCAGCGCAGGTCGAGTACGAAAAGATGCGACCATCTCTTGTCTTCGGTAGTTCTGTAGCAGAGCGTGCGCGAGAAGTGGGTGTAGCGGAGCGAACACTCTACTACAAGATAGAGCACTTCGACGCGGAGGGCGTGCCGAGCCTGTTCTCCAAAGAAGAGGCCAAGCGCCGCGTCCTTCCTCCGGAGTTCCGACAGATGATCGTTGCTCTGAAAGGCGAGCATCCCGCCCTCAACAACAACGAGATCAAGAACATAATCCACGTGCGTACTGGAAGAGAGCTGGGCAAGCACACGGTAAAGCGCATATTGGCCGAGGAACCTGTGCCTTTGCGAATAGTCAAGCTCTACCGTCCCTATCACGAGATAGAGGACGATAGAGAGAGGCGAGAAGCCGTAGCGGCGCTGAGATTGGACGGCTGGAGTGCGAAAGCTATTGCTTCATATCTAAAGGTGAGCCAGTCTACCGTCTACCGGGTTTTGGACAGGTGGTTCTTCGAAGGTGAAGAAGGACTGCAAGATAAGCCGCGGGGCAGGCCACCGGGGGTAAGGAAGGTGGACCTTGCCATGATAGAACTTGTGAGGCGACTGCAGGAGAACCCGGAGCTCGGGGAGTTTCGCATCCACGCTGAATTGGTTCGCAGAGGCATAGATATAAGCCGCAGGACCGTTGGCAACATCCTGGCCCTCAACCGCCGGGTTCACGGTATGGACAAACCAAAACGAAGCCCGTATCAGAAAAAGGAGATGCCTTTTGCCGCAAAACGTTACCACCAGTACTGGAGTGCGGACGTACGCTACATAAAGAAGCACCGGCTGGGTGGCAGGGTGTATGTGATCTCCATACTGAACAATTACAGTCGCGCTCTTCTGGCAAGCTCCATTTCCCGCAGCCAGGACCTCACTGCCTTCCTCTCTGTCCTACACGCAGCGGTGACGCGATATGGTCCTCCCGAAGCTCTTGTAACCGACTCCGGCTCCATCTTCCTCTCGAACCGGGCACAGGACATCTACGAGGCACTCGGAATCACCAAGTATGAGATCCAGAAGGGCAAACCCTGGCAGAACTACTCAGAAACTACGTTCAACATCCAGCGTAGGATGGCTGATTGGCATTTCGTGAAGGCAGGGAGTTGGGAAGAAATGTTAAGGGTCCACGACCGGTTTCTCTGTGACTACAATGAGCAGAACCACTGGGCGCACCAGTTCAGGGAAGATGGTCGTCACAGTCCTGCACAGGTGCTCGGCTGGGTTACCCGCCTCCGGCATCGTCCGGAGGAGCTCCAGCGGGCCTTCTTCACGGTTCGTGTCGAGCGCGTCCTTGACAATCTCGGCTACGCTAGGATCATGCGCTGGAGACTTTATGGAGAAGAAGGACTGGCGAGGCGCGAGGTAGCACTATGGCTCGGGACAGAAAGTCTTACTGTAGAGTATGCAGGAGAAGCCCTCTCCCGTTATGAGGTAGTGTACCTACCCGACACTGGCAAGCTGCGGGAAGTAAAGCATCCAACTCTGTTCGAGACCTCTCACGCCTTGCGGCAGCCGAGGCTCTTCGATCTGGAGGCTCTCGGTGAGAATGGATGGCTCAAAGCGCTAAGAATGGAGAAATACGCCCCTCGTAGACTTCCGGAGCGGCAAACTCTGCAAGATGTGCTATTCACCTATAAGGACGTGCTGTAGTCTCTGTAGAAAGCTGTGGATCGAGAGATGAGTTCAACGCTGCGAAACTCTCTGTGACATTCCCTGCGGGATTGAGTATTCGACGATCCAGCTTGGAGGATGCTCCATAACCTTATCTTACAGAGCTTAAAGTTTTCCTACCCCGGCTCGCGCCCGCTCGGCGTCGGAGAGTGCATACTTTCTCACCTGCGAGAGATCGGAGTGGCCCATGAGCTCCGCCAATTCGATCAACTGGCCGGGGTTCTCCTGCAGGTACCAGGTGCCGAAAGTTCGCCTGAGATCGTGGGGCTTTACGTCGGCTTTTTTGAGGCGGCTCTCCCTAACCCATCCGTAGAGCCGCCTTCTCAGGGTGCCCTCGGTTATGCGAGAGCCTTTCTCGGTTATGAAGAGGTGGGGAAGAGGAGGTTCTACGTCGGCGGGGATCAGTACATCTCTGGTTCTCAGGTAGCGTCTGAGCGAACGTCTTAGCCTTGGACCCATAGGCACCAAGCGCTCCTTGTTGCCTTTGCCGCGTGCTACCCGAACCTCTTCAGCGCCACGAGCGAAGGAGAGATCAGCCATCGTCAGGGCCGTGGCTTCTTCTATTCTGAGACCTACGTAGATCATGCTACTGAAGGCGGCGTGATCCCGTGCGGCTATCGCCTTCTTAACCTCCCGCCGGCGCAAAGTCTGTATGTTCTCTATAGCGGTTTGCTCGTTGGTCCCACTAACAGCTTGTCCCGAGGCTACCTTCTCGATAGCTCCGAGCAGCACATCGGCTTCCCTACGGGTCAGGAAAGTCCTCTTGGGCGCCTTTTGGTGAAAGCGCACCTCATCGAGCCTTCTCGTCGGGTCGGGGAGATCAAATCTCCTGCTTAAAGTGTCGAAGAAGCTTCGCACCACCGAGAGATGGTTCTTGATCGAGGAGTCCGAGAGTCCGCGACCACGCATATGCACCACGTATCCTTCGACCTCGTCGGGCCCTATCCAAGAGACAGGTGCGTCCACGGCATTCTCTCCTTCGAGACGCGCGGCGACCCACCGCTGGAAAAGATCGAGCTTCTTACCGTACTCCAAAAGCGTCCTCTCAGACCGCCCGCCGGCACGCTTGGCATCCAGGAAGAAGCTGATCGCATCCCCGAGATAAAGCCCATCCACAAGATCCTCGTCGATATTACCGACGGCATCGCACGGACTGTCCTCGCTGCGCAACTCCGCCACGCCTATAACTCCCTCTACCGTCTCCTCTAAACAGGAGACATTGTGCCGGAATGGGGGAGAGTTCGCAAGATAATGCCCGTTATCCAGCGCCGCTTGCGAGTCAGCCTAATGTCTACAAAACGTTTCAGTAGAACGAAGGAAGAAGAGCTGCGTGCGTGTGAGAGGGTATCTGCGAATTGCACATTCTTAGGAGGGTATGGTCCGAGAGTGATCACTTTATCTTACTTTCAACCGTTTTATAAGCTACCGTGTTCTTCATAGCGTGTTATGAGGCTTACCTTGTGCGCCGATGAAGACGAGGTATCGAACTCGTACCCGAGCCACTGGTCCACTATACGGTCAGCGGCCATCTGAGCTACTACACGTTCTCCCAGACACAACACCTGACAATTGTTGGACAGTATAGACCGTTCAATCGAGTAGGGATCATGTGCAACGGCCGCACGCACCCCTTGCACCTTATTGGCCGATATTGCTTCGCCTAGACCAGTGCCTCCGAACAGCACAGCCCTATCCACTTCGCCCTGAGCCACCGCTTCGGCAACCCTGATGCAAATAATTGGATATTCGGTTTTGTCGCTCTCATCCATCACGCCAAAGTCGCGAACTTCCTTTACTCGTGGGTCCTCCTGTAACTTCTTCTTGATGAAGTCTTTGAGGTTCACTCCCGCATCGTCAGTGCCGATCGCCATTACGTACTGTGCGTCGTCCATCTCTCTACCCCTCTTTAGTAATCGCTTGTTTCAGAAAGTGCTTAATCATCAATCCGTAGAATAAACTATAGTGCTCAAGATAGAAATACAGGGGTAATAGAAAGCAGCTAGTAGGATGACACGACTCAAACGACGTCAAGGAAATATTTGGCGTAGGGTTTCACTGTCAAGGCTATCCATTGCAATTCCTACGAAATAACGGTGCGCAAGCGATGAGGTTCTCAAAACAGCGGCACAGATGATTACACGTGAATCCATCAGATCCAAGAAAATCTTTCGTCGAAAGGTTACACGAGAAAGCATGAGTGGGTTACGCAAAGCTAAGAGTAGGTACCCCATTACAGAAAGTCTACGCACGTTTAATAAGAGAAAATCCTCGTCAATACTGCGTGGTTTCAGGTAACATGGGCTTATACAATCTCGAAGGAGATGCCTTCGCAATATTAGTGCGAATACTGTATGTATAGATTCGCTGAGCGTAGCAGCCGACAGGTCGTAGGCACTGACGTTGGAAACTTGTACTGTGATAGGAAACCGCGATGAAGGTTGACAAAGACGCCATACTCACCTGTACGGTTTGTGGGGTAGAAGGGCTGCATCGGCTCATATACCTGTCAGAGCATCTTTACGGGAGCGGATGTGAAACTTGTGGCGCCACTAGAGTCTACTCATCTTCTGGGCACCTCTACACCGCCTACGCCATAGATTTGGCGCAACGGAGCGTCGGGCTGCCGCTTGGGTTAGCCAGAAGAGCGCTCGAAAATCCGACGGATGTCTTGAGATGGCCCACAAAAGGTATCCGGAAGCCTTTTGCGATTTTGAATGAAGTGGCTCAAGTAGTAGCTTTCGAGCACCGTATGCATCGCGGGCCGTCTACGTAGGTTATCAAGAGTCAACGTCGAAACATTTTTGTTTCCACTAGTGTTACATCGAAGCTATCTTGACGGAAACCGGATATTCTCGTGGCTCATCGAGAGTGCCGCGATCAATTTTAGAGACAACTACTATCAGGTCGAACTACCCTAATACCCTAACGGAGCGAACAGGTGGAGGGTTGCCTTTCCGAGCTTGTTGTGGTCGTCTAGCAACACCTTGCGATCTGCTGCGACTATCATTGCGCGCTGTATGCGGATAGGCCGAGACGACTTCCGGACGCCTGGGACCGGCAGACCTCTCATTGCCAGGCTCGCATCTGAACGGCGAGCACTAAATAGTACGTGTTATACGAGCCAAGTTCGTACTTTCGCTCTCACCTGCTAGACAGAGAGACGGTGCACTGATACTCATTCTGTCGGGTTTACACGGGCACGACTTCAAAGGAAACGGAACAATCTCGAAGTTTTTCTAATTCGTCCTTATCAATGTCTGAATCGACAACTACCAAGTCGAAGTCACGCAACGGAGCGAGCTTGTGAAAAGCGACTTTACCGAATTTCGTGTGATCTACCAATAAAATGCGGCGCTTGGCAGAGTTCATCATCGCCCGCTTGCCTCTCATGGTTCCTTCGACTTGATGCAGGGCGAGGCAGTCCGAAACCGCAGAGGTGGAGATAAACGCGATGTCCGTTCGTACAGCAGCGAGCGACGCTTGGCCAACCTCGCCCCCGAACGCGCCAAGGAAGGGTAGATACTCTCCACCTAAAGAAACGAGGTCGATGCCTTTGACATCAGTCAGTTCGTTCAAGATCATCGCAAAGTTCGTAACAACAGTAAGTGGAGCCTTACTCGGCAAGAGCTTGGCCAACGCTAGTGCCGTGGTAGATTCATCCAACAGCACCGACTGCCCAGGCTCAATCTGTGTGAGTGCGAACCGCGCCAGCGACTCCTTTTCTTGTCTGGCTACTCTCAGCCGATAGCGCATATTGCTATCAAACAAGCTTGAAGGCTCGGCCGTTACATATCCCCGAAGTTTCCTGATCATGCCCTGACGTTCCAGCTCGTCTAGGTCTCGATGTATAGTAATCAGGCTGACGTTGAACAGTTCCGCTAGATCCTTTACTGTCGCGGAGCCGTTCTTGGTTACATACTCGGCAATCTGGTCTTGTCGGCAGATTACCCGCTCGGACCCACTTCTACGGGAACCATCTCCTGGCGCACTGAATATTTTTCTCACCGTCCTCGCTCGTGACGAACTTGCCGGAGCATTGTACCCGCTCAGTCAACGTTCGCTAATGCTTTCGGCATACGGGGAACGTTTCAATCTGGCGGGAAAATTGTAGCTTGATGAGAAGATATATCATGGTTTGTAGTGATGGAGGGAAAGGATGGTGCTAGATCTGGGGAAGATATGCAGATATCCGCGGTAACTTTCTCTCTAATCGCACACCTTGAGAGAACGACATACACGTGCTGACGTTTTTATACTTCGGGGGAGTACGCCCCGTTCGTTGAGCCTGGCGCCTGAGGATGGGTACAAAGCGTAGATCTCAATACTATCTGTACAGACGCGGTGCGCGCAGTTTGCGAAGGACTCGGCTATGCTGCTCGGCATCGCCTGGAGGTGGTCGGTTTAGGTCGGGAGGCGACCACAATCAGGGATCACCGAGTCGCTGGGCCGGCGCCGA
This sequence comes from Rubrobacteraceae bacterium, assembly GCA_965214475.1. Lineage (GTDB taxonomy): Bacteria > Actinomycetota > Rubrobacteria > Rubrobacterales > Rubrobacteraceae > SIRX01. The sequence continues at coordinate 1,433,809 of OZ243953.1, read as the reverse complement.
GTGCTCGCTGACATGCTGCAAAACTCCTTGAGAATTACCAGCTTGTCCGAGGTGAGGCTAGGAATGCTGGCATGGCTGTGATGATCGCTGAGGGGCTCAGCTTCAAACATGCTGACTGGATCCGGCTCAAGACAGATTGGGAGCCAAGCGAGGACTTAGCCGACCTCTATGAAGAGAGTTTCGCCTGTTGCCTAAGCAGGTGTCGATTCTTCTCGCGGGAAACTCAAGAATTCCCCCATAATTTCGAGGATGTTCAAACTATTTCAGTTAAAAACGAAATCATTTCTTTAGGGTAAGACAAAATATCGGCTTGACAAGAAAAAATACCATGAGCTATGATGACGAAAGGAACAGGATGGAGGTCCTAGGTAAATGACAAGTATTGCGATAGGTGCTGACGGTGCGGCTCTCGAACTGAAGAATGTTCTGGCCCAACATTTGCGCGACAACGGCTACGAGGTAGAGGATTATAGTCCGCCGTCGAAGGAAGAAGCCGAGGAACACGGCACCGACTACCCGGATGTCGCGGTTGAGGTGGCTGAGGCTGTCTCCCGGGGCGAGCACGAGAGAGCGATTCTCTGTTGTGGGACTGGGCTCGGGATGAGCATAACCGCGAACAAGGTGCCCGGTGTACGTGCTGCACAGTGCCACGATGTCTATTCGGCTGAAAGGGCGAGAAAGTCCAACAACGCCCAGGTATTGACTATGGGGGGAAGGGTCATAGGTCCAGAGAACGCGAAAACCGTTCTCGACGCCTGGATGGAGTCAGAGTTCCAGGGAGGAGGGTCGGCTCAGAAAGTGGAGAAGATGGAGGAGATAGACCGCCGCTACCACCAGTCAGGGACGTCTTAGGCCCGGCAAAAAGGGAGATGTTGTGGCGCAAAACAGTGAAGCGCAGGCTGGTCCCTTGAAGGCCCCGGACGATCTCTACGAAGGTTATATCTTCGATCTCGATGGGACCATATACCTGGGCGATGAGTTGTTGCCCGGCGCGGAGCGGCTGATCCTAAAACTCCGCGAACTTGGGAAGCGGGTGATCTTCCTCTCAAACAACCCTACGAAAGACCCTGCGATGTACGCGGAGAAGCTGACCAAGCTGGGACTCGAAACGCCGGAGGACGAGATAGTCAACACCGTCGTCACCATGACCCAGTGGCTCTTGCAGAACCATCCGGAAGAAACGGTGTTTCCGATCAGCGAGGAGCCACTCAAGAACTCTTTGCGGGATGCCGGTATAAAGATGTCAGAGGAGCCGGAGGAGATCGACATAGTCATCGCCAGCTACGATCGGAGCTTTGAGTACCGGAAGCTCCAGATAGCTTTCGATGCTATCTGGTTCCACGAGAGGGCGTTTCTGGTAACGACGAACCCGGACCGCTACTGTCCGTTCCCGGGTGGCCGGGGCGAGCCGGACGCGGCGGCTATAGTCGGGGCTATAGAAGGATGCACCGGCGCCAAATGTGAGGTCAATGTCGGCAAACCCGACCCGATCATGCTGGAGACCATCATGGGTGTGGTGGGTCTTGGGGCGGAAGAATGCATTATATCCGGCGACCGGCTCTACACCGAGATCAAGATGGCAAACGTCGCCGGAATGCCGTCGGCCGTGGTGCTCACAGGAGAAACGAAGGCAGAAGACCTGGAAGATGAAACTGAAGTCTTGCCAGACTACACATTGGAGAGGATAGACCAGCTCATTCCTTCCCACTTATGGGAAGAGTACAGCTGGAATAGCGACTAAGGGAACGTAGAGTGTCGCTGCGGTTCGTAGCGGCGGACATGGGGAAGGAGGAAAGCGATGTCTGAAGGACCGTACCTGATGGGTATAGACTTCGGAACAGGGGGTGTGAGGGCAGGCATCTTCGATCCCGAAGGGACACCGGTCGTGTTTACCGGTGAGGAATGGACGCTGAAGCACCCGCGTCCTGGATGGGCGGAGCAAGACCCCGACGAGTGGTGGTCTTCGCTAGTAACAGCAACAAATAAGGCTATGCAAGAGAGTGGTATAGACGTCGCCGAGATCGCGGGTATCTCGGTAGACGCCATGAGCAGCACGGTGTTGGCGATGGACAAGAAGGATCGGCACCTGCGGCCGGCGATTATGTGGATGGACGTGCGCGCCTCCGACCAGGCTGACCGAATCGCCGAGACTGGCGACGACGCCCTCAAATACAACGGTTACGGGGCTGTCTCCGCCGAATGGGGTCTCCCTAAAGCACTCTGGATCCGGGACAACGAGCCGGACATATACAAGAGCGCCCGCCGCGTCTGCGATTGCGGCGACTGGCTGATACATCGCCTGACCGGTGAATGGAAATCCTCCATCAACATTGCCAGCGCCAAGTACTACTACGACCGCGACGAGGGTGGCTACCCTGAAAGCCTCTACGAGGCTGTCGACGCCGGAGACTTGCTGGAGAAGTTTCCCGGAGAAGTGCTCGATATGGGCGCTGTGGTTGGGGAGCTTGGAAAAGAAGTCGCCGACGAGCTCGGGTTGAAGGCCGGAACGCCCGTGGCCCAGGGCGGTGTGGATGCCCATGTTGGAGCTTTGGGACTCGGGGTAGTCGAGGCCGGCAAGGTGGCGCTCATTACCGGTTCTTCGCACGTCATGATCGGACAGTCCTCGGAGCCTATCCATGACCCCGGCTTCTGGGGAGCCTACACGGATGCTATCGTCCCGGGCCAGTATACAGTCGAGGCCGGGCAGGCTTCGACGGGCTCCATCGTCGCTTGGTTCAAGAACCAGTTCGCCTCCGACGCCGCCGCAAAAGCAAAAGAGCGTGGCGTGGATACCTACGACGTTCTGACCGAGATGGCACAAGACGTACCCATAGGTTCGGATGGACTCATAGTGCTCGACTACTTTCAGGGCAACCGCTCTCCCTACACAGATCCTCTCGCACGCGGCATGATGTGGGGCTTGACCCTGAGTCATACTCCCGGGCACGTCTTCCGGGCGATCATCGAAGGCATCTGCTACGGCACTGAGAACATCATCCGTACCATGCGCGAGCACGACTTCGAGCTAGAGGAGAAAGTAGTCTCCGGTGGTCCTACCAAGAGCGAGTTGTGGATGCAGATCCACGCCGACGTCTCGAACGTGCCGATCTCGCTCACGAGCGTTAGCGAGGGGCCGGTATTGGGCTCGGCAATGTTGGCGGCGGTCGGCGCCAAAATCTACCCGGATATCCCCACAGCCGCCAAGAACATGGTTCATACCTCGGAGACTATAGAGCCGGACCAAGAGCGCCATGAGGAGTACCAGTTCTACGTGGACCGGTATATGGAGACGTACCCGCAGATGAAAGAGCTCATGCATAAGACGGAGCGACACGTGGCGAGCGGTGGCAAATCCGATGCCGCCAGCCAAGAAAACGACGGAGGATAACTTATGAACGACGAGCGAATCAATGCCGCCTTGCAAGAGGCAAGCGACACGCAGGATGTCGTGATCGGGGCCGGTGAGCTCGCCTCAGTCGGTGAGGTTTTCGAGAAGAATTTCGGCGACCGCGTGGCGATCGTAGTCGCGGACGAGAACACGTTTGAGGCTGCGGGCAAGGAGGTGCAGCAACACCTCGAAGAAGCGGGACGTGAGCTGGTCGAGTCTTACATATTTCCTGGAGAACCAACCCTGTACGCTGAGTATGGAAACATAGAGACGCTCGTAAAAGCATTCCAAGAGCACGACGCCATTCCGATAGCTGTTGGTTCGGGAACCCTAAACGATATCGTAAAACGGGCGTCCTACGAGTGCGAGCGGCCTTATATGAACGTCTCTACCGCAGCCTCTATGGACGGCGCCACGGCGTTTGGGGCGTCCATAGAGAAAGACAACAAGAAGCAAACGCTGGACTGTCCGGCACCGCGAGCGGTTCTGGCAGATCTGGATGTGCTGGAGAATGCCCCCTCTCGAATGACGGCCTCCGGCTACGCAGACCTCCTGGGTAAGGTGACCTCGGGGGCTGATTGGTTGATCGCCGACGCTCTAGAAGTCGAGGAGATAGATCCGACCGGCTGGTCGCTGGTACAAGACCATCTTCGCGAGTGGGTCGAAGAACCGGCTGAGCTACATGCTGGAGACCAACAGGCAACAGAACATCTTATCGAGGGTCTGATCATGTCGGGTCTGGGAATGCAATCCTACCAGTCCTCTCGGACGGCCTCGGGCGCGGAGCACCAGTTCAGCCACCTCTGGGAAGGAGAAGGCTTGGGCCACGATGAGGAGCCACCGCTATCCCACGGGTTCAAGGTCGGGGTAGGTACGGTCGCCATCGCTGCCCTCTACGAGCGCATATTGGAACGTGATCTCAGTGACCTGAACGTAGACAAGATCTGTAACAGCTGGCCCGACTGGGAGGCGATGGAGCACAAGGTACGAACGGCCTACTCGGGCTCGAAGCTGGAAGACGCTGCTGTCAACGAGACACAGGCCAAGTACATAGACGCCGACCAGCTCAGGCAGAAGCTAGAGTTGCTCAGCGAAGTCTGGCCGGAGTTGCGAGACAAGTTGACGGAACAGTTGATGTCGGCCGAACAGATAACAGAGATGCTGCAGGCTGCTGGGTGTCCGACTACACCTACGGAGATCGGGTTGGGATGGGAGGACTTCAAGGCAACATACGGGCGGGCACGGATGCTCCGTAAGCGCTATACCATCCTCGACCTCGCTGTCGAAATTGGAGTTCTCGACGAGTGTGTGGAAGAACTATTCGCTCCGGACGGCTTCTGGGGCAGCCGAGGATAACTGAGACAAGGAAGGGAGGAAAGCCATGGCCGATGGGCCATACGTACTGGGCATAGATTTTGGGACAGAGAGTGTACGGGTCGGTGTATTCGACCCGGAAGGCACGCCGATAGTCTTCGCTGGAGAAGCCTATTCACTGAAACATCCCTATCCTGGATGGGCCGAGCAAGACCCGGACGAATGGTGGAGCTGCCTGGTCAAAGCGACTCGGCAAGCGTTGGATGAGGGAGACGTATCTTCAGAGGAAATCGTCGGCCTCTCCGTTGACGCCACTACCTGCACTGTCGTTGCGTTAGACCAGCAGAATAGTATTTTGAGGCCGGCCATCATGTGGATGGATGTCCGGGCTGTGGATCAAGCACGCAAAGTCCAGGAGACGGGAGACCCGGCGCTCAAATATTCTGGCTACACCAACGTTTCGGCGGAGTGGATGCCTTCTAAAGCTCTATGGCTAAAGGAGAATGAACCGGAGAACTACGACAACGCAGAGCGCATCTGCGAGTGCCTGGACTGGATCACTCACCGTCTTACTGGAGAGTGGACTGCGAGCATCAACACCGCTAGCTTCCGCTGGTACTACGACCGCAACGAGGGAGGCTTCCCCGAAAGCCTTTACGAAGCTGCCGGCCTCGAAGACCTCCTCGACAAGCTTCCGGGCAAGGTGCTCGAAATGGGTGAGGTCGTGGGGGGGCTAAGGAAAGAAGTAGCAGAAGAACTCGGTCTACCAGCGGACATACCAGTTGCTGAGGGTGGTGGAGACGCCTTTGTGGCGATGGTGGGTCTTAATGTTCTAGAACCGCGCAAGATGGCCCTGATTACCGGTTCCTCTCATGTCGTGGTCGGTCAGGCCGCAGAGCCCGTCTACGGAGCGGGCTTCTTCGGTGCCTATACCGATGCCGTCGTTCCGGGACAGTACACCGTTGAGGGTGGGCAAGCCTCCACTGGCTCCGTTGTCAAGTGGTTCAAAGATAACTTCGCAAAAGTCGCAGCCGAGGAAGCTGCACGGCGGAACATAGACGCCTACGAAGTTCTGGGCGAGATGGCGGCAAAGGTGCCGCCCGGCTCAGAGGGCTTGATGGTACTTGACTACTGGCAGGGCAACCGCACACCATACACCGACCCAGAAGCTCGTGGCATGATGTGGGGGCTCTCTCTTCGGCACGAGGAAGGCCACGTATTCCGAGCCATCCTGGAAGGGATCTGTTACGGCACAGAGCACATCTTGCGAACCATGAGAGACAATGACTTTACGCCGGAGGAGGGTGTAGTGTGCGGCGGTCCGACTAAAAGCGAGCTGTGGATGCAGATGCATGCTGACGTGTCGAACTTGCCGATTTCCTTTACCAAAGTGCCCGACGCCCCAGCATTGGGCTCCGCGATCCTCGGAGCTGTAGGAGCCGGCGTCTACCCAGATATCCATGAGGCAGCGAGTAACATGGTTCATACCACTGACACTATTGATCCAGACCCCGACATGCACGAAGAGTACAAGTTCTACGTGGACAAGTACACGGAGACTTATCCTCAGATGAAAGAACTGATGCACGAGGTAGCGCACCATGTTGCGAGTCAGGATAGGGGGCAATCTGTGGATGAGGTTTGAGAGCTGCGAATTTGACAAACTACAAGAATTCGGGGAAGGAGTAAAAACGAAATGATTTTTTGCCCTTCAAATCAGATACACGTGAGAGTTCAGGAAAAAGGAGGAGAACTTGAGTAGTCAGCAAACGCAGTCCGAGTACGGGGCATTTGGACGATTCGTAGAGCGCCTCGGTATGTACCCACCGCTCTTCTGGGGATTCGTGGCGGTCTTTATTTTCATGATCGGCGACGGTGTGGAGATAAGCCGCCTGCCAGGTTACCTGACCAGTGAAGGAGGACTTGCAGGCGGTCAGGCCGCACTGGTTACCGGCACTGTGTACGGTCTTGGCGTCCTGATAGCTTCGTGGTTTTCTGGAACACTTTCGTCGATCTGGGGTCCCCAAAGGGTCATGCAACTCGGCGCGGCGATCTGGGTCGTATTTGAGATAATCTTTCTCCTCTTCGCCATCAATTCCGGAAGTCTCTTTTTCGTAGCTTTGGTCTACGGTATAAGAGGCTTCGCTTACCCGCTCTTCGCCTTCGGATTCTTGGTCTGGGTTCAAACTGTAACCCCGGTCCACATGAGGGGATCTGGCGCAGGATGGTTCTGGTTCGCGTTTACTGGCGGCCTGCCAACCCTCGGCGCTCTCGTAGCTGCCGCCACCGCACCGCTTATCGGTATATATCTTACTTTCTGGGTTGGACTCGCTCTGGTCGCTGTCGGTGGCGTCATAGGGGCCTTCTTCGTTCGGGAAGCTCAAGGATTGGAGCCGATAGCTGACGAACATGTTGAGGAGCCGAGGAGCTACAAGCGGCTACTCGAAGGCATAGATATACTCTGGAACGATCCCAGAACGGCCATGGGTCTTGTGGTTCGCCTAGTAAACACTTCACCACAGTACGGGTTCTTCTTCTTTATGCCGTTCGCCTTCGTAACTGCCAGTGCGGAAGGTCCCTATGAGGGTTTTATGAGTGGGGGACAGTACTCGCTTCTCGTGTCTCTAGTTTACGCGTCGAACATTGGTGCCAATCTCTTTTTCGGAGTATTTGGTGACCGCTTCGGCTGGCGACGGACAGTCATGTGGTTCGGCTGCATCGGCTGTGCAATAACCGTACCATTGTGGTTTTTCGGCTCGCTACTCACCGGTAGCTACCTCGTCTCGATCGTGCTTGGCATGATCTTTGGTGTATTCTTGGCAGGATTTGTACCCTTGTCAGCTCTTATGCCTTCTATGGTGGAGCGACACTATAAGGGCGCCGCCTTGGCTATCCTCAACACGGGCGCCGGTGGCGCCGCGTTTGTCGGAGTGTTTCTCGCCACGATTCTCAACCCCCTAATCGGCTACGGTGGCGTGGTGATTACATACTCTGCTCTCTACATAGTGAGCGCCGTCCTGACCTCGTTCATCGTCTCCCCGGCCGATCCCGGAGAAGAGGGGGAGATGGAGCAAGATAGCGTCGCAACTACCGCATGAGGAGGGTTGTCTGATAGTTGTCGTCACGTGAACCTCTACAAGCCTTGAGTTGGCTTGACAATAGGGCAAAGAGCCTCTCGGGCAAGCTCAGTAAGAGGTAGCGGCAATCGGAGCGGGGGTGAAGTACTCTTTGTATTCCACCCCTTGCTCCGACCCTGGAAACGTGGAGGACATACGTGGACTCAAAACTCGAGAATGGAGAGCTTCTCCATGACGAGCGTCGTCCGCTGGTTATCGAAGCCACGATGCAAGCGGAAGCCTTTAGCTATATCGTCGAGAAGCTAGAGGGAATTTGGGTGTTCAGTCAAGACTGCTCAGCAAGCTGCGTTGGTAATGCTAGTGTTTTGGAGGGAGAAAGATGACGATCATAAGTATTCTGGGGTCAGGGGTAATGGGCACGGCGTTAGCTTTCCCGTTGTCAGACAATGGACACGATGTGCGATTGGTCGGAACGCACCTCGATCGCGACATTATCGAGAGCATTGAAGAAACTAGGGTTCATCCCGGCCTTGATCGCAAGATTCCGGATAGTGTAAGCGTCTATCAGGTAGAGGAAGCGGAGAAGGCGTTCCAGGGTGCTGAGATCGCGATGAGCGGGGTCAACTCATTCGGGGTTCGTTGGGCAGAGGAGCAGTTAGCGTCCCTCATAAAGCCTGGAATGATGGTGCTCTCCATCACCAAGGGTATGGAAGCCACCGAGGACGGCGACCTTCGTATTCTGCCTGATGTGCTAGCTGCAGCAATGCCACCGGAACTTCAGGAACAGGTTTCGTGGTCGGCAGTTGCCGGGCCGACCATCGCGGGTGAGGTAGCAGCGAGACGCGAGTCCTGTGCAGTTTTTACTAGTCGCGATGCAGAGGTGTCTGAGAAGCTGGCCGCAACCTTCCGGACCGACTGGTATCACGTCTGGACTAGTACGGACTTCGTCGGCGTCGAGGCGTGTGCCGCTGCTAAGAATTGCTACGCTCTTGGTGTAGGTTTTGCGGAAGGCATATTAGAGCGCGAGGGGGAGGAAGATAGTAACGACCGGAACTATAACTACGAGGCTGCGCTCTTTGGGCAAGCGGCTGCCGAACTCGGCCAGATGATGGAGTTGCTAGGTGGGTCGCATGAGACCCCTCGTGGCTTGCCTGGTGTTGGGGACATGTATGTGACAAGCGCCGGTGGGCGCAACGTGCGCGTGGGGCGGCTTGTCGGTACTGGGCTACGTTTTTCCGAGGCACAAAATGAGATGTCCGGGGTTACTCTCGAGGGCGCGGCCGCGATAGAAGTTATTGGGGGTGCGCTACGCAAGCTTACCGAGCGTGGGACGGTTAGAATAAACGACTTCCCTCTGATGCGACATCTATATGAGGTCGTTGCCCAAGATGAGCCGCTTGACATGCCCTGGCACAAGTTCTTCAAAAGAGAAGCGTAGAAGGAGAGATAGAACCCGCGGCAGGAAGACTGCTCAAGACTTCGGCTGCCCGTAGCCGGCGATTTTGGTAGCTACCTCTTCTACTTGTTCGGGGCTCAAAAGTATAGGTTCACTAGCGAGGTGCGCCCGGTAGTAGATCTCAGCCATCTCCTCCAAAGTGACGGTCCTGGAGAAGGCTTTTTGCGCGCTTTCGCCTATGGTGATGGTGCCGTGGTTCTGTAGAAGACAAGCGTTACCCAACTCTCCAAGAGCTTCACTCGCGTAGTTGGCAAGTTCCTCGGTACCGTAGGTCACATATGGGGCTAAAGGTACCCGTCCATCCTTTGAGAGGGTGGTGAGCATATAGTGAACTGGAGGGATCTCCCAGCCCAGGCACGCGAGTGTGGTAGCGAAGCGAGAGTGAGTGTGTACCACGGCGTCTGCTTCGGGCCTGGCGCGGTAGATACCCATGTGCATTGGGGTCTCGCTAGAAGGCTCCAAAGAACCTTCCAATACATTATTACCGAGGTCCACGAGCACCACGTCTTCGGGACCCAACGTTTCGTAGTCGACACCGCTCGGGGTGATCAAGATGTCTCCCTCGGGCGTACGGGCGCTAACATTACCGGAGGTGCCGGTGACGAGACCCGAGGAGATTAACTGCTGCGCGACCCGGGACACCTCCTCTCGCAAATCTTGATGGTTCAAGCCGCTCCTCCTTCGGGAGGTCGTATCTCGTATTTAATACCTTCTTGGCGGCCGTGGCTCTCTAGAGCCTCGACCACATCGTCTAGCGGACGGACCCCGGAGATGAAAGGCTCAGGATCTACCCGGCCACTCGTCAACAGGTCAAAGGCTACCTGCACGGTATACGGAGTGTGGTGAAAGATACCCCGTATCGTGACCTGCGAGTAGTGGAGGAGCATGGTGTCGACCTCCATAGTAGTTCCAGACGGTGCCCCGCCGAAAAGCGTTACATCCCCGCCCTTGCGAACCATTTGCAGAGCTTCTTCCCAAGTCGCGGGGAGGCCCACAGCCTCAATTACTACATCGGTTCCACGGCCATCCGGTGTCCACTCTCGCACCGCCGAGGCCGTGTCGGTTCCTTCGGCGACTTCTATAGTTTCTTCAGCCCCTAGTTGGCGGGCAACTGCGAGCCGATCGGCGCTCATGTCCGCACATAGAACCCGGGCACCGCGCTCGGTGGCGAGGCGTACGAACATCAGTCCGATCTGACCTGCCCCGATAACCGCCACGGTGTCTCCCATAGAGATTGGTGTGCGTGCCACACCATGCACGGCGCAGGCTAGGGGTTCCAGGAGCGCTGCTCGGCTAAATTCCGTCCCGGAGGGTACCTCGTAGAGATTCTGCTCTACGATTCTTGGTGGGACGACTATGTACTCAGCAAAGGCACCGTTTAGGAACTCGAGTTCCTCACACATTGACTGGTCGCCGACCTTGCAATAGTAGCAGCGGTTGCACGGCGCGGAGTTTGCCGCAACTACCCGTGTGCCTTGACTCCAACCCTCAACCCCCTCGCCGACCGTCTCAATGGTGCCCCCGAACTCGTGGCCGAAGGGCGAAGGGAGTTCTTTGAATAGGGTCGGGTGGCCTCGCCTGTAGGTTTTTACATCCGTACCACACGTTAGAGCCGCCTCTATATGTACCAGGACTTCGCCGGGACCAGGCTCAGGTGTGGGTACATCCTCCATTCGTACATCGCCCGGCTCGTAAAACATTGCGGCCCTCAAGCTCTACCCCCTGTACTTCGACTTCAACATACAACTTCCTTCCTATGACAATCCTACTAAATTGCTTGGCGCGGGGCAATGGTGACTCAACTAGTTCGCGGACGAAGATCTTCCGAGTGTCTCCTCTTTATCGCAGGTGCTATAGTGCAGAAGAAAGCTCTAGGGGAGTGTGGACGAAAAGTGGTGTAAAGAGGAACGCCTTCTTTTGACCGGGAAATGGGGATTACGATATGGCATCTGCTGACTACGTGATTGGGATAGATTGCTCGACAACTGCCACAAAGGCGGTGGTGTGGGATCGTGAGGGCAAAGCCGTTGCTGAAGGTCGTGCGACCTTTCCGCTGTCCAACCCGTATCCAGACTGGAGCGAGCAGAACGCCGACGACTGGTGGCGTTCGACAACTGAGGCATTGACGCAGGCCGCCGGGCAAGTAGACGCCAGTCGAGTTGGTGCCATTGGCATTACGCACCAGCGCGAGTCTTTCGTGTGCCTGGACGAGAACGACCAACCGATAAGGCCGGCGATCTTGTGGCTGGACTCACGCCCGCGCGAACAGGTCGAACAATTCGGGTCGGAGAAAATCCATCAGATCACTGGCAAGCCACCAAATCCCACTCCCGGTTTCTACAAAATGCTGTGGATTCAGGAACATGAGCCGAACACGCTCGAACGAGCCGCCAGGGTAGTTGACGTACATGCCTTTTTGGTAAACCGGATGACGGGAAACTGGCGGACTTCGTGGGCGTCGGCTGACCCTGTTGGGCTTGTCGACATGGAGACGTTCGATTGGTCGGATGAGTTGCTGGATATGGTAGGCCTCGATCGTGATCAGATGAGCGAGATATACCCGCCTGGTGAAGTCATCGGGGAGTTGCGCGAGGATGTCGCTCAGGAGGTCGGGCTTCCGGCTGGTCTGCCGATCGTAAGCGGCGCCGGTGACGGTCAGGCGGCCGGACTTGGTGCCAACATCACCGAGCCCGGCCGAGCGTACCTGAATCTAGGCACCGCTGTGGTCTCTGGTAGCTACAGTGAGCAGTACAGCTGGAATCGCGAGTACAGAGTGTTGTCCGGTCCGATCCCGCGCACCTACACTTTAGAAACCTTACTCACGGCTGGCACATTTACGGTGAGTTGGTTCGTGGAGAAATTTGGCGGCATCCAATCCGACGAGCTCGGTCTAGGCTTGAGCGCTGAACAGATCTTGGAGGCCGCCGCCGCCCAGGTCGATCCTGGGGCGAACGGTTTGCTCGCGGTACCTTACTGGAACAACGCTATGATGCCGTATTGGGATCTAGCCGCGCGTGGAGTGATGCTCGGCTGGACTGGTGTACATGGCAAGGCACATGCCTACCGGGCCATCATTGAGGGTATCGCTTTTGAGCAGCGGCTCATGACTGATGGCGCAGAAAAGGGTTTGGAAAAGCCGGTAGAGAAGCTTCTTGCTATGGGCGGCGGCTCGCAAAGTTCACTATGGTGCCAGATCGTGGCCGACATTATGCAACGCCCAATCTCGGTTTGCCAAGAACTCGAGAGCACCTGCCTTGGCGCCGGGATGCTGGCAGCAGCAGCCATTGGAATGCATAATAGCATTCCCGCAGCCGCAGCTGCTATGTCTGGGGAAGGTGCTACCTACGAACCTGACGAAAAGAGAGCTGGATTTTACGATCGGATGTATACGAACGTATACAAAGAGATCTACCCCCAACTCGCCCCACTTTTCTCGGCGCTCAAAGACACTCTCAAAGCGGAAGAGACGTAGAGGCAAAAGAGGCAGTCGGTACATAAAGTAACGGATGTGGATAGGCTCATTGAGGGCTTCGCTACGCTTTAGCTGGTGTGATTATTGGGGATAACGTATACTGGCCGTTCGTCTATGGCAATGCACTCTCCCAGGGCAAAAAATTGAGAGCTCTTTACACGCCGTCCTCAGCAAGAGCTGCTTCTTGTAGTCGGCGAAGACTAACGACGAACGAGGTTTCCTTCTGCTCTATATCTTCCCCCCGTATGACGTTTCCGCGTTCTACGGGACGCTTGACACGAGCCCCCTCAGCGAGGCCCAAGGGCAGCATTTCTTTGGCTTCCGCTGCCCCGTATACATATCCGTAGTAGCCGGCAGAGCCAATTCCGTCAAGCTTTTGGCCAACCCTTAGATCGCGCTTGGCTACTGCCACCACCTCCGCCGTTGGTACCCACTTAGAGACTATTGTGGGTTCACCATATATGAAGGCGCGAGCCACAGACATGGGAGTCTCAAGGCTCGTAAGGTGGTAGGGACGGTAGAGGACGTGGTTCGGTCCGGAGCCCTGTCCAAGGTAACGCATGGTCTCTCGCACCGGGCCTTCTTCAGTGCGCACGACGATAAACACTCCTGGCGCCACACCCCTCACATAGTCTACGGTATCGTAACTGGAGAGGATGCCGCCTTCTTCCTCCAAGCTGAAGACACTTCCTAGGCGTTCAGGATCGGTCTCCTCTGGTCCGTGCATACCGGGCTTGTCTGGAGACATCCCGGTTGCGTTGGCTACGGCAGCCATCTCGACCATTGTCTTGGTGCCGTCTACGAAAGAGGCCAGCATTTTGGGGTTCATGTCCTCGGAGGTAGCCTCTTCCGCGACTGTCTCAGGGGTTGCCGACAATTCCAAGGGATTGTTCTTGCCTTTGCCAGCCACTACTACCTTGAAACCCAGCGACCGGGCGAAGTCGTAAAGTCCCATGATCGCACCGGGCTCGTCTCCGGCTGAGCCCGTATAGACTACGCCGGCGCTCCGGGCCATACGGCCTAGAATAGGTCCGACTGTTACATCTGCCTCTGCGTTCAGCATAACAATGTGCTTATTGCTGTTGATAGCCTCAAACGCTACCCGGGCCCCGATCTCCGGCATGCCGGTAGCTTCGACAACAACGTCAACTGACTCCGAGCGGGAGAGCTCTACGGCATCATCGGTTACCTTTGGTCTACCGGGACGCCCATCCGTCCCCTCTACTGGTTCCAGACCCATACTTTGGAAGGTTTCCGTAACTCGTTTCAGGTCCAGGTCTGCGGCGGCCACTACCTCCATGCCAGGGATCTTCCCAACCTGCGCAATGAACCCCTGGCCCATCTGACCTGCGCCCACCAAACCTACACCGATGGGCGTACCCTCTCGCTCCAAGTCCTCCAACTTGCTTCTTAGTCCCATGATGTAGACTTATCTGACGACCAAAGACCTTTAGTTTCAACTACTTTAGTTTCAACTAAACTCTGGTTTGGAGACTGCTGGTTTAACCTCCGCTGGTGGCACTTCGCTTGCGGTAGGCTACAGGACATTGTTGCCGACACTAACGGTGTCCATGGAATTGTTATATCCTCCTATCCTGCCCATCACTTAGGGGCAACGGGCCAGGTAGTGTGTGAGCCCTTAACCTTTTGAGATCTTATACATGCGGCTTTTGTTATTGTCAAGAATGTGCCCAAAAGCTAGTATAAAATTGCTAGAACAGTGCGAAAAATTGACTCGGGGGTAGGAGATTGCTGTTTTCTGGACAAGTGGCCTGGGTTACCGGGAGTAGTAGGGGGATCGGACGAGCGATCGGCATAGGCTTGGCCGAGCAGGGTTGTGACGTGGCTGTACACTACAACAAGAGCGAGGATGAAGCCGAAGAGGTGGCGGAGCAGGTCAGAGCTCACGGCAGGGAAGCTCTCCTCGTTGGGGGAGACGTAACTAGTTCTGAAGACGCCCAAAGGATGGTCGACCAAATCGAGGAATATTATGGACGTATAGACATCCTGGTGAACAATGCGGGGTCAATGGTACAAAGGACCACGCTGGCAGAGATGACGGAAGACCTGTGGGATCGCGTCATGGAGGTAAATCTCAAATCCGTCTATCTATGCTCCCAGTTTGTACTGCCGATCATGAAACGCCAGGGTAAGGGAAGGATCATCAACATGACTTCTATCTCCGCTAGAAACGGAGGTAGTCCTAGCTCTGTGGCTTACGCAGCAGCCAAGGGCGGCGTCAGTACTCTAACCCGCGCCATGGCCAAAGAATTTGTTCGCGATGGTATCTTAGTCAACGCGGTCGCCCCAGGACGGATAGCCACGCCGTTCCATGACGAGTTTACTTCCGATGAGAAAAGAGAAGAGGCTGAGCAAGGTATACCATTGGGGAGAGAGGGTACGGCGGAAGAGGTAGTTGGGTCGGTAGTATTTTTGGCCTCCCCCCAAGCAAATTATGTCCTTGGTGAAGTCGTGGAAGTAAATGGCGGATTGCTGATGAATTAAGATACCAAGAAGACTTTCTATCGTCGCTGAACCTGAGCGATTCGCGGTAGTCACATGTCGTCTGCTTACCGAGTCTAACGCCTCCCCAAGGTATTGTATTTGAGTACTTTAGCCGCGGCCACTATTATCCAGGTCGGCGTTCCAGTAACAATCACGAGCTGCTATGCTTCATCTGCATGCTGGTTAGAGCATGAACGGTAGAGCGGGTAGCTGGGTAGAGGTCTTTGTAGATGCCGTAAAGTTCATTGTAGATTTCGCGGTTAGTCGGATCCGGCTTGACAGTGTCGGATTTTACGCTCCAATCAGCATCGGCTTCAACCAGGCCGCTAGCGATACCAGCAAGGAGCGCGTCACCGTAACTCGCTCCGATTGTCTGCTCAGGTAGTTCTTGATACTCTCCGAGTACGTCGGAGACGATTTGGGTCCACAAGCCTCCCTTCGTTCCACCGCCAACGGCAACGAGCCGCTCACCTTCGCCGCCCGCCTCGCGTACGGTCTCGAAAAGGTGTCGGATCCCGAAGGCAGTAGCTTCTAGCATGGCCCGGTACAAGTGTCCGCGGCTGTGGCTTAATGTGAGACCACACATAACGCCGCGCGCGTTCGGGTCGCTTATGGGGTTGCGCTCTCCAGCGAAGTACGGAAGGACGATGAGACCGTCCGAGCCTATGGCCACCCCAGAGGCTTCCTTGGTAAGGTCATCATAGGATATATCTCCAGATAGCTGCTTCACCCAGTCCGTGAGGGCTCCAGATGTAGCCATACCACCGGCGAGTACGTTGGTTCCAGTGAAGGGGCCGGATGTGCTCCATAGGTTCGGGGCAGGCAGTGGCCTATCAACGATTTCGAAGGCGAGGGCTGTGGTGCCATACATGATCATCATGTCACCAGGCTCGCGTACACCTATACTTGCTGCTTCCGACCAAGCATCGACCGTACCAACAGCTACGGGTATGCCGGCCGGTAGGCCTGTAGTCTCGGCCGCCTCCTTGGTTATCTCTCCTGCCACCTCCGAAGGCCAGCGTAGATCGGGTAAAATCAAGCCAGGAGCGACTTCGGACGCCAAGTCCTCGATCCAGTCGCGTTCTTGTACGTTGTATAGAGGCTCGCACATACCCGCCGCAGGATGGTCAAGGACATACTCGCCGGTGAGCCTGTGCGCGACAAAAGTGTGAGCCATGAGGAAGTACTGGGTTTTCTCCCAAACCTCAGGCTCGTTGCACCTCAGCCAGGCTATTTTGGGGCCAACCGATTGGGCTGTCAGGGAATTACCACATAGCTCTACGATCCTCTCGTCGCCATATTTTTCGGTTAGCTCTTCTATTTCCTGTGAGGCTCTGGTGTCATTGCCATAGAGTATGCCTGGCCTCAATGGGCGTCCGCCTTCGCCAGCCGCAAGAAGGCAAGGTCCTATACCACTTATACACAAGGCGGCTATTTGTCCGTCAGCCTGGTCCAAAAGCTCGGAGCAAACTGCCATAAAATCATCCCACCAGATGCGTTCGGCGTCGTGTTCAGCCCAGCCAGGATGAGGTAGCGAGAGTTCGTGTGGCCTCTCAGTTGTAGCGACCACCTCGCCATCAGGACGGGCAAGCACGCCTTTGGAATTTGAAGTCCCTAGATCCACACCAAGTAACAGTTCGCTTTTGCTCACGATGCCGCTCCTCTCCAAGCAGTTTTCCGAAGAACAATGTTCACTCCGTTATCGTTTCCGCAATGCTTTGCGTGTTCACAATTCTTGTTAATATTTTGTCTTGCGCTCATTAACAAGCAATGGTGGATAATCCTCTCCATCGCCGCGCAGCCATACTTGTAGACTGGCATAGGTGAACTACGTCCCTCAAGGGATCGAACCCCTTTTCGTCGCAAGTTTCGTCCCTCATCGCCTAGCAAACGACCCTATCCCCATGGTGTTGCTCTTTTACTTAGTGCTTCTCTTATTCTAAGCGACAAGTTTCGGCTGGCGCAAGTGTATCCGTATATTTGTTCAAAACCGAAGAATATAGACTATGGGTGGTGGGGGTTCAGAGAGGCAGATTTGCTACACTAGCTTTAGCCTCAACAATAATCATTGTGATGCAGTGTTTTCTGAAGCAGTTCCCCAAGATTCTCTGGCTTTCTCGACTCTACTCAAGTAATCTATGAAGCCTTCTTCGTAAAGGCTAGCCAACTCTCCACGGGGTTGGATAGACTCTTCAGAGCGAGTCCACGCAGTGTAGTCGAGGTCGTGATGCGAGGCGATTAGAGCAGCCATTGCAGCGCCTCTGGCTCCGACCTCGGGGCCCCGAGCGATCTTTAGAGGCTGCTGCAGCACGTCGGCAAGAATCTGTATCCAAGCTTCGGATTCAGCTCCTCCTCCGCAGATGGAGATCTCACCATCGAGCCCAGCAGCTTCCAAACAATGTCTTGCCGCGTAAGCTACGCCTTCACACACTGCTCGAACTAAGTCTGAGCGGGTGGTTTGCAGAGTCATTCCATCTAAACGTCCCCGGGCCGCAGGCTCGACAAAGGGCGCCCGCTCCCCCGATGAAGAGAAAAAGGGAAGTGTGGTGACACCTCTTGCTCCAGGTAAGCTATCAGTCAAGTACCCTTCAAGCTGCTCATGCTTTGCCCCGATCAAAGACAGAGTCAAATCGAGGGAAGCAGTACCGACCATAGCAGGCATTGTTCGGAGCCACCTATCCTCTTCGAGGGCGCAAAGCTTCATGCCTACCGGCTCGTCTCCAGTGCTTACCTGGTCGGTGAGCACTTCGCAAGCTAGCGTCGTACCGAGGATTATGACGCCTTCGCCTACTTGCTGAACTCCAGCGCCTACCGCTGTGGCCGGAACGTCGAATGGACCGTTGTGAACAGGCGTGCCTTCTGGGAGACCTATTAATTCTGTTCCTGCTTTGCTGAGATACCGTAATGGACCCGGAGATGAATCTATGGGAGCTAACAAGCTTTCATACGCTTCGAGTTCGAAGAGCTCCATGATCTTGCGGTCGTATTGTCGGCTTTTGAGGTCGAGGAATGGGAGTGAAGCATCTGACGCGTCAGTCGCCCGTTCTCCAGTTAGACGTTGTAGGATAACGTCTTTACAGTACGCTGCCGTGGTTGCTCGCTCGAGTGATTCCGGCTCCGACTTCGCGAGAAAAGCCATGAGTGGTGCATGGCAGCCTGGAAAAATGACGTTTCCGTTTCTATGAAAATGGGTCTCGAAAACTCCCGAAGCCATCCATTGCTCTACTAAGGAGCTTGCTCGGGCGTCGAGCCATGTTATGCCGGGTCTGACAGGGCGACCCTCCTCATCAAGTAGCCACAGGCCGTCACCCTGGCCGGTTATACTGATGATATCTACGCTATCCTCTGAACGTTCGACCACGCGCCGCACAACGTCGCTAACCGCCTGCAGAGTCTCCTCCACGTCCTGTTCCGAGTACTCTGGACGAGGGTTGTATAGCTTCACTTGACGCCCCTCAATAGCCAGGTTCTTCCCTTGGTTGCTAAAGGCGGCTGCTTTCACGACAGAAGTTCCTGCGTCAATGCCGATTATCATGCGCGGTTCTCCATCGTTTCGGGATTGGTCAAGTTGACTAGTCTTTCTCCTCGTACGAAGCGGCCGACCTCTTCGGCCGCGATGCGCGCACCTCTCTGGGCCGTCTCTTTGGTAGCTCCCGCTATGTGGGGTGAAAGGATAATCCGAGGCGCATCAAATAGTCGGGAGTCTTTCGGAGGGGGCTCCTCTTCGTACACATCCAGAGCAGCGGCCCCCAGGTGCCCGGATTCAAGCGCGTCACAAAGAGCTTCGTAGTCTAGTAGGCCGCCCCGAGCAGTGTTGACGAGAACGGAACCCGGAGTCATGCGCGAGATCTCCTCTTTCCCCATGATGCCGCGTGTATCATCGGTGAGGCGGGCGTGCAAACTAACCACCTTCGAACTCTCTAGCAATTCGTCTAACTTCTCGACTAAGCTTCCGCCTGCAGCTTCGACTTCTGAGGCGTCCACGAATGGGTCGAACACCAGAACGCGAGCACCGAGCGCTGTAACCGCCCGAGCCACTCGGCGACCGATAGCACCAAATCCCACTAGTCCGTACGTAGCATCATTAAGCTCCAGACCGCACTCCCCAAAAGCATAAAATTCGCCCTTCCACTCACCCGAAGAGAGCGAAGTGTGAGCTTCGGGGATGCGACGTATAGCGGCGAGTGTCAGTCCTAGAGTGTATTCGGCAGCTGCTGGAGCGTTTCGGCCGGGTGCGTTGCACACAGCGACTCCTTGTTTAGAAGCTGCCTCTGCATTGACGTTAACCGGTCCGCCACGAGTACAGACTACAAGGCGCAGGGCGTTGGCTGCTTCCAGTACACGTTCAGTTATGGGCGCTAGCTGCGTTACTATTACCGTGACATCTCGTACGGCTTCGATCGTCTGGTCCTCGGTTCCAGAAGCCTCTGTAACCTCGGCTACCTTGCCAAAGGGCTCTACAGGCCAGGGAAGATCAAGGGTCTCTATATCAAAAGAATCTCCAGCTTCCTGTCTGATGGCCTCGGCGATCAGTCCGCTTGAGATAAAACCGTCTCCGACAGCGAGCATTTTGTCTGCAGCCACACAATCCACCTTTTCCCATGATCAAAACTCAACTTCATGCGCTCTCCCGAACATAAGTAGATCATACATTCAAACCAGTACGGACTCTAGTACTCGATCAATACTGTGCGCCTCCGCAGCACCAGTCGATACCTGCTACTCTGAATCACAGTTAGGCGGTTTGATCACCACTAGGAGGAGGATTTCATGCAATATCGCCGTCTCGGAAATTCGGGCCTCTACGTCTCAGCCATGACTTTGGGCACCATGACCTTCGGTGGCAAAGGCGATTTTAGCGCCGTCGGCTCCACCGACGTAGACCTCGCCACCCGCCAGGTGGACATGTGCCTCGACGCCGGGGTAAACCTCTTCGACACGGCGAACATCTACTCAACCGGTGAGTCCGAGAAGATACTGGGACAGGCGATCTCCGGTCGCCGGGACGAGGTACTCCTGGCAACCAAAGCCCGCTTTCCGATGGGCGACGGGCCAAATGGAGCCGGCCTCTCGCGACAACACCTGATCCGGGAGTGCGAAGCGAGCCTCAAACGCCTCGGTACCGACTACATAGACCTCTACCAGGTCCACCAGTGGGACGGCCAGACACCAATAGAAGAGACCCTCGAAGCCCTCGACACGCTCGTAAAAGACGGCAAGGTGCGCTACGTCGGATGCTCAAACCACTCCGGCTGGCACCTGATGAAAGCCTTGAGTACCTCCGAGCGTCTGGGCTACCAGCGCTACGTGAGCCAGCAGATCTACTACTCCCTGGAAGCCCGCGAAGCCGAGTACGAGCTCGTCCCCATCGCGCTCGACCAAGAATGCAGCATTCTCGTGTGGAGCCCGCTGGCCGGCGGCCTGCTCTCGGGCAAGTATCGCCGCGACCAGGAGACCGAGGAAGGCCGTCACCTCGGAGAGTGGGATGAGCCACCCGTCCGCGACGAAGAGAAACTCTACGACACCATAGAAGTGCTCGTAGAGATAGCCGAAGAGCACGAAGTCCCAGCGGCACAGGTATCTCTGGCCTGGCTCATGGGACGTCCCGGCGTGGCCTCGGTGATAGTCGGGGCACGAACCGAAGAGCAGCTCAAAGACAATTTGGGTGCGGCAGACTTACAGCTAACGGACGAAGAGCGTAGTCGGTTGGACGAAGTAAGTTTGCCGCCCCTGCTCTACCCGTACTGGCATCAGGCCAAGACTGCTTCCGACCGTCTCGGCGAAGCGGATCTCTCACTGCTGGGGCATCGTGCGGAAGAAGACTCTTAGCTGTTACATATGTTGGGAACGCTGTACCCGGGAGATGTGGTCTCAAATTCTACTACTATTAGTTGTTGCTAGATAATCTTTATTATCTAACACAATGAAAAGAGCCGATTCGGCTTATTTATGAGGTTTTGGTCGCTGTAACTGACAAAGGCGAATTATCTTACACGGGCAGGGCGGTGTTTTTGGTCCTCGATGACGCTATCGAAGTCCATCGGTCCTCTACTCTGTCTGCTCGGTGAGGTTGGTGTCTGGGTGGACGAACGGGTTCTCGATTCTTACCCCTTCGTAGATCTGTCCAGGGTTCAGGTCCTCGGAGTAGAGTACCTCACATCCTGCAGCGGCCGCACTCCTTACTATCATCGCGTCCCAGAATGAGATCTGCGAGTGCTGGTGGATGTCTATGGCTGAGAGCACGTCCTGGGAGCCGGGACGGTGAACCATCCAGTGAGAGTAATCTTCGACTATCTGACGGACCTGTTCGGCGTCGAGAGGCTTTTGCAGCTTGCGGGTCACGTTCACGAAGAACTCCTGCAAGACCTGCACGCTCAGGTACCCGGACCCTCCACGCCAGAGCGTTTCTACGAGATCGCGGGCCACCTCTCGCTTGTCCCCGGCACTCCGGTCGTGGGCGTAGAGCAGGATGTTGGAATCCACGAACGCGCGTCCGGCTTCACCGCTGTTCAAGGCGCCAGCCCTCAGCGTTCGTGACGCTCATGAAGTTCATCCCTGCTCCAGCCCCTCTTTCCCCCGGTGCCAAGATCTAAACCGTTCTCAAGCCTGTTGAGGCTGCGTTCCCTGGCAGCCCGGTATCCATGCTCTTCCTCCACAAGCTCTTGAAGCACCCGGGCCATCAGCGCCGAGATCGAGGTCTCCCTTTGTGCTGCAATAACCTTTGCCTCTCGAACAACCCCTCTGGGCAAAGAGAGCGTGATGTTCTGCCGCTCTTGTTTGTCGGTCGCCACCTACAAACTCCCTACTTCCGCCTGTCCCCTACGAGGCTTACAACCTCTGGCTGGACTCGTCACACTTATAACAGTGTAGCACGCATTTACGTGGGCATTATCGGGGGTCACGTCTTGGTTTCTGTGACGAGTTTATGTGCCGCATTTTGGCAGATTCGTACGTTTCTGGTGCTCCAGGGGTTTGAGTCTTGTAGGAACGATTTCACGCGCTAAGACGATCAACCAGTATCAAGCGCGCTATTTGCCTGTTATCAGAAGCTCCCGGCAGCAGTTGTGAGGGCCAGTGCAGCGCATTATCAGCAGCTCAGGCCGAAATCGTTACGAGAAATGCTAATTATCAGCGCTACACGCAGGTTAATCGGTCCTTCTGGCGGACAATCTTGTCCAGATGATACTCACGGTCCATAAACGAGTTTACGGAGTTCCAGCTCTCTATCACGTTCAAGCCCTCGTGAATCTCCCGCCTGGTCTGCTCCGAACTGAGATACTCACACAGAAAGATCGTTTTCACGGCGCGGCCGAGCTCCAAAAGCGCCCGGTATGTAGGATGCTGGAGGTTTGCGCGGGTGAAGCGCCTGAGTATGGACTCCGTCTCAGCGGTCCCTGCATGCAGAGCACTGGCAAAGCGGACCATCTGATCGTACTGGTTGCGGACAAGGGTCCAGTCTATTGGGCGGGTAAGGATCGGCTGCAAGTTCGGGTAGTCGCCTCGCCCCAGATCTCGGTGGAACGGGTGGAGAAGATGCCATTGACCACGCAGGCTATGGCGGCCCGAAGCTGCTCCTTGTGAACGAAGCGGCGGCGCACATAACGCAAGTCCTGGTAGCCGCTATCTTGATCTCCGGCGGAGATCCTCTTGAGGCCCGTGTTGGTCCCGAGCCCATAAAGGCATAGCAGGAGGCGCTTTCTAAGGGTGTCGGGGTCGAGTATCTGGCGGGAGGCCACGGTGGTGAAGTGAGACGTTAAGCCGAGCCTGAGATCTGCCTCCTTGAGGATGTCGAGCAAGCTCGTCATCGGCCAACGGCCCGCTATCTCTATCCCGAGGTCATCCAGGTTGGGCGGCTCGGCCTGTGCGGGCAATGGAGATAGTGAGATTCTGGCCTTTCCCTTCTCGCGCAGCCTCATGCACGGGTTGTGCGGTCCTCTCGCTCGAACGAAGATCAGCCTACTGGAAGGGCCAGACAAGAGCTGGAGCACGATCGCAACCGCAAACCGGGAGGATACGTCTTCGGCGCTTTCCGCCCCGACACTGGTGAGGCCTTCACCGCCACCTACCAAAAACGCAGGGTCTCTACCTTCGTCGACTTCTTGGAGCGGGTTGAGGCGTGGATACCCTCCGACATCGACCGCGTCTACGTGGTTCTGGACAACCTCAGGACACACAAATCCTACGATGTTCTGTTCTTCAATGTGGAACATCCTCGGTGGGAATTCGTCTTCCAGCCCAAGTACGCCGCCTACCTCAACCTCATTGAACCGTGGTAGAAAACGCTGAAGTCGCTAGCCCTCAAAGGGCGTTTTTTCGAGATTTGGGAAGAGATCGAGGAGGCGATCGAAAAAGCCAGCGACTACTGGAACGCTCACCGCCAGCCGTACGTGTGGGGGCGGCGCAGGCGGCATCGGACGATCCGAAAGCCCGGCGTTGGGACTATGCCCACCATACCGGCGGTAAGAGGATGAAAGTGCATCGAACTTAGCGGATGAGCCAGTAAGCTCACCGCGCTAGACGATATCGAGGTAGGAAAACAACACCTCCTGTAGCATTTGCGGCCTACGTGGCTTCCTCAGAGCGTAATCTTCTAGCCTGAGCGCTTTCAACCATCCGCTCTCACCGAGGGCTTCGAGCTCGAAGAGCCGTAACTGCGCGATGGCAACCCGGTAAGAGCTCTCGAATAGCTGGGGCCTTGTCACCTCCCGCAGATTCTTTGTCCATACAGAGTACTCCACGTCGTAGCGGGCGAGGGACTCACCAGCGAACTCCACGGTGAGGACTTCCGGCCCCAGCCACAAGGTTACCTCCCGGCGCGCAAGACCTTCCTCGGCATATATCTTCCAGTGTTTCAGCCGAGCGTAGCCAGAAGAGTTCAGAACACGGGTAAACCGGGTCGAGAAGAAGGCACGTTCCAGATCTTCTGGCCGGTGGCGGACGCTCGTGAGGAAGCCAAGAACCTCCGCTGGGCTTCTCTTGCCATCCTTTCTTTGACGATGCGCCCAGTGCATCTGGGTGTTGTACTGCTCCACCCACCGATCATGAGCTGCGACGAGCTCTTCCCTACTCCGGGCTTTAGCGAAGTAGTAATCTGCCATTCGACGCTGAATTTTGAAGGTGGTTTCGACATAGTTTTGCCACGGCTTTCGCTTCTCGATCACCTCTTTGGCGATGCCTAAAGAGCGGTAGATAGCTTTGGCCTGATTGGCCTTGAAGATACCTGCCCCGTCGCTGACCAGGATCTCCGAGGCACCGTAGCGCTCAACAGCAGTGTAGAGAACAGAGAGGTAAGCGGTGAGATCTTGGCTGGTTGAGACGGCGCTTGCAAGCAGTGACCTTGAGTGGTTATCCAAGATGGAGATGCAATAGATCTTGCCCATATTCGGGAGACTGTGTTCCAGATAGCGTACGTCTACGCTCCAGATCTCGTGTCTCTTGCCAGACTGGAACGGCATCTCCTTCTTCTCTTTGGAACCTCTCTTTGGCTTCTCAAGACCATAGAGCGCACGGTTTACAGCGAGGATGCGTCCGCAGGTGCGAGGGCTAAGATAGATCCCCAACTGCGCCAGGGCGGCGGAAATACGGAACTCCCCGAGCTCGGGGTTCTCCTGCAGCTTCCTCACCTCGTTCATCGCCCGGAGGTCCGCCTTGCGCTTACCGCCGCGAGGCTTGTCTTCCAGGCTATATACATCCTCGTCGATCCACTGGTTCAACGTCCGGTAGACAGTGGGGCGGCTGGTCTTGAGGTAGCCGGCGATGCTCTTCGCGTTCCACCCCTCGGAGTGTAGAGTAACGATGGCGAGCCTGCGTTCTATGATGCCCTCTATTTCGTGATAGGGCTTGAAGCGACGGAACATCCTTATGGCCGTGGGATTTGCTTCGAGCACCCGTCGCACCGAGCGTCCGTGGAGCCTGTTGCCAAAGCGGACGTAGCAGATGGTGGCTATCTCGTTATCCCGCATAGGAGGATATTCACTCTTCAAGTTGAGAATAAGACCCTGAACATCCGGGTCCAGACGGCTCTTGTCCTCAAACTGCTCGGCCTCAAACAGGCCACGTATCCCGTAGCTCCTAAAGCTACTGATCTTTCAATGTATTGTGGTTTCTGGAGTTCCGGTCTGGCGAGACCTTTCCGCCACTGAACTACCGAAAACCGCCGACGGGCGGATCCTCTCGTACTCGATCTGCTCGGGCCACTCCAAGCGCAGCTCCAGTTCCGCCCATTCCTTGGTGGGCTCGACCGGTCCTTGACTCGCCATCTTTTCCCCCTCCAGCTACAGCTAGGCGACGCCTCAAACGTTCTCCCGCTCCGATGAAGCCCCTCCTACTTTGTTATTCGGGGTATCGTTTTTGGAGTGTTACTCGTATTCTGTGCTTCGGGCGGAGGGTGATGGAAGGTTGGGCTTGGATAGGTTGTCCGGGCGTGGGATCTAGCTTGAACTTCTGCGCTATGGTTGCGAGTAGCAGGACAGCTTCCATTTTGGCGAAGGATTGTCCGATGCAGAGCCTGGGCCCGCCGCCGAAGGGGAAGTAGGCGAACTTCGGGAGACGTTTCGCGAGATCGTTGGCCCAGCGCTCTGGGGAGAACGCTTCGGGGTTCTCGAAGTTTCGGGGGTCGTGGTGAACGACGTACTGGCTTATGAACATCTGGGTTCTGGCGGGAACGTGGAAACCCCCGATCTCACAGTCCTCCAACGCCTCGCGACCGATGGCTCAGGCCGGTGGATAGAGTCGCATGGATTCTTTTATTACGGCGTCGGTGTAGGGAAGGTGGGGGAGATCTTCGACTGCCGGCGGGTTGCCATCCAGCGCTTCTTCGAGTTTGGAGTGCAGCTTCTCTTCTACGTCGGGGTGATGGCCGAGCAGGTAGAAGGTCCAGGAGAGGGCGGTGGCGGTCGTCTCGTGTCCGGCCATGATGATGGTCATTACCTCGTCGCGGAGTTGTCCGTCGCCCATGCGACTGCCGTCCTCGTCGCGGGCGTGGAGCAGCATGCTCAGAAGATCTCCGGTGTCTCGGCCGCTCCGGCGGCGTTCCTCGATGATGCCGTAGATAAACTCTTCGAGTTTCTGGTTCGCCCGTCGGAAACGCCGGTTGGACGGGGTCGGGACGCTCTCTGGGAGCATCCGTAGGAACACGCCGCTTCCCTGGTCCGAGAAACGCGCCATGATGGTCCCCAGAGCGGCCCCTACATCTTCAGCATCATCCACGATGTTGGCATCCGCGAGGGTCTTGGCGGCGATCTCCAACGTCAGGCGCATCATATCTTGGTGGACGTTTCGTTACTCGCCGTCGTGCCAGTCCTCCAACATACGCTCCGTGTAGGAGACCATCGTTTTGGCGTAGTTATCTATGCGCTCGCGGTGGAACGCTGGCTGTGCAAGCCGGCGTTGGCGACGCCAGAAGTCGCCGTCGCTAGTGAGGAGGCCGTCGCCGAGCATGCCGAGCATCTGCTTCGTCACCCGGCCTTTGATGAAGTTGCGATTGTTCTTGACCAACACCTACTCGATGTGCTCGGGGTTGGAGAGCAAATAGGCCGGTGGACCGGGAAACTGTAGGCCGACGACATCGCCGTATTCTCGCGCGCTGCGGACCATGAAGTTCAAGGGGTCGCGAGAATAGTCCAGCAGGTTGCCGATGACAGGATGGGTCTTCGGACCCGGAGGGAGCGAGGCGACTGCCAATATGGAACCTTGTTAGGCGGCTATCGTGTAGCCGGCGTCTTCGATGGCGGCTTTGATCTTGTCTTCCCCGACCTGATCCTCGTCGTACGCGACCTCGACGACTTTCGAGTCCGGATCCGCACTCGCCTCTTCCACGCCGGAAATTTCGTTCAGCGAGTCCTCTATGGCGCTCTTGCAGTGGGCGCAACTCATGTCCGGTACTTCGTACTTTGCTTCGATCAATGTTAGCTCCTTTTCTATACTTTTAGAAAACGCTCTACGGCGTCTACCAACTCGTCTATCTTCTCCTCCGCCTGGTCCTCGTTTTTGATGGACTCTTTGACGCAGTGGTCTACGTGGTCCCGAAGGACCATAGCGGCGACCTTCTCGGAGGCGGCTATGAGGCTGGAGATCTGGGTGAGAATGTCTATGCAGTAGGCCTCTTCGTCCACCATTCGCTGTACGCCCCGGACCTGACCCTCGATCCGCTTGAGGCGGTTCTCCAGATTGCCTTTGTGGTCTGCTTTGATATATCCGTGCAAAGGAACCTCCGTCAGCGCCTCTTGTTCTTCGCCGCCCATTCTACAGCCCCCTCAGCCTATGCGTACCCGACGCAGCCGCAGGGCGTTACCTAATACCGTCACCGATGAAAGCGCCATCGCCGCCGCCGCGAGCACCGGGTTCAAGAAACCGTACTCACCCAGCGCCGGCTGCAACAATGATGGCACCGTACCGCCGGAGAAGAACGGGTAGAGGATACCGGCGGCGACCGGGATCAGGGCTACGTTGTACGCGAAGGCCCAGAAGAAGTTCTGCTTGATGTTGCGGATGGTCGCCTTCGAAAGTTTTATCGCCCGGGCCACCCCGTGTACGTCACCGGAGATCAGGGTGAGGTCCGCCGCCTCCATAGCCACATCCGTGCCGGTCCCGATCGCCACGCCCACGTCCGCCTTTGCGAGCGCCGGGGCGTCATTGATCCCATCCCCGACCATCGCCACCACCTCGCCTTCAGACTGTAGCTTCTTGACCTCGCCAACCTTATCTTCGGGTAAAACTTCGGCCAGCGCCCGGTCTATCCCGAGCTCGCAGGCTATGGTTTCTGCGGTCCGGCGGTTGTCGCCGGTGAGCATCGCCACCTTTAATCCCATGTCGTGCAACCGCTCTATCGCTTCTCGGGACTCATCCTTTATGGTGTCCGCGACGGCCACGAGGCCTGCCGGCTCACCGTCCACCGCTACGAACATCGGTGTCTTGCCGGATGCGGCGAGACCTTCGCCCTTGCCCAGCAAACTGTCTCCGGTGATGCCTTCCGACTCGAACAGCGCGGCGTTTCCGGCGAGCACCTCGCGACCGTCCACCCGGACCTTTATGCCGCGTCCGGCTACAGCCTCGAACTGTTCGGCATCCGTCAGCCCGAGGCCCCGGTCTCTGGCACCTTCGACTATCGCCTCGCCCAGCGGATGTTCGCTGCCACGCTCGGCGGAGGCTACGAGACGTAGAAGTTCGTCTTCGGGGAGCCCGTTTGTCACCAGCACATCGGTCAGCTCCGGTTTGCCGCGGGTCAGGGTACCGGTTTTGTCCAGAACGACGGTGGTGAGCTTGTGGGCTCCCTCGAGTGTCTCGCCGCCCTTTATGAGGATGCCCATCTCCGCGCCTTTGCCGGTCCCGACCATTATGGAGGTCGGGGTGGCGAGGCCCATCGCGCAGGGGCAGGCGATTATCAGGACCGCCACGAAGTTCAAAAGGGCGAAGGTGAAAGCCGGGGCCGGTCCGAAGATCAGCCAGACAAAGAAGGTGATGACGGCTATGACGACGACGATAGGTACGAAGACACCGCTCACCTTGTCGGCGAGCCGTTGTATCGGGGCTTTCGTCCCTTGTGCTTCTTCGACCATGCGGATGATCTGGGCGAGGGCCGTGTCTTTGCCGACCTTTGTGGCTTCCATGCGGAAAGATCCACTCTTGTTTATGGTAGCCCCGATCACCTCATCGCCTACCCCCTTGCTGACCGGGATAGGCTCACCGGTGAGCATGGCCTCGTCCACAGCCGACTCCCCGCCGACCAAACGTCCGTCCACCGGCACCTTTTCGCCGGGCCGTACGACGACCACGTCCCCAAAGACCACATCTTCGACAGGAATGTCCACCTCTTCACCGTTACGCAGGACCCGGGCGGTTTTGGCCTGTAACCCGGCGAGCTTCTTTATTGCTTCGTTAGTACGGCCTTTGGCCCGGGCCTCCAGCAATCTACCCAGCAAAATGAGTGTGACGATGAGCGCGGAGGTATCGAAGTACACGTCGGCGCGTCCACCGGCGAAGAGCTGCGGCGCGACCGTCGCCACCAGGCTGTACAGGTATGCCGCGCTGGTTCCGACGACGACCAGGGTGTTCATGTTCGCCTGGCCGTGCTTTATGGCTCCCCAGGCGCCCTTGTAGAAACGCCACCCGGCCCAGAACTGCACCGGCGTGGCGAGCGCGAGCAGTCCGAGGTTCAGCCAGCCCATCGGCACCGGGCTCGGTACTCCGAGCATGTGCGGGATGCTCCCCAGCAGGATCAGGGCCGTCAGCACCGCAGCCCAGAGAAGGCTATTGCGGAGCTTCCGATGCTCTCTTTCGCCGGCGTCCTCCGCCGATTCCTCTTTTTGATCGACTACGCCGTACCCGGCATCCTCTACGGCGCGCTCAAGGTCTTGCGGTTCCACCGTGCCGGGCAAATACTCCACGCCCGCCTTCTCCGAGGCGAGGTTGACGTTTACGTCCACAACCCCCGGTACACTGCCCAGCGCTTTCTCGACCCGCCCGACGCAACTGGCGCAACTCATACCGGTGATGCCCAGATCCGCCTTCGCGATCTCTGCTCCGTATCCGGCGTCTTCTATAGTCCCGATGAGTTCCTCGGCGCCTACCGAGTCGGGTTCGTAGAAGACGTTCGCCTTCTCGGTGGCGAAGTTTACGTTCGCCTCACCGACCCCTTTGGTCTTCGAGAGCGCCTTCTCGACTCGGTTCGCGCAGGCCACGCATGACATCCCCGTGACGGGGATAGTGATGAACTCTTTCTGCTTCTTTGTGTCCACCTCTTACCTCTCAAACGATCGTGGCCGGAGACATGAATGCCGGAATCTCGAACGAGCCCACGTTATGGTGGAGCTATACGATTCCAGCGTATTAAGTTTTGACGATATTTTAACATATACCCCCCTACCCTAAAATTAGAACCGTCGATCGACGGTCAAGGTAGGAAGCTAAAGTTCTTCAGGGGACTGTTTAGTAGAGGTAAATTGAATTGGGAAGAGGCGAACTGGATGCCCGCCTCTTCCCAACTATACGACGGCTGGGTTTACAGTGCCTGAAGCAAGCACATCATTGCAGGCGCTCTCACAGCGGCGGCACGCCTCGGCGCACACCTTGCAGTGCTCGTGGTGCTCGGCGTGGCCTTCGCATTCGTCGCCACACAGCTTGCAGGCCTGGGCGCAGGCTTCCACCGCGCCACGAACCATTTCGGCTTCAAAGGCCGTCTGGCGAGAGAGCACCTTGCCCGTAACGTCGCAGATGCCGGCGCAGTCCAGGTCGAGCCGGATGCACCGAGCCAGCGACGCTGCCTCTTCCTCGCCGAGACACGCGTCAGCACACGCACTGCACGTCTGGGCGCAATCGAAGCAAGCCTCGATGCATTCCGCCAACGTTTGAGCGCTTATCGAAGCCCCCGCTGGATGCGCCTCCACCATCTGTTGAGCATAGCTCATACGTTACTCCTTCCTTACGTTGTCACATCCGTATACCATTACCCCCTATTCCCTATCCCCTTACGGTAAACGACGTAAAACTACAAAGATTCGGCGAATGCGGGAAAAGCGGGATGTTTAGATGCTTGGTGGGGTGAGAGGGTTTCTGCGTTATCTCTTATCGTCTCGCAGGATCTCGAAGATTTCGTCGATAAGGGCTTCGCGTCTGTCGGGGGGGAGGTCGCGGGGGTGTATTGTTTGTTTGTCGGACTGGAGGTTGCGGGCGGTGGCTTCTTCGGCGAGGTACTGGTCTATGAGGCGGACTATGGCGTCCACTTTTTCACGGGGAAGCCCGTCACCGCCACGGGTCAGTCTGCTCCACATGATCTCGTGCTCCTTCCTGACTTTGAGCGCGTCCGGGAGATTATACTCGCTGAGGGTGTTCTTTGAGGCCGGGGTCAGGCGGAGCGTGGAGCCGACCGGCGGGTAAAGGACTCCTCTTTTTTGGGAACGAAGCTGTTGGAATTTTGCCAGTAAAAGGTCGTGATGCGGATGCCGGTGTCGTCGAAGTCGACGAGGTTGAAGCTGGAGGCACGATCCGGCCGCAGGCGGTTGGAGATGGTGCCGGCGGTGGAGATGATGAGACCCGGCGCGGTCTCCTCGACGGTGTGGACGGCTTCCAGATGGTCGTGGCCGCAGAGGACCAGTTCAGCCCCGATCTCGGCGAACGCGCGAAGAGCTTGGCCGGTGTTTGCGAGGCCGTGCCGGCCCGAGAGGGGGCCCTTGATGGGGTTATGGTGAACCATCACGATGCGGGCCGCATCCGGGGCCGCGTTCGAGAAGGCCCGTTCCACCCTCTTCACATCGTCCCGCTTGACGTGCCCGATCACGCCGAGATCCCGGAATCGTTTCGTCAGGGAGCCACGGGTTATGCCGTGGGCCGTGTTGAGGCTGGCGATCACTGCTCCGGGAATCTCTAGGGACGGGTTGAGGTTTTCTGAGATGTACCTCTTGTAGCGAGAATACTTGAACTCATGGGCCTTATCCCCGATCAGGGCGACGATCCCCAGGTTGCGGATCACGGCCCCGAGCCACCGGATGTCGTGGTTGCCGGGAATAACGACGTAAGGCGCAATCCTGCCCAGGGTATCCAGGTACGCCCGGGCCCGGACAAACTCCCCGTTCGTGCACCGTTGGGTAAGGTCGCCGGAGACCGCGATCGCATCCGGTCCGAGCCCCTGGATGCAGTCTTCTAGAGCATTCAGCTTCCCGGAGGACGCGGGCCTGCCGAAGTGCAGGTCGGAGATGTGCAGGACCGTCGTCACGAAACTGAATTCTACCTGAGCCTCACGCGCTACAAAAACCCGCGAATGTTACTCGTCTGTCAGACTAGAGGTTCTTCAAGAATTCTTTGAGGGCGGCATTAAACTCGCCGTGCGCTTCGAGGTTGGAGAGATGTGCCGCGCCGGAGAGGGTGTGGTGCTCGGAGTTCGGGATCTTCCCCGCAAACTCACCCATAACCTCGGGAGAAGAAATATCGTCTTCCTCGCCGCCAATGACGAGGGTAGGAACCTGTATCTCAGGTAGGAGAGAGGTCGAGTCCGGGCGGTCGCGCATGGCGCCTAAAGCGCCGACCACGCCATCGGGTGAACTATCAAGGATCATGGACTTCACCTGTTCCACGATCAGCGGCTCGTTTTGCAACGTTGTGGTAGAGAGGAGACGTTCCATCTGAAGGTCGATTAGAACTCTCACGCCCTCTTCGGAGACCCGGCAGGCCATATCTTTGCGGCTCTCGCGCACCTCCTCGGCATCCGGTTCGGGACGGGTATTGGCGAGTAAAAGGCCGGAAATCCTCTCGGGAAACAGTCTGAGACACGCGAACGCGACGTAGCCGCCCATCGAGAGACCACCCAGGACTACACGTTTCAGCTCCAGCTTGTCGATCAGCTCAAGAATTTTCTCCGCGTAGAAGCGCATGTCAGGCTGGGCGGGAGGATAGGGTGAGCGTCCGAAGCCCGGATAGTCCGGTGTTATAACCCGGTAGCTCTCCGATAGCGCCTTGGCCTGCGGTTCCCACATCTTGCCGTTCAGGGGGAAGGCGTGGATCAGGACGACAGGTTCTCCCTCACCGTATTCGCTAAAAGCTATCGGGACGCTGCGGCGTTGCTCTGTCATCTGCTATCCTCCTGAATATCCTAAATCTCTCTTTACCCTAATCGCGTAAACTATCACCTTCTCGACTATGGAGCCCAATTGCGACTGATCTACACTCTACTGCTCGTCGGTGTTACCGCTGTCTGGGGTTGGACGTTTGTCGTCGTTCAGGACGCCGTAGTTGCCTATAGTGTGCTCGGCTTTCTGGCCCTGCGCTTTATCCTCGCGGGAGCCGTTCTCACGCCGTTCCTCGCGCCCAGGATGACGCGGCAGACGCTGTTTGTCGGACTGGGTATCGGGCTAACCTTGGCGCTCGGTTACCTATTTCAGACGTGGGGACTCCTGTACACGACGCCGACGAACTCCGGGCTCATCACCGGTCTCTTTGTAGTCTTCGCCCCGCTTACAGCCTGGGCTTTGTTCAAAGTCCGCATACCGCCCCTCATAATAGGGGCGATCATCCTGAGTCTCTCCGGGATGTTGCTGCTGACCGGGCAGAGCGCGTCGCTGGGCAGGCTCGGGGACGCATTGACCGTAGTGTGCGCGGCGGGACTCGGGGCGCACATCGCCCTGCTCTCCCGTTACGCCCCGGAACACGACGCCGGGGCCCTGGCACTGGCCCAGATGCTCTCGATGGCCGGGCTGTTCTCCCTTATGTGGGTGGTGGCTCCCGGGCCGATCACCGCTCCGCCGGTAGAAGTCTGGTTCGCCATCGTGCTTACGGGGGTCGTGGCTTCAGCGGGAGCTTTCTACGTGCAGACCACCGTTCAGCAACACATCCCGGCGGCCCGGGCAGCGATCATCCTGACGATGGAGCCGGTTTTCGCCGCCGGGTTCGGATTCTGGCTCGCCGGAGACCGGCTCTCGCCAATACAACTCGCGGGCGCTGCCCTCATCCTCTCCGCCCTGGTTGTTGGGGAGGTAGTACCTGTTTTACGACGGGGCAAATAAAGCAAAAAACGAAAGACTCGGAGGTCGCCCCGTCCATGGACCACCGGGGCTACTTACCCGAAACGGGACGAACCATTTCACCGGACCCGGCAAGGAGCCGCTCAACGACAAGGTCATAGACCTGTACCCGGGAGAGCGCCTACCATAGCGCTTGGACCGCTGAGTTTCGAGTGGCTTTGAGCGTTCCAGGCTTTTTCCAACATCCTCCAACTGCACCGACTATTCGCTGGCGATTTTGTCGGTCTCATATAAACTTACGCATGCCTTGAATCTTGGAAGATTCTGGGGTCCGGCTCGGGTGTAAGAGGGCTGGAAAAGTCCACGGGAAATAGGAGGAGTGCATGAGCGACAATGGGCAACAAGTACGTCCGGTAACCACCACCGACGCCGGCATAGGGGCGCCGAGCGACGAACATTCGCTGACCGCTGGTCCGGGTGGCCCGATCGGCCTTCACGACCATCACCTGATCCAGAAGATGGCCCAGTTCAACCGCGAACGCGTCCCCGAGCGCGTCGTCCATGCCAAAGGTAGCGGCGCCTTCGGCTACTTCGAGGCCAACGGCGAGGCCGAGAAATACTGCCGGGCGGACTTCCTGAAAAAGGGTAAGAAGACGGAGATGCTCGCCCGCTTCTCGACGGTCGCCGGTGAGCAGGGTTTCGCGGATACCGTGCGCGACCCGCGCGGGTTCTCGCTCAAGTTCTACACGGACGAGGGCAACTACGACATGGTCGGCAACAACACCCCGATCTTCTTTGTCCGCGACCCGAGCAAGTTCCAGGACTTCATCCACTCCCAGAAGCGCGTGCCGCACACCGGCCGCCACTCGCACAACATGCAGTGGGACTTCTGGACGCTCTCGCCCGAGACTACTCACCAGGTAATGTGGCTGATGGGCGACCGGGGCCTCCCGAAGACTTACCGGAACATGAACGGCTACAGCAGCCACACCTACCTCTGGGAGAACGAGGGTGGTGAGAAGTTCTGGGTCAAGTACCACTTCAAGACCGACCAGGGCATCGAGAACTTTACTGAAGAAGAGGGCGGGGCAATGGCCGCCGAAGATCCGGACTTCCACCGGATGGACCTGTGGGCTTCCATAGACTCCGGGGACTACCCGAGCTGGACGCTCAAGATGCAGGTCATGTCGTTCGAGGACGCCGCGGATTACCACTACAACCCGTTCGACTTGACCAAGATCTGGCCGCACGAGGATTATCCCCTGATCGAGGTAGGAAAGATGGTCCTCGACCGCAACCCGGACAACTTCTTCGCCCAGATCGAGCAGTCCGCTTTCGAGCCGGCGAACATGGTCCCTGGCATCGGCCCGAGCCCGGACAAGATGCTTCTCGGCCGGATGTTCAGCTACCCGGACGCCCACCGTTATCGCATCGGCCCGAACTACCTGCAGCTCCCGGTCAACCAGCCAAAGGCCAACGTAAACAGCTACAACTTCGACGGCCCGATGCGCTACCACCACTCCGGCGACCAACCGCCCTACGCGCCGAACAGCTTCGGTGGTCCCGAGGCAGATACCGAGCACTACCGCGACACCACCTGGGAGACCGAGGGCGGGGAGATCGGCCGCTACGTCTACGTCAAGCGCCGCGATGACGACGACTTTGGCCAGGCCACCGACATGTGGAACAAAGTCCTCGATGAGGACGCCAGGGCGCGACTCGTCTCTAACATTGTCGGCCATGCAAGCTGGGAAGATATGCAGCCCGAGATGAAGGAGCGCGTAGTCGAGTACTGGAGTAACGTGGCCTCCGAACTTGGAGACCGCGTTGCCGAAGGCCTCGGCGTCGGGGCCGCTACCGCCAGCAGGTAACCTCACAACTTTTCGCAAGGCGCGGTCTTTTCGAGGGCCGCGTCTTTTTTAGCTGGCTTACTCTATTGTTGCTTAAGCCTTAATTACTGGGTACAGATTCGTCTCTACCTCTTTTTCTTCTTTTTCTTTCGCCTGCGGCTATTCGTAGTCTGTTTGGCCGGGCTGGTCGCAGGTTTTTCGGTGGGTTCGGCTTCTGGCTCTTGTGGACTTTGTCCGGGCCTGCGGTAGATCAGGAAGTTCTGCACCAGGGTGAAGGTGTTCGAGGTGATCCAGTAGACGAACAACCCGGCCGGGAACCGGGCGATGAACACCGTGAACGTTAGCGGCATCAGCCGCATCATCCTTTTCTGTCCTGGACTGACGTTCTTTGAAGACATCTCCCCGGCGCCGATGAGGATCACCGCCGAGAGTACTGGCAAGATGAAGTACGGGTCGTGCCGGGTAAGGTCCGTGAACCACAGGATGCCGCCGCTGGCGAAGGACCGGAGGCTCTCTTCATGGTCGCGGATGACGTGATACATCGTTATGAAAACTGGCATCTGGATCAGGATAGGAAAGAAACCCGCCGCCGGGTTTACCTTGCGTTCCTGGTAGAGTTTCATCATCGCTTCTTGCTGTTTCTGGCGGTCCTTTTTGTACCGGACACGGATTTCGTCCATGTCGGGTTTTAGTTCCTGCATCTTCCGCATGTTCTTGACCTGTCGGATGGTAAGTGGAAACAGAACGCCGCGTACCAGCACCGTAAGAAAGACGATGCTGAGCCACCAGGGCGCACCCAGAGAGTGAAAAAGTTCCAGCACGTTGCTCATCAGGTTTGTTAGTGGGGCAAAGATTCTGCCGAGAAAGTCGATCATATGCTTTCTCTACGGATCGCTCGTACTGGGCTTCGGAGTGGCGCTCTATAAACTGGCCCGCCGCAGACAGCAGCGGGCCGGTGGGTGCCCCGGAACTTCATAGGATGACAACTTCTAGACAACAGACCTACGCTATACGTTGGTTTCCAGGCTCAGTTCACCGGAACTGAACGCATGTTCCATGCTTTCCCGCGCCGCGTGTACCAGCCTCGGGTCGCTCTCGATACTGTCTATTTCACCTTGCGAGCAGTTGCGCCGTACGTAGTCCTCTTCGAGCACGTCTCCCAGGTGTGCGCCGTTCTCTATGCGGTGGATCACGTATTCCAGAACCTTGTCCTCGCGCGGGGTATGGTTGGATCCCCCAAAGAGATCCCCGAAAATTTTCCCGTGGTCCGGTTCGTGTATCGACTCGTTCTTTCTAGCCACTTTGTTTTCTCCTTTATTAGGCCGGGCAGTTGGCCCGATCTGCCGTTCCCGTCCTTTGCTCCTTGCAAGATGGAGCGGGAAGCTCTTTTAGAGAAGAAAAACCGAGAAAAGAATGGTCGTAGAACCTCGCGGTGGCGAGCAGGTGACCGAGGGTAGGCGACGTTCGGCAAGCAAAGAGGCTCTACTTCTGCACCATGCCTGGCTCACTCCAACCAGTAGGCCGAGAATAGCTCCCAGAAAGACCGTTAGTAGAAGTGCGGTCAGGTGCTCAGCGTTGGCCGGAGATTTGCTTTCACTTTCCATTTCATCCATCGCGAAGGCTAAATTGTTGCCGCCCGGTGTGTTCCCGTCTGTAGGCGCGCTCGTATCCGCGCGAGACGCAGGTCCCATCTCGGTAGAAAATTCGTGCCCAACGTTCGGATACGCGAGTTGGTATGGGTAGAAGAGGGCCCCGAGGCAGAGAAAGAGCACCGCGACGAGCGGTACGAGGCGGACGAACCTTGCCGGCTCCGGTAGCTTCATGCCAGCAATTGTAACACTCATCAAGATGCCGCAAACTTCGAACAGACCTTCGATACCCGGATTCTCCTATCTGAAATTCGCCGCTTTCAAGAATCTTCTGAGTCTAGAGAATTGATGGAAAGGACTATCCGTCAAACGGCGGGACGCACGATTCTGCTGCGCGCTATTTTTCTCGGGTTCTCTCCTCGAAACGGGAACTGAAGTAACGGCTTGCCAGGTAGATCGCCACGAGTAAGACGCCGAGTATTAGGGTCGCCCAGCCTAGATAATTATCCAAGAATTGTTGAATCGAAGGGCCAAAAAAGAAGATCGCCAGTCCCATCCCGAAAAACCGTGCGCCGCGGCCGGCTAGTGAGGCCAGCACGAATCGCCATATTCCCAGGTGGGTGATACCGGCGGCCAGGGCGAAGATAGGATAGGGGAGTGGTGTGAAGGCGGCGATTCCCGTCGTCAGCGTCCCGTGGTTCTGGAAGAAGTCTTCTGCGGTCTCGATCCTCCTCTTTGCGACAAATCGTTCGGCCAGCGGACGGCCGCCGATCCTTCCGATGAAGTAGTCCAACGTCGCCCCGAGCACCGAAGCTGCTGTGGCGATGGCGGCGTACAGGATAGCCAAATTCGGCTTCGTCACGGACATCGCGATCAGGAGCGGCTCCGGGGGCGTCGGAATAGAGCTTGAGTCTATAAACGAGGAGACGAACAGCACTAGCGGAGCATAGGGTGAAGAAGCCCAGGAGGCGAGCCACTCTACTACGCTGCTGAAGAGTTCCAGGTTGGTCTGCTCCCTGCCGGTTGTGAGAAGCTCTGACTACTCGACTATTTCACGCTTTTCTGATTTACCTTCTTGCGGCTCAGGTAATCGCCACCGTACTTCGCGGCAACAAAGCCGAGCACTATGAGTACGAGGAATGAAATAGTCAGGAGTTCGAAGTACTGGTCTATGATGCTCTGGATCTGCGGCCCGAAAAAGAAGACCAACATTCCGAGCAGAAAAAAGCGGGCGCCGCGTCCGATAACCGAGACGAGCATAAAGGGCCAGAAGCGCAACTGCGCGATGCCAGCCGTTATGGTGAAGACTTTGTATGGAATAGGCGTAAACGCCGCCGCCCCGATAGCCCACACGTCGTAGCGTTGGTAGAGTGCTTCGGCGGCCTGGATTTTCTTCTCTTTAAAGAGCCGGTGGACTATGGGACGACCACCCTTCTTGCCGATAAAGTAACCCAGAGCCGCGCCGAGCACCGAGGCTGTGGTCGCGATCAGGGCGAAGAGCGGCGCGTTTGTCGGTTCGGCCACGGCCATCGCGATGAGCAACGGGTCCGGCGGCAGCGGGAAGAAGCTCGACTCCCAGAACGTCAGGATGAACAGGACTAGCGGTGCGTAGGGTGTCGCCGCCCACGCTATCATCCAATCTACGATGTTGTGTATTAGTTCCAAGCTAGAGACAAGTCCTTCTTGCGTAGCGCTCTTTAAGACCCGGCAAAGTATAACCGTCGGAGACGGCTTTCACTAACGTTTTTCGTTCTTTTCGAGGATGGACCGGAGCGCCGCAAGCTCCCGCTCGGTGAGTTGGACTCCGTCCTCTTCTTCCTGGGGCTTCTTGCTGGCGTCGAAATCTACCAGGACGGAGGCTATCGCCCCGATAAAGTACGAAAAGACCCCGATAGCGTAGATCATCAACAAGAAAGCCAGGATACGACCGCCGACCGTTACCGGATACACTTCGCTCCCGACCGTGGTGATGGTGGTGGCTGACCACCACAGTGCGTCCCCGAAATTCTCGATCTGGCTGCCCGCCGCTTCGACTTCCAAAAGATAGCCCACCGAAGCCCCGATCAGGACAACCATCGCCGAGATGATCCCGAGTTGCCCGAACCGCCGCCGCCGCAGTAACTCCAGCGTCGATTCCGAACCGCGCCCCCCGAAGACCAGCAGGCGGAAGATCGGCAACGCCCGCGTCATCCTCAGCACCCGCGCCAGCCTCAAGAATTTCAGGAACGGCAACAGCACGATCAGGACGTCCAGCCAGTGGTTTCGCAGGTAACGGCGCTTCTCCGGCGCCAGCGCAAACTTCGCCACAAACTCCAGAAAGAATAGCGACCACAATGCCCAACTCAATATCTCCATGCGTCCCCGCCAAGGCCCGGTTACCTCGCCGGTAAGCTGAATGATAACCAGCAGCACCACGACGACCGAAGCCAGGGCGAGCGGGAGGTCCAGGTAACGGTCTAGCTTATCGCGCAGCTCTTCTCGCCTTGTAGGATCATCCCGGAGCTTCTTTTTGCCATCCATAGGAGCAATTCTACCGGCTCCACAAAACGGTAAACTAGGAATGGGTAAGCGAAGGAGAGGAGAGAGAACTGTGACACGCTCAGTAGAGGTCCCAGAGTACGAGGTCTACAACGAAGTCCGGCTAGACTCCGAGAAGACGGCCCTGATCGTGGTGGATATGCAGAACGACTTCGTAAAAGAGGATGGTTCTCTACTGGTCCCGGACGCCGAAGGTACGATACCTACTATTCAGAGCCTGCTGGAGATGGCCCGCGATTCTGGCATGAAAGTTGTCTTCACGCAGGATACTCATACTGATGGCGACCCGGAGTGGGAGATCTGGCCGGAGCACGTCCGCGAAGGCTCTTGGGGATGGCAGATAGTAGATGAGCTTCAGCCCCGCGATGACGAGTTGGTGATCCGGAAGGTCCGCTACGACGCTTTCTACGGCACGCACCTGGATCACTTCCTGAGTTTGTGGAACGTAGATACGGTCGTCGTCTGCGGCACGGTAGCCAACATCTGCGTCCACTACACCGCCGCGAGCGCCGCCCTGCGCTGGTACGATGTGGTCATCCCCAAAGACGCTACTTCGGCGCTGGACACCTTTGATCTGGAATCTTCCCTACGGCAAACGGCGTTTCTATTCGCCGGTAAGGTCACTACCCGCGACGCTATCGAGATGACAGAGCCGGATGTCTACCGGAGCAAGGTCGAAGAGGCGGCGGAAAACAAGTAGAATGTCTCTCCGGCAGCGTGAATTGGACGGCGGAGTCCAACCATGTTTTCTGCGGTGAGGGACGGAGGTATCTATGGCGACGGCCGAAAGACGGGCGGACATTTACTGGGAAGGCGAACTGGAGCAAGGCTCCGGTAGCTTCACGCTCGGAAACTGGATGGTGGGAGAGCTCCCCGCTACCTGGTCCTCGCGCGTCGACCCCGAAGGTGGCAACGTCAGCCCCGAAGAGCTTCTGGCGTCCGCGCAGGCCTCTTGCTACTCGATGGCGCTTTCTTCCGTGTTGGCTGAGGCTCGCGTAACACCCGAAAGTGTGAACGTGAGCACAGTCTGTACCCTCGACGAGGTGGAGGAAGGCAAGTTTAGGATCACCGCTATTGACTTGGAGGTTAGGGGTCGGATACCGTCCCTGAGCGCGAAAGATTTTCAGGAAGCCGTGGAGCGGGCAGACGAGATCTGCCCGATAACCAACGCTTTGAAAGGCAACGTCGAAGTCCGGTTGAGCGCCCACCTGGACGAGGGTTAAGCCGGGATGCCCCTGATACGGGCCCTAGGATAAGCATTCACGTACTCGCCGCTTCCCCGAAGCGCGGTAGTAACAAGCATCTTCGTTCCAGAATTTGTGTTCGGATCGCGAACGGTTGAGAGTACTGACCACCTCTCCGCAGTAAGCAGTACGTCCAGTGCGTCGGAAGCGACGCACTCCGTGCCACAGCGAAAAAGACCCTACGCTGGTGAAGCGTAGGGTCTCGAAAAGTTGGTTTGTGTGTGGCTTACGTAGACTGCGTCTCCTGCTTGGCCTCTTCCAGTTCCTCCTCTATGTTAGAGATGCCGGTATTGGCGCGGACGTAGATTTCGTCGTAGTCGATCTGGATGCCCTCTTCCATCTCTCTCTCGGAGTTCTTACCACCAAGATAAGTGCCGAGGAGACAGCCTGCGAAGCCGAGCGGCACTGAAATTATCGCCGGGCTCGTGAGCGGGAAGATGGCGTTGTCTCCCAGAATAGTGGGGCTCAGGACCACGAGTCCCACGGACGATATAAGGCCGGTGAGCATACCGGTAACTGCGCCGGCGGTGTTGAACCCTCTCCAGAAGATTAGGAGCAGAAGGACCGGCACGTTGGCGCTGGCGGCGACCGCGAAGGCCAGTGCCACGAGGAATGCCACGTTCGCCCCTTGCAGGAGCAAGGCCAATATTATCGCGAAGATCGAGATGCCGAAAGACGTGTAGCGGGCTGCCTTAAACTGCTCGTGTTCGGGCGCTTCTCCGCCACGGATCACGTTCGTGTAGAAGTCGTGGGCGAAGGCGCCGGAGGCCGCGATGACCAGACCTGCGACCACGGCCACGATCGTCGCGAAGGCGACGGCCGAGACGAAGGCCAAGAAGATCGGACCGCCGAGTTCTTCGGCCAGAAGTGGGGCGGCCAGGTTGCCGCCGGGGTCTGCTTCCTCGATCCTCTGCGCTCCAACCAGTAGCGTCGCCCCGTAGCCCAGGATCGGGGTCAGCAGGTAGAAACCGCCGATGACCCAGGTCGCCACGATGATCGAACGCCGCGCCGCCTTTGCATCAGGCACGGTGAGAAAACGGATCAGGATGTGCGGCAAGCCTGCCGTCCCCAGGACCAACGCGATGTTTAGCGAGATCGTATCGAGGCTTGAGGACAGACTCTCTGGAGCAGACGGTATAACCATCTCGCGACCCTCTTGAGCCTGAACCTCGTTAAAGAGCGCGACCGGGTTGAAGTTGAACTGGGCCATAACGGCTATGGCGAGCGCTATAGAGCCGATAATCAGCAACACGGCCTTGACTATCTGAATCCAGGTGGTTGCCACCATGCCGCCCGCCACCACGTAAATCGTCATCAAGATACCGACGACGATAATCGACACACTGAACGATAGCGGCAGCAGCAGGCTGATCAGAGCGCCCGCCCCGATGAGCTGGGCGATCATGTAGAACATGCTGATAGCCACCGTATTGAGCGCCGCCGTACTCCTGACCGTTTTGGTGTTGAAGCGGGCTGTGAGCACGTCTCCAACCGTGTACTGTCCGAGGTTCCTCAAAGGCTCGGCCACGAGCAACAGCACCACCAGATAAGCGACCAGGAAACCTATCGAAAGGTAGAAGCCCGAGAAGCCTTCGAGTGCGATGGCCCCTGCGATGCCCAGGAAGGACGCCGCCGAGAGGTAGTCACCGGAGATAGCGAGGCCGTTCTGCCAGGCCTTGATCTCACCCCCCGCAACGTAGTGCGAGCCGGCGGAAGTGTTCTGCTTTGCCGCCCAGTAGGTGATGATAAGCGTTATCGCGATGATCGCGGCAAAGAATGCGAAAGCGATGTAATCATTCGTGGTCATGTTACCCATTTGTCGCTTCCCCCTCTCCGGAATCCGAAGTCGCCGCCTGCCGGCGCGCCTCGTCTACCAGATCATCCCACTTATTCGACTGGCTCAGGTAGATGTGCGCCAGTACCCAGGTCATTATGAACTGTGCGAAAGCGTAGACGTAAGCCCCGGTTATCGCCCCGATCACCGAGAAGTTCAATACCGTGGTGAAAGCCGTTAGAAACGGCAGCGTGAAGTAGAAAATCATAAAGAAGATGGTTGCGGGAATGATGAATGCTTTCTTGCTTCTTATAAGCTCCTTGAAAGCACTGGTGCGCTCGATCCTTACCCACTCTTCGCGTTGTCGATCCATTTACTCTCCTCTCCCTACGTTGCGTACTGACTTCAGTTGGCGCGACGCTCCTCCTATATTCCCCCCTCTCTAGCGAAACCAGCCGCACTATAGCATACGAAAATGCGAATGTTCTTGGCCGCAAATATTGCTTACGAACCCACCTCTTCGGCC
Organism: Rubrobacteraceae bacterium; assembly: GCA_965214475.1. Taxonomy (GTDB): domain Bacteria; phylum Actinomycetota; class Rubrobacteria; order Rubrobacterales; family Rubrobacteraceae; genus SIRX01. Next base: position 1,390,627 of record OZ243953.1, on the reverse strand, counting down.
CGTTCGAGGTGTGGCGGAACGATGACTACCGGGACCTTGGCCTCGTGTACGACGCGCTGGCTAACCGAGCCCATGAGCATCGTCCCCCAGGTCCCGCGCCCGTGGCTTCCCATGACGATAGCGTCGATGTTTTCCCTTTCGGCGAGGTCCAGAAGTGCCCGCGCCGGGTCCCCGAACATCGTCTCCGTTTCGACTTCCAGGCTGGAGAAAGTCTCGCTCTCGGCGGTGTTCTTTAGCAGGTCTTCGCCGTACTTGCGGAAGTCCTCGACGGTGTGTTCACCGTAGGTAGCTAGCATCTCATCGCGGTCCTGGGAGTAGCTCATCTCGGCCACGTGCGCCAGCACGACCGTAGCGTCCGACCTGCGCACCATCCTCGCTGCAACCGCGAGAGAGTTATGCGAGGGCCGAGATTCGTCGACGGGAACAAGAATCCGATGGAACTTTAGAGGCTGCAAATCATTCATGTACATTCCTCCTAAGCCGCCTAGCTACTACACCCTATAGCAAGGCATTCTAGGGGGGTGACGATCTAGAAGCAACACGAGAGACTTCCAAAGGTGTACCGTTGGCTCCTCTTTGCTACGCTACCCGGATATGTTTGCCGAAAATAGTGGAGATTGTGGTCTACGAGATGCAGTTGCGTATAGCTGATGGTTGTGCACTCAAGAACGGCTAACGGGTGAGCGTAATATATGTTGCGCTGGGCGGCGCAATCGGCGCTTCGGCCCGGTATCTGGTAAGCAATTGGATGGCGAGCTGGTTGGGTACGGATTTTCCCTGGGGTACGTTCTTCGCGAATATTTCGGGCTCATTCCTTATAGGTATGGTACTCGTGCTCGTGGAAGGCGGTAGCCTACCGGCTGAGGCCCGATTGTTGGTAGCCGTGGGGATACTCGGCGGATACACGACCTTCTCCAGCTTCAGCTACGAATCTCTACAACTCATAACCGGCGGCGCAATCTTCGCTACGTTCCTGAATATGTTCGGACAGCTCGCCCTGGGGCTCGTCTTCGTTTATCTCGGTGTAGTAGTTGGACGCTTTATAGGAGGTATGTAGTGGAGCCGGTCGAGGCTACTAAACTAACCGTTTATACGGGAGACTCCTCTCGGCACGATCACAAAGTTCTCTACCGGGCTATTGTGGAAGTCTTGCTCGAAGAGGGGATCGCGGGCGCCACGGTCATACACGGTATAGAGGGTTATGGCGCACACAAACACATACACACCGCCAGAATCGTAGACCTCTCAACGGACCTCCCCGTGATGGTGATAGCCGTCGACAGGACGGAGAAGATAGAAGCCGTCCTACCCCGGCTGGATTCAATAGTAGACAAGGGCTTGATGACTACCGAAAAGGTGCAGGTCGTCCTCTCAAGACCTGCGGGGATTTAGATTCTCTTTAGAAAACGGAGAGGAGGCGACCCGCAAAGAGCCCTCTCCAGACCTTTTCTATGTTGCAGGCTCTACGTTTACCGCGCAGGCCTTCAGCTCAGCGGTTCCTGTTTGGGGATCTATGGCGTTGATGGTCAGGACGTTGGTCGGGACCTGATCCGGGAAGCTATATCCCATGAACAATAGCCCAGGCCGCACCCTATCGGTTACGCGGGCCTTGACCGTCGGGACCGTGCCGCGCCGGGAACTCACCTGCACGAACTCGTCGTTTTCGATGCCGAGCTTCCCTGCGTCTTCCTCGCAGATCTCCAACAACTCCTCCGGGTCTTTGACCTTTTTGTAGTCCTGGGTCATCGTGCCCGTGTTGTAGAAGGCGAGCCGCCGGCCCGTGGTGAGTTGGAAGGGATACTCCTCATCCGGCGTCTCTACCGGACCTTCGTGATCCACGGGGTGGAACGGCGCCTTGTTCTTTACGTCATCCTCCCAAAGCTCAGCGTGCAAGAACAACGTACCGGGGCCGTCATTATCCACGATGTCCTCGACAACCGGAGTAAGGCCGCTCTCTTCGGCTCCTTCGACACCGGCTGCGAGTTGTTCCTTGGGTGTGTTGTCGGAGATTTCCTCTTCGCTTCCGTCGAGGCACGGCCACTGAATGCCGCCGGATTCCTCTATGCGCTCGTAGCTAATGCCGGAGAAATTCGGGGCGAGCCGGCGGACTTCGTTCCATACGTCTTCGGCGGTTTCGAATTCCCACCCGGCGTCCATCAGGTTGGCAATGTCCTGCACGATCCACTCGTCCGGGCGGGCCTCACCCGGAGGCTCCACGACCTGATGCACCCGCTGTATCCGGCGCTCGCTGTTGACGACCGTACCCTCGGTCTCGGCCCAACTCGCCGCGGCCGGTAGCACCACGTCCGCCATGCTCGCGGTCTTGGTGAAGAAGATGTCTTGCACGACCAGAAAGTCCAGCTTTGAGAATAGGTGCTCGTGATGGTGCTCGTTGGCGTCTGACTGAACCGGGTTCTCCCCGATGACGTACATGCACCGGAGGTCGCCGTTCTCGACGGCCTCCATCATCTCGGTCTGGTTCATGCCGACCTTCTCCGGCAGCGACGTTCCCCAAACCTTCTCAAAGAGCTCGTGCGCCTTCGGGTCATTCCACTGCCAGCCGCCGACCATGCGGTTTGGGAGAGCTCCCATGTCGCCGCCGCCCTGCACGTTGTTCTGTCCGCGTAGCGGGTTCAGGCCGCTACCGTACTTGCCGACATGGCCGGTCAAAAGCCCTAGCCCGATCAAGGCAAATACCGCGTCGGCCCCGTTGTGGTGCTCGGTGATGCCCAGCGTCCAGTTCAAGATGGCTTTATCGGCGGTGGCGTACATCCGGGCAACTTCGCGGATGTCCTCTGCCGGAACGTTGGTTATGCTTTCGGCGTACTCCGGCGTGTAACCAGCGGCTTTCTCTTTGTACGCTTCGAAGTTCTCCGTTGCCCGGTCGACAAACTCTTTGTTGTAGAGGTCTTCCTCGATAATGACGTGGGCCATCGCGTTCGCCAGGCAGATATCGGTGCCGACGTTTACCGGGAGCCACTTGTCGGCTTTCTTCACTTGGTCGATCTTGCGGGGATCTATGAGCACCATCTTGGCGCCGTTCTTGATCCCGCGCCGCATGTGGTTGTAGATGATGGGGTGACACTCCATCGTGTTACTGCCCCAGCAGATTATAAGGTCGGTGTTCTCGAACTCCTCGTAGGAAGTAGTCGCCCCGCCCGCCCCAAACGTTGCCACCAGACCGGTGACGCTGGCAGCGTGTCAAGCACGGTTGCAACTGTCTATATTGCTTACCCCTAACACCTGCCTTATAAATCTCCCGGAAAGATAGTTTAATTCGTTCGACGAACGCGAAGAACTGAATACGCCGAAGGCGTCGCCGCCGTGCTCGTCCTTGATCTCCGTCATCTTGCTCGCCACGAGGTCCAGGGCTTCTTCCCAAGAAGCCGGCACCAGCTCGCCGTTCTTGCGGATGAGGGGACGTGTCAGCCGTCCGTCGCTGTACAGGTGTCGCCAGCCCTCGCGGCCTTTTATGCAAGCCTCGCCCTTACTGGAAGGGTTGCTCTTATCACCCGTGACCTTGCTTATGACGCCGTCCTCGACCGTGATGCTCAGGCCGCAGCCTACGCCGCAGAAACCGCAGATAGTGGCGGCTTCCCTCGTTTCGTTTGCCTGTTCCGTTCCCTCGGCAGTTATGGTAGTCAAACCCACCGCCCCTTTCCTGGTTCTTCTCGACTCGTTCTGAAACCATTCTATCCTACGTTGTATCGGTGGATCTGGATAGGTTGTTGACTGGACTTTGCAAATTGTGTTTTGATACACAATGGATCGGGCATTTATTATGTTTCTGGTCTTGGTGTAGGCGGAACTGTGGAAGGGGGAGTTATTAGCGACGGCGGCTTCTTTTCTAAAGAGCGAATAACTGTTGGAGGTGACTACAACAGGTGGATGATACCGCCTGCGGCACTGGCGGTGCATCTTTCGATAGGACAGGTGTACGCTTTCAGCGTCTTCAACGGACCGCTTTCCAGGGTGATTGGGATAAACGAGTCGGCCCCGGATGACTGGAGCCTCGCCACCCTCGGTTGGATCTTCAGTATCTCAATCCTGGTTCTCGGGATAACGGCGTTTATTGGCGGAAAATGGTTGGAAGACGTAGGTCCGCGAACGACTATGTTCACGGCTGCCTGCGCCTTCGGTGGTGGGTTCCTTGTTTCAGCACTCGGGGTCTGGACGCACCAGATCTGGCTGCTCTACCTCGGTTACGGGGTGTTCGGCGGTATCGGGCTCGGGCTGGGCTACGTGTCGCCGGTGTCGGCCCTGATCAAGTGGTTCCCCGACCGCCGCGGGATGGCTACGGGCATGGCGATCATGGGCTTCGGCGGCGGCGCCTTGATCGGCGCCCCACTCGCAATCGCTTTCATGAACTTTTTTAGTACCGACAGTTCCGTCGGCGTGGCGCCGACGTTCATAGTTATGGGTGTGATCTACTTCCTGTCCATGTCGCTGGGGGCGTTTGCGATCCGGCTCCCGGCCCCCGACTGGCAACCCGAAGGCTGGGACCCGGAAGAGGCCAATGACGAGGACGACGGTATGGTTACCCAGAACGACGTCCATATAGATACGGCGCTCAAGACCCCGCAGTTCTGGCTGCTATGGGCGGTACTGTGCCTCAACGTTACGGCGGGTATCGGGGTGCTCGGACAGGCTTCGGTAATGATCCAGGAGACCTTCGGAGGGGCCATCACCGCCGCAGCCGCGGCGGGCTTCGTCAGCCTACTGAGCATCTTCAACATGGTCGGACGCTTTTTCTGGTCCTCGGCTTCGGACTACATCGGGCGCAAGATGACCTACTTCGTGTTCTTCGCGTTCGGTGCCGCCCTTTACGCCATCGTGCCGCTCGTTGGCTCTGCCATGGGCAGCCTGATCCTCTTCGTGTTCGCTTACGGACTTATTATCAGCATGTACGGGGGCGGCTTTGCGACCATACCGGCTTATCTGGCCGATATATTCGGCACCAGATACGTCGGCGGCATCCACGGCCGCCTTTTGACGGCCTGGTCCGCCGCGGGCGTACTGGGTCCGGTCCTCGTCAACTACATCCGCGAGGCCCAGATAAATGCCGGCGTCGCCCCGGCGAACGCCTACAACGTGACCATGTTTATCATGGCCGGCCTCCTAGTGGTTGGCCTGGTTTGCAACCTGCTCATAAAACCGGTAGACCCGAAATACCACATGGACTCTGAGGAAGATCAGAAAGAAGCCGTCTCCAGCGGCAGCTCAAGCGGCAAACCGGCAGAGGCTTAGAAGGGAGTAGACAGAATGGCAGAAAACCAACAACAGGAGACGCACAGCGCGAGCAACAATAAGGCCCTGTTCTTCGCGTTTTGGGCTTACGTGACCATACCCCTGATCTGGGCGCTCTACCGTACGTTCGGTAACATCGTAGCTCTGTTTACCGGCTAGATCAGAAACAATACCGAGATACGAAGGGCTGGATGCGCTGATACGCACCCAGCCCTTCATCTTGGATAGAAAACACTCCGAGCCCCGTTACTGATCCTCGACGACCACCCTATCGGACCCGGCGTAGATGTTAAACTTCTTCCCCCGCAAAAAACCTACGAGCGTCATCCCAAAATCGCGGGCCACGTCCACCGCGAGGCTGCTGGGCGCGGAGATGGCGCACACGATAGGAACCCCGGCGGTGAGACACTTCTGCAGAATCTCGAAGCTGCTCCGCCCACTAACCATAACGACGTGCTCGTTTAGCGGAAGCTTCCCTTTGAGTAACGCCCACCCGATGAGCTTGTCCGTGGCGTTGTGCCGGCCCACGTCTTCGCGGACTGCGAGTAGTTTTCCCTCGCAGTCAAAGAGCGCCGCCGCGTGCAGACCGCCGGTGGAGTCGAAGAGACGCTGCGTCTGCCGGAGTTTATCCGGCAGCGTGTAGATCGTCTGTGCCGACACTTCGGGGCCGGGCGGAACTACCGGGCATCCACGAAGTTCTAGCTGTTCCAGGCTGGCTTTTCCGCAAACTCCGCAAGCGCTCGTGGTGTAGAAATGCCGCTCCAGAGAACGAATGTCGTAGTTCAGGCCGGGCCTTAACTCCACGTTTACGATGTTGTACTGTTGCTCGGCGTCGACTTCGGGGTCAACGCAGTAGCTGATCCGGCGGATGTCGTCTCGCGAAGTTACGATCCCTTCGCCGTAGAGAAAGCCTGCCGCGAGCTCGAAATCCGCGCCCGGCGTCCGCATAGTTACCGCAACGGTCTGAGTTTCATTCCCGGTTACGAGCCTTATCTCCATCGGCTCTTCGGTGGCGAGCGTGTCTGGTCTCCGACGCTTTGATTCGGCCTCGAAAATCGTTACGCGGGTTTTTGTCTTGCTGCCGCGCCGTTTAGTGTTTTGCTTCTCTAGCATCTCGCTTTTGAGTTTAGCATCGCAGATAATCTAGGTACGCTAATATGAAGCCAGGATGTTTAGACTAAGTGGACTGCCAAACGTTGGACGCTATCCAGAAGCAAAAGTAAAGCGGATGGAAGAGCAGATCGAGATCTACTTCGGCAGGCTCGGCGACGAGCAGGTCATGAACGTGCCGCTCAAATACCTGGACGGCGAAGACGCGGAGGCCGCCGAATTGCGGCTGCTCGCCCAGCTACAGCAGATCGGCTACAAAGTCCGCCGCGGCGAATAGCCTAGCCAGACAGTTCCCGGGTCTTACGGCGCACCTCCCGGAGCCAAACCGTTCGCCTTAAAGATTTGCTACGTTCTATGAGTTCAGTGAGAACCGAACCAGTTAGAGAGGGGAGGGCGGAACTTTCCTGAGCCTCGACGTAGTTGCCGTTTTCAAGCTTCAAGACCTCCAGCTTCTCTCCATCGTAACGCCAGACTTCGGGTACTCCTAGTTGGGCGTAGATAGGAAGTTTGTTTATCGAAGGACTGGTTATGTCTACCTCGATCACCAGGTCCGGCGGAGGATCAACAATAAGGTCTATCCGGTCCTTGCCCCGAATCTGCTCCTCGTTTTGAATGTAAAAACAGGAGTCCGGCTCAAAGCCGCGTTCGAGGTCTTCAAGCCTGAAAGTCGTGGAGCCCAGGTCGTACACGTCTATGCCCAACTCTTCAGCCACGGATTCGACGAGTAGCGCGATGCTGCGATTGTACGCTTCATGCTCCGGCGACGGGCTCACTATCTCCATCTCCCCCTGATCGTACGTAAAGCGCGGCGCGCTACTGCTCTCGTGGCCCGTCAGCAGAGACTCGTAGGTCTCCCAGCTAACGTTTCGTAGAATAATCCTCTGTTCAGCCGGACTTTTTACCGTCTCCATGTGCTAATGATAGCAGCGTTTCGTGATGGCCCAACAGCAAAAAGAGAGGCCGGGAAAACCCGGCCTCTCTCCTTTCCCCTATGAACGTTGTTGCTAGCCGTTGATGTAGCCGTTTGCGTCGATGACGAACTTCTCGGCCGCACCTTTGTCGAAGTCCTTATAGCCCTGCGGAGCTTCGTCGAGGCTGATGACCTTGGCGTTCACGGCGTCGGCGATGTGCGCCTTGTCGTTCAGGATCGCCGTCATCAGCTCCCGGTTGTACTTGAGAACCGGGCACTGGCCGGTGTAGAAGGCGTGGCTCTTGGCCCAGCCGAGGCCGAAGTTCATCTTGAGCGTGCCCTGCTGGGCGTCCGGGTCTTCCGCGCCGGGGTCGCCGGTGACGTAGAGGCCTGGGATGCCGAGCGAGCCACCCGCCCGCGTGATGGCCTGGATGGTGTTCAGCACGACCGCCGGGGCTTCGCCCGCGTCCGGGCCGTGGCCGGTCGCCTCGAAGCCGACGGCGTCTACGGCGCAGTCAACCTCCGGCTCGCCGACGATGTTGGCGATCTGCTCCTCTATCGGCGTATCCTCTCCAACGTTGATCGTCTCGCACCCAAAGGTACGGGCCTGTTCCAGCCGCTGGTCGTTCAGGTCGCCCACGATGACTACACCTGCGCCCAAAACCTGGGCCGAGTAGGCCGCCGCCAATCCTACCGGACCGGCGCCCGCGACGTAGACCGTAGAACCGGTCGTAACACCGGCGGAGACCGCGCCGTGGTAGCCGGTGGGGAAGATGTCCGAGAGCATGGTGAGGTCCAGGATCTTCTCTAGCGCCTGGTCCTTGTCTGGGAACGGTAGCAAGTTGAAGTCTGCGAACGGTACTAACACATAGTTAGCCTGGCCGCCCTTCCAACCGCCCATGTCCACGTAGCCGTAGGCCGAACCCGCCCGCGCCGGGTTAACGTTCTGACAAACGCCGGTCTTCCGCTCCCGGCAGTTACGGCAGCGTCCGCAGGCGATGTTGAACGGAACGGAGCAGATATCGCCCTCTTTGATGAACTGGACGTCGTTACCAGCCTCAACGACTTCGCCGGTTATTTCGTGTCCCAGCGTCTGCCCGACCGGCGCCGTCGTCCTGCCGCGAACCATGTGCTGGTCCGAGCCGCAGATGTTGGTCGAGACGATCCGCAAGATCGCCGCGTGCGGCGCCTCCACGCTCATCCCCATCGCATCGGCTACCTCTTTGGGTACTTCGAGCTTTGGGTACTCGTCCTCTTCGACCGCTACCTCTCCAGGTCCCTTGTAGACCACGATCCTGTTAGTGTCCGCCATCAGGCGTCTCCCTTCGTTGAGTGTTTTGATGCTTTTCTCTGCGCGCGGGTACAAAAACCTACTCGCACTAAGAACTATGGATTAACGACCTAGGAAAATCCTCCTTTCCCTGTCCCCGAGTGACATTCAAATTATTGCTCAATCACGGTATCAGAGGCCCGATCTTCGTGCAATACGATTTTTTAGATGTATTTTTAAGCGGCTGGTTCGTCCTGGAAATTTGCGGGTAGAATACTATCTGGGAGTTAAGATTCAGAGACTTTCGTAGAGAGGGGTAAAGGTGTTTCTAAAAACCACCGAGGGAGATGGGCTTTGGGCCAAGCTCAAGAATCACGTCGGGTTTAAGGTAGATCATCCGGTAAGCTCCGCAACCAAAAACATCCGGTCACGACTCTCGGATGAGGGTGTAAGGAAGACGGAGAGCGTCTGTCCGTACTGTGCGGTCGGTTGCTCGACGCTGGTCTACCATCGGGACGGCAAGATCATCGACATCGAAGGCAACCCGGACAGCCCGATCAACGAAGGCACGCTCTGTCCTAAAGGCTCCGCCACACTCGGATTACACGTGTCCCCCTACCGCTGGACAAAGGTCCGTTACCGCAAGCCGTACTCCTCGGAGTGGGAGGACCTTTCGATAGACGAGGCGATGACCATGATCTCCTCGCGCCTCAAAAAAACCCGCGACGAGAACTACGATGAGCAGAACGAAGAGGGCAAGAAGCTTAGCCGCTCTCTCGGGGTCGCTTCCATCGGCGGGGCTGCCATAGACAACGAAGAGAACTACCTAGTCACCAAGCTCTTTCACACGATGGGTTTCACCCAAGTTACGAACCAGGCGAGGATATGACACAGTTCTACGGTGCCCGGTCTGGGCATCTCGTACGGTAGGGGCGGCGCGACCGGTAACCTGCAGGACCTGCAGAACGCCGACTGCATCCTTATCGAAGGCTCCAACATGGCCGAGGCACATCCCGTCGGTTTCCGCCACCCCATGATCGCTAAGAACAAGGGTGCGAAGCTCATCCACATAGACCCGCGCTTTACCCGCACCAGCGCCATGTGCGATATCTACGCCCCGATCCGTCCCGGCACCGACATAGCCTTTCTCGGCGGTCTCATAAAGTACGTCATAGATAACGAGCAATACTTCGACGAATACGTCAAGGCCTTCACCAACGCCGCAACCCTAATAGACGAACGCTTCGACGATGCCGACCCAACAGGATTCTTCTCCGGTTGGGATGAGGAGACCAGTTCTTACAGCGCCGAAACCTGGCAGTACCAGGGCCAGCCCCTACGCCACGCCGCAGCCGGCGGCAGCCAGGACGAGTTCGTCGGAGAGTTGAAAGACGAGGGCGACGATGGACTGGACAACGAGCGGCAGCGTCTCAATGATATGACACTCCAAGACTCGCGATGCGTGTTCCAGATCCTCAAGCGCCACTACGAGCGGTACACGCCGGAGATGGTCGAGCGGATCTGCGGCACCCCTAAGGAAGCGTTCTTGAAGGTCGCCGAGGCCATCTGCGAGAACTCCGGGCGGGAGAAGACGACGGCGTTCTGTTACGCGGTCGGCTGGACCCAGCACTCCAAGGGGGTCCAGATCATCCGCTCTGCCGCCATTCTCCAACTCTTGCTCGGAAACATCGGTCGTCCCGGTGGCGGCATTATGGCGCTGCGGGGCCACGCGACCATTCAGGGCTCCACAGACATCGCCACCCTCTACAATGTACTCCCCGGCTACCTCCCGATGTCGAACGCCAATAAGAACCATGACACCTGGGATGACTACGTCCGCACCGAGACCGCCGAAACCGGCTGGTGGAACAACTTCCCCAAATACATCACCAGCATAATGAAGGCCTGGTACGGTGAGGCGTTCGATCCTGAGAACGGCGACGATCTCTTCGACTACTTTCCGCGCATTTCGGAGGACCATTCCTTCTACCCGGCCCTCCTAAACATGAAAGACGGAGTAACGAAAGGTTGCTTCGTCTTCGGACAGAACTTCGCCGTTGGCGGCCCGCACGTCCAAGTAGCCCAGGAAGGACTGCGCAACCTCGACTGGCTCGTCGTCCTCGACGCCTATGGCATAGAGACCGCCGAAGCCTGGAAGCTCGGCGGCAACCCCGAGGAATGCGGCACGGAAGTCTTCTTCATGCCGTCGGCACTCGTGGCCGAAAAGGACGGCTCGTTCACCCAGACGCAGCGGATGTTGCAGTGGCACGACAAGTCCGTAGAGCCACCGGACGACGCCCGGAGCGACGCCTGGTTCGTGTTCCACCTGGGACGTAAGATCAAAGAACTCTACAAAGACTCCGAAGACTCCCGCGACAAGCTCATCCAGGCGATGACGTGGGACTATCCGACCGAGGGAGAGCACGAGGAGCCGCACATCGAGAGCATTCTCAAGGAGATCAACGGCTACACGGTTGCTGACGGCGAGCCGGTGAGCGGGTTCAAGGATCTGCAGGCGGACGGTTCTACGGCCTGTGGAGGTTGGATCTACTCGGGCTGCATGGCTGAAGGCGTAAACCAGGCCCGCCGCCGCAAGCCCGTCGCCGAACAAGATCTCGTCGCCGCCGAGTGGGGTTGGGCGTGGCCCGCAAACCGTCGCACCCTCTACAATCGCGCCTCCGCCGACCCCGAAGGTAAACCTTGGAGCGAGCGCAAAAAGTACGTCTGGTGGGACGAGGAACAGGAGCAGTGGACCGGCCTGGACGTCCCGGACTTCGAGGCCACAAAACCACCGTCCTACCGCCCCGACCCCGACAGTAGTGGCGTAGACGCGCTGCCCGGCGACGGGCCGTTCATCATGCAGGGCGACGGCAAGGGTTGGCTACTCGCCACGGTGGGAGTAAAAGACGGGCCGCTCCCTACGCACTACGAGCCGGTCGAGTCTCCGGTCCCGAACCTGCTCTACGAGAACGTTCAGTACGATCCGGCGGCCAAGATCTACGAAAATCGGGACGACAACCCGATAAATCCGCCGCAGGACCCGCATTACCCGTACGTCGTCACGACCTACCGGCTTACCGAGCATCACACGACCGGGGCGATGAGCCGCTGGACGCCCTGGCTCTCCGAGCTACAGCCCGAGCTGTTCTGTGAGATCAGCCCGGAGTTGGCCCAGGAAAAAGGCGTAGATAACGCCGATTGGGTAACCATCTCCACGAGCCGGGGCAGCATTCACACCCGGGCACTCGTCTCCGATCGCATCCCGGTCTACAATTTCGAGGGCCGGAGTCTACACACCATCGGCCTCCCGTATCATTGGGGCCAGAACGGCGTGGTTACGGGTGACGTGGTGAACGACCTGATTCCCATGACCGCCGAGGCGACCGTCGCCATCCACGAAGCTAAAGCATTTACCGCCAACCTTGAAGCCGGTCGCGTATGAGGGACTATCGGGGGACCGTCAGCACGCCGGGCGAGTCGGGAAGCGACACCTGGCAGGCAGAAACGACCCACCGGGAGTCGCTCCAGCAAGAGCTATTGGAGCTAGGAGCCTGGCTCGCCGAGCATCCCGAGATGGCCCCCAAGAACCTCAAGCCCATAAGAAGTTCCAAACCGCTGGAGCCCGGTGTCTACTACAACCGGGGTACGGGCGTTGTCGAGAGGATCTACCATTCGCAGCGTCCCGCGCTCGGCAGCCGTATGTTCCGCGTCAGCAACGACCCCGCCGCGCCGGTCTACGAACTCCGGCAACGCGTCATGGAAGGGAGAAGTTAAGTGGCGACCGGCTTTCTGACCGACACCACGGTCTGCATCGGGTGCAAGGCGTGTGAGGTGGCCTGCAAGCAGTGGAACCAGCTACCCGCCGACGGCTACGAGTTCACCGGCGATTCCTACGACAACACCAAACAGCTCTCCGGCACCACCTGGCGCCACGTCTCGTTCATTGAGAACCCGAAGAAGAAACGACTCACCGGCGACGTGGACCTCGTCGCACTCGCCGAGGACGTACGGGAGCAACTACCCGGTGGCGCGGAACTGGACGCCCTGGGACGTTGGACCTTTATGAGCGACGTGTGCAAGCATTGCGTCGAGGCGCCGTGCCAGCAGTCGTGTCCGACGGGTGCGATCATCCACAACGAGTTCGACAACGTCTTTATCCAGCCCGACGTCTGCAACGGCTGCGGGTACTGCATCCCGGCCTGCCCGTGGGGAGTCATCACCCGCGTCCCCGAAGACGGCCGCGCCTTCAAATGCACCCTCTGCTACGACCGCCAGATAGACGGCCTCGAACCCGCCTGCGCCAAGGCGTGTCCCACGAACTCCATCATGTTCGGCGAGGTCGAGGAGCTTGAGCAGATCGCCGAAGAGCGCATACAGACGCTCCACGACAAAGGCTACACGAACGCCCACGTCTACGGCACACCGGAGGTTGGCGGGACCGGCGGTATAAACGGCAACCGCTCCAAGTTCATCCTCATGGACGAGCCGGAGACCTACAACCTGCCAAGACATCCGTTCCTGCCGCAGGACAAGCTAAATCAGGCCAGCGTAGCCAGCATAGTTGCCGCCGGAGTTCTTGGCGCGGTCGTAGCCTGGGCATTCAAGAGCTAGAGGGGGAGAGATGGCCGAAGCAACGCAAGAGACGCCGCAGCAGCGGAACGGACATGTGGAGACCTCGCACCACCCGAGGACGGATTCCCAACGTCAGGACCAAGGATACTATGGCATTCCGCCGGTAAAAGAGCATACGTGGACGTGGGAGATCCCGGTCTACTTCTGGCTCGGCGGCATCGGCTCCGGGGCACACGTGGTAAACACCATAGCCCGACTCATGGGCCACGACGACAAGGCCCTCATCCGGGCCGGAAGGTACACCACCCTGATCTGCATGCTCCTCAGTCCCTTTCTCCTGATCTCCGACCTGGGCCGACCCGAACGCTTCTATAACATGCTCCGCATCGCCAAGTGGCGCTCCCCGATGAGCATGGGAACCTGGGGTTTGAGCGCTTTCGCCTCCCTGACAGGCCTCGTGGCCGCATCGCAGGCTGCGGAAGATGGCTTGCTCGGGCGTAAGAACATCCTGGCACGGCTCTTTTCCGGGTTGCCGGATCGTCTCATCGGGACGTTGGCGATGCCGTTTGGACTCTTCGTAGGCGCTTACACGGGTGTCCTCATCGCCCTGACCTCGACGCCGATCTGGGCCCGTAACGCGGTGCTGATGGGACCGCTGTTCGTAACCTCGGCGATGTCCACCGGTCTTTCGGCAATATCCTTGCTTCTGTACCTGTTCGGAGCGGGGGAGGAGAAGACGCTCGAAGGGTTGCGGCGTGCTGAGAAGAGCTCGCTCTTGCTCGAAGGCGGCCTGCTCGCCGCCTCCCTCTATCAGATGGGACCGTGGGGCAAGCCGCTGCGCACGGGCAAGGTCGGGGCCTGGTTCTTCGGTGGCACGGTCATCGGCGGGCTGCTAGCCCCGTTCGCACTGTTGCAGGGCCGGGAGAGCCGCGGACGGAGCCTGCTCGCATCAGTTCTGGTCCTGATCGGGGGCTACCTGCTCCGGCGCACCGTAATAGACGCTGGGACGCTCTCCGCCCGCGATCCGCAAGCTACCTTCACCTTCGCCCAGAGAGAAAATCTGCCGCTTCAAGATCGAAACGTTTAGAAGGACCTACGCTAGGTAGTACTCGTCTGTTACCGGTTCCAGCCAATTTGTGGCACCGTCTGTCTCTAGCGCGGGATTGATCGCCATGTGGACCATGAAGGTGTCGGGGGCGGCGCCGTGCCAGTGCTTTTCGTCCGGGGCGATGTAGACGGTGTCTCCGGCGTGTATCTCAAGTACCTCTTCGCCTTCTTTCTGGACTCGGCCCATGCCGGTGACGACGTAGAGGATCTGGCCTTCAGGGTGCGTGTGCCAGTTGGTGCGGGCGCCGGGCTCGAAGAGTACGCGGAATAGGCCTGCGCCCGGCTGCGGGACGGAGGCCACGTCCATCCAAACGGTTCCGGTGAACCATTCCTCCGGGCCGCGACGGGTCTCGACGTTGTTGGACGAAATTATTTTCATGGGGCTCTCCTTGCCTGGACTTTAGGAGAGACGATACCTGAAGATGTCTTGCAGGGCAGGATCTTTGTGTTTCTCTTCGCTGTCGGAGATCGCCCGCTCTATGTTCAGGCTGGCCTGATCTTTGTTGAGTTCGAGGGTTGCGACGTGGTTGTCGAACCAGGGCTCATCGTGGGTGAGCTTCCATTCGGCCTCTGATTCTTCGACACCGGCGGATCTTGAGAGTAGCTTGCCAACGACCGTGCCTGTCCTCGACCAACCGAAGCGGAAAGCCGGGCGCAGAACGCTGGGCAACGGATTTCGGAATGGGGAGCAGGTAGCCTGGTAGGCGACGCTGCCGTTGTGCGAACCGGTCAGGTCTATCTCCGCGAGGTAGGTGTGGTGGACATCGCCAGAGAGGACAACTACGGAGTTGGGGACTGGGCCACGTTCGCCGGATTCGACCGACCGCAGCAACTCTATAAACTTATCGAACGAGTGTCGAAAGGCGGGCCACTGTTCCATGTCTATGTGCTGGCGGAGCCACTCTCCGGCGCGGGAGGCGCGTTCCCCCCAGGCTCCGGCGCAGATCGCTTCGATCCAGTTCTCCAGGTGGTGGATCCCCGGGGCCATGATGAGGGGTATGGAGGTCCCGATCAGCAAGTGGTCGAAGCCACCAGTTGCGTGCTCTTCTACCCACTCCCACTCGAAGTCGTCCACCATTTTGCGTTTGCCCTCCGTCAATACCCGTCCGGCCCGCGAGTCTACGACGACTAGTCGGTTGTTACCGAAGTCGCGGTGGAAGCTCCAGCGGACTTCTTCAGGATTGCGGTCGGCCTTGTAGGCGAAGTCGCGCAGTATCTGCCCGGCATCGTTAGCCTTTTTGACTTTGTCCAATATCTCGTTTTTCTCTAGCTCCTCCGGTGAGAGGTTGCCGAGGTGCTGATAGATCCAGTAAGACATCAGTCCGCCGGTTATGCGTTCGTTCCACCAGGGCTTGGCGCGCATCTCCTCCAGCCACACTTCGGAGGTGTTCCAGTCGTCGTTTACGTCATGGTCGTCGAAGATCATGGCCGTCGGGACGGTGGATAGCAGCCACCGGATGGCGGGTTCTCCCCATGAGTCCAGGTACAGGTGGGTGTATTCCTCAAAGTCCGCGACTTCTTCTCCTGGAGGTAGCTCCGTGTCGCGGCGGGAACGGATGAATTCCAGCGTGCCCAGGGAGATTTCGTCTGCGTAGATCTGGTCCCCCAACAGCAGCAGCGCCCCCGGCCACTCCTCTTCGGGGCTTCGTCGCATCCGGGTGGCGAGGGCGTAGAGAGCGTCTACGTTGTATCCCTTGGAATTTTCCTTACCGTCGCGGGTATACGGTGGCTCGTGTGGAACCGCGACCCGGCAAGACCCGAAAGCCAGCTTGAACGGGGCGTCCTTATCCAACGTTCGAATGACGCTCGGCGGGAACTTTGAGTTTGGCTCGGGCCAGACCTTTTCGTCGTCTAGCGTGACTGAGTACTCGTAGGATTCCGCGGGACCCAGATCCGTCACGCGGACCAGGGCGTAGTGGTGGCCCTCAACGTGAAAAGTGCGCGAATGGTGTACGGAGTCCCCGGCCTGCACCGCTACCTCGCAGGCCTCGTCTGTCTCGACCCATACGGTCGCCTCCTGGGTATCCGTATACCGGAGAAGAGGTCCGAGTATGAGTTTCGGTGTCACGCCGTCAAAACTCCTTTGTTCGATGGATCTTATGGAGAATGCCCGCTATATCGCTTGCAGAACGATTACTTTGTCAGCCGTCCAATATAACCGTAGCCTGGACGTGTGACGGTAAGTATACCCACACCCGCCACACCGAAAATCCTGGTTTAGGCTTGAACGGAGGTGGTCGAATCCGTCAGACGGTCAACGACTGCTTCGAGAGAGCCTCGTTTTTCGAAGGTCTCTCGCTGTAGCTCTGCTCCGCTGCCGCGTTCGACTATTTCCAGTACACCTTGCAACTCGTCTTCACAGCCAAGGTCCTGGGCGACGGGCGTTAGCTCCCCGACCAATCGGTGGGCTAGATCCTTTGCACCGAGTTTCTCCGCGTCCGAGAAGTCGTAGAAAACCGCATCCAGGCCATAGCGGGTGGCGAGCCACTTGTTCTCCTCCGTGAGCAGTGGGTTCTCGGACTCTCGCTCGTCCGCCGTCGCCACCAGGCACTGAACCAACGCCGCCAGGGAGATCGTGTAGGAGACGTCGGTCTGCACATCGGGGGAGCGAAGTTCTACAGTCCCGAACCTGGGATGCGGGCGCACGTCCCACCAGCACCAGGAGTAGTCCGGGATGTTGCCGGAAGCGACGAGGGTTTCGACGTGGTTCTCGAAAGCTTGCCAGTCGCGGAAATCGGGCGGGAGACCGGAGCGAGGGAAGATCTCGAACACTTTTATGCGCGTTGAAGACAGCCTGGTATCTGAGCCGCGCCAGAAGGGAGAGTTGCCGGAGAGAGCTATCAAGAGCGGCACGTGACGCGAGAGAACCCCTGTCGCCCGGATAGCCGTCTCTCTATCGGGCACGGCTACGTGGACGTGCAGCCCGTAGATGGCCTGGGTGCGTGCGACCCAACCCATCTGCTCCTCGACTCTCAGGTGGTGCTCGCCCCTAGTAAACGGCTGCTTGACGGGGTCCGAGAATGGGTGGGTCCCGGCTGCGACGAGTCCTACTCCGCAACTCCGTGCCAGCTTACCCAGCTTGCTGCGCAGGCCGGGGAGTTTCCTGCCGAGCTCTGATACGTTGCCGAACACCGGGGAAACAAGCTCCACGCAAGACTGAGAAAGTTCAGAGGTGATCCAGCCGAGGCCATCTCCTGCGGCGAGCACGACGTCTATCGCCGGGGCCAACTCCCTGCTATCGAGATCGACGAGCTGGAACTCTTCTTCTACTCCTACTGTATAGGCTTGTGTAGTGCCGAAGTTGGCTTCCATCCGGCCTACTCTACAGCCCTTGCGGGCGTAACTCTAGCGGTGGCGAGGTTTGCGCCCGAGGGTGGCCCGGATGCGGCGGGCGTCTTCGAGGTCTCGGACGGCGTCGAAGAGCTGGCCTTCGGGGACGGTGGCGTGCCACTGCTGCGGCCTGTAACCGTAGCGCCGCTTCAGTTCTCGGACGGAGTCTGAGGTGTAACGAAGAGCGTAGGAAAGCCGGCGTGTCTCGTGGGGCTGTCGCGGCAACAGTCCGTTGCGCGCCTCGGTCCACCAGGAGATCTCCGGTATGGATGCCTCCTCGCGGAGCAGCAGATTCGACTCCCACTCTACCCGCAGGGCGTTCATCTCGAAGGTTCCTGGGAGCACGTTTAGCGGTCCCAGATAGAAAGCATCGTCACCACGAAACCCGAAAGTGATTTCAAAGCGTTTCTTCTGCTCTTCCTTCCGGAGGTTTTCGTAGCGGGAGCGAAGAGATAGGAGTTGCTCGTCGGAGTAGGCTCGGAGCCCCCCCAGTGTGGGACGGCGGGGGTCTAGTTTCCCCCGGCGCAACATCTTGGCGAAAGATTCGTAGGAACGAAGGCTCTTTAGGAGCCAGATCAGGAATCCCAGTATCGCCAGCGTGAAGCACACGGCCATAGTCGCGAAGAACGCCCACTGGGGTACCGAGACTCCTTGGCCTTCGATCTTCCGCGGGCCGAAGAGATTGTAGAGGAGCACAACAGCCGTGGTCAGCGTTATAAAGGCGGTAAACCCAATCAGCAGAAACGCACCCAGGCGTCGGAATGGCGACGAACAAGTCGCAGCCAGCCCCTCCCAGATCAAACGCTCCTCTCCGACATCGAAAGAGGTTTTCCGAAGCTTCTCCATAAAAGCTAGTATAACCAAAAGCCCCGCTTCGGGAGTGGGTGAAATATCACGGGGATCAATAATCCCGGACTATCCGCTACAGAAAATCCGACCAGCTGTTACGCGGCCTGTTCGCGGGCCAGTTTGCTCTGCTGGGAGATAAGCCGGTCGAGCCAGGCGAGCCTTTCATCTTCCAGAGTGCGCTCGGCGTTGACATACCAGTTCAGCGCCTCACGATGATGGCCGAGGCGCCGGTTCAACTCACCGACCAGATAAGTCGTTACGGAGAGCTCGCGCCCGTAGAGCTCCTCGTTTTCCAGGGCGCTCATAAAGTAGCGAACGGCCCTCAACTGAAAGGTACTCTCGAAGGGTTGCTCCTGCTCCTTGCGGCAGACCCACGAAGCCCGGAGGCAGAGATCCCCCAACGGACGCGACCGGTAGCCGCGCTCCTGGCCGCAGATTTCTGCCGAGTGAAAGGCGAGCCATGGCGGAGGACTCGTACGGAATACCCGGAGCAGTCCGTCTTCTTTGAGACGCTCTTCGAGGTCGTGACGTTCATCGGGGGTGATGTCCAGTTCGTTGAAGTCCTCCTGCGAAGCGAAGGAGCACGCCGGACACATCGTTACGGCGCTCCGTATAAGACGTGCGCCGTCGGATACTCGCCCCGGAAACCTGGGACAGAGATCTGTCTCCCGGCCCACCGTTACATACGCGCCAACCCGTGGCGCGCGAAATATATACCTGCACGCGGGGCACCGGACGTAAGCCTGTTCAACCTCTCCCATGGGCCGCCCCTGTACCGCCAAGTTTGTCAAAGAACGTAGTGTATTCCCGATACAAGATACGTTCGAGTTTACCATAGCCTCGGGCGTCACCGGGCTTTGTGTAACCCCATACAATGGCCGATCAGCGACTTAAGAACCACGTAGAAGGTGAGGATGTCTTCGTATGGAATAGCCCAAGAGCGAAGCCGAATTTGCCCTGGAAGGTGCCGTTGCCACCGATTGTCTCGAAGATGGTCTCAAAAAACTGTTTCAGTAACTTCCCTCTGGTCGTCTCGTTGCTACCGTCCGAAACCATCGAGTTGGAGGGAAGGGTGGCCCGCTGGCCCCGGACGACGGTTCGTCTCTGGCTTCTCTTATAGGCCAGCTTGAACAAACCGAGGACACTTTCTCATTCCCCCTCCCGCATCTGCATCCCCCAAATGGAGGAGTTTCGGTGACCAAAAGTATGATCCTGGCCTCAGGGGGGTTGTGGAGTAGGAAAGTATTCTGCAATGATCCTTCCTATGAGGCGCGCAGGTAAACACAGATCCTCGATCCTACTTTTCGGGACTGTCCTATAATGGGTTCTCTTAGAGAGAAGAACGAGAGGCTGTGGCCCGATGTCGAACTCACCTCTAGGGCGCATTTTAGTCGTGGTCCGGCGTCCATGAGCCGGGACGAAAAGGGATCTCCTGCCCGTAAGGCCGCCGGTGTACGGTGGCGGTGGGTGCTGCCCTGGGCCGCGTTTATTTCTTTCTCTACCTACGCGTTAGGCCTGTTGCTGGTGACCTCCGGCGTACATTTCCTGGGTCTCTTGGAGGGACAGGGATGGGCGGACTTTGTGCGGGAAGATTACGCGCTTCTCGGTCGCGTGGTGGGTGATGTAGCTTGGCCCGTGATCTACCTGGCCCTGACCGTTGTTGCGGCGCTTTGGGTTGGCCGGCGGGTCGTCGTGGCGGGACCGTTGCACGGAGTCTTGATCGGCTTGATCTCCACCGCCGCAATACAGGGTGTCGGCCTTCTGTTCGTGCCCCTGATACTGCGTGAACTTCTAGTCTACTTGTTCCTGGGCCTGATCGGTGGTTTCCTCGGGGGTCTCCGGGGATGGGAGGCGCGCGCCGGGGAAGAGGCACTTTACGAGACTAGCCGGGCGGTAAGCACGGCGCGGAGCCCACGAGAGATAGTAGCCGCCATTGGTGAGAACCTGGCTGGCACGGAAGTGAACAGCGTAACGCTTTGGGAGGACAACTCACAGAACGGTGGCGACAACCTCTTACTAATAGGTTCCTGGAGTCCGAGGAGGGCACGGCAGTGGCCTCCCGGCACGCAACTTGCCGCGAGTCAAATAACCACGACAACGGAACAAAAAGCTCGGAGGCCTCGGGAACTACAGACTGTGGAGTTATCCGCCGCCGGGCGCAAGACTTGGGAAGAGAACGGCGCCCGATCGCTGCTGATCATTCCGCTCGTACCTCCGAACGAAGCTTCCCGGGGAATGCTCGTGATCTCCTCCCGCAAAAAGCGTGGGTTTTCGCGGGGAGCCACCCGCTCCTACCTAACCACTAGCGGACCAGCGGCATTGGCGTTGGAGAACGTGCGGCTGCTGGATCAAGCACGTCGATCCGGCAGGAAGGCCGGCATGCTCGGTGAGCGGCAGCGGTTGGCCCGTGAGATCCACGACACTCTCGCCCAGGGCTTTACCAGTATCGTGATGAACCTGGAAGCCGCGGAGGGGGCCTTGCCCGAGGAAATTTCAGAGGAAACACGGACAAAGTGGCATCTGGATCAGGCACGCCTCACGGCCCGCGAGAGCTTAACGGAGGCCCGCCGATTGGTGTGGGCCCTCCGGCCAGAGTATCTAGAGAACGCTTCGTTGCCCGAGGCGCTCGCGCAGCTAGCCGCACGCTGGTCGAATTCTTCCGGCGTACAAGCCTCTGCTGCCTTGACCGGCACACCGCGTCCGCTCTCTGCCGAGGCCGAAGCCATGCTCGTACGTGTGGCACAGGAAGCCCTCGCCAACGTCCAAAAACACGCCTGCGCGGGGCGCGTCGTAATGACGCTCTCCTATATGAGCGATCGCGTGGCGCTAGACGTGATCGACGACGGCGAAGGGTTCGATTCCGAGCACAACCCTGCCAGAACTCCCGAGGGCGGTTTCGGGCTCCACACCATGTGCGAGCGGGTCGAACAGCATGGCGGCAAGCTCACCGTCGAGAGTGCGCCGGGAGAAGGGACCACGCTGGTCGCAGAGCTGCCGGTAGCCGCCATTCAGCGAACTACAGAGTCCTTGCAGGAGACGCCATGACTCACGCTATACGGTTACTAATTTCCGACGACCATCCGGTAGTCCGGGCCGGGCTCAGCGGCATGCTCTCCGGTGAGGAAAACTTCGAGGTGGTGGGGGAGGCTACCAATGGCACGGAGGCTGTGGCCCTTACCGGGCGGTTCTCTCCCGACGTGGTCCTGATGGACCTCCGAATGCCGGAGATGGACGGGGTGGAGGCTATCTCCCGCATAAAAGATCAGTACCCGGAGACAAACATCCTGGTCCTTACCACCTACGAGAGCGACGCCGACATTCTCAGGGCCCTTGAGAAAGGAGCCACCGGCTACATGCTCAAGGACGCGCCGCGGGAAGACCTCTTCGAGGCCATCCGGGCGGCAGCGGAGGGGAAGTCTCCCCTGGCCCCGGACGTGGCCGCCCGGCTCGTCCAGCGCGTTCGACAACCGTTAGACGAGCTATTGAGCACGCGCGAAATAGAAATTCTGGAGCTCGTCGCCGGGGGCGCGAGCAACAAAGACATAGCTAAGCAACTCTGGATCAGTGACACCACCGTAAAGTCTCACATACTCCACATCTTCAACAAACTCGAAGTCACAGACCGAACGTCAGCCGTAACCGCTGCCCTGCGCCGCGGCATCATACGTCTGTAACTTGACGGACTACGGAAAGTTCATTACCGGAGAACGCCACGCAAAGAGAGTCCCGCGCCTACCAAAATACCTCCGGCAAGAAGAAAGGCCGGTACACCACCCGTATCCGGCAACTCAGTAATCTCACGTTTCTTAGATGTTTCGGGTTCTTTAGACTCTTCGGGCTCCTCGGATACCTCTGCTACTGCCTGGGCCGCGACTACTTCTGCTGTTTTCTCGTCTACGCCGGTCTCCTGAGCAGCATTGAGGGCCGCAGCATAAGCCTCAGCGCCGTCTACATCCGTGCCTTCTTGACCTATAAGGTCTTGTACAGCGTTGATGGCAGCCTCCGCGGACTCCTGTGTTAAGCCATTATCAGGTCCGTATTGATCGGTGGCCGTCTCTAAGGGGGAACCGGTTTCTTGTGCCAGTGCAGGAACGGCGAAGAGAAAGAAAATCATCGACACTGATATTAGCGTAGACAACCTCTTCATCATAGGTCTCCTTTCACCCAAAAGCTCCCGGCCAATGTCGGGTTTGAACTTCGTGTCGTGAACGCAGACTCATTCTAAACGAAACCTGCCGATAGGACACCCGGTCTCTAGAAAGTCGGACCGAAACACTGGGCTTTCCTCCCGCTACCCCGTGCGGAGGTTCATCCTTTTGACCGCTCGGAACCCTCCATACGGAGGATGGCAAAAACCAGACCTCGTGCGAGAGTTTGTTCAGAAGTTGTAAAGTCTTGCGAAGGAGGCATGGTGAAGAAGCTATTGGCGTTGTTGACGATGACGATGACGGTGGCGACGATGCTGGTTGCCGCACCGGGCTTTGCACAAGAGGTGGCGGATCAATATTCGCCTGGAGAAGGAGAGCCTGGCAGTCCGACTACGGAGACCTTCTGAGGGTACGCGGATGACGTAGGCGTGTCGGGGATGCGGGTAGACTCGGATCAGAGCGGCGAACCCTGTGCGGGTGGCACCAGTTGGCAAGTATCCTTCGCCGAAGCCGAGACGGAGTTCTTCGTTCGCCGAGATGGCACAGACTACCCGACCACGATACAAGACATAGGTTATGGAGATTTCGTTGAGGTGTCCTACACCCTTGGACCAACGAGGCGGTGCCTGATATCTGTCCGCCCCCGATCAGCGCCGGCTCCGTAACCGTTTTGGAAGCCGCCCCCATAGAAGAACCAGCCGAGGATCCAAGAGAAGATCCGATCGATGAGCCAGCCGAAGAACCGACTGGTAATCCAGCCGATGAGCCAGCCAGCGAGCCGGTAGAGGATTCGACCGGGAACTCCAAGGAGGGGTCTTCAGTATCGGTTCTCCCAGATACTGGCGGGATGCCGTTGGCACTGGTCGGTGGCGCTCTCCTCTCCGCCGCCGGAGTCTTGCTGGTTCGCCGCATCTTTAGGTAGAGGTTTTTTACGGAAACGAGAGAACGAGCCGACGAGTCCCTGCAGAAGGCTCGTCGGTTTGGCTTCGAAGACCATATATCCATGCAAAACTACCTAAAGTTGCTCACCCGGGTGGAAGCCTATCTTTCTCTCCTCTCTTTCGGGAGCCCGCGTGTCTTCTGTTTCGGAGGTTTCTTCAGGTTTCCGAGACTCGTCTTCCTCGTATTCGATGCTACCGAGCAGTATCTGGGGCCTGACTTCCAACCCACTGGCCAACTTGCGAATAGTGCTTGGGTAAGCTTTACGCTGCCCAGTCTCCAACTTGGAGATCGTGTCCCGCGCCACACCGCTCTGCTCCGCGAGCTGATCCTGGCTCATCACCGCCTGCTGTCGAAACCTCCTCAGATGTGGTAGATCCAAATCTCTCACCTCCAAACACTGCAAAAAACTTGTACAAACACTACAACAATGTTACTCTATAAGTATAGCCCAATAGCTTTGAAGGAGGCTCGCAGATGACTCAGGACCCGAAGATGGTTATTCCCTACGTTACGGAGCAGAGTCCGCGGGGTGAGCGGACGATGGACATTTACTCGCGGTTGTTGTCGGATAGGATCATCTTCCTCGGCACACCGGTGGACGATCAGATCGCAAACGTCATCATGGCGCAGCTTTTGCACCTCGATTCCGAAGACCCGGATCAGGACATAAACCTGTACATCAACTCGCCCGGCGGGAGCGTTTACGCCGGGATGGCGGTCTACGACACAATGCAATTCGTCTCGGCTGATGTGGCGACAACGGCGCTAGGCATGGCTGCGAGCATGGGCTCGTTCCTGCTTGCTGCCGGGGCAAAAGGCAAGCGAAGCGCCTTGCCCAACACCAGGATTCTCTTGCACCAACCGAGTATCAGTGGAGGCCTCGGTGGGCAGGTCTCGGACGTGGAGATTCATGCAAAAGAACTCGTGCATACCAAGCAGCGGATGAATGAGCTGTACGCTGAGATGACGGGCCAGGACTACGAGAAGATCGAACACGACACCGACCGCGACTACATGCTTGGTCCCGAGGCTGCCGTCGAGTACGGGGTCATAGACCAGGTCGTCAACCGTCCGGGAGGCGCGGAGAGCTAGTCCCAGCCCCGGCTGCTTGCGGTAGCAAGGTACAGCATGAACCTCACGGCCGAGTACATCCACAACCGACGGGGATACCGCTTCGGGGCGCGGTGTTGTTGGGTCCGGGTATACCGGGGTGAAAAAGGCGACGCTCCGGTGGTCTTGTGCGAGGAGTTGCGAAGTGGGGGAGTGTTCGTCTCCGAGCTGTCCGAATATCTGGCGGCTGAGGTCGTACGGCAACATTTTCCCGAAGGTTTGCCGGATCTCCCGCGTCCCTTGTTGTGGGTCGAGCATCGCCCGACCCGCCGCAGAGGACCTGGACGGTATCGGCTCGTTACGTTCAGTTCCTACACCCCCGTTTCGGTGGGGGCCGGCTTTGTACGACGCGAGAAGCTCGGAAATTCCATCCGGCAAGAGGTTCTCGATGCGCACGAGGTAGAGCTTCTGACTAGACCGGGATAGCCCCTCAACAGAGTTGCCCCGGTGTAAGAATACCGAACGACGAAGTCGGCTCCGCTGTTAATCTCCGAGTTATCCGAGTATTGTACGTGGCGGTCAGATGACGCCGACGATAAAGAGGAATGAACAATGAAGTGGGAGAGAGCTTCTTCCTGGTTGGAGAAGGTTAGGGTACACACGCGGGTACTCTACCGACTGCGTTCTGGCGCCATACGCCTGCGTTCGGCGTGGTGGCAGATCCTCCAGACTACGGTGGCCGCCGGTGTGGCGTATTTTCTTGCAGTGTTGCTACTTGAGGGATCTCCTGAATTCGCCCCGATAGCAGCGGTCATCTCGCTCGGCCTGACGGTCGGTGAGCGGGGCTGGCGCACGGTCGAACTCACGCTTGGGGTGGCCTTCGGGGTGGTGCTCGTTGACCTCGTCGTTTCTCTGCTCGGCATCGGAGCTTTGCAGAGCGCGGTGCTCGTGGCCCTGGCGATGTCGGCGGCCGTTTTCCTAGGTCGTGGGGAGGTGGGTGTCAACGAAGCGGCCATCTCGGCGATGATACTCATGATCACCTTCCGGTCTTCGGATACTGGAGGGTTTCCGCCGGATCGTTTCATAGAAGCACTGATCGGCGGCGGCACGGCACTGCTCATAAACGCCGTGCTGCCCATCAACCCAGAACGTATGGTAGAGAAGGCCGCGCATCCTGTCTTTGAAGAGTCGATGCTCGTGCTGGAAGAATTGGCGATTGCGTTCGACGAAGGTGATCCCCAAAGGGCCGAAGATGCGTACTTGAAGGCCCGGGAGATCGATGCCCGGGTGGGCGGGTTCAAGGAGGCCGTGGCGGCCGGCCGGGAGACGGCCCGACTAGCCCCACCGCGGCGTCGGGCTTTGAGGCATCTCGACCTGTACGCCGGTGCGGCAGATCAGATAGACCTCATAGTACGCGATATAAGGGCCCTGGCCCGTTCCGCACTGGGCGTAGTGCAGGAGGATGAAGCTGGTCCGTCAGCGCTGTCGGGAGCGATACGGGATCTGGCTCTGGCCACGGAGGCCCTGGACGTGTACTTGCGGACCGCCGGAGATCCGGAAAGCACGCGGCAGTTCGCCTTGCAATCCGCGACGGGGGCCAGCGCACTGCTCCGGGACCACCAAGCCTTGAGAGAGAACCTGGCGTTCAACGCCCTCGTAGATCAAATCTACTCTGCGGCGGTCGACATCCTGGGTGGCGCTGGTATGAACCGCGAAACGGCCCTGAAAGCCCTGGCCGATGCTGAAAACGAAGAGCAGTAAGACCTAACGGACGGACCGCCGGATAGTAAACTTCCGGGATCGCATGAAAAGAGAGACGAGCACAAAAGAGCCACCGTACCTGCGGGGAAACCCCGTATTGGGCAGCGCCCCGAAGATGCGACGGGATCCGCTAGGTCTGCTCACCGAGGCCCGACGGCTGCACGGGGACTTCGTGCGGTTCCGGCTGGGACCGTACCGGATCTGCCTGCTGGCCCATCCGGACTATATTGGACACGTTCTGCAGAAAAATCCCCGCAACTACCTCAAAGACGGCTACGAGCACATAAAGATCGTGGGCAATGGCCTACTCTCTAGCGAGGGAGATTTCTGGCGCGGCCAGCGCCGCGTTGTCCAACCCGCCTTCCACCGCGAACGCCTCAGGAACTTGGCTGAGACCATGACGGAGACGACCGAGAAAATGCTGGAACGCTGGGAGGGCGGGGCTGACCGCGAGCCTCTGGACGTAGACGCGGAGATGTCGCGCCTGACCCTGGAGATCACCGGCCGCACCCTCTTCAGCACCGACGTAACTCGTGAGGCCGGAGAAGTCGGTCAGGCCCTACAAACCGTTCTCACGCTCGGGTTCCAACGGACAGGCCGGTTCCTACCGGTACCGCTCGGAATCCCCACGCCGAACAACCGCCGATACCGGGCCGCCGTGGAGAGGCTAAACGGGCTCGTCGACGGTCTGGCCCGGAGGCGGCGAAAGAGCGGTGAAAGCCGGGAAGACCTTCTCTCCGTGCTCCTCGAAGCCCGCGACGAGAACAACGAAGCCATGAGCCCGCGTCAGTTGCGGGACGAAGCCATGACCATACTCACCGCCGGCTACGAAACTACTGCCCGCGCCCTCACCTGGACCTGGTATCTCCTGGACTCACACCCACAAGCTCGGAGAAAGCTAGACCAGGAACTGGACCGCGTTCTCGGCGGCCGTACCCCCGCTTTCGAAGACCTGGAAAGGCTTTCTTACACGGAGATGGTTCTCAAAGAATCCATGCGACTGTTACCGCCGGTGTGGGGACTCTCCCGTTTCGTGGCCGAAGATGATGATGTTGGTGGGTACCGTATCCCGAAAGGCTCCCGCGTCGTCCTTAGCCAGTATGTCACCCACCGGCATCCGGGACTCTGGGATGCTCCGGAGCGCTTCGACCCCGAACGCTTTACGCTGGAGCGAAGCGCCGGACGCCCGAAGTACGCTTACTTCCCGTTCTCCGGCGGACCCCGCCAGTGCATCGGCAACAACTTCGCCGTCATGGAAGCGAAGCTAGCTCTGGCAACCGTCGCCCAACGCTACAAGCTCTCTCTTGTACCCGGCCATCCGGTAGAACCCGAACCCAGTTTTACCCTCAAACCTCGTTACGGGATGCGGATGAGTACCGAAAAGCAGAATTAGTCAGGCCTTGAGGAACTTCAACGTCCCAACAGCCTTCGCCAGAAACCTTTGCTCTCAGCCGGTGGATCTACGGAGGATTGATGCTCCAGCAGGCTGGTGAAAGCTTCACGGGGGATCACCTGTACCTCCATGCCGCCCTCCAGCCGCTCGGGTGGCGGGCTCAGGGCGACGTACGCTACCGCATCATCTTGATACTCTAGAAACTCTAGGAGAACGGAAGCCGTGACCTCTCGCGCCAGCCAATCTTCTCCGAAGCCTCCGGTTGCGGAGAGGAACTCTTCAGCCTCCTCAATAGAGTCGAAGAGCGGTATAGCTTCGCCGTCGTCCAGCACTATCGCCAGAAGCTCGACCTCTTCCTCCGGGCCACCGACTATTACCACGTGGTTTACGGAAGTATCCACGCGCTTACTCTACCGGAAGATGTGCCGGAACAAAAAGAGACCCCGCCTACCACGCTACCACGCAGGGTCTCTTCGATTCTCTGGGGGTAGTTCTCGTTCTAGGAACCGGGTTGTTCGGGAGGGGCGATGCCTATGCCTGGGCCCTCGGGAGTCTCCACCCGGTCGATAGTGCTGCCATCGAGGGCTTCGCTTATAGGGGCGGATATGTGGAGGATATTCTCCCCGGCGTGCTCTACTACCTGGTCTCCGTCCAGTTCCTCTCCGGCGCCGAGACTGATCTGGGTCTCGCTGCTGTCCTGGTCCGTTACCGGGTCCAGGCGTAAGACCGTTCCCTCTGGGCGGTCGACATCTGCAAAGAGTTCTTTCGCTTCTTCGGTTACCGAGATTATGCCTCTCCTCTCTCACCGATACGCGTCGGCGGATAAGTCGGGCGTACAGTATTCCTTTCAAACTACCAGCTTTGATCCCGATGTAAACGAAAACCTGAACCCAAAGTTCGGATTCCGGTGGACGGCCTCGCTATGTAGTAGAAAGAACCCGCCAGCAAATTCGCATCCCGGAGGAATTCAATCCTATGGACCAGAGAGAAGAACCCATGGAATACGCAATAAAGCAGGTCGATGACCGCTACTATCCCGTCATCATGAACCGGAAAGCCGGCGGACACTACGAAATAAACAACCCTATGACCGGCGGCACGCTGAGCTACAACAACGCTGAAGCCGCCGAAGCTTACATCGAGCGGGCAAAGGAGAAAGCGTAGAGCGGCTGAGTCAGCCGAGCCCAGCCTCATCCAATTGCCGGGCGATGGAGTCTAACTGTCCTCGCTCTGTTATGTCGCGGGCTCCCTGCTCGACGCGAACCACCTGTTTCTTCACGAAGCGGCTCTCTATTTCTTCCAGATACTCTGACTGTTGTTCCAGACGGGAGCGCATGAAGTCTCCGTCTACCGTATCGGGGAAGACGCGGTTTACTACCAGTGCCCCGACGTGGACATCATTGCCGGTCAAAGTCTTGAGGGCGCGGTCCGTTTCTTCTATTGGCAGTCGCTCGGGGATGAGGACCAGGTAGAAGGTCGTGTCTTCGAGCAGCCGGTGACGGGCGTGGTGGAATTTGTTCCGGCGTTCGCGGAGGCGGTCTAGAATGGGGTCGCCCTCCGGCGCGTCGCTACCGGCCAGGTTACGCATCATCCGCTCCACCCCGGCAACCTTCTCCCGCTGGCGCACCATGCCTTCAGCCCAGGCTGTGAGCAGTGCTGGGAGCGTCAGGAGACGCAGGGTGTGGCCGGTGGGGGCGGTGTCGAAGACGATGCGATCGTACTCATCGGGGGAGAGGGCGATAAGGTTCACGAAGCGGTCAAAGAGCGCTGACTCTTCGGTGCCGGGACTATTTTTGGCGAGGTCCAGGTGTTGTTCGACCGTCGGCTGCACCTCGATGCTGACCGAGTCTTTAGCATCTACCTTGATCTTCTCTATGTACTCCGCGGCGTCCTTTTCGGCGTCTATCTCTACAGCCCAAAGGTTTCCCTCTACGTGCTGCGGCTCGCCTGCAAGCTGCATGCCGAGGATGTCGCTCGTGGAGTGTGCCGGGTCAGTGGAGACGAGTAGGGTTTTCTCTCCGCGGTTTGCGAGCAGGGTGGCGAAGGCTGCGGCTAGGGTTGTCTTTCCGACGCCGCCCTTGCCGCCGAAGAAGGCCAGACGGTTTTTGCCGGAATCCTCACTCAACAGCAGAAGCCAGCTTCGGGGAAGGTCTCTATCCCCATCCGGCGGTGCCACTGATGGAAGGATTCTACGAACTCCGGGTAGAATGCCAGGGAATAGTAGCTCGTCGGGTTGGGGACGCCGAGGGCTTCGAGAAAGAGCATCGCCATTAGGGCGTCCTGCTGGCGGTTTGCTTCTTTTTGGAGGCCCGAGCGCCACTTGCTAACGAGGAACTCTTCGTTCAGTTCGTTGATCTTATCGTAGATTTCCCGCAGGCTCGGCGACATTCAGGTTCCTTTCAGGCCCCTACCGGCGTCGCCATTTCGTCCATGTCGGAGCGGATGGCGGCAACGGCGTCCGCTGGTTCGGGGATGTGGCCGGAGAAGAGGACTTTGCCGTCCAGGACTACAGCGTTGTAGGAGACGCCACGGTTTATCTGCTTGAAGGTTTCGCGGATAGAGAGGCCGCGCTTTCGGGCGTCCTTTAGCATCGACGGGATGAGCCAGACCATATTACGCGGGTCCACAACGGTCATCTCGACTTCTTCATCGAAGAGGTCTTTGCGGAGGGCGCGGTAGACCGCGCCCATCTTCTCCATCTCGTCGCGGTTGTGCTTGAAGGTGCTGGGGTCGCCGAGTTCGGTGTTCTCGCCTCCGAGTTTGCCACAGCACCCGGAGGCGCTCGTTTGGGAGTCCCACTCGCGGACCAGGATGATCCTGTGCATCAAGCTTATCACTCCTTACTCCGGGGTGGCTCCGCGATCGTTCCGGTCCCGCTGTCCCCGAGCCCGGTTGAAGGCCATGATCGCTTCGACTATCAGCCAGACGGCGAGGATGAAAACGATCGCATCAACGACCAGCAGCAGCCAGGAACCCTCGTTGTAGAACTCTACGAGTTGGATGAACAGCGCGTAGGTCGTCATCGAAAGCAGAAAGACGAGCGGCACGATCTGGACTAGGAAGTTGCGGCCCCGGGTGAAGACGTAGATCGCTATCACGGTCAGCGCGAGGCCGGCGGTGAGTTGGTTGGTGGTTCCGAAGAGCCGCCACAGGTAACCGAAGACGAACCCGGCCTCGCCGCCGCGGTCTCCGCCCGGATACAGCGCGAGGCCTAACGGTATCAGAACCCCGATCGTGGTCGTCAGTGTTACGTTGCGGGTGAGGGGTCTTATGCCGGAGATCTCCCCGATCTCCTGGATGATGTAGCGCTGGAGCCGGATGCCGGTGTCCATCGTCGTGCCAGCAAAGGTAATGACCACGACCGCCGCGAAGATGACGCCCGCGGTTTCCGGGATGCCGAGATTACTGGCGAAGCTCCCGACGCCCTGGGTGAAATATCCGACCGCCCCGTCCGAAGCGGTGGCGAAGTCGGGGTAATTTCCTTGCCACGCTGCGGTGGCGCCGAGACCGGCCGTAACCGCCAGGAGAGAGCCGAGGGCCAGAGACCCCTCGCCCAAAGCGCCCATGTAGCCGACGTACCGGGCGTCCTCCTCGTTGTCTAGCTGTTTGGATGAGGTGCCGGAGGCGACCAGGGTGTGGAAGCCGGAGATCGCTCCGCAGGCGATGGTTATGAACAGGAACGGGAAGATGCTCGGCGAGCCCGCCGGCACGTTCGAGTTGATGGCCGGGGCCGCAATGGTGTCGAAGCCGACGGCTATGCCGAGGAAGATCACACCCAAAGCTACGAAGAGTTGGAACGAGTTGATGTAGTCGCGTGGCTGCAAGAGGAGCCACACCGGTAGCCGCGAGGCGAACCAGGTGTAGGCGAAGATCAGTACTACCCACATCGTCCGCGGCTCCAGGCCGAAGATGCCCGCCAACCCGTCAACCTGTATCGGAAACAACTGGCCGACCGGGATTAGGGCGTACAAAAGCGCGACGGCGACGAGCGCCGGAATAAGGATCGGGCCTCGTCCCCGGTAGGCGTACTGGCCGATAACTATGGCTATCGGGATGATCGCCACGGCCGGTATCACGGCCCCAGGGTTCGCCTCGAAGAGGATCGCCATCACGACCCCGAAGACCGCGTTCACCAGCGTCAGCAGGAAGAAGAGAATGATCAGGAACAAAGTTCGGGCCCGATTGCTTATGACGCCCGAAGAGAGCGTGCCTATGTTTTGCCCTTTGTTACGGACCGAGACGACCAGGGACCCGAAGTCGTGGACCCCGGCGGCGAAGATGGTGCCGAAGGTGATCCACAACAGCGCCGGTAGCCAGCCCCAGAAAGCCGCAATCGCCGGTCCCACAATGGGCGCCGCCCCAGCCACCGAGGTGAAGTGGTGTCCGAATAGCACATGCTTGTTAGTCGGCACATAGTCCACGCCGTCCTCGAACTCGTGTGCCGGGGTCTCGAAAGACTTGTCCAGCGCGTAGACCTTCTCGGCCAGATACTTCGAGTAGAACGTGTAAGCCAAAAAGAAAGCGACCAGTACAACAACGACCACGAATATCGCTGGCATTTCCTACTCCTCCTTGTTTTCTTTCTGTACCTTGTCCCCTAATGATCTACACAGTAGCGAACCTAACTCCGCTGCAGCCACTATAGTGTTTGAGGTTTATCATTACAACCCCATGACCGTATATGACCAACAGACCCTGTGTACCTCGGCAGAGATGGCCGCCGTTGCCGAACTCTCTTACCTGGATGCGGACGGCTCGCCCCGCATCGAACCCCTGACACCGTTGCTCATGCAGAAAGAGCCGGCGTTCGCCCTTCCGTACTCTCGCACAGACCTCGCCAACCGGCTGACGAAATCGCCGCGGGTGTCCCTTACTTTCTCCGACTCGCGGCTCGCGCGGGTAGGATGGAGCCCGCTCGCGGTCGAGGGGATGGTGGAGGTGATCGCTGACGCCGAAGGAGACGTATTTCTGGACGAGCTTCTGTATTGGGAGCTCCGCAAATTCTGGCCCTCCCGTCAGCTCATCGGGAGCCTCGTGCTGCGGCGCGATAATTGGTGGTATGTGCCGCGTCTGATCCTCCGCTTCACCGAAACCGACACTCCCCGACCCGTTGTCCGCCGCACCGAACCGGACCACGGCATCCTCGCCTGGAAAACTGATAAAGGTTTTGTTTCCTCCGATACCGTAACGGTCGAAGACTGGGAATCCGAACGCCCACTCGTAAGCCCACTCTCGCCACAAACAACGCTGCCCGGCGATGTCTCGGCGGCCCTGCTCTACCATGACTTCTCCATCCCGGACCGGGAGCAGCAGGCTAATCAGCATCTCTTGGGACGGCTGGAGAACGGGCGTTTCTCCGTGGCGAGTCGCGAGGGTTCGCGCACGCTCGGCAAGCGGCCCGGCATCATCGCACGCTGGCGGGCGCAGAAGGAGCTGGAGCGTCGCTGCAAAACCGGGCTTCAAAGTTCAAGTTGGGGAGAGGGGTGAGGTCTCGCTCCTGCGATCCAGCGGGTTAAAGATTTTCGATTTTGTACCGATACTTCTAGATCACCAAAAAATTGGCCGAGAATAGCGAAGAGCATTCACAAAGGAGTGTTGAGGAGCATAAGAGTAGTCGTTGGATCCAAGCCCGTTGTATTGGACTTTCCGTAGACAATTTCTATGGTGGCTTCTGGTCGTACAGGTGGGAATAGGCTCGAGGGAGCGTAGGTGTTAGACTCCTTTACCAATCTACTACAGCTTCCTGAAAGTAAACGCCAAAGAACTTGTTGCAAGGAAAAAGTAGTGTATGAGAAAGTAACTCTGGACAAGTATGGCTGAAAAATCGCCTATCGATCCGGTTCATGGGTCCTCCGCAAGGTTGCGGTTTTTGGAGTCGGTAGTTAGTAGCGTCAACGATGCCATACTGGTCACAGAAGCCGAGCCTATTGACGAGCCGGGGCCGAGAATAGTCTTGTCAACGAGAGCTTTACGCGTACAACGGGCTATGCTCCGGAGGAGGTGATCGGGAAGACGCCGCGCATCCTTCAGGGGCCAAAGACGAACCGCAAGCGGCTGGACGAGGTTCGTACCGCGCTCTCCAGGCAAGAGCCGGTAAGGGTAAAGTTGCTCAACTACCGCAAGGACGGCACGGAGTTTTGGGTGGAGATCAACACCGTTCCTATCGCCGATGAGTCTGGCAAGACTACTCACTTCGTTTCGGTGCAGCGGGAGGTGCCCGGCCGTAAGCAGACAGAAGAAGAGCTCAGGGAGAGTGAAGAGCGGCTGCAGGCTGTATTGGTTCAGTATGGGAAAGACATAATCACGATCATCGAAGCCGACGGCACTATTCGCTACGAGAGCCCGGCCGTCGAGACGACGTTGGGTTATCGGCCGGAGGAGTTGGTAGGAGCAAAAGTATTCGACTACATCCATCCGGACGATCTGGAGTATACAGCCGGCAAATTTGCTGAGTTCTTGAACAACCAAGAAGCTAGCAATCTAGTGGAGTTCAGGTTTCGTCATGCGGACGGGTCCTGGCCGTTGGTTCGAAGCAACCGGCAGCAACCTGCTCGAAGATCCGGGGTTGCATGGCATCGTAGTCAACTCCCAGGATGTCACAGAACGCCGGCAAGCCGAGAAAGCCCTCAAAGAAAGCGAGCGACGACTCGTCGAGGCCCAGCGGGTCGCCCAAATCGGCAACTGGGACTGGCAGGTGTTCACGGACACCATTGTGTGGTCGGAAGAACTCTATCGGATATACGGGGTGGCCCCGGGCGAGTTTGGCGGTACCTACGAAGACGTGCTTGAAATAGCGCATCCCGAGGATAAGGAGCACGTTGCCAAAACAGTCGGGACCGCATACGAAAACCTCTCAAAGTTCCGGTTCGATCATCGCCGGGTGCATCCGGATAGGGGGTTGCGGGTACTTACGGTGCGCGGAGATGTGGTGGCCGGCGAGTCCGGCGAGCCCATCAGAATGTTCGGCACGGTACAAGACGTTACAGATCGCAAACAGGCCGAGAACGAACTGAAAGGGAGCCACGACCTGTTGCAATCAGTAATGGAGGGCACCACCGACGCCGTATTCGTAAAAGACCTCCGGGGCCGCTATCTGATGATAAAAAGAGCCGGAGCCGAAGCGCTCGGCAAGAGCGTCGAGGAGATAATCGGTAAAGATGACATAGAGCTATTCTCCGAAGAGGACGGACAAGAAGTAATCGAAGCGGACCAGGAGGTTTTGGCCGCGGGAGAGACCCGTACCACAGAGGATACTAAAGCGGCAGAGGGGCAGATGACGCGCACCTTCCTCTCTACCAAAGGCCCGTACCGGGATGGGGAGGGCAATGTAGCGGGCATGTTTGGAGTAGCGCGAGACATCACAGATCGGAAGAGGTACGAGGAGGCGTTGCGTAGGAGCGAGGGCAGCCTCGCGGCGGCCCAGAGGATGGCCCGCGTTGGAAACTTGGATCAGGTGATCGGTGGGGATCTGTACTGGGCGGATGAGCTCTACCGCATCTATGGTTTCACTCCGAAACAGTTCGTCCCTACCTATGAAGATGCGATGAGCGTTATCCACCCCGACGACAAAGAATACATAGAGAAGACGCAGGAGGAAGTTCGCAGGTCCGGTGAAAAGCTCCAGGTCGAGTGCCGCATCGTCCGACCGGACGGCGAGGTGCAGATCGTGCAGAACTCTTTCGAGATGGACTACGACGAGACGGGTGATTTGATGAGGATCGCCGGTACGGTCCAGGATATTACCGGGCGAAAATGGGAGGAGCGGCGGCGTGCGGCCCACCACGAAGTAACGCGTGTACTGGCCGAAACCTCCACGCTGGAGGATGCCGCTCCAAAGATCCTCCAGGCTATTTGTGAAAATCTTGAGTGGGAGGTGGGAGAATTCTGGAATGTCGACTGGGAAGCAGGAGTGTTGCGCTGCATCCAGACCTGGAATGGGCCAAACATAGATGTCTCGGAATTCATCGAGGCAACTCGCCAGACGACTTTCTCCCGGGGTGAGGGAATGCCAGGGCGAATATGGGAGAGTGGGGAGCCCGCCTGGATATCCGACGTCTGGGACGTCGATAACCTTCCGAGGATGCCGATAGCCTTAAAGGCGGGCCTGCGCGGAGGGTTCGGGTTTCCGATCCTCCTCGGAGGAAATGTCTTTGGGGTCATGGATTTCTTCTGCCCCGAGGTACGCCAGCCAGACAAAGAAGTGCTAGATATGATGACCGCTATCGGCAGTCAGATCGGCCAGTTCATTGAACGCAAAAACTTCGAGAGCCAACTGCAACACCAGGCTTTACACGACGATCCCACAGATTTGCCGAACCGCAACCTCTTTACAGACAGACTTCAGCACGCACTGGAGCGCGCTAAACGTCGCAAAAAGAGCGTCGCGGTGCTCTTCTTGGACCTCGACAACTTCAAATACATCAACGACACACTCGGACACGACACGGGTGACCAACTCCTTGCTGCCGCCGCGGAATGTCTCAAAGAATGCTTGAGACCCGAAGACACAGCCGCCCGTTTGGGCGGAGATGAGTTCGCCGTGCTGCTGGAGGAAATCCCGGAGCCGGGCGAGGCAGAGCTTGTCGCGGAGCGGATTTTGAACGCGTTGAGTAGGCCGTTCGACCTCGAAAATCACCGGCAATTTACCAGTGTTAGCATTGGCATCGTTGTAAAGAATGGAAGTGACCATCAACCTGGAGAACTCTTGCGAAGCGCCGACCTGGCGATGTACAAGGCAAAAACCACGGGTAAGAACCGTTACGCTTTGTTCGACCTGGAGACCGAACGTCGCTCAATGCAGCGTTTAGAGGTCGAGAACGACCTGAGGGCTTCTCTGGAGCGCGACGAGTTCAGGGTGCTTTACCAGCCGCTAGTGTTACTAGAGACCGGACAAATTGTCGGGATGGAAGCACTGGTGCGCTGGGAGCATCCGCGAAGAGGGTTGGTAACTCCCGACGAGTTTATTCCGGTTGCGGAAGAGACCGGCATGATAGATCATATCGGCGAGAAGGTGCTCCGCGAGGCTTGCCGGCAGATGCGCGGATGGCAAGGACGCTATCCGTACAGCCCACCCCTAATTATCGGTGTAAACCTCTCCATAAAGCAACTTCAGAACACAGACCTCGTTGACAAAGTCGAGAATGTTCTGAGAGAAACCGGGCTAGAGCCGGAATCGTTGACCCTGGAAGTTACGGAGAACGTGTTGGTGGATGATGCCGAAGGCCATGTACACACTCTGGCAAAGCTCAGAGATCTGGGAGTACGGTTCGCTATAGACGACTTTGGGACCGGCTACTCTTCTCTCTCGTATCTCAAGCGTCTGCCAGCGGGTCTGCTCAAGATCGACGGCTCATTCGTAGAGCTGGTCACGGAAGCCACCGAAGATAAAGTTCTACTCCGTGGGACAATAGACATTGCCCACGGCCTGAACATGAGTGTGACGGCCGAAGGTGTCGAGACAGAAGAGCAAGCAATGCTGCTCAAGTCTCTGGGCTGTGATCTGGCGCAGGGACGATACTTTTCGGAACCGCTGCCGGCCGGGGAAGCGGAAGAAATCTTGGCAAAACACGCGCCGCTAGGAGACCTCGCGCCGTAATATACTTTTGCGATTCTGGCGCGATGTTACTCTCTCGGTTATCCTTTCTCTATCGGAAACCTGGCGTCTACTATCGGCGGTTTTTCTGTGAGCCCAAACCTCACCAGGTTAAGAAAACGGACCCGAGAACCTTCTTCGGGGCGGAACACTTCGTCTACTCGGGAACCGTGGTCGCCAGCTTGGATAGCGGTTGGTGTGGTCGGCGTCCCTGTTGTGCTGACTACGGCTTCACAGCTCTTTTTCTATGCCATCGGAATGGCGTGGACGGAGGTCTCCTGGACTGCACTCTTCCTCGTCGCCTTTGTATCCAACTTTGTACTACTGCCGCTGGCGGCTGGCCTGGCGATCCAAAACCGGGAGCGCAGACAGAAAATCGCCGGGGAGATGATGGCTTTCTTCTCACACAAGGTAACGGTTCTCTACGCTATGATCAAAGTGAAACCGAGGCTCTCTGCGGACTCCCGAACGGCGGAGGTCTTTGAGATCTACGCGCGGGCCGACCGGGAAGTGGTAGAGAATGTGCATGACCCTCTAATCGCCCGGGAAACCATAGAGCGCGGCGTCTCCCTCGTGGATGAGGTGCTGGAGGATAGAAATCAATCCTGAAAGCTAGGAGAAGCCTAGTTGATGAGACGCATTCGCTGGGTAGGTGTGGTCCTGGGCACTATAACCACGGTGGCGCTGGGGGCGATGCTTCTGGCTTTCGTCAGCCTGGTGTTGGACACTTTTCTACTTTCAACTACCAGCACCGGATCGGTTAACGGGGTTACGTCCACTACCGTGACTCAAGAGAGTGTCAGAGGACTCATTCTGCTCGTATCCATCATCTCTGCCGTATTCTTCGCCCTTTTCGTTGGTGTTTTGGTGTCCGGTCGGCTCGCGTCCATCCACCCAGGGCTCAATGGGGTCGTGGTGGGAGTTGTTATCGTCGCCGTCCCATTCGTGTGGCTACTGGGGAGTACAGTGTTTGTCTTCCTCGAACCGACCATAAATCCCGATGATGCGATTACGAGGTCGGAGAGTCTCAGGATGCTGGTTGCGGCGCTCGTAGCGTATTCAGTCGTCTCCCCAGTGTTCGTTCTGGCGAGCTTTTGGGGAGGACGTATCGGCAGACGCTTTGGTCAGGGGAATATCGAGGTATAGCTACATCCGGGGCGAAAGCAGCCGTGGTCCCGTCAGGCAGACGGCGACGGCCAACACGACACAGATGATCGTCGGGTAAACGAAGACCTCAAGCGGCGCGGTACTGGTAGAAAGTCCGAAAACGGCTTGCAAGGCATCGTTCATGTAGGCGAAGGGTACGAAGCCCCGCAGGAGCGCAAGGATGCCGGTCGGGTTCTGGTTGCGGAAGAACCCGGACAGGTAGATCAGGGGAAACAATATCGCTGTGGCGTAGAGCAGCACGTCCGCCGGAGAGGTGGTGAAGTTGGCGATGAAAATGCCGATGCAGTTCGCCGCCACCAGCGTCGCAAATACCCCGAACGTCGCCGCGAGCAGCAACAGGGGTGGGGCCGGGTTGAACAGGTAGGCGACAAGCAGCGCTGGCACGAGTTGGAAAAAGTCCAGCACGGCGTTGACGGCGAGTACCTCGAAGACTATCCGCTGCGGCCGGATGGGGGTTAGGGCGACGCGCACCAGTATGCCGTCGTTCAGGTCGGTCGTTAGGCTTTCGCCGGAGCCGAAGGTGCCGGCCATTATGGCGACGATGCCGATGACCGCTGCCTTGTACTGTTCCGGTATGCTGCTTGCGGCGACAGGCCCGATGATCGCCAACGGGTAGACCATCTTTATAATGAGCGCAAACCTCTTGCCAAAAAAGAGCGCCACGTCTTTCTTCCAGTAAGCGTCCGGTGGGTTAATCCTCATTCCTCAACGCCTCCCCGGTCAGCTTGACGTATACGTCCTCCAGATTGGGACGCCGCACCGTAAGGTCGGTGATGTCTCCGCCGCAGCCAACGATGCCTGCAACCACGTCCGCCACGATGCCGGGCCGATCCTCACAATGAACCACCAGGTCCCGGCCCTCCGGTACGATCCGCTGTACTCCGGACACTTCCTCGACTGGACCATATTCCACCGGGTTTCGCAGCGTCGCCAAAATGCGCCGGACGCCTTTTATGGAGGAGACCAGCTCCTCCGGCGTACCCTCGGTGATGAGTTTGCCCCGGTGCAAAAAAGCCACCCGGTCGCAGAGAGATTCCACCTCGTCCACCTGATTGCTGCCCAGCAGTATTGCGGTTCCGGCATCCGTCAGGTCCCGGATCTTGCGCTGGTAAGCGAGCTGGGAGGTGTAGTCTAGGCCGAGCGACGGCTCGTCGAGCAGCAGCAACTCGGGGGAATGCGCCAGGGCCTCCACGAGCGCGAGCTTCTTGCCCATTCCGTAGGAGTATGTCTTCGCCTTATCGTCTTTATACTCGGCCAGGTCGAAGTAATCGAAGAGTTCCGAGAGGATTCCCTCAGCTTTGGCTTCTTCCACCCCGTAGGCGCGGGCGAAAAAGTAGGCGTTCGCCCAGCCGGAGAGGTCGCCGTAGTGTGTCGGACGGTCCACCATGAGTCCCGTCTTTGCCCGAACCTTGCGCGGCTTCTTCAAGCCGTCCGCGTCTCCGACGGTAAACGCACCGGACTCGGGGGGTATAGAAGTAGAGAGTACCCGGAGCAGTGTGCTCTTTCCCGAGCCGTTCGGCCCCATAAGACCAAATACCTCGCCCGGACGAACGTTGAGGCTCACATCCTCGATGCCGCGTCCGCTGCTCTTGTAGCGGAGCGTTATGTTCTTCGCTTCGAGCGTAGCTTCTCCCAAGACCGGACTTTACGACGACACGGCTATTCTAGCCGCGTATCACGGGCCTCGTTGTTAGCGGCCTCACCCTGATGCTTGTAAAGGAATGGTTATGATAGATTCAGCCGGGTTGAAGATTTTCACAAGGGAGCGTGGTAGAGATGGCGGATAAAATCGTGGCAGTTCTTGGAACCGGGATCATGGGTTCCGGGATGGCCCGCAACCTGTTGGCAGCCGGGATCGAGATTCATGTCTGGAACCGCTCTCGCGACAAGGCCGAGCACCTTGAGGAGGATGGTGCAACCGTAACGGGCAGTCCCGCTGAGGCTACTGATGGCGCAGACTTCGTACTGACGATGCTCGCGGACGCCGACGTAACAGAGGAAGTCGTTGGACAGGACGGTGTGTTATCGGGGCTGGCGGACGGCGGCGTCTGGTTGCAGACGGCTACGGTCGGGGCCGAGGGGAACGAACGTCTGGCGAAGATCGCCGAGAATAGAGGCATAACTTACGTGGACGCCCCGGTGCTCGGGACGCGGCAGCCCGCCGAGCAGGGGCAGCTCGTCGTGCTCGCCTCCGGGCCGGAGGAAGCGCGGGAGAAGTGCGAGCCGGTCTTCGAGGCTGTCGGTGCGAAGACGTTGTGGTTGGGAGACGCCGGGGCAGGGAGCAAGCTAAAGCTGGTGGTGAACAACTGGATCGTTGGCCTGCTCGGCACCCTGGCGGAGACGATCTCACTCGCCCGGGCGACGGGTGTGGACCCCGCTAGCTTTCTGGAGACCATAGAGGGCGGTCCGTTGGGTGTGCCCTACGCCCAGATGAAGGGTCAGATGATGATCGAGGAGGATTTCCCAACTAGCTTCTCCGCAAAGCTGGCCCGCAAAGACACCGGCTTAGTACTAGAAGCCGCGAACGCCGAAAATTTACACTTGGCGCTCGCCGAGGCGGTCGCCGCCCGCTTCGACCAGGCCGTAGAGTCCGGTCACGGCGATGAGGACATGGCGGCGATATTTGAGGCAACTAAACCTAGCGGCGGCTGATCGCCCACTTTGTACGAGATATTGCTGAACCGCGGCGCCTGAGAGGGCATATTACGGGTGATTACAGGAATGCCACAGCCAGGAGGCTGGTCTTGCAGAAAGTAATGAAAAAGATCACGGATCTCACCAGGAAGTTCATCAGCAACCCGGTGTTGCTACTGGGCGGTATGGCGCTGTTCGTCACGATAAAAGTTCTCGCCAGTCCGGACCGTAAGAAGTAAGAGCACGGCTTCGGGAAACAACCGATACCAGGGCTACGCTCCAGTAGGGTAGCCGTCTCAACTTACGGGAGCCAGGGGCTACAGTGCTCTGGCTCTTTTGCTTTCTCTAAACCGGATTCCCAACGTATGCGTTCTATAATTGTCGGAGGCTATGGATACAAGTCTAGCGTGCGATCATCGTTGCTTCGATGATTCGGCTAGGTAGGCTACGGGCGAGAAGGGGGCCGGTATGAGGCGCAATACGGATAGCTCGGACCAGCCGATTGGCTTCGCTCTAGATAACTGGAAGCCACCACCTTATCCTCCGCACGAGCCGATGACCGGGCGTTTTTGCCGGTTGGAGCCGCTAGATTCCAGCCGCCACGGGGCCAGCCTGTACGAATCCAACGCACTCGACGCGGAAGGCAAGATTTGGGCCTACCTGCCTTACGGCCCCTTCGAAAAATTTGAGAGCTATCTTGGCTGGTTGAACGATTGTTCTCATGGCAAAGATCCATTGTTCTACGCAATCATTGACAATGCTACGGGCAAAGCGGTTGGCGTGGCGAGCTATCTGCGAATCACCCCCGCGAGCGGGTTTATAGAGGTCGGCCACATCAATTACTCCCCCCTGTTGCAGCAGACCCCGGCGGCGACGGAGGCCATGTACCTCATGATGAATCGGGCGTTCGAGCTCGGTTACCGGCGATACGAATGGAAGTGCGATGCGCTCAATGCAGGGTCTCGCGCGGCGGCCCTACGTCTCGGGCTATCGTTCGAGGGGGTGTTCCGCCAGGCCACAGTGTACAAAGGCCGCAACCGCGATACCGCATGGTATGCGGCGATAGATCGGGAATGGCCCGAACTCAAAGATGCTTTTTCGCGCTGGCTCGACCCGGTGAACTTCGACGGGCGTGGCAAACAACGGCTACGCTTGTCGGACTTGACGGCCCCAATTCTCGAACAACGCGGCTGATTGACGCTAGTGGATGGATAGTGAAACGTGCTCGCACGCTCGACCTGCTGATAACGGTGGTAGAGGTATAATCCCCGCACAGGTTCGTCGTAGACGAAGGAGAGTCAAGTGACAGAGACCAAGGAGATCACCTGGGACCCGGAGGCTGACCGCCGCATCAAGCGCAGCCCCTTCCTGATGCGCCGCTTTATCCGCAAACGCATCGAAGACCGCGTCGCCTCCCGCGGCCGCAACCATGTTACCGAAGCCGACGTAGACGAAAGCGCCGGCGTGTACCGTCAGTACCGCTTCAAGTAACAAAAGTCTCCCAAGCTCCATAGTAAATTTCCGGCGCACTTGAACCGGAGCGTGGGATGACTATAATTGCGTCTTCACTTATCGGTGGACTGACAGAGATGCTACGCGCCGAAAATAGCCAAGACGCAATTGATACATCGATCCGTATCCACTACGGGTCTGCGAAGTCTCCCGACGTGTCAGGCTCACAACTGATTTCAGCTATCCGCCTCCGCAGAGGCCCTAAATGAGAGGGGATGTTCTCATCGACCAGGAAAACCTGTGTTTGCATGAGCTATTCGAAGAGCAGGCGCGGCGTTCGCCAAAAGCGCCCGCCGTCGTAGACCCACGAATTTCACTGACCTACGAGGAGTTGGATCGGCAAGCGGAACTTCTGGCCGGCTACCTTAAAGAGCTGGGCGTAGGCCCCGATGAGATCGTTGGCGTGTACCTGGACAAAAGCGTCGAGTATGTGGTGGCTTGCCTGGCGGCCATGAAGGCCGGAGGAGCTTTCCTACCGCTAGAGATGGCTTATCCACGGTCCATGATCGAGGAGGTACTAGACGACTCCGAGCCGCGCGTCGTGCTTACGCAGAGGAGCCACGAGGAGAACCTTCCCGATTCGCAGGGGCGTTTCTGCATGGAAGAGGGCTGGGAAGCCGGGCTGGACGACGTTTCGATTTCCGGTCCGGAGCCCACTCCGGACAATCTGGCTTTCGTTTCTTACTCTTCTGGGACGACCGGGAAACCGGGTTGCGTGCAACGTGTTCTTTATCTGGGAAATCTTTCGCCCATTGCTACGAGGTGGCACGATCGTAACGATTCCGGACGACGTAATCTACGATCCAATCTCCCTTCTGAACTTCCTGCAAGAGTTCCGGGCGACGGAAACCCTCGTGACGCCATCCCTTCTGGAGTCGGTTTTGAACCTCGGCGGAGAAAGCGTCGGAGAGAAGCTCTCCGGCTTGAAGACGCTGTGGCTCAACGGCGAGGTCGTCACCCGCCTTCTGGCCCGGCGGGTACTGGCGGCGTTGCCAGATGTCCGCGTGCTCAACACCTACAGCATCAGTGAGACACACGAGGCCGCCGCCGGGGACCTGCGCGAGCTGGTGGACAACCCGCACTCGACTCATTGTCCGGTCGGGCGGCTGAGGGATCCGGAGCTCACCTACATCCTCGACGAGGATGGGCATCTTTTGCCCGTAGGTGAAGCCGGGGAGATACACGTCGGCGGTGACGGCCTGGCGCGCGGCTACGTGAACCGGCCCGAGACCACCGCCGAGCGCTTCACCGAAAACCCGTTTGTACCCGACCCTGCGGCGCGGCTGTACCGCACCGGAGACAAAGGGCGGGTCTTGCCTGACGGCAACCTGGAGGTCCTGGGCCGAGTGGACTTCATGGTCAAGGTCCGGGGCTACAGCATAGAGCTCGGCGCGGTAGAAGCCGCCATCGAGGAGAACCTTGCGGTCCACAACTGCGTCGTGGTCGCCTACGGGGCCGAAGGCGAGGATAAACGCCTCGTCGCCTACCTGGTGCCGGACTCCGACAACAGCAGTCGCTACGCCGGATGGAACATAGACTCCAAAACAGGCCGTAGCCCGGAAGTGCGGCGCGTGCTCCAGTCGAGCTTGCCGCATTACGCTATCCCGGCCGTTTTCGTCGAACTGGAATCGTTGCCGCTGCAGGCGACGACCGGAAAAGTGGAACGCAAAGAACTTCCGGAGCCGCCGCCCCGTACCGAGTCCGGTCTACGCCAGCTGTTAGAGAAACTCTCTCCGGACGCATCCCGCTCGGAGAAGGAAGCTCTTTTGGTCCGGATCTTCGAGGATGTGCTGCGGCTTGAGGCGGGCGATGTGGGGCTTGGGGACGATTTCTTCGATTTCGGCGGGCATTCCCTCGCGGCGGCGGAGTTGTTGAGCAATG
The DNA here is from genome assembly GCA_965214475.1 of Rubrobacteraceae bacterium. GTDB lineage: Bacteria > Actinomycetota > Rubrobacteria > Rubrobacterales > Rubrobacteraceae > SIRX01. Next base: position 1,346,152 of record OZ243953.1, on the reverse strand, counting down.
TGGAGGAAGTATTCGGTGCAGGTTTGTCGGTGAACGTGTTGCTCCAGAATCCGACGGTCAAGGGTCTCTGCGACGCAGTGGAGACGACACAGCGGGATGTGACGGAGGCATTGGAGGCGAATGTTGGTCCGGACCTTTTCGCCGAGGCGACGCTGGAACCGGAGATCGTGCCGGACGGTCCCGCCGAAGACACCCTGGCATTGCACTGTTCCCGGCGCATCTTCCTCACGGGCGCGACCGGATTCCTGGGAGCGTTCCTCCTGGACTCGCTGCTCTTGAGGACTCAGGCCACGGTTTATTGCCTGGTACGGCCTCCGAAGGACGGAAGTCCTATGGCCCCCATCCGGGAGAACCTGCGGCAGTATGGCCTGTGGCGGGCCGGGCGTGAACGATGGATCGTGCCGGTTGCCGGAGACCTCGGAGAGCCGCTGCTGGGCATGGCGGAAGAGCGGTTCGAGGCACTCTCTCGCGAGGCGGACGTGGTGATCCACGCCGCCGCCCGGGTGAACCTGGTCTACCCCTATGATGCCCTCCGGTCCGCTAACGTGGACGGGACTCGCGAGGTCCTTCGGCTGGCCTGCCACCACAAAACCAAGCCGCTGCACTTTGTCTCTACCAACGGGATCTTCCCTCCCGGTGGCCACAAGTGCGAGGAGGACGCGAACCTCGACTCCCTCGCCGGCGCCCGTGAGGATGGCTACGGACAAACCAAGTGGGTCGCCGAGAAGCTGGTGCGGCAGGCGGCGAACCGGGGCCTGCCGGTCAGCGTATATCGGCCCGGAAATATTGCCGGCCACAGCATTAGCGGCGTTTCGAACCCCAGGGATTTCCTCGGGGCGGTCATCGCTGAATCACTGCGTATCGGGGCCGCGCCGCGCATCGAGGGCTGGCGCGTGGAGATGACGCCGGTAGACTTCGTGAGCGGCGCCATCTGCCACCTCGCGGATAAGCATGAGTCGGCGGGCCGCACGTTTCATCTCGCTGAACCGGATCCTGTCCCGGCGGACCAGGTCTTTGGCTGGTTCGGGGAGATGGGCTACCCCTTAGAGCAGCTAGACTACCCGGACTGGCTGGAGGCCCGGCGCTCCGCCCCGAACCCGGAGGCGGGCGGGGGTGTCGTCGAGGGCGTCCTCAGCGGGGCAGCCCCCGAGTCCCACGAGCTCTGGGACGGCAACCTCTACGACGACAGCAATACCCGCCGGGTATTAGAGAAGACCGGCCTGCGGCGTCCGGACCTGAACCCTTCGCTCCTGGGCAACTACGCCCGACACTTTGCGGAGAAGGGCTGGGTTTCCTCCCTACCCGGAAAGCCGGCGAAAGGGGACCTGCGTGGATAACGGCTCTCTAAAAGGACGGGTCGCCGTAGTGGCCGGAGCGTCGAGCGGCATCGGGGCGGCGGTGGCCCGGGCGCTCGACCGGGAAGGGGCACACGTTGCTCTGGCCGCTCGCCGTAAACCTGAGTTGTTGGAGGTACAGGAGAGCCTGGATAGCGAGAATGGGACGCGAACCATGATCTCCATCACCGACGTTACCGACCGGGAACAGGTGAAGGAACTCGTGGCGCTCACCGAAGACGAGTTGGGTCCGGTGGACGTCCTCATAAACTGCGCGGGGGTCATGTACTTCACCTTGATGAAAAACCTTCGCGAAGACGAGTGGGATCAGACCGTGGACGTCCTCTGCAAGGGTATGCTCAACTGCGTCGGGGCGGTGCTCAGCGGGATGCTAGACCGGGGCCGGGGACACATAATCACCGTTTCCTCAGATGCCGGGCGTAAAGTATTTCCCGGACTTGCCGCCTACTCGGGCGGTAAGTTCTTTGTCGAGGCCGTCTCCCAGGGCCTCCGCCTGGAGACCGCCGGAACCGGCCTCAAAGTAACCACGATCCAACCGGGCAATGTCGCCACCGGTCTGCTACAGATGAGCGGGGATGAGGAAGCGCTGCAGGAATACGGAGAACCCACCGGGGCGCGGGTGCTGGAACCCGAAGACGTGGCCGTCTCGGTAGTTCATGCACTAAAGCAACCGGATCACGTCGCCGTCAACGAGGTCCTGGTGGAGCCCCGCGACGAGCCTGTTTAGTGGACGAAGTCAGTATTGGGCTACTTCAGTCCTCTATGTGCCCCCGGCCCGAAGTTGATCTGCGAACTCATCCCGTAGGTCGCTCTCCCGAATAGCCTCTACCTCCCGGTACCGGAGCTTATGGGCATAGCCGAAGGCGACTAGGTCTCCTATTTTAGTGGCGCAGTGCATGGGAGATTCGGTCCTCTAGTGAAAAGGAAGTTGAATGCGGAGGAACGGATACGACCAAAAAATATCCGGGCCGGAGGAGCCGCTCCTGCGAACGGGCGACCTCCGACCCGGTCCACGACACCAACTCGTGGAGGGTTTTGGAAACCTAGTCCATTGGACCCTTTCCTCCTCCTCAAGGTGCAGTGACAACAAAAATATAGTACCACCTCTCACAATCCGACGCTATAAATATTTCTGATCTTTTTCGCTGAATCGGATCTCTCTGGTCTATCTGGCGACATGAGACAGCCAGTGTCTGGCGCGTGTAGACTTCCCGCTCATGACCCTGATCTTGGTGTTCGCCATAGCTTTGCTCGTTGCGGTTTTGCTCTCGGGACTGGCCGAGCGTACCGTGATCTCGACGGCGGTTCTCTTTCTGTTGGTGGGATTCGCCGCTGGTGGTATTGGGGTGCTAGACCTGACGCCGGAGGACCCGCTGGTCAGCCGGCTGGCGGAGCTGGCGCTCTTCTCGGTGTTGTTCACCGACGGGATGCGGGTGGGAGTACGCGACCTGACTTCGGCCTGGCGGCTACCGGGACGTGCCCTGGCTCTGGGGATGCCGCTGACTTTCTTGTTTACGTCGCTCTTCGCCCACTATGTCGCGGGGCTGCCGTGGGCCGCCGCGTTTCTCGTAGGGGCGGTGCTTAGTCCCACAGATCCGGTATTCGCGTCGGCTATTGTAGGTCGGGAAGAAGTCCCGCGCCGGCTCCGCCACCTGTTGAACGTCGAGAGCGGAATAAACGACGGGCTCGCGCTGCCGGTTGTGGTGATTCTGTTGGCGGTGGTTGGCGGTTCCGAGTCGGGGTTCGTCCTGATCTTCGGGGAGCTTGCGCTCGGGATCGTGATCGGGGTGGCTGTGCCATGGGTAATGCTGCGCCTGGAGCAGACGCGACTGTTGCACCTATCCGCCCGCTACATGCCGCTGTACGCCTTTGCGGTGGGACTCTTCGTCTACGCTTTATCTTCCGTGGTTCACGCCAATCTCTTTCTCGCCGCGTTCTCCGCCGGGGTCACGATGGCGACGTTGAGCCCTCGTTTCCGGGACGCGTTCCACGAGTTCGGCGAGCTCATAACCGAGCTTCTGAAGCTGGCCGCTATACTCGCGTTCGGCGCCCTCATCTCGCCGGCGTTTCTCGGAGAGATCGGACCCGGAGGCTACATTTTCGCCCTGCTCACCTTGTTCGTGGTGCGTCCGCTGGCGATCGTGATCTCCTTTATCGGCAGCCGGCTGGGGTGGCGGGAGTGGTTCGCGGTTGCCTGGTTCGGTCCTAAGGGCTTCGCCTCTGTGGTGTACGGCCTGTTGGTATTGGAATCCGGCGTGGTCCTGGCGGATGAGATGTTCCACATCATAGCCATCGCCGTCGTCGCTTCCATATTGCTCCACTCATCCACCGATGTGGTTATCGCCCACCAGTTCGCCGACGCCGACCTGGAAAGAGACTAGGGCGCCCATAAGAAAGGCCGAGACTCGCACGAGTCCCGACCGGAGGTAATGAGTGAGAAAGCTGGACGGGCTGGGAGGGGGGGAGAAATAGCCCGTCCAACTTCCTACTATCTCTTTATACGCGCGATCCTTTAAAAAGTTTCGGGGGGACTCTATACGAACATTCTTCCGCGAAGATCTGTTGATCACTGCGCGTTCGACTAAAGGTTTGCAGACTCTATACCGACAACACGAGTATGCCGTACCCGGTCCGAAAGAGTGTTTTGCGAAGGTCGATCGAAGCATTGATTGGCTCTTTTGTGATGGTGATCTTTGTGATGGCCTACGCGGCGAACGACGCATACGCGGATACCACGACCTACTACGTTGACGCCGCGGGAGGCAGTGACTCCGACCGGGGTACTTCGGAGGCTGAAGCTTGGGCCAGCATCGGCAGAGTAAACGACGTGGACCTGGGGCCCGGAGACCGGGTTTCGCTCAAAGGTGGACAGGCGTTCGATGGAACTCTCTCTATTGGACCAGAGGATGCGGGCACCGCAGAGAACCCTCTGAAAGTGGGCTCATACGGCAGCGGGCAGGCCATTATCTCCGCAGGTAAAGGCAAGGGAATTAGCGTCTATAACGCTGGCGGCGTGGAGGTATCGAACCTGAAGGTGAAGGGGTACGATGCTGGAAATCGGAAGAGTGGGGTCGAGATCTACACGGACCTTGGGAAGTCGTCTAAGCTGAAGCATGTCTACGTGAACAACGTCGAGGTTAGCGGTTTCGGGAAATCCGGCGTGGAACTGGGAGCATGGCCTTCCGACGGCACCAAGAGCGGCTTCTCGGATGTGCGGATCACCAACGTCTCGGCCCACGACAATGCGGATGCCGGTATTCAGTCCTACGGGTATTGGGACCCCTCCGCGACCGGCTGGGCGCACGAGAACGTCTACGTTGGGAATTCTAAAGCTTACGACAATAAGGGTATCGCCGGTAAAGGCAGTAACTCCGGCAGTGGCATCGTACTCGGTGATGTCAATGGCGCGAAGATCGAGCGCAGCGTCGCCTATGGCAATGGGAAGAACAACGACTTTCGCGGTGGCGGGCCGGTCGGTATCTGGACCTGGGACTCGAACCGGGTCATCATCCAGCACAACGAGAGCTATAACAACAAGACCAGCACCATCGACGGTGGTGGCTTTGACCTGGACGGTGGCGTCACCAACTCCGTGATGCAGTACAACTACAGTCACGGCAACGCCGGGGCCGGATATTTGCTCTACCAGTTCTCCGGCGCCCGGCCTTTCGGCAACAACACCGTTCGCTACAACGTCAGTGAGAACGACGGACGTTATTACTATATGGGGGGTATCTTCGCTGGTGGCGGTGTGTCTGACACGGAGATCTACAACAACACCATCTACACGAGCCCCCGTGCGAACGGCGGTCAGTCTTTCGCCGCGAAGGTAGGCGAGGCTAGGGACCTTCGCTTCCGAAACAACCTGTTCGTAACGGTCGGAGGCATGCCGCTGCTCGACATCTCAAGAGATCGGCCCGGACTCCGTTTTCAGGGCAACGGATACTGGAGCAGCGGCGAAAAGTTCACCATAAAGCACGGTGGTAGCACTTACGATGGTCTTGCTACCTGGCGGGATGCCAAGGGTCAGGAGAAGTACGGAAGTCGCGACACGGGTCTGCGGGCTAATCCCAGGCTCAATGATCCGGGGAACGGTGGAACCATCGGGAATCCGGGGCGTCTATCCTCACTCATTTCTTACAAGTTGGGGCGTGGCTCGTCCATGATCGACGCCGGGTTGAATCTCGAAAGATTGTTCAACGTAGACCCCGGCCCGACCGACTTCTACGGTGGGAAAATTTCGCAAGGAAACGGACCAGATGTAGGCGCACACGAGGCCGCCCCCAGGTCGGTGAACACCGCGCCGAAGATCGGGGGCTTGCGTCCCGCGCCGCGGGCCAAGATTCGTGACCGGACACCGACCGTGCGTGCCACCGTTAGCGACGTCGAGACAAATTTTTCTAAGAGGAATGTAAAGTTATTTGTGGACGGACGCCGGATCGGGAATTTCCGCTACAACCGGACAAGGGACCGCCTCAAGTACACGAGCCCTCGCAAACGGGCCGGTTGGCATCGGGTAAAGATCGTTGCCACAGACTCCAAAGGCCTTGTCAAAAAGCGTTCTTGGAGGTTCAAGATTCTACGCTGACTCGCAAGCCGAACCTTGGGAGCCCTAGTAAGTTAAAATCTTCAGGATAAACGTGGAAACCGGTAGATGGGAGACGGGGACTTGACCGAGACAGAGCAGCAAGAACAGCGGCAGAAAGAAAGCCCGCTCTACAGCGAGCGCGGCACCACGAAGATCTCGGACACCATTGTCTCTCAGATCATCGATATAGCCGTCAACGACATCGAGGGTATTCGTCCGGGCAAAACCAACTCGCAAGTGGGCGAGTACGAGGTGGCCGTGGATTTCAACATGGAGATGGAGTACGGTAGAGATCTCACCGCGCTTACCTCCGCCCTTCGAACGAGAATCAGTGAAGAAGTCCGGCGGATGACCGGCCTCCAGGTGATAGAGCAGAACATAACAGTGACCGACATCTTCTTCTCGGACGGTAGCGACGACGAGGACGAAGAATCTGAAGACGAACATGGGACCCGGGAAGAAGTCGAAGGAGAGGCCGAAGGAGAAACCGAGCGGGAAGCCTTGCTGGACGCAGATAGGGAAGGCGAAGAGAGAGCAGAGCTGGAGGCTGACCGGGATACCGAGCAGGATACCGAGCAGGAGGCCGAGAGGGGGATCGACCGGGATGTCGAACGGGAGATTGACCGGGAGATCGAGCGAGAGACCGAACAGGAAACCGAGCAAGAGATCGATCGTGAGTCAGATCTGAAGCCCGAACGCGGGTCAGATGGGGAAGTCTTGCTGGATACGGAGGAAGAAGACGAAGACAGGGAAGAAGGCGGACCGCGGGGCAGTTAGGAAGCTTGTAGACAGGCTGGCTCCAGCGTGGTCCGAGACTTACTCAAGCCTGGCCTGAAACTTCTTTTCTGCGGCTACAACCCCTCGCTCCACTCCGGCCACACTGGCCACCACTACGCCCACCCCGGCAACCGCTTCTGGCGCGTTCTACATGCCTCCGGCATCACCGATCGCCACTACGCCCCCGACGAAGACGAAGAACTGCTGGACTTCGGCATTGGTTTCACCAACCTCTGTTCACGGCCCACCCGCCGGGCCGACGAGCTTACCCGGGAGGAGATTCGGACCGGCGCCGATGAACTTCGCGCACTCCTCGAAAGCCTCAAACCTCGTGTTGTTGCCTACACCGGTATCGGCGTCTACAAGTGGTTTCGTGCTACCTCAAAAGTGAGCTGGGGGTTGCAGGAAAACTCCGCCGTCTCCGGCGTTACCGACGTGGCCGTGCCGTCTCCATCGGGGCTCAACCGGATGACCTTCGAAGAATTGGTGGAACATTACCGGTTGCTGGTGCCGTTCGTCCGGTAGAGAGCGGTCGCTCGGCGCCTCAGCGTATAATGCGGCCATGATCGTGGACAAAGCCATCTACGTCGACGGGCGCCGGGAGGCCGAGCCCGAATCGGTTCGCGAGATCTACCAGGTTTGCCAGGAACAATCCGGGGTAGCCTGGATCGGCCTCTACAAACCTACCGAGGAAGAGTTCGACTCCGTTGCGGAAAAGTTCGGGCTGCATTCTCTGGCGGTCGAGGATGCAATCAAAGACCATCAGCGCCCTAAACTGGAACGTTACGGTGAGACTTTGTTCGTTGTTCTGCGGGCGGCCCGATACATCGAGGAGTCCGAGACGGTGGAGTTTGGGGAGATCCACGTCTTCGTAGGGGATGATTTCGTCATCACAGTGCGCCACGGCGAAGCCTCGGCCCTGGGTGGGGTCCGCGACCGGCTCGAAGAAAAGCCGGACCTGTTGCGCCGGGGTCCGGGCGCCATTCTCTACGCCATTATGGACAGCGTGGTGGACGGCTACTTTCCGGTGGTGGAGGGGTTAAAGAACGATGTGGATGAGATCGAAACCGAAGTCTTCGGCGGCAATGCGGAGGTGTCGCGTCGTATCTACACGCTGTCGCGAGAGGTGATCGAATTCCAAAGAGCAACCAAACCACTAGCCGGCGTCCTGGACCATCTAGTCGAAGGCCGGGAAGACGACGTTGACCCTGAAGTTCAGCGTTATCTAAGGGATGTTCAGGACCATACCTATCGGGTCGTGGAGCAAATCGACAGCTTCCGCGAGCTGTTGCAGAGCATCCTCAGCGTAAACCTCACGATGGTCAGCCTGGCCCAGAACGAGAAGGTAACGAGCCTTACAGAGGCGAGCATCGCCCAGAACGACCAGACCAAGAAGATCAGCGCTTGGGCCGCCATTCTGATCGTCCCGACCCTCATCGCCGGTATCTACGGCATGAACTTCGAGGTCATGCCGGAACTAAACTGGACCCTCGGCTACCCGTTCTCACTGCTGCTGATGGGACTCGTATCTGGCACGCTCTACCTGCTCTTCAAACGCCGTTGGTGGTTGTGATGCCCGGGTCGGCAAAGGGAGAGGGGCTATGGTGGCGCGAGTCGGGTAGCGCGGCGGGGCAAGTCGTTGTCCGGAAAGACTTCGACGCGTCGTTGACTCTTCAACCTGGCGCATTGCCCTTTGCCGATAGCAAGGAGGAAGACGTGGAGGAACTCCCGCGCATCGCACAAAAGATATTGGACTCCCAGCCGTTCAGCGGGTTGATAGGGGCGAAGCTCGTCGAATTTTCTGAGGGCGAGGCCGTGCTGGAGATACCGACCAGGGAAGAGCTACTGCAGCAGAACGGTTTCGTCCACGGTGGCGTCATAAGCTATGCCGCCGACAACGCCCTTACGTTTGCCGGCGGTTCGGCGCTAGGCCCGTCCGTGCTGACCTCTGAGTACAAGATCAACTACCTCAAGCCGGCCAGGGGCGAGGCTACTCCGCGCGAGGGCCGAGGTGATCCACGTCAGCAAGCGCCAGGCCGTGTGTCGCTGCGAAGTCTTCGCCATCGACGAGGCTCAGTCGGAGACGCTGTGCGCGGTCGCCCAGGGCACTATCTTGGCTGTAGCGACCGAGGGCGCCTTCGATTTCTGGGAGAACGAAGAAGACGAGGAGTGGGATACGGCGGCTAAGGAGTAGCTGATTTTGGAGGAGGTCTACTACGAGCGTTCGCTACCTGTCCAGATAGAGAGAGTCGAAAAGCTCCTCTTCGCCGCCAAACCTGTCCTGCGGGGCCCGGTTTTTCGCTATACGCAATCCTTTTATCTCAGTGGTAGTCAACTAACTCAACTTCTCCGTCGCTTACTTCGGCGTGTACTCACGTATCCTATCTCGCTCTACGATCCAGAGCCGGCCGGATAGTTCCTCTTGCTCCGATGCCTGTAGCAAGACTCGAACACGATCCCGGATGGTTTCTAGCTCTACTGGGTGTGGAACCCGCAGCACGACAATGCCAGCGTAACGTTCCGGCGGGAACCTCAGCACGTTGGAGAAATCTAGGTCGAGTGTGACCAGCACCCGTCCTTCCGTCCTGCAAACCTCGATCAGGCTGCCATCGCTCGTGCCGCCGAGATCCTGCTCGGAGACAGTCGCTACATCGTGTCCGGCCTCGGGGAAAAGCTCGATGGCCCGGTTACCCAGGTTTTCGTCTAGCTTTACTTTCAAGCCGGACGTTCGAGGGGGACGTCCACGAACCGCTCCCGGCTCATCTCGGCCCCGTAGGCTACGCAGGCCAGCACGTCCTCCCGCGAGAGATGTGGGTACTCATTCAGGATCTCCTCGATGGAAGTTCCGGCGGAGAGCAGATCCAGCACGAGAGAAACCCAGATGCGGCTTCCCCTGATGCAGGGTTTGCCGAAGCACACCCCGGGATCTATGGATATTCTCTCTAATAGCTTGTCGCGTTCCATAGTCCTCCTACAGTTGGACCGTATACAAGAGAATTTTACTCTTTTTACCTTCAAGCCAGACGTTCGAGAGGTACGTCCACGAACCGCTCCCGGCTCACCTCGGACCCGTAAGCCACGCAAGCCAGTATGTCCTTACGCGTCGCGGGTACTTACCCAGGATCTCCTCGATAGAGACTCCGGCAGCAAGTAAGTCTAGAACTAGGGAAACTCTTATTTCGTTGACTAAGCAGCTAAAGATTATATGCACAATGAGCAAAATTGCGGCTACTAGATCAGCTATTCTATTACTACACTCTCATACGACTTTGACAAGTGATTTTAGTTCACGCTGGAGATTCTATGGATCACTATACGTAGATATGTTGCAAGAGAGCTAGGAAAGGTTCGCATATTGAACAGTATTAACCAGTACATCAGTAAATTGAGTGATCGGGTTACTAAAGAACTCAAAACCCCGGTCGACATTGAGGACATGGAACAGTTTCCTCCTGAGGACAGCATATACTCGACTAAACGCACGTGGAAACGAATTAGAGATGTAGTGGTCGTTGTGGTAGATTTGAAAGGCTCAACAAGTCTAAATTTTAGAAAACATGCCCAAACGAGTGCAAGATTGTATGAGGCGATAACGGGGAATTGCACCCGTATCGTCGAGCGATTCGATCCTGATTTTGTGGACATTCAGGGAGACGGACTTTTTGGCCTTTATCATGGGGAACGTGCTTTTGAGCGTGCTATATGTGCTGGCATAACGCTCAAGACTTTTAGTGAACGCAGCGTAGTACCGAGCATAGAGGAAAACATGAGCGATCGTTTTCCCGACACAGGGTTAAAGGTTGGTATGGCTTCTGGCGTACTAGCCGTTAAGAAGGTTGGAGTACGCGGAACTACTGAGCCTGTATGGGCGGGCAAGCCAGTCAATTGGGCTACAAAGTGTGCACAAAAAGCGGATGCTAATCAGCTTGTTGCGACCCAGTCTGTATACAACAAATTCGAAGACAATGACTATGTCACCTACTCTTGCGGATGTCCTGGTGGCACTGCCAAGCGTTTGTGGGAAGATAATGTCGTCGAAAAATTACCGGAGGATCAGGCTAACTGCAAGCTTTTGAAATCTAATTGGTGTGTGCATCATGGCGATGAATTCTGCAACGCTATACTTGCAGGACAGAAACATCGTAAAGGAATAATAGGGTGGGTGGAAAAATAATTCTATGGCACTCTAGGGTGGAGGTTTCGTATGTCGCATGAAGAGTTTTTTCAGAAGGCACTAACTGCCGCTGGAGAATGGACTCGATTCGCAGATCCAAAGGCTTTGGGCGTTGTAGTGTTCCTTAGTTTCGGCTCAGCAGACCTTGTTCAGAACGCAAACCAAGTATTCTTCGGCTTCGCAAAGAACGGTTTCTTGGAGTGGTTCTCAACAATATCGTTTATAGCGGCTTGTATAATAGCCCTTACAACTGTGTTCTTTGTTTCTTTTGCGTTGTTTCCCCGTCTAGAGCCAAAAGGAGAACCATCACTTTTCTTTTTTGGTGGCATCGCTCGATTTGAGGAGCCAAGTGAGTATGAACGAGAGGTAAATAGCAAAACCTTGCAGGAGTTAGAAAGCGACTTTGCAAATCAAGCATGGAATGTCTCCAAAGTAGCAGATAAAAAGCATCGCTTAACTCAGCGAGCTTATATATGTGTAGTTATATTTTTGGTTCTCTGGACCACTGCTCGTGTAGCAGCATCTTTCGTTAGCTAGGAGTCGTATGAGCCTTAAAGATGACCTTGACGAAATGGTGTCCAATTATCTTGGTGGAGATTACGAGACTTACGAGCCGCGTGGCGTGCCGGAGCCACAAGATATTGCACAAGGTAACAGAGCCGCCAAGCTTGAAGCAACAACTCTGTTTATAGATGTCCGGCAATCATCTGACATCACAAACGCTTTCCGAAGACAAACTGCGGCGAAGATGATGAAAAGCTATTTTGATGGATCGGTGCGCATTATCAAGAAGAACGGAGGAGAGGTAAGGAGTTTCAACGGTGATGGCATGCTCGCTATCTTTGTTGGTGACTCTCGCTCCAATAATGCCGTTAAAGGTGCAATGCAGGTCAAGTGGTTTGTGAACCATGTCTTGCAGCCAAAATTCCGACGCTACTTTGAGAATAATCAGTCTGCAGACGGACAAGCTCTTGAATCTTCGATTGGTTGCGGCTTAGACGAAGGGCAAATTTTTGCTGTCAAAGTTGGTATTCGCGGGACAAACGATGTTGCTTGGGTGGGTAGATGTACGAACACTTCGGCCAAACTTGCAGGCGAGACTTCTTCTCCACGTGAGATTGCTATCACACGGGCTGTTTACAAGAGGCTATACGACAGTCGCAAGTACTCGGTGTCAAAAGAACAGGGTAACTTTATGTGGTCCAAAGAGCAGATGCGAAATGTTGGTGGTGTAATGCGAGCAGTTAGAACTACTGGTTATCGGTGGGCCAACAGTTAAGTGAAGAATGCCGATCTTTTAGTCTGCTCAATTTTCGGTTAAGCCTCCAACACTACATCTGATAGCGGGCTCCCGATGCAGATGAGACGGTAGCCTTTCTCCTCGTCTTCGTCGTCGAGGGCGAAGGCCATGTCCTGATCTATCTCGCCTTCGGTGCAGAGCTGCATGCAGGTGACGCAGGTGCCACTGCGGCAGTCGTAGGGGAGGTTGAGACCGGCTTCCTCTCCAGCTTCGAGGATGTACTCGTCTTCGGCGCACTCGACGGTTACGCCGCTCTTCTGGAAGGTTACGTTGTGGGTTGTCGCCAAGAGGCCTCCTGTTAGAAGAGACCCCGGTGTGTGCCTGTTTCACCGGGGCTTGGGGAGTCGCTTTTTAGCTGGTCAGCATTTCAGATAGTCAGCCTGTCAGGAAAAAGCTGAAGTGCTGAGGTGCTGACTGGCTGACCGGCTTAAATCTCTTTCGCCTTGAAGTCCTCGCCGGGGGCGCCGCAGGTGGGGCACTCCTCGGGGGGCTGTATGCCCTCCATCTCCTCGTTGCAGACAGTGCAGACCATCGTGACGGTTAGCGGGGGGTGGGGAGCTTCGCCTTCTTCGGCTTCGATAGACTCGCCGGTGTCTTTTGCGAGGTCGGCGATGGAGACTTTGCCGGTTATTACGTCTTCCATCGTGGTGCGGGCGCCGGATAGGGCGTCTTCGACTAGCGGGAGGTCTATCTTTGTTGCGCCCTGCTCGCGGGCGAGCTTCTCGGTCATGTTGCGCGAGATGTTCCGCATGAAGCCTTTGGGGGCGCGTTCGAGGCGCTCGATGGCGTCGTCGGTCCAGGTGAAGTCTTTGCTGCCGCCCTCGGGGACCTTTACTTGCTCGCCAGCCTGCTGGAAGGCGCTGTGGTCTATGGGGCAGGTGGCGCCGGTGGTCTCCTGGACTTTCTCCTTGGCGTGGGAGACGGGGCAGCCGCCGGACTTGACCTCGGGGGCTTCACGGCCGGTCTCTTCGCGGTACTGTTGCTCGACGTACTCGCGGGTAATGGTGGAGTAGCCTTTTTTGAGGGCGCTCTTCTCTACGCGGGCGCGGACGCGGCGCTTCTCCTGCCACTCTTCGAGGGAGTCGAGGAGTGCCTGGGCGTCGTCGGTCCAGTGTAGCTCGCGGCCGTCGTAGACTTCGGAGAGGTTCATGTTCTCGTCGCCGGCAGTCGTGGCGATCTCCGCGTCCACCGCGTGGAAGTGGGTCGGGCCGGAGGCGCAGACGGGGCACTTCGCGGGTTTGCCCTTCGCCACGTAGCGGCACACGTCGCACTCGAAGCGGTCTTGGCCCTGGGCGGCCCGGTGGATTTCGTCCTGCACGTCGGCGCTGACGCCTTCGATGTCGCCCTGGTCCTCGGACTGGCCGAAGCCGCCGCGGCCGGACTCGAAGATCTCCTCTTTCGCTGCCGCGTCGTGGCCGTTACCGTTTCCGTTGGCGGAGCCGTTTTTGTGACCGTTGCTGTTCGCGCCGTTGCCGTTGGCTTTCTCACGGTCGGCGGTGCGCTCGTCGAAGTCTTTGAAGAGGGAGTCTATGGGTTTCTCTTCGCCCATCGCTTCGGCCTCGCGCATCTGGTCGCCGATGGCCCGCATGGACTGCATCGCGCCGGGCGGGAGAATGCTCTCTACGACGTCGTCTATGACGCCGGAGGTTATTACCGTGTAGCCGCGCTCGATGGCGTAGCGGATGATCGCGCCGGTCGCCATCCCGACCACGAAGCCGGGGATGCGGTCGAGTCGCTCCAGTGCTTCGTCGGTCCAGGTCATATGCTCTTCGGCGGTGTACAGGTCCGGGGCCTGGTACTCGTAGTTGCCGACCAGGACGTTCGTGTTCAGGTAGCGCATCATGTTTTCGGTGTTGCCGCCGATGTCCATCTCGTCGTCGGAGTGGTAGCCGATGCGGCCCATCACCACGAGCGTCGGATTGACCTCGTTGACGTACTTCATAGTCTGCTCGAACGGCTTGCCGGCCAAGAGGGTCGTCTTCAGCTCGACGCCCTCGTCCTCGGCGATCTTCTTTGCGACCTCCAGGTGGGCCGTGTAGATCTTGGCGAGCCCCGAGTCAATGATCTCCTCGTGCAGCTTCTCCTGCTCCTTGAACCGAAACACCTTCTGAGCCTTGCTCGAAAGCACGCCCGCAATGGAGTGGAACATCGCGTAGTGGAAATACGGGTCGAAGACGGAGATAGCTTCTACCGTCCCGCCGAACTCCCGCGCCAGCTCTATCGCCCGCTTGAGGCCGCCGAGCGACTTCGGCGAGCCGTCAACGGCGACGACGATGTGCTCGAACGGGGAGCGGTCGAGGTCCTTGACGATCAGGGTGTCCGCGTGGGTAACGCGCCGCACGACGCGCTCCGTTACCGTCCCGAGCACCGTGTCCCGGACGGCGGCCATGCCCATCGCCCCGATAACTACCAGGTCGTAGTCGCCATCGTTCACGTCCTCGACGATGACCTTGAAGTTCTTGCCTTCCAGGGAGCGGCGAACTAGTTCCACGTCGTACTTCTCGCAGAGCGGTTCCAGCACGTCGATGTAGGAGTCGGTGATAATTTCCAGGCCCTTGGTGATGAGTTGGTCGTGGATCTTGCGCTGCCGCTTCATCTCGTCCTCGTCGCGGAACTCCTCGGGAAGCCCGCTCTCCATCTGCCGGAAACGTACGTCGTGCATCTTCGCGGCGTAGGCGTGACAGCCGGCGACGCGACCGCCGAACTGACGCGCCACGTCGACGCCGATAACGCACGCCTGGTTGGAGTAATCCGAGTTGTCTACCGGGACGTAAACTTCTTTGTACATGTACCCGCTCTCCTGGCCTATAGAACGTCAGCTAAAGTCCGTCAATCTCCACGGAGAGCAATCACTCTCCCACGTGTATGTAATTTACCCTTTACAGTGGCCCGTAGCAAATAAAACCATTCACAAAAGAGGCTTTTCCGGCGGCCCCGGACTTTATCTTCCTGGGCGAGGTCTTTTAGAATGGTCGCATGGCGGCATTTGGACGCAAAATTGTAATGCCCGCTATCGCGTGGGGTTCCTGGTTGGGATCGCGGCTTACAAGCTCTCTGGGGTGCTCATCGGCTTAGTCTCCGCGTTGGCAGCCCTGGCTCTAGCGTATTACCTTTGGCTCCGGTTTTCGTAGCTCGCCCTTGTTATCGAGCCCCGGTATCGAAACCCTGGAAATCATGCTAAGAAGGTAGTCGGCCGGAGACTGCGGCCCGGCGGTTGACCACCGCGGTCGTCGCCACGGCAGCCAGCAGGATCACAGCCACGATCCCGTAGGCTTCGCCGATGCCGAAAACGTCGGTCGCCGAACCCAGAACGAAGGGTGCTAGCAGGATGGCGGAACCTCCGACCAGGGCTATGCGCGCTACCGCCCGATCCGCCCGGTCCGGGACGATCCCGGTCGCGGCCGATAACGCGAAGGGGTAGAGGTTCGCCACCCCGAGCCCGGTCACGAACAGTCCCGCCACGCTCGATGCCGCGCCCCACGTCCCCGGTACGCCCTGCGGCACCAGCCAGAACAGGGCGAAACCGGTTATCGCCACGAGTTGCGCGCCGAACAGGATGGCGGCCGTAGAGATCATCCGGGCGAGCCGGCTCCCGACTACGCGTCCCACCAGCATCGCGACGAAGAAGGCGCCCATCAGTGCCGCGGCATCGGGCGTGCGGAAACCTATTTCGTCTTGCAGGAACGCCGCCCCCCAGAACGCCATGCTCCACTCCACGGCGGTAGCTAGAAACAATACCGCACAGTATCCCCAGAAGAGCGGTGGCAGTGGGTCGGAAGATACTGCTTTGCCGTCCACGCCCGTGGGCTGCGCGTTCGGGATGGGGGCGTGCCGGAAGCGCCCGTAAACGAGTGCAAGCGCCGCGAGGGCGGCGAGTACCGCACCCCGCCAGCCCAGGATGCCTGCCCGCTCGAAGGCCCCGACGGCCAGCGGAGCCACAATGGCAAACAGGCTGGCTACTACGTTCGACTCGGAGATCGCCACCGAACGGCCCTCGCCGTGCGCGTCGGAGAGGGTGGCCTGCAGGTTCATCAGGAGCAGGCCGCCAAACGCGCCCATCATGAGCGTGCCCGCAAGCGTTACAGCCGGATGGACGCCGGCCGTCAGCAGCACCGCCCCGGCCGCCATGCCCGAGCCGCCGCCCCACACCATCCGGCGCCGTCCGAATGCTCCAGAGAGACGATCCCCGAGGAGGCCCGCTGGCAGCACGCCCATCGCGAAGGCGCTGAAGTGCAGACTGGCCGTCGTGTAGCTCATGCCCAACTCCGCCCTCAAGAATGGCATGAGCGGTCCCAGCGCCGACTGTAGGTAGAGGAAGTACCCGGTCAGCAGGTACGCCAGCCAAGTCGTGGGCGTCCGCGCGAAAGCAGTCGAGATCACGAGGTTACTTTACACAAACGTCTGCCGTACACAGAGCTCTTCGAGATCCGCCACCCCACTGTGGGCCAAGACGTTTCGACGGCCCGGAGACGGTGACCTTTGGAGCAAACGGATCGTGTGCCGACCGGAAGCGGAGGGTAAACATACTAACGCCGACCAGGGCAATAGGAGCAATAGGATCACTGGAGAAGGGATGTTTGGATGCTACAACGCGACGTCGTGAAGGGCGTACATCGGGTAAGCGAGCATTATGTCAACTGGTACATCGTGGAGGACGAGGGGCAGCTTACCGTGGTGGACGCCGGACTGCCGGCGTCCTGGGATTCCCTAATTAGAGCATTGGACACGTTGGGCCGTCCGCAGGAAGCCGTCGAGGCGCTGGTGCTCACCCACGCCCACTTCGACCATATAGGTTTTGTTGAACGGGCGCGGTTGGAACTCGGCGTGCCCGTGTTAGTCCACGAGAACGACGTCCCGCTGACCCGGCGTCCGTGGCTCTACGTGAGCGAACGTAGCCCGCTCTTCTACCTGGGATCCAGGACGCTGCCCATCTTAATCTCGTTTGTCCAGGCCGGGGCACCGCGCACGAAGCCTATCCGCGAGGTACGACGCTTTAGTGAGGGAGAGACGCTTGACGTACCCGGCTCCCCGAAAGTGGTCTTTACATCCGGGCACACTCTAGAACACTGCGCGCTGCATCTGCCGGACCGTGACGTCGTTATCTCCGGCGACGCGTTGGTCACCCACGACCCCTACACCGACGCCTGTGGCCGCCCGGCTGGTATCCCGGGCGGCCACGGCCGACGTCGACCGGGCGCTGGCCTCGCTCGAACGCCTGGCGGAGACCGGCGCCCGGGTCCTCCTTCCCGGACACGGCGAACCTTGGTTTGGAGGCGCGGAGCAAGCGTCCGAGGCAGCGCGACGGGCGGGCGCTTCCTGGCCAAACAGGCCACCGTGCAAGCTGACGGGGGGGACTACGGTCTGTACAATCCGAAGACGCGCCGTTGACCTGGAGTTTGGATGCCGGATCGGTCGAAAACACGCTCGGAGAGAACGATGAACGTAGCGTCACCCGGCGCATACGCCGTATCCGGCGAGAGTGGGGACATCTGCTCGCCGGGAGAAGGTCTGTTTTACCGGGATATACGCCACCTATCCCGGTTCATTCTGACGGTAGACGGCGCGCGTCTCGTGCCGCAGCTCGTGAACGGGCGAGGGTCTGAGGCTGAATTTATCCTCCTCACGAACGAGGGCGAAGAGAGGTTGCGGGTTGTGTGGCGCCGTTTTCTCGGGGGCGGGATGCTCGATGAGATCCTGCTAACGAACGAGGCTCGCGCACCGATCTACGTTGAGGTCTCCATCGAGTGCGAGGCGGACTTCGAGGACATCTTCGCGATCCGCAGCTACGCCCGACCGCTGGAGCGTGGCGAGGGTTCCGAAGAGGTACTGGAGGGAATCCTGCGCTACAAATACCGACGCGGCGAGTTCTCTCGCGGCACGGAGGTTCGTCTCTCCGCGGAGGGTGTCGAGCTGGAGGTGAAGTCCGGTGGGATCTCCTTGCAATTGCGGATCGGGGCTGGGGAGGAATGCCTCGTGCGCGTCTCCGTGAATCTGCAGAAAGGTAATGAGAAAGTACGGATACCGGATCAAACGCCACTCTATGCCGGGGCGCCTGAATTGGAAACAGATTGGAAGGTGTTGCGCAAGACCTGGGAGAAGAGCATCGAAGATCTGGAGTCGCTCACCTTCGACGCGGGAGATGGGTTGCTCGTACCGGCGGCCGGGACACCGTGGTTTATGGCGCTCTTCGGGAGGGACTCACTCATCACGGCCTACCAGACACTGGTCCTCTCTCCTGAGCCGGCTCGCAACGTGCTGCGGGCGCTCGCCGGTCACCAAGCTACCGATCACGATGACTTCACCGATGCGGAGCCCGGCAAGATCCTCCACGAACTCCGGCGTGGGGAGATGGCGTTCTTTGAGGAGATCCCCGAGACTCCCTACTACGGCACCGCCGACGCCACACCGCTATTCTTGATCCTGCTAGAAGAACTCTACCGCTGGACGAGCGACGCTGAGTTCGTTCGTGAGATGGAGACCCCCGCCCGGCAGGCTGTCGCCTGGATTCTGGACCGCCTGAACTCCGACGAGCGCGGCTACATAGCTTACAAAACGCGCTCCGGCGCTGGCCTCCGGAACCAGGGATGGAAAGACTCGGACGACGGAGTCCTTTTCCAAAGCGGCGAGCAGCCTGAACCACCTATATCTTTATGTGAAGTACAGGGTTATGCTTACGATGCGCTGCTCCGTACCGCCGGATTGGCGGAGAAGGTCTGGGGCGATGGACCATTCGGCGCCGAGTTGCGCCGTGAAGCGGAGGCGCTGAGGGATCGTTTCGAGAAGGATTTCTGGATGGAAGACCGTAGTTACTACGCTATAGCTTTGGATGGGGAAGGTCGGCAGGTGGATTCGATAACCTCCAACCCCGGGCACCTTCTCTGGAGTGGCATAGTATCCGAAGAACGCGCCGGCGCGGTGGTGGAGCGGCTGATGGGAGGGGAATTGTTCGGGGGTTGGGGCATAAGGACGATGGCTTCGGGCGAGGACGGTTACGACCCAGATTCTTACTATAACGGCTCTGTTTGGCCGCACGACAACGCCCTGATCTCGCAGGGCCTCCAACGCTACGGCTACCGAAACGCGGCGGCCCGCGTCGCCCGCGCCATCCTCGAAGCCGCCGCGCACTTCGACTACCGGCTACCGGAGCTCTTCGCCGGCTACTCGCGTGAGGAGGCGCTGGAGCCCGTCGAATACCCAACCTCGTGCAGCCCGCAAGCGTGGGCCGCCGGGGCTACGCCGCTGCTTAGCCGGGCGGCGCTCACCCTGGAACCCGGCCACCGCGACACTTCTCGGCAAAGTATCTTCATCTCCGAAACTCTGTTCTCTGGGTCGAAGGAAGAGCCTTTTTAGTACCTCTCCGGCACGTAGCGCATAGTTTCGCGCGGTGGCCGCACGTAGCTGGTGTCTTCCTGACGCTCGGGTAGCTCCAGCGGCGGCTTCGGCTCGTATTTGTAGGGGATGCTCGAAAGCAGGTGGCTTATAGTGTCCAGTCGTGCATGCCGCTTGACGTCGGCCTCGACGACCCACCAGGGCGACAGCTTCGTGTCGGTGCTGGCGAACATGACGTCCTTTGCCCGGGAGTAGTCCACCCACCGCTTGCGGGATTCGAGGTCCATCGGGCTGAGTTTCCAGTGCTTGCTCGGGTCCTCCAGCCGATCCTGGAAGCGACGCTCCTGTTCGTCGTCGGAAACGGAGAACCAATACTTGACGAGCTTGATGTTCGAGCGTATCAGCATCTCCTCGAAGAGCGGCGTCGCCCGGAGGAATTCCTGGTATTCCTCCTCCGTACAGAAGCCCATCACCCGCTCGACGCCGGCCCGGTTGTACCAGGAGCGGTCGAACAAGACCATCTCGCCGGCGGACGGTAGCTCGGCCACGTAGCGCTGGAAGTACCACTGGGTTCGCTCACGGTCGCTCGGCGCCGGCAGCGCGGCGACCCGGCAAACCCGTGGGTTCATCGCCTCTTGGATGCGTTTGATCGTTCCGCCCTTACCCGCCGCGTCGCGGCCCTCGAACACGACCACGACCCGCAACCCTTCTTCCTTGATGTACTCCTGAAGCTTGACCAGCTCGATCTGGAGCCTATCAAGCTCTGCCTCATAGACACTCTTCTTGATCCTGCCAGACTTGGTGCGCTCTATCTTGGGTACGGCTTTCTCCGCCGCCGCCGTACCCTCCGCCACCCGACCTTTGGCTTTACCATTAGATTTATTCTTAGCTTTAGCGTTAAACTTTCCTGATCCTTTACTCTTTTTCGTCTTTGACATTATCTCTCCCTCGAAGCGCCGATCGTGGTACGGATCATCTCACGTCGGACCGGGGCACACAACGTTTGTGGCGAGGGTAGGCGGTAGATCGTTTTAGGGGATTCGAGGTCGAGGATGCTAGGCGTGACGCATCTGAGGTGGGATATATACTTTTCGGCATGGCGTATCCCTATGACAATATAAATCTTAGAGAGCATCCGGAGGCCTACGAGATAGGACGTGGGGAGCAGGGAGTGTTCCACGCGGAACCTTACAAGAGTGAGTTGTTACCTTTATGGGGTTTTAGAGACGAGCAGGTAGCGCGGAAAGCATCGGGGGCGATCTGGGAGAAGTTTCTTGAGTATCGTTCCGAGAAAGATTTCGTCGGGATGGACGTGGCGAGGAAATATCTGCAGATGGGCTACACCCGGTCGCGGCGCTACGCGAAGCACAAGGGTGGCAAGAAAAGTCAGCCGTTGGAGACAGAGGACCCGATAAAAGCCCGCTCGGCGGAGATCTTCTACGAAAAGTGGCGGGCGGCCGCCGAAGACCCGGAATATCTGCGGCTCAAAGAGCTGCACCGAAACTCCTAGCCCGTCCGGACGTATGAATATTCGAACGGTAAATTACTCGATGAGGTGAAAGTTTTATGAAGAACTCCGGTATAGCAGCAGTTTTGAGCTTCTTTATCTCGGGATTGGGGCAGATATACAACGGCCAGATCCTCAAAGGGCTCGTCATTATTTTGGTTCAGGTGGTCAATGGAATTCTGACGGGCATCCTGATCGGCTGGATTCCGCTGGCTATCGTCTGGGTCTGGGCTATTTTCGATGCGTACTTCGTGGCCGAACGCAAGAACGCCCGCTACGGTTTGCGTTAATATCCATGTCATGGACCAACAAGGCTTGCTAACTCTCGAAAGCGCTGTAACGGCCATAGACGAGGCCGCCTCCACCGTCGCCCTAGAAGTCGAGCGCGACCGGATGGGCGAAACCTCGCTCGCACGACTCTCGACGGTCGAGGCGGAGCTAAGACGCAGCCGGATAGCGCTGGAGAAAATAATCCGCGAAGAGGGCGGCTAGAACAGAGTCTCTATCTCTGGCGTCGCGTGGCGAGTCGGAGGATGAAGATCAGAAGAACCACCAGCGTCAGGACAGCCGGTACGGTGAAGGCGACAGCAAATCGGGTAAGGATCATTCTACGAAAGTCGCCCGAGTCGTTGAGGTGCGGAAATGGTTTATCCGCAGGCACTTCGACCTCCAGGAATTCACACAGCGGCTCCCAGCCCTCTTTTACCTCGTATACCAGTAGCCGGTCTTCCGGAACGCTTCGTATTGACTCTTCGTTGTGCCGGTTGAAGACTTCTATGGCGTAGCGGCGGTCTTCGAAACGTCCGTCGAACGTCCGATCCCAGATGAGGTTGTTGACCATCCGGGCTCCGCATTTTACGCGCGGGACAAAGACCCCGGCAACCGAGATCGCCACCGTAAAAGGAGAGGTGGTGCTCACGCGGCGCACGTTGTAGATGGTGTTTGAGGCGCTCTCGTACCACTTGTCCGGGTCGCGGACGCTGAGCAGGACCTTTGCCTCAGGGTACTCTTGCATCAGCCCCTTGTAGAACGTGCAGCCGGGCCAGTCTACGGTGGCTTTGTAGTCTTCCAAAAAATGCTGCTAGCTTACCGGATGCCCGTTGGCGGCTGCGTCCCACGTTTCGATGTGGTCCGGGTTCTCAAACACCTCGGACATGTGGTAGCAGGGGTCGAAGCCGAGTCCTTCGAGCGCCGCCTTGAGCGCCATGGTGCTCGTCCGGCCGAATCCGGCCCCGATCACTTCGAGGCTTATGGGATCTCCTCGTTTCTTGGGCCTAGTTGATGCACTTGCCGGTGCTCACCGGGTTGGCGCGCTGGGACGCGACCTCCAGGCGTTGTTGAACGAGCCGGGAAGGGATGCCGTAGCCGGAGTTGCTGGAGTTGGCCTGGCTGGCGAAGACGGTAGAGACCACCTCCCCGTCCTCGTTTACGACCGGACCACCGGAGTTGCCGGGCCTGACGTACACGCGGAAGCTAGTCACCGTGCGTTCTACGGGCCCATTGTTGTAGGCATCCGTGGAAATTACCCGCCGCGTCTCACCCGTCCGCCCCGGGCGGATGTCTAGCGGGCCGTTCTCCGGAAAACCGAGAACGGCCACCGGCTCTCCGGGTTCGGGGTCTGCCAGCGTCATCGAAGGCGCGTCCAATCCACGGACGCGGAGGATGGCTATATCGTTCTTCTTGTCGAAAAGAACCACCCGGGCCCGCTCACTAGCTCCCGATCCACCAACCTGAACCCGGGTTGCGATCTCACCCGCGACGACGTGGGCATTTGTAACTACCAGGTTCGGTGCCACAATCCAGCCGGAGCCCTCGACGCCATAACCACAGGCTATCCCGGTAACCCGTACCGCTTGAGAGGCCGCTTCGATCACTTCCGGATCCTGGACTATACCGGCGTCCGGATTTTCTACATTTGCCTGGGGAGCCCGGATCTGGGGCAGCGGATCCAGCTTAGAGACGGCCTCGGTAAAGAACTGCGAGGGCATCCTCTGGTTTAGAGCCTGCAATATTTGGGATTCTCTTAGCGTGGGATGGAGGCTCGCGAGCGGTGGAGCCTGGAGCACGAACAGCCCGACCACCCAGACGAGCGTCAATGAGAGCGCCAAACCCAGCGCTGCCCCGCCCAGTCCGTCCAGACTCGCGGAGGCCGAGCCTCGCAACCGGGAACGGATCGAACGCCCGATAGCCCGCGCCAAGACGTCTCCTAATACGGCGAAAGCCAGGATACTCGCCAGCGTCACTCCAGCCCGAAAAACTAAACTCTCGTTCTCCGGTACCAGAAGCGGCGCCAGCCGGGAACCCAGAGAAACGCCCAGAACTACCCCGGCAAGCGAGAAAACCCCTGCGAGAAAACCCGTCCGGGCGCCACGCGCCACCACGAGCACCACAAACAGCAAGATAAAGAGATCCAGAACGCTCACCCCTAAATTTTAACCTCGGAGTGGGGTTTTTGCCGCACCTTTTACGGGGCCAGGGGTGATACTTTCCGCATCGCCGGTATAATCCCGAACAATGAAGGCACTAGAGTATCTACCGGACGTACAGAAATTTCTCGAAGAGCGTGGCGAGCCCGCTTACAGGCTCAAGCAAGTCTACGCCGCACTCACGGGTTCACTTATCCGCGACTGGGACGAGGCGACCACGCTACCCAAAGGATTGCGGACCGATCTAGCGGAGAAAATCCCGGCGGCAACGATGACGCTGGAACGCCAGTTTGAGGCCAGCGATGGAACCCGCAAATACCTCTTCTACACCCACGACGGCCACGCCATAGAGACGGTCATGATTCCGGAGAAGGGGCGGCACACCGTCTGCATCTCGACCCAGATCGGCTGCCCGATGGCTTGCACCTTCTGCGCCACGGGGCTTATGGGCATAAAACGGAATCTGAAAGCTCGCGAGATAGCGGAGCAGGTCTTCGTCGCCGCGCGGGACGTCGCGCCGGAGCGGATCTCAAACGTCGTGGTTATGGGAATGGGGGAGCCGTTCCTGAACTACAACGAGACGATCCTGGCGCTCAAGGTCCTGAACGACCCGGACGGATTTGGACTGGCGGCCCGGCACATCGCGGCCTCTACAAGTGGTTTGGTGGACAAGATCCGGCGTTACGCCGACGAGCCGGAGCAGTTTCACCTGGCGATTTCGCTGCACACCCCGTTTGAGGAACAGCGCAGAGAGATCATGCCCGTTGCATCCCGGCACCAGATCCCCGAACTTATGTCCGCCGCCCGCTATTTCGTGGACAAAACAAACCGCAAACTCTTTTTCGAGTACACGCTGCTCGCCGAGGTCAACGATACCGACGAGCACGTCGAAGCGCTGTCGCAAGTTCTTGACCATCCGCTCTACCACCTGAACCTCCTCCGCTTTAACTGGACGGATACCGGCTACACGGCGACCTCTAAGAAGCGGGCGAAAGACTTCCTGAACTACGCGAAAGAACTCGGTCTTTCCGCGACGCTCCGTCCGAGCCGGGGCAACGACATAGATGCCGCCTGCGGTCAGCTAGCCGCTAAAGACCTGCGCGGCCGCCCCGTAGTCCAACTCTCTTAAAGAAAGGTGAAAGGTGAGCCGTCAGAGAGGCTGGATCCGCGGGCCATGACCCTGTGGCGGATATCTAGCGCTCTCTGGAACGCGCCACTGCTAGTAGCGGCCGGCGCTGCGGGATGGCTTCTAATTTGGCGGCTGGACTTCTCCATTCTTATCGGGGTATTGCCACTGCTCGCGGTGATAGTGCTCTACGGGCTGGTCGTCGGGGTGTTGCCGACGCTCCGGTGGCGGCGCTGGCGGTATGAGATCCGGGAGGATGAAGTGGATCTCCAGCGAGGCATTATCTGGGTGAGCCGTACTCTGGTGCCGCTCGCCCGCATCCAACACGTGGATACCCAACACGGCCCGTTGCAACGCTGGTTCGGGCTTGCCACGGTCATCTTCTACACGGCCGCCGGGTCGAACCACATCCCGGAGCTCTCCGCACCGGATGCTGCTGAGGTGCGGGACCGAATCTCCGAGCTGACGCGGGAGCAAGATGAACTCTGAGGTTCGTCGTCTCCATCCTGCGGCCATGCTTATCGGGGCGGTAAAGACGGTACGGCGTTGGGTGGGGCTTCTCGCCGCCGGTGGCGCGGCGGCCATCTTTGGAGGCGGGATGAACCTCTCGCTCTACCTGATCCTCGGCGCTACAGTCGTGGTCGTTGGCTCGGCGGTGTGGGGAATCCTCTCTTGGCGGGCGACGCGGTACTGGACCTCCGACAGGGCTTTCCACCTGCGCCAGGGCGTGTTGCAAAAGAACGAGCGGACGATTCCGCTGGAGCACGTCCAGTCCGTAGATACCGTGCAGGGAATAATCCAACGCCTCTTCCAGGTCGTTGAAGTGAGGATCGAAACAGCCGGTGGCGGAATGACCGAATCCGATGCCTCACTCTCCGCCCTGGACCGTGCCGCCGCCGACCGGTTGCGAGGGGAGCTCGAAGGCACGCGGTCCGAAGTGGATGAAGAAGAGAAAGAGGCCAGACCCACTGTTCTACGACAGCTCGGGACAAAAGAGCTACTGATCGCCGGTGCGACGAGCGGCCAGATCGGGGTGGCCTTGTCCCTGGTCGCCATCGGCTCCCAGTTCTTCGACAACCTCGTTTCAGAACGGCTTTTCGGCCGAATCTACGAATTCATAGCGCCGAACTCTATCCTCGCCCTCGCTGTCATAGCACTTGCTGTAGGACTCTTTGCCTGGTTTCTGGCTATTGGTGGAACGATACTCTCCTATGCAGGATTTACCCTTTCAAGAGAAGGGGATTTCCTCTACATAAAGCGCGGCCTTCTGGAGAAACGCGAGGCCACGATACCACTAGCGCGCATACAGGCCGTCCGTATAGTAGAAGGCGTCCTACGCCAGCCGTTTGGCTTCGCCTTGCTCCGGGTCGAGAGTGCAGGTTACGGAACCGGCACGGAAGACGTAGCCGTATCGACCACTATCTTCCCACTCCTGCCCCGTAGGGAAGCCGTGAAATTGTTGAAAGAAGCTGCCCCGGAGTTTGCCATTGAGCCGGAGTTGAGGCCGTTACCGAGACGCTCTCTGCGACGGTACGTGTTCCGGTCTACGATCGTGGTCCTTCTGCTCGCCATGGTGGCTGGGGTGCAGCTTGGCTTCATTCTGGATTCTATTCTGGTTGGTTTTGCATTCTTGCCTCTGGCAATACCGGCGGCTCTGTACGGTTGGCTCCGCTACCGGGATGCGGGATGGGAGGTGGCGGATGACTGGCTGGTGGCGCGCTCCAGGAGCCTGGGCCGCACGACCTCGATCGCGCCGCGTCGTCGGCTACAGTCGCGGAGCGTAGTGCGGAGTCCGTTCCAGCGTCGCGCCCGGCTGGCGACTTTTCGGGTAAGAGTAGCCTCCAGTGGAGGCGGCACGGAGATCAACGTCGTAGACCTGGAATCTACCTCAGCGTTTGGGCTCCTGCGCTTGCTAGGTCCCCGACGCTAACCCGGGCTCCGGCGTCCAGTCCTGCGTGATGTAGAGCCAGAACGCCAATCCTGCGTAATTCCCGTAACGGGCGAAACGGCGCTTTATCTCTGCCTCGGTAACGGATTCTTTTCCGGCGAGCCGGGCATATTTGGGCCGGGTCCAGGAGTCGAGGATGAGCCTGGAGTAACGTCCCAACATCATCATGACGTGCGCAGCAGCATACGGGCCGACCCCCGGCAGCTCCAGCAGTCGTTTCTCTAGCTCCTCGTCGGGGAGTTTTTCCGGGTTCGCCTCTCCCAACGATTCGAGGTCTAGCGAACCTTCGGCGACGGAGCGGGAGAGCGACTCCAGGTAACGTCCCCGGTAGCCGGCCCGAACTACTTCCCGATAGAAGTCTTCGCCTGCCCCGGCCATCGCCTGCGGAGTGGGAAAGGCGCGTCCGTATGGTCCCGTATCTGGTGCCTCCGGCGCCAGCTCTCCAAGGTGTTCGACCAGCGCCCCGACCATGCGTTCGGTGGCGGACCAGGCGCAGTTTGTGGTGCAGATAGTCTTCACGACCTCCTCGAACACTGTGGGACTTCGCACCATACGTCCTGCGCCCGATGTTACCCACTCAAGTTCGGGATCTTCGGATGCCAGTGCGTAAAATTCCGACAGGTCTTCTTCTAGCCGGAGGATGTATCGTATTGTTTCCCGCAGATTCTTTTCCCCACCAGGTTTTAGTGGCGATCCAGCCACGACCACGAATCCTCTCGCGCTGGTTCCGGGTTTTATGAGCACTGTTCGAGGCCTGTAGCCTTCTACGGGAACCGTTATCTCGAAAGTTTGTGGTTCTTCATCGAAGAACATAGGCGGCAGCGAGGCGATACCGTGGGAGCGGAAGGTGCGCCACAGGTCGATCTTCTCTCCTCCCGGACCGACCAACGGAAACTCATAGCCCGTGGGGGAGGTCTTCACTCTCCGACGAAGGCCAGGTCCGTGGGCTCGACCGAGCCTTGCTCCGCGACCCGGACAGTACTCTTTCCGTCCTCGTCCTCTTCCAGCAACCAGACCTCGTCCACCAGTGCGGATTCCTGTACCTCGCCGACGTGGGAGATTATAAAGATCTGGCCGAACGAGCGCTTGAGCCTTTCGAGCGCCAGCAGCACGTTGTTGCGCCGCTCGGCATCGAGGCTGCCGAAGACTTCGTCGAGGACGAGGAAGCCTAAAGTTTCGCTGCCGCGGGCGGCGATGATTTTGCTGAGCGCTACCCGCGCCGAGAGACTCGCCACGTCGGATTCGCCGCCGGAGAAGCGTTCTATGGCGTAGGAGTCGTCGAAGCGGTCGAGCAGCTTTACCCGATAGTTTTCATCGAACTCCATCCGCTCGTAGCGGCCGTCGGTGAGGTCCCGGACCAGGTTTGACGCTTCGGTTTCGAGCATCGGGCGGACCCGGGAGGTGAGGCTGCGGAAGAATTCGGTGAATAGCCCATCCATCTCGTCCATTCGGGCCGCGCCGGATGCCTTCTCGTTGGCGAGCTTCCGGTCGTCTTCGAGGCGCTTGAGTTCGGCGGTGACGCGCTGCGCTTCGTAGTCGGCGTCCTTCCAGTCGCCCCCGAGTTGCTCCCGGGCGTCGCGTAACTCGGACGTGCGCTTCTCCGCGACGGCTACCTTCTCGGCGGCGGTTTCGTATTCGGCCTCGTCGAAGCTCAGTGTGGAGATCTCTTGTCGCAACTCCCCGGCTTTTTCTTCGGATTTCTCGACGAGCTCCCGAGCCTCGGACAGGGTTTTCTCCACCTCCGAGCGGGTCTCTATCCGCCGCTCCAGCTCCTCGACCCGGCCCAGGGTCCGCTCCAGGCGGGTCTTCTCCGCGACTTTCTCCCGGTGGGCCTCAGCGTCGTAGGCGACGGTTCCCAACTCATCCAACTCCCATACTAACTCCTCGACGCGTTGGGCCAGCTTCGCGTGCTCGCCGGATAAACTCTCCACCCTCGGAAGCGTGTCTCGCAGGCTGCGGAGACGGTTACACTGCTTGCCGAGTACTTCGATCTCTTTTTCGGTCGGGATGGGTTTGCCCTCTAAGCGTGCCTCCAGTTCGCGGCAGCGTTTGCGGGTCTGCTCTAGCGACGCTAGCCGGTCGGTTGCGCGGTTTCGGGCGGTAGAGAGAGCTTCCCGAAGGTTGCGCCATCCGGTGAGTTTGTCGGAGACTTTTCGCAGCTTCTCGGCGGCGGTGTCGGCGGATGAGGTGAACTTGTCGGCCTCCTCGATCTCACGGGATGCCCGACGCTTTATGGCGGCTGCCTGGCGTTTTAGGGTGTCGGTAACCTCTTCCTGCTCCCCGTGGTCGAACTCCCGGCGGCAGGTGGGGCAGTGGTCCTCCTCGCCGCTGGCGACTGACTCGCGGGCCTTGTCCAGGTTCTTCGCCTCGCGCTCGTCGGCGGTTGCCCGGCCCCGATGGTTTGACGCGAGCTCTCGCAGCTTCTCTTCCTCTTCCCGCAGCCCGCGCTCCCGCTGCTCCAGGTCCTCACCGCCGGAGAGGTCTTCTAACTTTTCCGAGAGCCGTTCCGCCTCTCTCTGCGCCTCTTCGTGGCGAACGCGGGCCTCCCGAACTTCCTCGTCCGCCTTCCGGTAGGCTTCGTGGTCCGTGGCGAGTTCTCTTAGCTGACCGAGCTGTTTCTCAGCACGCTCCAACCCAGGCGAGGCATTACCGAGCACCCCCACGGCCTCCTGAAGCAGTTCGGCTCCTTCGAGGTCGAAGAGGGCGTCCCAACCCGGCAGAGGAGGTTCGTCTTCGTCGAGGCCTTCCAGGGTGTTCCAGACGGAGGCTTCGATCTCCGAGATCCTGCGCAGTCCTTCCCGATGTTCCCGACGAAACTGGTCCCGGCGCTCCAACCTTCGCCGCTCTTCCTCCAGCCGCTCTAGCTCCTCCTCCAGATCCGGCAGCTTGGCGGTCTCCGGTTTGAGGCGGTCCAGCTCTTTCTCGGCGCTCGCCAGATCTTTGAGGTCTTTCTCCGCCTCTACAGTCCTGTCTGATGCCCGTCGCTTCTCTCCTTCGGCCTCCCGAAGCTCGCCGGTGAGCCGCGTGTGCTCCCGGTAGGCGGCGTCTAGGGCTTTGCGGGCCTCGCGGGCGCTCTCTAGCTCTTTTGTGGCGGAATCGTGCTCTTCCGAGACATTCTCCAGCTCGCCCTCGATGCGCTGGAGCTCCTTGCGGTGCTCTTCCAAACGGGTCTGTAGCGCTTCCAGGTCGGCCTCAGCGAGTTGGGCTTCGATGAGCCGGGCCTCCGAGCGGAGGTCGTTACGGTCCTCGCGCAGGAACTTCTGGGCGTCCTCTACGCTGCTGATGCCAAGCATCCGGGATATGCGCCGCACTCGGCTGATGCCGTCGTCCTGGGCGAAGAACTTCAGCTCCTTCTGTTTCGCGAAGAACGTCGCCTCGAACGCCGTCCGGTCCATCCCGAGCAGGTTCTCCTCGACCCAACGCGTTACGTCTGCTGCGCCCTGTACGATCGTATTCTCCGAGCCGTCGCGTATCTCGGCGCTCGTCGAGCCACTCTTTAGCTGTCGCCGGACGGTGTAGGAGTCGCCGCCGAGTGCCAAGGTGACTTCCACAACGGTAGGGTCTTTCGCCGAGCCACCGCTCCAGGGGATCAACTCGTTGGCGAAGCGCGGCCCGCCGCCCCGTGAGCCGAAAAAGGCCCACAGGATGCTCTCGAATAGCGTAGACTTGCCCGTCCCGTTGCTTCCGATGATCCCGATGGCGCCCTCTGAAGGATAGAGCTCTAGCGGGTCGCGCAGTTGCTTGTAGTTCTCGATGTAGAGGCGCTCCAGGATCACTCCGCCGACTCCCCGCTCGCCGCCCGCGTCAAATACCCGCGTCCCTTCTCCAGAAACTCCTCCGCGAACTTCTCCTCCAACTCCCCACGATCTCGCCGGGCCTTCACGAACGCCGCGAACTCCTCGTCCAACGCCCCGAACACCGCTGATGTCGGTCCGTCCGAGCCATTCACCTCGTCAGGACGCTCTTCGGCGTGGATCTCTAAACTGAAGTTCAAACACCGCCGCTGCAGGTCCCGCAGAAGCTCCCGCTCGACGCCGCTCGCCACCCCGCGCCGCACATCGTAGGCTCGCAGGCGCACCATCGCGCCGTCCAGATCCACATCCGAAGTCCGTTCGCGGACAGCTTCGGTAAGCGCCGCCGCATCCATGTCTTGAGATTTGATCTTCTCCAGATCCAACATTGGCCGCACCTCAATCGGCACGTGCTCCACGGAGACCTTTCCGTCCCCGATCTCCACGACAGCAAACCCCGGCTTCGACTCCACCTCCCCAAACCCGAACCGCTCTGTCGCTCCTGCATAATAGGCGTTCTGTTTGTGCTCGTGAAAGTCGTGGTAGTGGCCGAGGGCGATGTAGTCGAAGGCCCCCTCCAGCATCCCGGAGTGCAGGTTCGCCTCGCCCATCTCGTGCGACTTGGCCTCCAGTCCCGGAACCATCCCGTGTGTAACCATCACGTTAATGTCCGCCCCGCGCTCTGGCGTAACCGCCCCGACCCCGTCGAGGGCTCCGTGCGGCACCAGCGTAACCCCGAGCGTCAAACCACCTATCTCACCTGACCAGTAGTCCAACCCGAAACCGTGGGCGGAGTAGACGTTCACCAGGTTCGCGTACTCCAGGGCGGCGGTCGTGGTCCGCAGGCGCGGCGTCTCGTGGTTGCCGGCGGCTACCAGGTAGGGGATACCTAGTTTGGTGATACGGAACGTCTGCTTCAGGAAGCCAATGATGACGTGCGTCGCCGGCCGCACCGAATCGAATACATCACCGGAGTGAATGACCAGATCCACATCCTTCTCCAGGATAGCGTCTACAGCCCGCCCGTAAGTTTCCTGAACGTCAACCTCCCGCTGGTTGCGGTTCGACGTCGGGTGCAGCTTCGAGTATCGGGAGTAACCCAGATGCGTATCCGAGATGTGCGCTATACGAACTATGGTCTTCGCTGCCTCTCCTGAATCATTGGCCTACGTTATTCTAGCTGGAACATTCACCAATTCACGGTGGGTTTTCGGAAGTCCTCGTAAGCGTAACTGCATGTCCTCATCAGAGTTACGAATGGAAGACCAGGGTAGTATTCGTCAGTTCGAGATGCTCGTAAGTCGCGAACGCCAAGACAATCGCCGGTATCTGCGAAACGAAGAGCTTCTCTAATTCCGCGTTTGCAATATTGCCGGTCGAGACGAGCAAGAATTTGTAAGGCTCGCCGAAAAGCAGAAAGGAGTCTACGAAATCGGTGTCTTTCGTTATTACGGCTCGACTTTCATGGATGGACAACTCGTTGATATCGGCGTCGGGCGTGCCATTGCCATCGGGCAAGTCTAGTGTGTGGAGCGCATCGTGCTCCATGTCGCGCAGTCTGTAGACCAAACGCCGAGGAAGCTGTGCGTCAATCAGGAAGTTCACCCACGGATCGGCTCTATATGTTTGACTTGGCTCAATCGGGTTGCATATGAGAGTACGGCGAGCAAATCTTCGCGTTCGAGGTCCTCATAGTCAGCGAGAATCTCATCTATCGTCATCCCGCTGCTCATCAATTCCAGCAACGTCTCTACCGGATAACGGAGACCCCGAACGACCGGTTTACCGTGACATATTTGCGGGTCGATGGTGATGCGCTCAAGAAAATTACTCATTGTTCAACTTCTCCTCCGTCAGTCCTCGTCCCCGCGCCGCATCCGAAATTTCCCGCATGACCTGTTCCAGAGGAGCTACAGGCCCGGTGACCTGACTCAGGCGTAGGCTGAGTAGAAGGTCTATCTTCTCCCGTTCCTCCGATGAAGCCGCTGCGTAAGCCTCCGCAGCCTCGTCGTCCACTCGTATCTTAATCTCACGCGTATCCATAGTCTCTCAAGAATAAGTCATCTACAACCAAAAGCCAATATTGGCTCCTATTCCTCCCATACGTTCGCTTCATTGACGAACTCTGACCTCTGAGGTTCGATCACACAGAACCGCTGTCCCGTGGGCGCCTCCATTACCCACCAACTCTTCACCTGCTCCAGCCGCCTCGCGCCCAGCTTCTCCAGCCGTCTCACCTCCGCCTCAATATCGTCCGACTCGATGTCGATGTGAACCCGGCTTGGGTGATCCACCTTCTGAACCTCGACCTGCAACTCGTTCGGCTCCGTCTCTAGCAGAACATAGTTCTCGTCCTCCGGGTCGTCTGACTTTCGTGCAGGATATCCTAGCGCCTGCCCCCAGAACTCCGCCGCCTCATCCAGATCGTCCGTCCGGCAGTCGATAATGATCGCTCCCAATCTGCTCCGGTGCATTGTTTGACTCCTTTCTTGCGGTATCTGACGTCGGATACAAGCAGCTAAGAATCCGGCTGCATTTTCCAGATGTCCACTCTTTTAGTTTCTTCATCGTATTCCCAAATTTCAACACCATTTGGAATCAGGTGAGCATAGGTACGACTATAGTATTCGACTAGGGTTTCTTTCTTTTTGGGATTGTAGTGTCGCAGTACGAAAAGAATTTTTCGAAGGTCCTTGGGCGCCAACTGAAAGTAATACATAGCTTCGTTCCAGACTGTCATCTTTGCATTCGGTACATAGTTGCTTTTCGTCCACCTGTGAGATTTGCACTCTACTATCACCCGTGAATATTCTGATCCTAGATCGAAGCGACGATCTTTCTTCTTCTCGCCAATTCCTACCGGCAGCCTGAAATTCTTCTCCAATTTCAAACCTTGACTTGCAAAGATTTCTCGTGCCGCACTCTCAAAGTCACTGCCTACATGTGCATTGGAAATCGAGTCGGCACGTTGGAAGTTATTCATTTTTAGATCTCGCCGCCTCTGCCGCTACGTGTCCGGCGAGACTCGTGACGAAAGTTCTCACCGATCCGAGTCATTGTTTTAAAAAGACGACGCTTGTCACAATCGCTCAAGCATTTTGTAGAAGAGACTTCTCGACCGCTTGCGGCAGTTCCAGCGAGACGAAGTAGTCAGCCGGGTACAAGTAATCTTCCCCACTTTCGTCTACGATCCGCAGATCGCCATCTGCTTCAGCGTCTTCGTCGGGCAGCACCCGGTAGATCTTATGCAGTTCCAGAGACGCCGGATA
The DNA here is from genome assembly GCA_965214475.1 of Rubrobacteraceae bacterium. Lineage (GTDB taxonomy): Bacteria > Actinomycetota > Rubrobacteria > Rubrobacterales > Rubrobacteraceae > SIRX01. Next base: position 1,312,562 of record OZ243953.1, on the reverse strand, counting down.
ATCAGCGTTATTTACGCAGACGGCGAACCTGATGTACTCTTCTCTTTCTGCCACGTTTTTAGTCCAGATATCGCTTCCGCTTCATTTCCCTTTTGCCAATCCCGTGCGCTTCGTACCAATGCACCTCGGCAAGCCGGATTCTATCATTGCTCAGGCGCACTCTCGCTACGCCTTTGAGTTTGCGCCAACGACCTCTGCCGTACACTCTGCGTAGCCTCGTGACTTCACGAATCTTGCTGCCGACGGCTATCGTCTCTACGTCGCTGATCTCACCGAGAATCTCGAAGTTCATCGAGACCGCTTTCGGGCGCGCTAATCCCTCATCCGATCCAGGCCCGCCAGTATCTCGGAGTTGTCGCGGCGGGTGGTGGAGCGGCGGTGGCCGCGTTTGAGGTTCCAGGCGAAGTTTTTGTAGGGGTCGGCGGGGGCGCTGCCGGCGCGGGCGGCGGACTGGACGGCGTCGAGGGCCTCGAAGATGCGGTCTTCGGGGATGCCTTCTATCTCTTCGCGGATGGCGGTTATGCGCGGTGGTCCCTTCATGAGGCCGCGCATGACGGAGAGAACGGAGGAGGCGGCGTCTATTTTGTCCTGGCGGAAGATGCGGCTGCCGACGGCGCCGGGCAAAACGGGGGGGAGGGGGAAGGTGCCGAAGACGGGGAAGGAGTAGTGGGCGTGGCGGCAGAGGAGGCGGCCTTTCTCTAGCTGCAGTAGCTCCTCGCGGGTGGTGCCGGAGAAGGAGCGGTAGCTGGAGTTGGTGATCTCCTCGTCCCCGATGCGGCCGTATAGGCTCGTGGCGGCGTTGCCGACGACCTCTTCGTCAACCTTGCTGCGGAACTGCTGTGCCCCGAAGAGCGTCAGGTTGAGGTGGCGTCCGCGGGCGGAGATGTCCACCAGGGTGCCCTTGAGGGCGGAGGTGCGGGAGCCGGTCGGGGCGTACTTGTTCAGCTCGTCCACGAAAATTATGAGCTTGTCCACCCCGAGCTGTCCGGTCTCCGCCAGTTCCCAGATCTTCTCTATGACGCTCGTTACGATGAGGTCCTGCGGGATGCCGGAGAGCTGCGAGATGTCCACGACCCGCACCTCGTTCGTCTCGAACGGGCCGTCCACCTGCGGCAGGTTGCCGTGCTCGACGCGGCCGTGGGCGAGCAGACCGGCGCACTTGCTCGGCAGGATCTTGAACCGGTTGCGGACTTTAGAGATAGTGGCCCGGTGGTGGCCGTTCCAGCTCTGCTTGTCCTCGTCGTCGAGGTAGTCGAAGATCTCATCCATCATCCCCTGGAACTCGGCCTGCGTCCGAACCCCCTGCGCCCGCAACTCCTCGATGAAACCCCGGAACTTGTCATCCATGTCCGACGGCTCGAAGACTGCTCCGGCGTACGGCATCACGTCCCCCAGCTCCCACGCGATGGGGTAGACGCACCCGTCCTCGCCGCGGGCGTTGCGTAGCGTGTTCAGCTTGCGGGCCGGGATGCCGGCCAGGTCCAATACCCGCTCCCCGGAGTCCATCCCATAGCGCAGCGGCGCGAAGATGCGCAGGTTCTCAAAAGGCTTTATTTCGAGATCCAGATCCTCGTACATGCTCCGATGCTCGTCCGGCAGGCCGGTGTGGCCCTCGCGGGCGTAGCGTTCGGCGAGGTCCGGGTCGTCGTCCGGGCTCACCTCGACCGGTTTGTCCAGGAACAGGAGGTCTGCGCCCTTGACGTTGAACATCAGGGCGGCGACTTTCTTGTTCTTCGCGGTCTGGAAGACGCTGGAGATGGTGAACAGGGCGTGGCTGGTCTTGGTGGAGAGCCCGCTCATGCCGGTGATGTTCAGGTGCCCAGCCTCGGGGCCGAGCAGGTAGTCCTCGTCCACGTAGACCGGCGTGCGCTGCGGCTGGCCGCTGGCTTCGCCCTCGTTGCCGTTCTCGTGCAGCAGCATCGGGATCGGCGTGCCCGAGTACTCCTCAAGGCCGAGGGCGAACTCGATGGCGACCCGCGTGGCGTAGTAGACGGGGCCGGTCCGCACCGGGCGCTTGCTCTTCTTGCGCTCTTCGCGGTGTTTCGTGGCGAGGACCTGGGCCCTGAAGACCAGGATCTCTACCCGCTCGCTCAACGCCTCAAGCTCCGGGTCGCCGTCGAAGGCGTAGAAGTCGTCCAGGAAACTCTGCAGGTCCGAGTAGCGGCGCGGGTCGTCGAGGACGGCTATGGCGGTCGCGTCCTCGGCCTCGGCGGCGACGATGTGGCCGATGTCCAGGTTCTGGGCGGCGTCGGTCTCGGCGGTCCAGAAGTAGAACTCGTGGGCGGTCGCCGGATATTCCTCGCTCGTTACGACCCGGCCGATGGGGCCTGCGACAGTATCCATAAAGTTTTCGTGCAGCATCTAGGTCCTCCCGTTCCCGGAGATGTAGCGTTCCAGTCTGGCGTATTCGCGTTCAGAGCCCTGTACCAGCGGCTTCAACAGCTTCTCGACGTAGTGGATCGGGTAGATCATGGCGGGCCACCGAGGGTCCGGCTTGGCGAGCGGCGCCCGCTCTGCCAACACCCAGCGCGTGATCTCATCGACCGTCTCCGGCAGCGTGTCCTTTGGAGCCTCCACTCGCATCAGCGATCCAAGAGCGTCCGCTCCCGGCTGGCGCGGCCACACTCGCAGATACCAGGACGTGCGATGTTCGCCGGGAGCACGCCGGAGCTGCCAGTCCGGGACGAAGCTCGTCGTTCGCATCCCCGGCTCCAGGTCCAGCAGCATCCCGACGTCCTTGCCGACGAACTCCGGGCGGGCCACGCTCTTTATGAGGCCGACGGCGCGGCGGTTGGACTCCCGGATCTCCTTTAGCTGCCCGTCCACGGCGATCCAGGCGTCCGGGTCCTCCAGCGTCCGGTCGTCAAGCTCCCAGTTGCGGAGCATCCCGCCCTCCAGTCGCTCCCGGATGGCCCGGACTCTGACACTGGCCCTCTCGCGCATCCCGACGTAGTCTGAAGGGTCCAACTCTTCACCCATGAACTCGGCGGAGTCCAACACCAGATACGAGGAAGATGGAACCTCTTCCGGCCCAAGCTCTGAGAATCCTGCTTCGAGGAGGAGTTGCCAGAGAGCTTCTATATTCTCGTCTCCAGCGCTTCGGGGCAAGATCACGGCCTGCACCACGGTCGGCGTCTCTTCCATAGGCAAGCGCGAGAACCGGCGGTCGCAGCGGTTGATGATCGCGGCGGCCACGGTCGCAACGACCACCGGGGCCATGCCTATGCGCCCGATCTCGCGCGAACTCTGCACCCCATCCAGGAAATAGCAGAGCTTCGAAATACCCTCGTGAGCGCCGGGGTCTCGCGGGCCCGGCGGCGTTTCCAAATGATGTGGTCGTCCCGCAGGACCGTGATCCTCTTCCTCCGGACCTTGACGGGAGAACTGCTGAGCTTCCAGGTCGCAAGCCCCATTTCCGGCGGTTACATAGACGCCCTTGTGTCCGGCCCGCTCCAAAGCCCGGCCCAACCGGCCGACGAAATCGTCCGTAGTCCTTCCCGTTAGCATATTTCGCAGTATACGCGGGCTTTCATCGGAAGACTACACCTCATCGTCAGGTTCAGGTACAGGCAACTCGAACTGCTTTTCGGCGATCCCGACCGCCCACCGGAAGCTCTTTCGCTCCTCTGGCGTTTCTGAATAGGTGTCCCGGGCCATCTTGAGGACTTTCTTCGCTTCCTGCCGCTGGTCGGGCCCATTGTTTAGCTCTTTTGAGAATGCGTAGGTGAGGTCTTCGTCCTCTACGCAATAGAAATGTATATAGAAGCTCTTCTGGCGGCCGAGGCCGGAGATCGCCGCGTCGCCGGAGACCTGGCTTATGTTGAGCAGGGTTGCGGCGGACAGGGTAGCGCCGTCCATCTGGTAAACGCTCAGGGCGAGCCGGACTACAGGTCCGTAGGGGGTTTTGTAGAACTCGAGTTGTCGCACGATGCGGGCGGGGCCGCGGATGGCGTCTATTTCATCTTCCGGGGCGGCGACCACGACGTGGCCCTGGGGCGGACGCATCGAGTCTCGGCCCTGGGTGGAGATCATGCGGGCCTGAATGCCCCGGTCCTCCACAGCGGCGGCGATGCTCTGACAGACGCGCTCCGGGAGGTCGAGTCCTTCGCGTTTAGCCTCCATGTTTCCCATTTCCGAACCTCTCGAAGAAGTGGGCGAAGTATCGGACGGTCTCGAAGTAGTCCGAGAGTCGAGCCGATTCGTTCGGCGAGTGAATACGACTGTCCGGGTTCAGGACGCCGCCGGTCATGATGGTTGGTATGCCGAGGCCGTCCACGATGAGCGAGGTCGGGCCGCTGCCGCCGATGGTCGGGTACACGACGGGCTCGTCGTAGCCGGTGTCTCGCCACGCCTCCGCTGCTGTTTCGACGACCGGAGAATCTACCGGGGTCTTGGCGGCTTCTACGCCATGGTAGTCGATCACCTCTATATCCTCGAAGCCGCGCCGTTTTAGGTGGGCACGGATCAGTTCCACCACCGGGCCTGGGCTCTGGCCGGAGACGAGTCGGAAGTCCATCTTCACGAACGCCTCTGATGGGACGATGGTCTTTGCGCCAGGACCGGTGTAGCCGGATTCGATGCCGGCAATGTTAGCCGTCGGGCGCAGCAGCATCTCTTTTAAGGCGTCTTCGCCGGTCAGGTTGCGGTCGAATTGTTCGACGCCCCAGGAAGCTTTGAGGCTGGCTTCGTCGAACGGGATCTTCTCAATTGCCTCCAAGTCTTTCTTCGAGGGAGGTTCGATCAGCTCGTTTAGCCCATCCACCGTGATCTCACCGTTCTCATCCTTGATAGTCCGTAGCGCCTGCACGAGCCGCCAGGCGGGGTTGGGAGCGAGGCCGCCGTACATGCTGTGCAGGTCGTGGGAGGCGCCCTTCGCGCGCAGTTCGACGTAAGCCATGCCTTTGGTGCCGCAGAAGATCATGGGCCGCCCGGCGTCGTCCTTCATCGAACCTTCCCAGATGCAGGCGTCGGCGGCGAGCAACTCCCGGTTCTCGTGGACGAACGGGGCCAGGTTCGGGCTCCCGACTTCTTCTTCGCCCTCGATCAGGAACTTCAGCTTGAACGGCGGCGATCCGTGCTCCTCTATATATAGGCGGAGCGCCTGGATGCGGGCCATCACGTCGCCCTTGTCGTCGGCGACGCCGCGGGCGTAGATGCTACCGTCCCGAACCGTGGGCTCGAAGGGGTCACTCTCCCAGAGGTCCAGCGGGTCCGGCGGCTGAACGTCGTAGTGGCCGTAGGAGAGGAGCGTTCTGTCGCCGTCCCCGATCTCTGCATAGACAACCGGATGGCCCTTGGTCTCCATAATCCGGGTTTCGGCGCCGGCCTCTTTTAGTTTTTCAGCGACCCATTCAGCGTATCCACGAAAGCCGTTGTCCTCGGACTGGGCGGAGATCGAAGGCATTCGCAAGAACTCTTCCAACTCTTGCTGGAGGACATCCTTCGATTCATCTATCTGTTGTTCCAAATCCATATCAAGGTCCCTCCATCTGGCTTGGCGAGAGGTTAGCATTTTCGGGGTCTCGTGTAGTTTCCTATCCTGCTGTAGTAGCGTTTTGTGCCGACTGATATATTTAAGGATAGTTTATGGCTATAGAGCGAAGAACAGACCGTGAGCCGGAACACCGCCGTCATCGGCCGCACCGGCACGGTCACTGGGGCTCCTGGGGGTCTTCGGGCGACATGGATGAGTTCTTCGGGATTGATATGGATAACATGAGCCCCAAAGCCCAGGCTGTAACGGGCTTGGTGGTTGGAGGTGGTCTCCTTCTCGTCGCGGCGTCTCTATTGCTCTTCACCCAGATGTGGTGGCTGATCTTTGTCTTCGGCTGGATGTTTTTTCCTGCTATAGGACTCTTTGCGCGTGGGGTGGCAGGACTTACAGATGCCCACCCTAAGCAACTGCCAGAGAACAGCCGGGAAAGAGAGCTGTTAGAGGCGATCCGGAGCCACGGCGAAGTCACCCCTGCGCAAGCCGCGATGGAGACCTCGCTCACGGTCTCCGAGGCTGATGAAATGCTCAAAAAGCTGGCCGAAGGCGGTCATCTGGACGTACGGGTGCGGGGTGGAGGCTTGTTCTATGCGCTGTGGGGGTACGAAAACCTGGAAGACATCGAGGAATAGTAGTAGATCACACGGCTTGGTAAGCCCGATCTCATGTTATTATTCGTGGTCCAGAAGGGGCACGTAAATGTAGAAAAGCGTAGAGGCAAAAGCTTAGGATTAAATAGCTAGAATTATGGAAGAACGTAGGATTCCAGAAACGCTTGAAGAAGCTTACCGTCTGCGGGACCGGGCAGGCGAGATGGAAGATTGGGACTTCTATCAAGAGTACGTCTATCGTCTGCGGCGCGAGGAGTACCGGGCGCGCGGTATAAGAACGGAGATCTCCTCCCGCCGCCGCGAGCGTCAGAGCGCCATCGAATTCTCTCGCGAAATGTTCTTTCTGGAAGTGTCGGAAATTTCCGGCCTCCAACAATCCGGCCGCGAAGCCCGCACCGCCCAGCAAGAGGCGCGGCGCTACGCCACCCGCCTCGACACCCACGCTTTTCTAAAACAACTCGCCTCTCCGCACTCGGGAGCGGTAGACTTGTACCGACGCAATTATTTGGAACTATTGCGTCTTGGTAAGCCGCCTAGCGAAGCATACTATCTATCCAGGATTATCGGCCTCGCGGGCGATGAGGAGTTCCGGCGCTGTATAGACAACGTACAGATAAGCGGGCATCCTAAAGGTCGTCTCCAATACCTCGTGGAAAAGACCGCCATACAGATCCGAGATTTGCCCGGGGGTATGATCCTGATCCTACTAACGTTTTTCGCTTCTCTTTTCGCTTTCGTATGGGCCACCGGCGCTTGGGGAGAGGGTGCGGGCGCTGCTACCATCCTCTTCGTTTCTTTGGGTCTCATCGCCACCGGAGCGATGATGCTGATCTCCGCCGTATTTATCGTGACCTTTATTCGGTCTATAAACAAGTAAGCTACACAACGCCTCTGGAAATTTTTCGAAGACGGGCTAAAGTTGACCCTCTTTTGTGCCGAAAACCTGGACGAAAAGAAACTTCCAATGTATCCCACTGTAGAGGCAAGGTTCTATGAAATATCTTATTCTTGTGCCGGTAACGTTCTTCCTGGCAGTCGCGACTGCGATGGGAGTGTCCGCCGTCGACCCTTCGGTTGCCGAGGCTGCCAGAAGCGGCTCTGTAAAAAAGTGCGGAGGAGGCAAGATATTCCTCAACGCCAAAGAAAAGAGAACTTTCGCCTTACACAACAAAATCCGCCGAAACCATAAAATGCGGACTCTCTGCGTCAACCCCAAGCTGAAAAGAGCCGCCCGCTCCCACTCCAAAGATATGATCCGTCGCGACTACTTCTCCCACAATACAAAAGGCCGCGGCAGTTTCGCGAAGCGCCTCAAAAGGTTTGGCTACACTTCCGGAGGCTACAAGTACTACACGACCGGCGAAAATATCGCGTACGGCTCGGGAAGAAAAGGGAACCCTGGCAGGATAATGCGGGCCTGGATGAAGAGCTCTGGACATCGGCACAACATACTCAACAGAAAGTTTCGCGAAATCGGCATCGGGACCTACACTGGCAACTGGAATGGCCACAAAGGTGTCACCATGTACACAGCCGACTTTGGCACCCGCCGCTAGCCGCGTAGTAGTCATACTAGAGGCCGCGCGGTTTCCAAAACCCCTCCAGAGGAGTTTTAGAAGAGCTGTTGACCACATCAATTGTCAGGCCGGACTTGCGTAAACTGCCGAGCAAATATTAAGGAAATTTGAGGAATTTGGAAAAACCCTGTATATGGTGTTGATAATAGGGAGCGGAGATGGAAAATGCGGTTCGTAAAGGTAAACCCTCAGACATAGGAGGTAAGTAAGTTGAGGAAATTGATGTTCGGCAGCTATGCTGCTGGCCTCGCGTCCCGGAATCGGATGGCAAGCTGAAACGCTCTTCATATTGGTGGGGGGCTCTGTGAGAGAGTGGGAGGATCAACTGTAGGACATCAAACACATTCCGTTTGTTGAGTTTATGCAAAGTACTCCACTAAATATATCAGGTGCGAGAGGGGTTGAGGACTGAAGAACATCTTTGGGAATATCGCGAACGAAGTGGTCAGGAAAGGCGCGGTTAGGGTCCTTTTCGCCAGGGGAATGGATCGTAGGCTCAAGAATCTCTTGCCGGCTGCAACGACCGTCGCCACGGTGGAGGATCAAGGTTGGTCTTCCAAAAAGCAGATAGATCTTTTGAAGCTCGCCTCTAAACACTTCGACGTGCTTTTGTACATTAGCCCGAATGCGCCGGACGCGAAAAAGATCTCCCGGCACCGGCTGTCGGTAGTCGTGCTTGAGCCGGAATCGGAGAGGATAGAGAGTCTGGAAAGGCTAATGCCACAGGTCAACGAACTGCTCCGCCATACAAGGAAACACCATCAGTACCTAGTCTCTTTAGAAGGAGTGAGCCAGATCTCATCTTGAGCAAGACCTCTGAGAGTAGCTAACCTTCTTACGTTGGTGGTAGCGATAGAAGGACATGTGAAGTATGCAGAGTAAGTAGAATATGATTGTGTGATAGAAGAAGAACATACACCGCCCCCTAACCTCGGGCATTCATACCCTTACTCCTTTCCGTCACTTGTACAGACTATTGGTGACGAGCCAGTGAGGGATGTGACGCTTCCGCTTACCGGCGGCCGGGATTACGAATGCCCTTTCTCGGTGCGAACTAAGCGGGTACTGCTGCGCGAGAATGTAACAACCTTGAAGAAACTTCTTTCTTTGTCGGAGGCGGATCTATTGGACTTCAAGGGTTTCGGCCAGCAGTGTCTTGGTGAGGTCCGCGAATACGTGGAGCAGATGGGTCTCTCTCTGCCGAGCCAGCACCACGCTAACGCCAGGTCTAATTTGCTACCCCCGATCTCGGTACAGGAGAGGATAGAGATAGCCGGTTACCGGTCGGTGGCCGACCTCAGGAGACTACCGTTTTCAAAGGTGTTTGCGGGCGGCTCACCATTCTTTCTGAGTCCTCGCGAGAGTGAGCAGTTGGCAAATTACCTCTATGTGCGGAATCTCATGCCCTACCCGGAAGATCCCGATGAGGTAGTCTTGCTCTTGTCACTCTCCGCGCTGGCCCGGGAGGCGCTGGAAGATCCTCCTAACCCGGCCGACAAGCATCGGGTAGTTCATGATCAGGAGCTAAGGGAGCTGCTCGAAGTGGTCGAGCCCGAGATCGAGCATGGCGGCTTGCACCCGGAGGTACTACTGGACTGGGCCTCTATTGGCCTTATAGTTGGCGAGCCTTCGACAGCGATACCATCTCTTGTGCCATCTACAAATGCGTCTACGAGAAAATCAGGTAGATTGGTGGACACATCGGATCTCAGGCACGTTCTCGAAATGGCCTGCCGCATAAGAGACCTAAGCCCTCAGATTATGTCCCCAAAGGATCTCGACAGTGCCCGAGAGTCCGTGGTGAGCTCTTCTGGGAGATCTCCCCACTCCCTGCTCGGAGACCTTGAAGACCTAATCAACTTTTCCCGGATAAAGCCGCACCATCTCGAACTCGTCTTGGCCCGTTACGGCCCAGGCCGTCGGCCGCTTTTGCAGAACCTTGGTGAACACTACGACGTTAGCCGGGCGCGGATTGGCAGGATACAGCTCGTCGCCGCAGACAAGCTCGCCGAGGCTTTTAGGATCTTCCCTTTGCCCCGCTTCAGGTCCGGTCTCCTCTTCGTCCGGGAGCTGCTGCCGGCGCCGAGGGGAAAAGGTCGCCAACCCAAATACGGCGAATCTCTCATACACCAAATACATCGCAGGCTCCAGAATACTTCCTCTCTTGCTACCTCTCCCGAGGTCACTCAACAGATGGTTACTCTCTATTCCGCAATCGCTCATGCTGGTGCCCGTCGCCAAAGAGCCGAGACAAACGCCGGAGACGAGAAGAACGTGGAGTAGAGACAACAGAGACCAATAAACGCGAACAAAGTAATAGCGCATCGAGCCCAGTGCAGCGCAACGGCGTAGGTTACAGTCGCCCTCCAGTGCTGCCCTTCTAGTGCTATTTAATGTATAGATATTAAGATTCCGGAAAATTCTAGAAAATTTCTTGCTTTCTGATGTTGACTTTCTATCTTATAGGGTAGAAAATGCGCTTTGTCATGGAGATCCTCTACAAGGAGGTAAGTAAGTTGAGGAAGTTGATGTTGTTGATGGCAATGCTGGCGATGGTGCTAGTTGCCGCCGCCCCGGCGATGGCCCAGGACGCCACCGCTACTGACGGTGACGCCACTGGTGGCGACGTAACTACCACCGAGACGCAGTACCAGAACCAGCTCTTGAGCTGCGCTGTATTCACCGGCCCGATCAGTCAGTATCAGAATGGTGACGCGATTGCTTCCGGCGATGATGCTGTTGCTGCTATCGCCAACGAGCAGGGCGTTTCGGTAGACATCGTCCAGACCTGCACCCAGGCTGGCGAGGATGCCTTCGTGAACGTGAACACCGGTGAGGTTTTTACCGCCGATGAGGCCGTTGCTCTCGAAGAGTCCGGCGAGGCTGTAGTTGAGGACACCGCTGTTGCTAACGCCGTTGATGACGATGCCGACGGCACCGTTGACGAGGCCGATGGCACCGAAGAGGCTGCTGTCGAGGGCTCCGAGTCTTCCGACGAGGCTGCGATGCTTCCGGACACCGGTGGCGCTTCGCTGTTCACCTTGGGCGCTGGCGCCCTGCTGGTTGGTGGCGGCCTGTTGGCCCGTCGCATCTTCAGCTAAGAGCACTATATAAGTAGCCCTAACTAAAGGGTTTACTGGGACGGGCTCCTTCGGGAGTCCGCCCTTTTTTTGTCAGATCTTCCATGCAATTCTCGGTTGCTCGTGTTTATCACAAAGAATTTGTTCTTCGGCAAAGGTCTCATACAATATGTGGCGGATCCAGACTGACTACACTCACTACTAATTAAGTTTTGTAAATCTTTCATAACACTTATTTAATAAGTATTGACTTTGCGTACGAATAAGCGGAGAATACCGTTTGTCATGGAGATCCTCTACAAGGAGGTAAGTAAGTTGAGGAAGTTGATGTTGTTGATGGCAATGCTGGCGATGGTGCTAGTTGCCGCCGCCCCGGCGATGGCCCAGGACGCCACCGCTACTGACGGTGACGCCACTGGTGGCGACGTAACTACCACCGAGACGCAGTACCAGAACCAGTTCTTGGCTTGCGACGTTTTGGTTGGTCCGATCAGTCAGTATCAGAATGGTGACGCGATTGCTTCCGGCGATGATGCTGTTGCTGCTATCGCCAACGAGCAGGGCGTTTCGGTAGACATCGTCCAGACCTGCACCCAGGCTGGCGAGGATGCTGCGGTAAACGTGAACACCGGTGAGGTTGTGTACCCGGCCGACGCGGTTGCTGGTGTTGACGACGACGCCGACGGCACCGTTGACGAGGCCGATGGCACCGAAGAGGCTGCTGTCGAGGGCTCCGAGTCTTCCGACGAGGCTGCGATGCTTCCGGACACCGGTGGCGCTTCGCTGTTCACCTTGGGCGCTGGCGCCCTGCTGGTTGGTGGCGGCCTGTTGGCCCGTCGCATCTTCAGCTAAGAGCACTATATAAGTAGCCCTAACTAAAGGGTTTACTGGGACGGGCTTCTTCGGGAGTCCGTCTTTTTTGTGTCAGATCTCCTTAGAAGCCTTCGCTTGTATTTGGCGGCCGTAGTGGATATTCTCAGGGGCGGTGATTGAGCTTTGAGCAGTTTAATATTCAGAATCTCTGCGGGCTTCTTGGTGGGAGCTTTGATTTTGTTGGCGCTCTCTTTGTATTTGTCGGACTATTATCTGGATGAGCAGCAGCGATTGGCGGCCGCCGAAGACTTGACGCTCGCCATGGACCGAGTCCAAGTAGCCGAACGTTTGGATCCCTTCAGCCCGGCACCTCTGCAGGCAGAGTCTGGGCTCTCACAGCAGCAGGGTAACAATCAAGAGGCCGTTGTTTCTCTAAAAAAAGCCGCCGCGCGTGACTCACACAACTACTTAACCTACGCTCTTTTGGGAAACCTCCAGATGAACCGTCTGAACGACTACGATGCGGCAACCGACTCCTTCCAGAAGGCTCAGGACCTCAATCCCAATGCTACGTTCGTGTCGGTGGCGCTCGCCCAATCTCTACTTCGTCAAGAGAAGTTCGGGGAGGCCGAACGCGTATATGAAAAACTGCGAGAAGAAGACCAAATCTCCACCGAGAGTTTATACAATCTCGGAAGGATCTACGTGCGCGGGGGACAGCCGGATAAAGGTAGGCAGACTTTAGAGGAAGCCCGGCAACTGGCTACGGCAAACTTGGAAAGTATGGAACCTTCGGTAAGAGCCCAAAGAGAAGAATTTGTGGAGTCTATAAACCTCTCTATCGCGGATTCTTTAGTGGTAAAAGGCCAGTATGACGAAGCCCGGCAGATGGTGTCAGAGAGCTCCTCGGAGCAGGCTTCGGCCATACTGGCTCTTCTAGAAAGTGACCCCGAACTGTATAGGCAGTCCGTCAAAAATGGTGAAATCTACTAGCCAACAAAATTGGCAGCGGGAGGAGAGAGACCACCTCACCGTCCGGGAAGTGCTCCATGTGCTTTGGGGACGATGGATGCTGGTGGTGGGGGTCATACTAGTCTTTGTGATTGCTTCTCTAGCCTTCAGCATAGTTCGGGATACAGTCTATGTGGCTGAGGCGATCGTGACCATCGAACCAGAGGGAGAACTCAGTTCGGGACAGGATACCGAAGCTTTTGTAGATGGGGTGTTCAATGCCGTAGACACTCCGGAATTGCGCCTAGAAACTGTAGACCAGGTAGGATGGCAAGGCGGAGAAGAGGTTTTCGAGCGCCAAAGAACCGTACAGGCTTTTGCCCGGCAAGATGGTAGAGAATCCGGCTTGCTAGTGCAGTTTAGTTCTCCGACTGCCGAAGGGGCGGCCAAGGCGGCAAATACTTACACGGAGCTTTTTGTTGAACGTGCTGCACAACTCAGTGATCGGCTCGCCGGTGGTTCAGTGGCGGCCACCACCAGCTTGGAGAGCAGGGCGGCAGTTCCGGAACAACCTTCCAGCCCGAGACCTTTGCTCTACGCCATGATAGCCGCCGGGGCGGGGCTACTGCTCGGTGGGGTCGCGGCACTCACGATCGAAAGCCGAACACAAAACTGGCGCGGGGTGCGAGATGCCGAATTGACGCTTAGGGCCCCCGTTCTCGGTGCGATCCCCGAATACTCATTCGAAGAGGAAGAAGCCTAGACTGAATCCGGAGACTACATACGAGGTGCAGGCGAGAAAGTTTTTGGCTTCCTACTCCCCTTTGAGACCACACTTCGACGATTTGGCGGGTAGATTGCTGTCGCAGAGGGGGGGCGTGCGTAGCGTAGTCGTAACCGGTCCCGAGCCGGGCTCGGGTTGCTCCAGCGTATGCCTCGGAATTGGGGCCGCGCTTGCAGACAAAGGCCATACTGCAGCTGTTGTAGATTGCAACCTGGAGCGTCCGCAGCTCCATCAGATACTCGGTGAGCCAAACTTCGTCGGCCTTACCAGCAGCCTGGAGAGCGACAAACCGCTCGAAAGCTTGGGGGTTGCTCCCGTCCCGGAGCTTCTCGTAGTACCGACCGGGCCCATGCCGCTAGATCCGGCAGGCCACTTGAGATCCGGGAGGTTTGTCGAATCCGTGCGTGAACTCCAGAAAAGCCGCGAGCTAGTCTTGCTAGATGCGCCGATAGTCGGCCGGCTGCTGGAGTTCCCTACGCTCTGCGAGAGCTTCGACGGTGTGTTGCTCGTCGTTCACGCTTCTCGCACCTTGAAGAGCGTTGCCCGCGCGGCCACCGACGATCTACTGGAAGCTGGGGTAAACTTGCTGGGCGTGGTGCTCAACGGATGTCCCTAAACCTTCTACATACGGCCGAGGGCCGGACCGGTCGCTCGATTGGGCGTTCTCGCGTAAAGGAGTCTTCGTGACCGAGAAACCTCGCCCGGCAGAGGTGGGGGAGAGTCGACAGCGCGCAAAGACGCGCCGCACCGGTAGAAGGTTGGTCATCTTTAAGGCTCTCGTCCTCGTTGCTCTGCTGACCCTAACCGTTTATGGGATGCTCAATAGCGGTCTCTACAGAGAGGAACTTTGGCTGCCGGTAGCTGCCGGGATACTGGGGCTGTTGCTGGTTACGCTCTTCGTGGGCGGATATTACCGGGATGTACCATGGGCAGGCTGGATACTGGTAGCAATCCTTGCACTGCTCGTCGGGATAAAAGGTCTCTCGCTCCTCTGGACTATAAGCGACAACCTGACCGTGTTGGAACTGCTTCGTTCTTCCATGTATCTTGCGCTCTTCGTCCTCATGCTGGGCGCCCTCTCGTCCAGCCGTCAGGTGTCACCCCTGATAGACGCGGCGGTCTTGATCTCCGCCGCTATCGCCGGATATGGTCTTATGCAAAAGATAGATCCCCTGAGCTACCTTGCTACTACACCCGATGCTACCAGGATCGGCTCCACACTAGAGTATGCGAACACGACGGCGATGATAGTCGGTCTCGGCATAGTACTGGCGTTGGCGCGCATGAGCGAGATGAAGAGCCCGCTCGGTCGGGGAGTCTATGCGGCCCTGGTGGTGCTGTTCGCCATAGCCCTCTACTTGACGTTGTCCCGGGGCGGAATTATCTCACTGGGCGCCGGCCTCTTTACCGTGTTCGTGCTGGGGGGCAACCGGCTACAGACCTTCGTTAACCTAGCTCTGGTCTCTGCTCCCGTGGCCTGGCTCATCTATCAGGTGCAAGACCTCGAAACCCTGTTCCGCGAAAGTGTTACCGAGAGTCAGCAGCTGATAAACGGCGCTTCTTTGAGGACGGATCTCTTGTTCGCGATGGCTGCCGCCTTTTTACTGCAGGCGATCTACGCTGTCCTCGTCGGACGTTACGAGCTTGTACCCGGGGCCCGCAAGATACTCGGCGCGATAGTGCTGGTCGGGGTCCTATTTTTAGGGGGAGTTGGCCTCTATCTTGCCAACGACCAACTATTGGCCGGCAGCTTCTCAGATGCCGTTACCGGCAGGCTGCAAGAGAGTGAGAGCGCCAACGAGCGGCTCACTTCCCTCAGTTCCAACTCCCGATCTCAATACTGGCAGGTCGCATGGCAAGAGTGGAAGCAACACCCATTCCTCGGAACCGGGGCCGGCACTTTCCAGTTCACCTGGCTCGAAGACCGCCCCGGATACGGCGGCGTAAAGCAAGTCCACAACGTCTACCTGGAGCAGGGAACCGAAACCGGCGTGTTCGCCTTTCTCGCGCTCACCGGGTTTGCGGTGCTGCTCGTCGCGTACACGGCACGGGCGACCTGGCGCTCCGAGCCGCTCGGCAACCGGCGCATCCTTCTCTCAGGGCTTACCGGTGCGCTGGTGTTGTACCTGTTCTCCTCAGCCTTAGAATGGCATTGGTACATTCCGGCGTCTACTTTGATCTTCTTTATCCTGGCCGCTATCACCGTTAAGCTCGCCGCCCGCGAAGACTGGACTTTGGAAGAAACCGACGAACGCCAGGCGTATGGACGAAGATGGAACGATAAGCCTAACCAAAACAGTCTCTAGCCAAGCTTTCGTTTGAAGCCTCGCGGAAGAGAGACTATCATCGTTATCCATGACTGCAGACTTTTGCTCTAACCGATGGACTCTGCCATGAGCGTCGGGTCCGAGACGCAGAAAGAGTCAGAGTACGACGAGTACGTAGGAAGCATCGCCCGTGGTGTAGGCATGAGTTCCGCCGGTCAGGGGATAGGGCGTTTGATCGGCTATATAACGGCGGCGGCTATCGCGAAGATGCATGGTAAAGCCCAGCTCGGTTTCTACGCGCTCGGGATCGTGGTATTGCAGGTGGCGAATATACTCTCGCAGTTCGGGATGGATAATGGCGTGGTGCGCTACGTCGCCCATCACCGGGCCGAAGGCGACACGGCGCGGGTGCGAGGCACCATACTCCAGGCTATCGGGGTGACGTTTGGGCTCAGTGTGGTTTTATCGGGGGGCGTATTCTTCGGGGCGGGCTTTCTGGCGGATGGGGTTTTCAACAAACCTTTCCTCGAAACCATGTTCCGGCTCTTTGCCCTGGCACTCCCGTTTTTTACCCTGATGAGCATAACCCTCTGGGCTACCCAAGGATTTCAGACCGTCAAGTACGCCACGCTCGTACGAGACATTCTGCGGCCTCTGACGAATTTGATACTAGTGTTTGTCTTTTACCTTCTCGGGGAGCAGATCCTCGGGGCGGTAGTCGCATACATAGCCTCGATGGCGCTCGGCTCCGGACTCGCACTCTACTACCTGACCAAAGTGTTCCCAAAGCTCCTGGACCGGGAGACGGCGCCCATCTACGAGAGCCGGGCGCTGTTTTCGGTTTCGGGACCCATGATCATCGCCAACTTCACACAGTACATAAATCTGTGGACCGCCCTGATCGTGCTCGGCGTCTTCGCGAGCGCTGGTGAGGTCGGGATCTACGATGTCGCCGCGCGCACGGCAACGCTCTCGGCGCTCGTCTTGATCTCCTTCGGCGGCATCTTTTCACCCATGATTTCAAGCCTCCACCAGCGAGGTATGATGGTGGATCTCGGCTATTTGTATAAGGATGTCTCTCGCTGGACTTTCACAGGAGCCCTGGTCTTTTTCCTTATAACGGCCCTGCTCGCAAAGGACATCATGGCCTTCTTCGGCAAGGATTTCGTCGTCGGCTGGCCGGTAATAGTGATCGTGGCCGCAGCCCAACTCTTTAACTCCTCGGTCGGCCCGACGGCCCGCGTCCTGGCTATGACCGGACGCCAGAGGTTGGTGATGGTGGCGACCATAAGCTCCGCCATCGTAGCCGTGGCCGGGAACCTCTTGCTCGTCCCGAACTACGGTATCTTCGGGGCGGCGGTCGCCACGGCAGTGGCCCTCGTAGTATCGAACACCCTTAGCCTGTTCTTTGTCCGCCGCTTTCTGGGGTTCTGGCCTTACGAGCGTCGCTACCTAAAGCCCCTGGTCGCCGGGGCCGTCGCCTGCGGGGCAGTTTATCTGTCACGGTTCGCGCTGCCCGGATACGAGGGGCTTCCGGCGTTGGCCCTCTTTACGCCGCTGTTTCTGGCTACTTTCTCAGTAGTGCTCGTGGTCGTCGGTCTAAGCCCTAGCGACCGGCAATTTCTTTCTTCGTTCTGGTTGGCGGTCCGACGCAACCTCCGCCGGAACGAGAAAGGGTGAACAGCTTCCCACAGCGTCTGAGGCGCGTTGGGGAGCGAGCATTCGGTAGCCTCCACGTAGATCTTGACCAGGACTACCGAAACTCTATATTTCTGGCTGGCAGCGGTCGTAGTGGAACCACCTGGCTCTCGGAGATCATCAACCACGATAACGAGTACCGTTATATCTTCGAGCCTTTCTACCCGAACAAAGTCGGGCTCTGCAAGAACTTCCGGCGCAAGCAGTACCTGCGTCCGGAGGACCGACGCAAAGAGTTCCTGGAACCGGCGCAGAAGATATTATCCGGCGACATCAGGAACGGCTGGACGGATCGCTTTAACCGGAAGCTGATCCCACGCCGACGACTTGTCAAGGATATAAGGGCTAACTTGCTGCTTGGATGGCTACACTTCAACTTCCCCGAGATGCCTATAGTGTTGCTGCTCCGTCATCCTTGCGCCGTAACAAACTCCAGGCTCAAGTTGGGATGGAAAGATATACTCGACGAAACGATGGAGCAGCGGGAGCTGGTAGATGACCATCTCTCTCCTTTCGTGAAGGAGACTCGGAACGCCAAAACTCCGTTCGAGCGCAGCCTCTTCCTCTGGTGCATTGAGAACTACGTCCCCCTGCAACAACTCGGGTGCGACGCTTTCCACTTGATCTTTTACGAGAACCTCTGTACAAACCCCGAAAGAGAACTCCGCCACCTCTACGAGTTTCTCGGTAAAAAAGTCGAGCAGGGCATTTACCGGCAGATCAAACGTCCTTCTTACCTGAGCCGCCACGAAAGCGCCGTGGTTCTCGGAGAGCGTCCGGTGGACAGTTGGGTCGCCTCCGTGGATGCCGCGCAAACCGAAAGGGCTGTCGAGATACTGTCGCTCTTCGGCCTCGACCGTATCTACGGCGAGGACCCGATGCCGCGTCCTGACTGGTCCTCTGCTCTCGCGGACGACCGTGGGAAAGAGAGAGGTTTGCCGGGTGATACGGGATAGCAAGCCTCCGGTAGTAATTCTCTCCGGCATCCGCTGGGATTTTCTCTGGCAGCGACACCAGATTTTAGCCACCCACTTTGCCCGCGCCGGCTACAAAACGGTTTTTGTTGAAACTACAGGCCTTGCGACGCCCCGTCCCAACCGGGCCACGCTACATAACGTGTTCAAAAGGCTTCGGCGTTCGGGAGGAGAAGGAAAGAGGACGTCAGACGAGCCGAACCTGACCGTCTACTCTCCGCTCACTGCGCCACCTACCTGGAAAGTGTTCCGGTTCCTCAATCGTAGACTCTTTGTGTCCCGCGTAGCACGAGACCTTCGCGAGATAGCCGAGGAGGATCCGGTCGTCATCGCTTATCCACCAACCCGGACGACCCTGGATCTCATTTCACACCTCCGTCCTCGTCTCCTGTACTATGATTGTTCGGAAGATTACGAAGCTTTTCCCGGAATACCAAAAGACATAGCCACTACCGAGCGCGAGTTGCTCCTCAAGGCGGACCTCGTTTCCTGCACCGCCCCATCTCTGCTAGAGAAAGCCCGATTACTTCGTCCCGAGGCCTTTCTGAGTGGCCCCGGCGTACACTACGAGCAGTTTGCGACCCTACAAGACCACCGATTCGTCAACAGGCCTCGCATCGCGTGCTACTTCGGTCATGTGGGTCGTGAGCGCATAGACGTGGCCGTGTTCCGGACGGTCGCGAAGGCGGGGTTCGAGGTGAGGATCATTGGCGGAATAGGCTGGAGGGAGAAACGGTTTCTAGATGTGCCCGGTATCGACTACTGGGGGGAAGTCTCGCACGACGAGTTGCCGGATGCCCTCAAAGGTGTAGATGCTTTCTTACTCCCCTATCTAGACAATAAGCTCACCCGGGGCATCTCGCCGGCTAAGACCTACGAGTGCCTGGCAACGGGCAAACCCGTGGTTGCGAGCCCGCTTCCGGCTTTGAAGATGCTCGGGGACAATTTGTATCTGGCTCGGGAACCTAGAAGATTTGTGGATACGCTGCAAAATCTGGAAAAACTGGAGGCGGAAGAGAAAATCCGGGCCCGGATAGATCTCGCCCGCAAAAACTCCTGGGAAGCCCGGTTCGAAAAAATAGAGAAGAAGTTGTGGGACGCGCTAGAGAACGGATAAACGTGCTCGGGGTCGGTGTAGACCCCGTAACGGTCGAAGAGCTCCACGCAGAGATAGGCTACTTTGTCCGGGAGGATGGCCACTCACTCGTTCTCAACGCCAACGTCCACTGTCTGAACCTTTCTTACAAAGACCGAAGTCTGAGAGGTCTGCTGAACAGTGCTGAGATCGTTTTTTGCGACGGGTCGGGGGTGATGCTCGCGGCGCGCATCCTGGGGCGCCGGATACCGGAGCGCATTACCTACGCCGACTGGATGTGGCAACTGGCTGCTTTCGCCGCCGCTGAAGGCTTCTCCCTCTACTTTCTGGGAGCCCAGCCCGGAGTCGCCTGGAAAGCGGCGGAGCAGCTCAAAAAACGCTACCCGAACCTGAAAGTATCCGGCGTCCATCATGGCTACTTCGATCATACCCCCGGAAGCCCGGAAAACGAGAAGATTGTAAAAGAGATAAACGCCGCTTCCCCGGACATTCTGGTGCTCGGCTTCGGGATGCCGCTTCAGGAGCGGTGGCTGATGGAGAACTGGGGCGGCGTAGAGGCCCGTGTCGCCCTTACCGGCGGGGCCGTTTTCGATTACATCTCGGGCGAACTGCAGCGTGGACCACGGATTTTGACCAACAACGGTTTCGAGTGGTTGGCGCGGCTGCTGATCGAGCCGGAACGTCTCTGGCGACGGTACGTGGTCGGGAACCCGCTTTTCCTGATGCGCGTCTTGCGCCAACGCTGGGCTCGTCAAGACGGAGAAAGATAAGAAAACCAGCCCGTGAACTCGCGGAGCAGGCCTGGTTGCGCCACGAGGTCCGATTTCTTGCGCCAGAGGTTATACTGCCCCCTGAACGACCTCGAACCGGAGCTTCATGAGAGACATTCTGAAGAAACTGCTCAACGTACCGGCGCTGCGGCGTCCCGTAAGCGTTGTCGTCCTGATCTTTATAGATGTTGCGGCGTTGCTCGCCGGACTTTTCGGTGCTGAGTACCTGGTAGGTGGGGTTGACCGGGTGGGAGAGATCACGACCCTCATCCCACTGTTGGTGGGTGGATGGGTCGTGATCTTCGCCGCCTACGACCTCTACGACAAGGCGCGCACCCGGCGAGACCCGGGAGCTCTGATCGGGGCCGTGCTCTCCTGGGCGGGGCTGGTGGTGTTAGGATCGGTGATCTACCCGAGCAGCAGCACCCTGGCCCTGGGTGAGGTGTTGCTGACCTCCCTCTTCGCCTTGATCCTGGTTGGCGCTCTCAGGTTGTTCTACGAGCAGGGGATAGAGTGGATCTACCGCAGAGGTCTCGGTCGGACTACCGCGCTGATAATGGGGAATTCCGAGGAGCTAAACCGCGTCCGCCAGATGTTGGATAGGGATTCCGGAAGCTACACTTGCGTGGGCCAATTGAACATCGAAGACGGACACGTGGACTTACCGGCGCTACGGCAAAAACTCGATGAAACCGGGGCGCGGAGCGTCATACTGGCCGGCGCCGAACGGCTGCCGGACGAAGAATTGCTGGACCTACTGCGATCCGTGCGCCTGCGAGGCTTACGCATGCGGGCAGTGCCCGGCGCAATAGGTTTGATGCGTACCCGTCCCGTGCTCTCCCGGAGCGGAGGAACGCCACTGCTAGAGGTAGGTTACCCCCAGTTGGACAACACCCAGCGGACCCTAAAGCGTGGGCTGGACGTAGTAGGCTCTTTGGCCGGACTGCTGTTCCTTTCTCCGTTGCTCCTGGCGGTGGCCGCCGCGATAAAGCGCGACTCATCCGGGCCGGTGTTGTTCCGGCAGAAACGCGCCGGGGTGGATGAGAAAGTCTTTATCTGCTACATGTTCCGCTCCATGTACGAGGACGCCGAGCGGCGTCAGGCGGAGCTCGAAGCCCAGAACGAGGGTGACGGCGCGGTATTCAAGATAAAAGAAGATCCTCGCATAACCAGGGTCGGGCATTTTATCCGAAAGTGGAGCATAGATGAGCTGCCCCAGCTTATAAACGTCTTGAAGGGTGAAATGAGCCTGGTTGGTCCGCGGCCGCTACCGATGCGGGATTTCGAGCGGATGAGCGACCTGCACAAAAAGCGGCTCGCGGCCGTACCGGGAATGAGTGGATACTGGCAGATCAGCGGCCGCAGCAACCTCTCGTTCGATGACATGGTACGGCTGGATCTCTACTACATAGAGAATTGGTCCCTCTCTTTCGATATCAAGATCATCCTGAAGACCATCGGCGCCGTTCTGCGCCGCGAAGGCGCCTACTAGGCGACACTTAACTTCCCGTAAAACCGAATCGTCTGCCGATGGAACGTTTTCCCGCCGACAAGCGACTCATTTGCTTTAGAATGTGCTCCGTTGTTGATGAAATGAGCTAGTTTGTCGAGGAATGCCCGCGTGGACTGTACCCTTACAAGAAAAAACTTTCTAAGGGTCGCAGGAAGCGGTGTGGCTGGCGCCTCGCTCTTGGGTGCGTCGGCGGCGGCGAGTACGGGGTGCAGCTATCTTCCGAGCGGAGGTGCGAGGATGAACGTTATCGTGGTTATGCTGGACAGTCTTCGCAAAGACCATGTCGGGGCGTATGGGAACGACTGGATTCAAACCCCAACCCTCGACGCCCTGGCGAAAGAGAGCCTCAAGTTTACCCGGGCCTATCCCGAGTCCATACCGACCATCCCCGCCCGACGGGCGATCCATACGGGACTACGAACCTGGCCTTTTAGAAACTGGATCCCCCAGAAAGGCGAGACTTTCTTCCCCGCCGGCTGGCAGCGTATTCCTGAAGACCAGATCACACTCTCCGAAACCCTGAAACCGGAGGGATACAACACCGCTCTCATTACCGACACGCAGCATATGTTCAAAGCCTCCATGAATTTCCAGCGTGGCTTCGACATCTTCGACTATATCAGGGGGCAGGAGAGAGACCGCTATCGCTCTCCACTGAGGATTCCCACAGAAGTAGTTGACCGCTACACGGTGGACGGCAACGACGGCAACATGAGGGCCAAAGTCCGCCAGCACCTCGCTAACACCACCTACCGAAAAAAGGAAGAGGATTGGTTCGCCCCGCAGGTGTTCACCAGGGCCATGGACTACCTGGAGGTTGCCCGTGAAGCTCAGCCCTTCTTCCTCGTAGTCGACAGCTTCGATCCGCACGAGCCCTGGGACCCACCCAAGAAATACATCAACCTCTACGACGAGGGCTACCGTGGCTCTGAGCCCATAGTGCCGAACTACGACAAAGCTGGCTGGATCTCCGAGCGGGAGACAAAGCGGATGAGGAACCTTTACGCCGCTGAAGTCACCCTGGCCGACCGCTGGCTGGGGAACTTTCTCGACAAAGTAGAGGACCTGGGGCTCATGGAGAGCACCCTTCTCGTGGTTCTCTCCGACCACGGCATAGCCCTGGCCGAGCACGACGCCACCGGCAAGCCTTTCTTCGCGCTCTGGCCCGAGCTCACCGATATACCGTTCTTCATTCGGTATCCCGGCGGTGAGGGCGCCGGCGAGACCAGCGACTACTACGCCTCCACCCATGATGTTGCGCCAACCGTGCTCGGGGCTTTAGGCGTCAAACCTCGGCAGCCAATGCAGGGCCAGGATCTCGGCGCTATCGTTAAAGGAAGCTCCCCGGAGCAGCGTTCACACTTCACGCTGGGCTACAATGACTACGTCTGGACGCGCGACGAGCAATACGTTATGTTCAGCTTTAACGATGGCACCGACGCGCGGCTCTACGACGTGCAGAAAGATCCGAAAATGAACAACAACATCGCTGGTGACAACCCGGGTGTGGTGAAGCGCATGTTCGAAGAGTACGTGCTGGCGGACGCCGGCGGTCCTCTACCAAAGTATTGAGGGAGAGTAGCATTGTTTAGATTAGTAAGGGGCTTGGCTCTTTGGAGTATGCTGTTGTGTATTCCCGGCGGCGTGCTTTGGGCCCTCTCTCCGTTGGGCATTTATCTTTCGGAATATCGGTACTCGACCCCCAACATCTTCTGGAAGCTCTTTCCGGCGGCGGTGCTGCTGATGCTGGTTGGGATGGTGGGGCTCTGGTTTTGGACCAAGGCGCCAGGATGGCTAGAGAGAATAAGCCTCTTTATCGTGCTGGCCGGTCTTTTGCTGATTCTAGTTGGAAACGTGGGAAAATATTGGCTCAGGTTAGATGATTTCTATCTTATGACGGCTCCCGCCTACAAAGCGCTCCGGATCGGGTTCGTGGCCCTGACCGCGGGCTCAATGCTGTTCGGAGGGATCTCGGCTCGCAACAGATCCCTGCCGGTATGGGCCGCGCTGCCGTTCGCCATAGCATCTCTGGCCGGCCTTATCGCCGTATCTTATGACTTCGGATATCTCGGAGTAGGGATGTGGGTGCTCTTCGGCATCGGGTGGGCCTGGATCGGGCTTTCCCTGCTGGTGGCAAGCCTATTCACATCCTTCTCATCCCGGCGCAAGCGTCGTCGGGTACGCTGACGGTCGAGTTGACTCCCAGGTCTGGTTGGGACGCTGCATAATTCCATCCGAAACCCTATAATCTTACGCCGTGACTACGGACAAGTTTCCAAAAGCTGACGACCCTCGCTCCGAAGACGAAAATCTGAGGGACATGCGTCCGGATGAAACCGACGATACGCCTTCCTCCGGAGAAGATTCCTACGTCGCCAAAGTGGCACGGGGTGCCGGGATCAGCACCGCCGGACAGGGTGTCGGTAGGGTACTTGGCTTACTGACCAAGGCTGCCATCACCCGGCTCTTCGGGCTCGAGACGTTCGGGTTCTACTCGCTGGGCGAGGCGGCGGTGAACCTGGGCCACATTATCTCCCGGTTCGGGATGGAGAACGGGGTGGTGCGCTACGTCGCCCACTACCGGACCTACGGGGACACGGCGCGGGTGCGCGGCACGATCATCCAGGCTCTCCTGGTCTCCTTTGTCGTGAGCCTTGTCCTTTCGTTGGTCATGTTCTTCGGCGCGGGCTTTATGGCCGACTGGTACTACAAAGCCCAGGAGATGGTGACGGTGCTGCGTGCCTTCGCCGTCACGCTGCCGTTCTTCACATTCATGATGATGGTCTTATGGGCGACGCAGGGTTTCCAGACGGTTACCTACGCCGCCTACGTGCAGCAGATGATACGGCCTGCTCTCTATCTCTTACTCCTGCCGGTCTTCTACGTCGTCGGGGTCGGGTTAGTGGGAGTGATCGCTGCTTACGGAATCTCGATGTTGCTCGGATCCCTGGTCGCCGTCTACTTTTTACACAGGCTCTTTACGCCGCTGCTGGACCGCAAGGTGGAGCCCAAGTACGAAACAAAGGCGCTTTTCTCCGTCTCTATACCAATGAGCATCACGACCGGGGCGCAGTACCTCAATACGTGGTCGGCGATCTGGGTGCTGGGCTTTTTCGCAGCCGGGGCGCCCGTGGGGATCTTCACGGTCGCCGCCCGGACCGCGACGCTCTCGACCATCGTGCGCTTCGCTTTCAGCGGCATATTCTCTCCGATCATCTCTAGTCTCCACGCCCAGGGGGACCGGGAGAGGCTCGGGGTGCTCTATAAGGACATCTCACGTTGGGTTTTCACGGGGGCGTTCGCGATCTTCTTGGTGATCCTTTTGCTCGCCGAGGACTTGCTGGTCTTGGGTTTTGGAGAGCGGGCGGCGGCGGGCGCGCTCGCGCTCGTCGTGGTCGCGTTCGCCCAACTCTTCAGCGCCTCCGTCGGACCGACGCCCCGGATGCTCGCTATGACCGACAACCAGAACGTGGTGATGGTCGCCACCGGGGCGGCCGCGCTCACCGGCCTCGCCGTGAGCATCGTCCTGGTCTCCGCCGCCCCGACGACCGAGCAGAAGATACTGGGCGCCGCCATCGGCATGGCTTCCGGCATCGTTACCGAGAACACGGCCACCCTAATCGCCGTCCGGATTCGACTCGGCTTCTGGCCTTACAACCTGGCGTGGATCAAACCGCTCGCCGCCGGCCTTGTCGCCGCAACTATTGCCTACGTCCTGGCGCTCGTACTCTCCTTGCCGGCGATACTGGCTTTCGTCGTCGTGGGGGGCGTCTTCGGCGTATCGTACCTTGCGCTGCTCCTCCTCTTCGGCCTAAGCGACACCGACAAAGAGTTCCTGCAGGCCTTCTGGGACGTGGCCCAACGGCAACTCCGCCGAGGAAGGGGCTAAGCCGTGGAAGGCGGACGGACAAAAGTTCTCTACATCGTCGGGCTCGGGAGGAGCGGTAGCACCATTCTCTCCAACAGTCTTGGTCAGATAGACGGCTTCTTCTCTGCCGGGGAGATCTGCTACATCTGGCGCCAAAACTTTATCGAGAATCGCCTCTGTGGCTGCGGACGTCCATTCTACGAGTGCCCGGTATGGACCAAAGTAGTAGAGCGAGCGTTCCCGGACGGCGTAGACGCCCACGAGATGATGCGTCTCCAACACGCCGGCGCCCGTACCCGCCACATCCCGCAGATGCTAACGGACAAAGGTACGAGCAAGATCACCGAACGTCTCGGCAAGTGGCGAGACAATACGGGTCGCCTCTACGAGGCCATACAATCGGCAACTAACAGCCGTGTCATAGTGGATTCCTCTAAAGAACCGGCCTACGGCTGCGCTTTGAGCACTGTTCCCGATATAGACTTCCGAGTTTTGCACCTTGTCAGGGACCCGAGGGCCGCCGCCTATTCCTGGCTCAAGAAAAAGCGTCAACCCGACAGCGAGGATCGGGAGTTCATGCACCGCTTCAGTCCTACCAAGAGCGCCGCCCTCTGGGACACCTGGAACGCCTCGGCGGAAGCCCTCTGGCGCGACGGCAAATACCTGCGCCTCCGCTACGAAGACTTTGTCGCCGACCCGCGTACCAGTTTCAACCGTATCCTGGACCTGTTAAACGAAGACGCCGAACTCCCGCTCGCTGGCGAAAGCGAGGTTATGCTCGGTATAAGCCACACCGTCTCAGGTAACCCCAACCGCTTCGACACGGGAAGCATCGTCCTGAAGCCGGATCAAGCCTGGGCGACAGATATGAATCCCCGTGACCGCAACCTGGTTACCGGACTAACCTTCCCGCTACTCTACCGTTACGGATATCCTCTAACCCTAAAAAGCTGACCAGCCTTTAGAAACTAAAGCTGTAGCGCTGTTCCTGCCAGGGATCTCCGTAGTTGTGGTAACCATTGTTCTCCCAGAATCCTGGTTTGTCCTCCGAGATCAACTCTATGCCACGGACCCACTTCGCGCTCTTCCAGGCGTAGAGGCGAGGGATCACGAGCCGCATCGGGGCTCCGTGCCCTGGATCTAACGATTCGTCATTATGATGCGTTGCGAACAGCGCATCCTCCTCGTACAGTTCTGCGACCGGTACATTCGTCGTGTACCCACCGTCACAGAACACGGAGAAAAACCTGGCCTCCGGCTTCGGCCCGGTCATCTCCAGCAACTCCTTCGCCTTTACGCCTCTCCATACATTGTCCAGCTTGCTCCACGAAGTAACGCAGTGCATGTCCGCCTTGACCTCGATGGTGGGCAGTTCCTTCCATTCTCCCCAATCAAAACGCAGCGGATTCTCCACAAGACCCGAGATCGTGAAGTCCCAGTTCTCCGGGTCGAATTCCGGTGTCGAACCGTAAGTGAGTATCGGCCAGCGATCCCCGACCAAATACTGGCCCGGCGGAACCCGCTCTTTGCCGCGGGCGGTATCTATTTCGATGCGTTCCAAATCTCCTCCTGATCTCTACGGGGCGGCGAGTCTAGCACGGCTAACTAAACGGGCGCTGCTGGGTCGGAACGGATTCCGAAATAATCGTAGACTGGCTTATTTCGTGGAGTATAGTGCCTTCTCTTCTTTCTTCGATCAACGTGTCTGGAGTTTGTTTTAGTGTCAGGGCAGAATACAGCAGATTCCGCGCGGACATTGTCAACAAGGGTACTGCCCCCACAGTCCACCACGGTTCTGCTGGTATAGCGAGAAAGCACAAAGCCAGAACTACCATGGATGCCAAAGCCGGCCACAGTAGGATCTTGACGAATTGATCCCGCGAGAACTTGTGATCTTCTGCGATCCAGGGAGTGCCTGTGGCCGAGCTTAAAGTGAATCTGAAGTAAGCAAACCACGGACGAACTCCAAAAGACCGCATAGTAATGTACTGGACCGCCAAATCCACCAGTGCTACAAGAGAAAGTGCGGTGAAACCCAACAAAAAGCCCATGCCAGTGTAAGTATCCTCAGCATCAGGATAATATTTTTCGGGCAGAAACTCACCAGACGCTACGAGTAAATACAAAGGTACAAAGAGCCAAATAGCCTCGACCCAGATGTTGCCTAGCCGTTGCTCTTTATGGGTTCCATAATCCACAATAGACTACTCCGTCTTCGCCTCTACTTTCTCTTTCGGCTTTTTGCCGAGGCCGACGAACTCTGTCTGAGGCTCGACGTTGTCTCCGAGTTCTTTGTCTTTGTACTGATAGACGCCGCGACATGTGTGGCCGCCGGTGGTGCGTTTTTCGGTGTAGGAGAGTTTTACGTTCGGGTTTATGGCGCTGACCATTGCTTTTTCGTAGGTGGAGAAGGCGGCGCAGGGCTTTACGTCCCAGCCGGGAACGCCGTCGTGGCCCATCCCGCCGAACCACGGGCAGCGGTCGGCGTTTATGACGTACTCACCGTCCTTGGTCTCTGTAAGTGTGATCTCGATGTCGAAAAATCGGTTGGCGAGCATGACTACGTCCACCGCGTCTTTCATGGTCTTGACGCCGAGTTGTTCACCCAGGTCACTGCCCTGTTTCTCCCCGATACGGCTCATGGCGAGCTGGCCGACCTTCTGGCCGTTGTAGCCGAGGTCGTCGGCGGCCCGGATCATTTCGTCCAGTATCACTCCGGTCCCGGCCGATGCCGCCTTCCACTTGTACCAGGTCGGCCCCGGAAGCCCGAACTTCATCGCCAGCCGGGCCAGGAAGAGTGGAAGCCTTGGAAGACCATAAACTGTTAGCCATTTCATGTGAAATCGTCCTTTGAGTCGCTTGTAATCGCGCCAGCCTTCATTATAACCCGCCCGAATCTCAGTGAAAGACCCTCACCAGCGAGCGGCTGTTGTAGACTCAGTCAATGGATACAAAGCAGAGAAAGCCCGAAGCCCCCGAACACCTAGAGCCGACCGACGTCTTAGCATTAGACGAGCTGCTCACAGAAGAAGAGCTAGCAGTGCGCGACGACACACGCGCCTTCGTACAGGAGAAGATAGCGCCCAACATAAAAGACTGGTACGAAGATGCTCACTTCCCCCGTGAGCTCGTCCCACAAATGGGTAAAGCAGGACTTTTGGGTATGCACCTCTCCGGTTACGGATGTGCCGGCAAAAGCGCCACCGAATACGGCCTGGCTTGTATGGAACTTGAGGCCGGTGACACCTCTTTGAGAACCTTCGTCTCTGTGCAGGGCTCTCTAGTGATGAGTGCGATCCACAAGTTCGGCTCCGAGGATCAGAAACAACAGTGGTTGCCTTCTCTGGCTACAGGTGAAGCGATAGGAGCTTTCGGTCTCACAGAGCCTAGTGCAGGTTCCGACCCCGCTTCCATGAAGACCAATGCCCGTAAAGATGGCAACGACTGGATACTAAACGGTTCCAAGCGTTGGATCGGTATGGGTAGCATTGCAGACGTAACAGTAGTGTGGGCACAGACAGAAGAAGGTATCAGAGGTTTTCTAGTCCCTACTGACACACCTGGATACAGCGCAGTAGATATAGAGCACAAGCTTAGTCTGAGAGCCTCTATACAGAGCGAACTCTACTTTGAAGACCTAAAACTTCCAGAAGAAGCCATGCTACCAGAGGTTATGGGACTAAAAGGACCATTCACTTGCCTGGGCGAAGCCAGGTACGGCATCATCTGGGGTGTGATGGGAGCGGCCCGCGACTGCTACGAAACCGCGCTTGAATACTCCAAAGGACGCGAGCAATTCGGCAAAGCAGTGTCCTCTTTCCAGCTTACTCAGCAGAAGCTGGTGGATATGATGTTAGAGATAGAGAAAGGCCTGCTAGTAGCTTGGCGCATCGGAAAGCTGAAGGACGAGGGTAACGTAAGGCCGGAGCACATCTCCTTCGGCAAGCTCAACAACGTCAGGGAGGCTCTCGCGATAGCTCGCGAAGCGCGGACTATCTTGGGAGGTAACGGAGTCACTTTGGAGTATCCGATCATGCGGCACATGAGTAATTTGGAGAGTGTGCTGACGTATGAGGGGACTAGTGAGGTGCATACCCTTATTCTGGGCAATGCACTCACCGGTACCCCTGCTTTCAAATAGGAGCGAGTTTGTCCGCAGACGTTGACGATGCTGTGATTCGCTGGTACTTGTAGACAAATTCTTTTCGAGTTGGAAGCTTCTACCTTCTGCGTGGCAGGGTCGTGAGCACGCCAACGATCACTCCCGCAGCCACCACGTGCATGAACTCCAACACCAGCACCATTGCTAGCGGGGCACCGGAGATGGTCGTCGGCGTGTAGAAAGATAACAGGAGCACCACGGCTGACACTATGTAAAACACCGGGATCGGACGCCGCAAAAGCAGGTTCAAAGCTGCCAGCACCAACGCCGCCCCAATCGCTCCAAGGACCGAGGCAGAGATTACAGCGAATAAGTTCAACGCTTGTCCCTCCGGTCCTACGGCCGAGTCACCCGGTAGAAATCCTACCGCCGAGGCCACAAGGTAAACGACTGTGTTGGCCGCCGCTGCCGCCGCCGCTGCGACCAGCGCGGCCAACAACAACCGTCCCCAGCCTAAGCGTTCTCCGGCACGGCTGGTTCTATCTTGTGCGACATCCAAAATTCTGTCTCCTCCATCCGTTGCTATACGTTGTTGTACGATCAGATTTCAGTCGAGTCCTAGCTATCGTAGCGTAGAGCATACAAACCCGTTGGGCTGATTGTCAGCAATTATCCCCTCGAAACACGGCCTCGCAGGGCGGTCATGGCCAGGGTAAAGCTGATCGAGCCGACGACACCGATTGCGGCTAGTCCTTTGAGAAGAGAGCTCGCTACCCAGCCTTCGGTTATGAGCGAGCGAAGGGCTTCTAGTAGATAGGTGACCGGGTTGTAGTCCGCGATGGTGGAAAGCCAGCCGGTCAAGGCTTCCTGCGGCAGGAACGTCGTGGTCAGAAAGGCGAACGGGAAGAACAGGAGGAAGCTGGAGTTCACCGCCGCCGGGTTGCCGGTCTTTAGCGCGATGGCGTAGGGGAAGCCGGTAAAGGCGAGGCCCCACATTCCCGCGAGCAGCAGGAAAAGGAGCAGGCCGGGTATTCCGGTGGTGAAACCCACGCCGACTATAAAGCCCAGGATCAGGACTGGTATGGAGAGCGCTACGACCAAGGCGAAGTCGGCGATCATGAGTCCTAGCAGCAGCGCTAGGCGGTTGATGGGGGTCAAGAGCAGGCGGTCGAAGTAGCCGCCGGTGATATCGGTGACGAGCGCGCTGGCCCGCGAGATCCCGGTTACGGCGAAGATGATCGCTACCGGCAACTGAAAGGCTTTGAAGTCTCCGACACCGGTCTGTCCGGCGATGTCTCCGAGCGCCCCAACGTTCACCACGAAGAAGAAGACCGGGATTATGAGCGCCGGTATTATTGCCTCGGGTTCGCGGGGAATTTGGCGTAGGGCCCGGGTGGCGACGGAGATCAAATCTCGCAAGAACCCGGCGCGCGAGGCGGTTACGTCTGCGGAGCGCGTGCCGGGCGTCCCGTTTCCGAGGTCCGCGCTGGAAATGTCTGTCATCGAGCCTCCTCTACAGCCTCGGCATATGTAGGTTCGTTCTCGTCATCTGCATGGGCGGCGATCCGCTCCCCTGTGGCAGAGAGGAATACGTCATCTAGGGTCGGGGTTCGCAAAGATAGGTCCCGCACCTGCAAATCTCCCCCGACACTGTTTAGTGCGAGGGCAACCGGGCTGACCGCCGTAGGACCATCTTCTACCGCTACGGAGACTTCCGTTCCATTTACGTCGACCCGCTCGACCTGGGATACCGATTCCAATACGCCCCATGCGGCCTCTACGTCGCCTTCTATGTTCGCCACGATCAGGTCCGTGCCGATGGACCGCTTTAGTTTCTCCGGTGTGCCTTCAGCGACTATCTTCCCGTGGTGGATGATGCCGACCCTCTCGGCCAACTCGTCGGCTTCTTCGAGGTACTGGGTCGTGAGAAAGACCGTCATGCCGAGCTCGCTGTTGAGCCGGCGAACTTCCTCCCAAACCTTGGCCCGGCTGACAGGGTCCAACCCCGTCGTCGGCTCGTCGAGAAAGAGTACCTTCGGGTTGTGTACCAGCGCGAGCGCCAGATCCAGCCGTCGCTTCATGCCCCCGGAGTACGTCGCGACCCGATCGTTCAGCGCCGGCCCGATATCCACCAACTCGCTTAAATCCGCCAGCCGCCGCCCGACGTCGCGTTTGGAGAGCCCGTAGAAGCGGCCTTGCAATTGGAGCATCTCAACGCCGGTCTGTTTTTCGTCCAGGGCCGCATCCTGCAACGCTACCCCGATCCGCAACCGGACCGCCTCGGGCTCATCCAGCACGTCGCACCCGGCGACGGTGGCCCGACCCCCGGTTGGAGCCAGTAAAGTACAGAGCATCCTTACCAGAGTAGATTTCCCCGCGCCGTTGGGACCCAGGAAACCGTAGATCTCACCTTCACGTACAGAAAGATCCACACCGTCCACCGCCCGATTCTCACCGAAAACACGCTCCATACCTTCCGCCACAATAGCGTAATCGCTGGACGGAACACTATCGGACCCGAACGTACCCGCCAAGAAGAACTCCTCTCGCTGTTAAATAGTTAGTTTATCTAATTACTAGTCATGCTAAGATTACTTTATGGAGGAAAGAATTCAAGAGGAAAGTTCACTAGCGGCTCACGAATTGTCGTGGGCCTTACGCGAGGTGACGCGGGCCAATGCGGAGATTACGCGGGAGCTGGCGCGGCGGCTAGGACTCGGTGTGAACGACATGGCCGCCTTGGATCACCTGCTCCAGAGCGGGCCGCTCGGACCTGCTGATTTGGGCAATCTCCTGGGAATGCGGTCGGCCTCGGCTACTGCATTGGTGGACCGTCTGGAAGCGGCGGGTCACGTAGAGCGGCGGCCTCATCCGACGGACCGACGGCGGCTGGTGGTGGAGCCTACACCGCACGCCGTCGAGGAGGTTCTAGGTGTGATCCGACCACTAGTAGCCAGCCTCGACGGCGTTGCCGAGGAGCTCACCTCGGATGAGCGCCGCTCCGTGGCTCGTTATCTAGAGCGGGTATCTGAAGTTCTGAGCTCTTACGGCCCGGACGAGCAGGCTAGTAGCCCGGGCGTCCCATCCTCTCGTAGGTGATGTTCTTGCCGGCCTCGACACCTGGCTGGTTGAAGGCGTTGACGCCGTAGAGCGAGCCGCAGATGGCAGTCTGGACCTCCAGAGCCTGGAACAAGTAGCCGAGATTCTCCGCGCTGACCTCGCTTAGTGTAATGTTGCAGTTCGGCCTGCCCGCTTCGGTGAGCGCCTTCTGCGTTGCGTCACACTCGACGTTCAACAGCTCGGCCATCGTGTGACCGCCTAAGTAACCGACACCCTCAATATCTTCGTAAACGTTGGGGATCGTCAGGTCGCGGGGATGACTCTCTACCTGCACGATCTCGATGACCTTATCCTGTGGTCCCTCCATGTACAGTTGGACCTGGGAGTGCTGGTCGGTGGTGCCGACGGCCCCGTGGGGTGTCGAGCCTTTGCCGTCTTTGCCGAGCGACTCGGCCCAAAGCTGGACAAACCAAGCGGCGGTCCGCTCCAGGGCATCAGCGTAGGTCATCGTTACCCGCACGTTGCGCCCGCGTGCGGTGTCCATCAGGTAGTGCATCGCCGCGCCGACAACCGCCGGATGCTCGGCGCCCTGATCGTTTACCTCGTCCACACACTGGGCGGCTCCTGCAAGCAGGGCGTCGACATCTATTCCGGCTACGGCCGCCGGTAGCAGGCCGACTGGCGTCAGGACCGAGAAGCGCCCACCGACGTTCTGCTGAATCGGGAGCGTCTTTATGTCTTCGCGACCGGAGATCTCGATCAGGAATCCTTCTTCGGGGTCTGTGGTGAAGACTGTATGTTCTCTATAGCCATCTCCCAAAGCATCTTCCAGAAATCCTCGGACGACGAGGAAATTCGTCATCGTCTCGGCGGTCGAACCGCTCTTGGTCACGACGTTGATCCACGTGTTCTCCGGGTCGGCGACGTCCAGGATCGCACCTAGCGACGAGGGATCGGTGTTCTCTGCAAAGTGGATGCGGGGTCCGCCACGGTCCGTCAGCTCATTGTAGTAGGGATGGTTTAGAGCTTTCTGAACCGCCATAGGACCTAGCGCAGATCCCCCGATGCCGGCGAGTATGAAGTCCGTCGCCCCGGAGTTGCGTATGTCATCGGCCATCGCTTTGGATGACTCGGCGTACCGGTCGGTCTTCGGCAGCTGCATGAAGCCGAGATCCCCCTTCAGCAACTCTTTCGCGGCTTCTTCCAATCTTGGACGTATCTCGTTCCGTTCGCCGTCCTGAATGCCACCCTCAACCTCTATTAGGTTCTGGTAGTCGAAGCTTACCTCTGCCATGCTCGATCCCCTTTCTCTGACCGTAGAACTCAGCTAAGGTAGTTTATTGCTATCTGTACTTCGGGGCTACCCCTAAGCCTCGACTGCGGCGTGAAACGCAGGATAAAGTTATAATCCACGACCGCTATGCAGAACACCGCCCCAATAACCGAGGTCATACCCCGCCTGAAGGAGGAGTACCCGGACGCCGAAACCGAGCTGAACTGGTCGAACCCGTTGGAGCTTCTGGTGGCGACGATACTCTCCGCCCAGACAACGGATGTGCGGGTAAACCAGGTCACGGAAAACCTCTTCCAGAAGTACCACGCTGCCGAGGATTACGCAGGGGTGGACGCTGAAGAACTCGAAGAAGACATCCGCCCGACCGGATTCTACCGTAACAAAGCCCGCTCGCTGCAGGGCGTGGCGAGGGCCCTGATCAAAGACCACGACGGGCGGGTTCCTAAAACCATGCCGGAACTCACCGCATTCCCCGGTGTCGGCCGCAAAACAGCCAACGTGGTCCTCGGCAACGCTTTCGGCATAAACGAGGGCGTCGTCGTGGATACTCACGTCCGCCGACTCTCCAATCGGCTCGGCCTCTCTTCGGAAGAGAACCCGGAGAAGATCGAAAAAGACCTGCTAGAGCTAGTCCCCGAAGAAGACCGCACCATCTTCTCACACCTGCTCATCTTTCACGGACGCCGGGTCTGCAAGTCCCGCAAACCCGATTGCCCCAACTGTCTTCTAAACGATATCTGCCCGTATTCGACAGTGTAAATCCAGATTTTCCTGGGATATACTAGAATCGAGGAAGGGCGGACATCGGCGCGTCACGCGGTCTTGAAAACCGTCGAGGGTAAAACCTCTGGGAGTTCGACTCTCCCCCCTTCCGCTGTTACTCGAAGTAGGCGGAGAGTAAAGTGCCCGCCGATCAACGCCTACTTTATAAATATTCGGTAACTACATTAAAAATTGTTAAGATATTAGAGACTTTTACGTTTGAAGTCTGTACACTACGGGGAACTTCTCTAGATGGGAAGGAATGCAGGCCGCTTAGAAGAAAAAATAAACAGAAAAGGAGGGACTGTATGAAGAGATTGACTTTGCTAATTGCGGCCGCTTTTGTGGCTACGCTGCTTATGGCGTCTATTGCTCTAGCGCAGGGTACCACCATGGGTGGTAGCACCATGATGAGTGGCGGCAGCACCAGCAGCGGCATGATGGGCGGCAGCACCATGATGGGCGGCAGCACCATGATGAGTGGTGGCATGATGAGCACGACTTCGTCCGGCACGGGAGCGACGAGCGGATTGCCGTCCAGCGGTGGTCCGGCTATTCTTCTGCCGGCGGCTGCTCTTCTTCTGGGTTCGGGCATCCTGACCTACGCCGTACTTCGGCGCCGGTAGGACCACTCAGTAACAAGCTACAGGTTTATGCCGACATCGGCGTAAGCTAAACAAAGTAAGTAAGGCGAAGGAGAGCCTGCACTCCTTCGTCTTTTTTATTGGGGAGCATCTCTAGCGTGTCCGGGTGATCCGAAAGTGCTTCGATGTCGGGATCTGAAACACAAGTGTTTGTTTCCTGCTTCGGTCTCCGGAACTAGCCAGGTTGCGTGCGTGTATCATCTCTGCTGGGCAACGAAATTCCGAACGATGGGGGATGAGTGTGGAAGACACGCATTTGAGTACCGAGAACACCATTATGGAGGCTATCGGGATCGAGGTCGTCCGGGTTTCTGAGGAGGAGGTAGTCGCCACCATGCCGGTGCACGGGCCAACAAAGCAGCCTTTTGGCATTTTGCACGGTGGTGCTTCTCTGGTTTTGGCTGAGACGGTAGCGAGCCTCGGAACCTTCAATTTGATAGACCAAGAGAACGAGTTGGCGGTCGGGTTAGAGATCAACGCCAACCACGTCCGCACCAAGAGTGAAGGGGTGGTTACCGCCACCGGTGTACCGCTACACCAGGGGCGTAAGATCATGGTCTGGGACATCCGGGTCACCGACGAGGATGACAAGCTCACCTGCGTTTCGCGCTGCACGGTGGCCGTTGTTCCTAAAGGAGAATAAGAAAGTGAGCCGCCCAGGACTCGAACCTGGAACCTAAAGATTAAGAGTCTTTTGCTCTGCCAATTGAGCTAGCGGCCCCTACGAGAAGCGATTATAGCATCAGCAATCGGTGTCAGAAAGATTAAGTTTTGTTGTTGGGGCCTTGCGCTGCTGAAGGCACATGCTTACAATGATCGTATCATCCTAGCGGTTCCATCAAGAGAACCGCTAAGGGCCGGAAAAGGGTCTCACCCTTATATGAACACCGGCCCTTTTTCTTTGCCGGTCTTTGGACTTATGCAAGCTTGGTCAGCACTGTGGATGAAAGCTCGTGGTCAACGTTGGGTGTAATATAGTAGCTTCGCAGAGAGGAGGAACGGGGATCCACGCCGAAGAGCTTGAGGTAATTCAGGGAGAAGTAGTAGTTTTACGGCTTCCCCGGGAATCGGATGTAGAAGTCGCCTACGAGTGGGACAAGGATCCGGAACTCGCCGCCTGGAACGGGCGTGCCCCGATCTCGGTTTCTCTTTCCGCTGCCCGCCGAGATTATCTGGCTCGCTGGAAAGACTCTAGTGTAAAGACCTTTATGATAGAAGCCAAGGAACCTTACGAGCCCATCGGCATGGCTACCCTTTACGACTTCCGCAAAGACGGATGCGAACTCGGCATAAAGATCGGGGCCGAGGACCTTCGCGGAAGAGGATATGCCTCAGAGGCAGTAGATCTCTTGGCGCACTACGTCTTCGAAGAACTGAACCTGAAAGCGATACGCGGCTCGACCTTATCCCACAACGACCGGATGCAGCGGGTCTTCGAGAAGTGTGGCTTCGAGGAGGTCGGCCAGGGCTCAATCATCAGTCGCTACGACAACCGCCGCTACACCGAGCTTTTTTACGAGCGTAAAAGAGACGGGTAGAAGTTTCCTAGCAGTGCACGACGCTCGAATACGAGTGGAATACCGGTTCTTTGATGTTCTGGGTGCCATAGCCGGCGTCTTTTTTCTCTTCGCCGACTACAATTAACTACGATGCGTACCCAGCTAAAACTGAACATCAGCAGCCGGGGAACGATGAGTGGTGTCCTTACGCTCGGGAGCCTGGACCCGGCGCTGGAGGCTGCCGCCCGCCTGGATGGAGAACCCGTCGTGCTCGACTTGCGGGAGGTGGAGTTCGTGGAGCCCGCCGGCATCTGCGGCCTCGCCGCATTGCTGGAGTCTCTGATCCCCCGTTGCGAAGACGTC
Source organism: Rubrobacteraceae bacterium (assembly GCA_965214475.1). Lineage (GTDB taxonomy): Bacteria > Actinomycetota > Rubrobacteria > Rubrobacterales > Rubrobacteraceae > SIRX01. The sequence continues at coordinate 1,275,345 of OZ243953.1, read as the reverse complement.
GGGGTAGCCCTTTCAGGCCGCGACGTCCCGGCCTACCTGGAACGGATGAATTTCTTTCGGCTCTTCGGTGAACGTGTAACTACTAACGTTGACCTGGAATACCTGGAATCCCGGCAGCGGCACAACCCCGGCACGCTGCAGGAACTGGTCAACTTCCATGAAGAAGAAGAGATACCGGGCATCATAAACCGCATCTCGGAGATCCTGGAGAATCAGGACTACCGGCTGCGCGAGCGGGTCGCCATATGCTCCGTTCTTTCGGAGATCTGCGCTAACGCCGCCGAGCATGGAACTTCCTCGTTCGGAGCCTACGCCGCCGTTCAGGCCTACCATCACATCGTCAGCGGTCGTCACGGCGCCCGCTCTGAAGAACGGCAGGGGGAAGAGGTGCTGGTAGCCATAGCCGACGGCGGTCCGGGTGTACGCGAAACACTCTCTCGCAACCCGGCTCTTGCCCAAGAGACCGCCACCGACAACGATGCGCTACGCCACGCACTCAAGATGGGTGTCTCCGGAACCGGAGAAGTCGGACGTGGTGGGGGCCTCGCACTCGTCGCCCAGATCTCCGGCCGCGCAGGGGGTTCTCTTTCGCTCCGCAGTGGAGCCGGACGCATTACTTCCTACAAGAACCGCAAGAACTCCCGCAACGTCCCGCGATTCCCCGGAACTTTCGTCCGCGTCTCTCTTCCGCGCCGCCCGCAAGAAAAAGCTTCCGAATGAAGGCAAAATGTCTCCCCAATATGAGGTTGTTTTCTACAAGACTAGGCCGTATACTCTCAATATATGATTTCACTGAAGACAATGAGGGTAGATTCGGTGGCTGAGGATCGTCCCTGGGAGATTTTCGAGGTCGCGGGTGGCGAGTTCGGCGGCAAGCTGATGGTTACTCGTAAGGCGGGCCGTGCGGTGCGTGAGGCGCTTGGAGATGCGCTGGAGAATCTGCCGAAGGGCGGCGTGCTGTATGTGGACATTCGCGGCGTAGATTTGATGGACTACTCTTTTGCGGACGAAGCTCTTGGGATATTGGTTTCCAGGGCGGCGAACGGCGAATACGGTGAGCGGCACCTGGTGCTGGTCGAGGAAGACCGGGATCTCCTGGAGAACGTGGAGGCTTCGCTGCGGCAGCGGTCGTTGGCGATGATTCGGGTAGACGGAGTAGGCGCGGAGCCGACTCTCGTCGGTGAGATACCGGAGCACCTGGTCGAGACGCTGCGGATGATACAGGAGAAAGTCTCTATAACGAACGCGGATCTCGCTAAGGTTCTGGATCTCAACCACACCGCCTGCAACAACCGCGCCACCCGGCTCGCGAAGCTCGGCTTGATCCACCGCCACATAGAGACCGCGGCCCCCGGCGGCCGCCAGTACACCTACGAGCGTATCGCCTGATGTTTTATTTTGACCACATCTTCACTCAGTTCAGTGAAGATAGCGTTGATGGTGTAAGAGTACACATTGTAGAAGCGCAGAAGGAGGCACAGCCGTGAGAGAAGAGTACATGATCGAACGCCAGGGCAAGCGTTTCGTGCTGTATGCGGGGCTTTTGGAAGAGGCCCACAGCCAGGGCTTACGGAGCATCGAGACGGAGCTGTTGCAGATCCCGGGTACCGAGAACGGTGGGCTGGCGATCGTGAAGGCCGTCGTTCGGACGGAGGAGGGCAAGTTCAGCGGTATCGGGGACGCGAGCCCGGAGAACGTGAGCCGCAACATAGCGCCCCACCTAATCCGTATGGCGGAGACCAGGGCAAAGGCTAGGGCGTTGCGGGATGCGATCAACGTCGGGGTCACTGCGCTCGAAGAGCTCGGTGGTAGCGATGAAGAGGTTGCCAGGAATGAGGCCGCGCCCATACGGCAACGGGTCGAGGCGCAGCAAGGGTCCGAATCGGAGCGGGCGGTGCAAGAGGAGAACCGGGGCGAGTTGCCGGCGACGCGCAAGCAACTCAACTACCTGGAGGTGCTGATCTCCGACGTGGTAGAGGATGGTATAGCCAAGTTCGAGGAGATGGTCGGCAAGCCGGTCAACGACCTCACCCGCGAGGAGGCGAGCGAGTGGATCGGGCGTCTCTCCGGGAAGGCGGCGTAGTGCGGCTCTGGGTTTCAGAACTTGGGGAGGAAGTGATCTACGAGCAAGACCTCCCCGATTGCTGCGGCCGCGACGCCCGCGGCTCGGAAGACGGCTTTGAATGCCTCTCCTGCGGGGCCAGGTGGCAGGTAGCCGCACCGGTCGAAACCGAAGAGTGCGCGTTTATGGAGCGTGCCACGCAAGAGCGGAAGGGAGCCGCATGATGAAGGGAAGTTCGAAGCGAAGTTCGTTACGGCCCGATACGGCGTTCGCTCCAGTGGACGAGCCGCGGAAGGAGATCTATATCCGGGAGCTCCCAGTGTGCTGCCTGCGTTCTTTCAGAGAAGCGGTTATGGCTGAAGTTCCCGGGGGGCGTCGGCGCCTCACTCTCGATTGCGATTGCGGTGAGAGCTGGTTGGTTACTTCGAGCCTCGACGAACGAGTACTTGACCGATTCGTGACGCATGCAGGCCCGCAAGCCGGAGGAGGCGCCGGACAAGGACCATCGGCGGCTTAGCGGCCCGTAGCGGCCAAAAGTCGAAGCGTTGGAAGTTCGAACCAGAGAAGGGACGGGATGGGATGGAGCAAGACACTCTTACACAATACTTAGGACGCATCCGGGGCGGAAAGTTGCTCGACGCAGCTGAAGAACGTGAGCTTAGCCGTCGCGCGCATGCAGGCGACAAAAGAGCCCGGCAGCGGCTTATAGAGTCGAACTTGAGGCTTGTAATCTCTATCGCCAAGAAGTACCGGGGGCGAGGTGTGCTCTTCGAAGACCTTATCCAAGAGGGCAACGCCGGCCTGATCCGGGCGGTCGAGAAGTTCGATCCCACGATGGGGAACCGTTTCTCGACGTATGCCACGTGGTGGATTCGTCAGGCCGTTACCCGAGCCATCGCGGACCAGGGGCGCACCGTCCGTCTTCCGGCCCACGTTGTGGACTCTTTGTTCCGCCTGCGCCGGGCCGAGGCCCAACTCAGCGCCGAACTTGGTCGCGACGCTACCGACGAGGAGCTTGCCGTGAGGCTCGACGTAAAGCCCGAAGAAACTCACAGGCTACGCAGGGTTAGCCAGCCTATAGGGAGCGTCAACGCCCGGATCGGTGCAGAAGACGGCTCTGAAATGGGAGATTTGCTTCCGGACGAGCGTCTGCAAAACGACTTTGTTCGCGCCGAAGCCGGCCAGTGGGAGCTGACACTCGTCGAGGCCGTCAGGACGCTTCCCGAGCGCGAAGCGAAGGTTCTGGAGTTGAGGCACGGGTTAGACGGTGGTGAGACCCGTACTCTGAGAGAAGTCTCCGAAACTTTAGGCATCTCGCAAGAGAGGGCCCGGCAAGTCGAGATCAAAGCTCTAAGAACCATTCGTACCGGCCGCTACGCCGGCACGCTCCGCCAAGCACTCTCCGAAGCGGTTTAGTTCGGTCCTGCGCTAGGGATCAGCGCTAAGGGGATATATTCTGGTAGAGTACCTTTGAAGCGGGTAGTGAGTAAGCTGTTCGGGGGATTTTCCAGAAAGTCTCCGCGCCGTGATGCCGGGGAGGTAAAAGATGCTGTTGATCAGAGATTTGATGACCCAGGAGTTAGAGACGCTCGGGCCGGATGCGAGCGCATCAGAGGCTCTCAATATCTGCCGGGAGCAGGGCGTGCGTCACATCCCGGTTCTGGAGGACGGAAAGTTGGTTGGTATAGTCTCCGACCGGGATCTCAGCGACGCCAGCCCTCCCGAAGACGACGCCAATAGGGAAGAAGTCCTCAAGGGAATGCGGGTGGGCGACATAATGGCTGAAGAACTGATCACTACCCATCCCCAGGACCCGGTCGGGTACGCTGCCAAGGAGATGTACGAGCGTAAGATAAGCGCCCTACCGGTCGTGGTCGAGGAGGATGGAAAGGAAGAGTTGGTGGGTATCGTCACCTCTACCGACGTATTGCGCGCCCTGGTGACACTCACTGGGGTACACGAGGCAGGCAGCCAGGTTCAGGTAGAGGCCCCGGACCGGCCGGGAGCGCTTGCCGAAGTGGCCGAAGTTATCCATGACCTCGACGTGGATATATTGAGCGCGCTTTCGTCCCCGGAGAAAAGAGGTGGCACCCGCACTATGGTTTTCCGACTTACCGCGGAAGATCCATCAACCGTAGTCCAGAGTCTGCAGATGGCCGGGTACTCGGTAAGTTGGATCAACATCCCCAACAAATAGAGTTAGAGCTGTTCTCACGGACACGTCCGGGGAAATCGGATACCCTTCATTAGAGAGAGTCGAAGAAGGGAGTTTAGTGGAGACAGCCGAGCAAAACGTCGAACGCATAGCAGGTCTTTTTGAACAGTTCGGAGGAACCGTTGCTGACGGCTTCCCCGCCATTCACTCGCAGGCCCACCATACCGGTTCGGCGGTCCCGTACCTCAAAGCTCCCGGTGTGGTCATGCTGGCAAGGCCCCAAACCAACGTCGCGGGCCTAGAAGGTTTTCTTGAAGGCTTCGACCCCGCGCTCGGCTTTCCCGACTACGTCAATGACCCTACCGAGCTCCCCGACTCCTCCCAACTCTGCAAGACAGCGGGACAGTTATGTTACGCGTCGTTCGGCCCGCGCCGGACCACCAACGAGAACGCCGCCGCGTATTTCGAGCGGCTTACTTCGGCAGGCCACGGCTCCGTGCTGGAACACGCCAGCTTCAGCTTCCTGCTATACGGCATCAGCCGCAGCGTTACCCACGAGTTGGTGCGACACAGGGCTGGCGCCGGCTTTTCTCAAATAAGCCAGCGCTACGTTTCCGGAGCCGTACTCCGCTTTGTCGAGCGTCCTGAGTATCAGCAGGATGAGGACCTGCACCGTCTTTTCGAGGACCGGGCGGACCGGGCCGCCGCCGAGTACGAGGAGATGGCGGATAACCTGTTAGACCAGCAAGAAGAGGGAGCGGCCATGCTCTCCGCCGATTACAAGACCGACGCCCGTAAGAAGGTTCAGCAAACTGCCCGGTCGCTGCTACCAAACGAGACCGAGGCCCCTATGGTCTTTACCGGCAATGTGCGGTCCTTACGGCACATCATCGAGATGCGGGCCGACGCGCACGCGGAAAGCGAGATCCGGACCCTCGCCCTGCGCCTCTTCCTTTGCCTGCATTGCTCCGATCCAATCCTATTCGGTGACTACGAGTTGAACGAACTACCCGACGGTACATACAACGTAGCCACCCAGCATCGTAAGGCTTAACTAACTTAGAGCCGTGAAAGCGGCGTAGCCGAATCCCGCCAAGACGGAACCGGCCAGGGACAGCGCGAGATACCAGCCGAAAACCTGTCGCCGGACGAGGGTGAAGACGGCCATCGCCGCTGGTATACTGGTAACGTCGCCCGCGGTCATGAACGCGAGCGCCGCACCGTGGGACATCCCGAGTTCCATCAAACCGCCGACCGTGGGGATCGCAGCGTACCCGTTGAGGTAAGTCGGCACCCCTATCGCTACTGCGAGCGGCACGGAGAGAAGGCTTCCGGAACCAAGAAGACTCCCCACGGCCTCTGCCGGAACGTAGGCGACCATCAGGCTCTCCAGAACGAACGCGAACGTGAGCCACTTGGCAAGAAACCAACCTGAGGAAAGCGCTGGCCGCCCGAAAACCGCTTATCATTTGTCTGTCTCCTCCGAAGCCTTTTCAGGACTCGTGACCGCAGCTTCGTTATCGAGAAGTTCTGTCACCTTGGCCTCTATCATCGGAAGGTTTCGGTATCGTGCAACAGAGACGCGATGGTTGCCGTCCTCCACAAAGTATCTTCCACCGAGCTCGTATAGGTTCACCGGAGGTAGCTGTTTACCTTCGCGCAAAGCCTTGTCTATGCGCTTCCACTTCTCCCCCTGGCAAGAGCATACCGGCATGAACGACCGGTCGAAGTCCCGGCAACGCCCTACGCTGCCCTCGATTTTGTTCAACTCCACGCTCTGTAGAACGGGCAACCTGCGACCCACGACTTTTTTCGGGCTACGATCTACGGCAAAGCAAACGAGCCGGTCTTGAGCTACGTTTCCTCTCAAACGGTCTACCAGTCGCCCAAAACGCTGCCGCCAACGGGCCCGGCGAAAGTCCTTTTCTACGAACTCCACGAGGGTCGTCCCCTGCCCCGTCGAGCCACCGCAATATCCACAACTCAAGTTGTCCTCCATTCCAAAGACATAACGTATCTATTGAACTAGAAATGTAGTTATATGTTGACAAAAAATTTAGGCCATTCTGTTTTTATGTAACATTTCCCTCCTGCCCGCTTGATTCTTCCACGCAACATTCATCAGAGAGGTAGCCGACGAGGGTGTTCATGGCGGTGTAGTCTGCCCGGCAGATCAGGCTAGGCCCGCTCTTTTCTGTGGAAACCAGGCCGCCCTCTATAAGGCGGTGTAGGTGATGGGAGAGTGTCGAGCGGGCCATTCCGGTACGCTGCTGGATGCGGGTTATCGTCATCCCCGTCTCGCCGGTCCGGACGAGGAGGCGGTAAATCTCCAACCGCACCGAAGACCCCAACGCATCCATCGCATTCGCCGCCTGCTCAGTGTTCATGCTCCTAGTATAAGGTGTTGAGTGAAGGTGTCAACTAATTTTCTAGTTATATAGACAAATGTTCATTAGTTTAGCTCTTTATCTTCTGTATCTGGTTCTCTATGAAGCGACGGCCGGAGAAGAAGCCGCCCAGTATCTTCTTGTTGCGCTCGGTGAAGAGACGTTCGCGGAAGTAGTTGTCGCCGGCTTTTTTGACGCTCTCGGAGAGGGTGGGGTAGACGTGGACGGTCTGGGAGAGGTCACCGATGGAGATGCCTTTCTTCATGGCGAGGACGGTTTCGGCGATGTAGTTGCCGGCGTCGGGGCCAATAATGTGGCAACCTAGGATGACGCCTTTCTTGTCCGTAACCATCTTGACGAAGCCTTCGTTCTCGCCGTCGCAGATAGCCCGGTCCAGGTCTTCGAAGGGGTAGCGGAAGACTTTTACGTCGTCGTGTTGCTCGCGGGCTTGCTGTTCGGTGAGGCCGACGCGGGCGACCTCGGGGTCGGTGAAGGTGGCCCAAGGGAAGGCGCCGTAGTCTATTTTGCGCTTTACCGGAAAGAGGGCGTTTGAGAGGGCGGTGCGGCTCTGGTGTTCGGCGGCGTGGGTAAAGAGGAGTTTACCGGTGATGTCACCGGAAGCGTAGACGTTTTCGGCGGTCGTTTCGAGGTACTCGTCTACTTGTACGCCGTTCTCGCCGAGGGCGATGCCGACGCCGTCAAGGTTGAGGCCGTCTACGGACGGGGCGCGACCGGTGGCCACCAGGATCTCCTCTGCCCGGACTTCGTATTCCTCGCCGGTTTGTTTGTCCTTTACGGTGACGACTTTCTCGCCATTCTCCACACGGGCCGATTGCGCCCGGACGTTGCCGTGGACCCGGACGCCGTCTTCTTCCAAAAAACTATGCAATGCTGTGCTTACTTCGGGGTCTTCCTTCGGGAGTGGGTGGGGGGACGAGGAGATCAGGCCTATCCGGCAACCGAAGCGGGCAAATATCTGGGAAAATTCGCTCCCGATCGGTCCGGAGCCTATGATGATCATCGAACTCGGCAGTTTCTTCAACTCTAGGACGCTCACGTGGTCCACGTAGCCCGCTTCTTCGAGGCCGTCTATGGGCGGCGGTTTGGCGTAGGAACCGGAGGCCAGGATTACGCTTCGTGCCCGGAGATGACTCCCGTTTACGGAGACCTCTTGCGGTTCCTCGAAACGGGCTTCATCGCCTAGAAAGACTTCTATGCCGAGGCTCCGGAACCTGTCTGGGCTGTCGGCCTCGCCGGCTTTGGCGATTATGGACCGCATCCGGCGCATTACGGCAGAGAAATCTACTTCGACAGGAACCTCTCCGATGCCGAACTCCGGGGCGCGGCGCATGAGGCTCGCCACCTTTGCACTCTTGATGAGGGCCTTGGTTGGCACACAACCGTGGTAGAGGCAATCGCCACCGAGCTTGTCTCTCTCAACGAGGGCAACCTTCGCGCCGAGCGAGGCCCCGCCCGCGGCCGCGACGAGACCCGCCGTACCGCCACCGATCACTACAAGGTCGTACTCGTTCAAGCCATCTCCTCTCTCGCTTGCCGCACCATTCTATAGCCGGTGTCCGTGGTAAGACGTGTCTGGAGCTTTGCATCTTACGAATCGAGTGCGTGATGCTAACATGACCTCTGCGTGCAAACTGGAACAGGAGGACCATTGTGGCGAAGAGCTACGAAGCGTTAGTGGCCGAGGCTCGGGAGGAGACGGATCAGGTCAGCATAGAAGATGTCCACGAAGCGGTAGAGTCCGGAGAAAACTTCACCATCCTCGACGTGCGGGAACCGGGCGAATGGGAGCAGGGCCACATCTCCGGTGCGAAGCACATCCCGCGCGGGATGGTAGAGTACCTGGCGAACGATGAGTTGCCTGAGACGGATCAGCGCATCGTTGTACACTGCGCCGTCGGAGGCCGGGGGACTCTCGCGACAAAGACTTTACAGGAGATGGGCTACACCAACGTCGCCAACATGCAAGGCGGCACGAACGCCTGGAAAGAAGAGGGATACGAGTTGGAGTTCGGCGGGTGAGGACTTAGGCCGGATCCCCCCGGGCCGCCCGGACGAGTTGCTCTTCGGCTTCCGAAATCTCCGCGTCCTCGATCCTGCGGAACAGAGGCTTGGAACCCGTCACCCGGTAGCTGTCCGGCGGTTCCAAATCAGTAATGCGTGAGATGGGACCGACGAAAAAGGTTTGTAGCCGCTCTATTGCCTCGGGCACGTAAGGGGCGGCGTGGTAGGCGATAGAGCCGAGCAGGACCGAGCAAGCGTATAGCGTGATCTTTGTTCGTTCAAGGTCTTCTTTGCGGGTCTTCCAGGGGGCTTCGGAGTCGAAGAATTGGTTTGCCCGACGGCCGAGGGCCAGTAGTTCGCCCAGAGCTTCGCGGGGCCGGGGGGCTAACATCTTCTTATCGTAGCGGGCTTCTATTTCTTTGAAGTCTTCGAAGACGTCCAGGACTGCATGCGGCAGCTCTTTGGGTCGGGAGATTTCGCCGTCGGCGTACTTTTCGGTAAAAGAGAGGACGCGGTTTATGTAGTTGGCGAGGTTGCCGATCAGGTCAGAGTTCACCCGCTCCTGGAAGTCTCGCCACGAGAACGCCACGTCGCCCGTCTCTGGCAAGCTGGATGCTAGATAGAAACGCAGCGGGTCGGCCGGAAAGCGATCCAGGGCTTCGTGCAACCACACGGCCAGGTTGCGGCTGGTGGACATCTGCATCTGGCGCGGCTCGCCGTCCACGACGACTTCGAGGTTCATGAACTCGTTGGCCGGAACGTCGTAGGGCAGCACGAACGGCTCCTCGCCGTCCTCGCGGGTTCCCATCAACTGCGCCGGCCACACCGTGGCGTGGAAGACCGTGTTGTCCTTGCCTATAAAGTGGATCATCCTGGTGTCCGGCTCCTGCCAGTACTCACGCCAGCGGTCAGGGGCGCCGTTTAGCTCGGCCCATTCGACGGTGGCGGAGAGGTAGCCGATGCAAGCGTCGAACCAGACGTAGAAACGCTTGTCCTCGAAGCCCGGCTCCGGTACCGGCACGCCCCACTTGATGTCGCGAGTAATGGAGCGTTTCTCAAGCCCGCCCTGGATAATCCCCAAAATGAAGTTCTTGACCGAGCTACGCCAATGGTCCTGGCTAGAGACGTAGTCCTTGAGCCGGTCGGAGAATAGCGACAGGTCCAGGTACAGATGACGGGTCGCGCGGGCCTCGGCGGGGGCGCCGGTGATCTTGGAGTGGGCCTCGATCAGCTCGTAAGCCTCGTACCAGCTACCGCAGTTGTCGCACTGGTCTCCCCGGGCCTCTTTGTAGCCGCACACGGGACACGTCCCCTCGACGTAGCGGTCCGGCAGGAATCGGCCCTCCGCCGGGCTGTACATTTGCTTGCTCTCGGCCTCGCTTATGTAGCCGCCCTCCTTTAGCTTGCGGTAGAAGAGCTGGGTGTTCTTCGCGTGAACCGGCGTCGAGGTGCGGGAGAAATTATCGAAGCTTATGTTGAAGCGCCCGAAGGTCTCTTTCATGTGTGTGTACCAGTAGTCCACTATCTCTTTCGGGCTCTTGCCTTCCCGCTCGGCCGTGAGGGTTATGGGGACGCCGTGCTCGTCGGTACCGCAGATGTAGACTACATCCTCGCCGCGGGCGCGCAGGTAGCGCACAAAAACGTCCGCCGGCAGATATGCGCCGGCGATCTGGCCGACGTGCAAAGCCCCGTTTGCATATGGCAGCGCTGAAGTTACTAAGTAACGTTCTCTTTTGTCTCCATTCATGGCGTACAGAATAGCACTTCGGCAAGCCGGCTAGTCAGCATTTTAGGGTTCTGTTCGCTGGCTTTTGCTAAGATGCTATTTCTTATGTACTTTCGCCGTCTCGCCATCATCGGAGTTGCCCATTGAAGGTTCCTTTTCAGCGGGTCTCCGAAGAAGCTCAGATCCCCGCGAGGGCGCACGCCGGAGACGCTGGCTACGATCTGCGCTCCGTCGAGGAGGCTACGCTGCCGCCAGGGGCGCGGGTGTTGGTTCGAACCGGCATTTCGGTCGCCATACCCGAAGGTTACGCGGGGCTGGTGCTGCCTCGTAGCGGGCTCGCTATAAAGCATGGCGTCTCTTTGGTGAACACGCCAGGCCTCACAGACTCTGGGTATCGGGGGGAGATCAAGGTCCCCCTCATAAACCACGACCGGGAGACTACCTTCGAGGTCGAGGTTGGTATGAGGATCGCACAACTCGTTTTCGTAAGGGCTGCGGACGTGGCTTTCTCGGAGGTAGACTCGCTCGAACCGGGGACCGATGGCCGGGGTGAGGGTGGTTTCGGCTCCTCGGGTTCTTAGGATCTTGTTCCTTCTTAGAAAACCTTCGGACACCAGGATAGACGAATTTCTGTGCTCGCAAAAAGACGGGCCATTCTCTTACAAAAAAGTCGGAGCTTCTCGGGAGAGGCCATCGAAGATGGACGGGTATGTCGTGGACCACAACCGCGTCTTGTTGGGAAGAGGTGAGGAGACATTCGCCCGGGCGGTGGATGCGCTGCGCGGCTGGCGGATGTTTGATGTGGGGTGGGTCCGGATCTGCTGGCCGAGCACACCGATTCAAGTTGGAGAAGCGGCCGCTGTTCTCGGAAAACACTACGGATTCTGGTCACTCAACGCCTGCAGGGTCGTCTACCTCATAAAAGAAGAGGACGAAGTCCAGCGTTCCGGGTTTGCCTACGGGACTTTGACAGAGCACGCCGAGAGTGGCGAAGAGCGGTTCACCGTCGAGTGGAATGAAGACGATGAGGTGTGGTATGACCTCTACGCTTTCTCGAAACCGAACAACGCTCTGGCGAGGATCGGCAAGCCTTTCGCCAGAGCGTTGCAAAGACGCTTTGCCCGAGATTCTATGCGGGCGATGAAGCGGGCTGTTTACCGTCCCTAGGCTTTGCAAAGCTACCTGCGAGAAGCCCGGATGATAAATTTCTTTATCGAGTAGTTGTTAACTTCAGAGTACACTCCAGGATAACCACTAGCCGCACATCCGTACCCGAAGCTCGTAATCCCGATCTGACGGTATTGGCCGCTGACTTTCTTGAATAGCGGACCTCCGCTGTCGCCCTGGCAAGTGTCTTTCCCAGTTTTACCGGCGGCGACCATGAGCGATGATACGAACTCGCTCCCGTAGGAAGACTTCCCATAGCTATCTGAGCGAACGGACACCCGCGCCTCACGCAGGCGATTTGGATAATTACTTCCGCCGCTGAAGCCTGTGGCCGGCTGCGCTTTGGTATTTCCCCAACCGGCTACAATCGCGGAAGTGCCTTTCTTTTCCAGGAAGTTTTGGTTGGAGCCGGCGGGTCGGATCGGCTTGATACCTCTGACGGGCTTGTTCAGCTTGAGCACCGCCGCATCGCGGGTGCTATTGCGGGCGTTGTACCGTGGATGGACGAAGATCCTGGATACTTTACGAAACTGACCTTGCGAGCTAGAAAGCACCGTTCTGCCCACGGTAACGCGAAGTGGCCGCGAGGATGTCCCAGAGACGCAGTGTGCCGCGGTTAGCACGCTATTCAAGTCAGTCAAAGTACCACCACAGAACTGCTTGCCCCGGGCGTTGCCGCTGGCTCTGTTGTCCAACAGGGCTACCATGAAAGGATATTTGCCGTTCGGGACCACTTTGCCACCCACTACCTGACCTTCGAATTCCGGTTCTTCCTCCGCCTGGGCCGTCACGTTTTGTACAAACATCAACGAGACCACTGACAAAACAAGAGATACCACTAAAGCCATCCACAAGCGTAGACTTGCGTGTTTCCGCTCTCCCACCACGCGCCCCTTTCTTTCGGCACAATTGTGCTCTCACGTCATTACACAATGCTACACCCATCTACTTCTACTATGCAATCTCTGAAGCTAGTCGCTTTGCGCTATTCGCCACACGTCGGTGCAAGCTAATTTACTTCTGGAGGGACTTCCGAAACAGCCATCCCCTTCTCACCGAACTCTGTTGGATTTCTCGGTACCGGATAGCAGCAGAACGCCGGATGCCACTGCGGGATAGGCGAGCACGTAGATGGCGGCGAGTATTCCGGAGTCGTTGAGCGCGCCGGACGCTACGGCGGTGATCGTCGCCCCGAGTAGCCCCGCGCCGATCGCCGTTCTTCGTGTACGAAGCCAGACCAGAAAAACCACGGCCAAGCCTGCCATGAAGATGGGGAGAAACACCGGGTTCAGGAGGAGGTCCAGGCTCAAAAGCAGTTTCCGTACCAAGATTTCTGCCAGGCTCGTCTCGCCGCCCGCCACCCGCGAACCGTGCGAAACGCCGGGGAAGAGCAGACCGCTCGTCAGGAACAGCGCGGCTGCGGGGACCACTCCGCCAGACGTCCAGAGTACCAGGCGACGGAGTCCGCCTCCTCGGAGAAGCCCGATTGTTACGCCGAAACCCAGGCCCAGCGCGAGTGAGCCTCCAACGTCCGCGCCCATCGTAGGCAGACCGAGAACCACAACCGCGATAAACCCTACGACCAGCACCGGCGTCAACGGGAGGCGCCGCCAGTGGGTAAGGGCTCCCAATCCCATCGTGAGGCTGCCGGCCAGAAAGGCTGAGTATTCGTTGCCGATGCCATAGAAACGGGTCCCATAGGCCGGGTTGTAGCCCAGCGTCGAGAGCTTCATGAGCGGCCCCCCGAAAGCCGTATCCGCGAGAATTAGGGCGGCGACTATCAAGTAGGATAAGGCAACCGCCTTGGGGACTGAGTCAGAGAAACGTAATGACAACGCTGTCAATGATCCGCCGAAAGCTAGCGTCAAAGCTATGATAGCCGGCGCGTTTGCGACGGGGAAAGCGGCTGAGATCAGGGCTCCTGCCGGGAGCATTGCGAGGGTGAGGAGCACGAAACGCGCGCCCGTCTTGCCTCTCCACGACGTTGCTAACATCAAGCTGAGGCCCATGATCGCCGCAATGGGAATCCAGACTTCACCTCTCTGTTCGGTCACGAAAAAAAGACGTCTCCCTAGCTGTTCAGCCGACGCCACTTCGCCCGAACGGGCAGTTACAGGCCGGCCTTGCATCTCTGGTGGTGGTTCCACCCCGAGTTGTGCGAGTATCGTCGGCGCGACGTCGATGCTGGCGATGAGCGCCTTTGTATGTGTAGTGGGAGAGTAGAGTAAACCCTCTCCGGGACCACCTAGTGTAAAGGGAGTCAGGTTTGCCGGGCCGGTGGACGCATTGGGTGAAGCGATCGCCGCCCTTGTTCCTGCTTCTCCGGCGATCGTCGCCAAATGGTCGGCCTGACGAGCGTCCTTGGCCTGCACGGCGATGAAGTCTGCATCTTCCGCCAGTGCTTTTTCGAGGCTTTCGAGAGGCTCCGAGGCGTCGTGGGCTATTGGAACCCGCCCCTCTCTATCCATGGCTACGAGAAACGCCTTCTCGCCTACCGCCGCAGCTCGCAATCCGGCCTCGGACAGGGCTTCACCTAGAGATCCGGGTATGACTGCGGCGGCCGGACCACTGAAAGCTTCTGCGGATTCTGCGGGCTCTTTCGGAAGGCTTCCGGGGAGCAGTGAAGTGTCTACGCGGGAACCGGCCCCGAGTAGAACGTAACCCACTCCGGGGTCCGGCGGGGCCGCGCCCTGGAAGGTCGAGAGGTTAGCAACGGCTCCCCTGTCAAAAGTTCTCGCGAGGGAGGAAGTTTCTCGCACCTCTTTCCAGGTGAGGTCTTCTACCAGTACGAGAACTACTGTATTGGCTTCTGAAATTTTCTGGTTGGGTTCCGGCGAAGTCGCGCACGACATAGAAGCTACTGGAAGTAGCGCTAGCAGCAACAGAAGAACGATTACCCTCACGGTGGGGATTGCTCCAGCAGAGCCGCGTTCACTGACATGTTCTCGAACGGTATCCTCCGGGGTTGCTAAACTGCTGCGGGTTGAAGGCTACTACACATGCGATCTTTGGGGTTGCGGCCCTAGCGGGGACAGCGCTTCTCGCAGGAACCGAACCACCCCTGCTCGCCTACCCGGTGGCCGTCGTCACCTCCTGGCTGCCGGACGTGGACAATCCGCGTAGCAGGCTCGGCAACGGCCTCAGTCGGTTGAAGAACCCCACCGCGAACCTGGTTACCCGCCCCTTGAGTTGGGCGTTCAGGATTACATCTTTCACGCTGGTCCGAACCGTGGGCCACCGTACCCTTACACACTCGCTTCTAGGACTCGCGATATTTACTCTGGCGGTGTGGTTGCTTCTCGGAAACTATCCGAATTTCTTCTACGCCTGCGTAGCGGGTTACGGGTCGCACTTGATCGCCGACGCCCTGAACACCCGCGGCGTACCGCTACTCTGGCCTTTTGGTAGACCGTTCAGGCTCCTGCCCGGCGGTGTTCGTAGCGGCGGAGTGTGGGAGTGGGCCGTGGCGCTGGTCGTGATACTTTTGGCGGGGTTTCTCGTCTCGATCGTCTACCCGGCGATAGATGGTTTCTTCTAGCCACTCCAGGGTACGCAAGCTGGTCGGATGTGTGGGACGGTTAGACTTTTCGTTGTGGTCTCGGGTCCGCCGAAAAGCCTCGTCGGCGGCTTCGTGCAGATCCTGCTCAGCCAACTCCCGAGGCCGGCCCACGCTAGGGTAGTCGCGGGCGGGTTCGATCTTGTCCGCAACGTAGACGGCGAGCGCGAGCGACCCCATCCCCGGACTCCCGACCGTGTGTATCTTCACCGCCTCCAGAACCTCTTTGTCCACGATGCCCAGCTCCCGGCTCGCCAGCTCCGCGGCCACAGGTCCGTGTAGTAATTTCGGATTCTCTCTTTCGGGCTCGCCCAGCGGTATCTCCCATTTCTCCGCTAGCTCCAGGTATTCTTTTTGTTTCAGTTCCCGCGCCGCGTCGTGTAAGAGGGCTGCCAGGCGCGTACGCTTGGCGTCGAGGTTATGGACCGCTGCGAGCCTCTCTGCGGTATCGGCGACGCGGAGAGTATGGGCGTAGCGCTTCTCAGAGAGCTTGCCCCGGACAAAAGAATCCGCAATGGTTAGTAGGTCATCGGTTGTCTTCCAGTCTTCCATCCGGGGAATTGTACAATCTCCGCACCTTGAGTCCCGAGCCAAACAAAAAGCTGGCCGAGCGCATCTCCGATGCCACCCGTTTGCCTCTGATCGCCGTTCCGCTCTTTCTCGTTGTCGGAGCCGCCTCCGACGGTGCCCGGGGCATCCTGTGGGCCGCTCTATGTCTATTCCTCACCAGCGGGCTTTCATTGGCCTACTTGTTCTACTTGACGCGTACGGGCAAAGTGCGGGACCCGCGTAAGATTCCGCAGGCCGAGCGGATGCGGCCGCTGTGGATGGTAGCGGGACTACACGCTGGAGCATTCCTATTCGCAACCTTATTAGAAGCCCCCACGCCTTTGCGGGCGGTCTTGTTCTCTTATGCCATCGCCACGTTCCTCTTCGCGCTCCTGACGCTTGTTACGAACCTTTCATTGCATACTGCCGGAGTTTCCGGAGCCGCCGTCTGCCTAACCTACGTCTTCGGACTGTGGGGTGTTCTGGCGATGCTTCTAGTGCCGCTAGTCTGGTGGTCGCGGAAGACGCTGGGCCGGCACACATCCCTCCAATTAACGTTAGGTGTACTGGTCGGCGGAGGGGGCACGTGGCTTGCGTTTTGGTTGATAGGATAAAGAGTGGACCCGGCGAGACTCGAACTCGCGACCTCTGCCATGCGAAGGCAGCGCTCTCCCAACTGAGCTACGGGCCCCGAAAAGCTTTGGCTATTCTAACTGAATGTTGAAAGCCGACAAGCTAGCCGCTTCAAGTGGGCGATGCTGGTTTCGAACCAGCGACCTCTGCCGTGTGAAGGCAGCGCTCTCCCGCTGAGCTAATCGCCCGATGGGAGAGAGAATATACCATCCGGGCCCGCTGTTGTTAAGATGGTTTGGAAGAGGCGCCGTCGTTCATCGGATATAATGCGCGGCTCAGGAAGAAGCTTGTTAGCGGATGGGAGGAAGAACGTGGCAGAGCAGGGCGGAGAGAGAGAAAGTTTGGATCAGGTGTTGGGTAATCTACGGTCGCTCTCGGGGGATATTGATTCGTGCGCCGTTCTCTCTAAAGATGGTGAGCTGTTGGCTTCCCGTCACGAGGAGGGCGTCGACCTGGAGCGGACGAAGGCTATGCTGGCCGCGCTGGTTAACATAGCCGGGCGGACCGCGCGGGAGAACGGTAAGCAGAACGCGGAGCAGGTCAGGGTGAAGACGGACTTGGGGCACGTTCTGGCCGTGAAGCTGGAGCACGGCGCTTTGGCCGCAACCACCGGACCGGACGCCCGGGTAGGGCTGGTGCTCTATGATATGCGCAATGCGCGCGGTGAGATAGAGAAAGCTCTGCAGGGAGAAGGAGAGTAATAATGGGGAAACTTTTGAAGCGTTTGTTGTTCCTGGGGGCGTTGGTAGGGGGAGCCGTCGCCGTGCGGAGTTACTTGCAAAACTCCGAAGCGCCGGGTGAAGAGGCCGTCCAGATCGTCTTCGACGACGGTTCTACACAGGCGTTCTCTTCCCGCTCCGTGGAGGCCCAGGAGTTTACGGACATAGCCCGCAAAGTAGTGGAGATCGGGCTCTAGAAGCTGTTCAGCACGCCGCCTCCGGCGGCTTTTAGCACTTCAGCTTGTCAGCATCTTGCGGTGCGGTACCTCTTCTTGGCACATCTCGCTTCGCGATTGGGCGCCGCTTTACCTGTCGGGGGACGGTTGACGAACGTTTCTGTCACCGCGTGTTTTAGCTGACCGGCTGAAAGGCTGACAAGCTGATAGCTCTCTACGAGAGCGCGGTCTCGGGTGGCAGTCCCC
Source organism: Rubrobacteraceae bacterium (assembly GCA_965214475.1). GTDB lineage: Bacteria > Actinomycetota > Rubrobacteria > Rubrobacterales > Rubrobacteraceae > SIRX01. The sequence continues at coordinate 1,257,947 of OZ243953.1, read as the reverse complement.
GGGCCTCTAGAATGCGCCCGATGGCGAGTCCTATCTGAGAGTTCGGGGTAGACGCCCCGGCCGTCAGACCGACCCGAACCGGGCCTTCCGTCAGCCAGTCCTTTTCCGCGACTTCCTCGCTGGCGTCCAGCGGTGTTCCGGCGGGCTTGTGGTGGATGGCGTCGCCCTCAATGCAGTCACCGCTCGCTATATGGTACGTCTTCGGTACTCGTTCGTCGGCGATAATCGCCAGGTTATTCGTGTTGGAGGAGTTGTAGCCCCCGATCACTACCATTATGTCTAGCGGCTGGTCCAGGAGGTCGAAGAGTGCGTCCTGACGATCCTGGGTGGCGGAGCAGATGGTGTCGAAGAGCTCGAAGTGGTCGTCTACGTTCTCTTCACCGTAACGCTCGGCCATCGCCTTGCGCAACTCTTCCCCGACAGCCAACGTCTCGCTCATCAGCATTGTGGTCTGGTTTGCGACGCCGACCCGTTGTAGATCTTCTTCGGGATCGAAACCCGGTCCCATTCCGTGAGAAAGCTTTTCTCTCAACTCGTCGGCGTCCATGCGGCCCAGGATGAAGTCTGTAACGTAGCCGGTCTCCGTCAGGTTGCGGACTATGAGGTACTTGCCGTTGCCGTCATCCTTGTAGGTCTGGGAGGCGGTGGCTTTGGTTTCCTCGTGATAGTACTTGCCGTGGATGATGCTGGTGAAGCCTTTTTTGGCGTAGCGGGTGACGCGCTTCCACACCGAGAGGACCGAGCCGCAGGTCGTGTCCACGACGATGCACTCCTGCTCGCGGAGCTTTTTGACCCAGTCCACGGGCGCGCCGAACGCGGGTAGTAGCACCACGTCCTCTGGGCCGAGGGCGTCGAAGAACTGGTCCGGATTGCCGTTGAAACCTTCGGAGAGGAACTCGATGCCCATCTCGCGCAGGCGGTCGTTCATGGAGGGGTTGTGGATCATGTCTCCGGTTATATAGATACGCTTATTCGGAAATTTCTCGCGGGTCTGGAAGGCGTAGTCCACCGCCCGATCAACCCCATAGCAGAACCCAAACTCATCGGCGAGATTGATCGTGAGTCCGTCGGCCTCGAAGCGGTTGCCGTTCTCCCGGACTTTCTCCACCACGTCGGAGCGATAGTCGCGGTCCAGAAGATGCTGCACCTCACCCCGCATCTTGAAACCTTTGCGGTAATATTTTTGGTCCTGCACGCTCACCTCTCGAATCTGGATTTTCCGGTCGCGTTAGGCCCAAAGTTTAACCCATGCAGGTGCTTTCGTCGGTCGGTTGGTCAAAATTTTGTCTGGGTGTACAATACGCGGGCTGTGGACTTCCGACCTACTGTAATGTTTGCCGATGACGACCCCGAAACCCTCAAGGTGGCGGCGGATGCCCTGGAGGATGGCGGATTCCGCGTCATCACGGCTTCCGACGGTCAGACGGCGCTGCAGGAGGCACTGGGACGGAAGGTAGCCCTGATCATCCTGGACATCTCCATGCCCCAGGTGGGGGGCCTCGAAGCCTGCCACTGCCTGAAAGCAATGCCCAAAACCGCCAAGATCCCAGTGGTACTCACGACCTCTAAAAAAGACCCCGCCACCCGGATGATGGGCGAGCGGATGAATGGCTCCGTCCGGATCCTTCGCAAACCTTTTACCCCGGAGGAACTTGTCTCCACGGCGCGTCAACTCGTGAAAAATAAGTCTCTGCTCTAACTTATTGAAAGCATTAATCGTCGGTGCCGGTATTGGCGGGTTGACGGCGACTATCGCCTTGCGGCGTGCTGGAATAGAAGCTGCCGTCCTGGAACGCGCCACGGAACTCAGGGAGGTCGGGGCGGGCCTGCTACTCGGTGCTAACGCGATGAAAGCTCTGGACAAAATTCATCTGGGGAACGCGGTGCGGGGCATAGGCGCTCCGACGGTGGTGGGCACGCTGCGCTCGTGGAACGATGAAGAGCTGGTTGGTTTGTCCGCCGACCAGGTTACGGGACTCGTCGGAGCCGAAAGTTTCGCCGTGCATCGGGCCGAGCTCCAGGCCGAGCTGCTGCGGGAATTGGGCGAAGAGAATGTCAGGCTCGGCGCCGGCTGTAAGGGCTTCGACCAGGATCAGCTTAGCGTCAAAGCGCTTCTCGATGAGGGAAACGAATTGAATGCGGACTTCCTGATCGGGGCCGATGGCCTCCACTCCACCATCCGGAACCAACTCCTCGGCTACGAGAAACCAGTCTACGCAGGATACACGGCCTGGCGCGGCGTTGCTGAGTACAAAAACGACCTCCTCACCGAAGGAGGGGGCTTCGAGTCCTGGGGCCGGGGAACGAGGTTCGGATGCGCCCGAATGGGTGGTGGAAGTATGTACTGGTTCGCCACCCGCAATGCCCCGGAAGGAGATGACGACGGACCTGCCGGCAGCCGCCAAACCTTGCTCGAAATGTTCAGCGGCTGGCACGAGCCGGTAGAGGAACTCATAGAGGCGACCAGCGAATCGGATATCCGTCGCGACGACGTATACGACCGCGAGCCGGTGAGACTTTGGGGCGAGGGACGAGTGACGCTTCTGGGTGACGCCGCCCACCCCATGACCCCAAACCTCGGCCAGGGAGCGTGCCAGGCCATCGAGGACGCAGTCGTGATCGCCGATTGTCTGCGCGAGAAGACCAGAGTAGCGGCGGCGCTCAGAATCTACGAGGCTCGCCGCGCGGTCCGGACTTCGGCTATCGTGCGCCTGTCGCGGCGAATGGGGCGGGTCGGCCAGCTAGAGCATCCATTGCTCTGCCGCCTGCGGAATACGGCGGTAAAGCGTATGCCGGATCTCGTTCAGCGCAGGCAACTTCGGATGGTGCTGGGTTACGACACATGAAAGAGTTGACCCTGAACGACCTGCCAAGCCCACCGCTCTTCAAACTAATGGACAGCTCCGGCGAGGACGTCCTCGACCATGCCGATATCGGTGGCGAATCCTCTACCGTGGGTGCGCTTTTTGAATCCCGGGAACTGGCGAAAGCGTTTTCCGAAAACGCGTCGGAGTTCGGTATGCAGACAATGGCTGGCCTGGAAGCCCGGGAGCTACCGGACTGGGGCTCCGTCCAGGCCTACGCTACTGCGGGAGAGGAATATATCCTGGTGGTTGCTGGGAGCGGGACGGGGCTCTTCTTCGCCGACGATGTGGCGCAGCACGCCGCTCGGGAGAAAAATTCGCTTCCGTTCCCGTTGTATCTGTTCTCCGACGAACGGGGTGAAGCACCCCTGATCTCCGTGGAGGATGAAGAAGGACCGCTACTGGTGGCCGCTCTCTTCAGCTCCCCGGAGAAGGCACACAAGTTCCGGGAAAAAGCGGCGCACCTGGATCTCCCAGACCACCTGGGAACCATAGACGACGCTGACGGCCTCGGTCGCCACGCGCTCATCGCCCGCCAGGCCGGCGCCGGTTACGCCGTCATAGACCCTGAATCCGGCATGACAGAGGCGATTCCGCTGGAAGATTTCATGCCCTAAATTGCCCGCGGCGCATAGCGCAACGGTTTCAAATAAGCAACATATTGTGTTTGTGAATTTTGTAATAAAACTGTTACCTGTACGTTACCTACGGGCAATATAGCAATGCTATTCTTGTAGACAAACTTGAAGTGCCCGAAGAGAGGGGTTGGTTATGAGGCGTTTGTTTGCGTGTTTTGCGATCCTGTTCGTCGGCTTGTTGGCTATGGGGACTGCTTCGGCACAGGCTGTCGGTCCCGCAGACACTGTAAGGGATGTCAGGTTCGGGGATCACGGGTCGTTCGAGCGGGCGGTCATAGACCTGGGGTACAGTGACGCACCAGCGGACTTCGCCCCCGAATACCGCTGGACTACGAACGGTAGTGGAACCATAGTTCGGGTGACTTTGCCGACGGCTGACGCGACTTTCACGACGGACGGGTTCGGTCTGGGCGAGGGAATTTCCCGGTACTATGTAGTTCGCTCGTTGAACGGCCAGCGGCTCGCGGTAGAGTTTCACCTGACGGGGTCCGCCGGAACACCGGAGGTTTTCTTCCTGAACTACCCGGGACGAATAGTCATGGACGTACCGACGACGGGACAGAATCTCTACCCGAAGCCGGTGGTGGGTGAAAACGTCGTCCTCAAGCAGCCGCGCGCCGGCTATACCGTCGGCCCCGACATCTTTACCGTAACCGGCTACGCCCGGCCGTTCGAGGCCCAGGGAACCTGGAGGATAAAAGATGCCTACGGCAACATCGCGCGCGAGGGAACTTACCTCACCAGTGATTGGGCCACGACCTGGGGAAGGTTCGCGTTCTCGGCTGACTACCCGACCTACTTGGGCGGCCAGGGTGGTACGCTCGAGCTCGGGGAATACTCCGCCCGCGACGGCAGCTTCGTAGGAGCTTCGGTCCCCATCACCTTCCGTTAATACGCCGGCTTCCGCGCTAGTGTACCCTGGTACGAGAAGATACGAGACCGGGGGTGATCTTTGGAGGGTGAAGAAAAGGTCGGGCGGGGCTTGGGAGAGGAAGCGCCGAAGATCTCCGGGTTTCTGGAGCGTGGAAACTTCGTCTCGGTGGCTGCCCGCACCGGTACGGACTTGACGGGCTACGTCTGCGACCGGGATGAGACGGGAATACTGCTCGACGTGCGGCACCAGAGCGGGGATCACGCAAGCTACGAGTTCCTACCCTGGGCCAGCATAGAGCGGGTAAGCACCGGAGAATAACCATATTCGAGGTCGCACGAGCCGTCGCGGGCGTCGTTACCGCGAGCTCTACCTGTGGCAGTTTCTCATAGAACGTTTGCCAACACTCCGAAGAGCCGCTCTACGTCTTCTTCCGTATTGTAGAGGTGTGGTGAGATGCGGAGGTTTTCGCCGCGCACGCTGACGAAAACATTCTCTGTGGCGAGTTGGGTGGCGAGGTCCGGGGGAGCAGTGGAGCCGAGGTGCAACCCGATCATGTGTCGCCCTCGAAGTTTCGACGGTACTACTTCGATGCCTCGTTCCGATGCTTCTTTCTCTATGAGGTTGGTCAGCGTACCGGCCGTTTCAGAGATGTTCTCGACGCCCCAGTTGAGCACCTGTTGCAGCGCGGCGTTCGCCATCGGGAGCAGGGTGAAGTTGCTGCGCTCACCGACATCGTAGCGTCGGGCGCCGGGGGCGTAGCCGTCCCGGTAATCGACGAGTCGGGCGAAGTCCTGGCTACCTTCTCGTACGATCCAGTTTTGCTCGATCGGGGTTCCTTCCCGGTAAGCCTCGTCCACGTACATAAATCCCAGGCTATACGGACCTAGCAACCACTTGTAGCCGGCTGAGATGAGGAAGTCCGGCCTGACCCGGGATACGTCCAGCGGATGCGCCCCGAGCGACTGGGTGGCGTCTACGACGAGGGCGGCTCCAACCTCGCGGGCATGTTCGCCGACGCGTACCAGATCTACCAGTGAGCCATCTGTCCAGTGGCAGTTCGGCGCGGCCACGACGGCTGTGTTTTCGTCTATGTGATCCAGAATAGCGGTGGTCCAGTCGTGGTTCGCTGGCCGCGGAACGGTCGAGAGCTTCGCGTCGCGCTGCTTCGCGAGTTCACGCCAGGGATAGACGTTGGAAGGGAACTGTTCGTCCAGTACCAGGATGTTCTGGCCTCGTCGCACGGGTACGTTGGTCACGGCGACGGCCATACCGTAGCTGACGGAGGGAATGATCGTGACGCCATCCGCTTCGCCGCCGATTATCCGGGCGAACAGTTCTCGGGACAGCTCCGGCTCGTCGAAGAAATCCGCGGTCGTCACCTTCCAGGGATGGGACTTGGTAGAGAGTGCCCTTTCGCCGGCTTCCCGCACAGAACGAAGCTGGGGCGACATGTAAGCGCAGTTGAGGTAGCAGACCTCATCCGGGATGTCGAAGAGATGGCGTTGGGAGGGGAGTGTCATTTTCGAGTCCCTTCGAGTTTCTGGAGCAGCCGATCGGTGGAGATCATGGCCCCGCTGAGCACCGCCGGTATTCCACCCCCGGGATGGACCGACGCCCCGACGCGCCACAACCAGGGCCGCCGGCGGTCGGAGTAGCGAGGTCGGTGGAACGGTCCACTCTGCCAGAAAGGCCGCGCCGCGCCGTAGAGCGCCCCACCCGCACTGCCCCAGCTACCGAAGTACCGGGGATGGAGTATCAGGTGATCCGTGAAATACGCGGTTGCAGGTTGCGACAAGCCGATCTCTCGCGATACCCTTCCAATCTCCTTCTCCACAAACCCGTCATTCAGGTCGTACTCCTTGCCATTGGCCGGGGCTGTGAGCAGCATCCCGAGCGTCGCCTTCTCGTTCGGATATATTTCTCCGGGACCATAGTAGTTGACGAAAGCCATCGACTCGTCGGGCTCCGCACCGGCTTCGAGGCTACGGTAAAGGTCTCCGGGTTTGCTCGGCAACACGACGGAGTGCTGCGGTACGTCCAGCCTCTCTTTCAGCGCGGCGTATACGGCGACCCCGGAACAAGATAGCTTGTCTGGGTGAGACTTCTTTTCGGGGTTCGAGAGGCTCTCCAGCCTGCTCGCGTCCAGGCCGCTTACCACCGCTTCGGCGGGATATTCACCTTCGGCGGTGGATACTTTGCCGCGTTCGATCTTTAGCGTGGGTTCTTCCAGTTTTATCTGTACTCCGGCTTGGCGAGCCAGTTTCTCCAGGGAGAGCACCACCTCGTAGATGCCGCCTTCCGGCGCCCATACGCCGTCGGCGGCCATTATGGCGGGCATGCTCGCGTACAGGGCCGGTGTCCGGGAGGGGCTCACGCCCGCGTTGAGGGTGTGGATTGCGATGATCTCCCGCAAACCTTCCGGCATCCACGAGAGCCCGTCGAGGTAGCTGCGGGTGGTCAGCTTCGGCCCATATACCCTCAGCAGACGTCCCAGCGCCGGAAGCGTCTGGCGGTCGAGGGGATCAGCGGTCAGGAGGCGCGTCACTTCGGGACCGAGACCACCGTGAATCTCTACGAACCTCTCCCAGGATCTGTGCCAGGGATGTCCCTCGGGGACCGGCAGCGAAACCCTTTCGTCCCGGTAGTAATAAGTCCCAACCTCCGGCATGCGCCGCAGTTTGAGCCCGGCAGCTTCCGCCGCCGACTCTCCGCCCCCGAAGGCATCCAAGCGCCTCAGCAGCTCCTCCCAAACGGCCGGGAAGGTGAAGAGTGATGGGCCGGTATCTATTCGCTGGCCGTCCAGAGAGACCCTACGGCTCTTACCGCCGAGGTAGGAGTTGCCTTCGAGCAGCGTAACTTCGTGACCCGACTGCCCGATCAGGGCCGCAGCCGCCAAACCCCCGATGCCGCCACCCACGACCACCACCCGGCTCACGGATATACCCCCAGGCTCAGGGCGGCTACGAGCTGTACCCCGGCTACGGTGCCGGCTACGTAGGGGAATACGATGGAGTATGGGTAGAGGCGGTGTCCGGTGAGGGGTTTCGGGTCCCGGTATAGTATGTAAAGCAGTGTGCCGGCTATCGCGGCGTTTGCGAGTGCGACGGGCAGATTGATGAGCGCGAAGCAGACGGTAGCCAGGATCCACCAGAAACCGCTCCAGAGCACTACGCCCCGTGCCCCGAGCCGGACGGCCGTCGTGCCGATCCCGGCCCGCCGGTCCTCCAAAATATCCTGTACCGCGTCGAAGGTGTGCTTGGCCGCGCTCCAAGCCATGAGGCCTATCGCCGCGGGCCACACGACACCTTCGGAGAGTGACAGCGGGACGAACACTAGCGGGAAAGCGTAGGCGGCGTTCGAGAGAGAATCCAGAAAAGGCCGGGCCTTGAACCGTAGCGGCGGGACCGAGTAGCCGACGAAAAGGATAGCGTACAGCAACATCCAGAGCGTGGCGGAAGCTGGGAGGAAGATCAGAAAATACACTAGGAACGGGATGTTGGTAAAGACAACGGCGGCCCAGATGGGACGCACCTCATCCGGCCGGATGCGGGCGCCTTCGAGGGTTCCCTTGCGGGGGTTCTTTGCGTCGGTCTCCTGGTCGAAAATATCGTTCGTACCGTAGATCAGGAGGTTGAACGGCAACGTGAGCCAGAGCAGGATCGGCAAAACTTCCCACGTCCAGAGGAAGCCTGCCAACCACACCCCGACCACGGCGGGGCCGACGGTGTTGATCCAGAGCACCGGCCGCGAGATGTGGAAGAGTCTTGCAAACACGAAACTAATATACCAGCCTCCACCGTACCGGCTGCGTTAACATACACAGGTGCCTACACAAGTGCTGAACCGCGTCTTTACAAATACTCCTCCACGCCTCTTCCAGGTTTCGGCGGCGTTCTTCATGATTTCGTTTTTCCCTGTTCACTTATCGAACTTTTCAGGCTCCGGCGTTGCCTCTTACCTGGCGCCCTTTCTTATAGCCTTGCCCGCTATTTTGGGTCTTTTCCTGTACCTTGGCCCACGTTGGGCGGGGTTGTCGCTACTGGCGCTCACGGCGTTTGCTTATGCCATAGAAACCATTGGGGTCGTGACCGGGTTTCCATATGGTTCTTTTCACTATGGGGATGCGTTGGGGCCGAGGGTGTTCGGGGTCGTGCCGTACTTGCTCCCCGTCACTTACCTGCCGCTCGTGATCGGGGCTGTCGCCGCTGCCTGGGGGGGCCGAAGTCGCATTTTCCAGGTTTTGGGAGCCGCACTGCTCCTCGTCCTGATGGATGGCGTCCTCGACCCTGGCGCCACTGCACTCGGGTTCTGGGTCTGGCTCGACGGGGGAGCCTATTATGGTGTCCCCCTCGGTAACTACCTGGGCTGGCTGCTCTCCGGAGTCCTCGCCGCCGCTATAACGCTCTCTATCGGGGGCTGGAGAGATCCACCGTTGCCCATAATGTTCGACAGTGCCATTGTCGCCGTAGCTTTTTGGACCGGTGTAGCCGTCTTCACCTTTCTACCCGTGCCGGCCTTGCTCGGGGCTGGGCTTTTTGCGTACCTGATCCACCGTCGGTCGCAACTCCCAGGGGTCAAGCCCGTCCGCCCTGGGGCGAGCGGGTATAGACTAGGGAACGGCTAACAGGATGGTGAAGATGCAATGGGCTACAGCGGTATCGCGCAAGACTTCTATAGAGGAGGCCCTTCGAGAATGCTCCGAAGACGTTCGGCGGCAACTCGGTGACGGCCCCGTTACGCTGGCTTTGGGCTTCGTCACGCCGCAGTTCGCAGCCTATTATCCGCAAGTGCCGAAGCTCATCGCCCGCCAACTGGACCCCGAAACGTTCGTCGGATGCTCGGGTGGCGGGGTCATTGGCGGTGGGGAAGAGGTCGAGCAGGAACCGGCGGTCACATTGGTTGCCGCCCGGTTGCCGGATGTAGACGTTCATCCGTTTCACGTCGAGGGGGAACTTCCGGACCTCGACGGCCCGCCGGATGCCTGGCGTCGGCTGGTTGGGATTGAGACCGAGGATGAACCGCAGTTCGTACTGCTCGCGGACCCCTTCTCCGTTCGGGCGGGGGCGCTGCTCTCCGGCCTGGACTACGCCTTCCCGAGTTCATCGAAGATCGGGGGTCTCGCCAGTGGCGGAACCTCTCCTAACACAAACGCCATGTTCTTGAATGACGAGGTCTTTACCGAGGGGGCGGTCGGGGTGGCCTTGAACGGTGATATCGTCCTGGACACAGTGGTTGCCCAGGGTTGCCGACCCATCGGGGAGCTTGTGCAGGTGACGCGCTGTAAAGGTAACCTCCTATACGAACTGGATGGCGAACCCGTCCTCCCGCTCCTGCAGGAACTCTTTACCGATCTGGATGAGCGCGACCGGCAACTGGCGGGTACGGCGCTTTTTGTCGGGGTGCTCATGGACGAGTTCAGCGAGAAGCCGCAGGTGGGGGACTTCCTGATCCGGAACCTCATCGGCATAGATCCCCAGCGAGGCGCCATCGCCGTCGGAGAAAATCTTCAAGAAGGGATGCGGCTCCGGTTCCATGTCCGCGACGCAGAAACCTCCGCCGAAGACCTGCACGCCATGCTGACCGGCTACAACAAAGTTGTCCCTGAAGGAGCCGGCGCCTCAGGAGCCCTGCTCTTTTCCTGCCTCGGCCGCGGCGAAGGCCTCTACAAAGAGCCAAACTTCGACACCGGTGTTTTTCGTGAACATCTCGGTGACTTGCCGGTGGGTGGCTTTTTCTGTAATGGGGAGATCGGACCCGTCGGCGGCGCCACTTTCCTCCACGGATACACCTCCTCCTTCGGCCTGTTTCGCACCAAATAACTCCTGACGTGTAGCAACACTGTAAATTTTGTTAAAAATTAGTTAAAAAATACTTCCAATGATGAATCAATTGTGCTATATAGGACATGGCGGTCAGTATATCGGGAGGGTTTTAATGCTCGGTGAGCAGGTAGAGGTCCGGACGGAGGTTTCTCGGGAGAGCCGGGCGTACCGGAGTGGGTGGCAGGATGGACGCTTCGGGACGACGGGGGCTTTCTCTTCCAACGTTGACCTCGCGGCTTTTACGGACCTGGAGCGTCTCGCGTACTACCGGGGGCACCGGGAGGGGCGGCAGGTCCGTGAGATGCTAAAAAGCACGGTGAAATTCGCCTAGACGCCGGTATCGGCTACCGGCGAAGTGCTCTGCTCCCTGAATAGTAGAATCCTCTGCCTCCCCCCTAAAACACCTTCACTGTAAAAACCTCCCTTGAACTGGGTCAGCTTAGCCAGCAGCGTCGTGCGCCGCCTGGGACAAAAGACCTAACGCATTTTCAGGTCACCGCGTTTTATACTTGGGTTGTGGAGTCCGGCGCCCGTATGGGGTAATGGGTGGGAAAGGGAAAGGAAGGAGTATACGAACGCCGGAAACCGAATTGTCGCCCCGTTTGGGGTGAAAGTCAAGTAAGGATGCCGTAGAGGCAGACCTGTCACAGCTTTTTCGGGACTTTCGCTTTGTTCTAGTATTCTTCGGGTAGTTCTCGGCCCAGATCTTCGGTGACGAGCTTCCGTTTGCCGGTCTTTGTGTCTTCATAGTAGTAGAGGTACCAGTGGGGACCGTGGATTGAGCCGTCCGCCTCCACCTTCAGTTCGCGCCGTAGTGTCCCCCGGCTGCTGATACGCTCCTCAATCACCTCGCGGCCACCCCGCTCTTGTCCGGCGAGGCTCCTCTCCGCGAGCACCACCTCGATCTCCGTCCGCAAGTTCGCCAAGTCCGCCGTCCCCATTTTCTCTAGTTCCTCGCGCTGCATTCAGCCTCCTCTTAAGTAGACCAGAATGATACACAAACTCCCGCAGCTACACCTCCAGAATAGCCCACCAAAAAATTTCCACGATCAGCTTGACACCCTAGAACATATGTGTAAACTGCATATATAAGAAGTTGGTAAGCAATTACGGAGGTAATGCAATGGCTGAAGTTAAAAAGATGAACGAGACTGTCGAGAAGATGGCGGAGACCACGAGGGACTCCTACAAGACCATGATCGACCACACCATTGGTCTGCAAGAGCGGAATGTACGCTTTGCCCAGGGCGTCGTTGACAACTCCATCAAGGAGCTTCGTCAGCAGGCCGAGAGCAACCGGGCGATGACCCAGGAATTGGTCGAGCGGGCCGAGAACCAGCGGGGCGCTTTCCAGAGTTTCGTCGAGCAGAGCGTGGACGCCTACATGGATCTGGCCTACGCCCCGTTCTCCTACTACAAAGAAGGCCTCGAGTACGCCAAGAAGGCCACCAAGTAACTAACTTTCGCACTGGATAGGATCCCGCGAGAGTGGGCCGGGCTGAAAGGTCCGGCCTTTTTTCTTGCCCGAAAACGCTCGTGGCCCGGGCGGCATGAGGCGGAATGTCCGAGTCGTCCGCCGGGTACAGCGCGGCGTAACGGAATGTTTCTGACTATCGGGAGCGCGATCCGGGACCGGTTAGCTGGAGGCCGGCTCTATGCTGGTGCTCAGGCCTTCGTCCTGCAACTGCTCTTTGTAAAGTTCGGCCAGCTCCTTATGGCAACGTTTGACCGTGGCCTTGCCCTTGCTGTGGGCTTCCCACATGATCTTCGTCGCCTTCTTGTAGGTCATGCCGGGGATAACCTTCTTCAGGACCAGCACGACGTGGGGCATGGAGTTGTCCCAGTCGTTGTGTAACACTACGTTCCACGGAGGCTCGGTCCGAGGCTTGTTTCCGGTCTTGCTCCGCTGTTCTCTCTTCGTTTCCTGCATCCCAAGAACATTGTCGCGCTTTTTTCGACGCGATGCACCGGCCGGATGGCCTATATTCGGGTCCGACACATGCACTTCCGCACTATCCGTCGAGACGTGGTTTTCCGGAAAAGTATGATCTCGTAGGCCGACTGAGTTTTGCAGGATTCCAGTCTTTACGCGGGAAAATGGGCCGAACGGCACATGCACCCGAACTTCTCGCTGCGTAGACTCTCTCTATTACCTGCGCCGGGCGGATCTTCCATTTCCCCCCTCGTGAATCTGTCCGGCACTTCTTCAAGGACGATGTGGGTGCCGTGCCACTACTGACGGAAATTTCTTACTGGTCGATCGCACCCTCTATTTCTCGTGGTTCGAGAAGGAGGTTGATGCCCGAGATGACCTCTCGCACACGTTGCCCGTCTAGTGAGCCGACCTTCTTCACCAGGTCTCGCTTGTTCACCGTAAAGACCTGGGAGATGTTGACTACGCTCTGATCCCGCAAGTTCGCTTCGCCGGGGGCGAGCAGCACGTTGCCCGGAGCCTCGGCGCGGCGCAGGTTGGAGGTTAGTGGACAGACCATGACAGTTTTTATGTTGCTCGCGTTGAACACGTCGTTTTGGACTACGATCGCCGGACTTCGGTAACCTGGGACGGAGCCCCCAGGCTCCCCGAAGTCCACCCAATAGACTTCGCCCTGGCGGATCACCGCTCTTCTTCGTCCAGCAACCGATGACCGTGCTGCTTTATGCCCTCGATCAGAGGCTCGTCCTCGGGGTCCGGCTCTTCGTAGACGTCGTTGAGCTTTTGCAGAAGGCTCATGCTCTCGCGCCGTCGCATGAATTCCCGCACCGCCATAGCGTAGAGGCCGCTGCGGGTAACACCCATCTCGCGGGCCAGAGTATCCGCTTCCTCAGCCAAGTTCCTGTTGATCGAGATTCCCGTCTTCACGTTCGTCCCATGTGTCACACTCTTCTTCATACTATAAGTATAACATCGGTTCTGCTACAGGAAGAAGGTCAGGTGCGGGGTCTTATGGGAAAAGAAAAGCCCGCCGCAGTCGTGAGCAAGTTGTATCTTCTGGACGGGCTATCTTTCAGCGGGCAAAGAAAAGCGCCCCCGTAGGGACGCCTCGTAGAGTGGGGCTTCTGCGCTGTGTTACGGGGTCACGCGTGTAACTTGGCCGTTGTTCGTGGTGAAGCTAAACTGATCCCCTCCGTCCGTGTGCTGTGCAGTGGCTGCCCATACCGTCGCGGTATTAGTGGTGACGACGTTGTTCACGCCAGCCGTCTGGTTCCAATCGAAGTTGTCGACGAGTTCTGTTTCGGTGCAAGTCGCATAGGAACCTTGGTTGGCGGCGGCGCAAGCGGTGGCTGCTGCGGATCCGTTCCTGAGATCGCTTTGAGCAGCGGCTTCTCGGGCGCTGTCCCTCTGTGCTAAGAACACGGGAACGGCGATGGCCGCCAATATCCCGATGATAATAACGACGACCAGCAGCTCAATGAGGGTGAAGCCTCGTTCGTCCCGGCTCACCTCCTGCAGGTCTCTAAACCTCTTTGCAAAAAAATGAAGCACTGTTTTCTCCCTTCGGTTGTTTTACTTGCGCTTCTAAAGATTGTTTAGCCCAGTATTTCGAACTTTAGACAGTCTTTCGGAAGATTCTTTGAAAATCCGGGTTTGCAGGACTTCACACTCGAAGATACCAACCGATCTGGCAGGCGCTGGTGAGGTTGGATATAGGATCGCTCCGGCCTGCTTGGAAGTGTGCTCTCCGGCTTTTGTCGGCCTCTCCCACCTGTTCCGATGCGGCGGTAAACGGTGTGGCGGGTCATGACGCCGGCGAGAGGGTTCGCGGTCTTTTTCGAGGCTCGACCCAGGCCACCCGTCGTATTTCGTCGGGCGTCGAGTTCGGTGAGAATCAGGGCGGGGTTGCTCGGCGCGGCGAAAGATTAAAGGTTTTTGGCCGGTGTTCGATAACCCGGCTATGGGAACAATTGCCTCAATCAATGAAACAATTTCTCCTCCCCGGCAGGACGATGAAGAGCGGATAATTCGTTTGTTGGAGGCTCACCAGGAGGGCGGCGACCACCAGGCGGCTGAAGAGCTTCTTGAACTGCACGAGCGGTTGTTGAAAAGCATCGCCCGCCGTCATGCCGCGTCTTCCGGGGAGAGCTACGAGGATCTGTTGCAGGTCGGACGCGTCGGGTTTGTAAAAGCCATGCAAAGATATGAGGCCGGAGAGGACGCCCGGTTCGCCTCTTACGCCTACGCCATGATAGACGGCGAGATGCGCCACCATCACCGGGACACCAAGATCGTCAAGATACCCCGATGGGCCCGGAGTTTGTATGCACAGATCTCACAAGCCACGGCCCGGCTCGAAGAAGAACTCGGTCGCCCCCCGTCGGTAGAGGAGGTCTCGGAAGAGGCCAACGTAACGACCGAGGGTATCCGGGAGGTTAAAAGACTCTTCTACGAAACGGATGTCTCTTCGTTAGAGAAAGAGACGGACCTGTCCGCGACACGGAGCCTGCGGCACGAGAATTTCGCGCTACCGCTAGAGGACCGTATAGTCCTCGAACAAGCGTTGAACTCACTCTCAGAGATCCAACGCAAGGTCGTCTACCTGTTCTTCTACAAAGACCTCACCCAGACGGATATCGGCCGGCGTCTGGGTATGTCCCAGCGCAAAGTCTCGCGCACGATCGCCTCCGCGACGGGCGCCCTGGCCGGGTTTTTCAGAACCTGACGAGACCTCACCTACTCGGGAGGCCCGAGTCTCGTCCGGGCGTCAGCACGTCCACGCCGTTGGCTTCCGCAGCTTCTGCGAGGCGGGTGTCATAGGCGGCTATCCCGCCGAGTTGCTCTCCGAGGGATAGTGCCGTGGCCAAGTGGATAGCACCTGGCGACCGGAGCTTCCCCGGCTCGAGGCGGGCCGCCGCCTCCAGGACCTGCGTGTCCATCTTGATAAGCCCCAAGCGGGTGAGCGCGTTCTCGGCCCGGTGGAGCAACGGTTCGTCCTCCCCGATTCTTTCTACGGCGCGTAGCACCTCAACGCGGGCGAGGACGCTCGTGACTCGTTCCGAATAATCCCCCAGAAGGTGAAAGAGCGCCTTTGTCTCAGGCTCGGGCAGCACGAGTTTGACGATCGCCGAAGAGTCGAGATAAAGAAGCTTTTCGCTCAAATACGGCCTTCGCGCTCTTCTTCTAGTGCGTCACCAAGACGGTTGGAAGGTGTGCCTTCCGGGAGACCTAAGTCCAGTATGTCGCCTATCGGGGCTTCGGCCCGACCCGCTGTAATAAGCCGTGACAGGGGTGTGGATTCTTCCGGTAGTGGAGACAAAACGGCTACTCTACGACCTCTCTCCGTGACCTCGAAACTTTCACCGACCGCCACCCGGCGGAGGTAGGTGCTCAGGTTCTGCCGGAGCTCCCGCACACCGACCTGATGCTTATCCTGCTCCATGTAGCACACTGTAGCACATAGTGTGGAGTCCAGAAGGGCCAGGCGGCGGGGTTTAGAAGCTGCAGTAGTGAATCGTGACGTCATGCTAGGATGTATAGGCTTGATGGGACAAAGAGATCCGGCCTGGAAGAAGAGACGTTGCGCGCTTCGGAGTTTTACGACAGGATTACGTTCGGGGGAGCAGCCGTGATCGACGAAATCATAAAGCTCTTCGAAGAGGAGGGAATCCTCTATTGTGTGATTGGCGGTCAGGCGGTGAACTATTATGCCGAGCCGCTGGTCAGCCTAGACCTGGACATCGTAGTGGCTACAGACCAGATCGAAGCTGCCGAAAAGTTACTGGCGAAGCGGTTTGCTGTGCGACGTTTTCCGCACAGCCTCAATGTAATGCCATCCGAAAGCGATCTGCGGGTGCAGGTACAAACCGACCCCCGCTACACGGATTTCGTGTCACGCTCCGGGAGGGGAGAGGTCCTTGGTGTCGAGATGTCCGTTGCCGCCTTGCGAGACGTGCTCCAGGGAAAAGTGTGGGCCGCACAAGATCCTTCACGCCGCGCCAGCAAGCGTCAGAAGGACCTGGCGGATATTGCGCGAATCATCGAGGAAAATCCATCGCTCCGAGCTTCCGTACCCTCTGAGATACTCCAGAAGATCGAACCGTAAACGCTAAAGTCGTCCTGACCGGATGATGCCTATAAGTAGCGCGAGGGCGAGGATGGCGGCGAAGACGAAACCGGCGAAGCCGAAGACGCTGACGCCGAGCAGGGTGGCCCCGCTCTTGGCGAAGATGCCGAGCATGGAGGAGCCAAGGATAAGGGCGGCGATGAGCACGGCGAAGACGAGACGGTTGGCGAGGATGTCTACCTTGGAGATAAGCTCGTCGAGACCTTCGTGGCTAAACTGGACTTCGACCTCGCCGTCTTTCAGTTCGTTGAGTAGAGAGTGGATTTGGCGCGGGTAGTCCGCGTAAGTGTCGGGTTGGGCGAGACGGCGGGCGGTGCGTTGAATGAGATACGCCGGGTCTCGGAAACGGGAGATTACATTCTCAGCGCCCTCGGCGGCGGCGACCGTCCCGACGTACCGGGGGTTGTCCGGGCGCCGGCCTAGCTTCTCTGCGGTGACGAGTGAGTCCATCATCTGGGCCAACTCTGCCGGGAGTCTCGCGTGGCCTCCGTGCAGGGCTTGCAGGCTGCGGGCCCGGATCTCCTCCAGCGAGTGCTCTTTCCATAATGGTCCCCCCAGGGCGCCCAGGGTTTCACGCAGCTCGCGCCGGAGGTCGGCAGGGTCCTTCGGCAAGATCACACCGGCGGCCCTCAACGAATTGATAACGCCTTCCACGTCCCCACGTCGGCTGGCGGCCAGGACCTCGGCGATGCCCCGCATTCGTTCCGAGTCGAGGGCGAAGACCTCGGTCGGGTCCGAGAACCAGACGCTACCCTCCGCCGCGACAAAGCGCTCCGGTCCCGCGTCAGCGAAAAAGATGCCTTCCTGTAGTGCCAACTGCATAAGCGCCCCGGCCGCCCCCCGGTACATGGGAGACTCCATCGGCTCTGGGGCGGCGGGCGCTTCGAGGGTTATGCAGCGACTCGTAGAGTAGTCTCGGTATACCTCCGGGATTCGCAGGGGAAAGCCGTCCAGCTCGCGGATACGCCGGATCGTCTGGGCGACGAAGTGCAGGTCCCGGCGCTGGGTGGCCTGGGCGGCAAACTCCGCCACCATCTCCGAGGGATTGATCGGTAGTTGGTCCCCGATCCTGCGCCGCGTCACATCCGCCACCGGACGCATCGCCAAAAGGTCGCGGCGTATCCCCGGTCGGTTTACCACCACGAGCGCCGGACGATCTCCCGGTAGGATCGCCCGGTGCGACTGCGTAAACACCCCGACCCGCACCGGCAACTCCTCGAACTCCGGAAACAAACGCTTTAGCTTGTTTCCCAACTCCTTCTCCACGATCGTCCGTACCTCGTCCGGGGGGATAGGCGTCGGGGGAACGTAGGCCTGTTCCAACTCGGCGGCTATATCTCGCGGAATGAGATCCTGACGGGCCGCCAGAAAACGGCCCAGCTCGACGTAGTTCGGCCCCAACTCCTCGAATGAGAGGCGCAGCCGGGTCCCGACCCGCCCAAAATCTACGTTTCGGCCGCCCCGAAACAAACGCCGCCGAAACACGAAACCGAACCCATAGCGAGCCCCAACACGCGCCACCGCCGCCGCCCGCCGGGCTGCCCCCTCGGGAAGCCCCCGTGTAACCCTCTGGAAAACCACTCCCGAAAGCATAGCAGCCATAGCAGCCAGAGAGCACTCAGCCCGCCAGCAAAAGAAAAGCACCGGGCCTCGCAGCCGCTAAAATGAACCAGATGGAAAAACCTGACGACTGAAACCTGACAGCTAACAACGAAGGAGCGAAGATGCAATACGTCCACACCTGTTACCGGGTATACGATCTAGACAAGAGCATAGAGTTTTACCGGGACAAGCTCGGCCTCGAACTCGTCCGCAAAACCCCCATTGGCGACGACGCCACAAACGCCTTTTTCGGCGTTCCCGGCGACCCCGAACCCCGCCTGGAACTCACCCTAAACCACGACCAGGAAGAGCCCTACGAGCTCGGCGCCGGCTACAGCCACGTAGCCTTCGCTGTCGAAGACCTCGACGCCCTGGCCGAAAAATTGGAAGAAGCCGGCGGCGTAGACTTCGAGAGCCAGCCGCACGCCATGAGCAGCGGCACCCGACTCTTCTTCGTAAAAGACCCCGACGGCTACCGCATAGAGTTCATCGAGCGCAAGTAACCGTCTTTCGCGTCCCACCGATTTCCGGACCTTTTAGAGTTCGGAAGTTCCGGGAATACAGAGCTTGAGGGCGTCGGGCACTGTACGAAAGAGTGGGACCGTATGACACGGCTCAGAGTCAGTCACTTCCGCAAAGATGAACAAGGCTTCACCTTGCCGGAAGTATTGACCACAATTGCCATTTTGGGCATCCTCATTGGTATTGGAGTCGTAATCTTTTTAGGAATCTTGGAGCGTTGGCGAATAGAGACGGCGACCAACCAGCTCGTCTCCGACATGCGGCTCGTCCACGAGAAGGCGACAAATCAACTCACCGATTGGCGAGTGGTTGTAGCCTTTGATTGGGGAGACGAGAATGAAGGGCCCGACTACTACCTTGTGAGGCTAAACGGCGTGTACGAGGGTGGTACGGCTCCAGACGCTACCCAGCGCATACCACGCTATTTTCCCGGCAACGTGGGGGTAACAAAAGTGCGGACCCCGTCCGGTTTTACAATAGACAACCATGGCGCTGCCTACTGGGTAGAGCTCTGGGGTTCCGCGCCGAGTCCAGAGCCCGAGACTCGAACTATCGAGTTCAACTCCGATGGGACCATGCGCTTCGTGCCGAGCGGTCCCAACGGCTCCGTCTGCGTTACGGTTGATGGCAAGCCTCAAAACCGTGTATCCGTCTTGGCGGCTACCTCACGGGTGAGGATAGAGTACGATTCGGATTGCGACACCTCCATTCCCTAAAGTTTTTCAAGAAGCTGCCGATAATAGAAGGATGAAATTTTCGAGGCGCATATCGGGTAGAGGCAGCGACGAGCGAGGGTTTACTCTGCCCGAGGTACTGATCGTCATTGCGATACTCGGAATCCTCATAGCCATTGCCGTGCCGGTCTGGTGGAATGTGGTCGAAGGTCGCCGGGTGGATTCGGCGACCAATCAGCTTGCCTCGGACCTGCGGCTGGCGCACAGCAAAGCGACCAATCGGTTGGATGATTGGCAGGTCGTACTCACGTCCGGCAGTTCGACTTACCAGATCGGTCCCGAAGGCGGCTCGCTTGAACCACGCAGCCTCTGTGGCGACGGTGGATGTGGTAGCAACGACCCCAAAGTTAGTTTTACAGGCGGCGGTACGGTTACGATCACGTTCAGTTCAGATGGTTCGGCTTCGGTAGCATCTGCTGGGGCGCCTACCACCTTCAAGGTTTCGGTTGATGGCAACCCCGACCACGACATACGACTGACCACGGCTACATCGGAAGTGGCAATTGATCCGTAAACTATTGAAGAAAGAGTCCGGCTACTCGCTGGTCGAGGTGATGGTGGCAATCATGCTACTTGGCATCGCCATACTTCCGATGGTCGGCATGTTCGACGCCGGGCTCCGGGCTGCCGTGCTGGGGAGTAATTATGATCAGGCCCGGGCGCTGGCGAGTGAGAAACTGGAGGAGGTCCGGGCACTGGAATACGATGAGGTCGAGGACGATTACCCCCCAGACGGGGCCCCGGTCAGTGGGACCGAGGGTATCTTCGAATACACGGTTGATACGGAATACATGAGCCTGGAAGGCGGAGGAGATGCGTCCCAAAGCTTGATGAAGGTGACCGTCACCGTAGAGTGGCAAAGTAAATCTTTCACCACGACCGGTCTAGTGGCGGAAGGATAGTTTTGAGAGAACGTCTTCTAAAAGAAGAGGGCGGATTTACCCTTCCCGAAGTGCTGGTGGCGATGGTGATGATGGTAACCGTGATGTTCGCACTCTACGCTATCTTCGACATGAGCCTGCGAGTCTTCAGCTTCGGTAACGACAAGGTAGAGGCCGTCGAGAATGCCCGTGTCGGACTGACGAAAATGGAGCGCGAGGTCCGGGCCGCCTACCCGGAAAACAGAGCCAACGGCCAGAACACGTTGCTCTTTCCCGGTACGGATACAGACGCCATAGTCTTTAGAAATGACCTGGACGGCAACCGCTTGGCCGCGGCCGACGAAGAGATCCGGTACGAAGTAGACGGTGGGACACTCGAACGAAACGGGCAATCTGCGGTGGAGAACGCGAGCGACCTGAATTTCGAGTACCAGGACGAGCAAGGTAACGCGCTGGATCCCAACACAGATCTTCCTGACACGGAGATAGTAGAGATAAGCCTTACGGTCGATGTAGACGGCCGCACCCAGGTCCTCAGCACCGACGTGTTTCTGAGGAATCAAGGCGGTGCTCCGACTTCTTCGCAGTCTGCTTGCTCTGACGGTGTAGACAACGACACAGACACAAAGACCGACTTCCCTGACGATCCGGGATGTTCCTCTACAAGCGATAACGACGAGACTGATCCACCACCCTCGTCAGACCCGGAGTGCTCAGACGGTGATGACAACGACTCTGACGGAGCTACGGATCATCCGGCGGACCCGGGTTGCACCGACGAAGACGACGACTCCGAGAGTCCCGACCCGACGGTAAACCAGCCGCCGACCGCCGAGAATGATACGGCCACAACCCGCAATAAAGGGCCAGCCGCGGATAGACCCGTGACGATCAACGTGCTCGCCAACGACGACGACCCAGACGGAGACTTGCTAACCGTAGAGTCCTTTACCAGCCCTTCCAAGGGTACGGTCACACTCAACGGTGATGGTACGCTCACTTACACACCGAAAAATGGCTCGTCAGGTCGAGGCGACTTCACTTTTGACTACACTGTAAGCGACGGTAGAGGCGGCACCGCCAGCGCCACCGTCACTGTTACGGTGACCGACTGAGGCGGTTAGATAGGATGATGGGTAGAGATTACAAGAGCAGCGTGAGAAATATGAGCCACCGGAACATCTTCCGAAGATTGGTGGAGGACGAGACTGGTATAGCGCTGGGGCTCGCGGTCATCATGATCGTGCTTATCGGTGTAATGGGTGCTGGTCTTCTGGTCTTCGTGCGAAACGACCTTCAGGCCGTCGTTGAGGTCAATCAGGGTCAAAAAGCTTTCAACGCCGCCGATGCCGGCGTGCAGGCCGCCAAGCGAGAGTTGCTTTCCGAAGCCTGCCCGGAGAGCTACGATGGCTCCGAAGCCGGAGGTTCCGACGACGAAGACGCCTGTGCGGATGCTTCGGAATCCGACTGGTCTTACAAGATCGTCGACGGCGAGAACGCGGAAGCCGGCAAGGAGCTTGACTTCGACGGAAAATCGATCGAAGTAAGCATCCGCTATCTGGAGCCGGCCGACGAGATCCAGACGGGGCAGGAAGGATACACGCCGGAGGAGGAAGGCAAGTACCCCGGATACCGCAAATACTTCGAGGTAGAGTCCGCCGGTAACTCCGAGAATGGAACGGCGCGGCGGAAGGTAGAGGCAATCTTCTACACGACGGATCTTGGCTATCCTATAGCCTACTATTCACAGGAGACCGTCCAACTGAGCGGTACCGCTTGCATAGAAGGAATCAGCATGTTCAGCCTGAGTTCCATAGAAGTCAATGGTGGCGGAAGTGGTTGTCCTGGCGAAGACGGCAACATCACAGGCACGGATGAAGCCTACGGTGACTGGGAGAACACCACCCACAATCCTACGCCGCGGCCCGGCAACATTACCGACGCAGGCTTTGGGGCTGTGAACGACGTAACCGTGGGCGAGGTTAGCACACTGGGAACCCGTGACTTCGACGCAGACGACTCGGCTCCTTACCAGTTCGTCGCCGACACGGATGAAGCCGATCCTGGCCTTACTCCGATAACTTTCCCGTTTGACCACGAGGCTCAGGCAGGCCAGGCTGACGAAGATCGTCTGGAGCTTCTGAAAGAAGAAGCGAAGCGGCAGGGAAACTACCGAGAAAACGTCAACCTCACGAGTTGGCCGGCCAACTCCGACAACAGGACCGTCGTATACATAGAGCGGGACGACGGTGGTACTGTGAAATGGTTTATCAACGGAGGCTCTGACTGTCCCGCAGACGACGCCCTCAAGGGCACTCTCGTCGTGGACGGCGTGGACCTTCAGATAAATGGTAACAGGAAAGTTTTTAGTGGGATAACCATCGTACGTGGAGGGAAGTTCGACAAGGGAGGAAATTCTTGTTGGGGAGGACCCGTGAGCGCCGATGAGGGAATAGAGATCAATGGCAGCGCGAGCCCGGTTGCCTCCGAGGACGTTCTGAACCGGCCGGGAATATACGGAGTCGAGCAGTGGAGCTGGCGCGAGTGCTACAGCGAGGCTTGTAATTAGAGATCGCCTCTTTCAGAGTCTAGCTTGTGTAGTCGACAAGAGACAGACGGAATGATGTATCGGGTGCGAGAGAGATGGCAGAGCCTTGTACTAAACTGGAGAAGCGCAGTATTTGTGGAGAGTTCACGAATGATTCTCAGGCTGGATGAACTAACGAATCGACTCGGGCGTGCCGGAGAAGTGCCTGAAGCCGAAGTATTGGAAAGACGGAAATGAAAGTTCTTGTAGCTGAAGACGACGCGGTATCCCGCGCTATTGCGAGAAAGAACGTCGAGAAGCTGGGCCATGAGTGCCTGGTCGCCGAGGATGGCCTCGAAGCCTGGGAAGTCTATCAGGGAGCCCCGGATGTAGAGGTGATCGTCAGCGACTGGATGATGCCCGGGATCGAGGGTCCCGAGTTTTGCCGCAGGGTGCGTGCGCTGGATCGTGAAGGTTACACGTTCTTTATCTTCCTCACGGCCCTCAGCGGTAACGAACACCTGCTGGAAGGGATGGAGGCGGGTGCGGACGAATACCTCACGAAGCCGCTGGACAGCGAGCGTCTCCGGATAACGCTGGACTCGGCCGCGCGGGTGACCTCACTGCACCAGCATCTACAGGCCGGGCCCGACCAAGACAGCGACGGTCCCGACCACAGAGACCAGCGTACCGATTCTGCCGACCGACGACGGGGGAGTCTTCCGAAGGCCGGGAAAGCCTGGGACGTCCTCTTGTCGCAGGGGAAGATCTCCGAGGAGCAATTGCAAAAGGCGCTGGAGGCCCAGAAAAACAATCGGATGGACTTGGGAAAGACACTGGTCTCTCTCGGCTACATCACTGAGAAAGACCTCGCCATGGCCCAGGCGAAGCGTCTAAGGCTCGACTACGTAGATCTTGATGATGCCGTAGTGGACCGCTCGGCGTCCGCCTTGATCCCGGAGAAGATGTTGCGCAAGCACGACGCGTTGCCGCTGAGCGTCGAAGATAACACCATCACCGTGGCGATGAGCGATCCGGCCGACATCTATGCCATTGAAGACCTCCAGCTTGTCTCCGGCCGCCGGGTGGTTCCTGTTGTGGCGTCTGAGAAGAGCCTCAGCCAAGCACGAAACAGGATGTTCTCCGGCGGTGAGGGCGTGGCCGCGCTATTGGAAGATGCGGCCTCCGAAGAGGAGGGTGGGGATGAGGTCGAGTTGGATGCCGGTGCCGGGCCGGAAGAGGCGCCGGTCGTTCGGGTGGTTGACTCGGTATTGAAGAGCGCGGTCGCCGAGGGGGCTTCCGACGTTCACGTTGAGCCGCACGCGCAGGGCCTCAGCGTGCGCCTGCGCGTGGACGGCGTTCTCCGGGAGATCATGTCGATCCCTTCCGGGCTCCAGGGTGGTGTGGTTGCCCGGCTCAAGATCCTCGCCAACCTAGATATCGCCGAGCGCCGACTTCCCCAAGACGGGCGTTTCAGCGTGCGCCTCGGTGGCGCGAAGGTAGACCTTCGGGTCGCGGTTTTGCCTACGGTACACGGTGAGGGGGTTGTCATCCGGCTGCTGGATACCTCCAACCTGCAAACCGACCTCTCCGGACTCGGCCTCTCGTCTCGAGAACTGGACAATTTCCGAGGCGTATTCCAACAGGCATACGGGATGGTACTGGTCACAGGCCCGACGGGCAGCGGCAAGTCCACCACGTTGTACGCCACCCTCGGCGAGTTGAATTCCCCGGAAAAGAAGATTATCACCGTAGAAGACCCGGTAGAGTACCGGCTAAAGGGGGTCAACCAGATCCAGGTGAACCCGCGGGCCGGGTTGACGTTCGCCTCCGGTCTCAGGAGCATACTCCGAAACGACCCCGACATCGTAATGATCGGGGAGATACGGGATGCGGAGACGGCTAAAACGAGTATAGAAGCCGCGCTGACGGGCCACATGGTTCTCGCCACCCTCCACACCAACAATGCTCCCGGCGCACTCAGTCGCCTGACGGACATGGGGGTAGAGCCGTTCCTGACCGCTTCCTCCGTCAACTGCGTTGTGGCACAACGACTGGCCCGGAGGCTCTGCGAACGGTGCAAGCAGCCCGTGGAGATCGAGCAGGAGATCCTCGAGTCTATGAACTTCCCGTTCAAACATACCCAAGAAGAGGGTCTGCGCTTGCACAAGGCGGTCGGTTGTCAGCGGTGCGGCGGAAGTGGATACCGGGGGCGCGTTGGTATCTACGAAATAATGCTCGTGACCCGGGAGATCGAGGAGATGATCCTGCACCGGGCCTCGGCGGGCGAGATAGCCGAGGTCGCCGAACGAGATGGCATGGTAAGACTCCGCGACGATGGCCTTTTGAAAGCGGCCGAAGGAGTGACTTCTATAGAAGAGGTTCTGAGGACCGTGGTGTAGCCCAGGCCACGCGCGGCCCTCCTTTCGGTCGGTTCCACGCGGACGAACCATTGTGTTACGCGTGCTTCCGGACCCTTGCCCGGACCGCTAGAATAGAGGCATGGACCAGGAACAAGAACAACGGGGCGCCGTCAAGGTTGGAATGATCTGGGGTGGCATCGGGGGCGTCGTCGGGTTTCTGGTGGCGCTTATCGGGGGTGCGTTGGCGGGTGTCCTGATCTCGGGTTTTATAGGCTTCTCGTGCGGGCGGAGGGCCGCCGCTGCCGAGGCCGGGAAGAAGTCGGGAGCACTGTCCGGTCTTATCGGGGGTGCGCTGGCGACGCCCATCTTTGTGCTCGGGGCCTCCGCAGGTTCAGTAATATCGGCGCGCAGCGTTAGCACGGTGGAGATGGCGGATATGATCTCTGATATGGCCGGTATGCAAGTCACGCCGGAGGGAGCCTGGCAACTGTTTCTCCTCAGCCTGATACTCGCCGCATTTGTTCAGGCGTTGCTCCTGATCCTGATCTCCACCGCCGCCGGCGCGTGGGTAATGAGGAAGAAACGCGACGAGAACTGAGAAGCCGACTAGCTCTCTTGCGCCGCTTCCGCTGCGCCTTCACCGAAAACTAGCCCGGCATCTTCGGGCCTCTGGACGCCGGCAGCTTCCAGCCGCCGGTCTTTCTGGTACTTCCTAACGGCGGCTTTTAACGTTCCGAGGCCCAACGTTGCACATTTGGGGCGGGAGGCTACGACCTGGCGGCCGAGCTGCTCGATCATCTCGTTGTAGTCCATTTCCAGGACCTCGTCCATCGTCAAGTTCCCTTCGTGGACCTGTTCTAACAACATGCTCGCCGCCGCCATACTGATGGTGCAACCTTCGCCTTCGTAGGTGGCATCTTCTATGTGCTCGTGGTCTTCTGCGCCCTTCAGGTAAACCGTCACCACATCGCCACATCCGGGGTTGCCGCCCGGCATCGCCACATCGGCGTCCTCGATCTCGCCCCGGTGACGCGGCTTCTGATAGTGATCCAGCAGAATCTGTATCTGCAACTGCCTGTCCAAAACTTACCTCTCCATAGTAATTCTGTGCGATCGCCCGCAAGATTCTACCGCACACAATCAGCTTCACCGGGCGGCTAATTTTCTTTGATACCGTTTGATACACTAGCTCGTATGAAGGTCGGTATAGTAGGACTCCCGAACGTTGGCAAGTCCACGGTATTCAACAGCTTGACGCGGGCCGGGGCTGAGGCCCAGAACTACCCGTTTACCACGATAGACCCCAACCTGGGCGTCGCCGTGGTGCCGGACGGTCGGCTTACGGCGCTGGCGGAGACGATGCACAGCAAGAGCGTCGTGCCGGCGACGGTGGATTTCGTGGACATCGCCGGGCTCGTAAAGGGCGCGAGCGAGGGTGAGGGGCTCGGCAACCAGTTTCTGGGGAACATCCGGGAGTGCGAGGCCATCGCGCACGTCGTCCGCTGCTTCGAGGATGAGAACGTCGTCCACGTGCACGGCGACGTAGACCCGGCGGGCGACATCGAGACCATCAATACCGAGCTGTTATTAGCCGATCTTTCCACGGTTGAGCGCCGGATGGAGCGGACGAGCAAGGCCGCCAAGAGCGGCGACGCAAAGCTGAAGGCCGAGGCGGTAGAGCTTGAGAAGCTGCGGGATCACCTCTCGGACGGAAATCCGGCTCGGACGTACCCGATGTCGGAGACGTTGGCGGAGGCGCGGGGAACGCTCATTACGGCGAAGCCGACGCTGTACGTGGCGAACGTAGACGAAGAATCGGTAGCCGAAGGTAACAGCTTCAGCGCGGAGGTCGAGGAACTGGCGGCCCACGAGGGGGCGGAGGCAGTACGGCTCTCGGCGGCGCTAGAGGCCGAGGTCGCGGAGCTGCCGGAGGAAGAGGCGCGGGAATACCTGGAGATGCTCGGACTGGAGACTACGGGTTTCGAGGAGTTCGTGCGGGCGGCGTACCGTCTTTTGGGGCTCATCACTTTCTTTACGGCGGGTGAGAAAGAGAGCCGGGCCTGGACCGTGAAGGATGGCTCGACGGCGCGGCGGGCGGCGGGTCGCATCCACACCGATATGGAGCGCGGGTTTATCGCGGCGGAGACCGGAAACTGGGAGGACCTCGTACACGCCGGTTCCTGGGCCAAGGCTCGCGAGGAGGCAAAGGCCCGCCTCGAAGGCCGGGGCTATCTTATGAAAGATGGAGACACCGTCCTCTTTCGCTTCAACGTCTAGTGGCGCTGTTCGCGAAACTCGAGAAACCTCTCCATGAGATACGGCTCGCTCTCGTCACTACCGGCGGGGTTCACCTGCAAGATCAGGAACGCTTCGATATAGACGACCCCGCAGGCGACTGCTCGTACCGAGAGATTCCCACCGACGTCCAGAAACTAACCTGGACCCACGCTTACTATCGGCCGGAAGATGACTCGGATCTGGACGCCGTATTCCCCCTATGGACTTCGCGAGAGTTGGAAAACGAAGGCGTTGTGGGCCTCAACCACCGGCACTTTAGTTTTATGGGCGCCATCCACGACCCTGCACCGCTGGCCGACCAGTATGCACCGGAAGTCGCAGACAAGCTGGCGGAGGATGAAGTCGACGCCGTTCTTCTTACCCCTTCCTGACCACTCTGTCACCGGTCGGTCGGGCTGGTAAGTGGTGCCATAGAAGAACGCGGGATACCTACCGTCACGCTCGCGATGGAACGAGGTGTAGCGGCGGCGCGGGTGGGTTACGTGTCGTTCCCGTACAACTACCCGATGGGCGAGCCCGACGACCGAGAACGGCACCGGGAGGTCGCGCTAGCGGCGCTGGCGTTGCTGTACGAGTTGGAGGAGCCCGGCGAGGTAGTTGTACCGGTCGGTCCATGGCGGGAGACGCGCTGAAGGACCGGTGTTCTTGCTGTAGTCTGTCCGGCAGCAGGCCCGCCTAGTAGAGAGAGGGTCAGAAGTTCCGGGCGGTGGACGTGTAAGAGAAGCGGCCTCATCGTTGACGAAGGCGTCCGAAAGGGAGTTGGGATAGGAACTTTTCGTTTCGGGAACCGTATGTCTTGGGGACCGCGATCCAGGGCGGCGGTAGTATAATGGTGTCAGTATAAAACTGTATAAGGCGGTAAAGTGGCTTTCGTATTTCTCTTTCTCCTGGCGTTTGTTTTTATAGCGTTCCTCTTCCTGTTGCCGATCCTGTACTCGCTGCAGGCGGTAGGCAGCTTGTTCGTCTATCCGAAGCAACTCAAGTCCATGTTTGGGAATAAGATCCTGCGTCGCAACCACGCCCTGGAGCACGCGACCATCGTCGTGATGATGGAACGACAGCCGGGCCGCAAGTTCAACGGCTTCTCCACCGACGACGGCTTTTTCGTGCAGGGCGTCCGGTCGCTGGAAGAGGTAGATAGCGCGGCGCGCGAGGCCATTACGCGTCTGAAAGACGGAGAGAGTAAACTCGCAATCCATCGCAATTGCGGCACGACCATCGTCGCGGCGAACCTGCTTGCGGCAGTCTTCTTTCTGACTGCCCTGGGGGTCGGGTTGTACTTGAGCCTCTCTTTGGGCAATTTGTTCTTGCTGGTAGTGGGGGCGATGCTGCTCTCGTTCGTGCTGCGAATACCGCTGAGCCTGTTTCTGCAGCGTTTCGTGACCACCGAGCAAGACCTCACGAACGCCGAGGTCGGCTGGGTCGAGGCCGCCAAACCGAACGAGCTTAGGGGTGGCATCTTGGGCGTGTTGCTCGCCGCCTCTACGGCCCAGGTGCGGGTCTTCCACACCAACCCGGACGCTGTGGAGATCCTGCGCGACGATGGGGCCGTGGTCAGGTAATATCTTCGCCACTCGGCGCATCTAACAAGATAACCAGAAGAACGCGCGCCGCGAGTTTCGTGGGCTGTGATATGCCCCACCTAATTACCGCGTTGCGCGGGTAGTATGGATGTAGAGTCACCACTTTTTCGAAGCACAAATAGGGAGGAATTTTTATGGAAAACAGTAGCTACGATGTCTTGATCATCGGCGGGGGGCAGGCGGGCATCCCGCTGGCTTACAAGCTTGCCGCCGAAGGAAAGCAGGTAGCGCTCGCCGAGCGTAAGCACCTCGGTGGCTCGTGCGTGAACTTTGGTTGTACGCCGACGAAGGCCGCCATAGCGTCGGCAAAAGTCGCACATCAGGCCCGGCGCGGCAGCGAGTACGGGGTCGAGATACCCAAGGTTCGGGTGAACTTCCCGGCCGTGATCGAACGTGCAAAAGGCATGTCCGAGTCCGGCCGTAGCGGCATCGAAAGCGGGTTCGCAGACTCGGATAATCCGGTCCTGATCCGGGGTCACGCCTCCTTCGAGGGCCGCGAGGAGGATGGCTTTCGGTTGCGGGTCGGAGACGAGACCGTAACCGCCAAAGAGGTTGTTCTAAACACCGGCACTCGCACGCTGGTCCCGCCGATAGACGGCCTCGACCAAATCGGCTATATCGATTCCGGAAACTGGTTGGAGCATACGGATCTCCCGGAGCACGTCGCCATAGTCGGGGGCGGTGTGATCGGGCTGGAGATGAGCCAGTTCTACCGTCGTATGGGCAGCCGCGTAACCGTTATCGTCGGTAGCGCCGGCCGTGTGGCGCCACAAGAAGACGAAGAAGTTTCAGAGGCTATCCAGAACATCCTGGAAGAAGAGGGTATCGAGTTCCGCCACAACACCCGCGCCGAAAAGGTCGAGAAAACCGGCGACGGAGTAAAGGTAACCCTCGGAGGCGACAACCCTTCGGAGCTAGAGGCTTCGCACCTCTTCATCGCGACGGGCCGGACGCCGAACACTGATGATCTGGGTCTGGACAACATAGGTCTAGAGACCACTGACAAAGGAATCGTAGAAGCTGATGAGAAGCTAAAGACGGGCGTCGAAGGCATCTGGGTCGGCGGCGACATCCGGGGTGGCCCGCAGTTTACCCACACCGCATACGACGATTTCCGAGTCATACTCTCGCAGATGGTGGGTGACGGTTCGCACACCACGGATCGCGTAGTACCGTACGCTATCTTCACCGACCCCGAGCTCGGCCGGACGGGCATGACTGAGCGCGATGCTCGGGACGCTGGCTACGAGGTCGAGGTCATGCGCTTCGAGATGAAAAAAGACGGCAAAGCGACGGAGATCGGGGAGACCAAAGGCTTTATAAAGGTGGTCTCCGACGCCACGGACGGCCAGATACTCGGCGCGGCCATGCTCTCCACTGGGGGTGCGGACCTCGTCCACGTATACATAGACCTCATGAACGCCGGCGCCCCCTTGAACGTGCTCCGCGACGCCGTCCAGATCCACCCGACCCTCGGAGAAGCCGTCCAAAGCGCCGTCGTCTAGAACACCACGGGCGAGAGATCCTGGGGTCCTGCTCGGTCCCTCGCCCGCATTCCGGTATTTAGAGACACACCCGCATAAATAGCGGTATAGATGGCGGCACAACCCCCGGCCACACCCCTACGCACGCCAAACCAAGCGACACCTCCACAAAAGTAACGAGAAACAGGCTTCACCCTACCTCCACTTCATTTCGAATCGCCAACGTGCTAAACTCTAAACATGTCCTAAATGGACAGGTCCGATTTAGTACGTCTAGTTGGGAGGTGTCGTGAACAAAGGGGCAGGCGAGGGTGATATGGAAGAGTTCGGTCCTCTCAAGCCGGCTGAGTTGGACGTGCTTTTGGCTTTGGCCGGGGGTGAGATGCACGGGTACGGCATCCGGAAGGAAGTGGCCGGGCGTACCGGGGGCAAGCTCGGTCCGGGCACGCTCTACCGGACGATAGACTCATTGCTCGGCCGCGGTTGGATAGAAGACACGGGCATGGAGGAGGAGAGCGAGGGCGGGAGGCGCCGCAGGTATTACCGGATCACGGGTACGGGACACAGGGCCGCCGGTGCGGAAGTAGAGCGCCTGGAGAAGATCGTCGCGGGCGCCCGAGAACGAGGAATCTCCGGGCGAGGTTTGGGTCCTGCGACCGGAGAAACGCAGTGAGTGGCCGCGATAGGGAAGACAAGATAGTCGGTTTCTCCAGGCGGGCCTACGAAAAACTGCTCGTGGCTTATCCAAAGCGGTTCAGGGAACTCTACGGCGAAGAAATGGTGGATCTGTTCGAGGACGAGTGCCAAGAGCAGGTGGAAAGCGGGAGCAAGTTACGGTTGGTTCCGGTGTGGTTAGAAGTCTTGCCAGATCTGGCAATTAGCGCAGCATTGCAGAGAAGGAGGTTTAAGATGGGTTCTTCTGTAATTAGGTGGGGTGGGTTTCTGGCCGTCGCCGGAGGTGTGCTTATGGCAATTTCCGGAACTCTTACGTCCTGGTTGCTTTCGCGTCAAACTTGGTCTTATGCGTGGAACGTAGCGACGACAGGACAAATGGTGAGTATGCTGCTTCTCGCGGTAAGTACGATGAGCTTGGTGGCCCTGATCGCGAGCCACGGAGACTCTCGTGTCTTATTGGCCCGAAGAGAGCACTCGGGCAACATTCGTCAGTTTACCGGTATGCAGTGGTGTGCACTAGCAGGAGTTGTCTCGATCACCGTAGCGACCTTGGCCGCTGCAGTTCTGTTAACGATGTTCTTAGTGTATGAGTTGGCAGGTATCGGCGATCCGAATCGTTCGTATCCTAGCGACCTGGAGAATTTCTTGTATCCAACTCTGGGTATGCTAATCACTTTCGGATTGCCCCTGGCATTGATCTTACTGGGCCTGGCTGTTTGGCGCTCTAAAATTATGGGGCGCTGGAGCGCACTGCCTCTAGGCGCGGGTATAGCGACCTTTCTCATTCCTTGGTTAACTATTGCTGTAGCCCATGTACTTTGGGGAGGAGTTCTGGCTTCGACTAGTTCTCTCTCGGCTCTTGTAATGATCGCAATTCCTACATCGGTAACTGGGGCTGTGTGGATTCTGCTCGGTCTAGCGTTTGTGAAAATCGAAAATGTAGATCAAACTTTGGAAGCTAGAATAAAGAGTTGACTGCGCCGAGGTCACTAAACCTTTCACAACACGGTGCGTATCTAGAGCGGCACCACCAGGACCTGGAGTAACTTTTTCCGGGTCCGGTACAGATCCCAGAAGAACCCCGCTATGGGACTGGCGGTGCCCGCGACGTTGAGCGTGATGAGCCCGCCCGACACGAGCTAGATCAGCAGGTTCAGCGGTACCGCAAAGAGGGCGGGACCTTCGAGTAGCTATAGTGCCCAACCGGCCCGAAGGTGTAGCCTACTGTTGGGTCGAACAACCTGGAGGTCCAGACCGGGTCTGCCGCGAACGCCGGGTTGCCGGGCGGAGAGACCACCTCCCGTACTGCGAGTTGGTCTGTGGTGTTCTCGGGTAGTTTTTGCACCGGCGATTGCAATGGTTCTCGTATTGCTCTACTGTATTGTCATTCTTGCTGAGGTCCGACCAGCTACCGGAAGGTGATTTGATGGAAGAGCAGCAAGCATCTCAGGTAGGTAAGCTCGGGGTCGTGTTTTGGGTTTCCGTCGCCTTCTCGGTGGTGTTCCTCCTCTGGGGTGCGATCTTCACGGAGAACCTCTCCACCGTTACGTCGGGGATCTTGAACTTCGTGCTCAACAACTTCGGCTGGCTGTATCTGGTGTCGACCACCTTGTTCCTGTTTTTCGTGATCTACCTGGCTTTCAGCCGTTTCGGTAAGATCAAGCTGGGCAAAGACGATGAAGAGCCGGAGTTCGGCCGGTTGTCCTGGTTCGCCATGCTGTTCGCCGCAGGAATGGGCATCGGCCTGGTCTTCTGGGGGGTCGCCGAGCCCATGTCCCACTATGGCACACCCCCGTACAACCTGGCGGAGGCGAGTACCCCGGACGCCGCCGAGTTGGGGCTTCGATACTCCTTCTTCCACTGGGGACTGCATCCATGGGCGGTGTACGCCGTGATCGCCCTTTGCCTGGCTTACTTCAACTTCCGGCGCGAGCAGGGAGGGCTTATCAGCTCGATCTTCCGCCCCATCCTCGGCGACCGGGTGGATGGTCCCATCGGAAACGTAATAGACGTACTGGCTATCGTCGCTACCCTGTTCGGCGTCGCCGTCTCGCTGGGACTGGGCGCTTTGCAGGTCAACGGCGGGCTGAACTTCCTCTTTGACGTTCCCAACAGCGCCACGGCACAGATAATCATAATCGCCGTTATCTTCGTGTTGTACATGACTTCGGCGGCCACCGGCATAGACAAAGGCATCCGCTACCTGAGCAACCTCAACATGGTGCTCGGCGTGCTGCTGGTTGCTTTTGTATTCATACTGGGTCCGACGGTGCTCATTATCGGCTCGCTCGTGCAGGTGGCCGGCTCCTACGCGGCCTCCCTCATACCGATGAGCTTCGAGCAGAACGTCTTCGCGGACAGCACTTGGGCGAACGACTGGACGCTCTTCTACTGGGCCACCTGGATCGCCTGGTGTCCGTTCGTGGGCACCTTTATCGCCCGCATCTCGCGGGGACGCACGATCCGGGAGTTCGTCATAGTCGTGTTGCTCGTACCCACGATGGTGAGCATGTTCTGGTTCTCGTCCTTCGGCACGACGGGCATCTGGGCGGATCGCCAGACGGGGGGAGCAATTAGCAGCGCCGTATCGGAGAACGTGACCAACGCGCTGTTTATTACCCTGGAACAGCTTCCGCTGGGCATCGTCACCTCGATCATAGCGATGCTCCTGGTCAGCGTGTTCTTTATCACCTCGGCGGACTCGGCGTCGTTCGTCCTGGGCAGCATGTCTACCGGCGGAGCCTTGAACCCGAGGGTGTTGGTCAAGTTCGTCTGGGGTTTCATCATAGCGGCCTTCGCGGCTGTGGTGCTGCTGGCCGGCGGGCTGGATGCCTTGCAGAAGGTGGCTATCATAGCCGCGGTACCGTTCGCGGTCATTATGATCGGGATGTGCTTCTCTCTGTACGTGGGGTTGACGAGGGAAGAAGCCCCCGAAGAGGTCCCGAGCTGGGTGGACGACCTCAGAGACAGCGCTACCGAAGGCTCTGGAGGCCGTCCGGCAACGAACCCCGGAGATGGATAACCGGGTACTGATGCGAGGACGGACCAGGGAGGACGGTGTGGCTCTATGCGAGGGTTGATACGTAAAACTTTGCTACCGGCGGCGCTCTTCCTCGTCCTGGCGGTCTTCGCCACGGGTTGCGGGGGCGGAAGCGGGGGGAGCATCAGTGAAAACTACGAGTTGAGCGGCCCGCAGGGGACCATCCGGTTGGCCGTGGGCTCGAAGAACTTCACCGAGCAAGAGATTTTGGGCCAGATCACGGTCCTGTCTCTGGAGGCCGCCAACGCGGAGGTCATTGACCGGACGGGGTTGGGCGGCACCGAGAGGGTGCGGCAGGCGCTCATCTCGGACGACGTAGATATGTACTGGGAGTACACCGGCACGGGTTGGCTCGTCCACCTGGCCCATTCAGAGCCCGTACCCGACCCGCAAGAGCAGTATCAGTCCGTCGCCGACGAAGACCTCGAACAGAACAACATCGAATGGCTGGAGCCCACCCCGGCCAACAACACCTACGCCCTCGCCGTACGGGAGGGAGCCTACGGAGACATTCAGAACGTCTCCGACCTCGGAAACCTGATCGAGGACCGCCCGGACGAGGCGACCTTGTGTGTCGGTTCCGAGTTCCGCGAGCGGGCCGACGGGCTGCCGGGCCTGGAAGAGGCCTACGGCTTCGAGTTCCCCGACGATAACGTCTCCGTGCTCTCTGCCACTACGGTGTACGGCGCCGTCAACAGTGGAGAGAGGTGCAACTTCGGTTCGGTGTTCAATACGAACGGACGTGTCCCGGAGATGAACCTGCGCCTCCTGGAAGACGACGAGGAATTCTTTGCCGTCTACAACCCGTCGCTTACCATGAGCCAGGAGACGTTGGAGCAGTACCCGGAGCTCGAAGAGCTTTTCGCCCCCATCTCCGAGCAGCTCGACACCGAAACACTGCGGGAGCTGAGCGCCGCGGTCGAAGTGGAGGGAAATTCTCCACGAGAAGTCGCCGAGCGATGGCTTCAGGAGAACGGTTTTATCGTGGCAACCGCGGGCAATGGGTAACCTCGAACGCGATACTCAAGACTCAGGTGAGTTTCCGGACTTAAAAGGAGGAGCGTAGTGTCCAGACCACTTCACGGTTTCATGGACGTAGTACACGAGATGAAACGGATACAGGACCGGATGTACGGCGAGGGCGCCGGGACCGAGGACCAGCAGAAGCAGCGAACCTACGCGGACGCGTGGACCCCGACCACCGAGGTGTTGTCCAAAGGCGACGACTTGGTGATCCGGGCCGAACTCGCCGGGGTGAACCCGGACTACATAGACATTACGTTTACCGATGGCACGCTAACCATCTCCGGCCACCGCGAGCGGCTGACGGGAGAGGACGAAGAGGCGAGCTACTACGTTCAGGAGCGCTACTACGGATTGTTCCGGCGGAGCATGACCTTACCGGAGAGCGTAAAAGACGAAGATATAAGCGCCGGTTTCCAGGACGGCGTGGTGGAGATCACCGTCAAAGGCGGCGCCACCGTCCCACCGGAACCCAGGCGTATCCAACTCAAGAGAACGAGTTAGAGGCTCTGAACGCGGCCTCCCTGCCGAGCTGATTCCAGCAGCCCGCCGATGGCGCGGGCGTTGCCCAGGATCTCCTCCGGCCCGACCGCCGGTGCGCGCTGTTCCCGGATCGCCGCCGCAAATTCCTCGAGCTCTGCCAGGTAAGGAGAACCTCCCTCGAAGCTCTCCGTTTCAGATTCGCCACTGCTTTGTATCTCTATAGAGCCACCGGCCTTATCTGCCCTGAAAGGAGCTTCCAGTATCAGACGTCCGTCGGTGCCGATGATCTCCAACCGCTCCCGGCGGGCGCTGGAGATGCTGCACGAGATGATGCCCAGTCCTTCGTCGAACTCCAAGACACCGGCGAGTTCCAGGTCGGCGTCGTCCTCGTCGAAACGGGCGAAGGCCGAGGCGCGTCGGGGTTCACCGCCGAAAGCGAGCCGCGTTCCGCTTATCGCGTAACAGCCCACGTCCCCGATGGCGCCTCCGCCCAGAGAGCCGATGCCCCGCACGTCGTCGGGGTCGTCCAGCAGATGACCGAATTGGGCCACGACTTGTCGCACAGTGCCGATGGCGCCTTCCTGGATCAGCTCCTTGAGCCGTAGACTTTGCGGGTGGAGCCGGAACATGAAGCCCTCCATGAGCGTGAGCCCCGACTCGCGGGCGGCTTCGACAGCTTTCTCGGCGCCTGCGGCGTCTAGTGAGAAAGGTTTTTCGCAGAGGACGTGCTTGCCGGCCTCAAGCGCTTTGAGGGTCCATTCGACGTGCAGGGAGTTTGGTATGGGGATGTAGATGGCGTCTACTTCCTCGCTTTCTATGAGCGAGTCGTAATCTTCGAAGAGCCCGGCTTTGGGGGCGAGATCCCGAACCTCGTCGGCCTTGCTCCCGTTTCGGGTTGCGATGGCGGAGATCTCTATCTTCTCTGTCTGGTCTGCGGCGGGAATAATTGCACCTCGGGCAATGTTGGCGGCTCCCAGGATTCCTAGCCTTAGCGTGGAGTCTTGCACAGAGTTCCTCCCCTTCTCGTTTGTCGTGAATTCTACTCTTCGCGGAGTAAGGCCGGGTCCAGGATCCAACCTTCCAGAGAATCACACGCCGCCGGCACACCGTAATCCGCATCCCGCCGCTTGTAAGCCCACGCAGCCTGTACCGCACACAACAGCGAGTCCAAAGCGTCCGCACCCGGCTCCCGGACAAATTCCTCTTCCCAAGAATTGCCCATCCTGACGACGAAACCATACTCCTTCGTCAACTCGGGAGACCGCAACCCAGCCAGAAGCTTCTCGCGGGCGGTACGCTGTTCCGCCGTCTGCTTGCTCCGGTCATCGTTTTTGTAGCTTGTGCGTCCTAGAAACCTGCGGGCAACAACGGCAGGATAAGCCTCGACTGCCACGCGAGCATCGCCGTTCGGGCGGCACGGAACGACGCTCACGCCCGAGGTTAGTAAGCGCGGCGCGCCCTGGAAAAACATCTTGCCTACCGGCACCCGGAAGAGCATCATCGCGCTGCTGGAACCGGAACGCCGGTCCGCGAGCCGGTAGCGCCACTTGCTGCCTTTCGGACGCTGGGCCATGTCCACCCGGATGGCGTTCTCGAAGTCTTCTTTGGGCATGGCTCCTACTTTGCTGACATAGCCTTCCCAGGTCGTGGGCCAACCGAGCACCTCGACGAGGCTTCGTGGTTGGCCGAAGGGAAAGTCCATTCCGCAGACCCAGGGTCCGGGAAGGCGCAGGAACTTCTCGAAGCCGTCGAAGTCCGTCATCTTGTGCGAGTCTTCGACGCGAAGTATGCCCGCGTCCAGCGCGCAGCCGAGGGCTATGAGCGGTTTGCGTTTGCCCGGGGCGCTGGTGAAATCAAGACCGTAGATCCTCACCCGGACATTCTACAGAACCGGGGTGTGCAACTTTGGAGTGTGTAAAGTCCGGCTACCGGGAGAGAAGACGCGGCCCCACCAGCAACTCCGATGCCTGGGCCGGGGTGGGGATCTCGTTGACGAGCGTCGTCAAACGCCGGTCCCGGTCGCGCAACTCGAACCAGCACTCGCCGGTTACTTCGTCCCAACTATCGAAGAGGACACAGTATTCACCGTTCCAGGCCACCAGCGTGGGTATCTCACCGTACCTCGGTCCCGTCTCCCAACCTTTCTGCTCGAAGGACTCCGAGAAATCCTCGAAGCACCTTAGCAGCCGCCATTCCCAAACCATTTGGTGTTTCCTTTCCTCGCACACATAGTTGCGATTCCCTTTGTGCTGTATACCACATGTGGAGGTATTTTGGGGGCGGTCGCGCTGCCGATGCTATATCCGGGCGGCCAAAGATGATCTACTCAAGAGCGCCCGTGTTGGGCCGGTGGCACCACAACTTTCGGTTAGGAGTCGTCTTCGGCTTTACCTTCCAAATGCTCGACGAGGGTCTTGCGGTTCTCGTGCTGTTTCTCGTAGGCCAGGAGCACTTCTGTCTCTTTGGAGGAGAGGCCTTGCGCTTTGGTCTTCACGTCATCCACGCTTAGGTCGTCGTAGTCGTTTAGAGGGAGGTCTTTTTGGGCTTCACGGCGGGCCTGTTGCGCCTCTTCAGTGTTGTCCACGTATTGTTGGCCTTGACGAGAGCCTTCGCGTTTCTTCTGCTCCGTTTGCTGCTTCTCTTCTTCGCTCATATTCTTCCAAGCCTTTTTCGGGAGGTAGCGGGCTGTTTCGTCGTCTTTGCGGGCCTGGGCTTCGCCATCCTGAGTTTGCCATTCTTCTTCGGTCCATTGCTGCAGGTTCTTCTGGGATTC
The DNA here is from genome assembly GCA_965214475.1 of Rubrobacteraceae bacterium. GTDB lineage: Bacteria > Actinomycetota > Rubrobacteria > Rubrobacterales > Rubrobacteraceae > SIRX01. The sequence goes on along the minus strand of OZ243953.1, from coordinate 1,219,702 downwards.
GTCTTGCTCGCCTTTGTAGCCGCCGCCACGCTTTTCGTACTCTTGGGTGAGGAGTTGGGATTTGCGGGCGCTCCATTGGCCGGGATCACCGCCCTTGTCGGACTGCTTTATCTCTTCTTTGATCTCCTCCCGCATATCGGGATGGGTGTATTTCTCTTCGTAATCCTTTTTCGCCACGACCGTCTCGCTTTCTCACGCTTTAGTATGCGCGCCGAGTATCCTTCAGCCGGAGCGCCGATCCTGTCGTGGCGTTCACTGTCGTCGGTGGTGCGCTAGTTGTCGGAGAGTCCCGGTATGCGGCCGTTGCGGAAGGCGTCTACGAACAGTCGATGGTCGTCGCGGACGGTTTCGGAGTAGCCGTGGCCGAAGTTCACCATTTCGTTTACGAACTCGTCTTCTTTGCCGCTGATGGCGGTGGAGATCTCATCTTCCGTCTGGAAGCTGACGAGGGTTGGGTCGGAGTCTTCGTCCGCGACGCAGTGGACTTTGGCGGTTGCCCGGCCGAGGTAGTCGAGGACGGGGGAGATCTGGTCAGGCTCCGTGAGGTCGGACCATTCTATGTCCTCGACGTAGGGCGACAGTTCAGAGACGAAGAATCCGACCCCGTCTATCTCGGTGTAGCCGAGCCACGGGTCGGCGTGGGCCTGGAGCGCCCGCTGAGAGACGGCCGTGCGGTGCCCGTGATGCTTGAAGTAGTCTGCGGCACGTTCGTCGCGCACGATCCTGCTGGGCGAGGCGACGTTGCCCTGTTTCATCGAAAGCACCACGTCGTTCTCCAAAGCCTGGGTCGGGCCTTCGACCAGCACGTTATAGGCAGGAAGCCCGGCGGAGCCGATACCGAATCCCTTGCGCCCGACGACGTCTTTCACTTCGTAGTTCAGGCTGCGGGACCGTTTAGCCTCGGGGATGGTCTCCAGGTACGCTTCGAAGGCTTCTTGCACCTCGGCTTTTTCTGTGTCTTCAAGGTCACGAACGCCGGCGCCGCGCCGGAAGCGCCGGTCGAAGTTTTCATCTATGAGGGTGGTTTTTTCGAGGAGGTCAATGCGGGTGTTCATGCGGGCCCCTTGTAGGAGCTGCTGAACCCAACCGTCGGTTGTGTTGAGGCGGAGGGAGAACTCGTGGTCGCGGTCGTTCTCGACGAAGGAATTGACTTGCTCGATGTAGGCCCGGATGTAAGTGGAGATCAGGGCTGCGATATCTTCGTCGGAGATAGCCTTGGTCCACGCGAGCAGGGCCACGCTCGCGACCATTCGCTGCAGATCCCAGGTGAAGTGTCCGAGGTAGGCTTCGTCGAAGTCGTTGACGTCGAAGATTAGGACCCCGTCGCCGTCCATGTAAGTGCCGAAGTTCTCGGCGTGGAGGTCGCCCTGGATCCAGACGCGTCCCGTCCGGTCGTTCGCCCAGCGATCCTCCCGCTTCTCCATGTCCGCATAGAACAGGCAAGCGCTCCCACGATAAAACGTAAACGGGCTGGCGGCCATCTTCCGAAACCTAGTACGAAAAGCATCCGGGTCCGCGGACATCATGTCAGAGAACGCCTCCATCAAAACGTCCACGATCTCTCTCTGTCGTCCCTCGGATGATTCGTGCTGCTGCGCTGGGTCTGTGGTATCGGTCATAGAGATCCTTTCGTCATCTGTCGATTGGCCTCCCATGTTGCACCATACAAGATCCTTGCGCTACGCCCGAGCCTCGCAACTCAACCGTCGTGCGGTCCCGCACTGTAGCCGATCACCGCGTACAGTGGATCGCTGAACATCCAGCGCGGGCTCCGGTCGAGGCTATGCACCTCGCCCCAATTCCCGGCTTCTCTCAAATACTGTTCGACGAGCCTCATATGCCCCGCATCGTCCAGCGCCTGCCAAGCGGCGACGGCTTTTGTCGGAAAGCAGCGGTTCGAAAAAGTTATGACGACCGGCGCACTGGGCTTCAACACGCGCCCGAGGTCTCGCAGCACTTCTACGGGCCGCGTCAGGTAATCTACGGAAACGCATATGCCGGCCCCGTCGAACTCCGCGTCGCTGAACGGCAGCTTGGGGTTCTCGTTTAGGTTCTGGATTACGTACTCGTTCAGGCGCGGATTTCGTTGCAACTCCGTTTCGTTCATCCCGAGCCCCACGACACGATCGTATTCGATCTCGGGTGGCAGGTGGCTTACCCAACTGCTCATCAGATCCAGAACAGTACCGCCTGCCGGGAAGTGCTCCCGGTATAGTTGCGTAACGGCCGCTATCGCCCGGTCGTCTATGTGGGTGACGAGCCGCGGGGTTCGGTAGAATCCTTCGTCCGGGGATTCGTCCTGACGTCTAAAGGCCTCTTGGGGAATTTCTGCCACGCGGCACTCCTTGGTCTCATTGTCGCTGTTCGCTTCCGAAGTTAAAGAGCAAACCTTTCTTTGACTGTAATACGTCCTACCTGCAGGGTTGGTGTAACCTGAGCGCATGGACGATTGGCGTCAGAGCGGCAGACACTTTACGGTTGCGGTTTTCGTGGTTCGGGGGCAAAGTATTTTGCTCCACCGGCACCGCAAGCTGGAGATGTGGCTTCCGCCGGGCGGGCACATAGAGCAGGATGAGCTACCGGACGAGGCGGCGATCCGCGAGGTGCTGGAGGAGACCGGGGTCGAGGTGGAACTGGTAGGGGAGAGACGGGAGGATGTCACGGACCCGGTGCAACTCCATCGGCCCGCCGGCGTTCAGTTGGAGTACATCGGGCCGGGACACGAGCACATAGACCTGATCTACTTCGCCCGTTCAACCGGCTCCGTGGAGATTTCGGCCGAGTTCGAGAAAGACAAGGTCGGCTGGTACTCACCCGAAGACTGGAAAAGCCTGGGCGTAAACGTCGAAGTCCGGGGCTGGTGCGAACGGGCGCTCGCCGCGCTCCAGAATGTGTAGAGCGCCCGCGAACATCTAACCGTTCAGCGTCTCCGAGTGATGGCGGATGTGGTCCTCCATAAACGTGGAGATAAAGTAGTAGCTGTGATCGTAGCCCTCGTGACGCCGCAAGGTCAGCCGCTGTCCGGCTTCGGCGCAGGCTTCCTCGAACACGTCCGGGGATAGCTGCTCGTCGAGGAACTGGTCGTTCATTCCCTGATCCACGAGTATGTGCCGGTCGTCAGAGTTCTCACGCACCAACTCGCTGGCGTCGTATTGCTTCCAGTCCTCGTACGGTCCGAGGTAGTTTGAGAATGCTTTCTTGCCCCAAGGAACACGGGCCGGGGCGCAGACCGGGGCGAAGGCGGAGACGGACTTGTAGAGGTCCGGCTCTTTGAGGGCGAGCGTCAAAGCGCCGTGTCCGCCCATCGAGTGGCCGAAGACGCCTTGGGCATCCTCGCGGGCAGGGAAATGCTCCAGGATCAAGTTCCGCAACTCTTCCGTGATGTAGGTGTACATGTTGTAGTTCTCTGACCAGGGCTCGGCGGTCGCGTCGAGGTAGAAGCCGGCGCCGGTTCCGAAGTCGTAGTCGTCGTCTTCGCCAGGGATGTTCGCGCCGCGGGGGCTGGTGTCGGGAGCGACGAGCATCAGGCCGTGTTCGGCGGCAAGGCGTTGGGCTCCGCCTTTGATCATGAAGGTCTCTTCGGCGCAGGTGAGGCCGGCGAGGTAGTAGAGCACCGGTACCGGGCCGTCCGAAGCCTGCGGCGGCTCGTAGACGGCGAAGTTCATGCCGGTTCCGGTTGATTCGGAGTCGTGGCTATAGAAGCCCACGGTGCCGCCGAAGCAGCGGTGGGTACCGTTGGTAGTTAGTTTTTCGGTCATCGTGACCTTTCTAGAACGTGACGACGCTGCGGATGGATTCTCCGCGGTGCATGAGGTCGAAGGCTTCGTTTATGTCTTCGAGGGGCATGGTGTGGGTGATGAGGGGATCTATGTCTATTTTGCCCTCCATGTACCAGTCCACGATCTTTGGCACGTCCGTCCGGCCTCTCGCCCCGCCGAATGCACTGCCGCGCCAAGAACGCCCCGTAACGAGTTGGAACGGGCGCGTGGAGATCTCCTCCCCGGAGCCCGCAACCCCGATAATTACCGACTCGCCCCAACCTTTATGCGCGCACTCCAGCGCCTGGCGCATGACGTTTACATTGCCGATGCACTCGAAACTATAATCCGCGCCGCCATCGGTCAGGTCTACGAGGTACGGCACCAGGTCTTCCTCTACCTCCTGCGGATTTACGAAATGGGTCATGCCGAACTTTTCGGCCAGGTCTTTCTTCGCCGGATTGAGATCCACGCCCACGATCTTATCCGCCCCGACCATCCTCGCGCCCTGGATGACGTTCAACCCGATCCCACCTAAGCCGAAGACCACCACGTTAGACCCTGGCTCGACCTTCGCCGTATTTATGACCGCCCCGATGCCCGTCGTGACGCCACAGCCGATGTAGCAGACCTTATCGAATGGGGCGTCTTCCCGGATCTTCGCCAGCGCTATTTCCGGCACAACTGCGTGCGTTGCAAAAGTAGATGTACCCATGTAATGATAAAGTGCTTCACCGTTCAGTGAGAGGCGGCTCGTGCCGTCGGGCATAAACCCCTGGCCCTGAGTGTTACGGATCGCCTGACACAGGTTGGTCTTTGGGTTCAGGCAATACTCGCACTCCCGGCATTCGGGGGTGTAGAGCGGTATCACGTGGTCTCCGACCTCCAGACTGCTGATGCCCGGACCGACGTCTGTGACGATACCCGCACCCTCGTGGCCTAGGACGGACGGGAAAAGTCCTTCCGGGTCGGCGCCGGAGCGGGTGTACTCGTCCGTGTGGCAGATGCCGGTCGCTTTGATCTCGACTAGCACCTCGCCTTCTTTCGGCCCTTCTAGTTGTACAGTCTCAATGCTGAGGGGTTTGTCCGCCTCGAAAACTACCGCTGCTTTTATGTCCATGTTTCTCTACGCGCCTTTCCGCAAGCTATCCCGGCGCACACATGGTCGTGGCCCGGCGTACGCGCGTCAAGTTTGGAAACAAAGAAGAGGTTTAGGGATCAGAGCAGTCGCGCCGGTAGCCGCAGTTGGGGCAGAGGAGCTTACAGTGGAGTCCATACATCTCCGAGTTGCAGATTTCACACTCTTCACCCGAAGGCTCTGGCGCCTGAGTCAAAGTTTGTTCCTTCTCGCGGGTTTCATCCATAGGCTAATTATACGAGCTTCGGGATGACGGGACATCCACCATTTACTGCTTCGTTCCGCTGGAACGGGATGGGAAAAGGTCGGCGATGCGGGTGGCGCTAAAAGTCTTGAGTGCCGAGTAGGAGAGGACTCTCTGTGCTTGTCGAAGTGAGCTTGCGAGCGCCCCGGTAAGGATCCGGAGCGCATCCAGGTTCTCTTGCAGGCTCGAAATACTCACCGGAAGTTGCTGGGTCCTGGCGTCCAGCGTGGCGAGGCTTTCCTCTAGTTCGCCGGTTCGCAATGCGAGCCGGGCCACATCCTCGGATAGCTGATTTTGTAGGTCCAGTCGAGTGCGCCGGAAGCTCAGCCAGGCCCGGAGTGCGACCACCCCGGCAACCAGGGCGAGCAACGCTCCCGAGAGCACCAGTACAAAAAGTAAAATTCCCATCTCGGACGTTAAGGTAGCACGCGAACAACAACCTTTACAAACATTTCAGCGGTGTTAAAATCTCGTCCGCGACGCGGGGTGGAGCAGTCTGGTAGCTCGTCGGGCTCATAACCCGAAGGTCATAGGTTCAAATCCTATCCCCGCTACTACCGGCCCCGGTTTTTCCAGGGCTTTTGTTTTTCCTCTAGTTTCTGACCCGGTCGAAGACCGAATCGTTGGGTAAGAAGTTGAACGGGTAGCCCGGTTGGTCAATTATTGAGAGTGGGCCATTGTTGCGAGGCTTCGGAGCTTTTACCTTGAAGCGCCATTTCCTGGTGTCCTTTTTACCCTGTTCGTCGCGGACGACGATTCTTACTGTGTGTTTGCCGGGTGCTAGCTTTCTCTTGGGCGAGTAGATGAGCCTGTCGCGTTTCACGGAATATCTGAAAGCGCCTCTCTTTTTGCCGTCGAGGATCAAGGTTATGTTCTTTTTTCGGAGGTTGGTCTCTGCGTCCCGCACGGTAGCCTTTATATTTGGCCTGCGACCTTTGATGGTCGCGCCCGGTGCGGGCTTCGGGTTAGAGATCCTGGGCGCCTTGTTGGGCGTGGGCCGCCGAGCAGAAATGCCCACGGCGGCTGCGGCATTTACGAGACCACGACCGTATTTTTCGTCTTTCCCTTTCGGTCCCAGGTCCACGGCGGTCGAGTTTATCCTGCGACGAATTTCGTCCTCCGTACGGCCTTGAGAGGCGAGCAGCCCCGCTATGCCCGCGACGAACGGGCTGGAGAGGCTTGTTCCGTCGAATCCGCCGTACCCTGCAGGAGATCTGGTAGAGAGAATGTCTACGCCGGGCGCGGCCACGTCTACCCACCTGCCGGTGCTGGAGAAAGAGGCCCAACGGTTGTTACGATTGGTGGCGGCTACGGCCACAACGTTTTCGTAGGCCGCCGGGTATACTTTGACAGAGTCTTTTCCGAAGTTGCCAGCAGCGGCGACGGTTATCGCTCCTTTTCGCTGGGCTCTGTTTATGGCTTTCTTTATAGGTGGAGAGTCCGCAACGACATTGGGGTTCACTGGCGCCAACGACAGGTTTATGACCTCAGCCCCATTATTGCTGGACCAGTTAATGCCTTTCGCTACGTCACTTACCGAGCCCTTTCCGTTTGCCTTCAGGACCTTAGCGGCTAGCAATCTACACTCGAAACAAGCTCCGGCGACGCCTTCCCCGTTGTTGGTGCTTGCGACGGCTACTCCTGCAACGGAGGTACCGTGCCCAGAGTCGTCTTCGGCAGTTCCTGGTCCACTTATGCAATTTCCTGGTTTGCCTGCGCAGTTTGCCTGGGCGGAGATCTTCCGCCGAAGGTCAGGATGGGAGTTGGAAATCCCACTGTCTACTACTGCGATGTCAACACCACTACCGCGGGTTTCGTTCCAGGCCAGGGGAGCCTTTATCTTTTTGAGACCGTACTGGGAACCGAATTTGTTGTCGTTTGGGGTGTAGGCTGCCTTGTAGATGAAGTTGTAGCTTACTGATTGGACCGCAGGGTCTTCCTCTAGTTCTTCTTTCTTTTGTTGTAGAAGCTCTTCTCTTTCTTGTTCGGTAGGCTCGTTTTTTACTTCCGGGAACTCGACGACCTGGGTGTCGATCTCCGGGATCTCCTCTTCGACCTCGCCATCGGTTTCTTCCGGCAATTGTTCCGCCGCCGCAGAGTCGGTTCCGGCTTCGTAGACGATCAGCAGTTCCCCGGTTGCGTGCGGAGCTACTCCTGAGCTTTGATCTATGTTCTCCTGGGCTGTGCCGCTGGCTTCCGGCGTGAGAAGAGCTAGCGTCAATACAGCTCCGACAAGTCCAGCCAGAAATACTCGTAGTTGAAGATTAGTCGTCATGCTGTCCCCCCTCCGGGCCAGGATCGGACTCCCGTTCTGCTCTATAGAAAGAAGCTATTCTTGTACCAGTCGAGCACATTATGGACTATAGATCGGGTATACGTAAACCCCAGCAGCCTCCTCGTACAGGAAGACTGGCATGCACTTCGCGGCTTTCTTTACCGCCTTACTCGACTAAACTGCCCGTATGAGCCCTGTTGGTTTCTCTGATGCTGTCTCAGGGGCGGCGTACCGGTACGGCATGGATCTCTCGCGCCCGCTAGTGATGGTCTCGGGCGGACCGGATTCTGTGGCGCTTTTACGGGTATTGGTCGAGCTTTGGGGCGAGCCTGTCGTGGTACACATGGATCATGGCTCGCGCGGAAGGGAATCTAGAGAGGACGCCGAGTTTGTCGAAAAACTTTGTCGTAGCTTGAATGTTCCTTGTGAGGTGCGGCGTCTCGAACTGGATGGGAGGCACAACTTTCAGGAGCGGGCGCGCATAGAGCGTTACAGGATCGCGGAAGAACTAGCCGATGGGCTTGGACTGAAAAGCATCGCTACCGGGCATACGGCGGACGACGTGGCCGAGACGGTCTTGATGAACCTGTCACGCGGAGCGGGGCTGCGAGGCTTGACGGGAATTCCACCGGTTCGAGGGCGTTTTGTGAGGCCCCTGATCGAGGCCACCAGGACCGAAGTGCTGAAGTACCTCGAAATTCTAAATCAACCCTACCGCACCGACCGTACCAACCTCACGGGGAAATACACCCGCAACCGGGTGCGCCAGGAGGCGTTACCGATCCTCGAAGACTTGTACGAGGGCGCGAAAAAAAACATAGCCCGCGCCGCCGCTATCTTGCGGGACGATTTGGAAGCACTAGAAAGTATCGCCGGACAGAACGTCCGACTTCGGGAAAACGAGGTAGTTCTGCTCGCCGGTGAGTTGCTTGCCTCACCGACGGCCATCCGGCACTACGCGGTACGAATGGCCTACTCGAAGTTACTACCCGGAACGCCAGGATTGGAGAATATACACGTCGAATCCGTCCTCGACTTGTTGGACGAGGGAGAAGGAACACGAACTCTGGATCTCCCGGGTGGAGTAATAGCTGCCGGACGCACGACCGGCGAGTTGGTCTTTTACCACGCGCCGGTGGCGGAGAAAGAAAGCGTGCAGATAGAGCAAGGTGGAATCATTTTTGGCGGGTGGAATATCGAAATTCAGGAGGACGTGGAATTCGATGCCGGAGACGCGGGCCGCCCGGAGGTAGCTTACCTGGATGCGGTACGGAGACCATACCAGGTGCGAATGACGCGCGAGGGAGATAGTATTCGACCCCTGGGCCTCGGCGGGAGCAAGAAGGTCTTGCGGGCCATGATGGACCGGGGGGTTCCCAAAGACCTCCGGCGACAGACGCCGGTCGTCGTAGACTCGAAGGACAATGTCGCCTGGATCCCTTATGGAGAACTCAGCGAGAAACACAAAGTTGGCGGTAAAACAGAGAAAATACTCAGGTTGGAGGTAAGAAAAAGCCGTGGAGATGTCTAGCATGATGTCCGACGTAAAAGAAGTGCTCATACCCTCGTCCGAAATTCAGGACAAGGTGGCTGAGATCGGAGAGCGTATAACCGAGGACTACAAAGGTGAGCGGCCGCTCCTTGTAGGCATCCTGCGGGGTGCGGTCGTGGTGCTCGGGGACCTCATGCGCCGCATAGATCTACCGTGCGAACTGGATTTCATGGACATAAGCTCCTACGGTACGGGGACCAGCAGCAGCGGGGTCGTCCGAATACTCAACGATCTCGAAGAGGACATAACCGGGCGGCACGTCCTGATCGTCGAAGACATAGTAGACACCGGCCTGACGCTCTCCTACCTCCGGCGCGCCCTACTCCAACGCAACCCGGCCTCGTTGGAAATTTGCTCGCTACTGAGCAAGCCTGAGAGACGCCGGGCGGAGTTGGACGTAAAGTATCTAGGTTTCGAGGTCCCAGACGAGTTTGTGGTGGGATACGGCCTCGACTACGCTGGGGCCTACCGTAACCTGCCCGACGTCTGCGTGCTCAAACCCGAGGTGTTCGCCAGTTCTTAAAAAGCTTGTCTAGTTTAGAGAGAACGTATCGAGTGAGGGAGGACACCGTCCCTCGTAGTGTAGGTAGTATAATCCTGATGTTCCTAAACACATCTTCTGAGAGGTAAAGACAGATTGGGCAGAATTTTAAGGAGCGGAGGACTACTCTACTTCATTATCCTGATGGTGTTCGCGGTGATCCTGGTAAGGGTCCTATCGTCGGGCAGCCCGGATGTTAGAGAGCTTAACTCCCAACAGTTTGAGAAAGCCGTAAACCAAAACTCGTTCGTTTTGAGCCCCGAAGACCCGGAGCAAAAGCTTACCGTCGAGGATGAGAAGCAGACCGTTACCGGATTACTCAAGCGTGACGAAGGTGGACCGCAGGAATTCGCGTACGCTTATCCCACGGAGTACGACATAGCGGGGACCTTCAACGAAGCAGAGATACCGTTCCTCACCGAACCTCCGAGCAACAGCTTCTGGCTGACCATAATTGGTACGGTAGCTCCGATCTTCCTCATAATCCTTCTCTTCCTGTTTATCATGAGTTCGATGCAGGGCGGCGGCAACCGGGTGATGAGCTTCGGCAAGAGCAAGGCCAAGCGGATGAACAAAGATGCCCCGAAGGTTACCTTCGATGACGTGGCCGGTGCCCAGGAAGCCGTGCAGGAGCTCACGGAGATCAAAGAGTTCCTCGAAAATCCCCAGAAATTCCAGAAACTCGGCGCCCGTATCCCGAAGGGTGCGCTGCTGGTCGGGCCTCCCGGAACGGGCAAGACGCTCCTGGCGCGGGCTGTGGCCGGGGAGGCCGGGGTTCCGTTCTTCAGCATTTCCGGTTCGGACTTCGTGGAGATGTTTGTCGGCGTCGGCGCGAGTCGTGTCCGAGACCTCTTCGAGCAGGCCAAGCAGAACTCGCCGTGCATTATCTTTATGGACGAGATCGACGCCGTTGGCAGGCAGCGCGGCGCCGGCATGGGTGGCGGCCACGACGAGCGGGAGCAGACCTTGAACCAGCTCCTCGTCGAGATGGACGGCTTCGACGCCCAGAGTGGCATCATTATGATCGCCGCGACCAACCGCCCGGACATCCTCGACCCGGCGCTCTTGAGGCCGGGACGTTTCGACCGCCAGATCACCGTAGACCGGCCCGACCTTCCGGGTCGCGAGAAGATCATAAGCGTCCACAGTCGGGGCAAGCCGCTCGGCGACGACATCAGCACCCAGACACTGGCCCGCAGCACGCCCGGATTTACCGGCGCGGACCTAGCCAACCTCGTCAACGAGGCGGCGCTGCTCGCCGCCCGGTACGATAAAGAAGAGATCAGCATGCACGAGATGGAAGAGGCCATAGACCGGGTGATCGCCGGCCCCGAGCGCAAGACGCGCATTATCTCCGAAAAAGAGAAGGAGATAACGGCCTATCACGAGGCGGGACACGCCATCGTCGGTGCCTTGCTGCCCAAAGCCGACCCGGTACATAAGATCTCCATTATCCCTCGCGGCCAGGCGCTCGGCGTCACGATGAGCCTGCCGGAGGAAGACCGCTTCATGATGAGCCGCGGGGAGCTCATGTCGCAGCTCGCCATGATGCTCGGTGGCCGGGCGGCGGAGAGTGTGATCTTTGAGGAGATTACCACCGGAGCCTCCAACGACCTGGAGCGCGTAACGCAGACCGCCAAGCAGATGGTTACCCGCTACGGAATGAGCGACAAGCTCGGGCCTATGGCGCTGGGCCACGCCCAGGGACAGGTCTTTATGGGCCGGGACTTCAACCAACAAGCGGACTATTCCGATGAGATCGCCTTCCAGATCGACAAGGAGATCCGGCGCATCATCGACGAGTCCTACGACAACGCCGAAGACATCCTGGTGCGTAATCGGGATCTACTCGTCAAGCTCTCTGAAGACCTGATCGAGTACGAAACCGTCGACGCGCCACACCTCAAACGTCTCGTCGAAGAGTACGCCGTGGACAAAGTCCACCTGGGCGAGCCTCACCGCAACGGCCACCAGGAGTAAGTGAACTAAAACTTGGCGATCCGCACGTTCAGGATCGGGGACCGAACTTTCGGCCCCAATCCTATTCTCATGGGCATCCTAAACGTAACCCCCGACTCCTTCTCCGACGGCGGAGAGTTTTTCGACCCGGAGAAAGCGGCGAAACAGGCCGCAAATATATTGGACGAGGGTGCCCGGATCATAGACGTGGGTGGTGAGTCAACGCGACCCGGCTCAGACCCGGTTTCTCTCGACGAAGAGCTAAACCGTGTACTCCCGTCCATCCGGAGTATCCTGAAAAACCGCCCGGATACGGTTATCTCGATAGACACCTACCGCGCCTCGACCGCCTGCGCCGCACTCGAAGCCGGGGCCGGCATCGTCAACGACGTAACCGCCCTGCGCGGCGACCCTGACATGGCGGACGTGGCGACAGAGTTTGCTTGCCCGCTGATCCTCATGCACATGCTCGGCGAGCCGAAGACTATGCAACAGGAGCCACACTACGAAGAGGTGGTATGTGAAGTGCGAGACTTCCTCGCCGAACGCGCCGCGTACGCTGAATCCGCAGGCGTAGCGCCGGACAAAATAATCCTCGATCCCGGCATCGGCTTTGGCAAGACGCTGGATCACAACCTGGCGCTGCTCAACAACCTCGACGCTATCGCAGAGCTCGGCTATCCGGTCCTCATGGGCGTCTCACGCAAACGTTTTATAGGCAGCATTACCGGCGTCGAAGAAGCCAGAGACCGCGTATCCGGCACGTTGACTACGAACGTGCTCGCTTACGAGCGGGGTGCCACCCTCTTCCGCGTCCACGACGTCCGGGCAAACCGGGAAGCCTTGGAAGTCGCGGCGGCTATCCTGCGGTTATAGAAGCCAGACCGGGTTAAACTACTCCCGTTTCCTGCGGAGCGTTGAGGAGGCTCTATCTTGTGTTCGAGTGGTTCAAGATCGAAGCAGAGTCGGAGGGCAGGAACACGTCAGAAATCGAAGAGACATTCCGGCCACCGACTGGCTCACTTCGGGTAGGCGTGTGTGTCAAGGGTCGAACCCGGACGCTTCTCTTGTATTTGGCCTATGCTGCCGGAGAGCATTCAGAAACAACTGATCGCGACGAACTCCTCAACAAGGTCGTTGAAACACTGGAAGGACGAAAATACCGATCTGTGAAGACGGCAATTGTGGAATTAGGCAGAATAATGATGGACCGATTTCCGAGAGTCTGCGAAGTCGAGGTTAACGCTGTGAGGGAGCGGTTCTTCGAGAGGCGCACAGATTCAGGGATGATCTTTTCCGCGACGTTCCACCGATGACCCGCGTCTTTCTTAGTCTCGGCAGCAACCTCGGCGAGAGGTTGGCGTATTTGCGGGCGGCAACGGACGCTATCGAACGTGGGCCACGTATAGACCCACAGGGCAGTTCGAAAGTGTATGAAACGGAACCTGTGGAGGTCGAAGGGAATCAGCCGGAGTACTTGAACTGCGTGTTGGAGTTGGAGTGCGGAGTGTCTGCCTTGGAGTTGCTGCGTTACTGCCAGGGGATAGAGGCGGCGCTGGGTCGTGAAAAGAAGGGTGAGAAAGCGCCCCGGACGGTGGATGTCGACGTGTTGCTGTTCGGAGATGGAATTTTCGAAGAGCCGGATTTCAAGGTTCCACATCGGGGAATAACGCGGGCGTTTAATCTGCGGGGGCTCGTAGATTTGGACCCGAACCTGTATATTCCCGGGCTCGGCGTAGTGCGCGAGCTTATCGTGGAGGCCGACCTGGATGGTGTGCGTGAGTTGGAGGGGGCTGAAAGACTTTGTTGATGGCGGTGAACGTCGGGAATACCCAGACCAAGCTCGGGGTATTCGAGGGAGAAGAGATTCGGGCTCGCTGGCGAATGGCTACTGAGACTCACCGGACGGCGGACGAATTGGGTGCGAGCATCGCCTCTTTTATGGAGCTTCGCGGTATAAGCCTCTCAAAAGTTGCCGCCCTGATCATCGCGAGCGACGTGCCGGAGCTGAGCCGGTCTTACCGGCAACTCGGGCGGGACACGCTTTGCGTCCCTTTTTATTCAGTGACACCCGAGATGAAAACCGGCCTCCAGAACCTCTACGATGACCCGAACGCCGTGGGGTCCGACCGGATCGTCAACTCCGTCGCGGCCAAAGAGCTCTACGGCGCACCGGCGATTATCGTAGACTTCGGGACTGCGACGACGGTCTGCGCCGTTGACGGAGACGGATCTTACCGGGGAGGCGCCATCATGCCCGGCATCTATGTCTCACTAGACGCTCTGGTCACCCGGGCGGCAAAACTTTCCGGCGTGGATCTGGAAGAGAAAGAGACCTGTGCCATAGCGACCAACACCCCGGACTCGATCCGGAGCGGCTTCGTCTACGGCTATGCAGGCGCCATAGACGCCCTCATCCGCCGCTTCAAAGAAGAGTTGGGGGCCTCCCCCGGGAGTCCGCGCGTGATCGCAACCGGCGGCCCGGCCTCCGCCATCGTGCGCCACTGCCAGGAGATAGAGAAGCTCGATTCCGACCTGACCCTGAAAGGCTTGCGCGTCCTGTACGAGATGAACGCGCCGGACTAGGACAAAAGCCCAGAAAAAAGCCGCAAATCCTCGTTGACACCTTGGGGTGTCGAACATATACTCACCGCTCTTATGACAGAGAAGAATCAGGAGTTGATCACCCCGGAAGGGCTTGAAAAACTCCAAACGGAACTTGAATATCTAACCGAAACCCGGCGGCGAGAGGTCGCTGACCGCATCCGGCAGGCCCGCGAGTTCGGTGACATCTCGGAGAACTCCGAGTACGACGACGCCAAAAACGAGCAGTATCTTCTGGAACGGCGCATCAGTGAACTTCAGCGCCGGGCCCGCAGCGCAAAGGTCGTAGATCCCTCCGAGGCGGCCACCGACTCCGTTGATCTGGGAACCCGTGTTACCCTGCGGCTTATCGAAAAGGACGAAGAGCGAGTCTTCCACATCGTCGGCGCCAACGAGTCCGACCCTCAGAGTGGCAAACTTTCTCACGCCTCGCCGGTCGGACGAGCGGTCCTCAAACGTCGTGTCGGAGAGAAGGTCACGGTTGCCACACCCCGCGGCTCGACGGAGTACGAGATCATGAACGTCGAGGCCGCGAGCTAGAACAGTTCTAGCCTTTTCTGAGGCCGTCAACTCTTACCAAGTCAACTTGATACGGAGCACCAGATGATCAACACACCCGTACCCAACTGGGCGAAAAAAGTCGCCGAAGATCTGGGTGAAGGTCCGCACGTGGTCGTTAGCGGTATAAGCGTCTCCGGCAACATCCATGTCGGCAATATGCGCGAAGTTCTCGTCGCCGAAGCCGTCGCCCGCGCCCTGAGAGAACGGGACCATGAAGTCCGTTTCATTTTCCACGCCGATACCATAGACCCGCTGCGCAAGATAGCCCCCGGCATCCCGGAGAGCTACAAAGAGTACATTGGCCGGAGCCTCTCCCGCATCCCGGACCCCGAAGGCTGCCACGAATCCTACTCTGAGCACTTTCTCGTCCCCTTCGAAGCGGCGCTGGAAGAGATGGAGATGGACGTGGAGTTGCTCCGCTCGCACGAAATATACGAGAGCGGTATCTACACAGAAGTGACGAGGGAGTCCATCGAACATACCGCTGAACTACGGGAGATCCTGCAGGACGTCAGCGGCCGGGAGATGCCGGAGACCTGGTCGCCTTTCCTGCCCCGCGCGAGTTCTGGCGACCTCAACGGGAATTGTGTTCTAGAGCATCGGGCGCAACAGAACGAGGTCGTCTTCGAGGACCGGGAGGGTGACGAAGAGACGGCAGACTATTCGAGGGGCGAGGGTAAGCTCGGCTGGCGGGTGGAGCTCGCCGCCCGGTGGAAGGCGCAAGGGGTCACGTTTGAGCCTTTCGGTAAGGACCACACCAGCCGCGGAGGCTCGACGGACACGGCGGATCGCATGACCAAAGAAATCTTCGATTACCCGATACCGGGCCGCTACCAGTACGAGTGGATAAACATAAAAGGCCAGGGTGCGATGAGCAGTTCCAAAGGCATCGTGCTGTTGCCCCTGGACTTGCTCAGGATAATGCCACCTGATGCCCTGCGGACCCTGGTGCTTGGCCGCGACCCGGCCCGCGCTTTGGACCTGGACCTCACCGAAGGCTTCCCGCAATTTATGGATGAGTATCTTGCTTCCGTGAAAGAAGAGCCGGTTCCCTACAACCACCTGGTCACCGTCGCGCAAACCTCCACCGATCTGGCCATCGCGGCAGAGATGCTTCGCCGGGGTGGTTACGAAATAGCCGCGGAAGACCCCGACCTGCCCCAGGACCTGAGCTACGCCCGCAACTGGGCCAAAGAGTGGGCGCCGGAGTCTCTCCGGCTGCGAATTCTGGAGCCGGAAGAAGCCAGGGAAGCGGCGAATAACCTGGACGACGGACAGCGCGCCTATCTCTCCAAGATGGCTGAGAAGCTAGATCCCGCGATGGATGGAGACGAGTTACAGGACCTCCTGTATTCCACAGCGATAGACCTGGATGTAAAGCCTCGCAAAGCTTTCGCGGCGCTTTATGCGGTTCTGCTGGGCGCAAAGCATGGTCCAAAAGCCGGCCCGTTTATCGTCGGACTGCCGGCGGACACGGTCCGCCAACGCTTCTCCGGCGTGTGATGTAGAACACCCCACCCCTTGAAAGCGGGGGTAAACTAAACAAATGTTGCAGAGAGGTATCGGTTAGTCTCGGTGGTGTCAGCATGGCGCCCACAGCGTAAAGCGGCCACCAAGGGACAATTTTGGCAAAACCTTTGTATACTCTATGTAGACGCGGTAACCAGCGGCAACCGCTGGCGAGCGAAATTCCACTATTTTGGGAAGCAGGATCCGGATGAGTAATCCAACGCTATCTAAGAGTCGTATAATAACTACAGCCACTGTCCCCCACCGTCGTAAGAGACCCTCTAAGCAGGGGAGGCTTTAGCAAATGTTCGAACGATTTACCGAACGGGCCCGCAAGGTGGTGGTTCTCGCACAGGAAGAGGCCCGCCATTTCAATCACAACTACATCGGCACCGAGCACCTCCTGCTCGGGCTCTTGAGAGAAGATGAGGGCGTCGCCGCACGAGCCCTGGCCTCGCTCAACGTTACGCTCGACGAGGTGCGAGAGCAGGTCGAGAGCATCGTCGGTTACGGCGAGGAAGGGAGTGGCGGCCAAGCGCCGTTTACCCCGCGCTCCAAGAAAGTACTTGAGTTGGCCTTGAGAGAGGCGCTGCAGCTTGGGCACAACTACATCGGCACCGAGCACATCCTGCTCGGACTCGTCCGCGAGTCCGAGGGCGTGGCCGCGCGAGTTCTCTCCAACCTGGACGTAGACCCGGACAAGGTCCGCCGGGAGGTCGTGCGGATGCTCGGCGGTGGACGCTCCGGCCGAGGCCGGGGTGGAAGCGGCGGCGAAGGTGGAGCTGCCCGCAGTGGTGGCGGCGGAGGCGCAGAGGCCAAGCGGCCCAAGACCCGCCAGCTCGACCAGTACGGTCGCAACCTCACGGCTTACGCCGAGGACGACAACCTCGACCCGGTTATCGGGCGCAGCGAAGAGATAGAGCGGATCATGCAGATCCTCGTGCGGCGCACCAAGAATAACCCGGTAATTATCGGGGAGCCGGGCGTCGGTAAGACGGCCATCGTCGAGGGATTGGCCGAAGAGATCGCCGATGAGCGGGTCCCGGATCTGCTGGCCGGCAAAGAGGTCTACACGCTGGACCTCGGGGCGCTAGTCGCGGGCTCCAAGTATCGTGGCGAGTTCGAGGAACGGCTCAAGAAGATCATGAAGGAGATCACCGACCACGGTGACATCATCCTGTTTATAGACGAGATTCACAACCTCGTCGGGGCCGGGGCCGCCGAGGGCGCTATAGACGCCGCCTCCATCCTCAAGCCGGCGCTGGCGCGCGGTGAGATACAGGTCATCGGCGCGACCACGATAGACGAGTACCGCAAGTACGTCGAGAAGGACAAGGCTCTGGAGCGCCGTTTTCAGACTATTCAGGTCGGCGAGCCGTCTGTCGAGGAGACAGAACTCATCCTCAAGGGCTTGCGTGAGAAGTACGAGGCGCACCACAAGCTGACCATTACCGACGAGGCCTTGAAGGCCGCCTCCGAGCTCGGGCACCGCTACATCGCGGACCGCTTCCTGCCGGACAAGGCGATAGACCTCGTGGACGAGGCCGCCTCCAAGATGCGGATAAAGACCATGACTTCGCCGCCGTATTTCAAGGAAGTGGACGACGAGCTTTCGGAAGTGCGGGCGGAGAAGGAAGCCGCCATCGACGGGCAGGAGTTCGAGAAGGCCGCCCGGCTCAGGGACAACGAGAAACAGCTTGCCTTGCAGCGCCGGGAGCTCGAAGAGAGTTGGCGCGAGGGCGAGGACGGTGAAGATCGGGCCTCCATCGGAGAGAGCGAGATCGCCGAGATCGTCTCTATGTGGACTGGCATCCCGGTCAGGAAAATGACCGAGGAAGAGTCCGAACGTCTCCTGAAGATGGAAGACTCGCTGCACGGTCGCGTCGTTGGGCAGGAGCAGGCCATAAAGGCTGTTTCCCGCTCCATCCGTCGTACTTCCGCCGGCATCCAGGACCCGAACCGTCCGAGTGGTTCGTTCGTCTTCCTCGGGCCTACGGGAGTCGGTAAGACGGAGCTCGCGCGGACGCTCGCCGAGTACATGTTCGGCGACCAGGAGTCCATGATCCGTCTGGACATGTCCGAGTACATGGAGCGGCACACGGTCAGCCGGCTCGTCGGCTCGCCGCCCGGATACGTCGGTTACGACGAGGGTGGACAGCTCACCGAGCAGGTGCGTCGCCGGCCGTACAGTGTGGTGCTCTTCGACGAGATCGAGAAAGCCCACCCGGATGTGTTCAACATCCTCTTGCAGATTTTGGAAGATGGACAGCTTACGGATGCCCAGGGTCGGCACGTCAACTTCAAGAACGTGGTCCTGATCATGACGTCCAACGTCGGCGCCCAAACCATCAATAAGACCAAGTCTCTCGGCTTCGGCAACGACGAAGAGGGCCTCTCCTACAAGGAGATGAAGGCCCGGGTGCAGGGTGAGCTGCGTAAGATCTTCCGCCCCGAGCTCCTGAACCGGATCGACGAGACCATCGTGTTCCACAAGCTGGAGCGCGAGGACATGAGGCACATCATCGAGATCCAGGTAAAGCGTCTGCGGCAGCAGATGGCCGAGCGCGACGTCACCGTCGAGTTCACTAAGGAAGCTCTCGACAAGCTCTCCGACGCGGGCTACGACCCGGCGTACGGAGCGAGGCCCTTGAGGCGCGTGCTTCAGCGCATGATCGAAGATCCGATGAGCGAGATGATCCTGAAGGGCGAAATCCCCGAAGGCACGAAGGTGACCATCGAAGCAAACGAAACCTCCGCCGAGGACGTTGCCGAGGATGAATCCATCATAGACATCCTGGTCTCCCAGCCCAAAGAGGTCGTTAAAGCCGAGCAGTAGTAAAAGAGCTACGAGCTACACAGGAGCCGGGGCGCGAGAGCGTCCCGGCTTTTTGCGTGCTGGAATCTACATGATTTTGGAGTGATTTTCGAACCAAAGAGCGATATCTTCAAACTCGACCGTATCCTCCGCAACGCTCACGGCAAAGTCTTCGAGTTCTTGCTGCTCCGCCAGTGTTTCGTAGCCAAGTATTTCGAGCAAGTACGATGATGCATACGTTGCGGTTCTCTTGTTGCCGTCCACAAAAGGGTGCCGGCGAATTATTGACTCGGCAATTGCAGCCGCTTTGTCGAATGTCGTAGGGAAATGATCCTGCCCGAAAGATGAGTTCCAAGGTCGTGCCACGGCAGCGCGAAGAGACTCCAAATCTCTAACTCCCTCTGAGCCTCCGAAAGCCTCTATTGCCACGGTATGCAGAAATATTACGTTCTCTGCATTAGGGCGCACCTCTACCGTTGGGCGAGGTTTCTGAGAGCTATCTCGTACTTCTTGGTAAAGCGATGGGCGAACTCGACCAGATCATCTGGCGGACCCTGCTCCGCGCGTCGGACGTGAATGCTGTCGCCTTCTGACGCTATTTCTACCTCTGTGCCGGGCTCCAATTGAAGTTCTTCTAGCATCTCCGGCGGGATGAACAAGGCTACCGAGCCCCCGATCTTTTTTAGCTGCCTTTTCGTCTCCATTTGCGCTCCTTAACCATCCTAAGTTAAACTTAGTTTAACATGTTCTAATACTCTGACAGTCGTGGGTCGTAAAGTTGACTGTCTTGATGTTCGGTACTTTCCAAACCATCCCGTACAATAGATACATGGCTACTAAAACACTTTACGTCTGCTCTAACTGCGGCCACTCGTCTCCGAAGTGGCTCGGACGTTGCCCGGATTGCGGGGAGTGGAATACGTTTGTCGAGGAGATCCAGGAGTCGAAGAAGGCAGTTGGTTTTGCCGAGCGGGCTGGGAGGACGAAGCGGGCTTCGGGTAAAACGGTGACGCTGGGCGAGGTCCGGGCTGACGAGGTTGAGGGTCGGCTTGAGACAGGCGTCAGGGAGTTGGACCGGGTACTGGGTGGTGGGATCGTGCCGGGCTCGCTGGTGCTCGTCGGTGGTGAGCCGGGGGTTGGTAAGAGCACCCTTTTGTTGCAGGTCATGGGACACGTTGGCGAGAGTTGTTTGATGGTCTCTGGCGAGGAATCTCCCCGGCAGGTCGCAATGAGCGCCCGGCGGCTCGGGGTTGGGGATGCGGGATTCTCGGTGCTCGCAGAGACGGACGTGGACGTTATAGAGGCGACGATTCTTGAAGAGAGGCCCGAGGTCGTGGTCGTTGACTCGATCCAGACGCTCTTCTCGCCGGAACTCACCGGCGCGCCGGGCGGCGTAGGACAGGTGCGGGAGTGCGCCGCCCGCCTTATGCGGCTCGCCAAGAGCGAGGGGATCGCGGTGCTGCTGGTGGGCCATGTAACGAAGGATGGCTCTATCGCCGGTCCACGCGTTCTAGAGCATATGGTTGATACGGTGCTCCAGTTCGAGGGCGACCGGTTTCAGGCGTTCCGAATACTGCGGGCCTTGAAGAATCGCTTCGGATCTACGAACGAGGTTGGAGTGTTCGAGATGACTAGCGCGGGGATGCGGGAAGTAGAAGATCCTTCAGCGTTCTTTCTCTCTAATCGGGAGGGCGATACTCCCCCGGGGGTTGTGACGGTTTGTCTTTTGGAGGGCACGCGACCGATGCTGGTCGAGATAGAGAGTTTGGTTGCGCCGACTACGCTCTCGGTGCCGCGCCGGGTTGCCAGCGGGGTGGATGCGGGACGGGTGAACATGTTGTGCGCGGTGCTAACCCGGCGGGTCGGTTTGGAACTCGGGGGCCAGGACGTGTACGTAAATGTTTCGGGTGGCGTCCGGATCGAGGAGCGGGCGGCGGACCTCGGGGTGGCGCTAGCTATTACCTCAGCGCTTCGGGATAAACCTGTGGGGACTCGGACCGCCTGTTTCGGGGAGGTTGGGCTTACGGGGGACCTGCGTTACGTGCCGGGATCCGCGCGGCGGGCGGGCGAACTGCTCAAAATGGGCTTCGGGCGTATAATAGAACCTGAAGGCGCTTCTGACGTTTCGTCAGATGGCGCAGCAAACGGCAGACAAGATAGCAGAGGAAAAAGCTTGGTCGGAGTAAAAACCCTGGAAGAAGCTGTTGCGGTGGCGCTTCTGTGACCGCGCGTCGCGGCCTACCGGCGGAGCTCGCCGATGCCCTGGATTTCGTGTCGCCGGGTACGGAGTTTCGGGATGGCATAGACAACATTATTCGGGCTAGCAATGGCGCGCTCGTAGTAGTCTCCAACCCGCAAAAACTGGAACGGTTGGGGATCATCTCCGGCGGCATGAAGATGGAGTTGAAGTTCGCGCCGATGAGACTCTACGAGTTGGCGAAGATGGATGGGGCTATTGTGATGTCCCCGGATCTCTCGACTATCCATTACGCCAACGTGCAGTTGAGTCCGGACCCTTCCCTCTCCTCTGAGGAGACCGGCATGCGCCATCTGGCGGCCCACCGGACGGCCCAACACACGGGAGACCTCGTGGTGGCGGTCTCGGAGCGGCGGCGGGTGGTGAGCCTATATCAGGGGCCTTACGGGCCGCACGTTCTGGAGGACATTGGGGTGGCGCTCTCGAAGGCTAACTCTGCGCTGGCTACGCTGGAGAAGTTCATGCGACGGCTGCGGGAAGAGGCGCGGGTCCTAACGATGCACGAGTATGACAGTACGGTAACGCTGCGGGAGGTCTTAGGAGCCATCAGCACCTTCGAGTACACCGTTCGCATCGCAGATGAGATCGAGGCTTACGTCCGGGAACTGGGTCGGGAAGGCAGGCTGGTGGACATGCAACTCGAAGAGGCGTTCAGCAACGTCCCCGAGCAATATCGGGCGCTTTTGAGGGACTATATCGAAGATGGCGTGAACGAGCAGGACGTCCTCAAAGAGTTGCACGCTTTCGACTCCGAGCAACTCTCGGACACGGTGGAGATGGCGCGGATTCTTGGGTACGACTCCACAAGTCAGACGGACGACTTCTATCTGCACCCGCGGGGTTACCGACAACTGGAGCAGATCCCCCGTTTGCCGCGCAAGGTTGCCGGCAGTTTGATCCGGGAGTTCGGCTCCTTGAAAGAGCTACTCGAAGCCTCTCAGGACGAGTTGGACGACGTTGACGGCGTAGGACAGGCACGCGCCCGGGCCATCCGGCGCGGCCTCGAACGTCAGAAAAATCTCGAACCCTCCGGTGAGGTTCTATAACGATGGCCGGGAAGGAAGACGGTATCTTGGAAAAAGAAAATGTAATAGAGAACGAGATTCAGACCTTCGACAAGGGCGATATAGTCGTGTATCCGAACCACGGTGCGGGGTGTGTATCCGGCGTCGAGAAAAAGACTGTACTTGGAGAGGAGCGGAGCTACTACGTCATCTACATTCAGGACACCGGACTCACACTGAGCATACCGGCCGACAGTGAATCCGGGTTAAGGTACTGCGCCGACGAGGACGGCGTCGTTGGGGCACTCTCCATATTGGGGGACCTGGCCGTGGAGATGCCCGCCAACTGGAACCACCGGCTGAAGTTCAACCAGAAGAAGCTGCGAGAGGGTGACATAGGCCAGGTGGCTGAGGTTATCCGAGATCTGAATACCTACAGCAAAGAGCACGGACTTTCGACCGGAGAGCGCAACATGCTCATGAAGGCGCGTCAGATCCTGGCCTCCGAGATCGCCCTGGTCCGCGAGACGAAAGTCAAGGAGGCCGAGACGCTGATGGACGAAGCCCTCACGAGCGGGGGAGAACAGGCATAGCTCCTGCTGGCACCTCTGTTGCCCTGGTGCTCGCCGGTGGGACCGGCAGTCGCATGGGCCGTCCCAAGCAGTTTATAGATCTGCTGGGCCGTCCGGCGCTGCACCACACCCTGCGCGCTTTCGAGAACGCTCCCGGCATAAGCCGCATATACGCCGTGGGGGACAAGCAGATGGTTGCACAGCTCGTCCGGGAGTCCGGCATTCATAAGTACGCGGGGTGCGCCGAGCCTGGCGAGACACGCTCTCTCTCCACCCGTAGCGGCCTGAAGCTGTGTGCGGAACACGACGAGACCATTGTCCTGATCCACGACGGCTCTCGCTGCCTGGTTACGGCAGACCTTATAGAGCGTGTAGTAGAAGCGGCCGACGGAGAGGTGGATGGTGTTATCCCAACTGTGCCTGTCTCTGACACCATCAAGGTTGCGCAGAACGGTTCCGTCCAAGAGACCCTCGACCGGAGTAAGCTTCACGCGACCCAGACACCGCAGGCTTTTCGTCTCGGGCTCTTGCGGAAGATATATGCCTCCTCCGAAGACCGGCTCCGCGCTGCTACTGATGACGCTTCGCTAGTGGAGAATGAAGGCGGCTGCGTCGGTATCGTGGCGGGCGAGAAGACCAACGTAAAGCTCACGTCCCCGGAGGACCTCGTGCTCGCCGAGGCGATCCTAATGTCTCGCAGTGGGGTACGGCACTGAGCTTCAGGGTTGGATTGGGCTTAGACGTCCACGCTTTCGCCCGGCTGGAAGAGAACCGCAAACTCATTCTGGGCGGCGTAGAGATTCCCTTTGACAAAAGCCTCACCGGACACTCAGACGCAGACGTCCTGGCCCACGCCGTAACGGATGCCCTACTTGGCGCCGCCGGCCTGGAAGACATCGGCCACTACTTCCCGGACACGGACCCTCGCTACAAAGACGCAGATTCCATAGAACTCTTGAAAAAAGTCCGTGAGCTAGTCGGGGACGAGTGGGCTGTCGCCAATGTGGACGCGGTCGTGGTCTGCGAGCGGCCAAAGATCCGGGAACACAGAGACGCAATGAAAGAGAGTCTCTCGGACGCCCTGGGCGTCGAAACTTCGCAGGTAAGCGTCCGGGGTACCACCTCCGAAAGGCTGGGCTTTACGGGCCGTGGAGAGGGCATAGCCGCCCAGGCTGTTTGCCTGCTGGAAGCTCTTTGAGCGGGGTACGGGTTCGCTTTGCGCCGAGCCCTACGGGAATGCTCCATCCCGGCGGCGCCCGCACCGCGCTTTTCAACTACCTCTTCGCCCGGCACCACGATGGCGAGCTTGTCTTGCGCATAGAGGACACCGACCAGTCGCGCAGCAGCCGGGACTTCGAGGAGGCGCAGCTAGAAGACTTCCGTTGGCTCGGACTCTCCTTCGATGAAGGACCGTACCGCCAAAGCGAGAGGACAGAATCTTACGAAGAAGCCGTAGAACGTCTGTCGGAAGCCGGGCTGATCTACGAATCCGCGGACGAAGAAGATCGCCGCGCCCTGTACTTTCGTCCACCCGCCCGGCAGGGTAGTTTCCGGGATGAGTTGAGGGGAGAGGTGCCGTTTAGCAAGGTCGGAGACTTCGTGCTTTTCAAGTCCGACGGCACGCCCTCCTACAACTTCGCTGCGGTGGTGGACGATCTTGATATGGGGATCAGCCACGTCATCCGGGGCGAGGAACATCTCTCGAACACCGCCCGCCAGACGCTCCTCTACCGGGCGCTCGGGGTGGAAGAACCAAACTTTATACATCTCGGCCTTATACTCGGCCCAGATGGCAAGAAGCTCTCCAAACGCCACGGCTCCGAAAGCATCGCTGTCATGAGGGAGGAGGGATACCTTCCGGAGGCCGTCGTAAACCACCTGTCACTACTCGGATGGACGCACCCGGATGGGAGAGAAGAGTTCTCTGACCTAGAGGAACTGGTGCGGGAATGGGACCCTTCACGTCTCCGGGCAAGTCCCGCAGCCTTCGACGCGGATCGCCTCCTCTCCCTCAATGCCCATCATATTCGCGGGTTGTCGCCGGAGGAACTGCGGCGCCGTTTGGAGACTTTTATGACGGAGCCACTCCCGGAAGGTAGGGAAGACCTCACGGTAGAGGCGCTACAACAAGAGATGCGGCTACTGTCGGAGGCGCCACGCTTACTGCAGGAAATGGTTGGTCCTGTAGATACTTCGGGATTTGCTAGCGAGTTGCCGGAGACCTCTGAGAGAGTGTTTACGCACGTCTACGAAGCACTCGAAGAAAACAGCGCCGAGGATTTGGAAGAAGCCCGGAAGTTCGTCGCCGGGCTGCGCGCCTGGTCGAAAGAGGAGGGAATAAAGACCCGTGACCTGCTCCATCCGTTGCGGCTCGCGCTTACAGGGCGCAACCGGGGGCCGGAGATGGCGTATCTCTTTGCGGTGCTCGGCGCGGAAGAATCACATAGCAGGATAGAACAGGCAAGAGAGTCCAGACTACATTCATGAGCCGCTTGCGGGCCCTGGCTGCGAGTTGTGTGTGGGCGGGCTTCGTTGTTGCGGGATTTTCTCTAGCTGGTTGCGGAGGAGGTTCTCCTGCGGACGGCTCCAATAGGTCCGATGCGTCGGATGTAGTTAGAGGCGCCACCGGGAAGACCAATGAGACATCCGGCACCGATCCATTGACGAAGCCTGAAGTGGTCTTCATCAGGCAGAAGCCGGTGGAGGGCGTGGGACAAGTTATGGCGGCGCTCGCGACGGGCAGGGTCGTGGTGGACGACGCAGGGTGCATCCGGCTGAAGAACCGAGGATCGTACGATGGGGACCTGATCGTCTGGCCGCCCGGTTATTCGATGCAGACCGAAGGTGTCAAAGTCCACATTGTCAAGGAAGATGGAGAAACTTTGGCGCGCGTCGGAGATAGGGTGGAGTTGGGGGGAGGACAAATTCCAGCTCATCCCGGTGTGCGCGAAATGTACGAGAAACATCTGGAAATACCCCAAAAATGCACCGGACCTCTCTGGATCGTTGGACAAGTCGTAAGTACGAGCCGGTAAGAATACTTTCCACCCGTTGGACGGAGGCGCGTTTCGCCCGTAGCCCAAAGCCCGGATTGTTCGCCTTCAAAGACTCAGGTACAGTATGCGCATGGTCTTGCGAGTACACGATACTTTGAGCGGCGGTGATGTCGAGGTCGGACAGAACGGCCGCATCGGGATCTACGTCTGCGGCCCGACAGTCTACAACGACATCCACATCGGTAATGTGCGGGCTCCGCTGTTCTGGGATGTGGCAGTCCGGTATCTCAAGAGCCGGGATTACGAGGTCACCTTTGTCCAGAACATAACGGACATCGAGGACAAGATCATCAACAAGGCAAACGAGGAAGGCGTCTCCTGGAAAGAGGTCGTGGACCGCTACATTGATTCCTTTCATGAGCGACTGGAATCCATGGGGGTCGGGTTGCCGGACGTGGAGCCTCGGGCGACCGAGCACATACCCGAGATGATCTCGCTGATAGAAGACCTGATCGGGGCTGGCCACGCCTACGCGCCGGGCAATGGCGACGTTTACTACTCAGTCGAGAGCTTCAAGGATTATGGGGTGCTCTCCCGCCAGAAACCAGATGAGATGCGCGACTCGGAGAAAGCAGAGACAGGATACAAGAATAGCCCGCTGGATTTTACGCTCTGGAAGGCGTCGAAGCCGGGCGAGCCGTCGTGGGAGAGCCCGTGGGGATCTGGACGGCCGGGTTGGCACATCGAATGCTCCGCGATGGTCGAGAAGCACTTGCCGGACGGCGCGGACATCCACGGCGGCGGCAACGACCTGAGATTTCCGCACCACGAGAACGAGTTGGCCCAGAGCAGTGGGGCTCATCCTGATCACACGTTCGTCCGGGCTTGGGCGCACCACGGAATGGTAACGTTGGCCGAAGGCAAGATGGCGAAGTCCGTGGGCAACGTTCTGGAGGTGAAGCGGGCCGTCGAGCTTCACGGCCGCAACGCTTTGCGGATGTGGCTGTTGCAGAGCCACTACTCGCAGCCCATAGACTACTCCGAAGAAATATTGGAAGAGAAACGCCGTTCTTACGAGCGGTTGATGCGTTTCTACGCGACGATCTCCGGTTCTACAATTGCCTCCGAACTGTCAGCGCGACTGGCTACAGAGCTTCGCGAGAAGTTCGTCGCCGCGATGCAAGACGACTTCAACACCGCGGAGGTAATCGCCGCCGTCTTCGACGTGGCTGCACGCGCCGGACGAGAAATCTCAGCGCGCCCCGAAGCAGCCCGCGAGTTCGGTTCCCTAAAGGACGCTCTGGAAGAGGTCTTTGAAGTCTTAGGCTTTGATCGTATAGTGCTATTTTCAGCTTACGCAGGTGGTGGGGCTGAAGGTGCGCTCGTATGGTTCAGCGAAAACCCCGGTAATGATGTCCTTTCGCGAGCTGGAGACCGAGAGCTGGCCCGCCGGTTGAAAGACTGGTCCACCGCTGACCGGCTGCGGGATGAGATACAGGCTGCAGGTTGGACGGTCGAGGATACCTCTGAAGGCCCTATTCTGAGTCGTCGGTAGTCGCACTATGCAAGAAATCATCTACGGCATCCGGTCGGTAATCGAGGCTCTGCGCAGTAGCCGGCGCGAGGTACGCGAGATTCTGGACGCTTCAGGCAGCAACGAAGTCTCCGCTGAAGCCCGCAAATACGGTGTGCCTCTCAAGAAAACTCCTCGGAACCGCGTTGATGAGTTGGCCCGTGGCGGCTTGCATCAGGGTATCGTGGCGCGGGTAAGCCCGTACCCTTATTCTGGGCTGGACGAAATTCTTGCGATAGATGATCCTCTAGTTCTCGTCTTGGATGGCGTCACAGACCCACATAATCTAGGTGCTGCTTTGAGGGCCGCGGATGGGGCGGGGGCTAGTGGCGTGGTGATCCCGAAGGACAAAGCCGTCGGCGTTACGGCGGCGGCAGTCAAGGCGAGTGCGGGGGCGAGCGAGCACGTGCGGGTGGCGCGGGAGACAAACTTGCGGCGGGCGATAGACCGGATGAAGAAAGCGGGCTTGTGGGTATACGCTGCAGAATATGGGGAAACCAACTACGCGGACGTGGATCTCGCCGGGCCGGTCGGGCTGGTGCTCGGGAGCGAAGGTCGTGGCGTGCGGCGGCTGGTGCGTGAAGGGTGTGACAGAGAGGTATCCATTCCGATGCTCGGTTCTGTCGAGTCGTTGAATGTTTCCGTGGCGACGGCGGTTTTGCTGTACGAGGCTCGGAGGCAACGCGGGTGGCCCTGATCCTGGATGGCTACAACGTCATCGGCGCCCTCGGTCGCTACCAGCGGGCAGACAATTTTGCGGCGGCCCGCGAGTTCCTGGTGAACGATACGCTAAAGGCAGCGGGTTGGACGGGACAGGAGATTATCCTAGTGTTCGACGCCCACCGGAGCCCAGAAGGCGAAAGGGTGGAACTATTGGCCGGTGGCGCGGTGCGCGTCGTCTACAGCGCCCCGGCCCAATCAGCCGACGACGTAATAGAGCGCCTCCTCGATAACCTCACAGGCCCATCAACGGTCTACACGGCCGACTTCGCCCTCCAGCGCACCGCCCTGGCCCGTGGAGTCGCCCGCGCCACCCCACGCGAGTTCGGCGACCTGCTCGACGAACTGCCGGCCCTCACCCGCCACCCCGAAGCGCGACAGCGTTCGAGCATCGGTGACCGGATGTCCCACGAAGTACGCCGGAAGCTCGAAGAGGTGCGCCGCAAACAAAGCTAGTCAGCTTGTCAGCAATTCGGCTAGTCAGCAATATTGTCCCGATTCCGCGGTACGCTGCCCGTTTCTTATAAGACATCTAAAATCCAGGCTCCTGCTAAAATGTATCTTGGTGTGAATCGGTAGGTTTGCTGGCATCAAAAGCTGACAAGCTGAAAGCCGCCGAAAGTGGCGTGCCGAAATGCTGACAAGCTCTTTCGTGCCCGGGTAGCTCAGAGGTAGAGCAGCCGCCTTGTAAGCGGCCGGTCGGGGGTTCGATTCCCTTCCCGGGCTCTGCTCGCGGTTGTATTGAAAAGTTGCAACCGTTTGTTACCATATTCGGGCGTTTCGGGGCGGAAGTCCCGGCCGTGGCCGGGGGTGTGCCCGAGTGGCCAAAGGGAGCAGGCTGTAAACCTGCCGGCTTCGCCTACGGAGGTTCGAATCCTCCCGCCCCCATAAGCGAATATGCCCCTGTAGCTCAGTGGTAGAGCACCTCCATGGTAAGGAGGGGGTCAGCGGTTCAAGTCCGCTCGGGGGCTCTTGGTCCGGGGAGACCCGGTCCGCGACATAAGCGTGGCGGTGTAGCTCAGTCGGTTAGAGCAGCGGAATCATAATCCGCGTGTCGCAGGTTCGAGTCCTGCCACCGCTACTACCTGACGATGGAAATAGTAGAGAGACAGGAGGATAAGAGATGTCAAAAGGAAGATTTGAGAGGAACAAGCCACACCTGAACGTGGGCACCATAGGCCACGTAGACCACGGCAAGACGACCCTCACAGCAGCCATCACAAAGGTGTTGGCAAAGAACGTGTCCAATGACTCCGCCAACCACGTAGTAGCTTTTGATCAGATAGACAACGCTCCCGAAGAGCGTCAGCGAGGCATCACCATCGCTACCTCTCACCAGGAGTACGCCACAGAAAACCGCCACTACGCCCACGTAGACTGCCCCGGTCATGCCGACTACGTCAAGAACATGATCACCGGCGCGGCCCAGATGGACGGGGCCATCCTGGTAGTTAGTGCAGCAGACGGTCCCATGCCCCAGACAAGAGAGCATATCCTCCTAGCCCGTCAGGTAGGAGTCCCCTACATAGTCGTCTTTCTAAACAAAGCAGACATGGTAGATGACGAAGAACTACTAGAGCTAGTAGAGATGGAAGTAAGAGAGCTACTAACAGAGTACGAGTTCCCGGGTGATGACATCCCAGTGATCACCGGTTCCGCCTTGCAAGCACTAGAAGGTGAAGAAGGCGAGCAGGGCGAAGGTGCCATCATGGAGCTCATGGAAGCCGTAGACACCTACGTACCAGAGCCAGAGCGGGCCATAGATCGTCCGTTCCTCCTAGCAGTAGAAGACGTCTTCACCATCCAGGGTCGAGGGACTGTAGCAACTGGCCGTGTGGAAGCCGGAGAGGTCAAGATCAACGACGAGATAGAAGTCGTAGGTGTAAGGCCTACCCACAAGACAGTAGTCACTGGTGTAGAGATGTTCAACAAGAGCATGGACAGTGCCCAGGCCGGGGACAACATCGGTGCCCTGTTAAGAGGAGTAAAGCGCGACGACATAGAGCGCGGGCAGGTACTAGCCAAGCCCGGCACTATAACGCCACACACCAAGTTCAAGGCAGAGGTATACGTGCTTAGCAAAGAAGAGGGAGGACGTCACACACCGTTCTTTGGCAACTACCGGCCGCAGTTCTACTTCAGGACCACTGATGTGACTGGGGAGATCCAGTTAGAAGAAGGAGTAGAGATGGTGATGCCCGGAGACAACACGGTAATGAACGTGGAGCTCATACAGCCGATAGCTATGGATGAGGGCTTGAACTTCGCCATCCGTGAAGGTGGCCGTACTGTTGGTGCTGGTGTCGTTACCGAAATAGTGGAGTAGAGTACACACAGGTTAACTAGCAGGGGTGGGGCTCAGTGCTCCACTCCTGTGATTTGGAGGAAAGTTGTGCGACAATTAGTGACGTTAGCTTGTGATGATTGCAAGCGTCGGAATTATCACACGCGTAAAAACCGGAGGAATACCCCGGATCGCGTTCAGCTAAATAAGTTCTGCCCGTGGTGCCGGCAGCATACGGCGCATCGGGAGACGAGGTAGCAGAGGGCAGTAGCTCAGTTGGAAGAGCAGCGGTCTCCAAAACCGCAGGTCGTGGGTTCGAATCCCTCCTGCCCTGCTCTTGTAGAGAAATCCAGGCGAGGAAGAGATGAGCAAAAAACGAGGTTCCACCGTGAGTAGGGGAGCCAGAGGTTCGCAGCAAAATAGGAGGAACCATCCCCAGGGCCGCATTGCGCGGCTTCGAGAGTTCGTTCGTGGTGTGCGGTCCGAGTTGCGGAAGGTCAGTTGGCCGAACCGGGATCAGCTCCGGCAGAGCACGGCGGTGGTTATTATTATCGTACTGACCCTGGGGGCTTATGTTGCGGCCTGGGATTTTGTTTTTGGTGCTGTGGCAGGGTTTATCTTCGGATAGCGGGAGCGTTTTGTTTTGAAGAAGTGGTACGTCGTTAATACATACTCTGGTCATGAGAACAAGGTCCGCACCACGATGGAGCGCCGGATCGAGTCTTTCGCCATGGACCGTTTTTTCGGAGAGATTCAGATCCCGACGGAGAGCGTCATCGAGATCAAGAACGGCAAGAAGGTCCCCGTCTTGCAGCGCCAGTTCCCAGGCTATCTTCTGGTAAACATGGACATGAACGACAACACCTGGCAGCTCGTCCGGCAGACGCCGGGCGTCACCCAGATCGTCGGGGCCGGAGACAAGCCGATACCGCTGTCTCGTTCGGAGGTCGAGCGTCTCTTGCATCCGGGAGAGGCCGAGACGCGCGAGAAGGTCAAGACGACCGTGGACTACGAGGTCGGGGAGACCGTGCGGGTTATCGGCGGGCCGCTCTCGGACTTCGAGGGTCAAATATCAGACATCAACGTGGACCAGTCGAGGCTGAAGGTGCTGGTCTCCATCTTCGGGCGTGAGACGCCCGTCGAACTTTCGTTCAGCCAGGTAGCCAAACTCTAAAAAGAAACTGAGAGGAATTTTATGGGTAGAGGACGCGGGCGCCGCGTAGCGCGCAAACTAAAACTGCAGGTAACGGGAGGGCAGGCGAACCCGGCCCCGCCGGTCGGTCCGGCGCTGGGCCAGGCGCAGGTGAATATCGGAGAGTTCGTGCGGCAGTTCAACGATGCCACGCGGGACCAGATGGGCCAGACCATCCCCGTAGAGATCACGGTCTTCGAGGACCGCTCGTTTACCTTCATTACCAAAACGCCCCCGGCGGCGTTCCTGCTCAAGCAGGCAGCCGGACTGGACAAGGGCAGCGGCGAGCCGAACATGAACAAGGCCGGCGCGGTCAGCCGGAGCCAGGTAGAAGAGATAGCGCAAACCAAAATGCCGGACCTCAACGCCGCCGATCTAGACGGCGCGGCGAAGATCGTCGAGGGTACGGCCCGGAGCATGGGGATTACGGTCAATGGGTAGGAAACTTTTAGAGCAGAAAGCACAGATAGATACGGAACGCCTCTACTCGCCCCGCGAGGCAATAGAGCTTTTGGGCGGGCTCGAAGGAGCCAAGTTCGACGAGAGCGTCGAGGCTCATGTGAACCTGAACGTGGACCCGCGTAAGGCGGACCAGATGGTCCGTGGCACGATGATGCTGCCGAACGGCACGGGCAAAACGCAGCGGGTAGCGGTCTTCGCCGAGGGCGATAAGGCTCGCGAGGCCGAAGAGGCCGGTGCGGATGTCGTTGGAACAGATGACCTTGCGGCCCGCATCCGGGACGAGAACTTCATGGAGTTCGATGTGGCGGTTGCGACGCCGGACCAGATGAGCGTCGTAGGTAGGCTCGGTCAGGTGCTCGGACCGCGCGGCCTGATGCCGAACCCCAAGAGCGGGACGGTCACGATGGATGTTGCCAGCGCGGTAGGGGACATCAAGCGCGGCAAGATCGAGTACCGGGTAGACCGTTACGGGATCATCCACTCCATCCTGGGCAAGAAGTCATTCGACGCGGAGAGTTTGATAGAGAATTATTTCTCCCTACGCGACGAGTTGCAGCGGGTACGTCCGGCGGCGATAAAGGGCCGGTACTTCAAGAGCATCTCCATCACCACGACGATGGGGCCCTCGATCAAGGTTGACCCCACGATCGAGAAAGAGTAATATCTGCGGGCCTGAATAGGCGAACAGAATAGAGGCCAGAGACAGTCGGGGCTCC
Organism: Rubrobacteraceae bacterium; assembly: GCA_965214475.1. GTDB lineage: Bacteria > Actinomycetota > Rubrobacteria > Rubrobacterales > Rubrobacteraceae > SIRX01. The sequence continues at coordinate 1,186,970 of OZ243953.1, read as the reverse complement.
GAGAGGAGCTTAATAGCCAAAAGAGGCTCCCGTCCGAGGTCGTAGAGTTTAACGGGATGTCTTTAACCCCGGGTGCTACTACGGCCCCGGGGTTTTTAACGTGTAGAGGAGTTGAATGAGACGGGAAGAGAAAGCGCAGGTGATCGAAGAGCTCACCGAGAAGCTGCAGAGCGGCTCGGCGGTGCTCGTGGATTACCAGGGCATGGACGTGGCAAAGAGCACAGACCTGCGCGCCCGCAGCCGCGAGGCGGGCGTGGACTTCGTGGTCGCCAAGAATACGCTGACCCGCCGCGCCGCGAATGCCGCCGGGGTCGAAGAGCTCACGGAGTTTCTTGTGGGGCCGACGGCCCTGGCTTTCTCCGAAGACCCGGTTGCGAGTGCCAAGCTGATGGCCGAGTTCGCGGACCAGGTCGAAGCGTTCTCGCTCAAGGGCGGGCTCCTCGAAGGTGGTCGCGTGCTGGGCGAGTCGGATGTAGTGGCTTTGTCCAAGTTGCCGAGCCGGGAGCAGTTGATCGCCCAGGTCGTCGGCGGAATATCGTCGCCGCTTACGGGCTTCGTGACGGTGCTCAACAACACCGTACAGGGATTGGTCGTCGCGCTCGGCCAGATCGTCGAGCAGAAGCAAGGCGCAGAGTAGTAGTAACTAGAGTCTAGGAGGACTTTAAAATGGCAGTAGACCAGCAAGAGTTGATGGACACCATCGAGAACATGACCGTTCTCGAACTTTCGGAGCTAGTAAGCGCCCTCGAAGAGCGCTTCGGCGTATCCGCGACGGCCGTCGCGGCTGCGGGTCCGGCTGCGGGTCCGGTGGATGCTCCGGCTGAAGAGGAGCAGACCGAGTTCGACGTCATCCTCACGGGACCAGGCGATAAGAAGATTCAGGTCATCAAAGAGGTTCGCGCTGCCACCGGTCTCGGCCTGAAAGAGGCGAAGGCCCTCGTGGACGACGCCCCGAACCCGGTGCAGGAGGCGCTCTCCCAGGAGGACGCCGAGGCTCTCAAGGCCAAGCTGGAAGAGGCTGGCGGCAGCGTCGAACTGAAGTAGCTTTTAGTCGATCAGTTCCAGTATTTCAGCCGATCGGCTGAAAGCTGAACAAAAGCGGCGCTCTTGAACGGGGCGCCGCTTTTCGTGCGCTGTGGCTGAGGTGCCACAGCAGGGTGGACGATGACACCAGTCTCAGCTCGCGGCTAGCAAAAGCCGGCTGGTTGGCCTGCTACTAAAGGTGTTATACTTGCGGCACGTTGGATTGATCAGCGTCGATACAGTTTCAAAAACACCCCTATTCCACCTTGACTTACCTACGTAACCGGGGTAAGATACCCGATTGCGTGTTCAGCCATTTTTCAACTACCCATGCGGAGGAGAGCTAGTTTGGTGACCCCTGTTGTGCGCCGGGAACGGTACCCCTATGCCCGGACCCAGACCGCAGATTTTCAGATACCCAATCTCGTAGAGATTCAGCGGGTCTCTTTCCAGAAATTTCTGGATGAGGGCATAAGAAAGACTTTAACGGAGATTTCCCCTATAGAAGACTACACGGGCTCCTACGCCGTGGAGTTCGGGGATGCTCATTTCGAAGATCCGCCGGTTTCGGTGGACGAGTGCATGTCCAAGGACAAGACGTACTCCGCTCCGCTCTTCGTGAAGGTTCGCTTTATTATCAAGGAGACCGGCGAACTTCGGGAGCAGGAAGTATTTATGGGCGACTTCCCGCTTATGACTGATTCGGGGACGTTCGTCATCAACGGGACCGAGCGGGTAGTGGTTACGCAGCTCGTGCGGTCGCCGGGAGCCTACGTCATGGAGCCGAAAGACCAGACCAAGCAGGTCTTGACGGCCAGCTTGATGCCGAGCCGGGGTTCGTGGCTGGAGTTCGAGGTCGAGAGCAAGGGTTACGTCTCCGTTCGGATCGACCGGAAGAGGAAGCTGCCGGTTACGGTGCTCCTGAAGGCGCTCGACATGGGCGGGCCGGAAGAGATTCTCTCCCGCTTCGAGGATTCGTGGTTGGTACGAAACACGCTGGAACGCGATGACACGCCCTCCCGCGAGGAGGCTCTGCTGGAGGTCTTTCGGCGGCAGCGTCCCGGCGAGCCGGTGAACATAGACAACGCGCAGAACCTGGTGGACGGTCTGTTCTTCGATCCCAAGCGCTACGATCTCTCGGAGGTCGGCCGCTACAAGGTCAACAAGAAGCTCAAGGTTGACGTGCCGATGGAGACGCACACGCTCACCATCGAAGACATAGAGGGACTGCTCAAGCGGCTGCTCAACATCTCCGAGCAAGTCGCCGACGAAGAGGAAGAGTTCGGCCGGGTCAACTACGAACGCATCCGGCATCGTCTGGACGAATACGAGCACTTCGGCAACCGGCGGTTACGAACCGTTGGTGAGTTGGTGCAGGAGTCGTTCCGTATCGGGATGTATCGGATGGAGCGGGTCGTGCGCGAGCGGATGACCACCCAGGACACGGATACCATCACGCCGCAGAGCGTGGTGAACACCAAGCCGGTGGCGTCCGCGATCAAGGAGTTCTTCGGCTCTTCGCAGCTCTCGCAGTTCATGGACCAGACGAATACGCTCTCCGGTCTTTCACACCGGCGTCGCTTGAGCGCGATGGGTGCTGGTGGACTGAGTCGGGAGCGGGCCCCCATAGAGGTGCGCGACGTGCATCCGACGCATTACGGCCGGATGTGCCCCATCGAGACGCCAGAGGGGCCGAACATCGGGCTCATCGGCCAGCTCTCTACTTTCGCAACGGTCGATAAGTACGGCTTCGTGCAGACGCCGTACCGCAAGGTCGTGGACGGTCGGCTCACGGAAGAGGTCGATTACCTCTCCGCGGACGAAGAGGAAGAACTCATTATCGCCCAGGCGAACACGCCCATAAATCCCGAGACCGGAGAGATCACCTCGGACCAGATCCTGGCCCGCACGCGCGGCGGCGACGTTTCTACCGTTCCGCCTTCTGAAGTGGATTACATGGACGTGGCCCCGCTCCAGACCGTTTCGGTCGGTACGGCCCTCATACCATTCTTGGAGCACGACGACGCCAACCGGGCCCTAATGGGTGCCAACATGCAGCGGCAGGCCGTGCCGCTACTCCGCAGTCAGGCCCCTTACGTGGGGACCGGCATGGAGTTCCGGGCGGCGGCCGACACGGGCGACGTTATATTGTCGCGTAATGCCGGCACGGTGGAACGGGTTATGTCTGATTCCATGTCGGTTCGGCGTGAGGACGGTGAGACCGACAGGTACCGGCTCAGGAAATTCGAGCGTTCCAACCAGGGCACCTGTGTAAACCAGCGGCCACTGGTTTCGGAGGGCGAGAAGGTCGAGGCCGGTACGATAATGGCCGACGGTTCTTCTACCGACCAGGGTGAGTTGGCGCTCGGCAAGAACATGCTCGTGGCTTTCATGCCGTGGGAAGGCTACAACTTCGAGGATGCGATCATCATCTCCGAGCGGATCGTCAAGGACGACGTCCTCTCCTCCATCCACATTGAGGAGTACGAGGTACAGGCCCGCGACACCAAGCTGGGCCCGGAGGAGATCACGCGGGATATACCCAATGCTTCCGACGACGTGCTGATGAACCTCGACTCCGACGGAATTATCCGAATCGGGGCTGAGGTCAACTCTGGCGACGTGCTGGTAGGCAAGGTAACGCCCAAGGGCGAGTCCGAGCCGACGCCGGAAGAGAAGCTCCTACGCGCGATCTTCGGCGAGAAGGCGCGTGAGGTCAAAGACTCTTCGCTCAAGGTCCCTCACGGGGAAGGTGGCGTTGTTATAGACGTCAAGCGCTTCTCGCGGGACGACGGTGATGAGTTGCAGCCGGGCGTCAACGAACAAGTTCGGGTCTTTGTGGCTAAGAAACGCAAGATCTCCGAGGGCGACAAGCTCGCCGGACGCCACGGCAACAAAGGCGTTATCTCTAAGATAGTTCCCGAAGAAGACATGCCGTTCATGGAAGACGGTACTCCGGTAGACGTAATTCTGTCTCCGCTCGGTGTGCCGAGCCGGATGAACATTGGTCAGATCCTCGAAACTCACCTCGGCTGGGCCGCCAGCAAGGGCCTCGGCGAGAACGGCGGCGAACCCACCTTCGTCTCGACCCCCGTTTTCTCGGGTGCCGAGGTGAGCGACGTAGACGAAGCCATCGACAAGGTGCGGAGCAACGGCAGCGCCGACATTGGGATGGGACGGGGCGGTAAGGTGACGCTCTACGACGGGCGAACCGGCGAGCCGTTCGACGGGCGCATAACCGTCGGCTATATGTACATTTTGAAGCTCCTCCACCTAGTGGACGACAAGATCCACGCGCGGAGCACCGGGCCGTACTCGCTGGTTACGCAGCAGCCGCTCGGTGGTAAGGCGCAGTTCGGCGGACAGCGGTTTGGTGAGATGGAGGTGTGGGCGCTCGAAGCCTACGGCGCGGCGCACACCCTGCAGGAACTTCTGACCATAAAGAGCGACGACCGGGTGGGCCGGGTCAAGAGCTACGAGTCCATCGTCAAGGGCGAAAACATCCCGGACCCGCAGGTCCCGGCGAGCTTCAAGGTCTTGCTCAAGGAGATGCAGTCGCTCGGGCTCTCGGTCAAGCCGGTCTACAACGCGGAAGCCGCCTCCGAGGACGGCGACCGAACGGATTGGGACGAGGCCGCCCGCGCGTTGGGGATCAACCTCAGCCGCGAGGAGCCCTCGGGCAACTTGGATGACACACCGGACACATTCTCCACGGGGGGTATATAGATTGCAGCAGGGCGTAGTGCGCAGCAACACCGAGCGCGATATAGATATAAACAAATTGGAGAAGATCTCTATAGCCCTTACTTCGGCTGAGGAGGTCCGTGAATGGTCCCGGGGCGAGGTAACCAAGCCCGAGACCATCAACTACCGTACCCTCCGTCCCGAGAAGGACGGGTTGTTCTGCGAGCGAATCTTCGGTCCTTCGAAGGACTGGGAGTGCTACTGTGGTAAGTACAAGCGAATCCGCTTCAAGGGCATCATCTGCGAGCGTTGCGGCGTCGAGGTAACTCGTTCCCGCGTGCGGCGCGACCGGATGGGCCACATCGAGCTGGCCGCCCCAATTGCCCACGTTTGGTTCGTCAAGGGCGTGCCGAGCCGGATGGGCTATTTGCTGGACATCAGCCCGAAAGACCTGGACCGGGTGTTGTACTTTGCAAGCTCTATCGTTACCTGGGTAGACCGGGAGGAGCGGGCGAACGACATAGACAGCCTGCGCGAACAGGTCGAGCAGGAGATCCGGCAGCTCGAAGAAGACCGGGACGAGGAAGTTACCGCCACACAGGGCCTCCGTGCCAAGCGTGAGAGCGTTGTGAAGGGCGAGAGTTCCCCGGACGAGTTCACCGAAGACCTCGCCGAGATTCCAGAGGAAGACCGCGAGAAGACGGTAGAGAAGATCTACAAAGAGTCCGAAGAGACTATTGCGGACATCCAGCGTTCGCTCAACGAGCAGATAGAACTTACGCGTCGGGCCTGGGAAGAGTTCCAGACGCTGGAGCCACGCCAGATCGTGGACGACGAAGAGCTTTTCCGCGAGATGAAGGATCGCTTCGGCGACGAGTACGGCTTTGGCGTGTACTTCCGGGGCGGCATGGGCGCCGAGTCCGTGCGCGACCTCATAAGCCAGGTGAACCTCGAAGATGAGGCCGCCGACCTGCGCGAGATCGTCGGCTCCTCAAAGGGCCAGAAGCGTCAGAAGGCTATAAAGCGGCTCAAGGTCGTCGATGCCTTCCACAAGAGCGGCAACAACCCGACGTGGATGATCATGGACGCCGTTCCTGTACTGCCACCGGACCTGCGTCCGATGGTCCAGCTCGACGGCGGACGTTTCGCCACGAGCGACCTGAACGACCTGTACCGACGCGTCATAAACCGCAACAACCGTTTGAAGCGGCTGCTCGACCTGGGTGCCCCCGACGTGATCGTGAATAACGAGAAGCGGATGCTCCAGGAGGCCGTTGACGCCCTCTTCGACAACGGACGCCGGGGTCGGGCAGTAACCGGCGCCGGTAACCGGGCGCTCAAGTCGCTCTCCGACATGCTCAAGGGCAAGCAGGGACGCTTCCGTCAGAACTTGCTCGGTAAGCGCGTCGACTACTCCGGGCGTTCGGTGATCGTATCCGGCCCGAACTTGCAGATGCACCAGTGCGGCCTGCCGCGCCTTATGGCGGTCGAGCTGTTCAAGCCGTTCGTGATGAAGGTTCTCGTTGACCGGGCGCTGGCCCCGAATATTCGGAGTGCCAAGCAGATGGTCGAGCGGTTACGCCCCGAGGTATGGGACGTACTGGAGGACGTTGTGAAGGAGCATCCGGTGCTCTTGAACCGTGCCCCGACGCTTCACAGGCTCGGTATCCAGGCTTTCGAGCCGGTGTTGGTCGAGGGTAAGGCCATTCGGGTTCATCCGCTCGTTTGTTCCGCGTTCAACGCGGACTTCGACGGTGACCAGATGGCGGTTCACGTACCGCTCTCGCCCGAGGCCCAGGCCGAGGCGCGGGTGCTGATGCTCTCGACGCAGAACATCCTCTTGCCGGCTAACGGGTTCCCGATCGCGGTTCCGTCGCAGGACATGGTGCTCGGCCTCTACTACATCACCTATGCTGATGATGGGTTCGAGGAGCAGGAGATCAAAGGTCTCATCTCCTCCTATGACGAGGCGGAGGCGGCGTACAAAGAGGGCACGCTCAAGCTGCACGACAAGGTCATCGCCCGCCGTAATGGCGAGCGGATGGAGACCACGCTCGGGCGGGTGCTCTTCAACGAAAATGTTGAGCAGACGCTGAGGGATTACCTCGGTGAGTTTTACGATCCCGACTCTTATCCTTACGTCAATCAGATGTTGAAGAAGGGTGAGATCAAGGACCTCGTCTCCGAGTACGTGGCCCAATATCCGACCGAATTGGTTAGCCAGCTTCTGGATACCCTTAAGAGGGTTGGTTTCCACACGGCCACGAAGGCCGGTATCTCCGTCGGCAAGAACGACATCGTCGTGCCAGAGGAGAAAGCGGAGATCATGGGTCGTTACGAGGGCCTCGTGGAAGAGGTTCAGGGCCAATGGGACGAAGGCTTTATTTCCGACGATGAGCGCCTCGAACGGGTCATCGGTCTTTGGACCCAGGCCAAGAACGAGGTCGAGGAAGCCATGAAGGCGAACCTCTACAGACTCAACCCGATTACCATGATGGCGAACTCGGGTGCCCGGGGTAACTACTCCCAGATCACCCAGCTCGCCGGTATGCGCGGCCTCATGACGAACACGAAGGGCGAGATCATCGACGAGCCCGTGAAGTCCAACTTTATGGAAGGCCTCTCGGTGCTCGAATACTTCACCTCGACCCACGGCGCCCGGAAGGGCCAGGCGGACACCGCCCTGCGGACCGCCGACTCGGGCTACCTGACCCGCCGACTGGTGGACGTGGCCCAGGACGTTGTCGTAAACGGTGAGGACTGTGGCAGCGAAGGCTTTATCGAGCTTCCGCTCTACCTCGACAACGGAAAGGGCGACGCGAACGATTCCGTCGCGGCCCGTTTCCTGGCCCGTGACCTCGCGAACCCGGAGACGGGCGAGGTCGTCGCCGAAGCCGGCGTAGACATTACGCCCCAGCTTCTGGCTTCATGGCAGGAGTCACTGCCGCGCGACACGGTCGTCGCGGTACGAACGCCTTCGAAGTGCGAGAACCCGCATGGGGTCTGCCAGGCTTGTTACGGTCGGGCACTCTCGACCTACCGGGCCGTGGACGTCGGTGAGGCTGTCGGCATCATCGCGGCCCAGTCCATCGGTGAGCCGGGTACGCAGCTCACGATGCGGACCTTCCATACGGGGGGTATCGCGGGTGAGGACATCACGACCGGTCTGCCGCGGGTGCAGGAGCTTTTCGAGGCCCGGCATCCAAAGGGAGAAGCCGTCATCTCCGAGATCGACGGTTACGTTACCTTCGAGGAGGCGGATTACGAGCGTCTGATCAAGGTGGTCGTTACTTCCCCGGACGGCACCGAGAGCCGTTCCTACACCGTCGAGCGCCAGCTCTTGCGGACCCAGATCTCCGAGGGCGTAGAGGTCATGGCCAACACCCCGATCACAGACGGCGCACTCTACCCCCACGCCATTCTGGAGAACGACCTGCGCTACGATCGCGGCACCACCGCGATCCAACGTTACCTGGTCTCCGAGGTCCAGCGGGTCTACAAGGCCCAGGGCGTGGACATCCACGACAAGCATATCGAGGTCATCGTGCGGCAAATGCTCCGTAAGGTCGTCGTGGACGATCCGGGCGACACGAACCTGCTTCCCGAGCAGGTCGCCGACAAGTTCTCCGTACGGGCCGAGAATGAGCGGGTCGAGGAAGAAGGGGGCCAGCCGGCTACCTTCCACACCGTCCTCATGGGCATAACGAAGGCCTCGCTCGCCACCGACAGTTTCCTCTCCGCGGCTTCTTTCCAGGAGACCGCCCGCGTCCTTACCGACGCGGCCATCGAGGGCAAGGTGGACGACCTGGCCGGACTCAAGGAGAACGTCATTATCGGGAAGCTCATCCCGGCGGCCACCGGACTGCCTCGTTACCGGCAGCTAACCGCCACGGTTGGAGGGTACGAGACGCGGGAGACCGACGAGCTTGACATAGCGGCTTCCTAAGCCTAAAATTACGCGTCGCGGTGGAGAGCGGTTTTAAGCTGCTCAATGCTGCGGCGCGTAGTTTTTGTTGTAAGCCCCTTTTTACAGAACAGAGAGGAAGGCGCGGCCATGCCGACGACCAATCAACTCGTGCGCAAAGAGCGCGAGAAACAGAAGAAGAAGGCGGCCACGCCCGCTCTGCGGGGGGCACCGCAACGCCGGGGAGTTTGCACCCGCGTCTCGACCACGACCCCGAAGAAGCCGAACTCGGCGCTACGTAAGATCGCCCGGGTCCGTTTCTCCGACGGTGTGGAAGCTACGGCTTACGTGCCGGGCGAGGGACATAACTTGCAGGAGCACTCCGTGGTGTTGGTTCGTGGCGGTCGTGTAAAAGATTTGCCGGGCGTGCGCTACAAGGTCGTGCGGGGCGCGTTGGATACGCTTGGCGTCAACGACCGCAAGCAGAGCCGCTCTAAGTACGGAACGAAGAAGCAGTAGGAGGATAGAGAGATGCCGCGGCGCGCAGCCCCACCAAAGAGAAAAATTGCACCAGACCCCGTTTACGGGAGTGTGCTCGTGCAGCAGTTGATCAACAAGATCATGCTGGACGGTAAGAAGAGCACCGCAGAGAAGATAATCTATGATGCCCTGTCGGTCATCGAGGAGCGGACCGGTAGTAACCCGGTGACGGTCGTTAACAACGCCCTCGACAACATCCGGCCGCGCCTAGAAGTTCGTAGCCGCCGGGTCGGTGGGGCGACTTACCAAGTGCCGGTAGAGGTTGCGCCTAGGCGCGCCAACACCCTGGCCCTGCGCTGGATAGCCAGCTACGCCCGCGCCCGTCGCGAGAAGTCTATGGGACAGCGGTTGGCCGGCGAGATTTTGGATGCCAACGACAACCTCGGTTCGAGCGTCCGTCGTAAAGAAGAAGCCCACCGGATGGCTGAAGCCAACCGGGCATTCGCACATTACAGGTGGTGATTAAGAGATCATGGCTGTACAAGTAGCTAGAAAAATCCCGCTCCGCCGGGTCCGAAATATCGGGATCATGGCGCACATTGACGCGGGCAAAACAACGACAACCGAACGCATCCTGCTCTACACGGGCCTGACCCACAAACTGGGCGAGGTCCACGACGGTAACGCCGTGATGGACTGGATGTCCCAGGAGCGCGAGCGCGGCATCACCATAACCAGCGCCGCGACCACCGTGTTCTGGGGCGGCATCGAAGGCTCTTCAAAGAATGGCAAGAGTTCCGCTGATGACATGGTTCACAGCCGCGTTCAGGAACAGCATCGGGTAAACATTATAGACACGCCCGGGCACGTGGACTTCACTGTAGAGGTGGAGCGGAGCCTGCGGGTTCTGGACGGTTCCATCGCGCTATTCGACTCCGTTGCCGGCGTCGAGCCGCAGAGCGAGACGGTTTGGCGTCAGGCGGACAAGTACGGCGTTCCGCGCATAGCGTTCGTCAACAAAATGGACCGCATCGGGGCTGACTTTTACAAGGCCGTGGATACGATGGTTGACCGGCTTGGAGCAAATGCGATTCCCGTGCAGCTACCCATTGGGGCTGAAGCGGACCTCAAGGGTATCGTGGACCTCGTAGAGATGAAGGCCATCATCTACAAGGACGATCTCGGCGCCGAGTGGGAAGAAGCCGAAATTCCCGAGGACATGAGGACTCTGGCCGAGGAGCACCGTGACAAGCTGCTCGAAGCCGTCGCCGACCAGGACGAAGAGCTGATGATGCTCTACCTGGAAGGTGAAGAGATAGACGTCGATGACTTGCGGGCGGCGATCCGTAAGGCAACGCTTAGCACCGACATGACCCCGGTATTCTGCGGGTCGGCGTTCAAGAACAAGGGCGTCCAGCCGTTGCTCGACGGTGTCATAGATTATCTGCCGAGCCCGCTCGACGTCCCTCCTGTGGAAGGTGTGAATGCCGAAGGCGAGCAGGTCACCCGCGAAGCTGACGAGAACGGCCCGCTATCGGCCCTGGCATTCAAGGTGCAGTCCGATCCGCACGTCGGGAAGCTGACGTACATGCGGGTGTACTCCGGTACGCTCAAGGCCGGTTCTTACGTGATGAATACGACGAAGGGCAAGCGCGAGCGCATCGGACGGCTGTTGCAGCTTCACGCGAACTCGCGGGAGCAGCGCGACGAGGTCTATGCCGGTGAGTTAGTGGCGGCCATCGGGCTTTCGGACACCGGGACGGGCGACACGCTCATCTCAGCGGATGATCCGGAGCAGATCATATTGGAAGAGATGATCTTCCCTGAGCCGGTTATCTCACAGGCCATTGAGCCTAAGACCAAGGCCGACCAGGAGAAGCTCACGATCGCACTCCAGCGTCTCGCCGAGGAGGATCCGACGTTCTCGGTCCTCACGGACGAGGAGACGGGACAGACGATCATAAGCGGCATGGGCGAGCTTCACCTGGAGATCATCCTGGACCGCCTCTTGCGCGAGTTCCGGGTTGACGCCAACATCGGTCAGCCGCAAGTTGCCTACCGGGAGACCATTCGCAAGCGGGTCGAGGGTATCGAGGGCCGGTTCGTGCGGCAGACGGGTGGTCGCGGCCAGTACGGCCACGCGGTCATCAACGCCGAGCATAACGAGGAGCAGGGCTACGAGTTCGACAACAAGATCGTCGGTGGTGTTATTCCGCGGGAGTACATCCCGAGCGTTGACAAGGGCATCAAGGAGGCGCTGGACAGCGGCGTCGTGGCCGGTTATCCGGTTGTGGACATTAAGGTGGAGCTGGTAGACGGCTCCTTCCACGAGGTTGACTCGAACGAGATGGCCTTCCACATCGCGGGCAGCATGGCGATTCAGGAGGCTATGAAGCGGGCCAACCCGGTGCTGCTGGAGCCGATGATGGCCGTCGAAGTCGTTATGCCCGAGGAGTTTATGGGCGACGTCATGGGCGACCTGAGTTCGCGGCGCGGCCAGATCCAGGGTATGGACTCTCGCGGCAGCGGGCAGGTCATTAACGCGATGGTGCCGCTCTCCGAGATGTTCGGTTACGCGACCACCGTCCGCTCCAAGACCCAGGGCCGGGCGACGTTCAGCATGCAGTTCGATCACTACGCCGAGGTGCCGAAGAGCATCGCGGCCGAGATAGCGGAAAAGTAGAGAGACAGGAGGATAAGAGATGTCAAAAGGAAGATTTGAGAGGAACAAGCCACACCTGAACGTGGGCACCATAGGCCACGTAGACCACGGCAAGACGACCCTCACAGCAGCCATCACAAAGGTGTTGGCAAAGAACGTGTCCAATGACTCCGCCAACCACGTAGTAGCTTTTGATCAGATAGACAACGCTCCCGAAGAGCGTCAGCGAGGCATCACCATCGCTACCTCTCACCAGGAGTACGCCACAGAAAACCGCCACTACGCCCACGTAGACTGCCCCGGTCATGCCGACTACGTCAAGAACATGATCACCGGCGCGGCCCAGATGGACGGGGCCATCCTGGTAGTTAGTGCAGCAGACGGTCCCATGCCCCAGACAAGAGAGCATATCCTCCTAGCCCGTCAGGTAGGAGTCCCCTACATAGTCGTCTTTCTAAACAAAGCAGACATGGTAGATGACGAAGAACTACTAGAGCTAGTAGAGATGGAAGTAAGAGAGCTACTAACAGAGTACGAGTTCCCGGGTGATGACATCCCAGTGATCACCGGTTCCGCCTTGCAAGCACTAGAAGGTGAAGAAGGCGAGCAGGGCGAAGGTGCCATCATGGAGCTCATGGAAGCCGTAGACACCTACGTACCAGAGCCAGAGCGGGCCATAGATCGTCCGTTCCTCCTAGCAGTAGAAGACGTCTTCACCATCCAGGGTCGAGGGACTGTAGCAACTGGCCGTGTGGAAGCCGGAGAGGTCAAGATCAACGACGAGATAGAAGTCGTAGGTGTAAGGCCTACCCACAAGACAGTAGTCACTGGTGTAGAGATGTTCAACAAGAGCATGGACAGTGCCCAGGCCGGGGACAACATCGGTGCCCTGTTAAGAGGAGTAAAGCGCGACGACATAGAGCGCGGGCAGGTACTAGCCAAGCCCGGCACTATAACGCCACACACCAAGTTCAAGGCAGAGGTATACGTGCTTAGCAAAGAAGAGGGAGGACGTCACACACCGTTCTTTGGCAACTACCGGCCGCAGTTCTACTTCAGGACCACTGATGTGACTGGGGAGATCCAGTTAGAAGAAGGAGTAGAGATGGTGATGCCCGGAGACAACACGGTAATGAACGTGGAGCTCATACAGCCGATAGCTATGGATGAGGGCTTGAACTTCGCCATCCGTGAAGGTGGCCGTACTGTTGGTGCTGGTGTCGTTACCGAAATAGTGGAGTAGGTAGATAATGGCCGTCTCCAAGATCAGGATAAAGCTGAAAGCCTACGACCACGAGGTCATAGACAAGACGGCTAAATCCATCGTAGATACCGCGGAGCGGACCGGGGCCTTTGTTTTCGGCCCCGTCCCGCTGCCGACGAAGCGCAGCGTGTACACGGTAATCCGGGGTCCCTTCAAAGATAAGGACTCCCGCGAGCACTTCCAGATGCACACGCATAAGCGCCTCATAGACATCCAGCAGCCCACGCCCCGTACGGTTGACTCGCTCCAGCGGCTCGACCTGCCGGCTGGCGTGAACATCGAGATAAAGGCGAATTAGAGGTTATGGCAACGGCAGTTTTTGGACGAAAAAAGCATATGACCCAGGCTTTTCTGGACGACGGTACGCTGGTGAGCGTTACGGTCCTGGACGTAGAGCCGAACGTCATCACCGCCATCCGCACCGCTGAGGAAGATGGCTACGAGGCCGTCCAGATCGGCTTCGGGCAGGTGAAGGCCAACAAGGTGAGCAAGGCCCACGCGGGCAACTTCGCCAAAGTGGGTACGCCCTCGCGCCGCTACCTGAAGGAGTTGCGCGGTGTAACGGGCGAGGTTGGCGAGAGCCTCGGGCCGGATGTGTTCGAGGTTGGCGACAAGGTGCATGTTAGCGCCACCGGCAAAGGCAAGGGTTTTCAGGGGACGATCAAGCGCCACGGTTTCCACCGCGGCCCGATGACGCACGGCTCGCACAACATCCGCCAGCCGGGTTCCGTCGGGGCTTCCGCTGACCCGGCCCGTATCTTCAAAGGACAGAAGATGCCGGGACAGATGGGCAACAAGGAAGTTACCGTGAAGAACCTGCAGGTCGTTAACGTGGACGCGGAGAACAACGAGCTCTGGGTTCGTGGCGGCGTGCCGGGCGGCAAGAACTCGGTAGTTAATATCCGGAAGGCGGGTGAGTAACGTGGCCCAGGCACAAGTAATAGACGCCCGCAGCGGCGAGAAGTCGTCATTGGAGTTGGACGGACCGCTTTTCACGACCGAGCCTAAAGAGCACGTGATCCACCGTGCCGTCGTCGCGGAGTTGGACGCCAAGCGAGCATACACGGCCTCGACCAAGGGTCGGAATGAGATCCGAGGCTCCGGCGCCAAGCTCTATCGCCAGAAGGGCACCGGTCGTGCCCGGGCGGGTGACGTGAAGTCTCCGACCCGTTACGGCGGCGGGACCTGGGGTGGACCGAAGCCAAAGCCCGCCCGTTATGGCAAGCGCATAAACCGCAAAGAGGCCCGGGCGGCCTTCGACGGCGCGCTCTCGGCCAAAGCCGCCGACGGCGAGTTGTACGTTCTCGACTCCCTGAGCTTCGAGAGCCCTTCGACGAAACAGGCTAAAGAAGTCTTCTCCAAAACGGAGATCGAGGGTCCGGTGTTGCTGGTTCTTACTGAGGATGACGAGAACGCCGCGTTGTCTTTCAGGAACCTGACCGGGTTGGAGATAACTTACCCCGGCGAGTATGGAGTTTATGAGTTGTTGCGGGCGCACGAGGTCGTGTTCTCGCGGGCGGCCTACAGCCGGCTCACCGCGAGTCAGGAGGAGGGTTAGATGGATCCGCATCAAGTGATAATCCGTCCGGTCATCTCCGAGAAGAGCTACAACCTCATCGAGATGGAAGACCAGTACACCTTTGAAGTGGATAAGCGGGCGAATAAGAATCAGATCCGGAACGCCATAGAGAGCGCGTTCGATGTGCGGGTGGCACGGGTCAACACCGTGAACGTCAAGAGCAAGCCCAAGCGTCAGGGCGTGACCAGCGGCCGGACGCCTACCTGGAAAAAGGCCGTAGTGAAGCTGGCCGAGGGCGACAGTATAGAAATGTTCGAGGGAGTCTAAGATGCCGGCGATACGTTACAACCCAGTCACCGCGGGCCGGAGGAACTCGTCTGTGTTGACGAGGGAATCCGTCACCCGCGAGAAACCAGAGAAAAGCCTCGTCCGCAAGTTGACCAAGAACGGCGGCCGTAACAACCAGGGTCGCATCACCACTCGCCACAAGGGCGGCGGTCACAAGCGGCGCTACCGGCTCATAGACTTCAAGCGCCGGAAGGACGGTGTGCCGGCGACGGTCGCGTCGGTCGAGTACGACCCGAACCGTTCGGCCAACATCGCGCTGCTCCACTACCACGACGGCGAGAAGCGCTACATACTGGCGCCACGCAACCTGACGGTTGGCTCCATCGTGATGAGCGGACCGGACGCCGAGGTCGAGGTTGGCAACTCGTTGCCGCTGAACCGCATTCCGGTTGGTACGGTGATCCACAACGTGGAGCTGGAGCCAGGACGCGGGGCGCAGATGGCCCGGAGCGCCGGGGTCAGCGCCCAGCTCGTCGCCCGCGAAGGGAACCTGGTTACGCTGCGGTTGCCTTCGGGTGAGCGGCGGCGGGTGCAGAGTACTTGCCGGGCTACGGTCGGGGTCGTCGGGAATCAGTCGCACCAGAACGTGCGCTGGGGCAAGGCTGGCCGGAAGCGACACCTCGGGATTCGTCCTACGGTGCGCGGTACGGTCATGAACCCGGTTGACCATCCGCACGGTGGTGGTGAAGGCAAGAGCACGCCGGGCCGGGCGCCGGTTACGCCATGGGGTCAGATCACCCAGGGCTCACCTACCCGTAAGAAGCACAAGCGGTCGGACGCCATGATCGTGCGTCGCCGCCGGAAAGGAAGGAGGCGCTAGATGACGCGATCCTCTAAAAAAGATCCGTTCGTCGAGGAGAAGCTTATGGAGCGCATCCTCGTCATGAACGACAGCAACGAGAAGCGGATGCTAAAGACCTGGAGCCGGGCGTCGGTGATCTACCCGGAGTTCGTCGGCCACACCATCGCCGTGCACGACGGGCGCAAGCACGTTCCCGTCTTCTGCACGGAGAACATGGTCGGCCACAAGCTCGGTGAGTTCGCCCCGACCCGGACCTTCCGGACCCACCGGAAAGACGACCGGACTGCGAGGAGAGGCTAATGCGGGCCGTAGCAAAATACCTCCGTATAGCGCCCCGCAAGGCGCGGCTCGTCGCCGACGAAATCCGTGGCAAGGGATACGCTGAGGCCGTTAGCGCGCTGCAGTTCACTAACAAGCGGGCTGCCAGCCTGGTTGGGGACGTCATAAACAGCGCCGCCTCCAACGCGGAGAACAACTTCGACCTGGACGTAGACGACTTGTTCGTCCGGGAGATCCGGGTGGACGATGGCCCGACCATCAAGCGGTATCGGGCGCGGGCCATGGGCCGGGCGACCATGATCCGCAAGCGCACCAGCCACATCACCGTGGAACTTGGCGCGGCCCCGGAGAGCTTGGCGGCCATTACCGCAGACGTAGACACGCCCGGAGACGGGGAGGAAGAGGAGTAGTATGGGACAGAAAGTACACCCGGAAGGCTTCCGCCTTGGCGTAGCTCGCAAGGGCGAGAAGGTAGATTTCCGGAGCAGTTGGTATTCCGAGAGAGACTACGCTGAACTGCTCGGCGAGGACCTCAAGATCCGGGATCACATCGAGAAGAAGCTCACCCGCGCCGGCATCGCGAACATCGAGATCCGCAAGGCCGCCGAACAGGGTGAAGTGGTCGTGGACATCCACACCGCCCGTCCCGGCATCGTGATCGGCAAGGGCGGCAGCGAGGTTGACGCGCTGCGCGGCGAGCTTGAGCGTTTGACCGGCAAGAAGGTACAGGTCAACGTGCGCGAAGTGTCGCGGCCGGAGTTGAATGCTGCGCTGGTGGCTGAGTCAATCGCTGAGCAGCTCGAAGGCCGGGCCGCGTTTCGGCGGACCATGCGGCGGGCGATGACCAGCGCCATGCGGAGCGGTGCAGAGGGGTGTCGTATTCGTTGCGGTGGACGTCTCGGTGGTATCGAGATGAGCCGTGAGGAGACTATCTCCGAGGGCCGGGTTCCGTTGCATACGTTGGACGCGAACATAGACTATGGATTTCGTGAGGCGAAGACCCAGATGGGCCAGATCGGGGTAAAGGTCTGGATCAACCATGGGATTCAGACGGACGATGACTTGGAGGGGGGGGTCTAAAATGCTCGTACCCAAAAAACTCAAGTACCGCAAGCCTCATCGGGGCCGGATGCGGGGCAAGGCAAAAGGTGGCACCGAAGTTCACTTCGGGGAGTACGGCTTGCAGGCGTTGGAGCCGGCCTGGATCACCAACCGCCAGATAGAGGCGGCCCGTATCGCGATGACCAGGAAGATCAAACGCGGAGGGAAGGTCTGGATCAACATCTTCCCGCACAAGCCCGTGACCAAGAAGGCCGCCGAAACCCGGATGGGCAAAGGCAAGGGCTCCCCAGAGGACTACGTGGCCGTGGTCAAGCCGGGCCGCGTGATGTTCGAGATGAGCGGTGTGGATGAAGGGCTGGCGCGCGACGCCATGCGCCTCGCCGCCCAGAAGCTCCCGATACAGACCCGATTCATGATTCGGGGAGGTGTTCAGTAGTGAAGGTAGCAGAGGTTCGCGAGCTGGACGTGGAAGAGTTGGAGCGACGTCTCGCCGACACGCGGCGGGAGCTCTTTAACCTGCGCTTCCAGCACGCCACCGGACAGTTGGACAATACAGGACAGTTGCAACAGGTGCGGAAGAACATCGCCCGCATCCTCACCGTCCTGAACCAGAAACAGCAGGAGAGGTAAATGGCGGAGGATAAAACAGAGAATCAGGAGCTCACGAAAGAGCAGCCTGCCGAGGAGCTGACGGAGCCCACCGAAGGCGAAGAGCTACCGGAAGAGGTAGTACTCGAAGCGGAAGTTGCCGAAGATCCGGTAGCGAGTCAATCGACGAGGATGGATCTCGATGAGGGCCGCGTACAGACGGACTCCACCCGCGGCACGCGCAAGGAGCGCGTCGGGATGGTCGTCTCGGATGCGCCGGAGAAGACGGTAACGGTCTCGGTGGAGACACTGGTGCGCCACCCGAAGTACAAAAAGCGCGTGCGACGTTCCAAGAAGTTCCTCGTTCACGACGAGCAGAACGAATCTCAAGTAGGCGACACGGTGCGGATCATAGAGACCCGGCCGATCTCGCGTCGTAAGCGCTGGCGGTTGGCGAACGTTATATCGAGGGCAGAGTAGTGATACAGCAGGAGTCAAAAATAAGGGTAGCGGACAACTCCGGCGCCCGGAGTCTGCTGACTATTCGGGTTCTCGGTGGCAGCAAACGGCGCAGCGCCGGCGTTGGAGATGTAATAGTGGCCGCTGTTAAAGAGGCCACGCCGGGTGGCGCGGTCCGTAAAGGCGAGGTCGTTCGGGCCGTCGTAGTTCGGACTGCAAAAGAAACCCGGCGGGATGATGGCTCGTACATAAGGTTCGGAGAGAACGCGGGTGTAGTCATTAACCCGGATGGGGCGCCGCGCGGTACACGGATCTTCGGTCCTGTGGCGCGTGAGCTCCGGGACAAGGGTTACACGAGGATAATATCGCTCGCTCCGGAGGTGTTGTAGAGATGGGCTTGAAGGTGAAACGCGGGGATACCGTGCAGGTGATCTCCGGCAAGGAGAAAGGCAAGCGCGGCGAAGTCGAGCGCGTAATCCCGAAAGAGAATCGGGTAGTCGTGGGAGGAATAAATATCCGCACCAAGCACGCACGTCCCAGCCAAAACAACCAGCAGGGGCTCTACACTTTTGAGGCTCCCTTGCACGTATCCAACGTGATGGTAGTGGACCCGACCTCCGGCGAGCCGACCCGAGTTGGGCATCGCTTCACGGACGCGGGAGAGAAGCTCCGGGTGAGCAAGAAGTCCGGGGAGGACATAGATGGCTAGATTGAGAGAGCGGTATCGCGAGGAGATCGCCCCGAACATCAAGGAGCATTTCGGGATCGAGAACCCCATGCGGATACCCGAAGTCGAGAAGGTAGTCGTGAACATGGGCGTCGGAGAGGCCGTGGACAACAGCAAGGCCATGGACGGCGCGATGGCGGACCTCGCCAGGATCACCGGCCAGAAGGCACAGATTCGGCGATCCCGCAAGAGCATCGCCGGGTTCAAAATCCGTGAGGGCATGCCTGTCGGCGCCAGGGTTACCCTGCGCGGCGAGCGGATGTGGGAGTTCCTGGATCGTCTGATCTCTATAGCCCTGCCCCGCGTGAGAGACTTCAGGGGCATAAGCCCCCGTTCCTTCGACGGGCGTGGAAACTTCGCGCTGGGATTGCGGGAGCAGCTCATCTTCCCGGAGATCTCCTACGACGAGATAGACGCGACACGTGGACTCGACGTCGCGATCGTGACCACCGCGGAGACAGACGAGGAAGCCCGAGAGTTGCTGCGGCGACTCGGTATGCCCTTCCGCGAGAATTAGGAGTTTCTAGATGACCAGGAAAGCGCTGCTGGAGAAGCAGAAGAAAACCCAGAAGTATTCGACGCGGGAGTACAACCGGTGCCAGAGGTGTGGCCGGGCGCACGGCTACTACAGGAAGTTCGGCCTTTGCCGCATCTGCCTGCGGGAGTTGGCGCACGAAGGCA
This sequence comes from Rubrobacteraceae bacterium, assembly GCA_965214475.1. Classification (GTDB taxonomy): domain Bacteria; phylum Actinomycetota; class Rubrobacteria; order Rubrobacterales; family Rubrobacteraceae; genus SIRX01. The sequence continues at coordinate 1,167,488 of OZ243953.1, read as the reverse complement.
AGATCCCGGGCGTGACGAAAGCGAGTTGGTAGGTAGAGATGGCGGTAAATGATCCTATAGCGGATTTCTTAACCCGTATCCGCAACGCGGGAATGGCAAAACACAACACGGTCGAGATACCCAACTCCAGGATGAAGGCGGATCTCGCGCGTATCCTGAGAGAAGAGGGTTACATTCAGGACTATTCCGAGAGCGGCTCCGGGGCCGAGGCAAAGCTCACGATAGAGTTGAAGTACGGTCCTGACGGACAGCGGGCCATCACCGGACTGCGGCGCATGAGCCGTCCAGGACGGCGGGTTTACCGCAAGCAGTCGGATATCCCACGGGTGCTCGACGGGCTCGGCGTGGCGATACTCTCGACTTCGCGGGGGATACTCACCGACCACAAGGCCCGCAGGCAGGGCATTGGCGGCGAAGTCCTCTGCTTCGTCTACTAGGAGGATTGAGCGTTTATGTCGAGAATTGGTAAAGCACCGGTCGAAGTACCGGGCGGCGTACAGGTAGATGTCTCGGGCCGCAGCGTAAAAGTGACCGGTCCGAAGGGCGAGTTGGAAGTACCTATCGGCAAGGGCGTCGAGGTGAAGCAGGAGGACGGAAGTATCGTCTTGGAGCGGGCCTCGGAGTCGCCGGAGCACAAGTCCATGCACGGGCTAACGCGGTCGTTGTTGCAGAACGCTGTTACCGGTGTGACGGATGGCTTCACCCGGACGCTGCAGATAGCGGGCGTTGGATATCGGGCGGCGTTGCAGGGGCAGGATATAAACCTGCAGGTCGGGTATTCGCATCCGGTCTCGATCTCGCCTCGTGAGGGGATAGATTTCGAGGTTCCGGCGCCGACGACGATTATCGTGCGCGGGATAGACAAGCAGCGGGTCGGCCAGACGGCGGCGGAGATTCGGAAGGTTCGTCCGCCGGAGCCGTACAAGGGCAAAGGCATCCGCTACGAGGACGAGACGATCCGTCGCAAAGTCGGCAAAGCCGGTTAGCGGTAGGAAAGGAAGAGAAACCAGATGGCAACTTTGGAGAAAAGAGCGCACCGCGATAAGCGGCGGAAGCGGGTTAGGCGCCGGATCTACGGCACCGCCGAGCGTCCGCGGCTCTCGGTGTACCGCTCGAACGTACATATCTACGCCCAGCTCGTGGACGACGATGAGGGCCACACGCTGGTCGCCGTCGATTCCCGCGAGGCCGGCGACGCAGAAAACCGTGTCGAAGCCGCCCGGAAGGTCGGCGAACTGATCGCTGAGCGGGCGAAGGCCGCGGACATAGAAGAGGTCGTCTTCGATCGGGGCGGCAACCGATATCACGGCCGGGTGGCCGCGCTTGCAGAGGGCGCCCGCTCCGGCGGATTAAAGCTTTAGAAATCAGGAGGTCAGGTCTTGGGTCGAGGTAGAAACGATAATAGAGGCGGCGGAGGTCGCGGCGGACGTGGCGGACGCCAGCGCGATACGGAGTTTCAGGATCGCGTAGTAGAGATCCGGCGCGTCTCGAAGGTCGTCAAGGGCGGCCGGCGCTTTAACTTTAGCGCCCTGGTCGTCGTCGGCGACGGCAAAGGCCGCGTAGGGGTCGGTCTGGGCAAGGCGAACGGAGTACCCGCAGCTATTGCTAAGGGCCAGGAGAAGGCTCGGCACGCGATGTTCCAGGTGCCGATGAGGAACACCACTATTCCGCACGCGGTTTTAGGTAAGTTCCTTAGCTCGGACGTGATGCTAAAGCCGGCCTCGGAAGGTACGGGGGTTATTGCGGGTGGCGGCGTTCGGGCGGTATTGGAGCTCGCCGGGATCAAGGACGTGCTGACGAAAGCGCTCGGTTCCACCACTTCGGTGAACCTGGTAAAGGCCACGGAGCAGGGGCTCAAGCAGCTCCGGTCCAAGGCCGAGATCGAACAGATGCGGGGGGTGAAGATCACCTCATGAGCCAACTAAAAGTTACGCAGATGAAGAGCGTTATCGGGTCTCTCGGTAACCACAAGAAGACGGTGCGGGCGTTGGGCCTGAAGCGCATCCGGGACTCGCGGGTCCACAACGACACGCCCCAGATCCGGGGTATGGTCCAGAACGTGCGCCACCTGGTTCACGTCGAGGAGGTTGAAGAGTAGTGAGACTTAACGAACTTTCACCGGCCGCCGGTTCCACGAAATCGCGCAAGCGCGTCGGACGCGGTACGGGCTCGGGACATGGAAAGACCAGCGGCCGCGGCCACGGCGGGGCCAAGTCCCGGTCCGGAGCTTCGGGGTTTGCAAGCTACGAGGGCGGACAGATGCCGCTGCAGCGGCGGTTGCCGCGCCTAAAGGGCGAGGCCCGCGGACGCCACACGGTGGCACGCCCTACGGTGTACGCGCCGATAAATTTGAGGCAACTCGGAGAAGTTTCCGGTGATACCATTGGGCCGGAGGAGTTAAGGGACGCTGGTATGGTAAGAAAAAACGCGAAGCTCGTCAAGATCCTCGGCGACGGGGAGATCGATCGGTCCGTAACCGTCAGTGCCCACGCTTTCAGCCGGTCGGCGAAGGAGAAGATCGAGGCCGCCGGTGGGAGCACCGAGATACTGGAGCGATAGCTAGATGTTAGGAGCCCTCGCAAACGCCTGGCGCGTACCGGATCTGCGCCGGAAGCTGATGTTCACGGCGGTTATCATAGCCCTGTATCGGCTCGGGGCTTTCATACCGCTGCCGGGCGTCGACGCCTCGGCGCTGGCTCAGGGCGCAGGTACGCAGAATTCCGTATCGCAGCTCTTTGGGGTGTTCACCGGTGGCGCGTTCAACAACCTCGCGGTTTTCTCGCTCGGGATCATGCCGTACATTACGGCGGCCATCGTCATGAACCTCATGACGGTAGCGATACCGCGGCTGCAGGAGCTTGCGCGGGAGGGGGATACCGGACAACAGAAGATCACACAATACACCCGGTACTTCACGCTGGCACTGGCGTTCCTTCAGTCCATAGCAATGTCGATCTATTTTACTCGCGCAGAGCAGTTCCGCACGGCAGTAGCGGGTGCTACTGCCGTTGACATTTTCCTGATGATCGTAACCCTTACAGCGGGGGTTATGCTGATTATGTGGATGGGAGAGCAGATCTCCCAGCGGGGCTTGGGTAACGGTATTTCACTTATCATTACGGCCTCGATCATCTCGCAAGCTCCGAGCGCCATACGCGCTCTGTTGTCGGGAAGCGTTGGTCCACTCTCTCTGGTGGTTCTGGCGATACTGCTGGTTATCATTGTGGCGGCAATCGTGTTCGTGAACGAAGGCCAGCGTCGAATCCCGATCACCTACGCCCGGCGTCAGGTCGGTCGTAAGATGAGCCAGGGTGGATCTACCTACCTGCCGCTCAAGGTGAACATGGCCGGGGTCATCCCGATCATCTTCGCTTCTTCACTCCTTATTTTCCCGACGGTGCTGACGACGTTCGCCTCCGGCGGAAACCAGGATTCGTTCCTGTATCAGCTCGCCAACTTCTTCGGACCGCCGGGTTCCGCTGCTGGGAGCGGCGTACCGTACTTGGTCCTGTTCGCCTTGCTGATCATCATGTTCACGTATTTCTATACCGCCGTGCAGTTCAACCCGATCGAGCACGCGGAGAACCTGAAGAAGAGTGGTGGCTACGTGCCGGGCTATCGTCCGGGACGCCCGACAGCGGAGTACCTCAACACGGTGCTGACCAGGATCACGTTGTTCGGAGCCTTCTTCCTGGCGGCTGTGGCGGTGGTGCCATATCTGATCACGCCGCTTCTTGGTCTGCCGTCTACCATCTTTATCGGGGGCACCTCGATATTGATCGTGGTTGGTGTGTCGCTGGATACGGTGCGCCAACTCGAAAGCCAGTTGATGATGCGTAACTACGAAGGATTCTTGAGGAGTGGAAGATAAGGGGATGAAAGTAGTAATACTTGGCCCGCAGGGCGCAGGAAAAGGAACCCAGGCGCAGCGTATCTCGGAGGAAACCGGGGCGGAGCACATCGCCACCGGCGATTTGGTGCGCGCGGAGATCAAATCCGGCTCAGAGCTTGGGGAGCAGATAAAGGACTACAACGACCGGGGAGAACTCGTCCCGGATGAGATCATCATCGAGATGACTATGCCGTACCTGGAGCAGAATGATTCCTGGCTTCTGGACGGCTTCCCGCGCAACGAGGCCCAAGCTCACGCGTTGGACGGAGCCCTTGACGAGCGGGACATGGAATTGGACGCCGCAATCGTGCTCGAAGCGCCGGATGACGAGCTCGTGGCGCGGCTCTCGGGTCGTCGCCAGAGCGAGGAAACTGGAGAAATTTATCACATAGAACACGATCCACCGCCGGAGGATGACGAGGAAGATCCCGGTCCGTTCGTGCAGCGGGACGACGACACGGAGGAGTCGATCCGGCGCCGGTTGGAGATCTACCACGACCAGACCGAACCTCTGAAGGACTACTACGCGGAGAAGAACATCCTGGCGACCATCGATGCAACCCAGGACATCCCGGAGGTTACAGAGGACGTTATGGCAGCTTTAAACGGGGAGACTTCTTAACCGCATGATCGTCCGCAAGAGCAAAGGCGAACTGGAGGCGATGCGCGAGGGTGGCCGCATTACCGGCGCTTGCCTGAACATGCTCTCTGAGAACGCCCGACCCGGCGTCACGACCCGCGAGCTGGATCGACTCGCCGAAGAGTTTATCCGTGAGGGTGGCGGCACGCCGGAGTTCAAAGGCTATCCGGGATCGTCCGGCGCGCCGGACTTCCCCGGTTCTATTTGCGCCTCGCCGAACGCCATGATCGTACACGGTATTCCCACGGCACACCGGTTGAAAGAGGGCGACATCATCTCTCTGGACGTAGGTGTTCGTTATGAAGGCTTCGTTACAGATAGCGCGATCACGGTGGCCGTGGGAGAGATAGCTGAAGATACTCAGAAGCTGCTAGACGTTACGCAGCGATGTCTGGCGGCGGCCACGGACCAGATGCGCCTCGGCAAGCGTCTCGGAGATGTTGGACACGCTATACAGTCGGTCGCCGAGCCGGAGGGATATGGTGTGGTGAGGGACCTCGTCTCTCACGGTGTGGGGCGTAAAATGCATGAAGACCCCCAGATTCCCAACTACGGCGCTCCCGACACCGGCGTTCGACTCAAGACCGGCATGGTCTTCGCCATAGAACCCATGATCACGCTGGGGAGCTACGATATTCGCATCAGCGAGTGGGACGGATGGTCCATCTACACCGCTGACGACTCGCCCTCGGCCCACTTCGAGCACACGATAGCCGTCACAGAGAACGGCCCGTGGGTATTGACGGAGAGCGGCCGGGAAGTGGGAGAAACGGACGTTGCGTGATAGTATATTCGTTTGGCTTCAGCCACTTTGTAACGACCCTGAGAAAGAGATCTAAGGAGGTCCTTGGCTAAAGAAGATGCCATAGAGGTAGAAGGCACGATAACCGAGGCCTTGCCCAACACTCAGTTCCGCGTGGATCTTGAGAACGGGCACGAGGTTTTGGCCCACATATCGGGCAAGATGCGGATGCACTACATCCGGATTCTGCCGGGAGACCGGGTCAAGGTCGAGTTGAGCCCCTATGACTTGAGCCGGGGACGTATTACTTACAGGTTCCGGAATTAGAAGACTAGAAGGAAGAAGGAGAGAGTTTTGAAAGTGCGAGCGAGCGTGAAGCCGATCTGTGAGCGGTGCAAGGTCATCCGCCGCGGCGGCGTGGTACGGGTGATCTGCTCGAACCCCAGACACAAGCAGAGGCAGGGATAGTATGGCGCGGATAGCGGGAATAGACCTCCCAAGAGAGAAGCGGGTCGAGATCGGCCTGACTTACATCTTCGGCATCGGTCATTCGACGGCCAAGAAGATCTGTGATTCAGCCGAAGTGGATCGCGACACGAAGGTGCGAGACCTCGCCGAGGGCGAGGTCAGCAAGATCCGGGCCTACATCGACCAGAACCTGGAGGTCGAAGGCGACCTCCGGCGCGATACTAACCAGAACATTCGGCGGCTCATGGAGATCGGCTCTTACCGGGGCATCCGGCATCGCCGGGGTCTTCCGGTGCGCGGCCAGCGGACGAAGACCAACGCCCGCCAGCGCAAGGGTCCGAAGCCGTCCATCGGCGGAAGGAAGAAGGGCTAAATGGGGCGTCAACGACAGCAGCGAGGCCGGGGAGCGAGTCGCTCTCGTCGCAGAGTTCGCAAGAATATCTCGACCGGCATAGTCCACATAAAGAGCTCGTTCAACAACACTATCGTCAGTGTCTCCGACCAGGAGGGCAACGTCATATCCTGGGAATCGGCCGGCGCTTTGGGCTTCAAGGGCAGCCGCAAGAGTACGCCTTACGCCGCCCAGATGACGGCGGAGAGTTGCGCGAACAAGGCGATGGAACAGGGCGTACGCCGGGTAGACATCGAGGTCAAGGGCCACGGCTCGGGCCGGGATATGGCCGCCCGAACTTTCCAATCGATGGGCATAGAAGTTCTGGGTATCCGGGACGTTACGGGCCAGCCGCACAACGGTTGCCGGCAAACAAAACGGCGCCGGGGCTAGGCGAACCGTGAGGCTAGAAGAAAGCAGGAGGTAGCAGAGCAGTGGCACGTTATACAGGACCCAGGGGCCGGCGAGACCGGCGGGCCGGGGTGATGCTCTCTTCGATGCGGAAGAACCCGTTGGAGAAGAAGCCTTATCCGCCCGGCGAACACGGTCGGGGACGACAGAAGCAGACGGAGTTCGGCATCCGGCTTATGGAGAAGCAGAAGGCTCGTTGGTACTATGGGGTCTCCGAGAAGCAGTTCAGCCGCGCCTACGAAGAGGCGGCCCGGTCGCAGGGCGTTACCGGTGAGAACTTGCTCCGCCGTATGGAGCTCAGGGTAGACAATGTGGTCTTCCGGATGGGATTTGCGACCAGCCGGCCGCAGGCTCGGCAGCTCGTGGTCCACGGCCACTTCGAGCTAAACGGCAAAAAGCACGATATACCGTCGGCGATCATGCGTCCGGGCGACGTGCTCGCGGTCCGGGAGAAGAGTCGTAGCCTGGAGCCCGTAGTGAACGCGGTAGAGAACGTTGTGGCGGTCCCGGCCTGGCTGGAGGCAGATCACGAGAACTTCACCGGCCGGATACTGCACACGCCTACCCGGGACGAGATCGACACGCCGGTCGAAGAGCAACTAATTATCGAGTTCTACAGCCGGTAGTAAAACCTATTTATTCCAAGCAGGTGGTTTTTTGACGATGTTAGATATAGCGCCACCCCGTTTCAGGGTGGAAGAAGAAGACGGCCAGCGGGCGATCTTCGTGGCCGAGCCGCTCCCTCGCGGGCTGGGTCATACTCTGGGCAACTCGCTCCGGCGGGTAATGCTCAGCGGGCTCTCCGGAGCCTCGGTCACCAAAATCCGGATAGAAGGCGTTCAGCACGAGTTCTCCACAATTCCCGGTGTCCGTGAGGACGTCGTGGACATTATCCTTAACGTTAAGAACATGAAGTTCAAGCTGGAGCGCGACGAGCCGATGGAGTTGGAGATCATCAAAGACGGTCCCGGCGAAGTCACTGGTGAGGACATCGAGCTAAAAGCTGACGTGGAGGTCGTCTCCCCGGACGCCTACCTCGCGAGCGTCTCCGAGGACGGGCATCTGGACCTCCGCCTGACGGTCGAGAACGGCCAGGGCTACGTCCGGGCCGAGCAGAACAAGAGCGACGCCGATCCTATCGGGGTTATAGCAGTGGATTCGCTGTTCTCCCCGGTCCAGCGGGTGAACTACTCGGTGAGTGAAGCTCGTGCCGGCGCGCGGACCGACCTGGACTCTTTGACGCTGGAAGTATTTACCGACGGTAGGATAGAGCCGCGTGAGGCTCTTCAAGAGGCCTCCAAGCAGCTTATAGACATCCTCGGGCTCTTTACGGACGGCTACGAGGGCACTCGGAGCACCGAGACCCGTCGGGGTTCTGGAAGGACGGTTATAACTGACGAGCGTCTGGTCGAGGAACTGGAGCTGACGGTACGTTCATACAACTGCCTCAAGCGCGAGGGGGTGGACACCATCGGCCAGCTCGCCACGATGACCGAGGAAGAGTTGATGAACATCCGCAACCTCGGCATGAAGAGCGTGGATGAGATCCGGTCGAAGCTCTCGGAGATCGGGTACGAGCTGGAGAGTGAGGGCTATGAGGCCGAGTGAGCATAACCTGACTCTGGTCGAGGCCCCTTCCGAAGAGTTGACGAATGTTCGAAACCTCGGCACGAAGAACGTCGAGGAAATTCGGCTCAAAATAGCCGAGTATGAGGAGGATTGGAGATGAGACACGCCAAGAGGGGCCGCAAGCTCGGCCGCGACGCCCAGCACCGCAACCTGATGATGGGCACTATGGCCGGGCAGGTCATACAGCACGGCCGCATAAAGACGACCGGCCCGAAGGCTAAAGAACTCCGCGGCGTGGTGGATAAGCTGGTCAACACCGCCAAGAAGGACGATCTGCACGCCCGCCGGCAGGCGGTCAAGGTCCTGAAGGACAAGACCATAGTGCGGAAGCTCTTCGAGGACGTCGCTCCCGACCTGGACGATCGCAACTCGGGCTACACCCGAATCCTCAAGCTGGGTCCGAGACTGGGCGACGGCGCCGAGCAGGTGTACCTGGAGCTGGTCAACTACGATACGGAGTAACGCCGGACACACACGAGACTCCAACGAGGGGGCCCGCTACGGCGGGCCCCCTCTTGTCTCTTGCAAAGACCTGAGCTTCTCCTACCCCGGAAGCGAGCAGCAAGTTATCGAGGCCGTGAGCTTCGAGGTCCGGGCCGGGGAGTACGTCGGTGTCGTCGGGCCGAATGGCGGTGGCAAATCTACGTTAGTTCGTCTGCTGAATGGCTTGCTCAGGCCGGATTCCGGCGAGATATGGGTGGCGGGCCGGGACCCCGTTGCCGAGCCCTTCGAGGTTCGCAAGAGCGTGGGTATGCTCTTTCAGAGCCCGGACAACGGTCTCGTTGCGCCGTTCGTGGAAGATGACGTGGCCTTCGGCCTGGAGAACCTGGGCGTATCGCAGAAAGAGATGTACGGGCGGGTAGCGGAAGCGATCCGGGCCGTCGGCCTGGAGGGCTACGAAAGGCGCGAGCCTCACACACTCTCCGGCGGTGAGAAACAGCGGGTTGCCCTCGCAGGACTTCTGGCGGTCGAGCCGGAGATACTTGTCCTCGATGAGCCGACTTCCATGCTCGACGCTACGGGACGGAGGGAGGTTTTGGATCGGGTAAAGGGCCTGCGCGGCTCAAAGACCGTGTTGCACGTAACCCATCACCTGGAGGAGCTACTCGACGCCGACCGGGTGTTGGTCATAAACGGTGGCAGCCTCGTCGCTGACGTGTCACCGGGAAACCTGGTTTCGGACGCGGAGCTTCTTAAAGAGAATCGGCTCTCCCTGCCGCCGGTACTGCGGCTCGCGGCAGACTTGGGGCTACCACCGCGCCGGACCCCGGAAGAGTTGGCCCAGGACGTTTTGCAAAGGCTCGGCGAGGGTGCGCACACAAAATGAGGCTGGAGTTGAAAGACGTGTGGCACACCTATTCGCTGGGTACGGAGTTCGAGTTCACTGCGCTCCGCGGCGCCTCGCTGGACGTCGAAGAGGGTGAAGTGCTCGGCATCGTGGGCGGTACTGGCTCCGGCAAGAGCACGCTGGTGCAACACATGAACCTTCTGCTCGCCCCCACCCACGGCGAGGTGTTCGTAGACGGAGCGGACGCTGCCGCCATGAAAAAAAGTAGGTTGCGCCGCAGGGTAGGGCTGGTGTTCCAATTTCCGGAGCAGGGCCTGTTTGCCCCGACGGTAGAAGAAGACGTGGCCTTCGCGCCTCGCCAAGCTGGTCTGGAGGATGATGAAGTGCAGCGGCGCGTTCGCGAGACTCTGGAACTACTTGGCGTCGAGCACCTGGCGGACCGTTCACCGCATACGCTCTCCGGGGGTGAGAAACGGCGGGTCGCCATAGCGGGCGTGTTGGCGATGCGACCGGAAGTGCTCGTCATGGATGAACCTACGGCCGGGCTCGACCCGGCTACTAGGCAGGATCTGCTGGGGGTGGTACGGAACCTGCTCTCGGAAGGCGTCTCGATCGTTTTCGTCTCGCATGATTTGGACGAAGTAGCGGAGATCTCCGACCATGTATGCCTCATGGAAAAGGGCGAAATAAGGGCGCTTGGAACACCGGAGGAAGTATTCTACTCCAACCCCGAGGTCGCCCCGGTGACTGTCCGGGTGGGAGACATCCTGAGAAGTGTTCGGTCGGAGTTCGGCACGCCGGTACGCTACAAAGACACGCTCGACGCCTCTAAGAGTCTGTTGGAGGCGCAACGGTGAACCGGAGCCTGGGGCAGTTCTATCCAGTAGAGTCTCCCCTTCACGCGCTGGATCCCCGGGCCAAGATCCTGGCTACCGCCCTGTTGGTTCTGGGCATGTTCCTGGTCCGCTCCGTAATGGGTTTCTTGCTAGTGACGCTGGTGCTGGCGGCGCTCGTCCTCGTCGCCCGCATCCCGCCGGGTACGTTCTTACGGGTGCTGCGCCCGGTGCTGTTCATCGCGGCTCTTACGGCGTTCTTCCAAGTATTCTTTTCTAGAGAAGGCGAAACTCTGTTCCAGTGGGGAATATTGAAGATCCATGAAGGTGGATTGCAGATGGGCTTTCTGCTGGCCCTCAGGATATTGTTGCTGGTCTCGGCGGCGGGTCTTCTAACGGCGACTACCGCCCCGGTTGCGCTGGCCGACGGTATCGAGGATTTGCTATCGCCGCTGAAGAAGGTGCGTTTCCCGGCTCACGAGGTAGCGATGATGATGACCATAGCCCTGCGTTTTATCCCCACGCTGCACGAGGAGGCGCAGAAGATCATGAAAGCCCAGGCCGCCCGTGGTTCGGATGCCTCCGACGGCGGCCTCATCCGGCGCGTCCGGGCGATGGTGCCGGTCCTGGTGCCGCTGACCATCGGGGCCTTTCGCCGGGCCGACGAGTTGGCCGAGGCGATGGAGAGCCGGGGATACCGTGGGGGAGAAGGCCGAACTCGCTATCGTGAGCTCCGCTTCCGGGGCCGAGACGCGTTGGCGATACTCCTAACACTTGTTATCCTCGCGGCGGGTGTACTGTTGTGAGGTTTGCCGGTCTGGTCGAATACGATGGAGCGGAGTTCGCCGGGTGGGCTGCGCAACCCGGTCGTCGAACGGTAGAGGGCACACTCACAGAAGCTTTCGAAACTATATTGCAGGTTCCGGTAAAGATGAGCGTCGCCGGGCGCACGGACGCCGGGGTCCACGCGGCCGGGCAGGTGATCTCCTTCGACGCGGATACGGACCTGACACCACACCTCGTCGCCTATAAAATGTCCGCCGTTCTCCCGAAAGACCTCGCGATCCGTTGTTGCGTGGAGGTCTCTGAAGACTTCGACGCCCGCAGAGACGCCCGGAACCGGAGCTACGAATACCGAATCGTGAATGCGCACGTTCGGTCCCCGCTGCTCTGGTGGCGGAGCCTGTATTTCGCGAGAGAGCTGGATTTCGACCTACTGAGAGAGGCGGGTGAGCTCATCTTGGGCACCCACGAATTTAAGGCTTTCACCCCGAACCGAACTTACCACGCGCGCTTCGGGCGCACGGTAAAAGAGTCCTCCTGGCGAAAGCACGGCGACCTGCTTATTTACAACATTACCGCGAACTCATTTCTCTACGGTATGGTTCGTTCATTGGTCGGTACCATGCTGGAAGTAGCGGAAGGTAAAAGAGAACTCGTGGACTTCGAGAGGTTGCTCTTCAACGGCGATAGAACCGAGGCCGGCCCCACGGTGCTGGCGAGGGGACTTACTTTAACGAACGTAGAATACGAACTCGACCTGTGGGGGGATCACGAAAGTGGATGATTTTAAAGAGTTTCTTGGAGAGATAGATCTTTACGTCGAAGAGTTGTTCGCGACGAACGACGAGGTACTCGAAGAAACCCTGCGTGAATCAAAGCAGGCCGGTCTGCCGGAGATACAGGTCTCTCCCAACCAGGGAAAGCTGCTGCGGATGCTGACTGAAATAAGCGGAGCCCGGCGTATCCTGGAGATCGGAACGCTCGGCGGCTACAGTGCCATACACTTCGCCCGCGCACTGCCTGAAAACGGCACCCTGATCTCCCTTGAAGTAGACGAGCATCACGCCGAAGTCGCCCGCAAAAACATCGAACGCGCCGGATTGGACAACCGGGTGGAGGTGCTCGTAGGCGACGCCCACGACCAACTCGCTGGGATGGTCGAGAGCCGCACCGAACCATTTGACCTTATCTTCATAGACGCGGAGAAAGAAGGCTACCCAGCATATTTGGAGCGGGCGCTAGAACTTTCGCGACCCGGATCCCTGATCCTGGCGGACAACGCTATCCGGGGCGGAAGCGTCTTGGAACCGGAAAACAAATCCGTCCGCGCCACCCGCGAGTTCAATGAGCGTATCGCCCAAAATCCTCGACTCTCTGCAATCGTGCTGCCTCTCATCCGAGAGCGCGTAGACGGCCTTGCTATCGCCCGCGTACGGGACGGCTGAAAAAAGATAGCCGTTTAGCAGGGTTTTTCTCCACCTCGGTGTTGACAGCGCCACGGCAGGAGAACATAATCCCTTGCATCAACCGGTTCGTCGAAGCCTATTTAGTTTCTCGGGTTTCGGCGTCGTAAGAGGGAATCCGGTGTAAATCCGGAACTGCCCCGCAGCGGTGAGCAGGAACGAAAACCGTCATAGAGCACTGACCTTTTGGGGTTGGGAAGCGGCGGTGAGTAGGGTTGGATCAGGGATCCAAGAGCCTGCGAGTCCGAAGACCTGCCGGTGACCCGCACGAGTGTGCGGGAGGGTGGCTCGTGCCTTCGAGGGAGAGGCTGGTCGCGGTAAGAGAGCATCGTCGGCGGTTGGCGCAAACTATTATTTGCACACCCTATGGCTAAGTAGCCTCTTTTTCGCTACCTATCTTCCTGCTGGTCATCGTGGCTGTCTGCAGTAGAAAAGCGGCGCAAAAGGGGTAGAGCGATGATCACACAGGAAACATCGGTAAGAAAGCGGGACGGGCGGGTTGTGGCCTTCGATGCGGCCAGAATTTACCGGGCTATTGCCAACGCTTTCCGGGCGGAGCAAGGTCTCTCCAAAGGCGCAGAGTTGCACCCGGAGCTCCGGGAAGAAATCGAGCGAACCACGGCTGCTGTAATGGCTCGTATTATCGAGGCCGACGAGTCGGTGGACGTAGAGCAGATACAGGACCTCGTCGAAGAGCAGTTGATGCGGGATGGCAACTACCGGGTCGCCCGTCGCTACATCGTCTACCGCGAGGAGCACAAAAAAGCCCGCATGTTCCGGGGCGAACCGGCCGATGGCGACCGTCCGGCCATAAAGGTGCGACACGACGACGGTAGTGAGAGCTCGTTCGAAGCTTGGCGAATTCGGCGCAGGATCGAGGCTGCTTGCCGGGATCTGGAGAGCGTGGACCCCGGTCGTATTCTGGACGAGGTATTGGGTTCACTCTACGACGGCATCACATCCCAACAGATACAGCGCGCGACCATCCTGGCTGCCCGGTCTCATATCGAGGTAGATCCCGCTTATGGCACCGCAGCCGCCCGGTTGCTACTCGGTGTGATCTATCGCGAAGCTTGGGGCAACATGCCTGCCGAAGAAGACTTCGAGACCACCTACCGGCAAAACTTTGCCGACTATCTGCAGGCCGGAATCGAGGCTGGACGATTGTCCTTCGAGCTTCTAGAGTTCGACCTCGGCAAACTTTCCGCCACCCTGAGCCCCGAGCGGGACAATGACTTTACCTACCTCGGCCTCCAAACGATCTACGATCGGTACCTGATCGAAGCCGGAAGCCGCCGTATCGAGTGCCCACAATACTTCTGGATGCGGGTAGCGATGGGCCTTTCACTGAATGAAGACGACCGCGAAGGCCGGGCGATAGAGTTCTATGAGATGCTCTCGACCTTTCGGGTAGTTTCCGCCACCCCAACCCTCTTCAACAGTGGCACCCAGCACCCACAACTCTCCTCCTGCTACCTGACCACCGTAGGCGACGACCTCGAAAGCATCTTCAAGGCCGTTTCGGACAACGCTATGCTCTCCAAGTGGGCCGGCGGCCTGGGCAACGACTGGACCAACATCCGGGCCACCGGCTCCGTCATCAACGGCACCGGTGGCGAGAGCCAGGGCGTCATACCGTTCCTCAAGATTGTCAGCGATACCGCTGTGGCAGTAAATCAGGGCGGCAAGCGGAAGGGAGCCGCGTGCTCCTACATGGAGACCTGGCACCTGGACGTCGAGGACTTTCTGGAGCTGAGGAAGAATACCGGTGACGAGCGTCGCCGGACGCACGACATGAACACGGCCAACTGGGTGCCGGATCTCTTCGTCAAGCGCTTGATGGAGGGCGGCGAATGGACCCTCTTCTCTCCGAACGAAGTGACCGACCTGCACGACCTCTACGGCAAAAAGTTCGAAGAGCGCTACGTCGAGTACGAGCGGCTGGCAGATTTAGGCGAGATGAAGCAGTACAAGAGGGTCGAGGCGAACGTGTTGTGGCGGAAGATGCTTTCGATGATCTTCGAGACGGGGCACCCCTGGATCACCTTCAAAGATCCCTCTAACGTCCGCTCGCCCCAAGACCACGCGGGCGTCGTTCACAGCTCAAACCTCTGCACCGAAATCCTCCTGAACACGAGCGCCGAGGAGACCGCTGTCTGCAACCTGTGTTCGCTAAATCTAGCCGCCCACACCGATGCCTACGGCCTCGACGAAGCATTACTCGCCGAGACCATAAAGACCGCCGTGCGGATGCTGGACAACGTAGTGGACATCAATTTCTATCCGACACCGGAGGCAAAGACCGCGAACCTGCGTCACCGGCCCGTCGGACTGGGTCTCATGGGCTTCCAGGATGCGCTTTTCGAGCAGCGGATGGGGTACGCCAGTGAGGAGGCCGTCCGTTTTGCCGACTACTCGATGGAGTTGATCTCCTACCATGCCACCCTCGCGTCCTCGCAGCTCGCCGCTAAGCGTGGAACTTATGCGAGCTACGAGGGTTCAAAGTGGAGCCGGGGTCTTCTCCCGATAGACACTATAGACCTGCTTGAAGAAGAACGTGGAGTAGAGATAGCGATGGACCGCTCCACGTCCCTCGATTGGCCCTCGGTGCGGAATGCCGTCGCGGAGAACGGTATGCGCAACAGCAACGTCATGGCGATCGCTCCGACGGCGACCATCTCAAATATCTCCGGTGTCTACCAGTCCATCGAGCCGACGTACTCCAACCTGTTCGTCAAGAGCAACCTCTCCGGCGAGTTTACGATTATCAACCCTTATCTTGTTCGGGATTTGAAGAAGCGTGGGCTGTGGGACGAGGAGATGATCGAAGACCTCAAGCACTTCGACGGCTCCTTGCAGGACATCGAACGGGTTCCCGAAGACCTCAAACAAGTCTATCTCACGGCTTTCGAAATAGATTCCGGCTGGATCATCGACTGCGCGAGCCGTCGGCAGAAGTGGATCGACATGGGCCAGTCTCTGAACCTCTACCTCGCCCAGCCGAGCGGCAAGCTTCTCTCCGATATGTACTTGAACGCCTGGAACAAGGGCCTAAAGACCACCTACTATCTCCGCTCCCGTGGGGCCACCAACGTCGAGAAATCGAGTATGGATGTGAACAAGCGCGGCATCCAACCGCGCTGGATGAAGAGCCAGTCCGCATCCAGTCGGCTGGAAGAGCCATCGATCCCGGTGGTTGCCCAGCAGGGCGAAACTTGTTCACCGGACGACCCAGAGTGCGAAGCCTGCCAGTAAATCCCGATCAGAAAAGGAGAGTTTATGTCTCAATGCTGCACCGATGGAAATGAACAGCCCTACGACCTCACCAAGCGGATAGACGCCGAGGACAAACAGCTCCTCAACTGCCGGGCCGTGGACGTGAACCAGCTCTGGCCGCTCAAGTACGAGTGGGCCTGGGAGCACTACCTCAACGGCTGCTCCAACAACTGGATGCCCACCGAGGTCCCTATGCAGAAGGATGTAGCCCTGTGGCACTCTGATCGGCTAACCGAGGGTGAACGCCTCGTCATCATGCGTAATCTGGGCTTCTTCTCGACTGGTGAGAGTCTGGTCAGCAACAACATCGTGCTCTCCATCTTCGAGCACATCACCAACCCCGAGGCGCGCCAGTACCTGCTGCGTCAGGCTTTCGAAGAAGCCATCCATACCCACACTTTCCACTACATCGTGGAGTCGCTCGGGTTGGATGGACGCGAGGTCTTCAACATGTACAACGAAGTGGACTCCATCCGGGGCAAAGACGAGTTCGTCATGTCGCTGACCGAATCCGTCATGCGGCCGGACTTCTCGACCAAGACTACCGAAGGTATCCAGGAGTTCATAAAGAACTTGGTCGGGTTCTACGTCATCATGGAGGGGATCTTCTTCTACTCCGGGTTTGTCATGATTCTCTCCTTTCATCGCCAGAACCGGATGACTGGCATCGGAGAGCAGTTCCAGTACATCCTGCGCGACGAGACCGTACACCTGAACTTCGGAGTCGACCTTATCAACACCATAAAGGAAGAGAACCGTGAAGCCTGGACGCCGGACCTGAAGGACGAGATCGTCGAGATGATCCGGTCCGCCGTTGAGTACGAGATAGCCTACGCCCAAGAATGCCTTCCCGATGGCGTTCTCGGCCTCAACGCTGGTCTATTCCTAGAGTACGTCCAGTTCGTCGCTGACCGTCGCCTAAAGCGCATTGGCTTGCCGGCCCAGTACGGTTCGCGCAACCCATTTCCCTGGATGAGCGAGACAATGGACCTCGCCAAAGAAAAGAACTTCTTCGAGACCCGCGTTACGGAGTACCAGAGCGCAGGCTCCCTCGTCTGGGACTAGAGACCAACAAGCCAATGCAACAGAAACCCCAGGCTACTTGTGCGCTAATATGAACGCGTCTGAGCGCGATTAGTCTGGAGGCTTGAAAATGATATCCGAAGAGCAGGTGCGACACGTGGCGAACCTGGCAAGGTTGGGTTTGACGGATGAAGAAGTCGAGAGGATGGGCGACCAACTCGGTGCCATCCTTGCGAGCATAGATAAGATCGGGGAGCTCGATCTCGCCGACGTGTTGCCTACGGCAAACCCGCTGAACCTTACGAACGTCCTGCGACCGGATGAGCCGCGCAGCGAGTTGCCACAAGAGGAAGCTCTCTCGCCCTCCCCTGAACCAGCCGATGACCTGTTCTCCGTGCCGAGGATAGACTGATGCTCGAGCTTACCGCATATGAGCTGGCCCAGAAAATAGAGTCCGGTGAGGTCTCTGCCCACGAGGCCGCTGAAGCCGCCAATGCGCGAGTCGAAGAGGTCGAAGAGGATGTAAACGCTTTCGTAACCACCACGCCGGAGCTTGCTCTGGATCGGGCGGACAGAGTAGATGAACGCCTGAAAAACGGAGTAATAAAGCTCTGGGAAGGCGTGCCGCTGGCAGTGAAGGATGTTCTCTCTACCCGCGGCGTGCGGACCACTTGCGGTTCTAAGATCCTGGAGAACTTCGAGCCACTCTACGACGCTTCGGCTTTAAAGAACTTCGGCGAAGACATGGTCGTGGTCGGAAAGGCCAACTGCGACGAGTTCGCGATGGGTTCCTCGACGGAGAACTCTGCCTACGGTCCGACGAAAAACCCCTGGGACCTGGGCCGGGTGCCGGGTGGCTCCTCGGGCGGTTCGGCGGCGGCGGTGGCTGCCGGTGAGGGATGGTGGTCTCTCGGGACGGATACCGGAGGATCAGTGCGCCAGCCAGCGGCGCTGTGCGGTATCGTCGGGCTCAAGCCTACTTACGGGCGGGTTTCCAGGAGTGGGCTTATCGCTTTTGGGTCTTCGCTGGACCAGATCGGGCCTCTCACCCGCGACGTGCGCGACGCGGCCCTCCTGCTCCAGGCCATCGCCGGCCACGATCCTCAAGACTCCACCAGCGCGAACGTCGAGGTCCCGGACTACCTGGCTGGCCTCGAAGACGGTGTCTCCGGCCTCCGGGTCGGCATCGTAACGGAGCTTATGGACGACCGGATAGACGCTGGCGTACGCGAGGTGACGGAGAAGGCGGCCAAAGATCTGGAAGATGCCGGGGCCGAGGTGGGGGAGGTAGAGCTTCCGCACGCCTACTACGCCCTGGAGGCCTACTACATCATCGCCCCGGCCGAGGTTTCATCGAACCTGGCCCGCTTCGACGGGGTGCGTTACGGCCTGCGGGTTCCGGCGGATGGGGTACACGAAATGTACCGCAAGACTCGTGAGGAAGGTTTCGGGGACGAGGTGAAGCGAAGGATCATGCTCGGCACCTACGCCCTCTCCAGCGGCTACTACGACGCCTACTACTCCCAGGCCCAGAAAGTCCGCACCAGGATAGTCGAGGATTTCCGGGCAGCTTTCAGCCGCTACGACATCCTAGTTTCTCCAACTTCTCCCTCCGTAGCCTTCGAGCTCGGGGCTAAAACGGACGATCCACTCGCTATGTATCTGCAAGATATCTGCGCCGTCCCCGCGAGCCTTGCCGGGATACCGGCGATCAGCGTCCCCGGAGGATTGTCGGAAGGCCTGCCCGTCGGCATCCAGCTAATGGGCGACTACTTCTCCGAAACGCTTCTGTTGCGGGCTGCTCGTGCTGTAGAGTGGACGGCGGACTTTGGGTTTACGTTGAAGCCCCAGTAGAAGTTCGGAGCTTGATGAACGCTACTCCGACAGAAGATTCTGCCTCTAATGCAAACTTTATCCTGAAGTCGAAACATAGAAACTTACTATCGCCAGTGTGCCTCATGTTTGTCGGGCTTCGTGAAGTTGCACATGAATAAAGATTCCATTACGATATACTAGCCCGTTTTACTAGCCCGTTTGGGCTAGCTGGAAAAATAGGGACATAGTAGAGGTCACCGGATGAAGCTGGGAAAACTATCCGTTACGGATGTTGGTCAATGTTACATGCTATATGTTGTTTTGATTCTACTGGCATCTTTGTCGATCCTATTTTGCGCCAAGCCTGCCAACGCCCAGTCTTTCTACGAGGCTGCTCCGCAGAACGATCTCAGGAACCTGGCGGGGGCGATGGATTATTACAGACTTTTCAGTAGAGACGATAGCTACAACGGGGCTACCAAGCAGGAGCTCAGGTCTTGGGGAGCAACCCATTCCAGCGGTGTGAACATCGTGGTCCAGATTACGGATGGTGGCAAGCACTACGAAGCGACGGCCCAGCACGTTCTCGGCGGTCGAGAGTTTTCTTACACGACG
This sequence comes from Rubrobacteraceae bacterium, assembly GCA_965214475.1. Lineage (GTDB taxonomy): Bacteria > Actinomycetota > Rubrobacteria > Rubrobacterales > Rubrobacteraceae > SIRX01. Next base: position 1,148,219 of record OZ243953.1, on the reverse strand, counting down.
GGGCCTGACAACTTCAATGGCCTACCGCCCAGACGACTAGGCCCATCTAGCCCACAGCCTACGGAACGTCCCACCGAAGCTACTATGACAATCTACCAGGTGGGAGAAGGGCCTGAAGAGCCCACGGAACCACCATCGGAAGGACCTGACCCCGACCGTGCCGACGACTTCGGCGAGTGCGTAGACGGCAACCCGGCTTGTGGCGGCGATCCAGTCAACTTCACCACCGGAAACATGTACGAGATCAAAGAAGACCTCAATCTGCCTGGCAAAGGCTTCCCGCTACAGTTCGTACGCACCTACAACTCCCAGGATACTCTACGAGGCCCCCTGGGCTACGGCTGGACCCACAACTACAACGCGCAGCTCGAAGAGGACTCCGACGGCTCGGTAACGGAGATAGACCCAGAGGGCAGAAGGCTGACCTTTACCAGTAACGCCGACGGCACGTATGCTGCCCCTGGCGGTTACGAGGATAAGCTCACCAAAGAGGCCGATGGATCGTTTACCTTGAAAAAGAAGAACGGTTTCGTGTGGAGCTTCGGTGGTGAGGGCCGACTCAAGAAGATCTCAGGTCCAAACGGCAACACCATGACTTTCTCTTATACAAACGGCAACCTGACAGGGATCACGGATACTGCGGGTAGAGAAACGACCCTCGTCTACAACGCCGACGGCAGGATCACCAAACTAACCGACCCGTCGGGTAGCTCTATTTCCTACGCCTACGACAACGGCAATCTCGTCTCCATAACCGACCAGGCAGGAAAAGAGCTGCGCTACTCTTATGGAGGAAGACGCAACCTCACCCAGATCACAGACAAAAAGGGCAACGTCTTCTCCTTCGCCTACGATGACCAGGACCGGGTAAGCTCCACCGTGGGAGAGAACGGCACCTACGAGATGAACCTCGCCTACGACGAAGCCAACAACAAGACCACCGTAACCGACTCCAAGAATAATCGGAGCATCTTCCACTACAACGAGATGGAGCGGGTAACGAAGATAGTGGACCCGCTCGGCAACGAGACCAATTACACTTTCAATGCCGAGGGTAACCGAGCCTCGGAGACCGACGAGCTAGGTAACACCACCAACTACTCCTACGACGAGAAGAGCAACCTCACCAGGATCACCTACCCAAACGGAGACACCTGGCAGGCGACCTACGGAGACCCCTTCAACAGCCTCAAGAGCGAGACCGACCCAACTGGGTCGACCACCACTTACACCTACGATGCAAACGGTAACCCCACAGCCATGACCGACGCCCTGCAGAACGAGACCACCTTCGAGTACGAGGCGAGCGGCCAGCTCACCCGCTCGGTTGACGCCAAAGGAAGAGCAACTACCTACGCCTACGACGACGAAAGCAACCTCACTACGCTCACAGACCCGAAAGGTAGCGCTACGAACTACTCCTACGGCGCGCTCGGCAAGGTAACGCAGACGACCGACGCCCTCGGCAGGAGCACGACGTTGGATCGGGACGCGATGAGCCGGATCACTGCGGTCACGCATCCCGGTGGCGCCACCGAACGCTTCGGCTACGACGCAAACGGAAACCCGACCAGCTACACCGACGAGCGGGGCAGCACCTGGAGCACCGCTTACAACAGTGTGGGCAAACCAACCTCCGAGACAGACCCTCTTGGCAACAAGACCACCTACACCTATGACACCGAGGCGAACCTGACCAGGATCACTGATCCCAAGGGCAAAGACACTACGATGGAATACAACGCCCTTACGAGGCTCACAAAGATGACCATCCCCGACGGCACGACGGCCGGAGCTACCACCACCTTCAACTACGACGCAGCAGGCAGGATGACCGGGACCACAGATCCCAAAGGTAAGACCACCAACTACTCCTACAGTCCGCTGGACCGGCTCACCCGCGTAACTGACGCCAAAGGCGGTGAAGCCGCCTACGCCTACGATCCTGCGGGAAGGATGACGGAGGCCGTGAACCCCAACGGCAACGCAAAGACCTACACCTACGACGCCCTCGGAAGGCTTACCGAAGAGACAGACCCGCTCGGCCGGATCCGCAGCTACACCTACGATAAGGTGGGCAACGTAACCGGCCGCACCGACGCCAAAGGCAAAGAGACCGGCTACAGCTACGACGACCTGGACCGTCTCACGGCAACAAACTACCCGGACGCGAGCAAGATCGAGATGTCCTACGATGCCGTAGGCAATCTCACCACGCTCACCGACAAGACCGGCGCGACCAACTACAACTACGACAACCGGGACCGGCTCACAGAAGAAGCCTTCCCGCAGGGGACCATACAGCAATCCTACGACGCAGCCGGCAACCACACCGGCCTCACCTATCCCGGCGGAGGCAAAGCAAGCTACACCTACGACGCGGCGAGCCGCATGACCGCGGCCACTGCGCCAGGAGGAGCGGAGACGACCTACGCCTACGACAAGCTCGACCGGATCACCGAGACCACCTACCCCAACGGGGCCGGAGAAGCCTTCGCCTACGACCCGATAGGTCGCGTAACCGCAGCCAGGGCAACAGCCACTGGCACGCCATCCACGGTACTCGAAGAGCTAACCTACGCCTACGATAAGAACTCCAACGTCACCTCCATAACGGACAAGGAAGGTGAAGAGAGCACCTTCGCCTACGACGAGCTAGATCGTCTCAAAAGAGAGAGCCACCGCTACCGCAGCTACGCCTACACCTACGACCCCGCCGGCAACCGCACCGGCCTGGACCGCACCACCCCCAACGGCACGAAAACCACGAACTACACCTACGACGGGGCCGAGCAGATGACGAAGGCCGGAGACACCACCTACTCCTACGATGCCAACGGCAACCTCACGAAAAAGACCATAGGCCAGAGCACCACCGACTACACCTACGACTTCGAGGACCGCATCACGAAAGCCGGCGACACCAGCTACACCTACGACGCTTTCGGCCGCAAAGTTTCTTCCCAGAGCGGAGAGACAACAACCGACTACCTCTACGATGGACTAGAGGCCATTCAACAGAGCACCGGACCAGAGAGCAGCACCTACCTGCGCGGACCCGGAAACAGGCTCATCTCCCGAGAGCAGGGATCAGGGAGCCCCAGCTACTACCACCACGACTCCATCGGTAGCGTAACAGCCCTCTCCGGCAGTGAGGGTAATCTCACCGACACCTACGGCTACACAGCCTTCGGCACACAGAACGAGCGGAGTGGAGAGAGCGAGCAGCCCTACACCTATCTGGCAAACGCCTACGACCCAGCAACCAAGCTCTACGACTTCCACGCTAGACAGTACGATGCTTCGGCTGGTAGGTTCATGAGTGAAGACCCGGTAGCCGGGATCACCACCATGCCCCAAACGCTGAACCCTTATCCATATGGTGTGAACAACCCTCTGGCTTACCCAGACCCCGATGGTGAGATAGCTCCGGCACTGCTGGTGGTTCCGGTAGTCGTCTACCTGGGAAGGAACGCTCTGCAGAGCGGAACCATCTCGGCGGGTAGCTACTACCTCACCCATCGTGCGGACAAGGGCGGGATCAACCGGGCAGACTTTCTCAGGACTGTAGGCCGGGATGCTGTGTTCGGATCGGTCAATCCTCTTGGTGGGGCTGGCAAGGTCTCTAAGGTTCTCAAAGCCTCTGGTGGTGGAGCTGACGATGTTGCGCGTAATTTCCCGCGGCCTCCTGTAAGGGACACTTCTACTGAAGCGGGAAAGAAGCTGGACGACGCTTTCGAGAACCTCTTTAGGCGCCAAGATAAAACCCCAGGTGGTACCGCTGACTACATCCGACGCGTCGGCGACAGTGGTCACATCACTAAAGGAAAAGCTAGAGCAAGGCAATTAGAGAGGCTAATTGAAAGTGAAAAGCTCAGCGCTGCCGACAAACAAACTGCTCAGCACGTTCGCAACGATCTGATCAATGCTCTCAAATCTCAGGGACAGTGGCCCTAATGACAATACGGTATTCAGAGTTGAACGAAAAACTAATTCAATGTATTCCCGAGCTAGAATCCAAGGTTAAACGAGAGCTTGAGTGGTGGAACCCAGAAAATCCAGAACCTCACATTTTATACGGTGATATATTGAACTTTCACCTGATATCTCTACTAGAGTCTAGCGATTCTCTTGACCGGAACATTGAAGAACTACAGCGAATATTCGGGCTTCTGGAAGATATGGCTACTAGTGATGATGAAGATGTGCGCGGTGTCCTAAGAGCTACTATATGTTGGGTTTTGACTGACAGACCCGCATGTTATGAACGAGCAAAGTCATTAATGGGGCCTTATACCCTTGAAACCTGCCGAAGTGTGGAGCCTTAGGATGACAAGTATGAACGCCATCAACGGCTGTGACTTTTTAAAGCAAGCAGCCCCCGCGACAACTGAAATTCCAAATGCCAATTGCCACCACGACTCCATCGGCAGCGTAACGGCGCTCTTCGGCAGTGAGGGTAATCTCACCGACACCTACGGCTACACAGCCTTCGGCACACAGAACGAGCGGAGTGGAGAGAGCGAGCAGCCCTACACCTATCTGGCAAACGCCTACGACCCAGCAACCAAGCTCTACGACTTCCACGCTAGACAGTACGATGCTTCGGCTGGTAGGTTCATGAGTGAAGACCCGGTAGCCGGGATCACCACCATGCCCCAAACGCTGAACCCTTATCCATATGGTGTGAACAACCCTCTGGCTTACCCAGACCCCGATGGTGAGATAGCTCCGGCACTGCTGGTGGTTCCGGTAGTCGTCTACCTGGGAAGGAACGCTCTGCAGAGCGGAACCATCTCGGCGGGTAGCTACTACCTCACCCATCGTGCGGACAAGGGCGGGATCAACCGGGCAGACTTTCTCAGGACTGTAGGCCGGGATGCTGTGTTCGGATCGGTCAATCCTCTTGGTGGGGCTGGTAAGGCTGGCAAATTGCTTAAGGCTAGGGACGACGTTCCTCTTCGTAGAGCGAACGTGCTCAAACCAGATGGCAAGCTAATAGGTAGAGCAGGCTCTAGTCTCACTATAAGGGAGGTGCCAGGCGGAACGCGAGAAGCACAAGCACTAGCCAAAAAGCTCGCTTCTGGAGGTACTAAGGTGAAGGAGCTTCCGGGCGGAGGTTCTGTTTATAAACTTCCTGAAGGCGGGTACGTTACGTACCGACCGAAGTCTAAATCTGGACCACCTACTATCAACGTAAACATTCCAGGGCACACTGACATAGACAAAATCAAGTTCGTAGGTTAGGGGTTATGGATAGTAGCTTAGAGCAAATTAAACGCGAGTTCCTGGTAGAGGGAGTTGACGACTATATAGGGTTGTGGCAGATTCCTTCAAGAGTTCGCTTCCACCTGAACGTTCAGGAGTTTGGCGAAGTTAAAGAAGCGTCTATAGAGTTAATGCGACAATTAGTAGTGAGAGAAAGATTGCTTGTTGCAGGGGAGCTTGCAGAGGAAGGCGGCTTCAAGCCTTGGTCTCTTGCTCCAGAGGAAGTCATTGAGTACATTGAACAATTGTGGTCGGAACTTGGCAGAGACCCCAATTTGGGTGACGACATACCCTGGTTCGATCTAACAGCTAGAGGAGAAAAAGCTGCTCGAATAAGTCAGCAGGTTAGGTAAGTGGGAGTTGAAGAATATGTCGATCTACCTGAAGATAGCAGCTTGGGATATTGCTAAAAGAAAATCTGGAGATAGAAATTAACTACTTGCTTAAACAGACGAGAGACCGACGCAGCGTAACGCTAAACTGCTTTGTCGGCTCTATTTTTATAACTGTAATCTTTGTGTGCTCACTCTTCTTTGCAAAGCCCGCATACACAGCCCAAGCGTCACCCTCTATCCTCACCAACGGTACGGTAAAGCTCGGCGTAAACCCAGAAGCCAACCTAGGCGTTCCCGGCGGCACAGCCTCATCTGGCGAGGGTACTACAGACGTTGGCTTGCGCCTCTCTTCTACAGACAACGATGGTATCTCCCCCGGTGGCAGCCAGGAAGGATGGGGCATAGTCGACGCTGGCACCGACACCACAGGCTTCGTCAGCGGCAACTTGGACTACGGTAAGAGCAACATCACAGTCTCGAACTTCACTGCAACATCCGACAGCGCAACCTCAGTTGTGGATGTAGGCGCTGCGGGTAGTGAGGTCTCCTTTCAAATTACCCACGACTTCAAGACCTCTTCCGCCACAGACAACCTCTTCATGGCCAAGATAACCATCGAGAACACTGGAAGCCAGGTTGCGGACGATGTTCGCTACAGAAGAGTCGCAGACTGGGACGCGGAACCCACCGCTTTCGACGAGCTGGTTAGCATAGACGGAGAGAAAACCCCGTACCTGCTCTTCTCCAGCAACGAGGGCTTTGCTAGCCCCGACCCATTGAGTGGCAAAGAGAGCTATGGGGCCAGCGGGTTCTTCATAGATCATGGCCCCGACGACCAGGGAACACTCATAGACCTCAAACTCGGAGCCCTGAAACCCGGAGCACAACGCACCTTCGAACTCTACTACGGAGCGGCAGCTAACCAGTCGGTGGCACTTTCTACCGTGCAGAGCATTGGCGCTCAGGTCTACTCCCTCGCGAAGCCCAATACGCGAGCCACCGAGGAAGGAGCCCCCAACACCTTCATCATGGCCTTCTCCGTGCCCCAGCAGCCACCGTCCGCCAGAAACGACTCTGCAACCGTGAATGAGGACGGCGAGGTAACGCTAGACGTTCTCGAAAACGACACAGATCCCGAGGGAGACAGCCTCACGGTAAGCAATACCAACCAGCCCTCGAACGGCCAGGTCAACTGCACAAATGGCGGGCAGTGTACTTATACACCCGAGGCGAACTTCAACGGTGAGGACTCTTTCACCTACACCGCCTCGGACGGCAACGGTGGTACGGATCAGGGCAAGGTTGCCGTCACCGTAAAAGCCATAAACGACACACCCAAAGCCCAGGCTGACACGTACACAACGGACGAGGACAACACCCTCACGGTAGACGCACCCGGTGTGCTGGACAACGATTCTGATCCAGACAACAATCAGCTCACAGCAGAAGTGGCGAGTCAGCCTCAGAGCGGCAACCTTGCCTTGAATCCCAACGGATCGTTCACCTACGAGCCCGAGGCGAACTTCAACGGTGAAGATTCCTTCACCTACAAAGCCTGCGATGGGGCAGCTACTCCTGCTTGCTCGGAGCCGGTGCAGGCGAAGATCACGGTGAGCCCTGTCAATGACGCTCCTGTAGCCAAAGACGACTCGGCCACCACACCGGGAGACCTGCCCAAGAACATAGACGTGCTCGCCAACGACACCGACGCCGAAGGCGACACCCTCACCGTACAGGAATTCACCCAAGGCTCGGGCGGCACGGTGGAAAAGAACCCGGATCGGTCGCTTAGGTACATACCGGATGACACCTTTACCGGAGAGGATGCCTTCACCTACACGGTAGCGGACGGCAACGGGGGCACCGCAGAAGCCACCGTAACGGTCAACGTAACCCCCGGTGTAAACGATCCGCCAGTCTCCAAAGACGACACCTACACCACGAAAGAGGACAACGATCTGACAGTGTCAGCCCCTGGCGTGCTGGATAACGATGCCGACCCCGAGAATGACACTCTAACCGCCGTTGAGGTCAACGGGCCATCCAACGGCGCCCTCACGCTCGTCGAGGATGGATCCTTCACCTACAAACCCAATAAGGACTACAACGGTACGGATACCTTTACCTACAAAGCTACCGACGGCCAAGACCCCGGTAACACCGCTACCGCAACGATCACGGTAAATGCCGTAAACGACCAACCCGTAGCGAACCCGGACTCCGCCACGACCCAGAAAGACAATGCCGTGAAGATCTCGGTTCTCACAAACGACGAGGATGCGGATGGAGATCAGCTAACGGTAAGCAACCCGACCCAGCCCACAAACGGCCAGGTAGACTGTACTCAGGCCGGAGAGTGTACCTACACGCCAAGCTCCGGGTTCACAGGCCAGGACACCTTCGACTACACAGCTTTGGACGGCAACGGAGGTACTAACACTGCTACCGTGAACATAGCCGTGGAGGAACCGCCACCGCCGCCCGAGACAAACATCACCTCCGGCCCCCAAGGGCTTACCAGCTCAGCCACTGCATCCTTCGCCTTTGCTTCCGACCGACAGGAGATCACCTACGAGTGTAGGCTGGACGGCGCCGCTTTCGAGGCGTGCGCCTCTCCCAAAGATTACTCCTCTCTCGCTCAAGGTTCTCACACCTTCGAGGTCCGGGCTGTGGATTCCCTGGATCAGAAAGATGCCACGCCAGCGAAACGTACCTTTACCGTGGACACCAACGCTCCCACGGTAAACGCGCCAGACGAAAGGTTCCTGGCTCCCTCCCAGCTAGCAGCTTCCAATATACCGGTCAGGGTTTCCTGGACCGGTTCAGATGATCACAGCGGACTAGCTCGCTACGAGCTACAGCACAGCGTAAGCGGAGGACCGTTTGCAAATATAAACCTCTCAGAGCCATTAGCCAAGACGAAGACACCCAACTTAAAACGAGGAACCCATCGCTTCCGCGTCCGCGCCCAGGATAAAGCCGGCAACTGGAGCGCCTACAAGTCTGGACCGAGCTTCGTGGTTTCCGCCTACCAGGAGGGAAGCTCTGCCGTGAGCTTCCCCACTGGGTCTTGGGTACGTCAGGCCCTGAACAGCGCCTATGGTGGTTACGTCCGCTACGAGACCAGCGCCGGGCCGCGGGCTAAGTTTACCTTCACCGGCAGAGAAGCGGCGTGGGTGACCCACAAGGGTCCGAACAGGGGTAAGGCAGAGATTTATGTGGACGGTACCAGGGTAAAAGTCGTAGACCTCTACTCAGCCAAAACAAAGGCGCGCCAAGTGGTCTTCAAGAGGGCCTGGGCAACCTCTGGCTCCCACAAGATAGTAGTAAAGGTGCTGGGAAGAAAGAACGCTTCTTCAAGGAATACCCGTGTAGGAGTGGATGCTTTTGTGAGTATAAACTAGACGAGTGTTCGGTTTTCGTGCAGGAAAACTACTCACAAACAGCGTTGCCGCTGGCGTGTTTGGCCCGGTAGAGGGCGTTGTCTGCGGCTTCGGTCAAGGTTTCGCGGGCGGTTCCGTCTTCGGGGTAGGATGCTACCCCGAGGGAGATGGTGGGGTTTGCGCAGACGCCCTCGCGTTCGAAGGCGTACTCTTCGACGCGGTGACGGATCTCTTCGGCGACTTCCATAGCCTCTCTTTTTGTGAGGCGGGGCAGAATGACCTGGTACTCGTCGCCGCCGAATCGGGTGGCGTATAGCTCTTCGGAGGGAAGCGTTTTTTGTATGATGCGCCCGATTTCGCCGACGACGAACTCTCCGAGGAGGTGTCCGTAGGTGTCGTTTATCTTTTTGAGGTTGTCTATATCGGCCATCAAGACGCTCAGTGGGTAGCCTTCGTCTTCACAGATCTCCAATGATTGCTCGAACTTCTCGTCGAAGCGGTTCTTGGCGAGCAAGCCTGTCAGGTAGTCTTGGTTGATCAGGCGCTGTATCTTCCGGTGAAATTCTTCTTTTATCGGGTCTTGCTCTATGAACTCCAGTACGCTATCCCCGAGTCTTATGCGGTCGCCGCAAGAGAGGGTTTGTTTATCTTCGACGGCCTCTTCGTTTACGATGGTCGGCTCGCCGGTGCCCAGGTCTTTCAGGGTGTATTCGCCGTCGGTTGTTGAGGAGATCTCAGCGTGCTCTGGCTCGACTTCTATGTCCCGGACTACGATGTCCGCCCGGAACGGGTTGCTACCGAGCACGAGTGGTTCTTCGTCCAGGTAGTACACGTCCCCAAAGCTCGGTCCCTGCAAGACGACGAGGTGCGATTGTTCGTCCTCGGTAATACCGGCCTTCCTTTGTTGCCCTTCCACGCGAGATCTAAGCCATTTTAGCATCCGGCCATAATGCTAGAATGAGCCCCGCAAGTCTGTCAGGAATCACATAGGAGCGTGAGGTGTTGCTAACGTGGAAGTTCAAGAGAAGCGTACTTATCAGGCTGTCATAGGGCTGGAGTTCCACGTACATCTGGCGACTCGAACCAAGATGTTCTGCGGTTGCCGGGTAACCTACGGTGAGGAGCCGAACACCCACACTTGCCCAGTCTGTCTCGGGCATCCCGGCGCGTTACCGGCAGCTAACGAGAAAGCCATAGAGCTCGGTGTGATGGCCGGACTCGCGCTCAACTGTGAGATCGGGGACCGGGCCGTTTTCGCGCGTAAGAACTACTTTTATCCGGATCTGCCGAAGGGGTACCAGATCTCCCAGTTCGACCTGCCGATTTGCCTCGGCGGACACCTGGACGTTCCCGTCGGGGACGAGACCGTTTGGGTGGGCCTAACACGCCTGCATCTCGAAGAAGACGCCGCGAAGAACGTCCACGTCGGTACTTCGGGCCGGATGCACGGCTCGGTCGGCTCGCTTATAGACTTCAACCGGGGTGGCACGCCGCTCATGGAGATCGTCACCGAGCCGGATATTCCTTCGCCAGAGGCGGCCCGCGCCACGGCCAATCACCTCAAAGAGATACTGCGGGCCATCGGCGTCTCGGAGGCGGACATGGAGAAGGGCCAACTCCGCTGTGACGCGAACGTGAGCCTCCGCAACCCGGACGGTTCGTTTGGGACCAAGACCGAGCTGAAGAACATGAACTCCTTCCGTTTCGTCGAGCGGGGTTTGGCGCGCGAGTTGGAGCGTCAGCAGGAGATCCTGGAAGGCGGGGGCCGCGTGGAGCAGACGACGCTTCACTACGATCCGGAGACCGACGAGGTTCACGAACTCCGCAGCAAAGAGTACGCCCACGACTACCGCTATTTCCCGGAGCCGGACCTGCAACCACTGGAGCTATCCGAAGTGTGGGTGAGTGAGATAAAGAGTCGTCTCCCCGAACTGCCGGACGCAATGCGCGCCCGCTTTGTCAAGCAGTACGGTCTCTCCGAGTACGATGCCGGGGTGCTGGCGGCGGATCGAGACCTCGCAGCTTACTATGAGGCTGTCGCCGGTAGTCCCGGCGTGGACCCCAAGCAGGCGGCCAACTGGATCACGGTCGAACTTCAGGCCCGGCTCAACGATGCGAACATGGAGATCTCCGATTCGCGCGTAAGCCCGGAGCGCATGGTCGAGTTGATCGGCTTGGTGGACTACGGAACCATTTCCCGCTCCGGCGCTCGCGATGTTCTCGACCGTATCTTCACCAACGGCGAATCTCCGTCCGCCGTGGTTGAGCGCGAAGGACTAGCTGCGACAAGCGGTGATGAACTCTCTGGTGTTGTGGACGAGGTCATAGCCGCGAATCCTGAGGAGGCTGAGCGCGTACGGGGCGGGGATCAGAAGGTGATCGGGGTTCTCATCGGGCAGGTCATGAAGGCTACTCGTGGTGGAGCCGACGGCGGACGCGTCCGCCAGCTCCTTCTGGAGAAGCTGGGCTCTTAACCTGTGCCACGTATCGGTGTTTCCAGCCCAGCGCAAGCGGACCGCGTCCGGGACGCCGGCGGCGAGCCTCTGGTGTTTGATCTACTTGAAGCGCGGCCGGGCGGCGGCGTTGCCCTGGTCCGCGAGTGGATAGCAGACACTACCGAAGTCCTTCTCGGCTCCGAAAAACCGGACGCCCTGCTCATAGATTCCGTTGACCCCGCCGAACTCATAGGACTTTTCCTGGCCGCCTTGAGACTGGACCTTCCGACGGTCGTCGCCCGCCGGGACAACGCTTACACCGCTGCGCTTATGGCACTAGGGGCTGTACCTCTGAAGGGTGATGCCGCCGAGACGGCAATAGCAATCGCCGCAAACCGGGAGCCGCGTCTCGGAGAGCTGGTCGGGAATTTCTCGCTGGCAAACGCTTTGCGTACCGGACTCTCGATGGGTGGTGGGCCAGAATTGATGGTTCACTTTTCCGCCGTTGCGCGTGAGGGAGACATCTCGGGGTTCTCCCAAATGTTGCGGGTCCTGACGCCGGAAACCCCGGAGATCGCGCACCCGGATTCCAAGTGGTTTCAGGAGCAGGGGATTGAGCGTCTGTTCGCCCATCTGGACGACGACCTACACGATGTCCCGACGGTTACGGGATGGCTGAAAGACTCTCTGCCCTCCGCGCCGCCGCCGCCGGAAGAGAGCTTTCGGCTGGTCTTTGTAGAAGGTAAGGCCTCCAGGTCCGAGGCCATCTGCCGCGCGCCCGTAGGTACGGAGGAGGTAGCCGGTGAGTGCCGGATATTTCTATCCGAGAAGGAGGCGGCGCAGACCGTACGGGATGGCGACATAGAACCCGGAAACCTCGTCGTGGTGGGGGGATACGGCCCACGTGGAGGGCCGGGACTCCTGAAACTCGGGGCACTCGAACAAGCCCTCCAAGAGGCAGGACTTGCAGAGAATGTACCGGTCCTCACCGACGGGTTGCCGCCGGATGGTGCCTCTGGAACCTGGATCTCCTTGATGACCCGCGAAGCCGCCGCTGGTGGCATGATAGGCCGTTTGCGCGACGGGGATGTGCTACGCATGGACCTACGGGAGGGACGCATCCGCGCCGGAGTGAGACCGTCCGAGATGCGGAGCCGGGAGCCGTACGAGTCGACGGACAATCTGGAAGCCGGTTATACCGGACGTTATGTTCGCTCGGCCCGAAACTCCTTTGACGGGGCCGGATTTGGCTGAGATACGTTTGCTGAGGACAGCGATCAATCCTCTTCGTCCGGGTCCTTCTCTCCCCGGTGGTGGAGCAGGCGCGAGAAGACGCCCGGCTGCTTCAGGGAACGCTCCGCAACCACGTTTACGAAACCCAAAATAATGCCAACGCCCACGAAGATATAGAAAATGGTAAAGACTTTACTCGCACTCGTGGAAGGCGAGAGATCCCCATAACCTACGGTGGTCAGCGTGATGACGCTGAAGTACAGCGAGTCGAGCAGACTCCACCCTTCCACATTCCAGTAGAAGAGCGTCCCAGTCGTGAGCATCACAAATACCAAGAAGAGGAGTGCCTGGAATTTGGGATCCTTCAGAGACTGCCAGATGGTGCGCACGAGACGTACAAAAACCGTTAAAAACGCGATCATCTACCCTCCCTGAGGTTGACCTTTAGCCGATATCTGTTGGCGCTCCGTCCACTGAACCTCCACTTCAACGGGGGAGTTGAAACTATTCGCCAAATCTGCCGCGAGGGGTTTGGCGGAGGGTGGTTCTTTGGGCCCGGCCACGTTCACGGTAATTCGCTCGTCTTCTACCGAGACTCCGGTTGACTGAAGTTTCGTTCCACGAGTCCAGGCTTCCACCGCTTTGGCGGAGACTTCGGTTTGCCGGTTCTCCCGGATTTCACCCCACGAGTGAAGTCCGAGCGGTATAGAGACCGCCAGGACGGCCACGCCCGCCGTGAGCATTCCGGCCCTTATGCGTTGCTCGGCGCGGATGATCTGGGCCCGTGGGACGAACCCGGTCAGGATGAACACGACCGCCCCGATGAGCACTATCGCGGCCAGGTTCGTCAGGTACAGTAACAATGCCCCCCACGACAAGTCCGGACGCCCCAAAGCGAACGTCGCCCCGACGGTAGCCAGCGGCGGCACCAGCGCCACCGCGACCGCCACCCCCGGTAGGGCATCGCTCACCTCCCGACGCACTAGGGCGTAAGCTCCGGCAGCCCCCGCCGCTAGCGCTATCCCAAGATCCAGCAGCGTAGGCTCGGTGCGGGCCAGTATTTCCCCGGGGATGTTCGCCTCGCTCAAGGGCAGTAGCTCTGTAATAGCCCAGGCGAGGAAAACCGAGCCGGCGCTCGCCACGAGAACGATGGTAAACGAGACTCCCTGCCGGACCGGTAAGCCCATCACCAGAGTTGCCGCGACCGACAACACCGGTCGCATCAACGGCGCTACAAGCATGGCCCCGATCACCACCGCGGCAGAGTTCGCGAGCAGCCCGAAGAGTGCTATCAAGACCGCCAGAGACTGCAAGATAGCAAAGCGATATAGGTAAGATTTGAGCGCCGCCCCTCTCGGGAAGAGTTCCTCTTCCACTTCCCTACGACGCTCGGGGGTCAGGTCTATGACGAGGTCTACAAACCGGCGCCACAACGGATCCCTGGAGCGACCTCCCATATCATATCTATCTTGGTCCGAATTCGGACCTCCGGTTTCACTCAATCAGGCGCCTCCCAGTATTTTTGGACACCATCTCATGCCCGCTATGATAATGGCGTAGCACAACGTACACATCCGGAGTGCCACCGATAGCGCCGACACACATCGTCCGATGTGAGACTCTTCTGATGAGGAACTCGAAACAAAAACAGGGCCGAAAGCAACAGTTTGCTAAAAGTAACCACGAGCATGTAGTCAACACGAACTATTGTGGATAAACTGTCGGGGTTGAAAACTCGTATTTTCGAGAGAGGAATTAGCATCCCATGATGAATAAGTACCGTCTCATGTCGCCCGGACCGACTCCTATACCGCCTGAAGTCTCGGCCGCGGGGGCATTGCCAATTATTCACCACCGCACCCCGGAATTCGGAGAAATATTCGCCCGGGTAAGTGAGAATCTCAAGCAAGTATTTCTGACGGAGAACGACATCTTTACCTACGCGGCGAGCGGGACGGGCGCGTTCGAGGGTGCCATTCAGAACCTCTTCACCCCCGGCGACAAGGTGCTCGTCGTCAATAGCGGCAACTTCGGAAATCGTTGGGTCAAGATGAGCCGAGCTTTCGGCCTCGAAGTTACCGAGCTCAAGTATGACTGGGGCGTCAAGGCGGATAGCGACGAGATCTCCGACAAGCTCTCCGAAGACCCGGAGATTAAGGGCGCCATGTGCGTACTCTCCGAGACCTCTACCGGCACCGTTAACGACATCGAAGGCTTCGCAAAAGCCACCGAGAACGTCATCTCCATCGTGGACGCGGTAAGCGGGCTGGGGGCCTGTGAGCTTCGGACCGACGACTGGGGCGTGGACGTAGTCGTCGCCGGCAGCCAGAAGGCGTTGATGATTCCACCGGGGCTCAGCTTTGTGAGCATAAGCGACCGGGCTTGGAAGGCACACGAGGAGAGTCGGATGCCGCGCTTCTACTTCGATTGGACGGCGGCGAAAAAGGCCTACGAGAAGGACCCGCCCCAGACGGCCTGGACCCCGGCGGTGAGCCTCATTATCCAGCTAGACCTGGCCCTTCGCCAGATCCTGGACGAGGGCATGGACAACGTCTTCGAGCGGCATGTCTTGCTCGGACGGGCCGCGAGAGAAGGCGTCAAGGGTATGGGCCTCCAGCTCTTTGGGCCGGACGAGGACCTCAATGCGGCGGTTACGGCGTCGTGGGTGCCGGATGGCGTGGACGGCAAGCAGCTCGTGAAGATGTTGTTCCGGGAGCACGGGATACAGGTTGCTGGCGGGCAGGCGGATATGGCCGGTAAGATCTGGCGCATCGGCCACTGCGGCTACTTCGACTCTTACGACATCATCGCGACCATCGCCGCCGCGGAGTTGGCGCTGGAGTCGCTGGATCATCCCGTCGAGCTCGGTAAAGGCGTCGGCGCGGCCCAGAGGGTCTTCGCCAAAAGTGGGGTGATCGCGTGAAGGTCCTCGTAAGCGAGAAGCTGGCCGACCGGGGTGTGGAGCTGCTTCAGAAAGAGTTCGAGGTAGACGTATTGCTCGGGCTTTCGCCGGAGGAGCTTGTCGAGAAGATCGGGGAGTACGACGGCCTCATCATCCGCAGCGCCACCAAAGTCACCGCCGAGGTCATAGAGGCCGCCGATAACCTCAAGGCCATCGGACGGGCCGGTATCGGGGTGGACAACATAGACATCGAGGCCGCAACCAAGCGCGGCATCCTGGTCGCCAACGCCCCGGAGAGCAACACGGTCGCCGCCGCCGAGCACACCCTGGGCTTGATGCTCGCGGCGGCCCGGCACATCCCGGCGGCGGACCAGTCCCTGCGGGACGGAGAGTGGAAGCGGAGTGCATTCAAGGGTGTCGAGGTTGCGGGTAAGACGCTCGGCCTCATCGGGCTCGGGCACGTCGGGTCTATCGTCGCCCGCGGGGCGTTTGGGATGGGGATGCGGGTGTTGGCCTACGATCCCTACGTCGCTGAAGATCGCATCCGCTCGATGAACATCGAGAGGGCCGAGAGTGTGGACGAAGTGCTGGAGAACTCCGACTTCGTTTCGTTGCACGTCCCGCGCACGCCGCAGACGATGGGGCTTATCGGGGCCGAGGCATTGGAGAAAATGAAACCGACCGCCTACCTCATAAACGTGGCGCGGGGTGGAATTATAGAAGAGACCGACCTCTACAACGGGCTGAAAGAGGGCCAGATCGCCGGCGCGGCAATTGACGTCTACGTCGAGGAGCCGAATACTGACTCCCCGATCTTCTCGCTGCCGAACGTGGTAGTAACGCCGCATCTCGGGGCGAGCACGGCGGAGGCCCAGGACCGGGCGGGCATTACCGCCGCCGAGCAGGTGGCGACGGCCCTTCGGGGAGCGGTGCCTATACATGCGATCAATGCTCCCGTTCCGATGGGCGAGGGTGCGGAGTTCGTGGCCCAATTCTCGGGTTTGTGCCAGGCGCTGGGAAGTTTGCTCTATCAGCTCACGGATAGTCCCGGAAACCACTTGCGGATCGAGTACTACGGTGAGATCGCCGACTTCGACACCCGTCTTCTGGACGTATCGGCCCTTATAGGTCTCCTATCCCCCATGGTCCACGAGCCCTTGAACTTCGTCAACACCCCGGCGCTCGCCCGAGACCGGGGCTTCAGGGTCGAGACCGCAAAGACCTCCGAGAGCCCGGACTACACGAACCTCATAGTCTTGCGCCTCGAAAGCGAAGAGGGGGGGAGCTTGGTCAGTGGTACGCTCGCCGGTCCCCGCCAGCAGCCCAGGCTTATCGGGGCGATGGGCTTCGACATGGACGTGGAACCCGAGAAGCACATGCTCTTTATCCGGAACGAGGACGTACCCGGCATGATCGGTCGGGTCGGGGTCACACTGGGTGAATACGACATAAACATCGGCAACATGGCCGTCGGGCGTGGTGAACCCGGCTCCCGGGCCGCGATGGCCGTTACGGTGGATGAGCCCGTCTCTCAGGAAGTCATAGACTGTCTCCTGAGCATTACCGGCTTTATAGATGCCCGCGCCGTCACTTTGCAAGAGATGCCGTGAGCCCCGGCCTTGAAGACATACTCGCCCGCTACAGACCATATGGACCGGTCTACAAACCGGGGGAAAAAGCCCCAAACGCTGGAACCTACATCTGCGGCCGGGGGACAATGCAGCCCCCGGCGTACGCCCAACTCTCCAAAGGCGACGACTTCCCCGAGGTCGAGGGATTAGGCGGGTATACTCGCTGGAGCCAGACCAACATCCAGGGTTAGGTCACTTCTCGGAAAGACAAAGGCTCTGCCGTCAAGTCTCCATAATAAAGCGGATTGTCTGCTCGGCTATGTAGGTCGCGTCATTGTCCAGAGTGGCGACGTGGTAGGAGTCTTCCAGGCGTGCGAGCTGTCGGAAACGGCTTGCCAAGTGCCCCTGGATGTAAGGACCGTTCTCCGGCGGCACGACATGGTCTTCCAGAGACTGAAACATTAGGGTCGGGGTTTCGATCGTCGGCAGCAGGTCGTCGGTGACGCGCATAAGCGCCATGAATTCCTTGACCGCCGGCACCGGGATCTTCGGATAGACTAACTCCTCAACGCCGGATGCCTTGATGTCCGAGCCCACGCCGGGCACGGTCGCCGGGGCTTTTTTGTCGAACACGAGTCGGGAGAGTTCCGGGTCCTTTAGGAAAACGCAGGCATTTATGGGCACGATGCCGCGAATCAGCTCCGGACGCATGGCAGCGAAATACAGCGCGAACGTGCCGCCCATCGAAAGGCCGACAAAGAAAATTTCATCTGTCCTCTCCTGGAGCCAATCCAACTCCTCTTCGATAGAGGAGATCCACTCAGACGCCGTGCTCTTTGCCAGGTCTCGCACGCTCGTCCCGTGGCCGGCGAGCCTCGGACCCGCGATAGTGAAACCGGCTTTCGCCAGATTTTCGCCCAGAGGCCGAACGCTTTGGGTGGTACCGGTAAAGCCGTGACAGACCAGTACGCCGACTTCATTGCCTTCTATGCGGAAAGGTTCCGCGCCTTCCATTACCCTTGCCACTACAGCCTCCTCTGTTTGCAGATCCTAGCTCTCAGCCGCTATGATACCGTCTGCTACCTCTAGTAAGTCGTCTCCAACCACGTCCGGTAGCTCGACCAGCGGGTCCGGCACCTTCCCTGGGCGGCCAACGAAGGCTGCGGCGCAACCGGTCCTCAAAGCGCCCGCCACGTCCCAGGCGTGTGCCGCAACGAGCCGGACGTCCCCGATCTCCACTCCCAGTTTTTCCGCCGCCATTTGGTATGGCTCCGGGGCCGGCTTCAGACGCTGCACCTCGTCAGCCGACACCATCTGCTCGAAGTACTCGCCGAGTCCCGAGTTCTCCATCTGCTGATCCGCCACCTGCTGCGTCGAGTTGGTAAGGGTTGCGAGCCGGAATCCAGCATCGCGCAAGCGGTCGAGAGCCTCCCGCACCTCCGGGTGGGGCGGCAGTTGAGGAACCGTGGTCAGGATGCTCTGCTGATCATCCTCCGACAACTCCAAGCCGTGACGCTCGGCCGTCATCTGGAGCGCCGCGCCGCCGATGGCGCCGAAATCCGAGTATGCTCCGGTTACCGTCGAGACGAGCGCGGACTGTATCATCTGCCCGAACCACTCTCCACGTACAGAGGCGTCACCGAAGACGCGCTCGAAATGTGGATCGAGGGCGGCCAGGTCCAGCAGCGTCTCGTTTACATCGAAAACACAAACTCGTGGCATGTAGATTCCCTTCGTCGGGTTGGATCTCCCGATAGGGATTATCTGCTAAAGCGACTGCTTGCCGCAACCATCAGAGCGCGGCGGAGACCACACGTACCCCGGCCAGCTCTATCTCGCGGAGCACCTCCGCGCCGGCTTTCTCGTCGGTGATGAGTACGTCCACCCGTGAGAGTGGCGCTATCTTAGCCAAGGCTATCACCCCGAGCTTTGTATGGTCCGCTACCACCACGACCTTCTGCGCGGCATCCAACAGACAACGGTTCGTCTCGGCCTCCGCTACGTTCGGCGTGGTCAATCCGGCGTCGGGATGAATACCGTGAACCCCTAAAAAGAGGATGTCGGCATTTAGCGTCTTCAGGGTGCGCTCGGCGAACGGACCGACCAGTGCGTCGGAGGGGGTGCGGAAGATACCGCCGGAGAGCACGATCTGTGCCCACCCCTTCTCCTGCAACGTCAGCGCGATGTTGGTTGAGTTGGTGATAAAGGTAAAGTCCTCGTCCCCTTGGGGCAGGGCGTCCGCCACCTGCCAGGTGGTCGTGCCGGCAGAGAAAGCAATGGTGTGACCGTCCTCGATAAAAGGTAGCGCTTCCTTCGCTATGGCCTTTTTCTCTTCTGGATTGAGACGCTGCTTCTGGGTGAAGTGCGGCTCGGCGGAGGTCTTGGGCAACAGCACCGCCCCGCCGTGAACCTTCTGCAACAGTTTGTGTGCGGAGAGAGTTTCGAGGTCTCGCCGGACCGTCATGTCCGACACCCCGAGCAGATCTACCAGGGCTGTTACCGTTACGCTCCCAGAACGATTCACCTTATCCAAGATGAGCCCGCGCCGCTCCTCAGCGAACATTTTCTGCTTCTCGGCCACCTCCATAAGTTACCATACAGCAAGTTCCAACCGAAACGAACAAAAATCTGTTGCTAAATGTTTAACATCCTGTTAACCTCCGGCGAGGAGCACACGCTTATAGGAGTGAACGGGGGTAGAAACGGGTGACGCTTCTCGACAAGGTCCCGCACGTCCTCTACGGGGGAGACTATAACCCCGAGCAGTGGCCGGAAGAGGTCTGGCAGAAGGACGTCCGGCTGATGCGGGAGGCTGGGGTGAACCTGGTTTCGCTGGGGATTTTCTCCTGGGCGAAGCTGGAACCGAGGCCCGGTGAGTACGACTTCGGCTGGCTCGACCGGATTATGGACCTACTCTACGAGAACGGCGTAATGGTAGACCTGGCAACCGCCACCGCCTCGCCGCCGCCCTGGCTCGCACGCCTACACCCCGACAGCCTGCCGGTCACCGAAGACGGCGTAACACTCTATCCGGGAGCCCGCCAACACTACTGCCCGAGCAGCGCCGGTTACCGTGAAAAGGCTGCAGAATTGGTCCGGTGGATCTCCGACCGCTACAAAGACCATCCGGCACTCGTCATGTGGCACATAAACAACGAGTACGGTTGCCACGTCTCCGAGTGCTACTGTGACGTATCGGCAGCACACTTCCGGGAGTGGTTGAAGGACCGCTACTGCGACCTGGACGCGCTCAACGAGGCGTGGGGGACGGCGTTCTGGAGCCAGCAATATTCCGAATGGGAAGAGATCCTACTTCCCCGGCTCGCCCCGACCTTCGCTAACCCGACCCAACAGTTGGACTTCCGGCGTTTCTCCTCCGATGTGCTGCTCGAATGCTTCCTGATGGAGAAAGAGATCCTGCGCGAGGCGACGCCCGAAATCCCCATTACGACGAACTTCATGGGTTTCTTCAAGCCATTGGACTACTGGAAGTGGGCCGCCCACGAAGACATCGTCTCTGACGACTCTTACCCGGACCCGGCCGACCCGGAGGCGCATATCCGGGCCGCCATGAACCGGGATCTGATGCGCTCTCTCGGAGGCGGAAAGCCCTGGATACTCATGGAACAGACGACCGTCCGGGTAAACTGGCGCAAACGCAACACGCCCAAGAAACCCGGTCAGATGCGGCTCTGGAGTCACCAAGCGGTCGCCCGCGGGGCCGACGGAATAATGTTCTTCCAGTGGCGGGCCTCGAAAGCCGGGGCCGAGAAGTTTCACAGTGCCATGGTCCCGCACGGGGAGCCGGAAGAGTCCCGGAGTTGGCAAGAGGTAAAGCAGCTCGGCGCGGAGCTTGGACAGTTGGATGAACTGCTGGGCGCCGGAGGCGAGGCTGAGGTCGCGATACTGCTCGAATGGGAGAACTGGTGGGCGCTGGAGCTCGACTCCAAACCCTCCGCCGACGTAAATATGCTCGACGGTATCTACTCATTCTACAAGCCGCTTTTCGAGGCGAACGTGCCGGTAGACTTCGCACACCCCGAGGCGGACCTCTCCGCCTACAAGCTTATTCTCGCCCCACACCTGTACCTTGTCTCCGATGCGACTGTGGAGAACCTGACGAGTTTCGTGTCCACCGGGGGCACACTTTTCATGTCGTTCTTCTCCGGCATCGTGGATGAGAACGACCACGTAAGACTCGGTGGCTATCCGGCGCCGTTCCGGGAGATGCTGGGGCTCCGTGTAGAGGATTTCGTGCCTCTCGCCGTGGAACAGAAGAACCGGACGATCACGAGCGAGGGCAAAGCTTATGACTGCGACCTCTGGGCTGACCTGATCGAGGCCGAAGGCGCCGAGACCCTCGCTACCTACGAAACCGACTTCTACGCTGGAACCCCGGCAGCAACCCGCCATGAGTACGAAAACGGGACGGCTTACTACCTCGGCACCCGGCCGGAGAAAGCCTACACAGCCCGGCTCCTCTTGCAAGCGTGCCGTGAGGCCGGCGTAAAGCCTCCGCTAGAAACGCTGTCCGGCATCGAGGTCGTACGTCGCAAGGTCGGCGGAAGATCCTTCCTCTTCGTCCTCAACCACAACCAGGAGAAAGTCACGCCGTCTCTGGACTCGAATGCAAGAGACTTGTTGACCGGCAGTTCATACTACTCCAGCCTGACCCTGGAACCTCTGGGCGTGTCGGTTCTCGAAGAAACAACGAAAATCCTAGACGATTTCGACAGCTAGACTCAGATTTCAACATTCATAGAACTAATAAAGTTGATTCAGGTTTAAAATCTTGTTAGCCTTTCTTTGGATTGCAGTTAGGAACAGGCCATCAGGGGTGAAGGCCGTTACGGAAAGGAGGATCCGTGTTTTTAGGGATGGCGGTTTTAGCGGGGGTTTGTCTACTCTTCAATGAGGAGGCGTAAGCGTGCCAGCCTATCAAATAACCTGGATAGATATAGCTATTGTGGTTGCTTACATCGTTGCTACTATAGGTTTGGGTATCTGGTTTTCCAGAGGTAATGAAGATACGGAGGGATACTTTCTCGGGGGTCGGAATTTCCTTTGGCCGCTAGTAGGACTATCGCTTTTCGCGACCAACCAGTCGGGAACCTCTTTTATAGGATTGTCCAGTTCCGGGTATGCAAACGGTATAGCGGTCTTCAACTATGAGTGGACCGGCGCCATGATCCTTGTGTTCTTCGTTGTTTTCTTTCTGCCGTTCTACTTGCGTTCCAGAGTCTATACTATGCCGGAATTTTTAGGCAACAGATTCGATAGTAGGTCTCGCTATGCACACTCTGCTTATACAGTTTTGGCAGAGACGTTCATCGGACTTAGCGCCTCGCTGTATGCGGGTGGCATTACTATCAATCTACTCTATCCAAACGTCCCGTTATGGGTGTCCATCGCCGCTTTGGGGATAATCGCAGCCGGTTATACTATTGTAGGCGGCCTTAGCGCGGTCGTGATCACCGA
Organism: Rubrobacteraceae bacterium; assembly: GCA_965214475.1. Lineage (GTDB taxonomy): Bacteria > Actinomycetota > Rubrobacteria > Rubrobacterales > Rubrobacteraceae > SIRX01. The sequence continues at coordinate 1,125,614 of OZ243953.1, read as the reverse complement.
CGCTGTGCAGGCTGTTACCATCATCATCGGGTCTATAATCATAACCATTCTGGTTCTTGGCCGGATCGACTCGTTGGATCAGGTTAGAGAGGCGGGCCCTGAAGATGCATTCAGTCTCATCCAACCGGCCTCGGATCCGGCAGTGCCGTGGCCGGGGCTCTTGACGGGTATCCTGGTTATAGGAGTCTACTATTTTTGCATGAACCAGATACAGGTCCAACGGGTGCTTGGTGCGCGTAGCCTGGATGATGGTCGCCTGGGTGCTTTGCTCGGCGGTGCGCTCAAGCTAACGCTGCTATTCATTATAATCCTCCCCGCTGTTCTGGCGACCGCCATCTACCCCAATTTGGAGAACCCAGACCAGATTTGGCCGACCCTCGCCCTCGACTTGCTGCCGATAGGTCTGCGAGGTTTGCTCCTGGCAGCTTTGATAGCTGCCCTTATGTCCACCATCGACTCAGTGCTAAATGCCCTGTCCACGGTGATCACTATGGACTTCGTCCGTACTTTGCGGCCAAACACTAGCCAGGAAGCCCTGGTCCGCACCGGGCGGATCGCCACCGCGGTCTTACTGGCAGTCGCCGTGATATGGGCGCCTCAGATTACGAACTTTCCGACTCTTTGGGGATATCTTCAGGCTGCAGTCTCCTACCTTACTCCTTCGATAGTCGCCACGTTTATATTGGGAATTTTCTGGAGAAGGTCCAACGCACTCGGGTCGTTCGTAGCTATTATGGTTGGATTGCCTGTGGGTGTCATCGGGTTTATCTTGAACGAGGTAATCGGGGTGTTCCAGCTACAGTTCCTGTACGCTGCTACTATTCTTTTCTTCTTCGCCTGCCTGCTAATGGTCGTAGTGAGCCTTCTGACATCTCCGCCTCCCGAAGAGAAGACGGATGACCTTGTATGGGACCTTAGCCTGTGGCGCGAGGAGTCCCGGGAGCTTGCTGAAAAGCCCTGGTACTGGAACTATCGCTATTGGTCTGTAGTTTTGCTCGCGATCACGGCCGTGATCGTTATAGCTTTCTGGTAAAAGTTCAGGTGCTCGCCTGTCTGGAGACGAGCATCCCCCCGGAAGGAGTAATTGATTTGGAGAAGGAGCGCCAGCTGAAGGACGACGGCCGCTACATAATCTTCTACCATTTCGAGGACGAAGACGAGGAGAGAGCAGAGGAGGAGAGAGAAGAGGAATGAACGAACTCCGCTGGAACCCGACCTTGAAAGAGTGGATCTCCTACGCCACCCAACGCCAGGATCGCACTTTCCATCCGCCACCGGAATACTGTCCTCTCTGCCCCACAAAGAGCGAGGACGACTTCCCAACCGAAGTCCTCCGGTCTTCCTACGAGATAGTCGTCTTCGAGAACAAATTCCCCTCCTTTGTCCCCGAACCGCCGGAACCCGAAGAGGCCGGTAGTGAACTCACCCCGACCGCGCCGGGCCGGGGAGTTTGCGAGGTCGTCCTCTACACCGACGATCACTACGCGACGCTGGCCGAGATGGGCGAAAAGCACATCAAGAACCTCGTGGACGTGTGGGCCGATCGCTACGTGGAGCTCGGCGCCCGGGGCTTCGTGGACTACGTTTTTATCTTCGAGAATAAGGGCGAGGTCATCGGCGTAACGCTCGCCCACCCGCACGGCCAGATCTACGCCTATCCCTTTATCCCGCCCCTTCCGGCGCGAGAATTGGAAGCCGCCCGCGAATACCGGGAACGGCAAGGGGGATGCCTCCACTGCGACGTCCTCTCTCAAGAGCACGAGGATGGCCGGAGAATATTGGCGAAAGGCGAACACTTTACAGCCTTCGTCCCGTTCTACGCCAGCTTCCCGTACGAAGCGCACGTCTATGCCCGGAGGTGTGTCCCGTCCATAGCGGACCTGAACGGCGAGGAACGGCGGGATCTGGCCCGGGTCTTGAAACGACTGCTGGCGGGCTACGACAATCTCTTCGGTTTCTCGCTGCCGTACATGATGGTCATGCATCAAGCGCCGACGGACGGTGGAGATTACGAAAGGGTGGCCCACTTCCACATCGAGTTCTATCCGCCGAACCGGACTGCAGAGAAGCTCAAATACCTTGCCGGCAGCGAGACCGGGGCCGGAGTTTTCGTCATGGATGTAGCCCCAGAAGACACCGCCGCCGAGTTGCGGACGAAGATCGAGGAAGCCGCGTCTTGAAGCTCCTGGTAACGGGCGGAGCGGGCTACGTCGGGAGCGTCGTAACCTCTCAGCTACTCGAAGTTGGGCACGAAGCGGTGGTCTTCGACGACCTTTCCAAAGGCCACGAGACGGCTATACCGGAGGGTGCGAAGTTCGTCGAAGGCAACTTGCTGGATCAAAAGAGCATCCGCGACGTGCTATCCGAGGGCTTCGACGGCGTGCTCCATTTTGCGGCCTTCTCGCTGGTGGGTGAGTCGGTCGAGCAACCGGAGGAATACTACCGGAACAACGTCTGCGGGACGCTCAATTTATTGGAGGCGATGGTCGAGTACGGGGCGAGGCGACTCGTCTTCTCTTCGACTGCCGCCGTCTACGGGGAGCCGGAGGAAGTCCCGATCCGGGAGACCGACCCGACGCTACCGATGAACCCTTACGGCGCCTCCAAGCTGGCGGTTGACCGCATGATCTGGGCGGTTGCCGAGGCCCGCGGCCTCTCGGCTATGAGCCTTCGCTACTTCAACGTCGCGGGAGCCCGAGGACGGTTCGGCGAGGACCACGAGCCCGAGACCCACCTCATACCGCTCGTCCTCCGGGCCGCCTCCGGCGAGTGGGACCACGTAGACATCTACGGTACCGACTATGACACCCGTGACGGGACCGCCGTCCGCGACTACATCCACATCGAAGACCTCGGCCGGGCGCACGTCCTGGCTATCGAAGAAGAGAAAGAAGGCCACCGCATCTACAACCTCGGTAACGGCGAAGGCTTCTCCGTTCGGGAGGTCGTAGAAAGCGCCCGCGAGGTTACGGGAGCGGACATAAAAGCCGTCGAAGCTCCTCGCCGTGCAGGAGACCCGCCGGTGCTAGTTGCCTCTAGCGAGAAGATAGCTGAGGAACTCGGCTGGAAACCGGAGAAGCCGGAGTTGTCCGCCATGATCTCCGACGCCTGGGAATGGAAGCAGAACAACCCTCGCGGCTACAAAGACTAGAAGGAACGAGCTTGAGAGAGACAGAGCAGCGGGCCGTAGAGGCCTACACAGAGAGCTTCGGCGCGGAGCCGGAGACGGTAGTTAGTGCGCCGGGACGGGTCAACCTGATCGGGGAGCACACCGACTACAACGACGGCCACGTCCTCCCCTGCGCCGTCGAACGCCGCGTAGCCGTTGCCATCGGACACGGCGACGACGAACTCTATTCGGCGGATTTCGACGAGAAGAAGCCCGTCAACGAGGAAAAAGAAGGTGGATGGCAAGACTATCCGCGAGGCGTAGCCTGGGCCGTAAAGCAGGCCGGATACGAAGTAGGGGAGTTCCGGGCAACCTTCGCCGGCAACGTGCCGCTCGGCTCCGGCCTCTCCTCATCGGCGGCGATAGAGGCCGCCACGGTTCTGGCCCTCGACGCGCTCTTCGAGCTAGATGTGGACCGCAAGCAGATGGCCTCGCTGTGCATGAAGGCCGAGAACGAGTTTGTCGGCGTCGCCAGCGGCATCATGGACCAGTACGCCTCTCTACTCGGCAAAGAAGGCCACGCCTTGCTCTTGGACTGCCGATCTCTGGAAGAGGAGAATATACCCCTCGACGTGGAGGTCGCCGGTCTCACCCTCCTCGTTTGTGATACCCGCATGGAGCGAGGACTGGCCGACACGGAATACAACGACCGGCAAGAGACTACCGCCCGGGTGGCGGAGAAGCTTGGCCTGGAAGCCCTGAGGGATGCCGCAGAAGAGAACCTGGAAAACCTTTCGGGCGACGAGCTAAAGCGCGCCCGGCACGTCGTTACGGAGCAGCAGCGGGTCGTAGAGGCGGTCGAGGCATTGAAGAACAAAGACTTCGAGGCGTTCGGGCGGCTGCTGTACGAGTCACACGCCTCGTTGCGCGACGACTATGAAGTCTCGGTCCCAGAACTCGACACGTTCGTAGAGGCCGCGGAAGAAGCTGGCGCCCTCGGGGCGAAAGTTACGGGCGCGGGGTGGGGCGGCTGTGCGGTAGCCCTCGTCTCCGCGGACAAAGCCGACGAGCTTGAGGATACTACCCGCCAGAGGTTCGAAAACCGAAATTTTGGAGAGCCCGCTTTCTACAAGTTCGTCCCGGCGGCGGGTGCGGAGGTGGTGGCCTGATGCCAATTCTCTTCGACGAGGAGCGCCGTCGTTGGGCGCTACAGGGAAACAACGTAACCTACGGCATGGAACTGGACGATAAAAATCGTTTGCGCCACGTATATTTCGGGGGGCTCCTGCCCCGCACGGAAGACTTGCCGAACGTGGGCGGATACCATTTCCCGTTCGAGTCACCTGACGGGCCGGGCTTGCGCTTCGAGTATCCGGCCTGGGGCGGCATCTACTACCGGGAGTCTTGCCTCAAAGCCACTTTTGCTGACGGTGTCCGGGATACGCGGCTGGTTTATCACGAACATTGGATAGAAGAGGGGGAAGTTCCGGAGCTGGTCATCGTACTGAGAGACGAGCATTATCCGTTGGGCGTTAGCCTGCACTACCGGCTCTTCGAGGCGCAGGATCTGGTGGAGCGGTATTCGGTTTTGGTGAACGAAGGGGCAGAGCCGATCACGCTGGAGGAAGTGCTCTCGGCCGCGTGGCATGTACCTCGGGGGTACGGCTACCGGATGACGCATCTGGCGGGACGGTTCGCCGGTGAGACGCAGGTGTACCAGGAGGGTGTCTCACCGGGCAAGAAGGTTTTCGAGAGCCGGCGGGGCATCACCAGCCACCACGCCAACCCCTTTTTCGCGCTGGACTGGGGCGAGGTCACAAACAACACCGGCGAGGTCTGGTTCGGGGCGCTTGGCTGGAGCGGCAACTGGAAGATCGCGGCAGACCACGACGCCCACGGTTACCTTCAAGTCTCCGGCGGCATAAACGACTTCGACTTCTCCTGGCATCTCGAAGGGGGAGAAGAGTTCACGACGCCGTCCTTTGTCGGGGGGTACACGCGGGAGGGCTTCGGCGGGGCGAGCCGCAACCTCCATCGTTACGCCCTGGACCACCTGCTACCCACAAAAGACCCATTGCCCGTTCTCTACAACTCTTGGGAGGCTACCTACTTCGACGTTGACGAAGAGGGGCAGATCGAGCTGGCCGAAAAAGCAGCTTTTTTGGGCGTAGAGCTTTTCGTGTTGGACGACGGCTGGTTCGGGGAGCGGCACGACGACAAGCGGGGTCTCGGAGACTGGTGGGTGAACCCGGAGAAGTTCCCGAACGGGTTGGCCCCGCTCATCGAGAAAGTCCACTCTCTAGGAATGAGCTTCGGCCTGTGGGTAGAGCCGGAGATGGTAAACGAGGATAGTGATCTCTACCGAGAGCATCCCGACTGGGTTTACCGCTTCCCGAACCGGGAACTTACCGAGAGCCGCAACCAGCTCGTGTTGAACCTGGCTAAAGAGGAGGTTCGGGAGCATCTCTCCGGGGTGCTGGACGTTCTGCTCACGGAACACGATATAGCGTTTATCAAGTGGGATATGAACCGGCCCTTCTCAGAACCCGGCTGGCCGGAGGCTCCACCGGAGCGGCAACGGGAAGTATGGGTCCGGCACGTGTGGGGTGTGTACGAAATCTTGCGGCGCTTGCGCGAGAAGCATCCGGGCGTCAAGTTCGAGACCTGCTCCGCTGGCGGCGGCCGGATCGACCTCGGCATGTTCCGGTTCACGGATCAGGCCTGGGTCAGCGACAACACCGACCCTTACGACCGACTCCGCATTCAGGAAGGCTTCTCGATGGCCTACCCTGCCCGAACCATGATGTGCTGGGTGACCGACGCGGGCAAGTGGGTGAAAGGACGGCAGAGTCCCGTCTCGTACCGCTTCCACTCTTCCATGATGGGCTCCCTGGGAATCGGCGGAAACCTGACAGAATGGTCCGACGAGGACCTGGAAGAAGCCCGCCGGCTGATAGAGAAGTACAAAGACGTACGTGAGGTCGTCCAGGGCGGCGACCAGTATAGGCTGCTCTCCCCGAGAAAAGGCGACACGACCGCCGTCCAGTACGTCAGCCGGGACCGGGCGAGGTCCGTCCTCTTCGTGCTCCGCAGCGCCCACCAGTTCCCCGACCCCGTACCAACGATCTTCCTGCGCGGTTTGAAGCCCGAAGCTCTTTACCGAACGACCGTCGAAGACGAGCCGGTCAGCGGCGAAGCCCTGATGCGACGGGGGATAAAGGTGAAACTCGAAGGCGAACTGTCGAGCGATCTGGTCGAGATCACGGCGCAGTGAGCCGCGAGGCCCGGCGCGAGAAACTCCGGAAACTCATGGACCGGCGGGGTCTCGGGGCGCTCCTGTTGCAGCGTCCCGCTAACTTTGCCTGGTATACGAACGGCGCGGACAACCGGGTGGACCACGCCGATCCCCTCGGCGTAGCAGCACTTCTGCTTACTACCGACGATGAGTACGTACTGACGGACAACATCGAGGCTCCCCGAATGCGTGAGGAGGAAACACCGGGCTTCGAAGTGCTGGAGCATCCCTGGTACGAGGAACCTTCGGAGGTCATAAAAGAGGTTGCCAGTGAGGCTTTGCTGGGCGCGGATCATTCCCTCGAAGGCGCTACAGACGTTTCGCAAGACGTCGCCCCGTTACGTTACGTCCTGGACGAAGAAGCCGTCGAACGCTACCGGCGGGTCGGACGGGACACCGTTCGAGCAATTTCGAGAGCTATAGGCGTTCCGTATCGGTACGAAGACGAGATTGGTGAGCTCAGATTGGCGGCGGGCGTAGCAGAGGAGTGTCAGGAACTCGGTCTCAACACACCGGTGCTGATGGCTGCATCAGAGGAGCGAATGAGGCGCTATCGGCATCCTATATTGCGCTTCCGGTCGCGCGGGTCCGGTAGCATGGTGATGGTGGTGGTTTGTGCGCAGCGGGGGGGTCTCTACGTTAACCTCACCCGTATTCTTCTCTTCGAGTCCCCTGGTGAGGAGATCATGCGTCGACAGCAGGCCTGCGAGAATATCCTGCGCCGGATGCGGGAGGCTACCGTGCCGGGCCGCTCCCTGGCTGAGGTATTCGAAGACTGCAAGAAGTTCTACGCCGAAGAAGGATTCCCTGGCGAGTGGAGAGAGCATCATCAGGGTGGGCTCACAGGCTACGGTTCGCGGGAGGTGATCGCCACTTCCGACACCGACCTGGAGATAGAGCCCGGCATGGCCTTCGCCTGGAACCCTTCTCTTACCGGCGCAAAGGCCGAAGAGACTTTCGTACTGACTGAATCCGGGCCAGAGACTATTACCGAATCTTAGAATCGAAAAGGTCTGACAGCCTGGGTTGGTTTCTTATTGTGAAGGGTAAGTTCTCTCTGGCACGATTCCAGCCGTGGCTGTCTACTACGAGAGAGGTCCTTTTCATGGTCAAGATCGGTTACTTTCTATCCAGCGAAGAGTTTGGGCCGCACGCCCACGTAGAGCAGGCGAAAATGGCCGAGGAGGCGGGTTTCGAGGCGCTTTGGATCTCCGATCACTATCATCCCTGGATCGGCAAGCAGGGCCAGAGTCCGTTTGTATGGTCGGTGATCGGGGCCCTCTCCCAGGTAACTTCCCTACCCGTAACGACCGCCGTAACCTGCCCGACCATTCGCATCCACCCCGCAGTACTGGCCCAGGCGGTCGCAACCTCCGCCGTGATGCTCGAAGGACGCTTCAACTTCGGTATCGGCTCCGGCGAAAACCTGAACGAGCACATCCTGGGCGACCGCTGGCCCCCGACCGATGTCCGCCTGGAGATGATGGAGGAGGCCGTCGAGGTCATGCGCCTCTTGTGGGAGGGCGGCACGAAGAGCCACTACGGCAAGCATTATACGGTAGAGAACGCCCGCATCTACACGATTCCCGAGGAGCCGCCGCCGGTGCTGGTCTCGGGCTTCGGCCCGAAGGCCACGCGGCTGGCCGGTAAGATCGGGGACGGCTACTGCCATGTCGCCCCCGACGCTGAGATGCTGAACCTCTTCCGCGAGTCCGGCGGCGGAGACAAAGTCGCCCACGCCGGCTCGAAGGTCTGCTACGGGGAGGATGAGGCTGAGTGCCGCCGTATCGCCCATCAGACCTGGCCCAACGAGTCGCTGCCCGGAGAGCTGGCCCAAGAGCTACCGACCGTGGCCCACTTCGATCAAGCAACCTCCATCGTTACGGAGGACATGGTCGCCCAGGGTGTTGTCTGTGGGCCGGACCCGGAACAGCACAAGCAGAACATCCAGGAGTACATGGACGCCGGTTACGACGAGGTGTATGTACAGCAGATCGGACCGAACCAGAAAGCCTTCTTCGACTTCTACCAGAGCGAGATATTGCCAGAGTTTCGCTAGACAAAGGCAAACCGGAGCTTCTTCTGGAAATGGTAGAATCGTACCGTTCGCGACGATAAGAGATTCCGGTGGAGAAAGGAAAAAGGGGAACCGGCGGGTTACTAATCACCCTTCTGCTGGCCGCTTCGATCGTGGTCATCTCTGGCGCCGTAGGTGTTGGGCTTGCCCGGTATGGAGCCAACCTGCCGGTAGTTGGCTGGCTCTTTGGTGAGGGGCAATCCCAAACCACTACGAGCCCGGTTGTCGTAGAAGACATCCAGAAGCTCGACCGGCTCGATACAGTGCGTATGACCCAGTCCGTCATCGTGACTAAAAAGACTGCCGGGACCGAGTTTCGGCGGTTTTTCACCGGTGAAGAGGTAATTTTGGTCGCCGTTGGCGATGTGGAGGCCGGGGTGGACCTTTCGAGCCTCACCGAAGAAGGTGTGCGGGTGGAAGAGAAGACCGTCACGCTGAGGATGCCGGAGCCCGAGATCTCCTCTGTCGCCCTTGACGAAGAGCAGACTCGTCTCTACGACCGGGACCAGGGCCTTCTGCGTCCCCGCGCCGACGAAACTCTCGTAGAAGAAGCCCGCGAGGACGCCCAGGGCGAACTACTCGCTGCCGCCCGCCAGAATGACATCTTGTCCACCGCTGAACGCAACGCCGAGGACACCATCCGCACCTTCCTGACGACACTCGGCTACGAAGAGGTATGGTTCGAGTAGGATTTATCCTATCGTCCGCCGCTCGTGTTCCAGCAGCCTCTCCTTGAGGTGGAGGCCGCCGCTGAAACCGCCGAGCGAGCCGTCTGCCGCGATAACGCGGTGGCACGGCACGACGAGCGGCACCCGATTACAGCCGTTTGCACCACCCACAGCCCGTGCCGCACCGGGACTTCCGATCATGTCCGCCACCTGCGAGTAGCTCCGGGTCTCACCGAACGGTATACGTCTCAACGCCTCCCAAACCTTTCTCTGCCAGGGTGTGCCGGAGGCTCCCAGCGGAACGGTAAACTCGCGCCGTTCACCCGAGTAATATTCGGAGATCTCCTGCTTGAGCCGCGCCGTGTGGTCGGAATCCTGTACAAATGATTCGTAGCCTTCCGCTTTTAGCTCATCTTCGATGTCCGAGTCGTTGTTGGATTCCTCGAAGTGCGCCCGTACCAGTGCTCCGTTTTCGTTTATCGCGAACGTTAATGGTCCGGCGGGGGTCTCCGTGGTGTCGAGGTATGCTTTCATGCTACTTCTCCTTTCGTTGCGGAAATATTGTCGAGGCTGGTCCAGAGGTGTTGGGTGGCGTAGGCTCGCCAGGGACGCCACCGCTCGGCCATATTAGAGATGGACGCCGGATCCCCCTTGCCTCCGAGTTTTTCGACGGCGCGTCGAATGCCGAGATCTGAAGGGAGGAACGCGTCGGGGTCGCCCAGGGCGCGCATCGCGACGTAGGAGGCGGTCCAGGGACCGATCCCTTTGATGCTCAGAAGCTGCTCCTCGGTAGATTTACGCTCCGTGCCGGGATCCAGAACAAGCTGTCCCGAAGCGAGAACTCTAGCCAGTCTTCGCAAGGCTTCGCGACGACTCTCCGGCATACCCAAATCTTGGAGATCCGTTGCGGCGATGACTGATGGTTCGGGAAAGAGGTGGGTCAAGCTACTGCCGGGATCCAGTAGAGAATCCGGTATTCTTCGATCGCAGAGGTGCACCAACTTACCGGCGAGGCCGCAGGCGCCGGCTACGGAGACTTGCTGACCGAGCACCGCCCGCATCGCCAGCTCGCTGCCGTCTACGCTACGCGGAACCCGCCTTCCGGGTTCTTTTCGCACGAGCGGTGCCAGAATCGGTTCCGCGCCCAAGCTCTCTTCGATAGCCACCGGGTCGGCGTCGAGGTCCAGGAGCCTCCGGCACCGTGCTACTGCGGGACCGAGATCCCTCATGTCTTCTAGTCGAAGGTCGCAGCGGATGTGTCCGTCTCTCGCGGAGAGCCCGACTACGCCCGCGCCGTGCGGCAGGCTCAGCGAGCGACGGTAGGTGTCGCCGTCGAACTCTTCGACGCCTTGCACCGACCGATCCCCCAGAAAACGAAGCAGGTCTACACCATCGAAAGGTTCTCTGAATGGTAGCCGCAGCGCTAGGGCTCCCGGAACTGTCGCACCATCACACCGGTTTTTGCGTCTCAATTCCGTAGGATTCCTGGCGAATACGGCCCGGAATGTGTCGTTGAACTGCCTTACGCTTGAGAAACCGGCGGCGAACGCCACCTCCCCGGCGGGCATATCTGTCGTCTCTACGAGCAGCCGCGCCGTATAAGCCCTCCACGCCCGGGCGAGAGCCAAAGGTCCGGATCCGACTTCTTCCACCAGCATCCGGCCCAGATGTCGTTCGGTGTAACAGAGTCGGCTTGCCAAACCCTTCACGCCTTCTCTATCGACGAGGCCGTCGTTGATCAGTCGCATCGCCCGTCCCACGACGTCTGCGCGCGAGTCCCACTCTGGGGACCCGGGTACCGCATCCGGGCTACAACGCAGGCACGCCCTGAAACCCGCCGTCTGGGCCGCTGCTGCCGCAGGATAAAAGCGAACGTTATTCCTTTTCGGTGTGATCGCCGGACAACTCGGGCGACAGTAGATCCCCGTCGAAGTAACCGCCACGATAAACCACCCGTCAAAACGCGCGTCCCGGCTGCTTGCCGCCTTGTAACAACTCTCGAAATCTTCGACCATGCACTAATTGTGCCACCGACCGAAGCATATTACTGGCGGAAATTGGACATGAGAATACGGCTCTACGTTAACTCTCTGATCTCACCGCGTCACCACGCAGCATCCCGAGGAAGGACGTCTTCAGACGTGAGGTCTCATGAGTCCGGTTGCTCCCACTTTATACCCTCCGGGTCCGGCTGCTGATCCGTGCGCTCTGGCTCCGGTTCTGTGCGCCCCGAGTCTGGTCGTTCGGTTTCGAGTTCCGGATTGTCTGGCTCCGGCCTTGGCTCTGGCTGTCCTGTCTCTGGACCCTCTGAATTCGGGACATCCGACTCCGGCTGTTCGGTCTCTGGTTCCGGCTGTGGCACTGGCTGTTCCGAATCCGGCTGTTGTGGTTCCGGCTTTTGTGATTGCTGGGGCTGCTGGATTTCCTCTGCAATGTGTTCCACGGATTGCGTCGCTGTTTTGCGAGGGATTCCGATCTCCAGTGCCGCGAGGAGATTTTCAGAAGCTCTGTTCGCGGCTGGCCTGGAAACTCTCGCATTCGTCGCGGCCGCTATCCTATCCCGGACGAAATTCTTGTAGGCCGAAGAGACGACGCCGGAAGTACTAGAAGGCTTCGATAGAAAAGAGGGGACTGCGAGGCTCACGGTCCCCGTGTCTCCCGTTTTGATTTCCCGGAGGGCACGGTAACGTTGACGGTCTTCACCTCCCCGTCGCCGCACGCGTCGGATAACCTTTTCGCCAGCGCGTATGCCCGTTCGTCACCCGCCACCGGAGACGCTTTCGCTATCTCTTTTGTGGCGGCCTCGCATTGCGGTGGCGAAGTATTTCTACTTCCTGAGTCGGCCTTCGGGATATCGTCATTACCGGCTTGACCGTTGCCGGACTCGCCGTTCCGGTCTTCTACGCCCTTCGAGCCTCTATCGCCTCGATTCTTCTTGTCCGCGGCCTCACTCGCGGCTTTATCTGCAGCTTTATCTTTGAAGAAAGATTTACCTTCCGAGTCTTTGCCGGGGTCTTTGCCGGGGCCTTCTTCCTGGGAGCCGGTATTTTTCGACTTGTATGCGCTTTCTGAGCCTTCGCTCCTTTTTATTGTGGATGGTGCACTGCAGTCCGTTGCGTCTTTGTAGACGGTCTCGCCGTCCTTATCCTCGGCGCTGGATGCGTCTTGCAGTGCTTGGCGGTTTGCCTATCTGTTCGCCTCTGACGCTTAGGCACAGGGCGGAGATCGCACCGCCCACGATCACGCAGAAGGCTAACACCCACAACGCGGCGCGGCGCGGACTCCCCTTACCTGGACTGAACAGCCCCAGGTGGCGGATCCAACTAAACACCCCTACTCCCTCCTCGCGTGCTGCTTACGTTTGTAACCGGCGCGTAGGCGTCGCGGTGCGGGAAGTCGTCGTCCTCAAAGATGCTCACCTCGCCCCACGGCCTTGGCAGCACCGCGATGAGGTACTCGCTGTGGTCCAACGGCTGCAGCTCGACCTCGGGCGCCGATCCGTGGGCGGGACCGAAGCCGGCGGCGCCTGCTGCGCCAAGAGCTGAGCCAACCGCGCCGTCCGGGCTTGGGAGTGCCGGATGGCGCGGTTGGACAGATTGCTATTCGCGGTACGTGCCAGATAATTAATTGGACCTGTCATCCTTGTCGCCGATCGACCGCTCACCGCTGTGCAGAATCTTGGACGCAAAGGTCTGGTTGAATTGCAATCTGTTACGGACACCGGCCTTGCCTTTGCCGCTCTCAATTGGCTTTCTGGACTTCACCGCACCCCACCAGAAGGAGCCGATCCGCGACCGCGCGTACTTCTTGGTCGGACCGGTAGTGCTCAGCAATTCGTCGACCCCGGTGGTGGCAACCGTACCCGCGCCGTGTGCCGCAGCCACGCCGGCTGCAGGAGACGCCTCGGCTAACCCAAAGGTAGCGCCATACCCACCGGCGGCGCCACCGAGCAGGAAGCCGAGGAACTCCGCACCGAGGACCTCGGGCATGAGCCATTTCTCATTATCATTTATCATTGCGCTGAAGTTGTAGGAGTTGTTGAAACCGCCTGCGATACCGAGCTCGAAGTTACCCCCCTTACCATACTCCTTGAGAGCGGTGGACACTTTGCTTGCCTGCTCTGCCGGGACCGGGTTGTTGCCAGGCGCCGGCACGCTTCCCTCGGCCTGGGCAGGCCCGACATTCTGCATTTCGATCTCGCCCCCAGTCTGCTGGCGGAGGCGACGTGCTGCCTCCTGGGCCTTCTTGTTCCATGGCTCGCCCGGTTTGATGTCACCTTCCGCCCCGAGGGCGCCTGTGGTCCGCCATGAGAGGTTCGTAGTCTTCACATTGTTGTTCTTGTCGGTGCGGATGACCAGCACGAGATCATGGAGCCTGAGGGTGCCCCCGTTGATCGCGGTGCTACCCCTACCGCCCGTGAGCGTTAGATAGTTCGCGTCCTGAATCCTGAAGCGCAATTCGTGCGTCAGGCCGCCGCTATCGTTCCTCCTCGGCCAGACGTAGAACGGGCGCAACTGGAAGTCTTGCGTGCCAGAGGAAACAAACTCCTCCGACGCCTCCGGCATAATGAGACCAAGCCAAAAATAGCGGGCTCTGTCGGCTTCCTGGTGAAAGCAGCCCGAAACGAACCGAGCCCCCGGACACGGGACCGATCGCGGCACGGGATGGCAACGCGCTGCCACCGCTTTAGTGAGAGAATGGGCTCGTGATCAGCATCGAGAGGGAAACGTACGAGCGGCGCGTCTTGGCCACAATTCGGGGTGAGTTGGTCGATAGCGACCCCGGGCTCGAACACGCCGGAAACAAGATCATCGTGGAAGATGTCAGGTTGGAGAAGTCAGAGTTCCCCCACCGAATTCACATACTCTTCCGGGAGGAATCTCGTATCCGTTGCCTCTTCGGTTTCACTGTGTTCGCGGTGGAGAAGGGATGGGATACCGATCCCACCTCTGACACAATAGATATTGATCCCTCTCTCGGGTACGAGGAACCAGAGGAGTGGGCGAGTATCTTCGCCATCACCCGCTTCGAGGAACAGGTAGAGGCCGTCGGATACGGCCTACCGGAGGATTGCGACCCAGAAGGCATCACCTGGGTAGACGACTACCGCTCGCCGTATTCGGACTGAGCAGCGAGGGGCAGGCCCGACCCAGGCAGCAAATTGAGCCCGCAACGGCGGATCCTATCGCTCTCGTGGTGAGCAAACATCACCCTTGGGTCCGTCGAACCGGGTAAGGAGGAGCCCCGCCATGAGGACCGTAATCGCAACCCACGACCTGCTACCAAAGGGCCTGCAACTCGAAAGCCTGAGCATTGAGACCGGGCGCGTGGCCGTCTCCGTGTCGTCCGGCGCGTCGAGTTCCCGCTGTCCGCTCTGCGGTTGCGGCTCCTCTCGGACGCACAGCCGCTACTCCCGCGTGGTTTCGGACCTCCCCTGGCACGGGATCTCGGTGACGCTCGAAGTCCGGGCGAGGCGCTTCTTTTGCGACGAGGCTTCTTGCGAGCGTGGCATCTTCTGCGAAAGGCTGCCCGAGATCGCTGCCCGCGCACGAAAGACCGGCCGTTTGGAGGAGGCGCTTTTGGCGATCGTCTTCGAGTTGGGCGGACGCGCTGGCGCCAGGTTGGCCGAGGAGCTCGGCCTCGTGGTCGGTCGTGACGCCCTGCTCCGAAGGGCGAAGAGCGTCCCGCTGCCGGACGGCGGGAACGTGAGGGTGCTGGGTGTGGACGACTTCGCCTTCAAGCGCGGCCACACCTATGGGACGGTGCTCGTGGATCTCGAGCGCAAGCGAGTCGTGGACCTGCTGCCCGAGCGCTCCCAAGAGAGCCTCATTGCCTGGCTGAGGCGGCATCCCGAGGTGGAGTTCGCTGCCCGCGACCGCTCCCACATCTACCGTGAAGCTCTTGCTAAAGGTTCACCTGGCGCAGTGCAGGTGACCGATCGATGGCACCTCCTGCACAACCTCGCGCACGTGCTAGAGAACCTTCTGCTCCAGAAGCAGCCTGTCCTTCGCAAAGCGGCGATGCCGGGGACCGAGCCCGAAGACAAAAGCGACGTAGCTTTCGGCTCTGGGCCCATCATGCCAAACCGGCCAAGGAACCACGACCGCAAAGTTGAGGAGGCTGCAAGGAAGCGACATGAGCGGCTGGTCCAGCAGTGGAAAGACATCCGCCGCCTCTACCTCGCCGGCGCCGATCTCAGGCACATCTGCCAACAGCTAGGCATAAGCGCCAGGACCGTCTACCGCTACAAGGATCTCACGGAGCCTCCACCGCGGAGGGCATACAAAAGGAAGAAGAGCGTGCTAGATCCCTACGTCCCGTATCTCGTAAAACGTTGGAACGAAGGGTGCCACAACGGCAAGAAGCTCTACCGGGAGATACGAGAACAAGGCTACCAAAACAGCGAGGAGATCTGTGCTCGCTTCACGGCCCAACTCCGGCGCGCCGAGGCCAACGGGAAACCACCGTCCTCCGTGCCCCGAGCCAGGAAAAGTTCTGTCGCGGGACTGTCTCCAACCTCCAAGAACGTGGCTGCACTGTTCATGCGTAGAGAGGAGAAACTGAACAAGGAGCAGAAGGAGTACCTGAAGAAGCTTGGTGAGGCCGACGAGGCCCTAGCCGACACGCGCCGTCTAACTCAAGAGTTTGCAGTAATGCTCAGAAACTTAGAGGGCGAGAAACTCGATGAGTGGCTAGAAAAGGCAGAGGCATGTGGGGCTCCCGCGATGCGACGGTTCGCCATTGGTCTGAGAAAGGACCTTCCGGCAGTGAGAGCGGGGCTCACGGAGAAATGGTCCAACGGGCCAGTGGAAGGCTTCGTCCACAAGCTCAAGCTACTGAAGCGTCAGGGCTACGGGCGAGCGGGGTTCGACCTACTTCGAGCGAGAATGTTGGCTGCATAAAGACTGCTCTTCGGAGTGGTTCGGGAGAGGATACACTGGATCACCAAGAGTACGACAGAGCCAAATAGCGCAACGTATAGGCGGAGCCAGAGTTGGCAGAAACAGGTGGTGCGATCAGAATAGCCGCTAGTCTGATCGCGAGAGGCAGGCACCAATGAGGGCAACAAACGCCAGCGATGAGAAGACAGTACGCACGCCGTTCCAGAAGTTCCACGGACCTTCGTACTCTGCCCGAACCTGCGCCAGGGCAGCGGGGTCTGCAAAGACAGCCCCGCCTACACGGGCCAACTCCTCGTTCATCGGTACGTTCACCAAGAACGTCACCATAAAACCTCCTCCGATATAAAGCACCGCAGCCAGCGCCACGAGTATGAAACGGCGTGAACGCAGCCGCGTTGCGTGGAGGACGGAGGCCAAGATGAGCGACAGAACGGCGCCGAAGAAGCTGAAGGCGAATACCCCGTTGCGCACCGTCGCATTGATCGCCTGCATCGCCTCGATGTACTGTTCATCCGGGAGGAGAGCAAGCCCAAGCGTGACCGAACAGGCGTAGGCGTAGAAGAAGCCGCTTATTAGCCCGGTTGTGACAACGGCCAGCGTTAAAGAAAGTAGCCGGGCCAACGAACCAACTCCCGCTAGAGAATAAGTGGCAGGGGATGTAGTTATTGCGGTCGATTTTGAAGCCATTTGTTACCTCCTGCCATAGACTTTCCGTACCCATCGGTACGGCTTGTCCAATACCGTACCATAAGGTACGGTTACACGTCAAGAACCGGTAGCGTGAATTAAGGACAATTAAATACAAGGCTAGGCGAAGCGGTGGAGGCTTACGTGAGAGAAGACGTGAAGGAAGGGTTGGGCTCGCAGGTGGTGGAGAAGTCTGGCAGCAGGAGGTCGAGCGTAGAGCGCCGGGAGGAGATCCTTGAGGTAGCTCTTTCGGTGCTCGGTGAACGCGGGTACCGGGGTGCGAGCATGCGGGAGATTGCCGAACGTGCTCAGGCTTCCAAGGAGACGCTTTACGCTTGGTATGGGAACAAGCGGGGTCTCTTTGAAGAGTTGGTTTCGTGGCAGGCGGAGCGGGTCGGTTCTGCACTCATGCCGAGCCTCGAACGCGCGGCTGACGATCCCGCCTCTGTCCTGAATACTTTCGCACTAGAGCTCCAACGCTTGTTGCTCGGCGAACGCGCCGTGGTGATAAACCGGGCTGCTATCTCGGAGGCCGCCTCGGACCCAACATTCGCGCGGCTCCTTGTCGACAAGGGTAGAGACGCTATCGTCCCGAAATTAGGACACTACCTGCAAGGACAGCGGGAACGGGGGCGGCTCGACTTTGCGGACGCAGGAACTGCTGCCGAGGCATTCATTGGTCTTACGATGGGCGATCAACAGATCCGCCGATTGCTAGGCGTGATGGAGGTCCCAGATCCTGGGCAGATAGAAGCGCGCGCTAAACGGGCGGTGGGCGAGTTTCTCGTTCTGTTCGGAGCGTAATCACTCAGATAGGTCAACTCGAAAATGCACTTCCACAAGACCAGCAGGTAGCCAGCCGGAAGGCTCCGATCTTGGTAGCTCAGATCGGGGTTAAAGATACTGAAATGCGGTTTGCAGCCAATTCGAGGGTTTCCTGTTTTTCGCGCTTTTCAGCTTGCAAAGGCGTTCTGCCAACCCTGGCTCCGCCTATACGGTGCGCTATTTTTGGCTCGGTCTCACGCCAGACCTCGCCATAGAAGCGTTACACATTTCTGTATCTCCTCCGGATGAAAAAAGTGACCGCGAAAGTTGGGGGTGCGAAACGTGGAGGCTCAAACCTGCAATCGTTCAAGCAAGAGCCTATTTAGCGCTTGGTTTTAGGTACACGCTCCTAGAGTTATGTAGGTAGCCACAAATCGTGCGTATAGTCGAAGCGAGGCTTGGCACAAACCAACCTGGAAATTTCACGCCACAATTTAGCTCTGAAATATGCAGAAAGCGAAAATAACTATACAGTCGGAGTTGCGAGGCAGCACAAGGTCAAGTAACCAAAGTGACTATGTACAACGGTTTGAGTTTACGCCAACGGCAAGCGGACTTCCGAGAACGCCGGCCCCGATTTCCAGCATATCGCTCGGTAGAGATCGCAGCGGGACGTCTATGCATCTTCAAGGGGCCACGGCCCAAGCAAGTTCCAACCCTACCGCCCGAACACACCTCGGCAAAATAGCAGGATGACGAACATTGTGGCCACTATACCCGATCCTGGAAGAGCGGCCAGCCAAATACTGGGGCCGCTTGTATCGGGCAGCGTCTCCACGGAGACTCCCTCTGAGTCAGCACCATCTACGTCAGCACTACCCGAGGCGGTTGTCTCAGTCTCTCCTGTGTCGGATATATCGGCTGCTGCGCCCTCTACGACGACATCCTTAGCGACAGTATCTTCAGCGACGGCTTCGCTTACAAAATTCACGGCCGCAGGTTGAACTGCGATTTCGCTTCCGTCACCGATAAGGTCGATAACTCCGGCGACTTCGACGTTGACTACTTCTCCGCTGGGAACTTCGACCTCCAGGTTGGGCTGCTCCGGGATCTCGTCGATAGGCTCCGGGAGCGGCAGGATTATCACTTCGTCTTCGTCACAGCCTCTGTACTGATCCGCTTGCGTCGCGTTCAAGGAACAATATTGGTCCGCGCCCGAGCCCTGGGCCATCACCGGACCGGCCGCCATCGCAGCGATTGTCGTCGCAGCCACCACAGCAACAGTCAAGAGAATTACCTGCGTAATGGTTTTCGGGTTTCTTTCTACTCTCACTGTGCCTCCCTATAGTTTTGCTTTGGGGCTCTGGATAAAGTGCTAGGAGAAGGGCAATTGTAGCGGAAACCAGGACAGGGTATCAATGAGTACAAGCCAGCGCTCCATCACTCACCCGCTCGTGTTATTGTTGGAGCGGTTCGGGTCGTTGGTGTTGCTCTTCACGTAACAACCCCTGAGTCTCGCCGTCCCCGGCTTGACCGCCTTCACGACTATCCGCCGCTGCTTCTTCGCATCGTCCGCTATGTTGCCGAGCTTGCACACTACCGTCCTGTTCCCCCGGTTGTAGAAGCAGCCCTTCGGCGCCCGGACAAACTCGACCGACCTTGGCAGCTTGCTCCTCAAAATTACGTTCCTTGCCGTGCTTGGTCCCCGGTTCGATACTGTGACGGTGTAGGGGAAGGTGTCGCCTACCCTGACCTTGTTCGGAGCGTTGACTTTGACCGAAAGATCCGCCCGGGGCGGGACCGCCGCCGGCTGGATGTTTATCCTCACCGTGGCCGTGTCGGTACCGCCATCTCCATCGCTTACGACGTATGTAAAGGAGTCTCTTTCGCTGAAGCCGCGGTCCGGCGTGTAGGTTAGGGTACCGTTAGAGTTGCGGCTTACCCGGCCGTTGTCGGGCTGGGTAAAGCTCTGGACGGTGAGCCGGTCGTTGTCGGGGTCGGAGTCGTTGCGGAGTACCGCTATTCTGACCGACCGATTCTCTACGGTCGTCGCGCGATCATCCCTCGCCTCAGGAGGCTCATTGCCCGGCGCCACCGTAACATCGACCGTGGCCGTATCAAGGCCACCCCGTCCGTCGTCTATTTGGTAGGTAAAGGTGTCGTCGCCGGTGAAGCCCGGGTTGGGGGTGTAGGTGATCGAACCGTCAGGATTGACTTCGGCCGTGCCGCTGGTCGGGGGTGCGAGGACGGTTACCGTCAATGGGTCGCCGTTTGGGTCCTGATCGTTGGCTAAAACCTCGATGGTTACGGCCGTATCTTCCAGGGTCGCCGCCGCGTCGTCGTTGGCTACGGGCGGCTCGTTGTCGTCCTCTACCTCGTAGGCCCCGATGTCGCAGAGCGGCTGTGTACCGTTGACATTGGCGTCGCCGTCCTGTGGCCGGTCTATGGTGCGCTGATCTTGCGTCAGGGGCGCGCATTCTCCCGCCTCTACCCCGTCTATGGCGGGGCTGCCGTCTTGCAGCGCGTGTGTTTGGGTGAATCCGCCGTTGTCTTGCAGCGGCCCGAGGAGCGGAGCCACGTTGTTTACGTCCGAGGGCTGGTTGAAGCCGCAAGAGCCGTCGTCTTCGAGGTTGTTTCCTTCGGAAGTGAAGGCCTGGTTACAGTTGGGGACACTACTGCCGTTGGCGACTATGGTCTTGTCGAAGATAGCCTGGCCGGTGCTAAACACGTTGCTGGCGTCGTTCGGGGCTTCGTTACCGTTTATGGTGACGCCAGTGAAGGTTACGACGCTGTTCGGTCCGCCAAAAACGCCACCACCCTGGTCTCCGGCCCGGTTACCGCTGATGGTGCTGTTGGTGGCGTTGAGGGTGGTTTGGGTAAAGGGAGCGGTCTGGTCCCGGACTCGGATGCCACCGCCTTCGTCCGCGGACTGGTTGTTGCTCACGGTGCTGCGTATCAGGGTGAGGGTGCCGCCGTTGCGGTTCGAGATACCACCGCCGTCGTCACTGGCCCGGTTGCTGTCCACGGTTGAGGCCGTCAGCGTTGCGTTGCCGCCGAAGTTGTATATGCCGCCACCGTCGCCGCGGGAGACGTTGTTTCGTACCGTAGTGCGCAGCAGCGTCAGATCACCGCTGGCGAGGTTGTAGATACCTCCACCCCGGCGCTGATCTATGTCTCCCGTACTGCCGGTCGTATTGTCCCGTACGACACTGCCGGTTAGTGTGAGGGTGCCCGAATTGCGGATGCCGCCACCTACCTGCTGGGCGTCGCCGCCGGAGATCACTAGCTGCGAGATGTTCGCCGTTACCCCGCTCTTTATGTCGAAGATGCGGTCTATATTTGCGCTCTGCACGTTTACTACGGGAAAGTTCGCGCTCGTGGTGCCGACAATGTCAACGTTGCTCGTGATGTCCAGGTCTCCCCTGCGGGCCGCCTCTTCGTTCCGCCCGCCGATGGTCAGGGTGTATCCATCGGTATTCGGCGGCAGAACGCTTGCGGGCGGCAGGTTGATAGTATCCGCCTCGCCGTTGGTATTGGCTGCGATCACGGCTTCGCGTAGCGAGCAGTCGCCGGCCTCGCAAGCGCCGGGCGTCGGGTCGTCACTCCGCGTTACGGTAAACTCCGCCGCCCAGGCCGGGTTCGCGGAGATCAGGAACAACAGTACGGCCAGAGCTGCGGCGACAAAGAGGCCGTACAGGCGCGCCGGCCCCCTTCTTTCTACAACGCCGTCCGCCGGACCCGGGCGTTCGAGAGTTTCTTCCAACCCGGCTTCCCGCACAACGCTATAGTTCATCATCTCCCTCTCTCCCCTATACGGGCCTCTCCAGCTCAACCGTACCGATGAGCTATGGATTTGCCTCTGCTCGATGTTGGTACAGTACACCATGCCGCGACGGATCACACTCCCGCCTTTCTCGTCCGTTGAGCCGACGTTTCGGCCTGCTCGAGCCACTCCAGGAGCAGCCCCGGTTCCGCCTATTCCTCAGTTGGCTCGACCCGTTTTTGGCCCGCCATCCGTTTCCCCCTTCATCTACAGCTAGGCGACGCCCCAAACGTTCCGCTGCTCCGATGAAGCCCCTCCCCGAGCGAGCTTGGCGAAGCCAGCGACGATACCTACAGAGACTAATAATCGTGCCACAGGTCGCCGCCCGCGGCCACTTTTTCATCCGCGGTAGGTACAGATATGTGTAATGCTTCCATGGCTGTGAGAATAGGCTACGGTGTACGCGACGGGTTTGCTGGCCGATCTGACCCGTATTTTTGGTGGCCACTGCGTGCCTTGACCTAGACCAGTCGATCGGTAAGGCGGCCCGTCGCGGCGCCACGGTCAGGGTAGCGCGTGACCTCATAGGAGCACGCCTCCCGAATATTCGGGAGGGCTCATCACAGCATCGTCCGCCATCTCTCGACCTGTAACAGGCGCACCAGGAGTACAGGCTTTGAGTAAAGGAGGCAATATGGAGTCGGGTGTGTCAATCATCGTTGGGGTGGACACCCACGCCGATGTACACGTCGGGGTGGCCCTGGACCACCTGGGACGTCGTCTCGGAGAAGTGGTGTTGCAGAACGAGATCTCCGGCTACGGCGGGCTGCTGGAGTGGGCTCTGAATCTCGGAGAATTGGCCTGTGTAGGGGTCGAGGGAACTGGAAGTTTTGGGGCCGGACTGTCGCGCTTCTTGAGATCTCAGGGTGTGCGCGTGGTCGAGGTCAACCGCACAAGCCGCCAGCACCGCCGTCGGCATGGTAAGTACGATGCTGCTGACGCCGAGGCTGCCGCCCGAGCGGTCCTCTCCGGCGATGCAACTGGTGAGCCGAAAGCCGCTGATGGGCAGGTGGAGATGCTCCGCGCCCTGAAAGTGGCTCGGCGCTCGGCGGTGAAGGCCAGGACACAGGCGGCTAACCAGCTCCATGCGTTGGTGATGACCGCTCCGGAGCAGGTCCGGTCGGATCTTCGTGGACTTCCAGCAAAGAAGCTGGTCCGGAAGGCTTCACGCTTCAGGTGCAGGCCTGAACTTGCTGACCCAACAGTGGCGACGAAGTTTGCTCTGCGCTCTGTAGCTCGTCGCTACCGGCAGCTCTCCAAAGAGATTTCTGCTCTCGAAGAGCAGATCGAACGCCTTGTGAAGGAATCTTCTCCGGAACTCGTGGCGCTCGAAGGCGTGGGACCCGATACGGCGGCTACGCTTATGATCGTCGCCGGAGACAATCCTGACCGGCTACGCAGCGAGGCAGCCTTCGCCAACTTGTGTGGTGTGGCGCCCATAGAAGCATCCTCCGGCAAGACAGTGCGTCACCGCCTCAATCCTCATGGCAACCGGGAGGCCAACCGGGCATTGTACGTGGCCACCCTCAACCGTATCAGACGCGAGCCTCGTACCCAGAGATACGTCACCAGGCGCACCGCGGAAGGCAAATCCAAGCGTGAGATCATTCGATGCCTAAAGCGCTACGTAGCCCGTGAGATCTACCAGACCCTCACGGCGAACTTGCGGATCGCCCCGAGTTGACAAACATAGGAGCGTCTAGGTCTGTAGTCATCACCTCCATTGGCAGATACTGCCGGGTCATTTTTATTTCTATTACACCGTACGTTACTCTGGCATACGATCTCTGGAGAGCAAACGCTATTATGCAAAAACTTAGGGAACTCTCTAAATTTTGGTAAGTTAGCGGGGAGTTGTACATCACTCCCGCACCATCTGCATTTTTGACAAACCTCGGCCTAGAACTCTATCGCTCCATCATTACTCAATACTGGAATCGTCTGTGGAGATATTTGGAGAAAGACCATGTGTCGAATTGGACATGTGAATTAACAATATCGCACGGGTCTTAATTTATGATAACGTGGCACTGTTATGTAAAGTGGTCGCTACTACTGTTGCGAAGGTTGCGTTTTCCCATCAGTGGGGTTCGGCGGCGGCCGGACATTGGATCGCCGGAGCGCAGGAGGGGTAATGAACTCTCAGAAGACACTTCCCATCGTAGACAGATTGCTGGAAATATCCGATGGAGTCGTGGATGAGTTGATGAGCGCGATTGTAGAAGCTACGCCGAGACGCTTCAAGATTGTGGTCGAAGAAGAGATTCGCCCGATCACCGAGAAGCTCGTACCGGTATCGCTTGAATGTATCGCTTCCGGCAGCACGCCGAAGGAGGAGGATCTCGACCTCATCCGCCGGAGCGATAATAGGACCATTAAAGAAGGATTGCCGCCTTCGGCCGTACTGAACATGATCCGGGCTTCTATGGTTCGTTTCACCTCTATTGCTATCGAGCACGCTACCCCGGCGGATGCCGCCTCCGTCATCACGGTTATGGGACGCTCAGCCACGATAACCCATGTCTACGCCACCACTTACATTTCCAAAGTCGAAGACAAATCCCGTTGCCGGCCGGAATGGTGGACGGAGCAGTCACAAGTTACCAAACAGTCGCTAAAGCTTCTTTCGGAGGGATACTCTACCTGCGAAATCGCGGAAGAGTTGTCTTACAGCGAGCAAGCGATCTCCTACAACATTAGCAACCTGATGCGCCGGTTCGGCTGCACCAACCGCACCGAAATGGTGAGCCGCGCACATGAGGCCGGGGTACTCGGAACTTTCGACGAGATGTCCGAGATCTTCGACAGTAGTAAAGCGTAATTTCGCAGCCTACGAATGTTACTCTCGTTCGGAATCATACCCTAGGTTCGGAGAAAGCCACTTCTCTGCTTCTTCGAGCGTCATGCCTTTGCGCTCGGCGTATTCCGTGACCTGATCCCGCCCGATCTCGGAGACGCCGAAATAGCGGGACTCAGGATGTGAGAAATAGTAGCCACTGACCGCTGCGCCGGGGTTCATGGCACAGCTTTCGGTGAGGCTGATACCGGCATTGTTCTCCGCGTCCAGGAGATCCCAAAGGGTGCGTTTCTCGGTGTGCTCGGGGCAGGCCGGGTAGCCGGGGGCGGGACGAATGCCCCGATACTCCTCACGGATAATAGCTTCCGTGTTCAGTGTTTCGTCAGTTGCGTAGCCCCAGAACTCTTTGCGGACCCTCTCATGCAACCGCTCGGCGAAGGCTTCGGCGAAACGGTCGGCGAGCGCCTTGACCATGATGGAGTTGTAGACGTCATTCTCTTTCTCGAAGCGACGGGCGATCTCATCCGCCCCGATGCCGGCTGTAACGGCGAAGAGGCCGATGTGGTCTTCGAGGCCGGCACTCTTCGGAGCTATGAAGTCCGCCAGAGAGTGGTTCGGGCGGCCGGGCGGCTTCTGCTTCTGCTGGCGTAGGAAGTGGAGGTTTGTGAGCACTTCGCTACGAGATTCGTCGGTGTAGACCTCGACGGAATCGTTCGGCAGCAGGTTGGCGGGGAAGAGGCCGAATACGGCGTGCGCCCTGATCCACTTCTCCACGATCATGCGTTCAAGCAGAGCCTGAGACTCCGTAAATAGCTTCTTGGCTTCCTCGGCCTTTTCCGGGTCATCGAATATCTTCGGATAGCTGCCTTTTAGCTGCCAGGAGTGGAAGAAAGGCGTCCAGTCTATGTATGGTCGGATCTCCTCTAGCGAGTAATCTTCGAGCGTCTGGATGCCAAGGACGTTTGGCTTCGGCGGGTTGTAGCCGTTCCAGTCGATCTTTACGCCGTTGGCGCGGGCTTTCTCCAAGGTAGTGATCTTAGACTTTGACCGGCGGCCGGCGTGCTTGGTCCGCGCTTCCTCATATTCGGTGGCGATCTGCTCGGCGTAGCCCGCGCGGTGCTCCTCGCTTATGAGGTTCTGGACCACACCGACAGCCCGCGAAGCGTCCTTGACGTGGACGATTGGACCTTCGTAGCCTGGAGAAATCTTGACCGCCGTGTGCGTCTTCGAAGTCGTCGCGCCGCCGATGAGCAGCGGTATATCGAAGCCCTCGCGCTGCATCTCCTTCGCGTTGTGGACCATCTCGTCCAGGCTGGGTGTGATGAGCCCTGAGAGCCCGATGATGTCTGCGTTCTTTTCTTTCGCCGTCTCCAGGATCTTAGCCGACGGCACCATCACCCCGAGGTCGATCACCTCGAAATTGTTGCATTGTAGCACTACACCAACAATGTTCTTGCCGATATCGTGTACGTCACCCTTGACCGTCGCCATGACGACCGTGCCGTTCGGCTTGCGGGCCTCACCCTTCTCCTCTTCGATGAACGGTATGAGGTAGGCTACGGCCTTCTTCATCACGCGGGCGCTCTTGACGACCTGCGGCAAGAACATCTTGCCCGCCCCGAACAGGTCGCCGACGACGTTCATGCCGTCCATGAGGGGGCCTTCGATCACGTCCAGCGGACGACTGGCCTCCTGCCGCGCCCCTTCCGCGTCCTCCTCAGCATACTCGGCAATGCCCTTGACCAGCGCGTGCTCCAGCCGCTGCGATACCGGCCACGAGCGCCACTCCAAATCCTTCTCACTCCCGGAGACATCGCCCGAGCCTCGGTATTTCTCGGCCAGTTCTAGCAGCCGCTCGGTGGAGTCGTCGCGGCGGTTCAACACCACGTCCTCGACCGTTTCGCGCAGTTCCTCGTCCAAAGCGTCGTAGACGGCGAGCTGGCCGGCGTTCACTATGCCCATCGTCAGGCCGGCGTTGATGGCGTGGTACAGGAAGACGGCGTGGATCGCCTCGCGCACCGGGTTATTGCCCCGGAATGAGAATGAGACGTTCGAGATGCCGCCGGAAGTCTTGGCGTGGGGGAGGTTCTGATGGATCTCGCGCACGGCTTTGATGTAGTCCACTCCATAGTTGTTGTGCTCCTCGATGCCGGTGGCGATGGCGAAGACGTTCGGGTCGAAGATGACGTCCTCCGGCGGGAAGCCGACCTCTTCGGTCAGAATGCGGTAGGCACGGGTGCAGATCTCCACTTTCCGCTCCTTCGTGTCGGCCTGGCCCTCCTCGTCGAAGGCCATCACGATCACCGCTGCCCCGTAGCGCCTGAGCAGTCGCGCCTGCCGGACAAACTCCTCCTCGCCCTCTTTCATGCTGATGGAGTTGACGACCGACTTGCCCTGCACGCGCTTGAGGCCCGCCTCGATGATGGACCACTTTGAGGCGTCGATCATCACGGGAACCCGCGAGATGTCCGGCTCGGCGGCGACGAGGTTGAGGAACGTGATCATGGCCTCCTCACCGTCGAGCATCCCCTCGTCCATGTTTATGTCGATGACCTGGGCGCCGTTCTCGACCTGCTCGCGCGCCACGTCCAGGGCCGTCTCGTAGTCATCGTTCAGGATCAGGTCCTTGAACCGTGCCGATCCCGTGACGTTTGTCCGCTCCCCGACGTTGACAAACAGCGAGTCCGACCCAATATTGACCGGCTCCAACCCGCTCAGGCGCGTCTTGTGCGGAAGCTCGGGGATCTCGCGCGGCGGATGTCCCGAGACGGCTTCGGCGATGGCCTCGATGTGATCCGGCGTCGTACCGCAGCAGCCGCCGACGATGTTCAGCCAGCCGTTGGCGGCCCAATCGCCGATCTCCGCCGCCATGTATTCCGGGCTCTCGTCGTATTCGCCGAATTCGTTCGGCAGCCCGGCGTTCGGGTAGGCGCTCACGTGAGTTTCCGCTATTCCCGAAAGCTCCTCGATGTACTGGCGCAGCTCCCTGGAGCCCAGGGCGCAGTTCAGGCCGACGCTTATCGGCTCGGCGTGCCGGACCGAGTTCCAGAATGCCTCCGTAACCTGTCCCGAGAGCGTGCGACCGCTCGCGTCGGTTATCGTGCCGGAGATCATGATCGGCACGTCCAAATCCTCTTCGTCCAAATAGTCTTTTATCCCGAAGATCGCCGCCTTCGCGTTGAGCGTGTCGAAGATAGTTTCGATGAGTAGCAGATCCCCCCCGCCCTCTATGAGTCCCTTCGCCGCCTCTTTGTACGCCGCAACCAGCTCGTCGAAGCTGGTGTTGCGGAACCCGGGATTGTTGACGTCGGGGGAGAGGGAAGCCGTTCGGTTCGTCGGGCCAATGGCGCCCGCCACGAATCGCGGCCTGTCTGGCGTCTGTTCTGAGTAGGCGTCCGCCGCGGCGCGGGCTACGCGGGCCGCTTCGTAGTTCAGTGCGTAGGCGAGGTCTTCCATCTTGTAGTCGGCCTGGGCGATGGAAGTCGAGGAGAACGTGTTTGTCTCCACGATGTCCGAGCCGGCTTCCAGCGAGGCTTCGTGGATGTCACGGATGATCTTGGGCTGCGTGAGCGTGAGCAGGTCGTTGTTGCCTTTGAGCTCTCCGGGATGGTCGGCGAACCGGTCCCCCCGGTAATCCTTGTCGGAGAGGTCGTAGCTCTGGATCATGGTTCCCATCGCGCAGTCCAGGAGCAGAATGCGCTGCTTTAGAGCAGCCTGGAACTCCGAGAGCCGGGACTCTCTCTCTGAAGCTACTGTGCGGCTAAGAACCATAGGCCTCTATTCTATAATCCGTCAGCCACTATCTCTGACAGATTGACCGACCGCCTCCATCACATCTCCTGCTAGCTCCGGCGCACTTGCCGGCGGCATGATGTAGGCGCCATTGACTAACGGCTGCGCCCTGGCTAGAAGGTTCTGCGCCACCTCTACACCGTATTTCGGGGCGTCCTCCGCAGACAACTCCGCGAGCTTTTCCCGCACGTTCTGCGGGATGTTTATGCCGGGGACTTCGTGGTGCAGGAATTCCGCCTGCCGGGCCGTCCGCAACGGCATCAGGCCGAGTAAGAGTCTGGGGTGCAGGTCTCTCTCTTCCAGCTTTTCGAGGGCGCGTTCCAGGGCCCCGATCTCGAAGACCGGCTGGGTCCAGAAGGCGTGAGCACCGGCTTCTACTTTGCGTCGCAGCTTTTCTATCTCTGCGTCGAGGTCTTCGGCGGTCGGGTTGAAGGCCGTACCGATCAGGAATCCCGGCGGCTCACCAATAGGGTTGTTGCCCAGGTCCTCGCCTTTGTTCATCTTGGAGAGGATGTGGACGAGCCCGATGGCGTCGGTGTCGAAGACGCTCGTGGCCTCGGGGTAGTCTCCGATCTGGGCCGGGTCTCCGGTAACGGCCAGAATGTTCTTTACGCCCAAAGCCGTCGCCGAGAGCAGGTCAGCCTGCAGCCCGATGATGTTCCGGTCTCGGCAAGAGATGTGGGCGACGACCTCTATCCCGACCTGCTCCTGCACGATTCTGGCGACCGCTACCGGGTGCATCCGCAGCCGCGCCCGCGCCCCGTCGGAGATGTCTATAGCATCTGCGCCGCGCTCTTTGAGCCGTTTCGAAGCCTCCACCACCCCGGAGATGTCATAACCGCGTGGAAGGTCTACTTCCACCGTAACGGCGAAACCGGTCTCCAGCCTTCGGGCAAATTCGGAATCGGGTTTGGCCTGCACGTCCGCTTTCTCCCGCTCGAAGGCGACGTTGGTATTTCGGGCAACTTTCTTTTCCGGCGCGAAGTCCCGAAGCACTTCGGAGAGGGCACGTACGTGGGCTGGGGTGGTGCCGCAGCAGCCGCCGATAAGCCGCGCACCGGCTTCGGCGAGTTTCTTGCCGTAGAGGGCGAAGTGGTCTACGTCCTGACGATAGCGGATCTGCCCGTTAATTAGCTGCGGTAGTCCAGGGTTTGGGAAAGCGGCGACCGGACCGGCCGCGTCCGACATTTGCTCCACGATACCGAGCATCCTCTGTGGCCCGACGGTGCAGTTGGCCCCGAAAATCTCCACGTCCCAGCCCGACACCTCCCGGGCAACCCGCGCCGGCAGACCTTCGGCCAGCGTCTCTCCGTCCTCGACAAAGGTCTTATAGGCGAGCACCGGCGCCCCGAGGGATTTTACAGCCTCGAAAGCCAGTTGAAGCTCGTTCACGTCGGTGAAAGTTTCGAGCAGGATAGCGTCCGCGCCGCCTTCGAGCAGGGCTTTGGCCTGTTCTAAGAATATCTCTCTTGCCGTGTCGCGGGTGAGTGAGCCTACCGGCTCCAACGAGCGTCCTAGAGGTCCGATCGCACCGAGCACCAGCGCCTTCTCCCCACCGTTGAACGTGACATCCACCGCCTGACGGGCAAGACGCGCCCCGGCGACGTTGATATCGCGCACGTTGTCTTCCAGGTTGTGCGTAGAAAGCCTGAGCCGGTCGGCGGCGAAGGTGTTCGTCTCTATCAGGCTCGCCCCGGCGCGCAGGTATTCTTCGTGGACCGACGACACTAGCTCAGGGTGTGTGAGGTTGGCGCGGGCGTAAGGATGCTCGTAGCCAATGCCGCGGTCGTGGAGCAGGGTCCCTATTGCCCCGTCACCGACGAGTATCCGGTCTTCCAGCATGTCTCTAAGATTAGGATTCAAGGGTTAAGTACCTCTCTCCGATTCTCTATAGTTTGTCGTCCACGTTCGTGTTCGTAAGGAGGAGAGAGGTGCGGCGTTTGGGGTCCGGCTCATCTCTCGGAGTATCCTCCGTGGGAGTTGGCACCTGTCATGGAGCTTGCGCCCCACCGGTCGCCGCGGTTTCGCAGGGCCCGTCCCTCCACCGCTCTCGATGAGTGTCGCGATTTCGCCGCGACGCTTGGCCTCATGATTACACCACGGGTATGTCGGTATTTCAATTCCGATGTGGTGTTAAGAACGGGCCTCATCATAGGCACTGCCTTACTTCTGGTCGACGAATAGCTTGGGGCTACGTCTTAGAGCTTCTTCCTTCTCCTCCAGGCTGTTGCTTTCTCCGAAGACCTCAGGTTTGAGGACGCAAATCTCGGGCAGGTTACGGTAGGAATCGGCGTAGTCTATCCCGTAGCCCACTACGAACTCGTCCGGAACCTCGAAGCCGAGGTACTTTATGTCCAGATCCACTTCCCGGCGGGAAGGTTTGGAGAGGAGTGTGCAAATCTCCAGGGTAGTCGTCCCGCGAGACCGGAGCAAATGTAGCAGATGAGAGAGTGTCAAGCCCGTATCCACTATATCCTCGACGATCAGGACGTGGCGGTCGGTTATGTCCCGGTCCAGATCTTTGAGGATACGCGGATGTCTCCGCTGGAGGTGGTGCCGGCACCGTAAGAACTAACGTCCATAAAGTCGATTTCGCAGGACAGTCCTATGTGGCGCATCAGGTCACTCAGGACGACCACGGAACCGTTGAGGATGCCGACCAGGAGCAGTTTCTCGCCCTTGTAGTCCTCGGTGATACGCTCCCCGAGATCCCGGACTTTGTCCTGAATTTCCCCCGAGCTGATCAGCACTTCCCTTATGCTAGCATCGTGCCGGACTTCTCCACTTTATCCTTAACCCCTTCAGGTTTTGATGCCGGTTTCATAGATCCACGAGCCCCGCTACCTACTAGGCTCCGACCGCCCGACGGAGGTCATCGGCCCGGGATGTAGCTTCCCAGGTAAAGCCCGGCTCGCCACGTCCGAAGTGTCCGTAGGCCGTCGTGGTAGCGTAGATCGGGCGCCGCAAGTCCAGGTCGCGCAGTATTGCTCCCGGGCGCAGGTCGAAGTGTTCCTCTACGAGAGCATCAAGGGTGGCGGGGTCCACTTTAGCCGTACCGAAGGTTTCGACCATTATGCTAACAGGCCTGGCGACCCCGATGGCGTAGGCGATCTGTACCGTACACCGCTCGGCGAGGCCGGCGGCGACCACGTTCTTCGCCACCCATCGGGCTGCGTAGGAGCCGGAACGATCTACTTTCGTCGGGTCCTTGCCCGAGAACGCGCCACCGCCGTGGGGTGCCACCCCGTCGTAGGTGTCTACGATGATCTTGCGTTCGGTGAGACCCGTGTCGCCCTGCGGTTCACCCACTACGAAGCGTCCGGTCGGGTTTACGAGCACCTCGGTCGAGCTTCGGTCGAAGAGATCCTCACCGAGTACCGATTCGATCACGGCGTCCGTGAGGTCCTCTTTGATGCTTTTCTCCGCGCCGTCTTGGTGTTGGGCGCCGATCAGGACCTTCTCTACCGCCACCGGTCGGTCGCCTTCGTAGCGCACGGTTACCTGGCTTTTTCCATCAGGGCGCAGGTAGTCCAAAATTCCTTGCTTACGAACCTCTGAAAGACGCCGGGTCAACGCGTGAGCCAAGGTTATCGGCAAGGGCATTAGCTCCTCGGTCTCGTTGCAGGCGTAGCCGAACATCATGCCTTGGTCGCCGGCCCCGATCTCCTCTAGCTCGTCTTCGCTGAGATCTGCGTCGCTCGCGCGATCCACGCCCTGGGCTATGTCCTAAGACTGGGGATCTATAGAAGTCGTGACGCCGCAGGTCTCGGCATCGAAGCCGAATTTGGCCCGAGTGTAACCGATCTCCGCTATCTTCCCCCGCACCAGCGTGGGGATGTCCACGTAAGTGGAGGTCGTGATCTCACCGGCCACGAAGACAGTCCCGGTAGTAACGAGTGTTTCGCAGGCGACGCGGCTCATTGGGTCGTCCGCGATGGCGGCATCGAGTACGGCGTCGGAGATCTGGTCGGCTATCTTGTCCGGGTGCCCCTTAGTCACCGATTCGGAGGTGAATGAGAAAGATCTTTCTGTGGGGCTTCCGTTCGCTTGCGCCCCGTTCGTTTTGGGCTTCGTAGTCTCTCCTATAACTTCGGTCATGTTCGATCCTTTCTATGGTTTTCGTTCCACTTGTGGCACTAGATCAAGTCTCTCAAGCTTCGCTGAGCTCTTCGACGGCTGAATAAGTCCACTCGAAGATCGCCCGGTCCCGCTCGGGGCCGACGCTGATCATACACACCGGTACGCCGATCTCTTTTTCCAAGAACTCTACGAAGTCTCTCGCCGCCTCCGGCAGGTCTTCTCGTGTCTTGCTACCGGTTATGTCCTCATCCCATCCGGCGAACGTCTCGTAAATGAGCTTCGCGTCTTTGAGAGCAGCCTGATACATCGGATAACCTTCTACCGGCGCCTCGCCTACTTCGTAGCCCACACAGACTTTTACCTCTTCTACGGCTGACAGTACATCCAGCAGCGTTATAGCCAGGCGTGTAATACCGTTCAACGAGGCCGTGTATCTTATGGCCGGAAGGTCCAGCCACCCGCTGCGCCCGGCCCGTCGTGGTCCCATACTCGTTGCCGGCATCCCGGATAGTTTCCGCCACCCCGTCGTGCAGTTCTGTGGGAAACGCTCCGTCACCAACCCGGGTTGTGTAAGCCTTCGTCACCCCGACTACGTTTTCCAGGCTCTTGGGCGGCACGCCGGCCCCTACGCAGACCGACGGGTTAGACGATGTTACAAAGGGGTAGGTGCCGAAGTCGTTGTTAAGCAGGGTAGCCTGGGCTCCCTCCATTAAGACCTGCTTCCCATGGCTCAGAGCTTCCCGGAGCATTGCGCTGGTGTCGGCGACCATCGGCTCCAGAAACTCTCTAAAAGAAAGCAACCATTCCGCTAACCTGTCCACCTCGAATGGCTCCTCAGTGTAGACGTTCGTGAAAATGGAGTTCTTCTCCCGGAGGGCGCTTTCCAGCTTGGCCCGCAGGATCTTCTCGTCGAAAACATCCGGCACCCGAACTCCGACCCTGGCGACCTTATCTTCGTAGGCCGGGCCTATGCCGCACTTCGTGGTGCCGATACTGGAGTCACCGAGTGCCTTTTCGCGGCTGGAGTCGAGCCGGATGTGGTAAGGGAGTATAAGGTGCGCCCGGCCATCGACCTTCAGACGGTTTCTTGCATCGAGGTTCCGCTCTTCGAGCTCTCGGACTTCCCGGGCGAGGACCTCCAAGTCGACCACGACCCCGTTGCCGATGGTACAGACGACGTCTTCACGCACCATCCCCGACGGGATGAGGTGCAGCTTTAACTCTTCGTCTCCTACCCTCACGGTGTGTCCGGCGTTGTTGCCCCCGGAGTAGCGGGCCACGTAGCGGGCGTTCTCCGCCAGGGCGTCGCATACCCTTCCCTTTCCCTCACCTCTCCAGGCCAGTCCCAATACTACCGTGGCGCCCACGCGACCACCTCCGTTTCCGTAACGATTACGGTGTGATCTTTACTCAGCGCAAAAATGGTATATCCCCCAGGTTAGATGTCCTTTGCGACCGCCCTCTACCCAGTGTCCGAGCCCCCTCTTCATCCTCTCCAAATAGTCTCGGCTAACGACCTCTGGGAAGTCCTCTTACACCCTCTCGGTCTCCTGGAGAACGCGGGCGTAGTGGGTCGGAAGATGTTCGGTGTGGTCCTCGAATCCCACTTCTCGTAGCCTGACCTCGTCGGCCGTCCGCCGATAGTAGTTCGGAGAGCCCAGCGAGTCGAGGTTTACTACCTCGAATCCCTCGTTCAATAGCCGTACCGAGTGGAATCCCTTACCCGTAGCCACGTCGAGGACTTTTCGCGCCCCACGTTCCCGGAGTTGCCGGATAAAGAAATCCCCCTCGCTCTCGGCCCTCATCTTCCAGTCGATCAACTCATCCCATTTTTCTACGAAACTCTGTATATATTCGAGCTTGTACGGTACAAGACATGATCTCGGGTAAAGAGTACGTTTAGCTTGCATCAATTGTTCTTTAGAACTGCGCAACAGTAGCAGTTTGCTGCTGCCTATCCAGGGATAATAGGCAGGTTTCGTAGAGGCCGGAACTCTTCGGATCGTGCCGGCGGTGAGTCGAGGTTCCAGTGGTAGACTCCGGTCAGTGTTATGTGTTCCCATTCTAGCGGCGAGAGGTGGGCGAGGTAGTCGTCGGGCACGTCTTCACCCATGGTCTTCAGCGTCTCGACCGCTCTTCCGAGATATACGGCGTTCCACATGGCGATGGCCGCGCAGAGAAAGGTTAGACCGCTGGAGCGGTTCATCTGGTCTTCGTAGGAGCGGTCTCGGAGCTCGCCGAGGCGGTTGAAGAAGACGGCTCGGGCTAGGGCATTTCGGGCCTCACCCTTGTTGAGGTTGGCATTGATGCGGACTCTGAGGTCCAGATCCTCGTACCAGTCGAGCATGAACAGCGAGCGCTCTATCTTGCCTATCTCTTGGAGGGCTTTGGCCAATCCATTCTGGCGGGGATAGTTTGCCAGCTTCCTGAGGATCAACGAGGCCGTTACAGTTCCGGTCTTTATCGAGCTCATGAGCCTCAAGACCTCGTCCCACTGGGTGGCGATTATTCTAGTGTTGATCTTGCGCATCCTGGGGGCGAACCGGTAGCCCAAGAGATTCGTTGCTCCAAACATTTGGTCGGTGAAACCTTCAGTGTCGGTTGAATGTTCTTCTATTTTGAGATCGCTCTCGTGGTAGAGGAGGCCGTCGAGTACGTAAGTGGCGTCCCTTACCGTGGTGTTTATGACCCTGGAGTAGAAGGGTGCGTACTGGTCCGAGATGTGGGTGTAGAAGATTACACCGCGCCCGCGACCATACTTGGCGTTGGTCTGCGAGAGGGCATCGCGTGGATCCCCAGCGAAGAATATCTGCCCGTCGGACGAAGAGGTCGTTCCCCCACCCCAGTGAGAAGAGAGGGGTAGCCGGTAGTGGGCGTTGACTATCTCGGCTATGGCCTTCTGGTAGGTCTCCTCCCTTACGTGCCAGTCGGCGGCCCAGGCGAGACGCTTGTAAGAGACACGCGGATCGTCGGTGGCCTCGGCCATCCTGGTCAGCCCAAGGTTGGTCCCGTCAGCCAGAATCGACGCATAGATGAGCTCCCTGTTGGTGCAGGGCTCGCCGCTTCTTACGTGTGTGAGGTGTTTGGAGAAGCGGGTCCAGGAGTCTACCTCTACGATCAGGTCGGTGAGCCGGATCCTTGGTAGAAGGCCATAGATCCTGCGCCGGAACTCTTTCATGCCTTTGGGCTCCGTCCTCTTTGGGCGGGTAACCTTGATCTTCCCGTCTTTGAGCCTGATACCTTCCAGTAGACCGCGAGGCAACCGTCGCGCCACCCGGCAGAGCTGCTCGTGAAGCCGGGTACTCTTGTGCTTGAGGTATGCCCTCGGGTCCGAGTCGATGTCGCCCGGAAGGTCACTGGTGAAGCTTTCGCGCATCTCCTCCCATACTGGTCTCGGAATCAGGTAATCCTCGAAGTCCTTGAACTTGTTCGAGCCTGAGACCCACACGTCCCCGCTCTTGAGGTTGTCCTTTAGCTCGGAGAGCAGGTTTATCTCGAAGTTACGCCGGTTTATTGCACCATCTTCGCCGAACACGTACGGCTCCCAGCGGGGTTTTACAAACGAGGTCGGTACATCTTCCGGAACCT
This sequence comes from Rubrobacteraceae bacterium, assembly GCA_965214475.1. GTDB lineage: Bacteria > Actinomycetota > Rubrobacteria > Rubrobacterales > Rubrobacteraceae > SIRX01. Next base: position 1,090,031 of record OZ243953.1, on the reverse strand, counting down.
TGCGCCTACCGGTGGCGTTGAGGTCTTTCAACACCTCTACAGCTTCCAGCAGAGGCTCGCCGGGCGGAGCGGCCGAAAAGTCGAAAGAGTCCAGAAGGAGCGGCGCGTACTTGCGGAGCTTGCTGTAATAATCCTCGATATGTTCCAGGTAGTCGAAGGCGGCCGGCAGCGCCAGATCCTCGGCTTCTGCGACACTCTCTACGAACCTCTCCCAGGGCAGCACCGTTTCGAGCACCTCGTAGGGGTCGAGACCTGCTTCCCGGGCGGCGATGAGTGCGTTGCCGACGCCCGCATACTCGCCCAGCTTCTTGTTTATGGCCTTGCCGCGTGCCTTGAAGTTCTGGTCTCTCTTGTTCTCCGATTCCGAGAACGTCTGGGCCATAATCCGTTCGTGCATCTCTAGCGCCTCGTCGGTGAGTTCTGCGGCCCGTTGGAGCAGATAGGCGATCAACGTCGCCCGCCTCCGGCCCTTCTCCAGTGTGGCGAGGTTCTGCGACGTCATCCTCGCTCCTTCAGCGGCCAATCGTGAGAGACGGTTTTGGTGAACTTTTCTGGCAGCGTCGGTGGAGAGGCCTAGCGAGCGGATGAACGAGAGGCGCTCGACCACCTCCTTGAAGTTTGGCGGCGAAGGCGCCCCAGGCGACTGCCGGAGCCACACCAACTCGCTCCTGGCTGTATCGGGAGCAGTAAGGAGCAAGGCATCAATGCTTTCGAGCTGCTCCTCGGAGAGACCTTCGGTCAGCTTTCTCTCCACCTCGTCGCGTGCTCTGCGGCGTGACTCCCAGGCAAGCCTCTCTACCGTGTAGATTCCCGGTACGACCATCTTCCGCCGGCGCATCTCGGCGAGCACCGCTTCCACCAGCGCCGGTCCGGAGTCGGTGCCCGCGGCCACCTGCCCGAGCCATCGCGAGAGCTCCCGATAGCGAGCAGCATCGAAGAGTGCAAAGCCGAACGTTTTGGTGATCTCGGAGAAGTGCTCGCGGCGGGTGGTGTCGCGGCCTCTCGCGTACGCATCCATCGCCCCCGGATCCGCGCCGATCTGGGAGGCCATGTAGCGGACTATCTTCTCCGGCACCCGCTGCCCCGGACGCAGAGGCCTGCCGGGGAACTTCAACAAAGCAAGCTGAACAGCGAAGCCTAGCCGGTTTTCTTGGCCTCTACGTTTGCGAACAGCGGCGAGCTCGACTTTGGAGAGGGTGTGATGGCGGGCCATGAGCCTGTCGTCCAGGTCCGCAGGGACCTCAGCAAATCTCAAACGCTGGACTGGCGTCAGTAATTCGCGTGTCGGCATTCGGATCCTTTTTTCAAGTTTTTGGGTCCGCGCTCCAACTAACCGCCCACGCTTCGCAGCTTCTCCTTGACCTCCTCACGGGAAACCTGCGTGTAGCGCACGGTGGTCTGGATGGCGGGCGTTCCCTTCTTGGTGGTGTGCCCCAGGTAGTAGGCGATCTCCTCTACCGTCCACCCGGCGGCCCTGGCCCGGTGGGCGAAGTCGTGGCGGAAGTCGTGGAAGGTAACGTCGGAGGTCAGCTCCCACTCGTCTTTGGTGGCTCTCTTCTTCAACGTCCTCAGCCAGTGATGTACCCCCGCTTCCGTAAGACGCGGGGCGCGCTGGGAGGTGAAGACGTATGGGCTCTCCGCATCTCGCTCCTGCTGACGAAGATACTCGAAGAGCGGCCGGCGGACCTCGTTGAGAAGATCTATATCCCGAATCTTGCCTCCCTTATGCCCGACCCGTACCCAGCCGACCTTCGGACCTACGTGGCAGTTCTCAACCGTAAGCCACGATACGTCAGAAACCCGGCATCCTGCCCAGTAGCCTAAAGAAAAGAGAGCCTCGCTCCTGACCTTCCCGTCCCGCTCCACCAGGTTCTTCAGGGCGTAGCGCTGGTCCGAAGATAATCTCCGCGGCGCCAGCAATGGTTGCGCCGGCACCTCCACCCCTCGGGCCGGGTTTCTCCGCAACAATCCCTTGTCCTCGATTAGCCACCGGGCAAACCCCGAAGCGACAGACTTCACCCGGGAGCGGTGGCTCACGCTGTAGCCCCGCCCTTCCAGTTCTTTGAGATACGTCTCTAATGCAGTCCGGGTAAAGAGTTCAGAACGAAATCCACCCGAACCGCCGGGCCTCTCTACCACCCACCGCGCAAGGGACCTCAAGATCCTCCTGTAGACCTCGACCGTCGGAGCAGACCTGCCTTCCAGAGTAAGCAAATACTCCTCCACCAGATCCTCTGGACCTGACTCTTGATCCCCAACTATCCGTAGGTTTCGCCTGACGCCTTGTGCCCCTATTTCGGACATCCTACCCTTCCGAATTTTTCTGTTACGAGTTTTCCGGCCTCATTTGGCCCGTTTCAGGCTCACAAGGGGTGGATATTAGCAGAAACTCGTAACGGAAGGTTAGTTCTGTTACGAGTTTCCGAGTGGGATCGAGTCAGTTGATGCGGAGGAAGGCGTCGATGTCTACGCGCTTGCCGCTAGAAGAAGAATTCTTGGTGCCGGTTGCCCTTACCTCTAGTGTGTGGGTGCCGGAGGAGCCCCAGGACTTGGTAAATACTACCTGACGGACTTTTGTACTAGAGGAATAGAGATCTATGGTCTTAACTCGGGTTCCGTCTATGTATATCTGAGCTCTTCCGCGGTTCGGTCCCTTGCGGGTTACGAACGCTACCTTGCGGCCGGTGAACCGGAAACGTGCTTTACTCCCCGAAGCTGTAGAGTATTTCACGTATCCGCCATAGGCGCTGCTCTGGGCTTGTCTCTTCCAGGTGCCGCTGTAGGTTATGTTCGAGTTATTCTCTTGGTGAGCCCTCAGCGCGAAACTCGCCCCGGTCTTCCAGGCGCTCCAGTTTCCTGCCCTGTCTTGAGCCCGAACCCGGAAGCGGTGGTTCCCAGGAGATAGATTCAGCGTACGGGTCGAGCTTGCGGAAGATGGTAAGGAGACATCAGAGTAAGAGCCTCCGTTGAAACTGTGCTGCAGCTCGTAGCGGTTTATGCCGCTGCGGTCATCGGAACCGGACCATTTGAGCCTTACGGGTATCGTGGAGGTCCCAAGCTGCGAGGAAGAGATGAAGTTCTCGGTCGGCACGCTTGTCGTGGGAACTGTTGTGTCCACGGTGAAGGTACGCTTCTCTGGAGAGAGGTCTGACTGTCCGAAAGAGTCTATTGACTTGACCTCAAAGCTGTGAGGACCATCGGAGAGGGAAGTATATTCTTTGGGCGAAGAGCATTCCTCGAAGTTTGAGTTGTCCAGTTTGCACTCGAACGTCGCATCGTCTTGGTTCGAGGAGAAGCTGAAGCTCGCGCTGGCCGAGTTGGTGAACCCTTCGGATCCGGAGGTAATGGTCGTCTCCGGTGGGGGTCCAGGTATAATGGGGTCTGTAACATCGATGGTCGCCGTAGCCGTGTTCGTGCCGCCGTTGCCATCTGAAACCGTGTAGATGAAAGCGTCTTCACCGTTGAAATCGTTTTCCGAAGTGTAGGTACACTCTCCAGCCTGCGTACAGTCTACTTGTCCGTTTGAGGGCTGGGTGGAGTCGGTTACCGTTAGCTGGTCGTTTTCGGGGTCTGTGTCGTTGTCCAGGACCGAGATCGTAGTGCTTTGTCCTTGCTCGGTGGTGGCTGAGTCAGGGTTCGCCTGCGGCGGGTCGTTTACGGGATCTACGGTAACGGTGACGGTGGCCGTGTTGACGCCGCCCTGGCCGTCGGCAGCTTCGTAAGTGAAGGAATCTTCGCCGTTGAAATCTGCCTCTGGCTCATAAGTAAATGAGCCGTTGGAATCCAAGGTCAGGGTACCGTTCTGGGGCTGCTGTAGTGTCTCTGCGGTGAGCTGGTCGTTGTCTACGTCTGTGTCGTTTACCAGTACGCCGGGGGCGTCTACTGTAAGAGGCGCATCCTCGTCCGTTGTGTAGGAGTCGGCCCGGACTTCGGGCGTGTCGTTTACGGCCCCTACGGTTACGTTGACCTTACCCTCATCCGTTCCGCCGTTGCCGTCCGAAGCGGTGTAGGTGAAGGTGTCCTCGCCGTTAAAGTTCGCTTCAGGCGTGTAGGTGCATTGTCCGCCCTCGGTGCAGTTCACCTGGCCGTTTGAGGCTCGGGTCGAGTCGCTTACCGTGAGGCTGTCTCCTTCAGGATCCGTGTCGTTTTCCAAGACGTTTAGCGTTACCTCGCCGTCCTCGTCCACGGTTGCAGAGTCATCTTTCGCAGAGGGTGGCTGCTGAGGCACGGAGAAGGCCATCATGAAGGTGTTGGGCGATCCTTCTTCGTTTGCTCCGGTATAGGGCTTTGCGAGGGAGTAGACCTGTGCGCCGACACTCTGCACGGCGGAGAGCGCTGCCGACTCGTTTGCTGCTGCACCGTAGTAGAGCTTGAAGGTGCGCTGTGCTCCAGGATCTAGGGCTCCTAGTGTAAGGTCTATGAGGGTCCCCTGGTCGTCGGGACCGTGACCCGTGAAAAAACCACTCGCTCCGTAGTTCTCATCGCCGCTAAGGGGATCCGGGCTGGCGAAGCCCTCGTTGCTGGAGAAGAGGAGATACGGGAACTTCTCTCCGTCTATGGTAACGAGCTCGTCGAAAGCGGTGGGCTCTGCATCCCAATCCACGACTCTTCTGTAACGGAGGTCCTCAGCTACCCGGCTTCCGGTATTCTTCACGGTTACCTCGGCCACGAAAAGGTTGTCCGAGTCGGAGGAGACCTTGAAGTCGTGCGTAACCTGGAAAGAGACCTCGCTACTCGCAGCGCCTACATCCACCACAGAGGTTGCGGTATCTGATGTGGCGGTGAAGCTAGAAACCGTTACGTTGCGCTTACCGTAGTCTGCATTGCCGCTGACGAAGCCCGTAGTGCCCGTGCCGTCGTCGGCTACGCCCCATCCCTCCTGGCTGCCACCTGGGGAGATGCCGTCGTTATCTGTAGAGGATATCTGTAGAGGAGAGACGCAGGCCAACGTCCGTAGTGCCCTCACCCCCTGATGCTGTACCGCCGGGGACGCTTAGATTGGCTTCGGGGTTTACTCCGAGTTTTATGGTGCCGTTGGTTAGAATGGAGGATGAGTCCTGAGCCTGGGCAGGAGGTGCGAAGAGGAGTGTGCCCAGCAGAATCAGAGCGAAGAAACCCGAACTAATAAACCAGATTGAGCGCGTGGTCTGTTGATCTGTCATTTGTGTGTACAATCGCTTAGTCTTCCTCTTCACAAACTTGTCTTCGATGCGACCTCGACTCACCCTGATCGCTCACGTGGCCCTCCAAAGACTGCCAAACTTCAGGATTCATATCCATTTTTTTGCCGAGTTTTCGTATATGGTTGTAAAGTTGCAATGGAATTTCTTTGTCTTCTTCCTCAATTATTGCGCATAGAGTTTCCAAGGCAACTCCGTACTCTCCATGTTCTAAGAAGTGACACACTTCCTCAACCTCTGAGTTAGTCCATGTCTCGGGGAAAGCCTCAAGAATACGTAGCAGGCTATATTCTATCTTTTCATATTCGAATTTCATAGCTCTATGGATTCCTCGGCACATTCGTCGGATAGGCGGTAACAATACCGCCGCCTTTCTTCTGGCTCTCAAGAATAACCTCTATGTCGATGCCGTTCCTTCTGCCAGAGACAACGGTTCTTCCTCCTCGCCCGGTTCTTACTACAGAGCTAGGATCAGTGGCAACATCGGATATGTGGTGCATAACTTCGTCATCTGTCCATTTGCTCGGAAACTCGCTCTTTTTGGGAACACGTCGTCCCGGTCCATGTCCTCCCCCGGTCTTATCACCATCGAGGATGTGTCTCCTACGAGTCGGAGAAGAAAGATCTACGAGATCGTCCCCCTGTTTGTTGCTGATCTTCAGAACCTTAGAAGCCTTACCAACCCCACCAAAGGGATTGACCGACCCCATCGCTGCATCCCGGCCAACCGTCCTGAGAAAGTCCGCCCTGTTTATCCCTCCCTTGTCAGCACGATGGGTGAGGTAGTAGCTACCCGCCGAGATGGTTCCGCTCTGCAGAGCGTTCCTGCCCAGGTAGACGACTACCGGAACCACCAGCAGTGCCGGAGCTATCTCACCATCGGGGTCTGGGTAAGCCAGAGGGTTGTTCACACCATATGGATAAGGGTTCAGCGTTTGGGGCATGGTGGTGATCCCGGCTACCGGGTCTTCACTCATGAACCTACCAGCCGAAGCATCGTACTGTCTAGCGTGGAAGTCGTAGAGCTTGGTTGCTGGGTCGTAGGCGTTTGCCAGATAGGTGTAGGGCTGCTCGCTCTCTCCACTCCGCTCGTTCTGTGTGCCGAAGGCTGTGTAGCCGTAGGTGTCGGTGAGATTACCCTCACTGCCGGAGAGGGCTGTTACGCTACCGATGGAGTCGTGGTGGTAGTAGCTAGATGCACCTGATCCCTGCTTGCTGGAGATGAGCCTGTTCTCGGGACCGCGCAGGTAGGTTGCGCTCTCTTCTCCGGTGCTCTCCTGGATGGCTTCGAGGCCATCGTAGAGATAGTCGGTGCTCGTCTCTCCGCTCTGGGAGGAGACTTTGCGTCCTAAAGCGTCGTAGGTGTAGCTGATGCTGCCGGCTTCTACGAGACGGTCCTCGAAGTCATAGGCGTAGTCGGTGGTGCTCTGGCCTATGGTCTTTTTCGTGAGGTTGCCGTTGGCATCGTAGGTGTAGGTGTTTCTTCCGGCTTTTGTCATCTGCTCTGCTCTATCGTAGGTGTAGTTCGTGGTTTTCGTGCCGTTGGGGGTGGTGCGGTCCAGGCCGGTGCGGTTGCCGGCGGGGTCGTAGGTGTAGGCGTAGCTGCGGTAGCGGTGGCTCTCTCTTTTGAGACGATCTAGCTCGTCGTAGGCGAAGGTGCTCTCTTCACCTTCCTTGTCCGTTATGGAGGTGACGTTGGAGTTCTTATCGTAGGCGTAGGTTAGCTCTTCGAGTACCGTGGATGGCGTGCCAGTGGCTGTTGCCCTGGCTGCGGTTACGCGACCTATCGGGTCGTAGGCGAAGGCTTCTCCGGCCCCGTTGGGGTAGGTGGTCTCGGTGATCCGGTCGAGCTTGTCGTAGGCGTAGGTCGTCTCCGCTCCTCCTGGCGCAGTGGCCGCGGTCATGCGGCTCGCCGCGTCGTAGGTGTAGCTTGCTTTGCCTCCGCCGGGATAGGTGAGGCCGGTGTGGTTGCCGGCTGCGTCGTAGGATTGCTGTATGGTCCCCTGCGGGAAGGCTTCTTCTGTGAGCCGGTCCCGGTTGTCGTAGTTGTAGTTGGTCGCGCCGGTCTTGTCGGTGAGCGTGGTGAGATTGCCTACGGCATCGTAGGACATCTCGATCTTGCTCGCGTCCGGGTAGTTTGTTGCCGTGAGACGGTCCAGGTCGTCGTAGCTGTAGCCGGTCTCTTTGCCTTTGGCGTCGGTGCGGCCGGTTACGTTGCCCACCTTATCGTAGGTGTAGCTGCGGGTCCTGCCGAGCGGGTCGGTCTCTTCCGTGAGCCTTCCGAGGGCGTCGTAGGTGTAGGTCTTTGCGTTGCCGTTGGGGTTCACGGCCTCAATGATCCGGCCTACGGCATCGTAGGCGTAGGTGGCTTCACCACCCTTGGCGTCGGTTACACGGGTGAGCCGGTCCAGCGGACTGTAGGTGTAGCTTGTGGTCTTGCCTTTGGGGTCGGTGGTTTCGGTCATCCTTCCTGCGGCGTCGTAAGCAAAGGAGGTGGTTACTCCTGCTGTCGTGCCGTCGGGGAGGGTCATGCTGGTGAGGCGCGTGAGGGCATCGTACTCCATCGTGGTTTCGTTGTCCTTGGGGTCGGTTACCTTTGTGAGGTTCGCCTCGGTATCGTAGGTGTATGTGGTCTTATTGCCGAGTGGGTCTGTCTCTGAGGTTGGTTTGCCTATGGAGTTGTAGGCGGTGCTCCAGGTCTCTCCCCGCTCGTCGGTATAACTGGTTGGATTACCGGTTGCGTCGTAGCCGAAGCGTTCAGTTGCGCCGCCAGTGGCGCCACTGGGGTGCGTTACCTTAGTGATCCGGCTCATAGTGTCGCGCTCTAGCTGAGTGCTCCTTCCGAGGGCGTCGGTTGTCTGCGTTACTCTACCTAGTATCCCGTAGGAGTAGTTTGTCGTGTTCCCTTTAGGGTCTGTAAGGGTTGTGAGGTTGCCCTCCTCGTCGTAGGCGTAGGTCGTGGCCCTTCCTTTGGCGTCTACCGAGCGGGTGAGTTGCCCACTCGCGTCGTACTCGAAGGTGGTCTCGTTCTGGAGGGTATCGGTTATGGCCGTGGGGTTGCCTTTGTCGTCGTAGGTGTAATTGGTGGTCGCCCCGGTTGGGTTCGTCTCGCTCTTGAGGCTGTTGAAAGGATTTCCGTAAGTCGCCTGCCAACTCTCTCCCGTGGGGTAGGTGATCCTGGTGAGGTTGCTCTTCTCGTCGTAGGAGTAGTCGGTGGTGTTTCCTAGCTCGTCGGTCTCTGAGGTGCGGTTGCCCTCTGAGTCGAAAGCGTAGTTGGTCTCGTTGCCAAGCGGGTCTACTATCTTCGTTACCCGCTCCATTTCGTTGTAGTGGAAGACGCTCTCGTTGCTCTTGGAGTCGGTAACAGTAGTCTTGTTGTTCGCCTCGTCGTAAGAGAGAGTCATCTCGTAGGTACCGTTCTCTCCGACGGTGGAGCTTACCCGGTCCTCACCATCGTATGTGAAGGAGAAATCATCACCGTTCTTGTCCGTGATCTGGGTGATGTTGTTCAGCACATCGTATTCATAGAGGGTCGTTTGCCCTTCGGGATCGGTAACAGAAACGAGTTTTGTGCCATTGTAGTCGTAGCTGGTCACGTTGCCCGCCGGGTCGGTAAGAGACTCGATACGTCCATCGGCGTTGTAGGAGAGGGTTGTCTCTCTCCCTGCAGTATCCGTGATCCTTGTCAGGTTCTCGTCCGTGTAGGAAAAGGTTATGGTATTGCCGTTTGGACCTGAGATCTCCTGGAGTCTGCCCTCGCCGCCGAAGTTCCACACAAAACCGTTTTTCTTCTCCAGGGTAAACGATCCATCCGCCTCTTTGGTAAGCTTGTCCTCGTAGCCGTCCGGGGCGGCATACGTACCGTCGGCGTTCTTGGTGAAGGTGAGCCTTTTGCCCTCTGGATCTATTTCAGTTATAGAGCTGTCGGAATTTTCTTCGAGCCGAGTATTGTAGTTGTGGGTCCAACCGTAGCCTAAAGGACCTCTCAAGGTGTCCTGAGAGTTGTAGGTGCGGATGAACTGCAGCGGGAAGCCCTTGCCCGGCAGGTAGAGGTCTTCTTTGGTTTCGTACATGTTGCCGGTGGTGAAGTTGACCGGATCGCCACCACAAGCTGGGTTGCCCTCTTCACACTGGCCGAAGTCGTCGGCGCGGTCGGGATTTGGTCCCGAGTCAGCGGGAGGATCGTCCGGCTCAGGTGGCCCTTCTCCTACCTGATATATAGTCATGGTATCTTCAGTGGGACGTTCTGTAGGCTGTGGATTAGACGGGCCACGTTGTCTGGGCGCTAGGCCGTTGAAGCTGTCTGGCCCCGTCGTATAAGAGAATTACCGGCCACCGAGAATGTGCTGGGTTGTGGCCTCGTAGTGTTTGCCTCCGTCCGTGATCTGGACGACGATGTTGACCCCGCTGGAATGGGTTGCTCCCCAGGATCTGAGCTCCTGTTTAGTGGCTCCATTGTAGCTATCGTCTCTACTGAAGAGCCTGTAATATTCCATAGCTCCTACCAAGTTCCTGAGGTCGTTCTGCGGCGCGACCTCGTAGAAGGACTGGGCGTTAGCAGGCCTGGGGAAGGATAGAACCACTAACAACATTAGTAAGACCCAGAGTCCAAGCAATACCTGACGAATTAGGCGAGAATGCGCGCCTTCTGAGCTTGTGCGGCTAACTAGAAGAACGGTTTCGTCTTGCGCTACCGAATTTCGTTTACACTTCATTAGCGTCGAAGACATCTCAATGTGTTCCTGCACCTATCATAGTGTTCGGAGCTTCAGCCCCTAGCATCCTACCTCTGCTGTAACCCCTCTTCAATACCGGTTCCTGGCTCCGAAGTTCTAACCTCCATAAGCGTCATCGGACCGACTAGAAGAAAACTTTAACGAAAGAGCGTTACTTGACGAACTTTTTACGAAAGAAGAGAAATAGGCTCTCGCGTGTTACAAGGATTTGGCGGTACTGATAATCTGGCCAGCACCCTTAACGTACACTCTACCCGATTTCATGCAGTGACCCCTTGTAGTGGTCCGACTCGCGAACTTGTACCGGATCCTCACCAAACAACTGCCGGTTACCGGTAACCATTAATATCCCCTCTGAACGCCGTCCGCACGAAACCACCCGGACGGGAGAACAGCTTGCGAATACGCGGGTCCCACTCCGCCAAAACCTCGCCAAGAAGCATATTCGAAGCTACAAACGTATGTGACCTTTCAATACACTCCCAAGAGCATACACGAAAATGCTTTTCGTGAAACCAACATTACGAAAAAAATGTAATGTGAAACGCTTGCGTCATACGCAACGCGGATTACACAGGTGTCAAAGCGCGTTGTGAAGAGACTGGGCTTTCACAAGAGAACTGCAGACTATAGGAGATTAGTCGAGAATCTCAGGCGGGGATGAAAATTTCGGGTTCTTTCCGGTCGCGGAGGCGGGCCAGTATCTCTCCGGGCTCACGGATGGCAAGACCTGCTGCGACTCGGAGTTTGTAGGATCTTGTGGTATCGGCCCGTTGGGAGAATACGTCGTAGCTCTGGACCTCGATCCGGTCCAGGATCGCTGCATATAATTCGCGGGCGACCATCACCGGGTAGCGTCGTCCTCGTGGAATGTACTGCATCCCCTCGTCGGCGACTTCGTAGAGTTTTCGGGCGCGTCCGATTTCGAACCTCATCAGTTCCACGAATCGCTCGTCCATAACTCCCGCTGCGAGGTCTTTCTCCGTGTACCCGAATCGCTCTAAATCCTCTAGCGGTAGGTAGATGCGGCCCCGCCCGTAATCTTCTTTTACGTCCCGCAGGAAGTTGGAGAGTTGCATGGCGACCCCGAGGGCTTCGGCGTGGTGGTCGGCGGTTTCGTCTAAGACGCCGACCGCCCGGCACATCATCAGGCCCACGACCGCCGCGCTGCCGTAGGTGTAGACTTCGAGGTCTTCGTAAGTCCGGTAGCGGAAGACGTGGGTGTCCATCTTCATGCTCTTCATGAAATCCGTTATGGTTTCCAGGCCTATTCCCCTGGCCCGCACCGTGTTGGAGAAGGCGTGGAGCACGGGGTTCACTGTGCCCTCTCCCATCACGGCGGCCACCGTTTCGTTTTCGAAGTCTTCGAGCGCCGCGTGTTGCTCCTCCAGACTCTGGGCGCCGGGGTTGTCCACGATCTCATCGGCGTAGCGCATAAAAGCGTAAAGGGCGTGAACGTGTGGGCGCACAGCGGGTGGGAAGAGCTGGGTCGAAAAATAATAAGTCCTGCTGTGTGATCTTTGGACCCTACGGCAGAGATCGTAGCTTTCGGGCAGCGTGAGCGTACCCTCCAAAGTTTGTCCACCCGCCGGGTCGAGGCGCACGACTAGACCCCGACCTCGAGTCCGATCCGCTCCGAAACCAACTTAGCCCCGATGGTGACCAACGGCACGCCCGTTCCGGGCCGGGTACTCGCCCCGACGAAATACAAACTCTCGATGTTCTCTGAGACCATCGGTGGCCGGAAGTACCCGACCTGGAAGATGCCGTGCCCGATACCAAATGCCGCGCCCTCTTCCAGGTTGTAGTCCGTGAGCCAATCCTCCGGCGTGCGGACCTTCTCGTACACGATGTGATCCCGGATGTTCTCGATGCCGCAGCGCTCTTCTAGCATCCCGTAGACCTTCTCTTTGAATGCTGCGCCATCACGCTTCCAGTCCACATTCGGACCCAAATGCGGGACCGGGACCAGCACGAACAGTGCATCGTTATCTTCCGGGGCCATCCTCGGCTCGGTTTTAGAGGGTACGACGGCGTAGAACGAAGGGTCGTCCGGTAGCCGTCGCTCCTGAAAGATGGCGTCGAAGTTTTCCTTATACTCCGACGAGAGGTAGAAATTGTGGTGGAGCATGTTCTCCAGCTTATGGTCCATGCCGAGGTAGAGCATGAACGCGGACGCCGTATATTCTAATTCCTCGCGTTTGCGGCGGCCTTTGAAGTCCTTGTCCGCCGAGTTCGGTAGCAGGCTCCTGTAAGCGTACGGGAGGTCAGCACCGACCAGCACCGCATCGGCGGCGTATTCTTCGCCGTTTACCCTAACGCCCTGCGCCCGCTCTTTGGTGACGGTTACCTCTTCGACGGGGCTGTTGAGATGGAACTTTACCCCCAGCTCGGTCGCCAGCCTCTCCATAGCCTCCACGAGTGCGTACATCCCACCCTCCGGGAACCAGAGGCCGTCTTCGGCAAGCTCGGTGTATGGAAGGAGCGAGTAAACGGCTGGCGCCCGAAACGGCGAGAGACCCAGGTACATCGTCTGGAGACTAAACGCTTGACGCAGCTTGTCCGTGCGGAAAAATTTAGAGACGTTTTTGTAGTAGTTGCCTACGGCGTTTGTCTTTAGTAGGAGCCGGAGGTTACGGAGACCAAAAAAATCCTGTGCCCGGTCGAAGTCCCGCTCCACGAACTCCTTGCGTCCCAGACGGTACTTGTAGCAGGCGTCTTCCAGAAAGCGGTAGAAGCGTGGGGTTACTCCGGGTTCGATGCGTTCGAGTTCGTTTATGAGTTCGGGGAGCTTGCGCTGTATCGTCATGGAGTCGCCGTCGCCGAAATTAACCCTGTAGTTCGCGTCTAGGGGAATGAGGTTCACGTAGTCGTCCAGATCCCGGCCCGCGGAGCGGAAGAGGTCCCGGTATGTGTCGGTCATAAGGAGGAGCGACGGACCGGTGTCGAAGGTGAATCCTTCTCCTTCGAGGCGTCCCATGCGGCCGCCGAGCTGATCGTTCTTCTCGAAGACCTCGACCTCGAAGCCCTGGGCCTGTAGCCGGATGGCGGCGGCGAGGCTACCCATCCCGGCGCCGACGACCGCTATGCGCTTTTCCGCCAAGGAACACCTGCCTTCTGCTCTGTAAAGGTATAGTAAGTGTACATCCCGCATGTTACCAAGGTTAGTCGTGTAACTAGGTAAAGGAGCTTACAAGGTTGGGCAAGAAAAAACTGGAAGTAACCCTGACGAACCGGGGCGTGTCGCGGGTGAAATCCGGGCACCCCTGGGTCTATCGCTCGGACGTGGCGGAGGCCTCGGGAGAAGTAGGCGATGTGGTGCGCGTGCTCGACCGTCGGGGAGGTTTTCTCGGGTCGGCTTTCTACAACCCGCGCAGTGAGATCTCGCTGCGCGTAGCGGAGCGTACCGAGAAGACCATAGACGAGGCCTGGTTTGCCGGCCGCGTAAAGAAAGCCCTGGAGTACCGGAAATCTCTAGGCATAGACGCCGACGCCTACCGCGTACTTCACGCCGAAGCTGATGGCGTACCGGGGCTCATAGTAGACCGCTACGGGGACTACCTCGTGCTCCAGATCGGCTCCGCCGCCGTCGAGGAGCGTCTGCAGTGGATCATCGCCGCCCTAGAGAACTCTGTCAGACCCGCGGGCATCCTGGCCCGCAACGACTCTGCCGCCCGCAAGAAAGAAGGACTCGACACCACGGTGCGCGTGGTTTCAGGCGAGGTGCCGGAGAGCGTGGTGGTGCGTGAGGGGAAGATTCGTTACCGGGCTGATCTTTGGACCGGGCAGAAGACCGGAGGCTTTCTGGACCAGCGCGAGAACCATCTCGCCGCCGGACGTTATGCTTTCGGGCGGGTACTGGATGCTTTCTCTTACACCGGGGGCTTCGCATTGCAGGCGGCATTGGGGGCCGTCACCGTAGAAGCGGTGGATTCCAGCGGACCGGCGTTGCAGGCCGGCGGAGACAATGCGGAATTGAACGGGTTGGAGAACCTGTCGTTTACTCGCTCGAACGCCTTTGACTTTCTGCGCGGACGCTCGGACGCCAGCGAACTTTACGATACCGTGATCCTCGACCCTCCGGCATTTGCCAAGACAAAGCGTGCGTTGTCCGGGGCACGAAGAGCCTACAAGGAGACCAACCTTCGGGCAATGAAGCTCCTCGCGCCCGGTGGCATTCTCGTCACCTGCTCTTGCTCCCACCATCTCTCGCGGGAACTAATGGAGGAGACGCTGCGCACGGCGGCGGCAGATGCCGGTCGTACGGTGCGGGTGCGGGAGTGGCGGGGCCAGTCCGCAGACCACCCGGAGATTCTCACGGTTCCGGAGACGCGCTACCTGAAGTGCGCGGTACTCGAATGCCTGTAACGTTTGTAATGCTACCTGTCTCCTGATAGCAAACCGGAAGCGCGGAGGGTCTCCGTTAGGGCGCGTTTGCCTTCCTCGGTGCGGAGAAAACCGCGATGGGTGCCCTGATACCAGACGACGCGCGGGCGGTTCCAGTGCTGCCACAGGCTGAGGGCCTCCGACGAGGGGACTATCCGGTCGGCCACGCCGGCGAAGATAGCCCGGCGATCCTCCGGCACGGTGGGATCGAACGCGAGCGGCGAGACAACGCGGAGCAGCCGACACATCTTGTTTTCTGTCACCCCTTCGGCCTTCAGGTAGTGGGTAGAGACGGAGAGCGCGCTGCGCCAGAAGGGGCGGGACGGATCTACCGCCGGATTGGCGACGGTTACGCCGTCGATGTTGTCTTCTAGACCGGCGAGGAGTGCCGCTGTGTAGCCTCCTAGAGAATACCCGAGTACGCCAATCGCCGGGGCGCTCTGCTCCGGTAGTTGGAGCCAGTAGAGAAGGCGTCTGATGTCCCACACAGCCTGGGCTCCGGCGTGGACCGAATCCATTACGTCGCCGGCGAGGATGCGGTCGCCGCTGAAAAGCCCAACTTTTCTGGGGCCGTGGATCGGCAGCACGGGCAGAATGAGGTTGAGTCCTAATTCTTCGTGCAGAAAATCCGGTCGGTATAGAAAGAATTTGCCTCTTGGAGAGCCCATCCTGATGCCGTGGAGCCCTACCAGCCAAGGGCGCGGCTCTCCAAGATGCCGCAGTACCCAGGCATGGGCCGTCTTGTTGGACTCGTAGGAGAGCCAGCGGTCCCGGCCCGGTTCATCCGGCCACGGTTCGTAACCGCTCTCGAAGCTGATGTGTTCGAACTTGCGCCCCCGGTGCTGGCGCGCCGCTGACCGAACTTCGCCGGGCGGTGGGGGAGTCTGGTGGTAACTGGTCGGGTTCTCCAGCCAACCTCTGTTCTCGAAGAGCTGTAGAGCATCGTCCAACTCGTCTCCGATCCTCGCGGCCCGGTGGCCGACCGATAGCGGCCAGGTGGTGAGTACGATGCCGGCCATAGAGACCTCGTCGCCGGCGGCCCGGATCGCGAGCCGAGGGTGGGCCTCGGTTTCTGGCACCTCTTCCGGGGCCGGCTCGTGGCCGATCGTGAGATAGCCGGTAACTACAAAGCTCGTGGCCGAGGCGAGGAACAGGGCGACCGCTGCCAGCGGACCGGAGATTAGAGCGGCGGGGAGGGAGATCAGGACGCCCGAGATCGCCCCGAGGGCCATAAACTGAAAGATACGCGCGTCTCCGGCCCAGAGTAGGTTCGAGAGCCCCGTCGCGAACAATAGCGTCCCCGGCACCACGCCCAAAAGAGCGCCTGAGACCCCATCCTGGGCGAACCACCACAGCCAGAGCATCCCGGAGGCCACCGGAATCGCGACCAACACCGGCCATGGGAGAGAGGACGAGCGATTTTGGCCCGCACTACTCTTGGAGGTTTTGCCAAGTTTCATCTCAATGTTTTAGCAGACGCGCCGTCTGAGGTAGTACAGAGGCTCTTGTGCGAAGCCGGACTACCGATCTTCTGCCGGAGAGTGCTGGAGAACGCCGGCGTCGCGGAGGGTCTCTCTGACGGCGTCGTGGCCTTTGTCGGTTTGGAGCAGGCCGAAGTGGTTGCCCTGGTGCCAGATGAAGCGGGGTTCATCCCAGTGCTGCCACAAGGCATGAGGCTCGTTGGCGGGGATTATGCGGTCGGCCAGGCTGGCTACTACGGCCCGGCCCTCTTTCGGTACCCGGGGCTCGAACTCCAGCGGGGAGACGGCGCGGAGTAGTTGATCCGTCTTCTTTTGCGTCGTGCCGTTGGTCTTGAGGTAGCGCGTCGCGGCGGAGAGGCCGTCACGCCAGAACATGTGGGACGGTTCGACTGACGGGTTGGCGCAGATCACAGCGTCTATTTTGTCGTCCAACCCGGTGAGCAGGGCGGCTGTGTAACCTCCCAGAGAATGTCCCAGGACACCGACCGCCGGGGCGTTTTGCTCCGGCAGGCGGAGCCAGGAGAGTAGCCGCCGGATGTCCCATGCTCCCTGGGCACCGGCGTGTAAGAGTTCCATCATGCTTCCCGAGAGCAGGGGAGAGCCGCTGACCATTCCTTTTCTGCGGGGACCGTGGAGTGGCAGGTAGGGTAGGAGCAGGTTCAGCCCCAGCTCTTTGTGCAAGAACTCCGGCTGGAAGATGTCGCCGCTCTTGTGGGGTGAGCCGTTGCGGAGGCCGTGGATGCACACGAGCCAGGGACGGTTTTCATCTCGGTGCCGGAGGGTGAGGGCGTGGGCCGTGCGATTGTCCGCGTGAGAGAGCCAGCGGTCCCGGCCCGGTTCGTCCGGCCAGGGTTCGTAGCCGCTCTCGAAGCTCAGGTGTTCCATGTTCCACCCCTTGTGCCGGAACTCTTTGACGGTGAGGTTCTCTGCAGGAGGAGGCTCGGTGTGAAAGTGTTGAGGCTCTTCCAGCCAATTTTTCTCCTCGAATAGCTCCAGGGCCTCGTCCACTTCGCGGGAGATCCACTCGGCTGTGGACCCGACTGCCTGCGGCCAGGTGGTGAAGATTAGCGCGATCATCTTGATCTCATCGCTAGCCGCCTTGGCGGAGAGCTTCACGCCCATCTCGGGCTCTGGTACGTCTTGGGGCACGGGAACCTCTCCGACGGCCAAATACCCGGCGGCCACGAAGCTCACCGCCGAGAGTACCAATAGCACCACCCCCACGGTAATACCGGCGACGAACATCATCGGGAAGGAGAAAATTACTCCAAAGAACGCCCCCAGGCACATAAACTGGGAGAGGCGAGCGTCGCCACCTGAGAAGACGTTGGAGAGGCTAGGAGAGATCAGCAAGACCGCCGGCAGGATACCGAAAACGTCCCCCCAAATACCAGTGTTGACGGCGAAATACGCCCATATCAGCCCCGTTATTCCCGTCAGTGGGGGGATGAACGGCCATAGTGGCGGTGCCGCCGGGCCGGACGGTTCGCCTTGTTTGGTATCCGGCTCTTTTACCACAGTTCTACCTTTCGAGGAGCATCGCGCACTACGCTGGTTACTCGTACTGTACCGCCTCGACGATGTTCGTGCGGGCGGCGGAGCGCGCCGGGAGAAGCCCGGCGAAGACGCCGATGCCAAGTCCGGCAACGAGGGCGTAGATCGCGGGACCGGTCGGATAGAAAAAGCTCACCTCGAAACCTCCGGCCCCGGAGCCGCGGACGAAGAGGTACCCCAAAGCCGAGCCGACGGCCACCCCGACGATGCAGCCAATAAGGCTGATGACTACGCCTTCGTCAATAATGAGCCGTCCGACCTGGAGCCGGGTCGAGCCGACGGCGCGGAGGATCCCGATCTCCCGGGTCCGCTCGAAAACGCTCATGGATAGGGTGTTGACAACCCCGAAGGCCGAAACTGCTACCGAGACACCCATAATGGCGTAGAAAAAGACGTACTGGCGATTGAAGTCGCTCTCTATCTGCTCTTTCCACTCCGCATTGGAGTAGAACGTGAACTGTGGATAGTCTCTGATGACCGTTCTGATCTCACCGGTCAGTGCTTCCCGATTCGAACCCGGGGCGGCTTTTATGGCGAGAAATTCATCGGATTTCTCATTGAAGTCGCTCGCGAGAATTTTGTCGGAGAGGTAGATGCCTCCGCCGCCGCCCAGCAGGTCGTTTTCGAGAATGCCCGCGACCGGGTACTCTTTCGGGCCTTTGGGAGTCGGGAGTTCTATCTTTTCTCCGACCTTCAATTTGCGGGATTCGGCGAGTTGTTTGCCGACGAGTGCTGAGCCGTTTTCAAGCTCTGAGAAGGCGTTCGAGTCCCCAGCGGCGTAGTCTACGCGGAAGATGTCCTGGTAACTCTTGTCCACTCCGAAAACGAAACTGACCTCTTCGCCTTGACGTAGAAAGGTGGAAGATAGAGCGGTAGTCTCCTCAACGCCGGAAATTTCTGAGATTTTCTCCGGGAGTTTTTTGGAGAACGTTGCGTCGGAGGTTTGAACGACGGGTTGCACGACGTAGTCGCTGCCGAGTGAGTCTTCGAGGGAGGCCCGGATCGTGCCGAGCACGCTCCCACCGAGTGCCGAGAAAGCTATGACGAGCGAGATGCCGACCATCAGCGCCGAGGCCGTGAGCGCCGTCCGGGTGCGGTTGCGGGTTGCGTTGGCCGCCGCCATGCGGCCTTCGACGCCGAATAGCAGTCGGAGAATGGGGGAGAACAGTAACGAGAGCGGCCTTACGAGAACCGGAATTATGAGTGAGACGCCAAGGAAGGTCCCGATCACACCCACTATCCCGGAGGCGTAGATGAGGCCGTCCAGGTTCGCCGAAAGATTGCTGGCGAGATAGTAGATCCAGGGCGCGCAAACCCCAACCAACACTATCCCGAGCACCGGCACAAGACGCGAGAGCAGCCGCGACCGCCGTCCAGAGCCGCCGCCGGTTCTGGAGCGCATCGCCTCTACCGGGCTCACCCTCCCGGCCCGCAGAGCCGGATAGAGCGCGGCGATCACCGTTACCAGGATGCCGACGACTATCGCCGAGGCAAAGGCGAAGGGTGAGATGTAGAGCTTTGTGATCTCAAATGTGAAAGCCTTGCCAAAGAGGAACACCAGTGCCCGCGCCATCCCACATCCGAAGAGCACCCCGACCAATGAGCCGAGAATTCCCAAGAAGACAGCTTCGATCATTACGGAGCGGCCGATCATGGCGCGCGTGGAGCCTAGAGCCCGCAGCATCCCGAGCTCGCGGGTGCGCTCCAGCACCGTCATCGAGAGGGCGTTAAAGACCAGAAACGCTCCGACGAAGAGCGCGGTCCCGGCGAAAAAAAGCAGCGCGATCTGGAACCCTTGCAACTGGCTGCTCACCTGATCCGTACGGGTGGACGACTGCTCCACCTGGAACCCGTTCCCGAGCCGCTGGTCTAGCCGTTTTCGCAACTCCGGCAACGCCACTCCCTCCGCTACGCTCACGGAGATGCCGGAGACTTCGCTTTTGTTGTCAAATGTCCCTTGCGCGTAGGACATGGGAGCCATCCCGAAACCCACACCGCCGAACGAACCTCCCGGTATCCGTAACAGCCCGACCAACTCCGCTTTCTCCGGGCCTTGCGGCGTTCCTATGTGCACTTGGTCGCCCACGCGCAACCCGGCAGACTCGGCGGTGCCGCCGTCGAGCGTCAACTCGGCACCGCTTTTGGGATAGCGTCCCTCCGTAAGGTCGAAGCCCGTCGCCAGGGAGGCCGATGTCGGCTCAACGCCGAAAAGCCGCATACTTTGAACCTTCGGCAGGCCATTATCGTCGGTCTCGTCCAGGATCAAAGACGCCGGCAACGAGAGCCTCGGCGCGGCGGACTGCACGCCGGACGTCGAACGGACCTCTCGCACGCGCTCCTCGCTGAAAGTCCCACTGCCACCAGCGGCGGTAATGGTAAGGTCGGCGGACCCGTAGGCGCGGGTGAAGAGGTCCTTGAAGGTACTCGACATCGTATTCGACAGGGTCAGTACCCCGAAGACTATGCCTACCCCGAGGACTATGCCGATCGTGGTGAGAACCGTGCGCTGCGGCCGCGAACCGAGGTTACGAAAGCTCAGGCTGGAGAAGCGACGGAGTTTCATAGTGTTATGCCAGCTCTAGCAGCGCTACGTGCTAACCTGAGAGGCGAGATGACGGAGAACAGCACACCCGACAACCATTCGAGGGACGGACACTCGCGGATGGGTGTGACCTCCTTCATTATCGCGATCGTTGCGACCATCGTGATCGTCGTTCTCGTCATAATAACCGGCACGCTCACGGCGCAGGCCCTGAGCGGCATTGATCCGCAGTCCGCCAACCCCCAGGAAGTGCAAGAAAGATTACAAGACTCACCGGCTGCAACGGGACTGGCATTGGCCGGCATCGGTATCTTCGTCTGCCTATTCTTATACTTGCTGGGTCTTGGGCTTGGAACCGCTGGCCTCATCCAAGGCCAGCGCAAGAGGCTCTTTGCTGTGCTCGGTGCTACCTTCAACGGGGGTGCCGTACTCGTCTTCGTGTTTCTCCTTCTCTTCGGTATCGTGGCCGGCGGCATGTAAACTGAGACCTTGTAGGTTTATCCGGCGGATTCCAGTGTTTTGATGCGCTCCAGGATCTCATCCGGGTCCGGCTTTCGAAGCTCATCTACCACCCGTCCATCCGCCAGGAAAACTACCCGGTCGGCGGCGGAGGCGGCGCGAGGGTCATGGGTGACCATTATGATCGTCTGCTCGTAGCGGGCGGCGGACTCGCGCATGAGGTCCAGTACCTCGGTGCCGGTCTTGGAGTCAAGGTTCCCGGTCGGTTCGTCGGCCAGGATAATGTCCGGGTTGCGAACGAGCGCCCGGGCTATCGCCACCCGCTGCTGCTCCCCGCCCGATAGCTCGTCGGGACGGTGTTCCCGGCGCTTCGAAAGCCCTACCAGTTCCAGAAGTTCGCCGAGACGGTCATCGTACTTGGCGGGTTTCTCACCGGAGATCAGGGCCGGCAGCAGAACGTTCTCTTCGGCGGAGAGCGTCGGTATAAGGTTGAAGAACTGAAACACGAAGCCCATCCGCTCCCGCCGGAGCAGCGTCAGCTTTTTATCCGAAAGGTCCGAAAGCTCCACGCCACCGACTATCACACGCCCCGATGACGAGCGATCCAGGGCGCCGAGGATGTGGAGCAGGGTACTCTTGCCCGACCCCGAAGGTCCCATAATCGCCGCGAACTCACCTTCTGGAAACTCCAGTGAGACCTCTTTGAGTGCTTGTACGGTAGTAGTGCCTTCACCATAGACCTTCGCTAAACCCTCGGTCTTTACAGCGATCCTGCTCCCATTATTCACCCGCTGAGTATATCCGTGTCAGAACGCAACAAGGTGAAAGCGGCAACAGCCCAGCAAGTAGAGTAAGAGAAACATCAAGCACAATAATCGGTCTGGATACTTTCTCTTCAGAAATCTTTCCGCGCGGTTAAAATATTCAAGTGAAAACAGATTCTTCCAATAAGAACGCTAATAACGCGGAGTCTGCTTATCCTAGATGGACTGGTTTGCGGAGCAAAACTTTGTGAGATTGGTTGAATCTTCTAATTGTTCCGCTTGTATTACTTGTTGGCGGATTTTTGCTTGCTAGTTGGCAAGAGGCAACCCAGCGAAGCATCGCAAGTCATCGTGCGGATGCTCAACTAGCAGTTAAGGACGAGCGGTCACAAAATGTCATGTTACAAGAGTATTTTGATCGAATCGGCATTCTGATGATCCAGCATGATCTAAGAAATTTAGAAAATTTCGGAGATGCTAACTCCGTAGCACGGGCTCGAACACTGACGCTATTACGTAGTTTGGACGGAGAACACAAGGCTGCAGTTTTGCAGTTTCTGCGCGATGCAGGGCTGATTCCGAATACAGAAGTTCCAGGAGTTGTACTTTGGGGGGCCGACTTTTCGAATACTCAGCTGCCTGGCGCAAGTCTTTCGAAAGCAGATTTGTCTAGAGTTGACCTTCGTGACTCAGACTTATCAGATACTGACCTAGAAGGTGTTGATCTGAGACAAGCTGATTTGAGAAACGCCAATTTGTCGCAGGCGGATCTCTCTGGAACTCAGTTGAACGATGCCAACCCAATCGGCGCTGAGTTTCGTGGTGCCACGTTTCAAGATGTAAATTGGGAAGGCTCTAAAATTGGACATTGGCAGGCATTCAAGTGTTTCCCAGAGAAGAAGTTTGAGAAGCTAACAGCAAATACCTCGGAGGGGGAAGAAATCAAAGGAGTAACAGTCGAGCAAAGAAACTTGGGCACCTGTTTGTCAGAAGCTAGCCCGAGGCCAGCCAATGAGTTTAGTGAAAGGCAAATTCCCACCTATCCTTGAAAAAGCATCTCTAGTCTAGATTGCCTATATTCTTCAGAGAGATGTATCCTACTCTACACGCATATGCGCAACACTAGAGAAAGGGGTGCATTCGTGGAAGTTCTGGTATTTATCCTCACTTTGTAACAGTTACTTCTCACTGGTAAACTACCGTAGCAATTTCATAAGCCCCTGCTTCTGCGGTCGCGATCCGCGCTGTGGAAGCTGTTGTAGACCAGAGGAGGCAAAACATCGACACTTACGAAGCTATGCTCATAGTAATCCCTGAGCTCGACGAAGAGCAGGTCGAGAACACGCTCGCGCGATTCCGGACGGTGATAGAGCGTACGGGCGGCGAGGTAACGGAGACGAATCACTGGGGCCGCCGGAAGCTGGCCTACGAGATAGACTACCGGGCGGACGGCTTCTACAGCATCATGAATTTCACCGCTGGAGAGCGGACTCTCGTGGAGCTGAAGCGCATCCTGCGGGTATCAGACGATGTGCTGCGGCACATGGTCGTCAAGTTGCCGGCTGACTACGCTGTCGGGGCGTCACAGGAGTCTGTGGAATCGACCGAGACCGCTACGGTCTCCGGCTAGCCGGGTTATTAGGAGGTTATAGATGGGACAACGCAGAAAAAGAGGTTTTGACAAAGGTGAGAGGCCGGTCAAGAATCGACCGTGCATTTTCTGCCAGGAGAACATAAGCTACGTGGACTACAAGGACTACAACATGCTCCGGCGGTTCACTTCGGACCGCGGCAAGATCCGGGCCCGCCGGGTTACGGGACTTTGTCCGCAGCACCAGCGGGAGGCCGCATCGGCTATAAAGCGCGCCCGCGAGATGGCGCTTTTGGCCTACGTGGCGGGGCAGTAGGAGGAGGCTCATGCAGGTAATACTGACTCAGGACGTAGAGAAGATCGGACAGCGGGGCGACATTATAGACGTCAGCCGGGGCTACGTGCGCAACTTCCTCGTGCCCCGCAACCTGGCCGAGGTGGCTACTCCTTCCAAGATGGAGGAAGCCCGCCGCGAAATGGAAGAGACCGAGGAGCGCGAGCGCCGACTGGCGGAGCGCGCCGGTGAGATCGCCGCGACCCTCAACAAGAGCGTCATCACCATCGAAGCCCGCACCGGTGAAGACGAGCGCCTCTTCGGCTCCGTTACCGCCGCAAACATTGCCGACGCCATCCAAAAAGCCCGCGACGTGCGCATAGACCGCCGGCGCGTCATGCTCGATGAGCCAATAAAATCACTCGGGACTCATCAGGTCTCGGTACAGGTCCACGGCGACGTCCAGGCGAACGTGAAAATCATCGTCGTGCCCAAACTGTAGTTCAACTTGAGGTACACGTAACACCTCGACCAGAGGCTTAGAGATAAAGGCTCCGATACTATTGTACTGGGGCCTTTTTTGCTGCATATTGGGGAGATGGAACGACGGGGGAGGATCCGAGAGGTAGCCGGCGGTGCTGACGCGGCACGCGTGCCGCCGCATGATCTGGACGCCGAGCGGGCGGTTGTTGGGGCTATGCTCGTCTCGGAGTCCGCGGTGGCTGCGGTGGCTGAGTCGATCTCTGCCGAGGACTTCTACTCCGAAACACACCGGGTTCTTTACCGGGCCATGATGCGTCTCTACGCCAAAGGCGACCCCATAGACC
Organism: Rubrobacteraceae bacterium; assembly: GCA_965214475.1. Classification (GTDB taxonomy): domain Bacteria; phylum Actinomycetota; class Rubrobacteria; order Rubrobacterales; family Rubrobacteraceae; genus SIRX01. The sequence goes on along the minus strand of OZ243953.1, from coordinate 1,066,237 downwards.
AACTCACTCTACTGGATGAGTTACGTGGCATGGATGAGGCGGATCGGGTCGGGGGACGGGCCTACATCTTCCAGTTGGTAGAGAGTGTCCCGACGGCCGCCAATGCATCCCGTTACGCGGAGATAGTACGGGGCAAGGCGCTACTGCGGGCCATCATAGACGCTGGCAGTCGCATCGCCGACGACGCTTTCCGTGAGCCGGACGACGTTAATGAGGCCCTCGACGCCGCGGAACAGCTTGTTTACAGCGTCTCCAACCGGACACTCCGAGAGAGGCTGTCGCCGGTCTCAGAGTTAGCACCCGGCGCCCTGGAGATGATCCAACGTCTCTACGAATCCGAAGGCGAGGTAACGGGTGTCGAAACTGGCTTCGACGACCTCGACCGCCTCACCACCGGTTTCCACAAAAGCGACCTCGTGGTTCTAGCTGCGAGGCCGGCGATGGGAAAGACAGCGTTCGCACTAAATGCAATTTGGCACGCGGCGTCTGTAGAAGAATTGCCGGTGGCGATCTTCAGTTTGGAGATGAGCAAGGAGCAGCTCGTACAGCGGCTCATCTCACAGACGACTCGCATCCCGACGCAGGACTTGAGGAGTGGCAACGTGCGGGCCGAAGACTGGCCCAAGCTGGTGCGCGGGGTGGCGGAGGTCAGTAGGGCGCCAATTTGGATCGACGACACCGCCGGGATCAACTTGATGGAGATGCGGGCAAAAGTCCGGCGCCTCGCCAGTCGTCTGAACGTCCAGGATGAAAAGCCGCTCTCGCTCGTGGTGGTGGACTACCTTCAGCTCATGATCGGCAACGGCCGCGAGAACCGCCAGCAGGAGATAGCAGAGATCAGCCGTGGACTAAAGGTCCTCGCCCGCGACCTCGACGTGCCGGTCCTCGCCATAGCCCAGCTCTCCCGCGCCGTTGAACAGCGCCACGACAAGCGCCCAATGCTCTCTGACCTTCGAGACTCCGGTGCCATAGAGCAAGACGCGGATATGGTGATGTTCCTCTACCGCGACGAATACTACAATCCAGACTCCGACGACAAAGGCATTGCCGAAGTTATCGTCGGCAAACACCGCAACGGCCCGACCGGCAAGACCCAACTCGCCTGGCTGGAGCAGTACACCAAATTCGCCTCACTCGCACGTCGCTGACCGTGGGCGACGCAGCTTCAATCCTGTTTATCACGGCTTCGCTGGTGGTGATCCTGGCGCCGGGGCCGGATAACATTCTCGTGCTTACCCGTGGCGTGACGCTGGGACGGCGTGCCGCGCTGGTCTCGGCGGCCGGCGCGAGCACGGGGCTAGTGTGTCACTCGCTGTTCGCGGCGGCGGGGCTCTCCGCCATTTTGGCGAGCTCGGCGACGGCTTACACGGTAGTTAAGTATTTCGGGGCAGCTTACCTGATCTACCTAGGCGTGAAGTCTTTACTCGACAAGAAGAGATTTATGCTTTCTACTGAAGACAAACCACCTCCGGGCCTCCATCGTGTCTACGGCCAAGCCGTTATCTCCAACGTTTTCAATCCAAAGATAGTGGTCTTCTTCCTGGCGTACTTGCCGCAGTTTGCCAACCGGCCGGCGGAACTCGGCGTGGCGCTACAGCTCCTCCTTCTCGGTCTGGCCTTCGCGTTCCTAACGTGGGCTGTCTTCAGTGTGGTTGCCTACTTCTCGGGCGCTCTGGATGGCTGGTTGAGGCTGCGCCCCCGGGCGGCCAACGTTCTGAGCTGGCTGACCGGCGGTGTGCTGGTGGGGTTGGGGCTACGCTTGGCTTGGCCCGAGCGCCGCTGAATAGAGACGCCGGAAGCTACTTTATAGAAGCGCCCATCGCGTGGTAGCCACCGTCTACGTGGATCAACTCTCCTGTTGTAGCCGGCCACCAGTCGGAGAGCAAGCTCACTACGGAACGACCGACGGGCTCCGGGTCGGTGGCGGTCCAGCCTAGCGGGGCCTGCTTTTCCCATTCGCCTTCTATGCTCTCGAAGCCGCTGATGCCTTTGGCGGCCAGGGTCTTTATCGGGCCGGCGGAGACGAGGTTTACCCGGATTCCGCGCTCGCCGAGATCCCGGGCCAGGTAGCGGGAGGTTGATTCCAGGGCGGCTTTTGCCACACCCATCCAATCGTAGGCGGGCCAGGCGACGCGGGCGTCGAAGTCGAGGCCGACGATTGAAGAACCAGGTTTCATGAGGTCCGCCAGGCCTACAGAGAGCGCTTTTAGCGAGTAGGCTGAGGTCTGAACGGCGGTCGCGACAGAGGGCCACTCAGCCGTGAGAAAGTTTCCCCCGAGGGCGTCGTCGGGTGCGAAGGCGATGGCGTGGACGATACCGTCCAATCCTCCCCAGCGCTCCTTCAAGTCTTCGGCCACGGTTTCTATGTCCTCGGGCTGGTTTACGTCGAGTTCCAGCACGGGGGGTTCGGGATCCAGCTTCTTTGCCGTACGACGGGTGAGGGAGGCGGCGCGGCCGAAGCCGCTCAGGACTATCTCGGCTCCCTGTTCCTGGGCTAGACGGGCCACGGAGTACGCTATGGAGCGCCGATCCAGTACGCCCGTCACCAGTATTTTTTTGCCTTCCAAAAGATCAGCCATCGCATCCTCCTCGTAAACTTTCAGCCTGATATCGGCCAAAGTCTACGGGATTGATCCTCCCGTGACCAGGGAGTCGGACGTTACTCTTTCGAGCCTTTCCCATAGAGACGTTTCTCGTAGGATGCTTCCACCTGGGCTTGCCAGGAGAGAAGATCGTAACGAAGCTTTTTGAGCTTCTCAGGACTCTGCTCGTCTGCCAGGTTCTCCCGCTCGCGAGGGTCTTTCGCGAGGTCGTAGAACTCTTCTTCTTTATTTCCGTAGTAGTAGATGTACTTTTTCGAACCTTCTATGCTCGCCAGGCAGCGGTTCTCCTGGTAGCAACTCGCCATGAGTGTGCGATCCTCGGGAGTTTTCAATACGGAAGTTCCGGGATACGTGCCGCCTTCGATGTCGTAGTTCAGCAAGTCGGCGACCGTCGGAACAACGTCGAGTTGGTTGACCGGGGTTTCTATCTTGTCGTTCTCAGACTGACGGGGATCGTGGATGAGAAATGGTACCCGGAGGCCCTCGTTGTAGATAACGTTATCGTGCTGGCGCAAACTGTGCTCCCCGAAACCTTCGCCGTGGTCGCCGAAAATCATGAACACCGTATCTTCGTAGAGGCCAAGTTCTTTGTACTGATCAAAAAGGTTCTTTAGGAAAAAGTCCTGATAACGCACGGTGTTGAGATAGTCGTTTAGCTCCTCGTTTTTGGCAAGCTGCTTATTCCCGTACCGTTCGGGAACGGTGTAGTCGTGGTGGGGCGTTACGGTGAGGTAGGTTGCCAGAAATGGTTGCCCCTTGTCCTTCTTCAACCACTGTCCGCTTGGTTCCAACATTATGTCGTCCTCGTAGCCGAAATAGTTCGCCTCTTCAAAGCCTTCCGTGCTCATCTCCTCGATCGGGAAAAATTCGTCGTAGCCGAAATTCTCCACTAGCTGACTTCGGCGTTCGAACTCTTCGGTTGCGGATTGGAAAAAGGCGCTGCGATAATTCTGCTTCCCGAGTAGATCCGGAAGACACTGAGCAGGAACGGCGTCCGGTTCGGACTCCGTGTTCTTTGTGTCTAGTGGGGGAGAGACGCCGCAGTTGCCCGCAACCAATGCCTTTGAAGTGTGCGGCACGACGGTGTAGGCATTCTCCGCCACGAGGCTCTTTTCTGCCAGTTTGTCCAGAAATGGCGTAGTCTTGAGGTTCTCATTGTATGGTGTGGTGGACCGGGCGCGCGTTGACTCCAGAAAGATCATTACGACGTTTCGTTTGTTTGTTTCGGGGGTTTGTGCCAGAGAGGCATCTATTGGGGGTGTGCCGGCGATAAGATTTGGCTCGATCTGCCGTTCTAAGTCTGGCTTGTTCAATTCCGAAAGGGCTATGTTGACCAGGGTATCGCGGGAAAAAGTATCGCTGGCACCTGTAGCACTCGGTAACGCTGAAAGCGACACCAACAGAACCGCGACCATACATACGATCACTGAAGCTCTCCAGGGCCTTCCCGAGGTGCGAAGCGGGAGACGCCACCGCCGAGCCAGAACGCGGGTCACTATGGCGGGACCGGCGATCAAGTACGTGAAAACGGAGGCTAGCAGTAGCCAGTGCAGCACAGAAGTCTCAGCACTGATTATCTTCCACGTTTCGCCGAAAGAGGAAAGCGACAACATGATAAAGCTGTAGTCCAACGTTGAGCCCGTAGTCTTGTAGAAGAAGTGGGTGCCGGTCGTGAGCACCACCACTAGCAGGGCCGAGATGTGGAATAGGACCAGTGAGATCCACCTCAAAAATCCCCGCTGGAATAAAGCGAAAACGCTGATCCACAGCAGTGCATAGCCTAGGTTAAAGAGTACGTCGGAGCGAAGCTGGTCTACAAAACCTAGCGGACCGGGGAGGCTGAGCTGGGTAACTACGCGGACAAACTTCAGCACGATGTTGTAGAGAACTAGCGGGAGCAGTAGGCTGAGAAGGTAGACCCAATTCTCCCGGATCAGAAGTTTGTCCAGGAGGGCCATAATACGCTCTCTGACGGGATTTTGGCTCATAGATGCGGCGAAGTTTAACAAAAAATTTACATTACGAAGTATTTGCAAACAAAGTGCTAATCAGGACAAACCCTGGAAATGGAATCCTAAAAGCGGGGAAAAATTAGAACAACATAAGTTTCGTGAACCAGGGTTTTTCGGGCAGGTTTCATAGGGTAGCGGTAGTTGACCGAAGATCAAACAAGAGCTATCTTAGCGTTTGTGGAGAGCGTTGGTTACTGTAAGGGGTGATCGTCTGAAAACGAGTAAACAAGAAAGAATCGGGCAAGAACCAGCCAGCGTGTTCAGGTTTGAATGCCTGGGGTTAGAGCAATGAAAATGGGGAGAGGAGAAGATGTTCCGATGAGTGAAGAGCAAAACCCGGGGACCCAAGAAGTACAGACTTACGAACCGCCGGAGGAGTTCGTCAAGCAGGCCAACGTGACGGATCCTTCGGTCTACGAGAAGGCGGAGGAAGACTTCGAGGAATACTGGGCCTCGTGGGCCAGGGAGTTGCACTGGTTCAAGGACTGGGACCAGACTCTCAAGTGGGAGCCGCCATTCGCCGAGTGGTTCGTCGGCGGGAAGATCAACGCCGCCTACAACTGCCTGGACTACCAGATCGAGCAGGGTCGCGGCGATAAAGAGGCCCTGGTCTGGATCGGTGACGAGCCCGGCACCCAGAAGACCTACACCTACAGCGAACTACTCACCGAGGTCAGCAAGTTCGCCAATGTCTTGAAAGATTTCGGCATAGGGAAGGGCGACGGGGTGGCGATCTACCTCTCGATGGTCCCGGAGTTGCCGATAGCGATGCTCGCCTGCGCCAGGATCGGTGCGCCGCACTCGGTAGTGTTTAGTGCCTTCCAGCCAGGACAGCTCACCGAACGCATCAACGACATCGAGGCTAAGGTACTGATTACAGCAGACAATCCGCCCCGCGGCGGCCGCAAGACACCCCTGAAAGAGAACTCCGACGAAGCCATCGAGGACGCTCCCAGCATCGAGAACGTCGTGGTCGTCCGGCGCACCGGCGACGAGGTCCCGATGCAGGAAGGCCGCGACCATTACTGGGACGAGCTTACAGAGAACGCCTCCGACGAGTGCCCGGCCGAGGAGTTGAACGCCGAGGACATGCTGTACGTGCTCTATTCGTCGGGCTCGACCGGCAAGCCGAAGGGCATCGAGCACCACATCGGCGGCTATTTGACCCAACTGCTGGCGACCATGAAATGGGTCATGGACCTCAAGGAAGACGACATCTTCTGGTGCACGGCGGACATCGGCTGGGTCACCGGGCACTCCTACATAGTCTACGGGCCGCTACTCGCCGGCACGACCACGGTGCAGTACGAGGGTACGCCAACATATCCCGAGAACGACCGCCTGTGGCAGATCGTGGAGGACCTCAAGGTTACGCATTTCTATACGGCGCCCACGGCGATAAGGGCCTTGAGGAAGATGGGTTCCGAGCCGATAGACAAGCACGACGTTTCATCGCTGAGGCTTCTCGGATCGGTGGGGGAGCCGATCAACCCGGACGCCTGGATCTGGTACTACGAGAACATCGGCAAGGAGCGGTGTCCGATAGTAGATACCTGGTGGCAGACGGAGACGGGCGGCATCATGATCTCCGGGTTGCCTGGCATTACGACCATGAAGCCCGGTAGCGCCTCACACCCGTTGCCCGGCATCTTTCCTGGTCTGTGGGACGAGGAGCTAGAAGAGTTCATTGAGGGGCCTGGCAGTGGCGCGCTGACCATAAACAAGCCTTGGCCCTCAATGCTCAGAAACCTCTACAAGAGCCCTGACCGGTACAAAGACGAATACTTCTCGGCTATATCCGACGAGATCTACTACGTCGAGGATGGGGCCAAGCGCGACGAAGAAGGCTACTACACCATAACCGGCCGTATTGACGACGTACTAAACGTCTCCGGCCACCGGCTCTCCACCGTCGAGATAGAGAACGCGCTCGTCGCGCATGAAGGCGTTGTCGAGGCGGCGGTCATCGGCCGGGACGACGAGGATAAGGGCCAGGCGCCGGTGGCGTTCGTGATCCTGCACAGCGAGGAAGAGGACAAGTACGACGAGGAGTACGAGAAGGCGCTCATAGACGCGGTCTCCCAGAGGTCGGGTAAGATCAGCCGCCCAGATAGGGTATTCGCCGTAGCCGACCTGCCCAAGACCAACTCGGGCAAGATCATGCGGCGCCTCCTGCAGAACATCTCCCAGAACGAAGACCTCGGGGATACCTCGACCCTGGCCGACCCCGCCGTCGCCGAGACCATCCAGCAACAGACCCAGGAGCAGATGTCTTAGCAACAGGAAAGAAAACGACAAAGCGGCTCGAAAGGGCTGCGCGGAGAGGGGCGGACTCCGGTCTGCCCCTTTTCTTTAGGAAAAACGAAACTTTACCTCCGATATTTTCGTACAAGGGTGTAGTAAAATAGTGTTCAAAGATCAGAAGTTTTCTCAAGGAGGAAGAATGTTCGGATACATAATAGTGATGGTCTTAGGGGCCGTTATCTCTGGCATCGCGGCGCTGTGGGTGAAAAGTTCGTACGCCAAGTACTCGAAGCAGCAGAGTAACAGCGGCATGACGGGAGCCCAGGTTGCCCGCTCGATTCTGGACCGCAACGGCCTCACGGACGTTCCTGTTGAGCCGGTGGCCGGCCAGCTAACCGACCACTATGACCCGGGCAAGAAAGTCGTGCGGCTTTCGGAGGGCAACTTCAATAAGAACTCCATTGCGGCGATTAGCGTCGCGGCCCACGAAGTCGGACATGCGATACAGGACAACACCGGGTACATGCCGATGAAGCTGCGGTCCGGGATCTTCCCGATTGTGAACTTTGCCGGGCAGCTCTGGTTCCCGCTGTTCTTTATGGGGATTATCTTGGGTGCTACCGGTGGCGTGGGGCAGTTGTTTATCCAACTCGCCGTGGTCGCTTTCGCCGGTATTCTGGCGTTTCACGTGGTGACGTTGCCGGTAGAGGTCAACGCTTCTACCCGGGCTTACGGACAGCTCACACGCTACGGAATCCTCTCCCACAGCGAGGCTTCCGGCACCAAGCGGGTGCTGTCGGCGGCGGCCTTTACCTACATAGCGGCAGCTCTCACATCCCTGCTGATGCTTGCGTACATGCTGCTCGTAGCGCGCCAGTAAGAACCGGACAACTAGAAACCTCGGGCGGGGCATGAGGCCCCGCCTTTTCTTTTTGTCCGGTGAAAACGGACGCTAACAGGGCGCTTTTCGGTGCTAAAATGCTCGTGTTGTGGAAAGAGTAGATCGGATAAGCAAGCGTCGGCGCAAGCTACGCAGCGTAGGGGAGCCGCAGCCTTGGGAGCCGCGTCACATGCAGTTGGCTGGCGTACGGTTCGCGGAATCTGTGGAGGATCCCGAGGGGCGGCGTAACGTAACGCTCGGGGTCGTAAAGCATCTTTGGCGTTCGCCGGTTCCCTTCGTTGGGTTTTACCCACCCGAAGGCGTGAGGGTCACGGAGCAGCGTACTTACGTTCCGGCCCCGCCAAGGCTCGTGGACGACTCCGATTACCTGGTTGGGGTTGAGGAGCACAAAAAAGCATTCGCCGAAGACTTGGGCAAGACCATGGTGCCTTCGGGTAGCCTTCGGGGCTACTTCGAGGTGCCGACCGATGAGGGATGGCGCCTGGAACTGGACCTCGTGGGTCGGGAGTTGGAGTTGTGCGACGCTTGGGGTATGTCCTCGAAGCGGCGGGTATCCGGGGATCTCGCGCCGTTTGTGTGGGCCTATCGCCACAGCGAGTTTTGCCTCGTCACTATTTACGACAAAGACATAGACGCGCTGCGGGATGATCTGCTCTTCGTAGCGAAACGTAAGGGTGTGGAGTTACATTGGCGCCACAAAGTGGCCTGATCCCCTACCGGGTTTGGGCGCCTCCCGGTTGTAGGATTCACACAGCGGGTAGTATTAGTAGCATATACTCGGATATAATCCGTACAAGAAATCGGATAGGAGCTCTACCGGAATTCGCAGATGCACGTTGAGTAGAGAGGCGGAAGGCTAGTAGATGTTTACGACTCATAGCACCGGGGGATTTGCCGCCACCAGCGCACCGGACGGTTTTGGTGTAGAAGACTTTGAGGAAGTGGGCCTGCGGGCCGCCGAACGAAAGTTCGGGCCCAAAGACATAATCTTTACTCCGGGTGACCCGGATGACCAGCTCTACTTTCTCCTCTCCGGCACGGTGCGACTGTACAAGATCTATGGTGATTACAAAGAGGCGACGACCGCGCTCTTGAAGGAGGGCGGTATCTTCGGCAAGCTCAGCCTGGTCGAGGGCCGCTGGCAGGATGTCTTCGCCGAGACCGTAACCGAGGCGCGGGTGGCGAGTATCCACAAAAACGCCATAGAACAGGTTATAAAGAACCGGCCGGATTTCGCCTTGAAGCTTTTCTCTTCTTTCTCCGAAAGGCTGCGGCAGTCCGACGAGGTTATAGAGAGCCTGCTGCACCGGGAGGTTGCGACCCGGCTCGCGACGCTTCTTATAAACCTGGCTGATCGCTTCGGCACGGGCAACGGAACCGGGACCATACTCGACGTACGCCTGACGCATCAGGACCTCGCTAATATGATCGCCTCTACCCGCGAGGCTGTCTCTAAAGTGATGAGCGAGTTCCAGCGGGACGGCTACATAGAAGTTCGGAGCCGCAAAATCGTCATTCTGGATAGAAATTCCCTCTCCGAGTACGCCGGGCCTTCAGGACTCTCCGTGGACGGCCAGCTAACGATTTAAGCAACGCGCGGAAAGGCTGAACCTTTCTCTTTCTGCCCGGGTGGGCATCGGTCGGCTTTGTGGCGCGGTGCGCGCCCGGCATTAGAATGGTTCTGTGAAACGAGGCAAAGACCAGGAGGGTATCGGCTGGGCGTTCCCGGCGTATCTCGTGGCGCTGGGGCTTGTCGGACTGCTGACCATTGGGCGGATCGGGATCACCTGGGACGAACCTAACTACTTTACGTCTTCCTATTCCTACCTCTCCTGGGTGGGTCATGTCTTCACCGAACCATCGGACTGGTGGTCCTCTATAGACCGCTACTGGGAGCAGAGCCACGAAGCCCCGCCATTCTTCAAGCTCTGGGCCGGGCTCTTTGCCGGCTTGGGCGCGCTCGTTTTGGGAACTGAGAACTTGGGTCCGCTCGGCGACGCTTATCGTCTTGGCTCTTACACACTTTTCCTCGTCTCCATCTACGCCGCGTTCCGCTTTATGCGCCGGGAATTCGGGTTGGCTGAGGCCTGGGGCGTCGCCCTGAGCCTGCCACTCGTGCCGGTTCTCTTCGGTTTCGCCCGGCTGGGGCAGCTCGACGGCGCGGCAGCCTCGATGTACCTGCTGGCGATGCTGGCGTTGTACAAGGTGGTCGTCTATGGTGGGCGAGGTCGAACGTTGCTGGCCGGCGTACTCCTGGGGCTGGCGTTCGCCACAAAGCTGACGGTGTTTCCGCTCGTTCCCGCAGCGCTGGCCTGGGCGCTGGTCTACAGGAGAGGAAAAGCAGCCATGTTGCCGCTGTTAGCGAGCTTCGGGATCGGGGCTGCGGTGTTCTTCGCCATTTGGCCGTGGCTCTGGCGGGACCCGGTCGGGCGGACGTGGGAATTTCTTACCTGGGCCGGGGGACTTCAGGACGAGCGTCTGACTTTCTACCTGGGGCAATGGTGGGCCGGCGCCCCGTGGCACTATCCGGTTGCCATGCTCGTGGCTGTTGTGCCGCTGGTCGTGGCGCTCGCCGGAGTTGTTGGTGCGATCCGGTTGTTTACAGAAGCTCGAAACCCGGTGGCCGGTTGGATCATCCTGAATCTCGCGTTCGTCACGGGGGTGGCGGGGTCCGGGTTGGTTCCGGTTTATGGGGGACCGCGTCAGTTTCTGCCGGCTTTCGCCGTGTGGGCGATCTGTGCCGGGGTGGGCGTCGGATGGCTGGCTACCCGGCTGCGGCCGAGGCTTGGAGTAATTCTCGCCGTGTACGTGGCTCTAGCCTTACCGGGTATCTTGTGGACCGGGACGGCTAACTCGCTCGAATACTATGGCGAAGGAGTCGGCCTGATCCCCGGCGCCCGTACGCTGGGTTTCGAGACTACTTACCTGGCCGACACCTACAAACCGGCCGTAGAGTACGTCAACGAAGTCGCGCCCGAAGGGGCGACTGTCTACGTGCAAGCCGGGACGTACGCCGTGATGGAGACGTATCGCAGGGTCGGGGATCTCCGCGCAGACCTTCGACCTGCTTATCTCGCACCCATCGCGCCGGAGAAGTACACCCGAGATCAGCAGCCTCGCGAAGACTCTTACTTCCTCTTTCTGCCCCGCCAATCCATCTACACGGACCAAATGCTCGCGCTTGAGGAGAAGGAGCCACTATACGCCTACGAAAAGGGCGGCGTACCGCTCGTCAAGGTGTACTCGGGTGAGACAGTAGGAGAGACATTGGAGGTAGATGGTGAGCCGGGAGCCCGGGACGTAGGACTATTCAACGCGGTAGCGGCCTTCGTATGCGGGCTCGCGTTGCTCGTATCTATTTGGAGAAAACAGAGAAAAGGGGTAGATAGGCAGATCTCATAGCAGTGAGTTCGGTAGGTAGCCGGATGGCCGGGCACTATTCGTACCGGAATATTTTGACTCCGGCGCGAGTTTTGGACGTAGAGGCCGTTTTCGCGGAAACTTTCTTTAGTGGAGGGCGTATAAGTATTCAGATATGGAGTACACACCCACAGTGACCATTGGCCGCTGGCGAGAGAGGATCCAGGGTTTGCCCCTCAGGCGCGAGAGCCTTGAGGACAATGACCTCGTGAACCGCACTCTCGCCGGCGACACGCGTTCCTACGAAGAGTTGGTCCGTCGCTACGAGCGGCTGGTCGGGAAAGTCCTCTATCCGTACGCCCGGCGCGAGACCTCTGCCGAAGATCTGGTGCAGGAGACTTTCTTGCGCGCCTACGATCGTTTGGAGACTTTCAATCCTGAGTACCGGTTCAAAACCTGGCTGCTCACCATCGCGAACAACCTCGGGGTGGATACCCTGCGTCGTCGGCGGGAGATCGTTGAGTTCAATCAGGAAATACACTCCGGTTCCGCTGGAGGACCGGAAGTGGCGGCCATGGAATCCGACCGGGCGCGGGCCGTACAAGAGGCGATAGAGAGCCTGCCGGAAACATACGGTGTACCGTTGATTCTGCGTTACACTGAGGATATGAGCTACGCAGAGATAGCGGAAGTCCTCGACGTTACGGTTGCGGCGGTAAAGAGTCGGCTCTTCCGGGCCCGCAATATGTTGGGCGAGAAATTGCAGGACGAAGGTGAAGCCTTATGAGTTTGCCGGGAAACTGTGGCTGCGAACCGGAAGAAATCTTCGAACTCGCCGACCGGGCGCTCACGCCCGAGCGGGAGAGGGAGGTCTGGTCTCACCTGAAGCGGTGTCCCGAGTGCCACGAACTGTATAAACGCGAGACACAACTCAACTCCTGCCTGAGATCACTAAGCTTCTACGAACCACGTTCGGTATGTGAGGGTGTGGCGATGGCCCTCCCGACCCGTCCGCTGAAAGCCCGCCTGCTGTGGACGTTTCTTGCGGGAGTTCTGCTTTCGACGGCGCTATTCGCACTCGGCATCAGCGGGGTAAACCCCGCGGTCTTCGTTGTAGACGCGATGACGGTGTTCTGGAGCTCTGCTTCGATGCTTACGGATGTACTCGACACCGTACTGGCCGTCGCCGGAGGCGCGCTCCTGGTCGCCCTGGTCGTCGGTGCCCTGATAGACCTTCTGTTGGCCGCCATCTTCGTGTCGGTGTTCCGGCGTCGCACCCGGCAGGTATGAACGTCCCAATTCCAGTCTTCACCCGGGCCCTCGCCCGGACTCTAACAACACTCTCTATAGTAATTTTAGGAATTCTCGTCCTGCTTCCCTTGCCAACGGCCCACGCCGCTGAGAAAAGGATCTTCGGCGACGTGACGATAGGTCCAGGTGGCACGTCGGGCAGTGTATCTACCAGCGCAGGTGATATAAAGATCCGGGGTCCGGTCGAGGGGAATGTAAAGTCCAGTATGGGTGATATAGAGGTTTACGCACCGGTTAGTGGAACGGTATACGCGGACTTTGGAGACGTAGAGATCAACGATCGCGTGAGTGGGGATCTAAAAGTCGGGCATGGGGACGTATACCTGGAACGGAAAGCTATTGTTGAGGGAAACGTTGTCTTGGGTAACGGCGAGATCCATAGGGAGGGCAATCCCACGGTGACCGGCTATGTGGCAGCGGAGGGAATGACCCCGCCCATGAGGGGCGCAGATAGGGAGGGCGGTAGCGGAATAGCCGGCTTTGTGGGCTGGGTGTTTGCGACCCTGGTGTTCGTGGCCATCAGCGTCCTTGCTGCTGTTCTTGTTCCTCGACCCATAGAGTCTTCGGCTCAGAAGATAGAGGAGTCCGTGGGGCGCTCGTTGCTGGTGGGTCTTGCCTCGGTGCCGGCGGCTTTGTTGCTCGCCGTGGTGCTGGGCGTTTCTATAGTGGGGATACCGTTGCTGCTGCTTGCCGCGCCGGTCTACCTGGCCTTCGTGTTCTTCGGCGCCGTGGTCGCGGCATACTTTCTCGGACGCCGTATCCTGTTCGCCACGGGACGCTACCATGGGGGCAACGCCCTGGCCGCCATGATCGGCGCTTCGATACTGGCCGCTGCTTATTTGATCCCGTTTCTGGGAAGTCTGATCCTCTACGCCCTCGCCTTACTCGGGACCGGCGGTGCCATACTGGCTCTCCTCTCCCGCCGTAGAACGCCGACTTACTCTTCCTACGAGACTTACGTCGGCGAGCGGCGCGTCTAGCCAAGCTATTCCTCGTATACTAGGCGCCGACAGATAGCAGGCAGGTGAACGGTGTGTTTTTTGAAGGGATCATTGCTTGAAAGTTGTTGTGTGGCGGCTCGTGGTGATGACGGCGCTCGCTGTCCTGGTAGCCGCCGGTTGTAGCGACGACGAACGAGGGCAGGATGAAAGCAATGATCCGGCTGTTAGCAGTGGAAACCTGGCTGTGGGCTACGACGAAGAGCCGGCCATCCTCAATCCATTTGTTTTTGGCGGTGAATCCGTAGCAACGAGCGACATGGTGGCCGGTGTCCTGGAGAAACCATACGAGATCCAACCGGACCTTACTATTTCTCCCGAACTCGCCGAGGGTGGACCGGTAGTCGTGAGCAAAGACCCACTCATTGTTGAGTACAGGCTCAAAGATTACCTTACTTTCTCCGACGGTGAGCCTCTAACCAGTGAGGATGCCCGGTTCACTTACAGGACCGTAATGAACCCGGGAAACAACGTTATCAGCCGTGAAGGCTGGAACAAAATAGAGAAATTCCAGACGCCCGACGAGCAGACAGTTCGGATGACTTTTTCCGAGCCTTACGCGGCGTGGCGCGACCTCTTGAGTGGCCCGCAAAGTGCGATTCTGCCGAAACACATCTACAGCGGCGAAGACTTCGACCGGGCACTAAACGAAGAGGTGGTCGGCAGCGGTCCCTACGTCCTCCAGCAGTGGAACAACGGACGGAACCTGATCCTCGAAGAGAACACTAACTACTGGGGCGAAGCACCTCCGATAAAGCGGATCTCCTTCCGTTTTATCCCGAATGTCCAGAAGCTCAATGCGGCGTTGAAATCCGGTGAGGTGAGCTTTATCAACCCGCCGTTGAGAACAGGCCTTAAAAAGGAACTCGGAAGCTATCAGGGCGTACGGGTAGACAGCGCCGCGGGAACTGCTTGGGAACACGTAGCCTTCAACACCAACAAGATAGACAATCTCAAACTGCGCCGGGCCGTAGCCTACGGCATAAACCGCGAGCAGCTCCTAGAAGAGATCCTACCGGGACAGGTCCGGCCGCTTGATAGCATCCTAGTGCCGGAACAGGACCCTTTCTACACTCCCGCGTGGGAGAAGTACGACTTCGATCCGGAGCGGGCACGTCAACTCGTGCTACAAGCAAAATCCGAAGGAGCCGATACTACGGTCTCCTTTACGACCACTCCGGACGACCTTCGAACGATGCTGCAGAGGGAAGTAAAGCGCCAGTTGGAGAACATTGGAATAACCGTCAAAATAGACAATGTTGCTTCACAAACTCTATTTGGTGAGCGACTGCCGGAAGGTGACTTCCAGATGGGCGAATGGGCCTGGCTCGCGACCCCTGAGCCGCAGCTAGGCGCGCTCTTCGGCGCGGAATCGTTTCCGCCGGATGGACAGAACTATTACCGTTACGAAAACCCCGAAGCCAGCTTGCTAATGAGCCGGGCAGACGAAATGCTAGACACGGACAAACGCGCCCGCACCATAAAGCAGGTGCAGCGGATCATGGCGGATGACTTGCCGGTAATACCGCTCTACCAACGTCCGGTCTACTACGCTTATGACGATAATTTAGAGGGTCCGAAAGTTAACCCGACCCTGGCCGGACCATTCTGGAATATTGGAGAATGGTCGTTGCAAGACTAGCAGCCTGCTAGTTATCTACGATAGCCTGACGCAACCGGGTATCTTCAAGAACTGGTTAGCGTAGTGTGCTCTCTTTTCCACGCAGCTAAATTTTGTGCCAAGGGCCAGAGATCATTCCGCTACTTGTGTACAAATTCGTCGGGCCCGATTCATGGGACTCGGCTACAAGACCAAGACGGTGCGTGGGATCATCTCATTCGCTTTCGATATATTGGGCGCTAACAGGTTAGGGATTCAATGCGCTCCTCAAAATCATCATAGCCGAATTACTCGACAGTGAGGTTGAGGCCGAGGGAATTATCCTGAGTCACAATTTCGGAGATGCTGCGTGCTGACGAGCCGAAATGCTGTCTGACTGACGAACTTTACATAGTAGAATCTCTCTGTGTTCAAGAATACCTCCGTAAAATTCAGCCGTGTCTCGGTGGTGCTCGCGCTGGCCCTGGTGCTGCTCATCCTGGTGGTCGCACTGGGAGCTTACCTCTTCGGGCGTTCACAGAGCCCGGCGGATCTCGGTGAGGCGGACCAGGAAAGTCTGAGGCTCTATGCGGGGGCTTTGGACGTAGTCCAAGATGACTACGTGGACCAGGGTGCGGTGAAGCCCCGGCAGCAAACTTACGCGGCGATAGAAGGCATGCTCGATTCCCTGGGTGACGAAGGACACACGCGTTTCCTGACGCCTGAAGAACGGCAGCAGAATCGTCAGGGGCTCTCCGGCACCTACGTGGGGGTTGGAATACAACTTGAGAGCAAGGAGGGTAGTGCGGTGGTCGCGGCCCCGATAGAAGGGTCTCCGGCAGAACAGGCTGGTGTACAGACCGGGGACGTCATAATAGCGGTAAACGGAAATGGTGTTCGGAAACAGGAGTTGTCCAAGATCGCCGAGAGGGTTCGCGGACCAGAAGGAACCGAGGTAGAGATTACCGTCCTGAGAAACGAGGAAGAGCGAGGTTTTACGCTAGAGCGGTCCAAGATAGAGTCTCCGGTGACCTCTTGGAACATTGTACCCGGCACCGATGTGGCCCAGGTTCGTCTGGCGTCCTTCACCAACGACAGCGCCGAAAGGCTGGAGGAGGCCTTTACCGAAGCCCGGGATGCAGGGGCCGAACGATTTATTCTGGATCTCCGCAACAATCCCGGTGGACGCCTGGATCAGGCGGTGGACATAGCCGGTCAGTTTTTGGAGCCTGACAGCGTCGTCTACCTCCGCAAAGACGCCTCCGATGATCGGGAGGAGGTAAGGGTCGCCGGCGGCGCGAATCCTACGGAAGCCCCCCTGACGATACTCGTAAACAACGGCTCTGCCTCCAGCTCGGAGATATTGGCCGGTGCCTTCCGGGACAATGAACGGGCACCGGTCATCGGGACGACCACCTTCGGCACCGGAACGGTTCTAAAAGAATTCACCCTCGATGACGGCTCATCCATCCTGCTCGGCATCGCAGAGTGGCTTACCCCCAATGGAGACTTCATCCGCGACAGCGGTATAGACCCGGGTATAAAGGTCAAGCTCGGTAAAGACGGCGAGCCTGTGTTCCCGACCGATGCAAAGGACCTCTCCCGGGAAGAGATCCTGAATAGAGACGCCCAACTACGCCGTGCCTTTGAAGAAGTTCGGGATCAGTAGCAAGCTTTGTTCTGGAGGCTTGCCGGAAGTTTTTTGCGGTAATATGTCGTTGTCGAGTTCCGGCTCGGCAGTTTGTGTGAATCTCGGGAAGGGGTTAGCTTTTGGGAATTGCTGTAATAGCCATAGTAATCATAGCGGTGGTCGCCCTGATCGGCATTCCCGTACTTATGCGAGTCTTCGGTGAAGCTGTAGAGCGGGATCCGGAACATCAGGAAAACGACGAAAGAGAAGAGAATGGGCAGAATCGGGGAAGGGGATCCGGACGGAGGTAGAAAACGCCGGTTAGTCTAGTAGGTCCCGCAGGCTCGCGGCGTGGGGACTGCTTTTTATCTTTGCGAGTGCCGTTAGCTGTATCTGGCGGATGCGCTCGCGGGTCACGTCGAAACGTTCGCCTACCTCTTCCAGGGTCTTGGGTTGTCCGCCGGTAAGGCCGAAGCGGTACTCCAACACCATCCGCTCGCGCTCGGGAAGGCCGTTTAGGGCCTCGCGCATCCGGGCTTTTAGAAGCGAAGACTTGGCCAGATCGTGCGGGCTTTCCGATTCCTCGTCGGCGATAAAGTCCCCGAGCTCTGAGGAGTGGTCCTCGCCAACGGGGGTTTCGAGCGAGATGGAGCGCCGGCTGACCCGCCGGATGCGGGCTATCTCGGTGGCGTCCGTCTCAAGAATCGGGGCCACCTCTTCGTCGGTCGGGTCGCGGTTCAGTTCGGCGGCCAATGCCCGGTGCACCCGGTAGTACTTGTTGATCTTCTCGACCATGTGAACGGGAACTCGTATGGTTCGGCCCTTGTCCGCGATGGCGCGGGTTACGGCCTGACGGATCCACCACGTCGCGTAAGTGGAGAACTTGTAGCCTTTGCGGTAGTCGAACTTTTCGACCGCCCGCATAAGGCCGATATTTCCTTCTTGCACGAGGTCTAGCAGCGAGACGCCCCGGCTGGCGTACTTTTTGGCGATGGAGACGACTAGCCGCAGGTTCGCCCGGGTAAGGTGGGCTTTGGCTTTCCTATCGCCCCTCTCAATACGCCGGGCTAGGTAACCCTCTTGGGGCTTGGTGAGTAGCGGAGTCTTGCCGATCTCATCCAAGTACATCTGTACGGCGTCGCCCGTGTAGCGGGTACGGAGGTTGCTCTCCAAAACAGCCTGGACGACCTGGGTATCTTCATCTTCGGAGAGGGTGTCGGCCAGAAACTCGGAGTCCACGACCTCTATGCCGTTTTCACGGAGAAGTCCGTAGACTTGCTGGATCTCTGCGGTGGAGAGGTCCAACTCCTGAAGGAGTTCGAGGACCTCGGTAGACTCCAGGGTGCCGGTCTGTTGGCTAGCCTCGAAAAGCTCCCTTACCTCTTCGACTTCCCGCAGGTCGCGTTGGGGTTGCAATCTTCTCCGGTTCTCCTAGACTGAAACTCTACTGATATATGCACGTAATATATCTTAAAAGGTTCAGAGATCAATCGTAGTCCAGAGGTCTCGTAAATAGTGGAAGTAGAGGTAGGCAAATATGATCGGTGTTAGAAATCTGTATCGAGTGTTTCAGGAGTCGCGCAAGGCCGCACAGGAACACGCGACCCTTGCGGTACTCGGCACTTCCGAACGAGCCGCCAAATTGGCGGACATCCTCGCGGCCCAACGGGGTGTTCAGGGGGCGGAGATCATACTGAGCGTCCCGGAGGATGGGGGGGCGCTGATGCTCTCTGGGAAAGCCGTGGACGAGCCAGACGAGATCAATCTCTCAGCCGTTAGCGAGGGGATCGTGGGCAATGAGTTGGTGCCCCGGCTCGTGGACGCGTTGGACGAAAATTACCTGATACCGCTTGGCCGAGGATACCCGCTGTTCCGCCGGGCAGTTTGTGAAGAAGTGATACATAAGAACGCTCGGCAGAACGCGGTGATCGGGGCGCTGCCGATCCCCGGCGCCGATATGCCGGTGATGACCGCCAACCAGGGCCGGATGGTTCTAAATATCGCCGCTATTCACGGGGAGGCGCTCTCCATAGACCGGGCCCAAGAGTTGGTTGGGGTGGTTGCCGCCGGTTTCGGACTCCGGGCCTTGAGCCGCCAGTTGGTCAAGTTCATCCCGCTCGGCGGTTGGGCCGCGGCGGCGGCAATCGGGTACGCTGGAACGATAGCGATGGGCCGGGCCACGATGCTCTACTTCGAGCGCGGCAAGCAGGAGGTCGGCGAGAAGGAGATGTCCGAGATCCGTAGCCGGGCTGTGGCGGAGGCCGAGAACTTCGTCGCCCGGTTTCGTAACCGGTAGCGCCACTGTAGTATTAACTCCATGCTTTCACTCGTCCGGCGGATAATCTCTGGGTTGCGGGCTGCTTTTGGCAGCCTACGCAAACTGGCCCTAAGAGGTTTTCTGGCGCTAACCGCCATACAGTTTGTGCTGGTCGGCATCCTGGTAACGTTGGCCCAGCTCCGTAAGCGTCGGGAAGAACCGCGCGAAGGCTTCCCGTGGGAGGACCAGGGCGAGATAGAGTTGGAGAGCGGCGAGGAGCAGATCAAGATCTACCCCTACGGCGTCGAACTCTACGAGACGATGCTCTCCGAGATCGAGAACGCCCGGGACCACATCTTTCTAGAGACCTTTATCTGGAAAGGAGATGCCACGGGCCGCCGCTTTGTGGAGGCCCTGGAGCGTAAGGCCCGCGAAGGGGTTGAGGTTTACGTGATCTTCGATGGTTTCGCCAACATGGTAGTGTCATCGAAGTTCAAGCAGTTTCCCAAAGAGATCCACACGCTCCAGTTCCGGCCGTTGGATGGCTTCTCTCGGTTTGTGGATCCGCGCACTCTTTTCCGGGACCATCGTAAGATCCTTTGTATAGATGGTCGAATAGCTTTTATGGGCGGCTACAATATCGGGAAGCTCTATGCGGCGGGCTGGCGCGACACTCACCTGCGCATCCGGGGGAAAGAGGTGCGCGAAATCGAGAACGCTTTTGTGGATTTTTGGAACACCCACCACACCGCAGATCTGCCCAAAGTACCGCAACCTGCTGAACGGGCTTGGAACTCACATCTAGTGCTGCACCGAAACGACCCGTACCTGCGGATCTTCCCTATCCGGGGCGTCTACCTGGAGGCCATAGACCGGGCCCACAAGAACATCTACCTCACCCACGCCTACTTTGTCCCCGACCGGGCGCTGCGCGTGCACCTGATCGAGGCGGCCCGGCGCGGCGTGGACGTCCAGGTGGTTCTGCCGAAGGAATCCAACCACATAACCGCTGACTGGTTGGCGCGGCGGCACTTCTACGAACTGCTCGAAGCCGGCGTGAGGATCTTCCGCTACAAGCACATCATGATCCACTCGAAGACTGCGACCGTGGACGGTGTCTGGTCCACGGTTGGCACGGCGAACATAGATCGCCTCAGCCTGCTCGGCAACTACGAGGTGAACCTGGAGATATACAGTGAACGCTTCGCGGATCAGATGGAGCGCATGTTCGACCTGGACAAGACCAACGCCGAAGAGCTTACGCTGGAGGAGTGGGAGAAACGTCCGCTCCCAGCCAAAATCGTGGAGCGCACGCTCTCTTCCCTTAGTCCGCTAGTGTAGGCGGCGGACCTCCGGAGGACAGGCGGCCCGCGGGCACTCTGTATAATGAGCCTGCGTAACTTTTTTGAGTCTTAGTGGAAAGGAACTCTTTGGCACGTTGGAAGCTCCTTGAGCCTGATCGGGATGTCGTTGCGGAGCTTGCAAGAGTTTCTGATGTAGACGAACTCGGCGCCCGGGTTTTGGCTAATCGGGGGGTTTTGCCCGAGCAAGTGAACGGCTTTTTGGCGCCTTCCCTGAAAGTGGTTCAGGCGCCGGACGAAGAGCCCTGGCGCGTGGCGGCCCGCCGGATCGTGGAGGCCATAAAAAACGGTGAGCGTATCGGCGTTTTCGGAGACTACGACACCGACGGCATAACCTCGGCGGCGGTGCTCTACCAGGCGCTTTCGAACTACACGGAGGAACTGGTAGTCAAGCTACCGACCCGGCAGGTCGGGTACAGTTTGCTAGAACCATACGTGCGGGACCTATTTGCCGAGAGCGTAGACCTCTTGGTAACCGCCGACTGCGGTATCTCGAACAAGAACGAGGTTGCTTTGGCGGCTTCTTTGGGGATGGACGTGATCGTGACAGACCATCATATCCCGCCGGAGAACCCACCGGACGCGGCGGTCGCCGTCCTGAACCCGAAGTTGTGGAACATGGAAGACCCGCTGGCGGGCGTGGGTGTAGCATGGAAGCTCGCCTGGGCAGTGGCCAGGGAAATGAACGACCCGGAGGGCAAGCAGCGCCTGGGGCGGCTCCTGGACCTCGTCTCCATAGGAACGGTGGTAGATATTGCGCCGCTCGTAGGAGACAACCGGGCGCTGGCGACGATGGGGCTGCGGCATATCAACCGAACGCTGGCTGTGGGCGGGGCCCGGCCCGGTCTTCAGGCGCTCGTAAAGGTAGCCGGGGTTCGGGGACAATTGGACGAGCAAGACCTGGGGTGGAAGATCGGGCCTCGCATTAATTCCATAGGCCGGATAAAGAACCCCACTCCGGCCCTGGAAATGCTCCTTACCGACGATAGCCGTAAGGCCCTGAGAATTGCTTCGACCCTCAACCAGCTAAACAGCGAGCGTCAGCGCCGAACCCGTTACGCCGTCGAGCAGGCTATGGGAGAAGTCGTCGAAGAACAGGACTTCAAGGTCGTGGTAACCGAGGAAGCGGGAGGTCTGGCCGGCCTGATCGCCGGCCGGGTAGCCTCGGCCACGGGGCGCCCGGCGGCCATACTGAACCGCCGCGCCGATGGCTCCTACGGTGGTTCCGCCCGCGCCGGTGAGACGGACGTGAACCTCTACGGGGCGCTTTTCGAGGTACGAAACTTGCTCGGCGAGTGGGGCGGACACCGGAAGGCCGCCGGCCTTTCCATAAACCCCGGCAACTTCGACGCCTTTGTAGAAGGGGTCAACGGGGCTGTACGGGCCCAGCAAACAGAAAATCCCGACGTGTTCTCCCCGGAGATAGAGGCAGACGCGGAGATAGACCTCGGCAGTGTTTCCAACGGTTTTCTGGACTGGCACGAAAAACTCGCGCCGTTCGGGAGTGGGAACCATCGGCCGGTATTCGTCTCGGAAGGGCTGCAGGTAGAGGGCTCGCGCCAGCTCTGGGAGACGATGAACCTGGTGCGTCTGGGGGGTGGGGTAATGGCGAAGATGGCCGGTACGCCGGAGAGTTTGCCGGTAGGAACTTTCGATGCGGCGTATACCGTTGCCCGGAGTTCTTACACGGGAGAGGCCGAGCTGGAGATAGTCGACTGGAGGCAGGGTTAGTGATTTCGAGGGTGAGGCTTTGAACGCGCTAGGGGTGGATGTAGGGGGAACCAAGATCGCCGCCGGCATCGTCACGCCGGATGGTGAGGTCTTGAACGAGGTCCGGTACCCAACGGCGGATAATTCCGAAAAGCTAGTTCAGGGTATCGCGCGGGCGATCAAGGAGGTTGGTGACGGTTATGAGGCCAGCGGAATTTGCCTGGCGGTGCCGGGTCTCATACTGGCGCAAGAGAGCAAAGTAATATTCTCGCCCAATCTACATTCCATAGAGGGGATATCGTTAAAGGATGAGTTGGAGTCGGAGGTCGGGTTTCTAACCATCGAGAATGACGCCACCGCGGCGGCCTGGGGCGAATTCCGGTTCGGGGCGGGCCGCGACGTGGATCATCTAGTCTTCGTTACGCTGGGGACAGGGGTGGGAGGAGGTGTAATTTCCCACGGCACACTCCTCCGGGGGGCGCAAGGATCCGGCGGCGAGTTGGGCCACATGACGATTCAGGCCAATGGACCCCGCTGCGGCTGTGGCAACCACGGTTGCCTGGAAGCCCTGGCCTCCGGGACCTCCATACAACGTCGTGCCCGCGAGATCGCCGGTGAAAAACCCGACTCAGCGCTAGGGGACCTGGCAAACAGCCGCGAAGTCCAGGGAGAAGACGTTACCCGGCTGGCGCAAGAAGGAGACGAGGCTGCCCTGTCCGTGCTCGAAGAGGCGGGTCGGTGGCTCGGCATCGGGCTCGCCGGGTTCGTCAACATCTTCAACCCGGAGATGATCGCGGTCGGTGGCGGCGCCGCCGAGGCCGGGGATCTCATACTGGAGCCCGCCCGCAAGGAAGTCTATCTGCGGGCCCGCTCTCCGTCGCGGGATCTGGTCGACATACGCCCGGCCACCCTGGGGCCGGAGTCCGGCGTCCTCGGCGCCGCCGCCCTGGCCCAAAACCCGGAGTCCGGCGAGTACATCCTGGGAACCTGATTGCCGCTCTTTGTAGTCCCGACTCCGATAGGAAACCTCGAAGATATCACCCTCCGCGCCTTGCGTATCTTGCGCGAGGCGGATCTCGTAGCTTGCGAGGACACTCGGCGAACGGGTCGCCTGCTCTACCACTACGAGATAAAGAAAGACCTCCTCTCCTATCACGAACACAACGAGAAACGCCTCGCCCCGGAGCTGGCCGAACGAGCGCGTGATGCATCGGTCGTTATCGTCACCGACGCCGGCACTCCTTCAGTCTCAGACCCCGGCTACCGGCTGGTCCGGTCGTGTATTGAGGCCGGCGTAAAGGTCGAGGTACTGCCCGGCCCTTCGGCGCCCGTCACGGCGCTCGTGGCCTCCGGTTTGCCGGCGGATACCGTCGTTTTTACGGGCTTTCCGCCGCGCAAAGGTAAAGATCGGACGGCTTTACTAGAACGCATTGCGCGCGAACCTTCTACTTTCGTGCTCTTCGAGTCGCCCCACCGAATAGCTAAAACGCTCTCGGAGCTGCCCGCTGATGCACCAGTGGCGGTATGCCGAGAGCTTACCAAGCTGCACGAAGAGGTGTTTCGGGGGAGTGCGAGTGATGCGGCGGATCGCTTTTCCGAAGGGGCCAAGGGGGAGATCGTGCTCGTCGTCCAAGGTGGGACCGCAGTAAAAGAGCCTAACTTAGAGGACGCTGCGAAGCTGGCGAAAGAGTATGTGTCGGAAGGAGAACGCACCTCGAAAGCTGCGGCCCGGGCGGCCCGACAGACGGGACTGAAAAAGGGTGAAATCTACGATCGCCTGGTCGAGGACTAAAACCGGACCAGCCTACAAGATATAATGACATCTGTAAGGGATACCAGGGGGAGGTACTGACAACGTGCTCTTAGACTCTCATACGCACCTACTACGGCTCAAAATTTCCCCTGAAAAGGCCCTGAACGAGGCCTCGGACGCCGGCGTCTCGACCGTTGTGAACGTCGGGACCGATGTCGAAGACTCTCGCCAGGGGGTGGATCTCGCCGCGGAGTTCCCCAACGTCTACACCTCTGTCGGTATACACCCGCACAATGCCGGAACTTACTCGGCCGCAGACCTTGAGACCCTTATGGACCTTACAGAGAAACCCGGCGTGGTGGCCCTGGGAGAGGTCGGGCTGGACTACTACCGGAACGAGTGGCCGGCCGACGTCCAAATGGCCTTGTTCGAAGATGTGATCTCCCTTGCTAACGAGGTTCGGCTGCCGGTGATCATTCACTCCCGACAGGCTTTCGGCGATACGATGGCCTGCTTGGGCAACGCCCGAACCCAGATCATCCTCCACTGTTTCGAGGGGGGCGATGCCGAAGTGCGCGAGGCCCGGGAGCGTGGCTACTATATCGGCCTCGCCGGCAACGTCACCTACAAGAACAGCGAGACCGCCCGCGTTCTCCGCCTTATGGATGAGGACCACCTACTCGTCGAGACCGACGCCCCGTACCTTAGCCCCCAACCGGAGCGCGGCAAGCCCAATGCCCCAAAGAACGTAGTTCATACAGCCCGCTTTGTCGCGGAACGTCTCGGCCTGGACGACGAGGAGGTCGCAACGCTCACGGCCCGCAACGCCCGCAACGTCTTCGACCTTCCGCCCGAAGCTTGAGTTGGAGTCTCCCTCCCATTTCCCGAAAAAGCGCCTCGGCCAACACTTCCTAAAAGACCCGAACACAGCCCGCATAGTAGCTGATGGTGTAACCCGTGATGATGTAGTGCTGGAGATAGGCCCGGGCCGCGGCTTTCTAACGACTTTTCTGGCAGAGCGCGCGAAGCTGGTACACGCCGTAGAGTTCGACCCGGACCTGGTGCTCACGCTCGAAAACACCATACAGAAGCACGAAAATGTCCTGGTGCATCCCGGCGAGGCGCTCTCTTTCGACTACGCCCGCCTCGAACCAACACCCAACAAGCTGGTAGCCAACCTACCCTACAATATTGCCTCACCTCTGGTTCTGAAGCTCCTGGAAGAACGAGTCAGTATTAATGTTATGCGGTTTATGGTGCAATACGAAGTGGCGCGCCGGATGGTGGCGGAGAGCGGAACAAAGGACTATGCGGCTTACGCGGTGCTCGTGCAGCTTTTCTCAACGGTACGCCTCGTACATAAAGTCTCGCCCAACGTTTTTTATCCGCCGCCCCGGGTAGACTCTGCGGTCGTGGAGATGGAGCGACGTTTGGATGGTCCTGTAATTGCGGACTACGATGGGGTGAAGAAGTTGGTGCTCGCTGCCTTCAAGAGTCGGCGCAAGCAATTGGTAAATAATCTGCCGGAGCCCGTCCGTGGTGAAGCTCCACATGTTTTGCGTCGTATGGGCTACGGGTCTGGCGCCCGGGCAGAAGAGCTCGCGCCCGAAGACTTTGTGGCGCTGTATCGGGAGTTTTCATGGGCGCTGTGATGGTCCTGCGGGCGTTCGCCAAAATCAACTATGCGCTGGCGGTGTTGGGTCTCAGAGGCGATGGCTACCACGAGGTCGCCACCGTTATGCAGAGTATCTCGCTCGCCGACGAGTTGGGGATAGAGAAAATACGGGAAGGGTTCGAGTTGATTGTCGAGCCGGAGCACGCAGAAGTTGGGGCTTCGGAGTCGAACACCGTCTATCGGGCTTGGCGACTGCTTTGCGAGGTAGCCGATGAGGAGCTGCCGGTGCGGGTGAGACTCCGCAAAAATATACCCTCCGGAGCCGGGCTCGGTGGCGCATCGGCGGACGCCGCGGCGGTTCTGATTGGGATCAATGAGTTCTTCGAGATTGGATTGAGCCGCGAGGAGTTACGAGGGATCGGGGCCAGAATAGGGGCGGATGTGCCGTTTTGTATCTCGGGAGGCACAGCTCTTGGCGAAGGGATAGGCGGGCGTTTGACCGAACTCCCGGCACCCCCGGATCACAGCTTGCTTCTACTCAAGCCGGAACGGAGTGCGGAGACGGCGCGTATATATCGGGCTTACGACGAACGAACATCTGAATCGAGCAGTGCCGTCTCGACGGAATCCGTCGTAGAAGCGCTTCGTAACGGAGATCTCGGGGCGCTCGCGCTTTCTCTGGGCAACGACCTCGCACCGGTCACCAGAGACTTCGTGCCGGAGGTTTCTGAATACGAGAGAGGGCTGCTGAATTCCGAAGCTCTCGGCGCTTCTATGAGCGGGACTGGTACGGCAGTTTACGGGCTGTTCGACACAATAGAAGTTGCTCGTGCGTCGGCGGCATCTTCAAGGGCGCCGTTCTCCGGCGTCTACGAGCCCGTATTTTGCGGTGTGAAGCTACTTTAGGGCATGGCGAGTTCCAAAAAAGAGTTTATTGAAATTCAGTTGAGTAATTTAGATAAGAAGCTGACGACTGAAAACGCCTCCGGTATAATCTCGGTCGCATCACGTTGGGGCGTAGCCAAGCGGCAAGGCGCCGGGTTTTGGTCCCGGGATCGCAGGTTCGAATCCTGCCGCCCCAGCTATTCGGGATCTGTGCCTGCCAGAGAGAAAACCTAAGGAGTTAGAAAACACTATGCCCCAAAACTCCCCGATATTCGCTGTGGTTCTGGCTGGTGGCAAGGGAACCCGGATGAAATCCAATCGTGCCAAAGTTCTCCACACACTCTGCGGTGTCCCGATGGTCAATTACGCTATAGAAGCAATAACCCCTCTGCTGCCGGAAAAACTTTCCGTCGTGGTCGGACATCAGGCGGAGCAGGTCGAGGCCGTACTGCCTCCGGAAGCGGAGCCTGTGGTGCAGAAGGAGCAACTCGGTACCGGGGACGCTGTGCGGGTCGCATTGGAGACCATCGAGGAGGAAGAAGGCGTACTCCTCGTGGTAAACGGGGATGGGCCGCTTATCTCGCATCGTACGCTGGGGGAGTTGGTCGAGCGGCATCGGGCGGCTGAGGTCGGGGCGACGGTCCTCGTGGCGGAGTTGCCGGAACCGACCGGCCTGGGGAGGGTGGCCGAAGACGCCGGCGTGGTAAGGATCGTGGAGGAGCGGGAGGCTACCGAGGCCGAGCGGGAGATAAGCCTAGTCAACCTGGGGTTGTACGCCTTCGACCTACCGGAGATCCGGGACGCGATAGAGAGGATCGGCACGAACAACAGCGATGGTGAGGTGTACCTGACGGATGCCCTGGAGGTTATAGGACGGCGCTCGCGGGCGGTGACGTACCGGCTGAAAGATCTCGAAGAGGCGAATCTGGTCAACGATCGGGCGCACCTGGCGCGGGCGGAGGAGATCCTGCGTCGCCGTATCTTGGACGCCCACATGCGTAATGGCGTAACGGTCAGGGATCCTACTTCGACCCACATCGAGGCAAACGTGGAGATCGGCCGTGACACGGTTGTCCTTCCCGGCAGCCTGCTCCGCGGAGAGACCAAGGTCGGATCGGACTGCGTAATTGGACCCTCGACCGATCTCTGGGACATGGTAGTCGGCGATGGCGCCCAGGTCGAGCACTCGGTCGGGCGTGGCGCAAGCGTCGGAGCCGGCGCACACGTTGGTCCCTATGCGTACCTGCGTCCCGGCACCGTGCTCGGCGTCGAGGCAAAGGTTGGGGCGTACTGCGAGGTCAAGAACACGCGGGTCGGTAACGGGAGCAAAGTTCCTCACCTCTCCTACGTCGGGGACACGGAGATAGGGAAGGGGACAAACCTGGGTGCCGGGACCATTACGGCCAACTACGACGGGAGCAACAAGAACCGCACCAGCATTGGAGACGATGTCTTTACCGGGGTAAACACAAACCTGATAGCACCTGTTACTATAGGCGACGGTGCTTATATTGGAGCCGGAAGCGTAGTGAACAAGAACATCCCCTCGGGCAAGCTCGCGGTTGGGATGCCGGCGCGGGTGATCCGGGACGCGCCGGAGAAAGTATCTAAAGAGAGTCCTGACGGCGGAGATGGTAAACGTCCACAAACCGAGACGGAGGGGTAAAAAAAGCATGCAAGACGACTACCTGACGCAGAACAACGAGAAGAGGCTCATGCTCTTTTCCGGGCGGGGGTATCGGGATCTCGCGGAGAGCATAGCCGATAGGTTGGATATGCATCTCGGAGAAGTGGAACTGCAACAGTTCTCAAACGGTGAAATGTACGCCCGGTACCTGGAGTCGGTGCGGGGGGCGGATATGTTCATCGTTCAGTCTCTGGGGGAGCCGGTCAACAAGAACTTGATGGAGTTGCTTATCATGATCGACGCGGCCAAAAGAGCGTCGGCAAAGCGGATAACGGCCGTTATTCCCTGGTACGCCTACTCGCGGCAGGATCGGAAGACCAAGCCGCGTGAACCCATAACAGCCCGGTTGGTGGCTAACATGATCCAATCCGCTGGCGCCGAGCGGGTGATGACGATGGACCTGCACGTCGGCCAGATCGAGGGTTTCTTCAGCTTCCCCGTAGACCACCTGACGGCGATGCACACTTTCGTGGATTACTTCGTGGACGCGGGTTTCCGCGGCGCTGATGATGCGGTCGTGGTCGCGCCGGACGTCGGAGAGGCTCAGGTGGCGAACAAGCTGGCGGACCACCTGGACCTACCGTGGGCCATCATGCGTAAGCAGCGCAGCGGCCCGGGACAGTCGGAGGTGACGCACGTCATCGGCGATGTAGAGGGACGGCGCACCATCATGATAGATGATCTCATAGACACCGCCGGCACGCTCTGCAACGCGGCGGCACGGCTCAAAGAAGAAGGGGCCACGGAGGTCTATGCCGCCGGTACGCACGGGGTATTCTCGGGAGACGCTTACCGCAAGATAGATGACTCCCCCATGAAAGAAGTCGTCGTTACGGATACGCTTCCCTTGAAGGACGGCGAGCCGCAGTCTAAGATAAAGACGCTTACGATCGCCCCTATCCTCGCGAGCACCATCAACAACGTCTTTACGGACGCGTCGGTGAGCGAAGTATTTATGGGCGAGAACCAGCTTTTCTAGAGTCAGAGTTTTTAGGAACATTAGGAGTGCGAGATGGCAGATAACGTAGATTTACAGGCTGAGCGGCGCGGAGGCCGGGGTAAGAACGACTCTCGGCGGCTAAGGGTTTCCGGAATGGTGCCCGCCGTACTGTATGGTGAGAACAATGAGGCAGGTGGGAGCATCCCGATCGCGGTTCCCACGAAGACCGTGGATTACACGCTTCAGCATCTGGGGGATAACGCCCTATATAACCTGACGACTTCCAACGGTAGCGCGACGGCCCGCGTGGTGGACGCGCAGCGCGACCCGGTCTCGGGACAGCTCATGCACATAGACTTCGTCCCGGTAAACATGCGCGAGCGGATCGAGGTTACCGTTCCTCTCTCGGTGGTCGGCGAAGCGCCGGGCGTCGAGGAGGAAGGCGGCGTGCTGCAGCAGGTTGCCTACGAGATACAGGTCGAGTCGTTGCCGGGGAACATCCCGCAGGAGATAGAGGTAGACGTGTCCGGCGTCGGGATGAACGAAAACCTCGCGCTAGGCGACCTGACGATGCCTTCGGGGGTCGAGTTGCTCTCCGACCCGGAGGAGATCGCCGTTACGATCACCGCGCCGACCGAGATCACCGAAGAGGAGATCGAAGCCGCCGGTATCGTCGAAGAAGAGTCCGACGAAGTGGACGAGGAGGCCGCCGGAGATGCGGAAGCTAGGGAGGCTCCTGCGGAAGAGGGCGCAAACGAGTAACGCCTCTTCCGAGGAAACTACAAACGAGAACAAAGTAAGCGGGGGGCCTGTTCGGTCCCCCGTTATCGTGGGGCTTGGGAACCAGGGCCGCTCCTACGAACGCACCCGCCACAATGTTGGCTTCCTCGTTGCCGACGAGTTGGCCCACCGCTATGGCGGCGACTGGCGCAAAAAGAAACGGTCCCTAGAGGCCTCGGTAAACATCGGCGCTTTTCCAGCCGAACTTCTAAAACCCCAGACCTTTATGAACAACTCCGGGCAGGCTGTCGGCGGCCGGCAGGTGCAGAAGCTCGTGGTCATCCACGATGATCTGGATTTGCCGGAGGGCGACGTGCGGGTAAAGGTCGGTGGCGGCGCGGGCGGTCACAACGGCCTGCGCTCTATCATCGGGCAACTCGGCAACGACTTCGTGCGGGTGCGTGTTGGAGTAGGGCGTCCACCGGAGGGCATGACAGTCACCGACTACGTGCTCGGCAAGATGAACGCCACCGTGCGAGACACTGTCCCCATTGCGGCGGATGTGGTGGAAGCCGTAATTGAGCATGGCCCAGAGGTGGCGATGAACCGTTTCAATACCCGTTCTTGAGGAAGTGTTTCCGGGCTATTCTTCTTCCATGAGTTTAGAGATGTTAGGTTGGGTAAAGAAGTCCACGATCCAGTCAGACGCTACCTGCGCGCGGTTCAGGTTGTGTCCCAACTCCTTCAGGTAAACCATCCTCCACATAAGTTCTCCAAGACTGCCGGTGAATTTTACCCCCAGAACATCGGCCAGGGAGCTTGCAGAGCCCAGGTCTACCAGGGTGCCCAGAGATTCGTAGACGAACTTCTCGTAGGAGCCACCCGAGATGTCCGCCGCCAGGTTGTGCCCGGCTTTTTCACCCTCTTGCTCGGCGGATTGGGCGAGGGCTGGCACCGGCGGTCCGTCGTAGTCTATGTGGATGCAATCGCCCACCGCGTAGACGCCGGGCCGGTCTTTTACTCGCAGGAACTCGTCTACAAGAACGCGGCCGCGATCATCTTTCGGCACGTCGAGGTCCTTTACGAGTGGGCCGGGCTCCACGCCCGTAGCCCAGACCGTCGTGCGGGTCGGTATCTCGCGTCCGGTAGAGAGGATGACGTGGTCCGGGTGGATCTCCGTTACCCGGGCATTGTTCACGAGCTCTATGTTCTGGGCCTCGAAACGTGCGGTGGCGGCGTTCGCGAGCGGCACATCCAGGTCTTTTAGGATGCGGTCTCCGGAGTTTACGAGGATAACCGTGGCCCGGTCGAAGTCTACGTTCGGGTAGCTATCTTTTAGGACCTCGAAGATCAGGTCGTGCGAGTAAGCGGCACCTTCCACGCCCGTGGGTCCTCCGCCCACGAAGACGAACGTTAGCAGGTCATCTTCGTAATCCCCGCGCCGCCACTCAGCTTCTTCTACGCAATCGATTATGCGGTTACGGATGCGGAGCGCTTCTCTCAGGCCTTTGAAGTCTATGGCATGCTCCACGACACCTGGAGTATCGAAGAACGCCGTCCGGCTGCCGGGGGCGAGTACCAGATAATCGTAGGGAAATGTACCGTGCTCGGTTTTTACTTCGCGGGCCTCGAAGTCTATTCCCTCCACTTCGGCCTGAAAGAACTGCATTCCCAGAGGCTCGACGACGTTTCGGAGCGGGTGGGCCAGGTGTCGGACCTCGACGTTCGACGAAATGGCCCGGGGCACCATTGGGTAGAAGGTCGTGTAGTTGGTCTCGTCGAGCAAGGCTACCCCGACTTGCGGGTCGCCGTCTAGGGCGCGAACCAGGCTGTCAGCCGCCGCGAGGCCGCCGAACCCGCCACCCAGTATCAGAACTTTTGTCGGAGCATCCCGATAATGGGTCTTTAGAGGCTCCGGTGCTTGTGACCTCTTGTACGCGTTGAAAGCCACGACGCCCCCCGCCAGTGCCGCAACCGCCGCGAGCTTGCCCTTCGCCATAACGCTCCTATCTACGTCGAATATTCAATAGGTATTACCCTCAGAACGGCCCCGAGAAACTTAGAGTGACTCATCTGCAAAGACCTCTATCGCATCGTCTGCGCGCAATGTTCCAATCGAGTCGTGGGCCAGGTTTTGGCCGAAGAGTATCTTTTTGCCGCTCCTTCGGTACCCGGCGAGCGTCGCCAGCACTTCCCGGTCTCGGTTGCCGGAGGCCTGATCCGTCATCACGATGGAGCACCGGGAGCAGGGCTTCAATACCCGGAAGTCTACCTCTCCAATGCGGAGTGTACGCCACTCATCCTCTTCGAAAGGCTCACAGCCTTCGACCACTAGATTCGGACGGAACCGGTCGACGGGGACATCCCTCCCCAGCCGCCTTCCGAGGTCGTCCAAAGAAGCCTGGGAGACCAGAAGGAAAGGAAAGCCATCAGAAAAACCTACCCGGTCTCCAGTCTGCGCGTATTCCTGGTCCACCTGGCGCACTTCATCATTCGGCATGTACACTAATTTGCAAGGAGATCCCAAAAAAGCGCTGAACCACTCCCCCGCTTCATTCCCAATAGGCGTAGCTCTCACCGTATCCGACCAGACTTGTACCTCGATGTTTCCTTTCTCTTCCGGGTGCAGCGGTAGATGTAATTCGGGCATCCTCGGAGCTTCGACGACTAAATGCTCCGGGGTCAGCCGTGTGGAGATGAGGGCCATGCGCGGGTGCTTTCGCTGCGACATGAACTTGCGGCTTTCGTCCACCAGCATCCAGCGCCGGTCGTGCTCAATGCTTTGCTCGTCTAGCCGAGCTTCTTGCAGAGGGACGCCGCCGATAGATTTGATGGGATAAACGTACAATTCCTTCAAGGTCAATCCGGTCATGGCTCCGTCAATGGTAGCATCATCTTAGTGAGCTTTGATCGCTTGTCGTGAGGGAGCTCTTTTTCGCCGGACCAACGTAACGACGACGAATATATGTATCGATATATACATATACTCCTACTCAAAAAGATGTTAGCGTTCCAAAATACACTCTTTAATGGGAAGTGGAAAATGGAATTTACCCCGTGGAATCTGTTCACCGACTTGGGGCTCATCTTTTTGTTGCTCGTCCTCGGGAAGCTTCTGAGGGCAAAGGTCAAGCCGGTCCAGGTGCTCTTCCTCCCGGCGAGCATAATTGCAGGATTACTAGCTTTATTGCTAGGCCCGAACGGGGTCGGTATCATCCCGTTCTCAGATCAGATCTCCACTTACCCGTCCATCCTGATCGCGGTGATTTTTGCCTCCCTGCCGCTGGGCCAGACTTTCGACCTTAGCTCCATAGCTGGTCGGGTCGGCGCGTTGTTCTCTTATTCGTTGGCGATGTACGTGATGATGTGGGGAGCGGGGCTCCTGTTCGCACTTGCGGTGCTCGGCCTGTTCTGGGACCTTCCCGGAGGTTTCGGCCTTATGCTGGCGAGCGGTTTCGTCGGCGGACACGGTACCGCCGCAGCGGTGGGTACCGCGTTCGAGGGAATTGGCTGGCAGGAGGCCCAGTCTCTGGCTTTCACCTCCGCGACCGTTGGCGTGATGGCGGCCATTCTCGGTGGTTTGGCCCTTACTCAGTGGGGCGCCCGCACGGGCCGGACGACCATCCTGGCGGACTTCAAAGACCTGCCGGTGGAGCTGAGAACGGGTCTGGTTCCAAGGAAGCGTAGAGAGTCAATCGGTGAGGGGACAGTCTCACCGGTCTCTCTGGAACCGCTCGCTTTGCATCTTGGCTTGATCCTGATGGCCGCGACAGGCGCTTACTATCTTGCTCAGGGTGGTGAAGCTCTCTTGCCGCAGCTCGCCATACCGGTGTTCGCCGTAGCTTACATCGTCGGCATACTCCTACAGTTCGTGCTCGTCAGGATGCAGGCCAGTGAGTATGTTGACAAAGACACCATAAACGACATTACCGGTACCTCGACCGATCTCCTGGTCGCGTTCGGTATAGCCGCAATCGTCCCGACTGTCGTGGCGAGCTACTTGATCCCCTTGATCTTACTGTTGCTTTTCGGCCTCGGGTACTGCTTCGTACTCTTCAGATTTCTCGCGCCCCGGGTGTTCTCCGAATATGCTTTCGAGCGGGGTATATTTACCTGGGGCTGGTCGACTGGCGCGGTGGCGATGGGTATTGCACTGCTCAGAATCGTGGACCCCAAGTTGGAGAGCAAAACTCTCGACGATTACGGGCTCGCGTACGTACCTATAGCCCCGGTGGAAGTAGCAATGGTTAGCTTTGCGCCGTTCCTTATCGCTTCCGGTTTCTCTTGGCCGTTTATCGCGGTGACGATAGGCGGAGGCATTGCTGTTCTCGTCGTCGCCAAATTGGCAGGATGGTGGGGAGCCAGTAGCTCCTTCAAGGATAGTGCGTCCTGACCGAAGGCTGTTGCATTTGAACGAGTCTCGGACTGAAAGACCCAGCGACTCTAAGGGTCTGTGGCAAGACTTCTGCGTGAACGAGATGGTCTGAACTCGTAGCGTCGAATCTTTACAGGTTGGATCGCCGCCCAAGACGAGTAGAATATGCGGGTGCCGGATACGACGCAGACGAAGAACGTGCAGGCTCCGCGTCGTATCCGAGCATATATTGCCTCTGCGAACGCAACTCCTGTTCAGCTACGAGCCTCAACCGAAGAGGATGCGGAGCGTTACGCCCGCGACGCGGCAGCTTTCACCAGCGATCCTGTAGTACACATCCCATCGCGTGGTGTCGTCTACGGGGATGTTTTCGAACCGTCTGTACTCCGAGTCGGTCGCCGGCAGCGGGCGCTCCACTCGCTGTCGTCGGCTGGCGTGGTGGTCGCCGGACCTATCGCTATGATGGAACGGACGCCGCTCTACGCGCCGCTGGAGTTGGCCGATGGTGTCGAGTTGGATCTGGACCTGACGCTGGAGAGGCTCGTGGACCTTGGGTATGAACGCTCAGACCGGGCTTCACGGCCCGGAGAATTTGCGGTGCGGGGTGGGATTGTGGATCTCTTCCCCAGCACTCGCCGGTCGCCGGTACGAATCGAGTGGTGGGGGGATGAGATCGAGAGCGTCCGCGCTATCTCCCTGGCGACCCAACGCGTCGTACGCGAACTTGAAGCCGTAACCGCCTACGCCGCCCGCGAGGGAGACCTGGCAACTCTCGCCGCTGCAAATGGAGACTTCCCCGAAGAGGCCCGCCGGGGCGTCCGTACACCGGGCCTGGACCGGCTGCTTCTAGAGAAGAACCCTAGCTCCGTGCGCGAGCTCTTGCCGGACGTGGCAGTTTGGCACGAGCAAGCGCGGGAGGAGCTATCGGAAGAACTGGATGGCTTCGTCTCCGAACTCTACGACACCGAATCGCCGGAGCCGGACCTTGAGTTTACCGGCAACGTGGAGGGTGCGATCGTCTCTGCCCCACCCATCGCCGCCTTTGCCGACACCATTCGTGAGGCGGGACGACGGTTGGACGCCCTGGCCGAAGATGGTCTCGCGGTCTTTATAGCTTGCGGCTCCCGCGGCGAAGCGCGACGCACGATCTACGCGTTCGGCGAGATACAACGCGAAGTCCGGGAAGCCGACCGGGTGGACGCCAACCTGCCGCGCGGCGTCTATGCTGTGCCCGGAGAGGTCGAAGAAGGTTTTACCTACCTGGACGGTGGGATCGCGGTCCTGCGTCGGGACTCGTTGTTCGGCCGACGTCGTAGGGCGCGCGAGGCACATCCCGGTCGTTCTCTGTCGTCCTTCGCTGACCTTAAGAATGGGGACTTGGTAGTTCACACCACGCAGGGCATCGGACGCTTCGAAGGTCTGGTGGCGAAGGAGGTCCTGGGCGCGACCCGAGATTACATGCAGGTGACGTACAAGGGCGGTGACACGCTGTTTGTGCCTTACGAGCAGATGGAATTGTTGCACAAGTACATCGGTGGTGAGGGAGCCCGGCTGGACAAACTCGGCGGCTCTACCTGGTCTCAGGTCACGGATAAAGTCCGCAAGCGGGTCAAGGCGCTCGCCGGAGATTTGTTGCAACTCTACGCTGCCCGCGCCAACGCTGTAGGGCAGGCCCTACCGGAGGACGGCGAGTGGGAGCGCGAGTTGGAAGAGAGCTTTCCCTATCAGGAAACCCCGGATCAGCAGGCCGCAATCGCCGCTTCGAAGGCGGATATGCAGCAGCCACACCCGATGGACCGGCTCGTGTGTGGTGACGTGGGCTTCGGTAAGACGGAAGTGGCAATTCGGGCATCGTTCAAAGCCGTGCTCGCGGGCAAACAGGTAATGCTGCTCGCCCCGACGACTATCTTGGTGCAGCAGCACGAGCGGACCTTCAAGGAGAGGCTCGGGAACTTCGCCGTGCGGGTCGAGAGCATCTCGCGCTTCCGCACGGCGGCGGAGCGGCGGCGGGTGCTAGCGGAATTCGCCTCCGGGGAGGTGGACGTCCTCATCGGGACACACGCCCTGCTCGGCTCCGAGGTTCGGCCGAAGGAACTAGGCCTGATCGTGGTGGACGAAGAACAGCGTTTCGGCGTCCGCCACAAAGAGCGTCTCAAAGAGTTCAAGACGAGCGTCGACGTGTTGACCCTAACGGCTACACCTATCCCGCGCACCATGCAGATGGGCCTGGCCTCGCTACGGGACATAAGCATTATCGAGACGCCACCCGCCGGACGCCGCAGCATCCTGACCCATGTCGGGCCTTACGAAGAAGACCTCGTCAAACGTGCAATAGAGCGGGAAGTTGCCCGGGGCGGGCAGGTCTTCTTCGTCCACAATCGGGTCGAGACAATAGACGAGGTAACAGAGCGGTTGCGGGGCATCTTGCCGGGCGTGAGCTTCGTGACGGCCCACGGCCAGATGCCGGAGCGGGCGCTGGAGGACGTGATGCAGGGCTTTCTCGAAAGGGAAGCCGACGTGCTCGTCACCACGACCATCGTAGAGAGCGGCCTGGACGTGGCAACGGCCAATACGCTCATCGTGGACCGGGCAGACATGATGGGATTGTCACAACTCTACCAGTTGCGAGGCAGGATCGGGCGCTCCACAAATCAGGCCTATGCTTACCTCTTCGCCCCTCTAGGAGCAACCGTCGAATCTCAGAAACGCCTGGAAGCGCTCATGGATTTTACGGAACTTGGAAGCGGTTTCGCAGTGGCGATGCGAGACCTGGAGATCCGGGGCGCCGGCAACCTCCTCGGCGGCGAACAGTCCGGCCAAATAGCCGCCGTCGGCTTCGAGATGTATCTCCAACTCCTCGAAGAAGCGGTAGCGCTAGCGAGAGGCAAGAAGGTCGAGCACAGTGAGCAGCGCCCGGTCATAGTCGAGTTGCCGGTAGATGCGTACCTGCCGCCGGAATACGTGATGGATGAAGTAGAACGCGTCGATCTCTATCGTCGGGCCTCCGGAGTTCAGACGCTCGCCGAAGTAGACGACCTCGCGGAAGAACTCACCGACCGCTTTGGGCGCATCCCGGATCCTACTCTCAACCTGCTCGGCGTCTCCCGAGTAAAGCTACTGGCGCGTGCAGCGGGAGCCAATTCCGTAACCTACCGCTCCGGCACGCTAACCATCACCGGCGTCACCGCCCAGACGCCCGCACTGCTCCGGAAAGAGACTGGCGGCACCGTCGGCGGTCGAGAAGGCCGGGTAACGGTGCGCTCGGAGAAAGAGCCTTTAGAGTTGGCGGAAGTGTCTCTTAGGGAACTCTCAAAGACTTCGTAGGTGAATCTCCACTTACTGCAAATCCGTGCGTCTGGCAAAGAGTGCAACCGTCCCACCGACCAGGGCGAACACGAGAACCGGGGCATTTATGAGGATAGCGTCAACCCCGGGCTTCCCTGGCCTTCCCAAGTAAAAATCTAGCGGTTCTCCCAGGTACGAATTGAGCAACCAAAACAGGGATGGAAGGAACCACAAGGCGACCGTGCTTAGCGCGACCGATCCGAGGGCGATCAAGATCTCCAACCGCCCGGAGATCCAGCCGGACAACGCGCCGATGCCAACCGAACCCGCCGCCCACCCGAAAAACCACAGCACTGAGACGAAGGTGCCGATAGCATCTCCGTTGGCACCCTCGCTACCCGGGCTCAGAAGTAGGGTCTTGTTCAATAGAACGATTAAAACAGCCCCAGACGCAACCCCAAGGATCAAGCGCACCACAGTCTCTTCCGTTCGTGAGGTTTACTCGCTGTTACCGGCAATTGTAATCGCTGTGGTCGAAGCGCGATAGAGTCATTCCGATGACCTCGTTTTACAAACTCGCTAAGTTGAGAGGCAGGCATGGGGGCAACTACGCCCCGCAGTAGAAGACCGAGCATCCGAGAAAAATCGTTCCGGCAACCGCGAAAGGCAGTAGCCCGACCGACACTAGCGACAGGGCGGCGTCCCATCGCAAGCTGCGTTTTCTGGTCCTCCGTGAAAAACGCGTGGCGAGAAGGAGCCCTAGTGCGGCCAGGACGAGGCCCCCTCCGAAAAGAACCACGAGCTCCAATCCGGACACTAGATCGGCTAGATCTTGGAGGGGCGAGTACGCGAACACTCCGGTTAATAGACTCTCCACTAAAATAAGGGATCCCATCCACGCTGCAGCCAACACCAACGCCACTTTATCCATAAAGTCTAATCTGTCTGCTGCGGGGCCGCGGAGTCGCCAGGCTGCCACCGTCGTCGCCCCCGAGAAGATGACCGCACCGGGCAAGTAATATATTGCCAGGCCGGCGCCGGGGCCTATCCCTGCCCAAAACTCGTTAATGAAGAAGCCCCCGACCGTCGCAGCAAGAAGTCCCGCTAGAGATGAAACCAGCGCGACGGCAAAGATTGCCCAGAACCGACTCCGCGTTCGCACAGAAGTACCGTGGGCCGAGAAGTTGGCGATCCATCCGGCCGACAGGGCCCCCAAGAGAGATCCCGACAACAGCGCCAACGGTACGACAATAAAAATAGATACTACGAGGCCCATAACGTAGACGGGCGCGAAAACCCGCCGCTCCTGCTAACAAAGCCGCCAGAGGAACTCCAGTAAACCACACAATACGTTTCAAGCTTCCCTCCTATCCTCTTCGGGAACCTCTGATTTACAGTGTAAGTTGATTGTAGCACACGAGGCTACGATGTGGGTGGAGAGTTGCGATGAGGGTATAGCTTGCCGGTGAAACATCAAAGCCTGGTGTCGTATTTTGGAGAGGCTGCTCGAGACGCCGTGCTATAATCCGCGCGGTTTCTGCCGTTCGATTACAGTGAGGTCTCCTTCCGTTTTGAGTAAGCTTTTTTCCGCTAGAGTTTTGGTCGTTACCGTGGTTGTTGCCTTGTTGGCCTTTGCGGGTTGTGCTCCGGCAGAGCCGGCGCAGGAAGTCGAATCCGGGGCACAGAAGGTCGTTACCTTCGATGGTGGAGAGGTTACGAAAGGGGAGGTGGAAGAGGCGGTGGATCAGTTCGCCCAGCAGAGTGGGGCTGGTGAGATTCCTCCTGATTCCCCGCAGTACCAGGCGGCTTTGCAGCAGGTTATGCCGCAGCTCGTCGGGGTGGAGGTAGCCAAGGCCTACGCCCAGGAGAACAACATCGAAGTCACCCAGAAAGACGTGGATGAAGAGATAGAGACGATCAAGGGCCAGATCGCTGACCAGGCCCAGCAAGCGGGCCAGGACTTAGGTCGGGAGAAGGCGTTCAAGGAGGCCTTGACGCAAGCCGAGCTCACTGAAGAAGAGCTTCGCCAGGATATTCGGGATCAGCTGCCGACCCAAAAGGTTCAGGAGGAAGTCGTCGGTGACGTAAAGCCTACGGAAAATGAGATCAAGGCTTTCTACGACGAGAATAAAGAGCTTCAGTTCAGCACCCCCGAACAGCGCTGCATCAGCCACATCCTTTTCAACAAAGACCAGAAAAAGAAGGCTGAGGAAGTGAAGCAGCAACTTCAAGATGGCGGAGATTTCGCCAAGCTGGCTAAAGAGTTCTCTCAGGACCCCGGCAGTAAGGGAAAGGGGGGAGAGCTTGGTTGCCAGGGTGAGGGTTCTTTCGTGCCCGAGTTCGAGAAGGCCGCTTTCAACGCAGACGAGGGTGAGGTTGTAGGACCGGTGGAGACAGAGTT
This sequence comes from Rubrobacteraceae bacterium, assembly GCA_965214475.1. Classification (GTDB taxonomy): domain Bacteria; phylum Actinomycetota; class Rubrobacteria; order Rubrobacterales; family Rubrobacteraceae; genus SIRX01. Next base: position 1,026,589 of record OZ243953.1, on the reverse strand, counting down.
TGGCTATCACGTGATCAAGGTGACTGAGACCCAGCCGGAGGAGACCGCCCCCTTGGAAGAGGTCAAGCCGCAGATAAAGGAGCAACTCGCCCAGGAGGAGCAGTTCACCGAGTTCGAGAAATGGCTAGAGAAAGAAAAGAAAGACCGCAACATCGAATATCTGCCGGGCTACGATCCGGAGCAGGCCGCTCCTGGTGGGATGACCGGGGGAGAACCAACCGCAGTACCCCAAGGTCAATAGGCGGAAAACCGGCGCTCTATAGGGGCCGCAGTAGCGGGACGGTGTTCAAACGCGTAGAGTTACGGGTATAGCCAGCTACTGAACGCCAACAGGGAGGATAACTGCGTATGACGGAGATCGTAGCGGTACACGGGCGCGAGATTTTGGACTCCAGGGGGAACCCGACCGTAGAGGTCGAACTCGCTACCCGGAGTGGTTTTATAGGACGGGCCTCGGTGCCATCCGGGGCTTCAACGGGTCAGAACGAGGCCGTCGAGCTTCGTGACGGGGAAGATGATCGCTACGGTGGCAAAGGCACCAGCACCGCCGCCGAGAACGTAGACACGGAACTCGCCGAAATCGTCGTCGGTATGGACGCCACCGACCAGCGGTCGTTGGACCTCGCCATGATCGAGGCCGACGGCACGGACAATAAAGGCCGATTCGGGGCGAACGCCATGCTCGGTGTCTCGCTGGCAGCCGCGAAGGCCGCCGCCGAGTCTGCGGCGCTACCGCTCTACCGCTACCTGGGTGGAGCCGGGGCGCACACGCTGCCGGTTCCGTGTTGCAACATTATGAACGGCGGTGAGCACGCTTCGAACAATGTGGACTTTCAGGAGTTCATGGTCGTGCCGGTCGGATTCGATACCTACGCCGAAGCGTTGCGCTCCATAGCGGAGATCTACCAGGTCCTAAAGAAGCTGCTCGGAGAGAAAAGTCTCTCCAGTGGCATTGGGGACGAAGGCGGCTTCGCACCCGACCTGGATAGCAATGGTGAGGCGCTAAACCTCATGTCCGAGGCTGTTGAACGGAGCGGTTACTCTTTAGGAGATCAAATCTGCTTCGCCCTCGACCCCGCCGCCTCCGAGTTCTTTGAGGACGGCACGTACAACCTCTCCGGCGAAGATAAAAAACTCAGCGCCGACGAGATGGTCGACTACTACGTGCAGCTCTCGGACCAACACCCGATCATCTCTATAGAAGACGGTCTGGACGAGGACGACTGGGACGGTTGGGCGACGCTCACCGAAAAGCTCGGCAAAAAGATTCAGCTCGTCGGCGACGACTTGTTCGTGACGAACCCCAAGATACTCGCTCGTGGCATAGACGAAGGTATCGGCAACTCTATATTGGTGAAGGTGAACCAGATCGGAACGCTCACCGAGACTTTCGAGACGATGGAGATGGCCCACAAGGCAGGCTACACCACGATGGTCAGCCATCGCAGCGGTGAGACGGAGGACACTACGATCTCCGATCTGTCGGTCGCGATGAACGCCGGCCAGATAAAGAGCGGCGCCCCGGCCCGCGGCGAGCGGGTCGCCAAGTACAACCAGATCCTCCGCATAGAAGAGGCTTTGGGAGATGCCGCCTATTACCCCGGACGCTCGGCCTTCAACCCGCGCGAGGGGAGGTAGCCGGGTGCGTCGGACCAAGATAGTCGCCACCCTCGGGCCTGCCACTTCGTCGGAAGAGATGATCGGGAAGCTGGTTCAAGCCGGCGTGAACGTAACCCGCCTGAACTTCAGCCACGGGGCGCACGAAGACCACATCAAAAACGCGCGAACGGTGCGCCAAGCAGCGAAAGATCAAGGTCGCAACGTGGCGATCTTGCAGGACATCCAGGGTCCCAAGATAAGGACCGGCGATGTTGCCGAAGGAACGGAGCTAAAAGAGGGCAGCGAAGTAACTCTCGCCTCCGGAGACTTCGAAGGTGACTCGAACAGGCTCTCGACCTCTTACGAACACCTCGCCCAGGATGCGGATGAGGGAGACCGGCTTCTTATAGACGACGGGCTGCTCGGGTTGAAGGTAGAGCGTATCGACGGTAAAGAAGTTATTTGTAAGGTTATCGAAGGTGGCGAGGTTTCGTCGCACAAGGGTCTCAACTTTCCGGATACCTCGCTCTCCGTCAGGGGTCTCACCCCCAAAGACCTCGAAGACTTGGAGTTCGGAATCCGGGAGTTGAAGCCGGACTGGGTCGCGGTTTCTTTCGTTCGCAGTGGGGATGAAGTACGAGAGGTCAAGGAGCGCATAAAAGAATTCGGCGGCGAGGATGTCCCCCTGATCTCGAAGATAGAGAAGCATGAGGCCATCGAAGATATTGAGGACATCATGAACGCCTCGGATGGTATCATGGTGGCCCGAGGGGACCTGGCCGTCGAGCTCTCCAACGAGCGGGTCCCGATAGAGCAGAAGCGCATGATCGCCCGCTGTAGGAGGCTGGGCAAACCGGTTATCGTCGCCACCCAGATGCTCGACTCCATGATCCGAAACCCCCGCCCGACCCGCGCCGAGGTCTCAGACGTGGCGAACGCCATCTTCGACCGAACTGATGCGATAATGCTCTCCGGCGAGACAGCTGTGGGAAGCTACGCCTTGCAAAGCGTGCAGGAGATGGACCGCATCTGCCGGGCTGCAGAGGGCGCCATCAACTACGGCCGCGACATCAGCGCTTCCGCCTCCTGGGGCCGGGGTGACCGCTACGATGCCTTGACCCACGCCGCCTGCGAGCTGGCCGAAGTTCTGGAGTCTCAAGCTATTCTTACATCAACCCAGAGCGGGCTGTCGTGCATCCGGCTGGCGCGCTTCCGGCCGCCGAATAAGATTCTGGCCGTGAGCCCAGTACAAGAGACCGTGGCGATGCTGGCGCTTGCGTGGGGAGTAACCGCGATACTCGGCGAGCAGGCCGGGACCCTCGAAGATCGTCTCCAGACGGCGGTAGAGTCTGCTGAAAACGCGGGAGAATTAAATGAGGGTGACCAGATAGTGATGACTGGTGGTACGACTGGCTCCACGCCGGGTTCATCGAACCTGCTCCAGATCTATACGGTAGGCGAGGAGCGTTGAGCCTCTCCCGTCCTCTGAAGGTCGTGCTGTACGCGGCGTTTATCGGGGTGTTGCTTGCCTCCTACATGACGCCGCTGCAGCAGATCATCGAGCGGCGGGCCGAAATCCCGGTTCTTCAAGAGAAGATCCAGAATACGAGTGCGTATAACGCTGAGCAGCGACGAATAGCCGAAAGCCTGAATACTCCTGAGGGCGTCGAACGCGCTGCCCGCGAGGACTACGGCATGATCCGACCAGGAGAGAAGATCTACATAGTCCCCGAGGCTCGTGAACGACCGTGAGGCCGTGGCCCGCCAGCTAGGACGCGAGCCCAAACCTTTTCGCGTCGCGGCCCGGTGTCCTTTTGGTCTTCCTAGCGTTATCGAGAACGAACGGAGCCGGAACATGCCGACCCGGTTCTGGATCACTTGCCCGCACCTCGATACCGCTATCGCCAGGGTCGAAGCCACCGGCGGCGTCCGCGCCGCCCAGAAAGAGGTTGGCGACGACACCGTTCAAGAGATACACGAGCAGCACCGCGCCCTCTACGGCAACCGCGTCGCTGGCGTACGCGAAGGCGGATACGTTAAATGCCTCCACGCCTTTACCGCGCTTCACCTCTCCGGCTCCATTCCCAACCCCGTTGCCGAATGGACCCTGGAGCGCCTCGAAGGAATGTACCCCGAGGATGGATGCTGCACGGATTGAGCCGTAAGGTGTCTGTTATACTCCCGGTGCTAGGGGGGCGTAGCCCAATCGGCAGAGGCAGAGGACTCCACACCGTAGATCGCGGTATAGAAAGAGTTCAGAGTGCGCGGTCCATACAAGGATAGAGGGCCAGAATATGTTCGGGCGAACGAGTTGCGCAAGTCCGGCTATGGATACAGGAGTATAGCCAACGAGATCGGTGTGCCTTGGGAGACTGTGCGGGGTTGGGTAAAGCGCATTCCGGTCGACAAGCGTGCAGCCCACGCAAACGCGGTGATGCGCAAGAAGCTGGAAGACTTCCCTGTTGGGAAGAGCGCGGTTCGTCTGAGACTTATAGAAGAACGTGGTAACGTCTGTCAAAGTTGTGGGCTGGACCGTTGGCTCGGAAAGCCGATAGTATTAGAGATGCACAGAAAGAACGCAAACAAAAACTACACCAGAGACAACATTGTTCTTCTCTGTCCCAACTGTCATAGTACAACCGACACTTGGCGGAACAAAAAGCGCGGGGGCGTGGCGGAATGGCAGACGCAACGGACTTAAAATCCGGTTCCTGAAAAGGAGTGTGGGTTCGAGTCCCACCGCCCCTACTGAGAGGTTGCCGGATCACAGCCCTCTAGATCTTTGGTCGCTCGCCGGCGCTTTCAACCCGCTTCTGTCCACTGTCCTTTGGGACTACCAGCGATCTTCGTGGGCGTAGCGGTAGCCCAGGGAGCGATGGTCGAGGACGCGGCGGGGCGTGGGTAGCTTGCTCTGTTTTCTCCAGGGCCACATCGGGTCTTTCAGGTTGTGGCCTTGCGGCCCGCCTCGGAGCGGCCGGTAACGTTCGTCCGGATGACGCTTTTGCCAGATGGCCCAGAGACGGTCGATCATGGCGTGGTGCATAAAGAAGATGGGATCGTTGGGCGACGTGGCCGATACCATTTCACCGCCTACCCAGACGTGAACCGCGTTGTGATGACCTTCGAGATCCGCCCGGAAGCTTCTCCTGGGGTCGCTCCCGAAGTTCCACGGCCGCACGTCGTACGGTGTCCTACGAAGCGCCCGGCCTATCTGGCGTTTGTTGGGCAACCTCATGTCGGGGACAATGAAGCGGGTCAAAAACCTAGGCATGTCTGGGAAAACTCTTATGTTGAGGTTCCACTCTCCGGTAGAGAAAGCGAACGGACCATCCATTACTTTACCGTCTCTTCTGCGGCCGTTGCCACCCATGAAGTCTTCCGTAAAGGGCGCGGAGTCGGGAGAGCGGTCGCGGAGCCAGTTCCAGTACGGAATCGTCACGCGAGAGTCTACCTTCTGTAGCTGTAGCTCGAAGCGCCTCAAGTACTCCCGGTGCCAGGGCAGAAAGGCCGGTCCACCGTGGGCGGGGTCGGGCCTCCGCATCATCATGGCTTTGCGGTGTATCTCCACGTACCGGTCGTATACGCCGTTAGCTTTGATCTCTTTCAAAGCCTCGACAAAGCGTTCCTTCTCCGCTGGAGTGAGGCTGGCCTGATCTTTTCTCGTACCCATTCCACTCAGCTTCCGTTCACTTCGTTCTGGCGCTCGACGAGCCGTTTCGCCAGGGCGTCAGGAGTCGGTTGAGGAGAGTAGGCGAAGTTCGCGGCCCGGTAGGCTCCATTTGTATCCAGTACCTCTATCGACTCTCCGTCGACCTCGATCATCGGCTCCTCACCGGGCTGGGGATTTACACTTATCTCACTTCCCTCGAGAGAACTCGCGCGCCACTCCCTGCGCCCGGGCCGTCGTAGCCGGCAACACAGCCACCGCTACCCCGGCCGCCGCCAAGCCGAGAAATCTCCTGCGGCTCAGGCCTTCTCTATCGTGTACCTCTCTCTCATTCATCAGCGAACCTCCTCTCTTCTCCCACCCCGGTGGTGAGAATCAGAACCATTGTCTCGCGGGCTCCTGCCGTTACGCATCGTCCAAACGGAGGGTTTCCTTGACCAAAAGTAGTATCTTTGGTCTCCGGCAGTGCTTCCCCGTCGCGGTTCCTAAGATGAATAATACGTTGCATACGTTACAAAAGAACTACACCAAGGCAACGGTTGGGTAACGATTGGACGATTGCCGGAGCGTTGTTTACTGTGCCTTGCCCCGAGGTTTATGTAGGGTCTTCGGCTTCATCTGAGTGGAGGCATAGAATTTCAGCTTTCTTGGGAGTCTTCGTCGGTGCGAGTTTCTTTGTCTTCTCCCGGGGTCTGATCTTTCTTCAAGTCGCGCCAGATCGCACGTCCTACCCGGATAAAGAGGTAGGCTGCGATTGTTGCAGCGACTATAGATAATGCTGTTCGTGCTCCCGAAAGGGGCGAAGATGATAGAAGCCCGATTACCAACAGTAGCGCGCCGACCGCAACGAGCACTGCTGACACCACCGACGTACCTAACCGAAACAAGAAGCCGAAGCAACCCTGGCGCATTCTAAGGGGCTCGGTTCAGGTCTTGTGCCGGCAACATTGTTAGCTTCCTCTGGCTACAGTGCCGTAAGAAGCAGCTTCTGAAGATCACCGGCACTCCTCTCGTTAATTGACAACCCAGAATCTAATCTTACCTTTATCGGGCGTCCAGCAGGAAACAGCACCGTCAACGAGAGGCCCCGGTGTGTTGTGCAAGTCGTTAGAGGGGGATTCCAACGAGATGTCCGGGGCCAGCACTATTATTGTCGCGACTGTCTGAAGATTGTATATAGTTGTTGTAACGACTCTGTAAAGATTGAAAAATTGGGCGCTAAAATAAGAGAATTCGAGGCTCGATTGCCGCTATCAGGTTAATATTAGCGCCCTATGGAATTGACACAGGTCGTTGCGGCAATAGTCTTGGTTCTTCTTCTAGCCAGCATCTTCTGGTTGCTGGCGCGCCGGTTCGGGAAAACCAGGTATCGGTTGACCGGGCCGGAGTTGAGAAATCAAGCTCTGAGAGAGTCGGAGAGATTGGCGGGCCTGATCTCTGATAGAGACTCCCACAGGCCACCGGACGATCCCGTGATTCAGGATCACCAACTCGCCGAACGACACTCTACCTCATACGACGAAGAGACCCTGGAGATCTACAAAAGCGAACATATGCCGAAGGTTGCCGAGCTGAGACAGCATTTCGCCGCCCGCCGCATCCGCAACGGAATGTTGGACGAGCTACACGACAGCGCCGAGAGTGAGGCGGACCTTAGAACCATTTCGACCGCCTTACAAGAGATGGCCGGCAGGATCAAAGAGTCCTGAACCTCGTCGATGATGATGGGTACATGTTGGGTGCTAGACTGACGTAATGATTTCAGGAGACATACTCAGGGCCGACGTTGTAGGAAGTCTGTTGCGTCAGCCGGAACTATTGGAGGCGGTACGAAAGAAGGCTACAGGTGACCTAACGGACGCCGAGTTCAAGAAGGTTGAGGACCGGGCTGTAGACTGGGCGATTGGTTTGCAGGAGCGTGCGGGACTGGAAGTCGTAACCGACGGCGAGATGCGTCGGGAGTCGTTCCAAAGCCAAATGGTCGAGGCGGTCGAAGGTTTCGGCCAGCACACCATAGACGCCTATCTGTGGGGCGATTGGCACGGAGACGAAGCGGTAGGCGATAAGAATCTGGGACGGCCGGAGACGCTCGGCGTGGTCGGCAAACTGCGTCGCAAAAGACATCTCTCGGTAGAAGAGTTTGTCTACGCTCGCGCCCGGACCGACAAGACAGTGAAGGTTACGCTTCCGAGCCCAACGCTCTACGCCAATTTCTGGTCACCGGAGCTGTCCAAGGAGGCGTATCCGACCATGGACGAGTTCGTGGAGGACGTGGCAGAGATTCTGCGCGAAGAAGTCGAGGAACTGGTACGGCTCGGCGCAGAGTACATCCAGATCGACGCGCCACATTACCCGCTGCTGCTGGAAGCAGAGACCCGCGAGTTCTACGAGGCCCGCGGTTGGGACCTGGACAAGTGGCTCTCCCGCGGTGTCGAGCTGGACAACTACGTTATTGGGAATCATCCTGGCATCACGTTCTCTTTTCACCTGTGCCGCGGAAATCAGGGGAGCCGCTGGCTCGTCTCCGGCTCCTACGAACCGCTGGCCCAGAAGATTTTCGGTGGAATATCCGCCGACCGGCTAATGCTGGAATACGACGATGAACGTTCCGGAGATTTCGGGCCGCTTGCGCACCTCCCGGAAGACAAGGTCGCTGTGCTCGGCCTCGTCACTACCAAGACTTCGAGGCGTGAGACGGTGGAAGAGCTGGAGGTTCGTATACGGGACGCCTCCCGGTATGTGCCATTGGAGCGGTTGGCGATCAGCCCTCAGTGCGGCTTCGCGACCTCGGTGATCGGGAACGACCTCAGCGTTGAAGACGAAGAACACAAACTACGCACCATCGTGGATACCGCTGGGCGGGTGTGGGGGTAAGAGACTGAACCTCTTTAATCGAAAGTCAGGCGCCGGGCGCTTTTTCGCTGGGAAATTGTCTGAGAAAGACAGGGAATACTTCCGCGTGACACCCGGCGCTGTCTTTGCGGGTTTGGGCGCATCGGTCTTCGTATTTGTCCTGTATCTAATGACTTTGGCGCCGGGCGTTCTGTACTACGATCGTCCCCTTTTGCTGGACTCGGTAATGCTCCAGACGCAGGCCATCACGCTCGGGATAACAGGGCCGACTGGGGAGCCGAGTTGGGTAATGCTTACGCATATGTTCACATATCTGCCGTTCGGGAGTCCGGCCTACCTGACAAACCTGTCTTCGGCGGTCTACTCGGCGCTGGCTGTACTAATGGTGTTCGTTGCCGGGCTGCTATTGAGTCAGCGGATTATCGCGGCGCTGGCGGCGGCTCTGGCTTTCGGGCTGGGGAGCATCTTCTGGAGTCAGGCCGTTATAACCGAAATCTACACGTTGAACGCGCTTCTAATCCTGCTGCCGATAATCTCTCTGCTCGTGTGGCGGGAGCGCCGCAAAGATCGCTACCTGTTGTTGGCCGCTTTTCTAATGGGCTTCGCGCTCACCAACCATCTAACTAGCGGGCTGGTTATTCCGGCGGGCTTCATCTTTGTAGCCATAACGGATTGGCGTAAGCTCACTGACATGAGGCTGGTGCTGAAAGGAGCTGGGCTCTTTCTGCTGGGGCTGGTACCTTACCTATACTTGCCTATCCGCGCCTCGATGAATCCGCCGATGAACGAGGCTGATCCCTCAACCTGGTCTAACTTCTGGTATTTCGTCAAAGGCGGCGGACATCATAAGAACTCTTTCGCTTTCGGTCCATCAGAGATACCGGAACGCCTGGGGCTCTACTGGAGCTACCTGGTGGGGGACTTCAATCTGGTGCTTTTGGCGATCGCGGTGGTTGGTGCGGTATCCCTGGTCATTCAGGATCGGGCGGCGGCGGCAATGATCATACCCGCTTATCTGATGTGGACTTTCCATGCGATAGAGTACAAAATCTTCGATGTCGAACTCTACTTTATCCCTAGTTTTCTCATGCTGGCCCTACTACTAGCCTTCGGCTTTAGCGTCCTACTGCGGGCGGTGGAGCGTATTTCGAAGCGTTTGCCGGTCGTCAAGCGCGGAATATTCCTGGCCTTCACCTCCACAGTCTTGGTACTCCTGCCGCTTTATGGAGTGTGGGACACTTATTCTAAGAATGACATGAGCGACGCCGACCGGGGACGCAAGATCATCGACACGGTCGCTTCCAAAGCCCGACCGGATTCGACCATCATCCATCATCGGAGCAGCCTATGGTACATGGTTCTCATCGAAGAGAGGCGACAGGATCTGACGATCATCGACCCGTGGCGGCCCGACTGGGACCGCCACACGGATATCGTCTGGCCCGACGACATCGACGCGGCCACCACGGAGCGTCGCTACGGTGTCGGCGGCTTCGCAGGCGTGAATCCCGCCCGAAAGAGCGCCGAGTACGGCCCCGTCTACATACTAGATCAGGAGGGGAACGACTTCCCCAGCTTCTACGACGCGGGCTTCAGGACGCTGCACGTAGAGGGTGCTCTCTACAGACTCATTCCTCCGGGTGAGAGTGTCCCGGCCGGTAGCGAAGGCTCTCTCGTCAAGCTCCTGGAAGAGTAACGAGTTTGCCGTAGGTTCCCCGACTGCCCAGGCGCTCCAAAGCGTCGGGAAGTTCTCTGAAGGGTACCGAGTCGCGGATCAGGGGCTTTATCTTTCCTGCTGTGTAGAGGTGCATTAGTTCTTCATGGGTCTCCCGGATAAGGTGCGGCGCCATCTTGCCGTAGAGGCCCCAGTGCAGGCCGAGTACGGAGTAATTCTTGACGAGCAGATGGTTTGCCGGGGCTTCTGGAATGCGACCGCCGGCGAAACCTATCACCACGATGCGTCCCTCAAAGGCTACGCACCGGCGTGAACCGTCGAACACGTCGCCCCCAACCGGGTCGAAGATCACATCCGCGCCGCGGCCATCCGTGGCTTCCTTGACCACCTCCACGAAGTTCTCCTGCTTGTAGTCTATGGCGAGCTCCGCCCCGAGGTCGCGGCAAATTTCTACTTTTTCTTCACCGCCTGCCGTGGCGAAGACCCGCGACCCGGCAGCCCGGGCCAGCTGTATCGCCGCCGAGCCGACGCCCCCGGCCCCCGCATGAACCAACACCGTTTCGCCTTCCCGCAGTCCCGCCCGCCGGTGGATGGCAAAGTACGCTGTTTGGTAGACGATGTGCAGCGCCGCCGCGTCTTCGAAGGGCATGTCGTCCGGTATTGGGTAGGTTGCGGATTCCGGAACGGAGACCCGTTCGGCGAAACCGCCGCGGGGGAGTGGGGGAGTCGCCAGGATCCGTGCGCCCTCTTCGAGTTCCGTCTCCGCTCCGACGGCTGAGATGGTTCCTGCAACCTCGGCTCCTGGCGTGAAGGGAAGATCCGGCCTCTCCTGATACTCCCCTTTGCACAGCAGGATGTCGAAGAAGTTCAGGGCCGCCGCCTCGACCTCGACGATGACTTCGCCGGCTTCGGGTGAGGGATCTGCTAACTCCTCCAGGGTCAGGGCGTTTTTAGGATCTCCGAGTTCTTTTACTTGCCAGGCTCGCAAAGGTTCCTCCCTTTTATCTCGTAGTGGTGAGCTTATCATCGGCGAAGAATATTTACGTGGCCGGGCTGATCTACTGATGACCTGGGGGCCGGCGTAGGTTAATATGAAAACCCCGCAACCCGGGACCCAGGAGGGTGTAATTTATGCAACTTTCGGGGCGTTGTAGCGCCGCCGTACAAAATAGCAAGATCATGTCGAGCCTTACTTGCAGAGGTGTCGGTCTAACCAATGCTGCGTCTCTTTGTGGAAGAGCCTGGAACGCACTTTGAGGAGCCGGACACGCCTCCCGGGCTCCGGTCCCGGACGAGACCCTCGTAAACGGGGCAAGCAGTCGAGCGTGGATCTCATACTGTGGGAGTGGCGTGAGAAACCGCAGGGGGAGCCCGAGCCGGAGACCACTGAACTACCCAAGAAGAAGCGGTATGTAGAGCGTGCCGGTAGGTCCGCTAGCGGCCTGTTGCGCCGAATGGGCGGCAAGAGCGAGTCTCCCACGGGACAGCCCGGAGGCACGACACTCTCTTACTTGCCGGGTCTGGACGGAATGCGGGCGCTCGCCGTCATCGCGGTGCTCCTCTATCACGCTGGGCTTGCCTGGGTTCCGGGCGGGTTTCTCGGGGTTGAGGTTTTCTTCGTTATTAGCGGGTATCTCATCACGGCGCTTCTTTTGGCGGAGTGGCGACAAAAGGGGAGCATAGACCTCAAGGCTTTCTGGCTCCGACGGGCGCGCCGTTTGTTGCCCGCTTTGTATCTGCTGCTCGTCGGGACGCTGACTTTCGCTGTCTTGTTTTTGCCCGAAGAGGTGGCGCGATTGCGCGATGACGTAGTCGCGGCGATTGGCTACGTTACTAACTGGCTTCTGATCTTCAGCCAAGAATCGTATTTCGAGGCGACCGGACGCCCCTCACTGCTCCAGCACCTCTGGTCGCTGGCGGTCGAGGAACAGTTCTACATAATCTGGCCGCTGTTGCTGACGGCGGGCCTGGTATTTTTGCCCTGCCGCTACTGGATGCCAGCGGTGTTCGGTGGCGCGGTGATCTCTGCGTTGTTGATGGCCGTTCTGTATCAGCCCAACATGGACCCGTCCCGGATCTACTACGGTACCGATACCCGGGCCGCCGGACTGCTTTTCGGGGCCGCGCTGGCGTTCGTGTGGGCGCCGGAGCTGATTCGGGTGGCGGCGCGCTACGATCCTGATGCCCGTCATCGTCCCCTGCAACGCGCCCGGCGGCACGTCCGGCATCGGCTGGGCTGGACCGTGCCCCGGCTGCTGGACCTGGTCGGCCTTGCGGCGCTAGGGATGCTCATCTGGTTCTGCCTCAGCCTCGACGAATTCCGGCCGTTTATCTACCGGGGCGGCTTTGTGCTGGTCGCGGTCGTCACCGCTCTGCTCATCCTGATAGTCGTACACCCCCGCGCCCAGGTGGGTGCCAACGTACTGGGATGGGGCCCAATGCGCTGGATTGGACAGCGCTCCTACAGCATCTACCTCTGGCATTGGCCGGTTTTTATGGTTACCCGGCCCCAGCTAGACATCCCCTTAGAAGGGTTGCCGTTGCTCATTCTGCGGTTCGCGGTGACGATCATTCTGGCGGACCTCTCGTACCGTCTCGTAGAGACCCCAATCCGACGCGGAGCCCTGGAACGCTCCTGGCGGTCGTTGCGCGAGGCCGCGGGACGACGCCGCACCCGGCTCGGCCTTCAGTGGGCGGGAGGGACGGTGGGTGCAATCGCTATCTGCGTGGTGCTCGGCCTCGCCGTGGTGCAGGCTGAGGCACCGAACCAACCCCAGTTCGCCGCCGCCAAGCAGAAGATCGAAACAGATTCCGGAACGCCCTCGGCGGCCCAGGGTGAAGAAGTCCTTCCGGACCAGGTTCCACCCGAGGAGCCCGCAAACGCCCCAAACCCTTCTGTAACTCCCGAACCGAACGAAGAGTCGGCTTCCGAAGATGCGTCTACCGCGGCCGTGTCTTCCGGCGCGGTCAGCGCCGTCGGGGACTCGGTGATGGTAGGAGCCTTCGAGTTTGGGAATATCGGGAGCAGGGTCGAGACGCTCACTAGCGTAAACGCGGAGGTTGGCTTTCAGGCCTCGGATGCTATCGCCGTTCTGCGCCAACGCCAGGCCGCCGGACAGTTGGGAGACAAAGTCGTCGTTCACATTGGCAATAATGGTCCTCTCCGGGCCGCCGAGTTCGACGAGATGATGAGTATCGTCGGCAAAGAACGCCAGGCTGTGTTCGTGAACGTCAAAGTACCCCGCAACTGGGAGCTCCGTAACAACCGGGTTATAGCCGATGGTGTGGAACGCCACCCGCATGCTTCGCTCGTTGACTGGTATGGCGCGAGCGTAAACCGTCCCGAAATCTTCTGGGAGGATGGCATGCACCTCCGGCCGGAGGGGGCGCAACTCTATGCAGATCTTATCGTGGACAGTCTCAACGGTTTATAAGCTGCGGCAGACTATAGCGGCTACTATTTCAGGGTGTTAAGCTTGAAGATGAGCCTTTGCGGGCTGGGTGGATACAGACCCTGCTAGAGATGCACTCAGGAGGAGATACGGATGCTAAGAGTAAGGGACGCCATGACGCAGGACGTCGTCACGCTAGAGCCCGAGGCGAGCGCCGCCCGGGCCTGGGGGATATGCCGCGAGAAGGGAATTCGTCACCTGCCTATCGTAGAAGAGGGGCGGTTGCTGGGTCTGATCTCCGACCGGGACCTTCGGGACGTCAGTCCACCGAGGGGCGGCAGAGACCAGGAGAACACCCTGGGCTGGGTCCGGGTACGGGACATCATGAGCACGGACGTATACGCTATACACCCGCTAGACACCATAGACCACGCGGCGCGTGAGATTCACGATCACAAAATCGGCTGCTTGCCGGTAGTAGACGAAGGAAAATTAGTCGGCATCATCACCTCCCAGGACATGATGCGGACGCTGGCCTTTCTCGTCGGCGCCCAGGACCGTGGTAGCTGGGTGGAGGTCGAAGTGCCGAATGAGCCGGGGATGTTGGCAAACGTCACCGATGTGATCCGGAACCGCCAGGTCAACATCTCCAGCGTATTTCTTTCCCCGGCCGAAAAGGCCAGCCACCGAACCATCCTCCTGCGCCTGGAGACCACCAACCCAACCGGTGTGGTTCGCGCCCTGGAAGAGGCCGGCTACCGAACGAGCGGAGTAGAGTCCACCGCGCCCGTAGGAACCGGCCCCAGAGAACTGTAGCCGGACCACCAAAATCTTCTAATGGTGTTTCAAGGCTGTTCGCCTGTGAGACGCAATAGCCTCGGGGTGTCTGGAGGCCTACGAAGACGGGAGTGGGAAAGCTCTCTTTTTGTCTAGGCCTCCGAGGTTACCGGGCTCTCTTTACTCCGAGGAGGCTCCGAAACCGGCGCGGGTTCCCGAGCGAGCCTTGCCCTCTTTCTCGACTACGAGCTTGTAGATCAAATCGTATTCCACGTAGACGGTCGAGCGGCCGTCTTGCATCTTCGCTTGCAGATACTCGTCGGCCATCTCCAGCTCCGAGAGGTCGTCGGCCTCGACGGTGAAAGTGTCCCGACGGTCCCAGATCACCAGGTTCGCCTCTTCCTCGCGGGCTTCTTGTACTATCTTCTCGACCAATTCTTTCTTCACCTTAGCCACTCCTGACTATCGTCTTCTTGTAAAACCAGTGCGTCAAACGTCTACTCTATTCTACTTCAACCAAGAAGAATCGGAGAACAACGCAGCAGTGTTTGTGATACCGCTCGCGGTAGACGATTGTGCTTGTAGTATGATCCTCATCTATGACTGATTCAAAGACTGCAGGAGAGATATTAGAGACCGTAGTAGAGGACGGTCGTAAAGAACTTGACCGGGCCAGTGCAGGTCTCGCTTTCAGTGGGTTCGCCGCGGGGCTAAACATCTCGTTCGGGGCGGTGGCCATGGCGGTCGTTGGTTCCATGACCGGCGGTATTGGGCTCGCGGCGATGCTCGTATATCCGATAGGATTCTTGATCGTTATCATCGGACGGGCACAACTCTTTACCGAGAACACCGTAACCCCGGTGGTGGTAATACTCTCCAACAGGTCGCGCCTGATGAACATGCTGCGGCTGTGGGTCGTGATACTGGTCTTCAACCTCCTGGGAGCCGCAGCGTTCGCTGCTACCTCCTACTACGCGAATATACTAGATCCCCCGGCGCTCACTCTGCTCTTCGAAGAGGTCTCCAAAAAGATCGAATACAGCTTCATGAGCCTCGCCATAAAGGGGATATTCGGGGGTTGGATCGTGGCCCTGATAGCTTGGATGGTCGCGGCCTCTCGTGACACCGTCTCCCAGGTTTTCTTTATCTACGGCCTGGCGTTCCTGATACCCGCCGCCGGCTTGCCGCACTGTATAGCCGGTTCTTCAGAGGCGCTTATGGGTGTGTTCGCCGGTGAATTTACCTGGGGAGAGTATGGGTGGGACTTCCTGCTACCCACGACTCTAGGAAATATCCTCGGCGGGATTTTCCTCGTTACCATCCTCAACTACGGTCAGGTAGTCGGCTCCAAAAAGAAGCCCACAATCAAGAAAGAGAAAAACAAGTAGTATTCGCAGCGCGGTGCTCCCAAAGCTACAATGTAACGAGGAGCCGTACGGTAATATTTCCTTTTAGCGAATGCGTGGCCTTTGAAGAGCTTTACTTGGAAGATCAAAGACCTGGATCGCTCACTGTTCCGAACGATCTTTGGCTTGAGATGGCCGCCACTGACCGCGGTCATGCGGTGGTTTACGGTGGCAGGAACCGCCGGCGCCCTGTGGGGTTTTATCGCGGCGGGAGCTTTCATAGTGACTGGATTCCAGTTTCGGAACCTCATAATACCGTGGGCGGCCATCGCGCTCTCCTGGACGATCGCCGAAGTCACGAAACACCTCTTTAACCGGGCACGTCCTTTTGTCTACGACACCAGCATAGCGCCCCTCATAAAAACTCCCTCTTCGAGTTCTTTTCCTTCCGGCCACTCGGCGACCGCAGCCGCCGGTGCGCTTACGCTGGCGGTGCTCTACCCGGTGCTCTACCCGGTGCTCGTTCCGGCGGCTGTCTTGACCGTAATGTCTCGTGTGTATCTCGGGGTCCACTATCCGCTGGACGTGTTGGCCGGTAGCACTATCGGCCTTTTAACAGCCTCCGTTTTCCTGATTGTGTGGTGAAGTTACTTACCGGCCCGTGCCGACAAGTACGGTAAAGTCCAAGCATGGGTATCACACGTTACTATACTATCGGGGCTATAGCCCCGAACTTGGGCGCCTTGAAAGCTCTTGACGAGCGTCTGGAAGATTTAGATGTACCCGGTGAGTCGCTGCTCGTCCTGAGCCGAAGGCGGGATGAGCGGGTGATCGGGGTGTCTCTACCCGAAGTCCGGACCCGAAGGGTCGAGTCGGGACTCAGTCGTATGCAGTGGTTCGAGTTTGCCAGTATGTTCCTCGGGGTCACGGCGACGGCTGTCCTCATGGGTGCTATCCACCTCTTGACTGGCCTCACCGTAGAAATCTTGCTCGTCATCGGCTCCCTGATCGGGCTCTTTCTCTACTACCGTCAGCCCCGGCTCCAGAAGAAGCTGCTCCATATGGGGATGCCCGAAGAGTTGGCTGAACAATGGGAGAAAAATTTCCCCTTGGGGTTTGCCCTGGCTCTCGTAACCGTTCCCGGCGAGTCGTTCGAGGAAGTTCAAGAGGCTGTCCTCGAAGACGAAAGCCTCGACGCACCGCTAGCCGTGGGACGCCGGCCGGTACTCTAAAAGCTGGTCAGCATCTCAGCTAGTCAGCTCAAACGCTTTGGTGTAAGCTCGCCCGATGATAGTTCGTAAGCTCAAAGACTCTTTCCTGCTCGTCCGGCAGCACGATCATGGGCAGATTTCCGGCGAGTTTGCCCGGCACTGGAGCGCGCAAACCATGCCGGCAAGGCCCACGCTTTTCGCCATTACCAACCACGATGTCGGTTGGCAAGAGTTGGACGAAGAGGTCCGGTTCAATCCCGACACGGGAGAGCCTTACTCTTTTATAGACTACCCGTTGGGGCCCAAACTCCGGGCCTACAAACACGGCCTGGATCAACTCGAAGCCCAAGAGCCTTATGCTTCCTACCTCTGTAGTCTGCACTATAGTTCGTTCGTCCGGGATTCTTCGGAGCCCGTAGCGGTGGAATTCAAAGAGAGAGAGGCCGGACGCCGGGGGCGGATCGAAGCCCGGATGCCGCAAGGTTGGCTGTCGAACGCGGAGTATAATTTCCGCCTGCTCCAGCTTTGTGACGATTTCTCCCTCTTCGTGTGTCTCAACGAGCCCGGCGAGAATACCTTCCCTTGGTATAAAGACGGCTTCGATTTTATGGGTCAGAAGCTCCAGCCCATCTGGCAGGATCGACGAACTCTAAGTATAGAGCCCAATCCATTTGCGGACTCCTTCGACTTCACGATACCTTACGCACGAGTCGGGCCTGCCGGCAACACCATCGAAGAGGACGGCTTTCACATTCGGGTAGTCTGCTAGACGGGTATACTTGCCGGGACTAACTAGAAGGGAATACATGAGAGACGAATCGTATGAATTTCTGAAGAAACTGCTTTCGACGCCGGGACCGAGCGGTTACGAGGGTGCGGCGGCAAAGGTCTGGCGAAAGGAGGCGGAGACGTTCGCGGGGGTGAAAGGAGATCAGATGGGCAACTCCTTCGCCACGATAGGCGAGGGCGGGTCGCCCAAGATCATGCTCGCCGGCCACATAGACGAGATCGGCCTGATGGTCACGCACATAGACGAACAAGGCCTCCTGCATTTCACCGGCGTCGGTGGCTGGGACCCACAAGTTCTAGTCGGCCAACGAGTCCTGATGCAGACCAATAGCGGCCAGATCCCCGGTGTTATCGGCAAAAAGGCCATCCATCTAATGGAACCGGACGAGCGCAAGAAAGTTTCCGATATAAAAAGCCTCTGGATAGACGTCGGGGCCAAAGATGGCGACGAAGCTAAATCCATGATCCGGGTTGGTGACGTGGGCGTGATAGACCAGGACCTCCTTGAGTTACCAAATGGACGCATTGCCTCCCGGTCCCTGGATAACCGGATGGGCGCTTTCGTGGTGCTGGAATCCCTGCGGCTGCTCTCCGAAGAGGGAGAGTTGGCGGCCAAAGTCGTGGCGGTTGCGAGCGTGCAGGAGGAGATCGGGTTGTACGGGGCCCGCGCTTCGGCATTCTCCGTAAATCCGGATGCGGCTATCGCTGTAGACGTCACCCACGCAACCGACATCCCCGGCGCCTCCAAAAACGAGAACGGCGACCATGCTTTGGGCAGCGGACCGGTCATAAAGCGGGCTTCCAACATGAGTCCCATCGTCTCCGAGGGCTTGATGCAAGCCGCCGAAAAAGAGGAGATTTCCTACACGCTAGAGGCTGACTCCCGCTCCACCGGCACCGACGGCGACGCCATACAGTTCCAGCGGGCCGGCATCGCCACAAGCGTCGTCTCGTGCCCGAACCGCTACATGCACTCCCCGAACGAGATAGTGGACCTCGAAGACCTCGAAAACTGCGCCCGGCTCATCGCCGCTTACATAAAGGATCTTGACGAAAGCACCGACTTCGTTCGTTAGCTTGACTTGCCGAGAATGAAGAAACGACGGAAGTGCCCGAAGAATCACTCTCTCCTTCGGCCCGGACTCTGGAGCGGGTAGTGTCCGTGGCCTAAAATCTGGGCAGCGAAGAGGTTATGGTCGCTATCGCGTCGCTGGAGCTCTACGGGCAAGGACTGGGAGTGTTGCGTTGGCGGATCTCCTTTGAAGAGCCCCCGACTAGATACGGGCTGGACTCAGGTATTCCCGAGCCGTGGTTCGAGATCCGGGACGAAGAGGGTCGTCTCCTGTCGTGGTCGCCACAGGGAGCTGGCTCCAGCGGCGAAGAAGCGGATGGCGAGGCGCTGATAGAGGGGTTGCCGGAGACGGGGGAGCTTCGAGGTCTAGGTAATGCATCTTGTCACCGACGCGTACGAAGGCGGAGAATACACAGAGATCGAGACGCTCTACGAAGGACCATGGAGTTTTAGATTCTCTCTGTAGTTTCGGGTGCTACGCCTGGTCCCACTGCGTAACATAGCCATCTTTCCACCTGACGAAACGGGCGTCGCTGTCCTGGGAGATAACGATAGCCAGGGCGTCTTGGAGTTCGTTGCACAGGCGGAAGGCGGAGCGATGACGGGTTCCGTATCCTTCGTTACTTTCTTGAATGATGTGGTTCGCTTCGACATCGAGGGCACGGGCGACGGACGTTACATCCTGAAGGTTGCCGGAGATCTCTCCGCCGAAGCCGAGTATCTCGTAGCGCTGGGTCATGACGGACGCGCCGTCTACCGCCATGAGGCCGGCTATGAGGTGTGACATCTCGAAGACGGCTTCGTCCAACTCTGATAGCCGACCGTCGCCGCTCTTTTGGTATTCTTTCCAGCCAACCGGCTCCCGGTCTCCGTTGCCCTGGCCGTAAATCTCGGCCAGGGTATTCATAATGGAGGTTATGAGCGTGCGATAGCGGCGTCGCGGCTGCGCGTCGGCAAACTTGTGCTTGAGTTCCACGTAGCGGCCGGTGAGTATGTCCGGGGCGTAGCGTGGAGGTACGATTATGAGGGTGCCCCCGTGGCCGAAGTTGCGGGCGGTGGAGATGATACGACGGATCATGTGCTGGGCTATCCTGCGCGTAACGTCGAGGTCGAGGTCCGCCCATTGCTTGTCCGCATCTTCCCGATCTTGCACGTGCAGCTCTAATAACTCGCTCCTGATAGGTGCGAACATCGCTGGTAGCCACTGGGATTCGAACACGTCCATCGAATCGTCGGTCAGCCGCCCGCTTTCGAGCTTGCCGATCAAGGTAGAGCCTATGTCTACGATTATCCTACCCGGTCCCGTGACGCGCACGACGGGTACGTCCGGCAGCGGTGGCGAGAAATCTCTGCCGCCACGAACCCTCTGCAGCCAGCGGGGCCCGGAGTGGACCAATCCCCAGATATACAGTTCTCCGTCCTCTTTCTGGTGAATTCCGATCAGTGAGCGGTCTGCAGGGGCTGCCGGCGAGAGTCTCCGCAGTTCCTGCTCGTCGAAAGCCCGGGGCTCCTGAAACTGCAGTCGGTGCAAGCCGGAGGGTGGGCCTGCTTCCGGGGCGAACACCTCCGGCTCGGCCAAAACGAGGCGGAATGTGATCTGGCGCTCCTCTTCGCGCATCAGGCTCGCCTGATAGCAGGTGGATAGCATCGCTTCCAGCACTTCGGCCCGGGGCAGATCGCTATCGGGATTCCCATACTCTTGCCAGGAATCTCGGATATAGTCTGCAAGATCTCTCGGGTAAGCGTGTGCCATTCCGGTTTGTTCTCTACTTTCTGATCTCATGGATACTTAGAGTATATTATTCGTACCTACCCAACTGCCCGAAAATAACTTCGAGTCTGATGTCACCAGCTATGGGCGTCGTATGGTGCGTTACTGCTGGGGCAGATAGTCGCGGGCCATCTCGTTGCCCCGGGCGTGAATGTCTTTAAAGGTCATGACGGAGCATTTCCATCCCTCTTCGGTACGTTGGAGTGTATGGGAATAGTCGCCCCAGACCTCCCAAAACTCCTCCTTTTCGAGAATGCCGAAACTTATTCTACGAACGAGAAGGCCCGGGGTCACCGGGCCTTTCTACGTTCTATCTTCTAGTCGTGCCTTTTTAGTACTGCGGAAGGCTCGGGTCGATCTCCTCGCTCCAGGCCAGGATGCCACCCTCGACGTTGTAGACGTTCTCGAAGCCGCGCTCCTGCAAGAGCTTGACGGCGTTGGCGCTCCGGGCGCCACTGCGGCAGTGAATGGCCAGCGGCTGGTCTCGGTCCAACTCCTCGTAGCGCTGGGGCAACTCGTTTAGAGGGATGAGCGGCGCGCCGATGTTGGCGATCTCGTACTCGTACGGCTCCCGCACGTCGAGGACGTTTATGCTGCCGTTGTCCATCTTAGCCTTGAGCTCCTGCACCGATATCTCCGGCACCTTGTTCTCTTGCTCGGCTGCCGCGGCCTGCGGGATGCCGCAGAACTCCTGGTAATCTATAAGCTCTGTAACGGTCGGGTTCTCGCCGCACACCGGGCAATCCGGGTCCTTGCGAAGCTTCATTTCCCGGAAGCTCATGCCCAGGGCGTCGTAGAGCATCAGACGCCCGACGAGCGGCTCCCCGATTCCAAGTATTAGCTTGACGGTCTCGGTCGCCTGGATGGTGCCGATGGCGCCTGGCAGGATGCCCAGCACACCGCCCTCGGCGCAGCTCGGGACTAGGCCCGGCGGCGGCGGCTCGGGGTAGAGGCAGCGGTAGCACGGGCCTTCCTCCGCCCAGAAAACGCTCGCCTGGCCCTCGAAGCGGAAGATAGAGCCGTACACGTTCGGTTTGCCGAGCAGCACACAGGCGTCGTTCACCAGGTAGCGCGTCGGGAAGTTGTCCGTGCCGTCCACGATGATGTCGTAGTCTTTCAGGATGTCCAGGGCGTTTTCGCTGGTGAGTGCTTCCTCGTGGACCACGATGTTTACGTTCGGGTTGATGTCTTCGAGCTTTTCACGGGCGCTCTCGACCTTCGGCCGTCCAACATCAGAGGTGCCGTGCAGGATCTGACGCTGCAAGTTCGACTCGTCCACCACGTCGAAGTCCACGATCCCTATAGTCCCAACGCCGGCCGCGGCGAGGTATAGGGCGAGCGGGCTGCCTAAGCCGCCGGTCCCAATGGTCAGAACTTTCGCTTGCTTGAGCTTCTTCTGGCCCTCTAGCGCGACCTCGGGCATGATGAGGTGCCGGCTGTAGCGACCGATCTCCTCGTTGGAAAGCTCGACGTTGCCGTTTGTTTCTATTAGTGGTTGCCGTGTCTCCATTTATAAAACCTCTCGAATATAAAAGCTGTCAGTTAAACGCGATGATCGAAATTACGAACATCGCCTGGCGACGCCGCCGGCGATGGATGGGATGATGGAGAGTTCGTCGTCCTCGGAGACCTCGGTGTCCTGGCCTGCGAGGTAGCGGATATCCTCGTCGCCCTTGTAGACATTGACGAATGAGCGCAGCTTGCCATCACCGGTGTAGAGGTGCTGGCGCAGGTCGGGATGCTCCTCTGTTAGATGGTCCAGTGACTCTCCGGCGGTGTTACCGCCGACCTGAACCTCGGAGTTGCCGCCCGCGTACTGGCGTAGTGGAGTTGGGATCTTTACGTTTGGCATAGGAAGCTCTCTTTCTCTTTGTTACTCTACGATGTCTTCTTCGTCGTAACCGGATCGGTCATCCTTGAGGACCCAGGACCGCGTCGCTTTTATCTCCTCGCCGCTGACCGACGCGATAACGTACGACCAGCCGGGCCACGCGTGATCTCGGTCGTACTCTGAAGGCTCGGCCGGATGGTCCGGGTGTGAATGATAGAACCCCAACAGGTCCATATCCCGCTCATCAGCCTGCTCCTCGAACTTCTTTATCTGTAAGGGTTCGATGAGGAACCGCCGCGAACGTTCGTCTTCGTGGGTATTTTCGGCGGGCCAGATGTCCGTCACGATCTTCATCTCTCCGACGTCCATGCCGACGATGGCCCCGGCGCATTCCTCAGGGTAAGTCTCGCGCGCGTGCCGGTGGATATTCTCTACGTCTCCTCGACCGATTTTCAGCGGCACGTTAGTCCTCTTCCCAGAAGCTCTCGGAAAGGTACTTGTCCGCACCGTCACACAAGATGGTCACGACGGTGCCGTACTCGATCTCCCGCGCTACCTGCAAAGCGGTCGCCACGGCGGCTCCGGCGGAGATGCCGATCAGGACACCTTCTTCGCGGGCGACACGCTTGACCATATCGTACGCGTCCTCGGTCGGTGTACGTCGGTTCTCGTCGGCGATCATGGGATCATAGATGGAAGGCACGATGGCGCTCTCCATGTGCTTCATACCTTCGAGGCCGTGGAATGGTGAGTCCGGCTCGAAGGAGACAACCTTTATCTCCGGGTCGAGTTCCTTGAGGCGCGTAGCGGTCCCGACGAAGGTGCCGCTGGTGCCCAGGCCGGCGACGAAGTGGGTGATCTCACCCTCAGTCTGCTCCCAGATCTCGTTTGCGGTGCTCTCGTAGTGTGCCCGTGGGTTGGCCGGGTTGCTGTATTGGTCCGGGTAGAAGTACCGCTCCGGGTCCTCGGCGTACATCCGCCGGGCTTCCCGGATCGCACCGTCCGAACCCTCGCCGGGGTCGGTAAGCACGAACTCTACGCCGTAGGCCCGCAAGATCTTCTTGCGCTCCTCGCTGGCGTTCTTCGGCATGCAGAGCTTCACTTTGTAACCGAGCGCCGCTCCGATCCAGGCGTAAGCGATTCCCGTATTGCCGCTCGTCGCATCCAGAAGCGTCTTCTCCCGCGTGAGGGCTCCGCTCTCTTCGCCGGCCCGGATCATCCACAGCGCTGGACGATCCTTGACCGAGCCGCCGGGATTATACCACTCAGCCTTGCCGTAGATGTTTACGCCCGGAACCTCGCGAGAGATATTAAAAAGCTCCAGTAGCGGGGTGTTACCTACCATCTCCGTGACCCGGGCCCCCAGCTTTTCATTAATCCTAGTAATCATGTCGGGATTAATTATACAGCGCAAAAGCCGTGCGTCCAGAGGTAGGAAAAGAGATTTATTTGATCAACGTTATAGCCGGAAGGCCAAGTGGAAGGCCTCCCGGCTATGGTTGGTGCGATGGCCTATTGTACCTGAGGCTAATAATCCGGCGCTAGAGCAAAAAAGTTAATTATCCTAAAGTTTCTAGAATTTCCAGCAAACTTCTTCGACGACAGGTGAATATAGGAGTGTCGAGCTCGGTATAGCTGCTCGCTTCGCTCTCGCGCAGCTCCATCATCAGGTCTTGAAACTTCTCGGGGGTTTCGGCTTCGAAGGAGAGTATGAACTCATAGTCGTCGATGCCGAAGCAGTAAGCGGTGTTGTTTTTTACCGGGTAGTGCTTGCGCCCGATGTACATGTGCTCGTTCATCATTCGCTGCCGCTCGTCCAGAGGAAGTCGATACCACTCGCGGGTTTTGACGAACGGATAGACGAAGGCGTACTCGCCCTCGCCGGGGACGATATACCGGCGGTTTTCGAAGTCCGGTGTGTGCTCGCCGACGTAGATCGAACGCCGCGCCAACCCGAAGTACGAATAACTGACCGTGAGGTATTTCCCGAGCCCGGTTTTCATTAACGCCGCTGTCATATACTCGAACGCATCCAGGTCATATCCGATGCGCCACAGCATGAAATCCACGTCCGCCCGCAAGCCCATGAGCGAGTAAGGCCGGAGCAACATCTCCGCCGAATGCTCCTCCGCTGCTGCGAGAAACTCTTCTTTACCCTTTTCCCGTTCTTCATTCGGCAGACGTCGCCAGGCGGGGTCGAGCTTGAAGAAGAGGTAGTTTATGTACTGTGCCGGGAGTTTCTCTTCCGTCGCGGTTTGTTGTTGTGTCTGCGTCTCTGTCATGTTCTACCTCCTGGCGGCCGGCTCCAAGCCGAAGTTGCTTTCGTATAGTTCCTCTACCCGAGAAAGCTCCTCTTCCGTGAGATCCGGGGTTTCGGAGGTGGCAGCAAACTCCTCAATCTGCTCTTCGCCGTAGATGTTTGGCAGGGTGGAAGACACCTCCGGCGAGGCGAGCACGAACTTGAGCGCCGTCTGTCCCAGGGTACGCTCCCCGGATTCCGTCAGGAAATCTAGCTGCTCGACTTTCTTTAGGCCATCCGTGAGCCATTCCTTAGGACGGTGACGACGGTGGTCGTTCTCGCCGAAGGTAGTGTTCTCATCGTAGTTGCCTTCGAGCATACCGCTGGAGTGGGGGACACGTACGATGAGACTGGTGTCGGTCTCTCCCGCAGCCTCTATAAGATCCCGGCCGGGGTCTTGTTCGAGGATGTTGTAGATCATCTGTACGCCCGACAGGTCTCGGTCGTGCATAACCTTTACGCCCTCTTCGAGCCAGCCGATCTTCGGCCCGAGCGCAGCGCCGTAGGCCCGGATCTTACCCTGCTCTTTGAACTCTTCCATAAGCCCAAAAAGTTCGTCGTTCTCTACAGCATCCATCTGGGTGTTGTGGAGCTGTAGAAAGTCTATGTAATCGGTGTTCAGGCGCTCCAGATTCTTGTCCAGGGCGAACCGGATGAATTCTTCGGACCAGTCCTGCGGCCGGGCTTGCTGGCCGCGGCGTTCGGTGTTTGTATAGAAGTCGTAGCCGATTTTGGTCGAGATCACGACCTCGTCCCGAATGTGCCCGAAGGCGTCGGCCAGCAGCGTCTCGCCCAGCCCGGAGCCGTATGTGTCGGCGGTGTCGAAGTAGTTGATGCCCGCCTCATGCGCCTTACGAAGAAGCTCCACAGAGCGTTTCTCGATGACCTCGCCCCACCAGCCGGTAGAGACCGTCCAAACCCCGAAACCAACCTCCGAAATTTCTATGTTGGTGTTACCGAGACTCCGATATTTCATATCTCATCCTTCGTCTCTCGCTTGTCCAGCAGTCGATACCCTATAACTACTATAGTCTACTGTTTTCCGCTGTAGGAAAGTTCTCTATTGGGCAATAGGCTATCTCCCTAGGGCTCCGTTGTGCCTTCGCCAAGAGATGCCAAAAAATGCTCATTTGCCCGCTTTTTGTTTAGATTTGTTATGGAAACGTTTCAATTTAGTCTTGCATATGTCACAAATGTTGGTAAGCTGTGCCGAGTAAAAGAATAAGTACGGCCTGTAAAAGTTCCGGAGGGGAAATTCATTGGCTGATACGAATGGCGCGCTCTCGCGCAAAATCTTTGTAGTGACCTTGGCGACCGTGGGATGTTTGGCGTTGCTGCTGTTCTGCGCGCGGTTGGTATCTGCGGCCCCGATGGAGGCCTCATGGTATGGCCCCGGTTTTGAGGGGAACCTGACCGCGAATGGTGAGGTCTTTGATCCTTCGGGCTATACGGCGGCACATAAGACTTACGACTTCGGTACCAAGCTGATCGTTACCTATGAGGGACGGTCCATGGTGGTTCGGATAAACGACCGCGGCCCATACGTGGCCGGCAGGGAATTGGACTTGGCGCAAGGTGCTGCTGAGTATATCGGGCTGACCGCTATAGGCGCGGATGCAGTTAACGTGCAGGTGGCGGAACCTTCGATACCGGTTGGACCTTACGCCTCAGGCGCCAAAGCTACCTCCAACAAACTGGCACAGCAGGACGATCCCGCAGCTTCCGAGTCGTCGCCTGATGTGCAGAACGAAAGCCGGATCGCCCGGCGATCTAATAGTGGCAACTCCAACAACAACTCGGGTCGGGCTATTGAGGATCAGTATGCTGCCGAGGACCAGTACGCCGCTGAAGACCAGTACGTAGATGGCAACCAGGGGCAGGAGGCTTCCCCCGCGCCGCCAGCTCCCAAGCCAGCAGTACCCGTACTGCCGCCCGAGCCGGAGCCTGAGGCGCTTGAGAGCCCGCCGGTCGAACTTGCGGTCCCGAACTCCACCATACAGAAGAGGGTCGAGCTCAAAGTTGCGGCTCCACCCGAGCCAGAGCCCGTAGAGGAAGAGGTAGCCGAGCCCGCCGAGCCCGCACCAGGACCGGAGCCGGTGGAGAAAGAGGCGGCCGAACCCGTACCAGAATCTGAGCCGGTAGAGAAAGAAGTGGCCGAGTCCGCGCCTGAGCCAGAGCCGGTAGAAAAAGAAACTGAGGAGAAGCCAGCGAAGGAGCCTGAGGAAGAGCTAACCGTGCTTCCGGATACGGGTGGGGTACCGCTCTCGATCCCCGCAGCCGGAGCGCTGTTGGTTGCACTCGGGACCTCGATTCGTATTCTACGCCGCTAAAACACAAAGAATCGGCTATACAGGGCGGACCTTATAAGGTTCGTCCTATCTTCTTGCCGGCCCGTAACCGAGCTTCGAGCAAGACGTATAATTCCCTGCCTATGGCGAATGTTCACACAAGAAGGTTGAGCGTTTGATCTCCCGCTATTCTGGAGGTGTGACCGGCGCGCGTCGCGCGGCCCGTTCTGGGGCGACGGTCGTTGTCGTAGATGCTTACCGGGCGAGCACCACCGTGGCGGTTCTCGTCTCCAAAGGCGTTCGGGTGTTGCCGGTGGCCTCGATAGAAGATGCCTCGAACATAAAGGCGGATTTCCGTGCCGGCGAGCGGGGCAGTGCGAAGCTCGCGGGCTTCGATTTCGGGAACTCGCCCACTAGCCTGCAAAACGTCGCGTTGCCGCCGGGCTCGACCGTGGCCCTCACAACTACGAACGGTACTCGCGTCATAGAAGCCGCAGCGATCGCGCCAGCCATCCTAACCGGAGCCTTCGTGAATGCCCACGCCGTAGCCCAAGAGCTGTCAGAAGCCCACAGTGAGTCAGAGATTGTGGTCGTTGGTTGCGGCTGGGAGGGTCGGCGCGCCTCCGAAGACGAGGCCGCAGGTGGGGCAATACTCCACCACCTCAAGAAACTCGGTGCGGAGTTGGACGAGCGGGCGGAGCGTGTAGTGAAACGCTACTTACGGCGCCCCAAAGGATCTCTAAAAGCCAACAGCGCCGCCCGACGGCTAAAGCGTCTGGGATACGAAGAGGACCTGGATCTCTGCCTATCAGAAGACACCTTGCCGGTAGCCCCCCGATTGGAAGACGGGATGTTTGTCGGAGGGCGAAAATAGCGTGCATATATGTACAAAATTGTCGGCCAACGGGCCAATAGAAAAAGCGTGATTTCTCCTTGACAACGATAGTGGGTGGCCTTATTCTGAAGGCAAGCTCGGCGGATCAAACGTTACAAGGTCCGTCAAACCGCCAGAGGAAGGAGGTGGAAGAAAATATGACTCTCACCATCAATCACGAGAAAACTCGGGAGCACACCCGTGAAGATGTGGATCGGGCCATCGACGTTATCGAGCGTCACCTGGAGAAGGAGGCTCGCACCCGCAACCTGCTGGACGAGCAGGCGATCATGCGTCCCAAGGACCTGTGCAAGCAGCAGGGCCTGGACATGGTTGCCGAACTGCGGGGTATGGCCTAAGCCGTGCGACGCACGAGCCTATGAAGGGGGATGCACAGTAAAAGCATCCTCGGCTTCAACAAGAAGCCCACAGCAGGCTGTCCATCCCCCTTCGTATAGGCTGAAAAAGGACCGGGCATAACCCCCGGTCCTTTTTCTTGCCCTAATATTGCGATGCGAGCGGAGGAGGAGGGATTCGAACCCTCGATACCCCGTTAAGAGGTATAACACCTTAGCAGGGTGCCGCCTTAAACCACTCGGCCACTCCTCCACGCGGGATTTTACCAGAAAGAGCGTTAGCGTCACCCCAGACTTCATCTGCTTTGGAAGCTGCATACATGTGCCGAATGCAGATGCTAAACTCTCGCACCGAATGTTATGAACACTTGCAGGAGGCTGAAATGGCAGAGGGTGGAGTAGGGAAGGTAAATATTCCGCGGCTCCTGGAGATGAAGCGGGGGGGAGAGCGCATCGGGATGCTCACTGCATACGATTATCCGATGGCCCGAATGCTGGACCGGGCGGGGGTGGATGTGATCCTAGTCGGTGACTCTCTGGGTATGGTAGTGCTCGGCTACGAGTCCACGGTCTTTGTGACGCTGGAAGACATGATCCACCACATCAAAGCTGTCGTGCGCGGGGCAGAGAAAGCGCTCGTGATCGGTGACCTCCCCTTCGGGTCTTACAACGAGAGCCCTGCCCAGGCCGTTCATTCCGCCACGCGCCTCATAAAAGAGGGCGGCTGCGCGGCGGTAAAGCTGGAGGGTGGAATAGAGATGGCCCCGGCGGTCCGGGCAGTTGCCGAGGCCGGTATCCCGGTCGTAGGACATGTTGGGCTGCTGCCCCAATCTTCTGTGAAGGTCGGCGGGTTCAAGGTGCAGGCCCGTACTGCAGAGGATGCTGCGGAACTGGTGGAGAGCGGTCGAGT
Organism: Rubrobacteraceae bacterium; assembly: GCA_965214475.1. Classification (GTDB taxonomy): domain Bacteria; phylum Actinomycetota; class Rubrobacteria; order Rubrobacterales; family Rubrobacteraceae; genus SIRX01. The sequence goes on along the minus strand of OZ243953.1, from coordinate 997,879 downwards.
TCTAGAGAAAGCTGGGGCGTTTATGGTGATTGTCGAGGCTGTCCCCGCGCCGGTCGGCGAACTGTTGAGCCGGAGTCTCACGGTACCGGTCGTCGGTATCGGGGCCGGTGCAGGTTGCGATGGGCAGGTGCTCGTTACTCCGGATATGCTCGGTGTTCAGGAGGAATTTGCGCCGCGCTTCCTAAAACGCTACGCCACGCTCTCTACGACTATGGAAGAGTCCGTGCGCGAGTATCTTTCAGAGGTCAAGTCCGGCGCGTTTCCCGCTGAAGAGAACAGTTATCCAATGGATCCGGAGGAAGAGCGACGACTCGGGGAAGTCGTTTGATCTGAAGTACTATCCCGGCTCGTCTTCGAGTAAGGGGGGCTTTTCGTTCGCGGGTTTGCCGGCTACTATCTCTTCGCCGGAGACTTCTTCTTTCGTCTTTGCCAGGACGGCGTTTAGTTCGGCCCCGATGAGGAGTGAGAGTGAGACGATGTAGAGGTAGAGAAGTAGTAGGATGGCGGCCCCTATCGAGCCGTAAGTCTGATTGTAGGAGACAAAGTCGCTGTTGACGTAGAGTCTAAAGCCTATGCTGGCGAGTATCCAGAGTATCACCGCGATAAAACCGCCCGGGGTGATCCAAATGAACGGTTGGTCTACGTCCGGGGCGTAGTAGTAGAGCATGGCGAAGGTCAATATCATTATCGACAGCGCCACCAGCCACTGGGCCACGCTCCAGACCACGGAGAATAGAGCCCCGAAACCGAAGTAAGCGGCGATGCTCTCCCCGATATTGGGACCGGCGATCAAAAGTACCAGCGCCACGAAGAAGATGCCCGAAAGCGCCAGTGCCATGAGTAGCGCGGTACCTCTTACCTTCCAGAAGGGACGCGTTTCCTCTACGTCGTAGGCTTTATTGAGGGCATGGGTGATGGCGGCGAAAGCGTTGGAGATCACCCACAGCGTCCCGATAATGCTGAACGAGAGCAGGCCGGCCGCCGGGTTGCGGCCACGCAGGATGTCTGCGACGTAGGCGTCGATCAGGTTGTAAACCTGAATTGGTAGGACCTGTATAAAATATGCCAGGAGATCTTCGGCGAAACTATCGCTTGAAAACGTTCCCATCAGGGAGAAGATCACTAACAGAAACGGGAAGAGTCCGAGGGTGAGGTAGAAAGCCAACTGCGCTGCAAGCCCTGCTATGTCGTCCCGGTAGATCTGCTGCACGGTGCGCTTTATTGTCCGGTACCTCAAGAGGCTCACCATGTCGGCCAAGAAACCAGTAACCGATCCCCCGATGGGTCTTCCAGCGATTCTCGATGTCCTGGTTTTCCTGGTTCCCACGTTCATCGAGTTCCTTACGGAGTTCCTCCTAAAGCTTGTATTCTATGTATTTTAACTTCAGATAGCTTTTGCGGTTCTGATCCGACGTGCTGGGAGGAGAACTTGACGAGTCCTGATCCACCGCAACAAGGTTCGAGTGGGCCTCTTTGTACACTCACTCTGCTACCGTTGACACCTTCTAGGTCATGCTCATTAGCGTCTCCCGAAAACTACCGGAGGATAGTGTGTGACGGGCCGTTATACTTCTTTCTATGAGGCTCATAGTTGCTGAGAAACCTTCCGTAGGCCGGGACATCGCCGGTGTACTTGGTGGGCACCGTAAACAAAAAGGTTCTCTCGTTGGAGATGGGTGGACCGTAACCTGGGCGTTGGGACATCTCGTGGAACTGGCTCCGCCCGATGCTTACGGCGACGAGTACAAGAAGTGGAGGATGGAGAGCCTGCCCATTCTGCCGGATAAGTTCAAGGCGCGGGTGAATTATAAGACCCGGGATCAGTTCGCGGTCGTAAAAAGCCTGTTGCGAGACCCATCCGTAAAGGAGGTCGTCAACGCCTGCGACGCCGGGCGCGAGGGAGAGCTCATCTTCGCCTACGTTTACGGGCTCTCCGGGTGCAAAAAACCTGTCCGGCGGCTCTGGATCTCCTCTCTAACCCCCGAGGCGATCCGGGACGGCTTTTCCACGCTGCGCGATGGACGCTCCATGAAACCGCTAGAAGACGCGGCCCGCAGCCGGGGCGAGGCGGATTGGGTCGTCGGTATGAACGCCACTCGCGCCTACTCCATCCGTTTCGGACGTCCCGGAAACGTCCTCTCCGTCGGCCGCGTACAGACCCCGACCCTCAAGCTCCTCGTAGACCGTGAGACCGAGATACAGAACTTCAAACCAGAGAAGTTTTGGACCGTCTACGCCCGCTTTGTCCGCGACGCGGAAGGAGAAACTCACAGCTATGATGGCGTCTGGTTCAAGAATAAACAGAACCGCCTCAAAGAAAAGGAAGTTGCGGATCAGGTAGCGGAGAAAGTGCGCGACGGAACCGGCGCCGTCAAGAAAGCGGAAAAGAAGACCGCCTCCGAGAAACCACCGCTCCTCTATGACCTGACCGAGCTCCAGCGCAACGCGAACGCCCGCTACGGGTTCACCGCCGAGCGAACGCTCCGCGCCGCCCAAGCTCTCTACGAAGAGCGCAAGCTCATCACCTATCCTCGAACCTCCAGCCGCTACCTCTCGAAAGATATGGTTGGGACCCTGAAAAAACGCGTCGAGGCGGCGGGGGCTTTGCCGGAACTATCGTCTTTCGCCGAGAAGCTGCTCGGACTGGATAAACTATCCGTAAACAAGCGCATTGTGGACGGTTCCAAAGTCACCGATCACCACGCCATCATTCCGACCAATAAGAAGTCCTCAAAAGAACTGCCGCAAGACGAGGCCAAGGTCTACGATCTCGTGGCGCGACGTTTTCTGGCCGTCTTCCTCCCAGACGCCCGCTTCGAGAACACCACCGTTGTCACCGAGGTACACGAGGAGACCTTCCTATCTAAAGGACGGGTAGTCTTGGAGATTGGTTGGCGGGCGCTCTATCCGACTGGTATTGGCGGGCGTAAGGATAAGGAGCTGCCGGTCTTGCCCCCGATAGAGGTGGGGCAGGAGTGGGACGTGTCGAAGGTCGCCGTAAAAGAGGGTGAGACCAAGCCTCCGCCGCGCTACTCGGAGTCGGCGCTGCTCGGGGCGATGGAGACGGCGGGGAAGCTCGTGGAGGACGAGGAACTGCGGCAGCAGATGAAGGATTCCGGTCTCGGAACCCCGGCCACGCGGGCGGCGACCATCGAGCGGATCATCAAGGTTGGGTACGCGGAGCGGGAGAAGAAGGCGCTCGTGCCGACGGAGAAAGGCCGGACGCTCATCGGGCTGCTCGGTGAAAATGCGCTCTCGTCGGCGGAACTGACGGCCCGGTGGGAGGACCGGTTGGCGAAGATGGAGAAAGGCGCCGGCAGCCGGGACGAGTTCATGGCGGACATCGGCCGGTTCACCACCGCGCTGATCGAAGAGGTGCGTGGGCTCCAAGGCGAGAAGCTCGCCGCCCCCGAACGTGTCAGTCGCGAACCTATCGGGACTTGTCCCAAGTGCGGCGCGCCGGTAGTGGAGACGAAGAAGGCTTATGGATGCTCGGCTTGGAAGACGGCCGGTTGCAAGTTCGCGATCTGGAAGACCGTCTCCGGCAAGCGCCTGAGCGTTGGACAGGCCAAACAACTCCTCACCCAGCGCCGCACCCCGCAACTAAAAGGCTTCAAGAGCAAGGCCGGAAAACCTTACGCCGCTGCGCTCAAACTCGACGAAGAGAACAAAGTAAAGCTGGACTTCGATAAGTCTTGAGTGACTCTCCGCTACATCTGTTCCGCTTATAACACCATATACTAAGAGGTGGGATAAAGGAGAGGAAAAATCTGTGGCTGGCTCAGCCATCCGCTCGGCCTAGGTTGAAATGGTGTGCTTGATGATGCTCGCCTTTCTTCTGGGAAGGTCTTTCACAGTCTTCTGGTCGCCGATAGAAAGCGTGTAGTAAAAGATAGCTAGGTGCTCTGCCAGACCATCCAGAGGCCGAGTAGTCCATAAGCGGTCCAGGCTGCGGTCCGGATCCAGTTAGTTTTGATCAGAAACTCATAGGCCTCGCGGTCGAAGCCATTGCTCAGTATTGCGTGTTGGGGCGCCTGAAAAAGAGCGGTGGAGACCACGATCACGACGAACAATAGGAGCCCTAAGATGACCGCGAAAAGGGGTGCCTACGGCGGCCGGGAGAAAAACAGCAGTACGCCACTCACGAGCGTCAAGATAATGCCCGGTCCCGCCACCAGAAAAAAGAGCCGGTTGTGATCTGTCTCATAGGCGACAAAGGCTTCGGCACCTACCCGGTCGAGTAGCGGGTAGTGAACCAGTTGCATCGTTCAGATAAAGCCCGTCATAAACAAGACCGCGGCCACATTGACCAGCAAGACGATCATACTTCCTCTTCTAAAGACGTAGACCAATCGTCTATGCGGGCGTAGAGGTTCGGTATGCCGGCCACGACTTTTTCCAAAGAGCCGACGGCCTCGGGGAGGTCCACCCAGCCCGGGGTAAAGCCGACGCAGATCTCCCGGTATCTTTCGGGATCTACGACCTCCGAAAGAGCATCGAGCTTCTGGGCGTTTAGCAATTCTATGTAGCGTCCGTAAACCTGCTTGTTCTCTTGCGCCGACAATCGAGCCACCTCCGCTGTCTATAGTTTTCAGGCCTCTTCGACTGGTATTGTTTCGAATACGAACTCTGCCGTCACCTATGCAAATGGCTAGTTATCAGCCTCCGAGAAGCAGGCCCAGGGCGCCGCCCCCGATCACCAACCACGCGGCGTTGACCTTGAAGCGGATCAGCAAAAAGAGCGCCGCGACGGCCAGCAGCGCCGAGAATGAGTCCACTATGGCGTTGCGGCCCAGTTGCCAGGTAACGCCGGCCATAAGTGCGAGAGAAGTAACGTTCAGGCCGTCGAGGAGGTTGGACATCACCGGCGAGCGGCGGAGTCGCGGGATGATCGGGCCGGTCAAAGCGACGAAGACAAAGGCGGGCAGGAAGATGCCGACCGTCGCCAGAATCGCTCCCGGTACACCCTCCAACAGAAACCCGATAAACGTGGCCGTCGTAAACACCGGGCCGGGGGTGAACTGGCCGACGGCCACCGCGTCGAGTAGCTGTTGCTCTGTGAGCCGGCCCGTAGCTACGAATTCTGTTTGCAGAAAGGCTAACAGTACGTAACCGCTCCCGAAGAGGACGGTACCGATCTTGAGAAAGCTCAGAAACACGGATGCCAGGCTGAGCCCACCCACCGAGGCTTGCAGCAACCCGAGCTGCAATCCCAGGGGCGCGATAGACAGCGTCCCGCCCCAGGCTCTTAGTCCGGCCTTTGCCAGCAATACTACGACAGCCCCGGCGGCAAGCAACGGTATCTCGCCGACGCCGAGGAGGTATAGGACCAAAGCCATCGCCCCGACCGTTGCGATCAACGGGCCTTTTACGGCGGTCTTCAAGAGTCCCCAAAGCGCCTGGGCTATCACCGCGACGATCACCGGTATGATCCCGTACAGCAAGCGGGATACTTCCGGGGTGCTGCCGTATCGCCCGTAGAGTATCGCGAAAACCAGCACGATCAGGGCGGCAGGTACGATAAAACAAGCTCCCGCCACGACGAGACCCCGCCAACCGGCGCGCAACCGACCGAGGTGTATCGCAAGCTCCGTGGAGTTCGGGCCGGGGATGAGGTTCGTGGCCCCCACCAGGTCCAGGAATTCCTGGTCCTCCATCCATTTCCGGCGGGTAACAACTTCCTCACGCATCATGGCGATGTGCGCCGCAGGGCCGCCGAAAGCCACCACACCGAGTTTCAGGAAGAGCCGGGCCAGTTCTTCGAGCTCATTGCCTGACCTGCCGCGTCCGGAGTTCACAGAGAAACAGCATAACGCATTCGGGTTCGTAGTCTAAGAGAATGGGCCGGCGTTCCGCGGTGCGGGGGAGGATGGCGTCGGCCCGAGAGAAGATGGAAATATATTGCTCTCTACCCTTTAGACTACCTGGCGGCGGTGGTTCTTACCCTTTGTTTCCGTCGGAGTTGGAGGATTCGTCGGTCAAGCGGATCTGGAGTTCCCCGGCGCCTTTCGCCTCGCCCTCCGGAATGTGGAAGGTGCGGATGGGGAATGGGATAGTGATGCCTTCGCGGTCGAAGGCGAGCTTGACATTGGTGGTTACGTCGGAGATGACTTTGAACTGGTTCTGCATTGAAGGCTCGGACCAGAAGCGCAGGATCATGTCCACCGAATATTCGTTTAGCGTCTCCGCCAGGACTACCGGCCCCGGTGACTCGCGCACGCCTTCGGTCGTGTCCAGAATTTCTTGGGCTATCTCCATTGCTTTCGGCAGGTAGTCGTTGTAATGGATGCCGACCATGACGTCGTAGCGGCGCAGAGGATATGCTGTCTGGTTGACCACCGGGTTCAGGTAGACGTCCACGTTCGGGATAGCGACCCGCTTGCCGTCGAAGGTGCGGATGATGGTGTCGTGGATGCTGATGTCCTCGACCCTTCCAGCGTAGCCGCTCACCTCGATCTCGTCCCCGATTCTGAACGGGGCAACCAGGATCGTCATGATGCCGGAGACCATGTTCTCCAGCGGGCTTTTGATCGCGAGGCCAACGCCGACCGAGAGCAAGCCGAACCCCGTTATGACCCGTCCCAGGGAGGCTTCCGTAACGATGACGAGGAAGATCAAACCTCCCAGTACGAGAGTCGAAATTACGGCCATGCGGCCTATCAATATTCGGATGCGGGGAGCCATGCTTGTTCGTGCGAGGGCGGTCTTGAGGGCCCGCCGCAAGACGAAAGCTAGGACGACGAAGATCACGAAGATACCGATCGCCACGATCGTCCGTGGTGCCCGACCGGCTATCTCCGGCCAGAGGTCCCTGAAGGAATTTCGAAATACCTCCAGGAACCCTTCCGAGTTCCCATTCTGTAGCAGCAATAAGCTCAATTTCGTCGACATTCTGATAAAAGTATAAGGGACAGGTGGTGGGGTGTGCGATCTCTCGTAGCCGAGGGGTTGCAAGAGCGTTAAACTCTTCAGTCTATGAAGGTAATAGTCGTCGGGGCTGGTTTGGCTGGCCTCACCTGCGCAAAAGTGTTGCACGAGCGAGGGGCGGAAGTCGTCGTCTTCGAGGCGTCCGACGGCGTCGGAGGCCGGGTGCGCACCGACGAACAGCAGGGCTTTCTGCTCGACCGAGGTTTCCAGGTGTACTTCACGGCATACCCGGCGGCCCGCCGCCACCTCAACCACGCGAAGCTCGACCTCCGAGCTTTCGATCCCGGAGCCGTAGTTCTTCGGGGCCGCGAAAAAAGCATGCTCTCGGACCCAATACGGGATCCCGGCGCCATCATCCCGTCCATATTCTCCGACGTAGCCACCTTCGGAGACAAGCTCCGCACCTTGAAACTCGCCGCGGAGAACGTTCCGGGCGAAGCCCAAGCCGTCGGAGAGAGCCCGAACGGAGACTCTACGAGCCTGGAGTATTTGAGGGGACAAGGATTTTCGGAGCGATTTATAGATAACTTTTTCCGGCCGTTCTACGGGGGGATTTTCCTGGATCGGTCGCTGGCGACTTCTTCGCGAGTCCTGCGGTTTACCTTCGGGATGCTCGCCATGGGACAGACGACCGTTCCTGCGCGGGGGATGGGTGAGATACCGCGCCAGATCGCCTCGCACTTGCCGAGAGACGCTGTAGAGTTGAACAGCCCCGTCGAAGAGCTTCTTAGAGAGAATGGCCGCGTACCCGGCGTGCAGATTGGCGAGGATGAATACGAGGCCGACGCAGTAGTCGTCGCCACCGACGCCCCGGCTGCGGGCGGGCTCACGGGTGAAGTCGTTCCTCAAGACTCGGTTGGGCAGGCGTGCATTTACTACGCGACCGGCAGCTTGAACCGCGAGAAGAAGATCTTACTCAACGCCGATGACGGAGGGTTTTTGAATAACATTGTACAGATAAGCAATATTTCCAACTCCTACGCCCCAGAGGGACAAGGACTCGTCTGCGCTGTGGCGCTGGGCGACCTGGATCTCCCGGACGAAGAGCTTTATCGCAAGGGCGTAGAGGAGATCAGCGAATGGTATCCACGCGCTGACCTGCGCCCACTCTCCATCTACCGCATCCCCTTTGTCCAGTTCGCCCAGCCGCCGGGAACCCACGAGCGGCTGCCCGCAAACCGCACGGCGACGCCGGGACTCGTGCTCGCGGGCGAATACACAGAAGACTCTTCCATAAACGGCTCCATGCTATCTGGTGAAAAGGCCGCGCTGGAGGTGTTGGATCGGTGAGCGCTTCACGCAACGGACATGCGCCCGTTCCCGCGTTAAGGGTCGAGAACCTCCGCAAAACCTACAAGGGCGGCTTAGTGGCGCTCGACGATGTCTCGCTCGACATAGAACCCGGCAGCTTTTTCGGGCTGCTCGGCCCAAACGGGGCGGGCAAGACGACGCTCATAAATAGTATCGTGAGCCTGGTAAGGCCCGACTCTGGAAACGTAGAGATCTTTGGCAAGGATGCCTACACGGAGTTCCGAGAGGCGCGGGCCATGATCGGGGTTTCCCCCCAGGAGATAAACCTGGATAAATTTCTGACCGTCCAGGAGACAATGCTTTACCATGCCGGTTACTACGGCGTCCCAAAGAAAAAGGCTCGCGAACGCTCCGAAGAATTGCTGGAGCGCTTCGACCTCGTCGCCAAGCGCAAGCAGCGGGTAAACACGCTCTCCGGCGGCATGAAGCGGCGGGTACTCTTTGCCCGCGCCCTGATGCACGACCCGGACGTTCTATTCCTCGATGAACCGACAGCGGGGGTGGATATAGAGTTGCGCTACCGGCTGTGGGAGTACATTCGGGAGCTGAACCGTGGCGGTTTGACCATCATGCTAACTACGCATTACCTGGAGGAAGCCGAGGAGTTGTGTGATGAGATCGCGCTAATCAACGACGGTCGGGTAGCCGCCCAGGATACGAGCGTGGGCTTGAAAGAACGGTACGGAGTCTCCAGAATCGAGGACGTGTATCTGAAGGTGGTGGGCCGCAATGTTGGTTGACAGAGGATTCAGGACGCTGCTCTCGCGGGAGGTCCTGCGCTTCGCCCGCGTCTGGATGCAGACCGTGGTCCCAACGCTACTGACATCGCTGCTGTATCTGGTGGTGTTCGGGCTCGCCCTGGGCAGTCGCATCAAAGAGGTGGAAGGTGTACCGTACCTGGAGTTTATTCTGCCGGGTATCGCTTTTATGAACCTCGTTACCGGGGCGCATATGAACTCTTCGTGGTCGGTCTTCGACGCTAAACGCGAGCGCTACATAGACGAGGTGCTTATCAGCCCTATGAGCAATTTACAGATAGCCCTGGCCTATGCTCTGGGCGGCACGTTGCGGGGCGTGGTGATCGGGGCCGGGGTGTTCCTGGTGGGCGCGCCGTTTATCGGGGTCAAGATCGCCCACCCGTTCTTGCTGCTTTTTATCGGAATTCTGACCTCTTTTATTTTCTCGGCCATCGGTACCGCCGTAGGCGCGCTTGCGACCCGCATAGACCACATCTCGCTACTCACCAACGTCGTGATACAGCCGCTGGCGTTTCTGGGCGGGGTGTTTTACTCGGTGGACATGCTGCCGCCCGTTCTGCGGACGGCGACGCTGTTCAACCCGATCTTCCACACCGTAGACGCCGCCCGGTACGCAACGCTCCAGACCTCGGACCTCAACCCATACCCGGCGCTCGCCGTCGTCGTCTTGCTCGCCGTCCTCGCTTTTAGCGGGGCGTGGTGGGCGATAGCCCGTGGCCCGAACCTCCGCTACTAGACGCCCCCCCGGCAAGCCCGCCTCCGCCTGGCCGTTCGTCTTCGCGGTCTTCGTCGCTTCGCGACTGCTCTTTTTAGGAACCGGAGTCCTGGCGCGGGTTTTCTTGCTGGAGGCCGAGCCCGCAGGCTCCCCGCTGGAGCCACCTGGTTTTCTAGGGTACTGGGCACACTGGGACGGGGCCTGGTACGCCCGGATCGCCACGGAAGGATACGGCGCGGGCGCTCCGGCTTCGACGGCTTTCTTTCCTCTGTACCCGATGCTGGTTCGGCTCGGGACTGTTTTGGGTGGCGGGCCGGCGTTCTGGGGCGTACTTATTTCGCTGGTGGCGACGCTCTTTACCTTTTACTTCCTCTATGGAATAGCCGAACGCCTCTACAACACCGAAGTCGCGCGGGCCTCCACGCTGACCCTGGCGTTCTTCCCAACGGCTTTTTTTCTGAACTCCGTCTACACTGAGGCGCTGTTCCTGATGTTCACGACCGGCAGCATTTGGGCCTTGTACACCCGCCGGGACTTGCTTTTCGCCGGGTTGCTGGGCGCACTGGCCGCCGCTACCCGTAACCTGGGTCTGCTGCTACTCATACCGCTGTTTATCGAGTGGTATCGTAACCGCCGAGAGTTCGGGTCTGGCGGGCTGGCCGGTATGTTGCTGGTCCCGACGGGGCTCATTGCCTACGGGATCTTCCTGGCCAGACGCTTCGGAGATCCGCTTGTCTCCGCCCGGCAGCAAGAAGAATACTGGGGCCGCACCTTCGTCAGTCCCGTCGCAACCTTGCAAGGAGCCTGGAACTCCGCCGTCGAGGGCGCGGGGTACTGGCTGGAACCGGCAGCGCTCTTCTTGAGTTCGTCTTCGGGGCCGTCGCTCGAAGCCTCCAATACCCTGAACCTGGTGTTCTTCGGGCTGTTGCTGGTGCTCGTGGTCGTTGGGTTCGTGGTGTTGCCGCCGGGACTTTTTCTCTACACTTTCGTAATCATGATCCTGCCGATCCTCACACCCAGCCCTATCTTTCCGCTTATGAGTTTGCCGCGGTTCATGCTGGGAGCTTTCCCGCTCTTTCTCGTGCTCGGCTACCTGCTGGCGCGCAACAGGGCGGCGCTGGCGATGTGGTTAGTATTGAGCGCCGGGGGAGGAGTGGTGCTCACGGCGCTGTTTACGACCTGGCGGTGGGTGGCTTAGAGAGCCTTGCGGCGCAGTACCTCGACGGCAGAACCGCCGAGGAGCGTGCCTTCTAACCGGACGTCCGGTTTCGTCACTTTGACTCGGACCGCCTCTATCTTGGGATGGCTTTCGAGGACCGAGGCGGCTACACGCTCCGCGACGGCTTCGATCAGGTCGAAAGGTTCTCCTTCGACGATTTCGCGGACCCGATGATGTACTTCCCTGTAATCTACGGTCTTGGTAAGGTCATCGGATACGCCGGCCGGCCGGAGGTCCAACCTCATCTCCAGGTCAACTACGAAACGCTGTCCCAACTCGCGCTCTGACGCCAGCACCCCGTGTCGGCCGAAGAAAACTAGCCCTTCCAGCAGTACCAGATCTTCGCTCAACGTGCCATCCTGATATCTTTGCCTTCCATAAACACGGCGGGTATCTTATAAGATTAGCGGATTGAAAGTTCGCAGACCCTAGGAGAGCCTTTGATCGACTACCACTTGCACGTCGTTGCCCACGGGGATCGACCGATGACCGTGGAGAACATACTCGAATACTGTGAGGTCGCCCACGAACGCGGAATTCTTCAGATGGGCATTACCGAGCATGATCGCTACCTCGAAGACATTGACCTCGCCGCGTTTCAGGAGGCCCGCGAGCAGTCTCGGGATGTAGGGCTGCGTCTCGGGATAGAGATAGACTTTATTCCCGGCAACGAGGACGAGATGGACCGCGTGGCGACGACGCTACCCTACGATTATGTAATCGGGAGCGTGCATCGGGTGGATTACGAGGAGGTAGACCATCCGGATCACATGGAAATCTACGAGAAGTGGGAGACCTACGATCTGTACGAGGCGTACTACGAGAACGTCCGTAAAGCGGCGCTCTCAGGACGCTTCGATATCATCGGACACCCGGACCTCATTAAGATCTTCCGCCACTTCCCTGAAGGGGACATCACCCCAATGCTCGAAGAAACCGCCGATGCCGTCGCCGAGTCCGGGGTCGTGGTAGACGTGAACGCTGCGGGCTTGCGTAAGCCGATAGGGGAGATCTACCCGGCCCGCGACTTTTTGGAGATGTTCCATCGCCGAGGTGTTCCCATAATCCTTTCCTCCGACGCCCACGCCGCAAACGAGGTAGCCGCCGGCTACGATCAGAGCCTCAAGCTCGTACACGACGTCGGTTACCGGGAGGTCGTTACCTTTAAAGATCACGAGCGGGGTACACTCGCCCTGTGACCGAACAACTTTTTCTCCACGACTCTTATCTGCGGGAATTCGGAGCAAGTGTGGTAAAGCACGCCGGGCGAGAGCTCACCCTCAATCGCACCACTTTCTATCCCGGCGGCGGAGGCCAACCCTCAGATAAGGGACAGCTCAAGGTCGGGCCCGTGCAGGCCAACGTCGTGGATGTGCGACGGCAAGACGGAAACCTGGTTCACGTCCTAGACAACCCGATACCGGAGACCGTAGGACAGATAAACGGAATCGTCGATTGGGAGCGGCGGTATGCCCACATGCGTTACCACACCGCCCTACACGTCGTCTCCGGCATTATTTGGAGAGAATTTGGGGCGAAAGTAACCGGCGGACAGATGCGGGCCGACCATGCCCGGATGGACTTCTCCTTTCCCGGTGAGTGGACCGCCGAGGTGGTAGAAGAGGTAGAGCAATCGACGAATAAAGCGCTGGCTGAAGAACGCCCGGTGAAAGTCTATGAGCTACCGCGCGAGGAAGCGCTAGAGAACCCGGATTTGATCCGCACCCAGGTGAATTTGGTGCCCGAGCACGTAAAAATGGTCCGCATCGTGGAGATAGAAGGCCTCGACACCCAGGCGGATGGTGGTACGCACGTTTCAAACACAAAAGAAGTAGGGGGGATCGAGATCACCGGCCACAAAAGCAAGGGTCGCCAGAACAAGCGTATAGAGTTCGTGCTTCGTTGAAGTACGCAGCGCTACTCCTGGTCTTGGCCGTCCTTGTTTTATCTGGGTGTAGCGGAGAGGAGCAGGATCCTGCTGCATCAGATAAGGAGGCAAGCACCGGCAGTTCCGGCGCTTCTTCGAGAAAGAACTCTGCAAAGAATGAAGAGCTACGTACCGTAACTATCAACGCCTCCGGTGGCGAAGAAGTAAAGGTTCGGGTCGAGATCGCCGACGACAGCGCGGAGCAGGCAAAGGGTCTTATGAACCGTACCGTGCTGGGGGAGGATCGGGGCATGCTCTTCGTTTTCAAGGAGGAAGATACGCTCTCTTTTTGGATGAAGAACACCCTGATCCCGCTCTCCGTAGCCTACATAGACTCCCAAGGCCGCATCGTAGACATTCAAAAGATGGAACCGTTGGATGACGAGCCACCCAATTATGTCTCCGCCGAGCCTGCCCAGTACGCCCTGGAAGTCAACCAGGACTTTTTCGAGGAGCGCGGCGTCGAGGTGAACGATATGGCCGAACTGCCCGTTTAGAGGATTGGGCACGCCCGGTAGAGATAGTCCCTGTTGAAAGTTACAGGGTTACCGAGATTTGCTTTCTATAAGCGCAGAAATCTTCTCACCTGCCAGCGGCTTCGAGATGCAAAAGCCCTGGACCATGTCGCAACTTGTCTTCTGGAGGCGCTCTAATTGATGATCATCTTCCACGCCCTCGCCTACAACTACCAGGCCCTGATTGTGGGCGAGGGCTATGATTCCGGAGACGAGCTTTTCGTCGGCCGATCTCTCCTGTGCGCTGTTGTCCCGGGAGAGCTTGCTGATGAACGAGCGGTCTATCTTGATAACATTCACCGGAAAACGGCTTAAGTAAGAGAGCGATGAGTAGCCGGTCCCAAAATCGTCCACGGCCAAGCTTACCCCGTGCTCTCTTAAACTGTTGAGCGTCTCACGAATGGAGTCGGCCCCATCCACCAACATGCCTTCGGTTATCTCCAGAACCAGCATATGCGGGTCCAATCCCGTCTCTTCTAGCGTTGATCGGAGGTTCTCCGCGAAGTTCGGACGTTCGAGTTGTTTGGCCGAAAGATTTACGTTGACCGTGATGGGTGATTGCGATGAATTTAGCTCCTGACATCCTTTCGCCCAGTGGCAGGCCTCCCTTAGGACCCAATCTCCAAGCTGTACTATGAGCCCACTCTGCTCCGCGAGCGCGATGAACTCTGTCGGTCCCAAAAGTCCACGTTCCGGATGCTCCCATCGCACAAGAGCCTCGGCGCCGACTATCTTATCCGCCTTCAGGGAGAAGACGGGTTGGTAGTGAAGGGTGAACTCCTCCCGTTCTATTGCCCGGCGCAAATCTGTATCCAACTCCAGATGCCTCTTCGCGGCTTCGCCCATTGCACGGTCAAAGACCACGTAGCATGAAGGACCTTTTGACTTGGCCGCTTGCACGGCGGTGTCGGCGTCGCGGAGCAAGTCTTCTAGTTCTTCGGGATTCTCTTCAATCGGTACCACACCGGCGCTTGCGGTAACGTACACTTCACGCCCGCTGACTTTGTAGGGACGTGCTAACTCTCGAAGCAACTGTCCAGTCTGGTGCCCTATATTCGGAGACAATCCGCTGTCTTCGGTCAGAACCGCGAATGCATCCCCACCGATTCTGGCTACCCTTGCCACTTTGAAATCCTTTGTGGTCGATGAGAGAGAGGAGAGACGTCCGGCCACCGCAACCAGCAACCTATCGCCCATTCGGTGGCCCAGGGCGTTATTGACGTTGGCGAACCGGTCGAGATCTACTGCTAATACTGCGAAAGCGCTCTCGGGACGCCGGGTGAGAGCCTCCGAAAGCGCGTCAAGGAACAATGTCCTATTCGGCAGCCCGGTTAGGCGGTCGTGGGAGGCTTCCCAAACCAGCCGCGCCGACGTCTCTCGTTGTCCGGTAACGAGGCCGCCAAGGAGCAGCCCGACGAGGGTGAGCGTCACCAGGCCAAGCTGTATAAGAACCGGATTTGCGTTTTCCACAGTGCCGCCAACCAAGAGAACTGCCCCTACATTGATGACTAGGACGCATAGCACGGTGCGAGCGAGGTTGTCGCGGAGCGCGACCCAGAGCAGAGGCAAGAAAACCAAGTAAGTGAAATCCAGCCGGACGCCACGATCTGTGCCGTAAGCCACAAACAGCGTTGCCGCAAGAAGTAACGTCTGTCCTAGTAGTTCGAGAACTTCCCGGCGTTCTGGAATCTCAAAGCCTCTTAGAGGTTCGACCGGCCCGAACGACCACAGGTACGGGAAAGGACGCAGCGCGATGAGAATGAGCGTAGCCAGCACACCCACGCTGGTAGCCTCTCCGGCACCGCCGCCCAAGACGTTAAAAACGAAATCACTCCAGGGTGTCCGCCCAGCCACAGAATATCCGGCGATTGTCACCGCCGAAGCCAGAAACGGGGCGGCTAGGCAACCAATGCCGACGAAGTAGAGAACATCCCGCATCCGGGCTAGACGAGGGTCGATCTTTACCCAGCCTACCAAAAGTGTCGCGGCCCCCGCATAGACCGCTGTGTAGAGTACGGGCAAGGAAAGCAAAACCCAGACAGGGTATTCCATGCCACCTCTAAACAACAGGTATAGGGCAAACGTAGTAAGTACCAACGCCGGGGCGTAGCGTACTCCAAAGACGAGCAAAAGGGCGAAGCTCAAGCCGCTCGGAGGATACCAAATAGAGACCTCTAGCTCCCCCTGAAGGCCCTCTGTGACCCTATTGAGTACGAACCAACCAACCAAGTATATCGTGACGATAAGCGCCGGACGCCACAAGCCACCAAGGCTGCCTGAACCTTCTTGCGGCGAGATACTCTCCTGAGGATTTTTTATTATCTGTCTCTAGCCCGTATTCTCGGTCAGTTCCACAACCTCGTAGAACGCGCTGCCCCGCTGCTTGGCGCGGTACATGGCCGCGTCGGCTTCGCGCAAGAGTTCATCTAGAGGCTATCCACCCCGCCCGGCTCGCTCACGGCGATGCCAATGCTGGCACTCAGGGACACTACCGAGGTACTAGTTGGGCTCGTGTCAGGGTCTGCGGCAAAAGCGACGGAAAAAGGAGCCTCCAAAGATGTTTTGAGCCGCTGCACTATCCGGATGGTTTCGGCGGTACCCGAAACTCCTGCGAGCAGTACGCAAAACTCGTCGCCCCCGAGCCGGGCCACGGTATCCTGCGGCCTTACGACATTCTGCAGCCGCTCGGCCACCGCTTGCAAGAGTTCGTCACCGGCCGCGTGCCCAGAGTAGTCATTTACCTCCTTAAAACCGTCGAGGTCCAGGAAGAGGACCGCAACGTAGCGTACCTCGCCCGGTGCGACATCTCTTCGCCGGGCGCCCGGAGGATCCGCAGAACGCCCCGCCACCTGCTCGAAGCGTCTCTGGAGCGAGCTACGGTTTGGCAGTCCGGTTAGGGGATCGTGGAAGGCCTGGTAGAAGAGTTGCTCTTCGAGCCTCTTGCGTTCTGTTATATCTCGTGAGGTGATCACGACGCTTCCCACACCAGGGTCGTCAAGCAGGTTGGCGGCTAGGGCCTCCAGGTAGCGCCACGTGCCGTCGGCGTGCCGGTACCAGAACTTCGTAGGCTCCTCCGACAAGTACCCGGGACGCGCCAGAACGTTACCCAGTTCGACCGAAACCTGTTCGAGGTCGTCCGGGTGAACATGCTCTAGGACAGGTCTTCCCGCCAGCTCCTGTGGCCCATAGCCAAGTATGCGCTCCTTCGACGGGCTTTCGTAGGTGATGGTCCCATCAGCATCAACGACTGTGATAAGGTCCGAGGCGTTCTGGACGAGTGAACGGAAGCGCTGTTCACTCTCCTGCAAGTCTCTTTCGGCTTTCTTGCGTTCGGTAATGTCGTCGAGGGTGCCGGAGGTGCTGGTCAGGTTTCCTTTCTCGTCGAAGCGCTCCCGAAACTGGATCTCGACCTCGCGTGGGCTACCGTCCTTGGCCTGGAACCTGGCTTGGTACCCAGTGTAGTCTCCTTCGTGATTACCCATCTGCTCGAAGTCTTCGGGGTTGCGCTGAAGGTCTTCCGGGTGTATGAACTCCAGGTAGCTCTTGCCGAGGCTCTCTTCTACGGTAAAGCCGGTGACATCTTCCCAGGCGGGGTTGAGAAAGGTATAGCGGCCCTCAGCGTCGGTCCGAAAGATCACCTCCCTAATGTTCTCGACTACCGAACGATACTTCTCCTCACTCTTCTTGAGTGCTTCCTGCTGCAGCTTTCGCTCGGTTACGTCGATCAAGACACCTTGCCAGTAGAGCGGCTCGCCCTCCGAGCTGCGTATTAGAAGGGCCTCTTCCCTGACCCACACCACGCGTTCGTCACGGCAAATCATGCGATATTCCATAAAAAACGGTTCACTCGTTTCATCGGTGCGTGCGTTCTCGGCAAGAACTTCCGCCAGGTCTTCGGGGTGGACCGACTCGTACCAAAAGTCCTGGTCTTCGACGAACCTCTGTGCGGAATAGCCGAGAATCTCCTCGATTCGTGAGCTCATGTAAGAGGTGTGGTAGGAGGCGATCTCGCCGGGTATAGGCTTCTGGATGTAGATGGCCGCAGGTATCTGCTCGACCAGGGTGCGATATCTTTCCTCGGCGCTTCTTAATTTCTCCGCCGCCTGTTTGCGCTCGGTCACGTCGCGGACGTTGATTATCACGCCCCCAATAGCCGGGTTATCCAGCAGATAGGTGCCGACGCTCTCGACCCAGCGCCAGGAACCATCAGCGTGTTGAAATCTGTACTCGGTGATGTTGCTGTTCACTCCGGGGTTCTGCAGAGTCTTCTCGGTCTCTTTCCGTACTCGTGGTAGATCCTCGGGGTGGACGTAGTCCAAGACGTTGATGCCTACTGCTTTCTCGGAGTCGTAGCCAAAGATCCGCCCGAATGCCGGGCTGGCATACCGCAGGGTGCCGTCGGCTTCTGTGATTTTGACGATTTCCGAAAAGTTTTGCACCACGGAGCGGAACTTTACCTCGCTCCTTCTGGAATCTTCTTCCGCCAATTTCTGCTCGGTTATGTCGGTCATGACACCTTGCCAGTAGAGCGGCTCACCCTTTGGACTGTGAATCAGGGCGGCTTCTTCCCTGATCCAAACTACTCGTCCGTCGTGGGTTACCATGCGATACTCCATGAGAAAAGGTTCGCCAGACTTGTCGGTGCGTTCGTCCTCAGCCAAGACTTCTGGCCGATCGTCGGGATGGATCAGCTCATTCCAGAAAGATCTGTTTTCGACGAACGCGTGGGGTGGATAGCCCAGAATTTCCTCTACCCGGGGGCTAATGTAGGAGACTTCGTAATCGTAGGTGGTAGATTGGTAGGTCGGGGTAGGCTCGTGGATGTAGATGATAGCCGGCACCTGCTCGACGAGCGAGCGGTATTTTTCCTCGGCGCTCCTTAGCTGCTCTTCCACCTGTTTGCGCTCTGTAATATCGCGAGAGTTGATCACGATCCCACCCACGGCCGGGTCGTCGAGCAGGTTGTTGGTTATTCCTTCTAGGCAGCGCCAGGTGCCGTCATTGTGCCGGAAGCGAACCTCAATCGGCCCGCGAACCCCGGGCTCTTCCTGAATCTTCCCTAGTTCGGTCGCTGCCCGATCTACATCCTCCGGGTGGATGTAATCCAGTATGCTCTTGTCTACTAATTCCTCTGGTTTGTAGCCCAATACCCTCTCCAGTGCCGGGCTCTCGTAGCGAATGGTGCCGTCTGCTTCGACGGTCGTAATAATGTCTGAGGCATGCTGGACCAGGACCGCACGTAGCCGCTCTTCGCTTTCTCTGAGCGCCTCTTGCTGTCGCCTACGGTCCGTGATGTCCCGCTGTACGGATACCCAGTGGGTATGATTTCCGTGTTCATCGGTAACGGGCTCTATATCTACCTCGACCCAGAACTGTGTGCCATCCTTGCGGTAGTTGAGTAGATCCACCCTCACGGGCTCCCGCTTCGTTAGCGCGGCGCGGATCTCATCTAGCCGGGCGCGGTCTGTCTGCGGCCCCTGGAGGATACGGGGCGTCTTCCCAACGATCTCTTCTGCAGTGTAGCCCGTCATGCGGGCGAAGCTCTCGTTGGCGTAGACTATCTTTGGGCCGGGCTCGTCTGTAGGCTGCGCTTCGGTAACCAGTATGGCGTCGCCCACGGCGCCCAGGATGGCCGCCAGAAGACGTGGCTGGTCTTCTGGTTCCAGTGGCCGCTCCCTTGTATGCTCGCTATCCTGATCCTTGTTCATCTACTTGTAAATCCCTCTTCACAGGGTTCTTTGGCAGTTTTGTCAGGCTTGCGAACATCGCGCTACCTGGCTCGATGCGGTCAAGCGAATCTGACTTACGTGGACCATTCTTAGTATAGCGCCCACCACGATGGGGCGGTACCGGCAGATAAACCTAAACAGTCTATCTCGTCAGTTCCTCCGCCACCCGGAAAGGGTCAGAGGCTACTACGCTGGCAGCATAAAGCTCCATCGCGCCCATGTCTGAGGTACGGCTGGCGGGATCCCCCCGGTCTACTAGACGCACGACGGTCGGAAAACCGGACCAATCTTCGTTTGAAGGTCCGAGTGGCGGTAGGTAGAAAGCTACGTTGAACGTGCTCACGCCGAGTTCTTCGACATATCCTTCGAGGGCAGCGGCGACTGCCTCGTGTAAGGCCTTATCTTCTATATCTTCTCCGATGAGGATCAACTCTTTGTCTTTGATCGGGGTGAGGCTCGCAAATCCTCGCACGCCATCCGGGCATGGAAAGCTGAGTCCCAAAGCGTCGTGGGCGCGGTAGAGATCGTCGAAGTAGTTTGCGCCGTGGTCCGTGGTGTAGCGCTCGGCGGTCCGTCGGAGGTGCTCGATTTTGGGGTAGTGCATGTTGCGGGTGGCGGTGGCCTGGGCGTGGCCGTGGAGTATGGAGCCGCCGGCCCGCCAGAGGCAGTTCCACATAAGAAAGAAGTAGCGGGCTTCCGGGTCTTCTTCGAAGGCTTTGCGGCCCCACTGGAGACCAACGTTTATGTAATCATCTACCTTCTCGGGGGTGAAGTGGAGCGGGTTGTGGTCGTCGAAGACGATGACGCCGTGGAAGCCGTCGTACTTCGCTATGTTGGAGGCGGTCGTAGAGTGGCGACCCCGGATGCGACCGAAGGTGTCAGCGGGGGTTTCCTCGTCGGGATTGCAGAACGGATCCCCCTCAGTCTCTGATATCTCTTCTTCCAGATCCAGGTCGGTGCCCGTGTCTGATGGTCGAGAGGATCGCAGGCTATTAAAGATCGAACCTTCCAGGGTTATCTGATTTGTTACTTTGACGATTTCTTGCTCGCGCACGGCATCTACCGAGCCGAAGGAGGACTCAATCCAGCCGTGCATGCTATCCGGCGGGTCGAGTCGGCCCGTAGTGGCGCTCACGTCGAAGATGCGGCCTACGATAGCCTGATCTTCGGAGGACAGGTTCTCGATCAGGGCCGGAAGGTTCGTTATCTGGTTCTCTTGGGCCATCGAGGTTAAACTTTCTGCACGGCGTCGTCTAGGTGATCGTAGATCCGGGAGCGCGGAATCATGCGCTCAACGTGTCCCTCTACGACAAGCTTTATCTTCGCGACCTCGTGGGCGAACTTAACACACGTGGGCCAGTCGTGACCTTCGAGACGAGAGACCAGGAGCCCCGCCCAGAACGAGTCGCTGGCGCCGGTTACGTTTTTGACCTCGACCCTAGTGAGGGGCCCAACTTCTTCAACGGAGTCGCCGTCGGAGATAGTGACTACGCCGCCGCTGCTGGTGAACAGTACGACGTCGGCACCCAGTTTGTGAAAGTCTTGCAGGCAGGCTTCTTTGAGGTCCTCTTCCTCCATGTTGTAGTCGAACAGCCGCCGGGCGTCTTCTAGCGATGGTTTGACTACCGTAACGTAGGGCATTACCTCGGCCAGGACCTCCCAGGCCTCGTCTTTGTTCGGCCAGATCCGGTTGTCGTAGTTTGGATCCAGTGAAACGGTCTGACCGTGGCTGTGCGCGAGCCGCATGGCCCGCCTTGCCGCCAGCCGTTGCGGATCCCGCGAGAGCGCTAAGGCCGAAGTGTGTACGATGCGGGCGCGCGCGACCAACTCGGGAGTAACTTCGCTCATATCTAACAGGGAGTCGGCCCCCCGGTTGACCTGAAAGTCCGGAACACTGACGGTGCGGGTGACGAAGATATTGGTCGTGGGGGATTCGCCGGACCGTTGGAGCGACTCGGTATTGACCCCGTGACGCTGAAGCTGGTCCTCCAGGTACTCGCTAAAGTGGTCGGTGCCGATCTTGGAGAGTATCGCCGAGCGTCCGCCGAGCTTGGCGACGTACACGGCCACATTGGCCGGCTGTCCGCCCAGGTAGCGCGTAAAGCTGTCGGCGGTACGCAGCGAGTGAACCATGTCGTGGGAGATGAAATCTACTACCGTCTCACCAACCGAGAGCACGTCGAGGGCGAAGTACAGCTCGTCTAAGGTCTCTACCGAAAGGTCTCCCGATTCGGGGTCCGTGAAGAACGTGGGGATCGGTAGCCGCTCGACGACCTCGTAGCCGTTCTCCGAGTCTGGTTCGTACTCGCCTGCGCCGTTCGCCGCATGGCCGTCGGACGCCTCGACGTCCCGATCTCGGCCTTCGATGGCTTCCAGGTAGCGCTCGGCGGTCCGCTCCCACGTATAATGGTCTATGATCCGGTTGTAGCCGATCTCGGCGTAATGTTCCCACTCGTCCTCGTGGCCGACAACCTTGTAGAGTCCGGCGCTGACCTCTTCCGGGTCGGAGGGGTCTACCAGGATGCCGTATTGTTCTTCCCCGCTACGGAGGCTCTCGCTCGGGCCGCCGTACTTGGTGACGACCGCCGGCAGCCCGGCGGCCATCGCCTCCAGCGGTGCCAGCCCGAAAGGCTCGTAGTTGGCTGTGAGCGCGAAGACCGAGCGCATTCCGGCCAGGTAGCGATAGGCGGCGGCCAGCGCCGGCTGGCTGTTTAGCGAGAACATCGAGACCTCGCCCTGGAGCTCTTCGCGCTCGATCACCTGCATCAAGCTATCGAGCACCTCTCGCTCGCCTTCATCAGCCTCTTTGTAGCCCTCCAACGGGTTCTCCAGACCGCCGGTAAAGATGACGAGGTTGGCGCTTTCTCTGAGAACCAGGCTGCTGGCGAACGCCTCGACGAGCGCGAGGTGGTTCTTTTTCGGGTCAAGCCGGCTCGAAGCCACGACACATGGGAGCTCTAACCGATCTTCAGCAATATCTCTCTCTAGAGATTCCCGGACGTGCTCGTGGATCTGCTCCTCTTGTTCGTACTCGGAGTCTTTATCGAAGATGTGGAGCGCCACGCCCGGCGGGATGGCGGCGAATCGGGTGTCGTCCGTCGGGTCTACCGCCCCGCGATAGGCGTTGTGGGTGTACTGGTTGAAGCGTTCCTGGGAGGTGCTGGTAATGTTGACCGCCGAGCGGTTCATTGAGAGCCGCTCCCCAACGATACGCCGCGAGAATTTGTACTTCTCATCGGTTTCTTCTACGTGCCTCCGGGATACTCCCATTTTGTCCATTTTCTGGGCACCTAAAGAGTGGGCCGTAAAGCTGAAGGGTATGCCGGTTAGCTCTTCCATGTGGACTGCGCACAGGCCGCCGTCGCCGTAGTGGGAGGTAACGGCATCCGGCAGAGAACCCTCGTCTTCGTACCACTTTAAGAGGTTCGGAACGAACTCGGTGCAGAGGTAAGGCCAGAGATCTTCTTTGAGTAGGAAGTGATCCGGGCCGCAGGGTATCCGGAGAATACGGACGTTCGGGGCGTTCGGGTAAGAGTCCGTCTCATCTTCGAACTCCGGCCATTCAGGATCTATGACACGGCGGGTCACGATGTCTACCTTGTGATCCAGGTTCCCCATCGCCAGCGCCAACTCTTTGACGTAGACGAGCTGGCCGCCAAAGTCCGGGTGCTGGGTCCAGTAGGAATCGTTGGGGTCGAAGTTTCCCTGCGGGTTCAGAAACGCGACGTGCATTAGCTCATCCTTTCTCTCTAGAACGCGCCAGGCGCGTTGTACTCTTTTCCTCCGGCGGTCACCCAATGCTCTATCCGTGGTAGATCTCCGTCGTGACGGACAAACTCGGGAAGCGGGAGGGTGGGCTCCTCGTTTCTTTCCGTCCTGGAGGGTGCCTCTGCCAGGCTGAGATAGCACTCTGCTGTCCTGCGCCAGCTATAGTGCTCCAAGGCCCTTTTGATGCCCCGCTCCGCATAACTCTCCCAGGTCTGGGGGTCCTCCAGAAGACGGAGCAAGTTCGCGGCGATGTCTCCCGGATCGTCGGGGTCGGCCAAGAGACCCGCCCGGCCCTCATCGGTGGTCTCGCGGGGGCCGCCGTTCTTGGTGGCGACAACGGGCAAACCGACGGCCATCGCCTCGATCACGGTCATGCCAAAGGGCTCGTATTCGGCTGGCAGGCAAAATACGCCGCCGGTGTCGGCCCCCCAGCGGTAGAGGGCGGCGAGGGCCGTCTGTCCCGACAGGCTGAAAGCCGAGACTCGGTCCCAGAGACTGGCCCGTTCTATCTCGGAGATAAGCTCATCTATTACAGGCCGCTGCTCATCGGTAGCTTCTTCCGGATTATGCAGCGGGTCTTCGAGACCGCGGGTTATCATGACGAGGTTCGCCCGTTGCCGCAGTTCACCGGAGCTAGAGAATGCTTTTACGAGTCCCAGGTGGTTTTTCTTGGGGTCCAGACGACTCCAGGCGATTACGGCGGGTAGTTCTCGGCGGTTGGGAGAGATGTCTCTTTCGTGGACCTCACGAATTTTAGCCAGCACTTCATCCTCCCATGGACTCCGGACTTCGGGAGAGAAGATGTCGAAGTTGGCACCCGGCGCTATTACGGCGAAGCGCCCATCACCTTCGGGCTCCGACACATCACGGTAGGCCGGGTGGTCGTACTGTTCGTAACGCTCGGCCTTGCTATTGGTGACGACTTTCTTTGCCCGTGAGATGGCGGTTCTCTCGGCCAGGATCCTGGCTCCAAAGTTGTAACGAGCGTCGATCTCCTGCAATTCTGTGGGGTCTTCGACGCCTTGCAGTAGAGTATCGAACTTCCAGGCGCCCAAAGAGTGTCCGGTAAAGGTAAACGGTACCCCCGAGACTTCTTCCAGCCATGCGGCGGCGAGGCCACCGTCAGCGTAGTGCCCGGTCCAGAGGTCGGGCCACGCGCCTTCTCCCTCGTACAGACTGGCCACACCCTTGGCCCACTGGCCGAGGTAAGGCCAGAGTTCCTCTTTGGACAGGAAGTGATCCGGACCGCACGGCACGCGCAGGATGCGGACGTTGGGATGGCCCGGGTAGGAATCCGTCTCGTCCGCAAACTCGGGCCATTCAGGGTCTACGATGCGGCGGGTGAGGATGTCTGAGCTGTGGCCCATTTCGCCTAGTTTGCGGGCGACCTCCCGGACGTAGACGAGCTGGCCGCCGAAGTCCGGGTGGGCCGCCAGGTAGCTATTGCCGGAATCGAAGTTCCCTTGCAGATTTAAGAAGGCGAAATGTACTGGGTCAACCTTTCTTGCTCTCGGCCCGTGCGGGCTCTGTTTCCTTTTGCGGGTCTTCGGTTTCTCTACTCTCTACACTGTTCTCAGGCAATTCGTCTAGCTTGGCATATATCTCGTTTCGGTCTACCTCCAGGGGTAGCGGTCCAATCCGGGTTAGCTTTAGCTCTACGATTTCCCGGGCGAACAGGGCGCAACGCTCCAGTGAGTTACCGTCCAGCAACGCAATCAAAAAACCAGCCCAGAAAGAGTCACCGGCTCCGGTAGCGTCCTTGACCTCGACCGGCCGGACGGGGACGTGCCCGATCAAGTGCCCGTCTTCGGAGATCAAGATCCCATCTTTGTCCATCGTCAAGATAACGGTCTTGGCCCCCATATCGTGGAACTTCTCGATGTACTGCTCGGGCTCTAAGTCTCGCCCGAAGATGCGGCCGGCGTCGTCTAGTGAAGGCTTTGTTATGTCAACATATTGATACATTTCTTGGATTACCCCATGGGCCTCTTTATGGTGCGGCCAGATGCGCTGGCTGTAGTTGGGATCGAAGGACACGATCTTGTCTTGATCCCGCGCCATCCGAAAGACTTTTCGGACGGCTGACCGGCAGGGTTCTCGCGAGAGGGCAAAGGTTGAGGCGTGTATCACCCGGGCTTGAGAAACCGACTCCTGGGGGATCTCTTCTGGCTTCAGCAGGTAATCTCCGCTGCGGGCGATCTCGAAGTCCGGCTTGCCGCTGGTTGAGGAAACGAAGGCCACCGTCGTACGGGTGCGATGATCCATTACCAGGTAGTCGGTAGAGACTCCATGACGCTGGAGTTCGCTTTTTATGAACTTGCCGAAAGCCCCGATCCCGGTCTTTGAGATTACCGCTGACGAGCCGCCTAGCTTAGAGACGTTGACTGCAATGTTAGACGGTGAGCCTCCCAGATAACGCCGAAAGGTCGTGGCGTTGCGTAGCCAATCGGTCTGTTCCACGGAGATGAAGTCCACCAACGTCTCACCGATGGACAGTAGATCTATAGGTGTCTTACTCATTTCCCGCCCTCCTGGGCATTCGGTTCGGGCGCAGGGAGTCGTTTTGCCCTGTACAGTATAATTCGGCTCTCGCCACCACCGTCTTCCGCTAGTATCCCAACACACGACCACTGGCGCAAGCAGTTTATACCCGTCCCCGGAAAGCCCTAGACGTCGTACCATGGCGTTGTTTCTCTCGAAGATTGGATAAAGACGGTAAGATTTCATGGCGCAACCCGTGAAGGAGAAATGAAGATGAGCGATAGTAGCCCATCTCGTGGGCGCGAGTTTTCGCCGCTGGCGGATAGGCTGTTTCGTCTAGTTACAGCGGGGCATACCACCGTGTATCGGACTACTGGCGGCAAGCTGGGCGGCAAGATGCAGGGCAGTCCTGTTCTGCTACTTGAAACTACCGGACGAAAGAGCGGAAAGAGGCGTACGACGCCGCTACTCTACCTTCCCGACGGAAGCAACATGGTGATCGTGGCCTCAAAAGGCGGCGCCACCAAACACCCCGCTTGGTGGTTGAACCTAAGAGAAAATCCCGAAACCGAAGTTCAGGTGGGGCCCCGTACCCTTGAAGTAAGGGCCGAAGAGACCACTGGAAAAGACCGGGAGCGGTTGTGGCAACGGCTCGTCGCGATGTACCCAGGGTACGCAGACTACCAGCGGCGTACAGACCGGGAGATTCCGGTCGTAAGGCTCCGGCCCGTCGATCAACCTCTAGGTTAGAATGGGCCTGGCATTCGTTTCGGACGCCGGTTTGAACAATTTCCAGAGAGGATCAGGTTGGCCCCGATAGTTCAGGAAGTTTCATTTCCGAGGGCGGAGAGACTCGAAGGTTACCTGACGCTGCCGGATGGAGGCTCTGGAGACAAATACCCTGGTGTGGTGATCGTGCACGAGGTTTTCGGCCTGAACGACAACATCCGGGGCGTGGCGGACCGGCTCGCCGGGGAGGACTACGCGGCGCTCGCGGTCGACCTCTTCACCGGACGCAAACGGTCAACCTGCATGGCCCGCTTTATAAACGGTATGCTGACCAATTCTCTGGATCATGGGGCTATACGGGACCTCAAAGCCTCTTTGAGCTATCTGGCCAGGATGACGGAGGTGGACGACGAACGGCTCGGTGCCATAGGTTTCTCGTTGGGCGGCAGCTTCGTGACCGCCTGGGCCTGTACGGACGAGCGGCTTGGAGCCGTTGCCTCGTACTACGGCATGAACCCGCGCCCTATAGAAGCCATCCGGCATTCCTGTCCGGTCGTCGGTTCGTACCCGGAGAAAGACTTCACCGGCGCGCAGGCCCATAAACTGGAGCAAGAACTGAAGCGTAGCGGGGTGCCGCACGACATCGAGATATATTCCGCAGCCCGTCATTCGTTCTTCAATGAAAACAAGCCCCGCGTCTATGACCCGGCGGCTTCGGAGGACTCTTGGCGGAGAACCCTGGAGTTTTTCGCAGGTCATATAGGGCAGCCGGTTCCGAGTGAGAAAGTCTCATAGGTTCTGGAGACTTACTCTCATTCGTTTTTTACCTGGGCGCTGGCGAAACACGGTGTAAAGGCTGGCCGGGCGGCGGGGATAGCGGGGGCTGTGGGGGCGGCGTTCCCGGACCTTCCGTCGTTTGCGGGGACGGCTTACTACGTTGGCACGGCGTACCTCACCGAGGGATGGTCCTCCATGCACTCTGAAGGAATATTGGACAAGATCTACTTTTCCGGGCCTTTCGGTGGCACGGGCTCCGCTCTCCACTCTGCCGTACCCGTAGCGGCGCTGTTGATCCTCTACTGGGCGGCGCGGTTGAAACGTTTTGATCGTCGCAGGATACTGCTGTGGTTCTTGATCGGCTGGCTAGGCCACACCTTCGCCGACTTCCTGACCCATGTGAACGACACCAGGCCGCTCTTTTGGCCGCTTACCGACTGGCAATGGTCTAGCCCGATCTCTTATTACAACTCCAACTACTACGGGCGTCAGTTCTTCTTTGTCAGCCACGCGCTAATGCTCTCGACGATGGCGGGGTTGCTGATCCTACGCCTTCGTCGTCGCAAAGGCTCCAGCGCTTGAGCTTGAAGACTGGCATCGGGAACGATTCTGGCTTAGTCTATTCGCGAAATGATTTGTAGAGAGAAAAGTTCGTGTTTGGTATAAGCCTGCCAAGGATAGGTGGCGCCGCCGGTGCGGTCGGCGGTGCGCTGTGGAGCATAAAGGTCGTCCTCGACGGACCAAACCCGCCCGGCTCCGGCCTTGACGATGTCTTGCTCTTCCTGGTGCCCATACTATTCGGGGCGGGGCTCGCCGGCGCCTACGCCCGGTACTCGGGCGTTATGAGAGGAGAGGGCAACGCTGGTTTCGTCCAGAGCTTCGCCGGGCTCACGCTGTTGTCCGCGGGGCTGTGTGCCGACCTGACGCTCGGGCTGGAGAATACGACGCGTATCATCTCCTTCGGCTTCATAATACTGACGCTGGGGCTGGTGATTCTGGGCTTCGCCACGCTAAAGAACGAGCCGCTACCAATGTGGAACTTTCTGCCGCTCGCTTTGGGTCTGCTAACACCGCTAAACTTGCTCATCGGCGATGCGCCGCTCATCCGCTTAGCGATCTCCGCCGCCTTCGGGCTGGGTTGGTTGGCGCTGGGTATGCTGGTATTTCTGGACCGGCGGGAGACCGAAGTAAAGCAAGTATAAATCTGCGCTGTATTTGGTACACTCTGCCGCGGAGAGGTGTCCGAGTTGGCCGAAGGAGCGCGACTGGAAATCGCGTAGGCGGTTTATAGCCGTCTCGTGGGTTCGAATCCCACCCTCTCCGCCCTTGGATACGGAGGAAACTTTGAGTAGTCGAGAATGGTTGGTTTTGGGGAGCTATTTGCTACTGCTAACGCTTTTTGTTGGAAGTTTTGCGGTGATACCTTTTGTCCCCGCTTTGGCGTCGTCTTTCGCAATCTGGGTAGGTCCTCTCTTTGCCGTGATGGGCGCCCATCTCATACACTTCCGGAAGGATCATGCCGGAATCTGGGAGCAATGGGGCGGCCCTTCGCAGGGAGCATTCATCATGGTAGGTATCTTCTTTCTGGGCATCGGGGTCTTCTTCGCCATCAACGCTTTTTAAGGTTGATTTGGAGTCCGGCTTTGATCTCTCTACCTCTCTGATAAACTAGGTTTTGCCGCGCTAAGCGGGGAGATGGCGATGCCCTGTACCTGCGATCGCCTAGCAGGGCCTATATCCCCGCCCGAGGCGTACCGTGTTCGGTTGAAACCGGTGCGGCCAGCGTTGATGGATCGGTCCCGGGCAATGAGGCCCTGTGAACCGTGTCAGGACCGGAAGGTAGCAGCACTAAGTGGGTTACCTCATGTGTTGCGGGACAGCCGATCCGGAGTTGGCGGCCGGAAGTTCGCCGGGTTCGTGCCCGTCGACGGCGGGGTGCGCGGTTTTTAGTTATTTTAGGTCAATTTATCTACCACATCGTGCATGTTGAACTTGTAATATTGTGGGTGATAGGTTCGCAGAGCGATCCCCTCAAAGCCATAACTATCGAGTCCACTGATCTTTGCAATCGGTACGCCTTCTATGTGAATGCCAGGCAAGACCTCTTTAAGATGTTTGTCGTAACTAGGGCTAGTGAAAAATAGAATAGCGTCCGGCTGTAAATACTCGATTTCGTCCTTCAAAGTATTGCATTCGGTCTGTCTTTCTCTCAGCTTTTTCTTGGGATTTCCGCGTGTGTGGGTGACCTTAAATACGTTAGTCCAAGCGAAGGACCGAAAGGCTTTACCTGCGATTTTGGGATCTCTGCTATAAGCGCATAAAGGCTGATCTTCGAGAAGCTTGCTAAGAATACGGTAGGTTCGATTCCAGAGCAAAGAACTGTACCCTTTGTTGCCACTGTAGAATCGGATGATTTTTTCTTCTATGAACTTGGGAGCGATTTTCTTGAGTTCTTCAAACCACTCAGGTTGATCTACCTTTACTTTTTCTAAAGTAGCATCTTCATCTTCTTTACTATCTTTCCAACCCCAGCCATCGGTAGCTTTACCCACTACCAACACCTTCTTACTGGCTTTACAGTAGCTACATCCTATGTAGGGAACAAAAGGAACAGCGATCTTAGAATTATCATCTTCATCCTGGTGGATCTCTTTGAATAGTTTCTTGAGTTTGCGATTTATTTTGTGGTCCATGTTTGCGATCTCCTAAAAGGCTGTACGCGCCAAAGTGTACTGTCGTTGTCAGGTACGGACTCCGTTATACTAGCCTTATGAGACACGCTACGCTATATCGTAAGTGGCGCCCCCGCGCCTTCTCCGAGATCTCCGGCCAGGAACCGGTCGTTCGTACGCTACGCCGGGCCATAGAGACCGACCGCGTAGCCCACGCTTACCTCTTCTCCGGCCCTCGTGGAACGGGTAAAACGAGTACGGCCAAAGTGCTAGCGATGGGTGTGAATTGCGCAAAGGGACCGACGCCGGAGCCGGACGGGACTTGCGATAGTTGTCGTTCGATCGTCAACAACTCTTCTATGGATGTGTTGGAGATGGACGCGGCCTCGAACCGGGGGATAGATGAGATCCGGGAGCTGCGCGACCGGGTGAACCTCGCGCCGGCCGCCGGACGCATGAAGGTCTACATCATCGACGAGGTCCACATGCTGACCACCGAGGCCTTCAACGCATTGCTGAAGATGCTCGAAGAACCGCCGGAACACGTGATCTTCGTGCTGGCTACAACCGAGAAGCACAAGGTTCTGCCGACCATTATCAGTCGTTGTCAAAGCTTCGACTTTCGACGTCCCGGTGTCGGTACGCTCTCGGAGAAGCTGGCTGAAATAGCCGTGGCCGAGGAAATAGAGACCGAGCCCGAGGCCCTGACCATCATCGCCCGTGAGGGGAAAGGTTCTTTCCGGGATGCGGAAGGTCTGCTGGACCAGCTTTCGTCTTTCGCGGATGGACCGGTTACGGCGGCGCGGGTCCGCGAGCTTTTGGGTAGCGTAGGATCTGACGTGCTGCTAGAGACAACTGCGGCCCTGCACGAACGCCGGGCTGCCGATGCCATGAAGATAATCGACCGCCTCTCGAATGAGGGACGGGACCTGGGACAATTCGTCAACGAGCTGCTCGGGCATCTGCGGCGCGTGATGCTTCTACCGCACGCCCCGGACATCGCCCTCGCCGAAGTCGGTGCCGACGAGCGTGCGCCGCTGGAAGAGCAAGCCGCCGCTATTCCGACCGCCGAGGTCGTCCGCATTTTGGAAACCCTGGGTGATGCTACAGGCCGAATAAAACGCGGCGGAGAACCGAAGCTGGAGCTGGAGCTAACTTTTCTCAAGCTCGTTCGTGATTACACTGAACCGTCCGTAGACGCACTTCTGGCCCGATTGGAAGCTCTAGAGAGCGCCGTCGCAAACGGCGTCGTTGCGTCGACCGCCTCTCGCGCTCCAAGCCAACCCGAGGCATCGCCTCCTCCATCCGTTTCGGAGAAAGCGGAAGAACCTGAAACTGTAGCCGGGCCTGAACAGCAAGAACAAGAAAAAGCGCCACCTGAGACCCTTGCCACGGTCGAAGAGCCGGAGGCGGTAGGAAAATCGGAAGAAGTTATCAGCGTTGGTACCCTGGTCGCCCGATGGCCCGCCTTGATGCAAGACATGAAAGACCGGCGGCAGGCCCCGGCGGCGGCGGTCTTCGAGGAGGCGCAAGTCGAGAGCTTTGGCGACGGATTTCTGGAACTCGTTTTTCCGAAGGATCTGGCGATCTACGCGAAGCTCGCCAGCGACGCCCGCCACACCGAAGCTCTACAAGAAGCTTTGGAAAGAAATCTCGGTGTAAAGCCGCGCCTGGAGAGCCGGGTCGGGGATGGGGAAGCCGGGGTCAAAGAAACACCGCCGCCACCAAAAGCCGAAGAGAACCAAGCAGAACCTGAACAGAGTATGCAGAGTAGAGAAGCCGTCGTGCAGAAAGACATTCCTATGCCGGAACCCGAAACGAAGAAGGTCAAGCCTGCTGCGGAACCGACGCCGGAGGCTTACGAACCTCCCGAAGATGGCGGGGCGGATGAGGCCGGCGGGGCCGATGATACAATCGGCAGCGAGCAAGAGGCGTTCGCGCTGGCGCGAGAGTGGTTTGGAACGTCCAACGAAAATGGAGGTAGTTGAGTGGCCCGTCAAAACATGAACAAGATGATGGCGCAGGTTCAGCAGATGCAGCAGCAGATGCAAGAGGCGCAAGAGGAGTTGGCGAACGAGACCGTTACGGCGAGCGCGGGCGGCGGGGTCGTAAAAGCTACCGTGACCGGCTCCCAGGAGCTTACCGCCATCGAGATAGATCCCGAGGCCGTAGACCCGGATGATGTCGAGATGTTGCAGGATATGGTCCTCGCGGCGGTCAACGAAGCCATGAACAGCTCCCAGGAGATGGCCTCCAAAAAGCTCGGCGGCATCACCGGCGGGCTAGGAGACATGGGCCTCAACCTACCCGGAATGTAGTTAGAGAATAGTTGGCGACCTATGCACGGCCGGTAGAACGGCTGATCACCGAACTCTCCAAACTCCCATCCATCGGACCAAAGAGCGCCCAGCGCATCGCCTTTCACATCGTGCGCTCTCGTCCGGACGACGCTTACGGTTTGGCCGAAGCGCTAAAAGAGGTCAAAGAGCGCATAAAACCGTGCAAGCGATGCTTCAACCTGACAGAGGCTGACGAGTGTGAGATCTGCCGGGACGTCCGAAGGGACGAGAGTGTGATTTGCGCCGTGGAAGACCCTTACGATATCGGGTCCATAGAGCGTACGGGCGAGTACCGGGGCCTCTATCACGTCCTGGGCGGGGCGCTCTCGCCGCTGGACGGCATAGATCCCGACGACTTACGGATAGCCGAACTCGTGGAGCGGGTGAAGAACGAGGAGACCAAAGAAATCGTCGTCGCCACCAACCCCAACACCACTGGCGAGGCTACGGCGTTGTACATAGCGCAAGAAGTAGAAGACCTTTCTGTGCGTGTTACGGCGCTTGCCAGCGGTCTCCCCGTTGGTGGCGACCTGGAATATGCCGACGAGGTAACTCTGGGCCGGGCCTTCGCCGGTCGGCGTGAGCTCTAAGACCAAAAACTCTACGCCGCTGGCCGGCATGAGCCGTCGCGCGGTGGACTCTTTAGGACAGACGGTTGCATCTCTCGCGCCCCGGGAGGCCACGCTCGTCAAGGTTCCGGCTCTTCACCCCGAACTTGCGGCGGCGCTGTCGCAGGAAGGCGTGGACCGGCTCTACTCTCATCAACTCGAAGCCTACGAGCGGGTGCGGGCCGGAGAGAACGTCGTGGTGGCGACGGCTACGGCGAGTGGTAAGTCGCTCTGCTACAAGATACCGGCTTTCGAGAACGCCCTGGAGAGCGCGGCGAGCAGGGCGCTATTTCTATATCCGACAAAGGCACTGGCCCAGGATCAGCTCGGTAAGATCGAGGGTTTCGGTTTGCGGGGCGTTCACGCGGGCACCTACGATGGTGACACGCCGCAGGCTCTGCGGGCGGGAATCCGGCGCAGGTCCAACATTCTCTTGACCAACCCGGACATGCTGAACATCGGCATCCTGCCGAACCACGACGCCTGGGGAGACTTCTTGAGGAACCTGGAGATCGTGGTGGTAGACGAGGCTCACGTGCTGCGCGGCGTCTTCGGCTCCCACGTGGCGGCGGTGCTCCGCCGCCTCCGGCGCGTGGCTAACCTCCACGGCGGAGACCCGAAGTTCGTTCTTACAAGCGCCACAATAGCTAACCCGCAAGAGTTGGCCGAGAGCCTCACCGGTCTCCCGTTCGCACTCGTGGACGAGGATGGGGCCTCGTCGGGACCGCGACGTGTAGTCTTCCGAAACCCGCCGTTGCTCGACAAGGAGAAGGGCGAGCGCCGCAGTTTGCTAACGGAGGGAGCGCTAGTGTTTGCGGAGCTGGTGCGTCAGGGGGTGCGGACGATAGCATTTGCCAGAACACGTAAGGCGGCGGAACTCATCTATCGCTACGCTGCCGACCGGCTCGGCATCGACGGAGCGAAGAAGATCTCTCCCTACCGTGCCGGCTACACCACCCGCGAACGGCGCGACATAGAAGGGCGTCTCTTCCGGGGAGATCTGCTCGGCGTCGTCTCGACAAACGCCCTGGAGCTTGGTGTGGACGTGGGGTCGCTGGACGCGGTAGTGTGTTGCGGTTATCCGGGAAGCGTGGCCTCCATCTGGCAGCAGTGGGGAAGAGCCGGCCGCGGTGATGCACCGGCTCTGGCAGTATACATCCCCGGCCGGGACTCCCTGGACCAGTTCCTATTCGAGAATTCGAGCCGGGTGTTGGGGCGCCGGGTAGAAGCGGCCCGCGTGACGATGGAAAACCCGTACATCCTCGGCCCGCACCTGTTGGCCGCCGCCCACGAGGCCCCTTTGGAGGGGGAAGATGAAGAATATTTCGGGCCGGCTTATCGGAGCGTGGCGAAGGCGATGTTGGGGCCCAATGGGCTTGCGTCCAGTGGTGGGCGGCTCGTCTATATCGGTGGGGGTCGTCCGGCGAAAGACATCTCTTTGCGCTCGGCGTCTTCGGATACGGTGCTGATTTCCGATACAGACGGCGAGGTGATCGGAACCGCAGAAGCTTCCCGGGCTCCGGGCGAGCTTCATCCCGGCGCCACCTATCTCCACCGCGGCACCGCTTACGAAGTAGAAGACCTGAACCTGGCGGCGAGCCGGGCCGTCGCCCGCAAAGTCCCGAACCGCTACTACACCCGCCCGCGCACCGAGACCGACGTGGAGATATTGGAAGAGCTGGAGCAGCGGGACCTCGCCAACGGCGCGACGCTTCACTGGGGCCGGGTACGGACTACGGACGCCGTGACGTACTATAAAAAGGTCCAGGTCGCCGACGACCGGGAGGTGGGGGTCTTTCCGCTGGACCTGCCGGACGTGGTGCTCGAAACCCAGGCGTTCTGGATCTCCTTGCCGCCGCTACCGAAAGACGCCCGGCCGAGCTTCGAGAGCTTCGGCGGCGCGTTGCACGCCGGTGAACACGGCCTGATCGGGCTTCTGCCCCTCTTCGCCATGTGCGACCGGGCCGACATTGGCGGTCTCTCCACACCCGCGCATCGCCAGAACCGCCTCCCAACAGTCTTTGTCTACGACGGTTACCCCGGCGGCGTCGGCATCTCTCGCCGGGGCTACGACGAGTTCGAGGCTCTCGCCCGCGATACTTTGGGCGTCATCACCCGCTGCCCGTGCGAAAAGGGTTGCCCGGCCTGCATTCAATCTCCCAAGTGCGGTAACTGGAACGAGCCGTTGAGCAAAGGAGGAGCCGTCAGCTTTCTCCGCTACCTGCTCGGCCAGGTCGATAACTACCCAACGCTGTGAGCGACCCGTACATAGCCGTCGTCGGCGCGGGAGAAGCTAACGGTGAACTCTACCAGCAGGCCCGCGAAGTCGGGCGGCTCGTGGCGGAGCGTGGTGGAATCGTCGTCTGCGGCGGACTTGGCGGTGTTATGGAGGCAGCGGCTCGGGCTGCGACGGAGGCCGGTGGGGTAGCCATAGGCATTCTGCCGGACGAAGATCGCGGACGGGCGAACGAGTATCTACCCTATTCGGTTGCGACGGGCGTGGGGCAGGCTCGGAACCTGGCGGTGGTGTGCTCCGCTGATGTGGTAGTCGCGGTCGGGGGTGAGTACGGTACTCTCTCGGAGATCGGATTGGCGAGGAAAGTCGGGCGTCCGGTGGTGTCGCTGGGGAGTTGGGAGTTGCCGGGACACGTTACAGTAGCCTCGTCACCGGAAGAGGCGGTCGAGGCGGCGTTCGGGCAGCTTGGCGTGTAGTATTTTCAGGGTTGAGTTTTTATGAGGAGGTTTTACTGTGGCGGATAACAAAGTTGCTTTGGTGAGTGGCGGTAACCGGGGGATCGGGCAGGAGATCTGCCGCCAGCTAGCCGATAAAGGCTATAAGGTCATTTTGGGCTCCCGAGATGAACAACAGGGCCGGGAAGCGGCTGAGAAACTAGATGGTGACGTACACGCCCGTCAATTAGACGTTACCGACGAAGAGAGCGTGAGCCGGCTCGCAGAGTCCATCGAAGAAGAGTTTGGACGCCTGGACGTGCTCGTAAACAACGCCGGCATCATGAACGACGACGGCCAGAGCGGTGTGGATGCCGACCTAGACCGAGTTCGTGAGGCGCTGGAGGCCAACCTATTTGGGGCGTGGCGGCTAAGTGAGGCGGCTATTCCGCTCATGCAGCGGGGCGGCTACGGTAGGATCGTCAACATCTCCAGCGGCCTCGGCGCCCTCGAAGATATGGGCGGTGGTTCCCCGGCCTACCGGGTTTCCAAGACTTCTCTCAACGCCCTCACCCGAATCCTCTCCTCTGAACTTCGGGGCACCGGCATCCTCGTAAACTCTGTTTGTCCCGGCTGGGTCCAGACCGACATGGGGGGCTCCGGTGCGTCCCGCTCCGTCGAAGAGGGTGCAGACACCCCCGTCTGGGCCGCCACGCTCCAGAACAACGGCCCGACCGGCGGCTTTTTCCGGGACCGGCGGCCTATAGCGTGGTGAGGATTGCCCGTTGAAAGGTTCAAACTCGCAGTCTGACTCTCGAACCCCGAAAGAGCGGATGCTCGCCGGCGACCTGTATATTGCCGACGATCCGGAACTTGCTGAAGATGCTCTACGCGCCATGACGCTGACAGAAAGTTTCAACCGGACCGCGGCTAGAGATCCTGAGGAACGGCGTTGCATCCTCGATGACCTGTTGGGGTCATTTGGTGAGGAATCCGAGATCCGGCCGCCGTTCTACTGCGATTACGGTTATCAGATACATATCGGGGCCCGAACGTTCGTGAACTTCGGCCTTACGGCCCTCGACGTCGCCAGGATAGAGATCGGGGATGACGTACAGTTTGGGCCAAACGTTCAACTTTTGACACCGACACATCCAACGGATGCCGATATGCGGCGGGCGAAGTGGGAAGCGGCCTCCCCGATCACGATCGAGGGCAATGCGTGGATCGGTGGCGGCGCGATCGTTCTTCCGGGCGTGGTCATCGGCGAGAATGCTATCGTTGGGGCGGGTGCGATCGTTACGAAAGATGTTCCTCCAAACACTCTTGTAGTAGGTAACCCGGCACAAGTCATCCGCTCACTGTGACCGTGAAGCCGTAGACGCACTAAAATTCTGATATCCAGATCAAGAAACTAACCACTTTACGGAACAAAACTAGCCGGACGGGCAGTGTCCTTTCTCGGGGACGGAGATACAGTATCTCCAGGTACAAACTGACCCGGAGATGAACAATGGAGAACCTGAAAGAGAGTTCGGAAGTTTTGGGCGTGTTGTCCGATGGTATGGCCGATGCGGTCGAGAAGGCCGGGACGTTCGTGGTCAAGGTGAACAGCCGGAGGCGGCGGGGCGCGAGCGGGGTCGTCTACGAGGCGGGCACGGTGCTCGTGGCGGATCATGCGCTTCAGCGCGAAGAAGGCATTACGGTAGAGAAGGACGATGGCAAGAAACTGCCGGCCCGCATATTGGGCCGAGACCCCGCGAGCGATTTGGCCTTGTTGGAGGTGGAGGGGCTGGATACTGAATTTGCTACGCCTGCGGATGCGGCGCGGGTAGGTCAGATCTCTCTGGCCGTCGGTCGTCCGGGGCGTGAGGGGCTGCGGGCCGGCTTCGGGGTTGTGAGTGCGATCGGCGGGCCGCTGCGTACAGGCCGAGGCACGATGATGGAGCGGTACGTACAGACGGATGCGACGCCGTATCCGGGGCTCGGGGGGGGACCCCTGATCGATGCGCGCGGCAACGTGCTCGGTGTCGTCGTAGCGGGCATGATGCGGGGCGTTACCCTGGCAGTTCCAGCAGACGTAGCCTGGCGAGTGGCCGACACCTTGAAGAATCAGGGCCACGTAAAGCGCGGATACCTCGGGATACTAAGTCAGACGGTGCATCTACCCGCCGCCCAGCGTTCAGAGGTCCGGAACCGAGGCTTGCTCGTGGTGGGGGTCGAAGAAGAAAGTCCCGCCGGACGCGGTGGTTTGCTAATGGGGGACATCCTGGTTGGACTCGACGGCGAAACTGTAGAGGACACGGAGGAGCTACAGGCTTTGCTGGCCGGGGATCGGATTGGTGAAGAGGTAGAAGTAGCGGTGATAAGGGGTGGCGAAGACCAGACTGCGCTCGTAACCGTCGGCCAGCGCGGCTAGGTGGCGGCGAAAGTTTCGGACCCTATTACATGATGCAGGTCTTTGTTCTGCCTTCTACGCCGATGGACCGCGCCGGGCTACGAGCGATGCTGGAGGAGTCCGGTATCGAAGTTTCAGAGTCTCCGGGGGCTGACGTGATCCTGGCGGCTGGAGAGAACCTGGTCGAGGATGCGGCAGAGATACTTTCGGGGGACGGAGGGCAATCTTTGCTCGTGCTGGCGGAGGATGACAGCCCCGTACCGATCTTACGAGAGCTACCGCTGTATGGTTGGGGTGTAGTGGCGTCGGATGTGGCGCCGGAGGAGTTGGCCGCCGCAGTTGCTGCGGTGGGGGAAGGTCTAGTCGTTCTCGCTAAAGACCTCACGGAGAGGGTGCTACAGTCCCCGCCGATGGTAGAAAACCTCGACGAACCCTTGACCCCGCGC
Source organism: Rubrobacteraceae bacterium (assembly GCA_965214475.1). Lineage (GTDB taxonomy): Bacteria > Actinomycetota > Rubrobacteria > Rubrobacterales > Rubrobacteraceae > SIRX01. The sequence continues at coordinate 959,890 of OZ243953.1, read as the reverse complement.
GAGGGTGAAGTGCTTGAACTGCTGGGCCGCGGCCTCTCCAACAAGCTCATCGCCGGCGAGCTTCACATCAGCGAGCATACGGTCAAGTTCCACATCTCTTCACTGTATGCCAAACTCGGCGTCTCAAGCCGCGCCGAAGCCGTGAGCCGGGGCGCCCGTCACGGCCTTATCTCTTTGTAGGTCAAGAGCGGGAGGATTCTGTGCCGTCGGAACTCGGGCGTCGAGCCTGCGTCCTCCACCATACGAAACCCAGAATGAGAACGGGCACGAGCCACCAGGAGAAGACCACCACGGAGAGGAACACCGTAGCAATTACCTGCAAGAAACCCAGAGACGCGCCCCAGGCCTGACCTATGGTCGATGATGGGGACCATCCGGCAGGAGTCGCGGCTTTCTCTACCGGTTCTATGGAGAGGTTTATGCGCGAGGTTTCGGAGCGCTGTTCGAGGTATTGGATCCTACCCTGCACCCGTTCGATCACACCCCGCACATCCGTGAGTTCGCGCTGAATGGAGAGCGTATCGTTTACGTCCTCTGATTCGTCATAGAGCTTGAGCAGGCTCTCTTCCGTCGCCAGCAGGTTTCGCTCCTGGGATTCCAGGTCCACGAACTCCTCGGTTACATCCTCGCCTTCTACCGCATCGGTCGTCACCTTCTCGCCCAACCCGCGCAGCTCGTCCAGCGCTTTCCCAAACTCTCCGGAAGGAACCGATAGTGTGAGATCCGCCATGACCGCACCGCCGCCCCGATCCACCTGCGAGCTTAGTACGTTACCCCCCAACTGCGCGACGATCCGCTGCGCCTCCTCCGCGCTGCCCCGGACGTCGTCCGCCCGGATACCCAACTCCGCAGTCTTGACGATCTTGCGATCAAAATTCTCATTTCTGGAAACACTGTCGCCGCCAGGTGACGGCATGCCACTTTGAGACTCCGCCCTAGAACTTTGCGCCGCACTTCCCGCGGCCCGGTCTGAGGCCACATCGGTACCGCTAGACTCGGCTACACTGCCCGCGCCCGCTCCGGCTGTGAAGACAGCAAAGACTGTGTCCCGCGCTCCCGACGAGAAGATCGGGACTGCCAACAACAGCAGGATCATCGCCGCTGCTGCCGCCCACTTTGGCGACAGCGCAGGTAGCCAGCTAATACTTTGGCGTTCCGTGGCTTCTTCGGCACTTTCTTCGATGATCTGTCGTACCTGATGCGCATGATCCGGGGTGGGCGGATACTCGATCTGGCCACCGAGTTCCTGTAGTTCCCGGTCGAGATCCCTGCCACGTATTTGTTCTCTATCTGCCATTGTTCTCCTTCACCATCGCTTCCCGGAGCTTCTCGACGGCCCGTGAGAGGCGGGACTTTACCGTACCCTGGGCACAATCCAGGACTGCGGCCGTCTCTTTCTCGGAGAGCTCCAGAAAGTACCTGCAAGAAACCACGAGCCGCTCCTCCTCACGCAAATTTTCTACAGCTCTCAATAGTTCGGTCCGGCGCTCTGCAGCCACCACCGTCGCTTCTGGCGATGGAGACGTAACGCTCTGCGAGTTCTCGTTGGCGGACCGGATGGTGAGCCCTACCCGTCTCCCGGCTGCTTTGCGTCGGTTCTTCGCTTCGTTGGCGACGATCGTGAGCAGCCACGGCCGGAAAGCGGCGCCGGGCCGAAATTTTTTCAACGAATGGTATGCCTTGACGAACGCTTCTTGTGTAGAGTCCTCGGCTTCAGAGGCGTCGCCGGAGATCAGGAACGCCGTACGGAACGCCACCGTTTGGTGCTCCCGCACGAGTTTCTCGTAGGCGCCGGTATCGCCGTCTTTGGCCCGCTCGACGAGTTTGCTTTGTTCCGAGACGATCTCTCTCCTTACGCGCTTCCTGTACCTATTACAATTTCAGAAGCGGAAAGGTTCCCGACAAAGGTTATATTCGACGGGGAGACCTCTTGACGATGACGATAGCCAAAGCTGCCAGCATTGCCACCAGTTCGGCGACATTCATAACAAAATACGAACCCAGATAGCGAAGGCCAATGGCTCCCAAGCTGCTCAAGCCCCGCAATTTCGCGACTTGCTCCAGGGTGAACTCAAGTGTTTCGTCCAGGTTCACAGAGCGGTTCAACTCTCGTGAGATCTCATTTAGAACCGAGAGTTCGTGGTTGCGACGCTGCAGGTCTTGATCTTTTCCCATTCCGAGAACCCTGCTTTCTAGCGGCCCTTTTACTCAGAGAGAGTCTACCAACATCGACCGGCTCGGTAAGTCTATTCCTTGTGGTGGACGCGGCTCCTGGAGCGCCGCCGATAGTAAACGTAGGTAAAGAGGATCAGGGCTATCAGGAGCAAGACACCGAAGCCGAAGGAGCGGGCAACTTCGAGTAGCTGGTCCCAGTATTGGCCAAAAAAGTAGCCTATCGTGGAATACGCAACGGCCCACACGGCTACTCCGGACAGATTGTAGGAGACGAATGTGTAATATTTCATGCGGCTCATGCCGGCAAAGAGTGGGGTGGTGCTACGCAAGCCGGGGCCGAAACGCCCGGCGAAGACGGTTTTACCGCCGTGAGTTTGGAAGTATCGCTCTACCCGGTTTATGTGCTTGGCGTCGATCAAGCGGGCGATAAGCCGGGAGCGGAAGAGCCGTTCGACGAGAGGACGGCCGCCGATGCGCCCGATCCAGTACATCGCGTTGTCAGAGACCAGCGCGCCCAACCCTCCGAAAAGCATGATCAGGGCCAGAACTGCCCTGTCGGTACTGGCGAGCCAGCCTCCGGCAAAGACCACGACATCCCCCGAGGCCGGCATCCCGAAGTTATCCACCGCCGCCCCGATAAACGCCACCAGATAGCCGTGATCTAGAAATAGGCTTGTTATAAATTCCAAGAGGGCCTGGGGTGAATCCGGGATAGCCTGAACGAAGTTGGCGAGCGTCTTCACAGAGACGTTTTATACTATGCGCCGGAGCTTTTTATCTTGGGGCTGCGATACTGCAGTATGTGGCCCTTACATCAAAATCGACCGGAGGCGGTGGATGGTAACGTCCATTTCACAAACAACGCTGGAACGCCTGGACAGCCCATTGGTGCGGAGTTTCGAGTTTCACGAAGAGATAGACTCCACCCAGGAACGCGCCCGCGAACTGGCATTCTCCGGGGCCCCTCATGGAACTCTCGTGGTCTCCCGGGTCCAGACCGGGGGGCGTGGGCGTCATGGTCGTAATTGGGGATCACCGCCGGGTGGTATATGGATGTCACTGGTCTTACGTCTCCCGCTAAAAGCAGAACACGCTCCACGAATAACCCAAGCCGCCGTCGTTGGCGCCGCCAAGGCACTTCGCAGTATCGGGGTGGAGGCTCGCATCAAGTGGCCCAATGATCTACTCGTGGAAAGACGTAAAATCTGCGGTATCCTGGCCGCCGGCACACCGTACACTGTAGCCGGGGAAGCGGCCCGCGGTCCGGGCTTCGTAACCCTCGGTATAGGGCTCAACGCGAACCTGGACCCCCAGGAGCTAGATGTCCCGGTTGACGAAGTCGCCACGATCCGCTCTGTCCTAGGCCGGGATATAGACCAGATCCAACTTCTAGAAACTCTACTCTCTCATCTAGACTACGAGCTGCGGCGTATAAAACACTTTGAAAGCATCCTCACCGACTGGCGCAAACTCAACTGCACCCTCGGAGAGCGGGTCCGGATCCACAAAACCGACAAGATCCTAGAGGGCCTCGCACTAGACCTGAATACTGAAGGTGCGCTAATACTGGACACCGGCAGGGAAATAATAGAGCTATTCGAGGGGGAAGTAGAACATCTCAGAATGTAGAGTCGGAGAGGATTTGAACCTCCGACACCCGGTTCAGTAAAAAGGATATGTAGAGTATAGAGACTAGGGTCGGTGCATAGAGAGTACAATTGCCCCAGGACTATGGCAATCGCTTACGTCCGGCGCTTTTTCGTAGACGGATGAGGAGCGCTACAGCGATGATACCCGCTACCGCTATCACCGGCGCGGCTGCCGAGAACGCGGTGAGGCCCAGCAGCCTGCGCCGCATCTCCTGCGCTTCGTTGAGATGGGGAAAAGGTTTATCAGGTACTTCGATGCCGAGGAACTCGCACAAAGGTCCCCAGCCCTCCCGAACGTCGAACATCAGCAGCCTCTCTGGGGGAACCCGGCGGCGCACCTCCTCGTTGTTGGCCTCGAAGACCTCCATGGCATAGGGCTTGTCCTCGAAGCGCCCGTCAAAGGTATCCTCCCATACGAGGTGGTCGGCCAACCGGGCGGTGCCAACTACGCCCGGGGCGAACATACCGGCGAACGCGAAGGCTGCTCTTAACGGCGGAGGGCCGTGCGTAACCTTCCGTAGCCGGTAGATGGTCGAGTGCAGGCTCTCGTACCATGGTTCAGGGTCGCGTACGGTCAGGATAACGAGGGCTTTGGGGAAAGCCTCCATGAGTTCCTCGTAGAACGCGCACGCGGGCCAGTCGACCGCCACCTCGTAGTCTGCGAGAAAGCCGCGCCAGTCTACCTTTTCTCCGCGCCGGGCTGCTTTCCAGAAGCCGACATGCTGCGGGTTCTCGAAGACCTCGGTCAGGCCGTAGGCCGGGCCGAAGCCTAACTCCTCTAACGCCGCCTTCAGTGACGTAGTTCCCGTGCGTCCGAAGCCGGCACCTATAAACTTCATGCGGCCAGTCTACAAGGCCGACGCCGCGAACCGCTACGTCGCGGCTTCGGATGCCGGTCGTCTTCCTGGCGCTTCTGTGAAAGAGTAAGACTGCCGTCGGGGTTCTCGTTCCTCGTGGAACGTATCGCGGGCCTCGGGGAGATCCTAGCCGAACGGAGTGGGCCTGTTCATGTCGAGGCCGCGGTTACGGGTTCGAGCAGCTTCGGGAGGGCGAGGAAGCCGGGCAGGAGGGTCGGGTAATCCTCCACGTTCAGGCGTATTCAAATCATACAAGGAATCGTCCATGCTTCAAGTACAATCCGGGGGACGGAAGACGGCAAGGGAGGCAAAGCTATGTGCGGCAGGTACACGCTGAAATCAGACGGGCGGAGGGTCGCGAAGGCATTCGGCCTCGCGGAGACTCCAGAGTTCGCCGAGCGCTACAACATCGCGCCCACTCAAAACGTTTCGGTCGTTCTGGAGGAGAATGGCAGGAAACTAGAGACGGTGCATTGGGGCCTTATACCTTCCTGGTCGAAAGACCCGTCGATCGGCTCGCGTATGATTAACGCCCGGGCCGAGACCGTGTCAGAAAAGCCCTCCTTCCGTAGCGCTTTCAAAAAGCGTCGGTGCCTAATACCAGCCGATGGGTTCTACGAATGGAAGAAGGAGCCGGGTGGCAAGCAGCCGTATTATCTGCGCCTCAAGAGCCGCCAAGTGTTTGCTTTCGCGGGATTGTGGGAAAGCTGGCGCATGGAAGGTGGAGAGGAGATGCTCTCGGCAACCATTATCACCACGGAACCCAACGAGGTCGCCGCCGAGGTTCACAACCGGATGCCCGTGATCCTGCCGCCGGAGTTGTACGATGCTTGGCTAGAACCGGACAACGATGACCGCGAGGAGCTGCTCTCTATGCTCGCGCCGTATCCTGCCGAAGAGATGGAGACCTACCCGGTGAGCCGGCGCGTCAACCGCCCGGCGAACGACGAACCCGGTGTGCTCGAGCCAGTCTAGTCCGCGGCCCGTATAATCGCCGGGTGAGCAAAGCACACAACGAATCCGGCACGGGGGAGGTTCTCAAAGCACCACAACTGCTATTTGCCGCAGACGGCCCTCTCGCCTCAAGAAAACCCAGCTACCGGGAGCGTCCGCAGCAGGTAGACCTCGCCGGGGCCGTCGAGGAGTGTTTCAATTCCAAAGGCGTCCTTCTCGCAGACGCGCCTACCGGCACCGGCAAGTCCCTGGGCTATCTTGCGCCCGCGATTCTTAGGGCCGCCCAGAGAGGCGAGAGGGTCGTGGTCTCTACCGCCACCCTCGCCCTGCAAGCCCAGCTTCTCACCGAAGACCTACCACCTCTCAGAAGTGCAGCGGCCGAATTTCTCGGATACCCGGAGGAGGAGGGTGTCAGCTACGCGGTCATGAAGGGCCGTAGGAACTTCCTCGTGCGCCGCAGAACCGAGTGCAAAGATACCTTTTACAGAAAGGAGAGGTTCGGAAGCAACGGGTGCATGAAGGCTAAGAAAAGGAGGAAACGTAAAACCCAAGACCTCTGGGTCGACGGCTTACCTGACGGCGAAAGTCGGAGGGGACAAGAGCATGCCGATAAAGCGGGAAGTGTCCGAAGGCGTTTACGGCACGGTCCCGCAAGACCCGCGCGATACGGTGAGAGCTGGATTGCCCGAAGCCCAGTTCCCGGCGATGTAATTGCTCATCCCTCGACCACAACGCCTAGCATGCGAGGATGTCGGCATACGGCGGTAGCACAGGAAGCCGCCGGAACCTTCCGGCCGACGAGCGGTGAGGAGCGACCCCACTCAAGGGAACGAACGGGACACCTACGTCGCGCTAGAAAACGTCTTGCACTCAGGGAATGCGGGATGACCTACGGGGCGAGAGCCCTACGGTTACGGAGTGCTCATAGTAGTCGTGGGAGTAACGACCCACCAAGGAGACCGGGAAAGCCGGTTGCAGGGCGAAGGGGCACAGGTGTCATGGATATATCGGGAGAGAGAAGAGCGCGAGATGCGTGAAACTGAAACGATCCTGAACATCATCCACGAACGAGGCAGAAGAGGACTGCCCTTGGAACGTGTCTATCGACTGTTATTCAACCCCAACTTGTACCTCACAGCGTACGGGAAGATCTACCGAAACGACGGTGCAATGACCACCGGAGTCACGGAAGAAACCGTGGACGGGATGTCTATAGCTAAAATCGAGGCGATCATTGACGCCTTGCGTCAGGAACGCTATCGGTGGCGGCCAGCGAGGCGAACTTACATCGAGAAGAAAGGAACCAATAAAAGACGCCCGCTAGGACTCCCCACCTGGTCAGATAAGCTGCTACAAGAGGTCATCCGTCTCATCCTTGAGGCGTACTACGAGCCTCAGTTTAGCGACCACTCTCATGGCTTTAGACCAGGAAGAGGATGCCATACCGCTCTTTCAAAGATCCACCGGACCTGGACTGGTACGGCCTGGTTCATCGAAGGGGACATATCCGATTGCTTCGGCAGTCTGAATCACGAGATCCTACTCTCGATCCTTTCGGAGAAGGTTCATGACGGTCGCTTTTTGCGGCTGATCTCAAACCTTCTGAAGGCCGGGTATCTGGAGGACTGGCGCTTCCACAATACCCTTAGCGGCTCGCCGCAAGGAGGCATCGTAAGTCCTGTTCTTTCAAATATATACTTGGACCGGCTGGATAATTTCGTCGAACAGATATTGCTTCCCAACTACAACCGCAAAGCCAGAAGGAGAGCAAACCCGCAGTACAACAAACTCAAAAACGACGCGAGAAGCCTGGCAAACAGGGGAAAGATACAGGAAGCCAACGAACTGCATAAGCAGGCTCGACATCTTCCAGTTTACGACCCCAAAGATTCAGGCTACAGGCGACTGAGATACATAAGGTACGCGGATGATTTTCTTCTAGGATTCAACGGACCGCGGAAAGAAGCCGAACAAATTAAACACCAACTCGGAGAGTTCCTAGGTACGTCCCTTAATCTGGAACTCTCACAGCCAAAGACGCTCATTACTCATGCGCGCTCGGAGGCAGCACGATTTCTTGGCTACGACATTGTTGTTCTACACAATGACGCAAAGCACAATCAGAGAGGCCGCGCTATCAACGGCGGCATCGGCCTGAAAGTGCCCGCGGAGGTAGTGAGCGAGAAGTGCGCCCTCTACATGCGAAACGGCAAACCCATACACCTGAAGGGACGAACGAGCGATAGCGTTTTCAGCATCGTCTCTCAATACCAACAGGAGTTTCGGGGCCTCGCCGAATACTACCAACTGGCCTATAACCGCTCGACGCGGTTCGCCCGTCTGAAATGGATCATGGAGCGATCACTTACCAAAACCTTGGCGAATAAACTTCGTACCAGGGTTCCAAAGGTCTACAATCGCTTCGGCACCATTATTCAGACGGATAGGGGACCTTACAAGGGTCTCGAAGTGAGAATCGAGCGAGAAGGTAAAAAGCCGCTGGTAGCACAGTGGGGAGGTATATCACTCGCGCGAAATAAGGAAGCGGTTCTAAACGACCATCCCTACCGTGTCTGGAATGATCGCACAGAGGTAGAGGAACGACTTCTGGCAAGTGTCTGTGAGCTTTGCGGCTCAACAGAGAACGTCGAAGTCCACCACATCCGAGCCCTGAAAGATCTCCAGCGCAAGGGACGGGCCGAAAAGCCCAAATGGGTCAAAACGATGGCATCACGTCACCGTAAGACTCTGGTTGTCTGCCAAAATTGCCACATCAGCATCCACGCTGGTAAAGGCAAGAGGAGCCAAGCTCCATGTAGTGGATAAGACACTGGAGAGCCACGTGATACGGAAACGGTCATGCGTGGTTCGGAGGGAGGCCGTCGGAAAAGTGCCCGAACTCGGGTAACTCGCTGGCGGCCTACCTACTGCACCAAGCGTCACCTTGAGACCTTGATGAGCGGCCAGATATTCGATTCGGAACTCATCACCAACTTGGACAAGTGGGCCGCCGAGACCGAGACCGGCGACCGGGAAGACCTGCCATTTGCGATGCCCGTTAGCGCCTGGGCCGAGGTCGCCTCGGACGGGGACGACTGTTCGCCGCGCACCTGTCCCTACAGAGAAGGCTGCCATTACTACGCCCACCGGGATAAAGCCTCCGAAGCCGATATCCTGGTTGTCAACCACGCACTGCTCCTGGCAAACGCCGCCTCATACGGGGCTATCTTCGATACGGAGAACCGCCACCTCGTAATAGACGAGGCCCACCGCCTGGAGGAGATCATGGCCGAGGCCTTCGGAGCCCGGGTCTCCTACGCGCGCATCCTCTACGTCACGAGGCAGGCGAGAAAGCGTTGCGAGCAGGCGCACGCCGCAACGAAAACCGCCGAGATGGCCGCGGAACTCTTTTTTGAAGACCTTCTCGGCGGGACAACCCGCTTGCACCAGAGTCCTCCGAGGGCCTACGGCAAACTCGTCGAGGCGCTGAGGGAGTTGAGGAACGTACTCGCACATGCCCCTAATGAGGAAGCAAACCTGCTGCAGGGCATGGTGGGGAGACTGAGGAAAGACCTTGAATCGTTCTACAACAAACCCGACGACGCCTACGCCTACGCGGTGGTTGCTGGTAGAAGCCGAAGCCGGTCGGCGAATGCGAAGAACTATCCTGAACTAAAGAGTTGGCTCGTGGAGACTGCGGACGTGTTCCGGGACGAGGTGCTGCCTAATTTCGACGATGGAGGAGTCGTCCTCACGAGCGCCACCCTAGCCTCAAGCGCTGGCGAACGCCGTTCTTTCTCCTACGCGAGAAGAAGACTTGGGCTAGACGAGAGTTTTGATGAAAAAGGGCGAATCTGCGCCCGGTGGTGCTAATAAGGGCGGCGCGGGTGAAGAGGAGGAGGGACAGTTTTCAAGGGCGGTTAGCGAGTTCGCGGGCGCGGAGGTCTTTGACTACGGTAACAGAGTCCTCATCTATGCCGAGGGCGGCGCTAGAGGCGGGATGCCCGCGCCGTCCTTCGGCAATGCTGATGCCTTCACCAAAGGATGCGTTCGGAGGACGCAGGAACTTGTCAGGCTATCTCGCGGCCGGGCGCTCGTGATCCTCTCGACCAAAAAGGCCGTCTCCGTATTCCGCGAGACCTTCAAATCCCCCTACCCCGTGCGCTACCAGGGCGACGATGCCCCGGGGCGGCTCGTGAAGTGGCTCCGGGAGACTGAAGGCGGTGTGCTGATTGGAACCGCGTCGTTTCGAGAGGGCATAGATGTCGCCGGAGAGTCGTTGTCGTTAGTAGTCATGGACAAGGCCCCGTTTGCGCCGCCGGACGACCCGGTGACCTCGAAGCTCCGGGAGAGAGCCGGAGACACTGCGTTTCGGGACATATTTCTCCCGAAGGCCCAGGTGGCGATGCGCCAGGGTGCGGGAAGGCTCATGCGCCGTCCCGACGACCGGGGAGTCATAGCGATACTCGACCCGCGTATCTCATCGAAGGGGTGGGGCAAGTCGATACTATCCAGCCTGCCGCCTGCTCCGAGGACTACTGAAATCGCGGACGTCGCACGCTTTTTCGGGGCTGGGTAAAGCTAGGGCAAACTCTCCCAGTCGAAGCTGGTCGCTTCAACAAAGGCCCGAAGTGATTCCTCCAACTTCTCCGCCGAGAGGAGAAACAAATCGGCGTGCAGCCTCCTTGTGTGGGCGTCCGGGTCGTCCTTGCCTAAAGGAGATGAGTCTGTCTCCTCGCGGGCTGCGAGGTACAGCCCGCGTTCGTCTGTGCCGGATTCGCAGTAGGGACTCCAGTCCTCTATTGCCTTCTCGTGGGCCATGCCCGCTATCAGCAGTTCCTTCCAAAGTGGTTCGGCGTCCTCTGATACCGAAGTTCTCAGCACCGAAGGGTTGCGCGTCATCCGCCCGACCTGTTCCCGGCTCTCGGCCAACTGCGTCGCCGCTTGTTCTCTATCGTTCAATGCATCCTCCATGTTTTCGCTTCACTGTACTTCGGTTAGTGTGCCATCTCTGCACGGGCGAAACCTTATCTCCCGGATATGGTGGACGCTGCCGCCGGAGCTATGGACGATGCTTTAGGCTGAAATTCCGCGTTTTTATCGCTCGTTGACATCACGTTGGCATCAAGAGTCTCTGGTTTAACCGCCGGAAGTTTTCTCTATTCCGCACGTTTTCTATACTTATGGGCAATTCTCTAGTGCGCCTGGAAGGATTTGAACCTCCGACACCCGGTTTAGGAAACCGGTGCTCTATCCCCTGAGCTACAGGCGCAGCGCGCCCGTAGTTTAGCGCAATAGCTAGTGTCCACCAACCTCCGTTTATGATGCATGTTAGAAGGTCTTCTTGCTGGAGCAGAGCAGTCAGTTTCTGTTTTTGAAACGGTTTTACTTTATAGAACACATATTTTAATGCTAGATTTGTTGAATGAATCGTCTGGAGCGCGTATCATGCTCTTAGCAGCTGGATATATGGGAAGGTTGCAAGCATTTTCTTTGCATCCGGTGGGTGGCTGCAGTAGGTTTGCGGTCCGGTAATGTAGCAGGCTATAGAAGGAGAGAGCCACGGAAGCTAACGACAATGGCCGGGAAGCTGTTATCCAAGTCGAGGAGCTCTCGAAGGTTTTCGGGCGCCGGGGTCAGCAGGCGCTGGAGATGCGGCGCGATGGAAAGAGCAAGGCCGAGGTCGAGAGTGAGACCGGTTCGACCATCGGGGTTTACGATGCCGATTTCGAGGTGTATCAGGGCGAAATATTTGTGGTTATCGGGCTTTCGGGCAGTGGGAAATCCACGCTGCTCCGCTTGATAAACCGCCTTATAGAACCAACGGAGGGCCAGGTCCATCTGCATGGGGATTTGATCTCCGAGATGGACAAAAAAGAGATCCGGCAGCTCCGGCGCAAAAAGATGGGGATGGTCTTCCAGCACTTCGGGCTTCTACCCAACCGCACGGTTCTCAGCAACATAGGGTTCGGCCTCGAAATTCAGGGTATCGACGAAAAAGAGCGCAAGGAATCCAGCCAGGAAGCGCTAGAGATGGTCGGCCTCCAGGGCCAGGGCGAAAAACGGATAACCGAGCTCTCCGGCGGCATGCAGCAGCGGGTCGGGCTCGCCCGGGCGCTCGCTACCAAGCAAGAGATACTGCTCATGGATGAGCCATTCTCGGCCCTGGACCCCCTGATCCGGCGAGATATGCAAAACCTTTTCCTGGATATTCAGGGGGAGATCAAGCGCACCGTCCTCTTTATTACCCACGACCTGGACGAGGCGCTCATGCTGGGGCACCGGGTTGCGATCATGAAGGACGGAGAGATCGTCCAGATCGGCACTCCCGAAGAGGTGCTCACCAATCCCGCCGACGAGTACGTCGAGCGGTTCGTCGAGGACGTAGACTACGCCAAGGTCCGCTACGTGGACACCGTTATGGTAGAGCCCAAAGCGGTCGCCTACGACGGAGAGGGGCCACGGGTGGTCTTACGTCGGATGAAACAGGCTGGTCTTTCGGAGATCATGATGGTAGATGACGAGCGGCATCTAATCGGCATCTGTGAAGCCGAAGAGGTCGCCAAGCTCGCAGAACGTGAGGAGCAGCAGCTCGACGACGCGGTAGACGAGACGGCGCCGAAAGTCGAACTCGGGACGCCCTTGCGGGAAGTCCTGCCGCTCTTTGTGGAGCGGGAGCTGCCGGTGGCCGTGGTAAACGAAAACAATCGATTGGAGGGCGTGGTCGTTCGCGGTGCGCTCATCGCCGGCTTGACTACCGGAACCGAAAACTCAGATGAGGCTGAACCTGAAGCGGAGGAACGACAGACTAGCCAGGTTGGCCTCGGGGAGAGGGGAGAGTAGATGAAATTAGCCCTTCTGCAAGCAGAGTTTATCCCGCGTATACCCCTTGATAGCTGGGTCGAGAGCGCCGTCAATTGGATGACGAATACCTTTGGTTTTATTTTCGGTCCGCTACAAGTGTTCTTGGATGCTGTCGTAGGGGCATTGGCGTTTGTCCTTACTGCTCCCCCGGCTCTACTGACGATCGTCGTTCTATCCGCGATCGCCTTCTTCATGGCTAGCTGGCGGATAGCGTTGTTTACGGCGCTCGGGCTTGTGCTCATGATCTCCTTGGACTTGTGGGACGCGACGATGTTTACCCTGGCCCTGATATTGGCCGCGACGGGTGCCTGTCTAATACTAGGTGTGCCTCTCGGCATAGCAGCCGCGAAATCGCCGGGTTTGCAGTCATTCATCAGGCCGGTTCTCGACATAATGCAGACGATGCCGCCGTTTGTGTATCTGGTGCCTTTCGTGGTCGTACTGGGTATTGGGAATCCGCCGGCGCTCATAGCCACGGTCATTTTCGCCATGCCGCCTGCGGTTCGGCTCACCATGTTGGGCATACAACAAGTCCCGGGAGAGACCGTCGAGGCCGCCCAGGCCTTCGGGTCCACACCGTGGCAGACGCTCTTCAAGGTTGAGCTTCCGCTCTCGCTGCCGACGATCATGGCCGGGGTGAACCAGGTCATTATGCTTTCGCTTTCCATGGTGGTCATCGCAGCGCTCTCCGGGGCGGAAGGACTCGGAGGACCCGTCGTAGTGGGCCTAAGCTCGCTCGATGTGGGACAGGCACTGATCGGCGGGCTCGGGATCGTCGTAATCGCGATCATTCTGGACCGGACCACGCGAAGCCTCGCTGAGAGGGAACCGGGCGGCAAAAAGAAGGCGGCCTAGTGAACTGAACGAATAAACGAATCGTATGTAAGAACAAGAGCAAAGAAGGAGAAGACATGAACGGGAAGTTTAGTAGGAAAGAGATGCTGAAGATGAGCGGGGCAGCGCTCGCGGGTGCCTCCTTGCTCGGTGTGGCGGGTTGCGGAAGCGGCAGCAGTTCGGGCTCTTCCAGCGGCAACAGCAGCAAAAGCATAACCCTTGGTGACATTGGGTGGACGGAGAGCGTCGCTGTTTCCAACCTGACCAAGGTGCTTTTCGAGGAGGACCTCGGTTACCAGAGCGTAGACATCAAGACCCTCGACGTACCCCTCTTGTTCAAGGGTGTCGGTGGTGGAGATCTGGCGGCTTTTCAGGACGTTTGGATGCCGAACCACAAGAAGCTACTCGCCAACGTCGAGGATCAGGTCGAGCATCTGGACCCGTGGTTTGACGGTGAGACGAAGTTCGGCTTGGCCGTTCCCGACTACATGGACGTCACGAGCCTGGCAGATCTGAACGACTCACCGGCCGAGGTCATCATCGGTATCGAGCCGGGCACCCCAATGGTCGAGCAGGTCAATAAGGTCGTAATTCCGGAGTACAACCTGAATATAGAGCAGAAGGCTTCCAGCACCGCCGGTATGCTCTCGGAGATGAAGCGTCGTTTCCCGGAGGAGAGCCCGTTCGTCTTCATGCCTTGGTCGCCGCATTGGATGAACCAGGAATACGACTTCCACTTCCTCGAAGACTCAAAGGATGCCCAGGGCGAACTGAACGACCCGGCCGCCATCTCGTCCATAGTTAACGGCAACCTTTCGGAAGAGGATCCAACAGCCTACGAGTTTATGAAGGCGTTTGCCATGGACGAGGAGCAGCTCAACGCTCTGGAGAACGCTATAAGGAAGGAAGGCGACGATGCGGTAAAGGGTGCCACCGCCTGGGTCGAGGACAACCGCGAGGTCGTCAAGCCCTGGCTCGACGCTGCCAATAACGCGTAACCTCTCGGATAGACGACGCGGAACGTAAGTTTCGACTTATAAGGCCCGTGAGAAGCTCAACTTCTCACGGGCCTTTTTGCTGCCCGGAAATCGTCCGAGGAATGCAGTTATTTGCGATCGCTGGAATTCAAAGAGGGGGCAAGCTTTCGCTACGCTTTTTTGGCCTCCGTGTGTTCGGCTGGATCTAGACGATACTTGTGTAACTCTTTGTAATACGGTAGGCAATTTTCGTAGGTTTCTTGAAGCTCATCTGATAGCTTTACTTCTTTTTGGGGCAACTTCTCTATTCCGGTACTCTCTTGCGCGGCGGTGTGCCATTCGTCCCACATCTCCCACTCAGGGACCTCGCGCTGCTCCCAGGAGAGCGCTTCGGGTTCGTGGGGAATACCCAATTTATGGCAATAAGCGGCTATCGTAGCTTCTGTATTCGAAGCGAGGTCCGAAGCCTCCACGACGACGGGCTCTTGTCCGGTCTCTACCGAGCACTGAAAGAAGCGGTAGAGTTGCTCGTAGCCCGCCTCTTCGAAGGTGAAGTCCGGCCACATCTTGTAGAAAGAAGCGAGGACCTCTTTAGGTTCCCGGATCAGGAACGTGTTGCGAAACTTCTCCACGAAGTCTTGATCCATGAAACCTGCCGCGTGGTAGGCCATGTCCTTGAAAAACACCGGCTTGCCGTTTTCGGTCAGTATGTCGGATAGCACGTCCTCGGGGCGATGCTCTTCTTTGGGTTCCTCTTCAGAGTAGCGGTCGCTGCGCCGGTCCTCGCTAAAGTAGTAGGAGGCGGCGAATGGTTCGTGGAATACTTTAAAGTCTTCCCGCTCCACGAAGATCCGCTCGAAAGCGGTCGAGATGGATCTTGGGGTTGCCCAGAGCGCTATTGGTTTTTCAGCCAAAGTCTTGCTCCTCTTCTATCCTGATATTAGTTTATGAAGTCGATCGCGGACGGCCTTTATCGGGATGCGTTCCTGCTCCATCGTGTCGCGGTCTCGAATCGTCACCTGCTCGTCTTCCAAGGTGTCGAAGTCTACTGTTACACAGAAGGGCGTGCCAGCTTCGTCTTGACGTCGGTAGCGACGACCGATGGAACCGCCGTCGTCATAAGCGATGCGATAGTCGCCCTTCAGGTCATCGTAGAGTTCTCGGGCCACGGTGGACACCGGCTGTTTCTTTGAAAGCGGGAACACGGCGGCTTTTATCGGGGCGAGACGCGGGTGCAACTTCAGCACCGTCCGTTCTTCGCCTCGGACCTCTTCTTCGGTGTAGGCATCCACCAGGAACGCTAGCGCCATTCGGTCTACACCGCCTGCCGGCTCCACGACGTACGGCATATAGTTCTCGTTTTTGGCCTGGTCGAAGTACGCCAGGTTTTCGCCGGAGAATTCGGCGTGCTGCTTCAGGTCGTAGTCGGTGCGGTTGGCGATGCCTTCGAGCTCCGACCATCCAGCGAACGGGAAGTTGTACTCGACATCTACGGTGCGTTTGGAGTAGTGGGAGAGCTTCTCTTCGGGATGCTCGTAGAGGCGCAGGTTTTCCGGCGTGAGGCCGAGGTTCGTGTACCAACTCATGCGCTCTTCGATCCAGTGCTCGTGCCACTCTTCGTCGGTGCCGGGTTCGACAAAGAACTCCATCTCCATCTGCTCGAACTCGCGGGTGCGGAAGATGAAGTTGCCCGGGGTGATCTCATTCCTAAAACTCTTTCCCTGCTGTGCGATACCAAACGGCACTTTTACCCGGCTCGTCTGCACCACGTTCTTGAAGTTGGTGAAGATGCCTTGCGCTGTCTCGGGCCGCAGGTAAGCTACATTCTCCGGCCCTTTCACCGGCCCCGTGTAAGTCTCGAACATCAGGTTGAAGGGTCGCACCTCAGCGAAGTCTCGTCCGCCGTCCACCGGGTCTTTTATGCGCTCGTCGGTCTGGATAATCTCGGTCATCTCCTCGGCCGAGAGCCCCTCTGCGTCCTGGTCTGTGGCTTCTTCTATGAGGTGATCCGCCCGGTAACGCCTCCCGGAGGTGCGGCTCTCTACGAGCATGTCGTTGAACGTACCTACGTGTCCGGAGGCTTCCCACACGCGGGGGTGCATAATGATAGCAGCGTCCACCCCGACTACGTCGTCGCGCATGTGAACCATACTGCGCCACCACTCGTCTTTTATGTTCCGCTTCAACTCGACGCCGAGAGGACCATAATCGTAGGAGGAGCGGATGCCACCGTAGATCTCCGAACTCTGGTACACGAAGCCCCGACGTTTGCAGAACGAGACGATCTTCTCCATGCTAACCGTTTGCGACAAGCGTTCCCTCCGAAACTCTCCGTACGTTGCGTTCTGGAATCCTGAGAGTATAGCTCAACAGGATTGACGGTTTAACGAAGGGCCCGCAGCCTGCGTTATAATATTTCGATGGAAACTCTACTCGCTGCCGGTACCGGTGCCGGGCTCTCGTCCGTTGCAGGATTGAGGGCCTATCTGCCGCTCGCGCTCGTCGGGCTTTTTGCCCGCCTTGGATTGTTCGACCTGCCAATGCCCTTTGGCTTTCTGGACAACTGGGTCGTCGTGGTGACGTTGCTGGCACTCGCGCTGGTGGAGGGAGTGTTGGACAAAATACCAGCCCTCGACACCACCGTAGACGTCGTACAGACGCCCGTGCGGATCGTGGCCGGCGCGGTGCTCTTCTCAGCGGCGCTCGAAGCCGGACTGGACCCCGCGGCTATCCCCGAGCTTGCCGCAGGCGGCGGAATAGCGGGGGTGGTTGCCGTGCTCAAGGCCGTCCTGCGGCCACCGGCCAACGTCTCAACCGCCGGAGTTTCAGCGCCATTCCTG
Organism: Rubrobacteraceae bacterium; assembly: GCA_965214475.1. Classification (GTDB taxonomy): domain Bacteria; phylum Actinomycetota; class Rubrobacteria; order Rubrobacterales; family Rubrobacteraceae; genus SIRX01. Next base: position 942,740 of record OZ243953.1, on the reverse strand, counting down.
AGCGGTGTCGAGGATGTGGTGGCGCTGGTAGGCGGGATTATCGCTATACTGGTGCCGCTGATTTCGCTCGCGCTGGTCGCTTTTCTGCTTTTCGTTTTCTACCGAATACGGAAACGTCGGGGAAGGAAATACGGAGGACTCCGCATCCTCGGCGATTAGAAGCTGTCGGCGATCTTTAGGAGGGTGCTCATGGATGAGCGAGAGATCACCATAGTCAAAGAAGGCCGGGAGACCCCTTTCTCCCGGGGCATACTGGCGCAGACGCTTACCCAATCCGGGGCGAAGATGGAGCTTGCCTACCAGATCTCCAGCGAAGTCCGCTCGGAGCTTTTGGCCGAGGAACGTTTCGTGGTCGAAGAAGAAGAGGTCATGGCCCGCGTGAGGTCCAAGCTCCAGCCCATGGATTCCATGATCGTCAACCGGCTCGATAAGTGGCGGGTGTTGCGCGAGTCCACCGAGCCCGTCGTGGTGCTTATCGGAGGTGCTACCGGGGTCGGGACGAGCACGCTGGCGGCGGACGTGGCCCGTAGGCTCAACATCCAGAGCGTCATAGGGACGGATGCCATACGGGAGGTGTTGCGGCGTGCGATCGGCCCGGACCTGTTGCCAATTCTTCACAAGAGCACTTACGGAATAAGAGCTGAGGACATCCGGGTACCTGTGGAGGAGGAAGAGCGGGTGCTCTACGGGTACCGGGCGCAGGCCTCGCAGGTCTCCGTTGGGGTGGAAGCTATCGTCGAGCGTGGGCTCAAAGAAGGTACGAACCTCGTGATAGAAGGCGTCCACCTGGCACCGGAGATATTGTTGCATCGTTACCAAGAGCACCCGAACGTCTGCAGCATCGTGGTCTACCTCTCGGATGAGGAGATGCACCGCGATCGGTTTCAGGTGCGGGCCCTGGGTACCTCGATGCGGCGTCCGGCCGCCGAATACATCGCCCATTTCGATGAGATACGCCAGATCCACGACTATATTGTCGATAGCGCGCGGAGAGTCGGCGTGCAGACCGTGGAGAACCTCGCAATCGAAGACACCTCGGACTCGGCCGTGGAGATCGTGGCGAGCCGCGTTTCGGGCATAGCTGCCAGGGCCCGGACCCGTGACATCTCCGTCCTTATGGATGCTGACACGCAACGATAGTGTTGGGAACCGGGCATGCTGGGAGAGAAGCGGTAGAATATCCGCGAGCAGCCCAGGAGGTACCGTGTGGCGATAGACAAGGAACGTCTTAGAACTTTACTGTTGGGTGGAGCTATCGGAGTTCTTGCCGGCGTCCTGCTGGCGCCCCGCAGTGGCCGCGAATTGCGGAGTAACCTAGCCAACCGGGCCGGAGAGGCCCGAGAAAAGAGCCGGGAAACATACTTCGAAACGCAAGAGCGCCTGCAAGAAAGGCTGGCTGAGACTCGCGAGGACCCCTCTTCGCGCCTCGCAAGAGACCAGGAAGTGTCCTTCGGGCCTGACTCTCCGCCGGAGGAACCGGAACCATTTACCGAGAGACCGAGGCTCCGCGAAGTTTCTAGTGAGGCTTACAGAGGGGAACATCCGGATACGAAACCGGACGAACTGCGCCGCAAGGTACAGGAGACCAGGGCCCGACTCCGGGAGCGTTTAGAAGGCCCTCAACAAAGTGAGCCAAAGGAAGACCCGGATGACTAACGCTCGTGGCCTTCGCCGAAGGTCCTGATCCGGTGAAGCACATTTCTTTCGTTTCTACGGTCGAGGATCTCCACCTGCAAGAAGTCAATGAGCTTCCAGAGTTGGCCGAAACGATAGCGTATTGGAACGAAAGTATGTGTCCACCGGAAGAGTGGCTGCGGCAGGTAGAAAGTTCTTGGGGTTCCGCCGGTTTGGTGATGCGTCGGGGGGAAGAAGTTCTCGGGTTTGTGGTCTTCGGGCCGGCGGAGTTTCTTCCCCGCGCTAATCGTCTTGCTGGGAAGCTGTCTGGGGAAAGTCCCGTACTAATGGCCTGTGTTACGGGTGATCAGCGGGTCAAAAAGCATCTTCTAGTCCGGATGCTCAAGGAGATGCGTCGTCGAGGAGTCGCGAGTGTGGAGGCGGTCGCTAGCGACTTCGGGGTTTCTCAGCACGCCTCGACCAGCTTTTTGTTGGAGAGTGGTTGGAGACCGGTGCGCCGGGCTGGAAGTCTCGGATGTTGCTTTACGCTGATGCGCACGGATCTGGGAAACGCCGTCGAGGTGGGGGAGTTGGCGCGAGACATCATTGGTCGGGTAAAACTCCCGAAGTTGAAGCATCTCCCTCCCGTACCCGGCGGAGCCTGCGTTCAGGTAGAGCTAGAAGCTCATGGGGGCGCGTCGCCCGAAAGCGGCAGGACAGCAGTCTTGACCGTCGAAATACCCTCCGGCGTCGTCGCCTGCACTTCCAAGACGGTCCGGCTCTGAACCTGATCCCCTGATAGAAAGGACTTATTTTCGGTACGTTCCGCCAGAGGCGAGAGGTCCAGTGTAAAAGGCACCGGCCCTGACTCTCCCGCTTTCAGATCGCTCACCTCGGCGCGGTAGTAGCGGGCACTCGCCAGAGTTGTGTCCTCGGAAGATACCCGGAGCGTGAGGCTGACCTTTGAGAAGGGGTTGTTGCTCCCGTTACGCACGCCCAGGGTGAATTTCTGATCTTCAAACGCCCTCAAGGATTTCAACTGATCCCGGTTCATGTTTAGTTCCAGTGGCAGCCGAGAGCTCGAAGAAGGAGTGGGTTCCAGGCTGCGCTCGGATGCGCTGCTCCCAAGGTTTGCGAGCAGGAGAAAAGCGCTGGCCGTAACCAGAAATGCTCCCAGGGTACCGAAAAACCATATTAGAAAGCTCTTGATGTCTAGCCGCCCAGCGCTATCTCGGTGGTGGGAACCTCGTAAAGATTGTAAAAGTCCGTGACCAGGGTATCTGCCGGCGCCGAGTAGATCTTTGGCTCCGATAGAAGAGCCCGGGCGACGATGACGATGCTATCGCCGTCGGTGGACCAGGCCAAGTCTTCAGCCCCGGTCTTTATCTGCATATCCTCGTTGCTAGTAACTGCCTCCAACGTTTCTGAACCGAGGTCTAGAACGTAAAGGTTTTCAGAAGAACCTGGATTCCGGCGCCCGATCACCGCCAGACGTTCGCCTTTCGGACCCCGCTTCAGGTTCGAGGCAACGAAGTCGGCCCCGACGCCTGGCGCGCGCTCCGGTGTAGAGGAGCCTTGAGGCACCCGATAGAGGTCGAACGGGGCCGCATCCGGTTCTCCGGTTTCTTGTTGTTCGCCGGCCACGTAGTAGATGCCCTGCTGTGTCCACTGGGGATCACCGAATACTTCGAGCCCCTCTTCCAATCGCGCAACTCGTTGAAAACTATCCTCCGGTAGCGAGAAAGTGTAGATCTCGAAATGGCCGGAAGACGCGGTTTTTACAGCTAGTACAGCTTGATTCCCGTCTGGGGATACGGAAATGCCGGTAACTTCGCCGTCTACCTCGGCGTCATACGGTTGCACCTCTCCTTCAGGCTCCATGAGAGCGAGCCGGCTTTTGGAGTTACCGGCTTCTATTGCCAGGAGTACCCACCCCGAGTCCGGTGGCCCGGAAACCATCTCCTTCGCTCCGGTGGCGACTCTAGAAACTTCTAGCGAGCCTTCATCCTGAACAGACCTGTAAACTCCCAAAGAACCCTCGGGAGGCCGCGTTTCGGAAATGCCGGATCTCGAATCTGCCCCGAGGATAGCCAGGCCATTGCCCGACGAGGTCCAGGTCACCGTTTGGGCCTTGAAATCTTTGGTCGTCTGACGCTCTGAGTCCTGTGCCTCTGGGGCTTTCTCCACTACATAACCGTCCAGGGTGAAAGCTATTCGGTCTCCGGAAGGGTTCCAGCTCGGCGAACCCTTCTCACCGAGGCCGGAGCTCAATGAACGGACACCGGGGCCAAGGCCCGTATCGGACTGGCTCTGCGACTCTGCCCTAGACGGGATAGAAATTTCCTCATTGTTGAAACATCCTGCCAGTAGGAAAGTTGCCGACAAAACGATAGCGAGTCCGACTACTCTGTCCAACCGGCGTCTAGATCGCATTGTCTAAGGAGCGAGAAGGAGGCTCTTTGGGGAGTTGAATTCTAAAGGTCGAGCCGACCCCCACCTGGCTTTCGACGGAGATTTCGCCCCCGTGCATCGCGATTATCTCCTTCGCAATGGCGAGACCGAGGCCGCTTCCCCCGGTAGACCGGGAGCGATCCTTGTTGACCCGATAGAAGCGTTCAAAGAGCTGAGGGAGATCCTCCTCCGGAATGCCGACCCCGGTGTCCTGGATTATCGCTGTCAGGAAAGACTCGTCCTCTTCTATAGAAATATCTACGCGGGCTTCAGGGTCTGAGTACTTGATAGCGTTGTCAAGTAGATTGAGAAAGACCTGATAGAGTTTCTGCCCATCGCAGAGGCATTGACGCACCACATCGTTGGTGTTGAAATGGAATTCGACACCGAACCGTTCGGCTTTCGATTGCAGGCTGTCGAGGGCGCTCTGTATTATCGAGCCGAGATCGATCGTACTAACTTCGAGAGAATATTGCCAGGAATCCATTTGTGCCAATACTAGTAGCTCTTCGACCATGGCCCGTATTCGCTTGAGTTCCTGATCCGCAAGTTCTAGAGCCCGGTGCTCTAGGGGGTCCAGCTTTTCCTGGGCCCGTTCCATCAGATCCACGGCGCTCTGGATCGTCGTGAGCGGTGTACGGAGCTCGTGTGAAACGTCAGAGACGAATGCTGTTCGCGCCTTTTCCAGAGCCCGGTGCTCGCTTATGTCCCTGACCGCCAGGATGATTCCCGAGCTTTGTTCGTCGGTGTCATCCTCCCGGCTCATCTGGGCCGCGTAGGTCCAGTAACTGGTCTCGTCGAGCTCGACCTCTCGCGTGGCTGTACCCGTCTTGGTTGCCTCGCGCACGCAGCGCAGTATCTGGGGCGGAATCCCGATGGACGACAGAGAGCGCCCGTAGTCGATGGCGTGAATGTCCAACAACCTGGCCGCCGCGGGGTTTGCCATTGTCACCCGCTCGCTGGGATCGGTTGCCACCACGGCTTCGGGGGAGGCCTCCAGCACAGCTTCCAGGCGGCTCTTCTGCTTCTGCATCTCCTCTATGTAGTGCTCGATCTCACCGGCCATGTAGTTGAAAGCCCGCGCCACTTCGCCCAGTTCGTCCTCGCGCTCCGCCGGTACGGGGGCGAAGTCTCCCGAGGCGATCCTTATAGCTGCATCCCGGGTTTTGGAGAGTGGCCGGGTTATCTCACGCGACAGCAAAAGGCTTGCCCCTGCCTCGAGGAGTATGCTGGCCCCGATCGCCCCGAGGATTCCGTAGCGCAAGTAGGCTAGTGTCTGATTCAGCTTGTCTTGCGGAGAGTTGTAGATCATGAGCCCCTGCGAGCTTCCTTCGGAGCCGGTCAACGGCCGGATGGCTATGTATCGTAAAGAGCCTCTACGAGGTACTAGCCTCCCGCTGTCAGTGGACCGCAAAGACCTGTCCACTAAGTTTTCGGTAAGATTTAGTCGAGCGTAAGCCTGTTCGGGATTTAGGGATTCTCCTAGGATGTTTCTTGCTTCGAGGGGCTCACTCTTGGCGACTAGGGGTTGTCCGTTTGGACCCACGTACAAAACCCCGAGACCCGTTTGCTGGGCCACCTGCTGAACGAGCTCGTCAGCGTAAGTGTCTGGAGCCGGGAGAGACCTGTCCTGTGGGTCTCTAAGGCCTTCTAGGAAATCTTCCGCCCCGGCATTGGCCGTTTCGGAGCGCTGTATCAGCAGATCCCTCTCAATCGCAACGAGGCGGTTTCCTGCGAAATAATAGAGCACGAGTCCAATTACGAGGCTGGTGACGGCGGAGATGCCGACCAGCGCCATAAAAACCCGGGCCCTGAACGATAGTCCCGGTGCAAAACCTTTCTTACCCTTTATCGCTATCTCAGGCCTCCGGGAGAACCCGTTCTACAGCGCCCTTGCGGCCCGATAACCGACGCTGGGAACAGTTTGTATGATTCGCGGTTTCGATGGGTCGCCCTCTACTTTGTGCCGGAGCCGGGAAATGTGTACGTCTATGTAGCGGCTCGCCAGATAGTGCGAACTGGTGGAAACGGCGTCGGAGATCTGGGCCCGGGTAAACGCCTGTCCGGGCCTCCGAATAAGGAGCGCCAGAATCTTGAACTCCGTCGGCGTGAGCTCCAGGTTTTCTCCATCCCGCGTTACGGTGTAGCCTTCCGGGTCCAACTCCAAAGGACCGAGCGTGAGGACTTGCCCCCGCCCGTTCTTTTGCCGGAGTCGCCGCAGAACAGCCCTTATCCTAGCCAACAATTCCTTGGTGTCGAAGGGTTTGGTTATGTAGTCATCCGCCCCTAGTTCCAGACCCACTACCTTATCCACCGACTGGCTCTTGGCCGTGAGCATCATCACCGGAACGTCGGTCTGCTGTCGAATCTTCTTTAAAACCTCGAAACCGCTAGTCTTGGGCAGCATAACGTCGAGCACGACGAGGTCTAATCTCTCTTGGCCCACTATCCGGAGCGCCCCAGCACCGTCCTCGGCGGTCAGAACCTTATAACCCTCCGAACCGAGTACTATAGAGGTGACCTCTAACAATGCCGGATCATCATCTACCAGTAAAATTGTTTCTTCCAAACCCTTGCGAAACCTCCCGTTTCTGAACCTGTAACATGTAATCCTACCTTATACAGACCGAGAAACTAATTTTTCACGCCGATCTGGGGTCAGGGGAAAGAAAGCTGCGACCACATCGCTACAAGTCTACGCTAACTACTCTAATAGGCTGCTCCTGGTAGCCGCGTGGCTATGTGTTCGGAAAGTCCAAAAATGTTCGAGCCACAAACTTGAAGGTGTCATACTTAGATTTTATACTCTGGACAGTTGAGATAATCGTATAGTGTTTTCAGGAGGCATTTGATGGGCAAGAGTATTGGAATAGACCTCGGTACGACCAACAGTTGTGTTGCTGTATTGGAGGGTGGAGACCCGGTAGTTATTACTAACTCTGAGGGTGAGCGGACCACGCCTTCCGTAGTGGCTTTCGATAAAAAGAGTGGGGAGCGGTTGGTGGGGCAGCTTGCCCGGCGCCAGGCCGTAACAAACCCGGACCGTACGATCTACTCGATCAAGCGCTTTATGGGCCTCAGGTACAACGACGTAAAGAGCGAGGCCGAGCGCGTTGGTTACGATGTAACCTCAGGCTCCGGTGGAGACATCCGGGTGAAGGTCGACGATAAGGACTACTCGCCGCCGGAGATCTCCGCCATGACCTTGCAGAAGCTGAAGCGGGACGCCGAAGAGTACCTGGGCGAAGAGGTGACTGAGGCGGTCATTACCGTTCCAGCTTACTTCGAGGATGCGCAGCGCCAGGCTACAAAGGATGCCGGTAGGATCGCGGGTCTCGACGTGAAGCGGATCATCAACGAGCCGACTGCGGCGGCGCTATCCTACGGCCTGGAGAAAGAGCAGGAGCATACGATCCTCGTCTTTGACCTGGGCGGCGGTACATTCGACGTCTCGATTCTGGAGCTTGGCGAAGGCGTCTTCGAGGTGAAGGCCACCAACGGCAACAACCATCTTGGTGGTGACGACTTCGACACCAAGATCGTCGATTGGATGGTCTCCGAGTTCAAGAAGTCCGAGGGGATAGACCTCGGTAAGGATAAGATGGCGACCCAGCGGCTCGTCGAAGCCGCTGAGAAAGCCAAGAGGGAGCTATCTTCGACCACCAGCACGAGCATCAACCTGCCGTTCATTACTGCCGACGCCAACGGCCCGAAGCACATGGACCTGACGCTCAGCCGGGCGCAGTTCAACAACCTGACTGCGGATCTGGTGGAGGGTACGGCGGGCCCGGTGCGCAAGGCGATGGAAGATGCCGGCCTACAGAGTGGACAGGTTGACCAGGTGATCCTGGTCGGCGGCTCTACCCGCATTCCAGCGGTTCAGGAGCAGGTCAAGGAGATCACGGGCAAAGAGCCTCACAGGGGCATCAATCCAGACGAGGTAGTCGCCATTGGCGCCGCCATTCAGGCTGGTGTTCTTGCCGGTGAAGTCAAGGACGTACTACTTCTCGATGTTACGCCGCTCTCGCTGGGTATCGAGACCAAAGGTGGGGTGTTCACCAAGCTGATCGAGCGCAACACGACCATACCTACACGTAAGGGTGAGACTTTTACCACGGCTGACGACAACCAGAATTCGGTTGAGATCAAGGTCTACCAGGGTGAGCGTGAGATGGCGGCTTACAACAAACTGATCGGCAACTTCCAGCTCGTCGGCATCCCGCCGGCGCCGCGAGGGATGCCCCAGATCGAGGTCTCTTTTGACATAGACGCCAACGGCATCGTGAACGTGGGCGCCAAAGACCTTGGGACCGGTAAGGAGCAGCGGATCACCATAACCGCCTCCAGTGGCCTGTCTGACGCTGATATAGATCAGATGGTTCGGGATGCGGAGTCGCACGCCGAGGACGACCAGCGTAAGAAGGAAGAGGCGGATGTTCGGAACAACGCCGACAACTTGGTGTATACCGTTGAGCGGTCGCTCAAAGACGTGGACGGTAAGGTAGACGTTGCCACCAAAAACGATGTCGAAGAGGCCATAAAGGAGACCAAGGAAGCTCTCGCCGGCGGCGACGTAGAGGAGATCAAGACCAAACAAGAAACCCTCATGACCGCCTCCCACAAGCTCTCTGAAATTCTCTACCAGCAGGCCCAACAGGAGCAAGAAGCTTCGAGCGCCGGTGCAGACAACCCTGACGATGAAGATTTCGTCGAGGACGCCGAGATCATCGACGAAGACGAGAATGAGGAAGACGGCCAGAATAGATAAGAGAATCTCCGAGGATCATCAGTCGGGAATACCCCGACTGATGGAGTCCGCGAACTGACGGGAGGGTTTGACAGCTTTGAGCAGTGAGAAACAGAATTGGGAGTCAGAGCCAAATCAACCGCAAGAGGAAACGCCTGAAGAGACCGCTGAACCATCTGAGCCGGTAGAGGAAGCCCAGGGCTCACCAGGGGACCCCGGTTCAGTGGAAGACGCTGAGATAGTAGTAGACCCTGAAATAGTCGAAGAGCCGGAAGACGGTGCGGTTTTTGACGACTTGATAGAAGAAGAGTCAGGCGTTGCGGAAGAAAAAATATCCGCTGTCGCCGAGGAACTGGAGCTTACTCGCAGGGAGCGAGACGAGTACCTCGAAGCCTTGCGTCGACTGAAGGCAGAGTTCGAGAATTCACGTAAACGCCAAGAGCGGGAGCTCACCCGGGTGCGGGAGACGGCCTCCGAGCAGCTCGTCACAGAGCTACTGCCAGTTCTCGATAATCTGGATCGCGCACTAGAGTCTGAAGGAGACATCCGCGAAGGAGTGAAGGCGACCCGGGATCATTTCGCGGAGGTTCTCGGCAACGCGGGCCTATCCCCTATCACCTCTGACGGCCAACACTTCGACCCCAATGTTCATGAAGCTGTAATGGGCCAGCCCTCTGAAGAACATGAGGAAGGCATAATCCTACAAACGTTCGAGCGGGGCTATCTGCTCAACGGTAAGTCTATACGGCCGGCGAAGGTTGTAGTTGCACGTTAAGTTTAAGTATGGAGACTAAAGACCCGTACAAAATTCTCAAGGTATCCAAAGGGGCGTCACAGGAAGACATTCGGCGCTCCTACCGGAAGTTGGCCCGCGAGCACCACCCCGACGCCAATCAGGACAATCCGGACGCCGAGGAGCAGTTCAAAGGGATACAGCACGCCTACGAAATCCTCTCGAACCCTGAGAAAAGGCGTGAATATGACGAAGGACCACGCACCTTTTTCGGAGGCGGCAATCAATCGGGAAGACCCAACGCGTCCAACACAGGAACAGGCACAGCCTCTGATTTTTCGGATCTTTTCGGGAGTTTCGGTAATCTTGGAGACGTTCTCGGTCAGGCGACCCGGACCCAGCGCACCCCGACTAAAGGCAAAAATGTAACTATAAGTGTGAACTTAAAGTTTAGAGACGCGTTGAATGGGGCTACCACCAAGGTTAGCGTCCCGGTTGAGGAATCCTGTGAAAATTGCAAGGGGACTGGGGCGGCTCCCGGTACCAGTCCGAAGACTTGTGCGCGGTGTGGGGGTCGTGGTTTGCGGAGTCGGGATCAGGGGTTTTTCGCGCTTTCGGAGCCCTGCCTGGAATGTGGGGGAGTAGGAACCGTCATCGAAAAGCCTTGTGGGATGTGCGGTGGCGGTGGCCGTTTGAAGAAATCTCGACCGGTTACGGTAAAGATACCAGCCGGTGCGAAGGACGGCATGAAGATTCGGGTTCCCGGAAGGGGTAATGCAGGGGATAAGGGTGGTCCCGCAGGTGACCTTTACGTAGTGACTCGGGTAGAGAAACATCCGGTATTTCAGCGTCAGGGAGACGATTTCGCGCTAGAGGTTCCGGTAAGCTTCGTAGAAGCGGCACTTGGGGCGGAGATCGAGGTTCCAAAACCTACAGGAGACACGGTTAAGTTGCGCTTACCAGAAGGAACGCAAGACGGAAGGCGTTTCAAGGTGCGGGGCGCCGGCGCGCCCAGACCGCGTGGGGGAGATCCGGGAGATCTAATAGTGAAAGTCGCCGTGACGGTGCCCAAGAAGCTGCGTAAGCGGGAGCGCGAGATATTAGAAGCGTTCGCTGAGGAACGTGACGATGATGTGCGGGCCGACTTGTTGAAGAAGGCGCGGGCGTAATGAACCTACGAAAACGCCCCGTGTATATGATCGGTATAGCGGCGGAGTTGATCGGCGTACATCCGCAAACCCTTAGGATGTACGAGCAGAAAGGTCTGCTGCGGCCACGCAAGAGTATAAAAAATACCCGACTCTACTCTCTCGAAGACGTGGAGCTTGGTCGCTACATACAGAAGCTCACCCAAGAGATGGGTATGAACCTTGCCGGTGTCAAGAAAATTCTGAACCTCGAAACTCATATAGTAGATCTGGTAGCGGAGAACCGTGCCTTGCGGGAAGAACTCTCGCGGGTCAAAGCTGGTCATAACCGTAACGTCGAAGAAATACATCGTAGCTACAAGCGGGAGATCGTACTGATGCCCCGCGCCGAGATCACCCGCAAAGGATTCTGATGGCCCAAACCATGCACTGCTACCGACACCCCAATCGAGAAACCCGGGTCTCCTGCGCCACCTGCGGGCGCCCGATTTGCACGGAGTGCATGAGGCAGACCGAAGTCGGTATAAAGTGCCCCGAAGACGCCCAAATGCCCCGCAGCGCCCGCACGGGCGTAATGAAAACGGATCAGGTACTCAAGAGCTTGCTCGCTGGCGCAGTGGTGGCTATCGTCGGCGTGCCGGTAGTTTTTGCCATATTTCAGATAGGCTTCTTGACCTTCATCCTCTCTGGGGTAGCCGGATATGCTGCTGGAACACTTATTCACCGCGCCGGGGGCCGCAACGGCGGTCCGCTCGCAATGGCTATCTCCGGCGTCGCTGTTTTTGCAGCGTTCGCACCCTTCTTGACCCCACCGATCCTGAATGGAAACCTTCCGTTCTTTATCTTCTTGCCCGCTCTGATCGCCATAGGTTTTGCCGTCTACAACAGCCGGCAATAGCACACAGCTTCACAGCCTAAAAATTTGGCCCGTTAACTTCTTTCGCACAGTGCTCCAACTCTGAAATAGCCCTCAAGCCCTGCGTTGTAGAAACAGTATGTCATACAAGCCTTCCTCACTAGATTCGTACCTGTAATATCCCTTTAACCTTAGGCGCGTCGAGAAACGACTCATGGGTAGTTCACAAAAGCCCTTTGCAACGGGCCAAACCGCAAAATTCGCCTTTTTCTGCGAGTATAAATTTTGCGGTTCAAGCAATTACACTTGACCTTCAGATCATGCTGTAGTTGAAGCTGAGGTAAAGTTTCAAAAAATACTTTGAAAAAAGCTAGCGTAGCCTGAAGAGCCATGCTAGGGTGAACAACCATGAGAGAGGAGATGGAGTACATAAGCGGAGTTCTGGAGGAGCTTGAGGCCATCGTTCACAATGCCTCTAGCGTACCTATGCGGAAAGGACGGGCACTTGTAGATCGCTCTGACATCGTCTACATGTTAGAGGAGTTAAGAGAATCCCTTCCCGGAGAGCTATCTGACGCTGAGTCGGTGCGTCGAGAGTGTAGCGCGATGGTCGCGGCTGCGGAAGAAGAGGCCAGTCGTATACTAGAAAAGGGCCGGGAGCGCGCGGACGAGCAAGTAGAGCACACGGATGTTTATCTGAGGGCCCAGAGACGGGCGTCTGAGGTGCGCGCGGCGGCTGAACAGTACTCCAAGGAAGTATCTAGTGGTTCCGAAGCCTATCGGGAACGCATTATGGGCCAGTTGGAGGGCTGGTGCCAGGACTCTTTGACTTCTGTCGAGGAGTCGCGCAAGGAGCTTAATAGTGCCCCTCGCAAGGCTCCGTCTATTGACTCGGCCGAAGAGGATGAGTCGGGGCCGGATCTGCAGGCCAATTCCGCGTAGCGAGAGGTGGGGTCCTCGGGGCCAACGCCCACTGAAAACGTCTTGCTAAAGTTCTTTACATCGCGGTGCCGGACAAAGTTTGTCTCTAAAAGTTTTGTTGACTCCTGGGCAAAGATAGGTTTTCTTCGGAAGAGGTCATAGTTTCTTCCAAAGCTTCTAAACGCAGGTTGAGTTCGTCCAACGATGCGTTGACCTGAAAGGCGGTCGCCTGTGTTTCAGGTGCCTCGGCCATAGAAACCTTCGCGACTTTGGCTCGCAATGCTACGAGTTGATCGTAGGTTCTGGAAATCTCTGCGTCTGCGCCCTGTATTTCGTTCTCCAGTGCCTCTAGGGCTGTGGCGTGATCTTCTCTAGGGTTGGTGAGCGATTTCAACTCTGCGGTCACTGTAGCGGCCTTCTCTCGTTTGGTCGCGGTTTCCACGAGCCGGTCCGCTGCCACGTGAAGTTTCGGCACGGCATCTTCGAGTACGGTCTTGGCTACGTCGCTGGACTCTTCTATGGAGGCCACGACCTTTCGATAGATTTCCAGAGCAGCGTCTATTTTGTCGCGAGTTTCTCCCTTGGGGAGCCAGCGGGCTCGGCGCTCCAGTGAAATATCTAGTGAGGGCTGAGGGGTCGTCGCCGAGCCGCGTTGGCCTAGCGCCTTCTGCACGAAAAAAGGGTCCCGGGTAGCTAGGAAAACGAGAAGTATGTAAGTAACGGCAGTGATCGGTAGAAGCCACCAGGAGAAGAGCACGCTTGCAAAAGCGCCCAGTATCAACATGAGAAGGTTTATCGGACGTAAGATAGCTGCCCGGAGAACCTGATGGCGATCCGGTGAGGACTCAGACTCCGGTAGTTTTTCTTTGTTGCTGGGCTCAGGAAGGCTCATTGTCCTGTAAACCCTCGATGCGAAGGAGGATGTCGCCGCCTCGGTAGAGTGCTAGGGCGTGTGCGGCGTTGCCCTTGTTTATAGCCAGGCTCAGGCGCCAGTGAGAGTCTGGAACGAGAATTAGTTCTCCGTTCCCTGCCGCACCGAAGGTATCGAGATACCGAACTGGCATCTCGCCGTCTCCTGAATCCACTTCCAAAGTGCCGCCGTATTTCAAGGGCAGCTCTTCTTGCATGATCGAGAGTCGGGCGTTCCCATATCGGTCAATGTCCATTATTCGTGCTTTGTAAGTCGAGCCTGAGACCGCCTCGAACCCCGGGAGGATCCGCGGTTCAAGGGAGTTGGGATCCACTTTACTTCCTAGCTCCGAAAGACCTACACCTGCCGCCAGATGCGCTGCTGCGGGGGCGAAGATGTCCCTGCCATGGAAGGTGCTGGATACCGGGCTCACCTGATACTCGTTGTTTGTAAGCTCGACGGCCTCAGAGATGTTACCCAGAGATTCAGCGGCCGGTATGAGGAGTCCGTTGTCCGGACCGACCATCAAGGGACCTGTATCGGTGCGGATCGCGAGCGCCCTCCGCTCGGTGCCGACGCCAGGATCTACGACCGCCAAATAGATTGTGTCCAGCGGCATGTAACGGGTGGCGTGCTTTAGGATCTCCGCACCGGCTTCTACCTCGAAACCGGGTACTTCGTGGGTGAGGTCAATAACGTTCGCGCCGGGTGAGATCCGCGCCACAACGCCCTTGCAGGTGCCGACAAAGTCGTCCGCGAAACCGAAGTCCGAGAGGAAACAGATTGGTCCCATATCTTTAGTATAGAGCCTATGAGCGTGAATGCTGCTGGATACGGGTGTTAGCTGGCTGCTCCGGAGTCGAGAGACCGGATCATCAGCTTGAAGTCTTGCGGCCGGTTCGCGAACCTGAGAGCCTCCTCGTAGTCTACCCGGTCTTCCTCGACCAGTTTGAGCAGCGCCTGGTCGAAAGTCTGCATGCCGTAATACTCACCCTCGGCTATAGCCTCTTGTATCTGGCCCGTCTGCTCCGGATCTACTATAAAATCCCGGATACGTCCGGTCATAACCATGATCTCGCAGGCCGCCGCCCGGCCGCCGTCTTTAGTCTTTACCAGCCGCTGCCCGACGATGCCTTTGAGTGTGCCGGCCAGCATGGTCCGCACCTGCTCTCTCTCATGCGGCGGAAAGAGGTCGATTATGCGGTTGACGGTTTCGGTAGCGTTGATTGTGTGCAGCGTAGATAGAACCAGATGTCCGGTTTCCGCGGCTGAGAGGGCTATCTGGGCGGTCTCGGAGTCACGGATCTCTCCGATCAAGATTATGTCGGGGTCCTGCCGCAGGATGCGCCGCAGAGCCCGGGCGAACGAGGTGGTATCGAGGCCGACCTCACGCTGATTTATGAGGCTCTTCTGGTCTCTATGCAGGAACTCTATAGGATCCTCCACGGTAACGATGTGCTTCTGTGCCGAGCGATTGACGAGATCCAACATCGAGGCGAGCGTTGTAGATTTACCGCTACCCGTAGTTCCCGTTACGAGAATGATCCCGCGCTCTTGCTGGGCCAGGCGTGAGATTGCCTCCGGCAGGTCTAGATCTTCGAAGTTGGGTACCCCAAAGGGTATAAAGCGCATCACGATGGAGATCGAACCCCGCTGCCGGAAAGCGTTGACCCGGAACCTGCCAACCCCCGCTATAGAATAAGAGAAATCCGCTTCACCCTCGCGATCAAACTCCTCAGATAGGTTGGACGGAATTATTTCCTGCAAAATTCCTTCTGTGTCCTCCGGCTTCAACTTTTCGTAGTCCTCCAGAGGCTCCAAACTGCCTCTTAGCCGGACGGAAGGCGAAGCTCCTACCTTAAGGTGTAGGTCGCTGCCGCCTTGCTCTACCAGTCGCTCTGCTAGTTCATCTACCATCTTCTTTGGTTCCACGCCGTCTGTCCTCTCCGAATATAAGCTCTTTCAATCCTAAGATTTTCGTCCAAACCGCCTGAAAACTTTAACTACAACGACCGGAAATAACACTAATTGTCTTGGAACGCTGGAAGTTTTCACATGAAAATGTCACCTTAAACTAGAGGTATATAGAACTCCTCAAAGCACATTGTAAGCGACAAAGAGATTTTGCTGGAAACGCTACAGATGGCGTCAAATTGCTCGCGACAACAACATGTTGTTGTCGCGTATGTAAAAAGTTGCTATTTCAGTGAAAACCAAATTTCTTAGCATTGTTGCGCCTTTTCGTGGCTCATGCTAATTTCGCTGCTTAGGGAGGTCCACGCGCCTGGATTCAAAGTGAACTTCAGGTTTAGGCGTGGCGCTGTAATGCTCATGCCGGAGGGGGAATGAGCGTTACACAAGGGTCTCTTATAGGGTGGAGGGACCACGGCCCCTGGGGGAGAACTCCGGGGGCTTTGTTATGTCGCGTTACTCGAAAATGGGAGCTGCGGTGCTGACGTAGGAGGTCAGCCAGTGGAGGTCTTCTTCGGTGAAAGGTTCGGTAGAGTTCCGGGTTGCGTAGACTACACCCACGACATTTTCGTCTCGAAACACTGGAACAGAAAGGGAATTCAGCCAACGGGCATTCGTGCGCGCCTGGGGGAGCCGGCGTGGTCCGGTGATCGTCAGCGTCGGGTGGGCAGTATTTGCGACCATCTCTATTACGCCCCGGTCGGCGGCGTTCAGCTCGCGGTAAGCATGGCCTGAGACGGGGGTGAGACCGGGAGCCTGTATGAGAATCGTTTTATCGGCTTTCAGTTCGTCCGTTATGTCGGTAGAGATCTCTTTCGGCGACATTGAAATGTCGAGGTCTTTCGTGGCGGATTGGCTGAATACAAAACGTGCAGACAGTACGAAATTGACCCCGGTCGCCGCGAGTATACCGAGGAAAGCGAAGATCAGATGGTACGGGAACTCCTTACTGACGTATTTGATCAGGGGGTACCAGACGGCGAAGTTGGCGCCGATTCCTATGACGGCTACCGGATAAGCGAGCGCCCCGCGTTGTAGGTAGTGAATGCGGCTGGAGTGCCTTACGTCGCGCCAAGTGAAGGCGTTGTTCAAGACGAAGTTGCTCAAGATACTGAGCCCTACGCCAAACATCCAAGCTATGACGTAATCGGCGTTGTAGAACTCGGTTAGGTAAGTGTAAATCAGGAGGTTGACCAGTGCGCCCGAAGCCCCGACCATCGCGAACTTCCAGAAGCGTCCAGCGGACGGTACGAACCAGAAGAGGCTTAGGATGTGGGTCAGGTATTCCATGCCCTGGTTCATGCTGGCCTTCGAGACTCCGGCGTTGCGCGCCTGGAAGTTGAACGGAGCTTCTACCACCTTCAAATCCGGGGCACAGACGAGGATCTCCAGCAGAATCTTGAACCCTGTTGGCCGGAACTGGATGCCGCTAATAGCCTGGTTGCGCACCAGGAAGAAACCTGTGAGGGGGTCCGAAGTCTTACGCGCCTCCCGGAAGGCTACCTGGGCCAGGTACTTGGTCCCTACGGAGACTCCCCGGCGCACCGGGCCTGAAAGGCCGGCGTAGCTGCCGCCCGGCGTGTAGCGGCTTGCCACTACCACGTCGGCGTTGTCGTTCTGGGCGATCTCCAGCATTTCGCGCACTTTCTCCGGCGGATGCTGGAGGTCTGCGTCCATCACGCAGGTGTAGACGCTACCATCCACGACCGCGTCTATCCCGGTGGTAACGGCCGTAGAGAGGCCACCCTCTCGCTCGGCTTCATCACGGTGGATCAGAGATATACGGTCGTTGTCGTTCTGGAGGGTACGAATCACTTCGGGAGTACTGTCTGTCGAGTCGTCGACGAAAACGATCCGGTATTCGACACCGGAGAGGCTCTGCTGGAGCTCGTTCGCCAACTTGGGTACATTGTCGGCCTCGTTGCGGGTAGGCACGATCAGCGTAAGAAGCGACTTTTCGGTGGCCCTGCGGCTCTCGGTTGCCTGACGGTCTACTCTCATGACCGCACTACGTTAGCATATACAACTTGAGAGACCAAAACTCAGGTTAAACTATTGATGCGACAGAACTGCGAAAGCTCTATCGACGGAGGTAGAACCATGCAAGACAGCGAAGAACGTGCCCACGTCTACATCTCAGGCAACGTACAAGGGGTCTTCTTCCGGGACTCCACGCGCCAGAAAGCCGAAGAATTAGGATTGGTAGGCTGGGTAAAGAACATGCCCGACGGCCGGGTAGAGGCGGTCTTTGAGGGGCCATCCAGCGCCGTTCAGGAGATGCTCGACTGGTGCAAGGAAGGACCGTCCCAGGCTACCGTAGAGGACATAGACGCGGAACACGAAGAGCCTGAGGAACTGACGAGCTTCGAGGTCCGTTGATCGCCCCGAAACACGAAATACCTGCAAGCCTTTCGGGCTCCATGAAAAAGTCCGGCGTCGAGATAACCGGACACCGCGAGATAAACCATGCCACCCAGTATCGTCTTGCCCAGGGGGCCGATAAGGCGAACCTGAATGTCTACCATACCGGGAAGATCTCCGTGGATGGCGGCAAAGAATCGGAATTGAAGCGGCTTTTGGAGAACTGGCGTTTGGCGAACAGCGGATCCAAATCCAGAACGACCGGGGGTAAGAGCAAGAATTCGAAGAAGCCGGTTGCGAGCTCCACGCCGCGCGTGGGGACCGATGAGGCTGGCAAAGGAGAATATCTCGGACCGCTGGTGGTGGCCGGCGTCCGAGTTATGGGAAAGGCACAGGATACCGAACTGCGTAAGGCTGGCGTACAAGACTCGAAAGACCTCAGTACGACCCAGGCGCACACCATCTCGACCCGGGTGATGGAGATAGTAGGATCCGAAAACATCTGCATAATATCTCAGGAGCCGATGGAGTACGATCGCCGCCGGAATGCCGCGGGCCGTAACGTAAACCGGTTGCTAGGTGAACTCAACGTAGAGATCATAAATGAACTTAAAGCTAAAGTAGAGGTCGCAGTAGTCGACAGCTTCGGGGTGAAGGCTCGTTCGTACATAGAGCCACACATCCCCGAGAGTATCAACCTTGAGGTGCGTCCGAAGGCCGAAGACGACACGGCGGTCGCGGCGGCGTCCATCGTCGCCCGGGCGCGGTATCTGGAGGAGATGGATCGGCTGTCCAGAGAGGTGGGTTTCGAGCTTACGAGGGGTTCGACGCACGTTTTGGGGGCCGCCCGCCGGGTCGCGCGCGAGTTTGGGGAAGAGGGGTTGAAGAAGGTGGCAAAGTTCCACTTTTCGACTACTGAAAAGGTTCTGGAAGGAATTTCGGCGTCGGAGAAACGGTGATTGACCTCCGGAGCGATACGGTCACGCGGCCAACGGAGGGCATGCGGCTTGCGATGATGGAGGCTCCTGTCGGAGACGACGTGTTCGGTGAAGACCCCACAGTGAATAAGCTGGAGGAGTACGTGGCGGAACTTCTCGGAAAAGAAGCTGCCATCTACGCGCCTTCGGGGACGATGACGAACCAGATCGGGGTGTATGTCAACACGGGCCGCGGAGACGAGATCCTGATGCACGAACAGTCCCATATCTTTGTCTACGAGGCCGGCGCGCCCGCAATACTCTCCGGGGTGCAGATACGCCCTCTCCCCGGAGAGCATGGAAAGATCCACCCCGAGACATTGCGGGGCGCAGTTAGGCCCGAGAATGTTCACTTCCCGCGCCCGCGGCTCCTGTGCCTGGAGAACACCCACAACGTCGCCGGTGGCAGGATCTACGCTTTGGAAGACTTCGCGGAAGTGGTCGGATCTGCGCGAGAGCAAGGACTAAAAGTTCACCTAGACGGCGCCCGACTCTTCAACGCGGCAGCGGCGTCCGGTATCCCGGCCCGCAAGTGGTGCGAGCATGCCGACACAGTATCGGTATGTTCCTCGAAGGGACTTGGGGCGCCGGTAGGGTCGCTGCTCGCCGGAAACGAGGCTGTCATCCAAGAGGCGCGGCGTGCCCGCAAGGCGTTTGGGGGCGGTATGCGTCAGGCGGGCATTATCGCCGCGGCCTCACTCTACGCCTTTGAACACCACCGGGAGAGACTTGCGGAGGACCACCAGCGGGCAAGCAGGTTGGCCGAGGGGCTGACCGAGGCTGGACATACGGTGAAACAACCGGAGACCAACATTGTACTCGTCGAGACGCAGCGGCCTTTAGAATTTCTGGAGGCGCTCGGTCGCGAAGGTGTGCTCGCCACCCCGGGAGGGGCCGGGGCGGTGCGACTCTGTACCCACCTCGATGTGGACGACGAAGACATCGAAGCCGCCATCGAGGCCTCAGCCAAGGTGAAGGCTGGAACAGTGAAAGTTTGATTCAGGTTTACCCTGTAGCAGGAGACGAGCTACGCGAACCTCTAAGGCTTCTCGAAGACTTCTTACGCAATGGTGAGCCGACGTCAGATGAATTTCTAGCAGAGTTTCGCAGCGCGGTGGAAGCAGGAGAGCTGGAAATCCTTGCGGCGCGAATGGGCGACGAAGTCGTGGGCGTGTTGGTGCTTGCATGGCGGCTCAATGTCTCTGTTGGTGGGCGGTTTGCGAGTGTAGAAGAGCTTTACGTGATCCCCGAGGCCCGGCGTCGGGGTGTAGGACGGAATCTACTGAAAGCTGCAGAGGAACGTTGTTCGGCTCGCGGCGCCTCGTACGTCGAAGTCGAAGTTATGGAAGATACAGTGGAGGCTTTCTATGAGGATCTCGGTTTCGAAACCGAGGTTGATGTAAAGGTGATGTCCCGCTCTTACCCAATGCGGGATTGAAACCCTCACCGTTTTCGCCCGTAGAAGAGGAAGAGTGGAGCAAAGCGAGCGGCGGCTTTCAGTAAGTAAGATGAATAGCGGCAGAGAGGCCAAGGGCCAGTGGTTAGACCTTGCGGGGCTCGTGTTGTTGGCGGTAGTCGCCATGACTCTCGTGATCCTCGCGCTTTTCGACTATTCCCTTGGGCGGGCCGCGTGGCCTTTTGCAGTCGGTGCCGTGGTTGGCGATGCGTTGATGTACTTGGCGATCAAACACGATCGCTTCAGAACTCCGGTATTGATCTTTGCTTTCTTTCTGTTGGTAGCCGGTTTTGTAGCGGTCTTCGTGCGCTGGTCCGATTACATGGATCTTTCTGCGTTCAGTGTGACGCTCCCCTGGGAGGTGCCTTTAGGGGTGGCCAAGTTTGCTACCGGATTGCTGGGTGGTTTCGGTGGGATAGTCTTGACGGGGTTCTTCTGGCCTACGTTGTATTCGCCCGAGACCTGGGACGAAGCGGTGCTCCAAAGACGGGCGACGGTGCGGGACGTGCTTATAGTGGGTGGAATTTTTACGGGACTCGTTTTACTAGCCTTGCTCTTGCTCGGCTTTTCCGCGCTGGTTGTTTGGATCTCGGTGAACTTCGGCTAGAACTCCAGCACTTCGTAGATCGAGACCTCCCGGAATCCCAGCCGTCCATAGAAACTTCGACCGCGTCCGTTGGCGGCGGCGACTTGTAAGGAGATGCCGCTGGCTCCCTTATCCCGGGCCCAGAACTCGACGTTCTCCAGTAGTGCCTTGCCCACACCGAGGCTGCGATACCGAGGCGTAACGTACACGTCATCTACCGAGGCCCAGGTCTTCGAGTGGAAAGTCGGGGAGCCTTCGCGCAGGTCGCCGGAGATAAAGCCGATGGTTTCCTCCTCCAAGATCGCGACGAAGAGGAACGAGTGGCTGCTGGTCGTGAGGTCCGCAAGAAAACGGCGCATCGTCTTCTCCGCGTCTGAGGATGTGGTGTAGATGGGGTCGTGGACGGTATGCTCCCCGGCGCTCTGCACCCAGAGGCGGGCGGCATCGGTCGCGTCTTCCCGACGTCCACGTCGCACGATGAACTCTCTCTTGGCCACGAAGAGATATTAACGGATAGACGAGGGTTTGGGTTATGATCCCTCCTACATCCTGGAGAGGAGTGGATCACGCGGTCGAGAGCCGGAAAAAGTGAGAGGTTCTGGGAGGTGGACACCGCCCGCGGGGTAGCGATCCTGATGATGGTCCTCTACCATTTTATGTACGATCTGGACACCTTCGGCGGCTACAATATAGAGTCCACTTCCGGCTTTTGGGCCGGCTTCGCGGACCTGACCACGTTCTCCTTCGTGTTTCTGGTGGGTGTATCGCTAGCTATTAGCTACGCTAAATCTAGTGCGAGGGCCGAACGGCCGCTTTTAGGTAAGTACTTCTTGCGCGGGATCAAGATCATCGGTTACGGGATGGTGCTCACGCTGTCAACGTGGGTGCTCGGGATGGGGATCATCCTCTTCGGGATACTGCACTTGATCGGGACTTCCATAATCCTGACCTATCCGTTTTTGCGTTTTCGCCTTCTGAACCTGTTCGCGGGCCTCGCGTTCATAGCCGCTGGCTGGTATCTGCAATCCCTGGAAATTTCGTCGAAGAGCCCGTGGCTTCTTCCACTAGGCGTCGTGCCGGAAGGCCTTTTCATGCCAGACTATAGGCCTTTGCTACCGTGGTTCGGAGTCGTGCTGCTCGGGGTGTTCATCGGCAACCTCGTATACGGCAGCGGAAAGCGGCTGGCAGGGATCTCATGGAAAATGCCAGCTCCGGCATTACCCTTGACGCTTCTCGGGAGACACTCGCTCTTTATCTACCTGGTACACCAGCCGATTATGGTGGGGCTGTTGGCTGCTTTCGGCATCATAAACTTGTGAGCCTTCAACCTTCGTCGGGAGGTTTATCTTGTCCGCAAGTAAGGCATCTGGTACGGTATCCATCATTGTAGAATCTTACAGAGGAGGAGCCTCACGACGATAGAATAAACAGTGTGAGAACAGCGGATCAAAAACAATAGCAGGGGCGGTAGAAGCAAAGCGCCAGAACTCCTTTCGTAGAAGTCAGGAGTTGACGAGGCAGACGTTTATCGAAGTATTCGGCGGGTGCGTCTCGGCTCTCGGGTAGTCGTCAAGAAGGTGACAAAGCCCGGTGGTGACACCGGGGACAAATCACTTTTCTCTCCCGAAAATAATCGTAGAGTACGAATCTCGAAAGTACTGCCGGCCTCTCTAGCAAGTTTCTGGTCCTGCTCGGGTGAAGATGCGTAGACGAGTTTAGGGAGGCATTTACTTTGTGTGGAATTGTTGGTTACGTTGGTAAAGAGCGTTGCGTAGAGGTCCTTATGGAGGGCCTGAGAAACCTTGAGTATCGGGGATACGACTCGGCGGGGCTGGCGTTACAGGTTGCGGACGGCATCGAACCGCTAAAACGGGTCGGGCCGCTAAAGAACTTGGCCGGGGCCGTGGCGGAGAGCAACGGATATTTCTCCCGGGTAAGCGCCGGGGTGGGACACACTCGCTGGGCCACGCACGGAAAGCCGAGTGAGGCCAACGCCCATCCTCTGGTTGGCGGTAGCGGAGGGGTTGCGGTCGTTCACAACGGTATTATCGAGAACCACGTGGAGCTCAGGGAAGACCTCCAAAGCCGGGGGCACGTCTTTAATTCGGAGACTGACACAGAGGTCATAGCCCACATTCTGGCCGAGAGGCTGGAAGAAACCGGGGAGTCCCTGCGCGAGGCGCTCTCTGCTTCGTTGGAGTTGTTGCGAGGATCTTTCGCGGTGGCGGCTGTCAGCGACAAGGAGCCTCACACTATCGTGGCCGCCCGGCACCAGAGCCCCCTGGTGGTGGGGCTCGGTGACGGGGAGAACTTCCTGGCGAGCGCCGTTCAAGCGTTGCTGGGTGAGACTCATCGCTTCCTGGTTGTCGAGAATGGAGAGGTAGTCGAGGTAACAGAGTCTTCCGTCGGGATCTTCACGGTGGAGGGAGAGCCGGTAGCGCGCGAGGCTTTCGAGGTCGATTGGGACGCGGAGGACGTGGACCTCGGGATTTACGAGGACTACATGCTAAAGGAGATCCACGAGCAGCCCGACGCGCTGAGGAGCACCCTGGCGGGACGTCTGGATGCTGAAGGTTCCATAGACCTTTCCGAGCTTTCGATGGACCTTACGGGGATAGAGCGCGTCGTGGTCGTGGCTTGCGGCACGGCCTATCACGCCGGGCTGTTGGGCAAGCAAGCTATTGAACGGCTCGCGAGGATTCCTGTTGAGGTCGCGGTGGCGAGTGAATATCGTTATTCGGACCCCATAGGCGACGAAAGTACCCTGGTCATTGCCATCAGCCAGAGCGGAGAGACTACGGATACCCTCGCCGCCGTAGAGACGGCACATAAGTTTGGCGGACGGGTGATCGCCGTAACCAACACGCGGGGCTCACTCATCACCCGGGAGGCTGAGGCGGTGCTGCTGACCAAGGCGGGGCCGGAGATCGGTGTGGCGTCCACCAAGACCTTTCTCGCCCAGATATCTGTTTTAGAGTTGCTCGCGCTAGAGCTTGCACGAGTCAAAGCGACCTTAACTGATGAGGAGCTGAGGGAGTCCGGGCATGACCTGCGCCTCGCGCCGGAAAAAGTGGAACAAGCTATAGAGTCCTCTGAAAGTCGGGTAGAAGAGGCTTTGGGCTTGTTCGAGAACGCCCGCTGCGCGCTCTTTCTGGGACGCGGGGAATTGTATCCGGCGGCGCTGGAAGGCGCCTTGAAGCTAAAGGAGATCTCCTACCTCCCCGCAGAAGGCTACCCGGCAGGAGAGATGAAGCATGGGCCTATAGCCCTCGTGGATGAACATTGTCCGGTCGTGGCGATATTCGGAGCAGGTCTCCTGCGGGAGAAGACCCTATCCAACGTCGAGGAGACAGTGGCCCGTGGAGCAAACGTCATAGCTATAGCGGGCGAAGACGATGTCGCCGCAGAGAGGGTGGCGGAACTTGTGCTGCCGGTCCCGGAAGCGCCGCCGTTGCTGGGGGCGTTAGTGGCTTGCGTACCGTTACAGTTGCTTGCCTACCACGTCGCCAAGTCCCGCGGCCTCAACGTAGATAAGCCGCGCAATTTGGCTAAATCCGTAACTGTGGAATAGCCTGGTGCCAGGAACGGGATTTGCCTTGTTTTTGACGGCTTCGGTGGCGCTTATCGTTACTCCGGGGCCGGATATGATCTACGTCGTTACACGGGGCGTCGCCCAGGGACGTACGGCGGGTCTCGTGTCGGCTTGGGGAGCGTGTTCGGGGCTCGTCGTTCACACGATGCTGGCGGCAGTCGGGTTGTACGCGCTGCTCCGCTCGTCCGCCGCCACGTTTGCCGTCGTCAAATACGTGGGGGCGGCGTACCTGATCTACCTGGGCGTCAAAGCTATCTTGAGCCGGGAGAAGTTCTCCATCCCACAGGCTTCAGCTCCACCGTTGAGGCTCAAAAAAATCTTTCTGCAGGGTGTGGCCTCGAACGTGTTAAACCCCAAGATAGCACTCTTTTTCTTGGCGTTCTTGCCGCAGTTCGTGAGCCCGGCTTCGGGGAACGCGGTCCTTCAGATGATGACTTTGGGGCTCACCTTCACGGTACTCGCCCTGCTGGTCTTCAACATCATCGCTTATTTCTCCGGAACGCTGGGAGACCGGCTCGCCAAGAAACCGGCTTTTGCACGGGGCTTGCACTGGCTGAGCGACAGCGTCCTGGTAGGCCTTGGCCTAAGGCTTGCTATGCCGGAGCGAACGTAAAAAGCTAGAAAATCTGGCTTAGGCTACCCGGTCGCCCCGGACTATGAGGCGTTGCTCATAGTTCTCTCCGACGCAGGTCTGAAGCGAGACCATATCCCTGCCCGCCTCTGGTGCCGTCACCCAAACGTCATAAGGCGTAACATTTAGTATCTCGGTGACTTCGTAAGTGTAGGTAGTGCCGGCAGAGTCGGTCAGGTAGATCATGTCTCCTTGAGCCATATTGGGCAGGTTGGCGAACTGCTGCCAACTATTGGTTCCCTCCCAACCCAGCACATGGGCCGCGATGTAGGTGTTCGAACCTGATTGCCAGGGGAAGCCAGAACTCGGAAGTTTACCGGCGCCCTGATCCAGGGTCGCCTCAGACATATCATTGGCTACCGGGTCGTTGTAACGGCCTATTTTGGGGACCGTGAGAGACAGCGAGGTGTCCGATGGGGCCGCGGCCAGTTCCGGGGTCTCCTCCGCCGGCTCTTCTTCTGCCATCGGTTCCTCTACCACCGGCTCTTGGTATTGGTCTTCGACTGCTTGCTCTTCTTGCTGCTTCTCAGGCTCCCTCTCTTCTTCCTCCTCGGCTTCTTTCGGGGCGTCTTGCTCGGCCACCGTGGGGGTGGCGGCACGCTCTACCGGGCTCTCGTCCGACCGAATAAGGCCTACCCCAAAAAATACCGAGGCTCCTATAGCCAGCAATGCTGCAACACCTAGAGAATAAAGTCCAATGTTTCCCCAGTTGCCGAATAGTCCTCTCACTTGGTCACCCCTTTGTAGCTTCTACACTCCGTAGAAATCCAAAGCCTATAGCCCTGGTTTCCTATGCCACGTTTCGATTCGATCAACAGCCGGATGGACCGTTTGCCTTGCTGACCTTATTATACGCTCTATACCCCAACACGGATCAACCTGGTTCAATAAAAATTAATAAAAATTTACACAACTTTTACATTCTTGAAATGGTTGTACGGGTCTTGGAGGTTTGGGAGGTGCTTTTTCTACCGGATTACTTTGAGCGCGCCGGGGTCGGTGCGGAATGTCATTGGGAGGCGACCCCAGAGTTCGCCGTCGAGTTGTACGGGGACTTCGGCTCCGGGCGCCCGGGCGCGGAACTCGGTGGCGTCTACCGAGCGCATGCTGCTGTTTAGGGGACGGCGAGACAGGATGCGTCCCAGAACGTCCGGCCTTAGTAGGGCGCCGACGCGTTCTATCATAATGGCTTCCAACTCGCCGCTAGAGAGTGACTGGCTGCCGGTGACGCGAAAGTCTCCACCATAGCGTCGGCCATTGGCGATAATAACGAACTGGGAGATGTAGATCGTGTCGCCATGCAGTACGTGGATGGCCGGAGTTTCTTTTTCCGAGTAAACCCTGAATGCGGATAGGACAAAGGCCAGGGCCTTGAAGTAGCGCTTCAGGCGGGGGGTGACGGAGTAGATCACGTTGGCGTCGAAACCGATGCCCGCCACGAACGTAAAGCGACGCTCCTCACCATTATGGTCGGTGGCTACGCCGAGGTCCATTTGGAAAGTATCACCGGCTAAAATGTTTTGGCAGGCTTTCTTGGCGTCGAGCGGCAGGCCTATCTCGCGGGCCAGGACATTTGCGGTGCCGAGTGGCAGTATGCCAAGGGTGGCATTCTTGCTCAGGCCGTTGACCACCTCGTTTATAGTGCCGTCACCACCGGCGGCGATGACTAGCCCGTCTCCTGCCTCGGCGGCGAGTTCTGTGGCGTGGTCGGGATATTCGGTGTTCAGGACCTCTGTATCCAGGCCGCCGGTCCGCAGGATTTTGGCGTAGTGCTCCAGGTAGTTTCTGTCTCCAGCTTTGCCGGAGTTTGGGTTTCCTATAATCGCTGCGTCCATACTTATATGTTATCCCCCTTTTACTAGAAATGTATTCTGCCGTAATATGGGGTCATGGATAACTTTTTCGTACCGGAAATAGGTGTTGACGTTGTAGACGTGGAGCGGATGCAGTTTGCGCTGGAACGCACGCCCCGTATTCGGCAGAGGCTTTTTACGGAGGCGGAGATCGCCTACTGTGAGAAGTTCCGTTTCGCCGAACGGCATTATGCCGGAAGGTGGGCGGCCAAAGAGGCCGTGACCAAGGCGCTCGGATGCGGGCTGATCCAGTGGAACGGCGTCGAGGTGATCCGTCAACCCCGCCGGGCCCCGTCGGTCCGCATTTTCGGGAAGATCGAGAAGTTCGCCGACTACGTGGGCGTGAAGCAAGACGAGATCTCCATCTCCATAACCCACTCGGAACTTTCCGCAGTAGCCGTGGCCGTCATACGCCGAAAGCCCTAGTGAAGCTCTACTCTGCGCAAGAGATGAGCCAGGCTGACAACGGCGCCCAAGAACTGGGTATCCTCGGCACCGTTCTTATGGAGCGCGCCGGAGTAGCGATGGCCGAAGAGATACTAGAGCGATACACTCCTCGCCACCTCGGTCTCCGGGCGCTCGCCGTCTGCGGCGGCGGCAACAACGGCGGTGACGGGTTCGTCATCGCCCGTGAACTGCATCGGGCCGGCGTGGAAGTCTTCGTTGCTGCCACAAAAGACGAGTATTCTGGCGACCCGGTAACAAATCTAGAAGTTTTGCGGAACCTCGGGGTAGAGATTTACGGTCCGGAGATGTTGGACGAGTTGCTCCACGGTACGGGACTCGTTGTGGACGCTTTGCTCGGGACCGGTTTCTCCGGTGAAGTGCGGGAGAAAGAGACTGGCCTGATCCGGCAACTGAACCGGGCTGGAGTTGTAACCGTCGCGGTGGATGTACCGAGCGGCGTGGACGGTTCGACCGGTGAGATCCAGGGAGAAGCGATAAAGGCCGACCTGACGATTTGCGCGCATGCCGCAAAGATTGGGTGCGTCATCTCCCCAGGCCGCGAGCACGCCGGCGAGGTCGTCACCGTAGACATTGGCATTCCGCCGGAAGTCGATGTGGAACCCTCCGTAGCCTGGACCGACAAGCCGTCCATCCGGGGTCTTATCCCGCGCACGGCAGAGCCGGCCCACAAATACTCTGCTGGTGCCCTGCTGGTCGTCGCGGGCTCGAAGGGCGTTACCGGCGCACCCGTGATGGTCGTCGAGGGAGCCCAACGCACCGGCTGCGGCATAATCTCTCTCGTTACTCCGGCGAGCGCCGCCCCGGACGTAGACCTCCGGCTCACAGAGGCGCTCGTCTATGGGACCTCGGAGGATGATGCCGGGCAAATGACTTCCGGAGCGTTAGAACAAGTTCTGGAGCAGGCGGAGCGGGCAACCGCTGTCGTGGTCGGACCCGGTATGGGCACCGGGGAAGAGGGGTCGAAGCTTGTCGAAGGCATTTTGAAAGAAGTAGAGGCTCCGGTGCTGCTCGACGCCGATGCGATCTCTAACCTCTCTGGTTCAGAGGCGCTTTCCCGTCGGGAAGCGACCACAGTCGTTACGCCACACCCCGGAGAGCTAGGACGACTCATGGAGAGTGGGACGAAAGAGATCCAGGCCCGACGACTCCGCTCGGCGTGGGAAGCGGCAGAAAAGCACGGCTGCTGCGTGCTGCTAAAAGGCTCCGACACAATAGTCACCCAGGGCGGGGAGACGACCGTAAACTCGACCGGCAGCGTCGCGCTCGCGACCGCCGGGACGGGGGACGTGCTATCCGGTGTGATCGGGGTGCTCCTCTCCCGCGGCATGGATGCCTACGATGCGGCCCGAACCGGAGCCTGGGTCCACGGTCGGGCGTCGGAGTTGTGGTTAGAAGAAACAGGCCTACCCGGTGAGAGCCTTATCGCTACCGACTTGCTCGCACACCTGCCGCGAGCTGTGGATGAGGTTCTTTAGAGGTAAGGGAACTAAATCCTAAGGTCGATCACCTACTATAGTATCCGTGTTGATTTGTGGCATTTGAGGAGACAGTTTGGAACAACAAGACATTCGCCAGTTGAAAGTCGGGGACGTTATGCAGGCGGAGTGGCCTACCCTGGAGCCGGACGACACGGTGGAGACGGCGATACGACTCTTCGCCAAGATGGGCATTTCCGGGGCCCCAGTGGTCGAGGGCGGGGAACTGGTCGGCATCCTGACGGATGGAGATTTGATCTTCCGCGATGCAGATATCAAGTCTCCGGGTTTTCTGGACATACTCGGCGGTATCGTGCCGCTCGGGGACTGGAATGAGTACCAACAGGAGGTCCTGAAAAGCGCTGGGGTGACGGTGCGGGAGGTGATGACGGAAGAAATTACGACGGTCTCCTCCGAAACTCTGCTCTCTGAAGCGGCTACCATCATGGCTAACGAACGGCGCAAGCTGCTGCCGGTAGCCGGGGAGCGTAAGCTCTACGGTGTCCTCTCGCGCATGGACATCCTCACGCTTCACATCCTGGACCCGCAGAAATAAGATAGTGGCCGATCGTCCCTATACGGTGACCGCACCGGCCCGCACGTGGGCCGAGGTAGACCTCGGGGCAATCCGGCACAACGTCAGGGAGTTGAAGCGCCGCGCACCGGACAGCCAACTTATGGCCGTGGTAAAAGCCGATGCCTACGGGCATGGGGCGGTGGAAGTCTCCCGGGCCGCGCTTGAAGCCGGGGCGGATCTCTTCGCCGTCGTCACGGTGGAAGAGGGCGCCGCGCTGCGCCAGGACGGGATAGAGGCTCCCATCCTCGTCTTCACCGACCTCCTGCCGGATGTTCTTCCTCTAGCAGAGCAAAAAAACTTGATGGTCACCGCACACTCCGCAATCAGCGCGCGCCGCATCGCGGAGATATCCGGCTTGCGGGCGCATTTGAAGGTAAACACCGGCATGAACCGCTGGGGAGTCGAGCCGGAAGAGGTGGGGGAGGCACGAAAGATACTCGGAGATCAGCTAGCCGGTGTCTATACGCACTTCGCCTCCGCCGACTCCGACGTGGAGGCTACCGCACGGCAGATCTCGACGTTCGACAAGGTCCTCGACGCCCATCCCTTCGATGGCGTCACGGTCCACGCGGCCAACTCTGCCGGTACGCTCTGGCATTATTCTTCCCACTACGATTGCATCCGACCCGGCGTCGCGCTTTATGGTCTGCATCCGGCAGGAGATGCAGGAAACCCTACGGAAGAGAACTTGCAACCCGCGATGAGCCTCAAGAGCTACGTGGCAAGTGTGCGGCGGCTGGAGCCGGGGGATGGGGTATCCTATGGATTGACCTACAAGGCGGAAGAACCAATGTATGCCGCGACGGTGCCCTGCGGTTACGCAGAAGGGTATCGTAGGGCGCTCTCGGGGAAGTCCGAAGCCCTGATCGGGGGTCGGCGTTGTCCTCTTTTGGGGCGGGTCTCGATGGACGCCGTCGTCTTCGGAATAGACGCTTCGGTCGAGGTAGGTGACGAGGTGGTGCTGCTCGGTAAGCAGGACGGTGAACGGATAGGTGCCGAGGAACTCGGGGCCTGGGCCGGCACGATAAACTACGAGATAACGACCGGGGTCGACCCCCGGCGGGTCGAGAGGAGTTATACGGAATGAAGAGGTTTGACTGGAAGGCCGGATTCCGGCGAGCAGGGGTCTTTATCCTGCTCTACGCGGTGATTCTCTACGCGATGAACGTTTTCTTCCCTGAGACGTTCGGCGTGCAAGAAGGCCAGTTGCAGGCGATCGTGCTTCAGGGCGTCTTTTTCTTCCTTATCCTGGGCACGTTCTTCGCCTTTACCGAGAACCGCCGGAAGCAGCGGATAGCCGAGGCTCGGGCCCGCAAGCAGGGCAAGAAGCCGGAGAGTGAAGACGCTGAACCGAGCGCCTTCAAGGGCAAGCCGAACCCGAACACCAGCCGCAAAAAATCTCGCCGCCGGCGGTAAAGAGACCGGTGAACGCAAACCGAATCCTCGCGCCGCCCGTAGACGAGGCGGAAGTCCTTGATGCGGTTCCCGAGCTTGCTCTAGCGAAAGGACTCGGCCAGGGACCGTACCACCACCTGGATGTCTTGGATCACACGCTGGAAGTGGTACGGAGCATTGAGCGCGAGCTGGAAGAGGATCTTCTAGGCGCCCGTATTTCACCTGAGCGTATAGAAGGTTTACGGCTCGTCGGCTTGCTGCACGACGTTGCAAAACCCGTCACCCGAGGAGAGTACGACGGCAAGGTCTTATTCGTGGCGCACGATACTCTGGGAGCCCGGCTCGCCCACCGTATTTGTCGGCGGCTGGAAGTATCAGCTGAAGACGCGGACCTCGTCACCACTATTACCGCCCTGCACCTGAAGATCGGCTTTATGGGCAACGAACGCTCAGATTATCCGCCGTCGCGGCTCGTCCGGGCCGCCGGGCCTTTCGGTGAAGAGCTCGCCGTCCTCAGTTGGGCCGACCGGGTCGCCGCCCAGGGACCGCGGCTAAAGAAAGAACACCTGGACCGCCACTACGAACTCTGCACAGAGTTTCTCCGCTTGAGCCGGGAGCACGGTCCATACCCTGTGCCCGACTATGAGAACCTCATTAGCGAGTCGGAGGCTTCCACCCGTGCCGACGCTGGTTACGCCGCGAGCCGCACCCGGCTCGCCGATTCCCGGGGTACTGGTAGAGAGCGGAACACTGAATATGCCTCAGAAGGCCGCGGAACTGCTCCTTCTGTATGATGATGCTGTAGAATCCCGCGCCTAGGCAGTTAGCAACTCCCTAGGCAATAGAACCATGCGAGAAGGTATTTGAGTGGCGCACGTCGATACGAGCTTTATACCGTTAATGGTCGTTATAGCGTTGGCGTTCCTGGTGCCCATCCTGCTCTCTCGGCTAAAGGGACTCTTCATTCCCATTGTGGTTGGGGAGTTGGTGGCGGGTATGATCGTCGGCCGGAGCGGTTTCGGGATCGTGCCGGAGGACCACCCGATACTTGGTATCCTCGCGCCGCTGGGTTTCGCCTTCCTGATGTTCCTCTCCGGCTTAGAGATAGACCTGGGTAGCTTTACGGTGGGCGGCGACGAAGACTCTTCGAGGGCGAAGCAACTCTTTACCAGTCCTCTGGGGACAGGGACCACGTTAATGGTTCTCGTTCTGGCAGCCTCGATCGTGGCGGGACTCATCTTCTGGAGCCAAGGTTTGGTGAGGGACCCCTGGATAATGGCCCTCATACTCTCGACTACCTCTCTGGGCGTGGTCATGCCGGTGCTCAAGGAGCAAGGGTTCACCGGCGGGAGCTACGGCCAGACGATCATCGTCTCGTCGATGATTGCCGACTTCTCCACCATCCTGCTTATCAGCGCGTACTCCATCTTCTACCGTCAGGGCCTCTCTGTAGACCTAATTCTGGTCCTGGCTCTTATAGCGGCGTTCTTGGTGGTCTACCGCGTAACGATGCTCTTCAAGAGCTTCGATGCCGTCGGACGCCTCTTCCGACAACTCTCTTCAGCGACCGCACAACTCGGTATGAAGGGTGCGTTCGCCCTGGCAATCCTTTTTATGGCTCTGGCCCAGGGGCTCGGTATAGAGTACATCCTGGGTTCTTTCCTGGCCGGGGTCATCGTCTCTGCGCTTTCGAGTGGTGAAGGCTCCGAGCTACAGGAGAAGTTGGATGGGATCGGCTACGGCTTCTTCGTACCGATCTTCTTCATCATGGTGGGAGTTGGCTTCGATCTCCCGGCTCTACTCTCTTCCGGCCGGGCGTTGCTCCTCGTGCCGATACTCATCGGGGTGGCCTACGCGGTGAAGCTCGTGCCTATCCTTATATTCCGCCTGCAATTCTCCTGGCGCGAGACATTCGCAGCCGGTGTATTGATGAGCGCCCGCCTTTCCCTCATTATCGCCGCTGCCGCCATCGGGCTGGAGTTGGGCGTCATTACCGAGGCGGTAAACTCTGCCGTTATCCTGGTCGCCGTTATCACCTGCACGATCTCCCCAATACTGTTTGGCTGGCTCTCACCGGAGCAGGAAGAGCGGGAGCGGATCATTGTGATCGGGCCGCGCAGCAGCGCGGAACTGCTGACCCGGCGCCTGCGCGAGCACGAGTTCGACACCGTCCTGATCCCGGCAAAAGAGATAGAGGGTATGTCAGATTGCGGACCAGAAGAAATCTACAAAGATGTCCTAAAGGAAGCTGGGGTCGAAAAAGCCCACACCGTCGTCGCCATGCGTCACAGCGACAGGGAAAATCTCAGGCTGTGTAGGGTCGCGCACAACGATTACGGGGTGGAGAACGTGATCTCCTGGGTCCAGAACCCGGCCCTCAACGACGATTTCCGAAAGTGCGGCGCCCGGGTTACGAATCCTGCATACTCTGCGGTCCTGAGCATCGAAAGCATGGTTTTGAGTCCCGGCGTGTTCTCGATGACCGCAGATGTGGACCAGATGCAGGAAGTGCGGGAAGTCAAGGTAACCAACAACGGGCTTCACGGCCGCAACATAAACCAAATATCCCTACCAGGAGACGTGCTGGTATTCATGATAGAACGCGACGGCGGTGTGCTGGTGCCGGATCAGGTGCCCGGACAGGAGATAACTCTTCAAGAGGATGATGTCGTAACCCTGGCCGGTAGCGCTGAAGAGGTCGATAACGCCGTCCGATACTTCAAGTAACTGGACTTGATGGCTATCTCGGGCGAAACTCCGACTATGAGAATCGGACCACAGGTCTTGCACGGCATTGACGAGATGAGAGCCTTCGAGACGGAGAAGCCGCTCGGCTTCGTTCCCACTATGGGCTACCTGCATGAAGGACACCTCTCTCTGCTGCGGCGGGCGCGGGAGGAGTGCGCTTCGGTCATACTCTCAGTCTTTATAAATCCGCTACAGTTTGGCCCGAGTGACGATCTCGACCATTATCCTCGCGACGAGGAGCAGGACCTGCAGCGGGCGCGGGAAGTCGGGGCGGATGCCGTTTTTATTCCCTCGGTGAAAGAAATGTATCCGGAAGGTTTTACGACCGAGGTGCGGGTGCGGGGACTCGAAGACGTGCTGGAGGGCGCGGCACGCCCGGATCACTTCGCCGGGGTAGCAACGGTGCTCGCCAAGCTGCTAAACGTAGTGGCTCCGGACCGGATGTACATGGGTCAGAAAGATGCCCAGCAGGCGGTGATCGTGCGGCGCATGATCGAGGACCTCCACTTTCCAACCCAGCTTCTTACCTGCCCAACCGTCCGGGAACCCGACGGACTGGCGATGAGCTCCCGAAACGTCTACCTGAGCCCCGAAGAACGGACCGCCGCGACTGTACTCCACAAGGCGCTCTCTGAAGCCCGAGACTCCGGCGTTCACGCGCCGGAGGCGCTGGAAGAGCAAGTCCGCAAAACCGTTTCCCGCGAGCCGCTCGTCCGGTTGGAATACGTTTCG
The DNA here is from genome assembly GCA_965214475.1 of Rubrobacteraceae bacterium. Taxonomy (GTDB): domain Bacteria; phylum Actinomycetota; class Rubrobacteria; order Rubrobacterales; family Rubrobacteraceae; genus SIRX01. The sequence continues at coordinate 908,538 of OZ243953.1, read as the reverse complement.
GCCAGCGACGCCCGCACGCTCGGCCCGGTCGAGTCCGGCACACCGGAGATACTGCTTTCCCTGGCGGCCTGGCTCGGTAAGACGCGGCTCATAGACAACGTGGTGATCGGCTAGAAAGTCCAGCCGGCGAGGCGAGGCACTTCACAATCGGCGCGATTGAAGATAGTATCGGCTTGCTCGGAGAAAGAATTTAACGTCGGCGAGGAATAGGAGACCCCGGCATGAACCTGAAACGAGCTACGAGGGACCGATGGATCTTTGGTGTGTGCGGGGGCGTCGCCCACGCTTACGGCTACAGTTCCAACATGGTGCGCCTTATTCTGGCAATAGTGGCGATCATCATACCCGGCGTCAGCGTTGTGCCGGCCCTGATCATCTACGTGCTGCTCGGCATCTTCCTCCCGGAAACGGACGAGTTCTAGCGGTTGGAAGTCGCCGAGGCACAGAAGGAAGCCCTGGACTGCACGAAGTGTGGCCTGTGCAACAGCCGCACCCAGGTCGTGTTCGGTGAGGGGCCGCTGAATGCGGACCTGTTTATAGTGGGCGAGTCGCCCGGCTTCAACGAAGACAAGGAAGGTAAGACCTTCCAGGGCGCGTCCGGAATACTCTTGAGCCGGTTGCTGGAGTCCCTGGGTCTAGGCCGCGACAAAGTCTATCTGACAAAGCTCGTCAAGTGCCGTCCACCCGGTGAATCGCCTCGTCCACCGAAACCGTCGGAGATCAGTGCCTGCCGACCATACCTGATGTCCCAGCTTGGCGCGGTCGACCCGAAGGTCGTCGTGGCGATGGGGGACCTCGCCAGCCGGGTTCTCACGGGCCGCAAGGAGGCTGTCTATCGCATCCGGGGGCGGGCCATACCCCTCGACGGGCGCTACGTTTTCCCGACGCTCGCCCTGGAAAAAGCACTCTACACGCCAGCAGAAAGGGCCCTCCTGCTCTCAGATTTCTCCCGCCTGCCGGAGTTGGCCGCCGCCGAACGGCCCAAAACCTACGAGACGCTCAACGTACCGCAACCTGCCGCCGAACCGGAACCCCTGCAGCCGGGTCTCTGGTAGAGCTTTCGGAAAGATTCCTATGGAGTGGGATTCACTAAATGAGACCTCGCTCGCAGGACTGGCCGCCAGGATAGCCGAGCTCCTGAAGCCGGGGGATACGGTCGTACTCTCTGGTGAAGTCGGCGCCGGAAAGACGACCTTCGTTCGGGCCGCCGCCCGCGCGCTCGGCGTCGAGGAGCGGGTGACGAGTCCCACTTACCAACTCGCCCGCGGCTACAAAGGAGTCTCCGGTGGACGCAGCGTTGCGGTGAACCACCTGGATCTCTACCGCATCGAAGGTGTCCGGGAAGAGGACGTACTGGAACTCGACGACTATCTGGATCCAAAGGCCATCACGTTCATAGAATGGGCCGAACCCGCGCTAAAGATCTTGGAAGATCCAAGCGTGCTCCACCTTTCGCACCAGACACCAGCCACGCGCCGGGCCGCGCTGCACGGACCCCTCGCCGAACGCCTATCAAAGTGCTGATACTCGTCCTCGACGCCTCTACGCCGGTGGTGACCGTCGCCCTCGCCCGGGAAGAGGAAGGAAAGCGTCAGGTTCTGGCGGAAATCTTCGCCACCAGCGTCGGCGCCTCCGAGGCTCTGCTCCCGGCGATTCACGCAAGTTTGGCTCTCACCGGAGAGAAACTAGAAGCCGTCGGGCGCATACTCGTCGGTGTTGGGCCGGGCACGTTCACGGGTATCCGCATCGCCGCCTCGACCGCCAGGAGTTTGTCTCAAGGCACAGGCGCGGCCCTCGCGAAGAACTCCACCCTCTCGGCGCTTGCGGCTCCGGTGGTGCAGGTCCGTTCGGAAGTGTTAGCTGTGCTCGACGCAAAGCGCGGTCAGGTGTTCGCCCAGCGCTTTGCTGGCGGAATCCCTGGTGAAATACTGTGTCGGAACCCGGAGGAGTTGAGTGTGGAAGGCGAACCGCTGATCGTTGGTGATGGGGCCGTCCGTTACCGGGAAGAGCTTTCGGGGTTTGGCTTCATCCCACCGGACGCCTCGCCGCTACATCGGGTGACTGCTACGGGTCACGTTGTGTCGGCGGATCTCTCTCCCGTAGAGCCTGAGAACATCGTGCCCCTCTACGTCCGCGAGCCGGACGCCGAGGTTCGCCGAGCCCTCAACCCCTGGAGCAGTTGATCTTGGCGGCCGACCGCCATCCCAAGGCTGTCGTGCGCCAGATGGAACCAAAGGATCTCACCGAGGTCATGAAGATCGACGTGGCGAGCCTCCCTCGTCCCTGGAGCGCAACGGTGTGGCGAGAGGAACTAGAGAGTCCGTTCGGCCTTTATCTAGTTCTCGAAGAAACGGGCCGAATTTCAGCCCAGATCGGGGTGAAGTTCATCGTTGACGAGCTTCACGTAATGACGCTCGCCGTGCAGCAAAATTGTCGCCGGAAAGGCTACGCCAGAGACCTTGTAGAGGCGGCAATCTCCGCCCATCCTCGGGCCACGAAGGTCTACCTTGAGGTTAGGACGGGAAACACCGCGGCCCGAAAGCTTTACGAAACGCTAAACTTCGAGGTCACCGGTACGAGACCCCGGTACTATGGCGAGGAGGATGCGTTGCTCATGACCCTGGATCTTCGGAATCGCCGTTAGATTCTCGGTGGCGGGCCTGCTCCTCTTTGCGCCGCCGAAATTCCTCTTTACTCTCATAAGGCTTGAGCAAATAGAGGGCCGGGATCAGGCAGGCAACGAAAGAAAAGAAAAGCGCGCCCGCGATCAAGGGGTCCACCGGCCCTCGAATAACGTAGATCGCAAACATCGCCAGAATCACCAGCGCGATAAACCCGAACATAAGAGCGTACAGTCGCATAGCGGTGAGTATATCCCGCCACCAACAAAGCGAAGTGCTATAAAACACCCGTGATACTTGCTATAGAAACTTCCTGCGATGACACCTGCGCCTCTGTGTTGGACGGTCGCCGGATGCTCTCCAACGTCGTCCACACCCAGACCGAACATGCCCAATACGGCGGTGTAGTTCCCGAAGTCGCCTCCCGCGCCCACCTTGAACGTCTGGACGGCATCGTAGAAAAAGCGCTCTCAGACGCCGGTACGAGTCTGGATGAAGTGTCGGGTATCGCTGTTACTGTTCGCCCGGGCCTGATCGGGGCTTTGCTAGTCGGTGTCGCAGCCGCCAAAGGACTCGCATATTCTCGTCAACTCCCACTACATCCAGTAGATCACCTCGAAGGCCACGTCGCAGCCTCCTATCTGACGGACCCGGATCTGGAGCCGCCATTCGTATTCCTAATAGCATCCGGCGGCCACACCGCCCTATACTCCGTAGATGCCAAACACCAAATGCACCTTCTCGGTGAAACCCTTGATGATGCTGCGGGCGAAGCACTGGACAAGGGGGCCCGGATGCTCGGCCTCGGCTTTCCCGGCGGACCTGAAATCTCTAAAGTCGCCGACGACGGAGACCCGACCCGCTACGATTTTCCAGTCGGCCTCAAAGACAAGAAAAACCTCGACTTCAGCTTCTCCGGCCTCAAGACGAGCCTGCTCTACAAGCTAAAAGCTATGAACGGAGAACAGGTTAGCGAAGAATTGCCGCACCTGGCTGCGAGCTACGAAGCTGCCGTTGTAGAGGCGTTGTCACGTAAGCTTCTGCAGGCTGCGGAACAGCAAGGTGCTTCTACCCTAGTCGTTGCCGGTGGTGTCGCCGCCAACGCGCTGCTTCGGGGGAGGCTGGAGAAAGACTGCGCGGAACGAGGATTGGAACTCATCGTGCCGCCGCCGGAGTTATGCACGGACAACGCGGCCATGATCGGGGCCGCCGCGCTCCACACGCCTGCCGTTCCGTTCCCCGATTATCTGAGCCTGAACGCCCGCAGCGTTTGAGAGTTGCATGAATTTAGACGTAAATCAGAGAGCTATGTTGGCGTTAGGCGGATGTCTTGGCACACTTGTGCTCGGTGTGGTTGCCGTCGTCTGCGTGTGGTGGCTTTTGACACTGCGAAGTTGCAGCGAGGAAGAGCTGGCGGTCCTTGAGGGGTTTCCTCACTACGGCGAGCGTCAGATCGAGCCGGATTTCGATGAAGGGTCGGGCGGTTGCGAGGTAAATTTCGTCACTGAAAACTCCAGACAAGAAGTCATCGACTATTACTCAGAGACACTCCGCGAGCGCGGCTGGAATGTGGAAGTACTCGAGCCTGGGGAAACGGTGGGCCCTTCTGCAATGTCTGACCCTCGACGAACCACTGAAGTATACGAGGGCTCCCTAACCTTGAGTGCAGACCGAGGGAGCTTGGATGGCCTCGACTACGGGGTGCGATTTTTGCCTTCTGAAACAGTTCCAAATATTCCTCTCAATAGTAACAGAGTGTACGTATACGTGGCCGACTAGAGGATTTGGATTCGCTGTGGCTCCGGAGGATGCTGGGCCCGACGCGGAAGCCCGGACCCATCATGCAGATCAAGCCGCGATCTTCCAGCTGATACTCGCCATCTTGCAGAAAGCTTTCAGCGGGGCCAATTAACGGCTGCAAGGGCTTGACGAAAGCCGAAACAACCCTTTTTCATGGTTTGACCGAAGTCATAGTTTCTGAAATATGTGCTCTTCTGCAGCGTGCTGGTGCGGAACGCCTGACGAATTATCTTTGAAGACGAATCTTTTTGAGTACAAACATCGCCATTCCTCATAATGTTCCACAAGTTCTCCCAGGGCGTAAAGGTATTCGTCTTTACCCCAATCTGGTGCAGGAGGTATGTCAGGATGATCCGTGAAGGTGAACAGTGCGTTGATGCCGTCTGGCGACGTGTGTTGCTGAAAATGGTTGAATCGTGAACGGCGATTCTGGGGTTCTATGTACTGTATCGTGCCAATGGAGTAGATCAGGTCCCATTTGCCAACCAACTCGAACGTGTTGATGTCGCCCTGCTCTACCCGGATCTCTACCCCGCTTTCCCGGGCGAGCCGAACCGCTTTCTTTAGTCCGTCCGGAGCTACGTCCACCGCGAGGGTGTCGAGCCCGCTCAACGCGAACAGCACGGCGTCCCGGCCTTCACCGGCTCCGAAATCGACAGCGCGCAATCTCCGTTCGTCGAAATCCCGGCGTAGAAACTCCAAAGTCTTTTCGGCGAACTCGTTTGGCTGTTTGCCCCAGTAGTAATCTTCCCCAGAATACACTTGCTGGTGGTGATCGTAGCTGGTCACCGGACCGCCTTACGAATCGTTCAAGGAAGAAAGCACCCGCTCCTTCTCGGGACCCGTGATGATCGTGCTGTGGGCGCAGGAGAGACAGGTGGCATGCAGGTTCTTCTGATGGTCCTTGAGGTATACGACTACGAACTTCTTTGGAACTCGGTAGAGGATGTGTTCGCCCTGGGTTCCGCAGTGGTCGCAGAAGCGTTGCTCGCGGCCTAACTCCGTTGGTAGACGGCTGAGGCCGGGGATTTTTTCGGGGCGAAAGATTTGATCTATAGACACGTTTGAATTGTAACCCAGCGCGGAATATACTTTTGACGTTGGCACCCTATTAGGTAGAGTGCCGAACTGCGGATTACGATCAGTAGCCGCAGAGTTGTGTAGTTTAGCAGAGGAGGCTAGAAATGCCGCACAAGGAGCTGAAGTTCAATACTGCAGCCCGTAGCTCGCTGGAGTCGGGGGTTAATAAACTCGCCGACGCGGTGAAGGTTACGCTCGGGCCGAAGGGCCAGTACGTCGTGCTGGACAAGAAGTTCGGTTCGCCGACCATCACCAACGACGGTGTGACGATTGCTCGCGAGATCGAGCTAGAGGACATCTTCGAGAACCAGGGTGCGCAGCTCGTCAAAGAGGTTGCGACCAAGACCAACGACATCGCCGGTGACGGTACGACCACGGCGACGGTTCTCGCCCAGATCATCGTGCGCGAGGGTCTGAAGAACGTCGCGGCGGGGGCCAACCCGGTCATCCTGCGGGCCGGCATCGACAAAGCCGTCGACAAGGCTGTCGAGCAGATCCGTTCGCAGAGCACCGAGATCTCCGAGCGCGACGAGATCGCCCGCGTGGGCGCTATCTCCGCCCGTAGCGAGGAGATCGGCAACGTCATCGCCGACGCCATCGACAAGGTCGGCAAGGACGGCGTGGTGAACGTCGAAGAGGGCCAGACCTTCGGGCTGGAGCTTGAGTTCACCGAGGGTATGCAGTTCGATAAGGGCTACCTCTCACCGTACTTCGTCAACGACCAGGAGCGCATGGAGGCGGTTCTCGACGATCCGTACATCCTCATCGCCAATCAGAAGATCGGCAACGTCCAGGACGTGCTCCCGATCCTGAACCAGGTCATGCAGAGCAACCGTCCGCTCCTCATCATCTCCGAGGACGTCGAGGGCGAGGCTCTGGCTACCCTGATCGTCAACAAGCTGCGCGGCACGTTCAACGCGGCGGCGGTCAAGGCTCCGGGCTTCGGCGACCGGCGCAAGAGGATGATGGAAGACATTGCCAACCTGACCGGCGGCGAGGTCATCACCGAAGAGCTCGGCCTCAAGTTGGAGAACACCCAGCTCAACCAGCTCGGTAGCGCTCGGCGGGTCGTCATCACCAAAGACAACACGGTTATCGTTGACGGCGCGGGCGATGCGGAGGCCATCAAGGGCCGCATCAACCAGATCCGGGGCGAGATCGAGAACACCGACTCGGACTTCGACCGCGAGAAGCTTCAGGAGCGGCTCGCCAAGCTGGCCGGCGGCGTAGCCGTCATCAAGGTCGGCGCGGCCACCGAGACGGAGCTCAAGGAGCGCAAGCACCGCGTAGAGGACGCCCTCTCCGCGACCCGCGCGGCGCTCGAAGAGGGAATCGTTCCCGGCGGCGGCGTAGCCTTACTGCACGCCCAGTCTCCGGTCTCCGACCTGGTCGGCGAACTCGACGGCGACGAGCGGACCGGTGCCCGCATCATTCACCGGGCGCTCGAAGAGCCGCTACGTCAGATCGCCGGCAACGCCGGTGCCGACGGCTCCATCGTGGTGGACAAGGTCCGGACCGAGGGCGGCAACACAGGCTTCAACGCCCTGGCCGGCGTGTACGGTGACATGCTGGAAGCTGGCATCACCGACCCGACCATGGTCACCCGCTCCGCGCTGCAGAACGCGGCGTCCATCGGCAGCCTCATCATCACGACCGACGTCGTGGTGGCCGAGCCCGAAGACGACATGCCCGCAATGCCCGCCGGTGGCGGCATGGGCGGCATGATGTAAGACCTCTTCAACGAGGCTTTATTAGGCGGCGCTCCTCACGGGGCGCCGCCTTTTTGTTTCTAAGGCGTTGTAGCGGGTATAAAATGTTTGGGTAGACCATCGGCGAGAGAAAGGTGGGAGAGTGAGCGGAACCAGACTCGGCATAATAGCCGCGGTACTCATCATGATACTCCTGATCGTCCTGTTCTTCCCATACGTCGTTTAGACCAAGCCGGACATGCAGGGAGGTGAAGGGTTGAGGAATATAGTCACAATAGTGGTAATAGTCATAATAGTTATCGTCGTTCTTGCGCTATTGGGCGTTGTCTCGCTCTAAGGCCATTATTGCGCGATCATCCTCCCGGGCAGGGCGCGAAGATGCTCCGGTAGGCAAATTGTTGGATGATGAAAACGAAACGAACTGCGATATAGGCGCAAAGGGGGTGTGATGATGGGGTCGAGCAACTTGGTATATATCCTGGTGGTGGTGATACTGGTGCTGGTCGTGCTACTTCTGCTTTCGCGGCTCCTCTAGTAGGGTCATCATCTTCCTGTACTGCAAAAGGTCTCGTACAAATGGCAGATCTGAAAAGTTAGCCTGTTCGATCCGGCGAAGGTCGCGTTGGGCCGAGTACACAGACGCTGTACCTTGACCACCGGCGCGGGTGGGGTGTAGCATAACCGGGATTTGCAACAGCACATAGAAAAAATAGTCTGTAACCCACGGTCCATCGGGCCGTGGGTTTTTGTGTACCCGAAGGAAATTATCGGAAAGGAACCCTCCTACCCGTATGGACATTGAGATAGGAAAAGGCAAAACCGCCCGCCGCGCCTACGGCCTGGATGAGATCGCCATAGTCCCCAGCCGCCGGACCCGAGACCCCGAAGACGTAGACATTTCGTGGTCGCTGGGTAACCTTCATCTCGACCTGCCGTGCCTCGCGAGCGCGCTGGACTCGGCTGTGGACCCCACGACCGCCGGGATCATAGGAAACCTCGGTGGCCTCGCCGTCCTCAACCTGGAGGGTATACAGACCCGTTATGAGGATCCGGGGCCGGTCTTCGAGGAGATAGCCAGCCTGCCGCCGCACAAGGCCACCCGCATGATGCAGGACCTCTACGCCGAACCGATAAAGGAAGAGTTGATCTTCCGCCGCGTTCAGGAGATCAAAGACAAAGGCGTCATAGCCGCCGCCTCCCTGACGCCCCAGAAGGTAGAGCGCTATCACCACGCCGCCATCGAAGCCGGCCTCGACGTTCTCGTCATCCAGGGTACGGTAGTCTCCGCTGAACACGTCTCCAAAACTTCAGAGCCCCTCAACCTAATAGAGTTCGTGCCATCCCTGAACGTCCCCGTAGTCGTCGGTGGGTGCGCCAGCTACTCGACGGCGCTTTATCTTATGCGGACCGGGGCCGTCGGGGTGCTCGTCGGTGTCGGACCGGGACGCATCTGCACGACGCGCGGTGTAATAGGGGTTGGCGTACCCCAGGCAACCGCCGTCTCCGACGCCGCCGCCGCCCGGATGCGCCACTACATGGAGACCGGTGAGTACGTCAATGTCATCGCCGACGGCGGGATGCGGACCGGCGGCGACATAGCAAAAGCCGTTGCTTGCGGTGCAGACGCCGTCATGCTCGGCAGCGCGTTCTCCAAAGCGGAGGAGGCTCCGGGAAGTGGTTACTCTTGGGGCATGGCTACATTTCACCCGACGCTGCCGCGGGGAACTCGCATACAGACCAAGATCACCGGTACGCTCGAAGATATACTCACCGGCCCCGCCCGCGAGAACGACGGAACACTGAACCTCATGGGCGCTCTGCGGACCAGCATGGCGACCACCGGTTATGCCAACATCAAGGAGTTCCAGAAGGCCGAGGTTCAGTACGCGCCGTCTTTGAACACCGAGGGCAAAACTGAGCAGCGTTCTCAGGGCGTAGGGATGGGATAAGCCTTGATCCTCGTTCTGGATTTTGGCGGCCAGTACGCCCAACTTATCGCCCGGCGCGTCCGCGAGGCCCGCGTCTACTCCGAGCTGATCCCGCACGACACGCCTGTGGAGGAGATAGCCGCCCGCGAGCCGGAGGGCATAATCCTCTCCGGCGGACCAAATAGCGTCTACGAGGACGGCGCCCCCCGCATAGACCCGGCGATCTTCGATCTCGGCGTGCCGGTTCTGGGCATTTGCTACGGGATGCAACTCATGGCGCTCGTGCTGGGTGGTGAGGTCGGGGCAGTCCAAATAAGGGAGTACGGTCGCTCGGAGCTTCAAGTGACAAACCACGACGGTGTTTTCGTCGGTACGCCGGAAGAACAGAAAGTCTGGACGAGCCACGGCGACGCTGTCCTCGCCGTCCCGGAAGGATTCACCGTCACCGCTGAGACCCCATCGGTCCCGATCATCGCCTTCGAGAACCCGGAGGCCGGACGTTTCGGGGTCCAGTTCCACCCCGAAGTACGGCACACCGAGTACGGCATGGAGATCCTGAAAAACTTTCTCTACGAAGCCTGCGGCAGCAAGCCGGAGTGGACGCCGGTAAACATCATTACGGACGCGGTGGAGAAAATTCAGGAGCAGGTTGGAGACGCAAAGGTCATCTGCGGGCTCTCGGGTGGGGTCGATTCGTCTACCGCCGCCATGATCGTCCACCGGGCTGTTGGCGATAACCTGACGTGCGTGTTCGTGGACCACGGTCTGCTCCGGCAAAACGAGGCGGAACAGGTCGTCGAGGCGTTCGGTGAGAACTCGGAAGTCCCGCTGATTCACGTGGATGCCAAGGATCGTTTTTTAGACAAGCTCGCCGACGTCACCGACCCGGAGGCGAAGCGTAAGATCATCGGCGAGGAGTTCATCCGGACCTTCGAGAAGGAAGCCGGTGAGATCGAGGACGCGAAGTTCCTGGTCCAGGGCACCCTATACTCCGACGTTATAGAGAGCGGGACCCGCAGCGCGGCCAAGATAAAGAGTCACCACAACGTCGGCGGGCTGCCGGAGGTTATGGACCTCGACCTCGTAGAGCCGCTGCGCAACCTCTTCAAGGATGAGGTGCGGGTTGTGGCGGAAGAACTTGGAATGCCCGACCGTATGGTCTGGCGCCAGCCGTTCCCCGGTCCCGGTCTCGCAATAAGAGTAATCGGAGACGTAACTGCTGAGCGTTTGGAGATACTGCGCAAGGCGGACTTCGTGCTCCAGGACGAGATCCGGAACGCCGGCCTCTACCGGGATCTCTGGCAGAGTTTCGCCGTGTTGCCCGCCATTCACTCCGTGGGTGTCATGGGCGACGCCCGGACTTACGAGTACCCGATCATGATTAGGGCCGTCACCTCCGACGACGCGATGACCGCCGACTGGGCGCGGCTCCCGTACGAACTTTTGGAGCGGATCAGCAACCGCATAATCAACGAAGTGCCCGGTGTGAACCGGGTCGCGCTGGACATTACCAGCAAACCGCCCGGCACCATCGAGTGGGAGTAGGCCGGACACCCGGCGGACGAGCGCTTGCTTTCCCGGCTTTTAGGTAAGCTATCCCGCAGAGGAGCAGAGCCCCGGGACCTCGCACTTCACGACCTTGGGGTGATCGTCGCAGAACGTGGTGCGGAAGAGCTGTCCATCATGTCCTTCAACATCCGGGGTGCGCGGCACGGAGACGGAGAGAACGTGTGGAGAAACCGGGCGCGTTTGAACGCCGAAACGATACGACGTTGCGCCCCGGACCTGATCGGGTTCCAAGAGTTCCAGGAGGAGAACGGACGCTTCTACAGGCGCAACTTGCCCGAGTATGGGCGCACCCTGGGGCCAAAGTACGAAAACCGCCGTCCGCACGCTTTCAACGCGATCTACTGGAACCCGGACCGCCTGAAGCTTCAGGACAGTGGGGGTTTCTGGTTGAGCAACAAACCGGAAAAGTTCTCTCGCTCCTGGGCAACAGCCCAAACGCGCTCGGCGAACTGGGCGAGATTTCATCTCGTGTCCAGTGGTGCCGAATTCGTGCATCTCAACACCCACCTGGACCATAAAAGCAACGAGGCGCGACTGCAAAGCGCGAACCTCATAGTACGCAGGTTGGGACTAATGGCAGACGACAAAATGCCGGTTCTCATTACCGGAGACTTCAACACCGACCCCGGTTCACCCGTACACCAGACCTTCACGGAAGCCGGTTTCTCCGACGCCCACTGGCTTGCAGGAGAGCCGCCCGCCCGCACCTTCCATAAGTTTCAGGGAGACGGTTTCGCTTCGCGGAGGCCAGAGAGAGAAGGCAGACTCGACTGGATCCTCCTCCGCGGAGCCGCCCCCGGCACAGGGTCACTTCACACGTCATGCCGCGTCATCCGCGACGCCGAGCCACCCTTATACCCGAGCGACCACTACCCTGTAGTAGCTAAATGCTTCCCGAAGAAAGACCAAACTTAGCCGGGCAGGCGAAAGTTTCTCGCAACCATCCCGGAAACGACCCCGATATTAGCCTGGCGAATCTCGAACAAATACTTACGGTATTCCGTATTTAACACAGATTTAGCACAGAATTTACACGAGTGAAACTAAACCCCGGTACCAATGACCTATCATCCTGCCTTGGATAGAGAAATCCAAGGATTAAGGATCGAAAGGAGCAAGTGGCTTGAGAACAAGAGCACGTTTTTGGTTGATGGTAGCTAGTCTTTCCGCCCTGGCGCTCGTCGTAGCAGCCTGTGGCGGTGGCGGCAATGGTGGCGGTGGAGACCAAGGTAGCGGTGGTGAAACGGGCGGCGGTGGCTCCGGCAGCAACGATATCCGGGTCGAGGGATCCAGTACCGTTTCTCCGGTAACCAAGGCGGCTGCCGATGCCTTCAGTCAAGAGAATTCGGATGCCAGGATCTCCGTCGGCTCTGGCGGTACGGGTGACGGTTTTCAGGCTTTCTGCGCCGGAAAGACGGATATTTCCGACGCGTCCCGGCCGATAGACCAGGAAGAAGAGCTTCCGACTTGCCAAGATAACAACGTTGAGTTCATCACGCTCCCGATAGGTCTTGACGGTATCGCCGTGGTTGGAAACCCGCAGAACGATTGGGCCCAGAACCTGACGTTGGACCAACTGAGCACTATGTGGTCTCCTGATTCCGAGGGTAGCGTCAGCACCTGGAGCGACGTAAACTCCGACTGGCCGGACAGTGAGTTGGCGCTCTTCGGTCCCGGCACTGAATCCGGTACCTTCGACTTCTTTACTGAGGTCGTCACCGGTGAAGAGGGAGCGAGTCGTTCGGACTACCAGGCCAGCGAGGACGACAACATTCTTGTGCAGGGTGTAAGCGGTAACCAGAACGCCCTGGGTTACTTCGGGCTAGCTTTCTACGAAAACAACCAGGACACACTCAAGCTATTCTCCGTTGATGGAGTCGAGCCGAGCGCCGACACCATCTCTTCGGGTGAGTATCCGATCTCCCGGCCACTCTTTATCTACGTCAACAAGAAGAAGCTTGAAAACAAGCAGATCCTCAAGGATTTCGTCAGCTTCTACCTGCAAGACGGGAACGTTGGTCAATTCGTAACGGACACAGGCTACGTCGCAATGCCTGACAGCACTATTGCAGAAACTCGTACTCAGTATGAGGAGCGCCAGACCGGCGCGATCTACAACGACAGCGGCGAGTTGCCCGGCGGCAACATCGAAGAGGCGCTGAAACAATCTCAGTAAGCCCACTTGTCCGCAAAGAAACGTAGCTGTTAACATTGGGGCCGGTGATCTGCCGGTCCCAATACCTCGGAGGTAAAAAAACTTGGCGATGAAAACAGGAGAAGGCGGTCACAAAAACCCGGATCTCTGGAGTGGCGCCAGCGGAGTTCAGAAGTATAAAGAGCTTTTTATAAAGGGCTTGCTTGCGACATGCGCTTACATATCTATCCTGACGACCGTCGGTATCGTCTTTGTTTTGGTCTTCGAGGCCTCCAAGTTCTTTAGAGAAGTCTCTGTATTTAAGTTCATTTTCTCGACCAGTTGGTCAGCCCAATTCGCCGAGCCAGAGTACGGCATTATAGTGTTGATGGGCGCGACGCTACTCATTACCGCAATCGCATTGGCTGTCGCTCTACCCATAGGCCTCGGGGCGGCTATATACCTGAGTGATTACGCTTCTGCACAGCTCAGGAAAGTGTTGAAGCCTATTCTGGAGATACTGGCCGGGGTGCCTACCATCGTTTACGGTTTTTTCGCGCTCACTTTTGTGACTCCATTGTTGCGAGGCGAGATCATACCCTGGTTTGCACCTCTTCCGAATCTCGCGGTTTTCAATGCTTTGAGCGCTGGCCTCGTTATGGGCATCATGATTATTCCGACGGTAGCTTCTATCAGCGAAGACGCTCTCCACGCTGTGCCGCGGGGCTTGCGGGAGGGCGCGTACGCGCTCGGAGCCACAAAGTACGAGACGGTTACCAAGGTAGTAGTACCGGCGGCGCTGTCCGGGATCACAGCATCGTTTATTCTGGGAATGTCTAGGGCCATCGGGGAGACTATGATCGTCGCCGTTGCCGCCGGCCAATTGCCAAACCTCAGCTTGAATCCCACCGAATCCATGCAGACGATGACGGCCTATATCGTCAACGTGGCGAGCGGTGAGAATCCGGCCGGTACGGTTCAGTACCAGACGATCTTCGCGGTCGGGCTTACGCTCTTTCTCATGACGCTAACCCTCAACATCATCAGTCACTTCTTCGTCCGACGTTACCAGGAGGACTACTAATGAGCCAGGGCACCCAGGCGCAGCAGCCAGGTACGTCGGATACTAAACAGGGACAGAACTTCAACCCGCGCACCGGGACCCGGCATAAGACCGCCAGCTTCTTCATGGTGTTGACGTTCCTCGCAACTATCATCGGGATGATAGTGCTCGCAGTTTTGCTGGTCGATATTGCCATAGACGGCATCCCGCGGCTCAATCTAGAGTTCTTGACCAGCCTCCGCTCCTCTACTCCAGAGACAGCGGGTATCTATGCCGGGTTGATCGGGTCGGTCTGGCTGATCTGTTTGACGGCGTTAATCGCCGTGCCGCTCGGCATCGGTGCGGCTGTTTACCTCGAAGAATATGCGGGTGATAATTGGTTGAACCGCATCGTAGAAATCAACATCTCCAATTTAGCGGGTGTGCCGTCTATCGTGTACGGGCTTTTGGCTCTGGGCATATTCGTCAACTACTTGGCGCCCCTTACGGGTGGCACGAGCCTGATTTCGGGGGCTGCGGCTTTGAGCCTGCTGATCCTGCCGGTGATAATTATTGCAACTAGGGAGGCCGTCCGGGCCGTGCCAGGTAAGGTACGCGAAGGGGCTTACGCGCTCGGGGCGACGAAATGGGACACGGTGCGGGGACACGTGCTGCCGATGGCGCTTCCGGGGGCGATGACCGGGACCATCCTGGCCCTGTCCCGCGCTATTGGTGAGACGGCGCCCCTGATCGTAGTCGGAGCCGCCGCTTTTCTTAGCTTTACCCCTCAAGGTCCTACGGACCGCTTCAGCGCCATGCCGATCCAGATCTACGGTTGGACCGCCCTTCCACAAGAGGGCTGGGAGGCGGTTGCCGCAGCGGGTATCGTCGTGTTGCTCGTGGTGCTGCTGCTAATGAACTCCGTAGCCGTTACGATTCGCAATAGAACACAAAAACGCCTATGAAGTTGACATTGGGAGTATTTACCAGGAAAGTGAGGGTCAGTAATGTCTGAGAAAGTCGACAAGGAGCAGAAGGTGACAGAGGCTTCGGGACAGCAAAAGCCGGAGGCTAGAAAAGAAGAAACCGGTAAGCAGCAGTCCTACGGTGGTCAAGACTCCGGGACTAGGATGACGATCGAGAACCTCTCTGCTTACTATGGAGACTTTCTGGCTGTGGATAGCGTGGATATGAACGTAGAGCCAAACAAGGTGACCGCCCTGATCGGCCCGTCAGGCTGTGGCAAGAGCACGTACCTCCGCTGTTTGAACCGGATGCACGAGGTTATACCGGTTGCGTATGCCGAAGGATGCGTCAAGCTTGGGGAAGAAGACATCTATGACGGTAACACGGACCCGGTCAAGATCCGGCGCCGAGTCGGCATGGTCTTCCAGGCTCCCAACCCGTTCTCTAAGACCATCTACGACAACATAACCTGGGGAGCCAAAATCAACGGCTACAAAGGTGACATGGACGAGTTGGTCGAGCGCTCCCTCAAACAAGCCGCCCTCTGGGAAGAGGTCAAGGACAAATACAAGAAGGCCAGCGGCTTCGACCTTTCCGGCGGCCAGCAGCAGCGACTGTGCATCGCCCGGACCCTGGCGGTGGAGCCGGAAGTAATCTTGATGGACGAGCCGGCGTCGTCGCTCGACCCGGTTTCGACCCAGAAGATCGAGGACACGATGGAAGACCTCAAAAAGGAGTACACCATCGTCATTGTGACCCACAATATGCAGCAAGCCTCCCGCATCTCGGATTACACGGGCTTTTTCTACATCGAGGAGATGGGCGCGCCGGGCCGGCTTTGGGAGTTTGACTCCACGGAAAAGATGTTCTCCAACCCGGAGCGTCAGGAGACGGAGAACTACGTTTCCGGACAGTTCGGATAGGACATGCCCCGGCAAGCTTTTCAAGAGGAACTCAAGCAACTAGTAGATGAGGTCGTGGAGCTGGGCGGTGACGTCGAGCGGTCCCTGGCGTACATGGCGGAAGCAATGGAGTCTTACGACGCTGAGATCGCGGAGAGGGTCGTCGGGGTGGACGTGCTCTACAAAGCGCGGGGGGCGGAGCTGGATCAGGAGTGCATGATCCTCCAGGCTCGTCAGGCCCCGGTCGCCGGAGACCTGCGCCTGATCTACACGGTGCAAGCCTTGACCAACCACCTCGTCCGGGCTGGCACCCTCACCGAGCACATCTGTCTCGCCATTACCGAGACTTCGGAGAGCGAACGGGACGACGAACTCTCAGATACCTTACTCGAGATGGCCCGGTCGGCCAAAAACATCTTTCACACCGGGATGGAAATCTTCAAGGCTCGGGATGCGGAGGCGGCCCGGAACCTCCAGGCCGCTGACGACAAGGTAGACCTTCTCTACTCCGAAGCCATCAACCTCATCGCCAACCCTTCGACAGGCGGCGGCGGAGACCCAGAGTGGCGGATGCGGGCCGCCCTGATGGTTCACTACCTGGAACGTATCGCCGACCACGGCGTCAGTATTGGTGGGCGCACCGTATTCCTCGTAACCGGTCAGCGCATAGAGAGCGCCATGCAGCAGTATCTCAACCGGGATATAGAGGAAGAATAGGCTTTTTAGGCGCCCCAACTTGCGCATATCTGCTACACTTATCCTGAGAATATTTAATTCAGGTTGGTGATTTTTTCGTGAGGCTTACGCAGAAAAGCAAGTATGCGGCCCGGGCCCTGGTCGAGTTGGCGTTGAACGAATGTGGTGAGACGCTCGGCGTCGCAGAGGTGGCCCGCCGCCAACACATACCGGAACGGTTTCTGGAGCAGATCTTCGGCGACCTCCGTCGGGCCGGCGTTTTGGAGAGCCGGCGCGGGGCGCACGGTGGATACTGCTTCGCCATGCCTCCCGAAGAACTCAGCGTCCTGGACATCGTAGAGATTCTGGATGGCGAAGTCCGCCCAGCCCGATGTAGCGCGGGTGGCGTCTGCTATATAAAAGACGCCCCGCTCTGTGTTACCAGCAAAGTTTGGGACGAAGCCCGGGTAGC
Source organism: Rubrobacteraceae bacterium (assembly GCA_965214475.1). Lineage (GTDB taxonomy): Bacteria > Actinomycetota > Rubrobacteria > Rubrobacterales > Rubrobacteraceae > SIRX01. The sequence continues at coordinate 891,640 of OZ243953.1, read as the reverse complement.
TCTGGAAGACGTCTTCGGCCGTTACAGCATCGCCCAACTCGCCGAAGCCGAGCGCGAAAGCCGCGAAGCCCATGCAGCCACACCCGTAGTCTAGAAACCGAAATCTCCCCGGAACACGGTAAGTTGCAGGACCTGCGAGTACACCTTTCGGGCCGTACGAGCCTGACCGAGTCCCGCGTGGAAGTCGACGGGAAGTTTTATTACCTGGCTCATCCGGATTCGGCCGAAGCCCTTATAGACGAGGAAGAGTTCGACCTAGACGAACGGTTGCCGTACTGGGCGGTGATTTGGTCGAGCGCCACAGCCCTTGCCCGCTATATTGCCGAACGAAACTTGTCGGGCAAGAGGGTCATAGAGCTAGGTTGCGGCGTTGGCCTTCCCTCGGTCGTAGCCCTGGATCGGGGCGCTGAAGTAACGGCCACCGACCATTACGAGATCGCCATGGAGTTCGCACGGCAGAACGCGAAGACCAACACGAGGCGGGAATTAGCCACGGCTCACCTGGACTGGCACTCACCAACCGTAGTAGGCTCCGGACGGTTCGATCTCGTGCTCGCTGCCGACGTGCTTTATGAAGAGCGGAACGTGCCGGCTCTTGCGGCGCTGATACCGAGCCTACTCGCGCCAGGCGGCGAAGCCTTGATCTCCACACCTCGGCGTAGAGATACACCCCGCTTCCGCGAAATGATGTTTGCAAAGGGCTTTACTCGTACGACGCAAATCGAGACCGTCCGGCAAGGAGAAAGGGATATAGAAGTGCTGGTCCACAGGTTCCGGCGGGCGTCGTAGCGGGCCGGAGACGGCTTTCTGGTACTGCTATACTCTCTCGCAATGCTTCTGGAATCGCTAAATCCTACGCAGCAAGAAGCTGTCGAGAACACTAATGGACCGCTACTTATCCTGGCTGGGGCTGGCAGCGGGAAGACCCGCGTACTCACGCACCGAATCGCCCACATCATAGATCAGGGGCTCGCGGAACCGGATGAGGTCCTTGCCATAACCTTCACCAACAAAGCCGCCGCCGAGATGAAAGACCGAGTGGCACTGCTCGTCGGTCCTGAGTCACGCAAGATGTGGGTCTCCACTTTCCACGCCCTCTGCGCCCGGTTGCTGCGGGTCCATGCGGAGAAGTTAGGGTATAAGCGGGAGTTCACGATTTACGACGGCGCGGATCAGGTCCGGCTCGTCAAGCGCTGCATTATCGAGATCGGAAAAGATCCCAAACGCTTCAACCCACGCTCTTTCCAGTCCCAGATCTCCAACGCAAAAAACGTCCTGATGAGCCCCGATGACTACCTCCGAAACACCGAAGGCTACATCGCCGAGAACGTCGCCGAAGTCTACGACCTCTACCAGAAACGCCTCTACGAAAACAACGCTATGGATTTCGACGACCTCATCATGCAGACAGTCGCCCTTCTCGAACTCTTCTCCGAAGTCCGCGAACGCTACCAGCAGCGCTTCAAATACGTCCACGTGGACGAGTACCAGGATACTAACCACGCCCAGTACAGGCTCGTTAATATACTGGCCGCCGCACATCGCAACTTGTGTTGCGTCGGCGATGATGATCAATCAGTGTACGGGTGGAGAGGCGCAGATATCCGGAACATTCTGGACTTCGAGCGGGACTATCCCGAGACGAGGGTTGTGAAGCTGGAGCAGAATTACCGCTCGACGCAGACTATTCTGAAAGCCGCTAACGCTGTGGTGGCGAATAACTCTTCGCGCAAAGCTAAGGAGTTGTGGACGGCGGGGGATGAAGGAGAAGGGATTCGTGTCTTTACGGCTTCGGATGAGTACGCGGAGGCACGGTTCGTGGTCTCGGAGATCGAGCGGCTGATGGAAGATGGCGCTTCTCCCAGGGATATTGCGGCTTTTTACCGGACGAACGCGCAGAGCCGGGCTTTGGAGGACGTGTTGGTGCGGGAGGGGGTTCCGTATCAGGTGGTTGGGGGCGTGCGGTTCTACGAGCGGGCGGAGATCAAGGACGCCATGGCTTACCTGGCCGTGATCGCCAATCCGGCCGACGGCGCTTCGCTGGAGCGGATCGTCAACGTGCCGAAGCGTGGATTGGGCGCGACCTCGGTGGCGAAGCTGCAGGACCATGCGCGGAGAAACGGCACCTCGCTCTACGAAGCACTTGACGAAGCCGGCGAAGCAGGTGTTACGGGCAAGGCTCAAAAGTCTTGTCACTCGGTACGGGAGCTTTTCGAGGGCTGGCGGGTCGCCGCCCAAGAAGTGTCGCCGACGGAGATCATCGAGGCCGTACTGAACGAATCCAGTTACAAAGGTGAGTTAGAGGCCGAGCGGACCATCGAGGCCGAGTCGCGTCTAGAGAACCTGGAGGAGCTTATAAACGCCGCCCGCGAGTACGAGCGGGTCGAAGCCGAACCGACGCTGGCGGGCTTCCTGCAGGAACAGGCGCTCTACTCGCAGGCGGATACCGTCACTAGCGGCGGAAGCGTCACCCTGATGACGTTGCACAACGCCAAGGGGTTAGAGTACGCGCACGTGTTTATCGTAGGGATGGAGGAGGGGACCTTCCCGCATGCCCGATCTCTAGATGAACAGAACCTGGAGGAGGAGCGCCGGTTGTGTTACGTGGGTATTACGCGGGCTATGGAGTCGCTCACGCTCTCCTACGCCAAGCTGCGCTCCAACTGGGGGGAGCGAGAGTACCAGATGCCTTCCAGATTCCTGTCCGAGATACCGGAAGAGTTCAAGTCCGGGACCCTGCCGAGTGGTTCCGCTGCCCGGGGAATGGGAGGCTGGGGCGGAGCCTTGCCGCTGCGGGGTGCGCCGGAGAAAGTAGGTTCGACCAGTTTTAGCGCGGGCGAAAAGGTTCGGCACGCGAAGTTCGGCGTCGGTGAGGTCATTGAGTCCGGAGCCGGGAAGATAGTCGTAAGGTTCGGTACGGAAGAGAGGACGCTCGTGCCGGAGATCGCACCTTTGAGTAAAGCTTGAGCGTGTTCGCAAACGGGTAGAACTTGCTTGCCAAGGGGGGACGCGCAGTCGTCAAAAGGAGAATTAGTTGTCGCAAGTTTATGTAACAGGACACAAGAACCCTGATACGGATACCATAGCCTCGGCTATCGGTTATGCAGAGTTGAAGAACCTGCTGGATGAGGAGAACTACTACACGCCGGCCCGGCTCGGGGAGGTGAACTCCCAGACTCAGTGGGCGTTGGATAAGAGTGGAGCGTCGTCTCCTAAACGAATCAGCCACATAAAGCTCCGGGTCAAGGACGTGATGAGTGACGATGTGGCGGTCGCCGGTAAGAATGATCCGTTGCACAATGTAGGCCTCATGATGGCCGAGAGAAACATAAGCCAGGTCCCGATAGTGGACGATGATCGTTTGCTCATCGGGCTCATAACGGAGCGGGATCTTGCCCGCATGTATATCCGGGAGTCGCGGGAGACCTCGACGTTCGCCGAGAGCCCGGTTTCCGTAGATTCCATGGTCGAGGTGCTTCAGGGAGAGTTACTCGCCGGAGAGGACAGAAAGTCCTCCGGTAAGCTATGGGTCATCTCGATGGGCGTAGACTCGATGGGACAGTCAATGGACCCTGGTGACGTGGTGGTGATCGGGGACCGCTATAAGGGACAGCGAAGGGCGATAGAGCTTGGCGCGGGGGTGCTCGTAGTCTCCAACGGCAAGCGTCCCGATAATGAGGTGCTGGAGATGGCTAAGCAGAAAGGCGTCAGCGTCGTACTCTCGCCAATGGACTCTTACGTCACCAGCCGGATGATACAGCTTGCCGTGCCCTGCTGGGAGGTCATGAGCGAAGACCCCCTGACCGTAAACCCGGACAGCTTCATTACGGATATAACGGAGCAGGTGATGGAGGTCCACTACCGGGCGGCCATCGCGGTGGATGAAAACAACGTGCCAATCGGGGTCGTAACCCGTACCAATTTGCTTAATCCGGAGCCGCGTAAGGTCGCGCTAGTGGATCACGCGGAGATAGGACAGAGCGTGGATGGCGTCGAGAAGGCGCAGGTCGTCGAAATTCTGGACCACCACCACGTCGGAGACCTGGAGACCAATACCCCGATACCGGCCACCTTCGACCCGGTAGGTTCGACCGCTACTTTATTGATCGAGCGCTACCGGGCCAGCGAGCTCGAACCGGAAGAGTCGACGGCGAAGATGCTGCTGGCGGCAATTCTCTCCGATACGGTGATCCTCAACTCCCCGACCACTACCGACCGGGATCACGAAATGGTCCAGTATCTGGAAGAATTGCTCGACCTGGACGCGAAAGAGTTCGGGATGGAGATGTTCGAAGTCTCATCGGACGTTTCGGACCTGTCGGCAGAGGAGATCATCGCCCGGGACGCAAAGGAGTACGCGACGAACTCCGGGGAAAAAATGAGCATCTCTCAGGTAGAGACGGTTGGAACCGCTGTAATGGATCGCAAAAACGAGCTTATAGAAGCACTGGAGGAGAAGCTTCGGGAGAACGAATATGTTTTCTCCGCGCTCATGGTTACGGACATAATCGAGGGCGGGACCGAGCTTCTATGCGCTGGAGATTGTACGCTTGTGGAGCGGGCTTTCGACGCCCGGACCAAAGACAGTATCATCGACCTGCCGGGCGTTATGAGCCGCAAAAAACAGGTGGCGCCAAAGCTCCTGGCGGTCCTCTAAGGTGGCGCAAATACTCGACGGCAAGGCCGTAGCCGCCCAGGTCAAGGCCGAAGTTGCCGAAGGAGTGGCAGAGCTCCAAGCCCGCGGCCGCGCGGTGCGGCTGGACGTAATACTCGTTGGAGAGGATCCGGCCTCCGTTACGTACGTGCGAAACAAACAGAACGACTCAGCCGAAGTCGGCATCGAGTCGAAAGCCCACCGTTTTGCAGAGGATGTGCCCCAAAAGGAATTGGCGATGCTCGTAGAAGAGCTCAACGAAGATGAGGCTGTCTCCGGCTTTTTTATCCAGCTACCGCTACCGGACGGGCTCGACTCGTTGGATCTCATCTCTCGAATAGACCCCTCTAAAGACGTAGATGGTCTGAGTTCCACGAGCGCCGGAAGGCTCGCGGTGGGCCTGCCGAGCCTTTTGCCCTGCACACCGCACGGCATCATCCAGACGCTCAAACGCAACGAAATCGAGTTAGAGGGCAAAGAAGCCGTGATGCTGGGTCGGTCTAACCTCGTCGGTAAACCACTCGTCCAGCTCCTCCTGGCTGAGAACGCCACGGTCACTGTCTGCCACTCACGCACAAAGAATCTGCCGGAAGTCGCGCGCCGGGCGGACGTGCTGGTCGCCGCCATCGGTCGTCGGGAGATGGTCGGAGCCGAGTACATCAAAGAAGGAGCGGTCGTGGTGGACGTGGGCATCCATCGCAAGGAGGATGGTGGTCTTACGGGGGACGTAAAGTTCGAGGAGGTAGAGTCTAAGGCGGCCTGGATCTCCCCGGTCCCCGGAGGCGTCGGCCCGATGACGCGGGCGATGCTCCTCTACAATACGCTGGAAGCGGCCCGGGTCGCCGAAGACGCGCGAAGCCTATAGTACGATCCGAGAATACGGATGAGTATGACCAGTGAAACATGAGTGGCGCTGAAGATCTGAGGGTCGTAGCCTTTGGTGGGGGCACGGGGCTACCCGTTCTGCTCCGGGGATTAAAGGGAAGGGTTGCGGACCTTACGGCGGTCGTTACGGTGGCCGACGACGGAGGGTCCAGCGGACGGCTGCGACAGGAGCTTGGCGTGGCCCCGCCCGGGGACGTTAGGAATTGCTTGGTGGCGTTGTCGGGCCGGGAGCGACTAGCAGAGGTCTTTAACTACCGTTTCGGTGCCCCGGGTGACCTGAAAGATCATTCCGTCGGTAACATTATTATCGCGGCATTGGCGGATATGGCCGGCGGATTCTGCGAAGGCGTCGAGCAGGCCGGAAATTTTCTCAGGATCGAAGGCCGGGTCTTCCCGGCGGCCGTAGAGAGCCTGACACTGGTCGTTCGACACACCGACGGTTCAATTTCTCACGGTGAAACAGTGGCGAGGGAAGTGGGGAGAGGGGTTTCTTCGGTTTCTGTAGAGCCCACCGGGGTCGTGGCCCCGCCCGGTGTGATCTCGGCCGTAGAAAGGGCGGACATAGTAGTTCTGAGTGCCGGAAGCCTGTTTACCAGTACGATACCGGCTCTGTTGGGTCTCGGGGTGCGGGAGGCCCTGGCTACTTTTCCCGGACCCGTGCTCTACGTGGCGAACGTTATGACCCAGCCGGGTGAGACAGATGGATTTGTGCTCTCAGATCATCTACGGGCTATAGCGGAGCATGTCGGGCCGGTCCTGACGGGCGTGCTCGTTCATAGCGGTAAGTTGTCGGAAGATCTGGTAGCCCGCTACGCCGCCGAAGGTGCCGCACCTGTCGAGCTCGACCGGGAGGCCGCAGGGACGCTTGGCGTAAGGGTATGGGAGGCTCCGTTACTCGCCCAAGATGCCGGAGGCGGGGTCCGACACGATCCGGATCGGCTCGCGGAGGCGGTGTGCGAAGCTGGCCTCGTTTGCCTCTGAGATCCGGCGTCAGTTAGCCTCAGAGACCTCCGCCGCTCATCAGCGCGCCCACCGCGCGGAACTTGCCGGGTTGGTGGATGCCATCGGCGTCCGGGATAGTTTGGGCATTACCTTGAAAACTCGCAGCGCTGCCGTGGCCCGCTCGGTAGTGCGTCTCTGGCGCCGGGAGCTCGGACTGGAACCCCGGCTGTTTCCGGTAGAGCCGGATAGCTTCGGCCGGGCCCGCTACGCCGTTCGGGTCGAAGACCCTGGGGTTTCGGAGTCCGTGGAGAAGTTGCAGGTCGTCCGTTTTTCCCGGAGCACGGTGGACCGCACCGCATACCTCAGGGGCGCGTTCCAAGGGGTCGGTTCCGTAACCCGCCCGGGCCGGGATCATCACCTGGAGTTCGTTCACCGCGACGGAGATTTCATCCGGCGGATCGTCGAGTTTTCCCGTGCCCCGCTGAAGACCGCCCGGCGCCGCGGCCGGTGGGTCGCCTACACCAAAAGCGCCGACGGAGTAACGACCCTGCTCTCCCAGATGGATCTCAACGAAGCTGTACTCGAGTACGAGGCGCGGGCCGTTCTCGGCGAGGCGAAGGCAAACGCGAACCGGGTCACCAACTTCGACTCTGCCAACGCCGGTCGTACCGCGCTCGCCGCCGCCCGCCAGCAAAAAGTTTTGGAAGCTCTGGACCCCGACGAACTACCCCCTGCCCTACGGGAGATGAGGGACCTCCGCCTCGAATACCCGGACGCTTCGCTCCACGAATTGGCCCGGATCGGAGGGCTCAGCAAGAGTGCGGCAAACCACCGGCTCCGGCGACTTATGGAGCTGGCCGAAACAATTTCTTTCTAGGGGCTGTTAAACGCCGGACGTTTCGGGCAAAATAGGCACACGCAGGCAGCAAACGAAAATAGGAGGACTAAGTGGCAGTACGAGTAGGAGTAAATGGTTTCGGCAGGATAGGGATGCTGTTCACCAAGGCCGCCATTCAGCGCGGTGACATCGAAGTGGTGGCGGTTAACGATCTGGTGCCGTTCGACAGCCTAGTCAACCTGTTCAAGCACGACACTACCCACGGCGTGTGGCACGAAGACGTAAGCTACGAAAACGACGCTATGCGCGTGGGCGACCGCGAGATAAAGACTTTCTCCGAGAAGAATCCGTCGGATATCCCGTGGGGTGACCTGGGCGTGGACGTCGTTGTCGAGTCCAGCGGTGTTTTTACCGACGACTCCGCTGGCCAGCATCTGGACGGCGGCGCGAAAAAGGTAGTCATCAGCGCTCCGGCAAAGGGCATTGACGGCACCTTTATCTACGACATAAACCACCAGAACTACGATCCCGACAGCGATAACGTGATCTCCAACGGTAGCTGCACGACCAACTGCATCGTACCGATGGCGAAGGTCCTGATCGAGCAGTTCGGTATGGAGAGTGGCCTCATGACCACCTGCCACGCCTACACTAACGACCAGGGCGTCGTGGACGGGGCCCATAAAGATCCGCGCCGGGCCCGGGCCGCCGCCCAGAACATCATCCCGACCTCCACCGGGGCGGCCAAGCTCGTCGGTACCATCTTCCCGCAGATGGAAGGTAAGATCGACGGTATGGCGCTCCGCGTCCCCGTCGTCGACGGCTCCATAACCGACCTGACGGCCCAACTCAGCCAGGAAGTATCGGCGGACGACATCAACGCTGCCTTCAAGGAGGCCGGCGAGGGCGAGCTATCGCACATCCTGGAGTACTCCGAGGCGCCACTGGTCTCCAGCGACATCATCGGCAACCCGCACTCGTGCGTCTTCGACTCCGGCTCCACTATGTCCATGGGTAAAACGGTCAAGGTCCTGGGCTGGTATGACAACGAGTGGGGCTATTCCAGCCGCACCTGCGACCTCGTCGCCTACGTCGGCGAACAGCTTTAGACTGAGCCTGTAAGTAGCATGCCGGGTCCGGGGGTGGGGGGGTGGCTTCACGCCCCCGGACCGTATTTATGAGGGAGGAGCGATGAATAAGAAGAGCGTCAGAGACCTCGACCTCCAGGGCAAAAGGGTGCTCGTGCGGGTCGACTTCAATGTTCCCCTTGGGAACGGAGAAGTCGCCGATGATACTCGCATTGAGCGCGCACTGCCCAACATCCGGCACTTGCTCTCCGAGGGAGCCGAGCCAATTCTTATATCCCATCTCGGTCGCCCCAAAGGTGAACGAAACACGGATTTTGCAATGGACCCGGTAGCAAAACGTCTTGAAGAGCTGCTCGGCGAGCCGGTCAAAAAACTCGATCACGCGGTAGGTGACGAGGTACAGAAGGAACTGGAAGACTGGAACGGCGAAGGCGTCGTGCTGCTGGAGAACTCTCGCTTCTATCCGGGGGAAACGGATAACGCCGACGAGCTCTCCGAAGGACTCGCCGCGCTCGCAGACCTATACGTGAACGACGCCTTCGGAGCGGCCCACCGGGCCCACGCAACCACCGTCGGAGTTGCCGAGCGGCTGCCGGCTGCGGCGGGCCTCTTGATGGAGGCGGAGCTGGATTACCTGGACTCGGTCCTCGAAGATCCGGAGAGTCCGTTCGTTGCGATTCTGGGCGGGGCGAAGGTCTCCGACAAGATCGGCGTTATAGAAAGCCTTCTAGAGGTCGCCGATACCCTGCTCATCGGGGGCGCGATGTGCTTCACGTTCTTCAAGGCCCAGGGCTACGAGGTTGGTGGGTCCCTAGTAGAAGAAGAATACCTCGAAGAAGCCGAACATCTCATGGAGAAGGCGGGGGACAAGTTAGTGCTCCCGGTGGACGTAATAGCCGCCGAGAAGATGGAAGAAGACGCCGACAAGGAAACAGTCAAGGTGAACGGCATACCCGACGGTTGGATGGGCCTGGATATCGGTCCCGAAACTGTGGAGGCGTTCCGCGGATACCTGGAAGAGGCGAAGACGGTTTTTTGGAACGGCCCGATGGGGGTCTTCGAGATGGATGCTTTCGCGAAAGGTACCGAAGGCGTGGCCCGGGCGGTCGCCGAAAGCGACGCAACGAGTGTTATAGGAGGTGGCGACTCGGTCGCCGCCGTCAACAAGCTCGGCCTAGAGGGTGAGATGAGCCACATCTCGACCGGGGGCGGGGCGTCACTAGAATACGTAGAAGGCAAGGAACTGCCGGGTGTTGCGGTTCTGCCGGATAAGGAGAGTTAGCATGGCACGTAAGCCAATGATGGCGGCCAACTGGAAGATGAACAAAACCGTTCGGGAGGCGCAGGATTACACGGCGGCGCTCCTGCCCCGGGCGGAAGACGCCGAAGGGGTAGACGTAGCGGTATTCACGCCTTTCACCTGTCTCGGCGAGGTCGCCCGGATGGTGGAGGATAGCGCCGTAATAGCGGGGGCACAGAACTTCTACTACGAGGATAGCGGGTCTTTTACCGGAGAAATCTCCGCCGAGATGCTGCAGGACATTAGCGTACAGACGGTCGTGGTAGGACATTCTGAGCGGCGCGAGGTCTTTGGTGAAGACGACGAAATGGTCGCCCGCAAAACGGCCAAAGCCCTGGAATCCGGTCTGTTGCCCGTGGTCTGCGTCGGTGAGACAAAAGAAGAACGCGACGGAGGCGGAATGTGGGACAAAGTCTCCGGCCAGATAGAACGGGTCATGGAAGAAATCAAAGACGACCTTAGTGGTGACAGTATCGTCTTCGCCTACGAGCCTATCTGGGCCATAGGGACGGGCGATACAGCGTCTCCCGAGGATGCGCAGGACGCTGTCGGGCAGATCCGGGGCCTCCTCAAAGACCTGAAAGGCGACGACTTCGCCGACACCGTTCGCATCCTCTACGGCGGCTCCATGAAACCGGAAAACGTCGAGGAACTCATCGCTAAGGATGACATAGACGGCGGCCTCGTCGGCGGGGCTAGCTTAGAGGTCGAGTCATTTGTAGAGTTGATCAGTGCTGCCGCCGAGAATGACTTTCCTATTGACGAGTAGCAGCGGTGGAGTGAGTAAAAGCCGTATGATAAAGTAGTAAAATGTTTACTTACATTATCGCGTTCTTTCACGTTATATTGAGCATCTCCCTTATCGGGCTGATACTCCTGCACTCGGGCAAAGGTGGAGGTCTCTCAGGTTCCTTCGGCGGTGGGATGGGCAGCACTTTCTCCGGCACAACCGTTATGGAGAAAAACTTGACCAGGCTCACCCTAATCGTCATCGGCCTGTTCACGCTCACCAATGTCGCGCTTATCTTCCTGGGTTAGCCAAAGGCGCCAGACTGTAGTGCCTAAAGCGCAAGCAGAGTGCCTGAGTGAGGATGTCGTTCGGTGACCCTCGTGGCCAAAGTCGCCGCTTTCGTGTTTGTGATGCTGCTTCTCGCCACGAGCGCGGCTCTGGCCGTGACCAAGAAGTGCGACGGAGGTGGGTGTAGTGGCACTACAAAGGCCGATACACTATACGGTACGGCTGGATTCGACAGGATCTACGGCGGCAAGGGAGCCGACACTATCTATGGTGCCGGAACCGGCGACAATCTAAGAGGCGGCCCCGGCAGAGACATCATCTACGATGGCGCGGGCGACGACAACGTCGTCGGTGGTCTTGGTAGAGATAGGTTGTCTGGCAAAGCTGGTGCGGATCGCCTCCGTGGGGGACATGGCAACGATTTGATTGCCGGAAAGACCGGTACGGACCATATGTACGGGGAGCACGGCGACGACGTTATCCACGGAAGTCTCGACCGCCAAAAAGACTACTTCTACTGTGGGCCGGGCCGGGACGAAGTGGTTGTAGGCACCGAAGATTTCGTAGCCCAGAGTTGTGAGATCGTCGATATCAACGACTAGATCTTCTACCGATGCTTCTGCTGGCGTGGTGGGCAGGCAAAGAAACCGTTTGAAGACCTCGCAAATGCTTTAGCTAATGAGTCGCCTTCGCATGAAGCGGATTGGTAACATAGCGAGCGCCAGAGTAAAGATAAAGACCCAGGCAACGTCTACCAGCACCCCCGGCGAAGGCCCTGTAGCCAACCCCCGACAGACGTTTACTGCGTGGTAGAGTGGGGTGAACCAGGCGATCTGGGGCACAGGAGCCGTGAAGTCCTGGATCGGGAAGAATATCCCGGAGAAGAGGAAAAGCGGTGTCACGACTAGCGTGAAATAGTAGGCGTAGAGGTCTATGCGCTGTATGAGGCTGGTGAACAAGGTTCCCATGACGCTGAACATGATGCCTATGACGAGTAACATCGGTGGAATGAGCAGCGCCCAGAAAGAAACTATGAGAGGCTCGTCGAAGATGATTCCCAAAGCCGTAAGCATCGCGAGGAAGCCTGTTCCATAGAGGGCGGCACGGGTTCCGGCCCACAGGTACTCGCCGGCTACCACGTCCTCGGCGTTAACGGGTGTGGTGATAATGGCGTCGTAGATGCGGTCTATCTTGAGCTTGACGAAGGTGTTGAAGGTGCTCTCGAAGGAGGCGGCGAACATGGCGTTGGAGGCCAATAGCCCCGGCGCTATGTATTGCACGTAGCTCCGACCATCTATGCCACCCTCCTGAATAAAAGCCCCGAGCCCGAGCCCTAGGGCGGCCAGGTAGAGCAGTGGTTCGAAGAGGTTTGGGAACATGATGGTCTTCCAGTACTTTCGGAAGATGGTTATATTGCGCTGCCAGACGCGGAAAGCGCCGCGAGGCGAAGGGACACGGAACTCGGATTTTCTCATTCGATCAGGCTCCGTCCCGTGAGCCGCAAAAACACGTCTTCGAGCCCCGCCTGCCGTACGACCGTATTGTCTATCTCTATCCCGGAGTCGCGAACTTTCTCAAGGATCAACTCAGCGTCTGCGGTGTAGACCAGCAGTGCGTCACCGGTATTCTCGGTGGCCTCAGCGTTGCCTTCTAGAAGATGTTCGAGCCGCTCCAGCGCTTCGTGGCGGGCCCGAAACTCCAGGACCTGCGGGCTTACGTGCTCCTCGATCATGGTCCGCGGCGAACCGTTGGCAATGATTTCGCCACCCTCCATTATGATCAACCGGTCACAGAGCTGTGCCGCTTCTTCCATGTAGTGCGTTGTAAGAACAAGGGTCTTATTCTCCCGTGTAAGTTTCCGCAGGCGGTCCCACACTAAATGGCGGGCCTGTGGGTCCAAACCCGTAGTCGGTTCGTCGAGCACCACAATCTCCGGGTCGTTTATAAGGGCGCGGGCGATGAGCAAACGCCGCTTCATACCGCCGGAGAGTTGTTCTACTTTAGACTCCGCCTTCTCGGTTAGCTGCACGAACTCCAACAATTTTTCGGCCCTCTGGAGTGCCAATTTTTTGGGCAGGTCGAAGTACCGACCATAGACGAGCAAGTTTTCTTTGACCTTCAGGTCGTCGTCGAGGTTGTTTTCCTGCGGCACGACTCCGATGCGCCGTTTTACCCGGCGTTCGTCGTGCCTCACGTCCAGTCCTGCGACGTTCAACTCCCCGTCCGTCGGCACGGCAGCGCCGTAGATCATTTTCATCGTTGTAGTCTTGCCGGCGCCGTTCGGCCCGAGAAACCCGAAGCACTCGCCCCGATAAACCTCGAAATCTATGCCCTTCACGGCCTGAAACTCTCCGTAACTCTTTTTCAGGCCCTGCGCTACCAAAGTGGAATCTCGCCCCGGGGTGCCATTGTTTTCTCTACTTGTCGGCAATTTTTGCTCGAAGCTCTTTCATTGATGTCCGGCTGCCCGAAACGGAGATCATATCCGAATTCAGATGGGGTCTCAGATGACAGGCTAGAGATCTACATACTACTCCACACAGCTCCGTTCCCCGCACACAAGGAATCTAGTTGCCGGTACATCCTAAATTTTTCGTCCGCAAGATATTGTGTGCCCTGTCTCACATACCATCTATGGAGAAAGCTCTTTTTCACGAATCTTAAAAAAACTTCCAACACTCCCCTACCACGTTGCGAAACGGACTGTTAGAATCGCCAGATGGGTAATAGATCTGATCGTCGTATATTTCGTAAACGCCGTCGGCGGGTAGGGCTTGTTCTTTTCGCCTCGCTGGTAATACTTCTGCTTGGCGGGCTGCTTTTTTCTAGCCTGTCCAGCCTCGCCGCGACCGGACAGGCGGTGAATTCGGTAGAGCGGGTCGAGGTCCCACTCCCCGCTTCCGCGCCGGAAGTTGTGGAGCAGGTAGTAGAGGAGCAGCCGGACCAGGCCATGACTGAAGACGAGGCGGCTGCCAAAGACGAGGCCGCGAAAGAGGGAGAATCCGACCAAAAGTCTGCCGACGACAAAAAAGCGGAGGGAGGCGCGGCTGCGCAGGCTGAAGCCAAACCAGCTGCACCGCCACCACCGCAAGACAAAACGACGTATCTCACGGTTCCGAAGTTGGGACTCTACGATAACGCGGTTTACAACAGCAGTGATCCCGCAATGCTAGACGTTGGGGCTACCAAGCTAGAAGAGTCTGGTTTCCCGTGGCAGGAGAGCGCCAATCCCTATATTTCGGCGCACAGATTAGGCTGGCCGGGAACGGCGAGCTACTACCAGTTTTACAACCTTCCGCTCATGGTCACTGGGGATCCGATCTACTTAACGGACGCCAACGGTACGACTTACACCTACGAGGTGACAGAGATATTAGAAGTCACACCCAACGAAGTCTCGGTGTCCAATCCGATCGCGGGGCGGGACATGATCTCACTACAAACTTGCACCGAAGCTATAGGCGATTATTGGACTATGGGCCCGACATGGTCAGGCCGATACGTGGTTCGCGGAGATAGGGTAGACGTTAGCTACGCCTAACAGACAATTTAGCGGTAACTTGGGAGCGTCTCTTCGGGGCGCTCCTTTTTGTGTCCGGCCACAGCAGTTATACTTCTCCAGAGAACTCTGGTACTAGAATCAAGGAGGAAACAGAGCATGGCAATGGTAACGATGCGGCAGCTTCTAGACGAGGCGGCCAATGGTGGCTACGGTGTTGGCGCGTTCAACGTCAACAACCTGGAGCAGGTACAGGCAATTATGGAAGCCGCCCAGGAGACAAACTCTCCGGTGATCATTCAGGCTTCGAGCGGCGCCCGCAAATACGCCAACGACCGGTTTCTATACCATCTGATGCTTGCGGCCTCCGAGGTTTACCCCGAGGTCCCCGTGGCGCTTCATCAAGACCATGGTAACTCCCCCGAAACGTGCAAGAGCGCGATAGATCTTGGTTTCACGAGCGTTATGATGGACGGTTCGTTGGAGGCTGATGGTAAAACTCCCGCGAGCTTCGACTACAACGTGGACGTCACGCGCGAGGTGGTCGAAATGGCCCACGAGCGAGGCGTAACGGTCGAAGGTGAGCTCGGCACGCTAGGCGGCATCGAAGATGGTCACGGCTCGGGTGAGGTAAACCTTACGGACCCGGATCAGGCGGTAGAGTTCGTGGAAAGGACCGGGGTCGACGCTTTGGCGGTCGCCATCGGGACGAGCCACGGGGCTTACAAGTTCACCAAAGAGCCCGATCGCGAGGTCTTGGCGATGCACATCATCGAGGAGATCAACGAGAAGCTCCCGACCACGCACCTGGTCATGCACGGCTCCTCTAGCGTGCCGAAGGAACTCGTGGACCTCATCAACGAGTACGGTGGTGAGATCCGCCCGACCTGGGGCGTGCCGGTGCGTGAGATCCAGGAAGGCGTAAAGCACGGCGTCCGGAAGATAAACGTAGACACCGACCTACGTCTAGCCTCAACCGGAGCCATCCGAAAAGCCTTCTCCGAAGACCCAAGCGCCTTCGATCCCCGCTTTTACCTCAAGCCCGCGCGCGCGGCGATGCAGGGTGTAGTTAAGGCGAGAATGGAAGCATTCGGCCAGGCCGGGCACGCTGGAGACTACGATCCGATCACGCTCGATGAAATGGCAAATCGGTACAAAGAACAGGGCCACCAGCTTACGGTCACCTAGAAGCTAGTTAGCATTACAGTTTGTCAGCGGTCGGCTCAGAAGAGCCGGCCGCTTCTTTTACGTATCATCGGAGTCTATCCACTTTACGGTCACCGGCGGTGTGTAGCTGTCGAAGGCTTCGAGCATATTTTCCGGCTCGGACTCTACTTGCACTATCGAGCGGTGCTTCTCTGAAAGAAACCCCTGATCCACCATATGGTCGAGAACACTGAGCAGTGGATCGTAGTACGCGGAGACGTTGAGCAGCCCGCAGGGTTTGCGATGCTCGCCGAGTTGCGCCCAGGTCAAGACTTCGAAGAACTCTTCCAATGTACCGTTGCCGCCCGGTAGCGCGATGAATCCATCCGACAGTTCGGACATGAGGGCCTTACGATCGTGCATGGAGCCCACGACATGTAGCTTCGTGAGAGAAGTGTGGGAGATCTCGCGTTCCACCAACGCCTCTGGCATTACCCCGATCACCTCGCCACCGGCCTCGAGCGCCGCATCCGCCACGATGCCCATGAGGCCAACGTTTCCGCCACCGTAGACGAGCGTGACGCCTCTCCGCGCGAGCGTCTCTCCCAGAAAGCGAGCCGCCTCTGCATAGGCGGGATCCTTGCCGGAGCTAGAACCGCAGAAAATGCAGATGCTATTCATGTTTTTATCGTGGTTCGTAGACGTCGTAGAGAATTGGTTCGATACCCTCGTCGCTGACGCCGGAGCGATACTGGATGTAACGGGCGCGCTGGAGATAGGCGAGGGCGGTCTTCATTCGGCCCTGCAGTGCCGGGATAGCGTCTTCCAGGTCTTCGAGTTTGGAAGAATCCAGGATCACATCCTCCTCGTCGTTAGCTTGCCAAAGATCCCAGAGTTGGACCCAGAGCGCTTCGTTCTCAGAAGAGAGGGGTTCACGTTCCATTTAACTTCCTTCCCGGTGTTTGCGGAGTTCGAAGACGATGTGTGATATTTCGGGCACGAGGAGCTTCTCGACGGCGAGACGCACCGCGTTGCGGGAGCCGGGGAGGCAAGCCAAGAACTTGTTGCCAACGGCCCCGGCGGTGGCGCGGCTGAGCATGGCGGCGGCCCCGATCTCCTCGTAGGAGAGAACCCGGAAGATTTCCCCAAACCCGTCGAGCTTTTTGTTCAGCATGCGTTCCACGACCTCGTAAGTCGTGTCTCGGGCGGAAATGCCGGTCCCGCCGGTCGTGACCACGGCGTCCACGTCATCACGGGTCAGAAGTTGCACGAGGGTGGTCTGAATTTGGGCCACATCGTCCCGCACGATCTTGCGCTCGACGATCTCGTGTCCCGCTTCTTCCAGCAGTTCCTGGATCGTGTCGCCGCCGGTATCATCTTCCGGAGTGCGAGTGTCGCTTATGGTGAGCGCGGCGACCCGAACGTGATCCGGGGCCGCCTCCCGGTGTTGATGGACGCTCTCGCTCAAAGCAGCCCTCCGCCGGTCAAAAACGGGTTGTACTCTTTCTCGCTGCCTATTGTCGTATCCGGGCCGTGGCCGGGATAGACGAGGGTCTCGTCCGGCAGGGTCAGGAGACGCTCTTTGATGCTCGTCATCAAAACCTCCATGCTGCCGCCCGGCAGATCCACCCGTCCGACGCTCCCCGCGAAGAGTGCGTCGCCGGAGATCACGATTCCTCCGTCCTCGACGTAGAAGGAGAGGTGGCCTGGCGCGTGGCCCGGTGTGTAGAGGGCCTTTAGTTGCAGGCCGCCGACTTCTACTACCTCTTCATCTTCGATGTAGCGGTCAACGGACGGGATTTTGCCGAATTTGAGGCCCATCATCATAGCCTGGGTCGGGGCTTGTTTGAGCATGGGTTCGGCTTCGTCGTGGATCAGGACGGGACAGGTGTATTCTTCCTTTAGTTGGGCTACGGCCCCGATGTGGTCTATGTGGGAGTGGGTCAGGATGATCTGGCCGATCTCCACTTCCGTCTGCTCGACCACAAGCGCTATCCGAGAGGCTTCGTCGCCCGGGTCGATCAAGGCTCCTTCACCCGACTCTTCGTCTCCGACTACGTAACAATTTTCCTGAAACGGTCCGACGGTTAGCATTTTTAGGATCATATACGTCCTCCCGTGCGTCCTATTAGAAACTCGACCAACAACCTCGCCGGGGTTCCTGTTCCGCCTTTTGGTGTGTACGCATTGCCTTTCGCGCCGAAGGCCGTGCCGGCAACGTCCAGGTGTGCCCAGGGGTAATCTGCGAACTCCTTGAGGAAAGCCCCAGCCGTGAGGGCTCCGCCAAAACGTCCTCCACTATTCTTTATATCGGCAGTAGTGCCTTTTATCTGTTCGGTGTACTCTTCGAAGAGCGGGAGCGGCCACGCCCTTTCGCCAGCCGTCTCACCGGCGGCCTGGACTTCGGCGATCAAATCTCCGTCGTTGCCCATCAAGCCCGAAGCGTGATGTCCGAGAGCGACGAGGGCCGCACCTGTAAGGGTGGCACAATCTACGATCGCTGCGGGCTCGTAGCGCTTCGCGTAGGAGAGTGCGTCGGCCAAGATGAGACGGCCCTCGGCGTCTGTGGTGACGATCTCCACGGTCTTGCCCGAGTGCATTCGGAGTACGTCGCCGGGCTTGTAGGCGTCGCCCGCCGGCAAGTTTTCCGTAGCTGGCACGAGGGCGACTATGTTCAAGGGAAGGCCTAGCCTCCCGACGGCCTCCATGGCGCCGAGTACCGCCGCACCACCACCCATGTCGAACTTCATCTCTTCCATGCCGCCGGAGGGCTTTATGGAGATGCCCCCGGAGTCGAAGGTGACGGCCTTACCGACCAGTACGACCGGGGCTTCGTCTCCAGCCTTGCGGTGCTCCAGCACGATAAACTTGGGCTCGTTGGAGGCCGAGCGTCCGACAGTCGCAAGCCCTGTGAGTCCTTCGGCCTCTATGCCGGCCCGGTCGAGAACGGTGAGCTCCATATCGTGCTTTTCGGAGATCTCACGCGCCTTCTCCGCCAGGTACTCCGGCGTCGCCGTGTTGGAGGGTTCGTTTGCCAGGTTTCGGGCCAATGTAGCCGCTACAGCCAGGCTTTCGCCTTCATAAATGCCGCGTTTCGCAGCTTCTTCATCTTCCGGCGAGAGAACCACGTCGAAGTTCGCTGGATGTTCCTCACTGGCATTAGACTCCTCTTCGGAAGTCTTATAGCGCATAAAGCGGTAGAGACCGAGCGCCGCGCCCTCGGACACCGCCCGGGTCACGCCTTCGATGCCGGAACCTTCAGGGGTTTTCGGGACGAAAGCTACGTTTTCGGCTTTCAGGCTCCGGGCTTTTTTGGCTGCTGTGGCGGCTGCGCGGCGGAGTTTCTCTAAGGTAAACGAGCCTTCGTCACCGAGGCCTAGCAGCAACAACCGGGAAGCCGAAATTGTCCCGCCGGTGTAGAGCAAGGCTGTCTCGTTCGGTTTGCCGGAGAAGTCTGCATTTGAGGTGGCGGGGTCGGATATTTCCCGGATGGCCTCCGGGGGTTCCTCGTTTTTGTACAGGCAGACTACGAGCAAGTCTGCGGGAATCTGTGATAAGCCTTCGACCCGGGCGCCTATCTGGACCAAACCGGGATCACCTCCGTTCGAGAGTTACTGAATATGGCTCGATTTGTCGAGCAACGGTCTGGATTATACGGCAAAGATAAATGGTATAACCCCGGGGTGAACGTGAGCGGCACACTTTCCGACAAATCGCCTGTAGCATTCGGATTTTGTTGAGCTTCGGACACGCACTGCGAGGGGCCTACTGGCCGACCTTGATCGTATCCCTAATGGCTCTCTCACCCGGATTCATCCTGAGCTCGGCGTTGGGCCTACTTAAGCCTACGATCGCCGAAAGCCTCGGTACAAGCCCGGGCAGCATCTTATGGGTCTCGATCTTTAGCAACGCGGCCCTGGCCCTCGGGGCAGTCCTCGCCGCCGATCTGGCCCAGCGCTTCAGGAACCGGCCGCTCTTCGTGAGTTATCAGAGCATGTTTATCGTCGGATCCCTTATAGGGTTTCTCGCACCCAACATGGTGGCCCTGATCCTGGGCCACACTCTTCAGGGTCTGGCTACCGGGCTCCTGCTCGTCGCGGCCCTGCCGCCGCTAGTTACCGGCTTCCCCGCTTTCCGACTCAAAACCACCATCCCGGCCGTCGTCGTAGGACTCTTCGGGGCTGTCACGGCGGGTCCGCTGGTCGGGGGATACGTCGCCATAACCGGGGCGTGGCGCCTGCTGTTCCTCGCAACCGCGATCATCGGGGTGGCGACGCTCGTGCTGGCCCTGCTCTCGCTCGCCGAAAAAGCGCCCCTGAACCCCGGAGCCCGGATAGACGCTTCGGCGTTGCTGCTCTCCGCTGGCGGGGCCGGCCTCTCGTTCGTCGGGGTTGGTGCGCTTATGGGGTTTGGGGCCGGGTCTCCGCTGTTCTACGTTACGGCCTCCTTGGGCTTAATCATGCTGGTTGCACTGGTTATCTTGGAAGGCGCGCGGAGCGAGGCGCTCATGCCGGTGAGGCCACTGACTACCACTTTCCCGGTGATGGGCATACTGGCCGCTATTATCTCGGGGGCCGCTTTTACGGGCCTTATGGAGTTGACGCTGCTTTTTCTGGAACGTGTCCGCGGTTTAGAGGCTCCGGCATCGGGGTTTCTGTTCTGGCCGGAGCTCGTTATGGGCATCGTTGGAGCCGTCATCGTCGGCTTCGTGCTGACCAGTCGCTGGGTTTTGACGATGCCGCTTTTCGGTATGATCTCACTTTCTCTAGCCGCCTGGGGTCTCACCGGAATAACGTCTCAGACCGGAGACGCCCGGATACTTGTCATTGCGGCTGCACTAGGCCTGGGCGCGAGCCTGACCGTAACGCCGGGGCTTTTGATGGCAGCCCTGAGCGTTCCGTCGATGTTGGTAGGGCGCGCTATCGCGCTGGTCGAGTTGTTGCGGCTCGCAAGTGCGTATACCGTGGGTCCGGTGCTTGTATACATTGCTCGTCTGTACGGCTCCGGGGGTGAGAGCTTGCTCACTGGTCTGCATGTCGGTTACTGGATAGTTCTCGGTTTCATGCTGGCCGGGATGTTGATTATCACCCTGATCTACCTGCGGGGCGGCGCACGGTTGCATCCCCCCGGTCTCGAAACGTTCCTCGAAGACGACGAGCCCGCTTTCGACTCGCCGCCGGTCAAAAAACATCCGGCGGCGGAGCCCGAGTAGCACCTGCACGCCTGAACATGAAGATTTCCACGATAATCCCAACCCTCAACGAAGTACAGAACCTGGACCGGCTACTCGAACGGCTTGAAGCCACGCCGGGCATACATGAGGTCATAGTCGCCGACGGAGGCTCTACCGACGGTACGCAAGAACTCGCCGCTCGCCGAATGTGGCTAACGGTCTCTGAACCGGGTCGCGGCATGCAACTTCGGGCCGGGGCTCAAGTGGCTACAGGGGACGTTCTGTTCTTCTTACACGCTGATGTGCTGCCGCCGCCGGATGTTGCGACTCAGATAGAGCGCGCCGTAAGAGCTGGATATATCGGCGGTAACTTCCGCTTGCACTACCCGGATGGGGGATTGCTCGGGCTCTGGTTGGAGACTCTGACCCCAATTTATCGTAAGCTCCGTCGCTACTATGGAGACTCGGGTTTCTTTGTGCGGCGCGATGCATATGAGTCATTCGGGGGCTTTCCCGCTATACCCATCATGGAAGATATAGTTTTTGTGCAGAGAATGGAACATCACGGCAAAACGGCTTACCTGCTCGGGCCGGTGGTAAGCTCTGGACGTCGCTGGCGAGGGAATGCCTTACGCACCATGTTGCTTTGGGGGTTCATGCAAATCGCCTTCGCATTGGGCGTGAGCCCGTGGCGGTTGGATCTGTTCTACCGCTCGAAGGAACATTAGTGCATAGAAAAGGGACGCGACCAGAGCCGCGTCCCTTCCTGATAGTTGATCCGCCGAGAAGCTGACCGATTTACAAGATCGGCAGGAACTTCTCCAGCTCGTACGGTGTTACCTGCACGCGATACTCCTCGAACTCCTCGCGCTTTAGGTCGAGCAGACGGGTGAAGCAGTGCTCGCCGAGCGCCTTGTGCAGCAGCTCGGAGTCCTGTGCCGCCCGGATCGCCTCTCCCAGGTCGGCGGGCAGGCTCTCGATGCCCATCTTCTCCCGCTCTTCGGGGGTGAGGTTGTAGAGGTTCCGCTCCATCGGCTCGGAGAGCTCGTAGCCCTTCTCGATGCCTTCGAGGCCCGCGTGCAACAGCGCGGCCAGCACGAGGTAGATGTTCGCCGCCGGGTCGGGGCAGCGCAGTTCCATGCGCGTGGCTTTCTCCTCGCCGGGGTGGAAGCCGGGCACTCGTACCAGGGCCGAGCGGTTACGGCGACTCCAGGCGATGTAGACCGGGGCCTCGTAGCCGGGGACCAGACGTTTGTAGGAGTTTACGTGCTGGGCGAAGATAACCGAGAGTTCGCGGGCGTGCCGGAGCTGTCCGGCGATAAACGCCTTTGCCTCGTCAGAGAGGTAGTCCTCTGAGTCTCCGTCGAAGAAGGAGTTCTTCCCATCGGTGAAGAGGCTCTGGTGGGTGTGCATACCGGAGCCGTTCTGATCCATTAGCGGCTTGGGCATGAACGTCGCGTAGACACCGTGGCGGGTGGCGATCTCCTTGACGACCGTCTTGTAGGTCATCACCTTGTCGGCCATCGAGAGGGCGTCATCGTAGCGCAAGTCGATCTCGTGCTGAGACACGCCGACTTCGTGGTGCGAATACTCCACCTTGATACCGAGCTGCTGTAGCGTCTGGACCGTATCCCGGCGCAGGCTGGTCGCCGCGTCTAGGGTCGTCAGGTCGAAGTAGCCGCCGTAGTCTAGGGGCTCAGTGCTGTACGGGTCCTTGAAATAGAAAAACTCAAGCTCCGGGCCGACGTAGAACTTGTCGAAGCCCATCTCTTTGGACCGTTCCAGGGCTCGTTTCAGGACGTAGCGCGGGTCGCCGACGTAAGGATCGCCGTCGGGAGTCTGGACGTCGCAGATCATGCGGGCCGTAGGCTCTTCCTGCGGGCTCCAAGGGATGATCTGGAAAGAACCGGGGTCTGGCATGGCGATCATATCCGACTCTTCGATGTCCTGGTAGCCGGTGATCGAAGACCCGTCGAAGCCCATACCGCCGTCGAGCGCGTCTTCTAGCTCCTCGACCGTGATGGCGAAGCTCTTTAGCGTCCCCAGAATATCCGTGAACTGCAACCGGATAAACTTTACGTTGGCCTCGTGAGCCTGGGTCAGTACGGCCTGTTTAGCGTTGGGATCCAAAAAACCCTCCTGTATCGTTTGACTTATGCCTCGTCGCGGGAGACCTGCCCGCAACATCATGGGCTATAATATGGACGAGGATGAGAAGTGGATATGGCCCGGTGTATAGTCCGGTCGAGTTGGAAGAGGGAGATTTTTATCCAACTGTATAAAAGCGGCCCACGAAAGGTCCCTCATCCTTGAATCGTACATGATCGGAATGCTGCGCGTAAGGGGGGCGTCGGTGTGACCGGCAGTATCAGGGTAGAATTCCCGGGTAGCATAGCAAGCGATTGCTAGGGAGACAGATGAGCGAGAATTCGAACGATAGATCCAGAGAGCGTCGGAGATCCGGGCCTCTCGGGGACGAAGATGAACAGACCCGGCAGCAGCAGCCGCAGCGGGAAGAAGAAACCCGGCAGATACCGCAACAGCAATCCGGCGGTGGAGAGGCCCGTACTCGACGCTCGGACCGTAGACAGACGCGGGGCGGCGAAGCTGGAACCCGGGTGATGCGGTCTCCGGGAGCCCAGGGCTCTACAGGAACATCTTCCGGTGGCTACTTCGAGGCCATGGAGGAGCGCGAGGAACGGCTGCGCGATATATACGGCGGTACGGATTGGCTCGCGAGCTTCGTAGGCTTCGTGGTTGCCCTCGTCAGTGGTGCGGTGCTGGCCCTGATCCCCGCTCTCGTGCTGATCCCGCTGGGGTTTTCGGTGGACCTTAGCGGTGAAACTCTCGGAGCCGCGGCGTTTACCGGCTTGGCTGTTGTAGGAGTCGTGCTCTTCCTGATGTACTTCTTTGGTGGCTACGTGTCGGGACGGCTGGCCCGTTTCGACGGTGGACTCAACGGGGCTATGCTGATCATCTGGACCGTTATAGCGGGCATTCTGTTTTTGTTGGCCGGCGGTATCTTTAGTAGTTTTTTACCGGCCGGAGTTGCGGAGAATATGCAGGGCTTTATCCAGGGGAACATACTTCCCGGATTCAACGACCTCGTCGCCCAGGGAGCCGTAGGTATAGGTATTCTGGTCGCCGCGGTGTTGGTAGCTTTACTCGGCGCGTTCCTCGGGGGACGGACCGGTGGCCGGTACCACCGCGACATAGATTACACGCTCTAGAAGGTAAGTTCTAAGCCTACTCGACGAGGCCGTACGTTATTCTCTTTGTTCCCAGCGCTTGAACCACAACTCTTTTACCAATAAGTCTGCCACAAGGGCTATCGGAAGGGCCAAGATAGCTCCGAGGATACCGAAGGCCGACCCGAGTGCGGCTACCGCGGCGACGACCACCGCGGGATGGAGGGAGGCCACCTCCTCCATGACCAGGGGGGTGATCAGGTAGCTCTCCACTACTTGAATGCCCGCGTAGGCTATCAGTACCCAGATGGCGTCCGTGGGGGAGTCGCCCAGAGTGAGGAGTGTCGGTGGGATCACCCCTATTATCGGCCCGATATAAGGCACGAAGGAGACTAGCCCGGCTAAGATGCCCAAAGAGAGAGCCCCGGGGACCCCTATGATGTAGAGCGCGGCTATCGAGAGTGCGCCCACTATAGCCATGGAGATCAGACGCCCCTTTAGCCAGTCCAGCAACTTTATTCGCATCTTCGAAAGCACCTCCTCCACCCGGGGCCGGCGGTCGGGGGGGAAGAGCTTCATTACCCAATTCACGATGGGTTCGGGGGTTGTTGCCAGGTAGAAGGCCAAAAAAGCGACAACTATGACCCCGCCCGCAGCGGAGGCCAGGGTGCCGAAGAGGCCGAGGGCGCCTCCCAGAAGCCCTTGGCCTATGTCTCCAGGCGATAAGGATGAGAGGTTCAGGCTGACATTGAGACCGAGTGCGGCGGCGAGTCCTCTGACATGCTCTCGCATGTAGGCGTACGCTCCGGGTAGGGCGTCGGCCAGCGCCGCGAGTTCTTTCTGTAATACTGGCAAGAGTAGCCACCCACCCAGCACCAAGATCAAGGCGAAGCCGATCAGGATCAGGGCTGAAGATAAGCCGCGCGGAACTTTATGTCGGCGCAACGCCTCGACCGGCCCGGAGAGCGCCACGGCGAGCAGCAGCCCGGTAGAAAGCAATAGCGCTATGGTGGCAACCTGCGTTAAGAACCGCCAGGCCAACAGTAGTCCTAATAGAGCCAGCAAAACCCGCAAAAGAACCCGTAACAAGCCACGCTCTGTTAGAGATCCATCCACAAACTACATTTTACCCGGCAGCTTCCGAATCGAGACGTCAACATCGAACTTCGCTTCACTGTTTTTACCTCCCTCTTACCCTGCTGTCGGGTGACAATTGCTTTTGCCCAAACGACACCAAACCGTGTAGGCTTTTACGGAGAGTAGTGCTCTGTTTGGGTATACAACCTGCAAGTTAGAATAAGAAAGGCTTCGAATGAGTCGGCACGTGCTTTTCAAAACCGGGATACGGCGTCTAGGCTCCAAGGAGCAGGGCTTTTCCTATCGCTACCCCGACACAGGGTATACCGTTCGGGAAGAGAAAGTTCTATCGCGCATCGAGGACCTCAAGGTTCCACCCGCCTGGGAAGACGCGCGCATCGCCCGTGGCCCCTCAGCCAAGGTGCAAGCTGTCGGCTACGATTCGGCGGGAAGGGTGCAATACGTCTACCATCCTCGCTACCGCGAGAGGAAAGAGCGTGAGAAGTTCGAGCGTATACTACGGTTCGCCGACACATTGCCGGAGATGCGCCGCGTAACCAGTACCCACCTCCGCCAAAAGAAGTTGAGCCGCGAGAAAGTCCTGGCGGCCATGACGCGCCTGATGAACGCCGCCTACTTCCGCGTGGGCGAGGAACGGTATGCCAAAAACAACAGCACTTACGGTATAGCTACATTGCGACGCAAACACCTTGAAATAGAGGGCGATAAGATAGTCTTCGAGTACACCGGCAAGTGGGGGCAGGCCCAGCGCAAGGCTGTAACCGACAGAAAATTGCGTCAGGTCGTTGAGGAGTGTGCCTCGCTGCCGGGGTATGAGATCTTCAAGTACTACGACGAAGATGGGATGTTAAAAGACGTAAAATCCCGCGACCTCAACGTCTATATAAAAGAGGTCATGGGTGACGAGTTTACGGCCAAAGATTTCCGTACCTGGGCGGGTACGCTGCTCGCGGCGCTACAACTCGCACAGGTCGGGCCGGTGGGGGAGATGAAGCAGGCGGAGAAGAACGTGCTGGCGGCGGTAGACGCGGTGGCAGAGAGGCTCGGTAACACCCGCGACACCGCCCGATCCTCGTACATCAGTCCGCGGGTTATAGATCACTACCTGGAAGGTTCCGTGGTAGCCTACAATGGAGAACAGTTGGAAGAGGTTATCGCCGCCGAACAGGGAGACCTGACGGAGGAAGAGCGGGCACTCCTCGAACTGCTCAAAAGGAAACTTCGCCGCGAGCTAAGCAATGCCGCATAGCCGAGGTGCAAACCACAGGAGGTCGTTGTATGAAGAAAGCCATAGCCTTGAAACTTCTGAAAAGCAAGACGGCTCGCCGGGCAATCACTAAAGGACTTAAAAACCAGAAAGTGCGGAGCCTGCTCTTTAAGCAGATCTCGCGTCGCATGCGCTTCAGGTAGGTCCTGACTACTCTCCGATAGTTCCGCAAACTTGTAACCTGCTTCTCGGACGATAAGTACGTGGAGGCGGTCGCCGGCATCTCTCCATGCGCTTGCGGATGTTCTAAATGTGGGCGCCGGGCGCAGTGAACAGTGTTTCTTCGAAATCTTACAGATCGCTCACAGCATTCTCACCTTGTTCGGTTGGGGCGGGGCTCATGGCCGGAGATAATGGGTCCATACCGAATTTACCCGGAGGGCAGCGTGTACGAGTGACGGACAAGGCACAAAAATCGACTTCGCGGAGGTCGAACGGGAACTGGACGCTAACCCAGACGATAGCCTATACGCGGACTTAGAAGTAGAGTCGTAGTCGGGAACATCTTTGCAGACCAACCGACGAAACTACGGCCTCGTGGGGTAGCGAACGATTGTTTGTCTGTGTATATCATCCGCTTTCTGTTCGTGATTTTGGGGACCAGAACGGTACCGGGACGCCAAGCGTCCAGTTCAAGCCCCAGGAAACGATGGTGATGAGTATGACGCCAACCGCCAACGAGATCAGCTCACTGGGAGTTTTGAACACGCCGAGGCTTACGAGTAGCGTGGTAGTCGCCGCTGGCGTGTGTGGCGTATTCAAGGAGATCAAAACCGCCTCCGTAACAGCGAGCGAAAGTGCGACCGCCACGACCCGGATCAAGGTCATACCTTCTTGCAAGACGCTGGCGTTGTCATAGAGGCCGAAAGTGACCAGCGCGGCGAACCCTATGACGATAGCCACGAAATGACCGAATAGGGGTCGCTGCATGATTGATACTGTTGGCGAATTTGTCGAGGACGGTCGAAGGAGGACAAACCTTAGTCGATCCTAGCCCAAGAATGACCCAAAAACGGCGTCCAGAACCCTGCATCGGAATTCGCCAACAGTATCAGTTGCTACTCGCACTCCGTAACCAGATGAGGTGCCTTAGTTTCGTGTTCCCCGTGATCCGATGCCCAAGCCGTCAGCACCGAACCCCGGCCGGCAGGCCCCTCAAAGTCCGGAATAACTACTCCGAAACGCCGAATGTCAAAGCGCGATGGTCTTTCGGTTACCACGCCACGGATAATCTGTTCCCGAATCAGCCGTTCCAGGAGATCCCCGTCTCCTACTCCGATGCCGAAGACGCTCTCCCAAAGCCTCAACTTGTGCCTACCCTCCAGATGTGTCGGGAAGAGCAAATAGCCCTCAAACTTTCGGCGGTCGATCTCACCTGAAGCAAACCAGCCAGGAGGTGGCAGCGGCTTTGGTCCCGAAGGTCTCATTCTCCGAATATTCTACGCTGTCCGCCAGGCCTGCTATAAGATGAAGATATTCATCGTCCTTTTCGCTATGCTCCTGCTCCGTAGTGCGTGTTGTCCAGAAATCTCCTGCGGCCAGCGTACTCAACCATGTTGTCCAGGGGGGTCTAAGAACTAGCTACCCTGAGTAAATCCGCGAAGTCCGCCAGTGGGCTGCCGGTGACACGTTCTAACGGGATTGCGGTACGGATGAACTAGCAGCTACTCGAAAAAAGCGTTGAGATCTCTATCGGAGAGCCTTGGAGCTTCGAGGGTCCCGATGGCCGGGGTCGCCTGAGAGGTAAGATATTAGATGTTCAGGGTCTCGATAGCGGAGCCATCAACGTGATGAAGAGTATAAAAAAGGAATACTTTGCGAAGAAGCCCTCGAACTACAAGTAGACTGGGACTTATGGTCGGGCAAGCTACAGGGGAAAGGCTGGAGACAAAGGGAATAATATAGGAGAGCGGAGCACCGGCTGGCTACACTGGAGAGAGGCCTGGGTACATGGACCTGACGCAGCCTGCCAGAGCGCTGGGGGGTCAGCCAGCGTAACGTTCGTTCTCTGGTTAGTCGGGGAGAACTGGAGGTGAAAAGGAGCCCAGAGGATCCGGCCTCGCGTCCTATGGTCTCGGCCGCCCCCGTGCAAATACTCCTCCGGCACCAACAGTCCGAAATGACCACCTAAGCTATAAGCTACGAGGAGTGAGGATGCGGAACACAGACACTTATACGGAACCCAAGACATCCAAGCCTCTCGTAGAGGCGAGGCACTTGAGCAAGGTCTACGGTAGTGGGGAGGCTCGGGTGGATGCTCTCTCTGGGGTAGACCTTGCTGTAAGTAGCGGTGACTGGGTATCGGTGATCGGCTCTTCCGGGTCAGGTAAGAGCACCTTGATGAATCTTCTTGGGATGTTGGACCGGCCTACCTCCGGCTCGTACTTTCTAGGAGGCCGCGACGTGGCTGGGCTCGGCGGCGGAGAGCTCGCCCGGCTGAGGAGAGAGACTATAGGTTTCATCTTTCAGGGCTACAACCTCTTGCCCCGGCAGAATGCCCGGCAAAACGTCGAGCTACCCATGATCTACGAGAACGTGGGGGCGAAAGAGCGTCGGCGGCGGGCCACGGAGGCGCTGGAGCGGGTCGGGCTCGGGGATAGGCTGGACCACCGGCCCGCCGAACTCTCCGGGGGCCAGCAACAAAGAGTCGCCATCGCGCGGGCCCTGATCAACGACCCGAAACTCATCCTCGCCGATGAACCAACGGGCAACCTCGACAGCGCCTCCGGAGAATCCATCCTGCAGCTTTTCGGTGAACTCCGAGATTCTGGCGTAACGCTTATAGTAGTCACCCACGACCCCACCGTGGCAGGCTATGCCGGACGAATAATCGAGCTCCGGGACGGCCGCATAATCTCCGACAACCTGACTCACAACGAACCTGAGTCCCGGGCAGACCTCGACAGGAAAGCGATATAGCCGATGGGAAGATATTTACGGATAGTAGGCATGGGTTTCTCCGGAGTCGCCACCAACCCGGGGCGGGCGATACTTACCATGCTCGGGATAATAATTGGGGTAGGGGCGGTCATCATGCTTACCTCTTTGGGCAACGGCATACAAAAAAGTATCTCCGGTGAGATAGAGGGACTGGGTACTAACCTGATCCAGGTCTCCCCGGGCTCTGAGTCTGGTGGAGAAGGAGGACCTTTCGGCGCCGCACCTGCCAGCACCCTGACGCTACAGGATGCCGAAAACATCGGAAAGTTGGACTCGGTTGAACGGGCGTCCGCCACCGCTACCGCCATCGCCCAGGTACAAACTGGAGGCGAAACGAACCAACGCTCCGGGGCCCCGTCACCTGGCGGACAGGGAAGTGGAAGTCCGGCCGGCGGTATGCCGGGAAACCCGGGACAGGCTTACACGGGCGTAAGCCCCGCCTACGATGAGATAGTACCGGTGGACCTCGCGGCCGGGAGGTTTATAGAGAACAAGAACGAGGCGGTGCTCGGTGAGTCCGTCGTGAAGGAGTCTCTCAACGCCGCTCCGGAAGAGGTGATAGGCCGGACGGTGGAGATAGGCGGCCAGAGCTTGGAGGTGGTGGGAGTCTCCGCCGCGCAGGAGGGGGGCGATGGCCTCGGGCCTCCCGGAAGTGGTAGCGCGGCCTCCTACATCCCGGTCGGCGCCGCTATGAAGATCTCTGATACAAAGAATGTCGGCCAGATAGTCGCCCAGGCAAAGAGCTCCGATTCGGTAGGCAGGGCGGAGAAAGAAATCCGCTCTACCCTCACCAAAGCCCGTGGGGGCACGGAGGATTTCTCTATCTTTACCCAGAAAGAGCTCCTCTCAACGTTTACCGAGGTTACTGATCAACTCAACGTGTTCCTCGCCGGGATCGCCGGCATCTCGCTGCTGGTCGGGGGCATCGGGATCATGAACATAATGCTCGTCTCCGTAACCGAGAGGACTCGAGAGATAGGCGTTAGGAAGGCGGTGGGAGCCAAGGATTCGGACGTCCTTCTCCAGTTCCTAAGCGAGGCGGTGCTGCTGTCGCTAGTGGGCGGTGTGCTAGGTATAGCGTTCGGTATAGCCGCGGGGCTGGTCCTGCCGCAGCTAGTAGAGGACCTGCCCGTGGCCGTCTTCAGCTTGTCCGAGATCGCGCTCGCGTTCGGGGTCGCTGGCGCGGTAGGGCTCGTGTTCGGCGTACTGCCAGCATACCGCTCCGCCCGATTGACGCCTGTAAAAGCTCTTGGAAGAGAGTAGAGCGTTACCCGCATGCTCTACACTGACTCACTTCACCTGGCCCCGGGTAATGAGCAGGAGCTTAGCGTCCTCGTACCTGCTGGCTCCTGCGTCAGCGGGCTGTCTGTAGGTCGGTGTTCTTGAAGAAGTCCCAGACGACCCAATATGGTAGGGTAGCGGTGGGTGTAGAAAACCGAAGAGGAAGGACACACAGCCATGGCTAGAGTAGAGGGCAAGGTAGCTTTGGTGACCGGAGGTGGTTCAGGTATAGGGCGCGCCTGCTGCGTCCGTCTAGCCGAGGAAGGCGCAAGCGTCGTCGTCACCGACATAGACTCGGATAGAGGCAACGAGACCATCCAGGAAGTAGAAGGCGCTGGCGGTCAGGGCCTCTTTGTAGAACACGACGTCACCGACGAGGGACAGTGGGAGTCGATGGTGAATCAGGCTGAAGAGGCTTACGGCGGTGTGGACGTTCTGCTGAACAACGCCGGCATCTACCTCATCAAGCCTCTAACCGAGACTACGCTCGACGAGTGGAACAACCTCATGGCTATAAACGTCACCGGAGTATTCTTGGGGATGAAGCA
Organism: Rubrobacteraceae bacterium; assembly: GCA_965214475.1. GTDB lineage: Bacteria > Actinomycetota > Rubrobacteria > Rubrobacterales > Rubrobacteraceae > SIRX01. The sequence goes on along the minus strand of OZ243953.1, from coordinate 860,775 downwards.
CGTGGCGCCCGGTATGGCCGAGAGGGGTGGAGGCTCCATCATCAACCTCTCTTCCGTCGCGGGCCTCATGGGCGTCCCCGGACACGCCCTCTACGGGGCCTCGAAGGGTGCGGTCAGGATAATGACCAAGGACGTGGCGATGGAGTACGCCCCATACCAGGTGAGGGTCAACTCACTCCACCCCGGCTACATAAATACCGGTATGGCCGCCTACGGGGCGGAGACCGCCGGGACGACCGTGGAGGACCTGGGCCGGGAGATGTACCCGCTGGGGCGCATCGGTGAACCCGAGGACGTGGCGAACACGGTGCTGTTTCTAGCCTCAGAGGAGTCGAAGTACACTACGGGGGCTGAGTTCGTGATAGACGGCGGGGGTTCGGCGGGCATCATAGTCGGCGAGTAGCGCGTTTCGATTCAACTCTTTTAACTCTACCCGCATTTACGAATGAAGGGAGTATTCGAATGAGGGGTCACAGTACCATTGATGCTGTTGGCGAATTCGGTTAGTCAATCGCAGCGGTGGTGAACGCTGTGGAATCCGGTAGTCTTGTCAGAGGTTGAATAGAAGCAAGCATTCGACTCGAAAGGAGCCTGCCCGTGCTGCTCAAGGCATGTCTGAACGGCGATCGCAAACCCGGAGCCCATCCTGCCTTGCCCATCTCACCAGAAGATCTCGCCGCTGACGCCCAAAGAGTAGTAGAGGCGGGAGCCGGCGCGCTGCATTTCCATCCCCGCCGGTCGGACGGCTCAGAGGCGCTCGACACCGAGACCGTGGGCGCGGCGGTCGAAGCGGTGCGCGCCGCTTGCCCGAACGTTTCCGTTGGGGTTTCTACCGGCGCTTGGATCGAGCCGGACCTCGGGCGCCGTCTGGAGTTCATCCGAGAATGGAGATCGCTGTCCACCAATAGTCGTCCGGACTTTGCCTCAGTGAATCTCTCGGAGGCAGGCGCTGTAGAAGTGTGTGACACGTTATTGGACTCTGGTGTCGGCGCCGAGGCCGGCCTTTGGTCGGCGGAAGACGCCCGACTGCTGCTTGAAAGCGGTCTGACGAATCGCTGCACGCGGCTGCTGATCGAGTTGGTGCAAGAGCGTCCCGCCGATGAAGCCCGTACGATCGCCCAGAGGATAGAAGGTGTGCTTGACGAGAGCGGTACGAGCACACCACGGCTGCTTCACGGCGAGGGGACCGTCACATGGCCGATGCTCCAGTACGCTCTGGAACGCGGCTACGACGTTCGGGTGGGCTTCGAAGACACACTGGTGCTGCCAGACGGTCGCCCGGCTAAAGACAACGCGCAACTGATGGAAGCAGCGCTCGAGTGCGTCAAGCGGGCTAGAAGGGACACCATGTTACCTCCTCTCGACGACCGGTGGCCGTAGAAGTTCCAAGGCATGCGGTGCATACTGGCAGACGCTTTGCCATCCCGCATTCTCCTGGAGGAACTCCATGTGCCTGCACCCTAAACCGATCTGTCCCGTACCCGAAGATACCGTACGCGTCGCCCGCGCCGCGTTCCCGAAAGGCACCACCTACACCAAGATGAGGGACGTGCTGGGTACGATCTTTGAGGATGAGGACTTCATCGGCCTCTTCTCTCGGCGCGGGCAACCGGCTTTGGCGCCGTGGCGGCTAGCGCTGGTGACCGTGATGCAGTTCGCCGAAGGTCTCTCCGACCGCCAGGCGGCCGACGCCGTACGGGGCAGGATCGACTGGAAGTATGCGCTATCTCTTGAGCTGGAGGATCCCGGCTTTGACTTCTCTGTTTTGAGCGAGTTCCGTTCGCGCCTACTGGAAGAGGAAGGCGCAGCAGAGCGTCTGCTCCTTGAGAAACTGCTTGCGGAGTGCAAGGACCGAAACTTACTCAAGGCTCGAGGCAAACAACGCACCGACTCAACGCACGTACTGGCTGCCGTCAAAGCAACGGGAAGGCTAGAGTGTATCGGCGAGACGATGAGGGCGACGCTCAACGTGCTAGCGGTGGCTGCGCCGGAGTAGCTCGCCGGGTGGGCGCCTACCGAGTGGTACGAGCGCTACGGTCCGCGCGTAGAGGAATTTCGGCTGCCCAAGGCCGACGCCGAGAGGAAGGAGCTCGCCGAGCAGATTGGGGCGGACGGGCTGAGACTTCTGAAGGTCGTCGAGGCGGACGACGCCCCCGCGGGACTGCGTGAACTGGATGCGATCTCCACACTGCGGCGTCTGTGGGCCGAGCAGTACCATCTGCCGGAGGACGAGGGCGGTCCGGTGAGGCTGCGCGAACCGAAAGAGATGCCGCCAGCGGCGCAGACCTTGCAGTCCCCCTACGACCCGGAGGCCCGCTATTCCTGGAAACGAGAGGTCAATTGGGTCGGATACAAGGTGCATCTTACCGAAACCTGTGATCCGGAACGACCGAATCTCATCACCAACGTCAGGACCACAGCCGCCACTGTACCAGATCTAAAAGTGCTGGGAGCGGTGCACGACTCCCTCGAAAACAGGAATCTCTTGCCCGGTGAGCACCTGGTGGATTCAGGCTACATGGGCTCCAGGGAGATGACCGACAGCCTGGTTCATCACGGCATGGAACTGTTCGGACCGATGCCCCGCGACGGAAGCTGGCAAGCGAAAGCTGGACAAGGGTTCGACGCCCTCGCCTTCCGGGTGGACTGGGATGAGAAGAGCGTCACCTGCCCAGAGGGCAAGAAAAGCAAGCAGTGGAAGCCCGCGCTCAACCGTCATGGCAGGGACGTAGTGGCCGCGATCTTCGACAAGAAGGAGTGTGCAGTATGTCCAAGCCGTCCGCTTTGCACGCGCTCCAAGAGCACCGGAAGAGGGCTCACCTTGCGCCCCTAGCCCCAACACGAGGCGCTACGGAAAGCACGAACACGGCAGAAGACCCGCGAGTTTTGGGAGGGCTACCATACCCGCGCAGGGGTGGAAGGGACCATCTCCCAGGGTGTTCGCGAGTGCGGTTTGAGACGCTCTCGCTACGTCGGAATGGCAAAGACCCACCTGCAGCATGTCATAACTGCGGTAGCAATAAACGTGGTCAGGCTGCTAGCGTGGTTTGCAGGAGTGCCGAAAGCCCAAACTCGTCTTTCTGCCTTCTCTAGGCTGGCACCGGCCGGTCTCTGATCGCGCTCGTGTCTGAATTCGCCAACAGCATCACCATTTTGGGAATTTTGTACTGCGAGAATAAGAAGCGGTGATGGTCCTCCCGGCCGGCCTGAGCCGAATTTTGTACGCCCATAGGTGATAGGTGCCTTTTTAGCGAACCGCCGGCCGGCCAGGGAGTGTTCATACCGCGTCCCGGGCGGGTGGCAGTGACCTAATAGGAGCCTGTCAGAGAGAGGTCCCGTTGCAGGAACGCCGCCGTGGGGTGAACTCGGCACCCTATTTGATCGGCAAACCACGGTATGGTGACTGTAAACTCGATTCTTTGGCGCTACGCGAAGCCGGTTATGGCTACCACGGAGGGTTTGGGGATGCCGTCGCCGTCGTGGGGCCAGGTGCTCGTCGGGTTCTCAACGCTCTCGGACTCCTCGCCGGGATGCTGCACGGCAAGAAAGAGCGTCCTGCCATCCGGGGTAAAGGCCGGGCCGGTCATCTCGGCCTCCACTGGACCACTGGCGAACTGTGCCAGTGGCTCGCCCAGGATCGAGTCGTCGTTTACCTCGGGAATTACGAACATGCCGTTGTTCTTGAACGGCTTATAGATACCCTTGTTTTGGCTGCTGGAGGAGATGTCGGTGACCATCCACAGGTAGTTGAAGAGGTCGAAGGCCAAGTTGTCCGGGCTGGAGAAGCCTGTGTTTGGTCCTCCGGCGGCGAAGACCTCATAGTTGAACTCAGTGGTCTCGGGGTCGGCTCCCGCCTCGAACATGCGGATGATCTGGCCGTGGAAGTTGCCATGTTCATCGTTGTTTGTGAGGGCTGCGTAGACCGTGCCGTCCACGGGATGGACCTCGATGTCTTCGCAGCGGTCCAGAGGCGTGCCAATCGGGGCCTCGGTCTCGGGGTCCTCGAGCGCGGCGGCCTCCGAAGTGTGGACGAGCACGTCAGCCTGGCTTTTGAAGTCGTTTTCGGAGAAGATGGGGTTGTTCTCGTAGTCCATCGCCACCCAGCGACCGTTGGCGAAGTCGGCAACGTAGAGCATGCCATCCGTGAGTAGCTCCATGTTCGCCGCCCGGTTGCTAGGTTCGTAATAGCCAGACGAGATGAACTTGTAGATGCACTGGTCGTTCTCGTCGTGGCCTGTGTAGGCGACGATGCGTCCTGAGGGCGCGATATTTATAGCGACGTTCTCGTGGCGGACACGGCCGAGCCAGGTGTGCTTGCGCGGCCTGGAGGCGGGGTCGAACGGGTCTATTTCCACGACCCAGCCGTAGTGCTCTGGGGGCTGCGCGTTCTCGCCGGCCCAGTCGGCGTCGTTCTGGAGCTCGTCGTCCTCGGATATGCCTTCGTCGTTGGTGGCCTCGCCGTAGTAGCCCTGGAAGTTCTCCTCGGCGGAGAGCACGGTATTCCACGGGGTGACGCCGCCGCTGCAGTTGGCGAGTGTGCCGATCACCTCATCGCCGCCGTTCATCTGCATCTCGGAGGAGCCCGCCGCAGGTCCCGTTACCCCTATCGGGGTGGTTGCGTCAACGCGGCGGTTGTAAGTGTCGTCTTGGAGGAACTCCCAGTGGCCCGCATCGTTACAGAACACCCGTATCACGGACCCGCCGACGGCGGCCTTCTCGGTGTCGATCTGGGCTTTAGTCCTCTTGGTCTCGCCTTCTGAGTCCGTATAACCAGAGACCCACTTGGAGTCCACGTACTCGTGATTGACCCACAACAGACCATCGTAGCTGTTGAGACCCCCATCGAGCGCGTCTATAGGGAAGTACGCGACGTAGTCGTTATTGAAGCCGAACGTCCGACCATCGGAGGTCACAGGCTCGCCCCAGCGGCGGATTATGTCTTAACGGAAGCCGGACGGCAGTACCAACTCGTCGGCCTCGGTTGGCTCTATAGGGGTGAAGAAGGTCAAGTATCGAGGGTCGCCGTAGCGGAAGGGTGTAGATGCAGCCCCGGCGAACTCCTGGGCACCGGCCTCCTTGGTGAATATCCCAGCGCTACCGGCAGCCAGCGCAGCCGAACTAGCACCGAGGTACGTCAGAAAAGCTCGCCGACTTACGCCCGAATCTACGCTTACGTCCCGGTTGCGCTTATTTTTTTTGATCCTCTGGACCGGACCTAGCTTGGATTGGTTGTTGGACTGGTTGGAACCATTCTCAGACATCGCTAATCCTCCCGTCTCTCAGTCTGCTTTGCCGTTTCATCACCCGCTCGATGCAACCGACCGGCCACTTCAGCTCGACGCCGCGCTCATGCCGGGTAGGCCAATGAAGTACCGGCGGCTCAGACGCCGGTCATACTCACTCTCGTTGCCACTAACGCTTATCTTGTGCCCCCCTTCTGGCAACAGGCGGCTTCCGCATCATTCAACCCGCAACAACCCTAATCGAATCGCGGATACGTTTGGTTAACTCAAGGTAAATGTTTGAATAAATCCTCGTTAAACCCTTGCACACAGTCTATTCAAGAGCCATGCTCGTAGTTCGTGAAGGAGAGCATGAAAAAGTGGGTGCACCATATCCGAAGGAAGTGTGAAGTTGGCGCTCCGCACCACCGACTTGATCTTGTGGTCCCAGGAACTTTACGCTCCCCTACCCCTTGTGCAACAACACACTGGCCGGAGGAGAGCATCCCACCGGCCAGCACCAACGCATTTGCTTGTTGAGCTATTTGCTACCTCAGTATTCTGCGGGCGACGAGGCCACCCCCTATCAGCAGGGCGCCAGCGCCGAGGACCATCAGGCTTATACCGCCCGTGTCGGGGAGCATTTCGATCGCGGCCTGAACTTTGTTCTGGCTTGCGTCCTGATCGGTGTTCTCGGAACCGTTGCCGGAACCGCTGCCGATGACATTAGTAGAGTCGTTTCCAGGGTTTGTGGTCGGCTCAGAGTTCGTGGTCTCCGAGCACTTGACGCTGTGCGAGAGGGTCGTATCCTCGCCGAATACTACGTTGCCGAAGTCCCGGACCAACTTGACGTCTTTCTCAGCCATCGGCCCGTAGGAGGTATTTTCGACGTTGATGCCCCGGAGAAACTCTATGTTCTCCACCAACTGTCCCCGGTCGAACTCCTCGGAGTGGGTGTACGTACCGTCCTCGTCGGGGTCTAGCAGCGCCCGGGAGAAGCCCTCCGAGTCGGGTATGCCCATGGTGGTAAAGAAGGTGGTGCCGATGGGGCACTGTCCCTGCGCAGTGAGTTCAAAGTCTACGGTCACTTTGTCTTCGGCTATAGGGCCAGTACCGTCACAAGAAACAGAAGCCGAAAGAGTCGTGTCCTTTTCAAGGGTTACGGGGCCGAAGCTCTTTATCGTGGTGGTCGGCTCGCCGGGAGTGGGACCCTGGAAGAAAGAGCTATTGAATTTTTCAACACCCGTGCCCTGGACGATGCCCAAGCCGTCAAGCTTGCTTCCTGTGGGGAACTTTTCGCTGTGGGTGTAGACGCCGTCGCCGTCCGGGTCGGTCAGTTGTGCTGTGCCAACGTAGTCCGCCGCGCCGACGAGGTTGTTCTGGCCGAAGAAAGTCGCGTCGGCGGGGCATTCGCCCTCCACCGTCAGCTCGTAGTTGAGCGTCGCGTCTTCGTTCGCGGGTTCCTCGCTATTGCAGGCTACGCCGTCACCGTCGGAGTCAAGGTTATGAGGGTCGGAAGGATCTTCGTCCAGGATCCGCTGGGCTTCTTGCTGGGAGGCGATCTCACAGACCTGATCGTACAGGTCTGGCGGGTTGTACTGATCTCCGGAGTTACCTTTTCCACTCTGGGCCACCGCAGGCATCGCCGCCGCGAGCACCATTGCCACCATCATCGCCAGAATCATCAACTTCCTCATCTTGCGCCTCCTTTTCTTGAAGCTTTACTGAACAAGTACACTTTCACATCCGGGCCCTGAATAAGAATCATCCATCAGTAGGAGCTTTTTTCTCCGGATGGATGATTAGTTGAATAAGCACCCACGAAACCTGTAAACCCGCAAATACGGCGCCAGACGCCTGGACACGGCGCATCGGGCCACCGGGAACCAAAATAGTGCGTTTGCGTGATGCACCACGCCTGGATTTGAGAGAAAATGCCTTTTACTACAACGGTTAGAAAACCAGGCGGGGATCAGACGGGAAGAATGAGCGAGACGAACTTTATGAGGTTGCGCTGGTGGTGGGTTCTCCTTGTGGGCGCAACTGTCGCGGTGCTCGATTACGTCTTGCTGTATTTGACGGTTTATGGCTACGTCGCCTCTTACAACCTCGTGACCGGCGGTGAGCCTAGCGAGGCAGATTACCAGGTGTTCGCCGTTTTGGGTCTACCGCTAATACACCTTCTCCTGGTCATCTTGGCAGCCCGATGGGTGGCGTACCGGACGGACGGCAGGTTCGTTCTCTACGGGGTTCTGGTGGGACTGGTCGCGCTGGTGGTGTACCAGTTGATCGGGCTGTCCTTCGGCCCGTTCAGCCCCGACGAAGCAACCTTTTTCCTGCTCGCAACCCTGGCCGGCGGCTGGACGGGCGGTGTTTGGGGCCGCATCGCGGTCGAACACCAGGAGGCACTCTACCGCACCAGCCGCGAAGTCGAAGTGGCGCAAGCCCCTCACACCATCGTCGAAGCCATCGGCAAACACCTGGCCGGACAGGACACCAGCAGCGTGGCGGTATGGCGCACAGAACCGCCGTCCGAAGAGGACGAGAGCAGAAAACTCTCTCTGCTGGCAGCCTGGACACCGAAGTCAGGCAAGAGGTGGCCCTCGGAACAAACGCTCGACGGGTACGGGCTCCCAGCTCTAACAGATCCGGACAACGGTATGCCGACAGTGATAAGCAGTAAGAAGCTGAGCTTTTTTACAAACGGGTCCCCCGGCTACCGGGACGTTAGGACGCTGCTACTGGTGCCACTGCGCTCTGCAGAGTCGGGACAGTTCGGCCTGCTGACGGTAGCTTTCCGGCGCCGGCGTCGCGTGTTCCGGCGCGTAGCGCGCGACTACCAGACTATCGGCGTGCAGGCGGCGCTCGCGTTGGAGAACCTGCGGCTCGTCGAGGAGGCCCGGAAGGCCGCCGTGATGGGCGAACGCCAGCGGCTGGCGAACGAGATCCACGACACCCTAGCCCAGGGTTTCAACAGCATTGTCATAAACCTCGACACGGCGGCGCACAAGCTCTCGTCCGATTCCGGGCCGGTACGCCGGCTCCTCGAACTCTCCCGCAGCACCGCGCGAGAGAGCCTGGCGGAGGCGCGGCGGCTGGTGTGGGCCTTGCGCCCGGAAGCCCTCGACCGGCACTCGCTTCCCGAGGCGATAGCGCTACTCGCGGAGCGGTGGTCCGAGGAGACCGGCGTCGCGGCGGGCGCCGTGGTAGACGGCACACCGCGCCAGCTCCCGCTGGAGGCCGAGGCCGCCCTGCTTCGCACAGCCCAGGAAACCCTCTCGAACGCCCGCAAACACGCCCGCGCAAACCGGGTAATGCTTACGCTCTCGTTCATGCAAGAGTCGGTGGTGCTCGACGCCCGCGACGACGGGGTGGGGTTTGATCGGGAACAGGTCGCCAACGAAGTCCGGGACCAGAGTTCCGGCGGTTTCGGCCTCAAGGCGATGCGCGATAGGATCGAGCAACTAGGTGGCACGGTACACGTCGAGAGCGAGCCAGGAGAAGGGACCTCGCTCGCCGTCGAACTGCCCGCGGGGGATGAGCGTCGCATCTCCAGCGAGGAGACAAAACCTGCAAAGGAGGAGCATTGAAAGAACCTACCCGAGTCCTTATCGCAGACGATCACCTCGTCGTGAGGATGGGCCTGAAAGAGATGCTCGAAGATGAATCGGATCTTGAACTCGTGGGCGAAGCCACTAACGGAACAGAAGCCGTAGAGTTAGCCGACTGGAAAAAACCGGACGTCGTCCTAATGGACCTGCGGATGCCGGAGTTGGACGGCGCGGCGGCCATTGCCCAAATAAAAGCCCGCGACCCGGACGTAAACGCCCTGGTTCTTACTACCTACGAAAGCGACGCCGAAGTAATAAAAGCCATAGAGAACGGCGCGACCGGTTACATGCTCAAAGACACCCCGCGGGAAGAGTTGCTCCAGGCTATCCGAAACGCGGCCGAGGGCAAGGCCATACTCTCACCGAGCGTGACAGCCCGGCTCATGAACCGGGTGCGAGAGCCCGTCACGAAATTTCTCACCTCACGGGAGGTAGAGATCCTTGGGCTGGTAGCCGGAGGTGCGAGCAACAAAGAGATAGCCAAAGAGCTCTGGATCACCGAGATCACGGTAAAGACACACATGACGCACATCTTCGAGAAACTCGACGTCACCGACCGCACCGCAGCGGTCACCGTCGCCCTCCGACGCGGTATCTTGAGCCTCGACCCGTAGACTCCGAACTAGCGAAAGAGCCGGAACATCGTAAGTCCTCCAGCTAAGAGCAGCACGCCCGCGCCGAGCAAGAGGGTCGCAGAGCCACCCGTCTCGGGTAGCTCGGTCGTGCCGTTGAGACTCTCCCCGGTTCCGGCCTCGCCTCCATTCTTAAGGCTCTCCTCGGCTTCAGCCTCGCCTCCATTATTTAGGTTGTCTCCTTCGTCGTTTGGATTATCTTCTTTGGAGTCTGCTTTTCTCGAACCGTCGGCGTTCGAGCCGTCTTCACTGCCCCCGGACTCCGAGACTTCCTCGGGCCGCAAAGGAGGTTCGCCGTCACCCGCGGCAGTGGCCCCGGAAACACCCGGCTCGCTAGACCCGGGTTGGGAAGCAGATTTACCGAGTTCCGCCGCAGCAGCTTCCGAGTTTTCCGAACCACCGGACTTGAGGTTGGACAAGGCTTCTGAGACTCCCCTGAAGGTTTGGCTGGATGAATTATTGGCTTGCGGTATGATGTGGCGACCAGCGTACTGTCCGCAGTAGTTGGGAAGCTCACCAGGAATCTCGTAATTGTAGTAATCGGCGCACGTCAGTTTTCCCGTTTCGTTGTACTGCTTCAGGCATTCCACAAGTTCGGCGTCGTAAAGCCCGGCGCACGGACGTTCTATCGGACCAATGTACTGGTCCTCTTGCGAAGTCTGTGCAAGAGTGGGTGTAGCCAGCGCCAGGGTCAGGGCCACAACCGTCGTACAGATCAGCAACTTCTTCACTTTATTCCTCTCTCGACCATACTCGCAACCTGTTGCCAAGTGGCTACAAACCGAACTTTTTTCTCACTATACCGTCATAGACAGCGATCATGCTGATGAGGAAGCGGCAAACGATAGTTTAACCTTTAATGAGGTCTATTTCTCGGTGGTTCATGGTGAGATTATCGTCCGCTACCCTGAAGACCGCCCGCACCCGAGCTGCCTAGTGTACGGAGATACGTTTGGGGGAGATCCGGTCCATAGCGTGTGGGCGTACAATGAAGAGAGTGGCTTTGCCGTGGTAATTACCGTCTACCGGCCAGATGCGGGCCGGTGGGAGCCGGACTGGAAGACGAGGAGAAGATAACGATGGCGTTGAGCAAAGAGTTCAAGAATGCGTTTGCGGCATGCCCGGTGTGCGGCGGGGAATTGGCTGAGAGACGGGTGCAGAAGCTCTTGAGAGGTGGCGATAATACGGCCACGCTTGAGGTAGACGCCTTAGTATGCCAGCGGTGCGGAGAAAGATTTTATCCCGAGCCGACGGTGAGGCGCTTTGAGGAAGTCCGTGCGAAGCTCCAGCGAGACGAGACTGAGGAGATGACGCTCGTAGGCAGCGCCTTTGAAGTCAGTGGGTCGGAGTCCGGAGAGTGAGGCGGTGAGAAAGCGTAGCTAGTGAGAAAGCGTAGCTACAGTCGCGGCCGTCGATTTCGCGGCCCACACATGACGAGGAAGCCGGATTGCGTCTGCGACGTGTGCGGGGCGCAAGTCAAAGGCAGGATCAAAGGGAACTGGCGGAACGCGACGATCTACCCTCACCCGCACAAATCCCGCCTCGATGGTGCGAAGCGGTGCATGGGAGGCGACCGGCAGGCCAAACGCGAAACGCAAGACCCTGGAGAAGACAAGCAACTGTGAGTATTCAAGACGAAATAGGATTCCTACCGTAAACCCCTCTTATATCTGGTCCGTTATATCTGGTCCGACGCCATACCGGCCCCCTGAGGGTAAGAAAAACAATTCTTACAATACTGGACAAGCTAGACTATTTAGTTACCAACTAGCACAAAACGAGATCAAGAACCCTACAAGCACCCTCTAGCATACCTCTCTTGTATGACCCGTGATAAGAGTAGGTTATCCGGGGTCAGACTCATGATTGATGTAAGTATTACATATTGGCATTCTAAGATGTTTCAGGGTGTGTGAATGGTTTTTGGGGTCAAATTTATTATTTCGCCTATAGTTTTATTCTTGGGCTGTAAAGCAGTGTTAGGATTACTTTGTTTGTTTAGGTCTAGATAGTATTAGTTAGGTGTAATTTGTATTTTAGGTAGATTTACTTTGTATAGGTGTTTATACTTTGGGTAGGCGTAGTACAAAACTAAACGCTAGAGCGATTTTTTGGGGGCAGTTGTGGATGGAGAACAGGGTATAGCCCGAGAGAGAGCCGTAGAGAAGGTCAGGGTAACGATCGGTAGCGGCGGTAGGATCAACCTCCCGGCGCGTCAGAGGAAGGTGTTGGATCTCCGGAAGGGTGATGAGGTCGTTGTGGGGGTCGAAAACGGCGGCTTGCGGATAGAGAGCCGCGACGTCGCGATAAGCCGGGTGCAGCAGAAAGTGCGCCGACGCCTCGGAGAAGGCCGGAGTCTCTCGAAGGAGCTGATCGCCGGGCGCCGGGAGGAGGCGCGCAGAGAAGCTCGCCGCGAGGGCGAGGACGATGAAAGCGCTGAAGTTGAGGGTAACGAAGTTCGAGGAGACGAAGTTCGAGGAGACGAAGTTGGCTGAGCCTATGTTGGCTGCCGCTACGAACCGTCGAACCGTGGTTTTGGACGCCTCGGCGGTACTAGCGCTGCTCTATGGGGAGCCGGGCCAGAAAGAGATCCGCGCGCGGCTGCGAGGGGCCGACGCTGTTATGAGCGCGGTGAATTTCTCCGAGGTTGCGGCAAAGCTCGCTGAAGCGCCTGAAGGTGATTCCGAAACTTCCAACGGAGGCAACGGAACTCCTGACGAGTCTTCTGGCGGCGGTATGGAGGCAGAGGAGATCCGGGAGGTGGTAGGCGCCCTGGCCCTTGAGATCCGTCCTTTCGACGAAGAGGCGGCCCTGGCGGCTGGAGTGCTCCGGGCCGGTACCAAAGACCGCGGGCTCTCACTGGGGGACCGGGCTTGTGTGGCGCACGCCCGGCAGGTAGGTGGCGTGGCCCTCACGGTTGACGGGGCCTGGGAAGGTCTCGATGGTGTAGAGGTTATCTCCCGATGACGTTGAAATTTCTCATCGAACACTCTCATCGACCAGTGAGTACCGATCGGAGATCAGTGGCCGCGGTGAGTAGAAGGCCTGGCAAAGGGAAGCCTGCCAAGGCAAATCGGGAGGTAGCGTGGGAGACCTCGCCATGAAAGCGTTACACATATCTGTACCTCCTCTGGTGGAAAACTGGCTGCGAACGTCAGGATGTGGCATGCTTCTGATCCTCTGTAGGTGTCGTCGCTGGCTTCGCCAAGCTCGCTCGGGGGAGAAGTTTTTAGAGCGGGAGGACGTTTGAGGCGTCGCCTAGCTGTGGCTGAAGGGGGAAAAGATGGCGAGTCAAGGACCGGTCGAGCCCACCAAGGAATGGGCGGAACTGGAACTGCGCTTGGAGTGGCCCGAGCAGATCGAGTACGAAAGAATCCGACCATCGGCAGTCTTCGGTAGTTCAGTGGCGGAAAGATCTCGCCAGACCGGGACTCCAGAGACCACAATACATCGAAGGATCAGTAGCTTTAAGAGTTATGGGATGCGCGGCCTGTTCGAGCTTGAAGAAGTCGAGGACAAGAGCCGACTGGACCCGGAAGTCCAAGGGCTCATCGTCAACCTCAAGAGCGATTACCCTCCGATGCGCTACAACGAGATAACCACCATCTGCTACGTGCGCTTCGGAGAACGGCCTCATAGCCGGACCGTTAGAAGGGCACTCGAAAGAAGTCCCATAACAATACGCATGTTCCGTCGCTTCAAGCCCTACCACGAGATAGAAGGCATCATAGAGCGCAGGCTCGCCATCGTAACGCTTCACTCTGAAGGCTGGAACGTGAAGAGCATTGCCGGATACCTCAAGACCAGCCGCCCCACTGTCTACCGGACGTTGAACCAGTGGATCGCAGAGGACGTATATAGCCTCGAGTACAAATCTCGTGGTGGTAACGCAAAGCGGACCTCCGGGCGATGAACGAGGTGAGGAAGCTGCAGGAGAACCCCGAGCTTGGGGAGTTCCGTATTTCCGCCGCCCTGGCCCAGTTGGGGATCTATCTTAGCCCTCGCACCTGCGGGCGCATCCTCGCGGTAAACCGTAGGCTCTATGGTCTTGAGAAGCCAAAGAGAGGTTCCAAAGAGAAGAAGGAGATGCCGTTCCAGTCTGGCAAGAGACACGAGATCTGGAGCGTGGACGTACGCTACCTAGACCATCATCTCCCGAACATGGGCAAGATCTATTGCATCTCCATCTTGGATAACCACTCAAGGTCACTGCTTGCAAGCGCCGTCTCAACCACCCAGGATCTCACCGCTTACCTCTCTGTTCTCTACACTGCTGTTGAGCGCTACGGTGCCCCGGAGATCCTGGTCAGTGACGGCGCAGGTATCTTCAAGGCAAATCAGGCCAAGAGGATCTACCGCTCTTTAGGCATTGCCAAAGAGGTGATCCGGCTAAAACACTGGAAGATCTACGCGGAGGAAGGTCTTGCGCGCCGGGAGGTAACCTTATGGCTGGGGCCGGAGGTTCTAACTGTGGAGTTTGCCGGTGAACCACTCGCCCGTTACGATGTCCAATACTCACCAGCCAACGCTAAGTTGCGCAAGGTTGGTAGAGCAATTCTATTTGAGACTTCAATCGTGACGCATCAACCGAGGCTTTTCGATTTCACTGAAGCTCTGGGCGAAAAAGGATGGCTGAAAGCGCTCAAGCTGGAAGACTACGCTCCGAGGAGACCTCGTCAACTGCAAATGTTGCAGGAGGTGCTGTTCTCTTATCTGGATGCCATTTAAATACACGATGCGTCCTCAGGTTTACAGGATCGACCACCCGGTGGCGATTGCCCCCAGCATAGCGACTAAGACGAATGCTATTAGCCATAGCGTACCGGATGTTTTCTGCGCCACGAGTGCGAGTGCGACCAGAAAGGCGATCAACGCGGTGGCTAATAGCGCACTCGGGGCGGTGCGTTCAGCGGGCTCCAATACGAGGTATGCCACCGACAACGACAGCCAAGCGCTCACTATCGCTCCTAGGAGGAGTACCGCGGTCATCAAGAGTGCTCGGCCCGGATGTCCCATCACACGTACATCTTGTGAGATTCACGCAATCTCTTAGGGGTAGGCACTCTCTTGCCATCCGCGTGAGGGTCATGTGTAGCGTCGGACAGTCTTGTCGTATCTTTGGTGAAAGCAGCCCGTATAAAAGCAGCCCGTATATGAAGATTAGATATCATCGCAGATCCATTAGATAGGTCTCTCATTATTAGCTCCTTAACTCGCTTTTTACACTTTGCCCAAGCTTTCATCGATCAGCAGCGCATAAACGTGGTAGCTTGGCTAGAAATATTCCTCCCAAGTAGGTGCGCGCAGTTTGTGCAAGTCTGCCTCGTTTACCTCCACCTCGGCATTATCGTGGAGCCCCTCTTCTAGATTTGCGAGAATCTGTTCTTGGCGCTCTTCAGCGACGATGTTCTTGGTAAGTAGCGCCGTCTTCTCGTCCCAAGGTTTCTGTTTTCTCTCTAGGCTAGTCGCTCGAAGGACATAGTACTGACCGTCTGAGACTCTTGCGAGCCCCACCTGCCCGGCTTCGACCATCGAATACCCCACTCCGGAGATGGCATCTTCTACCTCATCATCGGGCTTGTCGGCATTTAACACTGTGAGTCGACCGCCGGACGCCCTAGAAGGCTCGTGTAAGGAGTGCTCCCAAGCAAGCCGGGCGAACGCGCGATCACTCTCGTCTTCCGCCTTCCGGAGTAGCCGCCGGGCTTCTTCTGAAGAATCTACTACCACAGCAGAGAGGTACACTCTGCCAGGCGCAGTGGATATCCCACGGTTTCCTTCATAGTACCGTCGTGCCTCTGCCTCGCTGATGTTGTCCGGTTCTACTCCCTCTGTGTTCTCGAGCTCGCGGTTTATGAGTCCTTGGACAAACCCGGCCTCCACCACGGCTGGCGGTCCCTCAGGAACCTCTATGCTGCGCCGTTCAGCCTCTTGGGCAAACAACTCGACGCGCAGGGCCTCATCGAGCGCCAACTGACGAGGATCCGTGGGAGGCTCTACGCCAACCCAGGGTTCCGGAGGACGCAGATGCGCGACCACATCCTCCACCTCGACCGGTTGTCCGTTGACCCGGGCGACAGCTTTTCCTGCGGGCACCGGGCCCCATGGGTACTGTTTAGATGGGTTACTATCGACCTTGGTCGCAGCTACGGCTACGAAGACTATCCCCAAGCACAAGACGGTTATCGGCAACAAGATTTTGATCATCTGTTCCATCTGTTCCTGCAATTCCTTTTGCCTCGAGCGGTGTCCCTGATGGCGTCCCGGAACTCGTCACTGCAGGATCCGAACACGCCGTTGACGCACCCCCCGTAGCGCCCGCAGCACGCGTCGTGATCGAGGCAATCCTGCGTGTATTTGCCCCTTGCGCGCAGCCCACATCCCGGACCGCACCGGCCCTTGCATCGCTTGGACCCGGGCCCACTATAGTAGGAGAATGTGCGCCAGCAGTTCTTCCTGCCATCGTAGCTTGCGCCCCTGCGCTTATCCTGGCAGCTAAGGTACGTGATTCCATCGTTGTCTTTTCTTTGGCAGGCGGCACGGGCCGTAGTTACATACGACGGCGCGCTCGTTTCAGCCTTCTCGCAACCCTTGAGTGAAGCGTAATCTGCCGGGAAGCCGGATGAGTCCGACAACCCAAGCAGCTCGGATTCTACTGTTGCCGCTCCTTGCCGTGATGACGTGAGCTTGGTCTCAATCGTCTGAGGTGGCTCTTGCTGCAAGTCGTCTGCTTTTCTCACAGGCCCTTTGGGTACGCTGTATTTTCCGAGCACGGTGCCCACAGGGGCCATAGAAGCGTACTCCAGCAAGCGGTAGAGCATATCCTCTTGTGGCGGCGCGTTCGATACCCCTATGCTAGTCAGATCCACGTTCATGATCATGGCGACCAACGTCTCGTGCTCCGCAGCGGACAGTGTGCTGTCATGCCCACCAAGGGTTATAGCTTCTGAAACCAGGTCTTTTCGGACCTGCAATACTTTCCCGTTGACGACGAGGCTAGCGTTAACTATTTGTGTAGAGGTGTTGCGATTGCCACGGTACGCTACCAGTGAGCCAGCGTAACCGTACACGCCATTGATCTTGACGTCAGTTCGTTTTTTGCACCTGCAGGTCGCCTCCTACAGCATCCAGTTCGGTTTGAGCCTCGGCTTGCCCGGCGCCCATGACTATCACTACGGCCAGAACGAATAAAGCTCCTACAGATGCTGCGCACACTGCCCCACACATTGCCCAGTACTTAAGCCCCGCATGGTTCATCCGCGTTCACCCCTTCAATTCGTTGCACCTAGTGGACTGTCCGTAGTGTCTAACCACAACATCTTTTGATGCAAATGTTATATTACAGTGCGTGTGCAGCATAAGTCAATAGTATCTGTTGTTTCTTTCTAAAAAAAGTATGGAAAGTATCAACTACCTATACCAATTTCCGAGAACAGCAATTTGCGGATATTCACTCCGCTGCATGGGAATAGGAATTTCAAGGCGCTGAGGGAGAGCAAAGATGTCCCCGGAAGCTGTCAAGATAGAGCCCGCGAATAAAACTTTGCGAAGTTAGATACTCCGGTTGCTTGATCTTGTGCTGGCTTGTGACACGAACCGAATAATTATTCGCTCTGGGTACATATTTCCGAGCTGAATTGTGGCGTGGAATTTGCAGGTTGGTTTTTGACAAGTCTGGCTTCGACTTATGTTTTTCCACCAGGGGAGGTACAGAAATGTGTAACGCTTCTATGGCGAGGTCTCTAGCGTGGAAGGTAGAGTGGAAGGTAGACCGAGTGAGATACGCGGAGGTCGTTGAGAAGGCTGGTCGGTGGCTAAGACGCGAGGTAGGCTGCTTGGCGGCCGGAGTTCAATCGGAGATCCTGGCACCAGCCACATTAGGTATAAGACCCCTTAGAGGTAACGCTCAGGCTCTCAGAAGCGATTCTCGAAGCCCGATTTTTGCATGGAACGCTTATCCAACTCGTTTTAGCGGCACTTGGTGCCTTTCATCTACCCCATGTACTATGTGTACTCCGTGCCGCTCTCCGGGCTCAGAGGAGGTGGGCGTATGACGCCGATTCCGGATACGGTCCCGGGGGACTTCGCGCATGCGTACGCAGAGCTCGTTGCGTTGATGAACCAGATCTCGTACGCCGAGGTTCCTAGAGAGGTCTCACCAGAGGTACTGGAAGAAAAGGTGGATCAGTGGAAGCATGCAGATTGCCGGGGGGCGACCACACTCGCCGAGGCTGCGATCAAGGCGCTCCAGTACGAGCTGGCGAGCCGGGGACTAAAAGAGGGAGCCGGCGCCGTACAGGAGGACCTGCGGGCGCTTAGCCACATCGAGTCTGTTTTGGCGCGTCCGGTCTCCGGAGAAAGAGAGGCTTTGGGGCCGGAGATCGTCGAGGTGGTGCTGCGTAATGCTTATCGAAAGGACCACCCACGAGCCCGCGGCTTCAAGATGGGCGAGTTTCAAATCATCTTCGAGCCCGGCGAAGCCGGCGGGCCTCCCCACGCCCATCTCTCTATATCCCACCCGAGCCGTTACCTCACTTTCGAGGAGATACTGCAAGCAGCCTCGGCCCCGGGTGTAGCTCCCCCGAACCTCTGGGCCCTGGTGCCCGAAAGCGGCCAGCAACACTCTATTTTCGAGAAGACCGTCCACCTTTACGTCCGGCCGCCGGAGGGCCTGATCGGACGAGGAAAGAAATGAGCGAGGAACGGAACAAAACCCACGACGCCGAGGTTCCTGGAGCCGAGGACCCCGAAGCCCAGGATACAGACACCACAGAAGTCGAGATCCTCGAAGCACCCGGCCGAGCCGGGATTGGGCCCGTGCCGGCCAGGTCCCCTGCAGTCGAAGTAGAAGCCTATATCGAAGAGACGGTCCGGGCGGCCCGCGAGTACGCTGCAGCGTCCCGCGCTCCGAATACCCTGAGGGCTTACGCCTCAGACATCGAGGACTTCTCTACCTACTGCAAAGTGGATCTAGGAGGAGTAGGGCCGCTGCCGGCTGATCCGGAGACCGTTACCGTCTACATTACGGACATGGCCCGAGAGGTACCGGAGGGCCAGGGTCTGAAGGTTTCCACGATAGGCCGGAGGCTCGCCTCTGTCTCTGCCTGGCACAAGCGGGATGGCTTCCAGTCTCCTACTGAAGACCGGTTGGTCCGAGAGACGATGAAGGGTATCCGGCGCAAGAAGGGCTCCCGCAGCAAGCGGGCAGCCCCTCTAACCGTCGGGGTGCTTACCCGGGTGCTAAAGGCTATCCAAACCCACGACAAGACGGGCGCCTTGGTGCCGGCGGCTCTCAGGGACCGGGTGCTGCTTCTGATGGGATTTGCCGGGTCTTTCCGGCGGGCGGAGATCTCCGAGCTCAGGGTATCTGACCTTGAGTTCTTCGAGGGACGGGGTTTAGTAGTCGAGATCCGGGCTTCTAAAACCGATTCTGAGGGCGAAGGCGCCGTTGTAGGTATCCCCTATGGAGATCACGAGCTGACCTGTCCGATCACTGCTGTAGAGCGGTGGCTGGAGTTCTCCGGGCGTACCGGCGAGGACCATCTCTTTTGCAGGATCGATCGGCACGGCAACCTGCGAGAAGGTGGGATCTCAGGGGATGGAATAAACGAGCTGGTAAAGAAACGGGTAAAGAACGCCGGTCTCGACGCAACTCGCTATTCCGGGCACTCCTTGCGAGCAGGGTTGCCGACGAGTGCCTCTGAGGAGAAGGTCGGGATGGAGGCGTGGATGCTCCACACCCGGCACAAGTCTGTGAAGGTGGCGATGATATATGCCAGAAAGGGGACGCTCTTCACTAACAACCCGGCTGCTCAGGTAGGGCTCTAGTGAGGGCTGTGGGCCGTTGACCGACCCGAAAAAGCACCATCTTCTGCAGCGATTCTACCTGAGCGGCTTCTGCAGCCCCGAGGTTCACAAGAGGGAGGACCACGAACGGTACAGGAGCCGCTGCAGGGTATGGGTCCACGACAAGGAGGCTTCTGGGGGGGACTGTATCAGGCAGCGCGGGGTCAAGAACCTCTCCGTCGAGCGTCACTACTAGGCGTGACACTTGCGAGGATGGCCCACGGGGCAAACTATGGCCCAAGTTGAGACTAGCTATGAGACATTTTCCTGTTATCGGAAGCCGGTTTCGACAGTTAACCTCGCCAGCTCTGCACATTATCGGAAGCGCGGAGGAGATTTACGGGACATAGCGACCATTACAAGAAGCAATGCTGATGCTCAGACGGATCCCTGGGGCAAACCGCCTTGCTAGTTTGCACCCTGGGACAACTTCGCAAGCACCACGCCTAGTCCTGCAGCAACACTCTGGCAGCACCTGCGCGCGCTGGAGACGATCGCGTGGGCTCTCCGGCGAAGATCTTCCGCTGGGGTAGCAGTATGAACCAGGACTGCGACAAACCCTCACCGCTAGTTGACCGCCATAATCTTCAGAGAGTTACGGAAGAAATTTGAGGCGCGACGCAGACGGGCAAGCTCAAGAACCTGATGGCTGGCTAACTGCCGTTGGGGCGTCGTTAGTCTTCGAAGAACGTCTCTAGCATACTGCCTCCGCCGCCACCGCCGTCGCCGAGTAATATCGGGCCTTCGGAGGCCTGGATGAGCGCCCAGCCTTCGCCCTCGAAAGCGAGTTGGAACGTCTCTCCGCTGCCGCGGCCGGTGAAGGTCTTGAACGAAGCGTCGCTCTTGATGCGGGTCTTCACGCCGCCGCCCCAGGCTATGGCAGACTGCGGGTCGGCTGCTGTGGGGGTGGAGGTGTCCAGGAGCACCGGGTCGCCGTAGGCGGTGACCGCTACCTTACCTGTTCCCTCCATAACAACGTTGAACAGACCGCCGGCCAGCTTGCCCGCACCCTCGACCTTTTTGATGTCCCAGTCTATGTTTGGATCGAAGGCGAGAACGTTGTCGCCGTTTACCGTCATCTGCTCGTCTTGGAGATCCAAGAGCATGACCCTGCGCGCATCCTGCGCCAGAAACAGATCGCCAGTCCCCGAAGCGGTCATCACATCCACTCCCTCGCCCGTAACCGCCTTCTTGAAAAAGCGACCGGCGCCGCCGCCTTTGTGCTCGAAGCGGACGTCGCCCTGATAAGCGACCATAGAGCCCTGCCGCGCCCGCACCTCGTCTCCATTGAGCCTGACCTTCAACAGCGAGGGGTTCTGCTGCGTGAACCTGCCTTCCGCCTCTGTCTCCCGGAACTGCTTCAGATCCGTCTCACTCATACATTCGCCTTTCCGTAACCACGATTTCTGCTCCTTTGCTTGACCGTTTGCTTTGGACTACCGTGTCCTGACGGGTTGGTGCATGACGAGTGCCCGGTCACAATCCTTACATACGTAAGTAGAGTCGAGGGGCACCATTGCCTCCGCGTGCTTGGACTTCCAAGGTTGACTATTTCCCAGTTACCAACTCTCCCTTCTCTCGACGTCTTCGAGAAAACTTTAGTCTGGTTCTCCAGGGATCGAATCGTCCTGTTGTACGAATCTTTGCTAGTACCAGAGAACGAGAACGCCCGGACAGGAGTACAGAGACCCCACACGAGTACCGTCATCATGGGAAGCAATCTACTCCGGCACAATGATTCAAGCAGCCGGTTGACCTGCTTATGGCTCGTAACTCTGGAAAGCCAGAGATCCTTACGGACTTAGCGTTTGCGTTTGCCGACGTTCGGATTTCCCGAGCAACTCCCGGAAACCGAAGCAGTTTCCCTCGTACTGCAGTACCAGTCGAGATTGGTACTCTGGCATGACCCAGTTGGCTAACGACTGGGATAAGGTTTCTCTCAAGGCTTCGAATGAAAGGATAGTAGACACAGAAGAGGTTTATGGGTTTTGGAACTACGCGGAGCGCGAGCAAGCCCAAGAAGGTTCCTGAAGACGCGCCGGAATAGAAGGAGCGGAGAGCATGCAAGCAACATATCCAGAAGACTTTGGAAAAAGCATGGGCATATATTATGGAAAAAAGGAACCTGCGCCGGAAGCCACATCCGGTGCTGCACAAAGCCCCGTTTTCGAGGGCGCAGCGTCCGTCGAACACCTCGTCGGCGAACTCGTCGCCGCGTTCGCCGGAGATTATTCAGAAGGGAGTAAGGACCACGCCCTGGCCGAGCTCTTATTTTCGGTTAAGGATTTGAAAACACCCTACGAACGCCGAGCCGCTGCTGCTGCTCTCGAAAGCCTCGCTGAACGGATCGATGCCGGTATTAGAGAGTACCCGAAGTTGGTCCGGGCCTCTGAAACCCTCGCCCACAACTTCTGGGAGGAGCCTCTAGGAATCAATAGCAAGCGAGAAGCAGCACAGCATAACACTGGGATGATCCTACGCCTTATAGCCACCGAACTTCTAAAGACGGCTCGATGACGACCTCCGGAAGGGAAATCTTTTCGTAAAAACGCCCGCCCGCCGCCAGCCGGGTTCCGCTGCTACGGTCTAGAGGTGTCGTCCCTCGAGTTTGTTGCCTTCGGAAATCCCTCACCGTCCTTACTGCCGAACCCCTTTTTACCCTCGGCAATAGAGGGAGACCGGATCGTTTGCTGTTCACCTCGTGCCCTGTGGTTTTGCTGTGAGGTGGATGAGTATATTCTCCTTGTGTCCTCCGTAGCCTGGCGCTTGTACCTTCGTGGAATTCGTATTTGACCGTGGGATCTACGCCTCCGGATTTTCGCGTCGAACGACGCCCTCACGCCAGGCGTAGACGGCGGCCTGCGTACGGTCCGCCAGCCGGAGCTTTTGGAGGATGCTCGAAACATGGGTCTTTACCGTGCGTTCACTGATAAAGAGCTCCTGCGCGATAGTGGTGTTGTTGCTTCCTTTGGCGACGAGCTTCAACACTTCGAGCTCGCGTTCGGAGAGGTCGCCGAGGGAGCCCGGCTCACCGCGACGAGGACCGTGGATCTCGCGCATCACCCGGTCGGCGACGCGCGGATGCAGGACGACCTCACCCGCCGCGGTCTTTCTGACAGCGTCGGCCAGCTCGCGGGAACCAACCTCCTTCAGGACATATGAGAAGGCTCCGGCCCGGATCGCTGGCAGTACGTACTCATCGTCGTGGTAGCTCGTGAGCACGATGACCCGCGTCTCCGGCGAGGTCTGCGCGAGACGCCTCGTGGCTTCGACACCGTCCATGCCGGGCATGATGAGATCCATAAGTACCACGTCAGGGGCGTTTTCTGATGCGAGCCTCACCGCCTCCTCGCCGCCCCCGGCCTCTGCGACCACGGTCAGGTCAGGCTGGGTGTCGAGGTAGGATCTGATGCCCTCCCGGACAAGCGCGTGATCGTCCACCAGGAGTACGGTTGTTTTCTGTGCGGTCTCGCTCAAGGAGAATCCTCTTTCGGTTCGGTTGCAGGAAGTTCTGGCGACTCGGCCAGCGGGCAAGAGCAAACGATACTCGTGCCCTGCCCCGGCGCGCTCTCGACACGCACCTCTCCGCCGAGCTTCGTAAGTCGCTCGCGCATACTCCTGAGGCCATAACCCGCGTGGTCACCTGCCGGGTCGAAGCCGCTTCCATTGTCCGAGATGCGCAGCACGACCGCATCGTCACCGAAGACGAGATCCACAACGACCCGGTCCGCGCCGGAGTGGCGGGCGACGTTAGTGAGGGCTTCCTGGGTGACGCGGAAGAGGGCTTTCTCGACCTCCGGCGGCGCCCCACGGTTGGCGTGTACCTTGACTTCCACGGGAATCTCGCTGCCGCGCGACCACCCGGCGGCGTGCTCTCTCAGGGCGCCGATAAGGCCTCGGCCCTCCAACATCGCGGGGCGAAGCTCGTGGATTAGAACGTCTAGCTCCTTGTGAGCCTGGCTTAGCAACTCGTTGGCTCGACCGAGATGGTCGACGGAGCCCGCCGCCCCGTCGAGGGCGCGGGCCGTATCCACTTGCAGGGAGGCCGCGAAGACTTGCTGCTTAACGGAGTCGTGCAGGTCGCGGGCAAAGCGGTTTCTCGCCTCCAGCGTGGCGAGATCCTGGCGGGACTGCATCAGGTCTTCCAAATCGATCGTCATACTCTCCAAAGCCAAGGACAATCGCCCGATCTCATCACCAGAGGTGTCTCCGGTGGCGACCTCGAACTCACCCCGGCTCCAGGATTCCGAAGCCTGTGTCAGCGCCCTGAGTCGTCGCGTCAGGCTCTTGGCGGTCAAGAACCCAAACCCCAGGCCGAGGACGCCGGCTATGGCCGTGATCCAGAGCGCGATCACAACGAGCAGGTACGCTAAAGACAGCATCTCTGAATTCAGATTCGGTGAGATCTCGGCCACCACGCCGACCACCCGCCCCTTCTCGTCTTTGACAGGCGCAGCGGCGGTGTACCCGTTCCCTGGATCTTTGGAGTAAAGATCCTTCGGATCCTCCTCACCCGCGCTGGCGACCGCGAGGATCTGAGACAGCCCGGGAATTTTTTCGGCGTCCACACGCCCTCCAGTTTCTTGGAGGCCTATGATCTTGGGGACAGAGGCGATCATACGCCCGTCGGGCCCCAGCACCATCACCACGCTTTCCTCGGGCAGACTTCCTTCTTCGAGGTTCACAGACGGTGTTTTTTGCCCGGGCTCGAGGAGTAAATTGCTGCGGAGGATTTCGCGCGCATACCCGGCGTCGGGAGGCTCCTGGCTCAAGGGAGCCAGGAGCCTCGGCGCGATCTTGGTGACTAGCTCCTCAGCCGTGTACCGGGCCTCAGAGGGCGAACTCGCGAACCAGAGCACGATAAAGAAGAGCACACCGATCAAGAGCACCCCAGCGGTCAGCAGCGTGTAGCTGAGCGCGAGCCTCCAGCCGAGGCTTAGATTTGAGTGCCAGCGCCGGGGCCATCTTAAGGGAGACTTCACGTCCAGACTCTTGTGTTCGCACGCCTCACAGCGCCGTATTCTGACAGCGAGAGGGCGGCGGCGCGAGGGATCCCGGACCGCGCCTCCATTCACCGGCCATCAAACTACATGCCTTCGACGGAACGAGGGCAGACAAATGTCGGTAGCAGCCACATAGTCAGCGAGCGTCAGCGCCACTTGCACGGGTTCAACGTCTAGCCGGATTAGGCAACATACCTTTCTCCAGTATCTGGACCGCTCTTAAGTCTTACCACGGAGTATACGGCCGCGGACAAGGGTCCAATGAGAATGTTAAACACCAGCCACACCCAATGGCGGTTCTGGACAGTCAAGACGATGCCCCACACCCATCCGATGAAGCCCAAGAGATTCGCAAGGAGAAAGGTGGATATAAACGCCAAGGAAGGTTCCGCTTCATTCGGAGGACTTGTTGCTAGTAGCCCTATCGCCACTATAATCAACGTTAGGGACAACAGGCAGACAGCCAGTAAACCTACATACCACTTACGCTCCATTTCTGCTCCTTTGCTTGAACGTTTGCTTTGAACTATCGTGTCCTACTGAGTTGGTGCGCTATTAATATCTAGTCATAACCCTCACCCTCACAAGTAGAGGCGATAAACCCCATTGCCTCTGTATCGTTAGACTTCAAAATGAACGAATATTTCTTAGTCACCGACTCTTCCTTCTTTCGAGGTCTTCGGAAGAATCTTAGACCAGTTCCCCTAGAGACTGCATCGTCCTGCGGAACGAACCTCGCCTAGTACCAGAGAATTAGGACGTTCGGACATGGGTGCGGAGTCCCATACGAATACTGCTATGGGGAATGCGCTCTGCGCAAACACGACGCCCTATGCAGAGCTTCTCAGCCTCGCTCGCACTCTAGTATGAGCATCATCACTACCGCCGGCAATAGTAACGTCTCCTCCTCTGAGGAGAAGTTGTTCTCTGATTCCAGCGTAAACCAACCCTCTAAAAACGAGCGGCGTTTTACGATGCAGGCCTACCTTCCGTCCTTCTTGTCGATGTCGTATTTGGGGTTCAGAAAATAGCCCATCACGAATTCAGCGTAAGGTATCTCTCCTAGCAGTCCATCCACCAACTTTACTAAGGGGTTGCGCTCGGTGGTCCGGCAAGGGGTTGCGCTCGGTGGTCCGGCCGATCACGGTGTCCGTGCAGTTCTTTATCTTGTAGGAGGCTCGCCAGAGAGAGCTCATACCGTAAAGGACCACGCTGCCTATGGTCCTATCTTTGGCGTCGGTAATCGAGTAAGAGCCGCTGAAGTCGAGAACCTGGTCGGTGCGAATCTTGTAGAGTAGATGATCACGACTCGGAGAATCGTATATCGAGATCTCTTCTTTGATTTGGAGAGCCTTCTGTTGCGCTTGTGCTAGGGTTTGATCGTTGCCGTCGGTAATCGTTATACGGTCACCTACATCGAGAATAGCGAAGCGGAAATTGAGCGGTTAAGTGTACATTGTCTCTCCTTTTTCTGCCTGGTTCGAGCATCTATTTCAGGTTGATGACGACAGACTCAGTAGATTTCTTGACCATCCATGATGAGCTTATAGTCTGCTATCGAGTCGAGCCCATAAGAGGCGCGCGGTACTGTGAGCGGACCTTCAACCTAAAAGGACAGGTTCTCACTAATCGCTTGCAGCCAGACGGTATCCCTGGCGACCGGCATACCGTCTGGCTCGAACTTCATTTCGCCGTCTGACTTTCCTCAACTGCATTCTGCTCTTTACTTCTACAGAACCACACTCCACAATCTGGACTTGCATCGGTTCCGTGGACTGTTTCAGACTGAGAACAGTACGCGGAAAGGAGAGCAGTGCCACCAACAAATCCAGCCTATCCACCGGAGTTTCGCCGAGAAGCTATCCGGCTGGTTAGAGCCTCCAATGAGCAACATCCCATCCCCGGCATCGCCCGGGAGATCGGTGTCTCCGATGGCACCCTCAGGAGCTGGGTAAACCAGGACGAGATCGACGAAGGTGAACGTGAAGGACTCATCACCGAGGAGAAGGAGGAGTTGCGCAAGCTCAGGCGTGAGGTAAAGACCCTGCGCCAGGAGAAAGAGATCCTCCGAAAAGCAACGGCCTTTTTCGTCAGAGAGGAGATCGGGGGTCGGTGAGTGTTTTCAAGCTCATCGATGCGGAGAAGGCCAGCTACCCGGTAGCGATGCTATCCGACCGTGGCTCGCAGTATACAGCCCTCTCCTTTGGCAAGCGCCTCGAAGAGGTCGGCATCGTTCCTTCGATGGGGAGGACCGGGACCGCCCTGGACAACGCTATGGCCGAGAGCTTCATCGCCACCCTCAAGACCGAGCTCGTGCATCGGCGCCGCTTTCCTGATCGGGAAGTAGCCAGGAGCGCCATCTTCGAGTACCTGGAAGGGTTCTACAATCGACGTAGGCTGCATTCGGCGTTGAGCTACCGGAGTCCTGTCGACTACGAAGAGGCTACAATGGAAGGAGTGGCTGTGGCGTAGATGCTACCCGTCCACGAAACCGAGGTAATTCCAGTGCGTTCCTCGAAACCGTCCCGCAGGTGTTGCATAGCCTGGGTGTCCGGCACGCATTGGTCTACCGGGCGATCGAAGGCTCTGACGAGGCCCCGCTCGACGGCCAGTCCCGCATGGTGATACTAGGAGATGGTGCGGTCACGGAAGTTAGCGTGGAGCCCGAAGACCTGGGCTTCTCCCGCGCGGGCAGAGCCAGCATATCCTGTATTTCCTCGGAGGATCAATCCGCACGACTCCTCGACATTCTGGAAGGCAAGAGCAGCGCTAAAGAATCCGTAAGGGATCTCCTACTTTACAATGCGGCTCTGCGACTATGGATTGCGGATATGGGTGTGGAAAACGCCTCTCTCGGTCACCACGCCGAACGGGCACGCGCGGCACTCGACTCCGGTTCGGCGGCTGGGTTCTTGCACGAATTGAATCGGAGTCGCACTCCGGAGGGCGCTACAGCCTGACTTTTTTAGGAAAAGATTTGCGGAATTGAGTCCCGCATCAAGAGGTGGCTACAGGCTTATGGCACAGAATTCTTTGTACGCTCCGCGAGGTCCATCGCGACCTCCAGAGTAGAGCCGATCTCCCGATACACTTCTAGCTGCCGGTCGGCCCCTGTAGGAGTTTGCAAGATGCGGTCAACGTCGGTGAGTTTTCGGTCTGTCTGATCTTCGAGGTGTTCGACAAAGGCTTCGATGGTTTTTCGCGTTTTCACGGATTTGTGGCTTGTTTTGTCCACGAAGGTTTCTTCGAGGCCGTAGCGTTGGGCGCTCCACTTATTCTCCTCGATCTCACGATTCGGTAGGATCGGTTGTAGATCGCCTGAGTCGTATTCCGAGGAAACCAGATCGCAAATAGCGGCCGAGAGTTCGATAAGAGCTTCGCTGCGCCAGAGTTCTACCTGGGCGTCGCAGACCCGGAACTCGATGGTTCCTAGTTTCGGATGGGGGCGTACGTCCCACCAAATTTCTTCTAGGGCGTTGATCGAACCTGAGCGGTAGACGTAGTCCACGTAGTTTGTGTAAGAGTTCCAGGAGTCGAACGGCTCCGGCAGGCCGGCGCGGTGGATGGAGCGGGAAAAGATCAGGACTCGGCTAGATTGCATGTCCGTGATCTCACCCTGCCAGAACGGTGAGTTGACCGACAATGCCAGTAAGTGCGGCACGTACTCCCGTATCCGGTTGAACATGTAGATGACTTTCTCTTTGCCCCGCACGGCATAGTGAACGTGCATGGAGAAGGTGTTGTTGCGACGAATCAACCAACCTAGCTTATCCCGCAACCGGTGATAGTGGGGCTTGTCAATGATCTCCTGCTCTCGCCAATCCCCAATAGGATGCGTCCCGCTGGTGCCTAGCACTCGCCCGAGCCGCTCCGCATGCTCCAGTAGCTTTTTGCGGCGGGAGACGAGGTCCGAGACCACGCCCTCCGGAGTGTCGTGGACGCCGGTATTAGATTCGATCTCGCAATCTATAAGCTCTCCGGTAAAGTGACCCTCCGTGGCGGAAGCTAGTATGTCTTGCCCACCACTGGCGAGTTTGTAGGTCTCCGGGTCAGCGAGCCAAAGTTCTTCCTCGGCGCCCAGAGTTCCCTCCGGCGCCCCGGTTTTGTAAGCGTCTTCCGGTATAAGTTGTGAGTTGTTGGGTTCTCCCAAAGGTCTCTGTTGCCTCTCCGTCTAGAAGTTCTATATCGCAGTTACCCCAAGCTCGCGTAAGATTTCTCCCCCGCCCGAATCTCTACTGGTAAGGTGTTTTCCGGTGGTGACAGGGGACAGTGCCACCGGGGATTATAGGCGCAAGAGGGATTGTAGGCGTAATTGAAATCCAAGACCAGGTGGCCGTCTTTGGACCCGAGATCCGCGTGCTTGATCGTGTCCAGCAAATAACGCCCCCCGCCGTAAGTCTCGGGCCCGCTGGTCTTATCCTTGAACGGTAGAAAGACCCCGCCTCCATATCCGGACACCCAGAATAACGAGAGCGAATGTTCCTCCCCGTTTACCGGCAAGCGTACGCGCCCGAACCTTTGTAAGCGCAAGAGCCCGTCCTCTTGTAGTTCTACTTCGATCTCTCCAGGTTCTACGTCGTACTGCACCGGCAGCGCATAACGTAGCGTCGGATCGTATTCATAGTAGTCGAGACTCGTGAAGTTGCTTTTCTGCTCATCCGATAGGGGCGATTGAGGATGCTCTGCGAACAGCCGATTGCGTTCTTCTCGAAATTGTTTCCAAACGGCAGGCGCCTCTGCTTCTCCGGCACGGACTTGGGCGTACATTCCGGCGACAGAGCGCCGGTAGTCCATTAAGCTTTCGTAAGCTAGTATCTCATTCATGATGCCGCGTATATTAACGCTTTCGTGCGGAGGTCCACAGGCGAAGGTTAGAATAGCGCCGATGTAGGCTAGACAGGAGGCGTAGATGGCGGTAGAGGTTGGAGATAAAGCACCGAGATTCGCACTGCCCGCGAAGAACTGGGATGAGAGCGTCACGTTAGAGAATTACATAGAAGAAGGACCGGTGGTCTTGTTCTTCTATCCCGGCGACTGGTCCAGTGTTTGTACGGATCAAATGGGCCAGCTACAGGAGAAGATGGGTCTCTTCGAGGAGAAGGGCGCGAAAGTGTTGGCGATCAGCGCCGACACCCCCTGGTCGCACAAGGCTTTTGCGGAAGATCGGGGCATCGAATTCCCCCTACTCTCGGACTTTGATCGAGAGGTGATCTCCACGTACGGCGTCGAACACGAGGTTGGATTCCCGGAGCGAGCTTATTTCGTCATAGATCGTGCCGGCGTGGTCCGGGCGAAAAGAGTCGAGTCTACGCCCAAAGACCAGCCGGAGGTAGACGAGGTACTGCAAGACCTCGAAAAGGCGCTCTAGCCGTTGGAACCGCGAGAACTTATCCCTCCAGTCCCCGAAAGTCAGGTCTCTGCCTGCGCGGCGGTAGCCCTGACTACCTCTTACAGCGCCCCGACGCCGGGTACGGGATCCCGCTACATTGACGGGTTGGTGGCGCACGAAAAGCGGCTGTTGACTATCATGCCGGTCGGCGAAGCTCTCGCCGGAGCCGGAGGCCAGGGAGTGGGGGAAACCGTGCTGTGGTCGGTACGGGGCTCCCGCAGACTCGCCGGGTTTGTAGATGTCCGGGCTGCAGGGTACCTCTCACCACTCGCCCGCGCCGCCTTACTCGGCGAACCCAGAGGACGGGTACTCTCCCGTCTCGGAGCCGGAGAGATAGCTCCGTTCACCGCTGCCCTGGAGACTGCGGGAGACCGGGGACCGCTGGCAGGGGCATTGGCGATGGCTCAGCAGGCCGGCAAAGAGACCACGCTGCGCGATGCCGTGCGTTTCGCGTCCGGCCGTGACCCACTAGCCCGCGAGTACGCAAAGAACTATGAGATAACCGAACAACTAGCCCGTCCCGCACTCCTCTTGGCGCTCTCCCGCGCTGACTCCGCCCGCGCTGCCCTGGTACAGTCCTACCTGGAAGTCCTCTCCGAAGTCCCCGACCTCGACGTGGTAGAGCGTGCCGGACGCCGCGAGGCTGAGGATGTATCGCGCATGGCCCATGGGGTCCTCAAAGCTGGCGGCGTGTTCTCCAGCAGGGGTTTGCAGGGCATCGCAAACCTCGACGGCTTGCTGCGCGACGATCCACGACTCGTTCCTTCCGCCACTGAACCCCCGATAATAGCTGCGGCTTTCCTCACTACAATGGAATACGGCAGTGACTCCCTCGCGGGACAACTGAGGCCCGCTACGGGTGGCAATCAGGGTGGATAGCTGCCGGCACAACAACCCACAGAATACCTTCGGAAAGGGGAGCAACATGCAGAGCATAGTCCGCGCCGTAGCCACCGAGACCGAAGTTTCGGAGGGCCAGTATCTTTCCATAGTGATGGCGGACATCGCGTCGGTCAGGGCGGTGCCGGGGACCCTGGGCGAGGCCCTATCCGGCGGCTCGCTAGAAGATGTAGAGGTCTTGATGCCGTTCATCCACTCCGCTGTCGGGCGGGAGCAGATGGAAGCTATGCCGAACCTGCGCTTTATAGCGACGCGCTCCACCGGCTACGACCACGTAGACCTCGAAGCCGCCGCCGAGAAGAACATCCCTGTCGCCAACGTGCCCGTCTACGGGGAGAACACCGTCGCCGAGCACACCTTTGCGCTCATCCTCGCCCTATCGCGTAAGGTTCATCACGCCTGGGTTCGGACCCAGCGGGGTGAGTACACGATGGAGGGATTGCGGGGCTTCGATCTGTACGGCAAGACTATAGGCGTGATCGGGGCCGGCGCCATCGGGCTGCACGTGATCCGCATCGCCAAAGGTTTCGGCATGAAAGTCCTCGCTTTTGACGTGAACCGCAACCAGCTCCTCTCCGACGTCCTTGACTTCACCTACACTGGCCTCGACGAGCTACTCGAAAACTCCGACATCGTGACCCTCCACGCTCCCGCCATTCCTGCCACGCACCACCTAATAAACAAAGACACCCTCTCGCAGATGAAGCGCACCGCACTTCTCATAAACACCGCCCGCGGTTCGCTCGTAGACACCGCGGCGCTTGCCGAAGCCCTGGACGCCGATCAAATAGGCGGTGCCGGACTAGACGTATTCGAAGGCGAAGAGTTGATGCAGCACGAGGACGAGCTACTCCAGCAAGCCGACGCTGAAGGAAAGCTGAAGCTAATAGTCCGCGCCCACCGGCTCCAGCGCCGCCCAGACGTAGTAATAACCCCACACATAGGCTTCAACTCCGAAGAAGCCCTCTGCCGCATTCTCGACACTACCGCCGAAAATATCCGCTCGTTTCTGGCTGGAGAATCAAGAAACCTCGTAGGCAATCGAGCGTGAAACCTTTCCCCGTGCCAGATACGCTTTAGGCTAAAATCTCCTCTGCAAGCGTCAACAGAGGAGGCGTATGAAAGCGCTCGTTATCGTGGGACACGGCTCACACCTCAATGAAGATTCCAGCCTGCCGGTCTACAAGCACGCGGAGCACATCCGTCAGACCGGAGACTACGATGAGGTGGTCGAGTGCTTCTGGAAAGAAGAGCCCTCCATGCGGCACGTTCTCGACACCGTTGAGTCAGACGAAGTCTACATAGTTCCGGCCTTTATCTCGGAGGGATACTTTACCCAGCAGGTTATCCCGCGGGAGTTCGGTTTGGATGGCCCATTGACAAAGAAAGGCTTGAAGACAATTCATTATGCGGGGCCGCTCGGGACTTTCGAGAAGATGGCGGACGTGATCCTGGAGCGTACCGAAGACCTCATGAGTGATAAGGAAGTCTCCGGGAGCCGGGCGCTCGTGTTGCTTGGACACGGCACGGCGATGAATAAAAATTCCAGCGGCGTTATCTACCTGAATGCGGAGCGCATCCGGGGACGGGGACTCTACGATAAAGTTGCAGAGGCGTTCTTGGACCAGGACCCGGAGGTAGGGGAGGTCGTTGGTAGCGTAGAGGCAGAAAACGTTATCCTGATCCCCGTGTTTGTGGCGGACGGCTGGCACACCCGTGAGACCATCCCGGAAGACCTGGGCCTTACCGGAGAGGTGACCCGGCGCGAGGACCGGACTATCTTCTACGGTGCGCCGGTCGGTACGCACCCTTCTATGGCGAACCTAATCGCCGATCGCGCCCACGAACTAGAGGACCAGGAGGACCAGGTTGTCGGAAGCGCCACCTAGATCGCCTGAAAATCTGGCCGTCAAGTCCCGTGAGGCTTTTGCATCTTGGGTGGACGAAGCTACCGAAGGTCGCAAGTTCGCCCAGGTGCTGCTACAGCGTGTGGAACCCGCCGGCTACCGGATCTGCCACATGGACGACGCGGTTGCGGAGGACCTGATGCTCTACGAAAATCCGCGGGATGCTCGTGAGATCTCCAAGCTCACCGAAGGCGGGGAGTATCGGCCGCTAAAGAGTGCGCCGAACCTGCGCCGGGGCTGGCTCTTACACGTAGCGGACGAAAAAGAGTTGGCAACGGCCATGAACTATCTCTACCCGGCCTCGGCCACCCATTGGCATCTGCAGCGGGAGGGCCGGTTGGAGGTTACCCACTACCGACAGAACGCCGCCCGTCAGAGCGGCATCTACAAGCGGGTACAGGCTCTCACCGATGAGGGTGTTCAGGATGCCGCCAGCGCCTGCTGCGAAGATGCGGTCTGTCTCAAGAAAACTTTGTGGAACGTTGACGAAAATCTACCCCTGACCCTGGATCGGGGAGCAGGGGAGCTCCCCTGTCCCGAGCCGTGCAGCATTTTCGTCTCATTTGCCCGACGGGTGAGGCTTTTCGAGCGGGAGAAAAAACGTGACTTGGACGCCATCGGCCTCTCGCCCTCCGAGAAAGAAGATATCGGGGCGCTCGTGGAAGCCGCAGCCGGCGGTCGGGTAGATTTCGCCCGCGAAGCAGAGTTCGAGGAACCCTTGAACGAGCGCCGGATGCGTTACCGGAGTTTGACGCTTGTCCCGAAGCTGCGCCCTGCGAACGAGAATACGAATAATTAGGGCAAAAGAAACTCGGACACCTTTCAATGACGCCCATCTCATCCAACTCGTCCGGGGTGCGTTGGGAAGAAGTAAGAATACGAAAGGCCTGCCCCGAATTAACGTAAGCTCTTGCAAGTCCGTCGTTACCCTGCACGGTACCGTACCGAACTCAGAAATTCGGGCTGGCCTAGAAAGCGTCGCGCGGGAAGTGTCTGGAGTACGGGATGTAGTCAACAAGCTGGAAGTTTTAGAAGAAGATAGGGTCGCAGTGTTTCCCCGGACTTCATGTAGGGTATTAGGACCAGAGAGTATTCAAAGTACCTAGACAGACGGAGGTGTTGATGTTCGGCAACAAAGCCAACACAGCCAAAAAGGTCTTGCAGAGCAAGACCGGAAGAAAAGTAGCCGCACAAGGCGCTAAAGGAGCGTTCAGGTTCGGACGTTCGGACGGCGGCCAAGCCGCTGGCAAAGCGGGCGCAAAAGGCATCGGGCGTCTCGCGCGCGGTGCGGCCAAGGC
Source organism: Rubrobacteraceae bacterium (assembly GCA_965214475.1). Classification (GTDB taxonomy): domain Bacteria; phylum Actinomycetota; class Rubrobacteria; order Rubrobacterales; family Rubrobacteraceae; genus SIRX01. Next base: position 826,967 of record OZ243953.1, on the reverse strand, counting down.
CAAGGCGGGCAAGGAAGCCGGTAGTGCCGGAACCAAAGGCCTCGCAAAGGCCGGTCGCGGAGCTAGCAAGTACGCCGCTAAAAGAGGCAAGAAAGAGATCAAGATAGCCGAGAAAAACCTCAACTCGGGCGGCTCGGGCGGCTCGCGACTGTTGAAGTTCGGCCTTCTCATAATAGCTGGACTATCCATCGGGGCCCTCGTAGGCCGCTTGATGTCCAGCCAAGAATCCGAGCAGGACTCGTCCTCGACTGGTACCTCTGGTCAGAACGGATCATCCTCTAGCGGAAGTTCGGATCAGTCCTCGTCCACCAGTACCAGTGAGGCGGACCTCCCTCGCGGCCACTCGGATCCTTCCTCCGGGCCGCTCATCGGTACGGACCACGATGGCGAAGTCGAGGGAGTCACAGAAGACCAGCCGGAACTCGAACAGCGCATCCGCACCGGCATCGGTGAGGATGAGCGCACCCGAGATATGCCCCGGGTAAACGTCGAGGTCCATGATGGCGTAGCCGAACTGCGCGGTGAGGCTGCTTCGGAAGACGTCAAAGAGGCTGCCGGAGAGATCGCCGCCGAGGTAGAGGGTGTAAGCGAGGTTCGGAACCTGATCGAAGTAAACTCGTAGACGACTCTACGAACGAATTGCAGAGCCGGGCGGCTTTTAGCCGCCCGGCTCTTTCTACCCCCGAATAAGCTCTAGTAATTCATCCCGCTTCTGTTCCATGGTTTCTTGGTCTTGGGCTTCGAGATTCAACCGTAGCAACGGCTCTGTGTTGGAGGGGCGCAGGTTGAACCACCAGTCACCGGAGTCCACGGTCAGGCCGTCTAGGTAGTCTATCTCTACGCCGTCGCTGTCTGAGTAGCGTTCCTCGACCCTTTTCATGGCCGCGTCCGGGTCTTCGACTTCTGAGTTGATCTCCCCGGAGCGCACATAGGGGTCTATGGGGGCCAGCAACTCCGAGATTGGTTTCTCCTGGCGCGCCACTAATTCGGCTACCGTCAGCATGGCGATGATGCCCGAGTCGGCAAAGTAGTTGTCCCGGAAGTAGAAGTGGCCGGAATGCTCTCCGCCGAACGCTGCGTTATTTTTCCGCATCTGAGGCTTGATAATAGAGTGTCCGGTCTTGGTGCGGATAGCCTTGCCACCTTCACTTTCGACAAGTTCCGGAAGGGATTTCGAGCACACCACGCTGTACAGAATGGTTGCCCCCGGCTCCTTTTCCAGCACACTCTTGGATACGAGGGTCGCCAATAAATCACCCGATATGATCTCACCCTTCTCGTCTATGATGAAACAGCGGTCGGCATCGCCGTCGAAGGCGGCCCCGAAGTCCGCACCCTCTTCCACGACTCGCTGTTGCAGATCCTCCACGTTTTCGGGCTCTATCGGGCTCGGAGGATGGTTCGGGAAAGAGCCATCGAGCTCGAAGTACATCGGCACGTACTCGAAAGGTAGCTTCTCGAAGACCGGCGGGAGCATTTTGCCGGCCATGCCGTTCCCGGCATCTACCACGATCTTGAGCGGCCGAAGACCATCAGTGTCTATAAAGCTTACGCAGTGATCGGCATATTCGTCGGTGAGATCGTCTTCCTCGACCGAGCCAGCATATTCCGCCGGTCCGGGCAGTTTGCCGGAGGTTATGAGATCCCTTATTTGACCGATCCCCTCGTCACCGGAGAGGGCGATGGCGTCCTCCCGGCACAGCTTCAGGCCGTTGTACTCTTTCGGGTTGTGGGAGGCCGTGATCATGGCTCCACCGGACTCTTCCAGGTGTCCGACGGCGAAATACAGCGCGTCGGTGGAGACCATGCCAAGGTCCAGCACATCCGCCCCCGCCTCCGTAACGCCTTCTATAAAAGCTTGCTCTAGAGCTTCGCCGGAGAGGCGCATGTCGCGGGCGACCACGACTCTGGAACCCGAAACTCCCAGGTGGTGAACGAAAGCACGTCCGACGTCCCGGGCAACCCCTTCATCCAGGGTGTCGGGATAAATTCCCCGAATGTCATAGGCCTTGAAAATTGACTCGTCCAACATCTCCTCTTTCTCTTCGGGTCTTTCTAGGGGATCAGCAATTTGCTTATCCGGTACAATAGCTTGTTATGTACGTTCGTGCAGACTACGCTGCATTCTAACCCCGAGAGACGACTCTTGGGAGCCCGTTTTGTTCGGCAGGCGGCACTGTTCTACGGGGCGCTCGCTGTTGCGGCGGCTATATGGAACGGCCTCCGAGATCGGGAGTTCGCCTTTGCTGCGTCCATCCCACAGAGCCTTTTGCTGGGACTTCTGGCGGCGGTTGCAACGGTTTCTCTGGGGTTACTGTTCTACTTGCTCGTGCCGATCATGCGCCAAATCTCCGACGAGCTGGCCCCGACACTCGTAGACGGTACGGACAAGACTAGCTTCGTACTGATCTCGGTTTTCTCCGGCATCGGAGAGGAGATGTTCTTTCGGGGGGCGGTCCAGCCGGAGTTCGGCCTCGTGGTCGCAGCCCTTGCTTTTGGCCTGGTCCACATCGGGCCCGACCGCCGATACCTGGTCTGGACCGCCTGGGCGATACTGGCGGGCTTTCTGTTTGGGTTTCTTTACGAACTCACCGGCGGATTGCTCGCCCCGGTCGTAGCCCACGCCACACACAACGCTGCAACCTTCCTGCTCTGGAAATATTCCAGAAACAATAAGACAAGTGGCAACGAAGATAACTGACACTAGGCCAAGCTCGTAGCCTGCTACGGGTAGTAGGATCCAGGTTTTCGGATACAATGGGTTGCGGCGCACCGGACTACGCAGAGTATGCGGGATCGCTCGTGGAGGAATAAAAAAATGCGTGCTACAAACGTTATCTTAAACGTAACGAGCCTGTTCCTGGTCGCCGCCGGGCTGGGACTCATCAGTACCTTCTTTTTCCCCGCCGTCTTTTTGCAATCTGCCGCCTCAGACGACACGGCGATCGCCCCACCGGACGACTTCGATGTCCCGGTATTGACCGAAGAAACCAATCCTGTGCAGCCGAATAAGAAAACTACCGAAGCGGACGAAACTGGAAACGCTGACACCGCGAAAAACAAAGACGACTCCGAAAAGCAAGAGGAAAAACCAGCAGATAATCAAAAGCCAACAAAAGAGGAAAAACAAAAGGCATCCGTACCGGTGCCGGAAGACAAGACGCTCTGGGTTACCGTCCCGAAGATGAGTCGCGTACAGAGTTCCCCGATACCCAATACGGCCGGCGACGATGAGGATAGCCTCAAGGAATACGCCGGGATACATCTCCAGGGTACGGGATTCCCCTGGCAAGAGGAAGCCAATGTTTACATAGCCGGCCATCGGCTGGGCTACCCCAATACCAGCAGTTTCCTGGCGTTTTGGGATTTGAACAATGTGCATAAGGGGGACGAGGTTTACGTAACGGACGCCATGGGGCGTTCCTACACGTATCGGGTCTTCAAAGAACTCGTGGTAAATCCTTCGGACCTCTTTATAACCCAGCCCGTGGAAGGCAAAAACATTATTACCCTGCAGACCTGTACTTTGCCGGACTACTCCCAGCGTCTGATCGTCCAGGCCGAGAAGGTGGCGTAGGTGGCACAGAGAGACCTAGAATTGGTAGAGTTATAACCCTTGATAAAATCACCTACCAACCGTACAAGAAAAGAAACCCCGGTGAGAAAACGTCCGGGCAGGACTGCTGTTATCTCTAAGGGTAACATGCAGATGCGCGTGGTCTCCTTGGCGATTCTGGTGGCAATAGTGTTCGTTATACTTGCCGCGCGTCTCTGGTACTTGCAAGTTCTTACCAGTGAGGACTATGCGCTTTCTGCAGAGGCCACTCAGACCCGTGAGGTCAAGATCCCCGCCCAGCGGGGCGTTGTCTACGACCGCAATGGTGAGGTCATGGCGAATAACGTCTCAGGCCTGAACGTCACCGTTATCCCGGACGCCATAAAGCGTGAGAAGGTAGAAGAACTCTCCAACATTCTGGACGCGGACACTGAGGCAGTGCTGGGACGCTACGATTACGCCCTTCAAACCGCCCCGTACGCCTCCATGCTCGTTAGAGAGAACGCGGATAAGAACGCCGTGACGTACATTAGCGAGCGCACCGAGCAGTTCCCCGGTATCACCGTAAACGATGACTGGGTCCGTAACTACCCGAGCGGTGAACTCGCCGCCCACGTCCTGGGGTATACGGGCGCTGTCACCGAAGAAGAACTGGGTCGGGAGCCTTTTGCGAGCCTCTCTAACGAGGCGGTGGTCGGAAAGGGCGGGGTAGAGCTTGCGTACGAAAAGCTGCTTCGCGGCGAGGCCGGCAAGAAGGAATACAGCGTGGATGCCCTGGGAAGAGTGGTCACTACGCGCCGGGCCGACGGCACCCGGGCCGACGGACAGCCCGAAGTGTCCCCGGAACTGGGACGACCGGATAAAATCACCGACCCCGTACCGGGTAAGGACCTCGCGCTGACCCTGGATCTCGAATTGCAGAAAGTTGCCGAAAAAGAACTGGACGCCGCAATGGAGCGTGCGCAGGTCGAAGAAGGCGCCGCCGGCACGGGCGGGGCCGTTGTCGCCATGGACCCACGTAATGGAGAGGTTCTCGCGATGGCGAGCCGTCCGACCTTCGAGCCCCAGCTATTCGTAGGTGGTATTTCTGGTGAAGAAGAAACTCAGACCTACGAATACCTTATGTCGGAGGAGGCAAACTCGCCGTTCGCCAATCGGGCCGTTTACGGAACTTATCCTGGAGCTTCGACTTTCAAAGTGTTCACCGGCATGGCAGGGTTGGCATATGGTGTGATCAACCCGTACACCACCTACACAGATGATGGCTCGTGCTGGCTGCCAGCGGGTGTAACCTCCGGCTGCTGGCAGAGCTGGCGGGAGAACTATGGATCCCAGTGGGGCACCCACGGAACCCAGAACTACTACGAGGCACTAATGGACTCCAACAACAAATACTTTTTCCAGGTGGTGGACTGGCTCTGGAACAGTACCGACGATAAGGATCTGCTCTCCACGTTCTACAAGAAGTTCGGCTTCGGTTCGAAGACCGGCGTAGACCTCCCTTCAGAGCAGGCCGGTCGTGTGCCCACCCAGTCGTGGCAGCAGGAGGTGGGAACGACCCCTGACGACAAGTACTGGGGCGTGGGGCGTTGGGTAAACATGGCGATTGGGCAGGGAGACCTGCTCGTTACCCCGGCTCAACTTGTTCGGGGTTACGCTGCTATACAAAACGGCGGAACGCTGGTAACGCCGCATGTGGGGCTCGAAGTCCGCAACCAAAACGGCGGGGCTGCCGAGAAAATCTCTCAGGAACCAGCCGGCGACGTGGGTGTGGACCAGGGCGTTCTGGATGCAACGGTCGAGGGTATGCGCCGGGTAACCAAAGAGGGCGGTACGGGGGAGTTGGCTTTCAAGGGCGCTTCCCTCCCGTTCGCCGGCAAGAGCGGCACCGGCGAGATGTGGGGTAGCAGCGACCCGGTGAACTGGTTCGCCGGCTGGGTCGAAAATCAGGAAAATCCGATCGTCGTCGTGGCGATGGTAGAGGACGGCGGCTGGCACAGCGATACAACCGCTGCTCCTGCGGTCCGGCACGTTCTGGAATCCTACTACGACGTCGAACAGTCATCTGAGGACCAATGGCATACAGAGCCGGTCGAAAAGCCGAAGAAAGAGCCCGTCCAGAAACCAGCTCCCGTAGACCCCTCGGATGCCCAGACTCCCCCTGGAGTGGCGCCCATCGACCCTCAGCTTCCCGAAGCTCCTGCGCCAGCCGCCGTCCCGACAGCCGGCTATGTCCCGCCAGCGGGATAGCCGCTAGAGAATGAGCTAACATGAACACCTTCATGATGTTTTCTCTTGCAGCACTGCCCAGCCCGCCATCGCCGATCATCTTCGAAATCGGGCCGTTCGCCCTGCGCTACTACGGTCTGTTTATAGCCCTGGGCATAGCAGCCGCGACCTGGATCGCCGGCCGCGAGTTGGCCCGGCGCGGCTACGACGAAGCCTTCGCTATAGACTCTCTACTGTTCATCGTGCCCCCGGGTTTTATTGGCGCGCGAATCTACCACGTGGTCACCAACTGGAACTTCTACGGCGATCAGCCGTTTTCAGAGGTGTTTGCCGTATGGAACGGGGGCCTGGCGATCTACGGCGCTGTCTCAGGGGGATTTCTCGGCCTGCTGTTCTTCTCCTGGTACCAGAACATAAACCCGCTCGCGCTGGCGGATGCCGCCGCACCGGGTGTGATCCTCGGCCAGGCCATCGGCCGGTGGGGAAATTACTTCAACCAGGAGCTATTCGGACGCCCCTCGGACCTGCCCTGGGCCATAAAGATAGCCCCCGAAAACCGCCCTGTCGGCTTCGAGGACGTAGGTACATTCCACCCCACGTTTCTCTACGAGTCGCTCTGGAATTTCCTCGTCTTTCTCACCCTCTTGTATGTCGCCCGACGCTTCACTTCTAACCTCAAAGTCGGCGATGTTGCCCTGCTCTACGTGTGCCTCTACTCTGTAGGACGCTTCTTTATGGAACTGCTGCGGATAGATCCGGCCTTTATCATAGGTGGGGCGGCCCGGGGCAATATGCTCGTCGCCATTGTTCTGGCTATCGGGTTCGCCTTGATCATATTTCTCCGCCACTCCGGCTCGAAGAAAACCCCGCGCGTTAGATAAGCCTGCTTGAACGTGATGGCAGCGACACTGAAGAGAAAACCTTGTAGAAGAACCGCAGAATTGACGACAGGCGAAGTCCGTCCCAACGACACTACTCGTACATTGCGTTGACTCCCGAAAACCAGGAGAGTAGTTTCTCCCGGCGCTCTTTTATTTCTTCGCTACTGACCTCGTTTGCAATATTACGAGATTCAAGCGGATCCACCGATAGATCGTAGAGTTCGTCCGGCTGGTTGCCGAAGAAGTAAATGTACTTCTTGTCCCCTTTGATGCTGGCTAGACACCGGTAGTCGTCAAAGCAGCTAAAGAACAGGGTGCGGTTTTTATCGGGTGTAGCCAGGAGTGATCTTCCCGGATACTCGCCTCCTATGATCTTGTAGCCTAGCAGGTCTGCCAAGGTCGGCAGGATGTCGAGTTCGCTCGTGAGAGTTTCGGCGCGCTCGCCGCTTTGAAAACGCTTCGGGTCGTGGACGATCAGGGGTATCCTGATACCCTCCTCATAGATGGTGTTATCGTGCTGATAGAGATCATGCTCGCCGAAGCCCTCGCCGTGATCCCCGTAGATGATGAAGACTGTGTTCTCGTAGAGTCCCATCTCCTTGTACTGTTCGATGAGGGACTCGACGTAGGAATCGAGGTAGTGAACGGTGTTTTGGTAGCGGTCGAGCGTTTCATCGTCGGCGAAGTCTTGCGACCCGTAACGAGAAATGGGTAGATAGTCGTGGTGGCCGGTTACTCCGAGATAAGTTACGAGGAAAGGTTTGTCCCGATGCTCTTCGAGCCAACGGCGGCTGGGTTCCAGCATGATCTCATCCTCGTAGCCAAAATAGTTCGAGCGCTCGAAACCTTCCGTGTTCATAGTTTCTAGCGGATAGAATTCGTCGTAACCGAAGTTCTCGACCAGAAGATCCCGATCCTCGAACTCTCCAGTCGCGGATTGAAACATCGCGGTGTTGTAGCCCTTTTTATTCAACAACTCCGGTAGACATCGAGCTGGAATACCATCCGGCTGGGCCTCGGTGATCTCGCGCGTAAGGTGAGGTTCGATGCCGCAATTTACCGATGTAATAGCCTTCGATGTATGCGGCAGGGTTGTATAAGCTCGTTCTGCGAGGAGGCTCTTCTCCGCAAGTTCGTCCAGAAATGGGGTGGTTTCCAGGTCTTTGTTGTAGGGTGTGACTGAACGCGCGCGAGCGGATTCGAGGTGGATCAGTACGACGTTCCTTTTTTCAGTTCCGTTCGTCTTCTGCAAGCGGGTGTCCACGGGTCGAGACATCGGCTCCGCATCCGAGTCCAAAGCAGCCCTTTGATAACGTATGTAATCCAACTCCGAAGCAAGAATATTGACTACCGCATCCCTCGAAAAAGACCGGCTGGCCCCACCAGACTCAGCCGGCAAAGAAAGCATACCGAGTGCCACAGCCGCCAAACAAACGGCCAGAGAAGCGGAGCTGGACACCGTTACGGTTCTCGTGTTCGTGGGGACTGCACCCATTCGATAGAAGATACGGACTATCAGCCAAGGTCCAACGATTGCGTAGCAGGTAACGATGAACACGAGTACCCAGATCGGCGGCGAGGCTACGCTCGTGATTATGGCCTCAATCTCCCCGAAATTGGTGAGGGAGAAGAGGACTACATTGAAACCAAGCACGGAGCCGGTCGCCTCGTAGTAGAAGTGGGCTCCTGAGGTTATTACGAATATCAGCAGCGTAACGGCGTGGAAGAGAATAACGACCGCCTGGCGCGATAGACTCTGCTTGGTCAAGGCGAATAAACCGATCCAAAGCGACACGTACCCTAGGTTGAATAACAAGTCCGAGCGTATGAGCCCAAGGGAATCGAAGAAGCCACCGGCCTCGGTGTGGGAAGAGATGCGAACTATTTTCAAAGTGAGATTGTAGACGACCAGAGGAACGAGGAGGCTAAGTAGGTATAGCCAGTCACGGCCGCTCAACATGAATCGGAATCCAGCCAACCAGAGGCTCAATTTTCTAGCTGATCTCACCATACAGTGCGCGGTATTTTACATGGATTTCACAATCGCCCACTTTAAGAGCTTCCGCCAGTAGGCGGAGAGAACGACAGTTTATGAGTTGGGCATGGAATGCTACATCATTCGGGAAGTCCTCAAAGCTTTCCGAACAAGGAGCAATCCATGCCCGCAGTGCCACCATACATCATCGACCCTATTTGGGACCAGTTCGAAGCCCTCTTGCCCGAACGAGAGGTCTCTCACCCTCTAGGTTGCCACAACCCCCGCATACCAGAACGGGTGATCTTCGATAAACTCGTGCAGATTCTGGTCTTTGGATGCGCCTATGAGAGAATTGCTGATGAAGAATGCTCGGCCACTACAATTCGGCGCCGCCGCGATGAGTGGATTGAGCTTGGAGTAATGGAAACGCTACAGAGAGCAGTGCTCGATGCCTATGACTGGATGATCGGACTCGACCTCTCCGATGTGGCCGTAGATTGCTGCATCACCAAAGCTCCTTGTGGCGGCCAGAAGGCGGGCAAAAGCCCCGTGGATCGTGGCAAACAAGGCATCAAACGCTCTGTGGTCGTGGACGCCAACGGTATCCCGCTTGGTGCTATCGCGGCTCCAGCCAACCGCCACGATTCACCGCTACTGGAAGAGACTCTGGACACTATGGAGGTCGTCGGAGAGTTGCCCGAACAGATGAGCGTCCACCTCGACCGCGGCTACGATTCAAAAGCCACCCGCGAGAAATTGAGTCTTCGTGGCCTTTTGGCGGAGATCTCCCAAAAAGGCAAGCCAGCTCCGCTAGCAGCAACTAAGCGGTGGGTGGCAGAGCGCACGAACTCGTGGCAAAATACCCACAAGAAGTTGGTGTGGTGTACAGAGCGCACCGACCCGGTCATAGATTTTTGGCTTGCCTTCTCCAGCATTATCATTACCGTAGGCAGGCTCGTCCGCAAGGGCTGGACTCACTACCGTTGGGAGGGACGACCTTGCCGCCGACCATAGCCTACTGGCGGAGCCTCTTAGCACCCTCTCGAAAGAAACTCGGTAGTAGGGTTGAACTTTCTCGTCCACACTGCTATATTTTAATTGAAATAAATTTTCAATTAGCTGAGGAGCGATTCTTTTGAAGGTCGAAACGGCGGTGAACAAGTTGCGCGGAAGAGGTTACAAAGGCACGCCGCAGCGACTCGCGGTGCTCGAAGCTCTCGCCGCCGATCAACACCAGAGTATTGGGGAGTTGCGCGAACGCTGCCCTAAAGTGGGGATGGTGACCGTCTACCGGACCCTGGATCTCTTGACGGAGCAGGGGCTGGTGCGCCGCCTGGATCTCGGTGATGGGCCTCGCTACGAACTGGCCGAGGCTCACCATCATCACCTCATCTGCGAGGGTTGTGGTGACGTCTCTGAGTTCGATCAATGTCCCATAGACCCAACCCGGCTGCCACTCGACGGGGCGTTCGAGATCAACTCCCACAGCGTCGAAGTCTACGGTTTGTGCGGTGCTTGCAAGTGAGCGGCACTTTTTTAATGAACGTTACTGAAAAAATTTTGCAATTAGATGTGATCGGGAGGCAGTTCATGAAGATCGGTAAGATGGTATTAATGTTGGGATTCTGCGCTGCAGTGGCGGTCGGTTGTGGTGGAACTAGCGGCAACGAGGGCGGTGGAGGCGAGGATGGGTTGTCGGGGCGGATGCAGGTGGCGGCGAGTATCTCGGTGATCGGGGATTTGACTGAAGAGGTAGCCGGCGACCGGGCGGAGGTCTTTACCATCGTTCCGGCGGGGGCCGATGTCCACACCTTCCAGCCCAGCCCCTCAGACGCGCAGAAGATCTCAGAATCGGAGGTAGTCTTCCAGAACGGCCTGGGCCTGGAGGAATGGATGGGCGACCTCGTCGAGAGCGCGGGGGGTCAGGACGCGAGGGTTGTGGAGTTGGCTGAGGGAATGGAGGCGCTCGGGGAAGAAGACGAACACGGACATGGCGAAGAAGCGGCGCACGAGGGTGAGGAGCACGCCGCAGGAGGAGAACACGAGGAAGGGACACACGAGGAAGAAGGACACGGGGCGGAGAAGCACTCCGGCGAGCACGCGCACGAGCACGCGGGGGGCAATCCGCACTTGTGGCTTGATGTCCACAACGTCGAGCGTTACGTGGAGAAGATAAGGAAGGCTCTCGTGGAGGCTGACCCCGAGGGCGCCGAGACCTACCGGACAAACGCCGAGGAGTACCTGGCGGAGCTTGAAGATCTGGACGCATACGTGGAGGAAGAGGCCGCGAGTGTACCGGAGGACCGGCGCAAGCTCGTAACCTTCCACGATGCTTTCCCGTACTTCGCGGAAGCATACGGGTTCGAGGTGGTGGACGTGATCTTACAGAACCCCGAGGCGGAGCCTTCGGGCCGAGAGGCGGCGGATCTGGTACGGAAGATCGAGGAACAGAACGTGCCAGCCGTTTTTACCGAGCCGCAGTTCAATCAGGGCTTGGCGAATACCATCGCCCAGGAGGCCGACGTTGAAGTGTACGAGCTATACTCCGACGCGCTTGTGGACGACCCGAACGCTGACTCCTACGAAGCCATGATGCGGACCAACATAGACCGGGTAGCAGAGGGATTGGGAGAATAATGGAGCTTGCCGCGTTCGAGATCTCCGGCCTGGGCGTCGCTTACGCCCGTAAGCGGGTGTTGGAAGATGTGACGCTCTCTGTACCGCGGGGAACGATGGTCGGGATCGTCGGCCCCAACGGCGGGGGTAAGAGCACGCTGCTGAAAGCCGTGCTCGACCTCGCACCCGTCGTTAGCGGATCGGTCGAGATCCTGGGCCAGCCACCCGGCCGTCACGCCCGGCGCTCCGTAGGCTACGTTCCCCAGCGGGAAGACGTTGACTGGAGCTTCCCGGTAAGCGCCCATGATGTAGTGATGATGGGCCGGGTCCCTTCAATGGGACTCTTCCGCCGTCCGTCAAAATGCGACCGTGCGGTGACGGGTGAAGCTCTACAGACCGTGGGTATGCAAGAGGAGGCCGAGACCCAGATCGGTGAGCTCTCCGGGGGGCAGCAGCAGCGGGTCTTCCTGGCGCGGGCGCTGGCCCAGAAGACGGACATCCTCATGCTCGACGAGCCCGTCTCCGGCGTGGACGCGCCGTCGCAGCACGAGATCTTCGACTTGTTGCGAAACTTTCAGGCGGCGGGCAAGACCGTGATCGTCACCACCCACGACCTCTCCTGTGTCGCAGAACGCTTCGACCTGGTTTTGCTCCTTAACAAGCGTGTCATAGCTTTTGGCCCGCCCGACGAGGTCTTTACCCCGGAGTTGCTAAATGAGACCTACCAGAGCCACCTCATGCTGTTGGACATTGGGGGCCGCACGGTGGCCGTGGAGGATCGGGACCATGCTTGAGTTTTTAGTGGAGCCTCTGGGGTTCGGCTTTATGCAGCGGGGGTTAGTGGCCTCGGTGCTGGTGGCCTCCATCTGTGGCGTGCTGGGAAGCTTCGTGGTGCTAAAGGGGCTCGCGTTTATTGGTGACGCGCTCGCCCACGCCAGCTTCGGCGGTGTGGCGCTGGCGTTCGTGCTCGGGGCGAATATATACATCGGAGCCTTCGTTGTCGCCGTGGCGACGGCGCTCGGGATCGGGGCGATCACGCAACGCGGAAGGGTCAGCTCGGATACGGCGATAGGGGTGTTATTTTCGGGGACCTTTGCCTTGGGCATCCTGATCATCAGCCGAGTGGACCGCTACACCACCGACCTTTTCGGGTACCTGTTCGGCGACGTACTCTCTATTACGACCGGTGACCTCTGGACGATAGCCATCCTTGGGATAGGCGTACTGGCGCTCGTGGCCGTTTTCTACCGGCAGCTTCTCTTCGTGGCTTTCGATCCTACCGTGGCGGCGGCCTCGGGGCTCCCGGCAAGGTTTCTGGAGTACCTGTTGCTCGCCCTCCTCGGGGTCACCATCGTTACCGCTATTCAAGCGGTTGGCATCGTGCTGGTGGTGGCGCTGCTAGTAACACCGCCGGCGACGGCCTTTCTGCTGACCGGCCGCTTCCACCACATGATCCTGGCGAGCGCGGGTATCGGGGCGCTCTCGGCGCTGCTCGGCATCTATTTTTCCTACTACCTGGACCTGGCCTCCGGCGCCGCCATCATTCTCGTCGCAACGGCAATCTTCTTCCTAACCCTTGCCACTACCGGCCGGACCCGTAAACTCGCCGACGTTTCCTGAGAAGCAAAGGTCCGGCGATCCTTACATTGTTACAGGAAAAACCAGAGTCCGAGTATAACCAACTCCACCCCGAGCACGATAAAAACCGGCGTGAGCGAGCGCAACTTCTTTTGCGAGTAGACCGTCGGGGCCATGAGCCAGCCGAAGATGAAGCCGCCGGCCAGCCCACCCATGTGTGCAGTGTTGCTGATATTTCCTATCGAGAGTCCCAGGTAGACGTTCAGGGCCAGCAGGATGAGGAGTTGACGGATCAGGGGGTTCTGCCAGGAGAAAGTTCCCCGCCGCAGCGCATACCCCAAGATGCTTCCCAGAAGGCCGAAGATGGCCCCGGAAGCTCCTACGGCGGGTCGGTCAAAGACTCCGAAATATAGGTATGCGAGGCCACCGGAGAGCCCGGAGAGCGCGTAGAGCGCAAAGAAGCGCCAGCGTCCGAAGGCTGACTCGGCGAAGGTGCCCAGAAAGTACAGGGCCACCATGTTGAAGGCCAGGTGGAGCAGGCCGGAGTGCAAGAAGATGCTCGTCAAAAGCCGCCACACATCTCCCTGCGCCACGGCCGCCGGCACGAGCGCACCCCTGCCGAGCACCTCGGGGATTTGATTCACGAGCGCGATATTCCACGGGACGCCGGCGGAGGCAGCGAGGGCTGACACTGCCAGGTACACCAAAACGTTGGCCGTGATGAGGCTGGCCGTTACCGGGAGACGTGCGAAGGTTTGCAAGTGGCGGGTTAGCGGCGCTTGGCGTTGATCTCACGGATGGCGTCGCCGACCTGCACTTGCGAAAGGTCTTGTAGTGGGCCGCCGACCATAGACTCCAGGTCATCCGGGTCATCCTGGCCGGGGTTCACGCCAAAACCCTGTATCTTCACGTCATCACCGAACATCTGGCCGAACATGCGCTGCAGGTTCTCCTGCATGTCGCCCATGTTCATGGCTCCAAATGGCGACTCCGAACCTTGCAATCGGGCAATGGCGAGCCGGTCCTTGACTTCCGTGACTTCCGCGCGGGCTTTTACGTCCTCGACGGTGCCCAGGGTTTCTCCGGTATCCGGGTCCCAGACTTCCTCGCCTTCGAGGGTGAATATCTCGAATAGCATTCCCGGTCGCACGCCTTGGGCGCGTCCCCGGTTTACGACGATCTCGTTATTGCCCAGTATTTTCGCTACCTTGCCTTCTACCGCCATGCGGTGAACTCCCTTCTTAGCTTTTCGGAGATTATATCTATCACAACGGAGGAGTCCGGTAGCGGCTAGAATCTCTGGCATGTCTAAAAGAACAAACAACATAGGCCGACACTTGCCGACTTCGGGCGGATTGAAAAAAACCTTGCAGAAGGCCGAGGAACAAGGGTGCGAGACGGTCCAGATCTTCGTCTCCAACCCACAGGGGTGGGCGGACCCGGTGCCGCGCCCAGACGGGGCGATGTTTACCGATGGAGTTTGCAAGATTGGCATCTCTCCGGTAGTAGTTCACGCGAAATACCTTATAAACCTGGCCTCTTCTAAAGAAGATCAGCGCGAGCGGTCCGTTCAGACGCTTGCGAAAGAACTTATCGCCTCCGGGGATCTTGGTGCGGACCTCGTCGTAGTCCATTCCGGCAGCCACGGGGGAGATGGTGAGGAAGCTGGTATGCAGCGGTTGGTCGAGAGTTTGCTGCGAGTAAAAGAACTGGTGGATGGCGGAGGTGCGGCGGAGCCGGTGATCGAGAATTCCGTAGGGGCCGGGAACCAGCTTTGCTCCACCTTCGAGACGCTGGCCGATGCAGCGAAGCGGGCGGGGGTAAGGGTATGCGTAGATACCGCCCATGCTTTCGTGGCGGGCTATGATCTCTCGACTCCCAAGGGCGCTCGTCGGGTAGCGGAAGATCTGCGGCAAAACCTGAACGGGAGGATCGCGCTGTTCCACCTCAACGACGCCAAAAACGAGCTCGGAAGCCACCGGGACGGTCACCGTCGCATTGGGGAGGGGCAGGTTCCGACGGAGAGTTGGAGGGAGTTTTTTGCTGCTTTGCCGGGCATCCCCGTGGTTATGGAAACGCCCTACGACACTCCTGAAGTGGACGCGGAGCAGGTTAAATTGGTCAAAGAGTTGGCCGGAGGGTTGTCAAACTCGTCGAAATGAATATAGAATCTAGCTTATGGAGTCTCTGGACATCCAACCGAAGAGCCAACGGGGAGACCTGCTCACTGCGATCGGGGAGACCCTGCGCGCCGAGCGGAATGGTCGCAACCTCACTTTGAGAGAGGTGTCGGAAGGGGCCCACGTCTCCGTTTCTTACCTTGCGGAGATCGAACGCGGGGAGAAGGATCCCTCGTCGAAGGTCCTCGAAAGCATCGCCGGGGGACTGGATATGGAGATCAGTGACCTCCTCGTACTCATCGCCACCGCTTTGGAGCCTGCGACGGTCGTGCCGGTCAGCGCCGACTCGCTAGCTGCGTAAAGAGCCGCTCAGAACCTCAGTCCCTTCGTACGTTGGTATTTCAGCCTGCCAGCAACCGAAGTTGAAACGTTTACATCCCGAAGGAGTATGCGAGCATCACTCCTAATGCGTTGAAAGCGGCGTGCGCTATAAAGCTTGCGGTCGTGTTTATGTAACGCCGCAGGAGCCCGAGCCCGATGGCGAGCAGGAATATGTAGCCTAGTAGAACGGACGGGCCATATTGGATGTGCATGGAGGCGAAGAGCAGCGACGCCGGGAGGATTCCCAATACCGGCTGAATCGCACCCCGGAAGAGTGTCTCCTCGCCAAGCCCGGCTCCGACACCGAGCAGCAGCGCGAATAACACCGCAGAGACAGGACTCAGGCCCTGCGTATTGAAGAGGGAACTCGAAAGATTTCCGACTGTTCGGTAGAGGTCCGGTTGGAGGTAGGCGAAGAGCGCGTCGGAGAGAAAAGAGAGGGCGAGCGCCCCGAGAACAAAGACGGCGACTATACCGAGTTGCCGAACTGTGATCGGCCCGTATCCCAGACGGGAGAGCGTTTGACGAAGGTTGCGCCGGACTCCCAAGCCGACACCGAGCACGGCGACGATTAGAAAAGGAACCTGGCTGATGAAGATCGTGCCTGGCGATAACCGTCCGGTCGGAAAAAGCTCGGCTACATTTGGAACCTGGGTGAAGATCAGAAGGCTCACCACGTTGTTCGCCAGGAGTATCGCGAAGAGCCACAGCGCCAGAAAAACCGGGGGATCCGCCCACCAAGCGTTAGCCAGGTTCCATCCCAGAATCCTGCGAAGCGTCGGAATACAGAGGCCCAGGGTTGCAATTCCTACCACCAGTGCCGCGATGCCAGATGCCGCCAGCGTTATCTGCTCTGAGCCATCTCCCCCGGCGGCCCGAAGCAGAAGCCCGATAGCCGTAAACACCCCCACGGCCGCCACCAGGAACGAAGACGCCAGCAGGATTACGAACAATGTGACGTCCGCGCCGCGGTTTTTGCGGGCCCGCTGGGCGAGGAGCGACAGTCCTCCAATTATAATCGTGGCCGCAGCGTAGAGAACCACAATACCTGTCACGAAAACCTCTTTCTAAAACCTGGCAAACAACCGTTCAGAGGTTAGCACACAAAAAATCCCGGTCCGCGCGGTTGGCGAACCGGGTTAATCTCTGGGCTGAAGGGGGGAAGGAGAAGCCCAGTGATTGATAATATAACCGTCCCAAATAACATTACCGCTACTAGGGAATAACAGTTTGGTAACAGTTTGAATTTGTCAGCGAATCATCGCTTCGAATGCCGACCGACTGACATGCCGACTAGCTTTCTTACGGATCGCGGTTTTCGCCGCGTTCCAAGCCGTCGAGGATGGGACCTAGAAGCTGATCCCGGGCGGCTTCATACTCTTCGAGGGTTTCAGCTTCGCGGGCTAGTTCGGAGATGCGGGCGGTGAGCCCCGTACCGCCTTCCGCCGCAAGAGTACGCCAACCGAGGAGCCGGTAGGTTCTCTGTAGCGCAGGCGTACCCTGGCCTAATTCGAGCAGATTTTCCAGGTCGGCGTGTAGTGTTCGGGCTTCGTCGAGTGAGAGATCGAGGTCTACCCGCGGTATTTCTTCCTGCACCTAGCGAACTTTTTCAAGGTAGATGCGATCTTCCGTTATAACCACTTGCAGGTCTTCGGCGGATCGGCCCACGTAACTACGCCATTCTCGGTCGAAGATCTCCGAGGTCCGAGCTTCAGTCTTCAAGACCAGGCCTTCGTGGTTCTCGACCAGGGTCACCGGGTGTTCAGAGAGATTCCCCTTACGAAAGGGGTCCCGGCGATAGATAGAGTTGCGTGACCGGAAGCTCTGTACGCTGGATGAGGTGGTGTTGAGTTCTTGTGCGATCCATTCGTCTCCCCGGCCCTCTTCGACCCAATGCCGGATCCTGGCGACGTGAGGTTTTAGGGCTACCCTTCTGTTTACCACGAACTTGCTCCTTCACCCATTGGAGTTTATAAGTCTATATGTACCATCTCTGGTGAAGAGATGCCACATGTATCTTGCCATTTACTGCGCGAAACGCGGGTTAAGACATCGTGCGGGCCGTCATCCAGAGCACGATCAGACCCCGCAAGCTCCAGGCTACCGTTCGCGTCCAGTTGGAGAGCACGAGAAACCTGTGGGCTTCAGCGTCGAACCCGAAGCCGAGCGCAGTGTGACGCGGAACCTGCAAGAGCGCGGTCGAGAGCCAGACTACCGCGAGCAGTACGGCCCCTATCCAGGCGAGAGCGGCCGGTACGCTTTCGGGTCGGACAACGAGCAAAAGGGCGGCGGTGAACGCTTCGAGGAGCATCGGGGGACCGACGATCCAGGTGGTTAGGCGGGAATGGGATTCGGCGTAGGCCCGGAAGTTATCGGCGCCGACGCGGCTGAAAAGTGGGTAGTGAACTATCTGCACGAACCAGATCAGGCCAACCATAAACAGCGTCGCGGCGACGTGGGATAGAAGCAGGAAATTCACCGGCGGCTTACACCTCGCGCCCCAGGAGATAGTCTGCCGCGGCGAGCCCGGAGAGTGCGGCCCCCTCAACCTTCGGCTGACCGAAGCCGTCTCCAGCGAAGAGCAAGGCTGGTTCTTGCGAAGCGACCAAGCAGGGCTCCGGGTGGGAGTTCGTAACCCAACTGTAGCGCCAGCGGGCGATTGAGGTCTCAATTACCCTCGGGGTTATGTTCGAACCGAGATGATCCGCGGCGAGTGCGAGTAGTGAATCGACGACCTCGGTATCTGGGACTTCGAAATGATCCCGGCTCCATTGTGGCCCGGCGTGGATGGTGATACCGGGAACCTCCGAGATACCTTTGCGGTGATTGTCCCCGATCCAGTCCAGAGGCTCACCTTTTATCTGCATTCCACCGGGTTCGGGAACACCGGTCGGCCCTTCCAGGAGAGCCATGAGGGCGACGCAGGGATCGTAGGAGATCTCTCCAAGCTGCTTCCGGGCGTCCTCCGTTAACTCGTAGCCACTAGACTCGGCCAGCACGAGCGACTGCGGGGCTGGCGATGTGAGCAGGAGCGCCGCACCGGATACTTCCAGGCCGGACTCGCACACTACCTTCCAGCCGACTTCTTCCTGGTCGACCTTTGTCGCCCGCTCACCACTTTTTACTTCCAGGCCATGCGCCAGGTGCTTTGGTATGGAGGTCATTCCTTCCGAGCCCCTGTAGCGTGGGTGTCCGTCTTCGGCCGGTTCGCCTTCCGTATCGGCGAAGCCGCGGGCCCAAATTTCTGCCACGCCGGTGTCCATCCAGCCGTTTACCAGCTTCTCGAAGCGCTCGCCCCGGACGGTGAAAAACTGTGCGCCGTGGTCGAAATTGCCGTCGGCCAGGCGACGGGTCGACATACGCCCCCCGACGCTGCGGCCTTTGTCGAGCACCGTTACTTGCCAACCGGCCTCTTGCAGTTCGTGGGCGGCCAGCAGGCCCGAGATGCCGGCCCCGACGATCACGCAAGAGGTCGGACTGGGATTGTCTGGCACCTTTACCCGCCGCTTTTCTGGCGGCGGGGCATGGGGTGGAGTGAAGAGAGGCCGCCGTCGACGCTGAAGACCTGGCCGGTGATCCAGTTGTTGGCAGGGTCCAGGAGCCATTCGATCATGGACGAGATGTCACCCGGTTCGCCGAGCCGGCCCATCGGGTGCAGGTCCTCAGATGCCTGCCGGGAGGCGTCGCTCGCGGTGATCTTCTCGGTCATTGGCGTCTGAACGAGTCCGGGGGCGACCATATTGACGCGCAGCCCGCGGGGTAGGTAAGTCGCCGCGGCGGAAAGCCCAAGTCCCGTCACAGCGGCTTTGGCGGCGGCAACAGCCTCATGGTTTGCGAGCCCGACCCGGGCCGCGACCGAGGAGAGCAGTACGACGGAACCACCTTCCGGCATGTGCTCCGCAGCGGCTTTTATAGTCCCAAACGCTGTGTTCAAGTTCAGAGCGAGTGTCTCGGCGAGCTCTTCGTCCGTGGTCCGGTGCGCGGGCTTGAGCATGAAAGAGCCGACGCAGTTGGCCGCCCCGTCCACCCGTCCGTATTCTTCGACGGCCTGCTCGAAGAGCCCGCTCACCTCTTTTGTCTTTGTAGCATCCAGAGAGACCGGGTGGGCGCCGGTTTCGTCTGCGAGCCGGTCCAACTTGTTCTGGTCCCGGGCTCCGGCGATGACCCGGGCTCCTTTGTCGGAGAGCCTCTTGCAGAGGTCGGAGCCGATGCCGCCGGTCGCTCCCAGTACGACGTATACGGGCTGTGAGTTTCCGTTATCCATAGGTGAAGCCTCTCTCGCGTGCTTGCAGTTCCGAAGCACAGCGTACCGTCTGGAGGTGGATGTCTACTGTGTCTTCTACTTCTTTCGCGTAACCTCCGGCCATCGTGGCGACCACCGGGAGGCCGCCCCCCCGGCAGGTTTCTAGCACCATTCGGTCCCGCTCGGCGAGACCTTCCTTGCTCACCGATAGCCGTCCGAGTTTGTCCCCCACGAACGGGTCCGCACCAGCCAGGTAGATCGCCATGTTCGCTTCTGCGGTGTCGAGGGACTTTTCCAGACCCTTTTGCAGTGCGTCAAGAAACTCTCCGTCGTTCGCGCCGTCCGGCAGCGGTAGGTCCAGGTCGCTGCGTTCCTTGTGAAATGGGAAGTTCTTCTCGCCGTGGATCGAGAACGTGAAGATAGAGTCGTCGTCTTCGAGGATAGCTGCGGTGCCGTTACCCTGATGAACGTCGGTGTCGATGACAACGACATTCTGCACCAGTCCTTCGGCCTGTAACGCGCGGGCCGCTATTACGCTGTCGTTAAAGATGCAGTAGCCCTCACCGCGATGAGCGAAAGCGTGGTGTGTCCCCCCGGCAAGGTTCGCGGCAAGTCCGTCTTCGAGGGCGGCCCGGCAAGCGTCGAGGGTGCCGCCCGAGGCCCGGCGGGAGCGCTCGACCATAAGCTCCGTCCACGGGAAACCGATGCGGCGCATTTCCTTCGCCGAGATGGTCCCGTCTACTACCCGGTCCAGATAGGCCGGGGTGTGGGCGCGAAGTATCTCCTCGTCTGTAACGGCCCGCGGCGCGAGCAGTTCGTTGGCGAAGCTATTCCCCATCTCGGAGATTCTCTCGTGCAGCATCGAGTACTTGACCATCGGGAAGCGGTGTCCCTCGGGCAGCGGGAGCACGAAGTGATCGCTGTAGAAGATTTTCACGGTTTACGGTCCTTCATCGGCGAGACTTTAGTACATCCGGCCGGCCAGCGTAAGGGGATCTTTCGCAAAACGAACCCGCGCCTTGTGGTAGCATCGGACATTCGCTAATGGTGGTGGGTGGCTTGCAAGAAAGACTATTTACAGAGAATGCCGGAAGTGTTTCGCCGCCGGAGCCGGGCTTGTATCTCGGCACCTCCGGCTGGTCCTACGCTGACTGGGAGGGGACCGTCTACTCCGAAGGTCTCGCGCCCGGCGCCCGGCTCGCCGAGTACGCGAATCGGTACGCGACCGTCGAGATAGACTCGACTTTCTACGGGACGCCTCGCCGCTCGACAGTACAGAAGTGGCGGGAGGTCGTGCCGGAAGGCTTTCTCTTCGCCGCAAAGTTCCCCCAGGAGATCACGCACGAAAAGACTCTGGTGGGCGTTGAGAAACCCGCAGAGTATTTCGTCCGCACTATGGAGGAACTGGGAGACCGACTCGGGCCGCTACTCGTTCAGCTTCCGCCCTCTTTTACCGTGGAGGGTATGGATGTGCTGGAGCGCTTCCTGGAAGCATTGCCGGACGGTTTCCGCTACGCGGTCGAGGTCCGCCATAGGAGTTGGGTTCGCTCCAGCCTAACGGACTTGTTGCGTGAGCACGGGGCGGCACTGACGCTCGTAGACTATCCACGAATGCCCCGTATGGAGGAGGCGACGGCGGACTTTGGGTACGTCCGCTGGCTCGGGGACCGGCGGGAGTTTCCTTCCGGCCACACGCACCCGAAGAAAGATCGTCACGAAGAACTCCGTTGGTGGTCGGGGGTGGTAGACCGATTCCTCGCAGAGGACAAGCCCATGTTCGCTTACGCCAACAACCACTACCAGAATCACTCACCTTCTACGCTTGAGCAGTTCATCGAGATTCGGAAGGGTGTGCGATGAGCATCCCGGTCGTATTCAGCACCGGGTCCCTTTATCCCTTCGGCCTGGAGCGGATCTATTCCTGGGCGGCCGAGATTGGTTTTGACGGCGTGGAGATTATGATGGACGAGCGTTGGGATACCCACCAGTCGCACTATCTGAGTGGGTTGGCCGAGCGGAACGAACTACCGATCCGGGCTCTACACCCGCCGCTCGGACAGGGGGCCTGGGGGCTGGAACCGGAAGAGACACTTGTACGGTCGTCGAAGCTCGCGGCGAAAGTTGGGGCGGATGTAATCGTGGCCCATCCACCGGCCAGCGGGATGTTACTCGAAGGCTGGAGCAAGAACACGCTGGCCGACGCCCGGAAGAGCGGCGTCGCCGTCGCAGTAGAGAACATGCCCCGAAGCCGGGCGGGACGCTCCATCTTCGGGTGGGAGCGGCAGCACTGTTACCGGCCGGAACTGCTACTGAACCTCGGAGACGTTACGTTGGATACCAGCCACCTCGCCGCGAGTGGCATCGGGATCATGT
This sequence comes from Rubrobacteraceae bacterium, assembly GCA_965214475.1. Lineage (GTDB taxonomy): Bacteria > Actinomycetota > Rubrobacteria > Rubrobacterales > Rubrobacteraceae > SIRX01. The sequence continues at coordinate 805,012 of OZ243953.1, read as the reverse complement.
ACGCCTGGGAGTTGCTAGAGGAACAGCTCCGGCACATCCACCTCTCAGATTCCAACCTGACCGGCCGCGACGAGCACCGGATTCCCGGTAGGGGCAGCCTCCCGCTCAAGGAATTTCTGTCCGCCCTGGCCGGTAGCAACTATCCGGGGGTAGTAAGCCTGGAACTCAAGCCCTGGCCGTTAGGCACGCCGGATGAGCACAAGATCCTGGACCGAATGCGCGAGGCGCTGGAGTACACGCGCGAAGGAGTCGCCGGGTAGATTTTATGTTCGAAGGTTTCGAGAACCGGCGAATGGAGGTAAACGGGGCTTCTATTAACCTGGTGAAAGGTGGCGACGGGCCACCGCTTTTGTTGCTACACGGCTACCCGCAGACCCATGTCATGTGGCATAAAGTCGCCCCCCAGTTGGCGGAAGACTTCACTGTAGTTGCGACAGACTTGCGTGGCTACGGTGATAGCTCGAAGCCTGAGGGTGGGGAGGATCACGGTGAATACTCCAAGCGAACGATGGCGCAAGACCAGGTAGAGGTCATGGATCGGCTCGGCTTCGAGAGCTTCCACGTCGCCGGCCACGACCGGGGCGGACGAGTCGCACACCGGATGGTGCTCGACCATCCGGAACGGGTGGAGAAGTTGGCGGTGCTGGACATCGCCCCGACCCACACCATGTATACGACGACCGATATGGAGTTCGCCCGGGCCTACTATCATTGGTTCTTTCTTATTCAGCCTTACGACTTGCCGGAGCGTCTGATCGGGGCTGACCCCGAATACTATCTCCGTAGAAAACTCGGACAGTGGGGCAAGGACGAGGCGGCTTTTACGTCCGAGGCTGTTTCGGAATACCTGCGATGCTTTACGCCGGAGATGATCCACGCGAGCTGCGAAGATTACCGGGCCTCAGCGACCATAGACCTGGACCACGACGAAGAAGACTTGGGCCGTAAGCTTCCTTGCCCGCTCCTCGTGCTGTGGGGCGAGAAAGGCTTTGTCGGGAAGAAATACGATGTCGTCGCTACCTGGAAAGAGAAAGCTGACGACATTCGGGGAGGTAGTTTGCCGAGCGGTCACTTCTTGCCGGAGGAGGCGCCCGAGGAGATTCTGGCGGAGTTACGCAAGTTTTTTCTCGCGTAGGCGAAACAGTAGTTTGTCTGACCGTCACAAGAAGCGGATGTTAAGCTGTTTCCAGACCTAAATTTTATTACTAGAGGGAGCGGCTTATGAGGGATGAACGGCTCGGCGGGTTGGCGCGGGTTTTGGTGGACTATTCGATCGAGGCGGGGGAGGGGGATCAGGTCGTGCTCTCTGGCGGGACGGCGGCGGAGCCCCTGATCAAAGCTATCTACGCCCGCCTTCTGCGGGCGGGCGCCACCCCAGTCCCGCTGGTCGGGCTACCGGGGATGCAAGAGCTTTTCTTCGAGCACGCCCAGGACCAACATTACGAGAAGACACCGCCTGTAACACAAGCAATCTACGAACAGGCTGATGCTTTCATCTCCATAATGGCCCCGACTAACACCCGCGCCCTGGCGAGCGTGGACCCGTCCAAACAGCAAGCCCTGGGCAAGCGAGACCAGCAACTCCGGGAGATAGTTATGAAGAAGGACCGGTGGGTCTTGACGCTCTTTCCGACCGAGGCGCTCGCCCAGGAGTCGGACATGGGCCTGGAAGAGTACGAAGACTTTGTCTTTTCCGCAATGGCGCTGGACAAAGATGACCCGGCGCGATTCTGGCAGCAGAAGTCCGATGAGCAGGCGAAGCTCAAAGACCGGCTGGAGCAAGCGAAAGAGATCCGGATCTCCGGTCCCGAGACCGACCTTACGCTCTCCGTGGAGGGCCGCACTTTCGTGAACTCCGCCGGTAAGAAGAACATGCCGTGCGGCGAGGTGTTCACCGGCCCGGTTGAGGACTCGGTGAACGGCACGGTCTATTTCGGTGTTCCGTCTGCGGTTGCCGGGCGGGAAGTTTCCGGGGTGCGTTTCCGCTTCGAGGAGGGAAAAGTCGTGGAAGCGACGGCGGAGAAGGGTGAGGATTACCTGATCTCCATGCTCGACGCCGACGAGGGCGCCCGCTACCTGGGTGAGCTAGGAATCGGCACGAACTACGGTATTCCCCGTCCCACAAAGAACATCCTCTTCGACGAAAAACTCGGCGGCACGGTTCACCTGGCGGTCGGTAAGTCCTACGAGGAGACCGGCGGTAAAAACGACTCCAGCGTTCACTGGGACCTCATCTGCGACTTGCACGAAGGTGAGATCCACGCCGACTGCGAGCTTCTCCAAAAGAACGGCAAGTTTGTGGACTTCGATCTGGAAGGTTAGACGAGGGCAAGGGAGATACATCAACTCCGGGCTGTCAGTATCATGTCGTCCAGAGGTTTATACTCCGTACGTTAGTAACTATCTATTACGAAGAGGCATCAACGTTGGCAAACGCGCATTACAATACGGTTTTTCTGGACGTGGATAAGACTCTTCTGTGGGTGGACGTGGACATTGAAGGGTATGTGCAAGACCTGGCAATCTACTCCACGAACGGTCCCCTGAGGGCCGAGAATGCCGTCAAACCGGTTTGGGAGGGGATGCAGGATCATATTCAGCAGAACATAAATTATCCCACCGCGGAAGAACTGGAGGGCTTCAAGCGCCGGAATCAGCGGCGCACGGCTCAGGCTCTGGAGCTAGATGTACCACCGGAAGTACTAAGCGACGTATCCGAACGCCGTATCTTTTTCAATCCTTACCCGGAGTCCGAACGGGTGTTGGGAGAACTTCGTGAGCTGGGATATGCGCTCTACGTAGTCTCCAATTGGGATGTACAGCTAGAAAGTGTGCTAGAAGATCTGGGTTGGACTCACTACTTCGACGGGATAGTGGCCTCGGCGGTCGTCGGCGTAGAGAAGCCTGAGCCCGGCATTTTCGAAGAAGCGCTACGCATGAGCGGGGCGCGTCGCGAGAAGGTGGTACACGTTGGCAATGATCCCGTCTCCGATGTCGAGGGGGCAGCGGCTGCTGGTTTGGATGCGGTCTTCATAAACCGGAGCGGCGAAGAAGCCCCCGAGGCGGTCGCCGTGATGCCGGACCTTTCCGGCCTTCCAGAGTGGATCGGAGCACTGAAAGATGTCTGAGACGCTGCCGGAGAAGCGCACCGTAGACAAGCCTCGCATCGAAAAAGCCGTACAGGAGATTCTTGCCGCCATAGGTGAAAACCCTGAACGCGAAGGGGTTCTGGGAACACCTCAACGGGTGGCCGACGCCTACGAATATCTCTTCTCCGGCCTTGGTGAAGATCCTACATATCACCTGGAGATCGGCTTTGCCGAAGACTACGGCAACGTCGTCATCGTCCGAGACATTTACCTGGCGAGTATGTGCGAACATCATCTTCTTCCATTTATTGGAAAAGTCCATCTGGCATATATGCCGAAGGGTCGGGTCGTGGGGTTGTCCAAGCTGGCGCGGGTGGTGGAAGGGTACGCCCGTAGGCCCCAACTACAGGAGCGGCTGACGGCCCAGATCGCGGACGCGATGTACGAAAGCCTGGGTTCCAAAGGTTCTTTGGTAGTGATCGAGGCGGATCACTCGTGTATGACCATGCGGGGCGTTCAGAAGCCTGGCAGCATCACCGTTACGTCGGCGGCCCGCGGCGTATTCGAGGAAGACGACTCGCGCCGCTCAGAAGTGTTGGGCTTGATCCACCGCGGAAACCCGGGCCGTTAGCTAGAGGACGAGCTCCCAGTTCTGCCCGGTAAGATTCTTGCTGAAGCTGTGATGCTCTTCTTCCTCAACCAATTCGAAGCCCTGCTCTTCGTAGATGTTGCGCGCGGCATTGAGGACGCTGTTGGTCCAGAGCGCAATCTTTGTGTAGCCTCGGTTCCTGGCGAGGCGGATACACTCTTCGACGAGCCTATTCCCTAACCCCAAACCCCGTGCTCGGGGCTCGACCAGCAATAGCCTTAGCTTGGCGGTCTCGTTGTCTGCTTTCACCAGAAATACGCAGCCAACGATCTCACCACCCATTTCCGCTATCCAACAACGCTCGCTTGCCGGATCGTAGTCGTCGATGAAGTCGGCCGTTATCCGGGCTACCAGGGCTTCGAAACGCTCATCCCAGCCGTATTCTCGAGCGTAGAGGACGCCGTGCCGGTGGACGATCCAACCCATGTCGCCCGGCTCGTGCTGACGCAACAGAAAAGGCTCCGAGAACTTCGAGTCCCCACCGAGAATGACTTCGATGGTTCGCATGGCGTCGAGCAGGCGCTGTTGATCCCCCTCGGATAGTTTGTCGATCATGTCCTTTACTTCCTCGCGCGAGCGTCTGTCCAGCAGAGAGAAAGCCTCCCTTCCGGAAGAGGTCAATTCGAGAAGCCGTTGACGACCGTCGGTCTCCGAACGAATCTTCTCAACGAGCCCTTGCCGCCCCAAATTTCCCAGTATGCGGCTTAGGTAACCCGGGTCCAAACCCAACTCCCGGGACAAGTCAGAGGCTGTTGGATCTTCGCGGTGTGCAACCTCGAATAAAATACGAGCCTCCGCGAGTGAGTAGGGACTGCGTAACAAACCCTCGCGCAAAACACCAACCCGACGAGTAAAAAAGCGGTTGAACCGCCTTACTGCATCTACATTCGCTTTTATCTCATCTTTCATGACCAGTTACCTCCTTATAAATTGCTATTGTCCATAATATGTTTGCTTTTGTCAATTAAATTAGTTGAGTAGCGTAGAAACAAGGGGGCGGGTGATCCGGAAGCAGAGCGGCCATGGGATGCCGGTGCTTGAATTTAGCTACGCGGGTTTCTGGGGGTTTTGCGTTGTTCGGCTTGAGTCGAGTTGGTTGTTAGTCTTCTTGGGAGACGGGTGACGCTTCGGGGGTGCCGGCGAGTGCGGCCCCGGCGATGCCAGCCTGGTTGAACATCTGTGCCGGTACTATCTCGGTGCGGGCTGTCAGGTGTGGGAGGAACTTCTCGGACTTTTTGCTGATGCCGCCGCCGACCACGATCAGGTCCGGCCACAACAGGTTTTCTATGGTTGTTATGTATTCATCCAGCCGTCCGGCGTACTCCTTCCATTTCAGATCGTCCCGCTTCCGGGTCGAATCTGCCGCGTAATGCTCGGCATCTCCGCCGTGGAGCTCTATATGGCCCAGCTCGGTGTTGGGTACTAGCTGGCCCCCGACAAAGAGCGCCGTGCCTATGCCGGTTCCCAGGGTGAGCATCAGCACCACGCCCTCGACTTCACGACCGGCGCCCCAACGCATCTCGGCGAGGCCTGCCGCGTCGGCGTCGTTGACCAGCCGAACGGAGTTTCCCGACTCTTTTTCGAGGTTCTGTTGGAAGTCGAAGCCGATGGCCGCCTCTTCGATATTGGCGGCGGTGCGTGCCACCCCACCCTTGATGACCGCCGGGAAACCACATCCTACCGGGCCGTCCCAACCGGACTGGGTGATCACCTCCGCAGCCGTTTCTACTATGGCCTCGGGGGTTGCGGGTTGTGGCGTCTTGATCCTCACCCGTTCCTCAGTAAGCTCGCCCGTGTCGAGGTCAATGGGCGCGCCCTTTATCCCCGATCCTCCAATGTCCAACCCGTAAGCCTTCATGCAGTCTCCCCTTTTTGCGTTACTTGGAGGTATTTTAGCTGGATGCTGGAATCAGTGCCTTGTGGAATTTCTAGGAATGCCAACGTGCCCTTTGGGCAAAAGTAGGATTATTAGATAGAGTCGATCACAATCCAGATTCCCAGACCAAGCAGAAAGATCAATACCGCACCGCGGAGAACCGCGGCCATACTGCGCAAGCTACGAGGCAACATATCCGCCACGCCCCAGCATACGAAACATATCGTCCCGATCAAAAATTTTCCATTCAACCAGGGATAGTCGGGGCGGAAGTAGAGTAAAGAGAGCCAAGCCAGCCCAAAGACGAATCCTATAACCAAAGTATCTCTTCCGGCAATTGGTTGTGGGTCGTCCAGTAGCTCTTGCTTTACTCGTTTGCCTATAGCTCTTAGCTTTCCGCCAGAACGAGAAGGTCCCATCGCTCTCCTTCAGGGGTACAGTACTTGCGGCACCTGTAGTCTAGTACGGACTTCGCTATCGAGTCTAATTGGAGAAAGCGACTACCGGTCCCCAGACTCCTAAAGAGACTCGTTCGCCGGTGTCGAAGCTCTGACGCCCGACCGAGCGGGAATAGAAGGTTTCGCCGGAGTCTAAGTGGAGCTGTATTAGCTGGTCGTGACCGTAGAACTCCCGGCCCGTTACGATGGCTTCCCCGTCGGGCAGCGCCCGGAGCAGTAAAGATTCAGGACGAAGCATTACCTCGACCTCACCGTCTTCTATGGGTTCCAGGGCTGGTATGTCCCCGAGTATGCACTGCACCCGGCCATCCTTCGCTAATCCGGGGATGAAGTTGGCCTCGCCGACGAACTCGGCCACCTTGCGGGTTGCGGGGTAGAGGTAGAGGTCTTCCGGCGGGGCGTTCTGGAGGATGCTGCCGTTTATCATGACGGCAACTTCGTCCGAGATGCTCAAGGCTTCTTCCTGGTCGTGGGTGACGAAGATGGCGGTGGCCTGCGCCCCCTTGAGGATCTCACGCATCTCCGCCCGCACCCGCGCCCTCAAAGTGGCGTCGAGGTTGCTGAAAGGCTCGTCGAGGAGCACTATGGCGGGTTCGGGGGCAAGTGCTCTTGCGAGGGCGACGCGCTGCTGCTGGCCGCCCGAAAGCTCGTGGGGCATCCGGCTTTCGAGGCCGTCCAGGTGGGCGAGGCCGAGAACCTCTGCCACGCGGCCTTTGCGTTTGGAGCCGCGCGGCAGGCCATAGGCGACGTTCTGTTCCACGGTCAGGTGGGGGAAGAGGGCGTAGTCCTGAAAGACCATGCCGACTTTTCTTTTCTCGGGTTGTACGAATGTCTTGCCACCGGACACTACCCGGCCGCCGATCTCCAGCGTCCCGGTGTCGGGATGCTCGAATCCGGCCAGGAGGCGCAGGGTGGTGGTTTTCCCGCAGCCGGAAGGGCCGAGCAGGGCGAGTATCTTGCCCGGTTCGAGTTCCAGGTCTACATTGCTCACTGCTTCCACGGAATTGGGGCCGGAGTCGTAGCTTTTGCTTACGCCGGAGAGCCGGACCATTGCCTTGCCGCTCACTTGGCCCGCTCCCGGATCGTGAGCAGGTACATTGGCACGGCGGAGACTAGGATCAAGATGAGCGCCGGGGCCGCCGCCCGGGCGAAGAACGCTTCGGAGGTGGCGCTCCAGATGCTGGTCGCCAGGGTGTCGAAGCCGATGGGACTTAGCAGTAGCGTCGCCGGCAGTTCTTTCATCGTGGTGAGAAAGACCAGCGCGGCGCCGGCGAGGATGCCGGAGCGGGCTAGTGGCGCGGTGATGCTCGCCAAGACGTTTGCTGGACTGCGTCCGAGGCCGCGGGCCGCTTCTTCGACGCTAGGGTTTATCTGCAGCAAGGCCGTTCGCGTGGCGCCCACCGCCTGCGGCAGAAAGTGTATGACGTAGGCCAGGATCAAGACCCCGAGGGTGCCATACAGGGCCGGGGCGTAATTGGCCCCGAAAAAGACCAGCGCGAGTGCCAGCACGATCCCCGGCAGCGCGTACCCGAGATACGTTAAACGCTCCAGAACACCCGTGACAGAGCCCCGAAACCGAACGGCGAGCAGCGCCACCGGCAGGGCGGCGAGAGCCGCGGCCCCGGCGGCGAGCCCTGAGACGTAGATCGAGCTCAAAGTCGCTCCCCATACGAGTCGCAAAGGCTCACCGCCCGCGACCCCCCGCACGAGCCAGAAGCTCAAGATACCGACCGGGGCGACGAGCGCCAGTGAGACAACGCCGCCGCAGAAAGCCAGGGCCGGCCATCGCCACCGCCCGAGCGCGACTGGTGTGGCCCGCCGCGCGGAGCCGGCGCTGCTCCGGTGGTAGCGGAGCCTGCCGCGGGTACGGCCTTCCAGGGCGAGTATCGTGGCAGTGAGGATCACCAACATCAGGGCCAGTATGGCGGCGGGGGTCCGGTCAAAGGCCGACTGGTACTGGAGGTAGATCTCCCGGGCAAACGAGTCATAGTGCAAGAGCGACACCGCCCCGAAGTCGCTCAAAGTATAGAGCGCCACGAGCAATGCCCCGGCGACGATGGCCGGCCGGAGCTGCGGTAGCGTCACCCGGAAGAATGTCGTCCAGACTCCGCTTCCGAGGCTCTTGGCCGCTTCTTCGAGGGCCGGATCCATACCCCGGAAAGCGCCGCGAACCGTCAGAAAAACGTATGGGTAAGAGAAGAGGATGAGCGCCAGGGCCGCCCCGGAGAGCCCGTAGATGCTCGGCAAACGCTCGACGCCGAAAGGTTCCAGAGAACCTTGCAAGATTCCTCGGGGACCGAGTACGCTCACCAGCACGAAGCCTCCGACGTAGGAGGGGATCACGAGCGGCAGCGCCGCCAATATCGCCCAGGAACGCCGCCCCGGAAGATCCGTGCGGGCCGTGAGCCAGGCGAGGGGAACGGCGATCAGGACCGAGACGCCCGTGACCAGCGCGGCCAATAGCACGCTTCTTCCCAGCGTGGCGAAGGTGTCTGCGTCCGTCAGGACTTCCAGAACGTTGGAAAGACCGCCTTCCAGGGAGCGCAACACCAGGTAAGCCAACGGCAGGAGCATCATTGTCGCGACCAGCGCGGACGGGACCCAGATCAGGGCCGGAGGCCGCTTGCGCGTCTTGCCCGCTGTCTGCGGCTTCTCGGCCTCCGATGTTGGGAAAGCCGTCACTTTACAGCACGCCCGTCTCCTGCAGGAGCTCGATCGTACCCTGCAGATCGTCCAGGTTCCCGAGTTTTACGTCCGGGGCCTCTATCTCGGAGAGCGGCTCTATACCTTCGGTGGTCTGAACACCGTCGATCATCGGATACTCAAAGGTTTCATCGGCGAAAAACTGCTGGGCTTCTTCCGAGAGCATGTACCGGATAAAGCTCTTGGCCGCCTGCGGGTTCTCCGCGCTGTCCAGAATGCCGGTCCCGGCGGCGATCACCAGGTTGCCGGGGTCAGTGCCCGCGAAGTGGTAGTTGCGCGCTTCGAAGCCTTGGCCCTGCTCTTCCAGCGCCCGATAGAGATAATAGTGATTGACGAACGCAACCTCGACCTCCCCGGAGGCCACGCCCTGCAAGGCGGTCGAGTTGTCCGGGTACTCGATCGGTTCGTTGGCCTGGATGCCTTCGAGCCAGGCCCGCGCCCGGTCTTCGCCCTCGATCTCCCGCAGTGCGGTCACGAACGCCTGGAAAGAGCCGTTCGTGGGAGCCCACCCTATACGGCCCTGCCACTCGGGATCGGTGAAACCGAAGATAGAGTCCGGTAACTCGTTGCGGCTCAACATCTCGGTGTTATACGCCACGACCCGCGCCCGTCCCGAAGTGCCAACCCAGAGACCGTCCGGAGACCGAAAGCGCTCGGGCACTCGGTCCAAGACGTTCTCCGGCAACTGCTGGAACCTGCCTTCTTCGGACAATGCACCGAGGGCACCGGGATCTTGGGCGAAAAAGAGGTCCGCCGGGCTGTTCTCACCCTCTTCGAGGATGGTCGAGGCAAGCTCGGAGGTGTCCCCGTAGCGGACCTGAACGTCGACGCCGGCTTCTTCCTCGAACTGCTCGATAATCGGTCCGACGAGTTCCTCGCTGCGGCCGGAGTAGACCACCAGATTGCCCTCGCCCGGTGAGAGAGCTTCCTGGGTAGTCTCCGCCGTGGTTTCTGCAGTAGTACCGTTCGTAGTTTCCCCAGTGGTACCCGAAGTAGTGCCACCGGTGGTTTCTTCCGTCTCCTCGACGGTAGTGCCGCCGCCGGTTTCTCCGCTTTGCTCGGCTGAGGAGCCGCCTTGTGTGTTGTTCTGTGGCGGTTCCTCGCCGCAGGCCACGCTAACGAATAAAGTGGCCGAAAAAAGTGCGACGATCAAAAGAACCCGGATCACCCGCAAAACATCCCTCCTCTGAATCTACTGTCCAACGACTTATCCGGCACGGCGTCCGTGACCCAAGTCATATTCATAATGACAATCGTTTGCAATAACATTATGGTCAGAGTAGTGTACAAGGCGCTGGTGGTCAAGCAAATGACGAAGATCTTGTGAGCTAGATCAAAGAGGAGGGTCTTTGGGCCGGGTGTTGGTAACCGGGGCGGCGGGTTTTATAGGTTCTCACCTGGTCGAACGGCTGCTATCCGGGGATTGCGAGGTAGTGGGGGTTGACGCCTTCACAGGTTACTACTCCCGCGAGCGCAAAGAGCGTAATCTAGCGCCCGTCGCTAGCGACCCGGGTTTCGAGCTCGTCGAAGGGGATCTCCTGACGATGGACCTTGAAGAACTCCTTTGTGGAGCGGACGCAGTTTTGCATTTGGCAGGAGAGCCGGGCGTGCGCCGGAGCTGGGGAGGGAACTTCGGACGCTACGTGGAGCGTAACGTGTTGACCACCCAGCGGCTGCTAGAGGCCGTCTCCGGTGGCTACACCAGGTTCGTATATATCTCGTCTTCTTCGGTGTACGGTGGCGACTCCGGGGTACCGGTGGACGAGGGTCATCCACTGCGACCAGCTTCGCCCTACGGCCTTAGCAAGCTGGCCGCTGAGGAGTTGGTCGAGTTGTACCGGAGGGAGTGCGGCGTGCCGGCGACGGTGCTCCGGTACTTCACCGTCTACGGACCCCGACAACGACCAGAGATGGCGTTGGCCCGGTTCCTCTTCGCCGCGAGAAAAGGCCGCCTGGTGGAGGTGTTTGGGGACGGAGAGCAGACGCGGGACATGACCTATGTCTTGGACGCCGTGGAGGCGACGGCGGCGGCCCTGGAGGGGGCGCCGGGCGTCTATAACGTTGGTGGAGGTACGCGGGCGACGGTCAACGAAATGCTCGACGCCGTTCGGCGGGTAACAGGGGTGGACGTCGAGGTACGCTACGGTCCGACGGCGGCCGGGGATGTGCGCTCTACGTGGGCCGACTCCCGGCGCGCGGAGCGGGAGTTGGGTTATTCACCCCGGACCAGTTTGGAGGACGGTATAGCGGCCCAGGCCGAATGGGCGCTGCGAGAGAGCCTGGTCGCCGGACCCGCCTGAGACATTGCTGACGGCGCTTCTACTCCTGATCTCCTTGTACTTACCGGGTCACTTTCTCGCCCCCCGGCTCGTCCGAAAAGGTGATGGCTGGACTGAACTCGCCCTGCTGAGATCCGGCACGAGCGCGGCCGTGGCTACGCCCGTTCTGGTGGCCCTTGCCCTCCTCGGTTGGTTCACCGTTCCGGTGATAGTTGCAAGCCTGGGGGTATGTTCCGTCGTGGCGTGGTTCTTCGGACGCGGTGGCCGGGAGATCGTACGGACCCCCAGATGGGACTTTGCGGCCCTCGGGTTGGCGGTGGGTAGCTTCGCGCTTTATGCTCGGCCGGCGGAGTACATCATAAACAGCCGGGACCCGGGGGTTTATACGGTCGTCGCCGACCGACTGGCCCGGACGGGGGAATTTTTGGTACGGGATCCGCTGGTAGCGGCGGTAACGTCGTTTCATACTTTTGTAGACGGCACAAAGTACCCCGGCTTCTACATAAGCGGGGAGGACCAGATCGTTCCTCAGTTCTTTCCCGGTCCTTTTGCCTGGCTGGGATTCGGCAACCTCGTGGGCGGGCTCTGGGGTAGCCTGTATGTCGTGCCTGTTTTCGGGGCGCTGTCGGTCCTGGCGGCGTACCTATTGGGTACTGAGGTTTTCGGACGATGGGCCGGGTTCGTAGGCGCGGGGCTGTTGGCTGTGAGCTACACCCAGATCTGGTGGTCCCGGCAGCCGTCGAGCGAGGTGATGGCCCAGTTCTTCGCGTTGGCCGGACTGTGGCTCGCGGTTCGCTTTGTGAGGGGAGCGGGTCCAGGCTCCGGTGTGCTGGCCGGACTCTTGCTCGGCGGGGCCATGCTGGTAAGGGTGGATGGCTTCTTAGTCGCCGCAGCCGTGCCACTACTCTTTGCTTACGATCTCACAACCCACGGCCCGGCCCGCCGGTGGCTCTTTCCGGGAATACCGCTGACTCTCTCTTCCGGGGCGGCCCTGATCTACCTGAATACCATCGGAGGCCGCTACCTGTACACTATCTACTCCGCCCATGGACTAGACAGCTTTCTTGGCCTATTGCCGTACATTCTGGGTACAGCGGCGCTAACTACGAGCATCTTTCTATACATCAGGCGCCAATGGGGCACTCGTCTACGCTGTTGGTTGGCCGTACACGGCAGAGAACTGGCTTTGGCCGGCGCGCTAGTGATCGCCGGGGCCGCGCTCTGGGCCTACTTCATACTGCCCGTCTCGTGGTCGGATCTGCCGATAAGTTCTAGAGACTTCGACGCCTACCGGACACAGACGCTGGTACGAATGGTGTGGTTCACGACGCCCGTCGTGGCGGCCCTGGCGCTCGCCGGGCTCTTGCTCGCAGCCCACAGACTCGACGCCTCAAAGACGCTCGTGCTCGGAGCCTTCCTCGCCTCTGGTGTCCTCTACACTGCCATACCCAACGTCGCCCCGGATCTACCCTGGGCAACACGGCGCTTCGTACCCGCGGTCTTCCCTCTACTCGCCCTACTCGCCGGCTACGCGGCGATCGAGGGCGGAAAGTTCGTAGCACGGGTGTGGGACCGGCGGGCCGGAGCAGCGGTCGCCGGTGTGCTAGCAGCCCTGATGTTCGTATGGACAGCGTACACGGCGTTACCGATAGCAGGGACCAGGGAGTTGGAGGGCGCGATTTCCGCGTTCGACCAGTTGGACGCCGCCATCCCGGAAGCCGAAGTCGTCTACTTCGAAAAACCCGACGGCCACGACGGCTCTGTTTCGACCCTGGAGTACGTCTACGGTCGTCCCGCGCTCCCGTACTCGGAAGACCGCTTCCGGCGCGAGATAGACGAGCTGGATGAGACAGGTTTGTTGGACGACGCTGTCTACATAACCACCGATGGCGGACCTGCGCCCCTGATCTCTGGTATAGAGTTCCGTGAAGTAAGATGCGAAGCCGTCAATCTGCCGCGACTCGACGGCAAGGAAGGGCACGAGCGGGGCGTTCCGAAGGGCACACAAAACCTGGATATGACATTTCGAATATACAAACTGGGGGAAGTACAACGTTGAAACCCGCATCCAAGTTCGAGATAGTCGCTGCTCGTCTATGGAACGTCCTCAACGAGGGCAAGTCTTTCCACCCGGTCTTCGTACTGGGGATTTTCCTGCTCCTGCACATATTCCAGCTCGGCAGCCCGGACTTCTGGACTTGTGCGCTGCTGGCTATCGCTTTGACCACACCGCTGATCTTGCTCTCTATCCGTTACGACTTCCCACTCAAGCTCCGTTGGGCGCTGTGGGCGATGTTCGCAGCTTTCGTTATCACCTTCCGCTTTCTTGACTTCGGGGCGCTGGTCCTTACTTTCGGGCTCTACATTTTCTTCACCGTCTTTTTTTGGGGCACGTTCTACTATCATCTGCGGACCGGCGCGCCCAAGACCAACTTCGTTCGCTTCTGGAAGCTCGTGCTGGAAAACCCCGACTCGACCAGCGGCAACTTCCTGGAGCAGATGCCGAAGGCACTACTGGCACTTTTCACCTTGGAATATCTGGTGGCCGGACCTCTGACAATGAGCCGTGCCAGCCTCGTACTAGGCTTCACGGTGTTTTTGGCGATTGCGAGCTTTCTGGTGCACCGTTTCTTCTTCGACTGGAAGCCTGTTTATCCAACTAAACCTACACGGGACGTAAATCAGGGCGAGCCGTTGGCGGAGCGTGTGATCGTGGTGGTCATAGACGGCTGCCGACTCGACCGCTTCCACGAGGCCGAAAAGCCTTACCTGGAGAAAAAGATGTCCGAAGGCACCATCTATGAGAGCGTCGAGACGACCTATCCTGCCCGAACCGTGGTCTGTTTCTCCTCGATGTTCACCGGGGCCGCACCGGAGAGACATGGCATAACCTCCAACCTGGTTCTGAAGCTGGGCTTGAAGGTCGAGAGCATCTTCGATTCGCTGCGACAGGCCGGAAAAAAGGGCCGGCTCGTCGGGATCGCGCACCTTATAGACGCCTTCGGGGACGACGTGGCGAGCGTTACCAGCGTGGCGCACAACGACAAAATCGACCAAAATCTTATCGCCGCCGCAAAGCGCGAGCTGCAGGAGCACGACCCGGAGCTGTTGGTGCTCCAGCTCCTTGCTGTAGACCAGAACGGCCACGTGCGGGGCACCTACTACCCGGAATACGTGGAACGCATCGAGATTACCGACAGGCTTATCGAGGACTTTATGCAGTGGTGCGCAAAGCACGGCTACCTCGACGAGACCACGGTGATCCTCATGGCCGACCATGGCCAGGGAAGAGGTATCGGCGCCCACGGCCATCTCTCCGAAGGCGAGCGCTACGTTCCGTTCGCAATGTGGGGCGGCGGAATAAGCGCGGGTCGGGTTGTAGAGGAACCTGCATCCATCCTGGATCTCGCGCCAACTGTCAGCTATCTGCTAGGCGTCGAGCCACCGAGAGGCTCCACGGGCCGAGTGTTGAAAGACGCCCTGGAGGATTCATGAAACTACTCGCGGTCGTCGTCCCGGTCAAAGACGAGGAAGCGTCCATAGGGGAGCTTCTGGACCGCATATCTGTAGTCCAGGTTCCCGGCTACGAGCTACAGACTTTCGTGGTGGACGACGGCTCTTCGGACCGAACCGCCAGTATAGCCCGGTACAAAGGCGCGACTATAGTTCATCATCCGTGCAATCTCGGTCTCGGGGCGGCGGTACGTACCGGCTTGCGGGCTGCGGTAGATGCGGGGGCCGCGGCGGTTGCTTACCTGGACGCGGACCTCGAATATTTCCCTGAGGATATCCCGCGACTCGTAGAGCCTGTATTAGAAGGCCGGGCCGAATACGTGCTCGGTAGTCGCTTCCGGGGTGGGTTGCGAGGAATGAAGCTGTACCGTCGGCTCGGCAACTACGCCTTTACTGCGCTGCTCGTGCTGTTGACGAAACGTTTCATGACCGACGGGCAGACGGGGATGCGGGCTTTTAGCCGGGAGGCGGCGGATCGGGCGGAGATTATCCACGACTACAACTACGCCCAGGTGCTAACACTCGATCTTGCGCGCAAAGGTTTTCGGATAGAAGAAGTACCGATTCACTATCGCGTCCGCGAATACGGCGAGTCGTTCATCCGCTGGAGTTATCCGGCAAAGGTCCTGCCGGCTATTTGGCGCGAAATGAGGAACTCCTAAACCCACCATAACCAGGAAGACCGCGACCCAGCTCACCCGGCTTCTAATGCGTCCGGTAACAACTCCTTCACTTTACCTTTCGGCGATTCTTAACTAAAGTCCCGGCACTACTAATATCTACGCAAGAGCTAACCATCCGGACTATGGGAGGAGATGGTCAGATGTCCCGGGAAAGTCCAGGCGCCTCTGCAGCTTATGACACGCGCGTGATCGCCCGTCGGGTCGTGGCGACGATAGTGGACTATTTCGTGTTCAGCCTAGCGTTCTACGTACTGTCCTTGCCGTTCGAGTCCGTACGAAGTTTCGAGGGTATTAGTGCCATAGATCCTTCAACCCCCGTGGAGACTTTTCTTCTCTTGTTCTGTATTTTAGCGCTGCTCGCATACTACATAGTTCTGGAAGGCCTCTACGGACAAACCCTGGGGAAGATGCTCGTAGGTGTCCAGGTCATTCTGGAGTACACCGGTGAACCCTCAGGTATCTGGGCCGCCACACTGAGGACCGTAATGCGAATTTTGGATAGTATCGGTAGCTACCTGTTGGCTTTCGTTGTCGCACTACTTTCGGACAAGGACCGTCGGTTGGGAGATATGGTGGCGAAAACGCTCGTAATCCGTAAATAACCCCCGAGGTAGCCGCTTGGCCCACGAAATTGCTCGAACCTGATGCAGCACTGCTTGACAGCTTCCCCATAGATGGTGTATAACATCCACATGGATGGTAAATAGATGGTGAAGCTAACCGAGACGGAGAAGATCACGATCAACCTGGGTCCGGTAGACTTGGGTCAGATCGACTTGTTGGTACAGGAAGGTTTCTATTCCAACCGGACGGACTTTATCCGCACGGCGATCCGTAACCAGTTGTCGGTCCACTCCGAGGTGGTCCGGGAGACGGTGGCCCGCAAGACGATGGTGCTCGGACTGCAGCACTTTACCCGGCAAGACCTCGAAGCAGTGCGCGACGCCGGTGAGAAGCTCCAGATCAACGTCCTAGGGCTGGCGACCATCGCCGATGATGTCTCACCGGAGTTGGCGCAGGAGGCTATCGACTCCGTAGTCGTGCTCGGCGCTTTTCGGGCGAGCCCGGCAATAAAGAGGGCTCTGGCGGACCGCATCAGTTGACGAAAACCGGTTTGTAGCCGGATAAACGAACACGAGTACAGAAAGGATGTGTTGTATGTCGAACACTACTAGAGGCAACGCAAAAGAGCCCGGAAACATGAGCATGCAAGAGGGAATGGGCGAGGTCACCCGGCTCACCAACGCCGGCCGTCTCATGGAGGCCACGAACCTCATTCAACGTAAGCTGGGAAATTCGGCTGGTTTAGGCGATATCTCGACGGATGAACGGCAGGGTGCGTCCGGAAAGCACGGCAACGTCCACCAAACCTTAAAAGACTTCTCAGCCCGAAATGAACCGGGCACTGGTGCCGGAAAGACAGCCACTACTTCACCCCTGGACGGAAACTTGGTTAGCTTCCCGAAGAATTTGTTCGACTTGCCGGTGGGCTCGTCCGGTTTCTCGAACCTACGCGTGCCCGAGCCGCCGACGATAGATGTCCCGGAGGGCGGCCGGTTTGTATCCGGCTCGTTTACCAATGCCGCCGGAACCCGTGGTTACAAGCTCTATATTCCGAGCGATCTCGATAAGAAGTTGGTGCCGCTCGTGGTGATGTTGCACGGATGTACCCAGAATCCGGACGACTTTGCCGCCGGTACACGGATGAACAAGCTCGCCGAGGAGGGCAAATTTTTCGTCCTCTACCCCGAGCAGTCCAATGGGGCCAATATGCAGAAGTGTTGGAATTGGTTCCAGGCGGGGGACCAGCTCCGGGATCGGGGTGAGCCTTCTATTATTGCGGGGATTACGCACCAGATCGCCGCTACCCAGCCGGTGAATACCCGCCGGATCTTCGTGGCCGGTCTTTCAGCCGGGGCGGCTATGGCGGTGGTCATGGGGGAGACCTATCCGGACCTCTACGCCGCCATCGGGGTCCACTCAGGACTACCGTACGGCGCGGCCCGTGACATGCCGTCCGCTTTTCAGGCGATGCAAGGTGGGGGCCCGTCGCAGGGCGTTTCACGAGTGCCTACGATCGTCTTCCACGGCGACCGGGACAGCACCGTGAACCAGCGCAACGGACAGCAGGTACTCCGTCGTTGGGTTACACCGGAACCTGACGTAGCAGGCGCGAACGCCAAACCCCTGGTAACGGTAAAGAAAGGCCAGGTGCCAAACGGACACTCCTATACTCGCTCTACTTACCAAGACGCAGATGGCCGACCGGTCGCCGAAGGATGGTCGATCCACGGCGCGGGCCACGCCTGGGCCGGCGGCGATCCGCGAGGCTCGTATACCGACTCTCGCGGCCCGGACGCCTCGGCGGAGATGATGCGCTTCTTTCTGGAGCATCCCCGGAGCTAGACAGGTCATCTAGCCGAGAAAGCCCAGCAGTCCCCACCACACGGCGGCGACGGCCGCCAATATGGTGAGAAAGACCAGGGTCAGCAGGAGGCCCACTCGTAGCAGGTCGCGGGCGCTGTAAAGGCCGGTCTCGTAGGTGACCAGGTTCGCCATCGCCTGCGAGGGTAGGACGAACGTGGCGAGGCCGGCGAGCGCCACCGTCATGCCTATAACCTCCTCGGGGAGCTGGAGCGCGCCGGAGGCTGTGAGGAGTATTGGGAGGAGCGTGGCGGCGGCCGGTGTGGAGCCGGCGAAAGCGAGTTGAAAGACGAGCATCATGCCCGCCACGGCGAGAACCCCGAAGATAGCTCCTAAGCGGGCCAGGTCTCCGATTCCGGCGCCAAAGAGTTGCTCCCCGACCCACTCAGCCGCCCCGGTATCTCGCAGCGCCAGTGCCAGAGAGAGGCTCGCCCCGAACATGAAGACCGAGCTCCAAGAGATGTCCAGCGCTTCGGCCCAAGAGATGACTCGCAGCGGTGAGACGGCCAGCAGGGCGACCGCGAGGAAAGCCGGCACGGAAGGATGCCATCCGGTAAGAGGTTCCAGCATCCAGAGTATAGCGGTAAGGACCAGTACCCCCGACAATCGCCACTCTGCGTTCTGGGTTTGGCCGAGGTCAGTTAGATTTCCGGCGATAGCGTTACGGTCTAATGGGGCTTCGTTACGGGTTGGAAAGAGCAGAACGAGCCCGCCCCAGAGTGCCAGAAAGGCCAGGACTTCTACCGGCCAGGCGAGTGCGAACCACTGAAAGTAGGTAAGCCGCTCGCCGCCCGCGCCGACGACCAAGTCTACAGCCAACACGTTGACGATGGCGGCGGGGAGTATGGCTATGCCGCCGAGCGTGGCCCCGAAAGCCAGGCCTAGCATGAGCCGCTTGGCCCCGTTGGGCGAGCCGTGCCGGACAAAGGCTTCGGCCACCACGACGACCACCGGCAGAAGCGCCACGGCCCGCACTACAGTGGACGGCACGAACACGGCGACCACTGCTAGAGCGACGAGCAGGCCGGCCAGGACTCCGCTACTCTTCGGTGGAACCCGCAGGAGAAAGATATAGGTGAGCCTCCGGGCGAGCGGGGTCTTGTCTATGGCGGAGGCCATCATAAAACCGGCTACCAGGAGCAGCGTCGCCGACGAGCCGAAACCCGCGACGGCCCCGGAGGCAGAAGCTGCTCCAGTGGCGCCGAGAAAGAAGATCACCGGTATAGAGGTCGCGGCGAGCGGGACGGGGCGCAGGATCCAGGCCAGCAGAGTCCAGGCCGTTATAGCCAGCGCCCAGCGTGCCGGAGACTCCAGATTCTCCGGCAGCAGATACAGTGTCAGGGCCGCGACAAGAAACGGAACCAGGCCCCGCACCACGAGGCTCGCCATCCCACGCCGGGTTTGGCTCAGAGGCCTCGGCTCGTCGTTGCCTTCGCTCAATTCCAGGCCCTCATGCCGATCAGCATACTACGATAGAGACCGCAGAAACCCCGGTGTAGGAGCCACGCTTTTTGCGTCCCATTTTCTCTGGGTATGCTATACGAGAAAACCACAAATTTTAGGAGGTCCGGTGCAGACGAAGTCATCGGAGATAGACGGTATAAGCATGAGGTGGGAGGAAGCGGGAGAAGGGCCGCCGGTTGTCTACGTCCACGGCATCCCAACCTCGCCCCGGCTCTGGCGGCACGTGATCTCCCAGGTAGAAAACGCCCGCTCCCTCGCCTGGGAGATGGTCGGCTACGGCGGTTCGATGCAGCAAGGCCGCGACAGAGACATCTCGGTAGCGAAACAGGTAGATTACCTCGCATCGTGGATGTGGGAGCTAAAACTCGAAGACGCCATACTCGTCGGTCACGACCTCGGTGGAGGCGTAGTCCAGATCCTGGCGGCGGAGCATCCCGACTTGGTTCGAGGGTTCGTCTTGACCAATGCAATCTCCTATGATTCCTGGCCGATCCCGCCGGTCAAACTACTGCGGGCTATGGGTTCTTTGGTCGAACGTCTGCCCAACGAGATTTTCCGTCTGATCTATACTAGCTTTATGCTGCAAGAACATGGGAACCGCCGGCAGGCGCGAGAGGCTGTCTCCGAACACTTCCCGTACTACGAGCGGGCCGGCGGGGCGGCGGCTTTTATGCGCCAGGTACTTTCGCTCGACGTGCGGGACACGCTGGCTATGGCAGATAAAATTCCCGAACTCGACGTGCCAGCGCGTATAGTATGGGGAGCGGCGGACCAATTTCAGAACATCGGCTACGGTTACCGGCTCGCCTACGAACTCGGTGCTCCGCTGGAACGCATCGAAGACGGCAAGCACTTCACTCCCGAAGACCACCCCGGCCCAATCGCCGGGGCTGTCAACGGTTTGCTGAAAGAGTTAGCCTAGCCAAAGGTTATACCTAGCACCCAGTTAGCCAGGGTAAACGCCGTGGCAAAGATGAGTATGGCGCCGATGAGGTTGAGCCATACCCCGGCGCGGACCATCTGGACTATCGTTATGTGGCCCGAGCCGAAGACGATGGCGTTCGGCGGGGTGGCGACCGGGATCATGAACGCGCAGGTCGCCGCCAGCGCCGCCGGAACCACGAATGCCAACACATCCAGGTTCAGCCCGACGGCAGCCCCGGCCAGGATCGGCAGGAACGTCGCGGTCGTAGCTGTATTACTCGTCATCTCCGTCAGTAGAATGACCACCACGATCACTACTGCAATGAGCACCCAGACCGGCACGCTGCCCAGGCTGGAGACGAGGCTCCCGATCCACTTGTCCACACCGGTCTCGCTTACGGCGTTTGCCAAACTGAGGCCGCCCCCGAAGAGCAAGAGTATTCCCCACGGTAGTTGCCGGGCTGTTTCCCAGTCGAGGGCGAATACGCCGTTGCGCCAGTCGATCGGTATGGCGAACAGCACGAGGGCGGCGATAATGGCGATGCCCGCATCCTCCACTACGGACAGGGCTTCTTCCAGGCTCGGGAATACACTGGGAAGTATCGAGTTCAGGATCCAGGCCGACGCCGTTAGGATAAAGACCGTCAACACCACTTTCTCCCCCCGGCTGACCGGCCCCATCTCGTCTAGCTGTTCTTGAATGATCTCTCGCCCACCGGCGATCTCATCTATCTCCGGTGGATAAACGAATTTTGTCAGCACTACCCAGGTGATGAACAGGAAGATAATCGCCAGCGGCAACCCTACCAACATCCACTCACCGAACCCGATGTTAATGTCGTACTCTTCTTCGAGAAAGCCCGCCATAAACAAGTTCGGCGGCGTCCCAATGAGCGTAGCGAGCGACCCGATGCTCGCGGCGTACGCAATTGCGAGCATGAGACACGTCGCGAAATTCGAGGCGCCACGGCCGGTCAACTCCTGACCTTCTGCCTCTCCCTCCTCCGACTCATCACCCGGTGCCGCACCCTGGTCACCAAGCACCAGAACCAGCACGCTCAACCCGATGGGCAGCATCGCCACCGTGGTCGCCGTGTTGCTGACCCACATGCTCAAGAAACCCGTGGCAATCATGAAACCGCCTATCATCTGCACCGGGTTCGTCCCGACCGCCCGAACCGTGATCAGAGCGATCCTGCGGTGCAACCCCCAGCGCTGCATCGCGAGCGCCAGCATGAACCCCCCCATAAACAAGAATATAAGGTCGTTCGCGTAGGGAGCCGCCGCGTCCTCGATCCCCACTACTCCCAAGAGCGGAAACAGCGCCAGCGGCAATAGCGAGGTCGCCGGCAGTGGCAAAGCTTCCGTAACCCACCAAGTCGCTATAAGTATTCCAACGGCTATCGTCGCGACACCGGGCTGCGTCAGCCCGTTCTCCCCGCCACTAGTTGGCAAAAGAAAGTACGCGAGTATCGCCAATATGGGCCCGAGGAAACGTCCGATCCAGGCCCGGGTAGAAACCCGCTCCTCTTCGATGGTCTCTCCCATCTCTGGAACGTCTACAAGGTTCCGGTCATCGTTGTTGTTCTGCTGTTCGGACAAGATCCCTCCCCGGACGACACGGCCCTCCTCCGGGCCTGGTTATATTCCCCAAAGCTGCATTCAAACAGAATAGAAAAGGAATTGCTACGGACCACGGATGGCTCCCCTCGCCACAGGTGTGCCCGCAGCTCTCGCCCGCGTACTTGTATCTTGCTGTTCGCCGTGTGAAACTATAAGTGACTATATGTTACAAGCAGCGTACCTTGTAACGAATTAGAGTGGCAATCGGGCCTGCCAATGTTACAAGCACGTTTGAACGCTACGAAAGGGGCTAGGCGTGGAAGCCAGAGGGATTCTTTGGGCCGGAGTGATGATAATTTTGGTAGGGTTGGCGTATCTGGTTCCGTACACGCTGCTCTCCGGGTTGGACGTCTGGTACGGAAGCTTTCTTTTCTGGATGATTTTCGGGTTGTCGGCGATAGCGGTCATCGCGGTCATAACGTGGAGCTGGAGGGATTGACATGGGCGTCTGGGCGGTGGTTTTGGCGTTGGTGATCTATGTCGTGATCGGGGGGGGCGTGGCTTTTTTGGCGCGGGGTGGTGCCGGTGGTGGTCTCGCAGACTACTTTATCTGGAACCGCTCGATGGGCGGATTTATCGGGGCACTGAGCTACAGTGCGACCACGTACAGCGCTTTTATGCTGGTCGGTCTCGCCGGGCTAGCGTATGCGGGTGGTGTCGGCGCTCTGGGCTTCGAGATGGTGTACTTTTCGGGGTTGGTGCTGGTGGCTTTCTTCGGGCCCCGATTTCTGCTGGCGGGAAAGAAATTCGGGTACGTTACGCCATCAGAGATGCTGGGCGACCGGTACGCCAGCCGGTGGGTCGCGGTGGTTACGGCGCTGGCGAGTTGTGTGTTTCTGATCCCCTACAGCGCGGTGCAGCTTGCGGGGATCGGGTATTTGCTCTCCGGGGTTACGAACGGCGGAATCTCATTTACGGCGGGGACGCTCGTGGCTACGGTGCTAGCGGTAACGTTCGCGCTCGTGGCGGGGATACGCTCTGTGGCGTGGACGGATGCTTTGCAGGTCTTAGTCATGCTGGTTACAGCGACCGTTGCGGTTTTATTGGTTGTAAGTTCGCTCGGTGGCTTCGGGGAACTCTTCGGACGTGTTGCGGAGGAGCATCCCGGTGCGTTGAGTGTGCCGGGCGGCGGCTTCTTCAGCTTCTCCGTTTTCCTGGGGTTGACGCTGCCGTGGTTCTTTTTCAGCCTTTCAAATCCGCAGGTCAGCCAGCGGCTGTTCATGGTCGGTACGATGCGGAACCTGCGCCGGATGCTGCTCGGGTTCTTGATCATCGGTTTCATCTACACGTTGGTGGCGGTGCTATGGGGCTTTTCGGCGCTGGTGCGCTTTCCCGAGCTAGAGTCGGCGGACCTGGCGACACCGAGCCTGCTGGCCTCGGACCTCGTGCCGCCGGTGGTCGCGGTTATCGTCATCGTGGGTATCCTGGCGGCGGCGATCTCGACCATAGACTCTATCTTGCTGACGCTCTCTTCAATGGTGGCGCGGGATGTGTACGGAAGTTCTCTCGGGGGCGCGGACGAAGGACGGCAACTCCTGGTCGGCAAAATCGCTATACCCGTTATCGCGGTGCTGGCGCTGCTGTTCGCTGGACTGCAACTAGATCTCATAGCCGTGCTCGCGGTCTCCTCGTCAGCAGGTTTACTCGTTACGGTGCCGGCTATTGTGGGAGCTTTCTTCTGGCGGCGGGGCACGGCAGCCGGGGTGTTGACGAGTGTGATCCTCAGCGGCGCACTATCCGCGTGCCTGGAGATTACCCAGACACGGCTGCTCGGTCAAGCTTCCGGGGTGTGGGGTCTACTCGCCGCGATCGCGCTTTATGTCAGCGTAAGCCTGGTCACTACTGCCCCGGACCGGAAGGCCGCAGAATTTATCGACTACCTGAAAGGCGCCCTCAAAGACAAGGGCGCCCTGTAGGTCCGAGGCAGGCTGAGCGAGCGTGTCGAGTAGCTCGCCGAGATGCTGATCTAACTGCGGCATGTAGCTCTCTTCGAAGCCGAACAAACCTAGGTGACCGGCTTCGCTATCGCTAATGCGCAGTTCGCTGCCGGAGACGAGTTTTCCTCGTGGCACGAAGGCGCTGGTAGGAAAGCCGGGCGTGCTAGGGGGGAGTACTTGCGGGATCTTAGGTAGCGATTCTGCTGACCCTGGCTACTCGAAAGGATCCTCCGAGTAAAATGCATGGAGGCGAACCCCTAAAGCGTCGGCGAGCAAGAGTTGCATGGTTCCGCGGGGACGACGACGTCCGGACTCCAACTCTGAGATGGTTTCAGAATCGACGCCGCAACAAGAAGCCAAATTTCCGATCGACATTCTCGCCTTGATCCGCTCGGCCCGAAGTTTTCTTCCGCTGAATTGTCCACTCATATCCCTACATGCTAAACCTCTCGAAGACTGTGCACAGGATGGAGGAAAAGATGATCAATCCCACACATTGCCTCCGTTTGTTTGGCACATTTTTTGCCGCTCCATCCTCAGTCTTGTCTCCAGAAGTTTGGGCATCCCGATAGCTCTCGACGTCTTTTTCGAGTGCCATGGAGATCTGTTGCCAGCGGATACCGTTGCAGCAGGAGAGAAATTAGCCCTTTTCGGCGCCGGTCGTGAGCGTGTCGCTTTTGATTAACACATCGAATAAGTTTCGGCAAAAGTGTGAATATTGCGCCCGGCGCAGATCCCGTAAACTCTACTAAGTCATCGGTCCCATCGGCTCGCCGTCTATGAGAGGACGCACGATCTTCTCTATATCATCGCGGTCCACATACACGCTTCCATGAAGCGGGCCGACTGTTCTTACGGGCCTATCGAAGTTACTCCATGACTCTCGCAAGCCTTCATCCGCCTCGACGTTTATAGCCGGAGCCCGGATTAGACGTAGCGGTTCCGGATCTTGCCGGGGTCCTGGACCCACCGCGCTGTCACCGGCGAGTAAGATTCCGCCATGCTCTTTCCAGTAGAGCAAGATCGAACCTTCAGTATGTCCCGGGAAGTGGAACACTTCGAGTCCCGCTTCCGCTAACACCTCGCTCTGCTGAGGGTTCGCGAACTCTACGCCAGCCCGGCGAGACTCAGCGGCGGCTGCGTCGGCTGGATGGAGTAGTATGGGCACTTCGAACTCGTCCGTCATAACCTCGAAGGCGTCGCCCTGTCCGGCGACGTTGCTGTGCGAGAGCACGAGCGCGGCAGGCGGATAGCCTTCATCCCGCAATCGGCTCACCGCCGGGACCACCCAACTGTAGGGCGCGTCGAAGAGGATAGACTGGCCACCAACGAGAATAGCGTACGAGTTGGGAGGACGTCCGGTAGGCCCGGTCTGGGCTCCTTCCTGCGGCAGTAGCAAGAGGTCTTCGAAGAGTACCTGTGTCTCGGGGCTAAAGAATTGGTTCATTTTTTCTCCTTTTAGGTTGGATGATGGACATTTCTAGAATGCCTCTATTTTGGTAATTGCAAAGCCGGCTAAGTGTTAGATTAAAAAAGATCAAACCTTCATCTCCTTCCTCTCCAGGTTTGCGTGCACCCGCATCAGGAGGCGATGCAGAGCTAGTTTCTCCTCATCACTCAGGCCTTCGGCAGCATATCCTTCCAACTCCGCCCAGAATTGTTTCACGGGGACTTTGGCGTCCCGGCCTTTCCCGGTGAGGTAAACGTGCGTAGCGCGCGCGTCGGTGGGAGAGGGACGCCGCTGGACAAAGCCGGATGCCTCCATACGACCGACCATTCGGGTGATCGTGGGCAGTTGGGCGCCGAGACGCTCAGCCAATCGAGACTGCGAGAGACCATCTTCATCCCATAACTGTTGCAGCAGCCTGTTTTGGCCTAAATGAAGCCCGGCGGGAGCCAGTAGCTTGCTTGCCAGATCCCGGTAAGATCTCGAAACCCGTGCCAGCGTGTAACTCAACCTATCTTCTATGGAATTCTCCATAAGGTTCAATCCTTCTCCTACCGGGCCAGGACTATCTGACTCTAGCTGAATCCTTACAATTACTTGTGCGGCTAACTAAATTTAACGCGCAGTCTGTCGTTTGTCAAAATCATTAGCGAAGGGTGATTTGTGAGAAAAAGCGGGACCCGATAGTGATTCTACCGGCGCGAAATGAATAGGCGTCCTCCGAGAGTATGATTTCCGAATACTATTAGCAGGATCAAATGAAATGCAATACAGAGTAGCCAATGGACCATTTGTGGGCTTCAGCTCCCGGATATTGGAAGCAATGTCCGAGGCCTCCGAGGCCGAGCAACTGCTGCGCTAATCTATCCAGAGTTTATAGGTTGCGTCGCTGGCGTTCAGAGAGCTTTCGCACGGTTGCTCGTACCCGGCGTCTAGGGCCGGTTGTTTGCAAGCCGCCGGGCGGGGTAACATAATCCGGCGTACACAAAAGCCGGAAACGAGGTACGAGATTGGCTAACGGTAAAACAGATAGTGGAGTAAAAGAAGATGCGAACCGTCTCATCGAAGCGTTCTTCGACGAGGCTGGTGGCAAACTCACCCAGCCCGTTGCGCTTGGTGGACAGGATGCGGAGCAGGACGGCGCCGCCGAGCGGGCGGGCTTCACCACCGACCACACGCAGCGCGACGTTGCGCTCAACTACCTGCTGGACCAGGGCTACGTTCAGGCTGACGAGGACGGGATGGGGTACCGGCTGACGCTGGCCGGTAGTGACTACGTGCGGGAAGAACTGAGGCCTACACCGGCCTCCGATGAAAGGAGCAGTATGCAGGATAAGCGTCAGAGGCAGTTGATGACGCTCGTCGCCACGGTCGTGTCGATAGCCATCAGCACGCCGATAACCAACTACGTCTCGGAGCAGATCCCCGAGCGCCGGGGCATCAAAGACGATCTGCTCGAAGCATTTCTCGAAGGGGTGGTAAGGGCTATCTCGATGTTCGCAGCTTCTCTGGTGGTCCGTAAAATCGCCTTCCAGCAGAGCGACGACTAGCAGCCAGGCCACGCCGTAAGTAGCCTGCCGCCAACCTCAGAGACCTTCAACCTCGCCCACGCTTGCCTCGCCGCCCGCTATGCGGCATTATGTAGCAACAAAGCGTGGGCGATGGGGTTTGAGAAAGGTATGGAGGCAGGGTGTACACATCTAGTCCAGAAGAACTTCTAGAACAGATGAAACAGATAGAAGCCGACATTCAAGAGCTTCTGGACTACAGCACCGAGGTCAACCTTCACAAAAGTTCGGTAAAAGGTTGGAAGCGCTTTATTGCGAGCCTGAAAATGCTGCTGGTTGCCCGGCAGGTAAGACGACATCTCGTGTATTTGAAGCTGCAACGCCGCATAGCCCGGGATTCTTACGACAAACTGCAGAACGCGGAAGTCCAAAAACTCGTATAGGACAGAGCCGTCAGTGCCGGATGGCACGCCAAGAACAATTGCACGGTTTCGCCGTCGTACGTCTCTATTGCCGCAATTTACAGTAGTGCATGTGGTTCCGAAGTTTCTTTAGAAAGCTTCATTTCGCCGGGTTTGAATAAAGGGGCCGGGCGGGTATAAGGCGGTAATGGAGGTGGTTTTAAATGTCTAAGTTCTTTACGGCAATGAAGCGTGCGGGCAAGGAATTCGGCGACGATGATCTGGCGACCTACTCAGCAGCGGTTGCTTATCAGGTCTTCTTCTCGTTATTCCCGTTCATAATTTTCCTTATAGCCTTGATGGGGTTTTTGCAGCTCTCCAGCGTCTTCGACTTTATACTCAAGCAGTCGGAAGCAGTGATGCCCGGTAGCGCCTACACGATGGTCGAGGACATAGTAAAGAATGTCCAGAGCAGCTCCAGTGGGGGAATAATGTCGGTCGGTGTCATCGTGGCGCTCTGGTCGGCCTCCGGAGGGGTCCGGATGATCATGCACTCCATGAACGTCGCCTATGATGTGGAAGACCGGCCCGGCTGGAAAAAGTTCCCACTTTCCATCCTCTATGCCCTGATACTGGCGGCGCTGTTGATAACCTCCGCGACGCTCTTGTTCATGGGTCCGTCGCTCGTTGAACCGATAGTCTCGGCGGTGGGCCTGGGTAGTATCTTTACGACCGTGTGGACCTACGCCCGCATACCCGTCGCCATATTATTGGTCATGTTCTCTGTAGCCCTTATCTACTGGTTGTTCCCGAACTACAAGCAGCCGTTTCGCTTTGTAACGCCGGGGGCGCTAATCGCGGTGATCGTCTGGATCCTCGCCTCTCTCGCGTTCTCATTCTACGTGGCAAACTTCTCCAGCTACAGCGCGACCTATGGCGCGTTGGCCTCGGTCATCGTACTGCTGTTGTACTTCTTTATCACGGCGATGATCCTGTTGTTCGGGGCTGAGATCAACGCTGAAACCTACCGCGTCGTCGAGGGTGAAGACGACAATCAACAGTCTTCCGGCCAACAGAACTCCGAAGGGAAGTCCGACTCTAACGACGAGGGCTGACCTAGCTTAGAGCCTTGGGACGAATTACAGAAGAGAAGACTCAAGACCAAGTCCCCTCTTCTGTGGTGCCTGTTTGGATCAGTCTTTCGGGCGCTCGACTTCTTCGCAGACTACGTAATGTACCCGGTCCGCCGGGATCAGCCACACCCTGCTGGCCTGCGCCGATATCCTCAACGGCTTGTTGCCTTGCAGGTCGTTGGAGATCTTGAAGAGAGCCTGCTCGGCGTCTTCCTGGCTCTCGTAGACACCGTAGACCATGCGGGGCAGAGCGTAGCCTATATTTGAACCCGTTGAGGCGCCGGAGGCTTCCTCGGGGTCGGCGGCTCTCGTCTCTTCGAGTTCCTGTTGCGGGTACTCCCCCGGGTCCACCAACCACACCATCACGCTATACGCCATTTGAATCCCTCCCCGTGTCGTGTTTTGCTGTCACACCTGCAAGGTTAGCATCGTAAGTCTCCTGACTGTAGTGTTGACACTTACTCAGCTCAGGAGCGGCGGCCAATCGGATCTCGAAAAACAGGCTTTCCCGTAGCCGAAAAGCGAGGGTTTCCCGAGACCGGAGGCCTTGAGACAATGAGGCCTGTGCAAGAAATGAACGCCGCGGAGCGCAAAATATTTTTACTGGACAGACCCCGCACGGGCAGTTTGGCAACCGTACGCCCCGACGGGCGACCGCACGTCGCGCCGGTCTGGTTTGATCTCGACGAAGACACCGTAATCTTCACCACCTGGCACGCGTCAGTCAAGGCCCGAAATATATCTAACGAACCTCGGGTAAGCTTGTGTGTAGACGATGAGGAGTCGCCTTTCGCTTTCGTCTTGATCGAGGGTGAAGCAACTTTGACTGCCGAAGATCCTGATCTCCGCTATTGGGCCACCCGAATCGCGGGACGCTACATGGGGGACGAACTCGCCGAAAGTTACGGTGAGCGCAACAGCGTGGCAGGCGAATTACTTGGGCGCATCTCATCGAACAACATCGTAGCAAAGAAGAATATTGCTGAGTGACGTTGCAACGACCACAAGATTTTTGCGTATTATGTCGCCCGTTGCGCCCGGGCTTATTGAGTATGGGTTGCGCTCTCGACTGAACTTTTCAAGACCAGGTTTTGGGACGGTGGGCTAGTAGTGGACTATTTGAATGAACTTTGGGACGGCATACCCTTGACCCAGCTTCTGATCTCAATCGGTATGGTGTCTGGCGGAACCCTGATCGGGCTACTCTTCGAGAAGATTGCGCTCAAGAGGCTCTACCAAATGGTTCGAAAAATGGACCGACGACGACATCGTCATCTACGCCCTACGCCACATAGTGATCATCTGGTTCGCGCTTGCCAGCATCTACTTTGTCGTCCTGCGGCGCAATATAGACGAGACACTCGCGGGCCTGTTCAAGAACATACTCTTGATACTGTTTACCATTACAATTGCTGCGGTGTTGGCGAGGATCGCCGCCGGGTTTATCCGGCTCTACTTCAACCAGGTTCGGGGGCTGCCATCCTCTTCTCTAATCACCAACCTGACCCGAATCATCATCGCGATAATAGCCGGGCTCATCATTATGCAAAGTCTAGGCTACGCAATCACCCCGGTTCTAGGAGCGCTGGGTGTTGGAGACCTGGTCGTGGCGTTAGCGCTGCAGGAGACACTCGCCAACCTCTTTGCGGGTATCGTCATAATCCTCTCTAAGCAGCTCCGGCCGAATGATTTCGTACAGCTTAGCTCGGGTGAGCAGGGCTACGTGGAGGACATCTCGTGGCGTAACACGACGATCCGGTCTTTGCCGAATAACATGATCATCGTTCCCAACTCGCAGCCTTCTTCGTCCATCGTCACGAATTACTATCAGCCGGAACAGCAGATGTCGGTGCTTATACCGGTAGGTGTGAGCTACGCGAGCGACCTGGAACATGTAGAGAGGGTCAGCGTCGAGGTAGCGACGGAGATCATGACGGAGATCGAGGGCGGAATCTCCTAGGAAGAGCCGTTTATCCGGTACAACAACTTTGGCGACTTCAGCATAGACTTCACCATGATCATGCAGATCACCGAGATCGTGAATCAGTACCTGATCAAGCACGAGTTCATTAAACGTCTTCACCGACGCTACGGACGAGAAGGGATCGAGATCCCGTTCCCTATCCGCACGATTCAGTCTATGGACAGCCCGAATGGCAATGGTGGCGGCCCCAGTACTGAAATTTCCGGCAAAGAAGGCGGAAGCTCTTCCAACTGACTGCTCTCGACCGTGAGTAGCCGCGTTCTCTTTTGCCCGGTGGGCGATGGTCTATCATTAGCCTCGTGAATGAGTTACAAGAAAAATTAACCGGTGATCCAGAGGACTTCTCCGCACTGCTCCGCAAGGCCTTGGGCCAACCGTTGGAGAACTGGCGCAGCGTCTACGAGAGTTTCTCTCCGGTAGACGTCGAGACCGGAGAGCAATTGGCCCGTCGCATTCCGCCATCGGATGGAAACGCGCGCCGGGCGGCGGTGCTCGTTCCTCTGTTGCTGGACCCGGAGGGGGTAGAGATCGTCTATACGGTCCGCAAGGGTCACCTGAACGACCATGCCGGCCAGATCTCCTTTCCCGGCGGCAGCCTGGAACCGGGTGACGACTCTCTCCTGAATACTGCGCTGCGCGAAGCCAAAGAAGAGATAGACCTGGGCCGGGAGATGGTAGAGGTGATCGGAGAGCTGGAAGAAATGTACATTCCGCCCTCGAACTTTCGCGTGAGCCCCTACGTCGGCCTCCTACCCCACGAAGCGGAGTTCACGATAGACCCGCGTGAGGTCGAGGAGGTCTTTACTGTGCCGCTCCGGGATCTACTATCGTCAAGCAACTTCCAGAAGGTACTCTGGACCAGGGACGGTCGTGAGTACGAAGTTCCGGTCTTCGCTGTGGCGGGCTACGAAGTATGGGGCGCGACCGCCGCCATGACCGCGGCATTGCTCTCCAGGCTCGGATGGAAGCCTTCCGCCCAACCACCGGTGTAGTAAAAGCTCGCCCCCGAACTACATGCAAGCTGGTAGAGTTACGCGTCGTGTCTAAAGAGCCTGAGAACGAAAGCGGAACCCGCAAGGTCTATAAAGACCACAACCTGCACGTCCTCTTCGGCATTACTCTAATGGCTGTTCTCGGTGTTACCAGCATTACTCCGGCGTTCCCGAGGGTAATACAAGAGTTCGACATAAGCAGTGGGCAGGTTGGACTCCTGATCACTTTCTTTACCCTACCCGGTATCGTTCTGACGCCGGTTTTGGGCATCATGTCCGATCGCTACGGACGGAAGTCCATCCTGACGCCGGCACTGATCCTCTTCGGCATCGCCGGTGGCCTGTGTGCCTTCGCCACCAGCTTCGATATGCTCCTCTTCTTGAGGTTTATTCAGGGCATGGGGGCCGCCGCCCTGGGCACTTTGAACGTCACCGTGATCGGGGACATCTACGATGGCCGCGAGCGCTCTGCCGCCCTCGGCTATAACTCCAGCGTCCTCTCTACCGGCACGGCGACCTACCCTGGTATTGGGGGCCTGCTGGCGACCTTCGGCTGGTTCTACCCGTTCCTGTTGGCATTTCTTGCGATTCCCGTTGCCTTCGTGGTGCTCTTCTCCCTGCACAACCCGGAGCCGGTCAACGATAAGGGGCTCAAAGAATTTTTTGGCGACGTCTTCGGCAACCTCTGGCCCCCCCTAAAAAATCCTAGGGTACTCGGAGTCTTCGTGGCTTCGCTAGTCTCATTCATACTTCTCTTCGGCGCCCAACTCGCCTATCTGCCCATACTGATGAACGACCGCTTTGATGCTCCTACCTACGTTATAGGGCTTATTCTCTCCGGCGCCTCACTCACCACCGCCCTGACTTCTTCACAGCTAGGCCGCCTTACCGGACGATTTCAGGAGAAGATGCTCCTCAAGTTCGCCTTTCTACTCTATGCTGCGGGGCTGGTAGTTGCTGCTGTTGTGCCGATTCTGCCACTGCTGATCGTCTCCGTCGCTTTGCTCGGCGTCGCCAACGGCATTAACATCCCCAATATCTTCTCTCTCCTGAACGAGGTTGCGCCCGCAGATAACCGTGGCGCCTTCCTCTCGGTGAACGGCATGATCCTACGCATCGGCCAGACTATAGGTCCGCTCTTTATGGCGACCCTCGCCGTTCCTATTGGCCTTACCGGTGCCTACCTCGCCGCCGCCGCCCTTGCCCTCATCACCTTCGTCTTCACCATCACCATAATCCGCTGAGCCCCAGCCGTTTGCACCTCGCGGGTGTTGCACCCGAGAGCTGGCTACTCTTTCGAGAGCATCTTGGGTGAGTAGCATCTAGCGGATCGTCGCTGAAAATTACAGTTTGTTATCCACCGATGCTAGATCTTCGCCGACTTTCCAAACGCTTAATTCATTTGTGGCCTTTCCTGTTATCTGCGGTTGTTAGGCTGCTCTCTACCGAGACGCGAGCAATGTAGGAGGCTGCGAAATGGACCGAACAAAGCTGGGACTTTGCGTTCTGGGGACGGCGTTCGCTCTAGGTCTTCTGGGAGACGGGCTGTTGCGGGCGACGCCGTGGGGAGTCAATGCCTTGATCTGGGTCGCGGCGCTGATCTCATCCGCCGCCGTGCTCGTGCGTCTGGGAGGTCCTGGGCTGAAAGATGGGGAGTGGTGGTTGACGCCGCTAGTTGTGCTCTTCGCCTCCTTTGTCGCCTGGCGCGCAGCGCCGATGCTGGTCTTTTTGAACGTCTCGACGGTACTCGTAGCGCTCTCGTTGGCTGCTACCCGGGCTCGCCAGGGTAGCCTGAAATTGTCCGGAGTTTCCGAATACGTTCTTGGCGGGTTGTACACGGGTCTCTGTGCGGTTGCAGGTCCCGTCCCCGCTGCGTTGAAGGATGTGGAGTGGCGGCAGGTGGCGCACGGTCGCTGGCGGTCGGCGCTCGCGGTGACCCGAGGTCTGCTGATAGCCACCCCGCTATTGCTGATCTTTGGAAGTCTCTTTGTAGCGGCTGACGCCGTCTTCGAGGGGTTGGTGCGGAGCGTGTTCGACTTTAGCCTGGACGAAATTTTCGGTCATATCTTACTCGCAGGATTTCTCGCCTGGATCTCCGCCGGGCTTCTCCGGCTCGTCTTGCTCGGCAGTGAGCCTAGCTGGACTTCTGCTGGTCGTCCGGAAAGATTGTCACTCGGTGCTGTGGAGGTCGGAATAGCACTCGGATTGCTGAACGTTCTCTTCCTGGCGTTTGTGGTGGTTCAGGTTGGTTATCTCTTCGGTGGCCTGGGGGAGATCTCTGCTTCAGAGTTGACCTACTCCGAGTACGCCCGCCGGGGATTCTTTGAGCTGACAACCGTGACGGCGCTCGTCTTGCCCCTGCTACTCCTCACCCACTGGATATTCCGCTCCGGAAACCGTGCCCACGAAAGGCTTTTCAAAGTCCTCGCGGGTTCCCTTCTAACATTGCTCCTGATAATAACGGCCTCGGCTTTCTACCGAATGTGGCTCTACCTTCAGGAGTTCGGCCTTACGGAACTCCGATTCTACACGACAGCCTTCATGATCTGGCTCGCCATAGTCTTGTCATGGTTCGCAATGACGATGCTACTGCGAGACCGTCACAACCGCTTCGCTTACGGCGCCCTCCTTTCGGGGTTTGCCGCAGTGATCCTCCTTAATGTCGTGAACCCAGATGCCGTCATCGCGCGAACTAACCTGAGCCGTATGGAAAACGGGGCGCGCTTCGACCCATATTATCTGACCACCCTCAGCGCCGACGCCGCACCTGTTCTGGTGGGTGCGCTGCCCAGGATTGGGGACGAGCCTCTTTACGAAGACGTATTGGTTACGCCCTCGGGCAAGGAGCGCCCAACAAAAGGTCCAACACTACGAGAGTTCGTAGTAGATCGCTACAAATCACGGACTTCTGACTGGCGTACCTGGAATTTCAGTCGCTGGCGAGCCCAAAACCTGATCGAGAATATCGCTGCTTCACCCGATGACCGTTCAGAGAACCCGACGGCAACTTCGAGATGAAACCTTTCTGCAGGGTTCGGCTCTGGAGCCACGTTAAGGCTAAATGGTCAACGGAGGCCGAAAGAACATAGCCCAAAACTGCACTCCTCGCACCGGAAGGAAACCTTGATCAAGAGATCGCAAGAACACCAAAGGATCTGCTACGTCGCGCTACATGTCGACGCGGCAGTTGGCGGACGATTAACAATATACAGTGTATTTGAGTGGTTTATGAGCAAGTTATCCACAATATAATGTGGATAAGGAGGAAAAACCGTGGATAAGTGGCATATCTGTAACAAGGACTTAACATAAGCTGGCTGTTGGGCCCGGTGAGATGTTCTTCAGGTCCTACGCGAGCTGCCGGAATCTACTCGAAGATGCTCCTTATCCGGTACCAGGTCTTGGTCCAGAACGACGCTTCTTCGTAACCGTTTTTCGTTACGAGTGGGCTCTGCCCGATCTTCTGCCCGTTTACGACCGTCTCGACCGTTCCCACCTCTTGGCCGGCTTTCGCCTCGGCAGGCAATTCGTTGGTCTTGACTTTGTTTTCGACTTTTAGCCCGGGACCGGCAGTTCCAACCACCTCTTTTTCGGCCACGAGCGCGACGGATTCGTCCCGACGGAAGGGCACTTCCAGCTTCTCGAACTGTTCGTCTTTGTTCACCAACGGCTGACGCTCGTAGTCCTCGAAGCCGTAGGCGAGCAGGATCTCTGCTGCCGTGAAGCGGTATTGGTCTTCGCTAGCGCCCAGAATTGCTGTTATGTAGGATTCTCCACCGTCTTTGGCTGAGGCTACCAGGCTCGGACCCGCTTCGGGGGAGGTTCCGGTCTTTACGCCGGTTGCCACAGGGTATAAATAGAGTAGGCTGTTGGTGGTGTAAAGCTGTATCTCGCGGGTCTGGGTGTTGATCTTGGGTTCGGTCATGGCAACGATCTCGTTGAACACGGGGTACTCCATCGCGGCGTAGGCCATCTCTGCCAGGTCGTTTGCGCTAGAGTAGTTATCCGGTGAGTCGAGGCCGGCGGGGGTGTCGAACTGGGTATTCTCCAGGTTCATCGAGGAAGCCTTTTCGTTCATCTTGTCTACGAAGTTCTCGACGCTGCCGTCACCCACAACGTACGCCAGCGTATACACAGCGTCGGTACCGGATGGGACTAGCGAGGCTATTAGAAGGTCTTTTACCGTTATTCGCTCGCCCGCTATAAGTCCCACATTGCTGTAGGTGACCCCGACAAACTCTTCGGCTTCCGCCGGAACCATAACCTCTCGTTGCAGGTCTACTCCATCCTCCAAAACGACTAGCGCAGCCATGATCTTGGTCGTGGACGCTGTTGCGAGCCTTTTATCAGCGTTCTTGCCACCCAGAGACGTACCCGATGAAGCGTCCAGAAGCGCCCAGGCTTCCGCCTCTATCTCCGGTGAGTCCGGCGCCTCCTGCGCTATCCCGGAAGTCCCGGGCGCGAATAGAATCAGGACCGCCAACGCCGAGAATATAGTTGCGACCTTTATACAATTTAGTTTTTGTCCCATATATTTACCCCGCTCGTAGGTGAGTGTTCGCGTGCTAATTTCAAGCTGTCTTTCGTCGGCATCCACGGGGCAGCCTATTACAGCGATGCTCCATTCTGCCTATATGTGCCTCTACGAATTGTACAGAGTGGAAAACTTGAGCGGGGGCTTTACAATAAAAAGGTTGAAACAACTACTCATTCATGAGGTGAGATCGGCGTGATTACCGAAGAAAGAATAATAGACCAACTCAGGAACGTTATAGACCCCGAGATCGGTATGGATCTGGTAGAGCTTGGCTTGATCTACGATGTCGGTGTCCACGAGGAGGGGCGGCACGTAGACGTAGTCTTTAGCCTGACCAGCCCGATGTGCCCGGTGGGCGACCTGATACAGGAGCAAGTCGAGACAGAGACCCTTTCCGTCGACGGTGTCGAAACCGTCAATACCCAGCTCACCTTCGACCCGATGTGGAGCCCAGAGATGATGAGCCCGGCGGCCAAACTCTTTTTCGGCCGGTAGAAAAAAGCCTCAACGAAAGTTGAAACTGTTCAGAGACGCCGGAAGCAACCTCCGGCGTCTCTTGCATTGCCCCGCATGAAGATCAAGGGCCTGTTGGCAGACCTGGACGGCACCCTCTACGAAGACGGCGAGCCGATAGAAGGTGTTAGAGAAACTCTGTCGCATCTGAGAGCCTCCGGCCTCGTCCTTCGGTACGTCACTAACACTACCCGCAAGCCCCGGAGCGCGATCTACGAGCGGTTGATCTCCCTCGGCTTCGAAATCGAGGAGGCTGAGATCTTCACGCCGGCCCGTGTCGCTTCGCTCATGATCGGGGCCCGCTCCTGCTTTCCGCTGGTGGACGAAGCACTCTACGAGGACTTGGAGGAAGTTTCGCTCACCCACGAGTCTCCGGAGTTCGTGCTCGTCGGGGATCTCGGAGAAAAGTTTACCTACGGGCGGTTGAACGAAGCCTTCAGACTGCTAATGGACGGT
Source organism: Rubrobacteraceae bacterium (assembly GCA_965214475.1). Classification (GTDB taxonomy): domain Bacteria; phylum Actinomycetota; class Rubrobacteria; order Rubrobacterales; family Rubrobacteraceae; genus SIRX01. Next base: position 768,419 of record OZ243953.1, on the reverse strand, counting down.
GCCGAGCTGCTGGCGCTCCAGAAAAACCGCTACTGGAGTACCGGGGGTGAACTTTCCCTCGACGCCGGGCCATTCGTTGCCGCGCTAGAGTATGCCAGCGGCCAGTCGGCTGCGGTAGTCGGTAAACCCGAAGAGAGTTTCTTCCGCCTCGCGCTGAACGAGATGGGTCTCGAACCCGGCGAAGTGGCTATGGTCAGCGACGACCCCGAGTCCGACGTAGCAGGAGCCCAGGCTGCCGGTTTGTATGGAATACAGGTAAAAACTGGCAAGTACCGTCTCGGGAAAGAGGATAATGCGGACCTCACGCTAGAAAGCCTCGCCCGGCTACCGGACTTTCTTGACTTATGAGAGAACGCAGAGAAACTCCAGGTAGGTTTGGAGGCTGAAGAGGCCCGTAAATTAGTATTCACTGGTTCCGGGTACCATGCCTCTTCCACGTACAGAGAGGAGACACGCATGAAGACCAGTGACCTACAGGTGAGGACCAATGACCGTTACGAGTTCGTCACCATAACCGACGACGTCAAAAACGCTGTGCGGGAGGCGGGTATCGAGGAAGGTTTCTGCATAATATCTTCTACCCACACGACCGCCGCCATCACCGTAAACGAGGACTACGATCGGGACGTGCCCCGGGACCTGGCCGCTGCGAGTAAGGCTTTCATAGACGCTCTGGACGTCAGATTTCAGCACGCCGAAGGCAACAGCGACTCACATTTGCTGACGAGTTTCTTTGGACAATCGCAGTACCTTTTGGTGCATGGGGGGGAGTTGGATCTGGGCCGCTGGCAAGGCGTTTTTCTCGCCGAGTTCGACGGTCCCCGGAGCCGAACCGTGCGAGTAGCTGTAGCCGAAGCCTAGGCAAATCTTCGCAAAACCGAATATTTTCTCCAGCGGGCTATAGACAAATCCGCTGCTTATCTCTATCTTGTCTCGCTATCGGGGGTTACAGGCTTCCGGGATTGAAAATGTGGGGACGACCGGGAGGGGCTGAGTATGCAGGACTTTCTATCTAACGCGAGTGGCTTTATTTGGGGCCCTTATCTTTTGGTGCCGCTACTGCTGTTGACCGGTATAGTGCTGACGATCGTACTTCGCGGCATCCAGTTCAAGCAGCTAGGCCCCGCGCTGTACCTGGCCTTCATAGTCCGCAAAGACGAAGGGACCGAAGGGGATATATCTCACTTTCAGGCTCTGATGACCGCGTTGGCCGCCACGGTGGGTACGGGTAACATCGCCGGCGTTGCGACGGCTATCGCGCTCGGCGGGCCTGGAGCACTGTTCTGGATGTGGATCACAGCGCTTTTTGGGATGGCAACCAAATACTCCGAAGCGGTTCTCGGCGTCCGGTACCGGGTTCAGGATGAGGAAGGCGAGATGGCGGGTGGCCCGATGTACTACCTGACCCGCGGGCTCGGTGGTCCGGTGGGACGTACCCTCGGCTTACTGTTTGCCATCTTCGCGGCTATTGCGGCTTTTGGCATCGGCAACGCGGTGCAGTCTTATGAAACTTCCCAGGCGCTTGAAGGGGCTTTCGGGATACCGGTGTTCATAACAGCCGCCGTTCTAGCCGGGTTGGCTGCAATTGTCATCCTCGGGGGCATTAGATCCATCGGCAGGTTTGCCGCCCTCTTTGTTCCCGTCATGGGTGTCGTTTATATGTTGGGAGCGACGATCGTTCTTCTGGTAAACATCACCAACATTCCGGGTGCTATCGGGCTGGTGATCTCCACCGCCTTTACCGGCACGGCGGCAACCGGCGGTTTTGCTGGCGTATCGGTGCTTTTGGCGATTCAGTTCGGCGTCGCCCGCGGAATTTTCTCCAACGAGTCCGGGCTCGGAACGGGCGGTATCGCCGCCGCCGCCGCCCAGACGCAGGTTCCCGCCCGGCAGGGCATAGTCTCGATGACCCAGACCTTTATAGACACCATCATCGTCTGTTCCTTTACCGGACTCGCTATAGTTTCGTCCGGGGTGTGGGAGCAGGGCTACGAAGCGTTTGATGAGAGTGGCGCGGGTCTCACGCAGGCCGCGTTTGCCACGGGGCTCGGAGATTCCTTCGGACCTCAAGTCGTCGCTGTCGGGCTTGCTTTCTTCGCATTCTCGACGCTTCTTGGATGGGCGTACTATGGCGAGCGCAACATGGTGTATCTCTTTGGTCGTCGCGCGGTGTTCCCATATCGTCTCGTATTTATCGCCGTTATCTTTTTCGGTGGTTTTCTGGAGCTTGGCCTTGTCTGGATCTTCGCGGACGTCATGAACGGTCTCATGGCGCTGCCCAACCTGATCGGGCTGCTGCTACTCGCCGGCGTCGTCTATCGTGAGACGCAGAGCTACTTCAATGGTGGTACCGGTTCGCAAGATAGGGTGCGTTAGGAAAAGGGGATGGACAAATTTTTATCTCCCAGGCGTTTAGTCGGGCGGCATTCTCCGGTAGAATAGAGCCACGAGAGTTGCGGGTTTCATCTAGTTCCCTGGAGGACGAGATATGAGCAGAATGGTTAAAGCGGGTGCGGCGATAGGCGGGACGGCTCTGGCTGTCGGTGGGCTACGGTGGGCGATGAGCTCTGAAGCCCGCTACGCAGCCTGGGAGAAGCCGCGTTATGAGGACTTCGAGCACCGGGTCTTGGTCTTAGGTGGAGGATTTGGTGGCTTCAACACTGCCAAGCACCTCTGCGAACTAATCGAGGACAGGGAAGATGTAGGAGTTATGGTCCTCTCCAAGGACAACTACCTGACTTTCTGGCCGATGGTACCGAGCGTGGTCGCCAGTGATGTCGGTGTGAAGAACATCGCCCAGCCTCTGAGGCGCAGCCTTATCCACGTGGGTGCCAGCTTCCGTCGGGCGGAGGTGGAAAAAGTCGACTTGGAGAACCAGGTGGTCACCGCAGACAACCACGAGTTTTCCTACGATCATTTGGTCCTGGCCCTCGGGGCCCAGCCCTCGTTCTTCGGAATCCCCGGGGTTGAGAAGTACGCCATATCCATGAGGAGCATCCCGGATGCGGTAGACCTTCGTAACCGGGTGGTAGAACGATTCGAGGAAGCCACCATCGAACGGGGCGACGTCGATGAATCGAGGCTGACCTTCGTGGTGATCGGGGCCGGAGCCACGGGAACCGAGACGGCGGCCCAACTCCACGTCCTGATTCACGAGATACTTGGCCCCGAGTATCCCAGCATAAACCCCAATCGCTTCCGAATATTCCTTATGGACGCGCTGCCCCATATCCTGCCGGAACTGGACCCCGGCCTCCGTAGAGTGGCCCGCGGCCAGCTAGCGGCGAGAAATATCGAGGTCATGACCGATGCGATGGCGGAGGAAATCACCGAAAATTGTGTGCAGTTAAAGGATGGGCGCACCGTCAAAAGTGAGAACGTGGTCTGGACCGCCGGAGCCCGTCCGAGTTCGCTGCTCGAAGACATCGGCATCCCGCTGCAAGAGAAGACCAAGGGTGCAAAGACCGATGAGTATCTCAGGGTGGAAGGCTACGAAAACGTTTGGGCGATTGGCGATAACGCGACTGTTCCGGATCAGGAAGACGGGTTCGTACCGCCCAATGCCCAGGCCGCGGTCAAAGAAGGCGTGTGCCTGGCCGAGAATATCGTCTCCGCGATAGACGGTGATGGCATAAAGCCGTTCAAGTTCAAGTCTCAGGGACAACTCATCGACCTGGGGAGTCATTTCGCCGTAAACGACGTCTTCGGTGTGAAGTTCAGTGGTTGGATCGCTTCAATGTTCTGGCGGATGGCGTATCTGGTGCGGCTCCAGAGTCCCCAGGGTAAAGTGCGACAGGCGTTCGATTGGGGGTTAGAGTTCTTCACCCGTCCGACGGTGGCCCAGATCAGTGGTACCAAGGAAGAATGATCCGGCGACTCTTCCTTGAGCCTCAACCTGTAGAGTGCTAACTTAGCCGAGCTGTGGAAAACTCGGTAGAGGGGCGCGTATGACTCTGGCCAACCAGTTGACCATGCTCCGGCTTATTGCTGTTGCCCCAGTGATGCTCGCCATGTACCTGGAGTTCCCCTACGCCCGCGCTGTGGCGGTGGCGATCTACCTCGGGGCGCTGTTTACCGACTATCTGGACGGAGTCGTTGCCCGGAAGAGTGGTGAGGTCACGGGCTTCGGTAAGCTTATGGACTCTATCGCCGACAAGGCGCTAATAGTCTCTCTCTTTTTCGCCCTGGTGGGTGAAGGTTCAATGGCCGCGTGGATGGCGGCGATAATGGTGATCCGGGAGTTCGCCGTCACCGGTCTGCGTATGGTGGCGCTGGAAGCGGGGGAGGTCATCGCCGCCAATAATTGGGGTAAGGCCAAGATGAATGCCCAGAGCCTCGCTGTGCTGATAATGTTGCTGGGAGACCCGGATAAGATCGGTTGGCAAGGCGCACTGACGACCCTCGGCTGGTGGGTGATGCTGGTGGCGACTATTCTGACTTTGCTTTCCGGATGGTCTTACCTGAGAGATACACCGAGGATTCTCTCCATAACCTCGCAACGAGACCAACGCCTCTAAAACCTGTAATATAACGCCTCGTATATGGCGAATAATGATGGAAAACAGCTAAAACCTGCCGAGGCCGAGGTAGTTTTGCGCCGGGCGGCGGAGTTGACTGCTCGTCGGAGCGAAAACGAAACTTCGATGAACGGTTATGTGTCACCGGAGCTTCTGGTGCAGGTTGCCGCGGCCGTGGGCATCCCGGAGGCCGACGTGCGCAGCGCCATAACGGACCTCCGTTCTGCAAAGGCGGTAGAGCCGGACTCTATTCCGAAGAAGTTGTACGGTACATCCCGCCTCAGGGTTGTCCGAGAGATCGAGCAGTCCGCGTCATCGACCCGAGCCGACCTGGAGGGCATCCTGCGTCTCAAGCATGGCCTAAAGCTCCGCAATAAGACGGAGGCCAGTTCGACGTGGGATGCGGGCGATGTGCTTGGTACCGTACGCCGGGCGATGGATTTCTCGGACCATCGGGCGCTCTTTAAGGTACGTTCCGTGGAGCTGCGGGTCCGGGAGGCCAGCGATACTCGCAGCCAAGCCTACCTGACCGCGGACTTCTCCAATCAGCGCAGCGAGTATCTTTCTTTGGGAGGAATAGTCGGGGCGACACTGGCCGTGCCCGTGGCTATCGCCGGGGTCTACAATCCGCTGTACTTTCTGCTGGTTCCGCCGGCGCTCGCCGCACCCGGATTGGGCTTCAAACTAGCGTACAACAAGGCGTGCGCCGAGATCCGGCGCGCCCTCGACTTCGTACTCGACTCCGCCGAACGCACTCCCTCTTACCCTAAACCACAAGAGCCCGGGGTCCAGAACCTGCGCCGTACCCAGGACTTCGACCCAGTTCCCAGATTTACTCCCCGCTCCAGAGACGAAGAATAGTCGGCCGGACAATCCGGAATGACGACCAGCTGAATGTTCTAAACTGACCCCATGCCTTTAAAAGTACTCAAAGAGGTTTTCGGATTCGACTCGTTCCGGCCGGGACAGGAAGAAGTGATCCGGGCCGTACTGGATGGCCGCGACACTCTGGCCGTTATGCCTACGGGGGGCGGGAAGAGTCTCTGCTATCAAGTTCCGGCACTCATGCAAGATAGCCTGACGGTTATTGTTTCGCCGCTGATCTCCCTTATGAAAGACCAGATAGACTCGCTGATCCAGAGCGCAGTGACCGACGCCGCCACGCTTCATTCCGGACTCTCGCCCGAAGAGCGGTGGGAGGTCGAGCGAAAGGTCCGTGACGGGGAGATCAAAATGCTCTACGTAGCCCCTGAAAGACTCCGCTCGCTAGAGTTTGTTCTCTCCCTGCGCCGGGCGGGCGTCGGCCTCTTCGTGGTGGACGAGGCCCACTGCATAAGTGAGTGGGGCCACAACTTTCGTCCAGATTACCTGTTCTTGCCCCGCGCGGTAAAGGATCTGGGCAGCCCGCCGGTGTTGGCCCTGACGGCCACGGCTACCCCCCGCGTCCGAGAGGACATACTCCGGTCTCTGCGGATGCGCTCGCCGAAGGTCGTGGTGACGAGCTTCAACCGCCCGAACCTTACCTACCGGGTGCGGGAAGCGAAGAAAAAAGAGCAGAAGCTGCCTCTGATCCTGGACGTTATCCGTGGCACACCGCCACCGGGTATCGTCTATGCCACAACGCGTAAAGAGTGCGAAGAGTTGGCTGAAAGCCTCCGGCGCTCAGGAATAGACGCCGCCGCCTACCATGCTGGGTTGGGTACTGAAGAGCGGTCGAGTGTGCAAGAGCGCTTTATGACGGATGAGGTCGCCGTGGTCGTCGCCACGGTCGCTTTCGGGATGGGGGTGGATAAGCCGAACGTGCGGTTCGTGATCCACTCCAGCATACCCGGCAGTCTACCGGCTTACCTTCAAGAGTCGGGTCGGGCGGGACGGGATGGAGAGCCCGCCGAATGTGTAACACTCTACCGGGGCCAGGACCTGGGGCGGCGCAAGCGTCTGATCGGTCTGAACTCCGCCGGTGAGGACGAAGTCAACTCTTTCTTTCGGGCCTTGTCCGAGATCGAGCGTGACGGCCGGGCGAACGTGGCGCCGGGTACGCTGGCGACGCTCGGCGGGGTAGAGCAGGATGCGGCCGGAATCTTGCTGGGTGGCCTCGAAGAGTCCGGCCTGATCTCTCGCGGCTACGACCTCTGGGCCGAAGTGGAGATTCGGAACCTCGCAGAAGAGTTGAACGGACTACCGGAGAGTGTCGCGGCAGTCCACGCCGTCCTCCCCGGCAACGGAACCATCGGACTGCCGGAACTTGCCCGTCAGGCGGGCGTGCGACCGGTCGTGGCCCAGGGAGCCGTCTACCGGATGATGGCCGACGGCCTGGCGGAGGCTATACCGCGCGGCTCTCTGGTAGACGTCAGGGTCAAGGCGACTCTTGATGCGGACAACCGGCGTAGGATCGCCGCGCGCCTCAAAAATATGTCCCGAACCGCATACTCACAACTCGATGCCGTCGAAGCCTATGCGAATCTGGAGACCTGTCGCCGCGAACGTCTGCTACGATATTTCGGGGATTCGGAGGAAGTCGCTCCCTGCGACGGCTGCGACGTGTGCCGGGGAGAGGTAGCCCAGTCGGCACCCGACTCTGCCGCCGTACCGAGCCTCATTACCGGCCGGGACTCCGCGGACCACTCTCCAGAGATTGACTCCGCGCTCTTCGAGCGTCTGCGAAGCTGGCGCGGAGAGCAGGCCCGGACCCAGAAAGTTCCAGCCTACGTCGTACTGCACAATTCCCACATAGAGGAGATCTCCACCCGAAAACCCCGTACGGTGCATGAACTTGGCTCTATAAAAGGCATTGGTCTTCGCCGGGCCGCCCGGTATGGGGAAGAGATACTGGCCCTCGTACATGGTGACGGAGTCGTCGAAAAAGATGCAGAGTCCTCAGGCCGGGAGCACCTGGAGGCCGCAGACCGTCTCCTACGGGACGGCCGTGGGGCGGAGGCCGTACCCGAACTGGCCCGTGCGCTGGAGCTCGGCGGCGAAGAGACGAGACGTGAAGTAGATGAACTATTAAGAACTAGAACAGAGTTGACCGATCAAAAGGAGGCACAGTGAAGCTCGAAGGGAAAAAACTCGTCATGTTGTTGGCCGAAGGATTCGAGGATCTGGAGTACTGGGTAACGGTGATGCGGCTTCGTGAAGAGGGTGCCGAAGTTATAACGGTCGGTCCGGATCTGGAGACCGTGTACGGCAAAAACGCCCTCTCCGCGCGGGCTGACGCAACACCCGGAGATATAGATGCTTCGGAGTTGGACGGGGTCGTGATTCCCGGTGGATGGGCGCCGGATAAGCTTCGACGTTATCCAAAGATTTTGGAGATAGTTAAAGAGGTCCACAGCAACGACAAGATCGTGGGCATCATCTGTCATGGTGGATTGGTCGCCATCTCAGCAGGAATCGTGGACGGAGCGCGGGCCACGGGTTCCCTCGGAATAAAAGACGATCTCGAGAACGCCGGGGCAACCTGGGTGGACAAGCCCGCGTTTAGGGACGGGAACCTGGTGTGGGGTAGGGTAGTGCCGGACATCCCAGCGTTCTGCCGCGAGCTGGTCGGAGCACTCGCGGAATAAGGCCTAAGCAAAACGGCGTGAAGGCTGCCACGAGGGGTTGTCGAACCACTGGTAGAATTCTGGGGTATGAAGAACTTTAGAAAAAGTGCCTGGGCGATGGTGCTTGGAGTCCTACTCGCGCTCGGTATTGCGGTGTTGGTGGTCTTCGGGATTTTCTGGCCGATAGCAATGAGGTTTCTGGACCCTTCGCTGGCAGAAAACTCGTTCTTGCCTTCTTTGTTCCTCATCCTGGCGGCGGCGTTCGCGTTCTATTGGGGAGGTATGATCTCTAGCTACCGGGCACCGGCACGCCGTAAGCTCCACGGTACGCTGGTTGCCCCGGTAACGTTTGCGATCTCACCAGTAATCAACGTACTCTCCGGGAACGGCTTCTTCCCCGGCCTCGACTCGCCGCAGGCGGCTCTGTTTATGATCGCCATTCTCTTGATCTCCATCGGTGGCGCTTACGTTGGGGCTCGTCGTGGTGAGGCACTTTTCGCCCACAACCGCAAGTATATTCAGCGGCGTCAACGTCAGCGCGCAGAAAAGAAGCGGGTGGCTAACGAGCCTGAACGCCGAGGATAAGCCGTCCCCGGGCGTCTATTCGGGCGTTCGGCTCCCGCTGGTCCAGTTCACCAAGCTCTTCCGGTTCATCGCCGCCGCCCAACAAGTAGACTCTTGGCTCTTGAAGGTCTTCGGCCGGCTCTGCAATGTACCGGCGCCAGGCGAGTTCTTCCCACACGAACGTAAAAATGGGTTTATTCGCTTCGTCGTCCATTCCAGCGTGTACCTTCGGAAGTCCCAAAGACTTCGAGATTGAGGACACGTAGCCAGCATGCTCGCTCGCGTTGAACGCGGAGATTCCTCCTCGCATTCGGTGTTCCGGATCTGAGAGCCGACGCAGCTCCTCCATCGCCCGTTGAAGCTCCTCTGCGTTGTGGAAACTCTCTTCCCTGGACTCCCGCAATCGCGCTTCGAGTTCTTGTATACGCTCATCAGTGCTCGTGGCGTCAGGATGGAAGTCCTTATCCCGTTCTCCTAGAGTTTCTTGACGTTCTTGGCCGTTACGGACGATCTCTGAGGACTTCTCAGGTTCGCACTCCTGCAATTCTTTCAACTCCCGGGACAGTGTCTCTCGCGCTCGCTCGGACATCGCGAGCGCCGCTTTCAACTCTTCTATCTGTACCTGGAGATGATCCGTATCCTCCGAGGAGCGCTGCTCTTGAGAGCCGGCCTCCGTTTTGGGAGTCTCCTGTGTGGATGCTTCCGGGTTTTCTGCGTCGAATTCCTTTGACTGAAGCGCGGTTTCGAGCTCTTTGAGCCGACCTCTGTAGGCTTCGGCTTCGGAGATCCTTTCTAGCTTGAAGCCCTCCATCTTCTCTTGGGCTGTCCACAGCTCCAACCTGTGACTTTCGTCCACTTCCTGCAAACGTCTCTCGTACTGGGCGCGGAGCTCGGACAGATCCTCCTCGTGCCGTGACCTAAGGGCTTTATTGTCCGCTTCCCGTTGGGCTTGGAGCGATTCGATCCGACGCTCAGCTTCGGCCTTTGTCTCCGCCAGTCGGGCCAAATGCGTCTTCTTTAGCTCCTGCTCTCGGTTCTCGGCGAGGCTCTTTATCTCACGCAGCTTCGCCTGGTGTTGCTCTTCGGCTTCCCGGATGCGACCTTCCATCTCCGCTTGACGGGCTTCGAATTCGGCCTGTAACTCTGGTTCGCGGTCGGTGAAAGACTTACGTTGAGCCTCAAGCTCTTTTTGGTGTTCTTCGGTCGCCGACCGGAGGGCTTCTTGAACCTGTTGTTCCAGTTGTTCGTGCAGTTTGTGTTCCAGCTCGCGACTCTGATCTTCGGCCTCTTTACGAACGGCTTCGATCTCCTCCACGCATCTTTTGTCGAACTCTTGTTCGCCCTCTAACAAGCGCTCGCGCGATTCCAGATAAGATTTTTCGAGCGCCGCGATGCGCTCTTCGTAGTGCGTTTCCACCGTCTGGCGGACCTTCGAGTGTTCTTCCCTAAGTTCCTCGCGGTCTTCTACAGAGAGTGCTGATTCGATCTCCGCCCGTAGCTGATCTTGAAACCTGTCCTGAAGTCGTGCAAGCTCGGAAATATGCTGGTTCATGAGGCTTAGCTGCTCATCGGAACTCTTTATCCGCAGCTCGGATATGGCACCTGACGCATCCCGGGCTATTGTCTCGGCGGCGGAACGCGCCCTCTCCGTCTCTTCCAGGGCTTCTTCACGGGCGACTACCTCTTCCTGGGCCGCTTTCAAGGCTACGCTGGCCTGCTCCAGATCGCTTTGAAGGCTGGTAACCTCTTCTTCGAGACTCTCTATGAGAGCTTGGGCGGCCTGCATCTGGCCCTCGATCTCCTGCATGTAATCTCTCTCTTGGCCGCTCAAGACCTCGTCTCCCGAACTTAGTTACGCCGCGCATAGATGCGTAGTCTCTGGACGATACTGTATCGCAGGTTAACCTCTGGGCGATGTCTGGTAAAGAGTTTCTAAGATGTTTCCTGGCAGCCGGGGCAGAGCCCTTCTACTACCAGCGTGGTATTCGTGACGTCGTACGCCGTATTTTCCTGAATGCGGGCCTTGAGGTTCTCCAGCTCCACACCCGGTATCTCTGAGACTCCACCACAACCCTGGCAACGGATGTCCAGGTGAGGTTGGGTATTGAGATCGTAGCGGGTGGGCGACTCCGACCAATGCTTGGCGCCTATTATCCCGATCTCTTCTAACACCGAGAGCGCCTGATAGACCGTCCCCAACGCTACTTTAGGGTTCTTTTTCTTGACTACGAGGTAGACGTCTTCGGCAGAGGGGTGTCCGCGAGCTTCCTTCAGAGCTTCGAGTACGGCTTTCCGCTGCGAGGTCAGCGTGTAACCCGACCTGCGGAGCTTCTCCCGCACGTCCTGCTCTACCTTGCTCGTCATACCCTGGATGTCGCTAAATCAATAACCATTCCTGATTCTAAGTTTATCATACGATTTGGCCGAAGCGTTACGGTGTACCATAGTTTCCATGGCTTCGATATTAAATGCCCTGATCAACCTCTGGCGATTGCTGCGTAACGTCTACCGTCGACTCTTTGGCCGCCCACCGGACTACGTGGTCTTCGAGGTGAGTGGCAGTCTACCGGAGTTCGAACCTCAGGTCGGCTTTCTACGCCGCCGCGTAAATCCTGGACCGCCCGCCCTTAGCCTAGAAGAGGTGCGCCGGAGGCTGTCTCGCCTCTCTGGAGACGGCCGCGTTCTCGGCGTCGTCTTGCGCGTTCAAAACCTGGAGGCCGGTTGGGCCGCCCTGGAAGAGTTTCGTCGCGAGCTAGACGCGTACAAGGAAAACGGCGGCCGGGTCGTTGCTTACTTGATCGAGCCGGATACGCGCTCTTATTACCTGGCCTGTGCCGCGGATGAGATACTGGCAACCCCGCTTGCGACAGTAAGCGTGACCGGACTCCGCACCCGGATAAACTTCGTAAAAAATGCCTTTCAAAAAGTTGGTGTCGAGGCGGAGGTGTTCGCCGTCTCGCCCTACAAGTCCGCCTACGACACTTTCGTCCGCCAGGACTTCTCCGAAGAAGCGCGGGAGCAAGCTGAACGTCTCGCAAACCGGCGGTTCGAAATGCTCGTAGACGCAGTAGCGGAAGGGAGAGACACAACCCCCGAAGAGGCGAGAGAGAAGATCGACTATGCTCCATACAGTGCGTCTGGGGCGCTGGAAGCGGGCTTGCTCGACGGCGTGTGCTACGAAGACGAGTTGCCTGAGAGACTTGGCCCAGACAACCAGAATGCGGGGCTCGCAGAGTGGGAAGTGGCCCAGAAAGCCTTGAAAATACCTTACCGGAGGCTTTCCCGCCGGCGGGTGGGGATAGTTAGTCTATCGGGGGCAATAGTACGGGGTAAGAGCAGGAAACTGCCCGTGCCGCTGCCCTTGATCGGGGGCGAGCAGGCCGGGAGTGAGTCGGTGGTCGCCGCTCTCCGGGTGGCGGAGAAAAACCGTCGCGTCGCGTCGATTCTGTTTCATGTGGACTCGCGGGGTGGAGACTCGTTGGCTTCGGATCTGATCTGGCGCGAAGTCCATCGCATAAACGAGAAGAAACCCGTGGTGGTACTTATGGGCGAGGCCGCCGCCTCCGGCGGATACTACGTCTCCGCTTCGGCGAGCCACATCGTCGCCCGACGCAACACAATTACCGGCTCGATAGGTGTGATCTCCTTGCGGCCTGTCGCCACCGATTTGTACGGAAAACTCTACATAAATCCCGTAGCCATCGAACGTGGCAACCGTTCTGGCCTCTTCGATCTCAGCCGTCAACCCACGGACGACGAACGACAGGTTATTGGCGGGCAGGTCGAAGCTATCTACGGTGAGTTCAAAGATAGGGTCGTAAAAGGCAGGAACTTCGAGCCGGGAAACCTCGAAAAGCTGGCCGGCGGCCGTGTTTGGACCGGCATTGAAGCCTACGAGAACGGACTGATAGACGAGCTCGGGGGCTGGCATACGGCGCTCGACAAGGCGCGGGAACTGGCCGGCATAGAAGTCGATGCGCCGGAGGTCGCCGTCAAGATTTCACCCCCGAAGAGCGTACGCCCGATGCCGGAGAACGCCGCCGAAGCCGCCCGCGAGCTGTTTGAGGATTACGAGGAAGTTATCGCTGAACTCCGTTCACAGAGAGTATGGGCGCAGGCACCGTACGATTTCTCTGATGACTGATAGTATCGAACGGTCGATAGTAGAAATTTAGAGAGACTGTTTTTTGAGTGAATTTGCTGTCAAAGGTGTGGATCGTCGGGCGATGGGCGGACTTTCGGCCGGGCATCTCTTTACCGACGTAAATCAGGGAGCGGTGGCGGCGTTGATTCCGTTCCTGATCTCGGAGCGGGGCCTGTCGTTGGCGGCGGCCGGGACGCTGGTCCTGGCGGCGACGGTTAGCTCCTCGATCGTCCAGCCTCTTTTTGGGATCTTCTCCGACCGTAGTCCGTTGCCGGCTTTAATGCCACTTGGACTATTGCTCGCCGGTGTCGGCATCGCGCTCGTCGGCGTGGCCCCAAGCTATCCTCTGATACTACTCTTCGTGGTTGTCAGTGGTATCGGGGTTGCGGCCTTCCATCCCGAAGCGGCCCGGTTCGCCAATTACGTCTCCGGTTCCCGGCGGGCACGGGGGATGAGCTTCTTCTCCGTGGGCGGCAACGCCGGCTTCGCCCTTGGTCCCGTTCTCACCACGCCGCTCGTCTTACTGTTTGGTCTGGCCGGCACTTTGTTTCTATTGGTGCCCGCGGCGGTCATGGCCGGGGTGCTATTTGTGGAGATGCCCCGGATGCGACGCTTCCAACCGGTAGTAGAAGATAGCGAGGATGAACAGGCGCCCGTGGCGGCAGAGCATTGGGGGCCGTTTGCGCGCATGATCGGGGTGGTTACAATACGGTCGTTCGTCTACTTCGGACTGGTCACGTTCGTCGCCACCTACTACGCTCAGGTGCTCGAAACTTCGACGGCCCAGGGGAACACGGCGCTCGCGATCATGCTCTTCGCCGGCGCGATAGGGACACTAACGATGGGCCCACTCGCCGACCGCTTTGGACGCAGGACCGTGCTTGGCGCTTCCATGCTCCTGCTGCCACCTTTGATCTTCGGCTTCACACTCGCCGGACCAACCCTGGGTATGGTGCTTCTGGCCCTGATAGGGGCGGCCACTATAGGCACGTTCGGCGTAACCGTGGTGATGGGCCAGGAATACTTGCCCGGTCGCATAGGGCTCGCCGCCGGCATAACGATGGGCCTCTCAATCGGGCTTGGTGGGCTCGGAGCCCCGATCCTGGGCTTTCTGGCCGATGCCCGTGGACTCCCGTTCATGATGCTGATAATAGCGGTGCTACCCGTACTTGGGCTCCTGCTTACCCTCACGCTGCCCCGCAAGCACTAGCGGTATTCGGGCGGCGCATTCTGTAATAGAACTACTATTTACGGCTGGGGCGTCGAGTACTATATGAGCCATGGAAGAAGTCTTCGCCAAGAGTAGGCGGCCTTGAGCCTGTTCGCTCGTCTGGGCCAGTTTACCTACCGCTACCGGTGGGCGGTACTGCTGTTCTGGGCCGTTATCTTGGTCGTGGCAGCTTTCTTTGCGCCGAGGCTTGGCGGTCAGCTCAAAGGTGGCGGGTTCGACGGTTCTGGCTCGGAGGCCGAGCAGGTGCAGGATCTCATGGTCGAAGAGTTCGGTGTATCTCCTGCGACCTTGACCATAGTCTTCGAGGGCGAAGGTCTCTCCGCAAAGAGCGACGAGTATCAGAAGGCGGAAGATAAGGCGCTCGAACCACTCCGCGAGATGGAGGAAACGCGCTTCGTCTCGACTTATTCCAGTACGCAGGACCAGCGCTTTGTCTCCGAGAATGGTGAGAAGACGTATGCGGTCATCGGGTTCAATGTCTCCGTAGACGAGACTCAGAGTCTTGTGGATGAGGTGCGCGGGAAGGTGCGTTCAGACGAACTGACGACCTACGTGACCGGGGCTCCCGCAGTCTACCTGGATATAACGAACGCCAGTAACGAAGACATCCGGCGGGCGGAGAAGTACGCTTTCCCGCTGGCGATGGTCATATTGGTGATCGCCTTCGGTACGTTAGTGGCGGCCGGGATTCCGGTCCTGATCGGGGGCGTCAGCGTCCTGACCGCCCTGGCGACCCTGTACTTCCTGGCCGGTGTCTACGATATGTCGGTCTTCGTATTGAGCATTGCTACCATGCTTGGCCTCGGACTCGGCATCGACTATGCGCTCTTCGCGGTGAGCCGTTTCCGGGAGGAGCTGGAGAACTACTCGGTTGCAGAGTCCGTGTCGCGGACGGTGGCGACGGCGGGGAGATCCATCTTTTTCTCGGGGCTTGCGGTCCTGATTGGGCTTTCGGGATTGCTCTTTTTCCCGTTCATGTTCATGCGCTCTATCGGTATCGCGGGCGTGCTCGTGGTCTTTATCTCGGTCTCTGCGGCGCTGACGCTGCTGCCGGCGGTCCTAAGTGTGCTCGGTCATCGGGTGAATGCGCTCGCCGTCCGGCGGAACCGGGGCGCGGTCGGGGCAGGTTTCTGGGGCCGGAGCGCGGAGGTCGTGATGCGGCATCCGATTCTCGTGATCCTGCTGGTGGGGGTGATGCTCTCCGCCCTCCTCTATCCGGTCACGCACATGAAGATCGGTATCCCCGAAGCGAGTGTCCTGCCGGAGAAGTACGAGTCCCGTGCCGGCGACGACATCCTCAAACAAGACTTCGACTACGCTAGCCTCACCCCGATGGAGATAGTCGTCACCCTACCCAAAGATCCACTGAGCACCAAAGGACTGAAAGATACCCGGCAACTCAGCGAGCGCGTACGCGAAACAAACGGAATAGAGAGTGTTGAAAGCATCTACACCATCGGACAGAGTGCCGCCAAAGAATATGCCGAAGAGGTCTCCAGCGCCCGCGACGAAGCCGAGTCCGAAGCGCAAGGAAGAACTGACGAGCTGGTGGACGAGCAATACAACCAGCTCAAAGAAGATCAGGTCCAAAAAGCCACCGACGAGCAAGTCTCCCAACTCGAAGCTGCTCAGCCGCTACCGCCGGGCGCCAGGGAACAGGTCCTGGCGCAGGTCGAGCCGGAGGTTGAGCGGCGTCTGGAAGAAGCCGGGGCCAGAGAACAGATAAGGTCCGAGGTAGAGTCCGAAGTCCAGAACCGCATAGACGAGCAGGTCCCGGATCTGCCGGCCGGAATCTCCGCCAATGGAGAGGTCACGACCGAAGGCATCGCCAACTTCTTCGAGCTTTCCGAAGCCCGCGAGTCCGAGGAGCTACAGGAAGCTATAGACAGCTTCGTGGCCGGAGACCGTACTTTGTTGAGGTCGGTCACCGAAGCCAGCCCCTACGTCGCTGCCGCGCGCGAAGCGGTGGGGGAGGTGCGGGAAGTTCAGCCACCGGAGAACGTTAGATTCCTCGTCGGCGGACTCTCCGCCGGCCAGAAAGACTTCATCTCCAGCGTCTACGGCATGGCTCCCTACGCGGCGGCATTCGTGCTGGGCGTAACCTATCTGGTGCTGCTCTACACCTTCAAGTCGGTCTTTATTCCGCTCAAGGCCGTCGCGGTAAACATCCTGAGCCTTACGGCGAGCTTCGGGGCGATGGTCTTCGTCTTTCAGGACGGCAACCTCTCGAACCTGCTGAACTTCACACCACTGGGGTTTGTGGACGCTACGCTCCCCATCCTGATGTTCTGTACCATCTTCGGCGTCTCGATGGACTACGAGGTCTTCCTGCTCTCCCGTATTCGGGAGGCTTACGAGAACGGCGACTCTAACACCGCCAGCGTCGCAAAGGGGCTCGTGTCCACCGCGGGCATTATCACTTCGGCAGCGGCTATTATCATCGTCGTGACCGGCGCGTTTGCCTTTACCGGCATCATTATCACGAAAGCGGTTGGCCTGGGCCTCGCCGTTGCAGTGTTCGTAGATGCGACCATAATTCGGGTGCTGCTTGTTCCGGCCACCATGCGAATCCTGGGCGACTGGAACTGGTGGCCTGGTGGCCGAAAGAGTACCTTTGGGAGCAACAAGAAACCTCAGTCAGATAAGAATAGTTCTTGATCCTGGTGCACACCCAGTATAGACTATCTTAGATGGTCGAGTTCGAGCAGATACTCAAAAGTCGCGGATACCGGCTGACAAATCAGCGGCGGGTGATCGTACGCGAACTGGAAGATGGGCGTCACCTGTCGGCGGAGGACCTCTATGATCGGGTAAAAGGGGAGCATCCCGAACTTGGTCTCTCCACCGTTTACCGGACGCTGGACTTGTTAACAGAGCTTGGCGTAGTCCGTAAAGAAGACTTCGGAGAAGGTTACTCGCGCTACGAGCTGGCGACCGAGCGAATGCACCACCACGCCCGCTGCGAAGAATGTGGCAACGTCATCGAATTCAACGAAGAGTTGATGGAGTACCTGGCGCTGCAGGTCGAACGGGAGACGGGGTTCGTCACCGATTGGCACGAGATCACACTGCACGGCCGTTGCGCAGCATGTGTGGGCTCTTAGCACCAGTTTACGGATGCGGGAGAAGATTACGATAAGACTCATCATTCTGGATGTGATCTCTTCCGCCGTGCTGGGTTTCGGCATTTTGCTGATTGTAAGTCCTATATTCTTGATGTGGTGGATCCACGGGAGCTACGATCGGTACGTCTGGATCATCAATGGACCGGCACCGTACAGCATGTTCGGCGGTGGTCCGTTTCAACTCTTTATGTATGCCGGCTTGGCTATTCTTGGTTTTTTGACATTCTTACTCGCAGTAGCATTCAAGCTATGGATTATTCGTCAACTCAGATAGCGAAGCTCTACACACTGAGCTCCAAGCCGTCCTCGGCGACGATCACCTCTCCTACGTAATTCTTTCCAACCTCCGAAACCAGATCCAAGCTGTCTGCCCCCGGGTAGACATGAGTTAGCACGACGCGACCCACGTTTGCCTCGGAAGCAACCCTGGAGACGCTGATGGGTGTGAGATGTCCCGGTACGGGATTGTCGTCAGGGAATGAGCACTCAACGAGCATGGTATGGGCATCTCGCGCCAGTTCGACAACCGACTCGCTATATTCCGTGTCACCGGTGTAGACGAAAGCGCGACCCTCGGATTCCAGTCGGTAGGCGATACTTTCAGGGCGGTGTTCTGCCGGAGCCCAGGAGACACGGGTGCCGGATAGTTCGAGAGCAGAGGGACACTCGTGTGGAAGTTCAGAAATCTCTAGCGGGTAGACGCCTTCCATCCATTCGCCCCACACGTTTAGAATCTTTGACCAAAATTCCTCGAAAGGTTCAGGCCCGGTGACGTACAGGGGGCGGTTGCGGGGCTCGTTGGAACCATAGTTCATGGCGAAGAGGAGCGGCACTATGTCTACGGTGTGGTCCGGGTGGAAGTGGGTGAAGAAGATGCGGTCGATGGTGAAGGGGTCGAGGTCTGCGTGAAGCATACCGCGCACCGCGCTGGAGCCGAGGTCGAAGACGAGCGTTTCTTCATTCGTACGCACCATTACGCAACTCTGGCGGCGGGATAGGCGTGGTACGACGGTTCCGGAGCCGACGACGATTATCTCCATGTTCCACTTCCTTTGTGCTGTTTAAAGGCCCAGAAGAGACCGGCGAGCCCCAGAAGGATTCCTCCGACCACGTCCGAAGCCCAATGTACCCCGAGGTAGACCCGACTAAGTGCCATTCCGGCGAGAGCCACGACGACAAATGATCGGGCGACTCTATTCCTCCAGAGCAGGAAGATGGCGCCGAGCAGGAGCATCGACCGGAGCAGGTGGCCGCTGGGATACGGGTAGGAGTAAGGTACGTCCAGAACCGGCGAGAACCCTGTGACACGCGCGGCGTCTTCTGGCATTGGCACTTGCGGCAGCCACAGCTTCATCGCGAGCTCCACGAGGCTCGTTGCCAACATTGCGGCAGCGAGGCGGATGACGAGTGTTCGGCGGTTTGTCAGGAACAGCCAGATCACCAACACGGCGAATGCGGGAACCGTAACCTCGAGTCCCCCGAGCGTCGAAAAAACCTCTCCTACACGGTCGAAAAAGACGTTGGCCCAACGCTGGGACGCATGCAGGGACCACAAATCGAAGCCATAAAGCGACCTCAACCCGGCCAGCGCTGAGACAATCGCGAAGGCTGTTAGAGAGGCCCATAAAGTAAAGTTCAGTCTTCTCTTCAAAGTTTTTAGAGGCTAACAGATTGTCAGCAAAAGAAAGAGCCGGGCTTGTGCAGCCCGGCTCGGGAGGGCGAATTTCTCCGCTTTAGGCTACAGCGTCGCGGAGTATACGACCGTACTCACCAGCCTTGAGGATAC
This sequence comes from Rubrobacteraceae bacterium, assembly GCA_965214475.1. Classification (GTDB taxonomy): domain Bacteria; phylum Actinomycetota; class Rubrobacteria; order Rubrobacterales; family Rubrobacteraceae; genus SIRX01. The sequence goes on along the minus strand of OZ243953.1, from coordinate 749,507 downwards.
GCTCGGCTTCGCGCTGGAGCTGGCGGACCCGCTCGCGGGAGATGTCCAGTTCATCACCGAGTTCGGCAAGCGTGGCGGGGTCCTGGTCGTCTAAGCCATAGCGACGAACCAAGACGTACCGCGCGCGCTCCGGCAGGCGCTCTATAGCTTCCTTGAGCTGGACCGTCTCCATCTCCTTCATGACCGTGTTCGGTGTATCCGAGACCTTGTCGTCCTCGATAAAGTCTCCGAGTTGGGAGGAAGTTTCGTCGGTCGAGACCGGTTGATCCAGGCTGGTAGCGTCCGGCATTGCGCCCATTGTGAGGCGCACCTCTTCCAGGTTCCATCCTAGACGTTCCGCGACTTCTTCTTCCGAAGGTTCTTTCTCGCGCTCCAAGTTGAGTTCGTTGTAGGCTCGGCTGACCTTCCGGATCTTCTCCGTCATGTGTACCGGGACCCGGATAGTGCGCCCCTTGTCCGCCACGGCCCGCTGTACCGCCTGACGAATCCACCAGGTTGCATAGGTCGAGAACCTGAAGCCGCGGGCGGGATCGAACTTCTCCACCGCCTTCATCAGGCCGATGTTGCCTTCCTGAATCAGGTCCTCGAATGGCAATCCGTATCCTCGGTACTTTTTCGCCACGCTGACGACGAGCCGGAGGTTCTTCTCGATCAGGTGCTGCCTGGCCCGTCGGTCACCTTCTTTCGCCCGGTTGGAAAGATCTATCTCCTCATCGTGCGTGAGTAGGTTGCCCTGACCGATGTGCGCCAAGTACTTTGCGAGGAGTTCCGGGGTCTCCGTCTCTCTCGCTATCTTGTTGTCCGGCTGCTTTTCCGCTTTTTTCGCCACACCGTCCTCCTAAAATGAGATCCTACCCAGAACCAATTTTAAAAACTACTATTGATTTTACCCTTTTTCGCTGAATTCCTAAACTCTTTTCCTCGGTCGAAGATTTATACGCATCGGATCACGGTAAGTTTCGGATTTGGGATAAAATTTTGTCGTTTGAGGCCGTTTAAGGTCTGGCAAACCATGACGGTAAATACGATGTAGGCAGATGGACGGATCAATGTCTGGACCAACGAGTATACTAGAGGCGTGGAAGGTAAAACTCGCATACCGGAAGTGGTCCGGAACAAGACTTCGGAGATACTGATCCTCTGGCGCGACAGCAGGCTTGTCGAACCCGATAACGAAGCCGCCGTCCGGTTGGCGGAGAACATGGAACGGCTGGTAGAGGTATTTGCAGACTTCTTGGGAAGCCCGGATTCTGTCGAGACCTTTACCCAAAGGGGCAGAATACGAACCCTGGTGCGAGAAATCTCTGGTTGTCAGCACGAGCTAGGCCGGGATGCCGTAGGTGTTATCGAGGATTTTACTGTCCTGCGGCGCTCTGTTTGGCGCACGGCTGAAAACAACGTAGATCTCTCCGAGCTTGGCGCAGTGGAGGTGGCCCGGTTTTTCACGAAGATGCTGCAGGCCTCGGACTGGGTGACGGAAGCGGGACTGGAAGCATTCGAGGTTACGATGCGCGAAGAGATGCAGGAGGCCCTCGGACAAGCTGCGGCCACGGATCTCTTAACAGGACTCCCGGATCGTGACCGTTTCAACCGGCTACTTCTTCCCCAGGCCATCGAATCACACGAACGCCTCTCATTCGTTCTCTACAACATAGCGGGATTCTCGGATATGTTGGCCGAAGGAGAGTTGGGGCGGGCCCGGAATGCCCTGATAAGTCTTGCAGAGACCGTCTCCGAATCTGTGCCCGAAGAGACTATCTGTGCCCGTTTCGGAGACGATGAAGTCTGCGCCCTTTTACCCGGGTTGGGAAGCGAGGACGCTTACCAGATCTCAGAGAGAGTGCTAGAGCGGTTGGTCGCAGAGGAACTAGGTTTCGAGGTGGGTGTCGGGGTGTCGGAATATCCCACCCACGGGTCAGACGCCGGTAACTTGGTGCAGCAGGCACTCAAAGCTATGAGCATAGCCAAGCGGGTCGGTGGTAGCGGCATAGTCGTAGCCCGATATAGCTAGGGAGGATCGATGATCGCAATAACAAACAGCCTGCCCGTTAAAGAGGGCGCGGCGGACCAGATCGTCGAGCGTTTTGCCGAGAGTCGTGGAAGCGTTCAGGACTTTCCGGGCTTTGTCTCTATGGAAGTCCTGAAATCCGAGGAGGAGACCGAGGTGCTCGTCATAACGTGGTGGGAAGATAGAGAGGCTTTCCAGTCCTGGGTCCACAGTGATGAATTCAAAAAGGCTCATGGCCGGGGTGGGGCTGGAGAATTGCTAGCCGGCCATCCCAAGATGACTACCTATGAAGTATCTATCGAGCGTCGGCCCCAGGCAGTGGAAAACGCTTAGCCCGTCTCAGGAAAACGTCTGAGAAATCATCGCCGGTGGGGCAGAGCTTTCTTCTTGAGTAGTAGGGTCGTATTCGCCCCGTCCGAGCACGGCAAAGACGAAGGCGAAGAGGAAGATCATGATCATAACCAAAATCCCAAATGCCAGACGTTCCCTCAACTTGCCTCCTATCAGAGCAGGTGTTCTAGAGACATTCTAACCTACCGGAGGCTTGCTGTCGCCGGTAGTAATTGTCGCGTGTGGCTGACGGTGTAGAGGAGTTTCTCAAGATCGTAATGTACAATGTAGCAAGATGTAGTGGGTTCTTATCGTAAAGGTTTCCGAGATAAAAGAGATGTACAGTGTTGCGGGGGCGAGAACATGAGCATAGATTACTCCCTGTCTGAGTATACGGAGCTGCAAGGGCGGGAGTGTCGAGACCTGCTAAACCTGCTGGCCGAGATGGGTATTGCGACAGCCGACCGAGTATACAATCCGGGCGACGCTATCTATCGTGAGGGCGAATACGGTGATGCGCTGTACGTGGTCGTTTCCGGCGTTCTGAAACTTTTCCGTCCGTACTCCGGGAGTAAAGAGGCCACCTTGCGCCTGCTGAGGGATTGGGATATCTTCGGCCACATCGCGTTCGCGGGAGAGACAAAGCAGCGCGCCTACGCCGAGGCCGTCACGGAATGCACCGTTACGAAAGTTCCCAAGGTGTTTGTAGAACGGGCGGTGCGGCAAGATTCCCGCGTGGCGTTCAAGATGATGACGCTGTTAGAGCTCCGTCTCGTGCAGTATGAAGAGTTGGTGAAGTGTCTCTTGCCCCGGGAGACAGAGGTACGGCTAGCAAATTTACTGCCCATCTTGGCCCAAAAATTCGGCGAGAGCAACGGCAGTGAGGTCACAATAGGCCTGCGACTAACCCATCAGGACCTGGCCGCGATGGTCGCCTCGACCCGCGAATCGGTTACGAAGGTTCTCAACGAGATGCGGAACCGTGGAATTATCGAGATAGAGGGTGGCCGTATAACCCTCAAAGACTCCCGCGCCCTGACAGAGCTCGCCTATCCCTAGCCGTCAGTGCAGGATTCTGTCATAGTACGCGCGTGCTGGAGCTTATCGAGGCAATATTTCTTGGCATCGTGCAGGGGCTCACGGAGTTCCTGCCGGTCTCCAGTTCCGGCCATCTTGTTCTCGGGCAATACTTTCTAGGACTCGACCCGGAACGCTTCGGGCTCTCGTTCGACGTGGCGCTGCACATGGGAACCTTGCTGGCCGTCGTGACGTTTTTCCGGTGGGATCTCGTACGGATGGCCTACGCTTTCGTGCGGTCGCTCACGGGTCACCGCAATATGTCCAACCCGGATCAGCGTCTCGCGTATTTAATTCTTGCCGCGACGGTTCCGGCGGCCCTGATCGGCTTTCTCTTTGAGGGTTTTATCGAGACACAGACTCGTCTGCCGTGGGTGGTCGTCTTCAATTTGGTGCTCGTAGGCGTACTGTTTATAGTGGCTGAAATGATGGGAAAGCAAAACCGCCAGGCGCCGAAGCTGGGATTCAAGGAGGCGGTGGGCATCGGCATAGCCCAGGCGGCGGCGCTCGTGCCGGGGGTCTCGCGGTCCGGGGCCACTATCACGCTTGGGCTCTTTCTCGGGCTTAGGAGGGAAGAAGCGGCCCGATTCTCTTTCCTGATGAGCGTCCCGATAATTGGGGGCGCGGGTGCGTTGCAGTTGAGTGAGGTGATCTCCGACGGCATGACCGCTTTCGAGACCCTGATCTTCGGTGTCGGCTTCGTCTCCTCGGCGATCGTGGGATATGCGGCGATCAAATTCTTCATTTCCTACATCGCGGACCATAGTCTCCGGGCTTTCTCCTACTATCGCTTCGGTCTCGCCGCCGTCGTGGCTGTTCTACTTATCGTGCTTTGACATTAGCGTCGACTCTCTGGTAACTTAACCAATAGTTATGCAGCATACCCTAGCCTCAGTTTCCGATAGCCTTCCCGGCGCGACCCGGCGATTTAGCCGAGAGGGACGCCACCTCGCGCGCGCGGGTGCGTTCCTCCTACGCTGAGGGCCGTTAAACCACCCACAGGAGACTGTATTTATTATGTTCTACGGAGACAGGTCGATGAAAAGCATTTGCAGCTTAGCTTGGTCGCGTAATGCTCGCTGAGGATGGAGCCCGCAGGCCAGGGGAAATGGGAGAACTCAGGGAGCAGATAGACGCGGTGGACGAGCAGATCGTGCAACTGCTGGATCGTCGGGCGCGACTGGCCCGGGGTATCGGGGAGATAAAACGCGACCAGGGACTCGAAACCTATGCCCCCGATCGCGAGCGGATGTTGATGGATCGCCTGGAGAAGTTGAGCGACGGAGACTTCCCACGACGCGGCCTGGAAGCAGTTTTTCGGGAGATCATCTCATGTTCCATTTCCCTCGAAGCCCAATTGAAGGTCGCCTACCTTGGTCCCGAGACGACCTTTACCCACGAGGCGGCGCAACGTTCGTTCGGTACGAGCGTCGAACTGGAACCGCAAACCACCGTGGCCGAGGTCTTCGCCAGGGTCGAGCGTGGCGAGGCCGAGCATGGCGTCGTCCCGGTCGAGAATTCGATGGAAGGTGCCGTAACCCACACCCTGGACGAGCTGATGAACAGCCCGCTCAAGATCTGCGGGGAGGTCTACCTTCCTATCTCCCAAAACTTACTCGCTAAAGCAGACGGTTTGAAGGGCATAGAGACCGTTTGCTCGCACCCGATGGCTTTGGCACAGGCGGCGACCTGGCTTCGCAATGAGCTACCCAATGTAAAGCTCGAAGAAGTCGAATCTACCGGCGAGGCAGCGCGACGGGCCGCCGAGGAACCCGGTGTGGCGGCAGTTGGCAGCATTCTCGCGGCTGATTCACATGGCCTGAACGTGCTCGCCCGCAACATCCAGGATGCCCGTACAAACGCTACGCGCTTTATCGTGCTAGGCCGAACCTGGGCCGGAAAGACCGGGCGGGATAAGACCAGCGCGGTGTTCTCGGTAAAAGACCGCCCCGGCGTGTTGAAGGACGCGCTCTCGGCGTTTTCGGACGCGGGGATCAACCTGACCCGCATCGAGAGCCGGCCGAGCCGCAAGCGGGCCTGGACCTACGTCTTTTTCGCCGACTTCCAGGGGCACCCCGATGAAGATCGGGTGAAACAGGCACTCGAAGCCCTCGAAGAACATTGTCCCTATGTCAGCCTGATAGGGGCCTATCCCGAGGTCCATCCGGAAGCCGCCGGGTAGAGGGCACGCCCTGGACTTCAAAGCCGCCGCACGGGAGGTCCTACGGGAGATCGGTCACCCTCTTCACTACACGGACATAACCGAGATAGCCTTGGAGTCCGGCTACCTGAAAAGCTCGGGGAAGACGCCGCATAATACAATGCGGGCCCGGCTTTCGGTGGACGTGCGGGACAACCCTGATAGCCACTTCACCCAGACTGCGTCCGGGGTTTACGGCCTAAAGAGTCCCGATGGAGAGACCACATGAGGCGCGTGGTGTTACTCGGTGCGCCGCTGGCACTGGTGTTGCTGGAACTCTTCCACGCCAGGAACTTGGAGCCTACGGTCTACCAGGCACTGTCGCTGGGGGTAAACCGGTGGCTTGTAGTCCATGTGATGCAGTTGTTACTCTTCGGCTTGATGGGAATGGCAATATATCTGCTGGTCGAGGGTTATAGTGGCCTTGGCGCCACGATCTGCAGGGTCTCCGCCGGGATTTTTGCTTTGTTCTATGTGGCTTTCGATGTCTTGGCCGGGATAGCCCCGGGTATCCTCGTCAAGAGTGCTAACGATGCTTCGGAGGAGCAACTTCCCGGCTTCGAGGCGGCGACCCAGGCTCTGTTCGAGACGGCTGAGATCGGTGACTTCGCGTTTCTCAAAATACTTGGGGAGATCGGGTGGTTTGTGGCCGTCATGTCAGCGGTCATCGTTCTATCTCGCACGATTCGTTCGCTGCCGGCCTTTGGCTTGCTGGCGCTGGCGACGCTTCTGTTGCCCGTATTCCAGTTTTCGTATGATGATCTACCCGGCATCGTGGGCGTGCTCGTGGTCGCCGCTTTGGTGGCTGTGTTAGGTCTTTCCGGGAGGGCTCCACTGCTGCCGCTGATCTTCCTGTCGCTGTCGGCGGTGTTGTTGACCTTCGGTCATCCCGCTCCCATAGGGAGCCTTGCCTTCGGATGTTTCTTTCTGGGCGCTTATTTTGTGGGCTTGGCGCCCCGAGGTCGTTCCGGCAGGAAGGCTCCTAATGGCTCAGGGCGTCCTGGTAGGTCAGGCCGTAGTGGAGATGCTGTATATTGAAGACGATAAGCAAGTTTATAGAGTAGTCAGGAGTTTTTATGGTGAAACTTTTAGACAAGACTGCCGAGTCTGCCTGGAAGATACGTAACCTGGAGGATTACGAGCGCCGGTTGGAGAGGGCTGCGCAAAGGGTGGATGAGCTCGACCAGGGGAGAGGAGAGGCAGCGTTCGTCATCTACGAGTCCGCCCTCGTAAAGAGCGGGCGCCCTCTGAAAGAGATCCGGGAGCTAGTCCGTAAATTCCAGGTGGAGTTCGAGGACGATGAGGACCAGCTTACCATTCCGCGCGTCAGTGGGATAATGAACGTCCAGGGTAACGAGTGGTTCTTTGGTGAAGACGACCTCCGGGTAATGACGGGACGATTGCTTGGGCAGTTCCAGCACCGAGTCGCCCAGTACAACTACGTCAACGAGCGGGAGGTGCTGAAGCGCTGGGCCGACTCTCATGACACCCGGCTCTTTATTCGGCGGCGCATCTACGAAACTGAACCCGTTGTAGGAGTGGTAGGGGGCTTGGATCTCCCGCTCGTGCAATATCTTCGGGTTGCCGCCGGCGGCAACACCCTCGTGCCCACCGAAGAAGTGTCGCGGGCGTTGGAAGCACTAGGCTTCAACGAAACCAACGACGAATACGAGGTTTTGGCCCAGGCCGAGAACCTTTCTATTCACCTCGGTCTTCCCGCCCCCATAGTCGCAGTGGTGCTAGAAGACATTGCTCGCGAAGGACTGACGGACTTCCCCGAGCCCCCACAAGAGTCCGAAGAGCAAGATGAAGAGTCGGTGTTAGAAACCGAAGAGACTCCGGAACCCAGCGGTGAGGATCAAGAGGCGCGCCGGGTGGCCCGCGAGGATCCGACAAAAGGCGAAGAGCCGAGCCGGGTGCAGGACCCGCAGGCAAAAGAGGCTCCCGGAGTAGAACAAGAAGCCTCGGTCGAGCCGCCCGCTTCGCCCGAAAGCGGTGCTGAAGATGCGCCGGGGAACACCGAACGCGAATAGCATAGCCCGCTGGACAGGTGTTTCTATTGACCGGGACAAATGGTAGAATGCATGCAAGCGAGGTTAACAAAACACTTACTTGGGAATAACAAAACGGATTACACAAGGTTTCAGATACACAAATAACCAGGAACAGGCGGCGAATATGGTAGATTCTAAAAAGCGCATAGCGTTGAAACCGCACATGAGCGAGATCCGCGAGTGGGTAGATGAGGGCAAGGCGGATGAATGGATCGCCGATGCTTTAGGCACCAGTGCTTCTTCGGTGCAGTCTTTCAGGTCTCGCAATGATATATACCGTAGGGAACGAGGCCGAAGTGAGCCGGAGAGCCTGTTCGAGGGCGTCCTCGACCACGGGGAGCGCGACGGCTGGGGCATGTGGTTCGACCCGTCGATATCCGAAGACCCCATCTGGAAAGAACATTGGTCTAATGTCGAGTCCGTCGTGGTCAAGGTCGCCGAAGACTCCATAGTTTTGGAGATTGATCGCCGCGCAGAGAGCTACGAGGACGGAAACGGAGCGAGTTCGTCTTTTCAAATGCCCATTGTGGCCCCAGTCCCACAGGCCTCAGTGTCACAGGAGACAGCGACACAAGATAGGCCGCCGCAACAGGACGGTTCACGGGAACAGGGCCGCGTAAAATGGTTTGACCCTGACAAAGGCTATGGTTTCTTGGTGCGGCCGACCGGCGAAGATCTCTTCGTTCACCACTCCGAGATAGAAGGAAAACCTTCGGATCTCGAACCAAATGACCAGGTGGAGTACGAAGTCGGCCAGAATGACCGAGGCCCGAACGCCCGCAGTGTACGGAGTATGAAATAGGCCCTTTATGGGCCGGGATCTCAATTCTGAGAAGCTAGAAACTCGTAGCTCCCCTATAGCATTTTGCAGAGGGTAGCTTACTCTGCCGAAGTGTTTGTCGACCGGGGCATATGATTCGTTGAGGCCAACTCGGCTAGTCGCGGGTCCGAATCATCTGACTCCCAGCTAATGCGCGTTATGGAGGCATTCGGCGTCCGCTGTGAGTCAGAGAGTATCTTTGGCCCGAGTAGATGTCTCAGAAAAGCTCTCATAGACCCGCCGTGTGAGACCACAACGACTCGACTGCCGGCGCCGTAACGGGTGCGAATCCCGGACATCGCCCCGTTGAAACGCTCCAGCACTTCCTCATCGGTCTCGGCGCCCACGACCGACCAACGCTCCTCCTCCGGCAAGGTAGAAAGCTTTTGCACGAGTTCCGGTATGCGAGATTCCCGTTCTTCTCTCGTCGTCCCCTCCAATAAGCCGCCGGCCCGCTCTACAAGGCCCGGACTCACAGTCACCTCTCCGCTGAAGCCGGCCTCGCGAGCTATCAGTTTCGCTGTCTCGTAGGCCCTGGAGAGCGGGCTCGCGTACAGTGCGTCGAACTTCTCGGCGGCCAGTGCCCTGCCAGCCTGGATGGCCTGCTCTCGGCCGGTGTCCGATAGTGGAAAATCTAGACGACCTTGCCAGATGCCAGCTGCGTTCGCCGTAGACTGTCCGTGTCGGATCAAAATCAACTCTTGTCTCTTTGGCATGGCGTTAAGCTTAGAGTATAGGGACGCTTTCGACAAATTGTGGTGAATGCTAGAATCGATATGTTGTAAGAGGGCTCTAAGTTCAGGAGTTTTGACCGGATGTTCTGGAGGAAAGAGGGACGCGCCAACCCCCAGGAGAAACCGGACGAGGTTCGCGAAGCCCGGCACGGGCCGATTCACATAGAGCCCGACGCCGAACGCCCGGCAACAATACTCGAAGTAGCGGCCGAGCTGGAGCGCCGCGGCGCTGAGGTAGTAGAACTTTTCAAGGAGATATCGACCGACCGTGGCCGGGCCGTTTTTCCCATACACCTGAAATGGCAGCAGCAAGACTTTTTCGTAGAGATAGAAACCCGGCGTTGGACGAAATCCACCGTGGACAAAGCCCTGAACTCAGCCGCCGTGCTCCGACGTTCACAGTACGCTGAAGCCGGCCTGGGCCTTCTGACAGCCTATTCTGCCCCGGAGCAGGTAGATTTCTTTTTCGGCAAGACCCCTGCGGCCCTCTTCCAGATAAACCTCTACGGTAGAAGACCCGGAAAGCCCGCGGAGCTTACCGAAGAATTCATTCGGACGGCGCTCCGGCAGTGGGATACCAGACTGGATTACAGTCAGGACTCACTGCCTCTCGTCGAGGAGCTTCTTACTGCTTCGCTCAAAGACGCTCCAGACCCCGACTGGCCCCGTGATGAGCCACCGATACTCCATGTCCTGGTTGTGGCACTAGGTTGCTACCTCGGGGAGGTCATCCTTCATAACAGCAACCTAGCGGGCTCCTGGACCAACTCCAAAGGTTGGGGCGAGAACCTCGTTCTAGAGGTGGATGAATTCGTTCTGGACCCGATCGGCAAAGCCCGGGCTTTTCTAGACAACGGGCCCGAAGATTCTATATCCTACTATGCCCGCTACGTCCTTCAGGAACTGGGTGCGGTTAGCCCTGGTTCAGGGCTCCCGGATCAGGCATAGCGCCTACGAAGCTCGCGGATTATGTAGGTCGAGTCTACGAGCACCTCATCCCCGATGGTCATAATGGGTATCGCCCGCTGCCCGGAGAGCTCCATCACTTCCACCCGGCCATCATCGTCTGCGTTGACCGTTTCGTATTCGAGCCCAAATCTTTCCAACTCCTTCTTCACTCTTCTGCAATACGGGCAGTAGTTGCCCGTGTAGAATTTTATGTTCTCCGTGTTGCTTTGAACGGCTTCCACAGCACTCCTTACAGATCGGATTTGCAACAGGTAGTGTGTCGATCATTATACTGCACGGTTCTCAAATGACCCTAAGAGAGAGTCACCTCGAAGAGAATTGCAACTTCGAAGCATCAACTTCGACTGCAGCTTTAGCGTATATTTGTGGTACAGGTACAGGCTATAAGAAAACATGGCAGAAAGTTGGCGCGGTCTGTGGCGGCGTGTTAAGTTTTGCAAGGAAATGCAAGGCTCTAGAAGGAGTCAGACGCACTCAATGTACTCAGGTTGAGTACAGTACGCGGAGAAACGGGCTAATTTGGGCATCAAAAACCTTGGTAGAACCTCTGGGAACGACGACCTGAGAGAATTATTAGATGGCGATTTCCGTCGTGGCAGTAAGCGTCGCAGCGGGTGGAGGATCGCGGGTCCTATCATCATCATTTGCGCGGTAATTGCCGTGCTGGTGGCGGCTGACTATGGTTTGAACTCTGGAAAGATCTACTGGGGCGTCGAAGCTGGCACGGTGTCACTTGGGGGGAAGACTCCCGCAGAGGCCCGTGAAGCCGTCGAAGAGCGGACCACGGGGGCGCTTAAACAGTTCGAGTTTTCGGGACCGGAGAACTTCGAGTTTAGCGCTGATGAGATGGGCGTTGACTTCGATGTCGCTTCCACGGTCGATGAAGCATATTCGGTGGGGCGTCGGGGTTCGATACTGGATCGTTTGAAAGAGCGGGCGCAGGGTGTCTACGGCGCAGTTCAAATAGAGCCCGAGGTGGACTACCAACCCGAGGTCGCCAGGGTGAAAGTGAAGAACCTTGCGGAGAGGCTCAATGAGGCGCCTGTAGAGGCGGCAGTGGAAATATACGGCTCTGAGGTTCAGACTTCGGACTCCTCGGAGGGCTACAAGGTGAACGTTCCGGCGACTATGAAGAACGTCAATAGCGCCGTCGACGATATGACGGGCAATGTAGAGATAGCCGGTAAACCGTTAGAGCCTGAAATTACGACTGCGGAGGCAAAACCGGCCGCTGAGAAGGCGAAAGAGGCTACGTCCGGACAGATAGTGCTTTCGGCTGAGGGACAGCAGTGGACGCTCTCACCGGCCGACCTGGGTTCGACGTTGGACGTCAACCAGAAAGACGGCAAGCTAGAGACGGTGGTGAACCGCGAGCGGCTCGAAGAGCGACTCGGGAACGTGTATGGGGCGCTTACGGTAAAGGCTCAAGAGGCGGATTACGATGTGAGTGGAACCGAGATCTCTGTGATCCCGGGTCAGACGGGTCAGAGCATCGAGGGCCAGAAATTTCTAGGCGCTATCGAGCAGGGCGTTTTCGAGGGCCAGCGTGAGTATCAGGTGCCAGTAGTGACCACGGAACCCGAGCTTACAACCGCCGAAGCCAGCGATCTTATGCCGACGGATCTGATGGGTAGCTACAGGACCAACTACGGAATAGTGGACGATCCCGGTCAACAGCGTAAAGAGAACTTGCAGATTGCCTCGAACGCGATCAACGGAACACTGGTGGCCCCTGGTGAGATCTTCTCGATGAACGATAATGTGATGGGGCTCGACTACAACAGCACCAAAGTGATCATTGAGGGTCAGGAGGCTAAAGCCGATGGTGGAGGCCTCTGTCAGGTCACCTCTACCCTTTATATGGCGGCCAATTTTGCCGGACTCGATGTTGTGGAACGCTACCCACACAACGCCCAACTACCATACATACGGCCGGGCCTAGACGCTACGGTATGGTTTGGAGACGGCTACGGCAACGGCGAACTCGACATGAAGTTCGAGAACACCACCGACGGATATTTGCTGCTTCAGGAGTATGTTGCCAACGATGGTCATATCTACGCTGATATCTACGGTAAACCTAACGGCAAAAAGGTAAATATGCGTTCGAAGCCGCTCTACATGGGCGCGGACGCCTCCAAGTGGATCACCTATCAGACCGTCACCCAGAATGGACAAACTCTCCGAAGTGGCGAGTTGCACACGGATGTGTACTACCCGCTGACGGACGAGAAGGGCAAAACGATCAAACCGTCTGAGGTTTACGTGCCGCCTGTGAGACCTTAGTTGTTACCGACTGCGATGACGATCTCAACCTCAACCGGCGAGTTCAACGGCAATTCCGCAACGCCGACGGCTGACCGGGCATGTTTACCCGCATCACCGAACACCTCTCCCAGAAAACTCGAGGCTCCGTTCAGAACCTCTGGTTGACGCGTAAAGCCTTTGGCGGAAGCTACGTAGCCGGTCACTTTTACGATCCGGGAAATTTCGTCTAGCTCCCCAGTAACGTCCACTACCGCCGCGAGGGCGTTCAGGGTGCAGAGCTTGGCCGCGTCTTGTGCGTCCTCGAGGTTCACCGAGTCACCGACCTTACCGGTGTAGGGTAGGGAGCCTTCCTCAAACGGTAGTTGGCCGGCGGTAAAGATCAGGGAACCCGTGCGGACGGCTGGGACGTAAGAGCCCGCCGGTTGCGGCACCTCCGGAAGTTCGTAACCGAGCTTTCGCAGCCTGGAGGTCGGGCTGGGCTCCATTTAGCGCAGCGCGCCTTCGTACTCTGTTGGGTCGTAGAGTAGTGGGTAACCTTCACCCAACAACTCGCCCGCAGTGACCTCGCCGATAACGAGCGTATGCTCCCCGGCGCGCACGGTGTCGAGGACCTTGCAGTCTATATATGCTACGCAGTCGAGCAGGTGCGGTGAGCCACCGGGAGTCAGTCCGTAAGGGACGCCTCGGAGTTTGTCTTGGTATTCGGTGCTGATGTCACTGAAGTGGGTTGCGACGTCTACCTGATCTTCGCGCAGGACGCTCAAAGCGAAGGTCGCGCTCTCCAGTATGAGATCGTGGGTGTAGCGGTCTTCGCGAACTGCGACCGCGACGCAGGGCGGACGTTCGGAGGCTTTGGCGACCCAGGAGGCGGTCATGGTGCTCGTCTCCTGGCCGCGCCGGGTGGCGAGTACGTAGACCCCGTGGGTAAGTTTACCCAGGGCGTTTGTTATGGAACTCTCACTGCCCGGGTTGTAGTCCAAGACTCTCCGTTCGGGTTGCTTACAGGTATTCTACCAAGCGCCGGTATAAAATCCCGTTTATGTTTCCCTTTGAGGTCCAATGGTAGAGTTGAGCGCGCCGCTGGTTGGCCTGGGGATCGTCCAGGCAGTGCTGTATGTGTTTTTCATTCGGGCTGTTGACGTCTACGAGCGGGAGTCTCTGCTGTACATGATTCCGGTCTTCGTGTGGGGCTTCACGGTGGCGGTCTTTATTGCTCTGGTTTTCAATGAACTCTTCGCGTATACGGTGACCGCGATCTCGACCGAACAGGCCGCAAATTTTCTGACGGCGGTGGTGGGGGCACCGGTGATTGAGGAATGTGCAAAGGGCCTGGCCCTGGCGCTAGTCTTTGCCGTCTCCTACGCTTTGGCCCGCCGTCGAGGGGCAATAGAGTTCTCGGGGGTTATGGACGGTATCGTGTATGGGTCTGCGGTGGGATTCGGGTTCGCCATCGCGGAGGATCTACTTTACTATGCTACCGCTGGCCCGGAGACGTTCGTGGTGCGACGAATATTTGGGGGATTCGCTCATGCAGCCTTTACCTCGCTGACGGGTATCGGTATCGGCCTGATTCCCTGGGTCCGCTACAGATCGCTGAAGGTGTTGTTGCCTCTTCTGGGGCTTTCCGGAGCCATACTTTTGCACGCCCTGTTCAACCTCACCGCGACCCTTCTAGGAACACTGGTTTATCTGGGACTGTTCGTCATTACGTTGCTCTACGTGCTGCTTATTGTTCTGTGGCTCGCTGTCGAACGGCGCATAATTCGCGGGGAGTTGCGGGAAGAGGTGCAGAACGGGACCATCAGCAATGAGGAGTACGAGATCCTGCCGACCTATTTTCGCCGAAAGGCTTACTACCTGCGCCTGATCTTTTCAGGAAGAATTTTGGCCTGGCGACGCGCTAGAAAGGCGCACGTCACGGCCGTCGACCTGGCTTTTACCAAGCGCCTGGCCCGCAGCATGCGGGCCGCCCCTCAAGACAGCCGCGCAATCGAACTCCGACGGGAGATCCTGGCCGCCAGAGAATCTTCAGCGTCGCCCGTATCTTGAAATCCGTGCCCGCGGCTTCCGGCGCTATACTTGCGGGCGGAACCAGCCGCCGCATGGGGCGCGACAAACTCGCCCTGACGGTCGGAGAAAAAACACTCGTTACGCGCGTCTATGACGTCTTGCAGAGTGGTTGCGATGAAATTTTGATGGTTGGCTCTACGGGCTGGGGGAGACCGGCACTCGACAGGTCGAAAAGCGTACGCTCCATCTCTGATTCGCGTCCCGGACGCGTCGGGCCCCTGGCCGGCATCGAAGCGGCCCTGGGCGCCGCCCGAAATGACCGGGTGTTCGTCGCGGCGGGGGATATGCCGTTTATCCCGACAGAACTGGTTGGCGCCCTGTTGGAGCTCCTCGGGCGAGACGATGTTAGAGTGGCCGTGCCACGCTACGGGGGTCGTCTACATCCTCTATGTGCAGCCTATCTTCGTGAAGTGCTGCCGGATCTGAGTTTCACCCTGAACCTTGGGGTTCGGGCTGTACACACGTTTCTGGAAAACATAGACGGCGTTCGGTATGTCGAGGAGGAGTTGGCGCTGTTCGGGGACCCGGAACTGTTTTTGATGAACGTGAATTCACCAGATGACCTGGAGCGGGCGCGGCGTTTGTCCGAGACCGACAGACCGTAAAGTTGTTCAAGATGACCGGGTTACTCAAAGATCTATGGCATCTGTGGGGCGTCTACAGGGGGCAGAACTTATCTCGGCCGAGAGAGAAAGTGCTGCCTAAAACGGCGGTAATAATGGGGGCACAGGTGTTGCGGGGTGGGCGGGCGAGTCCGGCTCTGGAAGCGCGAGTAGAACACGCGGCCCGCTTGTATTTGCAGGGAGAGGTGGAGTTCTTGATCCCGACGGGTGGCATGGGCGAGTATTCACCGCGGGAGGCGGTACTTATGATGAACATTCTGCGACGCGCGGGCGTGCCGAATGAGGCCGTATTGCTGGAGGATGAAGCCGTTAGCACCTGGGATTCCGCGCTGCGGATGGTGGAAATCGTTCGAGAACGCGGGATAGGTGGCATACGGGTGGTTACGGACCCGTTACACTGCGTAAGGTCGGTTCGGGCTTTTCGGGAGGTTGGACTCGAAGCGTGGGCCGAACCGGCTTATGAAAGCCCGATGTGGCGGAAGCCGTGGTCGCGGAGGGGACAATTGGCGCGGGAGGCTGTGGCCCTAATTTGGTACAGGGTAAGATACAGAGCAGGATCGCACTCCCGGCGGTAGCCGTCGGGGTGATGGCCGTTTCGGCGGCGGCGATCTTTATCCGGCTGGCAGACGCGCCGGCCATCGCGATTGCATTCTGGCGGTGCGTCCTCGGGGTGGCGGTGCTGCTGCCGCTAGCGATGGTTCGTAGAGAGCGGATCCCGCGCGGCAGGACACTGTGGATCGGAATCGCATCCGGGGTGGCGCTTGGGGCACATTTTGCGTTCTGGATCTCCTCTCTGGACTATACGAGCGTCGCGGCGAGCGTGGTGTTGGTTACCACCCAGCCGATTTTCGTCGCGATTTTCGCGTATTTGTTGTTCGGAGAGAGGACTTCCCCGATGTCGTTCGCGGGTATCTTGGTAGCCATCTCGGGTACCGTGGTGATCGCGCAGGATGGGTCGGTAGGGTCTGCGGCGTTTTTGGGGAACTCCCTTGCCCTGATCGGAGCGGTAATGGTCGCTGTGTACTTCCTTATCGGGCGTTCGCAGCGTTCGGGGGGTGTGGGCGTGCTGCCGTACGTGATCCTGGTTTACTCCTCAGCCTCGGTGACGCTCCTGGTCGTGGCCCTGGTCTCGGGCACCCCGCTGTGGGGATACTCCGTTGAGACCTGGTTCTTGTTGTGGTGCTTGACTCTGGGACCACAAATAATGGGCCACACCGTCTTCAACTGGGCGCTCCGATACGTAGAGGCTCCTATCCTCGCAGGGACCATCCTCGCCGAGCCCGTGGTTGCTTCATTTCTGGCCTGGATGGTGTTGTCCGAGAAACCGGGCATCGCTACAGTTGTTGGGGGTGCGATCATCCTTGCTGGCCTCTATCTGCTGTTGTGGGGGCGCCGTACGCCGCGAGAAATACCCGAGCCGGAACCCCTCTAGGCAAGAACCTCTCACAAACCGCGTGTTGGGTATGTTGTATTCTGGTTACTGCACAGGACGGATCTAGTTTGGAGATCAGTTGGGACCGCTAAGGACGGGATTTATCTACGGAACGATAGCGGTGATAGTCGCGCTCTTGGCGGACTTCCGATTTCTTTATCTCAACCCCGCCAACGTGGATGGTTGGATCATCGCTGTTATCGAACAGTACCGGACTCAACTGGCCCTCGCAGCCTACCTGCTCCTGGCGATCCTCGCTGCCCTGCGAACCCGACCGACCTACATACATGAGGGGGTTCCGTATCGGTCTCTGGTCTTGCGAGACGCCACCCTCGCGGCGACTGTGGTAGCGATGATGGTAGGCGTTACACTCTTCTTTGTTACCTTTCTCCAGGCGACCGTCTTCGCCGAGGCAATTCGTGAATATGCCAGGGTCTCCGCCGTAGAGATAGTCGCCTACGTCGAGGAACTCGCGAACCGTTTCGGCTCCGAGCCCCCGCAGGTTACGGTAGGAGAAGTTCGTGAAGATCTCTTACCGCCGACCCTGGCGGACTTGGGACGTTCGATCTACAATCTTGTAATGCGGGGCCTTTTGCTGGGATGTACGGGAGCCATTGTCGGTGTCCTAAGGAACCGCTTCGGCTCCGCGAACCAGCCACCCGAAGATCTGAAAAACCAGGAATCAAAAAACTGATCCCGGCCCCTTTCGGAGGCCGGGATCAAAGCGAAATCAATTGCAAACTGCCCTGTTGGCAAGCCCTACGAAGCCAGGTCGTCGCCGGGCTCCATGACATGGACCTTCAGGTCCGGGGCGATGTTGGAGGCTTGCTTCTGGAATTCCTCCGGCGTACCGGTGAACAGCGGTAGCACTTCGGGGCTGTAGTGAATCGGCACTACATGCTCGACACCCAGTAGCCGTGCGGCGTGGGCTGCCTCGTAGGGACCCATGACCAGACGGTCACCTATCGGCAGGAGGGCCAGGTCGGGGCTGTAAAGCTCCCCTATAAGCTGCATATCCCCGAAAACTGCGGTGTCACCCGCGTGGTAGACTTTAAAGCCGCTCTCGAACTCGATTATGTAGCCCATCGGTTCGCCGCCGTAGACGATTGTCCCATCCTCTTCAGCGATGGATGAGGAGTGAAATGCGTGGGTCGCCGTCACTTTGATGCCCCCGATTTGGGCCGTGCCGCCTTTCTGGATGGGGGCCGCATTCTCCACGCCCTTGCTCTGCAGGTAGGAGAAGATCTCGAAGTTGGATACGGTCTGCGCGCCGGTCTCCTGGGCGAAGTTTATGGCGTCGTCGAAGTGGTCGAAGTGGCCGTGCGTGATGAGGATGGTGTCCAGCGCGCCCGGCTCTTTCATATCTTCGGGAGTGGTGGGGTTGTTGGTTAGGAAAGGGTCTATAAGGATGCGTTCGTCCCCGGGGGTCGTGAGCCGGAAGGTCGCATGACCCAGGTAAGTGATCCGGGTTCCACCGAGCATCTGTTCCATTTGTTGCCTCCGTCCTATAGCTTTCTACTAGCCAGCAAACAGCTTAACGCATACCCTTACGGTGCGCTGCGGAAACCGGGTTGCCGGGCCTATATACTCCGGCGGTCCGGCTTCCCGGCCGGGGACCAAACCAACGAATCCGGAGGGTTAAGGTTGAGAACAGCGATCCTACTAGCGATGTTGGCCGGCCTGGCCGTCGCTTTCCAGACGAGCTTCAACGCGGGGGCCCAACGGGTGCTGGGACCCTTCTTGTTGGTTGCAATCTCGGGCTCTACGACCGGGTTGGTGGGTTTGTTGGTTTTCCTGTTCGTCTCGAAGCCTCAGGTCACAGGCCAAGCCATAGGATATTCCCTGATCTCCGGGGTCCTCGGCTCGGTGATCGTGGGTTCCATTGCCGTCGCCGCGACTGAGGGAGGCGTCGCGCGGGCGCTGTCGTTGGTGATCGGAACACAGCTCGTCTTTAGCCTGATACTGGATAGGCTCGGGTTGTTCGGGGCCGGGGCGGAACTCTCTGTGCTGAAGGTGCTTGGAGTGTTGCTGATCATGGTCGGCGGCATACTCGTGGTCCGCTACTGAGGTAAGCTTCGATTAAGACTTTGCCTCGGCCCCTCGACGGGTGCAAAATAGGGGCAGTAGTCATTCGGTGTGGCGAGGAGAGATTTTGGGCTATCTTCCGATAGAAGGTCACGGGGTCATAGGTAACCTGCACACGGCGGCGCTTGTGGGCACCGACGGCACGATAGATTGGATGTGCGTTCCGGCTTTCGACTCCCCGAGCATCTTCTGCTCTATCCTGGACGACGAGAAAGGTGGACACTTTACCCTTCACCCCGTGGAGTACCTCCACAGCCAGCAACTCTACCTGCCGGATACCAACGTGCTACTCACCCGCTTTCTCGCTGACGAGGGCATGGCGGAGACCCTGGACTTCATGCCCATCTCCTCGGAGACGGAGGAACGGCACCGGTTGGTACGGAACGTGCGAGTGATCCGGGGCGAAATGACTTTCGATGTCGAATGCAAGCCCGCCTTTGACTACGCCCGGCAAGACCATTCCCTAACCGTCGACAAAAAAGGTGCGGTCTTCTCTTCGAGCGAACTCCGAATCGGGCTCTCGACCAATGTGCCGCTCGAAGAAGGCCCAGGTAAGGGAGCCAGGGCATGTTTCACACTCAAGGAAGGCGAGACTGCCACGTTTGTTCTGGCGAAGATAGAGCAGGGAGAGGAGACGCAAGAGGTACTCGAAGAGAAAGGCTTTGAGGAGCTTCTGCAGGGCACCATCGACTATTGGCGGAACTGGATCTCCCAGAGCACTTACCACGGACAATGGCGCGAGGCCGTACACCGCTCCGCGCTCGCACTAAAGCTCATGGTCTACGACCCGACCGGCGCGTTGGTCGCCGCCCCGACAATGGGCCTGCCGGAGAGCATCGGTGGCGAGCGAAACTGGGACTACCGTTACACCTGGCTCCGGGACGCGGCTTTCGCGCTCTACGCCCTTATCTCCATAGGTTTCGACGAAGAAGCCGGAAGGTTTATGGATTGGCTCACCAGCCGGTGTCAGGAGTCTGATGGATCCCTTCAACCGCTCTACAGCCTGGACGGTCGGTCGCAGATACACGAAGAAGAGTTGACCCATCTCTCCGGTTACCGGGATTCCAGCCCGGTCAGGCTAGGAAATGATGCCTACGGACAACTCCAGCTCGACATCTACGGAGCCGTCATGGACGCCGCCTACCTCTACAACAAATGGGGTGCGCCGCTGGACTATGACCTCTGGCACAACATGCGCAGAATCATGGACTGGCTCGCCGAGAACTGGCAGCAGCCGGATGAGGGTATGTGGGAAGTACGAGGCGGGCGACAGCAGTTCGTCTCCTCCAAAGTTATGGCGTGGGTGGCGCTGGAGCGGGCGGTTCGTATCTCCCGGCAGCGCGGTCTGCCGGCCGGCGACGGGAACTGGATACACGAACGCGACAAGATCTACGAAGAGATCATGGAAGAAGGCTGGAATCCCGACAAGGAAAGTTTCGTCCAATATTATGGCGCCAATGCCCTCGATGCGTCGCTGCTAATGATGCCGCTCGTCAAGTTCGTCGGACCGACGGACCCGCGTTGGATCTCCACGCTCAATCGTATTCAGGAGGAGCTGACCTACGACACGCTCGTAGATCGCTACAATGTAGAGGATGCTGCTTCCGACGGACTCTCCGGAGCAGAGGGCAGCTTCAGCCTCTGCTCATTCTGGTACGTCGAGTGCCTCGCAAAATCCGGGCGCCTCGAAGAGGCCCGTCTCGCCCTGGAGAAAATGTTCTCCTACGCGAACCACCTTGGCCTCTATGCCGAAGAGATCGGACGCAGCGGAGAGGCTTTGGGCAACTTTCCCCAGGCTTTCACCCACCTCTCGCTCATCAGCGCCGCCATACACCTCGACCGGGCACTGGGCGCCAGCTAATTGGCCGAACCGCTCTTCGAGGCCGTCCCGAACATCAGCGAAGGCCGGGACCGGGGGAAGGTCTCCCGCATCCTAGAGTCTGTGCGCTCCGTTCCCGTCGTCCGCGTACTGGACCTCCACTCCGACTCCGACCACAACCGCAGCGTCATCACGATGGTCGGACAGGAGGAACCGCTCGTGAAAGCGGCCGTGAGTCTCGTCCGCGCTTGCGCCGCCGAAATAGACCTTTCCAGCCAGGCCGACGTTCACCCCAGGATGGGCTCCCTCGACGTGCTGCCCTTCGTTCCTTTGGAAGGCGCGACGCTCTCGGATGCCGCTCGTATAGCCAACAAAGTGGGCGAGCGGATCGGCGCTCTAGGCTTCGCCGTCTACCTCTACCAAGCCGCTGCCACCGCCCCGAATCGGAGCAACCTGGCCGATGTCCGGCGCGGTGGTTAAGAAGGCGTTGCGGAACGCATCTCCCACCCGGACTGGACCCCGGACTATGGTCCAGAGCAACTCTCTCCCAATCTCGGAGCCGTGGCGGTGGGAGCCCGGCCTTTCCTGGTCGCCTTCAACGCCTACCTCGATACGGACGATGTAGAGATCGCCCGTAAAATCGCCGGCAAAATCCGTGAGCGTGACGGCGGGTTGCCGGGTCTCAAAGCTCTCGGGCTCGAAGTCGAAGGAAAGGCACAAGTCTCCATGAACCTGACGGACCTGGAAAAAACTTCGCTACCGGATGCAATGGAAGCAATTCGTCACGAAGCAGCCGAGCATGGCGCCTCGGTAGAGTCTACGGAGTTGGTCGGACTCCTACCCTTGGAGGCTCTCTTGCAGACCGCCCGGCACTACTTGGCTTTGCCGGACTTAGAGAAAGAACGCGTGCTGGAGGCCGGTCTTTGGGAGTAGAGCTAACTTACCTCTAGTAAAAGCCTGTGACGTAGCGCGCTCTGCATTCCAATTATCATCTAACTCTGACCGCATAAGCACCCAGCGCAGAGGCGAGTAGCAGGGCTATTGCGGGAAGCAAAATGGGTATTGACAATCCCGCCCCCAGAGGTGATGGGTCTGCGGCGAAACGTTCGGGAATCCCTATAGAGCCTACCGCGCTAACCAGGAGAGGCTGGATAGTTCTGACAACAGCCATCCCTAGAGCAGCGGCTAACATCAGGTAAATACTCTTGAGACTTCCGTGAGCCGACAACAATCCGGCTCCGATCAGACCCGTCACACACGAAAGTGCTATAACCACCTTCGAGCCGATCATCACCAAGTCTACAGGCAGAATAGCGAAGTCGCCCATGGAAAGCATCATGCTAAAGACAATCAGAATAGCCAAACCACTTATCAGTATCCCGAACAATGCCCCAATACCTCCGACGATTGCCGCGACTATTCGCAAATCTACGCTCCCCTCAAATCTACACCGAGCTAAAAATGAACAATAAACTCGTCATTGAAAAATATCATCCGCCAAACGGTCGTAAAGCATTGCCAAAAGTATGAAAAACTAGGATCTGAATGTAGTCTGCTCGTAGTTACAACGCGTTAGTTCAGGAGATATTAAAAAAGGAGCCAGCATTTTGTCTGAGAAATTGATGGTAGCAGCAATTCAAATGTCCTCTACACCGGACAAGGAGGAGAACAAGACGGTGGCGGAAGCCCTGATCCGTGACGCAGTATCTGCGGGGGCGGAACTCGTCGCCCTGCCGGAACTGTGGAGTTGCCACGGGTTGGATAAAGTCTACAAGGAGAACGCAGAGTCCGTGCCCGGCCCAACAACCGATTTCCTATCAGGGTTGGCGCAAGAGCTTGGGGTGTACGTTCTCGGCGGTTCGATCCTGGAAGACGCCGGCTCGGAGAAGATGTACAACACCTCCACCTTCTTTACGCCGGACGGGAAACTGGCCGCCGTGTACCGAAAGATCCATCTCTTCGACGTAAAAGCCCCTGATCGGGAATATCTTGAGAGCGCCAACATAGCGCCGGGTGAGGAGGTCGTTACGGTGAAAGCCGGTCCCACGACCTTGGGCCTCTCCGTCTGCTACGACGTGCGCTTCCCGGAACTGTATAGGCTCTTGGCACTGCGGGGTGCCGAGATACTCGCCGTTCCCGCCGCCTTTACGCTACAGACCGGCAAGGACCACTGGGAGGTACTTCTTAGGGCGCGTGCTATCGAGAATCAGGCTTTCGTGATCGCGCCGGCCCAGTGGGGGCAGAAAGCCGACGGACGCTGGACCTACGGGCGGTCCATGATCGTTGACCCGTGGGGTACAATCCTCGCCCAGCCTCCCGACCGCGACGGATATGCGCTCGCAAATCTCGACCTGGACTACCTGGATAGCTTCCGCACCGAGTTCCCCGCGCTCGCCAACCGCCAGCCGCAAGCTTACGATTGGTAGAGATACTCTTCGGCACACATTTAGTGGGGCGGATTTACAGAAGCGCTCCCACAACGGCTAGCACCGCAACGGAGATGACTACCGGTGGAAGCATCGCCTTGACAATATCGCCTTCACGGCCGATCAGACCGGTCGCCGTGGCGGCTAGGATAGCGCGCTGGGGGGCCAACATACTGGCGTGGCTCCCGGCGACGTTCTGGATGGCTGCCACCAACGACTCCGATACCCCCAGGCTACGGGCCGCTTCTATTTGGAGCGGCATGAACAGCGCATTGGAGGCCGCGTTCGAGCCGGTGAGCGCACCCCCCAGAAAGCCAACAACAGAAGCGGCCGTCGGATATAGTTCGCCGAAAGCTGTGGTTGCAGAGGCTAGAATGGACGCGGCCCCTGAGGTAGCCACTATCTGCCCGGCGAGCACGAAGGTGAGCACGGCGCCGGCAGTCGGAAGCCACTGTCCTACGGTATTTTGAACGGCTGAACCCACGGACTCTGTCCTTAGTCCGAGCAGCACGGCCGCAAATATCCCAGAGAGCAGTAAGGGCAGCCCCGGCCCCGAAAAAGCCGGACCCATCTTCCCCAAAACACTCCGCACCGGACCCAACCCGTTCGCCAAGGCCAGCAGCGTCAACAGAAACCCATAGGGCAGCAGTGCCCGCAGCGGCACGATACTTCCGGCGACCTTTCGCCACCGGATCGCTAGGAACACCGCTACCGCACAAAGTCCACCGATGGCTCCCGAAAGCTCCGGAACTAGATACATGCTCGTTAGCAATGTCCCCAGTCCCGCAACTGCTCCGAGAAATAGGGCTTCGAGTCCTCGTCGCCGGACGCTGTCCCAACCCCCGGCGAGGGCCACGGTCGCGATGCCGTATATGGGGAAGAGGGGTAGGTTCAGCAGCGCGCTGGCGTTCGAGAGTGCGCCGAAACTCATCCCGGCGAGGTCCGCCCCGATCACGGTTCCCACCCCTAGGGCACCCCACGGCACGGCGCACTGCCCCCAGCTAGCTAGCACAGCGGCCTTGAGCGGCGGAAACCCAGCGGCCAGTAAGATGGGTGCACTGATCACAACCGCCACCCCAAAACCCGTCACCGACTCGAAAAAAGGCGCGGCCCCGATCACCACCACAAGCGCCAAAGCTTCTTTCTCAGGTTCCAAACTCCCCAAAAACTCCGAGACCCGCCGTATCGCACCCCCCGCAGAGAGCAAGTTGAACAGCAACAACCCTCCAAACAACACATACAGTACCCGCCCCGAAGTGCCTGCTCCATCCACCAACGCGCCAGGTAAGTCTCCCAACTGCAGAGCCGGCCAAAACAACACCCCCGCCAACGCCGCCAGCAACGTTGCAACCCCCGCCTGCACCGCCGACCACCGCAGCCCGAGCAACGCTACGCCCGCCACCAGAAATGGCGCGGCTGCAACCAAGTAACCTAGTACATCTACCATGGTAGAATAAATTCTTGCAAATGAGTGAAGCAGAAGCAAGAACAGCATCCACCACTGTCGATGAGGTGTCTTCCGAAAAGCTAGGCTTCCGGGTACGGGAGTTGCGGCGGGTGAAGAATTTAACGCTCAACGACTTGTCGGAGTCTTCGGGGGTGAGTCGGGCCATGATCTCCAAGATAGAGCGGGGTGAGAAGAATCCGACGCTGGTCGTGGCCGCTAGAATCTCCGAAGGTTTGAGGGTAACGCTCTCGCAACTCGCCGGTACCGAAGAACGACGGGAAGTTATTCTCGTACCCCAAGATCAGCGGATGGTGGTGCGCGACCCGGAGACCGGATTCGAGAGGCAGCTGCTCTCTCCTACATTCGGCAAGCGGGGCGTGGAGTTCATAAGAAACGTAATCCCTGAAGGCTCGACCTCGGGAGAGTTTCCGCCTCACAAGCGGGGAGTTCAAGAGTACGTCGTGGTCGAGCGCGGACGGCTCGCGGCGATCCTGGACGGCGAAAAGCATCTATTGGAAGAAGGCGACGCCCTCTACTTCGAGGCCGATGTTACCCACCGCTTCGACAACGCCGGAGAAGTAGAGTGCAGCTACTATCTCGTCATCGACACCGGCAAGGCGTAACCTGATAGGTAGTCTATTCCGCGCAATATACGAGGAGGTCCACGAATGTTTCTGGGATATCGGGGAGAGCGACCACAGGTTCACGAGTCAGCTTACATAGCTCCTAACGCAGTTGTTTGTGGAAACGTCACGGTCGGGAGGGCAAACAGTGCCATACGCGGGCTTCCCTTCCCTACGGCCATCAACGCAATGAACGTATTCAAGGAGGTAGTGGCAGAGACTGGAAAAGACTGAGTCGTTAATCTCTGCCCACTCCGCCGTGAGGAAGTTTTTAGACCCCTTTTAGGGTCGTCAAAATCGCACCGGCTATGACAACCACAGTGGCTGTATTTGGCGGAATCGCCCCCTAGAGGCCGGAGCACACCCTTCTCGCAGACGGGACAGATGAAGTGGTGGGGAACTGACGTGATATGTGTACGGTCCATCTTTTCGTCCTTTTGCTCTCTTGTCGCTGCACATCAATTATCTTCCTTGGTGGCGACATCTACATCCCTCAAATGAGTGATTTTTAGCCAGCTCCGATAAAGCAGGGGAACTTGGCCCAAAAGGCAAGACTTGGACGAAGGCGTTCGCCTACAGGATGAAGCGTCCGGTTGCGAGTTGAGAGAGGACTTCTCTACGCAGTTCGGAAACGTGTTGTGGATGTTCTCCGAGAGGTTGTAGGAGGTCTCGGGCGCCGGTGGGGAGTTTTTCTTCGCCGGGCATCATGGCGCGGGTGCCGTCTTCGAGCTCGACCAGTTTCTTTTTCCCGCTCCGCTTGCCGCGTTTGGACCGGGGTTCGCCGTTCACTTCCACTATGTCGAGAGAGTAGTCCACCATCGGGGCCGCGGCGATGGAGCCGCCGACGCCGTAAGCGTCACAGATGGGGTTGAGTTCCAGAATATCGTCCACGGTAATACCGCCGGAACCGAAGATTTTGACGTGCGAGAAACCGGCCTGGTCTAGTTCCCAGCGGACCTCTTCCATCAGTTCTCGAAAGTTTCCGCGACGGTTGCCGGGGGTGTCCAGGCGGACGGCGAAGATGGAGTCCGGGATGGCCTCAGCGGCGATCAGGGCCCCAAACTTCTCATCGTCGAAGGTGTCGATAAGGATGGTTCGGTCTACGTCTCTGGAGATGACTTCGTCGAATGCTCTCGCCGCCTCGTGGGTGGAGCCGAGCACTAGGGTAAGGGCGTGGGGGAGTGTTCCGGTTGCGGGAATGCCGATTCGTTTGGCGGCGAGATCTACGGCGACGCTGTCACATCCGCCGAGGTATGCGGCCCGCTCTATCATCGGTGTGATCGCCGGGTGCATTCTCCTTGCTCCAAAGGAAATAATGGGCCGATCGCCCGCCGCGATCCTGCACCGGGCCGCCCCGGTGGCGATCCCCGATGCCTGACAGAGAAAGCCTAGTATGGCCGTCTCGTGCTCCGCGAAGCTGGCGTAGTGGCCCGTTAGCGTTAAGACCGGATCGTGGGGCCGACAGATAGTACCCTCCCGTACCGCGTGCGCCTCCACCTCTACATCCGCCAGAAGATGCGCCACCTCGTCAAGGCCTGCAACTACGAACCATTCCTCTGGGTCCGAGCTTTTTAACGTTACTTCGACGTGGACCGGGGTGTCTTCCGTTCCTCGTGCCCGTAGGATCTCCATCGTGCGATGGAAATAGACGTCGGCGACCTCGGCGCCCTTGATCTCCTCGTAAGAAGCCGTGTTGAACTGCGTCCCGCTGCCGCCATTTTCTACTTGCAAATCCAACGCCCTCTCTAATGGTTTATCTACCCGTATGATAGTCCGCTGGGCCTGCTACAAGTCAACTTCCATCCAAAAACCCGGTTTTGCAGGTAGAAAAGGCTGGAAGAGTTACAAACCCAACTGTTGAAATACCTGGAGGTGTTCTCTGAAGAGCCTCAATACCCTTTCCGCTGACCTAACCGGGGCGTATGATAACCAGAGATGATCGAAGCGGATAATTCCAACACTTTTGCAGCCTCAGCCGGGACACCCTACGCTGCCGCTGCAGCAGCCGAGTTATACCGGGCCGGGGGTAACGCTGCCGACGCCGCGGTCGCGGCCGCCGCCGCTGTGGGCATTACGGAGCCGCTCATGAGCTCTATCGGTGGGGGCGGCTTCGCGCTGGTTCGTACGCCGGGGGGCGCCGAGCTGATCGACTACTATGACATGATGCCGGGTAAGGGCCTGCCGGACTCGGATTTCGGGGCCGATGGCAACCCGAAGACCGTAATTCTCAAATACGGGGCCGGCGTAAGCTCAACCGTCGGCGGCGCTTCTTGTGCTGTGCCGGGCGTTCTGCGGGGATGGGAGATGTTACTCGCCCGTCACGGCCGACTCTCACTCGGCGAGGCGCTGGTTCCGGCGGTTCGCCTGGCGCGAGAGGGATTCCTGCTCTGCAAAACCAGCGGCATGTGGTTCCAGATCGCCGAAGAGGTCCTGCGGCTTACAGAGGAGACCCGGAAAAACTTTTACAAGGGTGGTGAGAGGCCGTACTTTGAAGGCGAAGAGGTCCGATTTCCCGAGCTAGCCGACACGTTGGAGTCTATCGGGGAAGAAGGGGCGAACCTCTTCTACGAAGGCGAACTGGCGACCAGGATCTCTGGCTACATCAGAGAGATGGGCGGAATTATCACCGAGCAGGATCTCGCAGAGTATCGGCCTGTAGTACGGAAGCCTATGGCCGTAGAGTACGGCGCGGGGCGCATGTACACTAACGGTCCGCCATCCGCCGGTGGTTCCACCCTGGCCCAGATGCTCAAGGTGGTCTCCGCCTACGATCTTCCTTCTATGTCCGATGAGGACTACGTGAGGGCCATGGCCGGAGCTATGAGGCTCGCCCTGGCGGACCGGGAGACAGAGTATATCGAGGGAGATGAGAACGAACGGGTGGCCGAACGGCTTACGGGTGAGGAGTATGCCAAGTTGCAGCGAAAGCGCATCTTCGGGTCCCCGCATACTTCGCATCTCTCCTGCGTAGACGATGAGGGGCTCACAGTGTCCATTACCGCCAGCATGGGCTATGGTTCGGGGTTGGTGATTCCCGGTACCGGCATCCCCATGAACAACGCCCTCGGTGAGCCAGAGCTAAACCCCAAAGGATTTCACGCGCTCAAACCCGGCCATCGGCTCATCTCCAGCATGAGCCCGACCATCGTCTCCTCCGAGGAAGGAGGCCTGGTCAGCTTGGGTTCACCAGGTGCTTCACGGATACCCACCGCAATCCTCCAGACCATCGTCAACGTTATAGACTTCGGAATGCCGCTGGAGGAAGCCGTCTTGTACCCGCGTTTTCACTCCGAGGGCGACTTGTTTGCCTACGAGGCGGGCTCGCCTAAGGCTAACCACGACGATTACGAGCGGGTACTGCCCTTCGAAGAGCCCAACATGTACTTCGGCGGTGTCAACGCCGTTCGGCGGACTCCGGAAGGAGACTTCGAAGCCGCCGCAGACCATCGTCGGAGTGGTGGGATAGCCTTTGCCTGAGCCGGGACAGAAAGCTGTAGAGATCCTCGGGGTTCCAATGGACCTCGGGCAGGATCGCCGCGGCGTCGACATGGGCCCGAGCGCCATCCGGTATGCCCGTCTCAAAAGCGGTCTCGAAGAACTTGGCTATGGTGTCGAGTATCTCGGCAATGTTGAGCCTCCCATCCCGGAGTTGGCTCATGCGAGCGAGGATCTCCGTCACCTCTCCGCCGTCCGTGACATTTGCGAGAAGGTCGCCGACCGTGCAGGAGAGATGGTTGGTCGAGAAGCTTTCCCGCTATTCCTCGGGGGAGACCACTCCATCTCTATCGGAACCGTTTCGGGGGTTGCTACGCAAGGACGGACCGGGGTGATCTGGCTGGACGCCCACGCCGATTTCAATACCCACGAAACTTCGCCCTCCGGCAACATCCACGGCATGCCCCTTGGCGTGCTCGCGGGCCATGGACACCCGGACCTCGTAAGCATTGGCGTCTCCGGGGCCAGTGTGCGCCCGGAGGACGTGGTTATCGTCGGCCTCCGCTCCGTGGACCGGGAAGAGCAGAACCTTCTCCGTCAGGCCGGGGTGCGGTCGTACACCATGAAGGAGATAGACGCCTACGGAGTTGCGAGGGTATTGCGGCAGGCTCTTAAGGCGCTTTCGCACCTGGACCGGGTGCATCTCTCATTCGACCTGGATGTGATGGACCCCGAAGTGGCCCCCGGTGTCGGAACGCCGGTCCGGGGCGGGTTTACCTACCGCGAGGCGCACCTGGTTATGGAGCTAATAAACGAAGCGGAGATCGTCACCTCGCTCGACGTTGTCGAGGTAAATCCCATACTGGACCTCAAAAACGGCACGGCAGAGCTCGCCGTAGAACTCGTGGCGAGTTTCATGGGACGCAGGATTATTGATCTGCCCGATCCAGGATAACTCCTGACCTTATCTGCGCCAGAACGAAGGTGAGAGGAGGGCCAAGAGGGTAAGGATCTCCAACCGGCCGAAGAGCATGCAGAAAGTCAAGGCTATTGTCCCTAGCTGGTCCACGGCCCGGTAGTTCTCCGAAGCGCCGACCTGGTCCAGGCCCGGACCGATCACGTTTAGCGTTGCCGCCACAGCCGAAGCCGAAGAGGTGAGCGTCAGGTCCGGCTGGATGGATACGACAAATGTACCTACTACGAAGGTCAGGATCCAGGTAGAGAAAAGTCCCATGACCGCGATCCTCGTGCGCTCCGGTATCGTGCGGTCACCTAACCTTAGAGGGGTGACCGCCTGTGGATGTGTGGCTCGTAGAAGGTCGCCGAGAATAGTCTTGAAGACGATTAGCACCCTCACCACCTTGATACCGCCCGCCGTGGAGCCGGCACAGCCCCCGACGAACATTAGTAGAAGCAGGGTAAACCTCGCACCCGTAGGCCACTCGTCGAAGTCTGCGGTGATGTAACCTGTCGTGGTCAAAACGCTTGTAGTGTCGAAGGCCGCGTCACGAAAAGCCTGACCCCAAGCGCCCTCGTAGTGTGACTCGTAGACCAGAATGCCCCACACGAACAATACGGACGCCGCCAGGATACCGAGATAAGTGAGAAGCTCCCGGTCCAACAACACTTTCCAGTTTCGCCGCGTGTAGAGCAGATAATAGACGGCAAACGAGACGGCCGAAAGTATCATAAAGACGATTATGACCGTTTCTATTGCTACCGAGTCGTAGAAACCCACACTGGCGTTCTTGGGGTTAAAGCCGCCCGTGGCAATGGTTGTAAAGGCGTGCAGCACCGCGTCGTAGAGGGGCATACCCGCCAATAGCAGCGCCACGACCTCTGCTGCGGAGAGTATTAGATAGATGACCAATAGTGCCTTGGCGGTGTCTACGATGCGTGGGGTAAGTCGGGGTTGGCCCAAGCCCGAGACCTCGGCGGACAAGAGCCGCGCCGCACCGAAACCCAGAACGGGGGCGACGGCGACGAAGAGGACCACGATTCCTATTCCACCGAGCCACTGTGTCATACAGCGCCAGAATTGGATAGAGGGTGATGGAGCCTCGATGTCTTCGAGCATTGTGGCGCCTGTGGTGGTGAAGCCGCTCATCGCTTCGAACGTCGAGTTTATGGGGTTGACGAAGGTGCCGGAGATCAGGTACGGTACCCCGCCGAGTAACGCGGCGAATATCCAGGCTAGCGTCACCGAGAGCAGCACGTCGCGGTTGGAGACGTACAGCGGTCCCCGCGATGAACCGGTCCGGGCCGCCCGAGACCCTGCGCCACCCACCAACACCATCACCGTAGCCGGAAAAAGGAAGCTCTTCCAGGAACCGTCAGCGTATATAAAGGATACTGCGAGCGGTGCCAGCAGCGCCACGCCCAGCGCCAGGATCACACCCGCTACGACCCTGACTACGGCTCTGAGGTTCATCCCAGGGGTCTAGTAGCCGCGCCAGAACGCCGGGGTTAGGATCACCAGTACCGTGAGTAGCTCCAGGCGACCGAGCAACATAAAGACCGTGAGCGTTAGCTTGGCGGTCGCCGGCAGTCCAGAGTAAAAATCCGCGTTGCCGACCTCGCCTATAAAAAGGCCCGTTATATTCAGGCAGGCGAAGACGGAGCCGAGAGACTGGGCCAATGGAACCTGATGTGCCGCGATTATCAGGGTTCCGACAGCGAGCGTTAGCATGTACACGAAAAAGAACCCCAGGATACTTACCCGCAACTGTTCGGAAAGCGCCCGGTCTTGCAGCTTGAGCGGGGTAACGGCCTGGGGGTGAAGCATGTGAAAAATTTGCTGCTGACCGTGCCGGGCGAGCAGGATGCAGCGTATCACTTTAATGCCGCCGCAAGTGGACCCCGCGCAACCCCCGATCGCCATAAAAAGAATTAGCAGTCCTTGTGAAAGCGGGTCCCAGTCACTCCAACTTGCCGTGGAGAAAGCCGTACCGGTTAGCAAGCTGACACTCTGAAACAACGCTTCCCGAAAGGCCAGCAAGATCGACTGTCGAAAGTCGAGAAAGTACAACGAGATGGTCATGATAACCGTACCCGCCGCTGCTATCCCAAGGTAAACGCGCAGTTCCGGGTCTCGGAAGATCCGGGTCCATCGTCCCTGGGAGGCTATGTAGTAGAGGGCGAAGTTGACCCCTGAGAGGAGCATACCGACCACGATCGCAAGTTCGATAGCCCAGGAATCGAAGCTTCCTATGGAGTTCTGCTGGGTCGAGTAACCTCCCGTCGAAACTGTGGTAAGCGCGTGATTAACCGCGTCGAACAGGCTCATCCCGACGAGAAACAAGACGACTATGCCGCCGGCGGTCAGTCCCAGGTAGACGAGCGCCAGGTTTTTTGCCGTGTCTTGAATTCGGGGTGTGAGCCTTTCGGGAACGGGGCTCGCCACCTCAGCCGAGAGGAGCTGCGAGGCCCCGAAACCCACGAGCGGACCCACCGCGACGAAGAGGACCACGATCCCGATTCCGCCGGCCCACTGCATGAGGCTCCGCCAGAGCAGAAGAGACGGGGCGACCGACGAAAGTTCTATTATCGTTGAGGCTCCGGTAGTCGTGAATCCTGCCATCGCCTCGAAGAAAGACTCCATGGGTGTCATCAAGCCCGTTAGTAAGAAGGGCATCGAACCGGCGCAGGCAACCCCGATCCAGCCGAGAACCACTATGAGAAAGACGTCCTGGGCCGAGGTATAAGAGTCTCTGTCACGGGCCAAGAAGAACGTGCCGACGCCCAGGGCTATAGTCACGAGTGCTGTCAGGGCGAACGATGCAAAGGCTCCGTCTCTTGCGAAGAAGGAGAAGATGGTCGGCACGAGCATAAGCAAGCCCCCGGCGGCGACCACCGCCCCGATCGCACTGGCTATTACCCTAGGATGCAAAGAGGCGTTCTACTTCATCTACGGCAGATTCGAGGGTGAATACCACGGTGTCGTCGCCCTGCTGGAGTACCTCATTGCCCGTGGGTATAACCACGTCCCCGTTACGCAGGACCGCCCCGACTATAGCCCCTTCCGGGAAACCTACCTTTGACAGAGGTTGGCCGGCTACGCGACAGCTCTCGGGTACGCGCATCTCGATCATCTCGGCCCCGCTCTCCAATACGTTGACCGCCATCACGTCTCCCTTGCGAACGAAACGCAGGATTACGCCGGCAGTGATGAGGCGGGGAGAAATGGCAATGTCCACGCCGAGGGCCTCCGAAAGCGGGGCAAACTCCGCCCGGCTGACGACGGAGATCGTCCGTTTGGCGCCGAGCTGCTTGGCATACATCACAGCCAGGAGATTCGCCCGGTCATCGCCGGTAGCCGCTATAAACGCTCCGGTGCGATCCACCCGTTCCTGAAGCAGGAAATCTCGCGAAATCCCCTCGTCGTGGAGCACAAGTCCTTTGCGGAGGCGCGAGGCGATGTACTGGGCCCGCTCCTCGTCCTTCTCGACTATCTTTACCGAGATGCCTTCTTCCTCCAGAATCATGGCGAGCCGCAACCCGATCTTCCCGCCACCGAAGATCATAACCTCGTCTACCTTCTCGGTATCCGTAGAGACAGCCCGCACAACGCGATTGATGTTTTTGCGCTCGCTAATGAGGAATACGTGATCCCCCGCCCGCAACTCGGTGTCGCCCTTCGGGATGATGGTCTTATTGTCCCGCACTACTCCAACGATGAGACTTCCGTCTGGAAGCTCTACGTCTTTCACGGCGTACCCGGCGACCGGGGAATCTTCCTTTAGGGCAACCTCTGCAACCTCGATATTATCTTCGGCGAAGGTCTCGACGTTTACCGAACCCGGGACCCGCAAGGCGTCCCGTATTTCCTCCGCCGCCGCCCGTTCGGTGTGGATGACGAAGTCTATCCCTAGAACGTCCCGGGCGAACGGTTCTTTGGAATCGTAGTAATCCGGGTTTCGGATGCGGGCGACAGTTTGGTCGACTCCCTGGGCTTTCGCCACCAGGCAGGCGGTGATGTTTACCTCGTCGGAGTTTGTGACGGCGATGAGCAGTTCCGACTTGTGCGCCCCGATCTCGGAGAGCATCTTGGGGCTCGCCCCGTTGCCTTGTAGCACCAACGCGTCAAGTTGTTCACTGACCCGGCTCACCTGGCCTTCGTTTTCTTCGACGATGGTGACCTCGTGCCCCTCTTTGGAGAGCATCTGTGCCGTGTTGAACCCGACCTCTCCGGCCCCCACAATAAAAACCCGCATTTGCTCTCTGGGCGCTCCTATCCGTGGTTTGTCACGAGCTAGTACCGTAAACGATATTAGCTACGAATCAGCATATTTTACGCTTACTTGCGCAAAACGGAAGACAGTCTAGCTTCTAAGCGCCCGGTAGGCCCGCAACGTGCCATAAAACACGAAGCCACCGCCGAAAACAAAGCCGATCAGGGGCGTAGGACCATATGGCGTAAGGGTGGAAGCCATCATCATCAGCCCGAACAGAATAACCCCTATAGAAAGCGCAATACGGAGTCTCTTTCGCCGGGCCTCGCTATATTCTATCGGCTTCATAAGCCCCACCTCCTCATACGCTGCTACCTTTACTTTTCGACTGCGATTCTCGACGGAGTTGGCCCAAGTGCAATCGCCCTAGAGGTTTTCGCCTCTCTGAAAGAGGATTATCCCAATATCTCGGCCACAATCTCTCCGACCTCGGTCGGGTTGGTCGCGGTACGGATACCGGCCTTCTCTAACGCCTGACTCTTCGCCTCTGCGGTGCTGTCGCCACCGGAAACTATGGCACCGGCGTGGCCCATCGTCTTGCCTTCCGGCGCTTCAAAGCCCGCGATGTAGGCGACTACGGGAATTTGCATCTCATTCTGAACGTATTCAGCGGCTTTCTGCTCGGCGTTGCCCCCGATTTCCCCGATCATCACGGCGCACTCGGTGTCCGGATCGGCCTCGAAGAGCTTGAGGATCTCGATAAAGTCCGTGCCGATAATTGGGTCTCCGCCGATTCCTACAGCGGTTGTCTGTCCAATGCTTTTTTGTGTCAACTCGTTGACGACCTGGTAGGTGAGCGTTCCACTGCGGGAAACGATGCCTACGTTACCCGGCGTGAATATGTCGCCCGGCATGATCGAGACGTTGGATTTCTCCGGTGAGAGAAGGCCAGGGCAGTTGGGGCCGATGAGCGTAGCGTTCTTCATGTTTAAGTAGTCCGAGACGCGCATCATGTCGTGGACCGGGACGCCTTCGGTGATGCAGCAGACCGTTCCGAGTTCGGAATCGAGTGCTTCGAAGATAGCGTCGGCTGCGACGGGCGGCGGAACGAAGATCACGCTGGCATTTGCGCCGGTTTCCTCAACGGCTTCTTCCACCGTGTTAAAGACCGGCACGCCGTTGAAGTCCTGGCCGCCTTTGCCGGGGGTGGAGCCGGCCACGACGTTTGTGCCGCTGGAGATCATGCGCTCCGTGTGGAACCCGCCCTCGCGGCCGGTTATTCCTTGCACTAAGAGCCGCGTGTTCTCGTCTACGAGTATCGCCATCGGCTATCGTCCTCCCTCTTGGGCGAGCTCGACGGCTTTGCGCGCCGCGTCGAGCATTGTGTCTTCGGTATATACATTCTCCGGGGTGTTCTCTTCGAGTATCTCTTTGCCTTCTTCGGCATTTGTCCCGTCAAGCCGGACAACGATGGGAATTTTTACCTCCGAGGTCTCCAGGGCGGAGAGTAGTCCGCGGGCGACTTCGTCGCCGCGGGTGATGCCGCCGAAGATGTTGAAGAGGACGCTGTTGACTTTTTCATTGGAGGTCACGATATCGAGCGCCTCGGAGATGGTGTCGGCGTCCGCGCCGCCACCAACGTCGCAAAAGTTCGCCGGCTCGCCGCCGGCCTGGGCCACCACGTCGAGCGTGCTCATAACGAGGCCTGCGCCGTTGCCCAAGATTCCCACGTCACCCTCCAGCTTCACGTATTGGAGCCCGACTTCTTGCGCCCTTTGCTCCTGGGGGTCCGCAGAGGCTGTGTCCTGACCACCGGAGATGTCTTGGTGCCGGAAAAGGCTGTCGTTGTCGATAGTGACCTTCGAATCCAGTGTAAGGACTTCGCCGTCTGTGGTCAGGACGAGTGGGTTGATCTCCACGAGACTCGCATCCGACTCGTGGAACGCCTTGTAGAGGTCTTGGATCACCTTTCCAACGCCCTTCGCCGCATCCCCTTCGAGACCTGAATTGAAGATGATCTCGCGTACCTGGTAAGGCAGTAAGCCGACCAGCGGGTCTACGTACACCCGCACAATAGCGTTCGGGTTCTCTTCTGCGACTTGTTCGATGTCTACGCCGCCCTCGGTAGAGAAGAGAATAAGAGGTTTCTTTTCGCTCCGGTCCACCATGATAGAGAGGTACATCTCACTCTCGATGTCCGCGCCGCCCTCGATGTAGACGCGACGGACAGTATGACCCTTTATATCCATGCCCAGGATTTGCTCCGCGGCTTCCTCGGCGTCGTCCGGGTTGTCTACCACCTTGATCCCACCGGCCTTGCCCCGGCCACCCACGAGGACCTGAGCTTTGACCGCGACCGTGCCCCCGATCTGCTCGGCTGCCTGTTTTGCCTCCTCCGCAGTTTCGGCAACGCTGCCTGCAAGCGTTTTAAGGCCGTGACCTTTCAACAACTCTTTACCTTGATACTCGTAGAGATCCAAAACTCAACTCCCTGCAAACTGCTTACCGACGGACGGCATTATACAGGGGAGAAGACCCTCGGGCTTTACCTAAGTCCTACGGCCGGCGCTCTCGTTTCCCCGCTTAAAGTTGCCCGTGATTCGCGCCATAGCCAACCGTGCCTGTGGCTCTTCCGGCTGCTCCACCTCTGTGATGAACTTTCGGGCCTCGTTCCCCTTGAGAACGGCTCCTGCCTTACATGCCAGTAAATAAAAACTTTGTCGTCCTTAGTGTACCGATATGGGAATTGATCCGGTTCCACGCTACCTTCCATCTCTCCAGTCGCGTCCTTGGGAACTGGAACCGTAGTATGTTAGATCGCATGTTATACGAAGCTTTACTGTGTGGGCTTGTGTAGGAAGAGAGTTTTTCGGATGGGAATAGGGACCGCAATAAATGTGGTGGCCGTGCTGGTTGGTGGCGGCATCGGTACGCTGGTTGGCGCAAAGCTGCCAGAACGGATGCGGAACACCGCCATGCAGGCCATCGGGATCGTCACGCTACTGGTCGGAATCTCGAATTTTCTCGAATTCGATAATCCTCTGGTCCCACTAGTCAGCGTGGTTCTTGGCCTCATTGTTGGTGAGCTGCTCGGCATCGACGCTAGTCTCAAACGTTTCGGAGATTACCTGGAGAAGCGATTTTCGAGGGGGGAGAGCCCCGTAAGCAAAGCTTTCGTGACGACGAGCCTGCTCTTTTGCGTGGGGCCTCTTACGGTGATTGGGTCTCTCGAAGACGGCCTAACCGGGGACTACAGTTTGTTGGCTTTGAAGAGCGCACTCGATTTAGTTGCGTCGCTGGCCTTCGCCTCAGTGCTCGGGTGGGGGGTTTTGCTCTCGGCAGGAACGGTGCTCGTGGTGCAGGGTTCGATCACGCTCAGCGCCGCTTTTATCGAAGGTTTGGTAACGGAGCCGATGATTCTGGCTACGACCGCCACCGGCGGAATACTCATTTTCGGGCTCGGCCTGGTGTTGCTGGAGTTGAAAGAAGTCCGGGTAGCTAACATGCTGCCGGCGCTTTTGTTCGCCCCTGCACTCGTTTTGTCAGCGCCTTTGTGGCCGCTTTGACTTCCCTTACTGAGCGCGTTACTGATAATATGCTCGAAGGAACATCCGTATAGAAAGAGGTGCGAGATAGATGAGCCTGTTCCCGACAAACATATTGCTGGCGACCGACGGTTCGGATAACTCGCTCCCCGCGTTGCGGGCGGCCGCGGATCTCTCGGCTAGTTCCGGCTCCGGTATAGAGGTCATCTACGTCGGTAAAGGTATCTCCAAGCCGGCCAACTACAATGATCCCAGCTCCAAAGACCACGACAGCGCCCAGAAAGCACGCGACCTGATCGACAAGCAGATAAAAGAGATCGAGGAGCGTGGCGGGACCGTGGCGGAGTCGCACGTGGTTCCCGGAGATAAACCCGCCAAAGAGATAGTAAAGCTCACCCGCGAACAGGAAATTGGCATGGTAGTAGTCGGTAGCCGGGGACTCAGTCGCCTTCAGTACGCTCTGCAGGGCAGCGTCTCCAGCCAAGTCGTTCGCGACGCCTACTGCCCGGTCCTCGTAGTCCATGGAGATCACGAACTCTAGACGAAGCCTGGAGTCCAGAAGGGAGAAACGAGTTTGGATACCTCAGAGAAAGAGTGGACTGGTACACCGCTCGACCGCCGGGACAACATGGATCCTTATGGGATTTTAGAGGTGGCTATAGAGTTTGGCAACGGTGACCGGGATGTTTTCAGGGCCCGCCAACGCGAAGAGTTTGCCTCTTACGAGTTGCACATGATGGCCGCCTACATAGAGGGCATGGTACACTCGATCCGCAAGGGGCAGAAGAGATAAAGGGGAGAAAGTTTTGCACGGTATAGAGCGCACCCGAAAGATGCAAGGTCCTCCAGAGCCGGACAACGGCATTGCTAAAGTCGTGGTCCGCTATTCTGATGGTCGGGTCTATAACTTCGTCCCGGACGGCGGGTCCGATGCCTTCAACGAGGACGACATGCTAGAGGTAAAGAAAATGATCGACAAAGCATCGGCAACCGCCGAATGGTCAGAGGTAACCGAGCGGGGGACGATGTAGCGCGGTCGGTTACCTCTAAGAACTGCTAACCGGGGCCGTCGCTGCCCGTGTACCGGTCGTAGCGGTCGTAGAAGTCGGAATTCAAGTCAACCTGCTCACCGGACATCTCCCGGTGACGCAAGTCCCAGAGCACCTTTAGGTCGTGGTCTATGGTCTGCAAGCGCTCGTGGTCGCCAGGTTCTGCGTGGTGAGTTCCATCGCGGCCCAAAACCTTCTCACGCTCCTCGGAGAGCTCTTCGATCTTCTGCATCACACTTTGCGCCATCTTGGATCCTCCTTCTGGAATGGTTTCACACTTGATTCTAACGGATGGCTTTACTCACCAATCCGGGCATGATCTACAATAGTTAGCCATGCTGAAGAAAATTTACCACCTGGGCTACGCGGTTAGGGATCTGGAAGCCGCAGTCGATTTCTATCGTACCCACTTCGGTGCCCATCCGGGAGAGCCGGAAACCGTCGAAGAACAGGGGATAACCGCAACCATGTTCCGGGTCGGCGAATCCAATATAGAGCTTCTCCAACCTACCCGACCGGACTCACCAGTCGGAAAATTCCTCGCGAAAAACGGCGAAGGCTTTCATCATGTGGCTTTCGCGGTAGAGGATCTGGAATCTGCCCTTGAAGAACTCAAAGCCGATGGAGTAGAGCTTATAGACGAAGAGCCTCGCATTGGGGCGGGTGGAATGCGGATGGCCTTTGTCCACCCGAAGGCCGCATTCGGGGTTCTGACCGAGCTTGTAGAATTACCGGAGAGCACCGATTAGGGAGGGACGACATGGACGTGGACGACCGGCACATAGAATCCGGGATCGAGGTAAAGCCCGTCTACAAACCCGACGACCTCGAAAACTTTGAGTACTCGGAAAAACTAGCAGACCCTGGTGAACATCCATATACCCGTGGCGTCTACCCGACCATGTACCGGGGCCGACCGTGGACCATGCGTCAGTATGCCGGTTTCGGCACGGCAACAGAGACCAACGAGCGCTTCAAGTACCTCACTAAAAACGGACAGACCGGCCTCTCGGTAGCTTTCGACCTCCCGACCCAGATGGGCCGCGACTCCGACCACGAGCTCTCTGTCGGCGAAGTCGGCAAAGTCGGGGTCGCCATAGATTCCCTGCTCGACATGCGCGAGCTCTTCGACGGCATCCCTCTCAAAGACGTTTCGACATCCATGACGATCAACTCCACAGCCTCAATACTTTTATTGCTATATACCCTCGTTGCCGAGGAGCAGGGCGCGAAACCCGAAGACGTAACCGGCACTACCCAGAATGACATCCTCAAAGAGTATTTGGCCCGGGGGACGTACATCTACCCACCAGAGCCTTCCATGAGGATCACGACCGATATGTTCGCCTACTGCGCCAAAGAGTTGCCGCGCTGGAACACCATTTCTATAAGTGGATATCACATTCGGGAAGCGGGCTCCACAGCGGTGCAGGAGCTAGCCTTTACGCTCGGCAACGCTATTGCCTATGTCGAGGCGGCGTTAGAGGCGGGACTGGACGTAGACGAGTTCGCGCCACGGCTCTCTTTCTTCTTCAACGCCCACAACGACCTCTTCCAGGAGGCCACCAAGTACCGGGCGGCACGCAGGATGTGGGCAAAGATCATGACAGACCGGTTTGGGGCTACCGATGAAAAGAGCGCGATGCTCCGCTTCCACACCCAGACCGCCGGTTCTTCGCTAACAGCCCAGCAGGCCGAGAACAACATAGCCAGGACGACGGTACAGGCGCTCTCTGCGGTGCTCGGAGGAACCCAGAGCCTGCACACCAACGCTTTCGACGAGGCACTCGCCTTGCCGACCGAAAGAAGTGCGCGCATCGCACTGCGTACCCAGCAGATACTCGCAAACGAAGCCGGGCTGACGGACACTGTCGATCCTCTCGCCGGCTCCTACTATGTCGAGGCGCTCACCGACGCGCTAGAAGAAGAGGCGTGGGAGTACATCGGGCGGA
Source organism: Rubrobacteraceae bacterium (assembly GCA_965214475.1). GTDB lineage: Bacteria > Actinomycetota > Rubrobacteria > Rubrobacterales > Rubrobacteraceae > SIRX01. The sequence goes on along the minus strand of OZ243953.1, from coordinate 709,370 downwards.
TAGATGACCTTGGCGGGTCGGTAAAGGCCATAGAAGAGCGTTTCATGCAAGGGGAGATCGAAGAGGCCGCCTTCCGCTACCAGCGCCAGATCGAAAAAGAAGAGCAGATCATCGTCGGCGTCAACCGCTACGTTTCCGACGAAGAACCCGACATGGAACTTCACACCGTAGACGAGACCATCCGCGAGAAGCAGTCAGATCGCCTTGCGGAGCTAAAAGAGAGTCGAGACAGCGCCGCAGTCGAAAACTCGCTTTCCGACCTTAAAAAAGCCGCCGAAGGCACAGAGAACCTGCTGCACCCGATGAAAGAAGCCCTCTCGAACTTCGCCACGCTCGGCGAAGTCTCGAATGTTCTGCGCGAAGTCTTCGGCCAATATCGTCCCTGAGGTTTCGTAGTACAAAAACTAAAGATCTATACGAGTTGTCCGATAACACAACTGTAGTGAAACAGACGCGGAGTGTTACAGGTGTTGAGGACAGAAAATTTGCAGAGGTTGACGCTTTTCGTGGCGTCTTTGATCGCGGTTGCAATAATCGTGCTTACCGTACAGAGTATCTCCCAGGAAGCTGATAGCCAGACTACGGCGGAAAATACGTCCGACGAAAAGCCGAGCTTCGAGGCTTCCGACGATCGGGAGTTCGACCAAGACAAGATCATAGTCAAGGTAGAGGAAGACGCTACTCAGAGAGACCTCAATGAGTTGAACCGTGAGAACAATGCCCGGACAGAGGAAAACCTCCCTCACAGCGACGTAAACGTGGTGGATCTCCCGCGGGACCTCAGCGTCGATGAGGCGGTCGAGACTTATGAAGAAGATCCGGATATCGAATATGCCGAACCGGACTACCTGATCGAGCCGTTGCAAACGAAGTCTGCAAACGACCCATATTACTCCAGGCTTTACGGCCTGAACAATACCGGCAAGAACGGTGACGTAGCAGATGCCGACATCGACGCCCCGGAAGCCTGGAGGACCGCTACCGGTTCATCGAGGACCATCGTCGCAGTGATCGACACCGGCACTGATATCAGTCATCCGGACTTGCGAGACAACATCTGGAAGAACGCCAATGAAATCCCCGATAACGGCAAAGACGATGACAAAAACGGCTACATCGATGACGTAAACGGCTGGGACTTTTGGAACAATGACGAGACTGTCTACGATGCCGGTGATGGTGACAAGCACGGAACGCACGTGGCGGGTACTATAGCCGCGGAAGGGAACAACGACCGCGGTGTCACGGGTGTAAACTGGCAGGCGCGTATCATGCCGCTCAAATTCCTCGGACCCAGGGGTGGGTACACCTCAGACGCGATAGCGGCTATGAACTACGCGGCGGCGAATGGCGCCAAAATCAGCAACAACTCTTGGGGCGGCGGTGGTTTCTCCCAGTCCTTGAGCGATGCTATAGCTCAAGCGGATCGCGCCAATCATCTATTCGTGGCGGCGGCGGGCAACAGCGGGGTCAACACGGACAACAAGGAGCAAAAACACTATCCGTCCAGCTACACCAACTCGAACGTGATCTCCGTGGCAGCTACGGGAAGCGGAGATAAGCTAGCGTCTTTCTCCAACTTCGGGGCGAATACCGCCGACTTGGCGGCCCCCGGAGTAGGCATTCTCAGCACGCTTCCGAGCAGGAACTATGGTAGCTACAATGGCACCTCGATGGCGGCGCCACACGTTGCGGGTGTTGCTGCTTTGCTAAAAAGCCAGAATCCGGATCTCGGCGACGCTGATCTGAAAGCCAAAATCATGCAGTCGGCAGAGAAGAAAGATAACCTCGAAGGCAAGATGGTTACCGGGGGCCGGCTCAATGCTGCCGGCGCGCTAGGAGCCCAGGTTTCGACCACCGCTAAGATCGGTGTTTCGGCGAGCCGCTCGGTAGTAAGGTACGGTACGAGGATCAGTCTCAAAGGAAAACTCACCACCTCTTCGGGCAAGGCTGTCCCCGGTAAACAGGTCATTCTGGAACGACGTCCGGTTGGGGCAAACAGGTTCTCCCGTGTTGGAGAGACTGCTACCAACTCCAACGGTAGCTTCTTGCTGAGAGGCGTCAAGCCTAGGAAAAACACAAGCTATAGGGCGCGCTTTATCGGAGGCGACGATGGATTTCAAAGTGCTAGAAGTACGCTGAAGAGCGTCAAGGTGCGGACCAAAGTTTCTCTGAGAACCTCGACCAAAAGACTAAAGCTCAATCGGAGCAGGACGATTCGAGGAAACGTTGCACCGTACCACCGGGGGAGCGTGCGGGTTCAGATTCGGCGTAACGGCAAGTTAATCTCACAGCGTAAAGTAAGTCTCGGCCGCTCTCGCTATGATTTCCTATACAGGCCAAAGCGTCCTGGAACCTATAGCTTCAAAGCTGTTTACCCGACCCACCGCGATCATCTCGGAGCAGCAAGTCCCACCAAAAAGTTCAGGGTGGTTCGTTAGCTAAGACTTGAAAAGGTGCTGTGGTAATATCCCCCTGCACGTGGCTGGAGTACAGCCTCAAGAGCTTTTATATAAGCCGGATCTCGATTCCGGGGGAGGTTTTATACAGCATGGTAAATTGGTTTCGCCGTCGCGGCGCAGACAAGACAAACCCTGAAGAAGACCGTACGGAAAGGCCAAGCGAACCGGAGGAAGCCTCGCTAGAGGTGGAGACCGAAACGGCCGATGACCTGATAGACCGTACGCCGCAGCCGGAAGAGCCTGCCGACGGTTTCTCGGAGGCCGGAATTCGGGAAGCATTGCGGGACGTGCGCGATCCGGAGATCGGGCGAGACTTGATCTCTCTAAACATGATCCGGAACGTCGAGATCGAGGGCTCCAGTGTAACCGTGGGCGTGGCGCTCACTACCTCCGGGTGCCCGATGAAACATCGCATCATGACCGACATACAGGACCGCTTGAAGATGATCGAGGGCATCGAAGAGGTCGAGATAGACTTCGGTGAGATGACCGACGAAGATCGGCAAAACCTTCTCACCTCCTTGCACGGCGGCCCGACAGAGCTTGCCCCAGCCTTCCGGGACGAATCGAAGACCCGGATTATCGCCGTCGTCTCCGGCAAGGGTGGCGTCGGCAAGAGCACGGTTGCCGTGAACCTGGCGGCGGCGCTGGATCGGGCCGGACATTCGGTAGAAGTCTTGGACGCCGACGTACACGGTTCCTCGATCCCGGTAATGCTCGGCTCGACAGAGAAGCCGAACGTAGTCGGCGGCGTGATTTTTCCGATCGAGTCCGCCTCGGGCCTGAAGTTCATCTCGATGGGAAACTTCGTGAACGAGGGACAGGCAATCATCTGGCGCGCCCCGATAGTGAACAAGGCTCTAACCCAACTCATGCGCGACGTCTACTGGGACGAGCCGGACTTCATAATCGTGGACATGCCGCCCGGTACTGGTGACGTGGCGCTTACCGTGGCCCAGATGATCCCCAAAGCCGAGGCCTTGGTCGTCACCACACCCCAGGCTGACGCGGCCCGCGTTGCTGTAAAAGCCGGCAAGATGGCCGTTCAGGCCCATCTCAAGCTCGCGGGCGTCGTAGAGAACATGAGCTACGCTGAATGCCCGGATTGTGGGAAGGAACTCAAGATCTTCGGTGGCAACGGCGGGGAGCAGGTCTCCGGCGAACTAGACTCCGAAATACTCGGTCGCATCCCGATCCTACCGGATGAGAGCGGAGAACCGGGACAGTCCTTGTTCGACACGGCTAGTGTTCCAGCCAAAGCCTTCGACGAAATAGCGGCATCCCTGGCCCAGACGAAGGTTCGCAAGCGGATAAAGGTTCTCTAAGCCGCCGCCTGGGACCGGGCGACGATTACCGAGAAGCCTCTTTCGTTGTAACGCTTCGTAATCTCGAATCCGCTTTGATGCAATAGATACAGCACCACGTCGGGGCCGAGACGAAGCTTGGAATAGGCGCTCTTTTCTACCACCCATCCCGACGCTTCTTTGTTAAAGACCATGTCGTGTACGTTCACGCGTCCCGGCTCGTACTCCAGAAAAGTAGTCATGATCCTATCTTCATCCAACCTGACCGGGATCGCCCGGTCTACGCCCTGCAATTCCGTGGCGAGGTCTCGAAACTCCAACACTAGTTCTCCTCCCTCGCGCAAAGCTGCGTGCGTGTTTACGAGAAGGGTTGCTACCTCGTCGTACGATTCCAGGTGCGTGAGAGTATCTCCCATACAGACGGCGACCCCGATCGGGGCGTGAGCCTCGTACAAGCCCGGATCTCGAATATCGCCCAGTACAGTGCGGATTCTGCGGTTTCCTATTCGGTTGTGTAATTCTTCGAGAAGATGTCCGCTCAAGTCCACGCTCACTACGTCGAAACCAAGGTCGGCGAGCGCAACCGACTGAAACCCGGAGCCGGCTCCCAAATCTATGGCCGTACTGTTGGGTTTGGAAGAGAGTCTGGCTCGCCGGAAAAGTCCCCGGTATTCTCGCACCTTCGAGTCATAATCGCCGCGCATCCAGGTGTAATGGCGGGCCAGCAGGTTGCGGTAATGATCCTCTACCGAGGTCATATTAGTTTGCGGGTTCACGCGAATGACGCCCACAGCGCCGCCATCAACACGCCTGCGCTCAGTGCGAACAACGCAAAAGCAAGTAATCTCAACAGCACCGCGTGCCTTGTCCTGATCCGGGGCAAGAGTTCGGCTGTACCAAGCGAGATAAAACCCAGACCTCCGACGGCCTGACCGAGAAAAATCAAGCGTTGGCTCGGTTCACCGGGAGCAAAAACAAACAGGAGCGTGCCGACGAGTAGCACAAAACAACCTATGAGGATCATGCTCGGGTACGGCTGGCCGCCCTGAGGCTCCCGGAATAGTCTTCTGAACATCGTACCTTAAATGTAGCAGCGGCTACCTAGCCAAGCAGGCCGAGGTCCTTTACTGCGTCCCGCTCTTCTTTGAGCTCGTTCACGGTTATGTCTATCTTGGATTGGGCGAACTCTTTGACCTCTAAACCTTCGACGATCTCGTAGTCGCCGTCTGAGCATCGTACCGGGAACGACGATATTAGACCTTCGTCCACACCGTACTGGCCGCCGGAATGGACCGCCATAGAGCGCAGGCCGTCGGCTCCCAGGAACCAGTCGCGAATGTGATCTATGGCCGCGTTGGCGGCGGAGGCTGCCGATGACGCGCCACGCGCCTCGATGATCTCCGCGCCGCGCTTGCCGACGCGGGGCATATACTCGTTCTCGTACCAGTCCATGTCTACCTGATCTACGGCCCGTTCACCATTCACCTTCGCGTTGAAGAGGTCCGGGAACATCGAGGGGGAGTGGTTACCCCACACGACGAGGTCCTCGACATCCTCTACACCGACCGACAACTTTCGGGCGAGCATTGAGACCGCACGGTTCTCGTCAAGTCGCGTCATCGCGGTGAAGCGTTCCTTCGGCACGTCGGGCGCGTTGTTCATCGCGATCAGGGCGTTCGTGTTGGCCGGGTTGCCGACTACGAGAACCCGCACGTCGTCCGCCGCGTTGGCGTTGATCGCCTCGCCCTGGGGCTTGAAGATTGCGCCGTTCGCCTCCAGCAGGTCGGCGCGCTCCATGCCTTGCTGACGGGGGCGGGCGCCGATCAGCATGGCGACGTTGGCGCCGTCGAAGGCTTCGTCGGCGTCAGAGGTGATGTCAATGGACTCCAGAAGAGGGAAGGCGCAGTCGTGGATCTCCATAGCCGTGCCCTCGGCCGCTTGAAGGGCCGGTTCGATCTCCAGTAGTTTTAGTTTGATCTTCTCGTCGGGCCCGAGCAATTGGCCTGAAGCTATGCGGAATAAAGTCGCATAACCGATTGCACCCGCGGCGCCGGTAACGGTGACTGTCTTTGACATCAGGTGATCTCCTTGTCTCATCGCCTGCTGGAGGCTTATCCGATGTTCGCAAGAAACTTCTCACTCGCGGTGTGATCTCGGACCCTCCGGCTACTGTAGTCAATGATAAGTGAATTCTCGCCGCTTTGCCGCTCCGTTTCTACTCTAGAATATTGCGAAGATCATACGAGCGTTGGACAGGAGGTGTATTGGACGTAACCGAAGCCATCGAAAAGCGGCAGAGCATCGGACGCATAAAGCAAGACTCGGTACCGAAAGCGTTGATCGAACAGGTTCTGGAAAGTGCCATTCACGCCCCGAACCACAAGATCACCGAACCCTGGCGCTTCCACATCTTCGAAGGTAAAGGTCGGGGCGAGTTCGCCCGCGCCCGCGCCGAAATGGCAAAGCTTATGGCGGAGGCCGAGGGGGAGGAAGAGGAATTCGTTGCCGGACGAGTCAGCCGCGAGCGGAAGAAAGCTTTCCGTTCTCCGGCGGTGATAGCCGTCGTCTCTCTGGCCGGGCGGGACGAGATCGAGACTTTGGAGAACTATGGTGCCTGTTGCGCCGCCGTTCAGAACATGCAGCTAATGGCCCACTCGCTGGGGCTTGGGAGTATCTGGCGTACCGGACCTGTCGCTTACCACCCACACATGCACGAGTTCTTCGGATTAAAGGATGGAGACAGGATAGTAGCTTACCTTTATCTCGGCTACCCGAACATGGGGGAGAGGTCTCGCAGACGCCAGCCTGTCGGTGACCTGACGACTTGGCACGAAGGCTGATCTGGGTTTGGTGCTCCCATCGCGGTGGTATGATCCAGCATATACCTTAGCTTAGGAGAAACTTTTGGGAACCTTGATCCGTCGCGGACTCATGCTCTTGGCGCCGTTTATTTGGCGCAAAATCCGGAACCGGCGCAAAGGCAAATAGAACCGACTACTCACCTATAGGTTCTGCTTCGAATTTATCTTCGTCGTTGCGATGAACCTTTACCAAGGAGCCACTCGGTTCGTGGTAGAGGATTACCGGTGAGTCGCTGGACTCGGCTTCGTCCAGAACCGCGATACGGTTTTTCTGTGCGGCCTCCGGATCAGTATCTACGCCGCTTATTAGTTCGGGGTCCAGCCAGATCTTAGCCGGTGCAAGGTCCGCCGTAAAGACTGCCCGCTCGTCACCGGAGCCGATCCAGACGATCTGATGCCCCGCCGCGTGGCCCTTACGCACTTCTACGCTAACACCGTCTACGATCTCACCATCACCTTCTAATAGCTCACACCAACCTTCTTCGACGCCTTTCTCCACTGCCGGAATCGCCTCCCGACGAGAGTTTCCTTCCGGCAGGTCTTTCGCTTCTTCCAAAGAATCTTTCTGTACGTAAACCGTGGCGTTCGGGAAGCTCGGTGGGTTTAGCGCCCAACCGACATGGTCAGCATCCAGGTGCGAGAGGATTACGTGCGTTATGTCTTCCATCGAGTGACCCGCGGATTCCAGACTCTCTTCGAGGCTGTTCTCATCCCGCTTCAGTTCATACCGACCTTCGAGGCTCTCCGGGAGCTCCGGCCCGAAACCAGCGTCGAGGAGCACGAGGTTCTCTCCGGTTTCTACAAGTACGGGCCGCATGGCGCCCTTTATCTTCGTGTTACCCGAACCGCCGAAGAGGTTGCCCGCGTCGGTGATAAAAGTGCCGTCCTCCAGCACCCGAATTTTGATAGAACCCAGATCTAGGCTGCTCTTCGCCACAGTTCCTCCTTTGCCTTATGAACTTGAGGACAGCATACACGCTAGGAGTTTTACGAGTTAGCCATCAAGTCTCGCAGGGCTTTGGCGAGTGTTCGCGGGTGTTTGAGGAAGTTGTACACTGGGGCGTCGCCCGTGAAGCTCTCCACCAGCGTCTTTCGGGCCTCGGGGTCTTTTTCACAAGCTTTAAACAGCGGTTCCACCATCTCCAGGTTGGGGACGAGGTTGACGAGCGCGTGGCCAGCGTAGTGCTCTTTGGCCCTTTGGCGTTTCAACTGCTTCTCGTAGCCAGAAAGTAGTGAGGATGAGAAGTCGCGTCGGGCGTGGGCCTCGTGGGACCAGGATGCGGCCAGTCGGCCGGATTCCAGGGCGTAGCCGACGCCTTCGCCGCTTATCGGGTGGATCATGCTGCCCGCGTCCCCGATTATCAAAAGTCCCTGCGCGTAACGCTTGGCCCCCCACATACCCATCTTGAGCGACCAGCTCTTCGGCGGTCCTTCCGGCTCTGCGTTTTGCAACCACTCGGCCAGTTCTGGCTCTTCCAGAAAACGGTCGAAGTAGTCTTTCAGGTTACGACCGGTCTTTTCGAGCGACTTTGTCGAGACGCCGGCCCCGACGTTCGCCGAGCCATCGCCGAAGTAGAAAACCCAACCGTAACCTGCGCCGGTTTTGTTTAGATCTTCACTGACGAACAGGTGCAGGTGCTCTTTGTCCGGGCCGACGACATTTTTGAAGTACTGGCGGCGGGCGACGGCATTCTGGTGGGTCTTCATGCCGTCGGCGGCGAAGCCCCCAACACCGTCGGCGGCCACGACGAGCGGCGCGTCGAAGCGTAGTTGTTCGCCGTTTTTAGTCGCTTCGATGCCGGTGACCGCGCCGGTGGAGGAGCGAAGAAGCTCTGTGGCCCGAACTCCGCTGCGGAATTCGGCACCTGCTTCCGTGGCGCGTTCGAGCAGCTTCGCGTCGGTCTCTTCGCGCTTTATGACATAGCCGTGGGGACCATGAAGCGTGGGAGGTACGTCCTGTCGGAGGTGGGCGGTTTTGGTGTAGATTGTGAAGCCGGAGAACTTTCCGTGGGATGATTCTTCTAGCCAGTTACCGAGTCCCATCAGGGAGACCTCTTCGGCGGCGTGGGGCATGAGGCCGTCGCCGCACGGTTTGTCCCGGGGGAACTCCTGGCGGTCTAGCAGCAGTACGTTTAACCCGGACCGTGCGGCGTAGTAAGCTGTGGAAGAGCCGCCGGGCCCCGCTCCTACTACTATAAGATCGTACCTCTCCGTCATCGCCCTCCTTTTTGGGAGCCGTGCTACTGTGCAGGATAGTTTACCCAGTTTGACTGATTATGAGTGAGGAGGCGAAAACATGGTGGATAGAAACCGGCCCGCCCGATACGGGATAGGAGACGCTGCTGCCCTGAAAGCTACCGGACAACCGGTAGAGATACTCGAAGTTCGTCGGGGAGAGTTCGTGCCGGATTTTGTCTACAAAGTCCGCGTGCTGGCTGAGAAACCGGCCCGTCCTTACAATCTTTCCGTGCCGGAGCACGACCTTGCGGATGCTACAGAATAAGCTAAAAATCCTCCTCCGTTGTGATGCTAAGATAGGCAACGTCCACCAGCGGAACGCCGGACTCTAGGGCCCACTCTACAGCATTATTCAACGCTTCGGCGGCGACGGCCGCATCGGGAAAGTGACTGTCGAGTAGCCGGGATGCGCGGGCTATCTCGTAGAAAGAGAAGCGTCGGCGTTGGCTGGTAAGTTTATAGACAGTCTCCAGAACTTCGAGGCGAAGTGAGATCAGTTGTTCGAGACGCCAGCGGATCTCATCTCCCGTTAGGCTCATGGTCTGGTACAGACGGGCTATCTCCGCCACCTGTAAGAGGGCCGGAAGACGCTTTTCGAGGCGCCCGATGGCGGTCTCATCCAGGTAGCGGTGGGCGGTTATGAGGGCTAGGGCTGTTTTCCCTTTGTGACTCTCGTAGCCTACGAGAGGTTTCCAGTCTCGTGGGACGCTCGGCGGACTACCGAGGCGCCGTTCTTCGCCACGGATAAAGATGCGCGGCACGTGCCCGCCGGCGTAATATGAGATCTGACGGGCCGCTTTCTCCACCGCTGGAGAATACTCTTCGGCACGGATCTCGACCCACCTCCGGACGATACCCGAGTACAGTCGTTCCAGCGCCCGCCAGGTGGCGTCTCCCCGCAGGTCTATCTCTCCCGGCCGCTCCGTAACGACAACAATCTGGGCTTTCGGAAGTTCGTCCCAGTAAGTGTCCTGTATGGCGGCGAGTAGTTGCTCGAAATCTTTACCCACCGTGCCCAACAGGTAGCGGCGGCGTTCCGCCGGCAAGACGTACATAAGGCGGCTCTTGACCCTGCGCTCCCGTCCCTCGGCCGCCTTCAGACAGTCTATGGCCTCGTACAATTCCCTGCGTCGCTGATATACCAGCGAAGAAAGACGTTCGACCTTCGGGTCCGTAGCATAGCCCTCCGACCAGGACTCGTCCCTAGCGGAGCATGCTGCCTCGTGAGCGTTCTCGGCCCGGACGACCGCCCGCTGTTCGTTTTCCCTTTCGATCTGGGCTTCGCCTAGTTCACGTTCCAGGGTTTCTATAGTAGAGGACAAAGAGGCTCACTCACGGAAAAGTACACAACAGGACATATTCTACAAAACCTGCGTAGCCTGGATAGGTTGCGTCAGGAGGCCCTGACAAGTAAATTGAACGTGACTCGAATTGCTACCCTTTAAGGAGACCTGACGTGGATTTCGATACCGAGAGCAGCCCCGAGAGAGAAGAAGGATCATCACGGGCTCCGGGTGAAGAGCCGCGAAGGTCATCCGGCGACTCTTCTGCCACGGAATTCACTTACACGGATCCCGTACAGAGTTTCGTAGATACGGTCAGGGAACTGGTTACCCGGCCTGCGAGTTTCTTCTCCGGTATAGCTCGGCGGGGAGACTACGTGAACCCGCTGATCTTCGCTTTGATCTGTGTCGTGGTTACTGCAGTGATCAGCGGGCTTCTAGGAATACTCGGCGCGCTAGTAGGCATTGGGAACAGGGGAGTAGGAGCGGCTATCGGGGGGCTCGCGGGCTCCGTATTTCTTACACCCATCTTCTTCACGATAGCCTTGTTTATAGGAGCCGGCATTATGCACTTGCTCGTCATGTTGATCGTAAAACCTGCAACCACTGGCTACGAGGCTACGTTCCGAGTAGCATCTTACTCTACGGTAGGCCAGCTAGTTGGTTGGATCCCGTTTCTGGGTCCCCTAGTGGCGGCTGTTGCTACCGTAGTACTGTCTATTATTGGTGTTCGCGAGGTACATGCCACTACCACGGGCAAGGCCGCGCTAGTGGTGCTGATACCGGCGGCCGTGGTGCTGTTGATAGTGTTGCTCCTTGTTGTACTCGTTGGGGCGGCTCTGTTCTTCACGTTGCAGCAGTAAGAGTCGATAGCGTCGGCAAATTAGCTACCCGCGAGACCGCCCGCTATACTAAGCCCGGTCTTTTACAGAAGGGGGTTAGCAAATGGCTCAGATAGTTACGCTTATACCGGGGGACGGCATAGGCCCGGACCTTACTGATTCGGTCAAGGAAGTGATCGGGGCTCTAGATGTAGATATCGAGTGGGAGATCGCTGACGCTGGCGAGGGCGTCATGGAGAAAGAGGGCACCCCGCTACCGGAGTCTGTGCTGGAGTCTATCCGGCGCAACAAGGTGGCGATCAAAGGTCCTCTGACTACGCCGGTAGGAACGGGCTTTCGCTCGGTGAACGTGGCGCTTAGGAAGGAACTGGACCTCTACGCCAACGTCCGGCCGAGCCTGAGTTTGCCGGGTGTCGATACCCCATACGAGAATATAGACCTCATGATCTACCGGGAGAACACGGAGGATCTTTACGCCGGGGTTGAGCATATGGTCGGCAAGAACGCGGCGGAGTCGATCAAGATCATCACCCGTGAGGGCACCGAACGCATCTGCCGCATGGCCTTCGAACGTTCTAAGGAACAGGGCCGCAAGCACATCACGGTAATCCACAAAGCAAACATCATGAAGTATACGGACGGGCTCTTTCGAGACGTGTTCTACGAGGTCGGCGAGGAATACGAGGGCGACTTCGATGAGATAGACGACCGGATCGTGGACAACATGGCGATGCAGCTCGTGAACAAGCCAAACGAATACGACGTACTCGTCTGCCCGAACCTCTATGGCGACATTCTCTCCGACCTGTGCGCCGGACTGACCGGAGGACTCGGCGTGGCGCCGGGGGCGAACATTGGTGAAGACCTCGCGGTCTTCGAGCCGGTTCACGGTTCGGCTCCTAAGTACGCCGGCGAGAACCGGGCCAATCCGCTCGCCACGTTGCTTTCGGCCAATAATATGCTCTACTACCTCGGCTACAACGACGAGGCAAAGCGTATGCGGCAGGGTATGGAAGAGGCGCTCAAGAGTCCGGAAACCCGGACCAAAGACCTCGGTGGATCCGCGGGAACCAAGGAGTTCACGCAAGCTATAGTCTCGAACCTGTAGAGACCAGGTAAAAAGCCGAGGGCGCTCGAATGAAGACTGGAGGGCGGGTCCCTGAAATTAAAGATTGCACGCAGGAGATGACGGCGGCTTGCGGATAGCGATCTTCACTGAGACCTTCCTCCCGGCGACCGACGGTGTCGTTACCCGCTTGAGGCATACCCTCGAAGAGTTCGAGCGGGCGGGGGATGAGGTAATGGTTTTCGCGCCGGCGCTGGGTGGGCCTGATGAGTACGCCGGGGCGGAGATCTACCGGGTCCCCGGCGTCCGGTTCCCGCACTACCCCCAGATCCGGCTCTCCCCGCCGCATCCCGGCGTTGCCCGAGCCATGAAACGTTTTCGACCGGACGTTGTTCACGCGGTAAACCCGGTCCTCCTGGGATTGGGAGGCGTTTATCTGGCCCGCAGGCACAAGATACCTTTGGTTTGCTCCTATCACACTAACGTGGCCACTTACGCCCGGTACTACAAACTGAGCTGGTTCGTAGACTTCGCGCGCAACGTCACACGGTTCATTCACAATCAGGCCCAAGTAAACCTTTGCACGTCCGAAATGACTATGGATTATCTACTGGAAGAAGGAATAAAAAGGGTCCGAGTCTGGCCGCAGGGGGTGGACTCTCAACGCTTTGGCCCAGAATACGCGGCCCGGGAGTGGCGCGAACAGCTTACCGGCGGGTATCCGGAAGACCGCCTCCTGATCTACGTCGGGCGTCTCGGGGCGGAGAAGAACATCGAAATGCTGAAAGCCGTGTTCGAGGTTCCGGGGACCCGGCTCGCTATCGTGGGCGACGGGCCTTCTCGCAACGAACTGGAGGGGTCCTTCGCCGGCACACCGACGGTGTTTACCGGTATTTTGAAAGGTGAGGATCTCGCCCGCGCCTATGCCACGGGGGATATGTTCCTTTTCCCCTCCACGACCGAGACGTTGGGGATGGCTATGATTGAGGCGTTAGCCTCTGGAGTGCCGGTGATTGCGGCGCGTAGCGGAGCCTCCCAGGAGGTTGTGGACGAGGGAGAGACCGGCCTGCACTATGAACCGGACTCCCGAGAAGACCTCGCTTCTTGTGTCCGCCGGATCTCCGAAAACGAGGATTTGCGGCGTGAAATGGGTGTCAAGGCGCGGGCAGCCGCCGAAGGGCGGAGCTGGGAAAAATCCACGCGGGCTCTCCGCGGCTACTACAAACAGGCCCAGAAGCTACTATGACCACCAAAAAAGAGCTCTTAAAACGCGGGAGCATACGCTTCTCAAAATTCTCCATGGTGGGCTTTGCGAACGCCGCAGTGGACATCGGAACGTTGAACCTTTTACTGTGGCTGTCGCCAACGCGGGAGGCGTGGCTACTGGCGATCTACAACCTCGTTGCCCTGGTCCTCGCGAATATCAATAGTTATTTCGGCAATGCGTTTTGGACTTTTCGCGGCCAGGCGAACCACGGCCGCCGTCAGACCTCGCTCTTCTTCTTGCAAGCCCTGGCGAACATAGCCGTCAGCAACGGTCTGTTCTATCTGCTGGTGAGGACGTTGCTCGTCTACGACGTGGTGCCGGGTTGGATCGCGGGCAATGTGGCGAAGGTGATCTCTATCGTCGTCGCTTCGGTCATGAGTTTTTTCCTTATGCGCTACTTCGTCTTTGCCCGCAAGTGACGGATCATCGGCGGTTGTAAGAGACTTGGCGGCGTGCTAAATTATTTCGGCGGACATGAGCCGCGGCAACAAGGCGGAAGTAGCTCAGCTGGTAGAGCATCACCTTGCCATGGTGAGGGTCGCGGGTTCGAATCCCGTCTTCCGCTCTGGCCCCGGAAGTTTGAAGGCTGTGGCGGCATGGCCGAGTGGTGAGGCACCGGACTGCAAATCCGTTTACCCCGGTTCGATTCCGGGTGCCGCCTCTCGAAAGGGGGCCTTGCAACGGGCGATTAGCTCAGGGGGAGAGCGCCTTCCTGACACGGAGGAGGTCAGTGGTTCGAATCCACTATCGCCCACTTTTCTAGATGGTCAGTCGGCTAGCGTTTCATCCGGTTGTCCGCCCTCTCGACTCGCCGGGACCGGCGAGTAAAATCTCGTATGATGGTGTTTGTTTCGTATCTTTGGTATTCGGAGGAATTTTAGATGGCAGCAATTAAGTTACCCGACGGCAGAGAACTAGAAGTAGTCTCCGGCGAGAAAGCGCGGGACGTGGCCGAGAAGATCGGGGCCCGACTCGCCCGCGACGCGCTCGTGGCAAAGTTGGACGGCGAGGTGGTGGATCTCGACGCCCCGGTGGATGGGGCCGAAGAGTTCGAGGTCGTCACGAAGGATTCGCCGGAGGGATTGTACGTCTTGAGGCACTCGACGGCGCATGCGATGGCGCAGGCTATTCTGGAGTTCTATCCGGGCAGCAAGCTAACCATCGGGCCGCCGATAGAGAACGGCTTCTACTACGACATCGAGGTGGAGGGCCGCATCACGGACGACGATCTGCCGCGCATCGAGGAGCGGATGCAGGAGATCTCCGAGCGAGACCTGCCAGTCTACTGCGAAGCGGTATCCAAAAAAGAGGCCGAGAAGCTCTACGAGGACAACCCCTACAAACTGGAGCTCATAGAAGACCTCGAAGATGGCGACATCACGATCTACCGTCAAGGTGACTTCTTCGACCTCTGCCGGGGTCCGCACGTTCCGAGCACTAGCAGGCTCGGTGCTTTTAAGCTGCAAAACATCGCCGGAGCCTACTGGCGCGGTGACGAGGAAAACACCATGCTCACCCGAATCTACGGCACGGCCTGGCCGACCGAGAAACAACTAAAAGCGTATCTCCGTCGTTTGGAAGAAGCCAAAGAGCGTGACCACCGCAGGATCGGCAAGGACCTGGAACTATTTACCTTCTCCCCGGACGTCGGCGCGGGCGTCCCGCTCTTCCTGCCGAAAGGCGAGATGCTGCGGCACCTTATGGAGGACTACGTGCGCGAGGTCCAGACCCGCCACGGCTACGACCACGTCTGGACCGGCCATCTCGTAAACGAGGAACTGTACGCCAAGAGTGGTCACCTGGAACATTACCTGGACTCCATGTATCCGTCGATGGTGGACGGCGAGACCCGCTACCGGCTAAAACCGATGAACTGTCCGAGTCACATGACCCTCTTCAATACCCGGGCTCACTCTTACCGTGACTTGCCGGTTCGCTATGCTGAGTTCGCAACGCTCTACCGTTACGAGAAGAGCGGCGAGTTGAACGGGTTGACCCGGGTGCGGAGCCTCACGCAGGACGACGCGCACGTATTCTGCACCGAGGACCAGATCCAGGAGGAGTTCGGCCGGGCGCTGGAGATCATCCGCGAGACTCTCGAAACTTATGGCTTTACGGACTACAGCGTCCAACTCTCGATGCGCGACCCGGATGACACAAAGTACATCGCAGATGAAGAGAAATGGAGCCGGGCCGAGGGCGAGTTGCGCGCGGCGCTCGACGCCGCAGAAATCTCTTACGAAGAGGTCTCCGGCGAGGCGGCGTTCTACGGTCCGAAAGCTGACTTTATGGCGAGGGACGTGCTGGGCCGCGAATGGCAGCTTTCGACCATTCAGGTGGACTTCCTCCAGCCTGCCCGGCTCGATTGTGAGTATGTCGGGGAGGACGGGCAGGACCATACGCCGGTGCTGTTGCATCGGGCGGTGACGGGTTCCACCGAGCGTTTTATGGCAGTACTGATCGAGCATTACGGTGGTGCTTTCCCTCTGTGGCTCTCGCCGGTACAGGCCGTCGTCATTCCAATTACCGACCGGCATCTGGACTACGCCCGCAAAGTACAGAGCCAACTTGCCGACGTCGGTATGCGGGTCGAGGTGGACGATTCGATCAACAGCATGCAGAAGAAGATCCGTGCGAATGCCCGGCAGAAAATCCCTTTCTTACTCATTGTCGGTGACCGGGAGGCCGAGGCTGGAACCGTCAATGTCCGTCGTCGGGGCGAGAAGCAGCAGGAGGCTCTTGGGGTCGAAGAGTTCCTGAATGGAGCCAAAAAAGAGATTGCATCGCGTGATTCATATAGACAGGAGCAGTAAAAGCGCGGTACAATAACTCTGTAGTTGGGGATCTGCGCCCGTTCGGCGCCTCGTCAGAGTATCGTGCGAGCGGCGTTTGCAGCCCCAAAAAACGAATTTCGAAAGGAGTGGTGCACAGTAGCCGCCGAAGAAGAACCGAGGATTAACGGCCAGATAAGGGCCCGCTCGGTACGCCTGATCTCCGAAAAGGGAGAACAGCTAGGAATAAAGCACATCCGGGAAGCTATGGACTACGGTGAAAAGGTGGACCTCGACCTCGTCGAAGTCGCGCCGGACGCGAACCCGCCGGTCGTCCGCATGATGGATTACGGAAAATTTAAGTACCAGAAGGAACAGGCTCGCAAAGCCGCTCGCAAGAATCAGGTCATCGTCAACGTGAGGGAGATAAAGCTCCGGCCCAAGATCGGTGACCACGACTTCGAGACGAAGAAGGGACACGTCGAGCGCTTCCTCAAGGGTGGCGACAAGGTGAAAGTCACGATCATGTTTCGGGGACGCGAAGTCCAACATCCCGACCTGGGAGAGAAGCTGCTGGACCGTTTGTCCGAAGATCTCGAAGATCTGGGCCGTGTCGAGAGCAAGCCAAACCTCGATGGACGCAACATGGTCATGGTCATGGCTCCGAAAAAGGAACACGCCAAGACTTCAGACAGCAAGGAAAAGAGTGCTACCGGCAGTTAATGTAACTGTTTGATACACTACTCTTTGCAACCAATGCAGGCGAACCGGCCTAAACTCCCGTGCCGCGAGCCTTAGAGTAAGTAAACGATGAAACGTGGAGGAAAAATATGCCGAAGATGAAGACCCATCAGGGCGCAACCGAGCGCTTTAAGGTCGGGAAAAAGGGCAAAGTTCGGCGCCGCCGGGCCGGCCACAATCACATTCTTGAGAAAAAGCACCCCAAGCGCAAGCGTCGCCTGAATAGCGAGACCGCTGTTAGTAACGCCGATGAGAAGCGCGTTAAACGTTTGTTGGGGGTGAGGTAGTATGGCCCGCGCATCACGCAGCGTCCACGCCCGTAAAAAGCGCCGGAAGGTTCTGGAACAGGCCAAAGGCTATCGGGGTACGAAGAAGAGTTCGTACAAGCGGGCAAAGGAGCAGGTCTGGAAGAGTGGGGTTTATGCCTACGAGGGGCGTAAGCAGCGCAAGAGGGACTTTCGGTCGCTCTGGATCCAGCGTATAAATGCTGGTGTTCGCGAGCACGATCTCTCCTACTCGCAGTTCATCTACGGCCTGCGGCTCGCTGAGATAGACTTGGACCGCAAGATCCTGGCCGACCTCGCCGCCACCGAACCCG
Source organism: Rubrobacteraceae bacterium (assembly GCA_965214475.1). Taxonomy (GTDB): domain Bacteria; phylum Actinomycetota; class Rubrobacteria; order Rubrobacterales; family Rubrobacteraceae; genus SIRX01. The sequence continues at coordinate 691,937 of OZ243953.1, read as the reverse complement.
CAGCTTTCGCCGCCATAGTTGCCCAAGCCAAAAACGCCCTTGAAGGCCAGCCCGTAGAGACAAACATCACGGTCGAGATACCTGCTCAGCAGTCTGAGACAACAGAGGCCGAGGCTACTTCTACTGAGCCAGAAGCCGAAAGTGTAGAAGCTACCGAGGCTGCCGAAAGAGATGCTGAGGAACTTGGCGTGGATCTTACCGAGGTCGAAGGCTCCGGTGAAGAAGGCCGTGTCCTGGTCGAAGATGCCGCTGCGGAGAACGATGTTGACGTCACCGACGCCGCCGAGCGCAAGGCCGAGGAGCTTGATGTGGATCTCTCTGCCGTCGAAGGTACGGGAGCCGAGGGACGTATCACGGTAGGAGATGTGGATAAGGCTGCCAAACAGACTGACTCTGACTAAAAGCGAGAACAGGTAGCATATTTGGCACGCGAGGAACACACAACCCCGCATGCCATCTCTCTCAAACGGGCGGCGAAGCTCCACCAGAAAAAGCATCGGGAGACCGAAAAGTTGTTTCTGGCCGAGGGCAACTCTCTAATAAAGGGATCACCCGTACCGCCCCGCCAAATCTTTGAAGAGACAGACGACGTTCGTCGACTTTCGACGTTGACTACCCCGACTGGCCCGGTCGGGGTCTTTCCTTTTCTAGATGTCTCCGGTGAAGAACTACTCGCTGCTTGTGATCGGGTCGTTTTTTTGCACGGGGTTCAGGATCCGGGGAACGTTGGGACTATTATTCGGGCGGCCCACGCTTTTGACGCCGGGGTGGCTCTTTCGGGCGGATGCGCAGATCTCTACAATACCAAGACCGTTCGGGCCACGATGGGTTCTATCTTCCAGGCTCCGGTAGCGCGCGAGGTAGAGAGTATAGAGTTTTTGAGGCTAGCGAGCGGCTCTGGTTTTACGACAGTCTCAGCGGTCTTGGGTGGTGGGATTACCCCGCAAAAAATGCCCTCCGACAAGCTCGTAGTCGTGATCGGCTCGGAGGGTGCGGGACTGCCGGAAGAGGTTGTAGCGACCTGTAAACAGCGCGTCGAGATCCCCTCGCAAGCGTCATCGCTAAACGCCGCGATGGCGGCCTCTATCCTGCTCTACGAGGCGTATATGCGTGTGCTACCATAGCCGCCTACATGTCAGTTACAGAGCGCATAAAAGAGCTGCAATCCGAAGCCCTGTCGGCCGTAACAGCGGCTGACTCAACTTCCGAGTTGGAGAAATTGCGGGTTCAGTTTCTCGGTCGTTCGGCGGAGCTTACAGAGATCAAGAAAAGTATCGGGTCTCTATCCCCAGAAGAGCGGAAAGAGGTCGGCCGGGCCTCGAACCTCGCCTCGCGCAACATAGAGGCCGCCATTAAGGAGCAGGCCGACGAGTTAGGAGCCGCTGAGCGTGAGGTTCGTCTGCGGGAAGAAGCCGTGGATGTCACACTCCCTGGCGTGCCGTATTCGAAGGGGAGTCTTCATCCTACGCTACGTGTGATCGACGACGTGGTGGACTTCTTCGTCGGGCTAGGCTACAAGGTTGCCGAAGGGCCGGAAGTAGAGACCGACTACTATAACTTCACCGCGCTCAACATCCCACCAGGACATCCGGCGCGCAGCGAACACGACACCTTCTTTGTGGACGAAGGATTGGTGTTGAGGACGCACACGTCGCCGGTACAGGTGCGGACCATGCTCTCTCAGGAACCCCCGATCTACGTGGTCGTTCCAGGGAAGACTTTCCGGCGAGACTCAGATCCGACCCACACGCCGATGTTCCACCAGATCGAAGGTCTCGCCGTAGATAAAGGAATTACTCTTGCACATCTAAAGGGAACGCTGGCGGAGATGGCCCGGTACGTTTTCGGCGAGGAAGTTGGCGTTCGTCTTAGACCGGGATTCTTCCCGTTTACCGAGCCGAGCGTGGAGTTGGATGTTAGTTGCTTTGTCTGTGGCGGTGAAGACCCGCGATGCAAGGTCTGCAAGGGCAGCGGCTGGCTGGAGATGCTCGGCGCCGGGATGGTAGACCCGGCGGTGCTCGAAGAAGTCGGCTACGACTCGGAGGAATATACGGGATTCGCTTTCGGGATGGGCCCTGACCGGATGGCGATGGTTAAGTACGGCATACCGGACCTTCGAATGTTCTTCGAGGGCGACCTCCGTTTCCTGAACCAGTTCTAATCCTTAGAAAGGCACACTTTTGCGCGTTCCGTTAAGTTGGCTCCGTGAGTACATAGACTTCGACCTCACGGCCAAAGAGCTAGTAGAGATCTTCTCGCTCCACAGCCAGGAAGTAGATGGCGTCGAACGGTTCGGCGTGACGGACGGTGAGGTCGTGGTGGGAGAGGTGCAGGAGTTCGGCCCGCACCCGAACGCCGACCGGCTCAATGTGGCGAAGGTCGACCTCGGGGGGGAAGAGGTCCAGATAGTCGCCGGCGCTCCCAACCCATACCCAGGCGCCCGCATACCGGTCGTACTGCCCGGCAGCGTAATGGCCGACGGGACAAAGCTGAAGAAGGCGAAGCTGCGGGGGATCGAATCCTACGGGATGATGATGAGCGAGCGCGAGCTTGGTATCTCACAAGAACATACCGGCATACTGCTGCTGGACGAGTCGTACGAAGTCGGCAAGCCGGTAGAGGATCACTTTCCGGTCGGTGAAGCGGTGCTGGATATAGAGATAACCCCGAACCGGCCGGACTTGATGGGTATGATCGGCATAGCCCGCGAACTCGCCGCCATCCTCCGCACGAATTTCCGCATCCCCGAGCCACATTTCGAGACGGGCGGAGAGCCCACAGATGAATATGGCCTACGGGTCGAGGATACCGATCTTTGCCCACGCTACGATCTGCGGCGCGTTTCCGGCGTGGTTGCGGGCAAGAAATCGCCCATTGAGGTGCGGCGTAGGGTCTTCGCCGCCGGGATGCGCCCGATCAACGCGATCGTGGACGCGACCAACTACGCCATGCTGGAGACCGGCCAGCCCATCCACGCCTTCGATGCTGCGAAGATCGCTGGCGGCATCGCCGTTCGCCGGGCGCGACCGGAGGAGAAGATAACGCTCCTGGATGGCGCTGTCCGCGACCTGGAAGAGAACATGCTCGTTATTGCGGATGAAGAGCGTGGACGGGCCATCGCCGGGGTTATGGGTGGCGAGGACACTGAGGTAGGTGAGGATACGACGGACTTGCTGATCGAGGTAGCCAACTTCAATGGCCGCAACATCATGGAAACTTCACAAAGGCTCGGCATCCGTACCGACGCCTCGGGCCGCTTCGAACGCGACCTGGACCCGAACATGGTGGGCTTCGCGATGGACCGGGTCACTGGTCTGCTGACCGAGCACGCCGGAGGCCGGGCCGCCGATGACACTCTCATCCACTACCCGGAGCCGGTACAGTCCTGGGAGGTTCCACTGCGCCTGGATCGTGCGGAATTGTTGCTCGGCATGATCATAAAAGAAGACGAGGCGACTGAAATATTGGACTCGCTGGGTTGCGAGACCCGGAGCGGGGAGGATGATCGCCTGATAGCGGAAGTGCCGACCTTTCGCCGGGACTTGCGACGGGAGGCGGATCTCATCGAGGAGGTCGGACGGCTGGTTGGCCTAGATCGCATCCCCGAGAAACTGCCGAGAGTTCCGCAGCCCGGCAGTCTGACCGCCCAGCAACGCGAGACCCGTCTTATGCGCCGGACTCTCTCTGACCTCGGCCTCTCCGAAGCGATCACCTATCCCTCCGGACCTCGTCGGTGGTGGAGAAACCTCGGCATGGAGAGTAATGGACGGATAGTAGAGATAGAAAATCCTCTGAGCCAGGAGGGCAGCCTGCTTCGCACCACCCTGCTGCCTGGCTTGCTCGACGCCATGGCTCGCAACCGCGCGTTCGGCATTCGGGGCGGCGCCCTGTTCGAGTTGGGTAGCGTGTTCGCCGCAAACCCTTCAGAAGATAGAGAGACGGCGAACCGGTTCCGGTTCACCGGCGTGGTGTCGGACCCGGAAAGCGCCTCCGGCCTCATGGGCGTGGAAGAAACCACGAAGGTCGCTGCGGTACTCGCCGGTACTATACAGGCCGTCGGCTGGAACTCGCCTGAACGGCGCGCCGGCTTTTTCGAGGCCAAGGGCATCGTCGAGCGTCTGATGCTCGGAGCAACGTTCGAGGCACACAGGGAATCCTTCCTGCATCCGGGGCGCTCGGCCCGGGTGATGGTCGGTGGTGAAGCGGCCGGATGGGTTGGAGAGCTCCACCCGGAGGTTGCGGAAAAGTTCGAGTTGGAAGGGTGGCCGGTGGCGGCCTTCGAGTTGAACCTGGCGCTCTGTGAGCCGGACCCGGATCTTTGCTTCGAGGGCTTCAATAATGTGCCGGCCGTCATCCGCGACCTCGCGGTCTTCGTGGAAGAAGAAATTCGGGCCGGTGCGTTGGTCGAGGCCGTGAAATCGTTGCCGAGCCCTCTGCTGAAAGGGGTTCGGGTCTTCGATGTCTATGAGGGGTCCCAGGTGCCGGAGGGCAAAAAGAGCCTGGCGCTGAGTTTCACACTCCAGGGTGAAGAGACGCTCACTGATGAGGCGGTAGATGCGGAAATCGGGCTCGTAGTGGAGCTTCTGGAGAACGAGTTCGGCGCCCGGATCAGGGGCTAGGCTCTCTACTCCGCCCGCCACTCGTGGCCGAGGATGCTCATAAGGATGGCGTCCCGGAAGGTCTCTTCGCGCTTTACCGCTTCGCGGTAGCGGCCTTCTTTTCGGAAACCGAGCTTTTCGTAGGTGGCGATGGCCGGCTCGTTGAATACGAAGACGCTCAGGCTGACGCGGTGTAGCTCCAGTTCTCCGAAGGCGTAGTCGAGGATCGTACTGATCGCGTCGGCGCCGTAGCCCTGGTCTCGCTCTTCGGAGGGGCCGAGGATCACGGACAGGTCCGCTGAGGCGTTGGCCTCGCTAACGTTCATCAGGCTTATAACGCCGATGGGCTCGCGCAGGCCCCGAACGTGTATGGCGAAAGAGTCGTCGGTGATGGACTTCTCGCGATCCTCGAAGAGTCGCTCTACAGCGGATTGGCTTATGGGCGCCGAGGTCCAACTGGTGAGGTGCCAGATCTCCGGGTCCCCGTACCAACGGGCGTACAGCGAATAGTTCTCCCGGACGTGCCGGCGAAGCTCGATGTTCTCGCCCTTCAGACGCTTTGTCTTTCCCAGCAGACGCACGCCGCCAAATATAGCGGTTTTGCGGGGGATGCGCTCTGTTAGAATTCACCTACTATGAAAATCGTTCCGGATCGGCTGGTTTCGCTGGGGTTTGGCAAGTTCGTGCGCTCCGACAGGATTGTTGCCCTGTTGCCCATAGAAGAGGATCGGGGCAGTGGCCGACGCACGTTAGTCTACGTCGAGAACATCCCCGAGCCGCTGGTCGCTGGTCGGACTGAGACCACGATCCTGCGGGACATGGTCGGCGCGGAGAGTGGGACTGTAGAGCTTCTGCGAGGGTTGCAGATGCAGATCGGGCAGGTCAGGCCGCTGCTGAAGTCCTCGATCCGCTCGGAAGCCGGGCTGGACCTGGATGAGTTGTCCCGCCGCATAACAGACCTCACTGGAGAGCAAGAATCTCTGAAAATGTTCTAAAAACCGATTTCTATTACCGGGACCCGCTAGATGTGGCGGTTGACCTTCTAGGGTGCGTTCTCGTACACGACTCGCCCGAAGGTCGAACGTCGGGCGTTATCGTCGAGACCGAGGCTTATCGTCCAGACGATCCGGCTTGCCACGCCTACAAAAATGTCGGTACTATGTACAATCGCACCATTTTTAGCCCTCCTGGACTCGCCTACGTCTACCTCTCCTACGGGGTGCACCGCCTGATCAACCTGGTTTGTGAAGACGAAGGGGTGGGGAGTGCGGTCCTGATTCGTGCCTTAAAGCCGCTCGACGGATTGGAGCTTATGATGGAGCGGCGGGGAAAGCTGGACCTCTGCACCGGGCCCGGCAAGCTCACCCAAGCGTTCGGCATTACGCTCGAGCACGATGGTATAGACCTGACAAACGGTAACTTGAGTGTTGTATGGGGTGAACCGCCGGACGGTGAGATAGCGTCTACGACCCGCATAGGCATCAGCCGCGGCACAGAGCTTCCCTGGCGGTATTTGGTGCTAGACGACCCTAACGTGTCTGTTCCGCCCAAACACCTCGCTGCCCGCGGCCTGCAGCGTTCGGCGTAAGAGTTCCTGTTTCCGCTGCAGGACCGGTGGTTGTACCGTTCCCCCCGGGTACGGCAGATCCCGCCGGACGCGGCGGGGGAGGTGGGGGATCGTAGCGCGAAGTGTCCACGTTCTCGAATTCTTCGGCGGGTTTACCCTCTAGCACGCTCCGGGTGTACTCGCGCCAGATGACCGCCGGGGGTTCTATCGGGCCGACGTATTGGGCGCCGAGGTTCAGGAGTCCTTCGAGGTCTGCACCGCCCTCCGCGTAGCCCATCCAGACGGCGGTCGTGATCTGGGGCGTGTAGCCGACAAACCAGGAGTCGAAAAAGCGTTCGCTCGTCCCGGTTTTGCCGGCGACGGTGCGGTCTTCCAGATCCGCCTTGTAGGCGATACCCTTCTTGATGTCGCCGACCAGAATTTCCGTAGCCTTCACCGCTACCTCGGTGGCTATGACCTGCTCCCCTTCTGGTTCCGGTGCCTCGTAAACGACTTTGTCCTTCCCCGGTTTCGTTGTTTCGATCACCTGCGAGATCGTCCGTAGCTCGACCTTACGTCCTTTGTTGGCGATGGTGGCGTAAGCGTGGGCCATGTCCAGTGGGGAGACTTCTTCGGTGCCGAGGGCAAGCGAGGGATGCAGCTCGTCTCCGAAACCTGTCGAAATACCGAGCCTTTTTGCAACGTCAACTACTACGGCGGGTCCACCGGTGAGTCCTCGACCATCGGTGTTCATTACGAGGTCTGTAAATACGGAGTTGTCCGACTGCCAGAGGGCTTCTTCCAGGGGGATCCAGCCTCGGTTTTCGCTATCGAAATTCTCTACCTCCCAAGTCTCGAAGCGACCATTTTCATGCTGAACCTCATAGGACTTTGGGCCAGAAAGATATTCGGTGGAGGGGTCTATACCTTGCTCCAACGCGGCGATGAGCGCGAACGTCTTGAACGAACTGCCGGGCTGACGCCGAGATTGTGTCACAAGGTCGAACTGCGAGCTTTCGTCACGGTCTCCGACCATGGCCAATATCTTCCCTGACTCGGGCTCAATGGAGACGAGGGCGGCGTCCGGGTTGTCCGGGTAGGATAGGTATCCCGCCGGACCGTAGAGAGTTTCACGGGCGGCGACTTGGGCCTTTAGGTCCAGCGTGGTGTGAACTTCCAGTCCCCCCTGGAAGGCCGCGCGGGCCCCCAACTCGTTGACGAGCTCTTCCTGCACCAGTCCGGCGAACTCCCGGCTCACTTGGGACCCTTCCAGGCCCCTGTCCAGCACCGGCGCCATCGGCCACTTTTCGGACAGTGGTTTATCTAAAGCTTGCGTGTACCCGCTTTCAGAGATGTAGCCGTTGTTGAACATCTTTTGGAGCACGAGGTTGCGTTGTACTTCGGCCCCGTTGCGGTCGCTCCCGAGGCTCGAAGGTGACCAGAGAAGACCGATTAGGGTGGCCGACTGGGCGACCGTCAGGTCTTTTGCAGGTTTGTCGAAATAGGTCTCGGCTGCGGCCTGGACGCCGTAGGCGTTGCTTCCAAAGTACACCGTATTGAGGTAGTTGCCCAGGATCTCCTCTTTACCCATCTTGCGCTCCACCTTTATCGCGATCGCCGCTTCTTTGAGTTTGCGGGCGACCGTGCGATCTTGCGTGAGGTAGGCATTTCGGACGTACTGCTGGGTGATCGTACTGGCACCTTCTACGGCTCCGCCGGCTCGAATATCCACGTATAGGGCCCGCATGATGCCCCATAGATCAACGCCCGCGTGCTCTCTAAACCGCTCGTCTTCCTTCGCCACCAGGGCATTCAGGAGGTTGGGCGGCATCTCTTGCAGAGAGGCCGTTTTGCGGTTTTCACCATGGAAAATCGTGCCGATAACCCGCCGTGACCCTTCAGTATCTCCAAGCGGTTTCGAGTAGATATAAGTCGGGGCCGTAGCTTTGACTTTATGCTCTTCCGGATCTCCTACACTCTGCATGAGGCCAAAGTAAGCCCCAAAACTGAAGCTTGCGAACGCAACCAAACCACAGGCAAGCAAGAGGAGAAGGCCCCGCAGTAATTTGTAGGTGAGGCCGTTCTTCGCGGTACTCTTTTTCCTGGAGTTCGAGAGGTGGCGAATGGTCCTTCCTGCGTCGGACCATTTAGGGGCTTTTGCACCCTTTTTCTGACGGGTTCGCACCATCGACTTCGTATACTACACGAGCGATAGCTCTGTTACATCTGCTCCACATACGGTAAATTAGCCGCATGGATTTCAAAAATTTATTTCGCAACGCAGTTGACGTAATCCCTCGCGAGGAGTTCGGGCTACGCCTCGAAAGCGGTGAAAACCTGAGGGTTAAACTTGGCTTGGACCCCACGGCCCCCGATATACACCTGGGACACGCAGTGGTCCTAGAAAAACTGCGTCAGTTTCAGAACCTCGGCCACACGGCTGTCCTGATAGTAGGTGACTACACGGCCCGCATCGGTGATCCGTCAGGCCGTTCCAAGACCCGCCCCGTACTGTCCGACGAGGAGATACTTAACAACACCGAGACGTATCTGGACCAGGCGTACCTGATACTCGACCGCGAGCGTACCGAAGTTCGGCACAATTCCGAGTGGCTCGCGCCGTTGGCGCTTGCCGACATTATTCAACTCACTCGCGCTATCACCGTCGCCCGCATACTAGAACGCGACGATTTCTCCAAACGGTACGCTTCTGGAGATCCGATCACGCTGACCGAACTCCTCTATCCCCTGATGCAGGCCTACGATTCCGTCGCCATAGACGCCGACATAGAGCTAGGGGGGACCGACCAACTCTACAACCTGCTCATGGGGCGTCAGATCATGGAGTACCACGGCAAACGTCCACAGTGCGTCATGACCACGCCGCTACTGGTCGGCACCGACGGATCTATGAAGATGAGCAAATCCCTCGGCAACTACATAGGCGTAACCGAGGCTCCCCAGGACATGTTCGGTAAGGTCATGCGCATTCCGGATGAACTCATGCCCGACTACTACGTTCAGCTTCTTAACCAGCCTCTACCCGAAGCGGACCCCGTCGAACAGAAGCGAGAGCTCGCCCGTTCTCTGGTGCGACGTTTTCATGGCGAACATGCTATCGAAGAGGCCGAGAAAACCTTCAACTCCCACTCGCGGCGCGAGATCCCGGAGGATGTGCCCGTAGTCTTATTACCCGAAGACGGCGAAGTTTGGATCGTAGACCTCATCACCCACGTAGGTTTCGCTAATACAAATGGCGAAGCCCGCCGGTTTATCCGGGGCGGCGCGGTACGGATAAACGGAGAAGTTGTTCAAGACGAGAAACTCTCTCTGGCCCAGGAGTCGTTGGGAGGTAGAGTTCTACAAGTGGGGAAACGTCGCTATGCAAAGCTTTCCCGAGCCCTCGCGTGACATCTGGTAGCTACCTGCTACAATGCCCGGCGTGGTTGTGGCAAGCGGTTGGCGGGAAGTTACATTGAATTCCCAAAGATCAGTTGACAACTACTGGGAGGTTGGTATACTTCTCAAGGTATGACGGCAAACGACTTGAAAACCGAAACGAGGCGCTTCAGGTAGTCTTCCCAACAAACTGGGATCAGACTCCGGGCCCACCGAAAGGTGGGCGTTTTAGTCGCTTCAAAGAGGTTTCGTTCCGTTACTAGCTCCGCCGAGAGGCGAGGGGCTTGAGGCTTTGAAAACTGAATAGCAGCGAAAGATAAGGTAGAAATACACAAACCTGTCAATTAACACGCCGAGACTGACTCTTTGCGGTACGAGAGTAAAATGTGGATCGCCGAGCGGGTATCGCCCGCACCAACTATAACTTTAGCTCTGCTTCGGTAGAGCGAGTTAGTTCGGAGAGTTTGATCTTGGCTCAGGACGAACGCTGACGGTGTGCTTTAGACATGCAAGTCGAACGAGAAAGCCCTTCGGGGTGAGTAAAGTGGCGAACGGGTGCGTAACACGTGGGTAATCTACCCCTCGCAGAGGGACAACCGGAGGAAACTCCGGCTAATACCTCGTACGCTTGTCGGGCCGCATGGTCCGGTAAGGAAAGGTAGCTTCGGCCATCCGGCGAGGGATGAGCCCGCGGTACATTAGCTAGTTGGTGAGGTAACGGCTCACCAAGGCGACGATGTATAGCTGGTCTGAGAGGATGATCAGCCACACTGGGACTGAGACACGGCCCAGACTCCTACGGGAGGCAGCAGTCGGGAATCTTGCACAATGGGCGAAAGCCTGATGCAGCAACACCGTGTGAGCGAGGAAGGCCTTCGGGTCGTAAAGCTCTGTTGTTGGGGACGAAGGGCGAAGGGTTAATAGCCCCTAGCCTGACGGTACCCTTCGAGGAAGCCCCGGCTAACTACGTGCCAGCAGCCGCGGTAATACGTAGGGGGCGAGCGTTGTCCGGAATTATTGGGCGTAAAGAGCGTGTAGGCGGCCAGGTAAGTCTGTCGTGAAATGCTGGGGCTCAACCCTGGACGTGCGATGGATACTGCTTGGCTAGAGGATGGTAGAGGCGAGTGGAATTCCCGGTGTAGCGGTGAAATGCGCAGATATCGGGAGGAACACCAGTAGCGAAGGCGGCTCGCTGGGCCATTCCTGACGCTGAGACGCGAAAGCATGGGGAGCAAACAGGATTAGATACCCTGGTAGTCCATGCCGTAAACGATGAACACTAGGTGTTGGGGGAGTCGAATCCCTCGGTGCCGTAGTTAACGCGATAAGTGTTCCGCCTGGGGAGTACGGCCGCAAGGCTAAAACTCAAAAGAATTGACGGGGGCCCGCACAAGCAGCGGAGCATGTTCTTTAATTCGATGCAACGCGAAGAACCTTACCTGGACTTGACATGGCACTGCAAGCGCACGGAAACGTGTGACCTTCGAGGGTGTGCCACAGGTGCTGCATGGCTGTCGTCAGCTCGTGTCGTGAGATGTTGGGTTAAGTCCCGTAACGAGCGCAACCCCCGTGATGTGTTGCTAACATTAAGTTGAGGACTCACATCAGACTGCCGGTGACAAACCGGAGGAAGGTGGGGATGACGTCAAGTCATCATGGCCCTTACGTCCAGGGCTAGAAACGTGCTACAATGGCGTACACAAAGGGAAGCAAGACCGCGAGGTGGAGCGAATCTCATCAAAGTACGTCTAAGTTCGGATCGCAGTCTGCAACTCGACTGCGTGAAGGCGGAGTTGCTAGTAATCGCGGATCAGAACGCCGCGGTGAATACGTTCCCGGGCCTTGTACACACCGCCCGTCACACCACGGGAGTAGGCAATACCCGAAGTCGGCGCAGCCAACCGGTTTACCGGAGGCGGTCGGCGAAGGTAGGGCTTGCGACTGGGGTGAAGTCGTAACAAGGTAGCCGTACCTGAAGGTGCGGCTGGATCACCTCCTTTCTAGGGATTAAGTTAGGCCGGCAACGGCCAACCGATCGGTCCCGACATTAAACGGCTTGAGCGCCCAGCATTAGCTGGAGCCAGCTCGCCGCGTCGGTGTACTGCTCTAGGATATTTCGACCAGTTTCAATAGGCGTGGACAGGCTTGTCTGCCCCATTCAAGTAGCTGCTGTTCAGTTTTCAGGGCCTTCTGGGCTCTGTAACTAGAATGCGCCCGCGAGAGCGAAGGCGTCTGGTCTTTGAAAACTGCATAGTGCGAAAGCGAGAAACATTAGAATCATTAAGATAGTAAGAGCGTATGGTGGATGCCTTGGCACCGAAAGCCGATGAAAGACGTGGCAAGCTGCGATAAGCTGTGTGGAGTCGCAAGCGGACTGTGAAGCACAGATCTCTGAATGGGGAAACCCGGCGGGTGTAATGACCCGTCACCGGCACCTGAACACATAGGGTGCATGGAGGGAACCCGGGAAATGACACATCTGAGTACCCGGAGGAAAAGAAAGAAATTCTCGATTCCCTGAGTAGTGGCGAGCGAAAGGGGAAGTAGCCTAAACCTGTTGCGTGGAAGCCTGTGGGCGTTGCGTAGCGGGGGTTGTAGGACCAATATGGTTGTCCCACAGGGCAGCCAGGGAGTTACAAAACGCGTGGGTAGTTGAATGGACTGGAATGTCCGGCCGTAGAGGGTTAGAGCCCCGTAAGCGAAACTCATGCGACTCCCTTTTTGGATCCTGAGTAAATCCGAACACGGGAAACTCGGATTGAATCCGCGGGGACCACCCCGCAAGGCTAAACACTAACGGTGACCGATAGTGAACCAGTACCGTGAGGGAAAGGTGAAAAGTACCCCTCAAGGGGAGTGAAACAGTACCTGAAACCATACGCTTACAAGCGGTCGGAGCAGATCTTTTAGATCTGTGACGGCGTACTTTTTGCATAACGGGCCAGCGAGTTGCTGGTGTCTGGCAAGGTTAAGCGAAAGCGAGCCGAAGCGAAAGCGAGTCTGATAAGGGCGTTTAGTCAGGTGCCGCAGACCCGAAACCGAGTGAGCTATCCATGGCCAGGCTGAAGCGGGGGTAAGACCTCGTGAAGGGCCGAACCGACCTAGGTTGAAAACTGGGCGGATGAGCTGTGGATAGGAGTGAAAGGCTAATCAAACTCGGCGATATCTGGTTCTCCCCGAAATATATTTAGGTATAGCCTAGCGTGTTTCGTCGCGGGTGTAGAGCACTGTTTGGACGCGGGGCCCTACAAGGTTACCAACTTCAGATAAACTCCGAAGACCGTTGACGTAAGAACGCTGGAGTCAGGGAGTGGGGGATAAACTTCATTTCCGAAAGGGAAACAACCCAGCCCGTCAGCTAAGGTCCCTAAATAATGGCTAAGTGGTTAAAAGGATGTGGCGCTGCACAGACAACCAGGATGTTGGCTTAGAAGCAGCCATCATTTAAAGAGTGCGTAATAGCTCACTGGTCAAGTGGTGTTGCGCCGAAAATTCATCGGGCCTAAAAGTCATTTACCGAAGCTGCGGATTTTATAGCTAACGCTATAGAGTGGTAGGGGAGCATCCTGTACCGAGAGAAGCGGCGGCGTAAGCCAGCCGTGGACGGATCAGGAGAGAGAATGCTGGCATGAGTAACGAGAGACAGGCGAGAAACCTGTCCGCCGAAAACCCAAGGATTCCTGGGTAAAGCTAATCTTCCCAGGGTCAGTCGGGACCTAAGCCGAGGACGAAAGTCGTAGGCGATGGACAGCAGGTTGATATTCCTGCACTACGAACGTAACGTTTGAGCGATGGAGGGACGGAGAAGGGTAGGCCAACCACGGCGCTGGTAGACCGTGGGCCTTGCCGTAGGCCGGGGACCAGGAAAATCCGGGCCCCACGAAGGCTGAGGGTCGGGCCGAGCCTTTTTTAGGTGAAGTGGCTAACCCCATGCTTCCAGGAAAAGCTTCTAAGCGAGTTGCGTACGTACCCGTACCCCAAACCGACACAGGTGGGTGAGTGGAGAACACTAAGGCGATCGAGAGAACTATGGTCAAGGAACTCGGCAAATTGTCCCCGTAACTTCGGGAGAAGGGGAGCTCTGGACGGTGTAGGACTTCGCGTCCGAAGCTGTTCGGAGTCGCAGAGAATAGGCTCAAGCGACTGTTTACCAAAAACACAGGTCTCTGCTAAGTCGAAAAGACGATGTATAGGGGCTGACGCCTGCCCAATGCCAGAACGTTAAGGAAGCCGGTTAGCCTTCGGGCGAAGCTGGCGACTGAAGCGCTGGTCAATGGCGGCCGTAACTATAACGGTCCTAAGGTAGCGAAATTCCTTGTCGGGTAAGTTCCGACCTGCACGAAAGGCGTAACGACTTGAGCGCTGTCTCGACCATAGGCTCGGTGAAATTGTAGTCTCGGTGAAGATGCCGAGTACCCGCGGAAAGACGGAAAGACCCCGTGAACCTTTACTATACCCTGGCATTGGACATCGGCACAACTTGTGCAGGATAGGAGGGAGACTAGGAAACCGGAGCGCTAGCTTCGGTGGAGTCGTCCTTGAGATACCTCCCTCGTTGTGTTGGTGTTCTAACCTCACACCGTAATCCGGGTGGGGAACAGTGTCAGGCGGGTAGTTTGACTGGGGCGGTCACCTCCCAAAAAGTAACGGAGGTGCCCAAAGGTTCCCTCAGCACGGTCGGAAATCGTGCGTAGAGTGTAAACGCAGAAGGGAGCTTGACTGCGAGAGAGACATCTCGAGCAGGGACGAAAGTCGGGGTTAGTGATCCGGCGGTAACGAGTGGATGTGCCGTCGCTCAACGGATAAAAGGTACTCCGGGGATAACAGGCTTATAGCCGCCAAGAGTTCACATCGACGCGGCTGTTTGGCACCTCGATGTCGGCTCGTCGCATCCTGGGGCTGGAGTAGGTCCCAAGGGTTGGGCTGTTCGCCCATTAAAGCGGTACGCGAGCTGGGTTCAGAACGTCGTGAGACAGTTCGGTCCCTATCTTCCGTGGGCGTTGGAAACTTGAGAGGAGCGACTCCTAGTACGAGAGGACCGGAGTGGACGCACCTCTGGTGTACCGGTTGTCCTGCCAAGGGCACTGCCGGGTAGCTATGTGCGGAAGGGATAACCGCTGAAAGCATCTAAGCGGGAAGCTCGCCTCAAGATGAGGTTTCCCATCCCCATGAGGGAGTAAGACTCCTGGTAGACCACCAGGTTGATAGGCCACAGGTGTACGCACAGCGATGTGTTTAGCCGAGTGGTACTAATGAGTCGAGGGCTTAATGTTATGTTTTTTCTTTCGTTACTATGCAGTTTTTAAAGATCAGAGGCCGGTTGTCTTCTGGGTTTTACAACTTAATAGAAAGACCTTTTTTAGAAAGGGTGACGATAGCGGCGGGGATACACCTCTTCCCATTCCGAACAGAGAAGTTAAGCCCGCCCGCGCCGATGGTACTGCAGGGGAGACCCTGTGGGAGAGTAGGTCGTCGCCCATTTTTTATTTGGCTTGTCAGCCGGTCGGTTTGTCAGCGGTCAACATTTGATCGGATGGCGGGCGAGGCCGGTTTCTTTTTGTTGTATGGTTTTGGGGTATAGAGAGTTGTTAGAGATAGAAGGAGTTGACTGTGGCTAACACGCAGCTTGATGAACAATTCGTAGAGCAGCAGCGCGGGCGTTTGAACGAGCTTAAAGAGGAGCTTCTCGAGATGCGGCGTGGGATGCAGGAGGATGAGCAGGACCGGAGCCAGGACGAGCAGGATGGCGAGCTTGATTCCGGGGATATGAGCCAGCAGATCTTCTCCCGCGAGATGGATGCGACCCTTGGGGAGCAAATGGAGCATCGTCTGGCATATGTCGACCGGGCCCTGGAGAAGGTTGAGGAAGGCTCTTACGGAATCTGTGACGACACGGGAGAAGAGATAGTGAAGGGCCGCCTAGAGGCGGTGCCGGAGGCTATAAGGACCGTCGAGGCGCAGCAGAGCTTCGAGCGGGAGCGGCGTCCAGCCGGTGGCGGCGGGGTATAATCTGCTAGTGCGGACTATTCTTTATACAGGTAAGGGCGGCGTTGGTAAGACCAGCGTGGCGGCTGCGACGGCTCTGAAGGCTGCGCGGAGTGGGAAGAAGGCGCTTGTGATGAGCACCGACCCGGCGCACTCGCTGTCGGACGCGTTCGATACGGAGATCGGGCCGGAACCCAAAGAACTCGAGACCGGGCTCTTCGCGCAGGAGATGGACTACACGATCATGATCGAGGATCACTGGTCGGAGATCCAGACTTACATCACCAGCGTCTTTGAGTGGCAGGGGGCAGATGCCCTGGCCGCCGAGGAGCTGGCGATGCTTCCAGGCATGGACGAGCTCTTTGGGCTGTTGATGATTCGGGAGCACCACCGGGAGGGTGAGTACGACGCACTGATAGTTGACGCCGCTCCGACCGGCGAAACGCTCAAGCTACTCAGCTTGCCGGACCAGATGAGTTGGTACGTGGAGAAAATTTTCCCGATCCAACGCAAGGTCGCCGGGATCGCCCGGCCGTTCGCCCGACGTACCCGAGGATCCTTGCCGCCCGTCCCCGAGGATAGCTTCTTCGCCGCGGCCCAGAGGTTTTACGACGCGGTTATCGGGGTCGAGGATATTCTGACGGACCGGGAGAACGCCTCGATCCGGCTGGTCGCTAACGCGGAGAAGATGGTCGTGGCCGAGGCTCGCCGTGCTTACACATACCTGAACCTCTACGACTATGGGGTGGATGCGGTAGTCGTAAACCGACTTCTGCCAGACGAGATCAGCGATCCTTACTTCAAGGGCTGGCGCGAATCTCAGGAGAAGCACCTGAGATCCATCGAGGACTCGTTCTCCCCGATACCGCTCTTGAAAGCCAGGCTCTTCGACCGGGAGATGTACGGGCTCGAAGCACTCGCGGCACTCGCCGAGGATGTGTTCGAGGATGTGGAGCCGCTAGAGGTGATGTTCAGGGGCGCGACGCACGACATAGCGAAGCGGAACGGTGGATACGAAGTAACACTGAACCTGCCACTGGCCGAGAAGAAGAGTGTGGATCTCTCGAAGAACGGTGCGGAGCTGTTCGTAAGGGTCGGGGGATACAAGCGTAACATTTTGCTGCCGGACTCTATGGCCCGACTCGCGGCTGCCGGGGCGAGCATCGAGGATGGTCAACTGAAGGTGAGGTTGGAAGATGACGGAGCCTGAGCAGCCGCGCAAGAAAGGCTCACTGATAGGGGCCGTGGCTTACCTACTAGTGCCGGGTGAGCGGCGGGTGCGGGCAGCAGGACATTTCCGCAAAGCGGGCTTCGAGGCTTTGAAAGGTGTCGGGGCGCTGGCGCGGCTGGAGAAGCCGCCGGAAAACCAGCCATCCATGCGGCGACAGAAGATCGAGATAGAGTGAGGACGGAGCGATGGCACGCGGTGACAAAAGCGGGGTGCTGGAGAAAGTAACGAAGGGACGGGCCTGGCAGAAGCTGGGCGAGGTCGCACGCCAAGAGGCCGGCCTTGCTTTTCCGGCGGCCAAGCGCGCGGCTACCCACGGGCTACAGGCGTTCTGGAAGAAGTTTTCGGAAGAGTACACCAAAGAGCGCCGCAAGCAGAACAAGGGACGTTAGGCTAAAAGTAGGCCGAGAGCGGCTTCCACACCCATTGGCGGCGGGGTCCGCCAGTAGTAAGATAACGCTTATAGATTCTAGTAAGCCTTTAGGGAGTAAAGCATGGCCGAGAACGGACACCAGACAGGTACTTTCCGGGTAAAGAGCGGGATGGCCCAAATGCTCAAGGGCGGGGTCATCATGGACGTGGTAGACGCGGAGCAGGCGAAGATCGCCGAGGAGTCCGGGGCTGTTGCCGTGATGGCACTCGAACGGGTGCCGGCGGACATACGGGCGGACGGCGGCGTGGCCCGCATGAGCGACCCGGAGATGGTCTCCGGTATCCAGGAAGCCGTTAGCATCCCCGTTATGGCGAAGGCCCGCATCGGACACTTTGTAGAGGCCCAGGTGCTACAGGCCCTGGAAGTAGACTACGTGGACGAGTCCGAAGTCCTGACGCCCGCCGATGAAGCAAATCACGTAGACAAGTGGGGCTTCGAGGTTCCGTTCGTCTGTGGCGCAACCAACCTGGGCGAGGCGCTGCGGCGCATTGGCGAGGGTGCGGCCATGATCCGTTCAAAAGGTGAGGCTGGGACCGGCAACGTCGTCGAAGCCGTCCGGCACATGCGCTCCATACTCGGCGGCATACGGCGCCTGACCACCCTGGACTCCGGGGAGTTGATGTCCGAGGCCAAGAACCTGGGCGCCCCGTACGAGATCGTTAAATCGGTGGCTGAGAATGGCCGTCTACCGGTCGTCCTGTTTACCGCTGGGGGATTGGCGACACCAGCGGACGCCGCACTAATGATGCAGCTCGGGGCGGACGGGGTGTTCGTGGGCAGTGGCATCTTCAAGAGTGGAGACCCGACGACTAGGGCGAACGCAATCGTCAAGGCGACGACGCACTACAACGACCCGAAGGTGATCTCTGACGTAAGCCGGGGCCTGGGGGAAGCGATGGTCGGCAAGGAGATGGGCGACTTGGCGGAAGCAGAGCGCATGGCGGTTCGTGGCTGGTAACGGCGACAGGCCCAGGATCGGGATACTCGCGCTCCAAGGCGACTTCCAAGAGCACGCCCAGATCCTGAAAAAGCTCGGCGTAGAGCCCGTCGAGGTGCGGACGCAGGAGGACGTGCAGGACCTGGCGGGAATCATCGTGCCGGGCGGCGAGTCCACGACCATCGGACGCATGATGGTTGAGTACGGACTTCTGGACAGCATCCGGGCCTACTTCTATCAGGGGGGACCGGTGTGGGGGACGTGCGCCGGGATGGTGCTCGCGGCCTCCGCGACGACGGGGCCGCGCCAGCCGTTGCTCGGCCTGATGAATGCGCTGGTGGAGCGGAACGGGTTCGGGCGGCAGGTGAATTCGTTCGAGGCCGACCTGGACGTGGAGGGATTCGACGAGCCGTTCATGGGGGTGTTTATCCGGGCGCCGTTCTTCGAGGACGTGGGGCCGGGGGTCGAGGTCTTGTCTAAGATAGATGAACGGGTGGTCGCCGCGCGGGGAGATAATATCCTGGTCACGGCGTTCCATCCCGAGCTTACGGACGATTTGAGGTTTCACGAGTACTTTTTGCAGGAGGTGTGCGGCATTGAGCGGTCACAGTAAATGGTCCACGATCAAACGCAAAAAAGGAGCCGCCGACGCGAAACGCGGCGCGCTCTTCGGTAAGCTGAGCAAATCCATAACCGTCGCGGCCCGTGAAGGCGGCGGCGACCCGGACATGAACCCGGCGCTCGCCCTCGCGGTGGCGAAGGCCAAAGACGGCAACATGCCAAACGACAACATCGCCCGCGCCATCGAGAAAGGCACCGGCGCGGGGTCCGACGCGGAGACCTTCGAGCGCATAACCTACGAGGGCTACGCGCCCGGCGGCGTCGCGGTGCTGGTCGAAGTCCTCACGGACAACCGCAACCGGGCCGCCTCCGACGTGCGCCACACCTTCTCCAAAAACGGCGGTAACCTGGGCACGACCGGCTCTGTTGCGTACCTCTTCGACCGCAAGGGGATCATCCTGGTTCCCGCCGACGAGGTGGACGAAGACGAGCTGATGGAGCTGGCCCTCGAAGCCGGGGCCGAAGACATGGAGCCCCAGGAGAACGACTACCGCATAATCACGGAGGCGGGCGACTTCATGGCCGTCCGCGAGCGGCTGGAGGCCGCCGGCATCCCCCACGAAAACGCCGAAGTAACCATGCAGCCCCAGAACACCATAGACCTCGACGCGGCGACCGCCAAACAGATCCTCCGCCTCATAGACGCTCTCGAAGACAATGACGACGTGCAAGAAGTCTACGCCAACTTCGACATCTCGGATGAGGTTATGGCGGTAACGCTCGACGAAGACGTGAAATAGGTGCAGGCAGTGTGAGGGATTAGCCGTAGCCGAAACACAACAACGGCCTTGGCCTGCGCCATTGGGAGGTGCTGCGCTCAAGCTGTGGAGGGCACAGTGTCACCTGAGAAGGTCATGGCCCCGGTGCATCCGGGAGAGCTTTTGCGGGAAGAGTTTCTGGAGCCGATGGGCATAACCGCTTATCGGCTGGCGAAAGATATCGGCGTGCCCGAGCAGCGTATCGGCGCCATCGTCCGGGAGCAGCGGGGCATAAGCGCGGATACAGCTCTCAGGCTGTCCCGGTACTTTGGTATGAGCGAGAGCTACTGGATGAACGCGCAGGCTCATTACGAGCGAGAGATATTCAAGGACGAAGTTGGTGAAGAGATAGAGCGGATACGCCCGCTGGCGAGTGCTTGAATGGCTCAGCGCGTGTTGTTGGTGCCTGTTTCGTCCCTGTAGCCGATGTGCAGGTGGTCTTTGTGCAGGTCGAGTTGGTCCTTGGATATGACCCAGCCTGAAGCCCATTCGTAGCCGAGGCGTTTTGTCCAGCCAGGCGGGCCGATGATCTGGTCTGGGCGCCGATCCGGCGGGATGGCCGCGAGTATTTGCCCCACGTCCAAAACGGCAGGTTTCTTGCCGTTGCTTTCTACGGGTTTGCCATCTATCCAGTAGATGTCGGTGGCGCGGCCGAAGTAGTGGGTGTTGGGTAGGCCGCCCGCTCCGCCGTAGCCTTCCGGGATAGTCGGTCCGTCCTCTTTGTTCGGGAGGAAGCGGTGGCCTTCTTTGAAGGTCTGGACGCAGATGCTGTGTTTCTTTGTCACAGTCAAGAGGGTAGCTTGCAGACGTTCGTCTACTATCCCGGACTTCAAGTCGCTGGCGGCCTCCGTGGTCGCGCCGAAGTTGGGACGCGATAGGAGACGTTGGGCGGTGTTGGAGGGTGGCTTTGCGTCAGGGTCTTCTAGCCAGCGGAGGTCCCAGAAACCGTGGCCGGTTCCACGCGGGCAGGCCGGCTCCTCTAAACTCACGTTTTCTACCGGGCCACACCCGGCAGCGACTAGCACCGTGACCCCCAGGAGCAGGAGGAAGAGCGATTTAACTAACGAATTAGCCAAATCGTGTGGGGTGCTGGTGCTCTGGGGTTTTGAGAGGAGGTAGCCTGTTCACCTATCGATTGTACGACGTTTGTCTATTCCTCAGGCGATGTCGGCTCCACTTTGCCGGAACCCTTCTCGATCTGGCGCCGGATGGACTCTAGTGTGGCTTCTATTCCTTCCTCGAAAGGATCCGGGTCCCCACTCGTGTCCTCTTCTTGTTGTGCCGAGCGGGGACCGAAGTTGAGGTGCACCGTAACCGTGCTCGCGGCGCTCCCGTCTTCGGAGACCGTCAACCAGCCGGAGTAGTCGCGGCCCCACTCGGCGCCCCATTCCATGCGGCGGGAGTCCTCGTCTACGCTGAAGTAGCCTTCGCCCTCGGTCTCGTAGCGGCCGGGGATCTCGACCTTCATCCAGACTTTGCGTTGGCCGGGGACGTCGGAGGATGATTCTTCCGTAAGCGCCGCTTCTTTGACGGGCGGCAAGTAGTGGGGGAGGTTGCTTACGTCGGAGAGCCAGGCAAAGACTGCGCCTGCCGGGGCCTGGATCTGCTTCTGCTTTTCGTATTCTTTCATTCTCTAAATTAGCTTTCGTCCGAGTGGTTCTGGGGCAAGGCTCCGCCAGACTTTTCCTCTTCCTTGACCTTCTCTTCGGTCGCCTTTTCGCCCGCTTCGGTATCCGGGTGCTTCTCGGTCTGCTGTTCCCGCTGTTCTGGATGTTTCTTTCCGCTCATGACACTCCCGTTCTCTCGATGGCTCGTCTGAACTACGCCTGCACTATCTCATCTTAAAAGAAAAACCTCTGTGATAGGTCGCGCTTTGAATCCGGCTCAAGTTTCTTCTGTGAGCACCTCTTCAGCCCAACTGAGGGCCGCGTTTGTGGCGGGGAAGCCTATGGTGGTCAGGGCGAGGACAATCGCGTGCAGGATCTCCTCTTGCGACGCCCCGATACCGAGCAGCTTACGCACGTGAGACCGCACTGCTCCCTCAGATTCGGCCCCGACTGCCACACCGAGTTTTACCAGGCGTCGCTCCTTCTCACCCAGCGGTCCGGCTTCGTGTTCGGCGGCTCCCAGATGATCAAAAGCTTCTTTTACCGCGGGAAATCTTCTCTCGAACTGTTGGTAGACCTCCGGCAGATAATCCGTCATCCTGTTTCCCTTTCCGTTGATTCCTATTCTATGTTACCAAGCAACTCATCCAAAAGTAGGTGTCGAAATCTTCGTCCGGAAGAAGATAATCAAAAGATAAGTCTCGCGAAGGAGGTAGCCGTCATGGTCAAGAGTAGCGCCGACACGCCGGAGGCATATATCGGTGGGCTGTCTACGGAGCGGCGGGAGGCTATCTCTGCGGTTCGGGAAGTTGTACTGGAAAATCTGCCCGAAGGATACGAAGAAGGTATGCAGCACGGTATGATCGGCTACTACATACCGCTCGAAAATTACCCGGATACCTACAACAAGCAACCCCTCAACACCGTCGCGTTGGCATCGCAGAAAAACCACCTGGCGCTTCACTTGATGGGCGTGTACAGCGACCCCGAGCTGAAACGGTGGCTCGAAGAACGATTTGCGGAGAGCGGAAAGAAGCTCGACATGGGTAAGTCTTCGAGGTTCAAGAACCTCGAAGACTTACCGTTGGAGGTTGTAGGAGAGGAGATCTCGCGGGTGCCACCTGAAAAGTTTATCGAACAGTACGAATCAGCCCGTGCTGGACAAAAATGAATGAAGCTTCTCATATGAAAACTGAGGCGGCGACTGGAAAATAGCCACCTCAGTCTCTATCTCTAGATCCGGGGGTAGGCTAGCGAAATTTGGATCTGTAAAGCGGTTTGCCAGTACAAGGCTGCAGTCAACCACCGGAACAGGTGCTGTAGTGTATATGTAGATCTCCGGGACACCACATATAGAACGTGGTGCAGTTTTCTACGTATCGAGTTAACCTTAGCCTATGCTAACCACCGGCGGTTCGACAAAAACAATACTGGGAATAGACCCCGGCACGGCTACGATGGGGTGGGGCGTTATCCGGCAGGAGGGCAATCGGCTACGGTACATGCAGCATGGTGCGATCACTACGCCCTCCAATTGGGAGATGCCGCGGCGTTTGGGCCGCCTCTTCGATGGTGTGACGGAGCTCGTTAGAGGCTATAGGCCAGATACTGTCGCGATAGAAGAATTGTTCTTCAACACGAACGTAACCACGGGCATTACGGTCGGGCAGGCGCGAGGCGTCGCAATCCTGGCCGCCTACAAAGCCGGTGTCGAGGTTACTGAGTACACACCGCTGCAAGTGAAGCAGGCGGTTACGTCCTACGGGCGGGCGGACAAGCGGCAGGTACAGGAGATGGTAAAGGCGCTGTTGAACCTGCGTGAGATCCCAAAGCCCGATGACGCTGCCGATGGCCTCGCCATCGCCATCTGCCACGCTTTTACTTCCCGAATGGGTGGCAAGGTGGGGGTAGGAAAATGATAGTTTGTGCCGGATAATTAGACCATGATAAGCAGACTTCGTGGACAACTCGTAGAGAAAGACGCCGAAGGCGTGGTCCTCGACGTGGGTGGCGTCGGTTACCGGGTTTCGACACCTGCTGGCACGATGAACGACCTACCGCCTGTCGGAGAGGAGTGTGTTCTGCACACCCGGATGGTGGTGCGGGAGGATGCGATGCTCCTCTTCGGTTTCGCCACCCGGGACGAGCGAGCAGTGTTCGACGCGTTGACCGCTGTCAGCAAGGTCGGTCCGAAGCTGGCGAACTCCGTGCTCTCGACGCTTTCGCCGCAGGAGATATCCGAGGCCGTCGCCCGGGGTGATGTGGTGAAGATCTCCTCCGTACCGGGACTCGGCAAAAAAACCGCCGAACGGCTGGTGCTGGAACTGAAGGGTAAGGATCTGGCGATGTTCACCCCCATAGAGAGCGCCGCTCCCGTTTCCAATGGCGGTGGCGGGCCGTACATGGAGGCCCGGGAGGCACTTACGGGACTCGGCTACTCGCTAGAGGAGGCTGAGTACGTGCTGAATGAGATTCCTCCGCAAGATTCGGTCGAGAAGTACATTAAGGAAGCGCTGCGGCGGATCGGAGGTAGACGTTGAGCGATGAGTTCGACGACTTCACCGTCGGCGGCCCGGGAGATGAACCATCCGAAAACATAACCGGGGCGGCGGGGCCACCAGGTGGAGTTCTGCCAGGTGAGCCTCCGGAAGGGCCGTCAGCCGAACATCCGCTAAATCCCGAACCTTTCGAAGAGGACGACGAGCCCACGCTCCGGCCCCGGAGTTTGGACGAGTTCGTCGGGCAGAAAGCACTCAAGGATAACTTGCGGATTTTCGTTCAGGCTGCCTTGCAGCGGGAAGAGGCCCTGGATCACATGCTGCTTGCCGGACCGCCGGGACTCGGGAAGACGAGTCTCTGTCGCATCTTGGCAACGGAGATGGGCGTGCAGTTGCATCCCACGAGTGGACCGAGTTTGGAGCGGGCGGGGGACATGGCGGCGATCCTAACGTCGCTAGATGAGGGTGACTTTCTATTTATAGACGAGATCCACCGTCTCAACCGCCAGATCGAGGAGGTCCTCTACCCGGCGATGGAGGACTACGCGATGGACCTCGTGCTCGGTCAAGGACCGTCGGCCCGCACCATTCGCATGCCACTGCCGCGCTTCACCCTCGTCGGGGCGACGACCCGCACGGGACTTATGACCAAGCCTTTGCTGGACCGCTTCGGGTTCTACAAGCGCCTCGACTACTATAGTCCGGCAGACCTGAAAAAGATTGTGGTTCGGAACGCCGGTATTCTGGAGGTCCCGATCACCGACGGCGGCGCGGAGCAGCTCTCAGGCCGGAGCCGGGGTACGCCGCGTATCGTAAACCGCCTTCTCCGGCGCGTCCGGGACTACGCGGAGGTAGTCGGTGACGGCAACATAGACGAGGAGACAGCCAACGCCGCGCTCGCGATGCAAGAGGTGGATGAGTTGGGGCTGGACCGGGCCGACCGGGACTATCTGAGCCTTATCATAGATAAGTTCGACGGTGGGCCGGTTGGTGTCGGCACGCTCTCGGTAGCGCTCGGCGAGGCGCGGGATACGGTCGAAGATGTCTACGAGCCCTTCCTGTTACAGAGCGCCCTCATACAGCGCACCAGCCGGGGACGGGTCGCCACCCGCCGGGCCTACGGTCATCTGGGAATTCCGATGCCCGGCCAGGATCAGCCCGAGCCAGAGTAGGTGTCCGAACAGGAGCACGTCCCAGAAATCCAGAGTGGCAAAGGCAGCTTCTCCGGTCCAGAGGGTGCAACCCTCTTCGAGCATTGGTGGCGGCCTCGAAACGAAGCCCGCGCCACCATTGTCCTCGTCCACGGCCTGAAAGACCACGGCGCTCGGTACGATCACGTCGGGGAGTGGTTCGCTGGGCGTGGGTACGCCACTTACGCCCTCGATCTTCGCGGGCACGGAGAATCCAGTGGTGAGCGCTTTTTCGTGAATTCCTTCGACGAGTATGTAGAGGACCTGAAGTCGTTCGTAGGGCGAGTTCGCGGCCGTGATTCGATCAAGCCAATGTTTCTGCTGGGTCATAGCATGGGTGGGGCGGTGGCGAGTTTGTTTGTGTTGGAGAAGAAACCAGATTTGCGGGGTCTCGTGCTCAGCGCGCCTGCCCTGGAGCAGACCACAAACGTGTCGCCGTTTCTGATCTTGCTTTCGCGTCTGATTTCACGCTTCTTTCCCCGCGCACCGGTTACGAAAGTAGACGTAAAGGCGCTCTCACATTTGCCGGAGGTCATCGAGGCTGCCCGCAAAGATCCGCTTGCGAACGAGCGTCCGACCCCCGCCCGTACGGGATATGAGATCCTGCGGGCTATGAAGCGCATTCGCGAACAGGCTCAAGAGATCACGCTGCCACTCCTGGTCATGCATGGCACTGAAGACCACCTGACGAACCCCCGGGGCAGCGAACGACTGTTCAAACTAGCCGACTCTGAAGACAAAGAACTGAAACTCTACGAAGGCTTGTACCACGAGATCCTGAACGAGACAGAACAGGAGCGGGTGCTGACAGACATCACGCGCTGGCTCGACGCCCGTTCCTAAAGTCTATATCTACCTAGGCGCAACGCCTTAGATAGCTCTACCCGGTTACTTTCAGGCCCAGGACCACCAAGTCTTTCTTGAGGCCATCGAGTTCGGCTACACACGGAAAATGCGTCCACTTTTCGAACCCGAAGCCCTCGAATAATTTCACGCTCGGCTCGTTGTGGGCGAAGGCCCCGGCGGTAATGGTTTCAATACCTAACTCTGGTGCGTATTCAATGGCTTCTCCAACTAGTCTCTGTCCGATGTCCCTCCCCCTGTGGCCGTCCTTGATATAGACGCCAACCTCTGCGGTGGCGTGGTAAGCTGGTCTACCATCGTAGAAGTTTCCCAAGGAGAGCCAGCCGACCAACTCGCCACCCTCTTCGGCTACCCAAAGCGGGCGTTTTTTCGGGTCTCGTTCGAGCAGCCACGCCCGGCGACTCTCTATGGTGACCGGTTCGGTGTCGGCGGTGACCATCCGGCTGGGGACCGTAGAGTTGTAAATCTCTACGATCTGAGCCAGGTCGGACTCTCCGGCGTCGCGTCTGCGCAGAGATTCCAACGGCTAATCCGGTCGAGTAATGGCACCTTCCGATGCCGACGAGACGAGCGCCGCATATTTCGCCATAACGCCCGTGGAGTAACGGGGCTCTGGTTCGCTCCATCCGGAAAGCCGGTCTTCTAGCTCCTCCTCCGACACGTCTATACTGATGGTCCGCTCGTCTATATCGAAGGTGACTTCGTCCCCGTCTCGAATTGCTGCGATGGGACCGCCGTGGGCCGCCTCTGGTGCGACGTGGCCGGCCATAAGGCCGCGGGTCGCGCCGGAGAAGCGTCCGTCTGTTAGCAAAGCGACGGTCTCGCCGAGGCCCTGGCCGACGAGGGCGGCGGTGACGCCGAGCATCTCGCGCATACCGGGTCCACCCTTCGGGCCTTCGTAACGGATCACCACCACGTCTTCGTCCACGATGTTGCCCGCTTGCACAGCTTCCATCGCCTCTTCCTCGGAGTCGAAGACGCGGGCCGGGCCAGTATGCGTGTTGCGAGTGTAACCGGCTACTTTTATGACGCAGCCGTCGGGCGCGACGTTGCCCTTCAGGCTGACGAGTCCACCGGTTTCCCGTAACGCCTGTTCTACTGGCAGGATGACTTCCTGCCCCGGCGTCTCTTCAGCGTCTTCGACTTCCTCTTGCATGGTGCGTCCGGTGGGGGTGAGTTGGTCGCCGTCTACCAGGCCGGCATCCAGCATCTGCTTGCCGAGCAGTCTGGAGCCGCCGGCGTTGTCCATATCTACGGCGACGTACCGGCCGCCGGGCTTGAGGTCGGCGATGATGGGTGTGCGCCGGCTGACCCGGTCGAAGTCGTCTATGTCGAGTTCGATGCTGGCTTCGCGGGCTATGGCGAGCAGGTGGAGCACAGAGTTTGTCGAGCCGCCGGTCGCGGCCACGGAGGCGATGGCATTCTCGAACGATTCTTTAGTTAAGATATCGGATGGGGTGAGGCCTTTGTCCAGGATCTCCATGACGAGCTTGCCGGCCTCGACACAGGAATCGTCTTTGCGCGGGTCGTTTGCCGGTGGGTCGGCGGAGCCCATCGGGGAGAGCCCTAGGAACTGGAGCGCGAGCGCCATCGTGTTGGCGGTGAACTGGCCGCCGCAGGCGCCGGGGCCGGGGCAGGCATGTTCTTCGAGGTCGTAGAGATCCTCGTCGTTCATCTTTCCCGCTGCGTGGGAGCCGATGGCCTCGTAGACATCCTGAATGGTGACGTCGTGGTTCTGGAAACGTCCGGGAGCTATGGAGCCGCCGTAGAGCACGAATCCCGGCACTCCTAGCCGGACGAGCGCCATCGCACCGGCCGGGATGGTCTTATCACAGCCAACGATCGAGACTACGGCGTCGAACATGTGGCCGCGCCCGACGAGCTCTATGGAGTCGGCGATGACCTCCCGGCTGATGAGCGAGGTTTTCATGCCTTCGGTACCCATCGTGACGCCGTCGGAGATTGCTACGGTGTTGATCTCCATCGGGGTTCCGCCGGCTTCTCGGATGCCTTCTTTGACCCGCTCGGCGAGGCGGCGCTGGTTGAAGTTGCAAGGCATGGTCTCGATCCAGGTGTGGGCGACGCCCACGACGGGCTTGCTCAGGTCTTCGTCGCTGAAGCCGATCGCGTGCAACATCGCCCGGGCCCCTGCCCGGTCCCGACCATCGTAGATGACGCGGCTCTTATGACGGTTGTCTGTAGTCTCCATATGATCTCCTCTAAACGAACGTCAACCAGAGTATAGGAAGGAAAGCGCTCCCGTGCCAGATAGATCCGTCAATGAAAATTTTCTCAGGGTTTAGAATGGCCGGGTGAAAAGCGTAGCAAAAAACTTCCAGATACCTATTTTGCTGGGATTTACGATAATTTTTTGGGCCTCGGCGTTCGCCGGCATCCGGGCCGGACTTCAAGAGTACAGTCCCGGACACGTGGCGCTGGTCCGGTTGTCAGTGGCGGCGGTGGCGCTATTGATCTACGCCGTTATCGTGAAGATGCCGCTGCCGGAACTCCGAGACCTGCCGGTTATTTTGCTCGGTGGCTTTCTGGCGTTTACGGTCTATCACGTGACGCTCAACTACGGTGAGGTAACCGTTACGGCCGGCCCGGCGAGCTTGTTGGTGAATACGGCTCCAATCTTTACCGCACTGCTGGCGACGGCATTTTTGGGGGAGCGACTGCGGGCCATTGGATGGGTCGGGATGGTGGTCAGCTTCTTCGGGGCGGCCCTGATCGCACTTGGTGAAGGTGGAGGGTTTCGTATGGCGCCCGGCGCTTTTGTTATCCTGATCGCCGCCGTCTCTGTGAGCATTTACCTTGTGATCCAGAAGCCCTACCTCCAGAAGTACGGCTCCCTGAACTTTACCGCCTATGCCATCTGGGCAGGAACCCTCTTTACGCTGGTGTTCCTGCCGGGCCTCGCCGGAGAGGTACGCGCCGCCCCGCTCGATGCTACTCTTGCCCTCGTCTACCTCGGTGTCTTCCCGACGGCTATCGCCTACGTTGCCTACGCTTACGCTTTCTCTCAGCTCTCAGCCTCGCGGGGTGCGAGCTTCCTGTACCTGGTTGTTCCGACGGCGTTCTTGATAGCCTGGATCTGGCTCGGTGAGGTCCCCAGCCTGCTCTCGTTTGTCGGGGCGGGGGTAGTTTTGGTAGGTGTCTTTATCGTCAACGCGCTGGGCCGGGCACGGTAAACTATGGTTTTAGTGTCTCCCCCTACAGGAGGTTTAAGATGCAAGCTCAGGAAAAACAAACCCGGCGTATAAACCCCGGTACCCGTATCGGGCACATACATCTGAAGGTCGCTGACATCGAGCGGGCGTTGGGGTTTTATAGGAACATACTCGGCTTCGAGGTGATGCAGTGGTACGGTGACGAGGCGGTTTTTCTCTCAGCCGGTGGCTATCATCACCACATCGGGCTAAACACGTGGATGAGCAAAGAGGGGCCTCCTGCCCCGCGAGGCTCCGCAGGGCTCTTTCATTTGGCCGTTCTCTACCCGGAGCGCCGGGATTTGGCCCAGGCTTTGCGGTGGTTGATCGAAGCCGGTTATCAGCTAGACGGAGCCTCGGATCATGGCGTGTCCGAAGCTTTGTACCTCCGGGATCCGGACGGCAACGGTGTAGAGCTTTATGTGGATCGCCCTGAAGAAGAGTGGCCCCGCACCGCCAACGGTGGTCTCGCGATGGTCACGCAACCACTGAACCTGGAGAATCTGCTGGCGGAGTTGGCTGATACGCAAAATTCGTCTTAGTCCCGGGGCGAGCGGGGACGCTACAACGCCGTCAGCATGACCAGCAGGATGAGGCAGACGCTCAAAAGTAACCCGCACGAGCAGGCGAGCCAGATCGTACGTTCTCCACGACCGACTCCTTCTAGAGAAGCCCTGTAGGCAAAGAAGATCGCCGCGATACCGACCGGAAACGACAGCATGTAGAGACTGAATATGGTCATCTGATTTAGGCTTACTACCTTTCTCGGTGAATTAGAAAGCTATAGAAATATCCTAACCTGCGATGGGAAATGATCCGTAACCCATCTTACTGTGTGGCCGAGCCTTGCTTGCGGACTCGACTACTATTCCGTCTGGGCGAATGTAGCCGTCGCATGGGCAGCGGCGTCGGAAATTTCGTCTATCGCCTCGCGGTTGAGGTTGTCGAGATCGTCGCAGGCCCGGTGGTAGCATTCATCATAAGGCTCGCCCGGGTCGCCACCGAAGATCTCCGCTTGCCGCCGGGTCTTCTCGCTACTGTCTCCGGTAAATATCCCGCCAACCAGGACGTCCTTGGCGGCAAAGGGACCGTGGTCCGAGCGCCCGGAAAGGTCAAAAGTGGCCGTCTCTATGTCTTGAGTGTCGAAGTAATCTTCGAAGACCTGCGTTACCTGCGGAGTGCCGTAGAGGAACGGCATGTAGTTGGGCGAGCCGACCATGTCGAAGTTCAGGTAGACGGAGATGTCGTCGAGTTGGCTTGCGTCGAGTTCATTGACGTAGTGCCCGGACCCCAAGATGCCCAACTCTTCACCACCCCAGAAAACGAAGCGGACCTGATTGCGGGGTTGATTTTCGAGTTGCGCCAGCTCTTCGGCGATCTCCAGTATCGTGGCCGAGCCGGAGCCGTTGTCGTTGATGCCGGGGCCGTTGGCGACCGAATCCAGGTGCGCGCCGACGATCACCGGGTTCTCTTTATCGCCGCCGGGCAAAGTCGCGATAACGTTGCTCGTAGTTCCCGAACCCGGATCTGACGCAACCGAAAGCCGGACCTCAGCACCCTCGGGCTGCGCAAATTCTCTGCCGACGGCGGCGCTCGTGGCGAGCACGGGGATTTCGCCTTCGGAATCTCCAAGGCTTCCCCGGAATACACCGGTCTCACCTTCGGAGCCCTCGTTGGCGATGAGCGCCGCCGCAGCCCCGGCGGACGCCGCGTTGTCTACTTTTATCTCGAAAGCGCAGCCTCCGCGCCGGAGCAGTGCGATGGAGTCCTCTCGAAAGTTTTCGAAATCTTCCCGTTCGCAACCGCTCTTGGGTACCGGGCCGCTGTCTGTTAGAGGAGCAAAGTCTACGGGTTCGACGGTAGCGGTCACTTCGCCCTCACCTGAGAATTCCATAGCAGCAAAGTCATCGCCGCGGGCGTAGTTTTTGGGGTTCGGGAGGGTGCGTTCGAGGTTTGCATCGACCGTCCTCGCGGAGTCTGGAAGATCGAACTGTTGCATCGAGACCCGGTAGCCGGTTTCCCGGAGCGTCTCTGAAACGTACCGTGCGGAGGCATCGTAGCCGGCGGTTCCGGCGGCGCGGTTACCGTTGTTTTCTGTGGCGATAGTCGAAAATCGGCGCTCGTGCTGAAGTATGCCTTCGGGCGCCACGGCTTCCCGGAGTTGGGCTGAGAGCTTCTCTGCGGATTCAGGGTTGGTTTCTGAAGTAGTTTCTGCTCCGGTAGCGCCCACGAGCGCCACGACACCCACGATTCCGGAGATCAGGATCAAGGCTAGAATGGCCGTCAAAATAAGCTTGGTTTGAGTCATCGTTACGGGCTGAATGTACCACAGCGACACCGAATGCCCGCTATTGGATATGCTTCCCGGCGCGATAGAATGCGGAGATGGATCTAGAAGGCACAGGAAAACTGCTCGTCGGCGGCGCTGTCTTGCTGCTTCTGGTAGGTGGCGTGTTCCTACTGTTGGGACGGCTGGGGCTCGAACGCTTGCCGGGGGATCTCGTCTTCCGGCGGGGGAATGCGACCGTCTATTTCCCGATAGGGCTTATGATCCTGCTGTCAGTCGTGGGCACCATCTTGCTCAACGTATTCTTGAGACGCTAGATAGACGTTAGATGTTGACCTCCGAGCTCGACTACGAGCTACCCGAAGACCTCATCGCCCAGGAGCCGGCCGAGCCTCGCGATTCTTCCCGCTTGATGGTAGTGGACGTACCAAACCGGGAGATCAGCCACCACAACTTTAGTGATCTACCGAGTTGTCTAAAACGCGGTGATGCCGTGGTACTAAACGAAACGAAGGTATTGCCCGCCCGGCTCGAAGCCCGCCGTCCCGGCGGCGGTATGGTGGAACTACTCTTTTTGAGAGATCTCGGCGGCCCGTGGGAAGTCCTCGCCCGCCCGAGCAAACGCCTCCGGCCGGGTATGAAGCTCTCTGCGGGTGGCGACGAGTTGGAGGTGCTCCAGAGTCGGGGCGAAGGACGCTGGACCGTACGGGGTCAGAATTTGATGCAAACTCTGGACCACCGCGGGCATATACCGCTCCCGCCGTACATAGCACCGACCGAGAAGGCCGAGAAGGCTTACCAGACCGTTTACGCCAGGAATCCCGGTTCCGCGGCGGCTCCAACGGCCGGGCTGCACTTCAGCGGGTGGGTACTCGAAAAGGTCGAAGATGCCGGCGCGGACCTGGCCCGGGTTACGCTCCACGTCGGTACGGGGACCTTTGCGCCGGTTCGGACGGATAACCTGGAAGATCACCGGATTCACGCGGAGCATTACTCAATCCCGAAAGATACAGTCGAGGTCGTCGCGAAGGCCGATCGCGTGGTGGCGGTAGGGACCACCGTGGCCCGGACTCTGGAGAGTTGGGCTGCAAGCGACGCCACGGAGGGAGAGTCGGAGTTGTTCATCTATCCCGGCTACCGGTGGCGAACGGTGGACGCGCTGCTGACCAACTTTCACCTGCCACGCTCGACGTTGCTGGCGATGGTTATGAGTTTTGCCGGCACGAAACTAGTTCGCGAAGCGTACCGGCAGGCGATCGAGGAGCGCTACCGCTTCTACTCGCTAGGAGATGCGATGCTGCTCGTCGACGGTGGGAGAAGGCTATAGGCGCCCCGGTCTCCATAGAGGTAGCCGCCCGTGACGGTGAGGCGCGGGCTGGCGTTCTGAACACCCCTCACGGGGCGGTCGAGACGCCAACCTTCATGCCGGTCGGAACTAAGGGGACCGTCAAGGGGTTGACGCCGGGGGATCTGAAAGACCTGGGGGCCGGCATCGTGCTCGGCAACACCTACCATCTGTACTTGCGGCCCGGCGCAGACCTCGTAGAAGAGGCTGGCGGGCTGCACGGGTTTACCGGGTGGGACGGGGCGATGCTCACGGACTCCGGCGGTTACCAGGTATTCTCGCTGGCGGAGACGCGCAGTATCTCCGAGAAGGGCGTGGAGTTCGCTTCGGTCTATGATGGATCTCTACACACTTTTACTCCGGAGCTGACGACGCATGTGCAGGAGCAACTTGGGGCGGATATTGCGATGGTGTTGGATGAGTGCCCGCCGGCGGACGCGGGCCGGGAGTACCACGAAGATTCCTTGCGACGGACCGCGCGTTGGGCGGAGCGCTGCAAAGAAGCGCATGCGAGGCCGGATCAGGCGCTGTTCGGGATCGTGCAGGGTGGTTTGTATCCTGACCTCAGGGAAGAGAGTCTGGAACGAACGGTGAAAATCGGGTTCGATGGCTATGCGGTCGGGGGGCTCTCGGTGGGGGAATCGCGAGAGGAAATGTTGTCGGTTCTGGATGCAACGGCCCCAAAGTTGCCGCAGGACAAGCCCCGGTACTTTATGGGAATCGGGGACCCCGTAGGTGTGCTGGAGGTGATCGGTCTCGGCGTGGATATGTTCGACTGTGTACTCCCGACACGACTCGCCCGCCACGGCGCGGCGCTTACCCCCGACGGTCGTCTAAACCTCAAAAACGCCCGCTTCCGGCGGGACTTCGGGCCCCTGGACTCGGAGTGCTCTTGCGACGCATGCACGAATTACAGTCGGGCTTACCTGGCGCACCTGGTACGGGAGAACGAATTGTTGGGCCATAGGCTCGTCACCCTCCATAACGTCCACTTCACGATGGAGCTGTGTCGGCGGGCGCGGCAGAGAATCTTGAAAAGCGAGTTTGAGGAATGGGCTCGGGCCTGGAAAGACCGCTATTTAAGTCCTGACGAACGGTGCTAGAATTGTCCACTATTCTATGAACACTACCAGGAACAGCCTGATCATCTTGGGGTTGGTGGTCGTCCTTATTGGGGTGGCCGCCTACTTGATTTTTATCCGTCAGCCGGTCTCCGAATCCGTTCAACTCGGGTTGGATCTTGAGGGCGGCGTTAGCGTGCAGCTAGAAGGGTCTCAGGCCGGAAATAGAGAGGTAACGCGCGAGGATATGCAGCGGGCCTCGGAGGTTATCCGCGAACGCGTCGACAGTCTGGGTGTTACCGAACCCGAGATACGCCTTCAGGACCAAGACCAGATGGTCGTCAATATCCCCGGTATAACCGACTCCGACCGGGCCGTGGAGCTCATAGGGCGCACCGCGCAGCTCGGGTTCTACCAGGTACTCGCCGTCGAGCCGGCGCCGGCACCAGTACCGCAAAACGAGGTTCAGGAGACTAGAGAAGATCTCCGCGAAGACCTCCTGGATGATTCGGAGTACGAGGAGGGAGAAACAAAAATCCTCTTCGACGAGACGGCCAATCCGCAGGGGCAAGGCGTCTTCGTAGAAGGGTACATCATACCTGAAGAGCCGACTCTTACGGGCGGCGCGCTGACAGACGCGAACATCACCACCGACGATCTCGGAGGGCTCGCCGTCGAGATGCAGCTAAACGGTGAGGGACGCGAGCAGTTCGGGGACCTTAGCCAGGAGATCGTCGAGAATGCACTGGCCGAGGGGCGGGCCGGAGAAGGTCAACTCGCCATAGTCCTGGATAACGAAGTTGTTAGCGCGCCGAGCGTTAGTGAACGCTTAGACCAAGGTGCGATAATTATCAATAACCCCGCCGCCGGCGGGTTACCGCAAGCCGAAGCCGAGGAACTGGAGATCGTCTTGCAGACCGGCGCGCTGCCGGTGGAGATGGAGGTCCTCTCCGTAACCACAATCGGCCCGACGCTCGGCGCGGAGTCTT
This sequence comes from Rubrobacteraceae bacterium, assembly GCA_965214475.1. Classification (GTDB taxonomy): domain Bacteria; phylum Actinomycetota; class Rubrobacteria; order Rubrobacterales; family Rubrobacteraceae; genus SIRX01. Next base: position 657,382 of record OZ243953.1, on the reverse strand, counting down.
TGAGGAGCGGTTTGATCGCTGCGCTCGCCGGTTTCGGATTGGTGCTAATCTTCCTGCTCTTTATATATCGGGCTCTAGGGATCGTCGCGGACCTGGCGCTCTTGATCTACGCATTTCTACTCTGGGGCCTGATCGTCGCCATCCCGATAACGATGACGCTGCCGGGGATCGCGGGTATCGTGCTGACTTTCGGGGTCGCCGCAGACGCCAATATCGTTATTTTCGAGCGGATAAAAGAGGAAGTCCGGCGCGGTAAAACGCCGCGTACATCCATCCAGATCGGCTACCAGAAAGGCTTTCGGGCCATTTTGGACGGCAACCTGACCACCCTGATCGTAGCCTTCATCCTGTTCGCTCTTTCCAGCGGTTCGGTGCGCGGTTTTGCGGTGCTTCTAACCATCGGAGTCATTCTCTCCATGTTCACCGCTATCGTCGTGACGCGGGCGCTGCTGGGCATAATCTCCAGTCGCGGCATCCACCTCTCTCCAGCGCTGATGGGTGTCTCCAAGAAGAGCGTCGGCACTGAACCCTCCGCGAGGGTGAAGTAGTGGCCCTACGTCGGACGCTCGCTAAGGTCGACTTCGTCGGCGGCTGGAAGGTGTGGTTCGCCATTTCCGGGGCGTTGTTGCTGCTCGGGTTCGGTGCCATAGCGCTCGGTAAGCTCAACTTCGGCATAGATTTCCAGGGTGGGGCCATATTCACAGCCCTCGAACCGCAACAGCAACTCGGTGAAGGAGAAGTCCGGGGCGCTTTGCCGGACTTCGTACGCGGCGAGGCGGTGGTGCTGAAAGCGGGTGACGGCTACGAGGTTCGCACGCCGCCCATAAGCGAGAATCAACGCGGTCAAGTTCGTGACGCGCTTCAGGGCGCCCTGGGCGCCGAGGTGAGCGAGACGAGCGTCAGCCCGACCTTCGGAACTCAAATTAGAAATCAGGCCCTGCAGGCCATAGCCGCGGCGTTACTGGTGATCGTGGTGTTCATTAGCATCCGGTTCGAGTTCGCCTTCGCGACGGCCGCCATGATAGCGGTGGTCCACGACGTGCTGATGACCGTCGGCTTCTACGCCATCGTCGGGCGGGAGGTCAACCTCGTCACGGTTGTAGCTGTGCTCACGGTGCTCGGCTACTCGCTCTACGACACCATTATCATCTTCGACCGCATCCGGGAGAACGCGCCGGCCGTAGGTTACAATCGTCGCCGCTTCGACGAGATGGTGAACAATTCCATCCGGCAGGTCGTGACACGCTCCATCTACACCTCGGTCTCGACGATCATCCCGATAACCGCGCTCCTAATCTTTGGCGAGTCCACCCTAAGCGACTTCGCCTTCGCCCTGCTCGTCGGCATCATAGCCGGTACCTACAGCTCGCTCTTTATCGCCTCACCGGTCCTCTCGCTCTACAAAGCCTGGCAGGAGGGCAGGAGGCGTCGCGTAGCAGAGTCCTCCGCCTAGTGGCGTATAATGTCGCCCGAACTACAACCCAAGGACTGTGGGGCCGATTGGCGGCCCGGCGATCTGGAATTCCTTAAGAAACCGGAGTAAAAGAAAAAGAGGTTGGCCCCATGAGTAAAGGACCAACCTCTTACACAAACGATATTTGCTCTTGTACCAGAGCTCTTTGAAGTGCAGCCCTAGACCAGTACGCCACGGACTATCATGCGCTCGCTCCAGCCGGGGCCGGTGCAGGTCTGTAGTGAGACTGTGGTCTGACCTGGAATCGAATCCGCGACCCAGACGTCGGTTGGGGCCACGACAAGAGTCTCGGTGACCTGGTACGTGTAAGTGGTGCCGTTTGCGTCGGTCAGGAGAATCTCACTCCCGGGGCCCACGTTGGGGAGCCCGGCGAATAGCTGCCAACTACCGGTTCCTTCGTAACCGTAGACGTGGCCGGCTATATAGGTGTTTGCGCCTGGCTGCCAGGGAAATCCCGTGCCGGGCATCTTGCCGGCGCCCTGGGCCAGCACACTCTCCGCGACGCTATCTACTACCGGGGCGTTGTAGATCCCCGCACCAGGTACCGTTAGAGAGAGCGCGCCGCTACTGGGGGCTACCGGCTGCTCTGGGGATGCCTGCTCTGTGCCCACCGACTCCTCCGCAACGGGTTCCTCTCGTTCCGCAGCCGCTTCCCGCCATGATTCTTCAGCGGCATACTGCTCGGCAGCGGCTGCCTCCTCTGCGGCTGCTTGCTCCGCAGCGGCTTTCTCCAGGGCCTTCTCCTCTGCGGCCTCTTCCTCGGCTTTCTTCTTTGCAGCCTCCTCTTTTGCTTTCTTTTCCTCAGCCTTTTTCTTGGCGGCAGCCTCTTTCTCCGCCTGTGTCGGGCCAGTTTCTTCCGGGGGTTGGGTCTGGGCCACGGTAGGGGAAACAGCTCTATCGACCCGGTTGTCCTCCGCGCCGAGTAGCCTGACAGCGAAAAAGGAGGCGGCTACCAGCAAAAGGAGCATCCCTACTCCAAGTGTATATAATGCAAACCTGCCGCCAAACGTGTTACCGAACCAATCTCTCAAAGTGTCCTCCTAACTCCGCTGTGGATGCGGCCGCAAAAGCCCAACAACCTTCAGAACTTTCTCTGTCGTGCATAGCATAACTACATACGTGGAAAGTGACAACCTGGATCAACTCGCGCGGATTGAACTCTATTGGGGACAACCACCGGCGGCCGACTAGCCATACCCTCGTCGCTATGGATGGCGTGTATCATGTGTCGGATGGAACTATACTCGGGAGGTAGACGTGCGCGGAACTTTTGGTGAAACGCTGGAACGATTGGTGCTCTTGCAGGTAGGAGCTGCGGCCGCGAGCCGGAAGCGGGTCGAGCAGGTGGTTGAGGACTTGATCGCGGAAGGCCGGGTGGAGCGTGCGGAGGGCCGGACGCTCGTAAACGATGTTATGGGCCGGGCTAAAGAACGCTCCGAGGGGGCCCGATCTCTGGTGGACGCCTCAGTGCAGCAGGGGCTTCGTGGGGCCGGGGTGCCTACGCGGGAGGATTACGAGGACCTGATCTTCAGGGTCGAGCAACTAGAGCATCGGGTGCGGGTATTGGAGGGCGAAGACGCGGACGTGTCGGCGGAAGATGTGGGAGCCGCTTCAGAGCCTCCGCAAGATGAATCCGATACCGAACCGGGTATCTAGCTTCAAAAGGACGAACCCTTGACCGGCCGGGGCACGCCACCGGCGATCCGTCGCACGGGCAACCTGGCGCGGTTCTCCCAGATCAGCCGCATCCTCGTCCGGCACGGCTTCGGCTTTATCTTTGACCTCCGGCGGGATCGGCTGGAGCGCAGAGGTTTCCAGGAGCTTTTCGCCCCGAACTTCGGCGTGCGGTTGCGGCAGGCGTTGGACGATCTGGGCCCGACTTTCGTCAAGTTCGGACAACTGCTCTCTACCCGCTCGGACGTAATGCCGGAAGGCGTACTAACTGAGCTTCAGAAACTTCAAGATACCGTAGATCCCATGTCCTTCGAATTGGCCCGGAACATCATCGAGCGGGAACTCGGCAAGCCTACGGACGAGGTATTCGAGCGCCTCGACCCGGTGGTGCTAGGCTCTGCAAGCATCGGGCAGGTTCACCGGGCCGTACTGCGGGGCGGTGAGGCTGTGGCGGTGAAAGTGCAGCGTCCCGAAGCCGGGCAGCGGGTCGAGTCGGATCTCGAACTGATGCGGGATTTCGCAAACTTCCTGGAGCGAAGGTTTGGAAAAAGGATCTTTATAGACGTTCCGGGACTCGTGGCGGAGTTTGAGGGGGTCATCCGGCGCGAACTAGATTATGCCACCGAGGCTGAGAATGCCCGGCGATTCGCCGTCAACTTTACCGAAACCGCGGTCGTGGTCCCAAAGGTCTACCTGGAGCACTCGACCTCGCGGGTGCTTACACTGGAATATATAGAAGGGACGCGCTTTCACGATATAAAGCCTCTATCGTTCGAGCCGGCAGAACGCCGCCGGATAGCCATTATGGGGGCCGATGCGATCTTCAAGATGGCTTTCGTGGACGGCTTTTTTCATGGAGACCCGCATCCCGGAAACCTCATCCTGACCCCCGAAGGTAACCTGGCCCTGCTCGACTTCGGAATGGTCGATTACATGAGCCAGGGTGATATCGAAGCCTTGAGTCGGCTGTTTATAGCGGTGATACAACGTGACGCTGCAGCGGCTCTTCGGGGTCTCGAAGGACTCGGCGTGCGTTACGAGCCGGAGGTGCGGGCCGACCTCATACAGGACCTTCGCGACTTCCTTTTCAAGTATTCGGGGCTCACGGTGGGGGAGGTTACGCTGGGACAGGCTCTCTCCGAGTTGATCTCCCTGGTGAGGCGCTACCGGCTCCAGATGCCGCCGGTCTTTCCGCTACTGACGAAAGCCCTCGTTACTGCCGAAGGTATCTCACGCTCCATAGACCCTACGCTGAACGTGTTCGAGATCGCCCGTCCCTACGCCCGACGCCTCTTGAACCAGCGGCTCCGGCCCAACTACCTCCTTGAGACGGCCGGGGAACGCGCCCTGGAGTACGCCCGCTACGTCGAAGACTATCCCGAGCAGCTCCGTCAGCTTTTAACAGAACTCGAAGATGGAGAGCTTGAGGTGCAGCTCCGACACCGAGGGTTGAACGACCTCAGTGGCGAGGTCGACGTGCTCGCCAACCGGCTCGTATTCGCCATCGTCACCGGGGCGCTCTTGATCGGCTCTTCCATGATCGGGGCCTTCGTGCAAGGTGGACCACGGGTTCCGTTCCTCGGAGTTCCGCTGGTGAGCTTTATAGGGTTCACAGTGGCGTCCATAATGGCCGCCATAGTTCTACTGGTGATTTTCCGTTCCCGTAGACTCTAGAAAACCAACTCCTTCACCCTGATGTCGAAAGCGGCCTGGGACTCGGTGCGGTCGTAAACGGGCTTCGCAGCGGTGTTAGAATCTATATATGGATGCTGCGCGCTCAGAAGGTTATCCGCGGGTCGTCTCGATCCCGGACGTAACGATTTCTTCGCTCATAGAGAAGGTGCGTTCTTACGCCCCCGAAGGGGTGGAAGAGCTCGTCGCCAACGCCTACTCGGTAGCCCACGCGGCCCACCGGGGGCAGGCGCGAAAGAGTGGGGAGCCGTTTGTCTATCATCCACTCGCCACGGCTGAGATACTCGCCGACCTACGACTGGACGCGACGACCGTCGCCGCTGCGCTTCTTCACGACGTCGTGGAGGACACCTCCGTTACCAAAGAAGAACTCGCCAAGCAGTTTGGTGGGGAATTGGCCGAGATCGTGGACGGCGTTACCAAGCTGAAGCATCTGCCGTCGGGGAATCTGGAGGAGGCGCAGGCCGAGTCGTTGCGGAAGATGATCGTGGCTATGAGCCGGGACGTGCGGGTCATCATCATCAAGCTTGCCGACCGGCTGCACAATATGCGGACGGTCTCGTACCTCAAGCGCGAAACACAGCTACACAAGGCACAGGAGACGTTGGAAATTTACGCTCCCCTGGCCCACCGGCTTGGTATCCACTCTGTAAAGTGGGAGCTGGAAGACCTCTCGTTCGCCACCCTCCATCCCCGGCGTTATGAGGAAATAAAGCGGCTCGTTGCGGCCCGTAGAGGAGATCGGGAGGCGTTTATCAGCGGGACGGCGGCGGAGCTTCAGCGGCATCTCAAGGAGGCTGGGATAGAGGCCGAGGTGCATGGACGTGTCAAGCATTTCTACTCTATCTACAACAAGATGGTACGTCGCAACAAGGAATTCAACGAGATTTACGACCTCGCAGGACTCAGGGTTCTGGCGGAGGACGTGCGTGATGTCTACGGTACGTTGGGCGTTATACATTCGATCTGGAAGCCGATACCGGGCCGTTTCAAGGATTATGTCGCCATGCCGAAGTTTAATATGTACCAGTCTCTGCACACGACGGTCATGTCGCACGAGGGGAAGCTGTTGGAGATCCAGATCCGGACCGGAGAGATGGACCGTACCGCCGAGTACGGCATTGCGGCCCACTGGATGTACAAAGAAGGCCGCAAAGACACCGACATGGACCGTCTAGCCTGGCTCACGAGCATGATGGAGTGGCAGAGGGAGACGACTGACTCTACCGAGTTCATGGAATCCCTGAAAGGAGAACTCGGTGCGGACGAGGTATACGTCTTCACGCCGAAGGGCGACGTTATAAGCCTCCCATCCGGCGCCACCCCGATAGACTTTGCCTACCACGTCCACAGCGAGGTCGGCCAGCGAACCATCGGGGCGAAAGTGAACGACCGCATCGTGCCCCTTGACTCAGAGCTGGTCAGCGGGGACCGGGTGGAGGTCATAACCGGCAAATCCTCCGGGCCGAGCCGGGACTGGCTGGAGGTTGTTCAGAGTGGGCGGGCCCGGAATAAGATCCGGCAATTCTTCAACAAGGAAGACCGCGAGGACAACCTGGCTTCGGGGCGTGAAAAGGTCGTTTCGCTGCTCAAGAAGCGTCACATCGGTAAGGTTCCTTCGGGTATCTTGCAGGAAGTCGCCCAGGGCACCGGCCATACCACCCCGGATGACATGCTCGTGGCTGTAGGAGCGGGGAGCATCTCGGCGGAGAACGTGGCGAACCGCATCGCCGACCATATTCAGCCACAGGAAAAAGAGGAGCCGGTTCGCGGTCGTAGCCCGGCGCTCACGCCACTGCCACTGCCGGAGACTCCCGATGGCGCGGAAGAAGCGACCGGGGTACGGGTCGTGGGTTCCAGCGGCGTTCTCACGCGGCTCGCCCGTTGCTGTACGCCGATGCCGGGGGATGAGATCACGGGCTACGTCTCCCTGGGGCGGGGCGTGGTGGTACACGCGGCGGGCTGCTTGAATGCGCGGTCGCTTAATGCCCGAAGCCCGGAGCGGTTCGTGGAGGTTGAGTGGGCCGCTGGCCCGGAAAAACTCTTTACCGTAGAGATCATGGTCGAGGCCCTGGACCGGATGCACCTGCTCAAAGACATTACCGCCACGATCTCCGACGCAGATGTCAGCATACTGTCGGCCCGCGTGGACACCGTCGAGGACCGCACGGCCCTGAGCCGCTTCGCGTTCCGGGCGGCCAGCTCCGAGCACGTTCAGGAGGTCATGAGGAAGATCCGGGGTATCCCCGACGTATATGATGCGTACCGAGTCTCCCGCGACGGAAGCCCACTGGGCCACTAGATGCGACTTTCTAGCATGAACGTCGGTGACGTGAAGCCTATGGTGAAGCCGATAGCGTTCCGGGCGCGGATAATCAAAGAGAAACAGTTGGGAGAACTTTTGAGATGTAAAGAAGAGCCGTCGAGAACCGCTGTATGGGCAGAGAGGGGGTAGCCGGGGATGGCGGAGATAGAGCAGATACAGCTCTCGATGGACGGCTTCGAGGTAAACGCCTACGTAGTCCACGCGCCGGAGGGCGACATCATAGTGGACGCCGGGGCTGAGCCGGCAAAGATACTGGCCGCCGTCCGCCAAGATGTGGCGGCGGTTCTAGTTACTCACGGTCACGCCGACCACGTCAGCGCTCTGGATACCATTCTCCAAGCGACCTTGGCTCCTTTGTACGTACATCCCGACGACGCGGGACGAACGGGCGTGCAGGTCTACGAGCCGCTGCAGGATGGAGAAGATCTGGTGATAGCGGGGGAGTCGATCCATGTATTGCACACGCCCGGACACTCGCCGGGGTCGGTGACTTTCGTGATCGGGGAGGACCAGATCGTCGGTGACCTCGTGTTGCCCGGCAGTGTGGGTCGGACGGACTTGCCTGGCGCGTCTTGGGAAGATATCGAAGTCTCGTTGCGGAAGGTGATGCCGCTCTGGAGGGAGAACACCCGGCTCTATACGGGACACGGACCGGTGCTCTATGCCGTTGAAGAGCAGGCGAAAAACCCGTATCTGCCGCCCGTAATCCCGTGAGCTACAGCAAACCCCGCGGCACTTACGACGTCTACCCTGGCGGACGCGAGCCCATCGAGCGACCCGAGCTTTGGCGGTTTGTGGAGGATGCGGCGCGCGAGACGTTCCGCCGCTACAACTACGCTGAAATTCGGACGCCCATATTCGAAGAGGCGCCACTGTTTTCCCGAACGGCCGGCGAGGCGTCGGACATCGTCGTCCAGAAAGAGATGTTCACTTTTCAGGACCAGGGCGACCGGGATCTGGCGCTGAGGCCCGAGGGGACGCCGGGGGCGGTACGCGCTTACATCGAGCACAGCCTCTACAAGCTGGCGCAGCCGATCAAGATGTTCTACGTCGGGCCGATGTTCCGTCAGGAGCGCCAGCAGAAAGGACGCTACCGGCAACACACCCAGATCGGGGTGGAAGCGCTCGGTACCGCTGACCCGTTGGTAGATGCTGAGGTGATCTCACTCCTCTACGCTATCCATCAGGCGGCCGGCGTTAGGGAGGAGGTCGTCTACCTGAACAACATTGGTGATGCTGAAACGCGGCGAGCCTACGTTCCGGAACTGCGCTCTTACTTGAAGAAACACCAGGAAGACCTCGATCCCGACTCTGTCGCCCGCATGGACACCAACCCGCTGCGTACCTTCGACTCTAAACATGCCGGCACGCAGGCGGTTCTGGCCGAGGCACCGGAGATCTCTAGCTACCTCAGCCCGGACGCGTCGGAGCACTTCACCGCGGTGCGCGCCGGACTGGACGCATTGGGCGTCCCTTACGAGGTGGACGAGCGACTCGTGCGGGGCCTCGACTACTACACCATGACGGTCTTCGAGGCGAAGAGCCGGGCGCTCGGGGCACAGGATACGGTAGGAGCCGGGGGTCGGTACAACAGCCTGATCCCGGACCTCGGAGGACCGGACTTGGGCGGTATCGGCTTCGGCACGGGCGTCGAACGCATCCTGCTCGCCGCCGCCGACCACGAAGCGGAGAGCGCGGTCGATGTCTTCTTCGTAACGCTAGTCCCTGAAGCCCGCCTACCGGCCCTGAAGCTCGCCGGACAACTCCGCGCCGAAGGATTCTCCTGCGATTTAGACTACGCGGACCGCAGTGCAAAAGGTCAATTCAAGCAGGCGAACCGCTCCGGGGCGGCTTTTACCCTCGTGTTCGGAGAGGAAGAACTGGAACAGGGCTCCTGTACGGTACGAAACATGTCCTCCGGCGAAGAGCGGCAAGTGGCGGTGGCGGGCGGTCCGGGAGAATTGCTGCGCACCTTGCGGTAGGTAGATGGCTATGGAGATACCGGCGCAACTTGTAGAAGATTTACGCGACGCGCAGAGCGTCGTGGTGCTCACAGGCTCCGGCATCTCGGCTGAGAGTGGCGTACCGACGTTTCGCGACGCCCAGACCGGGCTCTGGGCACTGTACGATCCCCAACAACTCGCCACGCCGGAGGCTTTTATGCAGGATCCGGAACTCGTCTGGAAATGGTATGAGTGGCGGAGGGACCTCGTCGTAGAGGCCGAGCCAAACCCCGGCCACTACGCACTTGCAGAGCTGGAGCAAAAGGTTCCGCGTTTCGCCCTCGCGACGCAGAACGTAGATGGATTGCACCAGCGGGCCGGCAACGAGAACGTTCTGGAACTGCACGGTAACATCCTTCGGACCATATGCTCGGCGGAGAGGATCGAGGTGGAGCCGCCCGGCGACGAAGTGCCACCAGTCTGTCCTAACTGCGGCTCGCCGCTACGCCCGGATGTAGTCTGGTTTGGAGAAATGCTGCCCGTGAGCGTCATGGAAGCGGCTTCCGAAGCGGCCCGCAACTGCGATATTATTCTCTCGGTAGGGACATCGAGCCTCGTGTACCCTGCGGCATCTTTGCCATACGAGGCGCTTTCGGCAGGGGTTACGGTAGTGGAGGTGAACCTGGAAGAGACGCCTCTGAGCCAGCAGGTCGCGTACTCTCTACGAGGCCGCGCAGGAGAAACGCTACCTAAACTTATTAGTGCCTTACGTGAGTTGTAACGAGGTCCGTATCCAGCTCAAACTCGGCAAACAAATTGTCTAGTCTTTGCGCCACTGCCTTGTGAGTCCTGAGACCACTATGTATACAGTGGCGAAAATTGCTCCTTGAATCGCTCCCCATATCAGTTCGCTAGTTAGCAAGGCTGAGGCTACGAATATGACTACACCTCCCGCCAACCCTCCAAGTAGCGCTGCTCTACGACTCACGGAACGCAACTCCAATTCTCTTTTCGATGACCACTCATGGGCAGTGTAGTATATGATTTTGCCTGATATTAGGTAAGCAATTTCACGTTCGATTTATCGTGTACCCGTATATTTGCGGCGTAAGCAAATATAGAGGAGCGTTATGTCTGTTGAAGATCTACGCCAGAGCCCGATGATGGAGCACATGCTGGATGCCCTGGATGAGGGTGAGGATATTGGCCACTACGGTCGCTTGACGTTTGCCATGGTCGCCCGCTACTTCGTTGAGAACGAGGAATTGGCGGCGCTCCTGGCGAAAGACGGTGACACCGACGAGCAGGAGGCCCGCGCCCTGGTGCAGCAGGTCGAAGAAAAAGGCTATAACCCGCCTCGACAGGAGAAGATCCTGGAGTGGCAGAAGCAGCAAGAGTTTCAGATCTGCCCAACCCCGGATGACCCGGACTCCTGCAACGTCTATAACGAGCTCACCTTTCCGGATGGCTTGTACGAGGACATTCAGGACTACAGAGAGGAGAAAGCCTAAAAGCTAGTAGAGTTGGCCTCTGCCAGGCTTTCCAGTGGCGGCCGTTCTTCGACGGGAACGCGGCGGGTGACGAGGTTCTCCGGGCCTGGCAGAAATAGCGGCCCGGGGACCGGCTCTTTCGAAGGTGCTTCCGGCGCCCGGCTTGCAGTAGCCGCCAGAATTGCGTAAGCGGTTTCGCTGTCGTGACGGCACGAAATGTCCGAACGACTCCCCAAATAACACTGCGCCAGAGCACCGACGCCAGAATGTTTTGCAGCGTCCAACAAAAGGCTAATGCTGACGCCGGAGCCCACTGGGAACGGCAGTGATCTCAGCAACTGGCGGCGACCGGCAAAGTCTGGGCAAAGCGGTTCCGTAAAGCCCGCCAATTTTGGGTGGTAGAGGTTGATCAGAGGTCTGGCGACAAGCTCGGAGAGCTGATCCGGGACAGGTCCGAAACCTTTCATGAAAGCCAGATCTTCACGCTCCATTAGCGGCCCAAGAAGACCGCATACCCGATCAACTACAGCGCTGTCTTGCTCCGGGTCGAGGACCACCACGAGTTCGCCCTGCGCGATCGTGAGCGCCCGCCACAAGAGGTCTCCGTAACCTCGTATTGGGCCGAAATGGGGCGTCAGCTCCTCCGCTTGGAGAGTCGTTACCGCATTCGGTCTCCCGTTAGTTCTCGGCAAAGAGGTTATTACCAAAATCTCATCCAGCAAGCCTGAATCTTGCAGCTGCACCAGCTCGTGCAGAGCCTTGGACGAATATTCTTCTGTGGCGAGTATGAGACTGATGGAGAGTTGCTGCTTGACTTCGAGGAGTCTTTCTACGTCGAAGTCCGAGGATCGGTACGTGTTGCCGTGGAACCACGAGGCTAGAGTCAGGTCCTGTGCGAGACCGCGGTCGGCGCGGCCATTCTGGCGGGCGGAAGTTCTTACCTTTACCGCAAGCGGGCGCTCGATCGGTATGCCTCTCTGTCTCAGTACCCTCTCCAAGTACTCGTCTTCGAGCGCCGCGAGCGGTTCCAGACCGCCAATCTCCGTGTAAACCTCGGCCGTTAGCGAGAGAGATGCCCCACTAAATTGCCAATGTTCCATAAGGTTGGTGCTGCCGTCTCCGTGCTCTGCTAGCAAATCCTGATAGCGGGTCGTTCCCCGGGTGTCTCGCCAGTGGGTTACATCTTCATGAAGGCTTTTGTCATCGGCAAGCTCTATGCGGCCTCCAATAGCCCGTGCGCCGCGGATGGCGTGTTCGAGTTGGGTGGACAACCAGTTGGGAGCAACGATCGTATCTGCGTCGGTAGAGGCGATCAGGGCCGAGGTTTTATCGAGGTTTAGCAGTCTTTGGCACGCAGTGTCCATGCCCACGCGTCGGGCGTGGCCGGCACCTTCCCCCGGACCTTCGAGCAGGTGCAGCCGGAGGCTGGGGTATCTTCGAGAGACTTCGCGGGCTCGGAGTTCCGTTTCGTCGGAGCAGTTGTCGAGCACCAGGATCACTTCGTACTCCTCCGGCGGGATGCTTTCCTGGGCAGCGAGTGATTCCAGGCAAGCGCCGATCAGCTTCTCTTCATTGTGGGCCGGAACCACGACGGAGATCCGCAGATTCTCTTCGGGTGGAGAGAGCAGGGTCAAGGTAGCCGGGATCCCGCTTCGACCAATTCACGGCCCCGTTCGTAGTCCTCGTCGCGGTCGTGGGTTAGGACGCCAACGCAGACGTTATCCTGACCGTACCAAATGGTGAAAGCACCGTCACCGTGATCTATGAAGTTGGCCGAGTCCCAGCCGTCGCCCCAGGCCACGTATTTGAGGGTGTGTTCCCCAATGGTGGACCAGAATCCCGGAGCCACCTCCCAGGACGCCTCGCCGCCCGCAATAACGGTTCCTGCTATCCGGCCGTGGTTTAGGGCCTCGCCCCAATGCTCGACGTGCAGATGACGACCGGCTGACTCGTTATAAGCGTAGGAGATATCGCCGACCGCGAAGACCCCTGGAGCACTGGTGCGCATTGATGAATCGGTCACGATGCCGCCTTTCTCTACTTCCAGGCCTGCTGCTTCGGCCAGCTCCGTGCGTGGCACGACGCCTACTCCAAAGAGCACTGTCTCCGTTGACACGCACCCACCTTCGAAGTTGACATTGAATCCACCGTTCGCCCGTTCGATGCTCTCCAGGCCAGCGCCGAAGTGTGTCTCCACACTGTAGCTTTCAAGCCAGGATCGGATACGGTCTCCGACCTCTTCGCCGAGACGTTCTTCTTGGGGAACGTTTTCGAGGCTGACCATAGCAACCTCTACGCCCCGCATAGATAGTGAGGCCGCCGCTTCGCACCCGATAAACCCCGACCCGATAACCGCCGCCCAGCTACCCTCCCCGACACTATCCTGGAGCCGGACGGAGTTCTCTATGGTTCGCATCACCAGTATCTCTGGATCCTCGGCCCCCGGTACCGGCAGTCGGAGTGGCTCGGAACCGGTGGCGAGAACGCAGACATCGTAGGGGATTTCCCCTACTTCGGTTTCGACTACTTTTCGATCTCTGTCGAGCGCTGTGACGCTGGTTGTGAGATGGAGTTCGATGTCGTTGTCCTCGTACCAGTGGCGGTTCTGTATCGGTAGTTCGTCGCGGGACAGCTCACCGCGCAGGTACTCTTTGGTTAGTGGGGGACGTCGATATGGTGGGTAGGGTTCGGAGGCAAGTATCGTCACGGCAGCCTGGCCTCCAGCTTCCCGGTAGGCTCGGGCGGTAGAAAGACCTGCTGGTCCGCCGCCGACTATTACGAGGCGTTCGTTTTCGTTCATGTAAGGTCCTCGAAGAGATCCAACCTATACTCCGGTTCTACGATGGTGTTTACGTTCTTCAGACGGGTGTTCTCTATCAGCAACTCGTGTACCTCGTCTCCTTGTAAGGCGTAGGTGAGCGTTTCTCTGCGCCAATGGACGGCTAGTAGAGTGCCGCCTGGGGCAAGCTCTTTCTCGAAGAGTCGAAGCGTCTGAAGCATAGCCTCGCGCGGCAGGTAATACAGAACTTCTGAGGCGACGACCAGATCAAACGGGCCTGCTGGCATCTCTTCCGGTAGGGTCCGCTGCTCGATTCGGACACTCTCATATCCGGCAAGCCGCTCTCGGGCCAGCGCCACGGCGCGTTCGGAGGTGTCCACCGCCAGCAATCCGTCGCAGTAGGAGGCTAGCATTTCGGTGAAAACCCCAATAGAAGCGCCCACCTCCAGAGCCCGTCGGAACCTGCGTTTCTGAAGGACTTCCAACGTCTGTTCGTACTTGCGGTGCTCGTACTCGCTTGTCTCGAATTCCCACGGGTCGGCAGACTCTGCATAGAGTTTCTCGAAGTAGTCTTGTTTCAGCCGGTCCCTCAAACCAGAGGATTTCTGTCTTGGATGGCCTGGCGTCCGGCGCGGGCGAGGGCGGGCTCTAGGCGATGTTGAAGGAGAAAGAGTTCCAGGTCTCGGCGGGCCCGGTCCAGGTCACCGGCGGTCGCGAAAGGGTGAGAGCCGGTAGCCCGGGCTGCCTCATCCAAGATTGTGCGGCAGGCGTCGGCTATGGATTCTCGTAAGTGGATCGAGAATCCGGTGAGCGAGGCTTCAGGATTGGTGTCGGCCCGGTGGGCCGCGTACCCGATCCAACGGTCCATCGTCTGTTGCGACGCTAGCATTTTACCCGCCGCCAGGGAGACGATGTCGTCCGGCTCGCGGCCACCGCTCTTGGCCGCCAGTGTTCCGAGGGTGGCGTCTACCGCACTGTCGGCTATGCCTGCCCAGCAGACGGCCGTTCGGATTGCGTCCCGGCTGAAGTATGGCTCCCGCAGCAACTCTCCCGGTTCTCCAAGAACCGCCAGCACCGGTGTTCTGTGGAACACTACCCGATGGCTCTCCGAAGAGCGCATCCCAGACGCTTTATACCAGCTTTGGTCGATCTCTACGCCTTCCGAAAGGTCTATGTAGGCTACCAGGGGCGGTCCTTTTTCGGGTCCGCGAACGAGGACCAGCGCCCGGTCCAGCCCCGATACTCCCGAGCAAAAAGTCTTGATACCCTCGATCACAGCATTGTCGTCGGACTCTACGAGCCGGGCCGGAGAACCTTCACCCGGTATGGGGTCCGCACCCCATACACCAAGCAGCAATTCCCCAGCAGCCACCGCTTCTAGCTCCCGGGAACGCAGCGGCTCAGGAGCGAGCACCGAGACGCGCTCGACGCCGTTGAAATGGCCGTCCAAGATGCGTCCTACAGACCCGTCGGCTTTCGCAACAGCCCGGAGAACTTGCCACTCCGCAGTAAATGGTGCGCGTCTTTCGTCGGAGCGAATCGGGTCCGGAACCGGCAAGCCCGGAACACCGGCTGCAGAGAGCTCTTCGAAAGGCTCGTGCGGAAAAGCCGGATTTGCGTCACGCTGCTTAGCACCAGCCGATATTCGCTCTAAGACGCCGTCTAAGTTTGATCCCGGTGCGTTCACCTGCTCTATAAGCGTCACGCCGGAGTTGCCTTACGGGACGGTTTCATGGTGGCGGGTTCGCAGTCCATCGCGCGGATGTTGTGGACGAGTGGTCCGACGAGGGCCGCAGTTTCGGCGCAATTCCTTCGGCGCGCGCCGGGCCCCAGGCCATCGTGCATCAGGATGACCGCGCCAGGCTGCAAAAGAGGTTTCGTTGACCGCAGCATTTCTGACGCCGCATCCCCGCGCCAGTCGTGGGTGTCGGAGGTCCAGTGTGCTATCTCAAGTTTGAATTGGTGGGCTATCTCGTCCGTCCACGACTCCGTGATCCCCCAAGGGGTTCTCCAGAGTCCAGGTTCGATGTCGAGAGCGGCCAGGTCGCGGAGTCCTGAGCTGGTATCTTCCTCGACTTCTTCACGGGTTCGTTCCGTATGGCGTACGTGGTCGGTGCAGTGAAACTCTATTCGGTGGCCGGCCCGCTGTATCTCAGAGATCAAAAACGGGTACCGCCGAGCCTGCGACGCAACCACGAAGAACGTCGCCGAAGCTCTCGCCCGTCGTAAAGCCGCAAGGACCTGAGGCGTCCCTAACGGATCCGGGCCATCATCGAAAGTTAGAAAGATCTCCATGCCGTTCATCTAGATACCCCGTTTGGTATCAAACCTACCCAACGTTGTGTATTCCGAACGCCTAGCCGACGAGTTGGGCAGCTCGATTGGGTCACTCGTTGAAACCTGTGCTTATCAAACCTCGGTGATATTAGCATAGCTCTTCTTCAGCATGCCCCTACTTTCTCTCCGTTCGAAGCCGCTGCACGATACCTTCTGAACATGGAATCGTAGTTAGCGTGTTGGGTGCATAGGTTTAGCCTCTGTTAGCATCAAAATATGGAGTCCATACAGCCATTGATTCGTTCATTTGACGATAAAGACGCTGACGCGATGGTCGAACTTTCGCTGCGAGCTTGGGCGCCGGCCTTCGCGTCTCTTGAGCAGACGTTAGGTTCAGAGATCTTCAGGCGGCAGCATCCAGACTGGCGCGTAGATCAACGGCGGGCGGTAGAGAATGTCTGCACTGAGAAAAAGGAGCGAGTGTGGGTCGCTGAGGTAGATGTAAGCATTGTCGGCTTCGTGTCGGTCGAGCTTCATCACCCTGAAGCAAACATGGGTGAGCTCTCCATGCTGGCCGTCGACCCTGACTACCAGGGCTGTGGCATCGGAACCGCTTTGACCGAGTTCGCACTCGATAGGCTCAAGGAAGCCGGAATGACGGTAGCAATGGTCGAGACGGGCGGAGATCCCGGTCACGCCGCGGCGCGGCGCACGTACGAGAAGGCCGGCTACGTCCACCTACCAATAGCTAGATACTTCAAGAACCTTTAGCGGAACCTGGTACTCAGCCTCAAGGCGGCCGTAAGACTTTACGGAGCTGGGCCTCAGCGCAGGCGAATGTTCAGCTCCTTTAGCTGGGCGTCGGTAACGGGGCCCGGGGCGTTCATCATTTCGTCGCGGGCGGCCTGGGTTTTGGGGAAGGCCATGACTTCTCGGATGTTAGGCTCGTCACAGAGGACCATGATCAGGCGGTCTATCCCCGGCGCTATTCCGCCGTGTGGCGGTGCTCCGTACCGGAAGGCCTGTAATATGGCCCCGAAGCGCCGCTCGGCCTCCTCGGGCTCTATACCGGTCATCGAGAAGATCTTCTGTTGCAGCTCTGGCAGGTGTATCCGGATGCTCCCCGAAGCCAGCTCCGTCCCGTTCGCCACCAGGTCGTAGAGTTGCCCGATGACTCTCAAGGGATCGCTGTCGAGTAGGGGCAAGTCTTCCTCGCGGGGCATGGTGAACATATGGTGCATCGGCTCTATACGCTGTTCATCCTCGTTCCACTCGAAAAGCGGGAAGTCTGTCACCCAACAAAGGGCGAGCACACCTTCTTCCGCCAGGTCCAGCCGGTCCCGGAAGTGTAGCCTCAGACGGTTCAGGCTCTCGAAGACTACCGGGTCTTTGTCGGCGACGAAAAACATATAGTCACCATTCTCGGCATCCAGCTCTTCGCGCAGCGCAGCCTGTTCGTCTTCGGAGAAGAACTTGGCTATAGGCCCGGTGAAACCATCCTCTTCCACTTTGAAGAAAGCCAGTCCACGGGCACCGGCCCCCGTTGCTATTTCGGTTAGCTCCTCGATCTCACGGCGCGTCAGGTATCCAAGTCCGCCGACCGTGATACCGCGCACCGAGCCACCATTTTCGACCGCTAAGCGGAAGACTTTGAAACTGGAGGCACGGGCAGTTTCGGTTATGTCTTTTAGCTCCAGACCGAAGCGGAGGTCGGGTTTGTCGGTGCCGAAGCGGTGCATGGCTTCGGCGTAGGTGAGGCGGGGGAAGGGTTTTGCGAGGAGCTTTTTTCCTGTGAGTTGTTCGACGATCTCGACGTAGAGTTCTTCTACCAGGTCCAGCACCTCGTCCTGGGTGGTATAGCTCATCTCCAGGTCTAGTTGGGTATGCTCCGGTTGACGGTCGCCGCGTTGGTCCTCATCTCTCAAGGCGCGGGCGATCTGGAAGTACCGCTCGAAGCCCGCCACCATGAGGAGTTGTTTGAATTGCTGGGGCGATTGCGGCAGGGCGTAGAACTCGCCGGGATATAGTCGGGCCGGAACCAGATAGTCGCGGGCCCCCTCGGGGGTCGAGGCCGTGAGGAGCGGGGTTTCTATCTCAGTGAAGTCCCGATCATCCAGATAATCACGCATGTGTTTGACGACCTGGTGGCGTAGCAGGATGTTCCCTTTCATCCTCTGACGACGCAGGTCCAGGTAGCGGTACTTGAGGCGGAGTAGCTCGTCTACCGGGCGGTCGCGGTCTATCTCGAACGGCGGGGTCTCGGAGCTGTTGAGAATCTTTAGTTCTTTTACCTCGACCTCGATCTCACCGGTCGTTAGATCCGGGTTCTCGTTGCCTTCGGGACGCTGGATCACCTCACCTTCTACAGAGATGGACCATTCCGGCCGTAACTTTTCAGCGGCGGCGAAGACTTCCTCCAGGTCCGGGTCGAAGGTGGCTTGGGTCACGCCCCAGCGGTCTCGGAGGTCGATAAATATAAGGTCTCCATGATCCCGGCGACGGTTCACCCAGCCCGCGAGCCTCACCCGCTCACCGACGTTTTCTGCTCGCAACTCCCCGGCAGTGTGGCTGCGGTACGGGTTTTCCGACGCTGAATCTTCCCGGTGCAATGTTTCGGCTCCTCTCGTGAGCTACGCTTGGATCTACTTTCGAGTCTACTCTCGAAGCTCGCCGTATATTAGGGCAAACGCGGAGTGTACAACATGGAGTTCCGCCGCCAACCAGCGCGCGGCGCAAGACTGTGTTAAAAGTTTATCCGTGAGAGCCTGGACACTCCTAGTATTAGTGTGTGTATTGTTCGTCGCTGCGTGCGGCGACAACGAGGAAGAGGCGACCATTCCGGCGGCGGAAGATACAGCCGCTGTAGACGCTAACACCCCGCCGGCCGGTGGCGCAACGGTAGGCGCCGGACAGGCGGAGACCATTCAAGATATTCCCCTGACGCTCAACCTCGACCAGCCGTTGCCACCGGATTTCAAAGCCGCTTATCAGCGACGGGCGCTTATCACCGTGGAATTTTCCAAGGAAAGTCAGGATTCTTTCTACCCGCAGGGCCTCGAAGTGGACAATATAGTCAACAGCGCGTTCCAAGATCTGCAACCCGATTACCCGACGGTAGAGTTCTTCTCGTATAACATAGCCAGCCCGGGCTCTACCAATGAAGGAGAGGAGCTGCAGACGGGTGAGTACGGCACATTGGCGGCACAGCTAGGCGTCGGAATGACGCCTTTTGTAGCGACGCTCGCCCCGCAAGGTGACGAGTACTCCATCGAGAATCTGTACCAGGGATATTTACCCCAGCCGGTGTTGAATCAGGCACTCTTCGATCTTTCTTCAACGGATGTAGAGGGAAATACGAGCGACATAAACGTACAGTTGGATAGAATATCTTTGACCGAGAGCGGTGGCGGCATCGAATACTTCACCGTCCAAAACGCTTCTGAACAAGCCGTGAGCATGCAAGGATTTTCCTTGCGGGTGCTGGACCCCGAGACTGGTGAGGTAAACCCGGACTCAGACGGGGTTTTGGTCAACGAGGAGGTCAGCGTCCAGCCTGGAGAAGAGGCCTCTCTAGGTCGTGTCCCCGACGTGCAGAACGCCGAAGGCGAACCGGTTGCGGGAACCTTCGAAGGCGGGCAGGCTCTGGATCTCGCGCCCGGAGACCAACTTGCTCTGCTCGACTCCGGAGGCGCGGTAGCCGCCACAATCCTGATTTAAGCTGAAATACCACTGAAATCCAGTCTTTGTAAGTTAAACTAGGCTCGTCATGCCCGAAACAGTTTATCTAGACAACGCTGCCACCACTCCACTCGACTCACGAGTGCTAGAAGCTATGCTGCCACATTTGCGAGAGCGGGGAAATCCATCCTCGCTGCACGCACCGGGCGCAGCGGCCCACGACGCCGTCGAAAAAGCCCGTAGATCCGTGGCAGCGCTTATA
This sequence comes from Rubrobacteraceae bacterium, assembly GCA_965214475.1. GTDB lineage: Bacteria > Actinomycetota > Rubrobacteria > Rubrobacterales > Rubrobacteraceae > SIRX01. Next base: position 637,787 of record OZ243953.1, on the reverse strand, counting down.
GGAGCCACCCCTCAAGAGATAGTGTTTACCTCCGGCGGCACCGAGTCGGACAACCTGGCTGTGCTGGGGCTCGCCCGAGCCGCTGGTGATAAGCGGCACGTCTTGATCTCTGCCGTCGAGCACGCCGCTGTTAGTGAACCCGCCAACCATCTGAAATCAGCCGGCTACGAAGTGGAAAGTCTCGCTGTAGATAGAGATGGACGGGTCAGTGCGGGGGATCTCACCCGCTCTTTGCGCTCGGACACGGCGCTGGTTGCCGTTGTGTGGGCCAACAATGAGGTCGGCACGGTGCAGCCAGTAGAAGAACTGGCGAACCTCTGCGCAGAGCGCGGCGTGCCCTTCCACACCGACGCGGTACAGGCCGCAGGACGGCTCCCGATAGACGTATGCGATGTCCCGGTCTCGACGCTCGCGCTCTCGTCCCACAAGCTCTACGGTCCGCAAGGCGTTGGGGCGCTGTACGTGCGTGAAGGCGTCGGGCTGGAGCCGGTCGTCTTTGGTGGAGGCCAGGAGCGGGGCTTGAGGAGCGGCACCGAAAACGTGGCGGACATCGTCGGCTTCGGTGAGGCATCCCGGCTGGCCGGTGAGGAATTGGAGCAGCGAGCCCGACATGAGCAAGAATCGAGAGACCGTCTGATCACTGCCCTAACATCTATACCCGGAGTGCGGCTGAACGGCCATCCCGACGAGCGGCTCCCGAACAACGTTCATCTCGCTGTCGAAGGAGTCGAGGCGGAGGGGCTCGTGCTGCTATGCGACGTGGCAGGCTATGCTATCGGGAGCGGCTCGGCCTGTGCTTCGGGGGGCCACAAAGCCTCGCCAGTGCTGCTGGCAATGGGCCGCGAAGATCGGGAAGCATTCTCGGCTGTAAGGGTAACCGTTGGTAAAGATAATACTTTGGAAGAAGTCGAAGGCTTTGTAGAAGTCTTTTCCGGGGCTGTGGATCAACTCCGGCGACTCTCTCCTGTCTATACGAAGATCGAGGTCTGAAACTTAATGGAACGTGGTTATAACCCGGAAGTAATAGAGCATCTAGTCCGGCCCCGGCATGTAGGTGATTTAACTGAGCCTAACGGTGTCGGGGAATCCGGCTACGACGCATGTGGAGACGTGGCCCGTTTTACGCTTAGTGTCCGCAACGAGGTCTTGGAGGAAGTACGCTACAAAGCCTACGGGTGTGTGGCGTGCATTGCTGCCGGCTCGGCGCTGGCGGAGTTGGTCGATGGCAAGTCGCTTCTGGAGGCTGCACGGATCTCCCGCGCAGACCTCGAAAGTGCTCTCGGTGGACCGTTGCCGGCCGGCAAGGAACACGCCCTCACCCTGACTTTGGATGCGTTGCACAAAGCCTTCGAGGACTACCTGAACCGAACGGCGGGAGCGATGCTAACGGAGGGCTACGAAGGTAACGGGGTAGGTGGCGACAAAACCGTTGTTGCGGCCATGAGTGGCGGTGTAGACTCGGCGGTGACGGCGTTGCTGCTCAAGGAATCTGGCTTTGACGTGGCTACAGTGACGTTCCGGCTGCATGACGGTGAGAAGGGGAGCCGGTCTTGTTGTTCGCCGGATACGGTACTCTTCGCCCGCGACACGGCGCACCGGATGGGGCTGCCACACTTTACGCTCAACCTGAAAGACCTGTTCAACCAGCGGGTTATGCAGGATTTCGTCGGTTCTTACGCTGCAGGCCGGACGCCGAACCCGTGCGTGGCGTGCAACGCGCACGTCAAGTTCCATGCGGCGGCCTTTCTGGCCGACCGACTAGGGTTTTATCACGTCGCCACGGGGCACTATTGTCGGGTTGCCGAGGGACCGGCGCTCGCCCGGGCAGAGGATGAGAGCAAGGATCAGACCTACGTCCTGTGGCCGATGCCAAAGGAACTGCTGGCGCGCACGGTGTTCCCGCTGGGTGATTACAAAAAGACGGAGGTGCGGCGGATCGCCGAGGATACGGGCCTAGCTGTTGCGTACACACCCGAAAGCCAGGACATCTGCTTTATCCCGGACGGCAATTACAGGAAGTTTGTCCGGAAAAAGGTCTCTGCGGAGCCCGGTGAGGTAGTCGATACGAAAGGTGAGGTGCTAGGGCGGCACGCTGGTGTCGTGGACTTCACGATCGGACAGCGGCGCGGCATCGGCGTCTCGGCCCCGACCCCACTCTACGTTACCGAGGTTCGCCCGCAGACTCAGCAGGTTGTCGTCGGGCGTCAGGAGGACCTCGAAGTAACCGAGGTGCGGGTAAAGGACCTCAACTGGTTTCTGGACCCCAGCGAGTGCCGATTTGTACAGTTGCGATACAACAGCGGGCCTGTACCCTGTGAGATAGAAGATTATGGAGAAGGTGAATGGATGGCCCACCTCGAAGACCCCACGCACCGGGTCGCGCCGGGTCAGTCCGCGGTCTTCTACACCGGTGACGGTGAGCGGGTCGTCGGCGGCGGGGTGGTGGCCCGGCTGGAGACGTAGTCTGGACGGTGTGACGACCGTGGGGCAAGAGTATAATGAGTTCTTTCGGAAGCCTGCGTTGGAGGTGCGGTAAGTTTGGAAGGTTTTGTAGAGTTGGCGAAGGGACTGTTATTCCTTGGCCTCGCGGTTGCTTTCTTCGTCTTGGCGTTCATGTTCTTCCGGCTGGCGAGTATCTTCTCTACGACGGAAGACACTATCAAAGAGGTGTCAGAAGAGGTTGTGCCGCTTATCGGAAAAACCCATACAACGGTGGACAACATAAACAGTCAGCTCTCGCAGCTCGACACGGCTGTCGGGGACGTGGCCGGCATTACTGATGAGTTGGATCAGACGACGACCGTCATAACAAAAGGGGTTCGCAATGGGGTTATCGGGATCTCTTCGGCCACGGCCGGTTTTTCCCGGGGCGTTAGCACCTTTTTCGGGCGTGAAAGTAGCGAGAGCAAGAGCACGGGGGAGGAGTAGCGCATGGCTGGTTGGGGCAAACTCGTCGCCGGGGCCGTTATCGGGGTAGCCAGTACGGTGTACGCGACGAATGAAGAAGTCCGTAAGCAGCTACCAAAAACTGCCCGGGACCTACCGGATGCCGTTCGCCGCCGCTTCGGGAGTGCGGTTACGGCGGCTCGGGAGGCTTCCACCAGCCGCCGGGAAGAGATACTCCGTGACCTGGAAGCCCATGGTGGAGACCATTCGACCCGCGCTGCAGAGGTTGATCCGGCAGCCCGTCCAGAAGAAAATCCGTTGCCGGAGTCTGCCCGCGGACCACTTCACGAAGGCGACACACAGCAAATCTACTGGCCGGACGAGGAGAAGGCTTGACCCACGTAGAAGCTCCCGAGTACGTGTACCTGGAGGTGCCGCCCGCGGTCGAGGTGCGCCCCTGCGTAGGACTCATCTTAACCGGGATGGTAACGCGCGCCAGGATCGGGGTCGGCGGCCTAGATGAGGCGACCGAGCTGCTCGAAAGCCTCCACTCTGGGGAAGAAACGACCCGCTATCGTTTTTATCTGGCGGAAGAAGGTGTCGTTGCTGAAGTCGAAGATCCCAACGACGGCAGCGATGACGAATCAATCTGGCGTACGGTAGTCGAACTCGTGGCATGAGTCGATACCGGCGCCCGGACAAAGCGCGTACCCGTCAACTGCTCAAGCGGTACCACGAAGAAGACGATCAGCGGGCGCGGGCACAGGTAATCCGCGAGCAAATGCCCCTGGTCGAGTTTTTGGCCCGCAAGTTCGCCGGTCGTGGAGAGCCTTTGGATGACCTCGTACAGGTCGGTTCGGTCGGGCTCATAAAGGCTGTGGATCGCTTCGATCTGGATCGGAAAATAGAGTTTTCTACCTACGCCACGCCCAACATCTTAGGGGAGATCAAGCGTTACTTCCGGGACAAGGGCTGGTCAATGCGGGTGCCGAGGGGTCTCCAAGAGTTGCGCCAATCGGCGAGAGATATGATCCGGGACGAAACCGTCCGCACGGGACGTTCGCCGACCGTACCCGAGTTGGCCGAAAAGCTGGAAGCCCACGAAGAAAGCGTCATCGAGGCGCTCGCCCTGGGGCGGGCGTATAATACCGCCAGCCTCGACGCCCCAATAAACCAGTCGGACTCCGACAGCGACACTATCGTAGATTTACAGGCCGACGAGAACTCTCCGATAGAAGGACTGGAAGATAAAATACTGCTTCAGAAAGCTATAGACGGACTCAAAGGCCAGCAGCAGCAGATACTCAAACTCCGTTTCAACGAGGGTAAGACCCAGACGGAGATTGCCGGCCAAATCGGCGTCAGCCAGATGCACGTTTCCCGCCTACTCCGACGCGCACTGGATGACCTGCGTGCGGAGTTGAGCCAGATAGAGCACAACCACTAGAAAAACCTCGCCTAAAAAGTACAATACTCTAGCCATGAATAGTAATGACATCCGCCAAAAGTTCCTGAGCTTCTTTGAGGAGCGCGGGCATCGGACCTACCCGAGTTCCTCCTTGATACCCCACAACGACCCTACCGTGCTGCTCACCACCGCTGGAATGCAGCAGTTCATAACGTACTTCACCGGACAGGAAAAACCGCCCACACCGCGCGCCGCCAGCGCCCAAAAGTGCATGCGGGCGGGCGGCAAACAGAACGACATAGAAGAAGTCGGTGACGACACCCACCTGACGTTCTTCGAGATGATGGGAAACTTCTCTTTCGGTGACTACTTCAAAAAAGAAGCCATCGAGTGGGGCTGGGAACTTCTGACAGAAGAATATGGGATTTCCCCGGACCGGCTCTGGATCACGATCTTCGAGGGTGACGAGGACGCTCCCGAGGATTTGGAGGCTAAAGAACACTGGATGGACGTTGGCGTACCGGAGCATAAGATCTTCGGCCTACCCAAAAGCGAGAACTGGTGGGGGCCACCGGGAGAGACAGGACCCTGCGGCCCATGCTCCGAGGTCTACTACGACTACGGCGAAGAATACGGTCTTGGCGATCCTCTACAGGATGCCCGCTACGGCCCCGGGGGCGAGGACGGAGACCCACGCTTTCTGGAGATTTGGAACCTGGTCTTCAACCAGTACGAGCAGCGCCGGGACGGCTCGCTCGTGCTGCTGGGCAAGACCGGGATAGATACCGGTATGGGCCTGGAGCGCATGACCGCAGCGGTGCAAAACGTACGCTCCGTCTACGACACGGATCTCTATGAGCCACTCTTCCAAAAGGCCCAGCAACACAGCGGCGTCAGCCTGGGTGATTCGGAGGGTACGGATCGTGCGCTACGCATCCTAGCCGACCATTCGAGGAGCATCGCCTTTCTCATCGCGGACGGCGTGAGACCCGGAAACCAGCGCCGGGAATACGTACTTCGCCGCATAATACGCCGGACGGCGCTTCAGGCTTACTCGCGGTTGGGCATGAACCCTGTCCAGCTCGCCGAAGTGGTAGAGACGGTCGTGGATTATATGGGCGAGTTCTATGAGGAGCTAAAGGGCGCTAGGGACAACATCCGCCGCATCGTGGAGCAAGAAGCCGGTCGCTTTGTAGAAATCTACGATTCGGGAATGGGGTATCTGGAGGCTGAGATCGATCGTGTAGCAGGGGGCAATTTCCCTGGTGAGGTGGCGTTCACCCTTCATGACACTTACGGTTTCCCGATAGAGGTTACGCGGGAGGTGTTGGCCGACAAGGGTATCTCTCTGGACGAGGCGGGGTTCGAGAAGGCTATGCAAGAGCAGCGCGAACGGGCACGGGACGCGATGCAGGGATACGAGCGGGTGGTCGCCGCCTTCCGGGACGAGCAGATAAAAAGCCGTTTTGTGGGATATGAGAGAGAACAGGTAGATACTCAGATAGCCGCCGTGGGTCCGGTGCCGGATGCGTCGGATGAGCTGTACGTGGTGATCGTCGAGAACCCGTTCTACGCCACGGGTGGCGGTCAGGTTGCGGACGAGGGCTGGATCACCTCTGACCGCGGCCAGTTAGAGGTCTTGGACTCCATACCCGCCGGAGACTACCAGGTGCTCCGGGCGCGGGTGGAGCGTGGAGATTTCGAGGCCGGTGATAACGTAACGGCCTCCATAAACCGCGTCCGCCGACAGCAAATAGAGGCAAACCATACCGCGACGCACATTCTGCACTGGGCGTTACGGGCCGTGCTTGGCCGGGACGTGGTGCAAGCCGGAAGCTACGTTGGCCCCGACCGGCTCCGCTTCGACTACCGGTACGCGGGGAAGGTTACAGACGAAGACCTCCGACGTATTCAAGAACTTGGCCTACTCAAGATCACCGAGAATCAGCCCATCCGTTACTTCAACACGACGCTGGAAGAAGCCCGCAACCTTGGCGCTATGATGCTCTTCGGGGAAAAGTACGGCGACTTGGTCCGGGTAGTCGAGGTAGACGGTTTTTCACGCGAGCTATGCGGCGGCACGCACGTTCGGGGAACGGCGGAGGTTGGGACCTTCAAGATCCTCTCCAACCGCAAGCACGGCGCGGACCTCTACCGGATCGAGGTTCTCACCGGTCGTGAAGCCCTCTACTACTTGCTGGGCGCGACCGAGAAGGCCGAGGAAATTTCAGAGGAACTGAGGGTGGATGTGGAGCATCTACCGGAAGCGGTCAACGGCCTGCGCGAGGAAGTGCAAGAGGCGCGGGAGTCGTCCCGCGCACAAGCACTGAGAGCCGGGCTCGAAGAAGTGGGCTCCCTCGTCGAAAATGCCGGGGCGGTCAATGGGACAAAGGTGGTGGCCGAACAGGTAGTAGCCGCGGACGTCAAGGGACTGCGTCAGATATCGGACGACATCAAAAATCGCTTGGATGGCCCTTCCGCCGTCGTGCTCGCGGCAGAACTGGACGGCAAAGCCGTTTTGATCGCCAACTTTCACCCCGACGTATCTTCTAAAGTGGGCGCCGGGGATATCGTCAAAGAAGCATCCGGGGTGCTGGGCGGCGGAGGCGGCGGTAGCCCCACAATGGCCCAGGCCGGTGGCGGAGACCTTACAGCTATCCCCGAGGCGTTGTCAAAGGTAAAAGAAGTTCTAGAGCAGAAGCTTTCGGGCGCGTCCGGTAGCTAAAGGTTGCAGGGCTCGGAGGAAAATTCCGGGCGTATCGTCGCCCTAGACCTCGGAGAAGTAAGGACCGGCGTCGCCATGTCGGACCCCGGAGCTACGCTCGCCCGGCCCGTGGAGATCGTGCCTAGCGGACAGCTCGATGAATATCTTGAAAATCTCGTGAGAGAAGAGGGGATCTCGACGGTGATCGTCGGTGTCCCAAGAACTTTGGCCGGGGAAATTGGCTTTCAAGCGCAGCGCGTGCTGAAAAGGATCGAAGCGCTAAGAACGGAGTTTTCTACGGTGCAGTTCGTCGAGAGAGATGAACGGTTGACGACTAAACTGGCTTTCGCCAGCACTGGAACGGGTAAGAAAAAGCGCGGCAAAGCCCGAGAAAGGGTGGATCATCTCGCTGCCGCCCATATGTTGCAGGAGCACCTCGATGCCCGGAACAATACTTGAAACGTGCGAGAGACAACCGGAACAGCAACAACCAAGATAACCACCTCGACGTATTGGGTGGTGCCTATTCAAAAGCCGAACGCAAACAGAGGTCGCGCACGTTCGCAACTTTGATCGGCCTTTTGCTGTTAGCCGGAGTGCTTGGCATTATCTACCTGATCTACACGACCGCCACGAGCGATAGCGTCTCCAGTGGCGAGCCGGCGAAGATCACGGTCGCCGAAGGCGATACCCTGGCCCTCGTGGCGGACAAGCTCAAAGAGGCCGGCGCTATAGAGAGTGCCACGGCATTCAAGATCGAAGCCCGGCTCGAAGGCGGAGGCACGCAGATCAAACCGGGTGACTATACTTTCGCTCCAGGCACGGATGGCGAGGAGATCATGGCCGAGTTGACCTCTGACAAACCACCTCCTACCTTTACACTGACTATCCCTGAAGGCCTGACCATCGAACAAACCGCGCAGGCGGCCTCGGAACAGAGCAATATTAGTGCTGATGAATTCGAAGCGGCGGCCCGGCAGACGGATTATGGTTACGCCTTTCTCAACAACCAGGATATCGAAACGACGGAAGGCTATCTCTTTCCGAAGCAGTACGAGTTCGAGAAAGGTGCCAGCGCATCCCAGGTGGTAAATCGGATGCTGGAACAGTATCTCATCGAAACCCAGAACCTGGGTTTTTCTGAGGTTGGGAACGGACTGAATCTCAGTGAGTACGAGCTGGTCATCGTAGCCTCTCTTATAGAGCGCGAGGCGGCGAATCCGGAGGAAGGGCCGCTGGTGGCGTCCGTGATCTACAACCGTCTGAAACAGAACATGCCCCTTCAGATAGACGCTACCATCCAGTACGCGCGGGGTGAGCCGAAGGAGAGGCTCTCACTTGAGGATCTGGAAATAGAGTCACCATACAACACCTACAAAAACCCCGGACTTCCGCCCGGCCCCATCGCCAGCCCGAGCCTGGCGTCATTGAAAGCCGCCACCGAGCCTGCCGAGACGGATCACCTCTACTATGTCTTAAAGAAAGACGGGGAAGAACACTTCTTTACCAAAAGCTACGATAAGTTCCTTGAAGCCAAAGAGAAAGCCGGACGCTAGAAATGCGCGCCGGAGGCCGGGCTAAAGTTAAACTCTGGTTTCGCCGATAACCCACGAAGTGAATATCAGTGGAAAAACACGTTTGTTGGGCGTCATAGGACACCCTATAAGTCATAGCCTGAGCCCCCGGATGCACAATGCGGCCTTCGCCGCCGACGGCGCCGACTACGCTTACGTGGCTATGAATGTTCAGCCGGATAGGCTAGAAAACGCGATTGCCGGCCTACCTGCTTTGGGCTTCGCAGGCTTTAACGTGACCATGCCGCACAAAGAGAACATCGCCTCGATGCTGGATCGGTTAGATGAGCCGGCCCACATCGCCGGAGCAGTCAATACGGTGATTGTGCGCGGGGACGAACTCTATGGAATGAACACCGACGGTAGTGGTTTGGTGGAAGCTTGCACGGAGTCGGGGGGGACGTTCGCCGGGAAACAGGTCATCGTGTTGGGAGCCGGTGGGGCCGCCGCCGCAGTCTCGGTGGCGATTCTCGGCGAAGGGGCTCAGAGCCTGGTTATCGCTAACCGTTCCCCTGGCAGGGCTGAAAACCTGCAAGAGAAACTTGCCGAAACCGGCGCGGGAACGGAGTTAAGAGTGACCTCACTGGAGCGCATCGCAGAAGAGGCTACAAAGGCTGATGTTATCGTCAACACTACATATCTCGGCATGAGAGGGCAAGATCCTGTCCCATTACCCACCGAGTGCCTGGATCGTGAGAAGGTAGTTTGTGACGCAGTTTATCTCAGAGATGAGGATACGGATTTGATCCGCCGGGCTCGTGAAGCCGGGGCCACGGTCGTACCTGGAGACGAGATGTTGCTCTATCAGGGGGTCCAGGCCCAGCGCGCGTGGACCGGGCGGGAGCCTAATGTGGAGGTTATGAAAAATGCAATCAGCCGATAAAGATACAAAAAACATTTCGCCGAAAAGGGTGGCGGACATTCTTGTCTCCGAGGGTGAGGTTACCGAAGAGCAGGTAGAGAAGGCGTGGGAGAAGCATGCCGAGAATAACGGGGGGCTGGGAGAGATCCTCATCTCTCTCGGCTACATAACGGCTGAAGAACTAACGCGAACCCTGACTCGCGAGCTAAACGTGCAGTACGTAGTCCTTTCCGAAGAAGAGATCGAGTCTAGCGTACGAGGTTTGGTCGAGAAAGGTGTTCTATCTAATTGCGGCGCGGTTCCACTTCGGATGAAAGACGGGAAGCTGGTTGTCGCCATGAAGAATCCCGGCGACAACGACGCCCGCAGTTGCATAGTGCAGAGTTCCGGACTTCCGATCGTACCGGTAGCCGCCGCCGAAGACGCAATTCGGACGGCACGCAATCGTATTCTGGGTAACGAGGAGGCTTCCAATGAGGGCGATACTCAGTCTGCGCGGAACGGTTCCGAAAACGGAGACGAAGCACCCGGCAATAGTTCCTCCGATAACCGCCGGGCCCCTAAATTGGTAAATAGAAGGATAGGAGACATTCTCGTATCTCAAGACAAGGTCTCTGAAGAGCAAATCGAAGAAGCCCTCGAACTACAAGAGGAAAACTCCAAGCAACTCGGCGCCTCCCTCTTGGACCTCGGTTACGTAGACTCGTCGGACCTCGCACAGGCGCTAGCCGAGCGTTTCAATATGGACTTCGTAGTGATCTCCGAGCTCTCGCCGGAAGAGGTAGATAGCGAAGTAGTCGACTCTATAGACGAGGAGCAACTCCGCAAGTACAGAGCGCTACCGCTTCGGTACGAGGACGACAAACTCGTGGTTGCTATGAGTGACCCAAACGACCTGTACGCGCTCGAAGACCTGCGTATGATCGCCGGTAGCCAGATAGAACCCGTCGTGGTAACAGAAGAAGATCTCCAGGGAGCTTTGGATCACCTGTTCGGCGCGGAGGACGAAGAAAAAGGCGCTGACCAAGAGACTGGCGATCCTCTGTTGGACGAGGAAGCGGACACTGCGGCGCAGGATCTCGACGAGACGACAAAAACGCCCGACCAGGAGATGACACACGAAATTCCTGAAGAATCTGCTGGAGAAGCCAACGAAGACCTTGATACAGAGGAGACCGATGCTCCGGATTCGGCCTCCGAAGAAACTCGGGCAGAGGGCCTCGGTGGAGAAAACCTGGAAGAAGAGTTTCCTGCAGAGGTGGAAGATGAGGCTTCTACCGAAGCGGACAGTACGCCCGAAGATTCGTCCGCCGAAACTGCTTCGCAGGAGAAGCCTTCACAGGAGCAAGAAGAATTTCTACAGCAGCAAGAAGGCACAGAGGATAGTGCCGATCATGAGTCTAGCGAAGAGACCGGGCAGTCGCGTACGAGAAGTCGAGTGACTCTGTCGGGAAAAAGGAAGACGGCTGAGATCCTCCTCAACGAAAATAAAATAACCGAGGAACAATTCCAGCAGGCTACAGAGATGCAGGAAGAAGATCCGCGCGACATAGGTGAGATCCTGCTCTCCCTCGGTTACGTAAGCAAGGCGGATCTGATGCAGGCTATGGCCCAAAGGCTCAACCTCGAATATATAGAGTTGAGAGAGAGCGATGTGGACCGGTCTCTGCTGACGCTGGTGGACCAGAAGGTCCTCCGCAAACATGGTGTCATGCCCCTGCGATTGGAAGACGAACAACTCCACGTCGCGATGAGTGATCCCAAGGATCTGCACACTCTGGAAGACCTCAGAATGCTCACCGGCTATTCGGTAATCCCCGTAGCGGCAACCTCGGATGACATCCGGCGGGTACAAAACAAGTTGGTTTCTATTGGAAATGGAGTCTCGGATTTCCTCGAAGAAGCGGCCGAGGAAGGGGAAGCTGAGGGCGATGACGACGATGTACAACTCGGCGCCGGAGTCAGCGAAGACGAAGCGCCAATAATACGCCTGGTTGGATCAATACTACAGCAGGCGGTCGGCGAGGAAGCCTCGGATATTCATATCGAGCCACAGGCCCAAGAGGTGAAAGTACGTTTCAGGGTAGATGGCGTGCTCCGGGAGGTCATGTCCGTCCCCAAGAAGTTGCGCAACGGGCTAGTCGCCCGCCTCAAGGTAGTCGCCGACCTGAACATAGCAGAGCGTCGTACGCCGCAAGACGGCCGTTTTAGCGTCCGGGTGGGCGGCAACAAGATAGACCTCCGGGTTGCCACTTTGCCGACGACTTTTGGCGAAAAAGTAGTCCTCCGGCTGCTGGACACCGCGAGTGTCGCGACGGACCTCACGAAGCTCGGTTTCTCCGACGAAGCCTTCGAGCGGTACGAAAAAGTGTTCCGTAAGCCCTATGGGGCTATCCTGGTTACTGGACCCACCGGTAGTGGGAAATCCACCACCCTATACGCCACGCTCAACGAGCTCAACTCGCCCGAGAGCAACATTATCACGGTCGAAGACCCGATCGAGTACAGGATACCGGGGCTCAACCAGATGCAGGTCAACCCTAAGGCGGGTCTTACGTTCGCGTCGGGTTTGAGAAGCATTCTAAGGGCGGACCCGGACATAATCATGATCGGTGAGATACGAGATGTGGAGACGGCCAAGATCAGCGTGGAGTCCTCTATGACGGGGCATCTGGTTCTCGCTACCCTGCATACCAACAATGCGCCGGGGGCCTTGACCCGCCTTACGGAGATGGGGGTCGAACCTTTCCTGATCTCCTCCGCCGTAGACTGCATTATCGCCCAGCGGCTCGCTCGTAAACTGTGTGACGAGTGCAAGCAGCCGACGGAGTTCGAGCGCGAGTATCTGGAAGAAATAGAATTCCCCTTTGATTTCGTTTCAGAAGAGGACATGAATTTCTATAAAGCCGTCGGCTGCGATCGCTGCGGTGGCACCGGATACCGCGGTCGCCTGGGCCTCTACGAACTTCTGGTAATAACGGAGTCGGTGCGGGAGATGGTCCTGAGCCGGGCGTCTACGAATGAGATAGCGCGCGTTGCTGAAGAGGAGGGAATGGTACACCTCAAAGAGGACGGCTTTAGGAAAGCTGCCCAGGGTGCGACGAGCGTGGAGGAAGTATTGCGTACTGTAGTTTAAAAGTGCCCTGCAGGTTACCGACCGTTTTTGAAAATTTAAGAGACGAAGAAGGAGACGAACTACATGGAGCAGGATCAGATCGGCCTCAATGACTACCTTATTGATGCTATGGATGCGGGGGCTAGCGATCTCCACGTCACCGTGGACCTGCCGCCCATGATCCGCGTGGATGGCGAGGTCAAGCCCCTTGACTACGAACCGCTAAAGCCCAACATAATCCGGGACCTTATCTATGAGATCCTCACCGACAACCAGCGCCAGCGCTTGGAGAGTGATTGGGAACTGGATTTTAGCTACGGGGTGCCCCGGTTGGCGCGTTTCAGGGTCAACGTGTACTATCAGAGAGGGTCTCTCGGGGCGGCTTTCAGGACGATTCCGCACGAAATTATGGACCTCGACGATTTGGGACTCCCATCAGCCGTAAAGAGTATGACGGACAAACCACGAGGTTTGGTACTGGTTACGGGCCCTACCGGAAGCGGAAAGTCCACGACGCTCGCTTCGATGATAGACAAGATCAACGAGACGCGACACGAGCACATTATGAGCGTCGAAGACCCGGTCGAGTTTCTTCACCAGCACAAGCAATGCATCGTCAACCAGCGCGAGGTCAACCAGGACACCAAGAGCTTCGCCGAGGCTTTGAAGCATGTGCTGCGCCAGGACCCCGACGTTATTCTCGTGGGAGAGATGCGCGACATAGAAACTATTTCACTCGCGGTTACCGCCGCGGAGACAGGCCACTTGGTCTTCGGTACGCTACACACCCAGGACGCCCCGCAGACCATAGACCGGATTATCGACGTTTTCCCCGGCGAGCAGCAATCGCAGATACGGACTCAGCTAGCCACCGCATTGCAGGGGGTTATTACACAGACGCTCGTCCGGCGTCGCGACGGCGAAGGGCGGATCGCGGCCGTCGAGGTATTGGTGCCTACGCCAGGAGTCAGAAACCTTATCCGGGAGGGGAAGAATCACCAGATTTTCTCCGCTATGCAGACCGGTGGCAAGTTCGGTATGCAGACTATGGACTCGGCACTCGTCGAGCTTCTACGCAATGGTGTGATCTCTCGCGAAGAGGCCGAGAGGCGCGCTAACGACCCCGAAGAGTTGCAGCGTCTGGCCGGCGGCAGTGCGGGTGGCGGGAGCAATGCGCGTAGCGGCACTGAGGGCGGCAAATATGCAGCCCTCCGGAAGTAAAGGAGGGGCTGTTCTTGGCTGTATTCGAGTACAAAGCGCGCACTCGGGGCGGAGAAGTACGTGAGGATAAAGTAGAGGGCGAGGACACGAGGGCGGTAGCCTCGAACCTGCGTCAGCAGGGACTCCTGGTAATAGATATTAAGGAGCAGGGCGTAGGGCAGAAAGATATTCTGGAGCCCTTCAAGAAGGTCAAGCTCGACGATATCGTAGTCTTTACCCGTCAGTTCGCAACGGTTATCAACGCTGGCTTGCCCATAGTCCGCGCCCTCTACATCCTCGGTGAACAAACGACGAACAAGAAACTTCAGGACGCTCTTGCCAAGGTGCGGGAGGATGTGGAAGCCGGACTCGCACTCTCTGAAGCCCTGGACAAGCACCCGAAGATTTTCAATCGTCTCTACGTAGAAATGGTCCGCGCGGGTGAGGTTGGGGGCGTGTTGGATGAGGTACTGCTCAGGATCGCCGATCAATTGGAGTCGGATCAGGAACTCCGCCGCAAGGTGAAAAGTGCCATGACATATCCGACCGTGGTACTTATTATGGCGGTATTAGCCGCGACGATAATGCTCATCTTCATCGTACCCATATTCGCCCAGATGTTCGAAGATCTTGGCGGCACGCTGCCGCTCCCAACCAGGATAGCGCTAGGTCTCTCCGACCTGCTTACAGGCTTTGGGGGCCTTTTAGTAGCAGCATTACTCATAGGCGGGGTAATGTTCTTTTTCCGGTGGAAGGAGACTGAGCAGGGGCGGAAAGTATGGGGGAGAGTCGTGCTAAAGATACCGGCAAAGATAGGCGAGGTAGTGCAAAAAGTTGCCCTCGCCCGTTTTGCCCGTACTCTGGGTTCCCTGAGCGCCGCAGGCGTACCAATACTGCAGGCTCTGGAGATCACCGCCAAATCGTCCGGCAACTACGTTATCGAACGTGCGTTGCTCCAGAGCCGGGACGCGGTCCGACAAGGAATACCGGTGTTCAAACCCCTGGAAGAGGAAGCGGTTTTCCCCCCAATGGTCACCCGTATGATAGCAATCGGCGATGAGACCGGAGACCTCGATGGCATGTTAGAGAAAATAGGAGACTTCTACGAGTCTGAAGTAGACGCCACCGTCAAAGCGCTAACTTCAATTATTGAGCCGCTAATGATCGTGGTGGTCGGCGGCATCGTCGGCGGCATCATCGTGGCGATGTACCTCCCGATGTTCAAAATCTTCGAGCTGATCGAATAATTTTTTAGATTCTGTAGAATATTTGGTCTAAACTATCTATTCGGGAGGCTAAAGCTTGGCGTTCTTTACAGAGTTGGGGAGTAGGATCGCTGGTGCGCCGTCCATACTCGCGGCGGATTTTGCGAACCTTGCGGATGAGGTAAATAAAGCCGCCGAAGGTGGAGCGGAGTTGATCCACTTCGATGCTATGGACAACCATTTCGTTCCCAACCTGACTATAGGTCCCGTAGTTGCCGCTTCGTTGATAGAGTCAACGAACCTTCCTGTTGATGCACATCTGATGGTGGACAATCCGGATAATCTCATCCAGCCTTTTATCGAGGCCGGCGTGACCAGCATCTCGGTTCAACCGGAAGCCGTCACACACCTGCATCGGATGCTGAACGTGATCCGGGACGGCGGCTGCGAAGCGGGGGTGGCGCTCAACCCGACTACGCCGCCGGAGTTCATCGAATGGGCGTTGCCACATCTGGACTACATATTGGTGATGAGCGTGAATCCCGGGTATGGCGGGCAGTCTTTTATACCTGAGATGGCGGATAAGGTGCGCCGGGTAAAGGAGATGACCGACCTACCCGTACAGGTGGACGGCGGTATTACCGAAGAGACCGCTCCGGTGATGGTGGAGGCGGGTGCCCAGGTGCTCGTGGCGGGCTCCGCAGTCTTCAAGGGAGACCCCGCCACCGAGATGCGTAAGATTATCGAGGCCGGAAGACGGGCCGCAGAATAACCGATCGGCTGTGGTGCGCTTGCGTTCCTTGCTAGAGCCTTATCCGTGTGATAGCTTCCTTTTCAGATAACTTTCGGGGGCGGGTGAAATTCCCGCACCGGCGGTAGCCCGGAGAAACATCTCCGGGGAGCCCGCGAACTCCCGGTAACATCCGGGGGTTGAGCCGGTGAGGATCAGCACGGTCTGATCGTATTCCGGCGCCGACGGTGATAGTCCGGATGGGAGAAAGGAAGATGTGGCACACAGAGTTCTTATGGACCGTGCCCGTGATCTCGCTGAGCGCGGGCGTTTTACAGTGGCACCCAACCCACTCGTGGGTGCTGTAGTGGTGCGAGATCAAGAGGTCATAGGTGAAGGCTGGCACGTTCGGACCGGCGGGGATCACGCCGAGGTCGCCGCCTTGAGATTTGCCGGTTCCGGTGTTCGTGGAGCAGAGATGTACGTTACGCTGGAACCCTGCAACCATCACGGGCGTACGCCACCGTGCACCGACGCTATTATCGAGTCGGGCATATCGAAAGTCGTAATCGGACATCTGGACCCCAATCCCCGGATGCAGGGCCGTAGCGTGTCATTGTTGCGAGATGCCGGTATAAAAGTAGAGGTGCTGCAGTATCAAGGATTAGAGCGCCAAAACGAACAGTTCTTTACCGCCATGCAAAAAGGCCGGCCTTTTATCCACCTCAAGCTGGCGGCTACCCTTGACGGCAGGATCGCCGCTTCGAACGGCGACAGCAAGTGGATCACCGGTGACTCCTCTAGGTTAAGCGCGAGGACGCTACGGGCGGAGGCGGGCGCCGTTCTAGTTGGGGCCGGCACCGTTCGCGCCGACGACCCCCTCTTGACCGTTCGGGACGGCGCAGAGAAACCTGCTAGCTTGACCCGTGTGGTTCTGGATCCCCAGTTGACTACCAGCCCGGAAAGCAAACTCGCACAAACGGTCCAACAATCTCCTGTCGTACTCTTCACCGCCGTCGAAGCGTCAGATGAGCGCGTAACGAGGCTGGAGAGCCTGGGAGTGAGCGTCTTTAGCATGACCACTTCCGAGAATGGCTTGGACTTGAACGCTGTTTTGGACGAACTCAAACAGCGAGGTGTCCGCGGGCTACTGGTAGAGGGTGGAGGAGAGACGGCGACCCGGTTCATTGAGAAGGGCCTGGTAGACAAACTAACCGTTTTCTACGCCCCCCGAATCATAGGTGCCGAAGGTATACCCATGATCGGCAAGCTTCGCCTCACCCGCATGGCCGATGCTGCCGGGTTTGTGGTCTCTGATGTGAAGCCGATCGACGGAGACCTCGCTGTGACCTTTTACCCGGCAGAAGCTGCCAAGGAGGAACATGTTTACCGGGCTGGTTGAAACTACCGGGATGATCACCGGACTCGATCGTAGCGGCATGGCCCGGCTCAGGGTGAGCTCAATGCTAGTGGCCCCCGAGGCTGGTATCGGCGACTCGGTTTCGGTGAACGGCGTGTGCCTGACGGTAAACGAAGCGGATGGCGAAGAACTCACCTTCTACGCCATGCCCGAAACGCTGCGCCGCACGGCGCTCGGCGACCTTGAGGAAGGAGACCCGGTAAACCTGGAGCGGGCGATGAGTTTGGAGAGCCGTTTTGGCGGCCACATCGTCCAGGGACACGTGGATGGTGTAGGAGAGGTGTTGGATGTTCGGAAAGAAGGCGAAGCCGAGCTCTGGGAGTTCGGGGCGCCGGAAACCGTGCTGCGCTACACCGTCGAGAAGGGCAGCATCTGCGTGGACGGGATAAGCCTTACAGTCGTATCGGCCGGTGAGAGTTCGCTGACGGTTTCGATACTCCCGCAGACCCGGGCCAATACCAACCTACACGCTTTAGAAAAAGGAGATCGGGTAAACCTGGAGGCGGACGTTATAGGCAAGTACGTAGAGCGGCTTCTAGAGCCGCGAATAGGCAAAACATACAACAACGTAAATAAGTTCGAGAGGAGCGTGGAAGATGCCGTTTAGTCCCGTAGAAGAGGTCGTCAAGGACATCAAAGCTGGCAAGATGGTGATCGTCTGTGACGACGAGGACCGTGAGAACGAGGGCGACCTGACGATGGCCGCCGAGTTTTGCACGGCGGACGACATAAACTTTATGGCGACCTACGGCAAAGGTCTCATCTGTCTGCCGCTACACGAAGATATCGTGGACCGGCTGGAGATCCCGCAGATGATACAGCGGAACTCCGCCCAGAACGAGACAGCATTCACGGTCTCTATAGAGGCCCGAGAGGGTGTTACCACGGGTATCTCCGCCGCAGATCGTGCGTATACCAGCCGGCTGGCGACGGATGAGTCGGTCGGCCCGGAGGACTTCGTAATGCCGGGGCATGTCTTCCCCCTCCGGGCCAATCCGGGTGGCGTGTTGCAGAGGGCCGGACAAACGGAAGCCGCCGTCGACCTCGCACGCCTCGCCGGGCTCAAGCCGGCTGGGGTCATCTGCGAGGTCATGAAGGACGACGGAACCATGGCCCGCGTACCGGACTTTGAGATCTTCTGCGCGGAGCACGACATCAAAATGGTTACCGTGGCCCAGCTTATCGAGTATCGTCGGACCCACGAGAAGTTGATCGAATTTACCGTGGAGACCACGCTCCCCACCAAGTTCGGCGAGTTCCGTGTCAGGGCGTATGAGGATCTCATGGACGACTTGGTCCACGTAGCCCTCGTGATGGGCGAACCCGAGGGCAAGGAAGATGCGCTCGTCCGGGTCCATTCAGCCTGTTTGACGGGGGATACGTTCCATTCGCTCCGGTGTGACTGTGGGGATCAGCTAGATGCGGCACTGCAGCGGATTGCTGATGAGGGCGAGGGTATCCTCGTCTACATGCAGCAAGAAGGCCGGGGAATAGGACTGCTGGATAAGATGAAGGCCTACCACCTTCAGGATGGAGGGCTAGATACCGTAGAGGCCAATCAGCAACTCGGGTTCCCCCCGGATCTCCGGGATTACGGTATGGGAGCTTTGATCCTCAAAGACCTTGGCTTAGAGCGGATACGGCTACTTACAAACAACCTAACCAAAGTCGTCGGTTTGCAGGGCTTCGGATTGGAGATCTCCGAGCGCCTTCCGCTAGAGATAGAGCCCAACGGAATAAACGATCAATATCTGGAGACCAAGCGCGAGAAGCTCAACCACGTTTTCGAGCAGTTCTAGGAGGAGGAGAGAGTTGCAGCGCGCACAGCGGGCAAACTACATAGAGGGAAACCTGTCGGCTTCGGGACGTTCTTTTGGCGTGGTCGCTTCGCGCTTCAACGACTACATCGTCAAGGCGCTGGTCGATGGCGCCCTCGATGCTATTGAGCGTCACGGTGGAGACGCTGGATCTGTGGACGTAGCGTGGGTGCCAGGGTCCTACGAGGTGCCGTTGGCTGCAAAGCAGATGGCGGTATCAGGTCGGTACGACGCGGTAATATGCCTCGGAGCCGTGATCCGGGGCGCCACCGCCCACTTTGACTACGTGGCGGGTGGTGCCGCAAGCGGAATAGAGTCTGTGATGCTCGAAACCGATGTACCGATAATTTTCGGTGTCATAACTACCGAGACTATCGAGCAGGCGATAGAACGGGCCGGTACTAAAATGGGCAATAAAGGTTTCGAGGCCGCCGCGGCAGCCATTGAGATGGCAGACTTGATGCCCCGGCTGAGGAGAAGCTCGCCGGAAGACGACGGGGCCGGAGCGCACGCCGCCTCCGGCATGCGGCGCTCTTAGACGCTTTCAGTGACGGCCGCTGGCGTGGCCGCGGCCTTCTGAACCTTGAATGCCTTCAGGCACGAGGTGCAGACCCACTCACGCCGGATCGTCGCACCTTCCTGAATACGGATCTTCTGGAGGTTCGGATTCCAGCGCCGGCGTGTGGCCCGCAGGGAGTGGCTGCGCGCGTTACCGAAGTTTGGACCCTTACCGCACGAATAACAAATTTTCGCCATAGAACTGCTCCTATGCTAGGATACGGTCAATACTAGAAGCCTGGAGACGGTTGCAAACGCGACCGCCGCTACCGGGCATCGGGCGAAGATTGTACCAGATTATTTGGGTATATATAGTACGTCATGGGGCTGGAGCCTTGAGGAGAGACTTGCGGGGAGAGCGGATATGGAAGGCGGAGTGAGGGGTATGTTCAGATGGCGATAAGGATGGCATTTGTGGTGGCTGCGGCACACGCCGCCCTTAAAGTCCAGGTCGTCCGGATCAATGCACTCAACGTCTATCCTGTTCCCGATGGCGATACGGGAACGAACATGCTGCTAACCCTTGAGTCCATCCTCAAGGAAACTTCTGAGAAAGATTACGCCACACCGGAAGAAGCCAGCAAGGCTGGGGCGCGGGCTGCGTTGATGGGCGCCCGAGGAAATTCGGGTGTAATACTGTCGCAGATGATCCGGGGTGCGGCCGAGGTACTCTCCAAAAGAGCTTCACTTACCGCCGAATCTTTCGCCGCCGCCCTCGAAGGCGCGAGGGAGCGGGCTTACGCCTCGATCCGGGAGCCCGTAGAGGGCACGATGCTCACCGTAGTGAAAGACGCCGCCCGCGCCGCCCGTAACGCCCTGGAGAAAGGTGCGGACCTGCCGGCGGTTATAAAAGCCGCCGCCCAGGAGGCCCATGCGTCAGTAAAGCGGACCCCACAACTACTGAGCGTATTGCGCGAAGCCGGTGTGGTGGATGCCGGCGGACTTGGGGTCGCGATAATTCTCGATGGACTTCACGCTTGTGTAACGGGACAGAAGATCGAGGTCTCGGAGCTGGATGAAGAAGACGGGACTCCTGATCTAGAAACTATTCACGCCGAAGAGGAGGCGTGGGGCTACTGCACGGAGTTTCTGGTTACCGGATTCTCCGGAGATGCCGACGAGTTCGAGGAGCATATTCACTCCCTCGGAAAGAGCGTGCTGGTGATACCGGACTCGGATCTCGTCAAAGTTCACGTTCACACTCAGGACCCTGGAGAAGCTATCTCCTACGGGGGCAGTTTCGGTCGTCTCGTCGGGGTAAAGGTGGACGATATGGAGGCTCAAGTTGATGAGCGTTCCGAACACACAAACGGCAATGTAACATCTGGGAGGAATACGGAGGAGCCGGCAAAGACCGTCGGCGTGGTGGCGGCTAGCCGGGGAGAAGGAAGCCGCAAACTGTTCGAGTCTATGGGGGCAATCGTTATAGAGGGCGGGCAGGGGGCCAATCCCAGCGCGGCAGACTTCGCCTCGGCTGTTGAGCAGGCCGGCGTGGAGGGTGTTGTCCTGTTGCCGAACAACAAAAATATCGTGCCAACCGCCGAGCAGGTCGGAGAACTAGTCGAAGCCGAGGTTTATGTTGTTCCGACGACGAGCATCGCGGGTGGTCTCGCGGCGATGGTCGGCTTCGATGCGGTGGGTGAACCTGAAGAAGTCTTCGAAGAGATGAAAGAGATAGCGGCGTCTCTGCGGTTGTGTGAGGTTACGCAGGCGGTTCGAAATGCCCGGGTCGACGGGAGAGAGGTGCCGGAGGGAGCTTACATCGGGCTCCTAGACGGGGAACTGCACGTGGTAGAAGAGAGCGTCGAGACTGCGGCCCTGAAGCTTGCGGAGAGCATCGTAGAAGCCGGGGCGGACGTAATGACGCTGCTCTGCGGTGAGGATCTCTCGGAAGAGTCGGCGCGGAAGATAGAGAAGGAGATCCGGGGACTAGACGATGGTTTGGAGGTTGAGGTTCATGAGGGCGGCCAGCCGATGTACCCGCTCCAGATGGCGGCCGAATGACGACCGCGATAGTTACGGATTCGACCACTAGCCTCTCGCCCGAAGTTCTAGAGCGTCCCGGCGTTCGTGTGGTCCCGCTGAGCTTCCACTTCGGCGCCGATAATACTTACATCGACAAAGTAGAACTTAGCGACGAGGATTTCTACGAGAAGCTGAAGGTCGCGGAAGAATTCCCGACGACCTCCCAGCCGCCGGCCGGCGCTTTCGTTGAGGCTTATGAGTCTCTGGCGGCTTACGACGACATACTGGTTCTGACGATCTCCCGCGAGCTGAGCGGGACCTACGACTCGGCGGTTGCGGCGTCGGATATGGTAGACGGACGGGTGGAGGTGATAGACACCCGGAGCGCAGAGATGGGGTCTGGTTTGATCCTGCGCGAAGCGTTGCGGGTTGTTGACGAGGGCGGAGACTTCGATGGTGTGCGTCAAGCCGCCGAACGGGCGATCCAATCCTGCCAGATCTTCTTTGCCGTAGACACGCTGGAGTATCTTGCAAAGAGTGGCCGTATCGGGCGGGCGCAGCGGCTCCTGGGCACGGCTCTGAACGTCCGGCCGGTGCTTAAGGTAGAGAATGGTGAAGTAGTGCCGCACAAACGTGCCAGGGGACGTGCCCGTCAGATGGCGGCGGTTGTCGAACAGGCAAAACCTGCAATAGATGCTGGTAAGACCGTGTACCTGGGTCATATCGCGGCGCGGGAACAGTTAGAGGAATTGTGCGAGAAGCTCGGTATCGAAGACCCTCTGACGACTACCCTGGGCGGTGTCGTCGGGGCCCACGTCGGTCCGGGAGCGTATGGCCTGGCCTACCTATAAGGAGGCTGCGGTCCCTGCCGGGTCTCTTCAACAGGAGCGAACCACCCTAACCGAGCTGCGCGCACGGCCCGTAACCGAGCTACCTGGTGTAGGCCCTCGCATCGAGGCCGCTTTCAAAGAATTGGGCGTTATCTCCCTGGCGGACCTCATCTCACACTACCCGTCGCGTCACGAAGACCTTTCGAACGTAAAGAGGATCTCCGACCTGCGGGTCGGAGAGAAGGCGACGGTTATGGCCCGGGTGGTAAGCACAAAGCCCGTAGGTCGCCCGGTTCGGGGACGTTCTCCGGGCTTCTCGGTTCAGCTATACGATGGAACGGGCTACATGCCGGCGACGGTGTGGGGCCGGCACTGGCTCCTGGGACAGCTCGTGCCGGAAGCCATGGTGCTCGTCTCCGGCGAGGTACAGCGCCGGTACGGAATCCAGATCGCCGCCAAGAACGTCGAGGTTATAGAAAAAGTCGACACTATGGAAGGCAACGCGCACGCCGGGCGCTTCGTGCCGGTGTATCCTGTAAACAAGAACATCCAGGCGCGCCGGATGCGGACCCTGATCCATCGTGCGCTGGACGAGGCCGGGCACGTCCTCGACCCATTGCCGGGAGATATTCTCGTTCGCCACGGGCTGTCAGGCATGAACGATGCGGTGCGGGAGGTTCACTTCCCTTCTGGCCGGTCGGCGCTCAAGAGTGCGATGCGGCGGCTTATCTTCCACGAGTTGTTCTTGATCCAGGTCGGACTTGCCGCCCGTAAAAAGCGTCTAGAGAAGGACGAAGCCGGACAGAGTCACAAAGGTGACGGAAGCCTGCTCACCCCATTTCTGAAAGCTCTGCCCTTTGGCCTCACTTCAGCCCAGGAACGCGTAACGGTGGAGCTACTGGACGACATGCGCGCCGAGAAGCCGATGCGGCGTTTGGTGCAGGGAGACGTAGGGAGCGGTAAGACTGTAGTAGCGGTTGCCGCCCTGCTAACTGCCGTCGAATTCGGCGGCCAGGGTGCCCTAATGGCCCCAACCGAGGTCCTGGCCGAGCAACATTACCTCTCTATCTCCGCCTCGCTGGCAGACTTGCCCGTAAATGTCGTGCTGTTGACCGGCTCGCAGAACGCCGCGGAACGCCGGGAGGCGCTGGAGAAGGTGCAAGAGGGTGAGGCCAACATCGTCATCGGTACGCACGCCCTGATCCAGAAAGGCGTTGAGTTCGATGACCTCTCTTTAGTCGTCGTAGACGAGCAGCACCGCTTTGGAGTGGGACAACGGACAATCTTCAAGGAGAAAGGGGCTATCGTACCGGACACTCTCGTAATGACCGCGACGCCGATTCCCCGTACGCTTTCGCTGACGCTTTACGGAGATCTGGAAGTATCCGTCATAGATGAGCTTCCGCCGGGACGCAAGCCCGTCGAGACCCACATGTTGGACCTTTCGCAACGGCAAGAGGCCTACGAAGCGGTACGGTCGGAACTCGAAGACGGACGACAGACGTACGTGATCTGCCCGCTAGTAGAGGAATCCGAGGCGCTGGAAGATGTGCGGGCTGCGGAAGAATTATATGAGGAACTCGAAGCGGAGATCTTCCCGGAGCGCCGGGTCGGGCTTCTCCACGGTAGGATGAAGGCTTCTGAGAAACGCGAGGTGATGGCGGCGTTTCGTGCCGGTGAGATAGAGGTGTTGGTGGCGACGGTCGTGGTAGAGGTGGGAGTGGACGTACCGAACGCCAGTGCGATCATCATAGAGGGCGCGGAGCGTTTCGGGCTCTCGCAGCTCCACCAGCTCCGGGGCCGGGTCTGTCGTGGGCTACACCCGCCAAAGTGTTTCCTGATCGGGGAGCCCAAGACCGACGATGGTCGCAGCCGCCTGGAAGCTTTATGCGAGCATCAGGACGGGTTCAAGCTTTCGGAGGTGGATCTTGCCATCCGGGGCGAGGGAACATTGTTCGGCAGCCGCCAGAGCGGTATGCCGGACCTCAAAATGGCGAAGCTCCTGCGCGATATAGAGGTTCTGGTGGAGGCCCGCAAAGAAGCTTTCGAACTCGTCGCGAAGGACCCAACACTAAAGGACCCCGCCCATCGTCCCCTGCGGCGTGAGATAAAAGAACTACTCGGCGCGAACGTCGAGTGGCTTTTCCGGGAATAGCGTGCGTGTTATAGCCGGATCCGCTCGTGGGAGAAGACTTGGCCCGGTTCCCCAAGGAGTTCGTCCCACTTCGGACCGGGTGCGGGAAAGCTTGTTCAATTCCTTGGGACAGTTCTTCGATGGCGGAGCTGTACTCGACCTTTATGCCGGGACGGGCTCTCTAGGAATAGAAGCGCTTAGCCGCGGATATGGGGAGGCTGTTTTTGTGGATAACGGTCGAGAGTCCCTCGCCGCGATCCGGGATAACCTCCAATTGACTGGCTTCGAGGATCGGGCGGAGATCATGCGGTCAAGCGTAAAACGCGCCGTAGAAAACCTCATAGAGAGCGGACGTTTGTTCCGTTTGATATTGCTAGACTCGCCGTATAAAATCGCCGCCACGGAAGTGGGAGGTGTATTCGCGCGCCTGCCGGCTCTGCTCGCGGCCAGAGGAAAGATCGTGGTCGAGAGCGGAGAGGCTCCGGTTGAGGCTATGACGGACGGCATGAAAGGCGTAACACGGCGCTACGGTGGAACGTATATATCTATATTCGAGAGGACTGACCTCACTATGAACCTCGCCGTTTGCCCTGGAAGCTTCGACCCCATTACGGAAGGCCACGTGGACATCATCCGGCGGGCCGCTGGTATCTTTGACCACGTCGTAGTGGCCGTTGGCGGAAACCTCCGTAAAAAAGCGACGCTGTCCGGCGAAGACCGGGGCCGGCTCATAGAGAAGGTTACCAGCGACTTGGAGAACGTTTCGGTCGAAGTTATGACCGGTCTTCTGGTAGACTTTGCCCGGGAACAGGGGGCAAGGGTGATCGTCAAAGGACTGAGGGCCGTTTCGGATTTCGAGTTGGAATTCGAGCAGGCGCAACTTAACAGAAACCTGTATCCTGAAGTGGAGACAGTTTTTATAATGTCGGCGGCGGAACATAGCTTTCTATCTTCGAGCGCGGTGCGAGAGATAGCGGGCCTCGGCGGAGACGTGCGGGGGTTGGTTCCGGAGGGGATACTCGACACCGTCCGCGAGCAATACTCGGGCGATGGCCGGGGAGAGCAAGAGACTAAAGGATAGGTTCGAATGGACGTACTGGTACTAATAGACAGGCTAGAGGAGTTGGTAGAGGAAGCGCGCAGCTTCCCGGGCTTCGGCAACACGGCGATGGTCGACCGGGACGCCGCTTTCGACGTCATAGACCAGATGCGCCAGACTATTCCCGAAGAACTCAAACAGGCGCGCTGGATCGTTAAAGAACGCCAGGCGATGCTCGACGAGGCTCGCAGTGAGAGCGATCGGATCGTCAAACAATCTCAAGAAGAGGCCGAAAAGATGACCTCTGAGGAGGAAGTCCTAAAACGGGCCGAGCAGCGCGGTCAAGAAATCCTCGAAGAGGCCCGCCGTCGGGAGCGTGAAGTACGGCTCGGGGCCGAAGACTACGCCGACGAAGTCCTCGCCAGCCTGGAAGAGAACCTCGGGCGGCTGCTCGAAGCCGTGCAGCGGGGTCGCACGCAGTTACAGGGTGTTCAAGAAGAGTAAAATAGTCTCGTGAGTGACACCATCCTTCTCAAACGTCCCGGCGCGGAGGTCGGAGACTACCGCGAATACGAAGAAACCTTCGACGTGCCGGACTTCGACCTCTACGGTCGCCACCACGAAATCCTCGAATGCCAGGCGCGCCTCGGCGTAACCAAACTCGCGGAAGGCTTGCATTTGGACCTGGGAGTCTGGGTCAAGGTTTTGACCACCTGCGACCGGACTTTGGAGCCGATTGAGCTGGATCTGGATTTCGTAGATTCCGAGTTGGTAGACGGCCCGGACGACCTCGAACTCTGCATAGAAGATTGGACGTTGGACCTGACGCGGTATACTGGTCGGGCTCTTCCGAACGAGGTTCCCGTGAAGGTGTGCGCGCCGGGGACCGAACTTGTAGTACAAGAGCAGAGAGAGGACGAGGTGGATCCGCGTTGGCGGGGCCTCGATGGACTCCTTGCGTCCGGCTTTTAGACGTTTTCTACTATCAATACCAGGAGGTAAAGACATGGCAGTACCGAAGAAAAAGCACTCGAAGGCTCGTCGGGATCAGCGCCGGGCGCATCACGCGCTGCGCAGCCCGAATCATTCGGCGTGTCCAAACTGTGGGTCGCAGCGGATGCCTCACCGGGTATGCCCGGAGTGCGGCAGTTACAAGGGTCGAACCGTGGTCGCCGTAGAGGCCACAGAGTAGTCCCCTTCTCCGGCTAGCCCGAACGACGTGCGGATAGCGGTAGACGCCCTCGGCGGCGACAATGCGCCGGGCGAGATCGTCACCGGTACCTTATCTGTAGCCCGTGAACTGAATCAGGACGAGTTTATTCTCGTCGGAGACCCGGAAAACTTAGAGTCGTTTCTCGGCTCCGAGGTCCCGAAAAACGTCTCGATTCGTGAGGCGAGTGGTGTGATCGGCATGGACGAAGACCCGGCTACGGCGTTACGGGCGCGGCCGGAAGTCAGCGTCGGTGTTTGCGCCCGTCTGGTACGGAGCGGAGAGGCCGATGCGCTGTTCTCTGCGGGTAACACGGGAGCCACGGTTGCGGCTGCGCTGCTCGGAATAGGACGGACCAAGAATTGCCGTCGGCCCGGTATTGCTACGGTGTTGCCGTTCTCTGACCCGGTATTGCTGATCGACGCCGGGGCAACAACCCAGTGCCGGGCGCAAGACTTGCTGAACTTCGCTATTCTTGGGGGAGTTTTCTCGGAGGCGTACTTTCGCTTGCAGGAAAAGGCTCGGGTAGCCCTGATCAACGTGGGCGAGGAGCCGGGAAAAGGAAACGACTTGACGAAAGAGGCACACACTCTTATGCACGGAGCGGGTATCCTGAACTTCATCGGCAACGTCGAGGGGCGGGACATCGGACGTGGCGTGGCCGACGTGCTGGTCACTGACGGTTTTACCGGCAACGTCGTTCTCAAAACAGCCGAGGGAGTTTCCGCCGAGATTTTCGACATGATCCGGACCGCTGCCACCAGCAACGCCGTCAGCAAGCTGGCGGCGGGAGTCCTGCGTCCAAAGTTGCGCGAAGTCAGAGATCAGGTAGACCCCGAAAACTATGGTGGTTCTTTCTTGCTCGGTGTACGGGGCTCAGTAGTGATCGGGCACGGCAACTCCGAAGCCCGCGGTGTAGAGAACGCTTTGCGCGGCATCTCCCAAACAGGCTTCGGTCTCTCCGACTCGCTCGAAGCAGCGCTCGCCGAGACCCACGAGAAAGAAGAAACCCCGTGAGCGGTACCGCAGTCGGCAAGATCGTTGGCGTGGGCCGCGCCCTCGGAGGCCGTGTGGTGACCAACCAGGAATTGGAACGAACCCTCGACACGAGCGACGACTGGATCTCTGGCCGCACCGGCATAAAAGAACGCCACTTCGTCGAAGAAGGCGAAGACTGCTCTACCCTGGCCATCAAAGCCTCCAGAAATGCTCTAGAAGACGCCGGACTCTCCGGCGAAGACATAGACCTCATCGTCTGTGCCACCTCGACCGGACCTGAGTCCATGCCTTCGGTCGCTTGCCTCGTCGGCGAGGCAATTGGAGCGCCCGGCAAAGGGGCGATGGACCTGGCCGCTGCGTGCGCGGGCTATGCCTACGCCGCCTCGGTCGCCGCCCCAATGCTTGGGGCTGGCCTGGCGGAGCGCGTACTCCTGATCGGTGCGGATGCCATGACTACTATCGTGGACGCCGACGACCGCTCGACGGCGGTACTCTTCGCCGACGCCGCGGGCGCCGTGGTGCTCGAAAGTGGAGATGGGCAATCCGGCTTCGTAGACCACATCTTCGGTGCCGATGGCGGTGGCGCCTCCCTCGGACGGGCCGGACACCCCGGCGACGACAACAAGCTCTACCAAAATGGCCGTGAAGTCTTTAAGTTCGCCGTCAAGATTTTTCCGGAGATGGTCGAGAAACTGGTATCCCACAACGGCATCACGCTGGAAGACGTACAGTACATCATCCCGCATCAAGCAAATGCACGCATAATACATGCAGCGTCTAGGAAACTGGATGTGCCGGAGGAGAAAATCGTGGTCAACGTGGACCGTTTTGGAAACACTTCGGCGGCTAGCATCCCGATCTCGTATCCTGACATCTACGAGTCGTTCGAGCCGGGTAAGTACGTCATTACCGTCGGCTTCGGTTTCGGGCTGTCCTGGGCGGCTAATTTATACAAAATTTAACTAACGAGGGGGAGTAGTTGGCTATACGGAGGGCGATTGTATTTCCGGGCCAGGGTTCGGCCGGCGGCGAGTTCTCAGGTGCCGTTCGTGACGCTGTTGAAACGACCATGGGCGATGAGGAACTCCCTTACCAGCTCTCGGTCTTTGCCCGGTCCGTGCAACTTTTGGGCGAGTTGCGGGAGGCAGGCGTCGAGCCGGACGTGGTAGCCGGGCATTCGCTGGGTGAGTACGCGGCGGCGTATGCTGCCGGCAGCCTCAAGTTGGAAGATGGCGTGAGGCTTGTGGCCGAGCGGGACCGCTTGATGAACGAGGCTTCGCACGAGAATCCCGGCGAGATGGCGGCCTTGATAGGGGCCGAAGCCAGTGAAGTCGCGGAGACCGTCGAAGCTGAAACAGGAATTGTCGTTGCTGCCAACTTCAACACCCCACGCCAAACTGTTATATCCGGAGACCCGGAGTCCGTAGAGGCTGTAGCTGAAAAGGTAAGCGGCAAGAGCCGCAAGCTAAACGTGGCCGGGGCATTCCATTCGCCACTCATGGCCGAGGCTGCGGCGGAGATGGAGTATCTGCTGTCGGGAGTCGAAATAGAAGAGCCGGAAACGACGATGGTTTCCGGCATGGACGGGGGTGTGTTGGCGACGGCGGACGATGTCAGGACAGCTTTGAGGAGGCAGATGCTCTCGCCGGTGCGTTGGGTAGCGGTGATGGAACGTTTTGACGATCTCGGCGTTGAGGAGATCGTGGAAGCCGGTGACGATGGCACGCTCACCCGGATGCTGCGAGATTTCAAGGAGTTTGAATTGGAAGGACTCAAGGCGGACGAGGTGCTGGCATGAAGTTGGGACCGGCTGAAATACGGGACCTGATCCCTCACAGGTATCCGTTCCTTCTAGTAGATAAGATCGAGGAACTGGAGCCCGGAGAGCGGGCGGTCGGCATCAAGAACGTCACCCAGAACGAACCCTTTTTCCAAGGGCACTTCCCGGACTATCCGGTGATGCCGGGGGTTCTGATCGTCGAGGCTATGGCCCAAGTCGGGGCGGTCGGAGTAATGGTGAAGGAGGAGTATCGTAATAAGCTCGCTCTCTTCGCCGGAATAGACGGCGTCCGCTTCCGGCGTCAGGTGGTACCGGGAGACGTCCTACGCATGGAGGTCACGATAGAGCGGCTCAAAGGTCGCATTGGCCGCGGCCGGGGGCTGGCTACAGTAGATGGGGAGAAGGCCTGCGAGGCTGAACTGATGTTCGCCTTCGCCAACTGGGAGGAGGCAAAGTGATCGAAGCCGGCAGGGTGGCCGTTGTGACGGGTGGCGGACGCGGCATAGGACGGGCTATCGCGGTACGGCTCGCCCACGAAGGCGCCAACGTGGCCATTGTCTATCGTTCAAACGACGATGCCGCACAAGAGACCGCCGCCCTGGTGCGCAAAGCGGGCGTGGAGTGCGAAACTTTCAAGGGAGACGTGGCTTCTCAGGAGGACGTCGAGGCGATATTCAAAGGTGTTAACGAATCATTCGGGCGGCTGGATATCCTGGTCAACAACGCGGGCATTACGCGGGACAACATTATGATGAGGATGAAGGAAGAAGAGTTCGACGAGGTGTTGCGGACGAACCTCAAGGGAACTTACCTTTGTACAAAGGCAGTCTTGCGGAGCATGGTGCGGGCCCGGTGGGGCAGGATAGTGAACGTTACCTCGGTCGTCGGGCTTGTTGGAAACGCCGGACAGGCTAACTACTCAGCGTCGAAGGCCGGGATCATTGGTTTTACCAAGAGCATGGCGCGGGAGGTCGCGCAACGAAATATTACGGCGAATGCGGTGGCCCCGGGGTATGTCGAGACCGAGCTCACCGGTAGCCTCGACGAGTCGGTGAAGGAGCAGATTCGGGCTCAGATACCGGCCGGCAGAATAGGGGAGCCGGAGGAGATCGCCGACGCCGTGGCTTTCCTGGTTGGAGAAGGCGCCAGCTATCTAACAGGCCAAACTATCACCGTAGATGGCGGGATGGTTATGCAGTAGTGTGTACGGTGCAATTTGAGTTACACTACGCGCTATCTTCTTGTAGGATGGGCCCTAGAGCACAGACAAGCTCTAAGCCGTTGAAAAAACTTAGATAGGAGGATGACATGGAAAGAGACGAGATTTTAGAGAAGATCAAAGAGATAACCGCCGACCGTCTCGGAGTGGACGAAGGTGACGTAACACCCGACGCTTCTTTCCGGGAGGATCTGGAGGCAGACTCTCTTGACCTCGTCGAGCTTATTATGGAGCTTGAAGAGCAATTCGGCATGGAGATCCCGGACGAAGACGCCGAGAAGATCACCACCGTCGAAGAGGCCGTAAACTACGTGCAGCAGCACCAGGCCTAGTGACCGAGGGGCTGTCAGAAGGGAAGCCGACCGGCAAGGGCCACGCTATTATCACCGGTACGGGCGCCGTTACGCCAATTGGTACCGGTACGGAGAACTTCTGGGGCGCGGCACTGCACGGCAAGAGCGGCATCGGCGAGATAACGCTCTTTGACTCGTCGCCATTCCCGTCACACATCGCCGGGGAATGTTCGGACTTCGACCCGACGGACTTCATGTCCAAAAAAGAGTCCCGTCGGATGGACCGTTTTGCCCAGTTCGGCATCGCCGCCGGCATACAGGCGGCCGAGGATGCGGGCATCGTGGATACTGTCCGCGAACGGCCCGAACGGGTCGCCATTGTGATCGGCACCGGCATCGGCGGACTCTCGACCTGGGAGCGAGAATACAAAGTTTTGAACGAGCGGGGACCCAACCGGGTTAGCCCGTTCCTCATTACGATGATGGTCCCCAATATGGCGGCGGGGCAGCTCGCCATCATGCTCGGCGCGAAAGGTCCGACCCAGTGCCCGGTTCTGGCTTGCGCCACCGGTGGCGAAGCTCTGGCCGAGGGGCTGGAGTTGATCCGTCGCGGCGACGCGGACGTCGTTATAGCTGGTTCCGCAGAGGCTCCCATAACCCCGCTCTCTATGGGCGGATTCTGTGCTATACGGGCCATCTCGACTCGCAACGACGAGCCCCAACGCGCAAGCCGACCGTTCGATGCCGGACGCGACGGATTCGCCATGAGTGAGGGCGCCGGGGCGGTGGTCCTGGAGAGCGTCGAGCACGCCGAGCGACGCGGCGCAGAACCAATAGCCGCCGTCGCGGGCTACGCCCGTACGACCGACGCCTACCACGTAACCGCCCCCGACGAGCAGGGCCGCGGTGTGGAGCGGGCCATGAAGCTCGCCCTCGAAGACTCCGGTCTCACGGCGGAGGATGTGGGGCACGTCAACGCCCACGCGACCTCAACCCCAACCGGCGACGGACCCGAGACCAAAGCAGTCTCCAGAGTAATGCCGCATGCGGTGGTATCCGCGACAAAGTCCATGACGGGACACTCTTTCGGTGCGGTCGGGGCGACGGAGGGCATCATGTGCGCCCTCGCTATAAAGAACAAAGTCTTGCCGCCGACGATCAACCTGGAGGAACTTGCTGAGGATTGCGAACCGTTAGATTACGTCTTGAACGAACCTAGAGAAGTACCGGAGCTCAAAGCCGCGATCTCCAACTCGATGGGCTTCGGTGGACACAACCTTGTGGTAGCGTTCACAGGTGTAGAATAGAGTTTACGAGATGTCTATAAGAGACCTGATAACGATTCTGCCGGAACCGTTGGAGCAGCGGGCGCTTACACATCCAAGCGTCGCGGATCCCTACGACTCGAACGGTCGGCTGGAATTTCTCGGGGATTCAGTGCTTAACAATCGCGTAACGGACCTGGTGTTTCACAGCTATCCTGAGCTTCTCGAAGGGGATCTCACGCGCATTAGGGCTCACTTGGTACGTAAATCTTTCCTCGCCACCGTTGGCCGCGAGGAGGGTATTGAGGACTTGATCGAGAGTTCCGTTATAAACGACTCGGTGATAGCCGATACGGTAGAAGCCATTATCGGGGGAGCGTATCTTATAGACCAGGACCTCGTGTTCCGCACGATAGACGATATCTTCAACCCGTCGGAAGTAGACACCGACGAGTTGCGTGACTGGAAAACGCTCTTGCAAGAGACGCTCCAGGCCGACGGCCTACGCCCGACCTACAGGGTTCTCTCTAAGCAAGGTCCACCTCATCGTCCCAGCTTTATCTCTGAAGTAGCCGTAGATGGTGGTACGGTGTCGAGCGGTGAAGGCAACTCCATAAAAGAGAGCGAACAGGCCGCCGCCCGTGCCGCATTAGAAATCTTGGGCATCCGCCCCGTCCCACGCTCGCCGGTCGAGGTTCACGTAGGGGCTTAGAAAAGCTCGGTATCACACCGCCTCCGCGTCTTGCAGCGGGGTAGTCTTTGTAGTGCTGACAGTCCTTTTCCTGCACTTTTCCATGCTTTGTCGCGCCAAAACGCGTAGAATGTAGCGCCAAGTGCTGTCGGCGATCTACATCAAGGGATTCAAGACTTTCGCCCGGCCGGTTAGGATGCCGTTGGAGGAGGGTGTGACGGCCGTGGTTGGGCCGAACGGTTCGGGTAAGAGCAACGTTACGGACGCGGTATTGTTCGCACTTGGTGAGCAGAGTCCCGGATTGCTTCGGGCGGGGGCTATGGGAGATTTGATCTTCTCTGGTTCGGATACTCTTCCGGCGGCTAATGTTGCGGAGGTTACGTTAGCGATCAACAACGAGGATGGGCACGTTTCTTCTCCGTATAAGGAGGTCTCCATCACTCGCCGCATCTCTCGCGGGGGCGATACTGAGTACAGGATCAACGGCGCACGTTCTCGACTGGCCGACGTGAGGGCGATAGCAGGGGAGGCAGGGCTGGGCCGCCACAGCATCCTGCGCCAGGGAGCGGTGGACTCCATAGTCGCCGGTGGCGCCGCAGCTTGTCGACTGGCGCTGGAAGAAGCTGCCGGACTCGGGGTGTACCGGCGACGACGACTCTCGGCGAGCCGACGCCTAGAGAAAGCCGATGTCCAGTTAGAGAAGACGCGGCAACTCGAAGTGGAGATAGCCGAACAGCTACGAAACATAGAGCGAGAGGCCGTAGCCGCTCGTCAGTACCGAGAGCTCGAAGCCAGGTTCCGCAAGCTTTCTCTGGCGCATCTCTACCGGGTGGCGACTCAAGGACTCGACGACCGGCGTCGCAAGGTGCAGGAGGGTGAGACGCTTGTCTCTAGGTTATCCGAACGTGAGGCTCATTTGCGTGAAGAAGAGGCGACGTTAGAGCCGGAATTGCGCCGGGTGGAAAGTGAGATCCGCCACCTGGAGCAATGTCTGGAAGGACTCGAAAATTTATCAGAGGACGTACAGGCTGAGTCATTACGCGCAGATCGAACCCTGCTCCGGATAGAGTCTTTGCAGGGTCGTGAGGGTGAACGGGTGCGGCTAGTATCTCAGCTTGAGGAAGAGTTTGAGAAAGTCTCTAGAGTAGTTGCCGAGTTCGAGCGCGTCCAGGCCGAGTCGGAGAACGAGTTCGAAGACCGTCGCCTGAAGATAACCCGATTGGAAGAGAAAGTCGCCCGGGCTCGGGAACGCGTTGCGGCTGCGGAGAGAGAGCGCGCCCGTCAGACGGGCCAACTCGAACAAACTCGCGCCCGGCGGGATCGCAGCACGGTACCTGAGAGCGTTGTAGACGAAGATAAGCTGCTCAGTATCTCTCAAGTGGTCGAAGAGTTGGAACTTCTGACGAACTCGGACAGGAAACCCGCGTTCGGAGACCTACAGGAATCGCTGGTGGAGCACCGCAGGAGGATCGCCGCGCTCGACTCCGAGTTCCAGCGCCGCCGCGGCAATTTGGACACCGTCATCGGCAGGACAGAGGCCCGGATAAGGTCCCTCCGGATTCCGGAGACTAACGGCGGCTCGACCCCGAGACTCGAAGAGGTGATAAACGCCCGACCCGGATATGAAGCGGCTGTGGAAGCTGCCATCGGGGAATTTGGGCGGGGAGTGCTTGCCCGGGACTTAGAAGAAGGTATGAAAATACTATCCGATACGGAGCCGTTCGCGTTGCGCCTCGACGCAGCAAAGGCCGTAGAGAGTGGAGATCCACCGGGGAAGCCGCTTCTAGAGTGCGTAGTTGTGGTGGTTGAACACTATTCTGAGGCGGTCGAGAGGTTGCTCGGTGGAATCTACGTGGTCGAATCCCCGGAAAAAGCAGCCCCGGACAATGGGTACGTAGCCGTGACACAGGATGGCCTGAGGCTAACCCGTACGAGCGTAAGTCGTCGTCCCAAAGAGGGACGCTTTATGCGTGAGGCCCGGATCTCTAGTGAGACCGCGCATCTCGAAGCGTTGAAGAATGGCCCCGGAGACAAGCTCTACGATTTGCAAGTTCCCCTCGTGAAGATTGTACCAAGAATACAACAGCTCGAACGCACTCTAGAAGCGGCAAGAACGCTTTCTGGACGCGCTGCGCGAATCTCGACGCTCGTTGCCCGTGAGGCTGCCCGGCGAAGGGATCGGGCCGCTTCCTCACGAAAGCGATACTTGGAGCGGGAACGTGCGGCAGCCGGATTGGAGGCGGAGATCTCTGCAATAGAGAAGACCCTTACCGAAACCGAAGCCTCTATCGAAAATGCCGGGCACGAGCTTCAGGAAGCTTCCGCGAAATTGGAATCCAGGCTCGAACCCTTTAGGGAATCGCAAAACCTCCGCGACCGTCGGCGCGCGGGGATTCTAGAAGGCAAACGTCGGCAGTCGGAAATCTCTCGTCAACTCGAAAAGTACAAAAAATCCTCCGAAACGGATACCCATAGAGCGGTCAATATCTCTGGCCGCGCGTCGGATGTCTCCCGCCAACTCGCAACCCAAATCCGAGAAAGACGCACCAGGATCCGTGAACACCGTGCAAAACTCATGGAGACCCAACGCGGTATCTCGGAGGAACGGACGACTCTCTCCCGTAAGGCCGTAGACCTCGCCGGAGAACTCGCCACCGCCCGCGCCGCCGCCGACCGAACCCGAGAAGAGCTCGAAAGGGCGGAGCACTCCTCCGAAGTTGCCGCCGAAGAGATAAAAGAAGAATGGGGTGCGACGCTGGAGGTAGCCCGCGAAGAAGCGGAAAATCTGCCGGAGCACATCGAAAAAGAGAGGAATAGCCTCGCCCGCAAACTCAAGCGCTTTGGTGACGTTAACCTCCTCGCCGTTACGCAAGAAGAAGGCCTCCGCGAGCGCCACGAATTCATGGCGGACCAGCGCGAGGACGCCGAAACGGCTACAAACGAACTTGACCGCATAATACAAGAAATAGATCGGGAGATAGAATCGCGGTTTACGCAGACTTTCGAGCGGGTGCGGGAGGCCTTCTCGGAGATCATGCCGCGCATGATGCGCGGGGCTACCGGACGGTTGGAGCTTTCGGAGGAGGGTGTGGAGGTCGGGCTTCGGCTAGGAAGACGAGGCTGGAAGCCGCTCAATGTGCTCTCTGGCGGGGAACGTTCGCTGCTCGCGTTATCCTTTCTATTTAGTATCTTCCTCAGCCGTCCGGGCGATTCTATGGCGACGTTTTGCATGTTGGACGAGGCTGAAGCGGCGCTCGACGACGTCAATTTGGCGCGATTTCTCGCTGTGGTAGACTCTCACCGCGCTAGCGGTCAGTTTGTGTTGGTAACGCACCAAAAGCGCACGATGGCTGTGGCGGATGTGTTGTACGGTGTCACCCAGGACGCATCCGGGGCCACGGCAGTTGTATCTAAACGTCTATCAGGAGAGTAAAAGTACCGCTTATGGCACGGTCGTGGCGTAATTTCTTCAGAAAATCCAAGTCGCCCGAGAACACGGACGCTACCGGCACGACGGATACCGTCGAAGAGCTGGATATAGAACAACCGGAGGTCGAGCAACCAGAGGTAGAGGAGGAAGTCTTCGAGCCGATGGTGGAACCCGATACGGAACCGGACAACGCTCAGTTGGAGGTTGAGGAACCCGAAGTCGAAGAGGCCGAGGTCTCCGAAATCGAGTTGGAAAGCTTCGAGCCGGACTTCGCCCCGGATGAGTCCGAGGATACGGGTGAAGGCGCTTCCGAGGAGTCCGGTGGATGGTTTGGACGACTGCGGACTGGACTAAAGCGCAGCCGGGAGTCGATGGTAGGGCAGTTGAATGCCGCCGTCGCCGAGTTTCGGGATGCGGAAGACGAGGACTTTTGGGAACGGGTGGAAGAAATTCTTATCACCTCCGACGTGGGGGTGAACACTACGCGGAAGCTCGTTGAAGGGCTAGAGCAGGAAGCTCTGGAGAGGAACATCACGAGCGGCGCGGAGTTGCGGAAGCTCATGATAGACCATTCGACCCGGATGCTCGAAGGCCCGGTAGAGTTGGATGTCTCGCATCATCCGACGGTCGTGCTGATGGTTGGTGTCAACGGAACGGGCAAGACGACGACCATCGGTAAGCTCGTCAATTATTTGCCGGGAGAGGTGATGCTTGCCGCTGGGGATACTTTCCGGGCGGCGGCGATCGAGCAGCTCCAGACCTGGGGCGAGCGGACCGGGGCGCCGGTAATAGCCCGGGAACGGGGTACCGATGCGGCGGCTGTGGCCCACGAGGCGATGGAGGAAGCCGGAAAGAACGGCACGGACGTATTGCTCATAGACACGGCAGGCAGGTTGCACACCAAGATCAACCTGATGGCCGAGCTGGAGAAGATGCGGCGTGTGATCGAACGCCGCATGCCGGACGCCCCACACGAAGTCCTCATGACCGTAGACGCTACGACGGGGCAGAACGGCCTACGGCAAGCCAAAATGTTCGCCGAGTCTGTGGATGTTACCGGTATCATATTGACGAAACTAGACGGCACGGCGAAGGGCGGCATCGCGCTCTCCATTGCCAACGAGACTGGAATACCTATAAAGATGATCTCGGTCGGTGAGAAGGTCGGCGATCTGCACCCGTTCGACGCCCGGGAGTTCTCAGAAGCCTTGTTTGGAGATTTCTAAGATATGTTCGATACGCTAGGAGAGAGGCTCAACACCGCGCTCGACGGCGTTCGTGGCAGCGGCAACCTCACCGAAGACCAGGTAAAGAAGGTGACCCGGGAGATCCGTCTGGCGCTGCTCGAAGCGGACGTAAACTACGGCGTCGTAAAGGAGTTCGTCGGTAACGTACGGGAGCGGGCCACGGGTGTCGAGGTCTCGAAGGCGCTGAGTCCCGGCCAACAGGTCGTCAAGATCGTAAACGAAGAACTGGCGAACCTGATGGGCGGCACGGCTCATAAGCTGACTTTCGCTTCCCGGCCCCCGACGGTCGTGATGTTGGCCGGACTCAACGGCCACGGTAAGACCACGACCGCTGGCAAGCTGGCACTTTTTGTCCGCAAGCTCGGCAAGAGCCCGTACCTCGTCGCCTGTGACACTTATCGTCCGGCGGCCATAGATCAGCTCCAGCAACTCGGCAAAGAGCTTGGTGTGCCGGTCTACAGCGAGGGCACAGAACCTGCGCCGGAAGAAGTCGCCGAGCGGGGCGTCAAGGCTGCCAAGGATGCCGGGTACGACTTCGTCATCGTGGATACTGCGGGCCGTCAGGTTCTGGATCAGGACATGATGGAGGAGATAAAGCGGGTTAGGAGCGTAACCCGACCCCACTCCGTACTGTTAGTGCTCGACGTGGTCACCGGGCAGAATGCGGTGGACATAGCACAGGCCTTCCAGGAGTACGCGGACTTCGACGGGATGGTGCTGACCAAACTCGACGGCGATGCTCGGGGTGGTGCGGCGCTCTCGGTGGTCTCGGTGACGGAGCGACCGGTCAAGTTTGCCTCCGAGGGTGAAAAAATGAGCGAGTTCGACTACTTCTATCCGGATCGGATGGCGGGCCGCATTCTGGGCATGGGTGATGTGCTCACCCTCATCGAAAAAGCCGAGCAGCAGATGGACCAGGACGAAGCCGAAAAGCAGGGCAAGAAGCTTATGCAAGGCAAATTCACGTTCGAGGACTTTCTACAGCAGATGCAGATGATCAAGAAGATGGGCCCCATCTCCAACTTGCTCGGCATGATTCCCGGCCTCGGCAAGCAGTTAGAAGGCGTCAATATCGAGGACAAGCAACTCGCGAGGGTGGAGGCTATGATCACCTCCATGACCGCCCAGGAGCGCCAGAATCCCAAATTGTTGCAGAGTCCGAGCCGGACGCGTAGGATTGCGCGCGGCAGCGGCATGACCCAACAGGATGTAAAGAACCTGATAAAACAGTTCGGCGAGATGCAGAAGATGATGAAGAAGATGGGCAAAGGCGGTATGCCGAAGATGCCCAAGATGCCGTTCAAGTAGGAAAACTAAAGAAAGGTAATGATATGGCAGTAAAGATCAGGCTGGCGAGGCACGGTTCTAAAAAGGCTCCGTTCTACCGGATAGTGGTGGCTGACGCCCGCAGCCCGCGCGACGGCTACTTTATAGAGCGGATCGGGAGCTACGATCCTCGGAAGCAGCCTTCGGATATCCAGGTGGACAATGAAAAAGCTCAAGAATGGCTCGGCAAAGGCGCGCAGCCCACGGACCAGGTTCGCAAGCTGCTCCAGATCTCCGGGGCACTCTAAGCAATGCCGGAGCCACGGATCGAAGAGCTGGTGTCTTTCCTGGCCCGAGGCTTGGTAGATAACCCCGACGAAGTCGAGGTAACCAGCCACGAGACGGACGACTCCAGGGTAGACCTGGAACTCCGGGTGGCGCAGGAAGACATGGGACGCGTCATCGGGCGCCAGGGCAGGACTATCCGCGCCATCCGCTCGGTCGTGAAAGCGGCCGCCGTCAAGGCTGACAAGCGGGTCGACGTGGAGGTTCCGGACTAGGTTCCGGGGTTTCTGTTGGAGGAGCTCTCCGACCCGGTCATAATCGGTTTTATCGGCGCGCCTCACGGTGTGCGAGGAACCGTCCGGGTGCGGGCCACCGGAACGGGTCAACACTTACGCAAAGGCGTCGAACCGGTGATAGATAGTTTGCGACATCGTATCTTGCACGTTCGTCCAACGCCGAAAGGCTATCTTGTGGATATGGAAGGCGTTGATAGCCGGGCTCAGGCCGTTGAATTGCGAGGCAGGGAACTGATACTGGATCGTATCGAGTTGGACGATCTCGACGAAGGTGAATTTTACGTGGGAGACCTGATCGGCATGACGGCCTTCGACGAAACAGGAAACAACCTCGGTGCAGTGGATGAGG
Source organism: Rubrobacteraceae bacterium (assembly GCA_965214475.1). GTDB lineage: Bacteria > Actinomycetota > Rubrobacteria > Rubrobacterales > Rubrobacteraceae > SIRX01. The sequence continues at coordinate 598,010 of OZ243953.1, read as the reverse complement.
TCATCGAAACTCCGGCCCACGAAATACTGTTGCTTCGTAAGGAAGACAAAGAACTCTACGTGCCTTTCACCCTCGAACACGTACCCCATGTGGACCCGGAGCATCGTAGTCTCACCGTAGCCCCACCTGTAGAAGAGTAGCCACTATGAAGAGCCTCCACGTTTTCTGCGTGTTCCCCCAAGCCGTCGACGCCCTGGTACAGATCGGTGTCGTTGGCAGAGCTATCGAACGGGGCATTGTAGACTACCGAAGCTTTGACCTTCGTGACTACGCCCCCGATGAACGGATAGACGATATGCCGTTCGGTGGCGGACCCGGCATGGTCGTGCGGGTAGATGTAATCGCAAATGCGTTGGAGCAGGTTTACGAAATGCCGGCTAAAGAGGTTCGTGAAAAGCGGCGGGTCCTGGTCACTGAAGCCTGGGGGCGACGGCTGAGGCAAGAATACGTTGAGGATTTGGTGGAAGCAGAGGACGTCACGATCATCTGCGGACGTTACGGTGGTGTAGATGATCGGGTGCGGACCGAGCTTGCTACGGAAGCCGTTTCTGTAGGTGATTTTGTGTTGTCGGGTGGAGAGATCGTCGCTGCCGCGGTGGCCGACGCCGTGATCCGACGTCTGGAAGGTGTAGTGGGAAACCACGAAAGTCTGGTGGGAGAGTCTTTTTCGGAGGAGGGTTTCGTAGGACCTCCCCGATACACGCGACCTGCAGAATGGGATGGAGAGCGCGTCCCCGACGTGTTATTATCCGGCAATCATGCAGAGATCCGCGCCTGGCGCGGACGTGCGTCGCGTATTAAAGCGGAAGAACGGGTGGCCGAGAAAGGTCCCCTTAACCTTCGTACTGAGACATCCACGAGAGGAGAACGCCATGATAACCAATGAGAGCTTGCAGGCGAATGTCACCGAGTTTCGGCCGGGCGATACGGTACGGGTGCAGTACCGGGTCATCGAGGGTAACCGGGAGCGAATACAGAACTTCGAGGGGCTGTGTATCGCCCGCAAAGGCAGCGGTATCAGCGAAACGTTCGTCGTCCGCAAAACCTCTTTTGGGGTCGCGGTAGAGCGGGTATTTCCGTTGCACTCGCCCAAGATCGCCGAGATAGAGATTATCTCTCGGGGTGCGGTACGCCGGGCGAAACTCTACTACATCCGGGATAAGATCGGCAAAAAGGCCCGGGTCAAGAAAGCCAAGTAACACCAACAGACTTTGCAAGGGCCATCCGCGCTCTACGCCTTCGACGCGGTATGGACACTGGAACGTGGAGGTCCGCTCGCCGGCGCGGACGAGGCTGGTAGGGGGGCGTTTGCTGGCCCGCTCGTGGCCGTTGGTGTGGTTCTCGGTGGCAAGGAAGTTTCCAACCTCGCTGATTCCAAAACTTTGACTCCCGCCCGGCGGGAGCAGGTCTGCGAGGAAGTTTTGCTAAACGCCGACGCGCTCTCCGTTACGGCGTTCCCCGCGTGGTGGATAGATCGTTTTGGCCTTGGTCTGGCTAATAAGCAAGCGCTCCGGCGGGCTATCGGGCTACTGGAATCCCGGGCCGGATGTGGCCTAGCGGATGGTAAGCTGAGATTGGGGTCGGAGATCGAATGTTTGCCGCGGGCCGACAGTAGTAGCGCAGCAGTCGCGGCGGCCAGCGTGGTGTCCAAGGTTCTCAGAGACAATGCCATGCTTTCTCTGGCCGGTAGGCACGAAGAATATGGCTTTGAGCGGAACCGGGGATACGGAACGCGGGAGCATCGGCTTGCTCTGTCGGAAGTCGGTCCGTGTCGGGTCCATCGTTTGAGTTACAGCGGGGTCGGCAGTTGAACACCCGCCGAACCGGAGACCGGGGTGAAACCCTCGCAGTCCAGCATCTTTCCCGTATGGGATATAAATTGGTCGAACGCAACTACCGGACGCGTTACGGGGAGATCGACTTGATCCTCCGCGACGGAGAAACGCTGGTCTTCGTTGAGGTGAAGCTCCGGCGCGGTACCGGGTACGGTGATCCGCTGGAATCCGTAACGATTCGTAAGCAGACGCAGATCCGCAACATCGCTGAACAGTACCTGGCCGAGATGCAACCGGAGTTCGAGGAGCTGCGGTTCGACGTCGTCGGGATACTAGACTGTGGTGGGCCACCCAGCATCACACACGTAAAGGATTCTTTCTAAACACCTTGACGACGGATGCTTTGTCCGTGTCAAACAGAGGTACATTGATATACACTTACCTAGCGCTTACGGTGTAGATAGATCTATGGAGGGAAAATCAAACTCAATTCGGAGATAGGGCACTCTAAATAATGTCCGTTTGCCGAGCCTGGAGTTTCACGCTTCTAGGCATAGACGCCGTGCCCGTCGAAGTTGAGGTAGATGTCAGCGCCGGGCTTCCAGGGTTCTCTATAGTGGGGTTGCCGGATGCAGCCGTCCAAGAGGCGCGAGAGCGGGTGAAAGTCGCCGTTACTAATAGCGGATACAAGTTTCCGACCAAAAAAGTCATCGTGAACCTTGCCCCGGCTAACTTGCGCAAAGAGGGTCCGGCTTTCGACCTGCCGATAGCGCTTGCGGTGCTGGCAGTCTCCGGTATGCTGCCCGCAGAGAGCCTGGGAAATGTAGGGGTGATCGGTGAGTTGTCTCTCGATGGAGGCCTGCGCGGGATACGGGGGACGCTCTCGATGGCCGAAGCCGCCCACCGCGAAAACCTCTCTCGGCTGGTACTCCCTGAGGAAAACGCTCCAGAGGCAGCTTCTATTGGCGGGGTGGAAGTCTACGGTACAAAGAACCTACATGAGGCTGTAGAGTTCCTGAAGGGCGGAGAGAAAATCGTCCCAGCGTTGCCTTCCCACAATGGGCAAAGCCTTGCACCTAATGAGCCCGAAGCACATGATGACTTCGCCGACGTGGCGGGCCAGGGATTCGCAAAGCGGGCTTTGGAGGTGACGGCCGCTGGAGGGCACAATATACTGCTCAGTGGTCCACCGGGCTCTGGGAAGACTATGCTGGCGCGCCGGTTACCGGGTATCCTCCCTCCGCTAACGACCCCGGAGAGCATCGAGGTCACGAAGATTTACAGCGCTGCGGGTGAGGCGGATGGTGGCTTGCTGAGTACCAGGCCTTTCCGGGCGCCGCACCACACGATCTCGACCTCCGGGCTCGCCGGTGGCGGTAGTAACCCACGTCCGGGAGAGGTCTCGCTATCGCATCATGGGGTGCTTTTTCTGGATGAATTTCCCGAATTTAGCCGACAGACGCTGGAGGTTCTGCGCCAGCCGCTGGAGGATGGTCACGTAACGATCTCACGGGTGGCAGCGACGCTTAGCTACCCGGCCCGGACGACGCTCGTGTGCTCGATGAATCCGTGTCCTTGCGGTTATGCCGGGGACCATCGGCGAACCTGTAGTTGTTCTGCGGGGCAGATCGAACGCTACCAGGGCCGCATCTCCGGACCCTTGTTGGACCGGTTGGATCTCTTTGTAGACGTTCCGCGCCTGACGCGTGAGGAGCTGAGGAGCGAGAAACCTGTGGAGCCCTCGAAGGCTATCCGGGAGCGGGTTCTGTCGGCGCGGAAAACTCAATTCTCGCGACAGGGTGTGGCGAACTCGGCGCTCGCCGGACGTAGTTTGAGGGAAACCTGCAGGTTGCGAGGCGACACTGAGACGCTCTTCGCCCAGGCTATAGACCGGATGGGACTCTCGGGACGGGCGCACGACCGGGTGCTCAGGGTTGCCCGGACGGTAGCGGATCTCGCTGGTAAAGAAGAGATCGGAGTCGAGCATATCGCTGAGGCGCTCAACTACCGGAGGTCCAGGTTCGTTGATCGATAAAGAGCGCGCAGCGTACCTTTTTCTGTCATTGCTCCAGGCAAAAACCGGGAGTAGCGTTATGTCGCGCCTCGGAGGTCTTTCTCCCGTAGAGGCCATGCAGATGACGGCACCGGAGTTGGCGAACCGGGTGAGAATGACCGACCGAGCCTCGAAGATTTTTACGAGCTTGAAAAAAGAGTTCGACGCGGATGAAGCCGATGAACAGCTCCAACACAGAGGTATGGAATTCACAACACCTGTCGATACCAACTATCCTGATCGGCTTACCAGGATACCGGACCTGCCACCGGCGTTGTACTTTCAAGGTAGCGTCCCCGAAGGTCCGGCCGTGGCACTCGTCGGCTCCCGGAAAGCGTCACCGACCGGACTGAACGCCGCCCGCCGACTCGCGCAGCACTTGTGCGAGCGGGGAGTTTGTGTGATCAGTGGTCTCGCCCTCGGCATCGACGCGGCCGCCCATCAAGGTGCTTTGGACGGCGGCGGACCTACAGTCGGCGTGCTCGGATGTGGCATCGACATCGTCTATCCGAGAAGCAACCGGGGACTGTTCGAGCGAGTGAAGCAGAGTGGCGGCATCGTCTCGGAATATTACCTTGGAGAGGCGCCCCTTCCCTGGAGGTTCCCGGCCCGCAACCGGATCATCGCCGGCCTCGCCGACGTACTGGTGGTCGTGGAGGCTGCTGAGAAGAGCGGGGCCCTTATCACCGCCCGGCACGCGCTCGAATCAGGACGTGACGTTTGGGCCGTGCCAGGTCCACTGGGGGCCGCCGAGTGCCGAGGTTCCAACAAGCTACTCGCGGACGGGGCCGGGGTCCTGTGGGACATACCGGGTTTCGTGGACGAAGTGTCGCCTTTGTCTCACGCGATGCCCCAAAATTTGCAAGACGAGAGGGGGAAGGGATCTCTGGCGCCTGATGAACTCCCCCATGACGAGGCTCGTGTACTGGAGGGTATTGGCTTTGGGCCAACCCCGGTAGATGAGGCGGCAAAACGGAGCGGTGTAGAGATGAACGAATTGCTCTCTGCCTTGGCCCTTCTGGAGCTAAAAGGCTACGTTACCCGCGACGCCGCCGGGTCTTTCGCGAGGAGGCCAGTCGGGTGAGCGCGCAAACGATAGGACGCCTCTGGAGCCAGTACCTAGAAGCCCGGGGGTCACTCTATGCTAACGATTTGCCGGTAGAGAAGAGAAAAAATCTCGAACAACACGCAGACCAATTACGAGACCGGCTTCTCGTTAACTACTCTCCTCTGGTGAAGTATGTAACCGGAAGAGTGTCGGCACGGATGACCGGGGCCGTAGACCGGGAAGACTTCTTGTCCGCCGGGCTTGTAGGCCTCCTGAATGCCATCCAAACTTACGACCCGGATCGTGAAACCAAGTTCGAGACTTATGCCATCTCCAAAATTCGTTGGGCGATACTCGATGAAGCTAGGAAAGAAGACTCACTGCCCCGTAGAACGCGTGCCCGGGCCCGTCAGATAGAGACGGCCCGGAGAGAACTGACCCAAGAATTGCACCGAGAGCCAACAGAAGCTGAATTGGCAGAGATGTCCGACCTCAGCATCTCCGACTACCGGAGCGTAATGCAGCAACAGGAACGCTCGCAAGCGAGCTCTCTCGAAGCCCAGGCGGTCGGTGAGGATGGCACAGCGTTCGGACTGCAGATCGCCGACGAAAGGGCGGTAGACCCGGAAACTGCCATGGAGCGAGTGGAGCAGCGTAAGGAGTTAGTTTCCGCCATGCAGGAACTTAGCGACGAAGAGCGCACGGTCGTCACGCTCTACTTCTACCAAGACCTAACGCTTTGGGAGATCGGCCAGGCGCTAGGTCTCACTGAAGGACGAATCTCACAGATCCTCAAGAAAACGCTCGGCAAATTGCGGGAGTTTATCGGCGACGATTACCTGGCTTCCGACAATTTCGTGTAGAAGCTGCTACCTCCTTGTGCTAACATCTCCGAGATTTTGACCACACACGTCCGCGAGGGGTCCAGAGACCCCAGGTGGTGGTTTGCGGAGATCTATCGAAGGTCAATCGCAGATTGCAAAAGACGGGCGGAGGACACCAACCACCTGAAAGAAAGGTAGATAACGTGGAAAGCAACACGCAGCAAGTAGGAATTCGAGATCTACTCGAAGCCGGAGTCCATTTCGGGCATCAGGCAAAGCGCTGGGACCCGAAGATGAAATCTTACATCTTCGCCGCGCGCGCCGGGGTTCACATCATAGACCTGGATCAGACATTGCCGCTTCTGGAGCGTGCCCGTTCTTTTGTGCGGAGCATTGCTGAAGCAGGACGGGACGTACTGTTTGTAGGAACCAAAAAGCAGGCCCAGATCACGGTCGCCGAACAGGCTATCCGGTGCGGACAGCCGTACGTCGCAGAGCGATACATCGGCGGTATGCTCACCAACTTTCAGACCATCAAGCCGCGCATCGAGTACTTTAAAGACATCAGCGCCCGTTTCGAGGAGACTCCCGAGGAAAACAGGAGCGGCCGGGATTGGTTCGCCCTCGCCCGCGAGTACCAGAAGCTGCGGCGCAACTTCGCTGGTCTAACCGAGATGGAGCGTCTCCCCGGCGCAATCTTCGTGATAGACCCGAAGCGCGAAGAGCTAATGGTCAAAGAGGCCAACCGCCTCAAAATACCGGTCGTCGCCCTTACCGACACCAACTGCGACCCGGAGGTCGTAGATTACGTAATCCCCGGTAACGACGACGCTATACGTGCCATAAACCTTATCTCGAAGTTGATCGCCAGCGCGGTGCTCGAAGGTAAGGGTGAAGATGAGGTGCAGACTGAAGATCGTCCGCGTCCGCCGGTAATGGAAGAGACGACAGTCTCCGAAGACGTGCTGCCGGAGGAACCTGTCGCAAACGGTAGTGGAACTGTGGCTGAGGATGCTGTAGCTGAAGACGTCGACGTTGTGGATAGTGTCTCCGAAGAGGTAGCCGCTGTAGAGGAAGCTGTCGAAGAGAATGAGGCAACGGAGACCGTTATTGAAGAGCCGGGTCCCGTCGTTGAAAACACGGACCTAGAAGCTGCCGGCGGCGCTGCCGAAGCGGCTGCTGCGGCGGCGGCTGAGTCCGAAGTCGAAGACCGGGGGGCAGAGCCCGACGAGCACGAGTCTCAGACGGAACCGGAAGCCGTGGAACCCGTTGAGGAAGAAGAGGAGAACTAAGAACTTTGGCGAGCGACATACAGAAGATAAAGCAGCTCCGCGGGGAGACCGGCGCGGGCATGATGGACGTCAAGAAAGCCCTGGACGAATCAAACAGCGATGCTGAAGAGGCCCGTCGAATCCTCCGGGAACGGGGCCAGGCGGCGGCGAACAAAAAGAGTTCCCGGGAGGCTGGAGAAGGTCTGGTCGAGGCTTACATCCACTTCAACGGCCGGGTTGGAGTGCTGGTAGAGGTCAACTGTGAGACGGACTTTGTAGCCCGGACGCCCGAGTTCAAGGAGTTCGCCCGCAACATCGCGCTCCACGTGGCTTCCATGGACCCGGTTACCGTCGGTGTAGGAGACATTCCCGACAACGTACTGGAAGAAGAGCGCCAGATCTCCGAAAAGCAGGCTGAGGAGCTCGGCAAACCAGAGAATGTTACCCGCCAGATCGTCGAGGGCCGCATGAAGAAACGGACTTCCGAGATGGCTCTGCTAACACAGGATTACGTTAAGGAGCCGGATAAAACCGTCGAGGACTTGCTAAACGAAACCATCCAGAAAGTCGGAGAGAACGTCGTGATCCGGCGTTTCGTCCGTTACGCACTCTAGCCTGCCGTGGATGGGATCGCCGCCGGAGAGGGTAGAGACGGGGCCGCAAGCCCTGAGCTGGGTCAACTCAACCGGGTAGTGCTAAAGCTCTCGGGGGAGAGTCTCTCCGGAGAGAACGGAGGCGGCATAAGCCCTGATAGCCTGGGTTCTACCGCGAAACAGGTGATGGAGGCCGTCGAAGCCGGGGCCGAAGTGGCGGTGGTCGTTGGAGGCGGCAACATCTTCCGGGGTTCGCAGGTCGCGGACTCTTTAGGTATAGAGAGCGCGACCGCAGATTACATGGCGATGCTCGGGACGGTTATAAACGCCCTGGCCCTGCAGGCCGCGTTGGAGGGGCGCGGCGTTCAGACCCGGGTGCAATCGGCCATCGAGATGCGGGAGGTCGCCGAGCCGTACATCCGGCGGCGGGCCATCCGGCACCTGGAGAAAAAGCGGGTCGTCATCTTCGCTTCGGGGACCGGCAACCCGTTCTTTACGACCGACACGGGCGCGGCTCTTAGGGCTTTGGAGATCGGTGCAGATGCCCTGCTAATGGCGAAGAACCGGGTGGATGGTATTTACGACAAAGACCCACGACAGCACGACGACGCGGTGCATATGCCGTGGCTGGGTTACATGGACCTGCTCTCGAAGAACCTGGCCGTCATGGATCACACGGCCGCCACACTGTGTAGCGGGGAGAACCTGCCTATTGTGGTTTTCGATATACTTAAGCCGGGAAATCTGCGCAGCGTTTTGCAGGGAGAACACGTGGGCTCCGTGGTATGGAACGGCGGGGCTGACGACAGAGCATGAGCCGGAGGAGCAGAGATGTCCGACATTATTGACTTGACGGCGGCCGAACAACGGATGCAAGGGGCTTTGGAGTCCGTGAAACGGGAGTTCGGGACCATCCGCACGGGCCGGGCCAATCCTTCTATCCTGGATCGCGTAGAGGTAGAGGTTTATGGTTCCCAGATGCCGCTCCGTAGTGTCGCCAACGTAGGGGTTCCCGAGCCGCGGTTGTTGACCGTAACGCCTTTCGACCCCGGTTCCTTAAAGCAGATCGAACGGGCCATCGACAACGCCAATATCGGTCTCAACCCGCAGAACGACGGTAAGATCATCCGCCTCCCGATCCCCGAGTTAACCGAGGAGCGGCGGCGGGACATGATTCGGATGGCCCGTGGGATGGCCGAAGAAGGTCGGGTTTCTATCCGGAACGTCCGCCGGGACGAGATGCGCGATGTACACGAGTTGCGCAAAGAAGGCGAGGTCTCAGAGGACGATGAGCACCGGGCCGAGACCGTACTCCAGAACCTCACCAACGATTATGTACAGCGCATCGACGGGCTCCTCACGGATAAAGAATCCGAACTCCTGGAGGTCTGAGCCCTGGAACCCGCGCAGAAACAGCCGGCCGGCGCTACCGGGCACTATTTGACACGCCTGGATCCTGGGGAGAAACCTCGCCACGTCGCCATAATCATGGACGGCAACGGACGCTGGGCGAAGCAGCGTTGGTTGCCGCGCGCCGCCGGGCATCGTGCCGGAGTCTCGGTTTTGGAACCGCTCCTCGAAGCAGCAGGCGAGGCCGGGGTAGAGACGCTGACACTCTACGCCTTTTCCACCGAGAACTGGACCCGCCCCGAAGACGAAGTGGGCACTCTCATGCAGCTCTTTCTGGATACCGCCCGGGCCAAAGTCCCGGAGCTGAACAAACGCGGGGCGCGACTACGCTTTCTGGGACGGCTGGATAAACTTCCAAAGTCGGTTCGCGAGGCAGTTCGAGAGGCCGAGGAAGCGACCGCAGAGAACGATAAGCTCGATGTCTACATAGCGCTCAATTACGGGGGAAGGTCCGAGATCGTTGACGCCACGCGGCGTATGATCTCCGACGGCCTCCAACCCGAGGATGTGGACGAGGCGACTTTCTCCCGCTACCTGTACGCGCCGGAGGCGCCGGAGGTGGACCTCGTCATTCGGACCAGCGGGGAACTCCGCGTCTCCAACTTTCTTCTCTGGCAGATTGCCTACGCCGAGTTTTACGTGACGGACACATTCTGGCCGGATTTCTCTCCGGGAGAGTTCCGCCGGGCCATAGACTCATTCGCCTCACGGTCCCGGCGTCGGGGTGGCGTATAGACCTTGCTCCGCCGGAGGACCGTTACCGCCCTTACACTGGCTCCCATAGTTTTGGGGGCCATTATGTTAGGTCCCTGGGCCGTCCTTGCCGTCGTGCTGGTCGTGGTGGGTCTCGGCGCCCGCGAACTAGCCCTTGCTCTAAACCCGCTGCCGTTTCCGGCGGCCCTGGGTGCCGGTGTGATTCCCGTGCTCCTCTCTATACCCTACGGACAGGGCGGTATATTGGCCGGCGCGGTCCTGAGCCTTCCCTGGTCCCTTTTCTGGCTAACCGGACGGCCCGAGGCCCGGACGCTACGGGCGCTACTGGCGCTGTTGTTGATGGCGCTCTGGGTCGGGGTTCCGATGGCCCATATAGGACTCATCGCGGAGCTGCCGAACGGTTTATTCCTCATCCTGGTGGCCGTTGCGGGACCCTGGATCTCCGACTCCGGCGCCTACTTCGCGGGCCGCTTTTTCGGCCATCATCCGCTCTTTCCGAGCCTCAGTCCCAAAAAAACCGTCGAGGGAGCCATTGGAGGACTGCTGGTAACCGTTCTCGTCGTAGGATGGGGGATGTATCAATTTCTGGAGTTCGGCATGCTCAAAGCCGCGCTGGTCGGGGCAGTGATCTCGGTCTTCGCCCAGAGCGGCGACCTCTTCGAGTCGATTCTGAAACGTATACTGGACCTGAAAGACCTCGGCGACAGCCTCCCCGGACACGGCGGAATGCTCGACCGGATAGATAGTCTCCTTTTTACAGCACCCGCGGTATACTACGTCTCTCTATTTTTATGAAACCCTCAGCAGCTAAATTCCCGGAGTGAGAAAACGTCTCACAATACTAGGCTCCACCGGCAGCATCGGCCGCCAAGCCCTGGATGTCGTGCGGGCCCATCCCGACCGCTTCGAGGTAGTAGCCTTGTCCGCAGGTTCCAATGCCGACCTGCTAAAACAACAGGCGGAGGAGTTCAGGCCGCAATATCTGGCTCTAGAAGTCGAACCCGAAGCCCCAAATTTCGGTGGCAGTAGGGCGGAAATATCTCTGGGACCCGGCTCTGCGCGGACCTTGTCCGAGATACCGGTAGACGTGGTTCTCAACGGCATCGTAGGTTTCGCCGGCCTCTCTGCCACCGTCGGTGCTTTAAAGACCGGCAATCTGGTTGCCCTGGCGAACAAGGAATCACTCGTCGCCGGCGGGGAGTGGGTAATGAACATCGCTCCTCGTGATCGCTTGATACCCGTAGACTCCGAGCATTCGGCAATTTTTCAGTGTCTGGACGGCAGGCGAGAGGACGAGGTAGACCAGATTCTGCTGACCGCCTCCGGTGGGCCTTTTTTCGAGAAAGAGAAGGCCGAGCTTCTAGAAGCCGGGCCGGAGGATGCGCTCAAGCACCCGACGTGGGAGATGGGAGCCAAGATCACCATAGACTCAGCTTCCATGATGAACAAAGGCCTTGAAGTCATAGAGGCCCACCACCTTTTCGACGTTCCCTACGACGATGTGAAGGTAGTTGTCCACCGGCAGTCCGTGGTACACGGCGGAGCCATTTTCAAAGACGGCTCCCTCATAATGCACGCCGCGTTGCCCGACATGCGCCTGCCGATATCTTACGGTCTTCTTTACCCGGAGCGGATCGACGTTGGTGCGAAGCGCGTGGGCTTCGATAACGCCTCCTGGACCTTCGACGAACCCCGGAACGACGTATTTCGATGCCTGCCGCTCGCGATAGATGCCGGTCGGTTAGGAGGAGCGTACCCGGTTGCGCTCAATGCGGCTAACGAGGTCGTCGTCGAAGCGTTCCTTGAAGGTCGTATAAAATTCTTACAGATAGCAGACCTGATCGAGGAGGTCCTCGAAATAGTTCCCGAATTCGGAGAGATGCAGAGTATGGAGTCCATAGAAGCCGTAGACGCCTGGGCGCGCGATGAAGCCGGACGCCAAGCACTGGGAGATAGCGGATGACCATCCTTGTAGCTTTACTTGGCCTAATCTTCCTGATAGTCATTCACGAACTAGGCCACATGCTCACCGCCAAAGCCCTCGGCGTCCGGGTAGACGAGTTCGGAATCGGCTTCGGACCGGCGATCTTTAAAAAGAAGTTCGGTAAGACCGTCTATTCTTTTCGCGTAATACTTTTAGGCGGATTTGCGAAGATGGCCGGTATGGAAGATATCGGAAGCGTAAAACAGCAGCAGGGTGAGTTGCCGCCGGATACGTACCCGGCAAAACCTCCGTGGAAGCGGGCGCTAATTATCTTTGCGGGACCGGGCGTAAACATTGTGGCTTGTGTGCTGATTCTTGCGGGCGTTTTTATGTTTTCCGGGGTACCGGTCGCTACTACCGAAGTGGATAAGGTCGAACCGGGAACTTTTGCTGCCAAGTCGGGTGTAGAGTCCGGGGATCAAATCGTCAGCGTAAATAATAGATCTACCCAGGATTGGGAAAAATTTCAAAATACGGTCAGCGCAAAGAAACCCGGCGCGGACGTAACGCTCGTTGTCGAGAGAAATGGGGAACAGCGCAGGTTTTCTGGGCAGTTGTCGGAGAATCCGCGGAACCCTGGGAGTGGGCTCGTCGGAGTTCAACCCGTTGCAAAGAAGACTACTTACGGACCCCTGCAATCACTGGGGATGGGCGTAGAGCGGACGGCTACCCTGACCGTCGCTTACATGGGAGGGCTCTATCAATTGATTACCGGGGAACTCGCATTCTTCGAGAACGTTTCTGGTCCGGTCGGTATTGTGGGGGTGAGCAGCGACTCGGTTTCACAGGGGACTTTCCCGCTATTTCTGGCTGTTATTAGTCTTATCTTGGGGATTATGAACCTGCTGCCGATATTGCCGTTAGACGGTGGTCATTTGCTCTTTATAGCGGCCGAGAAGGTTATTGGGCGCCCGGTAAGCGCACAGACTATGGGTAAGATCGCGTTTTTAGGATTAGCTTTGATGTTGACCCTGTTTTTATTCGCAACTTACGCAGACGTTAGTAAAATCATCACCGGACAGCCGTTCATCCCAGAGTAGACTACTTGTACAGCTAGCACTTCGCGAGGAGCTTTGATCAGATGACAGAAACAGCGATAAGAGAACGCCCGGTCACGAGTCGACAGATAAAGGTGGGTGACGTGCCGATCGGCGGCGGGGCGCAGGTAGCCGTCCAATCCATGACCAACACCATGACCTACGACGTCGAGGCGACGGTTCAGCAAGTCTACGACCTCAACGCCGCCGGGGCGGACTTAGTGCGAGTCTCGGTCAACGGTTCCAAGGCGCTCAATGGCTTTCGTGAGGTCATCTGGCGCTCGCCGGTGCCCCTGATCGCCGACATCCACTTCGACTACCGCATGGCACTCGGGGCGGCGGACGCCGGTGCGGCCTGCGTCCGTATAAACCCCGGAAACATTGGCAACGACGACCGCTACCGACAAGTCATCGAGAAATGCCAGGAGAAAGGCGTCGCCATGCGCATAGGCGTCAACTCCGGCTCCGTTGAGAAGCGTTTCTGGGACCTACCGAAAGAAGAAGCCCTCGTGGCGAGCGCCATCCAGAAGGTCGAAATCGCCGAGGAGATGGACTTCTATAACTTCAAGGTCTCCCTCAAAGCCAGCCACGTCCCCGAAATGGTCGAGGCCAACAGAAAATTCCGCGAACACTCCGACGCCCCGTTGCACCTCGGCGTGACCGAGGCGGGCACGAAGGTCAACGGCTCTGTCAAGACCGCCGCAGCCTTCGGGCAGCTCCTGCCTTACGGCATCGGGGATACCATCCGCGTCTCGCTCGCCGAAGACCCGGTAGAGGAGATCCCGGTGGCGTACCAGATCCTCTCCGCCCTTGATCTCCGTCACCGAGGCCCCAATGTTATCGCCTGTCCAAGCTGCGCCCGCACACTCGGCTTCGACGTGATCGGGATGGCTAGCAAAGTCGAAAACGCCCTCAAGCCCTACGAGGACCACTTTACCGTCGCCGTAATGGGCTGCATCGTCAACGGCCCCGGTGAAGCCCGCGATGCCGACTACGGCGTGGCCGGCGGCAAAGACGACGGTGTCATCTTCTCCAAAGGGGAGCCGCTGCGGAAAGTAGAGCGCGACGACATCTTCGACGCACTATTCGAGGAAATAGAGAAAGATGGTTGGAAGTAACGGTTGCTTTATGTTGAAAGCTAGGTTGACTAGCAACGGTGCCCGGTAGAAGCTCCGAAATCAAGGGCATGATTCGCCGGGAACTCTCCAGAGAACCTAACCTATTCAGCCTTTGTCTAGCTTTGTTTGGTGCGTTGCCGATCGCAATAGCGCTCTTTCTCCTTGTATTATTGGCCCTCCCATCTACCTTCACCGTTATAGCCTTAGCGCTTGCATCGCTGGCGGTAGGTTTTTTGTTGTTAGGTATAGCCGAGTTGGTATTTGGTGCTAATCGCTCAGATCATCGGGCGGCATTGCGCTCTATGGGCGTAGCTTTGGTCGCCGTTTTCTTGATATCAGCAGTCTTATCGTGGACATAGGCGACTAATTTTTATGCCGCAGGCTATCTGAAAGATTCTTTTGGAGATAGAGAAAGCCAGGTTGAAGTAACCAAGTTGCTACCCCGAGAGTAATTTGACTAAAAGGTAAACTACACCGCCACTAAGAAAAACAGCTAGTGTGGCGCCCCAGACTATCCAAAACGCCTTGTTGGAATGAGTGTTACGGCCCTCACGACGATCTCTTTGCTTAGCTTCAGCTCTCAGTTGGGCTTCGGGTCTTACGCAGCGGTATAAACCTATAATTAGCCACGGGGCAGTCATGCCAATGAGCAGTCCTAGAAAAGTAAACGGCTCATAACCCTCAATCAGATAGATTATTCCTAAGCCAGTGGTAGCGCCCAAGGCTACTACTAGGGTTCTGCCCAACATGTCGCGGAGCGCCCTGAATCGTGCTCCCTCTAGCTCATTTGCCATCTTCATTCCTCCACAGTCCGAATAGCAAACTGCCTTGTAACCTACATACTCTACTGTATAATCAAAAGTGTTGTGTTGGAGCAAGGGGTCCCACCGGACTCGTTGCTTTTTTAACGCCTAAAATGAGGTGAATGAAGACGAAACGGCTGGAGAAATTGACGCAGGTTGTGGAGGATTCCCTCCCGGCGGATGCGGAGCTTGTAGAGGCTCGCTTCTCGGGAGGATCGCTGCTTACCCTGCTCGTGGATCGGGAGGACGGAACCGTTGACCACGAGTTTTGCACGCGGATTGCATCCGCCGTTTCGCCGGCTTTGGAGGCGGAGGGCTACGACGGTATGATCGAAGTCTCGTCTCCGGGGATCGAGCGCCCACTGACGAAGCCGGATCACTTCCGGCGCTTTGTGGGACACGAGGCGAAGGTGCGGCTTGCGGAGCCTATCGAAGGCCAACGCAACTTCACCGGCGCCATTACCCGGGCCGGAGAGGACAGCTTTGCCCTACAACTCTCTGCAGGTGAGGCGGAGGTGGAGCTGCCGTTCGGCTCCGTCGACCGCGCGCATCTCAAGGAGGATATATAAATGAACGCGGCACTACTTTCAGCTCTGCATGAGATAGAGCTAGAGAAAAATATACCGTTCGAGACGGTCAAAAGCGTCCTGGAGGAGTCCTTGCTCGCGGCCTACGAGGGCCGGGAGGGGGCTGAGGAAGACGCCGAAGTCGTGCTGGACGCCGAGACCGGCGAGCTTTGCGTTATGAAGGATGGCGAAGACATAACGCCTAGCGACTTTACCCGCATTGCGGCCCAGGTCATGCGCCAGACTTTCTACCAGCGCCTGAATGAGATCAACAACGAGCAGCTCCTAGATGAATATGGCGGGCGGATGGGCGATGTCGTTACCGGCATCGTGCAGCAGGCCCACCGGCGCATGACGCTCGTGGATTTGGGTCGGGTCGAGGCGATACTTCCTGCCAGCGAGCAGGTTCAGAACGAGCGGTATGAGAACGGACAGCGGATCAAGGTTTACCTCTCGGAGATTCGGGAACCCGGCCGCGGCCCGAGTCTGGTGGTCAGTCGCCGACACGAAGGGCTGTTAAACGAGCTTTTCAGGCTCGAAGTACCGGAGATCTACGACGGACTCGTAGAGGTAAAGGCCGTCGCCCGCGAGGCGGGGCTCCGCTCCAAGGTCGCTGTGTGGTCGAACGAGATGGGTATAGACCCGGTTGGGGCGTGCGTGGGGCCGCGGGGCAGCCGTGTTAGGGCAGTGGTCTCCGAGCTCCGAAACGAGAAGATAGACATTATCCAGTGGGACCCGGACCCGGCGCGGTTTATAGCAAAGGCTCTTTCGCCGGCTCGCGTGCGGGAGGTTTACCTGGATGAAGATGAACAGATGGCGGAGGTGATCGTACCGGATGACCAGCTCTCCCTCGCGATCGGCCGAGAGGGCCAGAACGCTCGGCTCGCCGTCAAGCTGACCGACTGGAAAATAGACATTAAGCCCGAGAGCCAGGCCATAGAATACGAAGGTGAGGAGGAGTGGGAGCCGGACGAAGACTCCTCCATGCACCGCTGCCGGGCGGTACTCAGCAACGGTCGGCGTTGCGCCAACATGGCGCTGCCGGATTCCCTCTTTTGCGGCATACCTTCGCATCAGGCGCAGGCCGCTGAATTCGAGGGCATGGTAGAAGGCGCGGTAGAGAGTCCCGTAGAGGACTCGCAGGAGGTTGCGGATGAGTAAGCGCGTGCATGAGATAGCGAAAGAACTGAAGCTGAATAATAAAGAGGTAATCGGCCGTCTCAACGAGGCTGGTGTCGAGGTAAACCACCATTCCGCCTCCGTCGAGGATTCGGTCTTTGAGCGGGTGTTCGGAAACGGCCAGCCGGTTGAGACCCAGAACGGCCGCACCAAGGCACAGGAGGCCGAAGCTCAGGAAGCGCGCGAGGAAGCGGAGAAGTCCGGTCACGGTGCGACAATAGCCGAGGCTCCGGCAGAAGAACCGGTTTCCGTGCCGGACGAGGCGTCCCAGAAGCAGAAGGGTGGCAAGAAGCGGCGGCGCGTGGTGATCGACGCCAGCGCAACAAACCGTGGTCCGCGCCCGGGTGCCGCCCCAGCCCAGCCGAAAGAGCCACGACAGGCGACACCGGAGCCCGTGGAGGAACAAAAATCCACCGCCATCAAAGTAGAGCCGGGGGCGACGGTCAAGGATCTTGGCGAGGCTGTGGGAGTCCCGCCGACCCAGATCATAAAGGTGCTCATGGGACTAGGAGAAATGCGGACTGTTACGCAGACGCTCTCTATCGAAGAGATAGAGGTAATCTCCGTGGAGCTCGGTGTCGAAGTCGAGGTCGGGGCCGTGGAGGAGCCCGCTCCCGAGGAGGTGCTACCGGAAGATTCGCCGGAGGACCTGGTCGAGAAGCCGCCGGTGGTTACCGTTATGGGCCACGTAGACCACGGCAAGACTTCGCTTCTGGACTACATCCGCAAAGAAAGCGTACAGTCCGGTGAGGCCGGTGGCATTACCCAGCATATCGGCGCTTACCAGGTGGAAAACGATGGTCGTAGCATCACGTTCGTGGATACCCCGGGCCACGAGGCGTTCACCGAGATGCGGGCCCGCGGGGCTAAGGTTACCGACGTGGTCGTGTTGGTAGTAGCGGCGGACGATGGGATCATGCCGCAGACTCAGGAGGCCATAGAGCACGCCCGGGCAGCCGGTGTACCGATGGTCGTGGCGCTGAATAAGATCGACGTCCCGAACGCCAACCCCGACCGGGTACTCGGCCAGCTCTCCGAACAGGAGCTCGTGCCGGAGTCCTACGGCGGCGATACCGTTACGGTCCCGGTGTCGGCAAAGACCGGCGAAGGGATGGATGACCTTCTGGAGAACATCCTGATAGTCGCAGAGTTGGAAGAACTTCAGGCCAACCCGAACGCCCCGGCGAGCGGGTACGTGATCGAGGGCGAGCGCGACCCGGGACGCGGCCCTGTGGCGACGCTTTTGCTCAACCGCGGCACGCTGCACAAGAGCGACGTGGTGCTGGCCGGCACGGCGTATGGCCGGGTACGGGCGATGCTCGATTACACCGGCAAACGCGTAGAGAGTGCAGAGCCGGGGGATCCGGTCGAGATACTCGGTCTCTCCGGCGTCCCCGAAGCCGGAACCCGGTTCCAGGTTGTCGAGCACGAACGCCAGGCCCGCGACAAGGCCCAGCAGTCCGAGGCCGCTGCGCGGCGTCAAGAGTTGGCCGAGGGTGGCACCCGCCGAACGCTCGAAGAGTTGCTCGGCGAAGGTGGCGTACAGGACCTCAACCTGGTTATAAAGGCGGATGTGGCTGGTTCCGTGGAGGCGCTCAAAGAGGCGCTCGCCAAGCTCACCAACGAAGAGGTGCGGGTCAACATCGTTCGTAGCGGGGTGGGTGCGCTCACCGAGAACGACGTTATGCTGGGATCGGCGAGCGATGGGATTTTGCTCGGGTTCAACGTGCGGCCGACGAACACAGCCAAGCAGGTCGCCGAGCGCGAAGGCGTAGAGATCCGGACGTACGACGTGATCTACAAGGCCCTCGAAGAGATCGAAGCCGCCATGCGCGGCATGCTCGCCCCCGATTCTGTCGAGAACGAGACCGGAACTGCCGAGGTCCGCCAGACCTTCCGCGTGCCGAATGCCGGCCTCGTGGCGGGTTGTTACGTGACGACCGGTGAGATCTCCCGCAACGACCGAGTCCGCGTTGTGCGGGACGGCACCGTGGTCTACGAGGGTAACCTGGCCTCCCTAAAGCGTTTCAAGGACGATGTCCGCTCGGTCCGGCAGGGATTCGAGTGCGGTATGGGGATGCAGAACTTCAACGACATTAAGGAAGGCGACGTGCTGGAGTTCTTCAAGGTCGTCGAGGTCCCGCGGTAGTCGAAGGTAGAGGATTTGTTCTGTAACGTAAGGCTGGAGTTAGAGCTGCCCTACTCCTCCAGCCTCAAGGAGAAACGCCAGACGATCCGGTCCCTAAAAGACCGTCTGCGTCGCAAGAACGTTTCGGTGGTCGAGTCCAATCATCAGGACTCCTGGCAGCGGGCGACGGTAGAGGTGTCGATAGCCGCTACTTCCGACGGCGCCGCAGAGGAGAAACGCGATGAGATCCACCGGGCGCTCCTCAATTACGAGGAGCTGTCGATTCTGGAATGGCGCGAGGAGTTCTCGAAGCTGTGAGCGAACGTACCCGCAAAATAGAATCCCAACTAAAGGAGATCGTCGGCGACGAGGTCGCCGAACTGTCCGACCCGCGCATCCAGGGTCTCGTGACCGTTACCGCCGTCCAGGTCAGCCCGGATCTCTCGCACGCCACGGTTTTCTACAGCGTTCTGGCGGGCACGGATGAGGAAGAGGCCCGTGAAGGTCTCCAGAGTGCGGCGGGCCGTATCCAGGGCATTGTAGGTTCCCAGACTCGCATGAAGCGCACGCCCCGGTTGCATTTCGAGCCGGACCCGGTAGTAGATCAAGCCAGCCGTATAGAAGCAGCCTTGAGGGAGGTAAAAGAGAGTGACGACCCAAACCACCGGTAACACTGTTACAGAGGTAGCCGAGTACCTGAAAACCCTGGACCAAGTAGCCGTAACAACCCACGTCGGGGCGGACGGCGACGCCATAGGCAGTTCGGCCGCGCTCATCCACCTGATGCACACCCTCGGCGCCGAAGCCGTCTTCTGCCATGAAGAAGAGGTACCGGGCTATTTGCAGTGGTTGCTGCCTGACACCCTGCGCGAAGTTCCCGACGGTTACGATCTATTGGTAGTGGATACTTCCCGGGAGGACCGCGCCGGCGCTACGAACGGCGAACCGCGGCTGAACCTCGACCACCACGAAGACAACCCGTTCTACGCGGACTACAACCTCGTGGACGCAAAATCCGCCGCGAGCGCCGACATCGTCGCCCGGCTCTTCCCGGAACTCGGCATCGCAATAGAGAAGCCTGCCGCCGAGGCGATCTACACCGGAGTTCGTACCGATACGGGCGGCTTCCGGTTTCGCAACGTCTCACCCGAGGCCCACGAGCTGGTTGCGGACTTGCTCCGCGCCGGTGTAGTACCCGCCGAGGTCGACGACCGTCTAAACCGCACCGGCACCATCGAACAACTGAACATCGTCGGCGTTACGCTGGCGAACGCTGTTCGCTACGGGGAGGCCATCATAGCAACCGTGGACAACGACGATTATGAGCGTACCGGCGGCACGGAGCTGGACTCCAAAGAATCCATAGACAGCTTGCGCACCGTAGCCGGGGTAGACGTCGTTGCCCACCTGCGGGAAGTTCCCGGCGGAACAAAAGGTTCTCTCCGGTCCGAGCGGATGGATGTGGCGGAGATCGCCCGGGGCTTCGGCGGCGGCGGCCACCGGCTGGCGGCCGGTTACACGGCCAGCGGCAAACGCCCCGAAGAAGCCAAAGAGGAACTTCTGGAGGCTCTAGCAGGAGTCGCAGATCTCGGAGAGCCCAGATAAAAGGCAATTCTCTATCCGGCGCCCTCTTGCTCGACAAGCCAACGGGCATCACGAGCGCCCGCGCGGTCGCCCAGGTCAAACGGCTACTACCCAAGAAAACGAAA
Source organism: Rubrobacteraceae bacterium (assembly GCA_965214475.1). GTDB lineage: Bacteria > Actinomycetota > Rubrobacteria > Rubrobacterales > Rubrobacteraceae > SIRX01. Next base: position 577,798 of record OZ243953.1, on the reverse strand, counting down.
ATAGGTCATACTGGGACGTTGGATCCCCTGGCCTCCGGCCTACTAATACTCCTCCTTGGCCGCGCCACCCGACTCTCCCGCTACGTTGCAGGGTTGGAGAAGACCTACACGGCGACCGCCCGTTTCGGGGCAGCCTCCGACACTCTGGACGCTGAGGGTGAGATAACCGATCTGGAAATTGCGCTACCAGACGAAAGTGAGCTTCGGTCCGCGGCGAAAAACCTCTCCGGTGAGATAGACCAAATCCCACCAATGGCCTCTGCGGTGAAGATCGGCGGCGAACGCCTCTACAGCATCCATCGCCGGGGAGAGACGGTCGAGCGCGAGAGCCGACCAGTCACCATCTACTCGTTCGAGCTAACTTCCTACGATGCACCGGAGCAGAGCACCACCTTCCGCATCTCATGCTCCAGCGGAACATACGTTCGCACGCTGTTGGCAGATCTCGCCGACTCACTCGACAACGCAGCCTACATCACCAGCCTCCGCCGGGACTCCGTCGGCACCCTAAGCCTGCGCGACGCTACCTCCCTGGACGACCTGAACACCGACAATCTGCATAACCGCATAATACAGCCTGTAAGGGTAGTAGAGCATTTACCTGTTGTACGGGTAGGAGATAGGGAGAGGCGGGATGTGGCCAACGGGCGGGGGATCTCATCTCTCGGTACCTCGGGCAGCTTTCGCGTAGAAAACGACGGAGAGTTGCTGGCGATTTATAGTGGCGACGGTGAGAAGGGGAGTCCTGAGGTGGTGTTGTGCGCGGCGCAGTAGTCGCCCTCGGTAACTTCGACGGGGTACATCTAGGTCACCAGAGGGTGTTGAGCCGGGCGGTGGAGGTTGGATGGGAGCAGGGAAACAAGGTGGTGGCTGCGACCTTCGATCCCCATCCGCGGGCTATTCTGAGACCCGGTACTGAGCCCAAGCTGCTTACGACTTTGGAGTTACGAGAGGAAGCCCTGACGGAATGTGGGGCGGATGAGGTGCACGTGATCCGGTTCGATAGGAAGCTCTCCAACAAAAGCCCGGAGGAATTCGTTGCCGATATATTGATCGGGAAACTTGAAGCGGGCGTCGTTGTGGTAGGAGAAAATTTCCGCTTTGGCTATAAAGCTGCCGGGGACGTAGAAAATCTCCGATTGCTTATGGAAGAGCGGGGGGGTACTGCGTACGCTGTGCCGATAAAAGATGCAAACGGTGAAGAGGAGATCAACTCGACCCGCATCCGCGAGCTTATCTCTGCAGGAGAGATGTCTTACGCGGCAAAGCTACTCGGAAGGCCATATCTACTGCGGGGGGAGGTGGTAGTCGGGGACAAGCGTGGCAGGACTATAGGGTTTCCGACGGCCAACGTGGCCTCAGACACGGCGGCCCTGGTTCCAGCACACGGAGTCTACGCTGGTTTCGTACGTGTCGAAAGCCGGGAATATGCTGCTTGCACCAACGTCGGGGTGGCCCCGACATTCGATCGGGATGAGAGTCGGGTGGAGGCGTATCTATTAGACTTCGAGGGGGATCTCTACGGGAAAACGGTGGATGTGAGCTTTACGGATCGCATCCGGGGAGAGAAGAGGTTTTCGGGAATCGAGGAGTTGAAGCAGCAAATAGCGCAGGACGTAGAGGAAGCTCGCCGTATCTCGGGCGATAGAGCTTGATGCGTGTGTTAGCATATGATCGAATAAGTACGGATAGAGAACAGCGTTAGAACAAAGAGGAGAGTAGAAGAAGTTGGCGGTAGCTAAGAAAAAAGAAAACACCATTCAGGATTACCGGACCCACGACGAAGATACCGGGTCCCCAGAAGTACAAGTAGCTATCTTCTCGAAGCGAATATCGCACCTCACGGAGCATCTCCGGGAACACAAGCACGATTACCATTCCCGGCGCGGACTGCTCAAGCTGGTCGGCAAACGTCGGCGGCTGCTGAAGTACCTCCAGAATAACGACGTCGAGCGCTATCGGTCGCTCATTGCCAGGCTCGGCCTGCGCCGTTAAGAACCCCCGCTAAGAAGCAAAAAGAGGAGAAAGAAATATGCGTTTAGAGATCCCCGTAGGAGAGCGCTCGATCGTGCTCGAAACCGGGAAGCTGGCGAAGCAAGCCGGTGGAGCCGTTCAAGTACGTCTGGGTGACACCACCCTACTATCGACGGCTACCCGTTCGCGCAACCCGCGAGTCGGTGCGAGCTTCCTACCCCTGAGTGTTGATATCGAGGAGCGGATGTCGTCGGCCGGCAAGATTCCGGGCGGCTTCATAAAGCGAGAGGGACGTCCTTCGGATCGGGCGATTTTGACCGCCCGACTCACCGACCGTCCGCTCCGGCCGCTCTTTCCAAAGGGCTACAACCACGAACTGCAGATCATAAGCACCGTCCTCGTCGCTGACCAGGACACGCCGTACGACACGGTTAGTATGGTCGGTTCGTCGGCGGCACTGGCGCTTTCGGACATACCGTTCGACGGCCCGATCGGGGCCGTACGCGTAGGACGCACCCTCGATGGCGAGTTCATCCTGAACCCAACCTACGCCCAGATCGAAGAGTCCGACCTGGACCTTGTGGTTGCCGGTACAAAAGAGGCCATCACGATGGTCGAAGCCGGGGCGAACGAGGTCCCAGAGGACGTGGTCGTAGAGGCGCTACAGGTCGCCCAGGATGCGATCAGTGCCCAGGCGAAAGCCATCGAAGAGTGGGCCCAAGAACACGGCAAAGAGAAGCAGCAGTTCGACGTGGGTGGGGACAATCCGTTCGTGGACGAGTTGCGGAATGATTATCTGGCCCGTATCAAGGAGAGCATCGTAAGCACTGACCGGCGGGCGCGCAACGTCGAGCTTGACGAATTGAAGGAAGAGATGGTCGAGGGCCGCGACGAATTAGAAGTTCCTCTGGTTCTTGCTGCCGTCTCCACGCTCCAAAAAGAGGCGTTCCGCGAGTTGCTACTGCAGGATCACAAGCGGACGGATCTCCGAGGATTCGATGAGATCCGGTCCACCGAAGCGGAAGCCGGCGTGCTTCCCCGGGTCCACGGTACCGGGCTCTTTACGCGTGGCGAGACCCAGGTCTTGAGCTCCCTAGCGTTGGCTGACCTCGGGCTCGCTCAGCGGTTGGATACGCTGGAACCGCAGACCGGCAAGCGTTACATGCACCACTACAACTTCCCGCCGTACTCCACAGGTGAGACGGCGTTCTTACGGGGACCGAAACGGCGGGAGATCGGGCACGGCGCCCTTGCCGAGCGTGCGCTCCTGCCGGTCATTCCTTCCGAGGAAGAGTTCCCCTACGCTTTGAGGATTATCTCCGAGGTGCTGGAATCTAACGGTTCGTCTTCGATGGCGAGCGTCTGTGGTTCGACGCTGGCTTTGATGGATGGCGGTGTGCCGATAAAGGCTCCGGTCGCCGGGGTCGCTATGGGGCTCGTGAAGCAGGATGATGATTACGTCATCATGACCGACATTCAGGGCCTCGAAGACCACCTCGGAGACATGGATTTTAAGGTTGCGGGGACCCGGGACGGCATCACGGCGCTCCAGATGGACATGAAGATTACCGGCGTCTCCGCCGAGCTTCTGCAGGAAGCCCTCGGTCAGGCCAAAAAAGGCCGGTTCGAGATCCTGGACATCATCAGCGAGACGCTGCCTGAGCCCCGAACCGAGGTTTCGGACTACGCACCCCGGGTCGAAGTGCTCAAAATTCCGACGGACAAAATCGGCCTGCTCATCGGCCCTGGCGGAAAGACGATCAACGCGCTACAGGAGGAGTACGGCGTCAATATCTCCGTCGAAGATAGCGGCACGGTCTACGTGGCCGGCATTGACGGCGTCTCCGCGAAGGGCGCAGTTTCCACGATAAACGGCATGACTAAGGACGTGGAGTCCGGCGACATCTACAATGGCAAGGTCGTCAAGATCACCAACTTCGGCGCCTTCGTCGAGCTTACGCCAGGCCGCGATGGACTGCTGCACATCTCTCGTCTCGCACCCGGCAAAGAGCGGGTCGAGCGCGTGGAAGATGTAGTCACCGAGGGCGACCCGGTAAAAGTGCGGGTGCTCGACGTTGATAAGCAGAACCGCATTTCGCTAGAGAAGATAGAGGAGTAGCAGCTTGGCTGACCAGAACGTACGCAAAAAGGAATTCCCGGGAGGGCTGCGAGTCTTCTCGGAGACGTTGGACGAGGCGACGAGTGTATCGCTTGGGGTCTGGATAAGGGCCGGTAGCCGCGACGAAACCGACGAGGTAGCCGGCATCACGCACCTGATGGAGCACATGCTCTTCAAGGGCACCCCCGAGATGAACGCCCTCGGCATAGCCGAAGCCTTCGAGAGCATCGGCGCCCAGGAAAACGCTGCGACCGGCGAAGAGTACACGGTGCTCTACGCCCGCTTCTTGCCGGAGCACCTGGAGCGGGCTCTGGACATTATGAGCGACATGGTGCTCCGGCCAACGCTCGCCGATCTGGAACGGGAGCGGGAGGTGATCGTTGAGGAGATAAAGATGTACGAAGATCGGCCCGACCAGATGGCCGACGAGTACCTCTCATCACTCCTCTTCCACGACGACACGCTCGGACGCCCGATAATCGGGTCCGCAGAGACCGTCCGTGGCGTAGACCACGACACCCTCGAACACTTCCACCATAACACGTACAACGCCTCGAACGTCTTCGTCGTCGGGGCGGGCAAGCTCGACCAAAACGAGTTCGAACAGATGGTCGAAGAGAAACTCTCGAAGCTCCCGGAAGGCGATCCGTTCGAGCGCAAAGCCGACCCGGGGACCCCGGACAGCCGCTTTTTCTACAAGTTCAAAGAGACGGAGCAATACCACGTCTCGATGGGCTCGCTCGGCATACCGGCCAGCAGCGAGGATCGCTACGCGATGGCGGCCCTAAACAACGTGCTCGGTGGCGGGATGAGCAGCCGACTCTTCCAGGAAGTCCGCGAAAAGCGCGGGCTCGCTTACGCCGTCTTTTCCTACCATCAAGGATATTCGGACACCGGCGCCATAAAAACTTACGTCGGTTCCACCACAGGAAACGTCGAGGAAGCCGTAAAGGTCATTACCGAGCAGTTCGGCAAAGTCCAGGACGAGCTCGTCACTGACGAGGAGCTGGAGCGTACCAAGCAGCAGCTCAAGAGCTCAACGCTGTTGGCCCTGGAGAGCACTGCGGCCCGCATGACCCGCATCGGCCGGAGCGTAATAACCGGCGCGGATCTACTCTCGCCGGAGGAGATCTCCTCCCGCATCGAGGCGGTCACCGCCGACGACATCCAGAACCTCGCAAAGAAACACCTGAACCTGAGCGATATGTACCTTTCCGCGGTAGGACCGCAGGAGCTGGACTTAGGAACTTATTTGAACAGCAATTAGCTGATCAGCCCTCCAGCGTTTCAGCCGGTCAGCAAGAACCAAAAGCTGACTGGCTGATGTGCTGACTGGCTGATCAGCTTTCAAAAGGAGGAAACAACACTGTTAGACAAACAGACCTTGCAGGTCGTGCCTCTGGGTGGACTAGGGGAGATCGGCAAGAATATGACTGTCGTACGCCAGGAGAGTGGAATCATCCTGGTGGACGCCGGTATGTCATTCCCGGATGAAGAGATGCCGGGGATCGACGTAGTATTGCCGGACTTCACCTATCTCCGGGAGCACGCGGATGAACTAAAAGGAATAGTCCTAACCCACGGTCACGAAGACCATGTTGGGTCGTTGCCCTACGTGCTCAGAGAGTTCAACGTGCCGGTCTACGGCACCAAGATGACCCTCGGGCTCGTGCGGAGCAAGCTTCAGGAGTTTGGGCTCGGTAAGGGGGATCTCCGGGAAATAAAGGCCGGAGATAAACAGAACCTTGCCGGTTTCGGACTGGAGTTCATCGAGGTAAACCACTCCATCCCCGGTGCGGTCGCCATCGCGATCCGGACGAACGCCGGCCTGATCGTCTTCTCCGGCGACTATAAGATCGACTTGACGCCGATAGAAGGCTCGCCGATGGACCTAGGACGTTTTGCCTCCCTCGGTGAAGAAGGCGTGCTCGCCTACTTCGGCGACTCAACCAACAGCGAACGCCCCGGCTACGTGTCGTCGGAGAAGATCGTGGGCAAAGTCTTCAAAGAGATCTTCGACCGCGCCACGGGTAGGATTATCGTCGCTTCTTTCGCCTCGCATATACATCGAGTGAAGCAGGTCATAGAAGCGGCCAAAGAACATGACCGGCTCGTGGGAGTTACGGGACGGTCAATGATCCGGAACGTCCAGATCGCCCGTGAACTCGGCTACCTGGACCTGCCCGACGCGATGATGGTGGACCAGAAAGATATCCATCGGGTCCCCGACGCCGATATCGCCATCTTGACCACGGGCTCACAGGGCGAACCTATGGCGGGCCTCTCGCGGATCGCCAGCGGCACCCACCGCAGCATAGACATTGGTCCCGGCGATTCCGTGGTCGTTGCGGCACACCCGATCCCCGGTAATGAGCGGGGCGTCTCCCGGACGATCAACAACCTCATGAAACGCGGCGCCGAAGTCTATTATAGTCCCCATGAATCGGTCCACGTCTCCGGCCACGCGGCCCAGGAAGAGCAGAAACTGGTTCTCTCGCTCCTCAAACCTCGCTACCTGGTGCCCGTCCACGGTGAGTTCAAACATCTCAAGCACCACTCCGACACCGCAAAAACAATGGGCATCCCCGAGGAGAACATCTTTCTTCTCGAAAACGGCGCTTGCATGGAGTTTCATAAAGGCAAGGCACGGAGGCTCGACAACGTCTCCGCCGGTATGTTCCTCGTGGATGGTGGCGGCCTGGCCGACGATTCGTCGGGGGTTATGCGCGAACGGCAGCAGCTCGCCGGAGACGGTATGTTCATCGTCGTCGCGCGCATCAACGCCCAAAACGGCAAGTTGCTGGCGCCGCCGGACGTCATATCGCGGGGCTTTGTCTCTCCGCAGGGGGCGAACGGCCTCGTGGACGCTTCTATAGAGGTGGTAAAAGAGACCATAGATCGTACTTCGCGGCGTCAGATCACCGACTGGAGCCAGCTCAAAAACGAGATTCGTAAAGACCTCTCGGGCTTTATTTCCAAGCGGACCCGGAAGCGCCCGATCATCCTGCCGCTAATAGTTGAGGTTTGATCTCAAGTCCATACCACATAATGGGTTTGACGCTCAGGTAGAACGTTATGCGATAGACTACAGCCATGGCAACAAAGAAACGTGCCCCAAAAAACCCTACGCGAAAGACCCAAAACAGCGAAGTTCGTGGCTTCGGCGCCCGCAAGAAGGGTAAGGCCGGAGCTTCGTCCATTTTGAGGCAGCAGATACTGTCTCGCGGGTTGTTGGGTGCGGTGCTCCTTGCGCTCGGGTTGTTCTTTACAGCGGCCTTCCTGAGTGGTGGGGGCGCACTATTGGGCGATCTCGGTTTCAGGGGTGTTACGCATCTTCTTGGCTTGGTTGGTATAGCCCTGGCGCCGCTGGGTGTGCTGGCGGGGGTCTTACTGTTGGTGGGCTATATGCCCGGTCGCCGGGCTCTCGGAGCCGTCTTGCTGCTGGCTGTCGCTGCGACCACACTGGCTGCTTTCCTGCCCGAGGCGCTGCTTTTCGAGAGCAGCTTTTATACTGAGGCTGGTGGTTTGGTCGGTAGTGCAATCTACGCCGCCGTGTATTGGGTGGGCGGTGTCGTTGGCGCTGTCTTGACGATTGGACTGCTCTACACGATCTCGCTCTCACTCCTAACGGGCATAACCCTCCGTAACGCCTTCGATGGTGTAAGGGGGTTTTCTCAAACTACAATTGCTAGGCTGCATGGTTTGCAACAAACAAGAGCCGCAGAAAAGACAGCCTGTGGGATAGCGGAAGACAAATATCCATACGAATCTCCCCTAGATGATCCGACCGCACAAGAACCGCCGCCCTTAAAGAGCGAAGACACGGTCGAGCTAGAAGTCGTGATGCCCGGACCAATACAGGCGCCGGGGTTCGACGAGCAACGCGAGGTGGTCTCCGGTGACTATACGCCGCCGTCACCTTCCCTTCTGAAGTTGGGTGGTGGTGGGCCTCAGCACGACGCCGAAGAAACCAGTCGGCGCCTTACCCGAGCCCTGGCAGATTTTGGGGTAGAGGCCCAGGTGATACGGGCTGTGGTCGGCCCCCGGGTTACTCGCTACGAATTGCGGTTGGGCAGCGGCGTCAAGGTCGGTAAGGTTAGCAGCTTGCAGCAAGACATCGCTTATGCGCTGGCGGCCACCGAAGTTAGAATACTCGCCCCAATCCCCGGTAAAAGCGCCGTAGGGGTCGAGGTTCCAAACACCCGCCCGGCCACCGTGACGCTCGGGGATATTTTTCAGGAGTACCCCTCCGCAAACGGTTGGGCGCTTCCTGTAGGCCTCGGCAAGGATATCTCGGGCAGGTCGGTCTTCTTCGACCTTGCTGAGATGCCACATTTGCTGGTCGCCGGAACCACGGGCAGCGGTAAGAGTGTCATGCTCAACTCTCTGCTCACCTCGCTGCTGCTCACCACAGACCCGCGCCGGGTAAAAATGGTGCTGGTCGACCCCAAACGGGTAGAGCTTGCGCCGTTCGGACAGATACCGCATCTCATAACTCCCGTGGTGACTGACGTGAAGAAAGCTGCAAACGCCCTCTCCTGGGCGGTGGCGGAGATGGAACGCCGGTACGAAGTTTTGGAGAAGATGGGGGTTCGTTCACTGGACGGCTACAACGAACGGGCTGAGACACCGATGCCCTATGTGGTAGTGGTGATAGACGAGCTGGCGGACCTCATGATGGCTGCGGCAGCGAAAGTCGAAGACGCCGTTATACGGCTCGCCCAGAAAGCGCGGGCGGTAGGGATACACCTTGTGGTGGCGACTCAGCGGCCGAGCGTGGACGTTATTACCGGTATGATCAAAGCCAACATCCCGAGCCGGGTCGCGTTCGCAGTTTCCAGCCAGGTGGATTCACGGGTCATACTGGACTCAGCCGGTGCGGAGGCCCTTCTCGGAATGGGCGACATGCTGTATAAGCCAGTCTCGGCTTCGAGGACCTCTCGGGTGCAGGGTGCGTTTATTACCGAATCGGAAGTGAGCCGGGTGGTGTCGGCCTGTCGCTCGGAGCAGAGCGCCGAACTCAGCTATGTCGAAGAGGTTACGGAGCCGAAGTACGACCCCAAAGAGAATGAGGAACCCGAGGACGACCTTCTGCCGGACGCTGCTAGTTTTGTGGTGTCGACGCAGCAGGCTTCCGTTAGCGCGGTGCAGCGAAGATTTAGGGTTGGGTACTCTCGAGCCGGCAGGATTATCGACGCATTGGAGCGTAAAGGTGTAGTTGGTCCTTACGAGGGATCCAAGAGCCGTTCGGTCCAGGCGACGGAGTTAGAACTCGAACACATACTAGGAAACGGTGAGGAGGCTCCTTCTGAAGCGGACAAACCCGACGCGCCCTGGTAACCTTTGGAAAAGGTCTGCGGGGACTATGGGTGAAAACGAAAACTTCCAGCAGCAAGATGGTGCCGCACACGTAGGTCTCACCTTGCAGAGAGCCCGTCAAGAACGCGGCCTTACCCACGAAGACGTGGAGCGGGATACCAAAATACGGGTCCGCTACCTGGAAGCTATGGAACGCAATGACTACGATACTTTACCTGGTGTCGTCTACGCGCAAGGTTTCCTGAAAACCTACGCTAATTACCTGGACCTGGACGGCGAACGGCTCGCCCAAGAATTCAGGGATCGTCATTCCGCGGGTCCGGTTGCAAACTCAGCAATAGGGAATTCCAACACACGTTCCGCACGCACTGATCGCCAAGATCGACCCGGGGCCGCCCGTTTCAGGCGGAGGCACAACAGATTGTCTCCCCTAGCGATTCTCGGCGCCCTCGCGAGCCTGGTTGTGCTGATTTTAGTGGTAGGTATCCTGTACTTTGTTGGCCTGCAAGCCTCTAATTCTTCCGAAAATTCACAAGCCGACCCTCAGAAAGTAGAGGATGCCCGCAACTCCGAAGAAGCCAACGCTCCCCAAAACTCGGAAGACGGGACCCCCGAAGGAGCATCAGAGGGTGCTTCTGGGGACGCCGGATCGCGGGCGGAGCCTTCTTCACAGGGAACCGAAGAAGCCGCTGAGTCGACCCCTGCGCCTGCGGAGCCCGCACCCCCGGAGCCTCCGCCCGCTGAAAGCCTCACAATGGAAGTGCGGGTGGACGGCAATGTCTCTTGGCTGAATATCGAAACAGACGGCAACGCGGTGTTCGTTGAAGTAGCTGAGCCGGGTTTCGTGCAGACTTTCGAGGCTGAAGAGTCGATCACCGTCTGGAGCGGCAACGCAGGCGCGGTATTTTTGTCGGTCAACGGCCAAGACTACGGGCAATTTGGAGAATCAGGACAGACTAAAATTCAAGAATTCAACCTCAAAACAGCCGAGAACTAACTGATTTGTCTTATAGTCTGTTGGGAGCTTGACTCGCCTCCGGTATAATAGGTTTGTAACGTGAGGCGGGTCGAACGTCCAAGAATCAAAACCAATTTTCGGAGGGTGTAATGGACAAAAGTAAAGCAATGGGAGCGGCGGTTACCCAGATAGAACGGCAGCATGGTAAAGGTTCGATCATGCGCATGGGAGATGACCAGGGGCTTAGAAAGATACCTTCTATCTCAACCGGAGCACTGTCACTAGACCTGGCGCTCGGAGTTGGAGGCCTCCCAAGGGGCCGCATCGTAGAGATTTTCGGACCGGAGTCGAGTGGCAAGACGACCCTTGCCCTACACGCTATCGCCGAAGCCCAAAAGGCCGGTGGCCTGGTAGCTTTCATAGACGCGGAGCATGCAATAGATCCATCCTATGCCCAGGCTATAGGTGTAGACCTGGAAAACCTCTACTTCTCCCAGCCGGACAACGGTGAACAAGCCCTGGAAATCGCCGACACGCTCGTCCGGTCCGGCGCGCTGGATGTCGTGGTCATAGACTCTGTCGCTGCCCTGGTGCCTAGAGCTGAGATAGAAGGTGAGATGGGAGATTCTCACGTGGGGCTTCAGGCCCGGCTTATGAGCCAGGCGTTGAGGAAGCTTTCGGGTTCTCTGCACCGTTCGGGTACTATGGCCATCTTTATCAATCAGCTTCGTGAGAAGATCGGGGTTATGTTCGGTTCACCGGAGACGACGCCGGGTGGTCGGGCGTTGAAGTTCTACTCCAGCGTGCGGTTGGATATCCGGCGTATCGGGGCTCTCAAGTCTGGCAATGATACGGTCGGTAACCAGACGCGGGTCAAGATCGTCAAGAACAAAGTGGCGCCGCCGTTCAAGGTGGTGGAATTCGACATTATGTATGGAGAAGGAATATCTCGCGAAGGAGCTTTGCTGGATGTTGGCATCGAGCAAGAGGTCGTTCAGAAAAGCGGCGCGTGGTTCGCCTACGGTGACGAGCGGTTGGGCCAGGGTCGGGAGAATTCCAAGAATTTCCTGAGAGAAAATGAGGACATCCGCGAACGTATAACGAAAGAGATCTACGAAAAGCTCGACATCGCCCGCGCGGGTGCGGAAGATTCTGTACCCGAAGGAGAAGATGTGGAAGAGAAACCTGCAGAAGAACCGGCGGGCCAGGCTCTTTAGAAAGCGCGGTAAGTGCCCCGGATAACGGATGTCCGGGAGCGCCGGGGGAAGGCTCGCGTCTTCGTAGACGGCGAGTTTTGGGCGGAGTTGGATGCGGGAATGGTTTTTGAGCGCGGCATCCGCGAGGGGATCGCGCTTTCCAATAGTGAGCTGGGCGAGGTTCGGGTGGCGGGTGAGCGCCCCTTGGCTATGGGACGTGCGCTAAACCTTCTCGGCTACCGTTCCCGGTCTTCGGTTGAAATCCGTCAGAGGTTAGGTCGTGCCGGATATGTCGAAGAAACCATAGAGTTGGTGATAGCTCGGCTAGAAGAACTAGGATATCTGGACGACGAGCAGCACGCCCGGGATCTGGCCCGGGAAAAGTCCCGCAAGTATGGTCCACGCAGGGTTTACGGCGAACTTCGCAAAGGTGGATTAGATGAAGCGACCGCGTGGAGCGTGGTCGAAGAGGAATTTGCTGGTCGCTCGGAGTCCGAAGAGGCTTTCGAAGCGGCGGCGCGGCGTTATAATAGATTCGAGGGATCCGGCGCACAAGCGCGGCGGGTTTATGGCTTCTTGACGCGGCGGGGGTATTCGGCTGAAGTTTGTGCCGAAGTAGCGAGTAAATATCGTGAGTCTCCGTCCTAGGAAGCCGGAAAGTAGAAACGGAAACTATCCGGCCGCTACCACCTCGGGGCGACGGCGAGACCATCGCGGCTCCGCCTGGCGAGCGGCCGCTATGGAGGAAAATCAGTGAGCACCCTTTTGTTACTTCTTATCGACCTTGCAATCGGCTTGTCTATTGGCGCTGCGGTCGGATATTTCCTGTGCAAGTCTCGTGTAAAGGCAAGCCAGACAGAAGCCCGGGCAGACGCACATTCCATTATCGAGGATGCTAAGCGGGCTGCCGAGACATCACGCCGCGAAGCGGAGCTGGCCGCAAAAGAAGCTAACCTTCAACTAAAAGACCAGGCAGAAGCGGAGATACGGTCCCGGCGGACGGAGATCACGCGGGTCGAAGAACGCTTGGACAACCGGGACTCGGCCCTCGACCGGCGGGAGTCCGAGTTAGATGAACGGCGGCGCAAGCTCTCCCAAACCGAAGAGGCTATTCAGCAACGAGAGTCCGAAGTCAAGGAGCAGGAGACTGCCCAGCTCCAGGCGCTTGAAGAGGTCTCCGGTCTGAGCCGCGGCGAAGCCGAGAACAGGATACTGTCTACACTTGAGGTCGAGCTAGAGGATCGTCTCGGCCGCATGGTCCACGATCGGACGCTCGAGGCTGAAGAAAAATCCGATATTGAGGCGCGGCGCATTATATCTACCACCATGGAGCGCCTCGCCTCTGACCTAACGGCAGAATCCACCGTTAAAGCTGTAACTCTTCCTTCCGATGATATGAAAGGTCGGGTCATAGGCCGGGAGGGGAGGAACATTCGGGCATTCGAAGCGGCTACCGGGGTTGATGTGATCATCGACGATACTCCGGAGACGGTAGTGATTTCCTGCTTCGACCCCGTCCGGCGGGAGATCGCCCGGATATCTATGGGACTTTTAGTGGAGGATGGCCGGATTCACCCGGGACGTATCGAGCAGATCGTCTCAAAAGCAAAGAAAGACGTCGAGAAGGAGATGAAGGCCGCCGGACGCCAGGCTCTGTACGACGCCAAAATTAGTGGTGGCATGCACGGCGAGCTACAGCGGCTGCTCGGGGCCTTGAAGTATCGAACGTCGTACGGCCAGAACGTTCTGGCCCACTCGGTCCAGGTTTCGAACCTCTGCGCCATGATAGCCCAGGAACTGGGCGCAAATGTCAAGATAGCCCGTCGGGGAGGTCTGTTGCACGACGTTGGCAAAGCTATCGACCACGAAGTCGAAGGTACACACGCCCTGATCGGGGGCCGCTACGCAGAGAAGCGCGGAGAATCTGCTGAGGTCGTGCGGGCTATTCGGGCCCACCACCACGAGATAGAGATGGAGACGGTAGAGGATGTCCTGGTCGCCACGGCCGATGCCGTCTCAGCGGCGCGCCCCGGTGCCCGGCGGGAAACCACTGAGGCTTACGTAGAGCGACTTCGTTCGCTGGAGGATCTCGCACTCGCCCATAGGGGAGTAGATAAGGCCTACGCGATTCAGGCTGGCCGCGAGGTGCGGGTCATGGTCCAACCTTCCGAGGTGGATGATCGCATAGCCGCCAAGCTCGCTTTTGATATCTCCAAGGAGATTGAGAGCGACCTGGAATATCCTGGTCAGATCAAAGTTACCGTCATCCGCGAGAGTCGGGTAAGCGAGGTCGCCCGCTAGAGATATTGTGGAAGGTCCTTACAGAGACCTGGGCTCTGGCTTCGCGCGCCTTACTGGTATAGAAGGCGCGCGCCGTGGTCCATCCTATATCCACTCAGTCGAGGACGCCTTTCTGGAGATGTTGCGTAACGCCCGCGACGCCGGCGCTCGCAACATCTACGTCGCCTCCGCCCTCCGGGCCCGTCGCTACCGCACCCTAACCGTTCTCGACGATGGGCACGGCATACCGGAACCTTATAAAGACCTGATCTTCGAGCCGGGGGTTACTAATCGTCATCTACAATCCGAGTCCGCCAAGTCTACTAGCATTGAAAGCGGTCTCTCTCTCTACCACATAAAAAACATAGCCCTACAAGCTAAAGTCCTTTCTACGACGCGTCCCACTTCTATAAGGGTCACCTTTGACACCCGCAGGATGCCGGAGCGTGCCTTGCAATCGGAAACCCGTCCCTCGCTCTCCAACCTGCCGGGTACCGTCCGAAGCTTTTTGGCCAACACGTCATCTACCCTGAACCCCGCAATCTACTACGGCTCACCGTCAGCCATGATGGCCACAGCTCTAAAAAACCGCATAATACAAACAAATGAGACGACTGACGCTAGACTCCTGGTAGAAGAAGGGGAGAGGCTAGGGATCAGCGTATCTACCCGCACGGTGCAACGAATACTGCATGGAGAGATAAAAGCGGTCGATAGGCTCACCCAAGACATGGGTGGCGGTGGTGTATTAAAGGGTGATAAGCAATCATTCCCAGATGCAAACTCCACGGAAAGACCATTTCTGGAATTGAATCGAGAAGAAATATCTAGGATCGCGACTATACTGGGAGATGCTGCCCGCACCAGGTATTTGGCAGTTGGAGATCTGAATGTAGAGTCTCGCCCGGGGGAGATAGTTGTGAGGTCCCCGATCTATGAGCCGGAGGAAGAGTATGAGTGAAGTACCAAATACCGTGACTGTACCTCTTACCTACAAGCCTTTGAGACTTGAACCTATCTCGAATCCCCTTCACGGAGCCGGAAGCGATAGAAAGACCGCCTGTGTCAAGACTTTCGGTTGCCAAATGAACGTCCATGACTCCGACAGAATGCTTCGTATGGTACGGGATGCCGGTTACGCCGAAGTCCAGACCTACGAGGAAGCAGATCTCGTCATACTCAACACCTGCTACGTTCGGGAGAACGCCGTAGACCGCGTCCGGGGCCATCTGGGAGAGCTCACCCGCCTCAAACGTGAGGGACTAGTAAAACGAGTCGCCCTCACAGGTTGTATAGGAGCATCTAACGAATCAGAGAACCTAAAACGACAATACGACATTGACCTGGTCTTGGGAACGCATAATACTTACGAGTTAGCGGGCTTTATAGGATTGCCAACTATGGAGGAAACTTATACGCCGGAGCTGCCTGGTGTTGAAGGTGAGCACAGCACTTTTGTCACGATAATGACCGGGTGTAATTACCAATGTAGTTACTGTGTAGTGCCTTCCGTAAGAGGAAGGATGGTGTGTAGATCTATGAAGAGCATTATTGAGGAAGTAGAACGGCTGGTTTCTCAGGGGACCAAGTACGTGACACTTCTGGGTCAGACGGTTGATGCCTGGAGAGAGGAAGGGAAGCGCTTCTGCGACCTTCTTGAGAGGGTGTCTGAAGTAGCACCCAGAGTATCATTCACCACAAGTCACCCGTCTAACATGGAAGATCGCACGCTAAAGGCCATCGGCCAGAGAGAAACCATAGTCAAGCGGTTGCATCTTCCTGTCCAGTCCGGGTCGGATAGGATGCTCAAGATAATGCACCGGGGATATAAGGCGAATCGCTACAGAAGAAAGATAGAGGTGTTTCGCGAGCAGGTTTCAGACGGTACTCTGAGCACAGATATTATAGTAGGACACCCCGGGGAGACGGAAGAGGATCACGAACAGACAATGCGGCTTGTAAAGGACTGCGGATTCGACTCAGCTTATATCTTCAAGTTTTCACCGAGAAACGGCACCGAGGCCGCAGACTTACCGGATGCTGTACAAGAAGAAACAATACAGAGAAGATTCCTTGAGGTGATGCGCGCCGTCGAACGGAATGCTTTCGCCCAGAACCAGAGAAAGATTGGGAAGGTAGAAGAAGTTTACATAAGACACGGGAGCACAGATGAAGGAAAAGCTATAGGCGAAACCTGGAGTGGTCACGCGGTTCATGTCGAGAGTAACAGAGCTCCTGGCGAGTATGAGAGGGTACTGGTAGATTCCGCCGGCCCTCACGTCCTCTATGCCAGGCCATACCCTACAGGAACCGGGTGAAGTAATCCAGAAAAAGAAGGCATTGGTAATATGCGGTCCTACGGCTTGCGGTAAGAGTGACCTCTCAGACTTTGCTGGCGAACTTCTCTCTGAGAGCCTGGCAAGGCACTCTCCGGTGATCGTGGTCGACTCGATGCAGGTCTACAAAGAGTTGCCTACTATAACTAATCAATATCGTAAACGTCCTGCAGAGCTTACAGGGACAGTATCTGTCTCTGAAGAGTGGACAATGGCTCTCCACAGACGAGCCTGCGATGAGATAACAGGGAATATACAATCGCCGTTTGTGCTGGATGCGGGGACCGGTATGTATCTAAACGCAATATTACTAGACATCCCTATAGCCCCACGAGTTTCCGAAGGCCTTAGAAAGAAAGCTGAAGCCTTATCCTCGGGCGATAGTAACCCTCGAAGATCCTCTAGAGAGTTAGAGTTGAAACTATCTGGTGCTGAAAGGCGAGGTTCAATCTGGGATGGTTCCCTAAGATACGATGTGGAGATCATCTATCTTAGGCCAACAAGGGAGGTGTTGGATCCCTCAATCGCGTCGAGATCTTCTAGAATCGTTCGCGATGGAGTTCAAGAAGCTGCAGCTCTCGCAGAAAGTTTTCCCAGTGGTATACCGAATCTCTCTGTAAGAGAATCCATCGGTGTCAAGGAGCTGATCCTACATAACAAAGGTTTGATATCCCTCAAAGAAGCCGAACAGCGGATTCTCGCCAGGACTCGCAGACTCGCTAGAAGGCAAATACGTTGGTTTGACAAACTTTCCAAAACTCTCCTAGATCGGGCCAACGTACGAGTACTGGAAGATCTTAGCGACACAGAAAGCTATGCCAAGGACTGTGTAGATAGATACCAAGAATACTATGCCTGATACAATAGAAGTATGAGCGAACCGAGCGGGCACAATGCCATAAGGACGATACTGGTCGGGGCAGGGGAGGATCGTTACCTCGAAGAACTCGGTCGCCTGGCTAACACTTTGGGTATTGTGGTAGTCGGTACCCTCGAGCAGAACCGAAGAGATGGTGCTGGGTATCTTGGAAAAGGGAAGCGAGAAGAACTCGCCGGCATTGTGAGAGCTGAGGAAGCAGAGATGGTCGTCAGCGATGATGAGCTCACAGCCTCGCAAGCAAGGGTTTTAGAGCGTTCTTGTGGGGCTTCCGTGGTTGATAGGACCGAGCTGATAATTCAGATATTCGAGGCGCACGCTAGGGACGCGGCCAGCCGTCTAGAGGTCGAACTTGCAGACCTCGAATATCGTTTGCCTAGAGTAAAGGGCCGGAACCCGGCCTTGAGCCGACTGGGTGGTGGCGTAGGGGGAGGAAGGGTGACCCGGGGGCCTGGTGAACAGCAACTTGAGTACGACCGTCGGGCGATCCGACGTCGCATAGAGTCTATCAACCGCAAGCTGATCGAGGAGAAGAGAGCCCGCCGTGTAAGAGGGGCCCGGCTACACAAAGATGGCCCTCCTACGGTTGCCCTTGTAGGGTATACAAACGCCGGTAAAACGACGATCTTGAACTCTCTTAGCGGGTCTCAGAGATCTACCGCGGATCGCCTCTTTGAAACTCTCGAAACAACAACCAGGCTCGTGACCTCCCAGGCTTCAGGTTCCTCCTCCGCAGCAAAGCCCGACTTTGCGGTAACCGACACCGTCGGGTTCATCAGGAAACTACCTACGCAACTCGTTCATTCTTTCGCCAGCACATTGGAGTCCGCAGACAATGCCGACTTGATCATACTCTGTGCAGACGCGTCAAGTATGACACTCTCAGAAGAGATCTCCACCGCCGACGAGATCCTGAGTTCACTGCAAAAGGAGTACCGGGCAACTCTACTTTGTCTAAATAAAGTAGACCTCCTAACACGTGAAGAGTACAAAAACCTCTCTCGGAAGTATCCATCAGCGGTACTCATTGGCGCCAACAGAGGCACCGAAGATCTTCTGAGGTCTATTCATGAGGCCATCTCCCAAGACAGAGAGCGGGTTAGAATTCTCATACCTCATGGCGAATATGGATTAGCAAGTCGTCTCTATGGTAGAGCAGAGATCCACAACTCCGAGAACAACGAAGAAGGACTCCTATTAGACGTTAGTCTGTCAGATTCCCTCATGGGACAATACGAAGAGTACAGGATTGCTTAGCCATATAACGGAAGACCTTATCAGTTTCCGAGAATTGTACTTATCGGAAACTGGGCGTGAATATTGATTAGTAAGCAGTTAGGTAAGCGTTCTTCTCGGGCCGTCCGGGTTGTTGGCTACACCTTGATATGCCTTCCTATAATGGCATCCTTTCTGTATGTCAGGGAGTATGGAGTCAATGTCCCTTTTACTGATATTTGGCGAATGGTTCCTTACTTTGAGAAGCTCTTCAATGGCGACCTCCGCCCGGGTGACTTGTGGGAACTTCACAGCGGCGAACACAGACCTTTCCTCCCGCGGGTCTTTTTATTGCTCATGGGCCCTCTAGCCAATTTCAACATGGTTACGATAATGTACGCAACACAGTTTTGCCTACTTACTATATTCGGAGGTATTTTTGTAGCCTATAGGAATACTGTAGGCTCTGACAATAAGTCGTTGTTTTTTGCGATACCTATTTCTCTGCTGGTTTTCAGCCTTAGTCAGTATTGGAATATGCTCCACGCTTGGTCTATACACGTGGTTGTTGTGAACTCCTTTGCGATTCTGAGCTTTTTACTGCTTAGTAGACTTGGGGGCAAGCCGTCTGGGAAGAAGGTTCCGTTGTTTCTGGCGGCTATTTTAGGTGGCTCTGCTGCTACGCTTTCTGCAGGACATGGTCTCATGGTCTGGCCCATTGGCCTTCTCCAGCTGTTGATAGAACCAGTCTCCCGTGGAAGTAAGAAGTACCTTATGGGTGTCTGGGGACTGATAGGGGCCCTGCACTGGGTCGTCTACTTCTGGAACTTCGAAAGTCCTAACATACAAAATCCTTCTGGACGGGTTTCGAGCATCTACTTTTTTGACAGTCCGATGCTGGGTCTAGACTTCTTCCTAGGCCTTTCTGGGTTCTCCATACTTTCGAACTCTAGACTGGTGATCACAGCCGGCGCTATGATACTGGCCCTCTTCGTCTTTGTTATGTTCCAGATACTGAAAGATCGGGATCAGGGGAAATATACTTTTTGGATATCGATCTCAGTCTTCTCTTTGGTGGTCTTGGCGGCCACCACTGTTGGGAGGGCTGGTAAAGAATTGGACGGTACCGTCCAATCTAAGTATGTGACTTTCTCCGTTTTACTTACCATAGGAGTTTATGTTATGGCTCTGAAGTTGTCCCAGGATCATTCACCTTCTGAGTTCTATACCCTCGCTGTAGGTATATGCTTTGGTCTTATCATTCTCAGTGTCCCAATTTCCTACTACTCTAGCGTACTAGAAGCAAGAGAGATCAAGCTAGAGAGAGAAGAGAAGGCCTGTATATTGATTTATTACAAGAATGTACCAAATAAGACCCTTCAGCAAGCCTTTAAACCACTAAGAGATCGTCCTGAAATTGGGAGAGAGATAAGAGAGGGCGCCACTACTCTTGATGATTTGAACTACACTGTCTTTGCCCTATCCGTTCCTGAGGCGGAAAGAGAATTCGGGTGCAACTCCTGATCTAGGTTAGTTGCTGACTAACCTAGCAGAGTATTGTACTGGTACGCTTTACTTGCTAGTTCCTCTGCCCTTCTAATGTACCGCATTGTCGTTTTTGGATCCTCGTGCCCCAAGAATTGTTGTATTATAAGTAGTGGAGCTTCGTTTATGGCCATGTTGGTGCCGACTGTGTGGCGAATGGAGTGCGGGGAGATCGCTTTGGTTACGCCGGCAGCGTTGGCGTATTTCTTTACGAGGTAGCGGACCATACGGGTGGTGAGTGGTTTATTTTTGCCTTCTCTTGAGACAAAGAGTGGTTTGCGGGCGTCGGCGTGGGAGGTGAGGCTGCGTTTTGTGAGGAGGACGTAGCGTTGGACGAGCTGCCAGAGGTCTGGGGAGGTTGGGACGTTACGGGTCTTATCTCCTTTGCCACGAATTCGCAACAGTATCTGGTCCTCCCCTACCTCCTGAAAGTCCCCCACTCTTACGTCTATTACCTCGGCTTCTCGAAGTCCGCACCCGGCCATTACTGTGAGTAGTATGTAATCTCGGTAGTTGTTGGTGCGGGCCGCGCTGAGCATCCTTGCTAGTTCTTCTTCGGTGAGGATGTTGTACGACGGGTCTTGGTGGATTTTCGGGCTTTTGGCAAAGAACTTGAGTGCTTCGGAATTTACCTTGGTTGATCCGCTCATGTATGTGAAAGTTAGAAAACGACGCAAGGTGGTTAGCTTCTTGGCAGACGTTGCGGGTGCGTAATTGTTTATCAGGTGCTCTCTGTAGAGTGAGAGATCTTCGGCAGTAGTGTCTTCGAGACTCTTCCCCAGACTATCCTCCAGGTAAGAGATAAACATCCGGACCTCTGTATTATATGTTTTTTTAGTTTGAGGGCTAGTAAGGGTGCGGAGGTAGATCGCGACGAGTCGGTTTGTAGCGTCCTCGGCAGCCAGGGAGGCTAAGGAGGTTTCGTGGGCTGGTTCGGGGAGGTTATTCGTCCGGGTCATCGTAGGTTATTAGGGATATGACTTCGTAAGGGGCGAGCTTCTCTCGGCCCTCCAAATAGCCAAGCTCTATGAGGAATGCGGCGCCAGCTACGATGCCTCCGGCTTCTTCGACGAGTTCGCACATGGCCCGGGCGGTCCCGCCAGTGGCTAGCAGATCGTCTGCCACCAGCACGCGGGTCCCAGGCTTTATGGAGTCTGCGTGGGCTTCCAGGGTATCCGTACCATACTCTAGCTCATAGCTGGCAGAGATGGTTTCGCGAGGTAGCTTGTTGGGTTTGCGGGCGAGTACGAGACCTTTTCGTACCCTGTAAGCCAGGGCGGTGCCAAAGACAAAGCCGCGGGCCTCGGCGGAAAGTATAAGATCGTAGTCAACCGAATCGACAGATTGCGCAAATGCGTCTACGGCGATGTGCATGGCGGACCCATTCTCTATGAGCGGCGTTAGGTCCTTGAAGGAGATTCCGGGCTCCGGGTAATCCGGAACGGTTCTGATGTGACTCTGTATCTCTTTTAGCTCTACGTCGGTTGGTTGTCCCATATTCAGTTACGAGACGAAAGAGTCTATAACATTGGACATCATAAGCTCTTTGAGACGAGAGTCCACGGCGGCCAGGTGCCGGGCCTTCTCTATGGCTTCGCCAGTGCGCTGCTCATCTCCACTCCGGAGTTCGGGGTTAAGAATTTGCTTGAACATAGCGGCCTCACGCTCGACGGCGGCCATTATGCCCCTTAGGTGGCGGGGTTGGATCGAGTATTTAGCCATCTCTAGCGCCATACGCGCTATCTCCGCATCCCGCTGCGTCAAGGAGCCGTTACGCCCAACGACGCCAACCGAGATCAGGTCCTCAACGAAGCGCGGATCGGCCTCTAGAGACTCAGCCAACTCCTCACGAGTATAAGTCCGGTCTTCTAGGACCCGGGATAGTTCGTGGGTAGATTGGGCGCCGGAGGCCGGTATCGGGGCACCACCCTCTATACGCTTCTTTATGACCTTAAGCGGGAGGTACTCTTCTTCCTGAAGCGTCAGGATATATCGGAGTAACTCTACGTCCTGATCCGAGAAGAGCCTGTAACCGCCGCGCGTGCGGGTAAGGTTGATCAGTCGCCGGCGCTCCAGGTAGCGGATTTTGCTGACGGATAGTGAAGGGAAGTCGGCCTTGAGACGCTCGACTACCTCTCCTATAGTGTAGTTGTCTCTTGGGCGGTCTATGAGTTCCCTGGCGGGTATAAGAATCTCATTTACTTCCAATTCATCTGGTTCCTCAGGAGCGTTCACCTCCTCAGGAACATCCGGGTAAGCCTCCGTAAAATCTGTGTAGTTCTCTCTACCTTCACCGTTCTCCATCGGATACCTCCTCCCGCTTCTCCAAAGCTTCGAGCTTGGATCCATCACTATGACTCAAGACTTCTCTCTACGTGAACACGAACTTGAACCGATATTTGCCTATCTGTATTTCATCTCCGTTACGAAGATCTACCGCATCCACCCGAACCCGGTTGACGTACGTGCCATTCAGGCTCCCTGCGTCGCGTATTCTGAAGCCATGACCACCCATTAGTATCTCCGCGTGCTCGCGAGATACCGTCACGTCATCAAGAAATATGCTGCACTCCGGGCTACGACCAACAGTGACCGCTTCATCCCCCACATCGTGCATCCTACGTCCCGCAGTACCCTCTACCTGATCCAGCTCGATAAGGGCCGCACCTTCAGGACTTTCGGAAACCGGCGTTAGCTCTTCCTCCACAAAGGTGGGTGAGTACGCGACCGTTGAATCAGCGTGGGCCAGTTTTGCCCCACAGTTGACACAGAACTTAGCCTCCCTAGCGTTCTCGGAACCGCATTCGGAACAGTAGGTCAAGCTTCCGAGCCTCCTCTGCCACGATCCATCAGAATCCGTGCCAACTCTTCGGGGGACAGTGAAGCTTCGCCCCGGCGGACTAGTTCCGTGCGGATGAGATCTATACGTCCCTGCAGTACCCGACGCTGGTAGCTAACCTCTTGCTCTTGCTGTACTAGCTGCTTCAGAATAGAACCGAGATGGTCTTTAGAGAGTGACGTAAGGTCTGGGGAACTCTCCCAATCCAAGCTCCTATCGTCGCCCCACACAGTTTCGCCTTCACTCATACCGTCTAGTATAACCTCCCCTGAACCTGAAGTACAGTCTCAAAGTACTGCTCTAGCATTGTAGATCAACCCGGACCGTCTTCCCTTATGAGAGACTTCACGAGTCCGACATAACCTTTAAGTAGGTCTTCTGATTTGCTGTCGTTGCTCGTGGAGTTGAACTCAGCGTACACGTAGAATAGAGGGTTATCCGGGTCAGGGAGCATCAAGATCCATCCTTCGTCTAATTGGAGCTTTACTCCGTCGGTAAGGATCACATCCGGGTCTCCACCAAACCTTTCCGCTAGACCCCGCATTACACGCCCCTTGGCAGACCAAGGACAATCCAGCTCCTCTCGTACTACACGACCGAGGCTACTCCCAAACTTTACTCGTACTTTGGAGAGTGGCATTTCTTTAAAGAGTTCGAGGGCTCGGGCAAGCGTTACGAAGCAATCCGGAGCCGGTAGGAAGTTGGGGAATATAAAGCTTCCGTCAATTGTCCCGGCGAGGTCCGCACGGTTTTCGGCTCCTTTGAGGGCCACATTACCAAGCCCGGTGCGGCTCTCCTCCAGCGTTCCTCCATGATTCTCGACCAGCTCCCGGTAATCGGCGCTGAGATTTATGGGGAAAACGGCTTTGGCGGGCTGCATTTGATCCACTATGCAGGCTAGCATTATATCCGGTGGGACAAATTCGCCCATGTCGTCTACAAACTGAACGTCTTCTCCTGTAGGACCCACTACACACCCGAAAGACGCCTCCATCATGGACACTATTTGCGAGACACGCGCCAGACTTTCTTCTAGCTTAGGACTCGCCTGCCCACCGACAACGTTGGCATTGGCGAAACCTTCCATAACGACGGCGTTGATACCGAGCCTGGAGAAAGCACGGCTGGCGACCAGGCCCGCAACACCGCCGGAGAAGTCAACCACCACCGTGCTTCCGGAGATCTTCTCCCGATCTGCGGCCCGCTTCAGACGTTCGACGTACTGCTCGACGGCGCGTCCCGGGTAGATCAACTCTCCAACATCGTTCGCGTAGGCCCGACGATACTCTTCGCGCACATACACTTTCTCGATACCGCGCTGCTCGGATTCCGGTATCGGGGTAGCGTCCGAGCTGAAGAAGAGAATCTCTAAGTCATCGGGGTCTTCTCCAACCCGCAGATGGGCTCCGGCCGAAGACTTGCCGGCGAGCACATCGTGGCGCACGACTCCCGCGTGGGCCGCGCGCAGGTCCCGTACGTTTACGCCGGTTCCCAAAAGGGCGCTCGTCATGGCCCGCTTGGCGACCTGGGAGGAGAGTGAGGAGTCGCGGCCCAGGGTTACTACGGCACCGGGGTCTAAAGCCGTTCCGAAAGAAGAGGCGAGCCGGATAAAAAACTCCGGGGTAAGGTCCACGTTGAATTTGCCCTTCACGATGCCGCCCTTGAAGACGGTGCGGAGGCCCATCGTCTCGTGGATCAGGCTCTGCGTAATATTCGCCCCACTCTCGACGGTTTTGTGCGGGAAGATCTTCACGTCCGGTGAGATAGTGGCGCCCTCGCCGATAACCACGTCGTCCCCTAGTGCGCTACGCTCCAGAATGCGTGCCCGAGACTGCACGTACGCGGAACGACCAACGAGCGCATCCAACAACTCGGCGCCCTCACCGATATAAGACCCCTCAGCGACTACGCTGTGTTCTACGCGGGCGCCGGAGGAAATGACGACGTTCGACTCGATAATCGAGTACGGGCTTATGTAAGCGCCTTCATCCACCCGGACGTTCTCCCCGATAAACACCGGGCCTTGCAATTGTTCATCGTTCACCCGGGAACGGCTGCCGACGTAAATGTTCTCCCGAAGCCGGGTCCCGGGCAGCCGGGCGCCACGGAGCTTGCCGTCCAAGACGTCTCGCTGGGCGCTTGCGTACTGCTCCAGAGTACCCACATCTTCCCAATACTCGTCCATAACGTAGCCGTAGAGCGGCCGCCCAGCCTCCAGGAGTTTCGGGAAAAGCTCCTTGGAGAAATCGTACTCATCCTTCTCTGGGTCCGGTATCTCGTCCAGAACCGATTCTTCGAGGAGGTAGATGCCGGTGTTTACGGTGTCCGAGAAGACCTGGCCCCAGGTTGGTTTCTCCAGAAAACGCGAGATGCTGCCGTCTTCTTCCGTGACGACGATTCCGAAGTCTAGCGGGTTCTCGACGCTTTTGATAACCATCGTGGCTTCGGAATTCTTCTCCTCGTGGAAGTCCACTAGGCGCTGTAGGTCCGCGTCGGTGAGGGCGTCACCACTTATAACGAGAAAGCGCTCGCCCTGCAAGTCTAACTGTTCTTCGGCCATCTTCACGGAGCCGGCGGTACCGGCGGGGGTATCTTCTATGGAGTAGCGGATATTGACACCCCAGTCGGAGCCGTCACCGAAGTAGTCCTGTATCTCTTCGGGCATAAACTGGAGGGTGACGACAATATCGGTAAAGTCGTGGCGCTTGAGAAGCTCTACGATATGCTCCATACAAGGGACGCCGACTATGGGAATCATGGGTTTAGGTTGGTTGCTAGTCAAGGGCCTGAGGCGAGTTCCCTGCCCACCGGCCATAATTACCGCCTTCATGTGGCGCCTCCTCCACCCGATACCCGGGAGATATTGACTAGGTACATGAGCCCGGCGATGAGAGAGAGGCCAAAGCCTATATAGAAAACCGCCTCTCCTACGTTGCCGGGGCTAAGGATGATCAGGGCGATGGCTACCATGAGCAGCGCCGTCGCCGCCTTGCCTATCCAATTAACTGAGAGCTTACGCCCGAAAGTAAGTCCGCCAACGAGGCCGAATAAGTCCCTCGCGACGAGGATCGCCACGGCCCATACCGGCAGGGAGCCCCGGATCGCGAGTACCACGGCTGTGCTAGAGAGCATAAGCCGATCCGCCACAGGGTCCAGTATCTTCCCGACAAAGGTGGGCTGCGTACGACGTGCGAGTACCCCATCCAGAAAATCCGTTATGGCGGCCAGGACGAAGATTATCACCGCCGCCAAATCCGCCCTCATAAGCAACAGTACAACTACTACCGGGACCATCGCGAGCCGCAAGAGTGAGAGGGCGTTTGGTACGGTCAAGACTTGCCGCCCCATCTCCGGTATGTCCGCTCGTGGCATATCTAGCGGCTACTCTTTAACCTTATCCTCAAACTAACCCCGTAAAGATCATACCGCTCTCGCAGAGCATTCTCCACATACCGGATGTAGCTGTCCGGCACATCATCGGGGCGGTTGGCGAAAATGGTGAATCGGGGCGGTGCGCTGCCGGTCTGGGTCGCATATCGTATCCGAACGCCCTTTGGCGGTGGGCTACGGTCCACCGTCCGGTTTATAAACTCGGCGAGCTCGTGAGTAGCGACGCGAAGGTTGTAGCGCTCTTGTAGCTTCGCGGCGAATGGCAACGCTTTTTCTACCCCGGAACCGGAGAGCGCCGAGATAGCTATGGAAGGCGGTTTGAGGTCCGTCAGGCGGGCGATGAGCAAACCCCCGATCTCACGTACCCGATCCGGCGGCACGAGATCGCGTTTGTTGATTATGACCCCACAAGTTTTTCCGTACTCTTCGATCTGGCGGGCGAGTTGCAGATCGCCTCCGACCAGGCCATCTACAGCATCAACCACGAGCAGCGAAACATCTGAGCGCCTTATAGCCTCGCCGGTTCTGAGCGCCGAATAGTACGGAACCCCCTGGGCCTTCTTGGCGCTGCGGTTTACCCCCGCAGTGTCCAGCAGTAAGTACTTTATATTCTCTACAGTCACCTCTCCGGCCACGGCGTCAGTCGTAGTGCCTGCTACTTCGGAAGTGATGGCCCGTTCGGAGCCGAGGAGCTGGTTGAGGAGGGTACTCTTGCCCACATTTGGCCGGCCGATGATCGCGATTCGGGGCGGCTCTTCCTCGTCATCGTCCTGCGCCTCCGGCAGAGCCCCGATCACATCGTCCAGGAGATCCCCGGTTCCGAGACCGTGCGACGCTGAGACGGCGTGTGGCTCGCCTTCACCGAGCGAATAGAACTGGTAACGATCCGTATCGTTGGCGGGGTTGTCCAGCTTGTTCACAGCCAGCAGTACCTGTTTAGACGCGCGTCGAAGCTCGCGCGAGATCGCCGCATCCGCCTCTGTAGACCCGATTCGGGAATCCACGAGGTGGACTATGACGTCCGCCTCCTCGACGGCCACCTTGGCTTGCAAGGTAACTAGGGCTTCGAGCCCAACCTTAGCCGTCGGCTCCATTCCGCCGGTATCTACCAGAAGAAATTCCCGCCCTGCCCACTCAGCCCTGTTGTAAGAGCGATCCCTGGTAGTCCCCGGTTCGTCCGAGACGACCGCCTGTCGTCGGCCAATGATTCGGTTGACGAGGGTGCTCTTGCCTACGTTCGGCGCACCTACTACGGCCACCACCGGTAGCCGGCTCAAGACTTCTCCGCCAGACCATACTCTTTTGGAAGGGCGTAGATCTCTCTCAAGATGCCTTCCGCCGTCTCCTTGTAGGCCTTACCGCCCCGCAAGTTGCCGTCTATGTTCATCGGTTTGCCTATACAAGCGTACATTCTCTCTCCTCGTAGCCGGCGTCTAATGCTCGGCGCGGTGCTCACGTAGACGGGCAAAACCTGCGCGCTACTCCGGGCACCGAGTACCACAACCCCGTTTTTGGCATCTCGCGATCCATCCTCCTGGCGATGTGTGCCTTCAGGGAAGATGCCCATTACCCCACCGTCTTCGAGTAACCCTATAGAAGACCGCAACGCTGCGCGGCCCCCCTTCTGACGATCTACCGGGTAAGCCCTCAGCAAGGCGAACAACCAGCGAAAGGGAAAGACGAACAGCTCTTTTTTTGCCATCCACTGTACTCGCCGGGGAACCGCGGCGCTCACGTAAACCGGGTCCAGGTACTGGGTGTGGTTAGAGGCGACTATAAGGGGTCCTTGCTTCGGTACGCGCTCGGTCCCGTACACACTAAAACCGGTAAAGACCCGGAACAAAAACCTGACGAATATCCGAAACCAACGGTACCTCGTCGACATACCCCCGACTTGCAGCCTGTCCCTAGCCGGTGATTCGCCGGGCATCAGGGACCTCCTCGCAGGCCATCGGCAAGTTCCGTCACCCTAAATACGACCTCTTCGAGCCCGAGACCCGTAGTGTCTATGACCACAGCGTCCGGGGCGGATTTGAGTGGCGAGGTCTCACGCTCCGAATCTTGCCGGTCCCGACGGTTCATGGCTTCACGAATTCGCTCCAGTTCTGTCTCGCGTCCGCTCTGAACGGCCCGCCGACGGGCCCGTTCTTCTGGGGCTGCTGAGAGAAATATTTTCAGGTCTGCGTCGGGTAGTATGACGGTGCCGATGTCCCGGCCCTCGATTACTGCACCGTCCTGCTCGCGGGCCTTTTTAGCCGCCTCACGCTGCACGGAGAGCAGTACCTGGCGTACCTCGGGGTGGACAGAGACTTTGGAGGCCGCCGCGGCTACCTCCGGCGTACGCAGGGTTTCTTCCTCCACCGGATGTCCGTCGACTCTTGCGCCAGCTTCCGTCAAGCCGATTCTCCCTGCTAGCGCCGCGAGATCCCCCGGCGCATCCAGCCTCGTTTCCTCCTGCAACGCCAGAAAAGCCACAGCTCGATAGGCGGCGCCCGTGTTTAGGTTCACCAGACCCAACCGGTCGGCAACGGCCTGGGCAACAGAGCTCTTCCCACTGCCCGCAGGCCCGTCTATAGTTATAAGAATTCCACCCATTTCTACTCTCAGTATAGCGGATGGACCAGAGGACTTACCGCGACTATCGTCCCTATAGCCCGCCAAGCTTCTGAAAATAGTCTGGGAACGTCTTCGTTACGCACCCGGGGTCTTGTATTCGGATTCCCGGGGACATCAAGCCGACCAGCGCGAACGCCATCGCCATCCTGTGGTCATCGTAAGTGTTAACCACTCCGGGTTGCACAGTTTTTGGTATTATGCGTAAACTGTCTTGGGTTTCTTGGACTGGGATTCCGAGGCGGGTTAGCTCGGTGGCTACAGCGGAGATTCGGTCCGTTTCCTGGTGGCGGGTGTGTTCGATGTTGGTTATTGTCGTAGGGCTGTCGGCGAACGGTGCTATGGCGGCGAGGGTCATCATGGTGTCTGAGAACTCGTTCATGTCTACTTTGATCCCACGGAGGCGTTCAGATCCTTTGACCTCGATAAAATCGCGGCCGATCTCTACCTGGCATCCCATTTTCTGGAGTACCTCCGTAAAGCGCAGGTCTCCCTGGGTAGAGTGCCCTCCGAGATCCGGTATACGCACTTTGCCGCCGGTAACCGCGGCGGCGGCCATAAAGTACGATGCCCCCGAGGCGTCGGGCTCAACGGTGTAATTCCGAGCCTCATAGGTGCCCGGAGTTACAGTAAAAGCACCATTAGCTTCAAAGACTTCGACGCCGAAAGAGCGCATGACCTCTGTGGTAATGCCAATGTAGGGCTTTGAAACCAATTCTCCTTCGACTTCTAATATGACTTCTCTGTCGGCTCCGGGGGCTGCCATGAGAAGACCGCTGAGGAATTGGCTGCTCTTTCCTCCGGCGACGCGAGTTCTGCCTCCGGGAAGTCCGCTGCCCTCCACTACTAGCGGAAAACGTCCGGAAGCCTCCGGGTAGGACACCCGTGCGCCCAGGTGGCGCATCGCTTCCACGAGGTCTTCCACGGGCCGTTCCCGCATACGGGGCGTGCCGTCGACCCGGTATGGTCCGGAGCCTAGTGCTAGCGCCGGTGGGAGAAACCGGGCGACGGTGCCGGCGTTCCCGACGAAAACGTTTACGTCGCGGGCGGGGATCCTCCCCGCCTGACCTTCGATCTGTACAAAGCCTGATGGGCGGTCGGCCCAAACTTCGAATCCCAAGTTGACGAGTGCTTGCATCAGCCAGAAAGAGTCATCGGAGAACAGCGGGTTGCGAATAGTAGAGGTTCCATCGGCGAGTGCGGCCAAGATCAGGGCTCGGTTCGTAACGCTCTTGGAGCCCGGCACACGAACCGTAGCGTCTACCGGGCGAGCCAGCGACTGTATCTCGAACGCTTCCGGGAAAGTTCCTTTTACGTCTTCCACCGTGAAGTCCCTACCCGGTACACCCACTACCCGGTCGATCGACGGTTCGCCTGAAGGACTACTCATCGCCACGCAGCACTCGTACCTCACTATCGGTCAGCGATCGAAATTCACCTTCGGGTAGTCTTCTTAGAGACACGGGTCCTATCCGCACCCTCTCCAATGAAAGTAACCGCAGGCCAACGGCATCGCACGCACGACGTATTATGCGGTTACGCCCTTCGTGGATCGTCAAGTTTAATGATGTTTTTCGTCCGTTCCTATTTAGTCTCGTAAATCTTGGCGGTAGCATCGGGCCATCATCCAGCGTAGGTCCCGCGGCAAGAGCAGCGAGAACTTTATCAGAGACGGGCTCGGCGACGTTCAGACGGTACTCTTTCTCGACTTCCGCAGAAGGATGGGCTATTTGGTGGGCCAAAAGCCCGTCGTTAGTGAGGATCAACAGGCCCGTTGTCTCAATGTCGAGGCGGCCGACGGGGACTAGCCCCGGCACATTAGGCATTAGGTCCGCTACGGTCC
Source organism: Rubrobacteraceae bacterium (assembly GCA_965214475.1). GTDB lineage: Bacteria > Actinomycetota > Rubrobacteria > Rubrobacterales > Rubrobacteraceae > SIRX01. The sequence goes on along the minus strand of OZ243953.1, from coordinate 547,294 downwards.
GGCGCCGGCGGTCGTCGCTGAGGCTCGTCAGGTATCCGGAAGGTTTGTTCAGCGCCAGATAAGTAGCGGTCTCCGGAAGTTCGATGGGATGTTCGTCGAGCAAAATCTCGTCTTCCGCAGAAACCTTTGCGCCGAGGGATGCCGTTGACCCGTTGACCCGGACCCGACCGGCGGAGATCAGGGCTTCACCCTTCCGGCGTGAGGGAGCCGCGCCGGCCCGGGCGAGATAAGCCTGCAACCGCAAATCAAGACCCGTCGTTCGGAACAGTCGGCACAGGGTTTTCATTGGCCGCCCCTAACCGCTCGCGGACGCGGGTGAGTTCTTCTTCGCCTACGAGTGAGTCTAGTGGTGGGAAGTCTTGTTGAGAAGCGGCCCCGGCGGCCGTGTAGAACTCGGCGGTGACGTTTATTAGTGCTGGTGAGCCAGGGTTCTCGTTATCTACCCCGACTTCCGCGAGTAGACCGCGTTCGAGAAGGTTTCGGACGACCGCGTCAGAGTTCACGCCCCGGACACCGGAGATGCCGGCCCGGGTCAAGGGTCCCAGGTACAGGGCACAAGATAAGACTTCGTTTGCAGCGTTGGAGAGCGACACAGGACGCGCCTCTTCCCGATAACGCTCTACGGCCGGTGCACAGGCCGGATTTGTGGCGAGTTGGTAGCCGTTCGCTACGTTACGCAGAACGATGCCGGAATCTTCGGGGCTGTATTTTTCTTCGAGGCTCGCGATCGCATTGTTTATTTGAGTCTCGCTCAATCCGGTAGCGGAGGATAATGTGTCTATGCTGGCGGACTGCGGGCTTACGAGGAGGATCGACTCGATAAGCGCTGCCGCGCCTGGATTTGGGGCGGCAGCGTTCACGATGCCGGTTGAAAGGTCAGTGGACCGAGGGGTACGGTCTGTGAGAGGACCAGCCGGCCCTCGTGGGCGAGTGAGAGGGCGGCGGCGAACGTGACAGCTGAATGGAGCCGGTCCATTTCTCGTACCAGGTCTTCGTAAGAGACCGGACCCAGGAGAAGGTTTTCCCGGATCAAGCCGACCAGCTCCTGGATGGTTACCGTTATCGGTCCGAGGTGTTTTACGGGAGGTTCGGTGAGGCGTGAGAAAGTCCGGCGGGCGGCACCGAGCAGACGTTCGAAATTTACCTGGAGCGCGCCTGGGCGCGACCTTAAGATATGGGACGATGGATAGAAGCCGCGATTCTTCTCGAAGCGTTCCCCTACCTCGGCTGCCCCGCGTTGAATCTTCAGGTACTGGGTGAGTCGTTGGGCGAGTTGTTCGGGTGAGAGGGGTTCTTCAGCCATTCCCTCGTCTTCACCTTCGAGCATTGGGGAGAGGCTTCGGCTCTTTAGCAAAACAAGCGCAGACGCGGACCCGGCGAAGTCCGTGTCGCGCTCTAAGGCATTCGGGTCATCAGCCCTTTTCGTGCGGAGGTAGATATCTACCAACTCGCGGATAGGAACCTCGAAAATCTCCAACTCGTCGCGCAGAATGAGTGCAAGAAGCCACTCGTACGGTCCCGAGTAGACGTCGAGTTCCACGGTAAAGTCTTCCAACGAACGGCCTCCCCTCTCGATCAACGCGATTCCTCGTGCAGCGGCAGGACGGAAGACACGGACGAGTATTCCGTCCCGGTAGAACGGGCTAGTTTGGAGTCCAGAATCCTGCCCTCCGCCACAGCTACTCCTTGCTGCAGGCCCGCATTGGCATTAAGGGCGTCAGCGAGTCCCAGACCGGAGATATCCCTAACCAACGGCAAAAGTGCGTTCGAGAGTGCCCGCGTCGCCGTTACCGGCACGGAGGCGGGCACGTTCTTGACACAGTAGTGAGTCACACCGGCTTCCACGAACACCGGGTCCTGTAAGGTAGTCGGTCTCGAAGTCTCCACACAGCCACCATAGTCCACGTCCACATCTACTATAACGCTGCCGTTCTTCATCTCTTCCACCGTCGCGCGATCTACGAGCGAGGGGGTCTTCGTCCCTGTCTGATAGACCGCCCCGATAAGAAGATCCGCCTGGAGGGCGACGTTTCTTACGGCCAACGCGCTCGCGGCCAGGGTCGTAACGTTGCTCAGCCGATCTTGTTCGAGGCGTCGCAGACGGTCGAGGTCCCGGTCGAGGACTACTACCTCGGCCCCGAGACCGCTCGCGACCCGGGCAGCATTCGAGCCCACGATTCCGCAACCAAGTATCACGACCCGTCCAGGCCTCACGCCCGCGACACTGCCCAGGAGAATGCCCCGACCACCCGAGTTGCGCTGGAGGTAGTGGGCCCCGATCTGGGGAACCAGGCAACCGGCGATCTCACTCATCGGTAACAGAACAGGAAGCTGTCTTTTCTCGTCCCTGATGGATTCCAGGGCAAAGGCTACGCACCGCGAATCGAGCATCGTCCGCATCAAATTCCCGTTTATCGGCAGGGAGAGAAAGGCCATTACGGTCAACCCCTCCCGCAGATATCCATACTCCGCCGGTGAGGGCCCCTGTACTTTGGCGACCAACTCCGAGTCAGCGTATACGTCTGATGTTTCTGCAACCAACGTCGCCCCGGCCTGCACGTACTGCTCGTTCGAAATGCTGGAAGATTCGCCGGCGGCTTTCTCTACCAGCACCCGATGCCCGACCCGAGTCAACTCGGCTACGGCGTGTGGCGACAGGGCGACCCGACTCTCACCCGGCACGCGCTCCCGGACGACCCCCAACCTCACTCCGCACCTCCGAGGGCTAGCGCAACAGCCGCCGTCGCCGCGTCGAAGAACACCTCATCGTCCGAATAAGCTCGTCCCATACTCTCGAAGGTTACTCCGAAGCGCGCCTCTAATCCAGCGGCTTTGTCAGAAACTTTTAAGTAGCGGTGACGCTCTGGAAGTTTTTCCGGGGATACATCTTCTGCCGACACCGGCAGCGCGACCCGCACCTCGCCGAGAGCCGCCCGGAGAACCGACCTGGTGTGGTGGGAAATTCCGCTGTGCCGGCTTCTGCAATCTGAGACGGAGATGCGGGGCGCAAGAACGGGCTCCGCGCCCAGAGAGCAAGCCGCGTTCAGCGCAGTGGCGGCCGACATTCCCCCGTGTCCGTAAGGCGTACCAGTACCCACAACTCCCGGCCCGATGCCGACCAGGATCACCTCTGAAACCACCGCGGCTGCCAACAAACCAGCATAAATATTCGGTGCTTCAATGTCACCACCGAAACAATTCCCCGCCGAAACAACCGTGTGCAATAGGTCGCAATCCTGAAGCTGCTGGACGGATTTTGAGAACGCCACCGACAGCGCCCCGCCTTCTTGCCAGACGAAAGAGACCCGGCAACCGGGCCACAACAACGCTGCGGCTGCGCAGCAAGCGGGAGTCAGGTGCGAGTGGAGTGGAAGTACGATCACGGGGATTCCCTCAAGGCTCTCGGCTTGCTCGGGGGGAACCGCTGGAGCCTGTAATGGTGTGTAGGGTAGTTTCACGAAATGGTTCTCGTTTGGCGGGGCCATCCCGCCGCTTGTAGGAAAGACTACCGCCACCCCTCCGGTACCGAGCCCCATCTCCAAACCCAGAGTGTTGGCCGTAACGATCTCGCCCGCCTCCGGTGGAGAACCTTGATGACCGTAGAAAACGCCCGGTACGCGCTCCCCCTGAAGCGGGCCTTCGAGAAGTTCCAGATCCAGGTGGATAGAGGCTCCGTCACCTTTTGATGGACCGAGAACCTTTGCTCGACGAAGAACCGGTGGGTAGAGTGGTTCTACGCGTGGCGAGACGTCATCTCCCAAGATTCACTATTCAGGACGAAGTCTTCCAGAAAACTGTTGTCTCCTGCAGCCCCGAGCGCAAGGTCACCGTCCAGAAACGGCTCCCAGGAGGGACCAAACGTGACGCGAAAGCCTGCTTCCCATAGTTCGTGGGCCATTGCGCAAACCAGCGTACCCTGCATTGCCCGGGGAGAAGCTAGTCGGACCGCACTGGTTTCGAGCACTGCGTCGGTGAGAGCCGCCTTCTCGGTTAGAGTGCGGAGAAAGAGATCCAGAGCTTCTGCGAGATCCTTGCTACTCAAGGCATGAATTTCGCCGGTTACGAGTCGCGTAGCCCCGTCGGTTCCGGGAGAATTCGTTAGCCGAGTCCTTACAGTTTCGGGGAAGCTCGGGATCAAGCTGTCTTGCGGAACATCGTTTGAACTCTGCCAAGTCATAAAGGCCCAAACCTCGATCGCACCCGCCGTCCGGGTGATGATCTTACCGGAAGGTTCTCCGGGGAACAGTGAGATCAGGGTCCGTATCCGCGTCCCACCCTCTATTGACTCTATTGAAGTCGAAGCTGGTCTCTCGTGTGCTCTCAGCGGGCAGCCTGCTCCTCGGCCGGGACGATTTCTTCCGCTGACGGCTCGTCGTTACGAGTTTTTTTTAGTTCCCCACAAGCCGCCACAAAGCCATCGAAGAGCGGCGCCGGGCGTAAAGGCCGGCTCTTGAACTCGGGGTGGAACTGGCTCCCGATAAAGAACGGGTGGTCCTGCAACTCCGCTATCTCCACCAACCGTCCTTCGGGAGAGGTACCGGAGAAAACCATGCCGGCCTCCGAGAGTGTTTCCCGGTAGGCATTGTTCACCTCGTAGCGGTGGCGATGGCGTTCGTTCACGAAGTCCGTATCGTAAACCTCGGCGGCCAAGGTTCCCGGTAACAGTTGGCACGGGTAGCGGCCGAGACGCATCGTGCCACCCATATCTACCCCTACTTGGTCCGCCATGATGTCTATTACCGGGTGCGGCGTTTCAGGCTCGAACTCCGTAGAGTTCGCCATCTCCAGTCCCGCCACGTTCCGCGCGAACTCGATCACGCCTATCTGCAAACCGAGACATAGCCCCAAATATGGTGTGCCACTCTCACGGGCATACCGGGCGGCCTCAATCTTCCCTTCCGTTCCCCGGTGCCCGAAACCGGGCAAAACCAGCACACCGTCAGCACCTTCCAGCCGTCGCTTGACCGTCTCCCCATCGGTAAGGCTCTCGGAGTCCACCCAGTCGAGTTCAACCCTCAAACCGTGTGCCCCGCCCGCGTGCCCGAGTGCCTCGACCACGGAGAGATAGGCGTCCTGCAGTTTGATGTACTTACCTATAATGGCGATCCGCACGGATTCTTTCGCTTCGTGCATGCGAGTTACCATTTTCTTCCACTCGATAAGGTCCGCCTTGGGAGCCGGGAGATCCAGCTTCTCAAGCACCAGGTCGTCCAGGCCAGCCTCGTGCAAACTCAGGGGAATATCGTAGAGCGTAGGTGAAGTCTCGGCCGGAATGACCGAGTCGAACTCCGTATCGGCGAAGAGGGAGATCTTACGCCGGATCTCCTCACCTATAGGTCGATCGGCCCGGCATATGAGCACATCCGGTGAAATCCCGATCTCCCGCAGTCGCTGCGCAGAGTGCTGCGTTGGTTTCGTCTTGAGCTCACCAGCCGCATCAATGTACGGGACGTACGAGACGTGAATGTACATGACGTTTTTACGACCTACGTCGTTGCGGAACTGTCGGATAGCCTCCAGAAACGGCAGACTTTCGATGTCGCCGACCGTACCGCCGATCTCGGTGATAACGATGTCGTTCTCTTCACCCAAACGTCCGATGCGGCTCTTGATCTCGTTGGTTATGTGCGGGATGACCTGCACGGTCGCACCGAGGTAATCTCCCCGCCGCTCGCGACTTATGACCTCCCAATAAACACTGCCGGTCGTTACGTTGGAGAGTTTGCCCAGATTCTCGTCCAGAAAGCGCTCGTAGTGACCCAGGTCCAGGTCGGTCTCAGCCCCATCGTCGGTGACATAGACTTCTCCGTGCTGGTAGGGGTTCATCGTTCCTGGGTCCACGTTTATGTAGGGATCAAACTTCTGGAGCACCACCCGGTAACCCCGACTCTTCAAGAGCATCCCCAACGCCGCCGCGCTGGTCCCCTTGCCGATGGACGAGACAACGCCGCCCGTAACGAAGATGTACTTGGTCTCACTCATCGCCACCACGCCCCCAACTGTCGAACCACCTTAATACGCTTACCTCCCGGATCACCCTGGATATACTCGACACCTCTGCTAGAACGGTGAGTCCCAATACTACCGCCCCGGACACCCACCAGACCAGCCCGGGTCCACTCATCACAACCAGATACCCAAGAACCGAACCATAAATCGCCGCGCCCGCATCACCGAGCATGATACGCCCTTTGAGGTCAAAATAAAATAGTCCCACCGCTCCCCCAATTATCCCGACCACCACCAACACCGCCTCATTCGACGCTAGAAACATCAGAAACAACAAAGGAACCGCAAGGAATTTCAAAGCCCGTCCGGGACGCAGATCTAACAAATTAGCCAAGTTTACGCTGCCCGCCATCAAAAATGCCGCCACGAGAGCCTGGATCGTAAAGCCGAACAGTAGCGTCCCGAATACTATTGCCCCGCCTCCGAGCACCAACAGTTTAGCGAAGCCGGTAGTAACCCGGCCTCGCCTCAATGCCCCGAGGTGGCCCCGAAAACCGCGCGCTTCACTTCCACCCCATAAGTCGTCCGCAGCCCCCACCATCCCCGCTACCAGCGCGTAGATAAGGTAGAAAATCCCCACATCCCCCACGTCCAGCGCACCTCCTACCGCAAGCATGAGCAGTGTAAGTATTATAGGTACAAAAGAAAGGCCGGTAGACGTTGGGATGTTGCGGTTCGCGAAGTTGTGTCGTTTGGGAAGGTGCGGCTTCATGAGAAGGAGGCTAAGAAGGGTCAGGGCTAGACCCAATATGGATAGAGTTAGGTACGTCACCACTCGATGCGAGTTCCTCGCAGGGCGCGAAGTACATCAAGGCCCTGGCGGGCGCGGTGGGTAAATCCGGCGAGGGTGCGTCCTGTAGGACGGTGTTCGAGGTGGAGCGGGATCTCCAGGGGCATTATACCGGCGGCGAGTAGATCCAGGGTCATGCCGACCTCGGCCCCGAATCCCGGCGCGATGCCGGGTAGGGCGTCCAGGACGTCGAGTAGTAAGGCGCGCTGACCGGAGAGCGGTTCACCAGGAGAGTATCCGGTGCGACGTGAGATCTCACGCCGGGAGTATTCCTTGACGAAGCCGAATCCCCCGTCGGTTGCCGGTGGAAAAGCCGCGATGGTGGCGGGAGAGTTATCGTCGAGTTCCGAGAGCAGGCGTGAAAGCTGCGTCGCCGATGTCCCGAGGTCAGCATCGGCTATCAGGAGCGCTTCCGGACGGTGGCGTCGGGCATGGGAAAGTCCAGCAACCAAGGCGTGCCCCTTGCCTCGCGGCTTCCCGGGTCTAGAAACCCTTAGGATCTCAGCACCCGCGGATACAGCCAATGTGGAAGTCGCGTCCCGGCTTCCGTCATCGACCACGATCACCTGTTCGAGTTCGCCGAGATTCCACAGGGCTTCGAGGGTAGACGTGATGCGGTCCGCTTCGTTGTGAGCCGGTACTATTACTATGGTTTTCGGAGTCATGGCCGTATTTCAGTCGGAAGGTGGAGGAAACAGGGCAGATGCCGTTGGTTTGGTACCGTAGGAGCCGTCCTCAAAGCTATTAGCCAACCGAACAACAGCGGCCTGGCCTGCCTTTGTATCTACGTTATCTACCGAAGTAACACCAAGGTCCTGAAATAAAGGAATTTCGCTGCGGGGGGTAAGAGAAGGTTCAGTAGCAATAACCCGGACGCCAGCTTCTAATAGGACGTCGAACATGGCGCGCTGCGCCACATCCAGGGATTCTTCGGAGCCTTCGGGAACATCTGCCGAGACTTCGCCGCCCCCAATAAAAACAACCACCTGCGGAGGTTCGGCGTCTCCCTCAAATTCGAGGACATCTTGGGCTTCGTTGGCGTATTGGGTTTCGGGGTCTACGGCTCCTTCCGACGAGTCTTCTGGAGGTATCGGCGTTGAAAGGCGCACGAAAGACGTGAGGTCGGCGCCGGCTTCGGCTGTGATGGTGTTCTGGAGTTCCTGGGCGGCTTCTTCGCTGGCCCAGGGACCACGGATCAGGGCGACGTTTACGTCTTGCAGGTTGTCGGAGACCATGACTTCGGACATCTCTTCCAGGTACCGTTGCTGCACGGAGAGTTCCTCATTACGCTCTCCGAGAAGCTCTTGCTGCTCGTCGAGTTGTTTCTGAATTCCGCTCACCTCGGACCGGAGCTGGTCGGTGATGATCTCCCGGTCGGACATCGCGATGCCGAGCAACACGCCAATCGCTAGGGCAAGAAAGACGGAGACCAAAGAGATCACATGGTAGCGTAGATCTGGCACGGTTCAGATCCCGAGCAATAATCGAAGTTTAATTGCCAGTATCTCGAAGATTTCATACAGCGGCTCCGAAGAGTAGATGATTACCGATACCGCGACCAGTCCGGCGACCACGAGCGCCAGTAGCTGTCCTGCGGAAGCCCGCGAAGGATAGAGCTTGCTAACGCCTTTAGCGTCCACCAGCCGCGCTCCTACTTTTAGCCGCGTCAAGAAGGAAGACGACGCGCCCTTTCGGCCTTTGTCTAGGAACTCGACCAGGCCGACGTGGGTACCGACGGCCACGATCAACTCCGCGCCGGACTGTTCGGCCAGCAGTATGGCGATATCTTCCGAAAGTCCCGGCGCGGTGAGCATCTGCGCCTCTTTTACACCGGCTTTCCTTACCCGCTCCATACCGGGCGCGTGGCCGTTCTCGTAGCCATGAACCAGTACATGGTCCGCCACCTGCAAAGCCTCGTCCGAGACGGAGTCCATATCCCCGAAAATCAGGTCGTTACGCCAACCGTTCTCTCTCACGGCGTCCGCCCCACCGTCCACCCCGATCACGAACGGACGCTCGCCTCGTAGATATGGACCAAGTGCTGCCAGGTCCTGACGGTAGTCATATCCCCGGACCACCACGAGCACCTGACGTCCCTGTACCTTTCTGGCTATATCTCCCGGCACATCCAGGGTAGAGAAAAGTATGTCGCGCTCGGAGCGCATGAACTCCACCGTGTTCTGGGCGAAGCTCTCAAGTGCTACGCCAATACCTTCCTGACTCTTATGGAGCTGTTTCTCGGTGGTTTCGAGGTCCAGATGTTCGCCGGCCGCTACGAGTTCTCCCGACCTGTAAACCCCGTCGTCACGAACCTCGATCTCCTGTCCATCCTTCAACCGGTCAAAGACTTTGAGTCCCACGTTGTCCAATATATAAATTCCGGAACGGGCCATAACCAGGGGGCCCAGGTTGGGGTAGTGGCCCGTCGAGCAGCCCGCCGCGTTGACCACGGCACATACTCCGGCCTCAGCCAGTGCTTCGGCCGCGACGCGGTCGATGTTCTCGTGGTTTATCACCGGGATGGTCGTCGCATCGAGCTTGGGGATTATGTCTTTTGTCTTCATACCCAGCACCACCCTGCCCGTCAACGGGGATGAGTTCTTTGGACTCCGCACTCTTCTGTAGCGTAGGCTTCTCAGCGTTCATCCTCCACCAAGAGGAGCTCCGAGGCGTGGGCCAACGACGCCTTATCGATCCGTCCGGAGAGCATTCGGGCTAGCTCCCGGCGTCGGTCTTCGCCTTCCACACGGTCGATACGGGTGATCGTGCGTCCCTCCGCTTCCTCTTTTGCTACGACCACGTGCGCACCGGCGCCGGAGGCGATCTGAGGCAGATGCGTAATGGTCAAGACCTGATTGCGCTCGCCCAACTCCCGCAACTTGACCCCGACAGCGGTTGCTGTCTCACCCCCGATACCGGCGTCTACCTCGTCGAAGACGTAAGTGGCCCCCGGCTCGACCCGCTCCTGGGCGAGCCGGATAGCGAGCATGATCCGGCTGAGTTCACCGCCCGAAGCGTACCGGCGAACTGCCAACTCCGGTTCACCGGGGTTGGGCTGTATGGCGAACTCCACCCGCTCCACACCCGAAGGTCCTGGTGTAGCCGGTACGAGTTCCGCACGAAAGGTAGTCTTGCCGAGGTTGAGCCCGGCGAGGTTCTCCTGCACCCGGGCGGACAACCGTTCCGCCGCCCGTTCGCGTCCGGCTGTGATCTCCTGCGCAAGCTCGCCTAGCCGGTCCTCTCCAGATTCTATAAGGCTCTCCAAGTTGGAGGTCTCCCCAGCGAAGTTCTCCAGCCGCCGGAGACGCTCCCGGGATTGTTCGAGATAACCCTCCACGTCTTCGCCGTACTTCCGCTCCAAAGCCCGCAGAGCATCGAGCCGGTCTTCAACTATTTCCAGGCGCCCGGGATCGGACTCCAAGCCATCCACGTAGGACCGAAGTTCGTAGAGGACATCCGTCATCTCGGCCGAGAGCCCGGAGAGCCGTTGCAGCAACCCGGAGAGGCTGTCGTCGTAGCGGGCCGCATGCTCCAGCTCTGTGACGGCCCGCGCGGAAGCCTCTATAGACCCTCTTTCCTCAGAAGATAGTGCGGTCGTCGCGGCGGCGGCGGACTGCAGCAGATCCGTGATGTTGCGGAGCCGGTCGCGCTCCCGCTTCAGGTCGGAGATTTCCTCGGAATTGTAGTCCGCTTCCTCCAGCTCGGAGATCTGGAACCGGAGAAAATCTACCTCGCGCAAACGGGCTTCCTCCGAAGACCTCAATTCTTCCAGCTCCCGACGGTCCCGCTCAACACTCTGCCAAAGCGTCGTACGCTCGTCTTTGGCCCGCGAGGCTTTCTCGTCTAGGAAGTCATCCAAAATAACTAGCTGTTCGGCGGGTTCGGTAAGCCGGGCCTGTTCGCGTTGGCCGTGATACGAGACCAGCCGCTCGCCCAGTGCAGCCAGGGACTTCACCGGCACGGCGATGCCGCCGACGTAGCATCGTGAGCGTCCATCCTCGGTAAGTGTCCGCCGGAGATCCAACTCGTCTCCACCATCCAGCTCTTCGGCCAGATCTCCCAGAGATTCGGTTAAGATCTTCTCTCTGACATCCTCGGGGATAATGAAGGTCCCTTCAACGGTAGCTTTCTTGGCCCCGGAGCGAACCGCTTCGGAGCGGGCGCGACTTCCGAGCAGCATTTGTAGCGCTGTTGCAAGCAGGGTTTTACCGGCCCCGGTCTCGCCCGTGATCGCATTTAAGCCGGGCTGCAACTCCAGGGTGGCCTCCTCGATGAGCGCTATATTTTCGACGGATATCTCCGTGAGCACTACAGGAAAGTCCTCCGAACCGCTCGCCACCACGTCCACTCGTCAGTCCGGCCTATTCTAACGCTTTCTTTGGAGAGCCTGATCTTGATTCGCTCACCCTCCGATATCTCCCGCGGCTCGCCGCCGTCCACTGAGAGCAGCGCGTCCCGTTCAACCAACTTCAACTCTGTCACCTGCTCCTCACCCAACACCAACGGACGGCTCACCAGCGCGTGCGGGGCTATCGGCACGAGCACGTAGCATTTGGCGTCACCCGAAATTATCGGGCCGCCGGCCGAGAGCGCGTATGCGGTAGACCCGAGCGGTGTCGCCGCTATAAAGCCGTCACAGCGGAATGCAAACAACTCCTCGCCCGCGATCGAGACGTCTATAGAGGCGATCTGGTGCGGCCGACGCTTCAATAGCACAGCGTCGTTGGCGGCGAGGTAACTTTCATCTTCCCCATCGACTTTTACCTTCAGCATCCGGTACTCCTGGACGTGGAGGCCTCCGGCGCAGATCTTCTCTACACCGGTCTCGATCTCATCCGGCTGCATTCCAGACATGAACCCCACTTTGCCCAGGTTAACGCCCAGCAAGACGTTATTCGGGTATATCCTGGATGCCCGGAGCATCGACCCGTCCCCACCGAGTACGAAAACCAGGTCGAGGTCTGTGGCCCCGTCCGGCTCATTTTCAGGATGAACCTCGGAGATCTCGATTTCCCGCTTCTCCAGAGCCGTAACGAGTTGCTCGAAGTACCCCTCGCTAACCTTCGGATTGGCGAAGATCCCGACCCGTTTTATCTCCTCGATCTCACCCACCAGCCACGACCTCCCGGATACGCGTATCACTCAGAGAGCCGGACTCACCCTTTACCAGATGCAACGGATACTCGCGGTTTCCAGCCCGACGCCCGGACACCGGGGCCCGCAGAACATCCACGGCCCCGAAGCCTTTAGAAGCGAAGCGATCCGCCACGCGCCGGATCACCTCTTCGTGGACCTCTGTATCACGCACCAGACCACCGCGGGCCACTTGCTCAGGTCCCGCCTCAAACTGCGGCTTGACCAGCAACACGAGGTCTTGGATAGAGGGCGTAGTAGAGATTAATCCCTCTAGAGCAACGGCGAGCGAGATAAAAGAAAGGTCGCCGACCAGGAGATCCGGCCCAGAATCCAACTCTTCACCTGACAGGTATCTCACGTTGGTACGTTCCAGAACGGTCACCCGCGGATCGTTTCGCAGTGACCAATCGAACTGTCCGTAGCCAACGTCGACCGAAGTTACGCGCTCCGCCCCGCGTTGCAGCAGCACATCAGTAAAACCTCCGGTCGAAGCCCCAGCATCCAAGCATCTGCGACCGGCGACTTTTATTTCGAAATAATCCAGGGCGGCAGCGAGTTTTTCTCCGGCGCGGGAGACGTAAGCGGCTTCTTTCTCCAGAGAAAGGTTTTCGTCGGCGCCAAACCGGGACCCGGCTTTGGTCACCACCTGACCGCCAACCCGGACGAGGCCCGCGAGGATCAGACCTTGCGCCCGGCTCCGGTTCTCCACGATGCCCCGCTCCACGAGCAGCACATCCAGTCTTTGCCGGGTGTTTTTCATTGCTACTACGGCTAACTCTCCCGGTGACGGACAAAGAGTGCCAGGTCTCGGAGCCCGCTGGTATCGCCGTCTATGCGCGACAGCGCATCCGCAGCCCGGACGATAGACTCGTCCGCCTCCCGGCGCGCGCCGGCGAGGCCGTAGACGCCGACGAAAGTAGCCTTACCCTGTTCAGCGTCGCTGCCGGCGCTCTTGCCGAGGTCTTCGGTGGTAGAGGTGGCATTCAACAAGTCGTCCACTATCTGGAAGCACAGGCCCAGCTCGTCGGCGTATTCGGAGATGGCTGCCTGCTCTACCTCTCCGGCTCCGGCCAGCAGGGCGCCGATGCGCGCGGAGGACTTTATAAGGGCGCCGGTCTTGTACTTGTGGATCATACGCAGGGTCTCGGGGTCTGTTCCATCGCCCTGCCCGGTCTGATCCATGTCGATCACCTGTCCCCCGACCATGCCGTTGACCCCGGTGGAACTGGCCAACTCCCTCACTACCTCCAAGACTTGTTCGCAAGTACCCTGTTGGTGAACGGTAATAAGGGTCAGCGCCTCCCCGAAAAAGGCGTCCCCGGCCAGAATCCCCATCGCCTCACCGTATTTCTTATGGGTCGTGGGGCGACCACGCCGGAAGTCGTCGTCGTCCATAGCAGGAAGGTCATCGTGGATCAAGGAGTACGTGTGGATGAGTTCTATAGCCGCCGACGACGGCAGCGTGTGCTCCGGCTCGACGCCGAAGACCCACGCGGCCTCCATGCACAGGGTCGGCCGAACCCGCTTTCCGCCAGCGAGCATCGCGTACCGCATGGCTTCTACCAGCCCTTGCAGACGCGGCTCTTCGGAAAAGTACAGCTTTTTCAGATACTCTTCGAAGCGCACCCGATGCTCCTCGAACCGGGCCGCGGTTCGTAACCCGCTATCCATGTTCCACCTTACCCACGATTTGATTCTCAGCCCCCCGCAGCACACCGCCGACGAAGACGGGCGACTCCTCCCCGGAGAAACCCGTTGCCAACTCGACAGCCTCGTTTATCGCAACATCGGCCGGAACGTCCTCGACGTAAAGCATCTCGTAGAGCGCTAGCCGCAGGATAGTTCGGTCCACCGCGCTCATCCGGTGGACCGGCCACCCCACCGAAACCTCCGTAAGCCGCGCATCCAAATCATCGATCTCATCTTCTACTCCGAACACCAGTCGTCGGGCATAATCTACGAACTCGCCGCGATAATACACCCAGCGTTCCACCACCGTTGCAGCGGGGATCTCGTTGATGTCGCCCTGAAACAGCACTAGAAACGCTTGCTTGCGTCCCCTGCGACGGCTCACGAGCGGTCCTTATAAAACAGAGGCTTCAAACCCGCGTCAGATATTCGTTTGACCGGGTATCTATCCGCACCCGCTCGCCGACATTCACGAACAACGGTACTTGCACCACGACCCCCGTCTCAAGGGTCGCGGGCTTGCTACCCCCCGTAGCCGTATCGCCTTTGAGGCCGGGGTCTGTCTGGGCTATTTCGAGGTCCACGTGGGCCGGCGGCTCGACGCTGATGACCTCTCCATCAGCCGAGAGCACACTGACCGTACTGTTGGGCACTATATATCCCGCCGCCTCACCGATGACTTCCATAGGAATAGGTGTCTGCTCGTAAGTCTCAGAGTCCATAAAGTGTAGCGAGTCCCCGTCACCGTAGAGGTAGGTCATGGGCCGAGATTCGGTCCGTACATGCTCTACCTTCTCGCCGGCCCGGAACGTCTTCTCGGTGACGGACCCGGTGTCGAGGTTCCTGAGTTTCGTCCGCACGAACGCCGCGCCCTTGCCGGGCTTGACATGCTGGAAGTAAACGATGGTGAATCTCTTACCATCCACCTTTATAGCAGTGCCGTTCTTGAATTGGTTAGTGGATATCATAAAACTCCCCTTACAGACTTCTCCGGCGCAGGCCATACATTAAGCTCTGCCCGCTGCGCCGCCGCGATATTATCGCATATGCTCTCCGGCTTCTAGTCCCCGCTCCCGCCTCTACCTCGGCCGGCTGCTCTCCTGGTGTCGCGGAGCATCATCTTCGAGATGCAACCAACTCAGTTTTCGAGAAAACCAGCTATGACGTTGCGGCTCGAACTTCTCCGGTTCGTCAAAAGCTCCAACTGTAAGGTAGATTTCTCCCGGCAGCTTATCGTCTTCGTAAGCCAACGAAGTGCCACAGTTCCCGCAGAAAGAACGCCGGATCCCCAGAGACGAAGCGTACACTTCCGGCTCTTTCCCCAGCATCCACACCTCCTCAACCGAACAACCCACGAACGTCGTCACCGGTGCCCCACTCCACCGGCGACAATCGCCACAATGACAGTACACAATCCCTTGAGACGTCCCGAAGACCTTCATACGGATAGCCCCACAGAAACATCCACCCTCGAATTCTTCCCGGCTCACTCGTTGCCATCTCTCGACAGTACGTATCCCACCGCAGCCCGGTAACCGTAAGATCCCATCCCGGCAACGATGGCGTCTACCGCCGGAGAGATCACCGACTTATGACGCCAATTCTCCCTGGTGTAAATATTAGAGAGGTGCACCTCGACTTTCGGCACCTCTAGCGTTTCCAGGGCATCGTGGATGGCGTATGAGTAGTGGGTCCAGGCGCCGGGGTTCAGGATCAGGCCGTCGGAGGCGGACGCCCCCCGTATCCAGCCGATGAATTCACCTTCAGAGTCCGTCTGACGAAATTCGAACTCGACATCGGAAAACTCTTTTCTCAGGCGATCCTCAATATTTTGCAATGTTTGATCCCCGTAAACCTCGGGACGGCGCGTGCCGAGCGCACCCAGGTTTACCCCGTACAAGACGAAAATTCTACTCAAGGATGTCCTCCAGGACGTCTCGAATCTCATCTTCGTCAACCGGCACGTCCCACACGGGCCGACCTATATCTTCCAGCAACACGAATCGGTGCTCACCGCCGCGCCGTTTCTTATCTCGTCCCATGGCCGCGAGCACTTTCTCGCTTTCCAGAGCGGGTAGCTTAGTAGGAAGCCCCGCGGCGTAGAGTAATTCTTCGTGCAACCCGATGAGGTCTTTTCCGAACTTTCTGGCAGAGAGCCGAGCGGCAGCGACCATACCGCAGGAGATCGCCTCGCCGTGTGCCAAACTGTAGTCAGCAGCGGCCTCCAGACCGTGCCCGATGGTATGACCGTAATTCAGTATGGCCCTTCTTCCAGCTTCTAATTCGTCTTCGGCCACTACCTCGGCCTTGAAGCGGATAGAGTGCATTACGAGATCTTGCAGCGTTTCTTCGTCGCCGGACCTGGCATCCCCCAAGGAATTCAGGTTTTCGTAGAAGTCGCCACCAGAGAGCAAACCCATCTTTATGACTTCCGCAAATCCGTTGGAAACCTCTCTAGCCGGTAACGTCTTGAGACGGTTCAACTCAGCGATCACGAGTCGGGGACGCACGAAACTTCCTACGAGGTTTTTCCCCTCCGGCAAGTCCACACCCACCTTGCCGCCAACCGAACTGTCCACCATCGCTAGCAAGGAAGTTGGAAGCGCGACGAAGTTTATCCCCCGCATGTACGTTCCGGCAACAAAGCCGCCGAGATCACCTACAACACCGCCGCCGAGCGCAAAGAGTGTGCCGTCTCGCGGTACGCCCGAACAGGCCAAACGGCGCACGGTCTTACCGTAAACCTCCAGGCTTTTGGAGTCCTCACCGGCTGCAACCTCGATCGTCTCCGCAACGCTCCAGCCGCCGTCTTCGAGTTCCCGCACGACCTCCTCGGCGTGCAACGGCCCGGTATTCGAGTCCGTTAGAACGACGCCAACGCCGGGCTCCAGAACTTCGGCGACGGTCGCCGCTAGGGATAACCCGTTACCGACTACCACGGGATACGGGATCGAGACCGGCACCTCTAACCTTTCAACCACTGCGAGATCTCCTCCGCCACCTGGCGCCGGGGCCGATTTCGTACCGCGATCTCGATACTAGATACTTCCTTGTAGTGTGACAGACGCTCCTTGTACCGCCTCTCGAAGTCTTTATATCCGCCGCCTCGCAGAGGCCGTCCGGGCCTTCGGGTACGCCGGTATAAGATTTCGAGGTTTTCGCTCAGGAATGCCGTTGCGACTTCTTTCAAACGCTTTCGGTTATCAGGACGGCCTACTATGCCTCCACCGCAAGCAACCACCCGCTCTACGGTATCGCCAAGAGAATTTAGTAAGATGCGGTGCTCCAGTTCGCGGAAGTGCTGCTCACCGGATTCGGAGAAGATCTCGGTTATCTTACGCCCGGCTTCTTTTTCTATCGCCTGATCCAGGTCCACAAATTCCCATCCGAGGCTGCGAGCCAGGATACGTCCCACGCTGGTCTTGCCGCTTCCCATGTATCCGACGAGGGCCACTGGTCCTCGCACACTCTAGGAGGTCTTCTCGAGGCCCAGGTGACCTATACGGTCTATGTAAGCTTCGTAGGCGGCCCGGATGTCCGTCATGTTATCCGCCCCGAACTTCTCCAGAAAAGTCTCGGCGAGAACGATGGCTACCATGGACTCACCGATTACCGCTGCTGCCGGCACGGCGCACGAGTCGGCCCGCTCCTTGAACGCCCGCGTCTCCTCGCCCGTCGAAATATCGACCGTGCGGAGCGCCTTGGCTATGGTCGAGATCGGCTTCATAGCCGCCGAGACGACGACAGGTTCACCGTTCGTCATGCCGCCTTCGAGTCCGCCGAGACGGTTGCTAGCCCGGGCTATTTGTCCATCTTCCAGCAGGATCTCATCTTGCACCTCGCTGGAGCGGTGGCGGGCGACTTCGAATCCCATCCCCACCTCGACGCCCTTCATGGCGTTGATGGACATGACCGCGTGCGCCAACTTAGCGTCGAGCTTGTCGCGCCAATCCACATAAGACCCAAGTCCGGGCGGGCAGCCCTCTGCTACCACTACGAACTCCCCACCCAGGGCATCCCGGGCGTAACGTGCGGCGTCGATCTCTGCCTTCATCTTCTCTGAGACGTCCGGGTCAGGACAGCGCACTTCGGAGCCGTCCGCTTTCCGGGCATCCAGCGCCGCCCGCTCTTTTTCGTAGGCGGCACCACCTATCCGGTACACGGCGCTGTGGATCTCCACCCCGAAATCTGCGAGGAGTTTCTTGGCAACGCCACCGGCGGCTACGCGCGCTGTAGTCTCCCGGGCGCTTGAGCGTTCGAGGATATTACGGAGGTCGTTTGTGGCGTATTTCTGCATTCCGGCGAGGTCCGCGTGGCCGGGTCTTGGCAGCGTGATCGGGTCCGGCGGGTTCTCTACCGGATCCGGGGTCATCCGGCCCTCCCAGTTGGCGTAATCCCGATTTGGCATGAGCATTGCTATAGGGGACCCTAGCGTGTAACCGTGCCGCACCCCGCCGAGAAACTCTGCCTCATCTTTTTCGATCTTCTGCCGGCCACCACGCCCGTAACCCTGCTGCCTCCGGGCGAGATCCCGGTTAACGTCTTCAGCCCGCAGATTTAGGCCAGCCGGAACCCCGTGAACCAGGGCAACCTCTGCCGGACCGTGCGACTCACCCGCCGTAGAGAAGCTAAACCTCAACGCCAGTCCTCTCTGTAATAATCGTAAATTTCACAACAGCTAATATAACGCAAATTCTGCCGGTCTCACCACCGAGAGATTCCGAAAGAACTACTTGCCCCCGTAACGCAAGGAGCCATCGTCCCTGAAAAGCTTCCCGTTTTCGGCACCGCTACCGGCTCCCGCCCCTCCACCAGCTCCCGCTCCTCCACTGTCCGGGAGTCCGTCACCGTTAGCATCGTCACGTCCGTCTGGTATGCCGTCGCCATCAGTGTCTCGGTCGTTGAGGTCCGTGCCCAGTGCTCGCTCCCGACGGTCGCTCAAGCCATCTTTGTCGCTATCCTTCGGACCGCTTCCGTTCCCGCCGTTGCCCCCGCTATCCCCGTTGCCAGCACCACCGCCGCTGCCACCGTTGGCACCGCCACCGTTGGGAGTACCGCCACCATCGCCGGTAGTGTCGCCTCCGTTTCCATCTCCAGAGCCGTCTCCGGTAGGCGTATCGGTAGTGCTGCCTCCGGTATCTGTCTCGGCGGATTCGAGTAGTTGCCTGAAAGGGTCCTTCGATTCGTAAGCCGCGTAAGCGTCAACATTGCGGTTCTCGACTTCGGGCACCCCAGGGTCTGAGCTTTCCGGGGCCTCTTGGGCGGTGCTTTCCTGAGTAGTCTCTTGTCCCTCGGCGACGGTGGACTGGTTTGCCGTCGTCGGCTCATCTTGCGAGCCTCGAAGGATCACGCCGAATAGTACGTAGGCCGCGATGAGCAGGGCCAGCACCGCCAGAGCGATCAACACTATCCGGTTGGTGCCGGAGAGCGCCCCGCGAAGCGCAGGCCCAGCCGCCGAGAGGCGTTGGAAGATCGCCAACTGTCGCAGCCTATTGAACAGAGGTGTCGCCTCCCGGTTCCGGCGTAGCGGCATCTGGGGAGGGCGCTACCGGTTCTTGTCCCGAAGGTACGTCTCCGGATTGCAAGTAGACTTCTGCGACTATCTCTACCTGGAGTAAACGCTCCACGCCCGGCTCCGGCACCGTCTCTTCCCCTTCTACCGATACCTCGTAGTTGATCTCAGTTATAGTTACCAAACGAACAAGATTCAGAACCCGTCCTACAAAGTCTTGTAGCTGCTCGTAAGTTCCTTCGAAGGACATTGTAATCGGTATGCTGGAAAAGTCTCCTCCCTGCGGGGGCGGCTCCGGGTCCCCCGGCTCGATCGAGACCTGCGTAACACCCGCCTCCCGCGCAACCTCTTCTATCTGCACTACGAGAGTAGGTATCTCCGGCTGCGTCGGTATGCGCTTGGAGAGCTCCAGAAGTTGGCTCTCTATCTCCGGCGCATTTCGCGCAACCTCTTCCAACTCCGCCACCTGCTGCTGAAGCTGCTGGACTTGCTGCTCCTTCGATTCCTGCTCTTTCGAGCGCTGCGCGAATTCACTCCGTAGAGGACTGAACAGCAGCAAATAGTACCCCACAATCAGCAGTAGTATTATAAGTATTCCTATTATAAGGGTGTTCCGGTCGTTGCGTTCCATCAGGGGCTGGCCCCGGAACTTTCTGCCGGACCGTTGTATTGGCCGTCTGTGGCGTTTTGGCGGCTAGCGGCGTTCTGGCTCGGGAGCAGATTGATCGACGCCGGGTCCTCTTCGCTATTCTCGGCCTGAACGCCGTCGAGGCGAAGCTCGGAGCCTTGCTCACCAACCAGCGTTATAAGCTCTGAGGCGACCTCGAAGTTGATGGCAGGCTGTGAGAACGTTTCTCGGTCGAGCTCCGCCGAGTTTAGCCGGGAGTTCGCCAGGTAAGACAATGTGTTCATCCGGACTACGAAGTCCGCCACGTTCTCGTAATCCGGCAGTGCGACACCGGTAAAAGTTACCGCGCCGGGTGGGCTGAGGGTTTGTTCGACCGGCACCTGAATGTTTATTGGTGAAGCCTGGGCGGTGAGGGTATCCAGGGCTGTATCCGGCGGTATTACGAAGGCGAGGGCCTGTAGGAATTCGTCCCAGAGAAAGCGGGTCCTGAATATGCCGTCAGCAATCGGCTTTTTAGCCTCCAGCCGGGCCTGCAAGTCTTGGAACGGGCTCAGCTCGGCAATTCGGGCGTTCTGCTCGCTCACCTGCTGGTCGAGACGCGCGATCTCGTCTTCTACGTTGTTCAAACGTAACGCGTAGAAAATGTAGAGTCCAACCATTATCAAAACGATGGCCGCGCCGGCTACGAGCAGTATCCCAAGAATCCCACCCGGAATGCTCAGGGTAGCACCGCGCCGCCGCTCTTCGGGCGGCAGGAGGTCTATGCGTCTCATGCTTCCTCAATAGCCAGTCCCAAAGCAATGGCTAGGACCGGCTCCATTATCCGGAGTTGTTCGTCGGAGACGTTGGAGCGGTTGGCGGCCAGCTTCTGGAGGGGATTTCCGCGGTGGGCCGGGATGCCGAGCAGTTCGCCCACGTAACTCTCAAGACCTTCGACCAGCGCGCCCTCCCCTGAAACAACAATCTGCGAAACCTCTTGCGCCCCTGTTTGGGAGTAATGGTACTCAACGGAGCGCTGTACATCCTCGGCCATCACCTGCACCGAATCCTCCAGGCCCCGGCGGATATCGAACATTAGCGCCGGGTCCAGATCCTCTTCCGAGTCTTCGTCGTCGGCCTCTCCATCTTCGGGTTCCGGGTCGTCTTCCGGATAGTCGCCGATCCGTAGTTTGGGGTTCATCAAATGCTTCTCGGCGTCCTCTTCTTCGATCCCCGCTACTTCGGCTATAGTTTGGGCGAACTGGTTTGAACCGCCGATTATAAAGCGGGTGAGCGTAGGACTTCCTCCCTGGGATACGACCAGGTTGGTGACCTCCGTACCTACATCCAGAAGTAGCGTAGCCCCCTCATCGAAGAGCGTCTCCGGCAGCGTGGAGCGCATAAGAGAGAGTGCCTTTACATCCACTCCTACCGGCCGGATCCCGGCCGTACGTACGGCTGAAGTAAAGCGTGAAACCATATCTTTCTGGGCGGCCACGATGAGTATTCGGTCGAGATCGGAGCCTTCTTCCTGGGGGCCTAGTACCACGTAGTCGAGAACAGCGTCGTCTATAGGCATGGGGATGTGATCCTGGGCCTCGAACCCGATTGCACTCTTGAGGTCTTCGGCTTCCATGCGCGGAAAGTCCAGAAGCCTCACAACCACCTTCTGGTTGGAAAGCCCCAGAACAACAGACTTTCCCTTGAACCCATGGGTAGACCAGAACTCCTCGATCTCTGAAGCCAGCAGGTCGTGATCTGTAACTTCTCCTTCGGTTATCGTTCCGGGTGGAAGTCGACGGTAGCCGACGTGTTGTAGCGTGTAGTCTCCTCCACCTTTCGAAATCTGAACGGCTTTTATCGCCCCCCGGTCTATATCCATCCCAACAGCCTGAGCCCTAAAGCGTCCCATCCTCTTTTAGATACCCCCGACCGTTTCCAGATACATCCTCCAGAGACCGGGACCAAAGAAGAGGGTAAATATCCCCCCAAACGCCATAAATACACCGAACGGTAAAGCACTCCGGCGCTGCATCTTCCCGGCTACCATTAGTAGTCCACCTGTCAGGGCGCCGACAAAAGCTCCGGCAAAGACAGCTAGCGCAGCATAAGGTCCCAGGAAAGCGCCGAGCATACCGCCCATTTTCACGTCCCCCATCCCCATACCACCAGGATATAACAGTGCGAGCCCGAGCAATCCGCCGGCGATAACCAAGGCGGAAACCGGATATACCCACCACCGCTCCGGGTTGGCGAGAATAGAGAGCACCAGTCCAGCCAATGCAGCAGGACCTACAATAGCGTTCGGCAAAAGCCGGTGCTCCAGGTCTGTACCGGCCAGCGAAACGAGTGCGATTATGAGGACCAGCGCCGATACCAGCTGCAGGCTCAACCCGAATTTGTAAGCTGCGGCGCCGAAAAGAACTCCGGTCGAGGCTTCGACCACAGGATACCGGGCCGATATATACCCCCCGCAGCTCCGGCACCGGCCACGAAGCATCATGTATGAGAGCAAGGGTATGTTGTCGCGAGGCTTTATCCCTTCACCGCACGCCGGACAGTGTGAGGTAGGCCAAACTATAGACTTTTTAAGGGGAACCCGGTGGATGACAACGTTTAGGAAGCTACCTATGACTAGTCCGAAAAGGATTTCGGCCAGTGGGATCAAACCTCACCCTCGGATGGCACGGCTTGCAGCATTCCCACTACCGTATCGTCCCCGACGACCGCCTTACGGCCAATGCTCGAATTCTGGCCCAAAATGCTCCGCGCCCCGATACTCCCACTCGTACCCAAAGTCGCACCCGCGGAAATCCAGGCTCCAGCCCCAACCTGGGCATCACGATCTACGAGTGAGTGCGGCCCCAGGTAGCAGTGGCTACCGATCGTGGAGTTTGGGTGAATCACAGCCCCAGCGGCTACAACACAACCGCCACCCACAGCAGCCTCTTCAGAGACGTACGCCATTGGGTGTACCGCAACCGTAAACTGTCCCCCCAACGCCCTTATCGAATTCGCGATCCTCAACCGATCTTTGTTGTCTGTAATAGCAACTATGACTTGGACAGTTTCAACAGAGAGCATGCTTTTGAGCATCGCTATGTCGCCCAAAATTGGAAAACCCCGAATCTTCTCCGCGAGCGCTTTGTGTGCGTCATCATAAAAGCCCAGGATCCAGGCTTCAAAGCCGGCTGCTATAAGCACGTCGAGCGCGGTCCTACCGTACCCTCCCGCGCCCACTATAACCACCCGAGGATCTTCATCGATCGTCACCCTCTGCATCTCTACTTCTGGTTGAGGCTCGCTTACCCTGGTTTCAGGCTCTCTTATCTCAAACTCCCCGGCAATTCGACATCGCTTTCTGGCAGCAGTTTAGCATCGTTACCGCCTACCCGCGCTCAAGGAAAGCTCTCGCTTACATAGGGGTGCCGGTGAAAGCTCCTTCTAGTCTATTGCCTCGCAAGAACTCTTCGACCTCTACAGGTCTTCCACCGGGAACTTGCAGCTTCTCTATCCCCAGTACACCCTCACCACATTGCACCAAAATTTTATTTTTTGCAGGCAAAATGCTCCCGTACGCAACTCTTGATGGCGAACTTTCGCCTTCTTCCGCGACCCAGGAGTGCAGGATCTTTATCGGCCCTTTGAGTTCCGGGTGAAATGTGCGGGCTCCTATCCTGGGCGCTAGGGCACGGACCTGATCGTGGATTCTCGTTGCCGAAAAATCCCAACTTACTACTCGGTCTCCAGCGGATAATTTAGAAGCGTAAGTAGCTTTGCTTTCATCCTGTTTCGACAAGGTAAAGTCTTCGTTCTCGACCGACGACAAAGCCTGTACTATAGCTTCAGCCCCGAGTTGGGCCAATGCTACAGTAAGATTCCCCGCATTGGTGTCGGAGTTCAGGGGGATTCTTTCCTGCAGGACTACAGGCCCTGTATCCAGCCCCTTCTCCATGAGCATTATCGAAACGCCCGTCTCCTCTTCTCCACTCATAATGGTGCGTTCTATTGGGGCCGCGCCCCTGTAAGCCGGAAGCAGCGAAGCGTGTACGTTCCAGGCGCCCTTTTCAGTAGCGTAGAGGGTGTCGGGTCGTAGAATCTGTCCGTAGGCGGCGACAACGAGAGCCTCGTGTTTTCCTATCTGGCTAGCTATCTCTCCTATACGGTCGGGCTGCAGGAGCGGGATTCCTTCTGCGTTCGCCAACTCGGCCACCGGCAGAGCAGTGAGCTTACGCCCCCGACCTCTACGAGTATCCGGCTGAGAGATCACCAACCCAACTTCGTGCTCGGAGTCGAGCAGCCCACGCAAAATAGTAGCTGCGAAATCCGGAGTTCCTGCGAAAGCTACTTTCAAAGAGACTTTTCCTATCGCTGTGCCAGAAGGCGTTCGCGCAATTCTCGCATCGCGGCTTTGCGGGACTCCCGATCCGTCCTATCCAATATCAAGACACCGTTCAGGTGATCCATCTCGTGCTGCAGAATCCGGGCCAAAAGCCCCTCGGCCTCCAACCGTACCGGAGACCCCGACTGGTCCTGGCCGGATACCGTAACCTGGGTGGGCCGCTCCACCTCTACTTGAATTTCAGGTATAGACAAACAACCTTCTACATCTTTCTCGCTTTCGCCTCCACTCTCATTTATTTCGGGGTTGACGATAACGTATTCTTCGTCTTCGAGAGCGGCGACGAGGATACGTTTCAAGCGTCCCACCTGGTTTGCAGCGAGGCCGACGCCCTCGTGCTCGCGCATTGTTTCCAGCATTTCTTCCGCCAGATGTTCGAGCGACTCGTCGAACTTATCTACCGGCGTGGCGCAAGACTTGAGAACCGGGTCTCCAAACGTTCTAATCTCTAGTGCCACTTCTAAACCTCCTCGGGATCTATCTCAACTCGTGTTTTCAGGCCATTTGCGCTATGAGTTTTTGCCGTCAGCCGGGCAGCGAGGGCTCCGGAGCGGGCGACCACCTCATGGTCTGATGAACGCAGCAGCACTCGCCAGGCCGGGTCTTTCCCCTGCCGCACGAGCGGTATGGGGTCCGACATACTTACTCCAGCTTCTAGCGAGGGTCTGATATGTGATTCTACCGCACGTCGGACGGCTTCTTCCTTACCTTCAATGACCAGCGAGGCCAGATGACCATAGGGAAGATAGCCCAGAGTGCGAAGTCTCGGAAGCTCAGATGCCGCAAAGGCGGGGTAGTCTCCCCGCAACGCAGCGCGCAAAGCGTAGTGTTCCGGCTGGCGAGTTTGCACTAGGATCAAGTCTTTCGCCGCTTCAGCGGCGCCGTAGAGCATGCGAAAAGCCTGCTCCGTGGCCCCCATGTAGCTACCCGATAATAAAGTGTCGGCGTCCGGCACGACTACTATGTCCCAGTCACCACAGATCACGAACCGGGCGGTAGCAACGACGATTTGAGCATCTTCATGCTCACGGCTACCAGCAGTAAGTTTCCCTACCGGAACACCGATAGCGGAAGAAACTTCTTCGCGCAACCGATCGATCGCAAACCCGGTGGGCCGCGTGCGCCCAGAACCACAATACTCGCATCGCCCGGTGTCCGCAACCCGGTATCCGCAACGGCCACAAGTCAAAATGTCGGTGGTTTCTCGTAGTGCCAGCGGCAGTTCACAAGTAGGACAGGATTTTACAGCGCCGCAGTGGTCGCAAGAGACACTCGTGGCGTATCCTAGACGATTTGCGACCAAGGCTATCCGCTTTCCACCTTCGAGGTTCTGCCGGCAGACGTCTATCAGCGCCGAGCTGAGGGTCGCACCGGAACCTCGCATGTCTACGATTCGGGCTGCGGGCCAGTGCGGAGCCGGGCGGGCTGGAAGTTCTTTTATGTTGGATACCGGAGCAGAGGTCCGTAACGTTGGGAAAGGTGATAGGAACAAAACGCCGCAATCCTCAGCTTTGCCGCGTTCAAGGACTATATCTCGGACATGTATCGGCAACCCTTCGTAGCCTAGCTCTGCGCGGTGCGCCCCGTTGGGCTCGTCTAAGACGCATACGGCCCCAAGCCGCTTCATAGGCGTCAGGGCCGCCGTCCGGGTTCCTACGAGAACGTCGATCTCACCCTCGTGCGCTCTTCCGTAGACTGCACTTCGTTTTCTTCCCAGGCCGCCGTGGTAAGGTGCAACCGTGTAACCTACAGGTAGATTGTCGGCTAAATGCTTCACTAGTCCTTCGACACTCTCTACTTCCGGAGCCAGAACTAACGCCTGTTCTCCCCCCTCTATCACAGCCCCCACGAAAGCTGCCACCGCTGCCGGCTGCTCCCGGGAAGGCACCCGCCAGTACCAGGCACCGCCACGGTCCGCGACCCGCCCGGCATCCCGGACATAGCTCCCAGTGTTCGAGGTTTGCAAGTTGCGAGTATCTAGCGTAGGAGGCGCTTCAGGGCGTTTCTCAAGTCGTATAGCTCCTCGGCTTACTAGCTCCCGTAAAGTCCCTCTCGTAGCCCCGGTTTCAGAGAGCAATTCAGAGGTCTGGCATCCGTCGTCACAGGCGACCAGCGTCTCGTAGATCTTTCTTTGGCGGGGAGCCCGGCCAAGATCCGGCTCACTTCCCTCCCGCAGTTTCGCCCACTCGGTTTGTCTTGGTTCCGGGGTCGAGACCGCAAGCTGTAAGCGACCCTCATCCTCAGCGGCTTTCAGTCCCTCACCCCCAAGAGTGCGCCTTAGCGTGGTGCGCCCTACCATCGTTCCTGGTTTCCAGGACCAGCCCGGCGCCGGCGCCGCTATCTCGTAACGTCCGGCGTTGAGCCCGGGAGGTAGGGCCATCCGCAATACCGAGGATATTGGAACCGCGAATAGATCCGAGAGCCGGCAGCAGACTTCGGACAACCTCGGAGGGATCGACAGCTCACCCAAGACGTCGCGAAGATACTCGCGCGAATGTTCACTTCCATCCACTACGTCCACAACTACCCCGACGCGCGAGTAACCGGAGAGCGGCACAACCACCGCCGAGCCGGGCTGGACTCTGTCTTCGAAATGTTCCGGGATAAGGTAGCTAAGCACCGGCAGGGCGTGTGTAGGTATCAGGACTCCCACCCGCGCCTCGCGGAGGGGCAATGAGACGCCAGCGGGGCTAGAGCTACGCTCTCCCTCCAACTACAATCCGGCAGCGCGGCGCAGGTCTTCGGCCTTCGAGGTATCCTCCCAGCTAAAGCCAGGCTCGCTGCGTCCAAAGTGTCCGTAGGCCGCCGTCGCCCCATAAATGGGTCGCCGAAGGTCGAGGTCTCGGATAATGGCTCCGGGTCTCAGGTCGAAGTGTTCTTCTATAAGGGCCCCGAGTGTCACCGAGTCTACGTGCGCCGTGCCGAAGGTCTCTACCATTATGCTTACAGGTTTCGCCACCCCGATAGCGTAGGCTATCTGGATCATGCACCGCTCGGCAAGGCCTGCGGCAACTACGTTCTTCGCCACCCACCGGGCGGCGTATGAAGCCGAGCGATCCACCTTCGTCGGATCTTTGCCGGAGAAGGCGCCGCCGCCATGAGGCACGGCTCCCCCGTAAGTGTCCACAATGATCTTGCGCCCGGTGAGCCCCGTATCGCCCTGCGGCCCCCCTACTACAAAACGCCCGGTCGGGTTGACCAGTACGCCAGTTGAGCCACGGTCGAAGAAAGCTTCGGGCATAATCGGCTCGATAACAGTGTCTAAAAGGTCATCTTTTATCCGGCTCTCCACCCCGTCTTGGTGCTGGGTAGAAATGAGAACCTTCTCTACCGCAACAGGTCTATCTCCTTCATAACGCACTGTCACCTGGCTCTTGCCATCGGGTCTCAGGTAGTCGAGAATCCCCTGCTTCCGTACCTCGGAGAGCCTACGTGTGAGGGCGTGGGCGAGCGTTATCGGCAAGGGCATTAGCTCTTCGGTCTCGTTGCAGGCATAGCCGAACATCATGCCCTGGTCTCCGGCCCCGACTTCGTCTATCTCATCCTCGCTCAACTCCGCGCTGCCCGATACCGCGTCGCTGGCACGGTCTACGCCCTGGGCGATGTCCTGAGATTGGGGGTCTATGGAGGTGATGACGCCGCAGGTCTCAGCGTCGAAGCCGAACTTGGCGCGGGTGTAGCCGATCTCCGAGACTTTTTTGCGGACGAGGGTAGGGATGTCCACGTAGGTCGAGGTGGTCATCTCACCGGCCACTATGACCATACCGGTGGTGACGAGTGTCTCGCAGGCCACACGGCTCATCGGATCATCCGCAAGGGCAGCGTCCAGAATGGCGTCGGAGATCTGGTCGGCTATCTTATCTGGGTGCCCCTCTGTTACCGACTCTGAGGTGAACAGGTGAGAAGCCTTTAACTCCTGGTCGTTTGCCGCGTCCCAAGCAGTTTTCGAAGTTTGTTCCGCCATTTTATTCTTGCCGCTCCTTTTTCATCTGGCTCGCAAGCTCATCCAAGATAACGCGGGCCACAGCTTTCTTTGCGGCCTGAGGAACGAAACGCTCATCTTCCGGGCCAACCACGTATACTTCGTTCTCGTCGGCTCCGAAGCCAATCCCTTTTTGCGATATGTCGTTCCCGACGACGAGGTTTACACCTTTAGAACCGAGCTTTTCGCGGGCATCCGGCACCGGGTCGCCGTGCGTCGCGGCGAATCCTACCACAAAGAGGTTCGGGTTCTCTTCCCTAACACTCTTCAAAATATCTTCTGTCGCCACGAAATCCAGACTCAAATTCTCCGACCGCCGTATTTTCTCATCTAGCGCCGTGGCCGGCTTGAAATCCGAGACGGCGGCGGCCATAACGAGCGCATCATTCTCATCGGTGAGGTTCAAGATCTCACGCCGGAGTTCGTCTACCGTCTCGACCGGCACCCAGCTTACTCCCGGCTCGACAGGTTCCACGTTCGCCGCGACTACGGTGACCTCCGCCCCCATCCTCGCGGCTTCACGCGCTATAGCAACGCCCATCTTCCCGGAAGACCGGTTACCGACGAAACGCACGCTGTCTATAGGTTCGTGGGTTCCGCCGGTGCTTACGAGTATTCTTGTGCCGCTCAAAGGACCGCCAATGCTCCGTAACACCTCTGTAGCTATCTCCGTCGCGCCGATCATCTCACCTTTATGCCCAACAGCTACCAGGCAACCGTCGCCCCTCGACAACCGAATATTCTCCTGCACTGCCGGATGTTCGGCGGTTGCCTCATCCAACTCCAGGGCGACAACAATAGGTCTTGTACCGTCTGTTCGGGTGGCCGGCGCGGGCAGAGCTTCCAGTCCGTGGGCGAGCCTGGCAAGAGTTCCCGCCGTAGCCGGGGCAAATAGTAGCGTATCTACGTCTTCGCCCGGGGCATCTACGACATTGGCAAATCCGGCAAAAGCCGCAGGTCCGATAAAGTTTCGGGTTCCGGGTTCTAGTATGACTTCTACCCGGTGCCCGGCCAGCGACAACTGCCGGCAGACCTCTGGGATTTCAAGGACTCCTAGGCCCGGTCCTACGGAGCAGAGGATCAAGGGTTCAGCCTTAAGCGGCGCCCTGACCTTCTTCGCCACCTTCTCCGGCCTCCGCCTGCGCTAGCGCAGCAGCTTCGTCCGACGGAACGTCTTCTTCGACAGGCTCGTCGACGGGCTCACTTCTGAAGCCAACTTCCAGTTTGTCGGTACGCAGCTCCTCGATAGCGATGCTCAAAGGATGCTGGGAGCGGGTGTGAACCTGGGGACCCGGTATTCCGAGAGAATCGTTCAGGCCCAGGGTAGCCGTGTACTCGTTGATCTGTCGGGCCCGCTTGGCGCTCGCCATTACCAGCCCGTAACGGGACTCGACCTTGCCCAACAACTCGTCTATTTTTAGCTCACTCAGCAACGTTAGCTCCTTCTATTATCTTTCTCATAGTTTCCAATATCTCCCGGCGGGCTTGATCTCGGTCGCCGTTTACCACTTCGTAGTCGAACTCGTCGCGGGCCGCAACCTCCTTGACCGCGGTGGTCATGCGACTCTCTAGGGCTCCGGAACTCTCCGTTGCCCGACCTTCGAGTCGCCGCCGATTCTCTTCCAATGACGGGGCCCGCACAAATACCATCGTCGCATCGGGGCGCTGTTCCCGGACTATCCTGGCTCCCTGGAGCTCGATCTCCAGAATTACAAACCGCCCGTCCTCCAGCAACGCGTCGACCCGATATGCAGGAGTACCATACAGGTTTCCAGAATACTCCGCCCATTCCAGAAATTCGCCCTCATCGATCCAACGCTCGAATTTCTCCCGGGAAAGAAAGATGTAGTCTTTACCTTCCACCTCACCTTTACGCGGCTCGCGCGTGGTCGCCGAGACCGAATACGCCAATTCCGGCACCTCGTCCAAAGCTATCCGGATAAGCGTCGACTTCCCGGCTCCGGAAGGCCCGGAGACGACGATCAGCCTTCCTCGCAACCCAATACCCGTATCAGGCGATCCCGCTGACCATGAGTAAGCCCTACGAGCGTTTTGGCATTGCTAATGCCCGCCTCCCGCAACAACCGCATGACCTTTATTCGACCCATGCCGCGCATAGAGAGCAACATTTCTTCGACCTTGGCGCCTTTCAATTCCTCAGACGGCTCCATGAGCAAGTCGTAGACATCCAACTCGCCGCTCTTCAGCTCGCGCTTCGTCCGGGCACGGGCAAAACGCACCCGATTAGCCTCTTCCAGCGCGCTGCGACGCTCCTGTACTGTTCTTTGCGGTGCTCGCCTTAACATGGGTTACAAAGTATATCATTGGGGTTCGTCATGCGTCTGGACTCACTGACGCGCCGCTAAAGCCCCGGTCAACTGCTCCGCCTTTTGCCCCGTCTCCGAGAGGTAAGCGCGGAATTCTTCGAGTATCTCAGCCGGCTCTCGCACGAAACTCGACGTACCGACTTGCACAGCAGTCGCACCGGCGAGCATGAACTCCGCAACGTCCGTGCCGGTCGTAACTCCCCCGCAGCCGATTATCGGTATGTCGACCGCGGCGCTGACCTCGTAGACTGCCCTGAGTGCTACGGGTTTTATAGCGGGACCAGAAAGCCCCCCACGCAAAATCTTCCTATCCCAAGCGTCTATGGAAAGTGCAGGGAGCGTATTGATTAGCGTGAGCCCATCGGCGCCGGACTCTTCAGCGGCCACGGCGTTGCTGAGTACACCCTCGTTGGTGAGCTTCACGAACATTGGCTTGTCGGAGACCGCGCTGCGACAAGAGCCGACGACCTCCGCCACGCTGTCCGGCCCGGCGCAGAAGGTCAGGCCACCATGCTCGACGTTCGGGCATGATAGGTTCAACTCCGCCGCCAGGATACGGTCATCCGCAGCGACCCGCTCACACAAAGCCACGAACTCGTCTACCGTATTGCCGGCCACGGATACCATCAAGGGCGCATCACCACAAAAGACGTCCAGGCCTTCCAGGAATTCATCCGCACCCGGGTTTTGAAGGCCTATCGAGTTGATCATGCCCGAAGGAGTCTCGGCGATCCGGGGCGGTGGATTCCCTTCGCGCCTAACCGGAGTAACGGTCTTGGGCAGCATGATTCCGTATAAGCCGCGAACTTCCTCCAACGCCTCCTTCGAGAGCGTGCCCGAAGCCGGCATGAGAGGCGTCTTCATAGGAATACCGCAAAGCTCGACCGCCAACTCTTCTTCGGCCCGTATCACCACGCCAGAGCCTCTGCCTCGAAGACCGGCCCCTCTATACAGGACCGAACGTAGCCCCGGCCCTTTACCGGCACGACGCACCCGTTACACGAGCCGTTGCCACATCCCATCCTCTCTTCAACCGAGAGTTGGCAAGCGCCTTTCGCCGCGCTTTTTATGGCCGCCAGCATCGGGTTAGGACCACACGCGTATACGGTGCCATAGCTTTCCAGAGGTGATGCGACGTCGAGGACAGTCCCCCGAGTGCCTGCGGAGCCATCCATCGTCACAACGTGGGCACCGGGGAAGTCCTGGGCGATTGGGGCCGTTGCGGCGTCCGCGAACCCTAGAAAGACGTGATGTTCAATATCTAGTTTCTCTAACCGCCGAGAGAGAATTTTCATCGGGGCGACACCGATCCCACCGCCCAGCAAGGCGGCACGTACGTCGTTGTTGACGCGGAAGCCCTTGCCAAGTGGCGCGGTTACTTCGAACGGCCCGGCTTTATCCAAAAGTGCCGTGCCTCTTCCACGGACTTCGAAGAGAAGGCTCGCGACCTCGCCGTCGTAGTCGTAGAAAGAGAGTGGACGGGCTAAAAATGGATCCAGGGCAAGAGGGAAATTTGCGGCCCGCGCCATAACGAACTGACCCGGCTCAACCGGAGAGTCCCAGCGGTAATGGAGCAGAGTGTAGCCGCCTATCTGCTCCCGTTCCTCGACCGTTACGCTGTAGAACTTCACGCTCTCTTGGTCACGCTTTCGCCGCGTAGAGGCCTTGTAGCGGGTTGACACGTTCTACTCCGCCCCGAATCTTTGACTCTATGCCCTGAAGGGCGGCGGCGGCCCCTGCTAGGGTCGTTATGCAGGGAACGCCGTGGGTGAGGGCTTTTCGACGGATCAGGTAGCCATCCGTACGGGCTCCCCGGCCCCAGGGAGTATTCACGATAAGATCCACACCACCCTCTTCGATCAAGGCGAGCACATCCTCTCCGACCTCCCCGATCTTGGGCACCACCGACACCGACACCCCGTTGTTCTTGAGCACCTCCGCCGTACCCTCGCTCGCGGAGATCTCGAACCCCATATCCGCGAAAGCCCTAGCGATGAGAACTACAGCCCGTTTGTCCCGATTCGCTACTGAGATATAAACCTTCCCCGACTCCGGCAAGGTCTGCCCCGCCGCGGTGAGCGCCTTGACGAACGCTCCGCCGAACGTGCGATCTATACCCATCGCTTCACCCGTAGAGCGCATCTCCGGGCCGAGAAGCGGGTCCACGTCCGCGAATCGGTCGAACGGGAACACAGGGGCCTTTACGCTGAAGTGTCCGTTGGAGGACGAACCGAGGTCCATATCCCGTAGCTTCTCACCGAGCAGCACCCGCGTCGCCACCTTCGCCAGCGGCACACCGGTCGCTTTGGACACGTAGGGCACGGTGCGGGAGGCTCGCGGGTTGCATTCGATAATGAGTACGTCGTCACCCCGCACCACGAACTGAATGTTCATCAGGCCCACGACGCCTACGGCGAGTGCCAAACGACGGGTGTAGTCCTCGATCCTCTCGACGAGCGCCCGGTGGATCGTGATCGGGGGCGTTACACACGAGGAATCTCCAGAATGGACCCCGGCCTCCTCGATGTGCTCCATTACCCCGCCTATGTACACGTCCTCACCATCGCAAACGGCATCCACGTCTATCTCAACGTAATCCTCCATGAACTTGTCCACGAGGGTCGGATGGTCGGGGCTGGTGTTCACGCTGGACCGGAGGTAAAGGTCCAGGTCATCATCGTTGTAGACGATCTCCATCCTACGGCCGCCCAGGACATATGAGGGACGTACCACCACCGGATAACCCAACTCGTGCGCGATCTCCCGGACACCATCCGCCGTAGTCGAGGCCCCGAAACGAGGATGCGGAATCCCGATCTCGGTAAGTAGCCGTCCGAAGCGGGAGCGATCCTCAGCCAGGTCGATTGCCTCCGGCGAGGTTCCCAGGATGTTGACTCCAGCCTCTTGCAGCTCATGCGCTAGTTTCAGTGGGCTCTGACCGCCGAACTGGAGGACTACTCCGCGGGGTTGCTCGCGCCGGATAACTTCCAGCACGTACTCGGCGGAGAGCGGCTCGAAGTAGAGCCTGGTCGAGGTATCGTAGTCGGTAGAGACGGTTTCTGGGTTTGAGTTGACCATGATGGCATCCAGCCCGGCTTCTTTGATGGCGTAGCTGGCATGAACGCAGGCGTAGTCGAACTCTATGCCCTGCCCGATCCGGTTAGGCCCGCTGCCCAAGACCACCACGGATTCGTTGTCGCCCCGGCTCACCTCATCCTCGGTCTCGTAAGTTGAGTAGTAATACGGAGTCTGGGCCGGGAACTCTCCGGCGCAAGTGTCAACCGACTTGTAGGTAGGCGAGATTCCAAGTGCCCGCCGAACGCCCCGGACAACCTCCGTGGAGGTCCCGGAATGGGCGGCGAGGGTTTCGTCGGAGAGCCCGATCTTCTTTGCTTCGAGCATCGCTTCCCGGTTCATGGTCTCGGTTAGCGAGCCCTCCTCGGCAACTATCTTCGCCACCGACGCTATAAAGAACGGGTCTATCATGGTCTTCTCGAAAATTTCCGGCACGTCCATCCCGGCACGCAGAGCTTCAAAGACGGCGAAGATTCGGTATGGGCTCGGCTCATCCAGGCTCGGGACTACGTCTTGAGGATCCAATTCTAGTGAGGCCATCGCCTTGAGCAGACTCTCCGTAAACGTCCGGCCTATCGCCATGACCTCGCCGATGGAGTGCATGCGGGTCGTTAGCCGCGGCGCGGCGCCGGGGAATTTCTCGAAGGTGAAGCGTGGGATCTTTGTCACCACATAATCGAGAGCTGGCTCGAAAGAGGCCGGCGTCGCCCGAGTTATGTCGTTCGGGATCTCATCCAGCGCGTACCCCACCGCGAGCTTCGCCGCGATCTTGGCGATCGGGAACCCGGTAGCCTTACTCGCCAACGCACTACTCCGGCTTACCCGCGGGTTCATCTCGATCACGTAGAAGTCGTCGCTCTCAGGGTCAACCGCGAACTGGATGTTAGAACCCCCGGTCTGAACCCCAATCTCACGTATTATGCGTATAGATGCGGAGCGTAGGGTCTGGTATTGGCGGTCGGAGAGGGTTTGGGCTGGGGCGACGGTGATGGAATCTCCGGTATGGACGCCCATCGGGTCTACGTTTTCGATGGAACAGATTATGACGACGTTATCGGCGAGGTCGCGCATGACTTCCAGCTCGAACTCTTTCCAGCCGGAGACGCTTTTCTCTACGAGGGTGCTGTTTACGGGGCTCGCATCCAGTCCGTCGAGGACGGCGCGTTCGAGTTCGTCGTAGTCGTAGGCGACGGCGCCTCCCTTGCCACCCAGGGTGAAGCTCGGCCGAATGATGAGCGGAAAGCCTATCCTGGCGGCGAGTTCGTGGGCTTGTTCGAGGTTCTTTACCGTACGGCTATCGGGGACTTTCAGCCCGATACGGTCCATCGCGTCATGGAAGAGTTGGCGATCCTCGGCCATCTGGATGGAGTCTACGGAGGCGCCGAGCAACTCAACGTCGTATTCGTCCAGTATCCCAGCCTCGTCTAGTTCGATGGCGAGGTTGAGTGCGGTTTGGCCGCCGAGGGTTGGGAGAAGAGCTTCGGGGCGTTCGCGGCGGATGATCTCCGCCACCGCCTCGACGGTGAGGGGTTCGACGTACGTGGCGTCCGCGAACTCCGGGTCGGTCATTATGGTGGCGGGGTTGGAGTTGGCGAGGACGATCCGGTAGCCTTCGTCGCGCAGCGCGCGGCATGCTTGGGTTCCTGAGTAGTCGAACTCTGCGGCCTGCCCGATCACTATGGGGCCGGAGCCCAGGATCAGGATGGTCGAGATGTCATTCCGACGCGGCATCTAGGCCTCACTCCCGCTAGAGACTGTCTCGATAAAGTCGTCGAAGAGGTAGCCGGAGTCGCGGGGTCCGGGGCTTGATTCAGGATGGTACTGAACGCTCCAGACGCGGAGATCTTTATTCTCTATGCCTTCTACGGTCCCGTCGTAGAGGTTTCGGTGCGTCATTTCGACCTCTTCCGGTAGCGATTCTTCTCTGACGGCGAAACCGTGATTCTGGCTGGTGATCTCGATCCTTCCGTTCCGTACATTCCGAACGGGATGATTTGCCCCATGATGTCCAAAGGGCATCTTGTACGTCTCACAGCCAAGCGCGAGGCCGAGCAGTTGATGTCCGAGACAAATACCGAAGGTCGGCACTTCTCCGAGCACTGGTTTCAGCGTGTCCACGGCTTCTTGAAGCGCCGCCGGGTCTCCGGGTCCGTTGGAGAGGAAAATTCCATCCGGACCTGAGTCCAGTATCTCATCTGCCCCTGCTGAGCCCGGTATGGCGAGCACCGAGGCTCCCCGGCTCCGTAGCTCCTTGTAGATCGAACCTTTAACCCCGTAGTCCAGGGCTGCTATCCGGCATCGTTCTTCTCCGTAGGCCGGAAGCAGCGTCGGCTCGGTCAACTCGCTACTCGACGACGCGAGATCCAGGCCGACCATTGAGGGATGTGAGTTGGCTTTCTCACGCAACAGGTTCGGGTCGCGCTCGACGGTAGATATGATTCCCCGCATCGATCCCTTGTCCCGTAAATGACGGGTCAGGGCACGGGTATCTAGGCCCTCTACCCCGACTACGCCAGCTTCTTCGAGCAGAGATGCGAGGGACTGTTCACTGGCCCAGTTGCTATGGTAGGGCGTGTACTCCCGGACGAGGACGGCGGCTGCCTGTACCTTGTGAGATTCCTCGTCGCCGGGGATGACGCCATAGTTCCCGATCAGAGGGTATGTGAATAGCAGGATCTGCCCCCGGTAAGACGGGTCCGTCAGTGTCTCCTGGTAGCCGACCATGCTGGTCGTAAAAACCACTTCACCGGCGACTTCGCCGTTTCCCGTAAAAGTCTTACCCTCGAAAACCGTTCCGTCTTCGAGGACCATCGTAGCCCGTCTAGGCCCGTACTCCAAACCGCGCTCCTATCTTGTCGTAAATAAATTCGCCACCGACCACGGTGCCCACGACCCGCCCCGCGAGCTTCTGCCCCAGATATGGCGAGTTCCAGGACTGGCTCTGCAACGTCTCACGCCCCACGGTCCACTCTTCCGACAGGTCCACGAGGACCAGGTCCGCCGGAGCACCGACCGAGATGCTTCCCGCCTCACCGATCCACTGTCCGGGGGCGCAACTCATTGCTTCCACTAGTCGCCGGAGCGAGAGTTTACCGCTCTTTACAAGTTCCGTATAGAGCGCCGCAAATGCCGTTTCGTGTCCCAAAAATCCCGGTGCAGCTTTCTCCAGGGGAAGCTCTTTCTCTTCCGAGGCGTGCGGCGCGTGGTCCGTCGCCACGAAATCGAGCGTTCCGTTTGCCAAAGCTTCGCTTACGCCTTTCCGGTCGTCGTCCGGGCGCAGCGGCGGGTTCACCCGATACATACCTTCCAATGTGGAGATTAGTTCATCCGTCAGCGTCAGATGATGAGGAGTGGTATCCGCTGTGACGTCGGCCCGGTCCCTGAAGAAGCCGACCAACGCGGCGGAGAGTTCCGTGCTCACGTGCGTGATGTGGACCTTTGCCCCGGTCTCGGCGGCGAGGATAAGCCCGGTCGCCGTGGCCGTGTCTTCCGCGCTAGCCGGGATACCGGGAACGCCCGCGAGTGCCGCCGCAGCCCCGTCGTGGACCACGCCAGTAGAGAGATCATGGTCTTCACAGTGCAGGATCACGGGCAATCCAGCCGTCCTGGCGTAGAGCATCCCATTTCGGAGCACCTCCGCCGAAGCCGTCCCCAGTCCGTCGTCCGAAACGCAGAACGCGCCGGCTTCCTTAAGCAGCCGCATCTCGGTCAGCCGTTTCCCGACGAGTCCTTCGTGCAGCGCGGCTGAGATGTGAGCTCGTATCCGGGATTCCTGCTCTATGCGGCGCATAAGGCCACTGACGATGACCGGCTTGTCCACTACAGGATCGGTGTTTGGCATCATGACTACGCTCGTAAACCCACCCGCAGCAGCAGCCGCGGAACCGCTCTCTATATTCTCTTCGTCTTCACGCCCCGGCGTGCGCCAGTGGGCGTGAACGTCCACGAGGCCCGGGAAAAGGTGCAGTCCGTCGGCATCCAACTCCCGCATTCCACGAAGGTTATCCCCGATCTCCATTATGCGTCCCGAGGAGATACGTACATCCGTGATGCCGTCTAGGCCGGTCCCGGGGTCTAGGACATGGGCGTGACGCAAGACCAGGTCATCAGGAGCCACGCTCAAGTGGCCACCTCATGAACGGCGCCCGTGGCTAGGGCCAGCACCGCCGAACGAACGGCTATACCCGCCGCGACCTGATCCGGCACCAGAGAAGCCTCGTCGAGGACAACGTCGCCGGAGATCTCGACTCCCCGATTCACCGGTCCCGGATGCATCACCGTAACCCCCGGCTCCAGATGCCGCCGCGAAACTCCATAGTAAGCTGCATACTCAGCGACCGAAGGCACTCTCGGCGAGCCTCCAACCATCCGCTCTTTCTGTAGCCGCAGCATGTAGAGAGTTTCGGCACCCCAATCCAGGGCTTCATCTACCGAAGATAGGACCGGCAATCCCCAGATCCCGGCGTCTACGGGAAGCAAGGTGCGTGGTGCAACCAGGGCGATTTCCATACCGGCTGCCTGGAAGGCCGAGATCACACTGCGGGCGACCCGACTGTGCAACACGTCCCCTACCACGGCGATCCGTCTTCCGGCTAGTTCACCAAATCCGCCCAGCGCCTCGCTCAACGCGTAGAGGTCCAGAAGCGCCTGAGTAGGATGCTGGCCGCAGCCGTCACCAGCGTTGATCACCGCCGCCTCCACGTGGCGTGCCGCGAGCTGGGCAGCCCCCACCGCCGGATGCCTAAGAACTATCGCGTCGGCCCCGAGGCTATCCAGAGTCACCACCGTATCTATCAAAGACTCGCCTTTGGAGATGGAAGAACCTTTCTCAGAGAGAGCT
Source organism: Rubrobacteraceae bacterium (assembly GCA_965214475.1). Taxonomy (GTDB): domain Bacteria; phylum Actinomycetota; class Rubrobacteria; order Rubrobacterales; family Rubrobacteraceae; genus SIRX01. The sequence goes on along the minus strand of OZ243953.1, from coordinate 508,925 downwards.
ATTACATCCGCCCCGGCTCGTCGCGCCGCCAGCTCGAAAGAAGCCGAAGTTCGGGTCGAAGCCTCGAAGAACGCCATGCAGACGGTCTTGCCGGCGAGCGGCTGTGACAACCTTCCAACGCTAAAGTCATGGGCCAGATCTAGTATCTCGCCCAGTTCTTCCCGACTGGTGTTTTCAAGCGTCAAGAAATTTCTATTCTCCAACCGTTATCACCCCATCCTCCCCATCGGTCTCCACCAGTTTGACCAGCACCCGCTCGTTTGGAGCCGTCGGGACGTTCTTCCCAACGTAGTCCGCCCGAATCGGCAACTCTCGATGCCCACGGTCCACCAAAATCGCCAGTTGTATCGCCGCCGGGCGACCCAATTCCAGCAGCGCGTCCATCGAAGCCCGCGCGGTACGTCCCGTATGGAGCACGTCATCCACGAGGACAATCGTCTTGCCGGAAACCTCGAAGGGAACGTGGCTCTCTCCGACCGCGAGTTCGCTGTTCTCCAGATCGTCCCGATGCCGCGTAATATCCAGAGAACCTACCGGGACGTCCAACCCTTCGAAACCACGGATATTGTCAGAGATCCGGCGGGCCAACGGAACCCCGCGTGTCAGCGTGCCGACTACAGCCAGGCTCTTCAGGTTGGATGCATTGCGTTCGAGTATCTCGTGGGAAATGCGGCGCAGGGACCGATCTAAGCGGTCGGAATCGAGGATTTCCGAAAGTACGCGATGGCGTTCGTCAACGGATGTGCGATCCAAGTTCACCTCCTTCGCGCCTCACGGGACGCCATTAAAGGTCAGGTGTTCAACTGCTGGCTAAACTAGCAGAGTGCAAATGCGCCGTCAAGCCAGTCAGTATCTTCAAACTTGCCCTCTGTCGCGCCAAGAAGACCACAATCGCGCGCAGAACCTGGCTATTGAGTTGATGATCAACAAGAACAGCCCGAGCATGATGCCATTGGCGAAGGAGTACGGAACCGACTGGAAGAAACCTTCAGGCGGAGGGACGTATGAACTGGAAGAAAACACCAAGATTACCAGGCTTAGGAGCGGCACGGCCAATAAGATCGCCACATGAGCTACCACGACCCACACTAGCAGGGACCGGCTACGCCATCTGGATTGCGTTGCCAGATAAGTCGTACCGGCACTCGCCCACAAGCCCCCACCAAAGGCCAACAGACCCGTGAGTTTTATTCCAGGAATAGTGAAATACGCGACGGCTGTGGCAAGAACAAGTAAGACTAGCACGAAAAGAAAAGTCCAAGCCGCTTCGGCTTTTTTCTTGAGCCAACTCTCTGTATCCAAGACCGTGCCCCACTGAAGAACTTACCGTGCAACCAACTATCGCACGTCGGATGCTAAAAATCCAATTCCACCGAGGCTTCGCGAAGATCATCGGGAATGGATGACTCGAACTCCATATCCTCGCCCGCTACGGGATGCATGAACGCAAGCTTTTCGGCGTGCAACCACAGCCGGCGTCCCTCGACTGCTTTACCGTAGATCGGGTCGGCGTATACCGGATACCCGATGGCCGAGAGATGAACCCGTATCTGGTGCGTCCTCCCCGTCTCCAGTCGAACTCGGAGCATTGTGTGTTCGTCGGTCTCGTCCAGTTTCTCGAAATGCGTTACTGCTTGTTTCCCCACCCCGACGGCCATCAGCGTAGGATTGTCCGGATTTCGCTCCACAGGAGCGTCCACTGTACCCGACGAGGGCAACCCACTACCCACCACGACGGCCCGGTATATTCGCCGCACGTTCCTTTTCGAGAGCATTTCAATCAACCCAGAGTATGCCGGCACGCCTTTAGCAAGCACCATGAGCCCAGAGGTGTCCCGGTCGAGACGTTGAACTACCCCGGGTCTCACCGGATCATCACCACCCGAAATCCCTCTGTGCAGCAACCCGTTGACGAGCGTACCAGAAGGATTCCCCGCACCGGGATGAACTACGAGCCCGGCGGGTTTGTCTACCACTAGCAAATGCTCGTCCTCGAAAACAATAGGAACCGCGATACGCTCTGCCGAGAGCCGATCTTCGGGGACCTGCGCCTCTACACGCTTCCCAACACCCACCTTGTAGGAGGAACCACGTCTTTTGCCCTCTACTAACAGGAGTCCATCTTTGATGAGTCGCTGTATAACGCTGCGGCTGAGGTTTAGTCGTTGGGCGGCGAGCCGATCCAGCCGCTCTTCAGCCTCTCCAGGTTCGACGATGAAGCTTTCTGAAGCCAAGCCGCTTACCCCGTCGACGTAGCGAGTTTTTCTCGGGCTTCTTCCAGTCCGACACCTTGCAGTCGGACGACTTTGTCCCGCCCGAGAGCGCCCTTGACGATCGAGGTTTGGGAACGTGGTACTCCAAGTAGTTTAGATAGGAAGCGTTCGACCTCCTCGTTCGCCTTTCCATCTACTGGAGGGGCCGCGACCTTCACCTTGAGGGAAATTTCTCCGTACAACCCTTCCAAGGAGGATTTCCTGGCGCCGGGTGGAGCTCTAAAGTTCAAGAGGAGTCCATCTTTAGTATCTCAGAGTGCTGTGTCAGTCACGACGCCGCAGAAAACGGCTGGCCCGGGAGGCTCGTTCTTCGCTGCCGCTGTCCTGGGAAGAACCGTTTTCCTGGCTCCCAGCGGATTCTTCTTCACCTTCAGGAGAGGCATCCTCCCGCTGTACTTCCTCAACTGCTTCGGAGTCAGCCGCAACGGCCTCTTGACCTTTATCACTGACGCTAGAAGGCTCGACTTCTGGTTCCTCAACCTCAGGTTCATCTTCAGTGAACGACTCTGAAACTCTATCCATGGCTTGGGTGTCTTCTTCTGAGTTTTGTCTATCGGCGGATTCACGGGCGGCGGCGATGGCCTTCCAGTCGAGGCGTTCGCGCAGTGACGCTTCTATGTCTTTGGCGGATACGAGGTCTACGTTGTCCATAACGGCTATGTAGGATTTCAAGAGATGCCGGAAATCTGCTGCGAAGTCTTGTTTCGCTTTCTTTAGCGCCTCGTAAGACTCCTGAGCCCGCTCGACTTTAGAGGCGGAATCAGCCAGCGTTTGCTGGGACCGCTCGTTCGCTTCCTTCTTGGTGAGCTCTGCCTCGCGCTCCGCGTTGTTGCGGATGTTTTCGGCCTCGGTCGAAGCGCTCTCTCGCAAGTCGTTGGCGGCGGATTCGGCGTGGACGAGGGCTGACTGGATCGAGTCCTCCAGCTTCTCGAACTGCTCCAGACGTTCGCGGAGGCTGGTGATCTCCTCTCGCATCCGAAGGTTGTCAGAGTAAGAACGCTCGAACTCATCCGCCACAGTATCAAGGAAGTCGTCTACTTGATCCGCGTTGTAGCCGCGCATGCTGTTCTTGAATTCTTTGCGCCGCACATCTATCGGTTTCAAAGCCACTTCAGATCACCCCACAACAGGTTCTATGAATATACTGATTATCGTAGTTAACAGTCTCCGCGCTATCCAGAGTCCGAGCAAGGCGATTATCGGGGATAGATCCAAGCCGAAACCTCCGATCCGCAAAGGCGGTATATTGTTTCGGATCGGCCCCAGAATGGGATCTGCAACGGCACGAACCGCGTTGTAGATTGCCTGCATAAAACTGCTCGACGGATACCCCGGAAACCAACTGAACAGTATGGAACCAATTATAAAAGCGAGCAGTATATAGTAGCCGTAGGTAACGATACCTATCAACAAACCACTTATACTGTACCCAAACTCCTGCAGCAACGCCAGCATTACTTACCTAACCCCCGGGATTGTTCCGCCGCCGCGTTTACACCGTCGTAGACGGCCCCGACGAATCCTGCTTTCTCCATCGCGACGAAGGCGGCGGCCGTCGTGCCACCAGGCGTCATTACCTCGTCGCGAACCTGGTGGGCACTCCGCTCCTGAAGCAAAACAGCTGTACCTTGGATCGTTCCTATTGCCAACCGCCGGGCGACGTCGCGTGGTATGCCTTCTCGCACTCCGGCCTGTATAAGTGCGTCAGCGAAAAGCGCCACGTAAGCCGGTCCGGAGCCGTGTAGTGCCGTGGCGGCGTCGAAAAGCCGTTCCGGCAGTTCCATGACCTCCCCTACGTAGCCAAACATATCCATCAACATCGGCAAATAATCCTGCCCCGCTTCGTTGGCGGTAACCACGGCAGAACCCAACCCTACCGAAGCGCAGACGTTCGGCATTACCCGTAAAACCGGAGTCCCTGTCGGCAACTTTTCAGAAATGCTATCTATAGTAACGCCTGCGGCGACGCTGGCGACGGCTTTCTCGGTGCCCTCGACCGCCTGTGATATGCCTTCCATTACGGGCACCACGTCCCAGGGTTTTACCGCTACGACGATAATGTCGCTATTCTTCACGAGGTCCACGTTGGAGTCCGTAACGTACATCCCGTAACGCTCGGCGTAAGGTTTCAGATGCTCGGTGTGAATGTCGCTGACACCTAGTTCGAAGTTGCCGGACTCAGCGAGGCGCATCGAGAGAGAGCCCCCGATCTTGCCCGCCCCTATTACTCCTACACTGGTCAAACCGACTGGACGATCCTAGAGCTGATTGAAGAACGCCTTTTCGGCGAGGCGCTTACGCTCTTCGGCACTAACCTCGACGTTGTTGGGTGTGATCAAGAAAACCCGGTTTGCAACGCTCTGTATCTGGCCGTCTAGCGCATAAGTGAGACCGGAGCAAAAGTCCACCATTCGCCGGGAGAGTTCAGTGTCGACGTTCTGGAGGTTTAGGATCACCGGCTGTTGGCGTTTAAAGCGATCAGCCAGGGGTTGGGCATCGTTGAAGCTGGATGGCTCCAGTACGCTAACCCGAGCCGGTCGGGGGTCCGGCACCGGTCGGAGGTGCGACTGTCCAGAATCTGACTCTCGCCCGTAATCGTCTGAACCATCACTCCCGAAGAGATCCCCTAGTGAAGTGCCGAAAGCCGAGGAGCGCCCCGCCCGCCCAAGTCGCCGGACCGCAGGAGCGGATTCCCCGCCACCGCCTGCGTAAGCGGTGCGACCATAGGGCACACTCTCTTCTTCCTCTTCCTCGTAGTAATATTCGTCCTCGACGTCGCCGAAGCCAAACCAGGCCGCGACTCGCTCCAGACTATCTCTAGCTCCCATCGTTACTCCTCACGGGCCATCCTCCTGAATAATCGTCCTCCCAATTCTTACCAAAGTAGCACCTTCTTCGACTGCGACCTCGTAGTCACTGCTCATCCCCATAGAGAGGTCCGAGAGGTCGAAGTTTGGGCTCCAAATCGGTCGTAGCCTATCACGTATCTCTCTGAGTTTTGCGAAAACATAACGTACATCTTCCGGTTCTTCAACCTGTGGCGCTATCGTCATAAGACCCCGAACGCGAACCAGCCCATCAGTCTCCGCAGCAGCCTCTAAAAGCCCTTCAACCTGCTCTTCCTCTACTCCATATTTAGACTCTTCACCGCTAACGTTTACCTGAAGGAGAACGTCGATTCCATCCTCTGAAACTCGTTTTTGTAGCTCTCCGATCAGACGCGCCGAGTCAACAGAGTGTATGAGGCTCACCCTGGGCGCCACGTCTCTCGCCTTGCGACGCTGCAAGTGGCCGATAAAGTGCCACTCGAAAGCGTCACCGAACTCTTTCTGCTTGAGTGCCAGATCTTCCGACCGGTTTTCGCCGATCAAATCCACGCCCGCCTCCAAAAGGGCGGAAGTTTGCTCTACCGTATAGTACTTACTGGCAATAAGGATACGGGCATCGTCAGGTCCGCGTCCGCTGCGCTCAAGGGCTCCCTGCACCTTCTCCCTTACAGCTTCGATTCTGCTCCGGATACTCTCTGTAGTGATTGAGCTCTCCACTACGAAACTTTCGACACCGTCGCCAGGCTTCGCCCGGTAGTTGGTCCCTGCTTGCGGTGGGAATAGAAGAGATCCGGACGGCACCCCGTGCACAACCCGAGGTCTTGTACGTCACCGACGCCCTGCTCTTCGAGATCCGCCTTGATTGCATCCGGCAGCGAGAGATTGCGACCCGAGATCACCTCGGGTCCGAACCGATCAGCAAACTCACCTGCCAGCTCTTCGGATACCTCGTAGCAGCACTGTCTTATACAAGGCCCTATATAAGCCTTCACACTATCGCAATTCAATGCCCGAACGGCCTTTCCACTTATTCCAGATAGAGTTCCGCGCCATCCGGAGTGGACCATTCCAACTTCTTTGTCTCCAACCAGCGCTACCGGCACACAATCCGCTACGGCAACTACCAGAGCCAAGTCATTCTTTCCCGTTACGAGAGCATCGGCCCGCCCCGCAAAGCCAGGCTCATCTACCCGTACGACTTCGTCCCCGGCGATTTGCTGCACCCAGGCCGACGAATTTCCGGCCATCGAATCCTTGATGCGCGAGAGATTCTCCGTCACCGCATCACGGTCGTCCCCGACAGTCATGGAAACATTCAGGCTGCCGAATGGGGGTTCCGAGACACCGCCAAGACGGGTAAAGAACTGAACCCGTGCCCCATCCGGCTCCGGTTCTGGCACAACAAATACAGCGCCCCCGGCCTGATGGTGGCCGGAGGCGGTTTTTAATTTCCATAGCGAGGTCGTATCCACGCCGTTATCTTATCGCAGCTATCTACCGGCGGCGGAGAAAGGCTGGTATATCGAGCGGGTCGCCCTCCTGGGTAGAAGACGATGACGATGATGATGGCGGGGCCAACTCTTCTTCATCGAATTCCAAGCCTGGCCGCTCGGATCTGCGCTGGTTCGCCATCCTCTGATCAAAGCCCGTCGCGATGACCGTGACGTTCACCCGATCCCCGAAGCTCTCATCAACTACAGAGCCGAAGATCAGATTAGCCTCCTGGTGGGCGGCATTGTGGACGATCTCAGCCGCCTCGTTGACCTCGAAGAGGCCCAGATCACTACCACCCGTTATGTTGAGGATAATTCCCGTTGCTCCTTCGATGCTGGCCTCTAGCAGCGGGCTGGAAATCGCCGCCTTCGCTGATTCTGCGGCCCGGTTCTCACTGTTCGAGCTACCAATGCCCATAAGAGCCGAACCGGAATCCCGCATGATCGTCCGCACGTCGGCGAAGTCCAGGTTGATGAGCCCCGGTACCGTGATGAGGTCCGTTATGCCCTGCACACCCTTGCGGAGTACATCATCAGCCATCTTGAAGGCGTCCATCATCGTGGTACGCTTCTCCGCAACGTCCAGAAGCCGGTCGTTGGGAATGGTGATTAGTGCGTCAACGTTCTCCCGGAGCTTCTTGATACCTTCCTCAGCGTAGGTCGAGCGCCGCCGACCCTCGAACGCGAACGGCCGCGTGACGACCCCTACCGTAAGAGCGCCGGACTCGCGCGCAATCTTGGCTACTACCGGAGCGGCCCCGGTGCCCGTACCGCCACCCTTACCGGCGGTGACGAAAACCATATCCGCGCCGCGCAGAGATTCCTCGAGGTCGGCTTTGTTCTCTTCGGCAGCCTCTGCCCCGATCTTGGGATCTGCGCCGGCACCTAGTCCGCGGGTGATCTTCTCTCCGATGTGGATCTTCTGATCCGCGTCACACATCTGAAGCGCCTGGGCGTCCGTGTTGACCGCAATGAATTCAACCCCCTGCAAACCGGAGTTGATCATGCGGTTCACAGCGTTGGTCCCGCCACCGCCAATCCCGACAACTTTTATTACCGCTAGATAGTTCGTGCCCGCATCCAACATACCGCTCTCAACCCTCCGTTGACTGTTTTCTCAACGCCAGCCGGGTCACACGCCCCGGAACCAACCTTTTATAGACTCCACTATGCTACCAAAACTGTTAACCCGCGCACCTTTACTTTTAGGTTTAGCTTTACCCTGCTTAGCGGCAAAGGTTAGTAGTCCGACCGAGGTTGCGTACTGAGGTTTCCGTAGAACGTTAAAGTTTCCCTTCACTTCGTAAGGGATGGCAGTACGGGCAGGAAGGCCTAAAATGTCTTCAGAAAGCTCGGTCATACCGTCGAGGAGAGAACCTCCACCAGTAAGTACCGCATCGCCGGATATTTGCGTCCGGAGGCCATTTTCTTTTAGTGAATTGCTGACATATTCAAAGACTTCCTGGGCCCGGTATTCCAGTATTTGGCTGAGAAAGTGGGCATTGTAGTGCTTATTGTTCAAATTGACAGCGGCCACAGAGTCGACGATGCGCGAGAGCACAGTACCGTAGCGGATCTTTAACCTCTCTGCGCTTTCGTAGGGCACCTTGAAGCCGTAGGCAACGTCGGAAGTGAAGCTCTCTCCGCCGATGGGTATGACATCCGTATGGACCAACGCGCCTTTCAGGAAAACCGCCATATCGGTAGTGCCGCCCCCGATATCTATGAGAACGGCGCCGGCATCCCGGTCCGCCGCCCGGAGGCATGATTCGGCGGATGCCAAAGGTTCCAGCACTACTTGCGACACGCGGGCCCCACAGTCCTCCACGGCGTAGAGAAGGTTTTGAATGCTGGAGATAGCCCCGGTTACCGTGTGGGCCCGCATGGTTACCTTGCGGGCCGCGAGTCCAACTGGTTGCTGCACACCCTCTGAGCCGTCCAGCACGTAGCTCCGTGGAACAACGTGTATGACCTGTTCATCTTCGTCTACAACGGCTTCTCGCGCTTCGTACTCTAGCTTGCGGACAAACCTATCGGTAATGGATAGGTTGCGGCTGCGATTGAGAAGCGTCACCTCAGTGTTGAACGAAGAAATGTGGCTGCCGGCTATGCCCACTACCGCAGGCACGTCCCCCATACCGCAGGCGTTCATCGCCTCCGCGACCGAGTCCGCAGCAGATTCCCTGTCCACTACTACGCCACGTTTCAATCCGTAGCTCGGGGCTTCTCCGACCGACAGGACTTCGAGGGTGCCCCGCTGGTCGTCTACTTGGCCGGTGATGGCTACGATCTTTGTCGTGCCGACATCTATGCCGTGTATCAGCGACTGCGCCAAAGCTCCTCGTTACCCCTCCGACTCTCCGACGACCGATACTTCTTCGACCACTATGCGCTCCGGTGACCGGAGATCAAAGACCGGGGCATCCGGGTTCTGCCGCATAACCTCCGGAAGAGTCGCGGCTTGACCGGCCCGGACCTCATCGGAGAAGATCACGCGCCGTCCGTCTACCAGAGCTTCAACCCCACCAGGGCTCAACCCTGTTATTGACTCAGCGGCCACACCGTTTTTCTCTAAAGTTTGCCCGCTGCTCAAGATACTCTCCAAGCGTTCTTCATTGGTTTCGATACCCAGTAGATCCGCCCCTCCAAGGCGCGGAAGCTCGGTTCCATCCGCCGCAAATACAGCCTTGCGCCCATCCACTTCTCCACTCAAAAACGGCCGCCGTTCCTCAACCTCAACCGTAACTATACCCGACTGCCAATCTTTTAGCACTTTGACTCCTTTAACCCAAGGGTTAGCCCCCAGCCGGCGCTCTAGCAGAGTTGTGTTGAGGGTAAGGAGGCTTGCACGGTCCGGCACGGAGTTCCACACTTGGGTTTCGGGCACCATGCGGGCTCCCTGGACCTTGACACCCGTGACCGGGTATACGAGGTAGGCTACGATGTAGACTAAGATCGCAGTCAGAACGGCGACGGCGAGCGAGACACAGATGGGTCGCAGAAATTTCGTCAACCTGGGTGCTCCAGCAACTCCAATAATTCCTCCCCTACGTGGGAGATATCTCCGGCCCCCATCGTTAGTACAGTGTCGTGGGGGGCAGATATTGTGCTTAGTACCTGCGGGATGTCTTGTTGCTTCGGGACGTAGTAGACATCAGGGTGTCCTTGTGTTTCGCAGATGGCGTCGACGATTAGCTTTCCGTTTACCCCGGGCTGCGGCAGTTCACCCGCTCCGTAGACGTCGGTGATCAGGACGGCGTCCGCTGCTTCGAATGCTTCGCCGAACTCGCGGTGAAATTTTTTGGTCCGGCTGTACCGGTGAGGCTGGAAGACTGCTATGACCCTTCCTGCCGAAGTATCGCGGGCGGCTTGTAGGGTAGAGGAAAGCTCCGTCGGGTGGTGGGCGTAGTCATCTACTACCCGGACGTTGGCTTCTTCACCCTTTATCTGAAAGCGCCTCCGCACGCCAGTGAAAGCATTCAAGCTGGACAGACCTTCGTAGGCATCGTGGCCGAGCCATCGCGCCACACACCCGGCGGCCAGGGAGTTGAGGATGTTATGGCGTCCATAGACTCCCAGGTCAACCCTACCGCGCTCTACACCATCTTCAAGCAGCGTGTATGAACTGGGTGAGAGGATCTCTGCCCGCAGCTCTCCGCTCTCGATGCCGTAGGTGGTTACTGGACATGGAGCCTCTTCGGCTAATTGCAGACATAGCGAGTCGTCGGCGCAGGTGACCAGGTGTCCCGTTGACGGTAGTGCATGTACGAACTCGGCGAAGGTTTCGAGAACGTCTTCCAGTGAAGCGTAGAAATCCGGATGGTCAAATTCGACGTTAGTGATGATCGCAGCTTGGGGGCGAAGGTAGAGTAGAGACCGGTCGCTCTCGTCGGCTTCAGCGACGATCATGTCCGGCCGCCCGAAGGCCACGTTGCTTCCGATGTCGTTGAGCTCGCCGCCCACGAGAGCGGTAGGGTCTTCGCCCAAGGCACTCAGTACGTGGGCGGTCATGCTGGTGGTTGTGGTCTTACCGTGGGTGCCAGCTACGGCGACGCTATTTCCGTCTTCGAGAATAGAGGCCAGGGCCGCGGCCCGCGGTATCACAGGGATAGAACGACGCTGGGCCTCCAAAAGCTCCAGATTCGTCGGGGGAATAGCGGTAGATGTTACGACTTGATCCGCGTTCCCGACCTGGTCTGCTACGTGCCCAATGTAGACTTGAATGCCCCTCTCTTGCAAGCGACGAACATACGGAGACTCCTTCAAGTCGGAGCCGGTGACAGTGTGTCCTTTTCTGTGTAGAACTTCGGCTATGCCACTCATTCCGGCGCCGCCAATACCTATCATGTGAATATTCATCTTACTCCCTCTCGTTTGCGGCGCGTATCAAGGTATCAGCAACCCTCTCCGCCGCCTCCGGCGTGGCTAGCGCCTTCATTCGGACGGCCAGGTTTTCACGACGCGTTCTATCATCCAGTAGGTCTTCTATGCGACGGCGCAACATTTCGGGGCTTACATCGGAGTCCATGAGAAGTTCCGCGGCGCGGCGTTCGGTAAAGTAACGGGCGTTGTGGAGTTGGTGGTCTCCCGCCGCGTAAGGGTATGGGATCAATATTGATGCCCGGCCTACTGTGGCGGTATCGAAGAGCGAACCGGCGCCGGATCTAATAACAACAACATCGGCGGCGGCCAAATAATGCCACATATCATCCACGTACTCCAAAATGTGATGGCGCGGGTTGTTTGTTGAGAGCCGGGAAAAGTCGCGTCTGCCTGCTACCTGGACTACCGTATATGGGGTCTCTTGTCGGAAAGCTTCTGCAGCCGCCAAGTTTATTCTAAGTGCTCCGCCGCTCCCACCAAAGATCAACACTACCGGCGGCTCTAAACCCAACTGTTCGAGGGATTCTTCCCTGGAGGAGACGAACATTTCCCTACGGGTTGGCATTCCAACCAAGTTGGTATCTCTCAGATGTTTGGCGGCCTCGGGGAAAGTCATCAAGACCTCGTTACTAAACCGACCAGAGAAACGGTTAACTCTTCCGGGCACCGAGTTTTGTTCGTGCAGGAAAGTCGGCGTCCCCATGGTGCTCGCCGCCACAACCACTGGGGCACTAGCGTAACCACCAACCCCGAGGACCGCTCCCGGCCCAAACTCCTTGATAAGAGTTCTGCAACGCCCGAAAGCGCGCAGAAATAGCAGTGCCGCCCGGCCGCGCGCTATGGGCCCTCCGGCGAGAGCTTTGAGCGGAAGAGTGTGCAACTTGTAGCCCGCCTCGGGCACGAGGTCTGCTTCTATGCCCGAAGCCGCTCCCACAAACTCCACCGTAGCGCCTCTCTCTCGCAAATTATCCGCCACGCAGAGCGCGGGAATGGCGTGCCCCCCGGTACCGCCGCCGGCTATCAATATCCGCGCTGGGTGTGTTTCTCCTGCTAGGTTTCTTGCCTCTTTGGGGTTGTCCTGGGCGAGGTTTGGCCTCTCTTGCTCGTTCACTGTCCTCCGAAATTCGATAGAGAATACCAACGGCTACGAATGAGACTATCAGGCTAGACCCCCCGTAGCTGATAAACGGCAGCGTCATGCCAGCTAGCGGCAAAACGTTCATCGCCGCCCCGATATTGAAGATCGCCTGTGCGGCCAGCATAGTAGCGAGACCCGCGGCCAAGCAGCGGGCCATAACCGATGGGGCCAGCAACGCTATCCGGAATCCTGCGATCGCGACAAAACAGAAGGCTCCGATAACGGCGATCATCCCGAGCAGCCCAAACTCTTCACCAATTAGGGCAAAGATCATATCCGTCTGCACTTCGGGTATGACGATCCCCTGTCCCCCCGAACCGGCCCCGGATCCGAAGAAGTCGCCGCTCTGGATAGCCACTAGAGACTGCACTATCTGGTAGCCGGAACCCTCCGATGCGGCCCAGGGGTCCAGGAAGGTCATGAATCGCTCCCGGCGATACGGCTCGAGCCACATTACCCCGATCAGACCGGTAGCGGCTACCCCACTGACAACCAACAGGTCCCGCGTCCTAACCTCCGACGCCCATAGGACTCCGGCTACGCCGGTTAGAAGAACTACGGAAGTCCCGAAATCCGGCTCCAACACCACCAGCAAAAAGAGCAACCCAACACCCAGCAACGGTCCCAGCGGCAGGCCGGAGCCGGTACCGAAGCGAGACACGGCGCAACTCAGAACGATAACCGCCGCCACCTTCGCAAACTCTGCGGGCTGCAGGCTGATCATCCCGAGGTCGAACCACCTTCGCGCCCCGCCAACTTCTACTCCAATACCGGGAACGAGGACCAGAACCAGACTGGCTAGCACAACGATATACAGCAGCGGAGACAGACGACGCCAGGCTGTATACCTCACACGGCTCGCAACCAGAAAAGCAACGACACCCAAACCTATGTGTCCGGCACGAAGAAAGAGATAGTGCGCGCCAAACTCCCTGTAAGTTGCAGAGTAGATCATCACGAGCCCCAGCAACGAGAGCGCCAGCGTCACCCACAATAAATTCGTTCGCAAGCTAGTCAACTACGAACTGCCTTTTGGGTTTCTCGACCTCCCGTTACCAGACGGGAAAAGACCCGGCCGCGCTCTTCGTAACCCGTAAACTGATCGAAACTAGCGCAACCCGGCGATAAAAGCACAGTATCTCCGGGCTGTGACAGCTCGTCACAAATCTTCACGGCCCGCGAGAGATCTTGTGCCCGGTAGACGACCCTACCCCACCCGGCCCCGATCAGATACTCTGAGATCACACCGCCAGCCTCACCCTGGCAAACTACAACCCGACACAACTCCAGATGGGGCAGTATCTCGGCAAATTCGGTTTCTTTCTTAGATCCACCGAGAATTAGCACAACGGGGGCTTTGGAGCTTTCTAACGCGGCCGCGGCGGCAGCCGGGTTTGTCGCCTTCGAATCGTCCACGTAGGAGACCCCTTCGCGCTCCTCCACTAACTCCATCCTATGCGGCTTGAGTCGATAGTTCATCAAGCCGTGACGGATGTCTTTTGGCGGGACGCCCAATCTTTCCGATGCAGAAGCCGCAAAGAGTGCGTTTTCGTAGTTGTGCTTACCTGCAAACTTCAACTCTGAGCAAGACGCGAGTACCTCATCGTGAAGGACCAGGGTGTCATCTCGAACGCCTGTGCCTTCCTTACCGATTATCAGGGTCTCTGAGCGAAACTCCGTGGCGGCGGCAGACCCAATAGGGTCGGAGGCGTTGACGAGTGATAAGCCTGCTGCTCCCTGTCCATCGAAAACACGGATTTTGTCCGCAACGTATTCATCAAACGAGCGATGCCAGTTCAGGTGATCCGGCCTCACGTTAAGAAGAGCTGAAACGTCGAATCCTGCGTTCTCCAGATAGTGAAGTTGAAAGGATGAAACTTCCAAGATGAGTACACCCGTACTCCGCGCCTTTTCCAAACAACTCGTTAGGGCCCGCCACGAATTCCCCGCCACTGTATGCGGCAAACCCGCCTCGGATAGGATTGTCTGGATCATGTCTACTACCGTAGTTTTGCCGTTGGTCCCGGTTATCCCTACTACCTTTACGTCCGGACCGAGCAACTCAAGCCCCAAAGCCACTTCCGAGATGATTGGAATATTTCTAGCCTCAGCGGCTTCTAGAACAGGCTCCTGCGGACTAATTCCCGGGCTAACAACGACCCGGTCAATACCTTCCAGAACCTCTGTCCCCGCTGCAAACCGCCCTTGCACGCCAAGGTCTGCCAGAGCTTTCCGCAAACACTCGGTATCTTGGGAATCCGCTGCGAGGACTTCTTGGCCGTTCTCGAGCAATGCCCGAACGGCAGAGAGTCCCGATTCTCCCAGTCCATAAACAAGGTTTTTCACTGCACCCAAACTCCTCATACCTTACTGTAGAGAAAGAGGTAGTAGAGGACAAAACCCGTTGAAGCGAAGGCGATCTGCAGGATCCAGAACCGCACAACGATCTTGTTTTCCTGCCAGCCAGACATCTCGAAGTGGTGGTGTATTGGGGCCATCTTGAAGACCCGGCGCTTCCGTCCGCTCAACCTCCAGACGCTGTACTGGATGATCACCGACAACGCCTCTATAACAAACAGGCCACCGATTATCGGCAACAACAGCTCTGTTTTGGTCAAGACCGCCGCGGCAGCCAGCACGCCACCTATAGCCAAAGAGCCCGTATCCCCCATGAAAATCTGGGCCGGATGCGAGTTGTACCAAAGAAAGCCGATAAGCGCCCCGACCATGGCCCCGCAGATGATGGCAACATCATACTGGCGCTCCAGAAACGCTATCGCCGTATAAACCAGCAGCGAGATGGCCCCAGCCCCAGCGGCGAGTCCATCCAAACCGTCCGTAAGGTTGACCGCGTTAGTCGTACCGACTATGACCAACAGCAGGAAGCCACTAAACAACGCGATACCGATTATTCCACTCCCGAGCACCAAGTTGCGGTCCCAGCCGGGTACGATCAGGTTCTGAGTTACCCCGACGTAGCGTAGCGCGAGAAAGTCA
Source organism: Rubrobacteraceae bacterium (assembly GCA_965214475.1). Classification (GTDB taxonomy): domain Bacteria; phylum Actinomycetota; class Rubrobacteria; order Rubrobacterales; family Rubrobacteraceae; genus SIRX01. Next base: position 493,813 of record OZ243953.1, on the reverse strand, counting down.
GCCAGCACTACCGCCAACGTCAACAACAAAAACTTGTACCGGGCGCTCAACCCCTCTGGTTTGCGGGCAGAGATTTTCTGCCAATCATCGTAGAGTCCTATTCCGGCCGCCGCAGAGATCAGCAACAGCGTAGTAAAAGTCCTGACGTTAGGCTGCGCGACTACGAGCAGCGCGGCCAACAGCCCTACCAGCATCAAAACACCGCCCATCGTCGGCGTCCCAGCTTTGACCAGATGCGTCTGCGGCCCCTCTTCCCTCACGAACTGCCCAAACTTTCGCACTTGCAGGTAATCAATAAACGTGGTTCCGAGGGTTACCGTTACTATGAAAGCTATACTTGCACCTAATACAACGCTAAACAAGGGCCAATCTCTCCCTTAGCTCAACTGTGAGAGCGTCGAGTTTGATGCCTCTCGAACCTTTGACGATCACGTATTCGCTACCTCGCAAGGCTTCTTGCAACCCTTTAGCAGCCGACGTTGCGTTATCATATAAAAGAGTTTTGCCGGAGAACGTTTCAGCGTACCAGCGGGCTTCTTCTCCTACCCCCACCAACAAGTCTACACCGACTTCTGCGGCTATTTTGCCCGTTTCCCGATGATAAGCGCGGGCATCTGGTCCAAGCTCGAACATGCTGCCCAGAACAGCTACAAAGCGTCGCTCTTGCCGGCGCGCCTGATCCGCCCCGTAACGCAATACCGCTTCCATAGCTTTCGGAGATGCGTTGTAAGAATCGTCGTAAACTACGATATCCTCTCGCAACCGATAAACATCGCCCCTAAGACCCGTTCGCTTTATGCGGGATATTCCTGTAACGCAATCCTTTAGTTCCATTCCCAGACAAAGAGCCCCTCCAAACGCCGCCAGCAGCGGCTCTATAAGGTGCGTGCCGAAGATCGGAACGCGAACTTCCGTCGACTCTTTTCCCCAGTGAACCACGAAACTCAAACCTTCATCTTGTTCTTCAACCTTAGAGACCCAAAGCTGAACATCATCTGCGGCCCCACTGGAGAAGTTTATCCGTTGACTGAAGGTTCTGTCTTTTGCCACAGCGGCTTCTGGTACCCCGGCTGGAGCAACGAAACCTCCGTCTTTCGGAAGGGCGCGGGCGAGTTCTCCTTTGGCCGCGGCCAGAGCTTGCAGATTTCCGAAGGAGTCCAGATGTACCGGTGCGATCGCCGTCAGGATTCCTAACTGTGGCGGCGCTATATCGCAGAGAGCTGCTACGTCCCCGGTATGTGTGGCACCCATTTCGAGGACCAAGACCTCTGTTCGCTCTCCTGCTGAAAGAACCGTCAGTGGAAGGCCGATCTCGTTGTTGAAGTTTCCTTCAGTCGCGCAAACTTTTTTCCCGGCAAAGCGCAAAATAGTCGCCAGCGCGTCCTTTGTCGTGGTCTTGCCAACGCTCCCTGTAATGCCGACGACTTTAGGCGATGACTCCGGCTCGTGGGAGATGCTCCATCGGGCGAGCTTCTGAAGAGCATGTAGTGGATCCTCGACGACAACGGTAGGAACGTCTAGAGGCCGGTCCGCCACCGTCGCCCCTGCACGGCGCAAATGAGCTTCGGGGGCAAAATTCGCACCGTCTGTCTGGCCCCGGAGGGCAAAGAACAACTGAGACGGCCGTATTGACCGCGAATCTACGGCCGCTCCTCGAACTAAGGCTTCGCCGTCGCCACTCACTAGCGTGCCCCCGATAATCTGGGCCACATCTTTTAGGGTGACGGCTTTCACTCGAACGCGCCTTCTTGCTGAGAGGGTTCTTGGCGATCCGGGGGTACATTGTAGTAAACGAGCGTAAAGCTCATGAGCCGTTGGAAAGCCGGGGCGGCGACCACTTCGCCCCAGTATTCGGTTTGGGGTTCGTCGGCGATGATAAGGGCTACGTATTCCGGGTCCGAAGCGGGTGCGAACCCGATAAATGAAGCAATGTGTTTAAAAGCGTAAGCCCCGGTCTCGGGATCTACTTTCTGGGAGGTTCCGGTCTTGCCGCCCACCGTATAGCCGGGTATTTGGGCTAAGTGGCCCGAGCCGTTTTCGACCACGTTTTGTAACATCCCGCGTACTATATCCGAGGTTTCACGGCTTATCACCCGTTCGCCGGGTTCCGACACTCCAGCACCCTGGGCTATGTGAGGCTCTACTTTGGTGCCGCCGTTGATGAGCGCCGCGTAACCGGCAACGAGCTGAAGTGGGGTTACCGTAAGCCCCTGCCCGATAGGAATGTTGCCTATCGAGGACCCACTCCAATCTTCGTAAGCGGGTACTACGCCGGGATCCTCTCCCCAAAGATCCAGGCCGGTAGGCTCACCAAAACCGAAACGCCGAATGTAATCTTCGAGCTTATCTCCGCCGAGTTGCTGGGCGACCTGTATGGTGCCGACGTTGCTGGATTGTTCGAGGATGTCTTTAGGCTGCATTGTCTTTACTTCGTGTGGTTCGGAGTCGTAGATCACCCTGTCGGCGACTTGTATGTTGTCGGGAACCGTGAACCAGCTCTCGGTGGAGACCGCTTCTTCTTCGAGGGCCGCCGCCATGTTAAACGGCTTGAAGGTCGAGCCCGGCTCGTAGGGATCAGTGAGAATACGATTGCGCTGAAGTTCGGGATCAGACTCCTGAAATTCGTTGTTATCGAAGGTGGGCGCACCGGCGAGGGCGACAACGGCTCCATCGTCGATCCGCATCACCAGGCCGAGGGTGTCCTTCGCCCCGTGCCCCTCGATCACTCCCTGCAGCTCTTTCTCAAGTTGTTGCTGTACGGCGGCGTCGATGGTTACTTTTACGTCCTGTCCACTCTTCAACTTCTCGTCGTACCGGGCCTCTATTCCTCCGAAAGGCTCACCATCGTCCCCAAGATACCCCGCACTCTGGCTGGCGAGCTGGTCGTCCGGATAGGCTCTCACCGAAGTTGGAAAGAGTGTCAGGCCCTCGAAGGACAATTCCTGAATCTTCGCCGCTGTCTGAGGTTCGACAGAGCCTATGACGCTATACCCGCCCAGATTGCCCTGAGCATCGCGTTCGGTGAGTTCGGAGGTGATCTGCTTTTCCGTTTGTCCAAGCTCAGAGCCGGCCACTTCAAATAATTTGGATGCGACTTCAGCGGGTTCCTCTATCTGGTAGGGCGTAGCGACTAAGCGATAGCGGTCCAGGCTAGTCGCGAGCCTCCTGCCATCTGCCGTCAGAATATCGCCCCGGCCGCTGGCGACATCCTGTGTTTCCGTAGGTTGCTCAGCGGCCAGAGCCTGTAACCCATCTCCTTCGGCCACAATCAAGTAGACTGCGCGGCCACAAAGCAGCAGGCCGGCAATCGCAACCGCGACTAGCACAATCTTTAGCCTCTGCCTACCGACTTCGCGGACCTTGGGCGTTGCAGTTCTTCGCGAGGAACGATTACGTGATGCGTAAGCCCTCCTCCCGCTTTTGCGAGAGAAAGGTACAACACGAGCTCCCGAGTCAGACCGCGCATCTCCCTTGGAGCCGGTGTTTTCACGAGACCGGCTGGCTTTCTTACGGGATACACGGCTGGACTCTGCCTTACCTGGAGCCCTCCTGTATCTCTTGTCCGCCATCCTGTACTCCATCCTCCCTGTCGTAACTTCTCATGTCTTCTGCCCTGGGCGATATCATTCCGAGGTTCTCGCGGGCCATCGAGCGTATACGGCCTGGCGCGGAGAGCTCCGACACTTCTACCTGCAACTCTTCTTTCTCGACCAAAAGCCCCGCGTGCTTTTCTTCTAGCGCGAATGCTTCATCTCCGAGGTTCGCAGCTACCGTATGCAAATAGACGCTCCCCAGCATCAAAAGCATCGGCAATACCACTAACACTATGAACCTGCGGCGTTGAACTTGTCCTTTCTGCCCGGCGGATCTACCCGGCGCTCTCCTGGGCGCCGGCCTGTTAGGTTGCGGAACGCGCCTCGTTTGTCGCTGTGGCGCGGCCATCAGGCACCACCCTCTACTTGGGAAGGCGGCTGTCCTGTCCTGTAGGCCACCCGGAGTCGGGCCGAGGCGCTCCGCGGGTTCTCTTTCTTCTCTTCTTCCGAAGGCTGTAGAAGTGGTCCCTTGCGAAACACGGGCTCCGCGCCACACACGCAGACCGGTAAATCCGGCGGACAAACGCACTGTCCGCTGCGATCCGTTATGAACTGTTTGACGATGCGGGCTTCGCCGGACTGGAACGTGATAGCTACCAATCGCCCACCCGGAACGAGCAGCCGCTCGGTAGCGGTGAGAGCTCGCTTCAAGCTTCCAAGCTCATCGTTGACCTGGATCCGCACAGCTTGAAAGACCCTCTTAGCCGGGTTGCCACCCTTTTCTACCCACCCGACTGCGCCCCTCACGGCCTCCAGAAGGTCTAAAGTGGTAGCGAGTGGCCTGAGTTTGATGATCTCCCTGGATATACGTCGCGCCTGTCCGCGGGGAACATCCCCATACTCGCTGAGCACCCGCGCCAATTCGCTAGCCTCAGCGGTATTCAAATACTCCGCAGCCGAAATACCGGAAGTGGGGTCCATGCGCATATCCAACGGACCACCGCTGACATAACTGAACCCTCTCTCTGGTTCATCTATTTGATAGGAAGAGAGGCCCAGATCGAACAGCACGGCATCTATAGTCTCTCCCGCTTCAACCATTTGCCAGAGCACCTCATCGTATGGTCCACCAACGAACTCGAAACGCTCGTCGACGATCAGCGCCGCTCTTTGCGCGGCAGCCGGGTCTCGATCCACACCGATTAACCTTTCTTGGTCCGATAGCCCATCAAGTATTTTCTCGGTGTGGCCGCCGCCTCCGAAAGTTGCATCTACGACAAAGCCGCCCGAGTTTAAATCGAGAGCTTTCACAGCCTCTTTCAGAAGTACTGGCTGGTGTCCGGTAGCCATCACTCTTCCATGTCCCGGCCAGCGAACTCTTCTAAGATCTCCTCAAAGGAGTCATCCACCCCTTCAACGTATCGATCCCATTCCGCGGCATCCCAAATCTCTAACCGATCATCGACGCCGGTTATGGTCACCTCGCGGTCAAGCCCAGCGTACTGCGAGAGCTTAGTCGGAATAAGAACTCGCCCCTGGCGATCCAACCCCGCCTCGAAAGCCGTAGAGAAAAATACTCTGGAGAGCTTACGTCCTCTTCTACTGAGATCAGCGTTGGCTTTGATATTGTCCCTGAACCTCGCCCACTCCTCCGGCGGGAACGCGAACAAGCACCGGTCAACTCCTTTGGTAATTACGATTCCTCCATCGAAGTAGGTCCTCAAACGGGAGGGGAGAGTGAGACGTCCTTTCTCATCCAAAGTGTGCTCATACTCACCTAAAAGAGCCAGGGTCCTTGCCTCCCATTACGTACCACTTTGACCCACAACTTCAGAGATTCTTGCATACAGTGCGAATTTTCGCAATCTATAGCCTTTTTTACGTCTCAAAACTAGAGATTGCCACTATTTGTCCTCCCCCCAAGGGTCATGGTTCCCCCTAAGGGCGCTGCTTATTATAGTAATCTCGGCAAAGTCTGAATGTGGTCTACACATCGCGAACACGAAACATATAGTGTCTCACTATGTCGGTCCCCCAGATGTTGTGTTCGGGCTAATTAGGAAGTGCTGGAATCTAAAAGGGATTGCGTCAGCTACGATTCTGATGCGGTTTATTTCGAGGTAGATCGCACTTTGAGGGTGGGCCCACCAGGACTCGAACCTGGGACCGTCCGATTATGAGTCGGATGCTCTAACCAACTGAGCTATGGGCCCTTAAAAACACCGAGCGGTGTCCTCTGGCTCCCCTGGTTGGACTCGAACCAACAACCCTTCGGTTAACAGCCGAATGCTCTGCCTATTGAGCTACAGGGGAAGGCTTTGTGCAAGATAGATTATACGGCTCATGGAGACGAGCTTCAAGATTGGTCGGTGACAGCGCCAAGTGCGTTCTTTAAGATCTGTATTTCGGTGTGGATCTTACTCTTCTCATCGTAGTCTGAAGTCTGTCGTTTATCGCGTTCTCGGCTCAGTATGCGGAGACGCAGCCAGGCAGCCTGGGTAGAGCTCGAAGAATGGTAGAGCCTCTCACTCGCAGCGTACAGACGGCCGATCTCGTCCAGCAAAGGACGGGCTTCTTCTTTTGCGGCTATGCTGTCGAAATTTTCTCCTGGATATTCGCGCAACAAGGTGAATAGGCGTGCCTGAACATCAGCGCCGAAGTCTTCAGGCGTTAAGACCAAAGGCTCCGGCATACCGGATACAGCTATCCCGTCTCTAAGAGGTTTGGCACTGAGCTGAGGGCTTGCCAGCATGAGGGCTACTACTTCCCATCCGGCTTGTGAGAGCGGATCCACACTTTCGGTCTGTTCTCTCGTTCTCTGTGCGGTTGCTGAGGTCGCTGCTCGTCCCGTACCGCGGAACAGGTCGGAGCCGACACCGAGAGCCTCAGCGGCCAGGCGAACGGCTTCGTTGTGCAGAACGGGATCTTTTATTTGTCCCACAAGCCGCTGCAATTCGGGTACGGCGCGCGAACGCTCCGTGGCATCTGAGCCGCGCGCCCCCTCCGCAATGCGGCGGATACTGTATTCGAGTACCGGCATCGCCTTGGGTAAAAGTTCTTTGAACTCTTCGGGCGAGTGATGCAGCAGCCAGTCCGCAGGATCTTCGTCGAGCCGCAACACCCGGAGGTCTTGTTTCAGCTCCGCAGCAGTAGCAGCCGCGCGCTCGATAGCCTTCTCACCAGCAGCGTCAGGATCAAATAGCACGTAAACCTTGTCAGCGTAACTACTGAGAGTTTTGAGGTGGCTCGACGTGGTGGCCGTGCCGAGGGTTGCCACGGCGTTCGGAATGCCCGATTGGTACAACATCAAGACATCCGTATACCCTTCAACCACTAGCGCAGCCCGTTCCTTCCGTATAGGCCCCATAACCTGTGGGAAGCCATAGAGTAAGTCTCGCTTATTGAAGATCTCGGTCTCCGGAGAATTTAGGTATTTGGGCTGCGCGTCTCCCATAGCACGGGCGCCGAAGCCGACGATTCTACCCCGGCGGTCCGAGATAGGAAAAGTGATTCGTCCCCAAAAACGCTCGCCGCCACGAGAAGAGAGAAGCCCAGCGGCATTGAGACTTTTATGGTCCAGACCCAACTTGTGAGCAGCCCCCACGAAACCGGCATTGCCCCGCGAAGGAGCCAGCCCGAGGCGAAATTCTTCTATAGTAGAATGCTCCAAACCCCGTCTTCTCAGGTAGGTGCGAGCATTCTCTGCCTCTGGTGATTGAGATTTGAGCAGGTACTTATGGTAGTAGACGGCGGCAGCGGCAAGGGCTTTGTAGATGGCGCGCCGCTTCTCGGTTCTCTCTCTCACGACCTGTGAGTCGGCGTGCGAGACTCCTTCGTACTCGAGGTCTACACCGGAGCGCTCGGCCAGGTAGGTAACCGCCTCCACAAAAGGCAAGTCTTTGAGGTCGGTTACAAGTTTTATCGCATCCCCCCCTTTCTGGCAGCCAAAGCAATAATAGAAGCCTTTGTCCGGGGTGACGCTGAAAGATGGGGACTTTTCTGAGTGGTCCGGGTACGGGCACAGACCAGAGTAGCTTGCTCCCTGACGGCGAAGGGCGGTGAACTCGGAGGCGACTTCGGCTATGTCTACCGTATCGCGCACTGCCTCTATGCTCCGTTGTGAGATCCTCAACTTATGTGGTCTCCGTTATACGTTGGTACAAATATTTGTCTCACGACTATTTAGTTTCCTGGGCTAATGTTACTCTACACTTCGTGAATATCCCGCAAGAAAATGCAGCCCAAGCTCAGCGGGGAGAGTATGCCGACCTGCCCCCTGGGGTAGGTTTAGAAGACAAAGATGAACCACTCCGCCGGGACATTAATCTTCTCGGACAACTACTTGGGCAGGTTTTGATCGAACAAGAGGGCGCGGAGCTCTTCGACACCGAAGAGGAAATTCGCCTGCTGTGCAAGCAACTACGCTTCAACTACGACCCTGACAAGGATCAACAGCTACGGCAAAGGGTCTCCGGGATGGGCTCGGAGGAGCTAGGAAAGATCATCCGGGCTTTCTCTGTTTACTTTCAACTCGTGAATATCGCCGAGCGTTACCATCGGGTTCGTCGTCGCCGGCAATACGAGTCTTCGGCAGACGATCCGCCACAGCGAGCTTCTCTAGGGAGTACTTTGTCCCAACTGCGTGATAAAGGCATGAGTGGAGTGGAGCTACAGCCCATCCTGGATCGGTTGAACGTAGGATTGGTTCTGACTGCACATCCTACAGAGGCGCTTAGGAGGAGCGTACGGCGGAAGCACGTCAACATCGGCGACATGCTGGAGTCTTTAGAGTCCGTAACCCTCACCTGGAGAGAACGCCAGCGGCTAGAAGAGCTGCTGGCCGAAGAGATCACTCTTCTCTGGCAAACTGACGAGCTGCGGGCCCGCCGTCCGGAGGTCACCCAGGAAATTCAGCGCACCCTGCTGTTCTTCGAGAATCCTCTTATCTCGGCCACCCTGGACGTCTACCGGGAGTTCGAAGACGAATTAGAACGTAAATTCCCTGAAGACACGCCACAACTAGGACAGGTTCTGTCCTTCGGTTCCTGGGTTGGCGGCGACCAGGACGGCAACCCGTTTGTCAAAGCAGATACTCTCAGCGTAGCCCTGAAGCTGCATCGAGAGTTGATCGTCAAACGGCACATGGACACTGTTCTCCAGTTGGCGAACCACATGAGCCAGTCTCGCAAATTAGTTTCGGTCTCTAAAGAGCTTCTAGAATCAATAGAGCACGATGAGCAGCTTCTTCAGGAAACCGGCGGTGACAATCAAGATGATCCGAACGAAGCCTATCGGCTCAAATTACTGCTGATCTCCGAACGCCTGCGACACACGTTAGAGCAGCCCAAGGCATCCGAAGCGTATCCCGGCGCTGATGAATACATCGCCGACCTAGACATCATTCGCAACAGCCTTCTCGAAAACGGTGGCAAACGAACTGTCGAAGGTGGCCTGAGAGACTGCATCCGGCAAGCGGAAATATTCGGTTTCCATCTCGCGAAGCTCGACGTTCGTCAGGAAAGCTCGGTGGTGGCGAAAGCGGTTGCAGAGCTAATCTCCGCGGCAACCGGCGAAGATCTACTAAGCGTAGACGAGCTGGAGAAAGCCGATGTGCTCCGTCGGCTGCTCACGACTCCAGACCTCGAGCTTCCCGAGCCAGAAGACCTCACCCAGGAAACTCGGGGAGTTTTGGGCACCTTCGAGCGGATTCGGCAGGCGAAAGAGGATTTCTCCGTACCGGTGGTCGAGACTTTCATATTGAGCATGGCTCACGAAGCCAGCGACGTGCTTTCCGTACAGCTCCTCGCCCGGCGGGTCGGCCTATTGCAAATAGACGAGAATGGCCACTGTACAGCCAATCACTTGCGGGTAACACCCCTGTTCGAGACTATAGACGACCTCACTCACGCGCCGGAAGTTTTGCGCCGGCTGTTGGAAGATCCTTTCTACCGCTCATCACTCAAAGAGGGCGATGACTTGCAGGAGATCATGCTCGGCTATAGCGATTCGGGTAAAGACGCTGGATACGTCACGAGCAACTGGACCCTCTACAAAGCGCAACGGCTGCTTACCGAAGTCGCCCGCGACCACGAGGTAGAGCTGAGGCTCTTCCACGGTCGGGGGGGCAGCGCCGGTCGTGGCGGTGGGCCCAGTTACGACGCTATAAAAGCGCAACCTCCCGGCACGTTGGATGGAAAGATCCGGATCACCGAGCAGGGAGAGGTGATCTCCTTTAAATACAGTATGCAGGGCCTCGCCCGTCGTAACCTAAACACAGTGCTGGCAGCGGTCCTCGAAGCAACGGCTGAGGATCAGGACCCCGCCCCCGCCACCCGCTGGGTAGAGGCCATGGATTATTTGTCGGAAACCGCCCGGAACACCTACCGCTCTCTCGTGTACGAGGACGAAGGGTTTGTGGAGTTTTTCTCCGAGGCCTCCCCCATACGAGAGCTTTCACTCCTCAATATGGGCAGCCGCCCCGCCCGCCGCGAACAAACCCCGACCGTAGAAAGCCTGCGGGCTATTCCCTGGGTTTTCGCCTGGACACAAAACCGATTCTTGCTACCTTCCTGGTACGGCACAGGAACCGCCCTAGCCAGCTACGCGAAATATCAAGATGGTCTGGATACTCTGAGGGAGATGTACAGAGAATGGCCGTTCTTCAAAACGCTCATCAATTTCATGCAGATGACACTTGCCAAGAGCGATCTCCGAATAGCCAAGACCTACACCGATCTGGTACAAGACCAAGAACTTCGCGACCGGATGTGGGAAGTCATCTCTGCAGAGCACGAATTTTGCGTGAAGACCCTAATAAAGATTACAGGCTACGATAGCCTTCTGGACGACAGCCCGGTCCTTCAGAGATCCGTGCGGCTCCGGAACCCTTATGTAGACCCACTTTCCTACATACAGGTTAGTCTACTGCAGCGCCTCCGCGCGCTTCCCGAGGAATCTCCGGAACGCGACGCCACCCTAAACACCCTGCTCCGCACTATCTCCGGCATTTCCTCCGGGATGCTCAACACCGGCTAGTTGATTGCTAACTTGAGATAACTTGGTCCTGTGGAAGAAAGATACGCTTATACTCGGCTAGCGCGTACCGGTCGGTCATACCGGCCACGTAGTCAACGGTTTCGGTCACGGCATCCGGGTCGCTCTTACCCCGCTCTGTGGGATGCTCAAGATAATAGTAAAAGAGTCTGGTTATCACCTCAGCGGCCCTGACGTTACGGCGCGAATCAGGATTCCGGTAGACGTTCTTGAAGAGCCAGGTTCTAAGCTCCATAAGCGACTCGTAGACCGCGTCCGAGAGTGCTATCTCACCCCTTTTCTCGGACGTCGAGATCATATCTCGCACCAAGGTGTCTATCCTGCCGCTCGTCTGCTCCCCGAGCACGGCGATAGAGTCTTTGGGCAATTCTTCCTGGCGGATGACGCCCGCACGCAGAGCATCATCTACATCGTGGTTGACATAGGCTATCCGGTCGGCGGTCCGCACGATCTCGCCTTCCCTCGTCGATGGATAGCCTTTACCCGTATGATTCAGTATTCCATCCCTGACCTCCAGAGTGAGATTCAGTCCCTCGCCCTCTTTTTCGAGCACGTCTACGACTCGCAACGAGTGCTCGTTGTGCAAAAAGGTCCGTCCGTGGTCCGTGAGAGTCTTGGCCAGGGCTTCTTCTCCGGTATGCCCAAATGGGGTGTGTCCGAGATCGTGGCCGAACGCTATAGCTTCCGTAAGGTCTTCATTCAATCCGAGGGAGCGTGCTATGGTGCGGGAGATCTGCATCATCTCCAGCGTATGGGTGAGGCGCGTACGAAAGTGGTCACCGTACGGCGCAATAAACACCTGAGTCTTGTGCATCAAGCGCCGGAAGGCTTTGGTGTGGATTATTCGATCCCGGTCCCGCTGGAATTCGTTTCGTACTCCGTCCGAATTTTCCGGCCGCAGCCGGCCCCTACTCTCTGAACAAGCCCAGTCTTTCTCTAAAGGCTTCACGCCGGCCGTCGCGAACCGGAGGCTGTGAGCGATGAGCTTCCTGGAGCGTGGGCGAAGACGTGCGACCGTACAACCCGCTTGACACTTTCTTTGATCCCATTCGGGATTTCAGCGTCTCGTAACGGTTTCGAGATAAGTCTTTCGAGGCTGTCGATGGCACCTGGAGGTATAGGAAAGGCTTCCCCAACAGCGGGTCGGCAATCCGTGCAGAGCAATCCGCCGAGCGCCGGCGCATAGTAGAGGTGGCCTTCAGAGAATTCGTCGATTCCCTGGCTACAGCTCATGCACGAGTCGAGTTGAAGCGCGTATCCGGCCAATATAGAGAGTTTCAAGGAAAATGCGGCTTGTAGAGAGTCGTAGCCCGAATCCCGGTGTTCCAAATTTTCGAGCCCCCGGTAAAGAAGGTTGAAGACGCGCCGGTCAGGCTCATCTCCGCCGGAGAGGGCCCGTACCGTGCCGACTAGACCACCGGCAGCTTCGAAACGGCTAAGGTCCTCACGAACATCGTGGAAGCTCCTCAAGACTTCTACTTGCGTCACAGTGTCCAGGGTGCGTCCCTGGTAAGCCATGAAATCTACGCACGAGAGCGGTTCCAAACGAGCCCCGAAGCGAGATCTGGTGCGCCGGATACCCTTCGCTATGGTTGAGACGAGTCCCGCGTCGCTGGTATATAAGTCGACGATCCGGTCTGCTTCACCGTAGCGGATAGAGCGTAAGACTATCCCCTTACTCTTGTAGACCGCCACCCTCGGCCTCTTTCATAACGTCTACGCTACTACTCATACCCAACCGGGAAGCCCCGGCGTTCAGTAGGTCCATCGCATCTTGCAAGGTGCGGACGCCCCCGGATGCCTTGACCGCCACCCCTTCTGGAGCCTCCTCCCGGAGCAGGGCGACATCTTCCACCGTAGCCCCCGTGGGCGCGAATCCGGTAGAAGTTTTAACGAAGTCCGCGCCACTGGAGGATACGATCCGGGTGGCTAGCTGCTTCATCTTATCCGTAAGGTACGATGTTTCGATAATGACCTTCATCACCACGTCCGTAAGTCCGTTGTTCATGGCGACCACCCCAATCTCCTGGTTGAGGCTGTTGAGCTCGTCAGCAACGTAGTTGAAATCTCCCGACTGAAATCTGGAGAGGTTCATCACCACGTCTAACTCCGAAGCCCCACCCAAAATGGCATCTCGTATCGCCGCAGACTTGATCGCCACGGTATCCGCGCCGAAAGGAAAAGAGATCACGGTCGCCACCTTGACGTCCACCCCGCGCAACTCCTTGGCGGAGCGCCGCACGTAGCACGGCGGCACACACACGGCCGCAAAGTGATGGTGGGCGGCTTCGTCACACAATTGAACGATGTCTTGTTCCTGAATATTCGGTTTCAAGAGGGTGTGATCCACCGTCTTAGCGAATTCTCGCACCCTCATTCCCACCGACATACCTCCCAATACTGTTCTTGAACCATCAACCTGTATTATAAACCTAGCTGCTCAAGAAACCTCGTGTCTCCTCTCCACCCTGGACTGACCTTCACCTTTAAGTCTAGATAGATTCTGGTTCCGAGCAGTCGCTCTACGTCGCGGCGGGCCTCTGTTCCAATGCGCTTTATAATCTTGCCGCCTTTACCGAGGACGATCATGCGCTGGGTAGCGCGTTCTACGTGGAGTATGGCGTAGATCACTGTTACCTTCTCTTTACGTTCGACCTCGTCTATCTCGACCGCCACGGAGTGAGGTACTTCGTCCCGGAGTACGTTGAGGGCTTTCTCTCTTATATATTCCGCGAGCACGAAAGTTTCCGGATAATCGGTAACGTAACCTTCCGGGAAGTAGCGCGGACCTTGTGGGAGCATGCCGGTGACCGTCTCCATGAGAGGTTTGACGTTCAGGCCGTCGGTCGCGCTTAGAAGAAACGTCTCTTGCCAATCACCTAACTCCGAGATGACTTTTATTATCGGGAAGGCCTGAGGAGTATCTCGCAGCAGGTCCACTTTGTTGATTCCCACTATGGTCGGAGTTTCGGAGGAAGAAACTAGCTGGGCCACATATCGGTCGCCGCTACCGATACCATCTATCGCCTGATTGGCGTCGAGGAGCATCAGGATCACGTCGGATTCGGAAAGGCTGTCTAAGACCTGCTGCTGCATCCGGGAGCGTAGCTTGTCACGAGGCTTCTGTGAGCCGGGCGTGTCCACGAAGACGGCCTGATAGCCAGCGCCGTTGCGGACGCCACGGATCGGGCTGCGGGTCGTCTGAGGCCGGGGAGAGGTGATCGAGACTTTCTCCCCCACCAGCCGGTTGACCAGGGTAGACTTCCCCACATTCGGACGTCCTACAACCGCAATAAAGCCGCTGCGGAAGTTTTCGGGGTCCGCAACGCTTTCCTGGTCTGCACCGATCACAGATCTTCCGGACCAAAGGAGTTCGGGAGCATCTCCTCGAACGAATACCTTCTTACACCGCCACCAGGCTCTTCTACAAGGATCTCTTTGCAGTTGAACTCCCTAAGCACCTGGCGGCAGGCGCCGCAGGGAAAGCACGGCGCAGCGTCGGGGCTCACGATGGCGACGGTCTTTATTTCACGATCTTCGGGGTTCGCGAGGGCCATGGCGGCCGCCGCGTTGCGTTCCGCGCAGATGGCTAGTCCGTATGAGGCGTTCTCCACGTTGCAGCCGGCATGGAGCGTCCCACCTTCCGTTACGATTGCCGCGCCTACATGGAATCCGCTGTACGGTGCGTAAGCCTCCCGGGAAGCCTGTTTTGCGAGGTCCATTACTTCTAGTTGGTCCACTCCTCACCCTCTCATAGAAACTGAAAAACGGCTACGGTTACGAGGATACCTATTGCGGCTCCAACTATAACCTGTAAAAGGTTGTGAGTTCCGCTCTCGATCCGGCTCTGGCAGACCAGAAGGGCCATGAGTAAGGAGATCAGGGACACCAAACCTCCATAGAGTCCATCGGCCGCGATAAAGCTTACGGCGACCCACCCGGCGAAAGAGACCGCAGCGTGCCCTGAAGGCATACCACCCGCGAACGTGTTTGGAGAACCCGTAAAAGCTTTGGCGAGCACGACCACTAGCACTACCAGGATCAGCGCGACCAGAGTGAGGTGTCCCGGCCACCGGCGTACACTCTCTACAGTCTCCAGTGTAAACGGACCCAAGTTGTCCGCCAAAACTAAATATCCTACGAGTACCGCACCGATGCTGGAGACTAGTACGGCACCGGCGGAGACATCTTTAGCCAATTTCGCGAGCAGATGATACTCGTCGGTAACGAGGTCTACGGCGAACTCCATCGCCGTGTTGAACATCTCCGTTACGAATACGATCATTATTGCCAACACCAACGCCGCAAGCTCCAGCGCGGATACACCAACCAGAAGGCTCACTACCAAGACTACCAGCGAAGCCGTCACGTGGAAGCGCATATTGCGTTGGGTCCGAACGGCGTAGACCATGCCACGGTACGCGTGGTTGAAGCTCTGGGCTACGTTCTGTTGTGACTTCTTTCCCTTCTTAACCACGTACCTTCTCCAACACCGACGCCTGGACTTCAGCCATCTCACTCGACTCGAAATCCCCGCCGTGGTCCATCCCGCTCAAGTGCAATGCGCCGTGAACCACCAGCTCCTCGATGCCCATCTCGGGGCTCGCGCACTCGGGAGAGATGACGATCTCCCCAACCATCTCCCCGTAGGGCCCGTCGACCTCGAAGCTCAGCACATCGGTCGGGGTGTCTTTCTTCCGAAACTCCTTGTTCAGGCTCCTTATGACTTCGCTCTTTACCAGGGCCACGGAAACTTCTCCCAAGCGTTCCAGGTCCAGGCCTCTACTGCGGAATGCCGCCGCGCACAGTTCCGTGGCGCGATGCTCGTCTAACTGAGCGTAGCCTACTTCGTCGACAACCGCGACCGTAAACGGCATTTTCTGTCAGGCCTTCAGCTCGTCTTACTCGCGGCTTTATCTGGCGCCTTCGACTCTGTTGGTCCGCTAGGATACTCGATACGAGGACCGAGGAAACCGATGAGAGCTTCACGAATTGCCTCTCCGACCTCGTGTATCTCGTGCATCGTCAGCATACACTCGTCGAACTGACCATCGTCGAGCTTCTGCTTGATCGTGTTGGCAACCACATCTTCTATCCGTTTGGGGGTGGGCTTGGCGAGAGATTTAACGGTTGCTTCTACAGAGTCTGCCAACATTACTATGCCAGCTTCTTTTCTCTGCGGTAGCCCGCTGGAGTACCGGAAGTCCGCCTCGCGCACGACTTCACCGTCCAGAGCTTCTTCGAGCGCCTTGCGGTAGAAATACTCGATGCGGGTAGAGCCGTGATGTTGGGCTATTATCTCCAAGAGCTCTTCTGGAAGGTCCCAGTTCCTTCCGATCTCCAAACCGTCCTTTACGTGTCGCCTGATGACCCTGGCCGAGAGGCTCGCCGTCAGGGCGTTGTGCGGGTTCATTTGAGAGATCTGGTTCTCTATAAAGTACGCGGGATGCTCCAACTTCCCTACGTCGTGATAGTAGGAACCTACACGGGCCAACAACATATCCGCCCCGATGCGTTCGGCAGCGTTCTCCGCCAAGTTGCCGACCATCATAGAGTGGCTGAATGTGCCGGGGGCGTTTTGCAAGAGTTTGTGCAGCAAGGGCCGGCCGGGATCGGAAAGCTCTAGAAGTTTCATGGGGGTAAGGATGTTGAAGGCGTTTTCGAGCAGGGGGAGCAATACCATCGCCAACATAAGCGAGAGTAGGCCGTTACCGAGCCCGATCACACCCTGCCAGAGAGCAGCAGAGAAAGTATTCCCTCCCACCAAGCTAACGGCGAAAGTCACGAGCGAGGTTACAGCCGCCACAAACAGTCCCGCTTTGAGCAACTGGGTCCGGGAATTCACCCGGACTACTGTATATATAGCAAACCCCGAAGCCAGCAAAAGCGCGGCACTCAGGTAAAAGTCGTTCCCGCCGATAATCCCTATATTGACGCTCGTAACCACGACCATGAGAAACATCAGGCGGGGACCGAGTAGCAAAGTCCCGATTATGCTCAGGCCCGCAAGCGGCGTTAGATAGGGGTCGAAAGAGAGAGCTATAAAAAGCCGGGCCAGCGCGGTGAAGAGGATGGTCAGCGAGGCAGCGAGTATTATCCGTACGACAGCATTGGTCCGCAGTATACGTTGGCCGAAGCGCTCCAGGAAATACCAGGTCATCCCCATCTCTGCCGCCACCACCAACCCGACACCGAGAAATACCGTCCATGGGTTGGATCCCTGGCTTACGCTAAGTGCTTCCAACTGGGCCAGGTTCTCCTGGTCGATCACCTCTCCGAGGGCGAGAACACGTTCGTTCTGTTGGATGGTTCTTGTGACAGGTTCGACTTTGGAGATGGCAGCTTCGCGGGCTTCCTGAGTCGCACCACGATCTATAACGTAGTTAGGTTCAAGAAAGCCCCGGCTCAGCACCTCTACCAAAGCGCCCACATCACCGGACGCATCCCGGCCTGCCGCGTCCGCGAGTCGGTCTCTGCCCTCGGCCACAGTGATCACCGAAGCGGGGATATTCTCGATGTCGTTGTCGGACACCGAGGTAGACTCGTAGAGATCGTTCAGGTTCTCTACCGTATACCGCTGGACTTCATCTATCTCCCCATCCTCCAAAAACACTAACTGGCGGGCAAGGCTATCCGGCAGGAAGAAAGGAATGACGTTGGAGATCCGGGCAACTTTCTTCTCCGTAGATGCGTCAGAATTGCGTATACCACGAGCTTCTTCGAAAAAGCTCCGGACATCTTCGGAGACTTGCTCCGGGACTTGGCCGCTTTGCCGGTAGACTTCTTGTACATTCTCCGCAGCCTGAGTCCGGGCCTGCTCGGTGGCCGCCGGATCCTCGTAGGTAACGTTGCGCGAGGCGAATACATCATCCTGGGCTACAGTTCCGACCTGGTAGCCTGTATTGTTGCTCTGTAAACCCAAAGCAGATAGTGTCCGCGAATCCAGGCTTATAAGGGTCGTAAGAGACAGCCAGGTGATAAGCAGGAGCACCAGGTAAAGTCGCGTTTTGGGGAGGCTCTCGATCCAGTTTCTAAAACGCTCGAACCAGGTCGATGCCCGGTGTAGCTCGTTGACCGGCTTGCCGGGGCTTCCAGAGCCATTTTGAGGGCTCACGACTCTTCCCGGCAATTCATGTTAGGCCTCTCGTGTTTCTTGGATTCGCTCGTAGGCATCCACGATCCTCATTACGAGATCGCTCCGTATTATGTCGTCTCGCTGAAGGCCGACAAACGATACCCCTTCGACGCTGTCGAGTGTCCGTCGGGCGTCTTCGAGTCCACTCATACGGCCTTTCGGAAGGTCTACCTGCGTTATGTCGCCGGTGACGACCATCCTGGAGCCGAAACCCAGACGCGTAAGGAACATCTTCATCTGCTGGGCCGTAGTGTTCTGGGCCTCGTCGAGTATGATGAACGAATCATTCAATGTCCGGCCTCTCATAAACGCCAGGGGTGCAATCTCAATTATACCGCGCTCCAGATACGCCTGGAACTTGGCCGGGTCCACCATTTCGTAGAGCGCATCGTACAGAGGCCGGAAATACGGGTCCACTTTCGCCATCATGTCACCCGGTAGGAATCCTAAAGATTCCCCAGCCTCGACAGCAGGACGGGTAAGGATGATCCTGGACGCTTCCCCCTGATTGAGAGCCTCGACCGCCAGCGCTACCGCGAGGTACGTCTTACCGGTACCAGCCGGTCCAATGCCAAAGACGATCTGGTTTTCTCGTATCGCGTCGGTGTAAGACTTCTGGTTGCGCGTCTTGGGGGCGATCCTCCGGCTACCATGCGTGAGGATCACATCCCCTAGCACTTCCCGTCCTACACTCCCTGAACCCATCTTGAGTAGGCGTTCGGCGGTCTCCGGCGTTGGATGGTGACCGTCTTCCGCAAGACCCACGAGGCTATTGAAAACTGACTCGGCCTCTTCAACCGCCGGCTCGGCACCGCGCAGCACGATCTCGTTCCCCCGAACCACGACTTCGCAGTCCACCAGTTCCTCGACTCGGCGAAGCACGGAGTCCCGCTCTCCGAACACGTCCAGCATTCGGCCCGGCGAAATGATAATTTTGGCTTCTATCTGGGTTTCAGGGTTGATGTCCGTTGTTCCTCCTTCTGATTCCTGCTACTGCAATCGGCTTCTTACCAACGCAGAGAGTTGTCGTCCCTCGGCGCGGCCCTCGGCCAGTACCATTGCCCGACCCATAACGTTCCCCATGTCTTTCATACCAGCCGCACCGGTCTCTTCTATCGCCTGGTCCACGATATTTTCCAATTCTTCCTGCGACGGCGGTTTCGGCAGGTACCCGCGAATGATCTCCGCCTCCGCCGACTCGTGCTCGGCCTGCTCCGCGCGCCCTGCTTTTCCGTACGCTTCCGCAGACTCTTCCCGCTGTTTCAACTGACGACGGAGCACGGCCTGTTGTTCCTCCTCCTTGAGAGGCTGGCCGGTCTCCAATTCGGCGTTCTGTAACGCTGCCGAGAGCATCCGCAGCGCCGAAGACCGGGACCTATCCCTGCTCTTCATCGCCTCTTTTGTATCACGCTGTATCTGCTCTGTTAAGCTCATGGCATTCCTATCTTCTCGCCACCCAGGACGTGCAAATGCAGGTGGAAAACCTCTTGACCCGCGTCCGAGCCGTTATTAATTCTTACGGCGTAGCCACTCTCGGCCACCCCTAGCTGCTCCGCAACTTCCTGCGAAGCGTCGAAGAGGCGCTTTGTGACGGCATCCGGCAAGTCCCCGATCTCCTCCAGCGATGCGACATGCTGGCGAGGGATGACCAGTGCGTGTACCGGAGCGCGACCGTTTATGTCGTGAAATGCCAGAACCTTATTGTCCTCCAGGATTACTTCGGCATCCAGCTCTTTGTTCACTATCTTGCAGAATATGCAATCATTGTCGCTCAAGGTCTTATTCCTCTCTACAGTCTCTCTGCGGACTGTTCCAATGCCGCTATAGCCCGGGCCGTAGCCACCATTCCAGCGGTCTCACTCCTCAGTCTGTAGGGACCAAGCTGCGTCACGGCAAATCCATTGTCCCTTGCTAGATCTACCTCCGCTTCGCTCCATCCTCCTTCGGGACCTACGAAGAGACGCACTGCGGGTCCGGACACTGCTTCTTCGATACGCGGAAGATCCGGCTCGTTGTGCAGTAACACGCCCTCTTTGCCGGATTCCCGCAAAACCTCTTCGAAGCTTACAGGTTCATCCACATGCGGCACCTGGAGCCGTAGCGACTGCCGGGCCGCTGACCGCGCCAGCCTTCGCCAGCGTTCGACTTTGCCCTCGCCGCTAGGACGAACGACACTCTGTTCCGTCACCAGCGGCACGATCCTGGCGACCCCGATCTCTGTAGCTTTCTCAACTACCAGGTCCATATGTTTGCCTTTGGGCACCGCCTGATAGAGCGTCACCTCACAATGGTCTTTCCCTGGCACCTGCAACTTCTCCAGAATAGCGGCTTCCCATCCATCTTGCAGTTCGGCGATGAACAGGTTTCGAGTCGCATCGACCACCTCGAATACGTCGCCGCTCTTTGCCCGGAGGACTTTGTAGATGTGATGCGCCTCATCTTGCGGTAGAGACAGAAGGCTTCCAGCTTCCAAAGCTATATCTACGAAGATGCGCGTAACAGCCGTGCGAGACATCCTGGCAGTTATCGGAATACGCTCCTCAGACGCTCGAAAAAGGAACCGCCGCCCCCGTTATAGGTTTCATTGCCGCTGACAGCTTCGAACTGCTCCAGAAGTTCCCGCTGTTCGGCAGAGAGCCGGGTCGGGACCATTACATCCACCATAACCTTGAGTTGTCCCCGACCCCGGCGCTGCAAGCGCAGCATGCCCTCGCCCTCCAGCCGGAGCGTCGCGCCCGGCTGGGTGCCGGCCTCCAGGTGAATCTTCTTCGGACCTTCGAGCGTCGGTACTTCAGTCTCGGTACCCAAAGCCGCCTCAATGAAAGTAACCTTCATTCGATGGATCAAGTCTTCCCCGTCCCGCATCAATTCCGGATCTTCTTTAACCTTCACCATTACGTATAAGTCTCCGGGCGGCGCTCCAGGATCTCCGTCATGCCCAGCAGCCCCGACGCGCATCCTCATACCGTCTTCGATGCCTGCTGGGATACGGAGGTTGCGCGAGACCATCTCCGAGATCTTGCCGCTTCCACGACAGTTGTCGCAAGGCTCCTCGATAATTCGGCCACTGCCTCCGCAAGTCGAGCACGGCTGCGTACTGACCATCTGACCCAGCATACTCTGTCGCACGGTACGAACTGCGCCAGCGCCGTCGCAGGTTCCACAGGTGCGGGTCTGTGTACCCCCCAGGCCATCACACACGCCGCAGTTCTTCACCGTCTGCACGTTGATCTCCCGGTCGGCCCCGAAAGCGGCTTCTCGTAGAGACAGTTCGGCCTCTACTTCGGCATCACCTCCGCGGCTCCGGGTGCGGGTGCTCGAGCCACCGAAGAAAGAGCCGCCAAAACTGTCGCCGAAAAAGGCTTCGAAGATATCCTGGAATCCGCCGAATGGATCCCCGCCTCCGGGGTATCCTCCGGCGGAGCCGCCACCGCGCGGCACCTGATGTCCGTAGGTGTCGTAGGCTTGACGGGCTTTGGCGTTGGAGAGGACCTCGTAGGCCTCAGTCAACTCTTTGAAACGCTCTTCGGCGCCAGTATCGCCGGGGTTTGCGTCGGGATGATGGTCGCGGGCCAAGCGCCGGTAGGCTTTCTTCACCTCTGCGTCGCCAGCTTCGCGGGACAAGCCAAGAATTTCGTAGTAGTCGCGCTTGGTAGCCATATTAGAAGCGGTCGTTCAGTCGGAAGGTCAGGGCTTCGGCGGCGGAGCGAACCGTCGAGATGGCGGAGTCGTACTCCATGCGCTTGGGGCCTATGAGGCTGACGACACCGTATGGCCGCTCGCCTTGGTTGTAGGCGGCGGCGACAAAGCTCGTGCTCGCTAGGTTGTAGAAGCCACTCTCAGCCCCGATGGAAACTACTACTCCGTAAGGATCTGAGACGGAGCGCTGAAGAGCATCGCCCATAAGACGCAGCAACCAACGCCGACGCTCGAAGATCTCGATCACCGCGGCGAGGCTCGATGGGTCCAGGTCATCCAATCGTGTGAGCAATGCGGAGACACCTTGTATAAACACTCCCCGCTCGGTGGCCTGCCCGAGAACGTTCACCGCTTCGAGTACCACGTTCACGACCTGGGGGTTATGATCGGAAAGAACTCTACGGGCGGCGATCCCAAGTTCCAGGTCGACCCCTAGCGGGCGTCCTTCTATCCAGGAGTTGAGGGAGATAAATATTTCCCGCAGCTCGCCGTCTTCGACGTAGTTCGGGAGCGACAATGTAGTGCTCGTCGAGGCGCCGCTGTCCATCGACACGATGAGCAGTAGCGACTCTGGAGACAACGGCAGATAGTCTATGCGCGACAGGGAATCGCCTAGGGCCCCCGGACCAGCGACCACGGCCAACAGGCGAGTGACCTCGCTCATACCCTCGGAGACGCCACGAAGCAGTTCATCTATATTGCCCGAACCCGCTGGAGCCTCGAAGGAGTCGTTCTCCGGCGCGTCACCGGAGATCAAGGCGTCCACGTAGTAACGGTAGCCGGCGTCGGTAGGGATGCGTCCTGCAGACGTATGAGGGTGAGTCAGTAGCCCGGCGGACTCCAGGTTCGCGAGTTCGGCCCGAATCGTCGAGCTGCTCGCCTCCACGAAGTCGCCGAGGGCATGACTGCCCACAGGTGAGCCGCTGGAGATGTACAGCTCCAGGGTCCGGACCAGTATTTCGTGTTGCCTACTAGAGAGCCGCATAACGCAAGAATTTTATCACGGGGAGATTGGTTTCCCGATGTCAGATCCGCAACGCGGCCAGGAAGGCTTCCTGCGGGATTTCGACACTCCCCACCTGCTTCATCCGACGCTTACCGGCCTTCTGCTTTTCCAGAAGCTTACGTTTACGGCTGATGTCGCCACCGTAGCACTTGGCCGTAACGTCTTTGCGATAAGCCCGCACCGTCTCGCGAGCGATGATGCGCTTCCCGACCGACGCCTGTACGGGGACCTCGAACTGCTGGCGCGGTATAAGCTCCTTCAGCTTCTCCGCGAGCGCCCGTCCTCTATAGTAAGCCTTGTCGCGGTGAACGATAAAAGAAAGCGCATCTACCGTCTCACCAGAAACCAGAATCTCGACCTTGACCAGGTCGGAGACTTCGTAGTCCCGCGGTTCGTAGTCGTAGGAGGCGTAGCCCCGCGTCTTGCTCTTGAGGGCGTCGAAGAAGTCCGTGATTATCTCCGCCAGCGGCAGGTCGTAGGTGAGCTGCACCCTGCGGGTGGACATATATTCCATGCCGATGGAGACTCCGCGCCGCTCGTGGCAGAGGTTCATGACAGCTCCAACGTAGTCTTTCGGGCAAATAATGGTGGCCCGCACCACAGGCTCCCGGATCTCCTCGAAGATCTCCGGCAGCTCACTCGGGTTCGTAATCTCGGTAAGTTCTCCGCTCTCTACCACCTCGTACTTCACACTTGGAGAAGAGGCGATAAGGTCCAAGCCGAACTCTCTCTCTAGCCGTTCCTGCACGATCTCCATGTGCAGAAGTCCCAGGAACCCGCACCGGAATCCGAACCCCATCCGTGAGTTCTCCGGCTCAAAGAAGAGTGAGGCGTCGTTCAACTGTAGCTTCGATAGAGCGTCGCGTAGCTGCTCGAAATCGTCCCCATCAGTTGGGTAGAGTCCGGAGAAGACGGTCGGCAAAACCCGTCCGTAGCCCGGTAGAGGTTCGGTAGCCGGATTTTCGGTCCTCGTTGCCGTGTCGCCGACGCGTAGGGCTTCTATGTCTTTAAGGCCGGCTATCATGTAACCTACCTCACCGGTCTGCAAGGTCGCCAACGCAGTAGGTTTCGGTGAGTAGCAACCGACTTCTAGTATCTCGAACTGTTCTTCGCTGCCCATCGCCCGAACGGTGTCGCCTCTCGACAGCGCGCCGTCGAAGATGCGGGCTAGTGAGATGACGCCCCGGTATGGGTCGTAGTGCGAATCGAAGATGAGCGCCCGAGTCTCTTCCTGTATGGTCTGTGGCTTTGGGATGCGGTCCACGATAGCGTCGAGGACCTTATCTATGCCCTCGCCGGTCTTTGCGGAGATCTTGAGTATCTCATCTTCGTCAACGCCCAGGAGTTCTACCAACTCGTCAGTGACGGCCGGCACGTCGGCGGCGGGAAGATCTATCTTGTTTATGACCGGGATTATCTCCAGGTCGTGCTCCATCGCCAGGTAGAGATTGGCGAGCGTCTGCGCCTGGATGCCTTGTCCGGCGTCTACGACCAGAAGTGCACCCTCGCAGGCCGCTATCGCCCGCGAGACTTCGTAGGCGAAGTCCACGTGGCCCGGAGTGTCGATCAGGTTCAAGTTCCATTGGCCGTCGGGGCGATTGTAGAGCAGCCGGACGGCCTGGGCCTTGATGGTGATGCCCCGCTCGCGCTCAAGTTCCATGGTGTCAAGGATCTGAGCCATCCGCTCCCTTTCGGGGACGGCGTCGGTAGCGTCCAACATTCGGTCGGCCAGTGTGCTCTTACCGTGATCAATATGCGCGATTATGCAGAAATTGCGCGTGCGCTCGATGTTTTTCACCCGGAGAGTTTAACACGATTGCCCCTCTGCCCCCCATATGTTACATTCTCCCGGTTACACCCCTTATATAAAGCAGAGGAGCAAAATATGCCCGCACCATCCAAGAGAGACAAGCAGTCCCTAAAGCGCAACGAGCAGAATAGTACCGTGCGTGCCCGCCTGCGGAACCTCTCCAAAAACTTCTACAAGGCGGTTGAATCCGGCGATACGGAGAACGCCCTGGAGATCCGGAACGAGTCCCAGAAAGCTTACGACAAGGCGGCCGTCAAAGGCGTTATTCACCCAAACAAAGCAGCCCGCAAGGTCAGCCGCTTCGATAAGGCCCTCGCCGGCTCAAATTCCGAAAGCTAGTTAAAAAAGCGACACCTTCCGGCAAGCGCGACTGCTATGCCGGTTCTCCTATATGCGCTCTTCATTGACGGGCTAGTTTAAGCACGGCAAGCTCCACCTGAAGTTCGTCTCCAAGATCCTGGCCCCCTTTTAGACCGCTTTCCAGCTCCAGGATTGTCTCTAGAGCATGCTCGACGTCTCCATCTTTCATCCGACGGCCCTGCTCCTGAAGCTTTCGGACAACAAACGGCGGGATCTTGAGGTCCTTTGCA
The DNA here is from genome assembly GCA_965214475.1 of Rubrobacteraceae bacterium. Lineage (GTDB taxonomy): Bacteria > Actinomycetota > Rubrobacteria > Rubrobacterales > Rubrobacteraceae > SIRX01. Next base: position 468,987 of record OZ243953.1, on the reverse strand, counting down.
AGTTCGGGGGCCGGAGTTCCCCGCTTGGACAGAGACTCGGCCCTAGCCAAGAGGTTGAGTTGGCGACGGATCATATACATCACCCGAAGCGGCGGCTCGCCAGTAGACAAAAGATCTTCCAATAGCTTGAGCGCCGAACCACGCTCACCATTAGCCAGGGCATCCACGAACGCGAATATATTGGACTGCAAGTCCGGAGGACAGAGCGCCTCCACGTCTTCATTGGAGGCGCTTCTGTCCTCGACGTAGAGAGAAAGCTTCTCGACCTCGCGGGCGAGACGGGTTTTATCCTCCGAGCAACGCTCTGAGAGAAAGCCGGCGACGTCCTCGGGCAAATCCAAGTTCTGCTTTTTAGCGTAGCCCACTACCCACTTCACGAGCGCCCTGCCGGAAGGTTGCTCAAAGTTATGCACCTCGCCGGACTCCTTTACGGCTGAGAGCAGTTTCTCACGGGCGCCGAGCTTGCTACCGAGCATCACCAGATCCGTTTCAGGTGAAGGATTCTTTAGATACGTTACGATCTTGGCCTTCTGGGCGGCATTCCAGGCATCGAGGTTACGAATCAACACGAAAGCCCCCCCACCGAAGAGTGAGTAGGAGTTGCAGGCCGAAACGACCTCCTCCGGGCTCGACTCGGTGGCCTCGTAGGCGTCCGTCGCGCGGTCGCGGCGCAGCTTTTCTACGCTACGCTTTTTGCGATCTTCATCATCTCCAAGAAGTAGATAAACGACCATGGAGTTTATTCTACTCGCTAGAGATAGCGACGAGTGCGAGCCAGCACGCCGTCCACAGAATCATCAGGCCGGCCCAGAAAGGCCAACGCTTTTTCGGGAAGACGCTCTCGGAGATTGCAGCCGGAATGCAACCAAAGTAGAAAATTCCTACCAGAGGCAACGTGGTTCCCGGTGTACGAACCGCGGCAAATGGCAGTGCCGAAGCCGCCTGGGCGGTCCACTCGACGAGCGTAACCAGGAAGCCGTTCGTGTAGTTGATCGGATACGCTAGATTCGGCAGAATGTTGCCCGTCATCGAACCGAGGAGTCCGAGGGTAAGGATCGGGCCCGAAAGTGGCACGGCGATGAGGTTGGTAAGAGCCCCGATCACCGAGACCTCTTCAAAGGTAGAGGCAATGATCGGGGCCGTTGCGATCTGGGCTGCCAGAGAAATAGACAGCAGGTTTGTTAGAAGCTCCGGCGGCCTGGACAACGGACCAAAGAGACTGTTCTCCAAAAACGACTTCAGCGGCTTTCTCAGAAGTAAGATTCCGAACACCGCCGCAACCGAGAGCTGGAAACCGGTGCTGTAGACCAGATCCGGATTGTAAGCGAGCACTGCGGCGAGCATGGTACTCATAAAGTGCAGCGGTGAGATCTGTCGTCCTAGAAGGGTCGCAGCTAGCACTAGAGTCGCTACCACCCCGGCCCGGACCGCCGATGGTGGAGCACCCGCCACGATAATGTAGAGCCATATAAGTACCAGGGTGGATGGAATGCGGACAGCTAGCGGAACGGCCAAAGAGCGCAACACGAAGTAAACCATCGCCGCGAGGATGGCTACATGCTGGCCGGAGATTGCCAGGATGTGAGTTATCCCGCTACGCCTAAAATCCTCTTCTAAATCCTCCGGCATGCGAGAGCGGTCGCCAAGCACCATTGCCCGTACTATGGATGCTTCTTGCGGCCTCAGACCGTAGCCGAGGGCGACGTCTGTGCGGCGGTGTACTTGTCCAATCCAACCGAGGTTCTCGTCTACCCGCGAGAGTCCGTCAGCATACACAATGGCGGAGATGCCCTTTGTAGAGAGATACCGACCGTAATCGAAGCCGTCTTCACCAACCTCGGGAGTGGTGATCTCACCGTCCACCCGCACCCGATCTCCAACCCCGACACTCATATCCCCCGAAAACACCTGAAGTCCTCCGCCGCGTAAAATCTCCTGCTCCTCGTACCACAGGTGCTCGACGCGCAGGTCGGTCCTGTACCCGTAACCTCCCGGTACGGAAGGCGAAGCTACTTCTCCGACTACCGTTACCTCGCCGGGCTCTAGCGCCGCAAGCTCCGCCAACGGGTCAGGGGTCGCCGCGTGCAAATAAGCGATGCCGACCCCGCCGGACACGAACAATGGAATCAGAATAACCATCAACCGCCAACTGTTAGGAACGAGAGCGCGCCACACGAGGGCGCCCATCGACACGGTCACACTCGCCACAGTCAGAGCCACGGCCAGAGGTGGAACGACCATGCCCGCGACAATACCGACCGCCAGTGAGATGGCCCACAAGTCCAGGCGAATGGGTTGGCTGAGATCTAGCTGGAGTTTGCCTGTCTCACGGGTCTCAAATTTTTGCAAAGGGTTTGATCTTTTCGATCGTCTTCGGCCCGATTCCGGACACTTCTTCTAGATCGTCCACCGTACGAAACAACCCATTGGACTGGCGATGATCCACAATCTCTTGCGCCGTCGAAGGTCCCACCTCGGGCAACTCGTCCAGTTCCTCGACATCAGCGGTGTTGATGTCGATAAGCAAAGGTTCGTTCGCTTCGGCGGCCACTTCTTCCAGCGAAGCGCTGTAGACGACTTTGGGTGAGTTTTCGGAGCCCCGGGCAGCATAGAATGCCCCACCCATCAATACGAGCACTACGAGAAAAGAAATGACTACTTGTGGCTTATAACGCCCGAGAAGTCCTAGCGGCGACCCATGGCCACCACTCGTATTACCGCTTCGTGTAGTGTCGAAGCCTTCTTTCACCTTGCCCCTCTGAGAACTTCAAGGAGTGGAGCCGGCGGGGCTCGAACCCGCGACCTCCACGCTGCCAGCGTGGCGCTCTCCCAATTGAGCTACGGCCCCTTGAAGAAATTAGAGTATATTTACCATACTCGAGAGTGTCAATCACCGAGGCGTAAAGTTTCTTTTATCTGTGCGGCCGGCTACCCTTCCCAACGCTCTTGCGGCGCGCTGCGCCAGAGGGACTCCAGGCGATAGTAGTCTCGGGCCTCGTCCGTAAATACGTGAACGACCACATCGATGAAGTCCAGGCTGATCCAGGCCGACCCCTCATCGAGGCGCCGGGATCGGGGCCGGTGTCCGGCATCATTCATCTTCTCGATCACTTCCTGCGCAATGCGCCGGGTCTGGCGGTCGGTTTCGGCGCTGGCGACCACGAAGTAATCCGTATATGAGACTGCTTCCCGGAGGTCTATCAGCGTTACGTCTTTAGCAAACATCTCGCTAGCGGCTTGCGCCGCTGTGGTTGCCATTCCGTAAGTGATCTCTGCGCCTTCGCTGTCCCAGGCCGCACGCTGCACGGCCGATTCGTCGCCCCTCACGCGTTCTCCTTCTCCTTCAAGCCTGCACCTTTCTCTCTCTTTCCGTCACCACGATATAACCCCTTTTCCTTGATGATTTCGTTTACGCCGTCCGGCACCAGATACCGGATGGATTTTCCCTGCAACATCCTGCGCCGGATGTTAGTCGCCGATATATCTACCCGGGAACATTCGACCGGAAATATTCGGTCGAAGTTCTGCAAGCCGTCCTCCAGATGATCCAATTTTGACAAGTCGTAACCGGGCCGGGTCGCCGCGACCATAACCACCTCTTCGAGCAATTGGTCAGCACTCTTCCAGTTGAGTAAATTGGAGACCTCATCTGCGCCGGTTACAAAGACCCACTCATCCTGCGGCGAACGCTTTTTGAGTATCTGTACGGTCTCCACGCTGTGCATCACCCGTCCAGAGTCTATCTCCACACGGTCCACCGAGAACCGCTCATTCCCTTTCGCGGCCGCTTCGACCATCGCCATCCGGTCCTCCGCGCTAGCCCGGACGCTGGAAGCCTCTTTGTGCGGCGGTATTCCGCCCGGCACGTAGACCACCCGGTCGAGGCCGAGCTCGTCCATGACCTGCTCGCCAATGATCATGTGCCCCATGTGAACCGGGTCGAAGGTTCCACCGAATATTCCTATCTTCAAACTATCCTCACTGGAAATCGAACATCGTTTCACCGATCCTGACCTCGTCACCGGTCTCCGCCCCCGCCCGGCGCAGCGCCGCCACCACGCCTTTCTTCTCCAGCTCGCGCTGGAATCGCTCGACCCCCTCCAGGTTCTCCCAATCCGTCTTGAGTGCGGTGCGCTCTATCTCCTCGCCGAACACCCGGTATACGCCAACTCCTTCGTTTTCGACGCGCATCCCGCGCCAGGTGGGACGAAAAGTACGGTGCGTCTCCTCCGAACCGTTCGCTGAAGCTACCGGCTCACCAAGCTCCCGAACTTTCTCCTCCAGCAGATCGCGAAACTCTTCCACGCCCTCGCCAGTTTCAGCGGAGACTTGACGGGCCTCCGTGAACTCCTGACTCAGATACTCCCGCAATTCCTCATCTAGCAGGTCGATCTTATTCAGCGCCATCACGATAGTCTTTTGCGAGAGACCGGCGGCGTACAACTCGGCTCTCAAGACACCTTCTGCGCCTTCCGGGTCTTCGCTAGCGTCCAGTACGAGCGCGAGCACCCTGGCCCGGGCGACGTGTCGCAGAAACTGATTTCCGAGCCCGCGCCCCTCACTCGCCCCTTCTATAAGTCCTGGAATGTCCGCCACTACAAACGGTTTCCGGTAGGTCTTCTCATCGACTACGCCGAGCTTCGGGATCAAGGTGGTAAACGGATAAGAGCCGACCTTCGGCCGGGCAGCGCTCAAAGTCGAGAGCAAAGAAGACTTGCCGGCGTTCGGCAGACCGACGAGCCCCACGTCGGAGAGTACACGAAGCTCCAGCCGAACCTTGCGTTCTTCTCCCGGTAGACCCTTCTCACGGAAACCCGGCGCCTGTCGGGTCGAAGTAGCGAACGAGCCATTGCCCTTTCCACCCTCTCCGCCTCGCGCTAGGGTTGCGGTCTCACCCGGCTCGTAAAGGTCCGCCAGAAGGCCGTCCTCATCGTAGGCCTGAGTCCCAACCGGGACTTCCAGTACGATATCCTCTCCGCGCTGTCCGGCCCGGTTGTTTCCGGAACCGTGTCCACCCCGTTCGGACTTTACGAGCTTCCTGTAGGCGTACGGCTCTAGGGTAGAGAGGTCTTCGGTAGCCCGCAGAATTACGGAGCCGCCGTCGCCGCCGCGACCCCCATCGGGACCGCCACGCGGCTTGAACTTCTCGCGGTTGAAAGAAACGCTCCCGTCGCCGCCGCGTCCGCCGCGAACGGTGAAGCGGGCTTCGTCGATAAACTGCAAAGGGCTAGAGCCCCCGCACAAGCGTTATCAGGCCGTAGCCTCCTCGACGACGTTAACGACTCTGCGGCCCCGATGACTCCCGAACCCTACCTGGCCGCTCGCTGTGGCGAAGAGAGTGTCGTCTTTACCCTTGCCCACGTTGAGGCCGGGATGGACCTTGGTCCCCCGCTGGCGGATAATTATGCTGCCCGCCTTAACGCGTTGTCCGCCGAAAGCCTTTACTCCGAGACGTTTGCCTTCTGAATCGCGACCGTTCCTAGAAGAGCCGCCACCTTTCTTATGCGCCATCCTATACCTCCAGAACCTTGATCCGGGTTAGCTCCTGCCGATGCCCGGTCTTTTTACGCGAGTCTTGCTTGGGCCTGTACTTGTAAATGTGAATCTTATCGCCCCGAAAGTGCTCAAGAATCTCAGCCTTAGCAGTCCGTTCGGATAAGTCGTAGCTGCCTTCGCCGCCTGAGAAACTGACCGGTAAATCCACCTGATCCCCGACCTCGCCCGGCATCCGGTTTACCACGATCTCCTGGTCTTCTGAGACCCTATATTGTCTTCCGCCACTCTTTACTACTACAAACACGATGCTTCTCCTAATTACCTTGAAATTCCGATACAGATACAATCGTACGTCACAACAAACTAGTATAACCTCCGCTACCTGTTCCGGCTAGTATGAAGTCCTGTTTGAGAAGGGTGCGGATGTTTTGCCGTCTCTGAACGAGACCGAATTGCTATACTCTGTAGAAGCCCCAGAGACAATATGCTGACAACAAGGCTACTTCGTCCATAGCTAATAAAAGGTAGCGGGAGTCCTGTGACGGGCATGATCCCCATCGTCATTCCGATATTGACGAACACGTGGAACAAGAAAATAGTGGCAATACCCACCGCGATAAGCACCCCGAAACGGTCCCGGGAAATCGTCGCCACCCGCAGAATCCGCCAGATAAAAACAAAAAACAAAAATATCAACAAAACGCTACCGGCGAACCCAATCCTCTCAGCAAGATTCGAGAATATAAAGTCCGTGTGATCCTCGGGTAGAAAACCCAGGTTCGCGAGCGTCGTGGCAGAGAGACCCTTGCCGGTAAATCCCCCCGACCCGATAGCCATCTTTGACTGCGCCACTTGATATCCGAGGTCTGAAGACCCTGTGGGGTCCATGAACGCCGTCAGGCGCGCCACCTGGTATTCGGCCAGAATCCCCACCTTTACTCCCAGGGCGAAGAGAGCAGCCCCGGCTATTCCCAACAAACCGATCTGGCGTATCCTAGCCCCACCGATATAAGCCATAGCCACGAAAAGCGCGCCAAACACCAGCGCAGTACCCAGGTCCGGCTGTAGAAAAACCAGTCCCGCCGGAATCGCCAAAAACCCTAGGGCCTTGAGAAAATTTTTGGTCTCGTGGATGGGTTTCTGCACCAGATAGCCGGCGAGTGCCACCACCACAAGTAGCTTGGCGAACTCTGAAGGCTGCACCTGTATGGGTCCGAAGTCGATCCAACGCTGGGCCCCACCGGAGACGGTGCCGAGCAGTAATACTGCCAAAAGCATGAACACCACAACTCCGTAGATGTAGTACAGGTACCGCTGCCAGATCCGGTAGTCTATAAGCGCCAGCGGTACGGCGCCCGCGAGCCCCACCACTACTCCTAAAGCCTGGTTTATGGCATAAGCCTGCCGGTCATCTGTTCCAGCCACATAGACGGCCACTATACCGAAAACCGTAAGGGCGATCGCCGTCAGCAACAACAAAGGGTCCAAGGCGGCAAGCTGTCCAGTAACCCCTGGTCTGGCGGGCTTTACATTGCTCCTGGTAGCGTTCATCTCTCCCCATTCTTACGAATCACCTTCAGCAACCAGCCACCGACCAAGTACGCTAACAGCGCGTTCAGTAGCGCGTCGGGTAGGATACCCGAGAACGCGTAGTTCAATAGCGGGGGCTGCTCAAAGCCCGCCAGTCCCAGTGCCACTAACTGAATAAGGTCGTAGGCCACGACCGTCACGGCGACCAACTGGGTCAGCAGCAGCCTTTCAGCCCCGCGACTCCAGGCCATACCGTAGCGCACCGCGAGTGCCGCTGCGACAACCCCTCCTAACGCGCCGACCCCGAAAAGGAATACCCCGCCGCCCAGTGTGTCGCTTAGTATACCCCCGAAGAAACCCAATAGAATCCCTTGAAGATCCCTAAGACCCGAAGCAGCAAACACTATAGCGATTATCGTAAATTTGGGAGAAAACCACTCAAAATCCAGGTACGGCCCAACGATCGCACCAATAAATGCCGCAATTGCAACGGTAACCGCCGCCCGGATGATCGAGGCTTGCTCCACCATTCTAAGCTCCGCCTACCAACCGACGATTACCCGTACTTCTTCCAGGTCATCGGCGTTCGCCGCCGGGTCCACGACTATATTTTTGTACTGATCTATGTCGCGCGAACTGACCGCCTCTACCGTTCCCACGTACAAGCCTGGGGGAAACAATAGCTCCCTCTCCCCCGCCCGGCCGCTGGTGATGACGAAATAACCTTTCTCGACCTGGGCTCCGAGGTCAACGAAATCCACCCCGAGAGTCCCTTCCCAATCGGTCTTGAGCAGACCTTCGCCGTAGGAAGTCTCTCCATCCGGGGAAGCTGGTGTAAGTTCACCGGTAGTAGGGTCGAATTCCGCCGGCGGGACAACCCGCACACCGGCGGCAAAGCTCTGATCGGTTATCAGCATGACCTCGGCCTGGTTTCTGGTGACGTTGCTCGTCGTGCGGCCAATCAATGTGTTATTCCCGACCACCACCGGCTGCTCCGGCTCGATGCCATCGTCGGTGCCGACATTAATGGTTATTCGCTCTGTGAACTGATCCCCTACCGGCGCAATGACCCGGGCCAGGGGCCCATACTCGTAGTCGACCCGGTCGCCTTGCAGAAGCTCCCGCAGACGATCATTTTCCTGCTGCAGGCGCGAGGCCTGTGCGGCAAGTTCTTGATTCTCGCGAGCTTCTCCGCGAAGTTGTTCCATCTCTTCGTCCTTTGCAAAGGCGTTGTTGACACGTCCACCGGCGTCCCCCAGCGGCGCAGCCACGAAGCCAAACACGTTGCGTACGGGTTGCAGAACCTCAGCCGCCCCGAGCTGAACCGTATGCAACGGACCTGTGGGGCCTTCCCTCACGTAGAGCGTGAAGAGCACAAGGCAGGCAAAGCCTAGAGCACCGATGAGGATAAGGTTTCTAGCGGCGTTGGATTTCTTTCTTCCCATAGCCTACTAGGAAGTCAGCGCATTGCGGTAGAGGTCCATCTCTTCCAGCGAGCGTCCGCTACCGATGGCGACGCACATCAAAGGGTCTTCGGCGATGTGAACCGGAATGCCCGTCTCACGCCGGAGCCTCTCGTCCAGGAATCGCAGGAGAGCCCCACCACCAGCGAGCATCATCCCGCGGTCCATGATATCCGAGGCAAGCTCCGGGGGCGTCTGGTCCAGAGTCTGCCGCACCGCGTTCACGATGGCATCTACGGGTGCGCTGATCGCTTCCCGGATCTCCTCGCTGGTCATTATTATGGTCTTCGGTAAGCCATTCACCAGATCCCGGCCCCGAATTTCCGCCGATTCTTCCTCATCCAGCGGGAACGCGCTACCAAGCTCTATCTTTAGCTGCTCCGCCGTCTGGGCTCCGATGGCGAGCTTGTATTCTTTCTGGATATAGTTGGATATAGCCTCATCTATATCGTCACCCGCCATCCGGGTGGAAGCCTTGGTAACGATGCCGCCCATCGAGATAACCGCGACCTCGCTCGTCCCGCCGCCAATGTCCACGATCATCGAGCCCTGCGCTTCGTTTACCGGCAGGCCCGCTCCGATAGCGGCGGCCAACGGCTCCTCGATCGTGAAAGCCTGACGCGCACCCGCCGATTCTGTAGCCTCGCGCACCGCCCGCAACTCCACCTTCGTCACACCTGAGGGCACGCACACCACGACCCGCGGCCCGATGATCGAGCGAAACCAACGCCGTTTTGACTGGGCGCTGCGGATAAAGTAAGCGATCATCTTCTCGGTGACCTCGAAGTCAGAGATCACACCATCTTTCAGAGGGCGTATCGCGACTATATTTCCTGGTGTACGCCCGAGCATACGCTTGGCCGTGGAACCGACGGCTACCGCCCGATCCGTCTTGTTGTCCATAGCAACCACCGAGGGCTCCGAGAGAACTATTCCTTCGCCCTTTACGAACACCAGCGTGTTCGCCGTTCCCAGGTCTATAGCTATATCTCTCCCGAATATTCCGCTCACAATTTCGTATCCTCTACCCGTAATAGACACCCAGACTGCAATACTAGAGTCCTTTGAACGCCGTTAACTTACTCGGTTAACACCATAAAGTAAATAGCTCGTTCTGTCACTGGATCTATCAACTTTATGGACGCCTGTATTGTTACCCGATGGCGATGATAACATGAGCGAGCGTAAGCGTAAGTGCCAGCTCATAAAAGCGATCTCAAGGGTGACAGTTCTGATAAGCGGAGGGCAATTAGCAAGCTATGTATAGAGGACGTCCTTCTACCATAAAGCCTGAAGCCGAAGAGTTCCTCCGTTTGTTGCAAGATGAAGCGGCAAAGTTCAACAGCCTTATATCAACAGCAAATGGAGATTGGATAGTCAAAGGGTTTATCGATGTTTACAGAAACGTCTACACTATTTCAAACGACACCAAAGTCGTTTCTAAACTCATAGAGTTGATGATTTTTCCTTACTTTGTGGATTTCGCAAAGCGCCATAAGCTAAAGTTGGTTCTCTCCCGCGAGCAGAATCATTACCCCGACCTAACCTTTATCAGTAAAGACGACAAGAAGTTTGCTGTAGATTTGAAAAGCACTTACCGTACCAGTTCGTCGAGGGTTAGCACAATGACTCTTGGAGCCTTTACAGGCTATTTTCGCAATCGTAGCTCTACAAAGAACGCTACGTTCCCATATCAAGAGTACTCGGGTCACTTCGTTTTAGGCGTCATCTACTCTCGACCCAAGCTCAAAGCCGACGAGTTAAAACTTCACACAGTAGAGGAACTCAACGACATTCCCTCTGTAGTGAGAAACCTAGAGTTCTTCGCCCAACCCAAATATCGCATAGCCAGGGACAAGCCGGGTAGCGGCAACACCAAAAACATCGGGGCCGTGAGTGACGTTTCCACATTGATAAACGGAAGCGGGCCATTCGCAGAACTAGGAGAGGAAGTTTTGATGATTACTGGATGTACTATCTAACTAAAGACATGGCACGGGCAGTTGACTTAGAAAGTCCGCCATACAATAACCTTGACAAATATATGGAATATAAGAACCCATCAGGCGGGCAGGATCTTGGATAGTCTGCCGTCCAGAATTGACCATGTAAAAGTGCCCCCGATTAAGTGCCAAGGCATCAAGACTAAGTTGGTCCCGTTCATTTTTCGAAGTATAGAATGGACTGAGAAGGAAAACTCTCGATGGATCGAACCTTTTTTAGGCTCAGGAGTAGTAGCGTTCAACCTGGCTCATCGCAATGCGTTGCTGTCAGACACCAACCCCCACATCGTAAACTTTTATCGTGCTGTTCAAAATAACTACATTGATCGGCAAAGGGTGCGAAGTTTTCTCGCCAGAGAAGGAGAAAAACTGGCAAACCGCGGAGCGGATTATTACTATGAAGTTCGGGATCGGTTCAACAAGTCGGGCGCACCATTAGATTTTCTTTTCCTCAACAGATCTTGCTTCAATGGGCTGATCAGATTCAATCGACGCGGCGGGTTCAACGTTCCTTTTGGACACAAACCTAACCGCTTTTCCAAATCCTATATAACAAAAATCGGCAATCAAGTAGACTGGGTGTCAAACCAGATAAGAAATAAAAACGTGGAATTCCGAGTTGCACACTGGCGCGACATACTGCGAGAAGCTAATACAAACGATTTCGTCTACATGGACCCGCCTTACATCGGCCGACATGCTGACTACTATAGCTTGTGGAACCTAGAAGAGGCAGCAAAGCTCGCCTCGACAGCCCAAGAACTTTCGTGCGGTTTTGCTGTTTCCATGTGGTTAAGGAACAGCTACAGAGAAAACGATCATGTCGATATGTGTTGGAATGAAGCCGTAATTCGGGAGTATAGCCATTTCTACCATGTAGGGTCAAACGAGCAGTATAGAAACGAAATGATAGAAGCCCTTATTATTAAGTCTGGCTATGAGGCGACGGACAACGCACTGTATCCTCTTATCGAAGAACAAGATCAGATGACCTTATTTGAGGCTCCCGAACTTTATCCCCAGTAACGCAAAACTATCTAACCAATCAGAGCATTTCGTGTTCTTTCATGCTGAAAAACCCGTCGCCCAGGATAACGTGATCCAGCACATCTATACCTATTATCTCCGAGGCCTCACATAACCTCCGGGTTACTTCCTTGTCCTCCCGACTCGGCTGCACTTTGCCACTGGGGTGGTTGTGGGCCAGGATCACACTGGCCGCACTGGCCCTGATCGCCGGCTTGAAAACCTCTCTCGGATGGACGAGTGAAGCAGAGAGAGTCCCTACCGAGACCGTTGGAACTTCCAGCACTTCATTCTTGGTGTTCAAAAGTACCGCGACGAAGTTCTCTCGGTCAAGATTGGCTATACGACCTCTCAAAAGTCCCTCCACGTCTGCCGGCGATGATATCACGGGGCGTCCGGGGTTACGAACCCTCCCGAGCCTCTTCCCAAACTCTACTGCAGCCAGTATTATGCATGCCTTTGCTTCGCCTATACCGTGCGTTTTTACCAGGTCGTGAACGGTTATGTTGTAGAGTCCGAAGAGGTCACCGCTCTCGGAGATCACCTCGCTCGCGAGCTCCACGGCCGTTTTCTCGCGGGTCCCTATGCCGAAGAGTATGCCTATCAGCTCCGCACTCGACAGCGCCGCCGGCCCTTCGCAGAGTAGCCGCTCCCTGGGGCGAAGCTCCGGTGGGAGTTGCTTTATCGTATACCTGCGCCGCTCCATGACCGGCATTCTAATACCAACGCACCCCGAAGTGCTCCAGCATTCTTATCGTGAGGGCGAGCGGCAGGCCGACGACATTCGAGTAATCGCCCCCGATCGACTCCACAAACGCTCCCGCCCGGCCTTGTATTGCATATCCACCGGCCTTACCCACCCCTTCGCCTAACTCCGCGTAAGCTTCCAGCTCAGTATCTGCCAGGAGTCGTAATTTTACGCTGGTTACGGAGTGGCGAACTACTATTTCGCTGCCACGGACAACGGCTACGCCGGAGTGAACCTCGTGGGTGTGGCCTCGGAGGGCGTCGAGCATCTGCAGTATGTCCTCGCCACTTCCTGCTTGCCCCATGATACGTTCCCCGACAGATAGGTTCGGCAGGTAGACGACCGTGTCAGCAGCGAGAACGATATCGCCTTCTTTCGCGACCGCGAGCGCTTTGCCCCGGGCGTTGGCTTCGACGGTGTCTTTGGGGTGTTCGAGGGTGACTTCAGGGAAGCCGCTTTTGCGGGCCTCGAAGTCGTAGCCCGTGCGTCGGAGTAGCTCGACGAGTCGGGCCGACTCGGAGGCTAGGAGGAATTGCAAATTTGCCGGCTTAGGAGCCGAAGAAGAGTTGGAGCTCTCTCTCGGCGCTTTCGGGGGAATCGGAGCCGTGAACGAGGTTGTCGGGCATGCTCAGGGCAAGGTCGCCTCGAATGGTTCCAGGTTCGGCTTCGGCGGGATTGGTGGCGCCCATCAGCTTGCGCATCACCTTTATGGCGCCTTCACCGCTTACCCGCATGGCGACGACCGAGGTCGTGGTTATGAACTCGACCAACTCTTCGAAAAAGGGTTTGTCGCGGTGCTCGGCGTAGTGCTCTTCGGCCAGCTCGCGGCTTACGTCCATAAGCTGCATGGCCTTTATGTCGAGGTTTTTGGCCTCGATGCGGCTTATGATCTCCCCGATAAGCTGACGCTTTACGCCGTCACCTTTTACCAGTATTAGTGTCTCTTCCATAATAATCTCTCTTTCTACCAGCTCATTTTCTTGCCGCTCTGCTGATCCGTGCCGCAGTAAGGACACGTCTGCCAGTTCAGATCCAACGGCTTCTCACACTCTATGCAGGGCTGCTTTAGCTCCAAATGACACTCCGGGCAGATCAAATAATCTTTCTCCACGGATGCCCGGCAATTGGGACATAGTACAACACGGCTGCGGAGTTCACGCTCCAGCACGGCAAGTTCCAGTTCCCGCTCTCGGGCATCGAGCTCGTACTCCGGCGGGCGCACTATGAGATAGATCAACGTCCCCAGAAACGGGAAAATTACGGCAACTATGCCCCACAATATCGCCAGGGTTCCGCGACGCCGGGCGTCAGTGTAAGTCCAGTAGACCAGTGCGAGCCACAGAACCGCCGCCAGCAAGATCAACAACTGACCGGCGATCCGGATAAACGGGCTGCCCAGGAAGTCCGTGATTATCTGGAATGGGTCTGAGTCCTGCTGTAGAAGCAACGTTGGAAAACTGTTTCTCACGAAATATACCTCAGCATTACGAAATACCCGGCCATAAAGGCAACTACCGCAACAACCAACAGTACTAACGCAATTTTCAACGCGCTGCTAGCTTTCACGCAGCCGCCCCAATATGGACGCGCCGGTGTACAGCGAGCCGGTTACTAACACAATTCCGTCTGTCCGTTCCATCTCTGTTACCGCTCCATCCAGGGCCTCGCCAACATCTGCAGCCACCTCGGCCCTCCTGCCCGCCAGATCTTTGGGCCCGTAGTGCTCGGCAACCCACTCCGGGTCGGCGGCCCGCTCGTTGTCGGGACGCGTGAGCACGAGGTAGTAAGCCTCATCTTCCAAAGCGGTAAGCATACTTCCAATATCCTTGTCCCGCAAGACGCCTAACACTACGCCTAGCGGACGAGGGCCATACACTTTCCTGATGGCACCGAGCGCAGCCTCCAGGCCACCGGTATTGTGCCCGCCGTCCACTATCACGGGAACACCCTCCAACTCGTGCACCTCGAAACGCCCTGGCAACACGCCTTCCACCTGTTGAAGGATCCGTCTCTCGATCTGGGTGTCGAGAGGATGTTCCAATAACTCCTCCACTGCCCGGATACCCAGAGATATGTTGCGCCCGGTAAAAGAAGCCCCACGGGCCGATAAGTTGTGGTCCGGGGTCGGAGAGGCTTCCATAAACCGGGCACCGACTCTTCTGCACTCCTCCCGGGCGATCTCGACTATCTCCGGGTTCTCATCACCAAGAACTAGAAGTCCTCCATTTGGCAGGCTGGCCAGCTTCTCGTGGGCGATCTCTCCAATGGTGTCGCCCAAGTATTCTGTGTGGTCTAGGCCCACGTTGGTGAGCACGACGGCCTCCGGTCCGGCGGCAGTGGTGGCATCGTAGCGGGCGCCGAGTCCGGCTTCAAGAATAGCCCACGCTACACCCTCCTCGCGAAACAAGTACAGAGCGCCCGCAGTCAGCAATTCGAACTGTGAAGCCGGAATGTTTCCCTGGTCGGCGGCCTCCATAACCTGGTCCATTACCAGAGCAAACCGCTCTTCGGAGACGTACTCACCCCAGACCCTCATACGTTCAGTGTAGGAGAGTACGTGCGGTGAGAGGTACGCTCCGGATGAGGATCCTACCTCCTCCAACGCAGCCGAGATAGCAACTGCGGTCGTTCCCTTGCCATTTGTACCGACAACCTGGACTACCCTTAGAGACTCTTCCGGATGGCCGAGTAAGGCAAGTAATTCTCGAATGCGTTCCAGGCCGAAGGTAACGTGCCGTCGGCGATCCAGTTCATCGCAGACTTGTTTGAACGTGCGGGTGACGGACAAATTGCTGTGCCTTAGAGGTATTCTTCGAGCCGCTGGGTGAGGGTATCCAGCATCCGGGCGTTGATTTGAAGTTTATCCCGCTCTGCAGCGACGATCTCCTGGGGGGCGCGTTCGACGAAGTTGGCGTTCGCGAGTTTCTTCTCCGCACGCTCGACCTCTGCGCCGACGTGTTCGATCTCTTTTCTCAGACGGTCAATCTCGCCTCGACGCTGCTCTTCCGTGAGCGCGACTTCGACGGCTATGTCCCCTGCCGGAAGCATCGCTTTCTTGTCTCCCAATTCTTCCACGGGACGGACCCCCGAAAGCGAGACAAACACGCCGGTTTCTATACCCTCTGGAATGCGGCCCTGCAACTCTCCCTCCACTTTAGACTCCGCCCGGAACTTGCGTACGACAGAGATGGCCCGCTTTGTACGCTCCAGCCTTCCCTCAGCAACTTCATCAACGAACTGTAGGTTTTCGGGCAGGAATTCCCGATGAACCAAGAAACCTTCATTACTCAGGATATCGGACATCTCCTCTGTCACAAACGGCATGACGGGATGCAGAAGCCGTAGTATGCTGGAGAACACCTCGCGCAGAACACGTGGCGTGGCAGGTGACGGGGCAGCCTTGGCTATCTCTATGTACCAGTCGGCGAACTCTCCCCAGGTGAAGTTGTAGATCACCCGCATAGCTTCAGAGAACTCGCACTCCTCAAGAAGCGCGTCGTATTCGCGGGCCGTACGATTGAACTCCGAGAGGATCCAACGGTCCGAGTTCGACATTTCGCCGTCGCCGTTGGGCTCCGTATAGTTGAGGATAAAGCGGGTAGCGTTCCAGAGCTTGGTGACGAAAGCTCGTCCCATACTCGCCCGCTCGTGGGAATATGCAAAGTCTTGAGTGGATGACTGGTAGAGCAACCCGAAACGAACGGCATCCGTGCCGTATTCGTCAAAGAGTTCGAGCGGGTTAAGGGTATTGCCTTTGGATTTGCTCATCTTGGTGCCGTCAGAGGCGAGGACGATAGAGTGAACGTTGACCTTCTTGAACGGAACCTCGCCCCGGTAACGGAGCCCGGTCATGATCATACGCGCCACCCAGAGGTACATGATCTCCCGCGCCGTAGACAAAAGGTTAGTCGGATAAAAGTACTTTAGGTCTTCGGTTTCCTCCGGCCAACCCAAAGTGGCGAACGGCCACAAAGCCGAAGAGAACCAGGTATCCAGTACGTCAGTATCTTGCTCGTATCCCTCACCCGGAGACTCTTTGGAGGCTTTGATCTCGCCGTTCGGCCCGTACCAGACCGGGATACGGTGTCCCCACCAAAGTTGCCGGCTTACGTTCCAGTCCTGAAGATTCTCTAGCCACCGGATCGTCTCTCGACGCCACGAATCCGGGTAGACTTGTATCTCCTCGTTCTTCAGCGCCTCTATCGCGGGCTCGGCCAGTTCCTTCATCGAAACCCACCACTGCTCCGAGAGCCAGGGTTCAATGACCGCGCCGCAACGGTCGCAGTGTCCGACCCGATGGACGTAGTCCTTCACTTCGGCGAGGAGACCTTCTTTTTCGAGGCGGCCTACCACCGCCGCGCGGGCTTCCTCTCGGCTCATCCCGGTGAAAGGACCACCGTCCTCGTTGATCGTGCCGTCTGGGTTCATTACATTTACTTGACCGAGGCCGAGTTTCTGGCCGATCTCGAAGTCGTTAGGGTCATGGGCCGGGGTTACTTTCAGGACCCCGGTCCCGAAGCTTGGGTCCACGTAGTCGTCTGCGAAGATCTCGATCTCCCGCTCGACAAAGGGAACGCAGACTTTACGACCCACGAGGTCTGTGTAGCGTTCGTCATCGGGATTTACGACCAGGGCCACGTCGCCGAGCATCGTCTCGGGCCGGGTGGTGAAGACCTGGGCGTGGCCGTCGCCGTCTACGAAGGGGTATCGGAGGCCGTAGAGTTTGCCGTTTACTTCTTCGTAGTTGACTTCGAGGTCGCTGATGGCCGAGCGGTCGTTCGGGCACCAGTTGGTGATACGGTTGCCCCGGTAGATCAAACCGGACTCGAACATCTCGATGAACGCTGTTAGCACTGCGTCTATGTAGCTTTCGTCCATCGTAAAGCGCAGCCGACGCCAGTCTACCGAGGCTCCGAGCCGCCGAAGCTGGCCGAGAATCTTGGTGCGGGCATCGATGGCGAACTCCCAGCACTGCTTGACGAACTCTTCGCGCCCAAGGTCCCAGCGACTCTTGCCCTCTTCGCGTAGCAGCTTCCGCTCCAGAACGTTCTGGAGGGCTATAGAGGCATGATCCGTCCCAGGCAACCAGAGGGCTTCGTAGCCTTTCATCCGGGCGCGTCGCGTGAGGGTGTCCTGAATCGCGCCGTTCAGCGCGTGGCCCATATGTAGCTCACCCGTGACGTTGGGCGGCGGTATGACGATGCAGTAGGGCTCTTTATCCGGGTTGGGGTCGGCGTCGAACGCGCCGGCCTTCTCCCATTCCGCGTATATGCGGCTTTCTACGGCACGGTGATCGTAGGTTTTAGGTATCTCTCTGGAGTGGCTCAATTTGGGCGGGGCGAAGCTAGGCGGTCTCTTCTTCGTCATAAGAGTACTTGGAGTTATCGGAGCCTGTTACGAGCGCCGGCTGCACGCCCTCGTTGACCGTATCCGCATCCACGATGCACTTCACAATATCCGAACGGCTCGGTAGATCGTACATCGTCGGCAAGAGCGAAGCCTCCAAAATACTGCGCAACCCTCGCGCACCCGTACCACGCTCCAACGCCTGCTCGGCGACCGCCGTGAGCGCTGCCTCGGTAAATGCTAGATCCACCTTGTCGTAGCGGAAGAACTGTCGGTACTGTCGGACCAGGGCGTTCTTCGGCTCGGTGAGAATACGAATTAGGTCTTTTTCCTCCAGCGTACGGAGCGTCGAGATCACCGGCAAACGGCCCACAAACTCGGGGATAAGTCCAAAGCCCAACAGGTCTTCCGGCTGGGTGTGCATGAAGATCGTACCTGGATCCTCTTCCTGCCTTTCGGCCGCGTCTCCACCGAAACCGATGCTCCGTTTGCCGATCCGCTGCCGGATCACATCTTCCAACCCACCGAATGCTCCACCACAAATAAAGAGCACGTTCTTCGTGTCTATCTGTAAGAAGTCCTGGTGCGGGTGCTTGCGCCCACCTTGCGGCGGCACGCTGGCAACCGTACCCTCCAATATCTTTAGCAAAGCCTGCTGCACACCCTCACCGGAGACATCGCGAGTGATGGAAGGGTTATCTGACTTACGGGCAATCTTATCGATCTCGTCGATGTAGATTATGCCCGTTTCGGCCTTCTTTACGTCGAAGTCGGCGGCTTGTATGAGCTTGAGCAGGATGTTCTCAACGTCCTCGCCAACGTAGCCGGCCTCTGTGAGCGCCGTGGCGTCGGCGATGGCGAACGGAACGTTGAGGATTTTGGCGAGCGTCTGGGCCAGAAGCGTCTTGCCGGAGCCGGTCGGCCCGATGAGCAGGATGTTCGACTTTTGAAGCTCGGTGCCGTCGGTGGGCTCCGGCCCCATCTGGATGCGCTTGTAGTGGTTGTAGACGGCGACGGCGAGGACTTTCTTGGCGTCCTCCTGGCCGATCACGTACTCGTTGAGGATGCGGTTGATCTCGCGGGGCTTGGGGAGATCATCGTCCGTAAGAACCTCAGGGTTGCTGAACTCTTCGTCGATGATCTCATTGCAGAGCTCGATGCACTCGTCGCAAATATATACGCCCGGTCCGGCTATCAGCTTCCTGACCTGGCGCTGGCTCTTCCCACAGAAAGAGCACTGTAGCTGGTCCGACGGGTCCCTCATATTTTTACGTTCCTCCCCTGGCTTCGCTCGTCGCCGATGATCTCGCCTGTGATCGCCGTCTGCACGTCCCTTTTCCTCAACTAGTCCTGGTGGTTCCGGATTATGTTGTCTATGACGCCGTACTCGACGCCCTCTTCCGGGCCCATGATGTAGTCACGGTCGGTGTCGCGCTCGATCTGATCGTAGGGCTGTCCGGTGTTCTGAGACAGGATCTCGTTCAGCCGCTGCTTCGTGGCGATCAACTCGCGGGCGTGGATCTCTACGTCCGAAGCCTGTCCTGCGAGCCCGCCGACGCTCGGCTGATGCAGCAGTATGCGGGTATTAGGCAGCGCGTTACGCTTGCCCTTCGCGCCTGCCGCAAGCAGGAAAGCTCCCATCGAAGCCGCCATACCAAGCGCCGTGGTAGAGATGTCCGGCTTCACGAACTGCATCGTATCGTAGATGGCTAGTCCGGCCGTCACGCTGCCGCCCGGAGAGTTTATGTACAGGTTGATGTCCTGCTCCGGGTCTTCGCTCTCCAGGTGAAGAAGCTGCGCCATGATGGCGTTTGCGACCTGATCGTCCACCGGGGTACCGAGGAAGATGATCCTGTCCTTCAGCAACCGGGAGTAGATGTCCATCGCCCGCTCGCCCCGCGGACTCTGCTCTATAACGTAGGGAATTACGCCTTGCGGATCGTAGTAGCTCATTCTTTTTCTCCTTCGACGGTCTCTGTCTCAACGGTCTCTGTTTCAGCGACGCCCTCGCCAACCTCTATCTTCGCTTCTACCGATGCCTCTCCGGCTTCCGGCTGCTCTGTCTCCTTGGCGCCGGCAACGTCTTCGCCGCCCTCAGTTTCTTCAGGAAGTCCTTCTTCCTCTTCGGGCTCTTCCGGCATCGGGACGGCGACCGCGTTCTCGGCTATAAAGGCGAGGGCCTTCTGCCGGGCCATCTCTTCCTGGAGCAGCGCGTAGGTCCCATTCATCTTCATGGTCTCGACTATCTCCTGCGGCTCCCGTCCGGAGTCTTCGGCGAGATGCTCCACTTCGTGCATCACGGTATGCTCGTCGGCCTCCAGATTCTCCGCGGTAGCGATCGCATCCAGGATAAGCTCTTTCTTTACCGTGTCGGCGGCATCGGGCATGACCTGGGCTTTCATCTCCTGCGGGTTCACACCGGCGATCTGATAGTACTGCTCGGGCTCGATGCCTTGCTGCCGGATACTCCGCTCGAAAGAGCCCACCATCTCTTCGGCCTTCTCCCCGGCCATCACCTCCGGGACCTCGACTTCGGCATTGCTGGATACGGCGTCGAGCGCCCGGTTGCGGAACTCGCCCTCGACCTGCTGTTGCAAGCCAGCCTCGATCTGCTCGCGCACCGCGCCCTTTAGCTCTTCTAGCGTATCGAACTCGCTGGCCTCCATCGCAAAATCGTCGTCGAGGTCTGGCAGGTCGCGCTCTTTGATCTCCTTGACGTGAACGTTGAAGAGCACCGACTGACCGCGCAGCGATTCCTCCTGGTAATCCATCGGGAACGTCGTCCCAAACTGCTTTCGCTCACCGGCGTTCATACCAATGAGGTTCTCTTCGAAGTCCGGCAGTAGCTCCCTACCGCCAACCTCCAACATGTAGTCTTCGGCGTCTGCACCTTCGAGAGGCCCGCCGGTCATCCGCTCACCCTGGAAGTCGATGATCGTGAAGTCGCCCTTCTCGACCGGCCGGTCCTCGACCGCCGCCAGAGTAGCAAACTGTCCCCGAAGTTCTTCTACCTGAGCCTCAACTTGCTCATCTTCGACCTCGACCTCCCGCCTCGGGACTTCGAGTCCCTTGTACTCACCGAGTTTAGCTTCCGGCCTAACAGGCACTTTGGCGGTGAACTTGAAGCCTTCTTTCTCATCTATTGCGTCGTCGAAGTCTATTTCGGGGCTGTCTATCGGCCGAACATCGGTCTCGATTATGGCTTCAGAGTACCAGGTAGGGAGCTGCTCTTGGAGCGTCTCCATATAAATGTAGTCACGCCCAACGTGGTTCTCAACCATCCGCCGCGGGGCTTTGCCGGGGCGGAATCCGGGAATTCGCAACTGCTTTTTCAGCTCGCGGACTTTCGCCTCGACACCTTTCTGCACAGCTTCCGCAGAAACCTCTACGTCGAGTTGGACCTTGTTGTCTTCGAGCTTCGTTACGTTCGCCGTCATAAACCTCTACTCTTCTCTACTACAAACCAACATCCACCAACTTGCCTCACCGCGACGGAGTGCGAGAGGCGGGACTTGAACCCGCACGCCTTGCGGCACTAGATCCTAAATCTAGCGTGTCTACCATTCCACCACTCTCGCGCACCTTGGAATCTGCGCTCGATTATAACAGCAGCCCCACCATTCCCTCCCCGCTACCCGGCCTTTACGCTAAGGGCGCAAGCCGTCGAAAGCGCCCTAAGGAGCTACTATTCACCGCCAGCGCGGGCGCGAAAGGCTTCGGTTTGATCCGGCGTTCCCAGGGTCCCCACCATGTCACCAGGTTCCAGACGATCGTCGGGCCCGGGATTGGGTATTACTTCATCTCCCCTTATCAGCGCTACGACCGATATGCCAAGCTCGTTGCGGAGGCCTAACTCGCCGATCTTCCTGCCGGAGAACTCGCTTTCCTCCGGCATCCGCACCCACTCGGTCTCTATCATTCGGGAGGTGCGTTTGAGTTGGGTGAGCAAACCATCTTCCACCGGAGCATCCATGCTCATGGGAGCGTAAAGTTCGCGCCGCACCCGGTCCGAGAAACGCTGAATCTCGGTAGCGCCAATATCCAGGTGTGAGAGTGCCTGTCGCCCAAGCTCCAACGCCGCCTCGAATTCCGGCTGGACCGCCTCGTAGACCCCGAGTTCCCCTAACTCTTCGAGCTGATCCACGCTCGCCGACCGGGCAACGATGTGAACCTCCGGGTTGATGTTGCGAATCCTATCTATCGCGAGCCGAACCCCGGCAGCGTCGGATATGGTCATCACCACCAGACGCGCCGTTCCCACATCCGCCGCCTGAAGCACCGGCTCAGCCGCCACATCTCCGAAGACCATTGGCAATCCTTCTTCACGAAGCTTATCCGCCCGTGATGGATTGCTGTCTATGACGACGAATTCTTGTTTCAACCGGTTCAGCAACTGCGCCACGAAAGTTCCGACCCTACCATAACCGGCGACGACAATGTGATCTCGCAGCCCCATCTCCGGCAGGTTGCGACTGTCGAGCTGCTCTTTCGGAAACCGCTCTCGCCAACGACTGTAGGCCGGCTGTGCGAGACGGGTAGCAAAGGGCGTTAGCGCCATCGTGATAACCGCTGTCGTCAGTGCGATCGAGTAGATCTCCTGGGAAATGGCCTCCGCAGCTATACCTTCGCGGGCAATGACAAAAGAGAACTCCCCGACCTGAAACAGTCCGAGGCTCACCGCGAACGGGGCTATATTCCCGTATCCGAAGCTCCGCGTAATGGCGGCGAAGATAGACCCTTTTACCAAAAACACCAAAAACACCACGAGCGCGACCAAGCCGGCGTTTTCCCATAAAAAGGTGGGCTGTATCAGCATCCCGACGGACACGAAGAAAAGCATGGCGAATACGTCTCGTAGCGGTCCTATGTCCGCGAGAGCCTGATGGCTGTAGTCCGACTGGCTCAAGACCATACCCGCTACGAAAGCGCCGAACGCGAAGGAGAGCCCGAACAGGTAGGTTCCGTAGCCGATACCGAGTCCTATCGCAACCACGGAGATCAAGAACAATTCCCGTGAATTGAAGCTGGCGATCCGGGCCATGAGCCACGGAAAGACCCGCGTCCCAAAGAGCGCCATCGCTCCAATAAACACCGTCGCTTGAACCATGGCTATCCCAAGCTCAGAAAGGCCTTCACTTATATTTCCGAGTTCCGGCAATAAAATAATAAGTGGAACTACCGCAAGGTCCTGCACTATAAGCATCCCCACGATAACGCGGCTCGCCAGGGTGTCGATCACACCCTGCTCCGTCAAAGTCTTCAAGACTACTGCGGTGCTGGAGAGAGACAGTATGGCCCCGAGCCACACGCACTCCGTCCAGTCGAGGCCCAATACCACGCTCCCCAACCCGTAACCAAAGAGCCCCGTCAAACCCATCTGGATAGGAGTGCCGATTAAGGCTATCTTCTTTACCGGCGCTAGTTCGCCCAGTGGAAAGTTCAACCCGATGGCGAACAAAAGCAGCGCCACCCCGATCTCTGCGAGCAGCTCGATCTCATGTACCTCGCCGACCGTCGGACCCGGCGTGTTCGGGCCAACTAATACCCCGGCCACGATGTAACCGAGGATTAATGGCAGACCCAGGCGTTGGGCCGCTATACCGCCGATAAAAGCGGCTACCAAGATTAGTGCGATATCACCGGCGATGCCCATAACTAACCTTATACACTATGCGGCGACAAAGAACCGCCGAACTAAGGAGGGTACGAGCTTAGAGCCTACTTTCTCTTCAGCGGGTTTAGTTGCGGAATTCCTTCAAGATGTATTCGTTCGCAGCATCGTCTGGAAGGAGCACTTTACTGCCATCTTCCAGCGTCTCGGGGGTACCTTTTAGCTGTGTAGAAGTCATAAGACCATTGCGTCCATTCTCTGCCATGGCGCGCCCCAGAGAGGTGATCTCAGCGAGGTTCATGTCGGTCTCGACGTTCTCGGCTACCGCACGGGTGATCTGGGGAAATCTCTCTGCCGACCGCCAACGTAGAGCTTTGCTGCGGAGGGCGGCCACAACTTCTTGCTGTCGCCCAATACGGTCCAGATCCCCCCCTTCAGTGTCCCGATACCGGGCATAGATAAGGGCTCGGCGTCCGTTGAGGTGCTGGGCATTTTCCTTGACCTCCCAATTGGGGGGAACCTGTCCTTCTTCCAGATCTACCTTGAGTCCACCGACAGCATCTACCATAGCTTCAAATCCGGCCAAGTCCACGACTGCGTAATGGTCTATATATACGTTCGAAAAATTCTCTGTCGCACCGATAGTTCCCTGCACCCCGTCGTATGAGTAAGCCGCGTTGATCTTGCCTTCCACCCCGGGTTCGACCTCCACCAAAAAATCCCGCGGTATGGAGACGATCTTAGTATTACCCGTCTTTGGATAAACTCGGACGAGCATTATCGTATCCGTGCGGCTACCTTCGACTTCTGGTCGTTCATCTACCCCAACAAGCAATATATTTTGGGGGTCATCTGATACATTTGCCAGCGTTTCTAGCACGCCTACTGCCCCACCGCCCGTTCTCTTCACAATGTTCTTATCACCTGATGCCGGCGCAAAAGCCGCCATCGCCCCGAGCCCCGCCACCAGCACAAAACCAATTAGAAGGTACCCGATCCAATTGCGCTGGCGTGGCGCACGAGCGTTTCTGGTGAGTTTTTCGAAATCGCGCATAGGGTGAATTCTAGTCTTTCACCGCTCTTATCGCAAACTAAACCAATGTTGGCGGTCCGGTTATCTCGTGTAGCATAGGGCTACCTTTGAAGAGCTTCCTCTCGGCAAACTTCGAGCACCAACCAGTCGAGATAAGAGGACTATAAAAATTATTTGCTCGTAAACTAAAATTCGTGTTGATGAATTTCCGCAGTGGGATTTGGATCAGTTGAAAAGACTTTCGCTACGTCGTCCGCTGATTTTCTCTTTGCTTTTGGTCCTTTTTTTGTTGGGCTTGATGTTTATTAGCAAGGTTCCATTTCCAGAAGCCATCGTCGGCGATGTTGGCGAGCTCTCACCGGAGCAGATCCAGCAACCTTCCGAATTCGAACAGGCACTCTCTTCCGTAAAAACTGCAGAAACACTGTACCTGGCGCTGGCAGCCGCATCGGCAGTAGTCCTGATCTCCGCCTTCGGTTGGTGGCGCGAGGTCGGCTTCAACCGGCCAGCGCCCTGGCGGAATCTACTGCTTCTTTGGTTTCCCATACTGGTTATCGCATTGACACTCTCCGGCGGAGTGAGAGTGTCGGGGCCATTCTTTCTCGGCGCGATCCTCATAGCCGTAGCGTTAGAGTCCATCGGGAGCGAAATGCTGTTTCGCGGCGTAATGTGGCGGGCTTTGGCTCCATCCGGACTCTTCCGGGCGGTGCTCATTACTTCGCTGGTCTCTGGCGGTTTAACGCTCGTTAGAACGTTGTCTTCCGGTCCGTGGCCGGAGGCCATCTACCTGACCCTAACAGCCACCTGCGGCGGTTTCACCTACGCGGCCATCCGGTGGCGCACCGCCTCACTCTGGCCCGTCATCGCGATCCACTTTTCCCTAGCCCTGTCGATAGACGTAGCAATGGTCCAGGGCTCAACCTTTCCTTACTTACTCCTGGCAACGACCGTCGGCTTTATCGGCTACGGTCTCTTCCTACTCCGCAACCGGCGCGTGCGGGAGGATGGAGGAATGTCGCTGCGGGATTCCGCGCGAGTAAGATAAAGTGCAGTCCGTTTCACACATTTCGGTCGTATTTCGAGCGCTTTAAGAAGCCGCTTCCTGCAACTGTCGCTCCAGGTCTTTGATCTCATCGCGCAGCTTGGCTGCGTACTCGAACTTGAGCTCTTCGGCGGCTTCGAGCATCTCGGCATCGAGGTCTGCGATGAGCTTCTGTAGCTCGTCAGGATCTCCGGGGGCTTCGCGGGCAGCCTTCTTTTTGCCGGCTTTGTAGAGCCCCTTGGCCTCGGCGGCCACGAGGATGTCGGAGATGCCTTTCGTAATGGTACGTGGCTCTATATTGTGACGCTCGTTGTGTGCGCTCTGGATCTCCCGGCGACGTGACGTCTCCCCGAGAGCCGTTTTCATGGAGTCTGTTTCTTTGTCGGCATACATTACTACGCGACCTTCGACGTTCCGGGCGGCACGTCCTATAGTCTGTATCAACGCCCGTTCTCCACGTAGAAAGCCTTCTTTGTCGGCGTCGAGGATGGCTACCAGGGTGACTTCGGGGAGGTCCAGGCCTTCTCTTAGGAGGTTTATGCCAACCAGAACGTCGAACTCACCGGTGCGGAGGCCGCGAATAATCTGGATGCGCTCCAGCGTCTCGATGTTGGAGTGCATGTAACGTGCTTTGATGCCCCGTTCCAACAGATAATCCGTCAGATCCTCGGACATCTTGATGGTCAAGGTGGTGATGAGGACGCGCTCTTTTTGCTCGGTGCGTTTGGCTACCTCGTTGAGGAGGTCGTCGATCTGGTTCTTTGTCGGTCGGACGTCTATCTGCGGATCTATCAGGCCGGTCGGTCGGATTATCTGCTCGACGATCTGTCCCGAGTTCTCTAGCTCATACGGTCCCGGCGTCGCCGACACGAAGACCAACTGGTTCGTCTTGAGCAGGAATTCATCCCACATGAGCGGACGGTTATCCAGGGCTGAAGGCAACCGGAAGCCGTGTTCGACGAGCGTAGTCTTGCGCGAGCGGTCGCCATTGTACATGCCCCGTACCTGCGGCAGCGTGATGTGCGACTCGTCCACGAACGTGATGTAGTCGTCCGGGAAGTAGTCGAGAAGGGTGTACGGCGTCGAACCCGGGGCCCGCCCATCGAGGTGCCGCGAGTAGTTCTCGATACCGGAGCAATATCCAAGTTCCCTCATCATCTCCAGGTCGTAGAGAGTCCGCTGACGTATGCGGTACGCTTCGAGGACCTTGCCTTCTTTCTCCAACTCGGCATACCGTTTGTCCAGTTCGGCCTCGATGTTTTTTACGGCTATCTCTATGCGGTCCTCGTCGGTGACGAAGTGAGTCGCCGGGTATATTGTGAGTACGTCGTGCTCGCGCAAGACTTCCCCGGTGAGCGGGTCAACCTCCGTCATGTTTTCGACTTCATCGCCAAAGAAAGAGACTCGATAGACGGTGTCCTGGTAGGCTGGGTGTACTTCGAGCACGTCACCCCGGACGCGGAACGTGCCGCGGGCGAGTTGGAAATCGTTGCGCGTGTACTGAATGCGCACCATATCGCGGAGCACGTCGTCTAGGTCGTAGAAGCAGCCCTGCTCAAAGAGTACCATCTTCGAGCGGTACTGCTCGGGGCTACCGAGGCCGTAGATGGCGGAGACACTGGCAACCACGATCACGTCGCGCCGGGTGAACAGGCTGCTCGTGGCGGAGTGTCGGAGACGGTCTATGTCCTCATTGATCTGGGCGTCCTTCTCGATGAAGGTGTCGCTCGACGGGACGTAGGCCTCCGGCTGGTAGTAATCATAATAGGAGACGAAGTACTCGACGGCGTTGTTGGGGAAATAATCTGCAAACTCGCTGGCTAGTTGCGCGGCCAAAGTCTTGTTATGGGCGATAATAAGCGCGGGCCTGCCGGCCTGCTCTATGGTGCGGGCCATTGTGTGAGTCTTGCCGGAACCGGTAACGCCGAGCAGAGTTTGAGACCTCATTCCGGCTCCGAGACCGGAGACAAGACCCTCTATAGCCTTTGGTTGATCACCTGCCGGCTGATACTCACTGTTTACTTGAAATCCGGCTTTAGTCTCCACTCAAGTCCTCTCCGTAGAGGTCACGGTACACGTCACGGGCTTCGAGCACGTTTTCTACGTAATCTCGGGTCTCTTGAAAAGGGATATCTTCTTCTATATCGAAGCCCTCTTGGGAGACCCAGCCGTCCACCCGGCCTTCTCCCGAGTTGTAAGCCGCCAACATCAGCCTCTCGTGCCCGTCGTACCGGCCTTCGAGATAGCTCATGTACCAGGCTCCGAGCCTAAGATTTACGCCGGGGCTCCGGTAGTCGCCCTGGATGCCGCTCCGTTGCTGGATAAAGTCCGCAGTCTCCGGCAGCAATTGCATCAGGCCGTAGGCGTTTTGATGCGATTCAGCTTCCGGCCTGAAACGGCTCTCAGTGTAGACCACTGCGGCTATGAAAGCCGGCTCCAGGCCACTCTGCTCACTGGCCTGTCGTATCTGGGCTTCGTATCTTAGAGGGTGTGTGATCTTCTGGATAGTCTCGGGCAACTTTAGCAGGAAAGGTGTCATGACGAGGATGAAGGCCACCACCACCGCCAGGAAAATGAACCGCCGCCGTCGACGCGTTCTCTCATATCTATGTTTCTTTCGGGCGTATATCGCCGTAACCGCTCCCGCTCGTAGCTGTTTCCCAGAGATTCGTGGCCTGCTCCCTGAGTTTATCTAGGCCTGCGTCGTTTACCACTACTAAATCTGCCCGCCGCGCTTTTTCTTCCCCCGAGAACTGACGCTCCTCGATCGCCCGGCGCTGCTGCTCACTGACACCGCGTTCCTCAGACCACTCCCGCCGACGTTCTTCCGGCGCCGTAACCGCAACCGTGAGATCAAAAGTTCCGCTGCGCCCCCCCTCGAAGAGCAACGGTATTTCGACCACGAACACCTCCGCCTCCGTGTCCGCTGCGCGCCGGTCTGTTTCCTTACGTACCAGAGGGTGAAGGATGTCCTCCAGGTTTTGTAGGTCTTCCGAGTCTCCGAAAACCCTTTGCCCAAGGGCCTTACGGTCAACCCCCTCTTCGCCACGCACTTCTGTCCCGAATCGTTCGACGACACGTGAGATGGTCTCAGGGTCGCCCGCGAGGAGATCGTGGACGATCTCGTCCGCTGAGACGGTCTCGGCTCCCAACTCACCAAGCATCCGGACGAAAGTGCTCTTGCCGCACGCAAGAGGCCCGGTGACAGCGATCGTCACCGGGCCTTCATTCATACTGTTTCTTGTGTCAGAGGTTATTCTTCTTCGTCACTCTCTTCGTTGCCGCTCAGATCCAGGTCGCTCAGGCTGTCGAAAGCGCCGGTCCGTAGGCCGCTCGACGGCCGTTCGGCAGGACGCTCTTCCCGACGACGCGGACGTTCTTCCCGTTCGCGACGCGGACGCTCCTCTCGCGGCTGCTCCTCGCGCTCCTCTTTCTTGGGACGGAGAGAGAGCGAGAGCCGGCGGCGCTTGGCATCAACGTCTATAATGCGCGCCTCAACCTCGTCACCGCTGCGGACGATCTCATCCGGCGTCTCGACGTGGTGCTCGGCAAGCTCGGAGATGTGGATGAGCCCCTCGACACCTTCCGCCACTTCGACGAATGCTCCGAAAGAGACCAGCTTGGTGATGCGGCCCTTTATCGACTCGCCGATATTGACCTGCTCGACGATCTCCTGCCACGGGTCCTTGCGAGTCTGCTTGAGGCCCAGCGAGATCCGCTCGCGGTCCCGGTCCACTTCAAGAACCTTGACCTCTACCTCTTCACCAACCTCTACGACCTCGCTCGGATGGTCCACATGATTCCACGAAAGCTCGGAGATGTGGATGAGGCCGTCTATGCCTTCGAGATCCACGAACGCCCCGAAGTCCACCAGGTTCGAGACTGTACCGGTAACAATTTCGCCCTCTTCCAGGTCCGTAAGAATGCGATCCCGCTCTTCCTTGCGCTCCTCTTCCAGGACCGCCCGGCGCGAAAGCACCACATTGTTGCGAGAGCGGTTAAGCTCTATGACCTTCGCTTCGAGCGTTTCACCCGTGAAGGCTTCCAGGTTACGGACGCGACGGATATCTACAAGGCTCGCCGGAAGGAAACCGCGCAGGCCGATGTCAATAATAAGACCACCCTTGACGACCTCGATCACCGGCCCCTTGACCGTCTCCTGCTCGTTATAAGACTCCTCGATCCGGTTCCAGGCCCGCTCGAACGCGGCCCGCTTTGCCGAGAGGATCAAACGTCCGTCGGCATCCTCTTTCTGGAGGACGAGGGCCTCTATCTGCTGCCCGAGCTCGACGATGTCGTTGGGATCTGCACCCTTGCGAATGGTCAACTCATTCGTCGGGACCAAACCTTCGGACTTGTAGCCGATGTCGACGAGGACTTCTTCTTTATCTATACGAACGACCTCGCCCTCGACGATGTCGCCGTCTTTGAAGTCTATAAGGACGCTCTCGTCGATGGGAACGATCTCGCCGTTCTCCTCGCGGAAGAAGTCCTTCATCGTTAGCTCTTGGGTTGCCTTCTCAGTAGTATCCGTCATGTACTAATTGATTCCTTTAGCTTGCTTGCCGGTGGGATTATACAGAAATTCCATGAAGTGTATATCTTACAATCTTAGCGCCAGTTTACCACTCCCCCGCCGACAAAGGCCGCACCTGACCCCAACGCTCCCCAACTTTGACCTCGACCTCCAGCGGCGGTTGCAAATCGTAGGCCGCGACCATCTCTTCCTCGGCCAATGCCGCCACCTCATCTACAGCTTCTTTGCCTACGTCGAAGACCAACTCGTCGTGGACCTGCATGATCATGTCCGCCTCCAACTCCCCAAGTCGCGGATGCAGCTTGACCATCGCCACCTTGATAATATCCGCCGCCGTCCCCTGAACCCGCGCGTTGAAGGCGATCCTCTCCCCCCACTTGCGCTGGTTCTTGTTGGAACTTCGCAACTCCGGCACGTACCGCCGCCGCCCGAAAAGCGTGGTCGCGTAACCCAACTCCTCCGCCTCTTCCAGCGTCGCCTCCATAAATTCCGTGACCTTCGGGTACTGTTCCAGGTAACGCTTTATGTATCGATCGGCCTCGGGAGGACTGACGTTCCCCAACCGCGTGGCAAGTCCGAAGCCAGAAATGCCGTAGAGAATGCCGAAGTTGACCATCTTGGCCCGACGCCGCAACTCCGGTGTTACGCTCTCCAGCCGAACGTCGAAGACCTCCGAGGCGGTGCGGGTGTGAACGTCCTCCCCCGTAGTGAACGATTCGATAAGCGCCGGTTCGTGAGACATATGCGCCAGAATACGCAGCTCTATTTGTGAGTAGTCGGCGATGATCAGTGTACGTCCCGGCGACGCGGTGAACGCGTCCCTGATGCGGGCGCCCATCTTCGTGCGAATGGGTATATTCTGGAGGTTGGGTTTATCGCTGGAGATTCGCCCCGTTGCGGTGCTAGTCTGGTTCAACGTAGTGTGGATGCGCCCTTCGGGAGTGATGAGGTCTCGCAATCCGTCTATGTAAGTACCTTTGAGCTTGGCGTATTCTCGGTACTCGACTATAAGCTCCGCAATAGCGTGGCCTTGCAGTCGCAACTGCTCCAGGACCTTCGCGTCCGTCGAATATCCGGTCTTGGTTTTACGCATCGGCGGGAGTCCCATGTCTTCGAATAGCACCTTGCCAAGCTGCTTTGGAGAACCGATATTGAACTCTTGCTCTGCCTCTTCGTAGATGCGAACTTCGAGACCGGCGATCCGCTCTTCGAGTTCTTGTCCGACTTTCTCCAACGTATCGGCGTCTACCGGCATCCCGATCTGCTGCAGCTCTGCGAGCACGTCGGAGAGCGGAAGCTCCATGTCATAGTAGAGACGCGCAAGCCCCATCTCTTTGAGATCCTTCTCCAGAAAAGGTACCAGCGCGTGGATCCGGGAAGCCCTCTTCGCAGCCCCTACCACCAGAGCATCGTCGTGCGCGACCTCTACCTCCGGCAGGTTTCGTTCGGCGGCAAGATCATCCAGCTCGTAACCACCGAGACCCGGCTTTATAAGATACGCGGCCAGGTAAGTATCGAACTCAGCCCCCGGTACGCCCAGTCCCTTCGCATCGTGGACCTGTAGCGGACGGTCCGGCGGCCCTTCGATGAGGCGCACCTGGTCTTCCTCGACGGCGACGCACCAACGCCCATCACCTACCGGAGCAGACGCCACCGGAAACAACCCTTCTTCCAAGGGTTCGCTGCTGAGGCTCACCGTCGAGGTGGGTGGCGGCGGAACCGTTTCTCCCCCGACTACGGGTAGCGCTGCGACACGTTGTCCCAGGCTCCGGAATTCGTAGCGGCGTAGAACCTCACCGCTCTCCGGCGCAACGCCTTCGAAGCGCAGGGCTTCCGGATCGAACTGCACCGGCGCGTCGAAGCGCATCCGGGCCAACTCCAGAGACATGAAGGCGCTGTCTTTTCCTTCTTCCAGCTTGTTGCGGGTGCCTTTGGCGGTTACGGCGTCGAGGTTTTCGTAGATCTCCCCTACCGTACCGAACTGCTGCAGTAGCTTCGACGCGCCTTTCGGACCGATGCCCTTTACGCCGGGGATGTTGTCCGAAGGGTCGCCGGTCAGGGCTTTGTAGTCCGGGATCTGCTCCGGCGTTACGCCATACTCCTCTATAACCTCGTTACGACCGTAGCTCTTTGTCTCGGAGACTCCCCGGGTGGTCCTAAGAACCTTCACGTTGCCGTCCACCAGCTGCATGGCGTCCTGGTCGCCGGTGACGATCATAAGCTCTACATTTTCCGGAATGAGCTTCGAGAGCGTGGCAATCGCATCGTCAGCCTCGAAACCTTCGGCCCGGATAGCCGGGATGTTCATGGCTTCCAGAATGTGGTCCATGTGACCGACTTGGGCCTTGAGTTCGTCGGGCATCGCTGAGCGTTGGGCTTTGTATTCCGGGTAGATCTCCGTTCGGAACTTCGGCAACCCCGCATCCCACACGACCCCTAACCCAACCTCCTCCTCGTCGGAATCCAGTAGCTTCAGCAACATGCTCGTGAATCCATAGAGGGCGTTCGTAGGCAGGCCGCCGGACGTGGATATGCTCTGTGGTAGAGCATAGAACGCCCGGTAGAGCAAAGAGTAGCCATCAATGAGGTAGACCCGCATGCAAAGAGATTATACAAGACCCGAGTTATTTTCCCGCTCCGAAGTCTGGATTTACACGGCACGCCGCGTATAATCTCCTCTTGCCTGCCGGAGTGGCGGAATAGGTAGACGCGCCGGACTCAAAATCCGGTTCCCCGAAAGGGGAGTGTCGGTTCGAGCCCGACCTCCGGTACTGTTCGCAGAGTCGTGGGCTTACCCAGAACAAGACAGTGTATCAGCGCTTCTTTCGACGTGAAAGTTCCCCAGAGAGAGGTAGAGCGGTTGCAAAAACAACCTCGCTGATCCACTCTTCCTGTATAACAGTCTGTTCCGGGTCTTCATATCTCCCAAATGGTCTATTTTTAGATATTTCTTCTCTTCGACTACAAAAAGAAGCTTATGACGAGCATCACGAAAAAGCCTACCAACCCGATGATCGTCTCCATCACCGTCCACGACTGCAGGGTCTGCTTCTCATTGATGCCTAGGTAACGGCTCACCAACCAGAACCCTGAGTCGTTGACGTGCGAGAGCACCGTGGCGCCAGAAGCAGTGGCAATTACGACCGCACCGATCAGGGGTGCGGAGTAGTTGCCGGCCTCGATCACGGGTGCAACCACGCTAGCCGCCGTGACTATGGAGACCGTAGCCGAACCCAAAGAGATCCGGATAAGAACGGCGGTTAGAAAAGCGAGCACTATGACGGGCATATTGGCGGCCTGCATAAGCTGCTGAAGGCTATCTCCAAGCCCACTCTCCGAAAGCACCGCTCCAAACACCCCGCCCGCACCGGTTACCAGCACGATGAGGCCGACAGGCTCGAGTGCTTTGGTTGCCATACGCTGAACTTCGTCTCCCGAATATCCATGCCGAACACCGATGAAGTAGAAAGCAAGTAGCACAGCGATGGTCAGGGCTGAGAAGGGATGCCCTACAAGTGTTAGGAAGGTTTTCAGGGAGCTATCGTCCGGCAGCACGATGTCGGAGAGGGTGTTTATGAGGATAAGCAGAAGAGGAATCAAGATGATCGATACGATGAGGAGGAAGGAGGGCGTCGTCTTCCCTTCATCCCCTTCTTCATTGAACTCATCTTCGGCTTCGAGGAAGTACTCGGGCACTCCAACGTTTATCCTGTTGCCAATGTACTTCCCGAATAGAATGCCACCGACGATGACCGCCGGTATACCGGCTACCGTTCCCCAAAGGATCACCCACCCGAGGTCCGCCCCCATTATTGCGGCGGCTGCAACCGGACCGGGAGTAGGTGGTATGAAGCTGTGGGTCACAGCGAGGCCGGCTATCAGGGGTATCGCGTAGTAGAGCAGAGACCTTCCGAACCGCTCAGCCAGCGTATAGACCAGCGGGATGATAATGATCAGACCGACGTCGAAGAACACCGGTATGGCGACTAGAAAGCCCGTCAAGCCTAGGGCCCACTGTATGCGGTCCTCGCCGAAAGCCCCAACCAGCGTGCGGGCTATCCGGTCTGCTCCGCCGGTAACTCTCAGTACCTCTCCGAACATCGCCCCGAGACCTACTACGACGGCGATGTATCCCAGAGTGCCGCCCATACCATCCTGAATGACTTGTATGATGTCCCCTGGCGGTATACCGGTAACGAGTGCGGTAAAGAAGCTGACAATAAGTAGGGTAACAAAGGCGTGTATCTTCAAAACGAGGATCAAAAACAGTATGGTTACAATAGCCACGGCGATGATGGCTAACAGTACGAACGGTGACACAGTAGATCTCCTCTCCCATTCAGACTCATCACTCGCCCTTATTGATAGGACTGAGCCCGGCTAAAGTGTTGTGGAAGCGCTAGTTCCGGTGTTTGACGTCCTGACTAACGTCTCATTCCAATAGAACCTCCCACCGTTGACCCCTATCAACGGAATATATGTTAGGCCTCATAGACCTCTACAGTCAAGTGTTGTTATGCAGAATGTTTGTCATCCTATTGAGTGGATCAATAGACCTCTGGCGCCTAGCGTTGGAGTTCGGCGATTTCCGTGAATTGCGGTTTTAGCTGTTCGTAGAGTTTGTCGAATATTTGCACTAGCTTCTCGTAGACAACGACATTTTCCTCGACGGGCTGGTGTTTGGTTGAGGTTTGGATCATGTCTTCTGCGACTTCGAACGAGTCTATGATGTTCAGCGCCTTCATGCCGAGGAGGGCGGCGCCCAGGCAGGAGCTTTCGTAGCTTTCTGGGAATGTGATCTCCCGCCGGAATACGTCCGCCATGATCTGACGCCAGAGCGATGAGTTGGCGAATCCTCCGGTGGCGCGTATCTCTCGCGACTCGCCGGAAACTTCTTCCAGGGCTTTTTGAACAGCGTACATCTGATAAATAACACCTTCCATAACCGCCCGGATGAGGTGCTTACGCTTGTGCTGTAGCGTGAGCCCGAAGAAGACGCCCCTCGCGTCCGCGTTCCAGTGCGGCGCGCGCTCCCCAGTAAGGTACGGCAAAAAGATCAAACCCTCCGACCCGGCGGGCACTTCTTCTACCATCTCGCTCGCCAATTCATGCAAGTCTCGGTCCTGATCCTCAGCCTCCCGGACTACGCCGGGAAAAACGTCTTCTAGCGCCCACTGGAGTGCGAGGCCACCGTTGTTGATCGGCCCTCCTATAACCCACTTGTCCTCGGTTAGCGCGTAACAAAAGAGTTTCATGCCATCGTCTACCTGGGGCCGGTCAACGACCGAGCGGACCGCCCCGCTGGTGCCGATGGAGCAGGCGACAATGCCGGGGTCTACAGCACCCACCCCAAGGTTCGCCAGCACTCCGTCGTTGGCGCCAACCACAAAAGGCGTGTCGGCGCCCAACCCCAACCGGTCGGCGGACTCCTTGTTCATTCCCGTGAGCCTGTGGGTAGTCGGCACCGGACGGGATAACTTTCTCCGCGAGATGCCGGCCACGTCCAGCGCCCCGTAGTCCCAATCCAGGTCTTCCAGATTGAAGAGGCCGGTTGCAGAGGCTATGGAATGGTCCACTACGCACTCTCCAAACAAATGGAAGAAGATATATTCTTTCACCGACACCCAACGGGCCGCCGCCTCGAAGGTCGCCGTATCTTCTTCCCGAAACCACAGAATTTTGGTGAGCGGTGACATCGGGTGTATCGGCGTCCCGGTGCGGCTGTGGAGTCCCGCCCCGTCGAGTTCATCGCGGATGCGCGCACCCTGAGACGCAGCCCGGTTGTCCGCGTAGGTGATCGAAGCGGTCAACGGCCTGCCGTCTTCATCCAGCGCCAGCAGGCTGTGCATGGCCGCGCTAAATGACACTCCGGCGACTTCGCCACCGTCCTCGTGAACAACTTTTGCCACTTCAGCCAGCGAGCTGACGACCGCCTCGAAGATCTCATCCGGGTCCTGCTCCGCCCAACCGGGATGGGGAGAATTCATCTCATACCCGGCGGATTTTTCGGCCAGAATACTACCGTCATGGGCGTAAGCTATTACCTTGGTGCTCGTCGTGCCGATGTCTACACCTACAACAGCCATTGGTCACCTCATTTGCTCTAGTCCCGACACTGATGTTTCAGATCACCAGTTTTCCACCGGTTCCCTATCACTACCCTGCAGAAAGTGTACGTTTGCCGCTAGCCTCGGTCAAACTCCGTCGGCGGTCGGGTCGCGCCACGCGAACCACCGTAGTATCTTGGTCTTATGCAGTAGTGTTTGAGCAGGAGAGGAAGAAATGGCACATCCCTGGCATGACGTACCAGTCGGCGACAACGCCCCCGAGGAGTTCAACGTTATCGTGGAGATTCCCAAGGGCTCCAAGGTAAAGTACGAGCTGGACAAAGAGACGGGATTGTTGCTGGTAGACCGGATTCTCTATTCATCGGTCGTGTACCCATCCAACTACGGCTTTATCCCGCAAACTTTGGGGGACGACAATGATCCCCTGGACATATTGATCATGATGCAAGAGCCGGTCCAGCCGCTGAGCATACTGCGGGCCAAGCCCATCGGCATGATGCCCATGGTAGATGACGGTGAGAACGACGAGAAGATCATCTGCGTCCACCTCGACGACCCGGAGTACCGCAGGTACGAACACTTCAACGACCTGCCCGAACACCGCACCGACGAACTGCAACGCTTTTTTCGAGACTACAAAACCTTAGAGGACAAAGAAGTTAGCGTGGGAGAAGTATATGGTCCCGATAAGGCCAAAGAGGTCCTGCTGCACGCTATGGACCTCTACAAAAAGCACGTCTCCAACAACGACTAACCCCAGGTAGACAACAGTCTGCTATCTCGGATGCCAAAACTCAGCCAAAGAAAGGAAAATCTTGGTGGATCTGTCAAACAAAACCTGTGTACCTTGCACGGGTGACACACCCCCGCTACAGGGTGAGGACCTTGAAAAGCTGCACCAACAAACCCCGGAATGGGAAGTGGTAGAAGAGCACCACATTCGCAGAGAATTCCGGTTCCAGAACTTCCGGGAGGCGCTGGACTTCGTGAACCGGGTAGGTGAGTTGGCTGAGGAACAGGGGCATCACCCCAACATCCGCTTTACGTGGGGATGGGTAGAGGTGACGGTCTTCACCCACGTTATAGACGGTCTGACCGAAAGTGACTTCATTCTCGCGGCGAAAATAGAACGGCTACGGTAGTTCATTTCCTGCCAGGTCGGATATAGGTTTGAACGGGACCTGAACGGGGCAAAAGCGCAGTGTAAGGCAAAAGTGGCTAAAAGGAGGCACATGTCCGAGGCAGAGCAACGCACCGAGCAACAGATAACGGTCCGTCAGGTCACAGACATTCAAGCGTCGTACACGGAATTGGAGAGGGGCTCCGAAGGAGCTTTCACCCTACAGCTCATATTGGACGATGGCGCTGAAGAATACGTTCTCCAGCCGACCTCAGACGACATGAAGATCATGCTCAAGCTCGCCAGTAATAACCAGGCGATAGCGTTCGACCTGGAGCGTAAAGTCCTCATTACGAGCAGCTTGTCTCTGGGTTAATTCGGTAAAGATCGTCAAAGCAGTCTAATAGGAGGAAATACTGTGGCAGAGCAAAGTGCGGGACAGCAAATAACGGTTCGTCAGGTAACCAACGTTCATTCCAACTGGAGCGAACAGCAGCGCGGAGAAGAGGGCAAATTCTCTTTTCAGCTCGTGCTCGACGACGGCGCCGACGAGTACGCCATCCGGCCCCCCGCCGAAGACGCGGACGTATTGATGGACCTGTTCGGTACGAGCGGTACGATTTATTTCGACACAGAGAATAAAGTGTTGATCTTTAGCACCATCTCGCTAGGAGACTAATCCGGCACGAGCGGTACAACCGAGTAAAAAGAGCCCTGGAGCATTTAGCTCCAGGGCTCTTCTGTTTGTTGCCGACTGTTGCAGCCGGTTTGCTGCGCCCTTTAGAATTCGAAGATGATGCGGGCGTTGCCGGACTTTTTGCTGGAACCGCCGCCGCGCCGGAGAAGCAACCACAAAAGCAATCCGCCGCCCAAGAGCGCTAGACCCGTGGTGGAGGTCAAAAAAGCTACGGCTCCAGTGTGGGCCTGGGCCGCGTTGGGACGCTCCTGAATCTCCTCTGGGGTGGCCTTGCCTTCCATGAGATCTTTGAAATTCTGGAGATCCTGCTCCAACATAGCCTTCGGTCCGGCAACAAGCCCCGTTACCGTCTCACCGACTTTTCCGCCCGGCGGGTCGAACCAATCCAATTGAACTTCTACCCGGGTCTTCTCATCGCCCAAGTCTTGGAAACGTACCTGGCCGGAGGTTTGGACATCCCCATCCTCGGACTCCCAAGCCAACGCCTCGTTGCGCTCATTCTGGGTGGTCCGGGCGTCGAACTCTACCGACGCTCCGAAGGGGCCTTTCACATTCCAATGGGTGGTGTTGTCCCCGGTAGCGCGAACTTCCTCCACGTTCCTCATAAAGTCCGGCAGGTTCTCCAGGGTTTCCCAGTACTCGTACACCTGCTTTACAGGAGCATTTACCTCTATGCTTCCTTCAAGTCGTTGCGCCATTCTTACCTCCAAAGTCCGTTGACCTTACATTAACCCGCTTCTTACCCCAACGTGAAACCGGCAAACCTCATACCTTTGGGCACGTTCAGCAGCCCGGGGACTCTCACCCTGGCGTCCTTGAGCCTTGCCTCCTTGAGTCGCGGCATTGACTACAATCCATGCTCGATATCCCCCGACCATACGTCGAGCATCTTCATATTTAGCTCCTTTACGAGACTTCCACAATGATCCCACCAAAGCATCCGCCACCGATGCCGTTACCCCGGTCTGTCAACCGGCAGAGCTGATCTTCTGGCAAGCCCCAGATTCCGCGCTCAGCCTTGCGCGCCTGCCGTTGGGCTTTTTCGAACCGCTCCACATACTCTATGTTGGGCGGAAAGGTCGCCACCTGGGCGAAGCCCCTCTCTAACAGCGTCTGGTTGAACATCGTGCCGTCCGAGGTGTACAAGTATGCCAGCGCCCGTCCGTAATCATCCTTTTTCTCTTTGTCGAACCGGAGCGTAACGCGCCCGCCTTGGAGCGTCTTTCTAGCGAAAAGCGAGGCTTTCTCTCCGTGGGGCTGCGGGCCTTCCGGTGAACCCTCCGTTTCCGGTGTATCAACGCCGATAAGCCGCACATCCTCCGTGCCGGCGATCTCCGGACTCACTTCCACAGTGTCGCCGTCTATAACCCTGGTAACGGTAACTTTCTTAGCGTCTTCCCGCGAGGCATCGGATGCTATCTCTACGCCGCAACCTGCTGTAAATATTACGGCTAATGCCAGTAGCGTCTGCCGAATCATCTCCAAAGACCCTGACGGCGGTCCATGAGCCCGACGATAGCCACGTGGGGCAGCGTGAGCACTGAGATGAGAATGAGATAGAGTGCCAAAAGTTCCGCGGTGCCTTCGACGTTTACGGAAACCAGGAAGTACAACCCAACGAGTAGTAACAACGCCACAACGCTGAGAGGGGCCGCATCCCGGGTAAAGTCTTTCAAGGCCAGGAGAAGCGCTCCTTTCCGCAAAGCTGGGTATGAAGAGCGATTCAGGAGCATGAGACGTGCTATATGCCGGGTCGCGTGCCACAAGCAAAAATAGATCCCGAGGGCGAACACGGGTGGCACAACCGAGAAATACACCGCCAAAAGCCCGACTTCCGCAGCGTCCAATGCCCACGCGATCTTATCTTGCGATGCAGAGGCGACGTACCCCCATATGAGTGTCACCAGTACGAGTGTCAGAAATACTATTCCAGCGGTCAATCGAAAGGCCGGGCTAAAAAACCAGCTTGAAACTGTAGCATCCGAGAAAAGACCGACCAGGCTCTCAGCCACATCGCGGTAGACCGCTGGGAAAGCGAGTAGCGGGACCAGCATGGGTAGTCCGCCACGCACGACGACGACCAACACTTTTAGGGTTCGTGGGGCCGGATCCAGGGCTCGAAGGAATGTTACTGCCGAGTAGAGATCCCCTTGTCCCCAATGAAACCACGTAAGCGCGATAAAGAAGACGAAAGCGGCGACCGGAAAGAAGATCCAGAACGCGAGGTAGATGGTAGCGAGGACCCCGTACAAAAGCGCCACGACGACGACAGATACAACCGAAACGCCGCCTTCAGAGAGCCGGCCCGGGACCAGATGGTCTACGGCCCCGTGCGGCAACCCGAAGAAGACCAGGCTCAAGGCAAACGGCGCGTACTGGATCGGCCCCACTGCCTCGAAGCCCGCCAAAAAGACCAGGGCCGTAACTCCAATAACGACCCACGAAGGCACAACAACAAACCGCATCAATGTCTGCCGGGCCTTGGGTGAAGCCTTGGTCTCAAAAGATGGATGCGCCGGGGGCTTCATCTAACTCACAGGGGAGCTCAAGCTTTGGGCAACCATACGAAGCGCGATCTTCAAGAACGGCAACTTGGGCATCGCCAACACCAGACGTAGATCATCCGACAAGGTGCTTTTCTCAGTTAGAAAGCGTACCAACATGTCAGGCGGGAGGCCGGTAAACATCCGTAGATACACTTCCGGGCATTTCTCGGGATGTTGCTCCATGAACCTCAGAAAAACCTTATCGAGTAGCTCATATCGAACCGCCTCCACACGTTTGGGAGGCTCCCTTCCGGCGACTACGTTCTCTGCCAGAGCCCGACAGTAGCGCTGGATGCGTAGAAAAGTGTAACCGGTCGAAGGCCGAGACTCGCCCCCCAGCATCCCTATGGAATAAGTCCTCTCGCCAAACTTCCTGGGAAAAGCGTAGTCCGTCATCGGAATGTAGCCTTTTTCTTCACCGTCTACAACGTAGTCGTCCGGAGAGATTCCATAGACGGTCGCCAGGTATTCTTCCAGCTCAGCCCGATGCTCGTCTACGGAGATCCTTGCTTCGGAGAGATATACGTTCTCTACCAGGGCCTCGTGTTCGCTGAAAGGCAGCACGTACGCAAAGCGCAGCCCGCGCTCCTGGCTGACCGAGAAGTCCATGAGCGTGCAACGCTCCGGGTCGAAGACCGGCTGCCGGGAGCGTAGCCGGAGTCCAACAAATTTCTGCGGCACCCACACCGCCTGTTTCCTGGCTTTTCCAAACATCGGTGAGTCTGGAGACAAGCCGCGCCCGTCGAAGACATAGCGGGCAGTGTAAGTGTTTTGCTCGGTCTGGATGAACGTTTTTTCGGCGTATTCCTTGTAACCCGCTACGGACTCTCCCAGTTGCAGCGTCACGTTTTTAATGGATATTCGCCCTAAAGCATCTTCGTAGAAGTCTGCGGCGGTTACACACTGGTATGGGTAGCGTTCGGTTTTCTGAGCTACGTTATCGCTGCCGGCGTGGAGCGTCCAAGAGTTCCAGCGTTTATTAGTGAGATGAGAAAACAGGGTAGGTTCCACATCCCAGAAGCACCACGTGCGGTCATCCAAGAACTCGCTCTTCTGGTCCAGAATCAATATAGGCTCTGTAATACCCTGCTCTAAAAGATAACAACACAGGCTAAGCCCAGCGCAACCGGCTCCGAGGATCACATACTCATAGTGTTCCTTTTCTGACGACCTCGCTCTCAAACTTTCCGGAATGGCAATAAGTCTGCTGCGTCGCAAAGAAGGTTGATAGCTGGCTCCAGACTTACCATCATCGGTCGAATTTACACGCACAGTCTCACTGGTTCCTTACTACCACTGTCAGACAAAGCTTCGATTCCACCACAAGATGATAGCTGATCTCATCTACCGGACATCGTCTTTACGGAGAGGCCTTGGACAGAGAAAACTAACTCGAAGAAAGAAGCGACCCGGTTACCGGGTCGCTTCTCTGACAATTC
This sequence comes from Rubrobacteraceae bacterium, assembly GCA_965214475.1. Taxonomy (GTDB): domain Bacteria; phylum Actinomycetota; class Rubrobacteria; order Rubrobacterales; family Rubrobacteraceae; genus SIRX01. Next base: position 427,282 of record OZ243953.1, on the reverse strand, counting down.
ACGCTTTTATTGTGGGCGGTTAGACGCTGCGGGCCTGATCTTCGTGCTTGCCCTCGCAGAACTCCTCGACGATCTTATCGTTGAACGCCGCCAGGTCGTCTGGATTGCGGCTCGTGACGAGGCCCTGATCCGTGACAACCTCTTCGTCTACCCACTCGCCACCGGCATTACGGATGTCGGTTTGGAGAGTCGGGTAGGAGGTCAGTGTGCGACCATTTAACACATCCGCCTCGACCAACATCCAGGGACCGTGGCAGATCGCGCCTACCGGCTTGGCCTGCTCGAAGAAGCTCCGCACGAAGGCTACCGCATCCTCGTTGGCCCGGAGGTTGTCCGAACCTACGGTGCCGCCCGGCACGATCAGAGCATCGTAGTCGTCCGCCGAAACCTCGGAGAAGGTTTTCTCTACCGTGAAGCTCTCACCGGGGTTGACATCGCTGTTCATAGTAGCGGCTTCGCCCGTCTCTATACCCACCGCATCTACCTCGGCGCCGGCATCCTCTACGGCCTTTTTCGGCTCGGTGAACTCGACCTGCTCGGTACCCACCGGCGCGAGGAGTATCGCAACCTTTTTTCCTTGTAGCTCGTTAGCCATCGGTATTGCTCCTTTCTGGTTAAGACGGGGCTACCATACCCGCGAGGTATGGCTGCTAAACGTTGTACCAGAGCCTATCCACCCGCAGGCAAGTCGAACTGGCGTCAAGCTCGTTATCTACTTTACCTAAGTTTCGTCTAGGCCGTTGCGCCCGATCACGTCCGCGTACCAAAGCGCACTCGTTTTGGGTGTGCGCCGCTGCGTCGGGTAGTCTACGTGGACGATCCCGAACCTCTTTGAATAACCTTCGGCCCACTCGAAATTATCCAGCAGCGACCACACGAAGTAGCCGGCCAGATTTACACCCTGCTCTATAGCCTCGTGAGCCGCCCGGAAGTGGCGGTCCAGGTACGAAACCCGCTCCTCGTCGTTGATATTTCCCTCGGGATCGGCGTAGTCGTGGACGGCGCGTCCGTTCTCGGTGATGTAGATGGGCAGGTCGGCGTACTCTTCCTTTACGCGCACCAGTATCTCCGTCAGGCCTTCCGGTTCGACGGTCCAGCCCATCGCAGTCCTCTCCGCGTCATGCGGGATCACCACGCGGGTGTTTAGATCCGAGAATGGAACCTCGGATGGGGTCTCGTCGGGCGCGTCACGGACAGCGTGCCGGAAGTAGTAGTTGACGCCGAGGAAGTCTAGGTCGTCGAAAATAACCTCCATATCGCCGTCCTGCACCGGCGGAAGCTCGACGCCGCGTTCGCGGTAGTGTGAGAGTAGATCCTCCGGATACTCGCCGTGGAATAACGGGTCGAGGTATAGACGATTCGCCTGTCTGTCTACGCGCCGGACCGCCTCCTCGTCGGCCTCACGGTCTCGTGCCGGCCGAGCCGGTTGGAGCACGAGGGTGATACCGAGTTGGTTGTCGTCTCCAGAGCCGGCAGTAGAGCGCATGTTTTGCAGGGCCAGGCCGTGACCGAGAAGCAGATGGTGCGTGGCGGAAAGGGCTTTGGCGGGATCGGCGTATCCGGGAGCATGGGCACCGTAGCCGTGGCCCATCCAGGCGGACACCCAGGGCTCATTGAGCGTGATCCAGAACCGAACGATATCGGAGAGCTTCTCATAGACGATGCCCGAGTACTCGGCGAACCGCTCGCTAGTATCCCGGCTCGTCCAGCCCCCCTGGTCTTCGAGCGCCTGCGGCAGATCCCAGTGGTAAAGGGTGAGCATCGGCTCGATGTCGCGCTCGCGCAGCCCCTCTACCAATCTCCGGTAGAAGTCCAAGCCCTTCTGATTCGGCTCACCGGAGCCTTGCGGCTGTATGCGAGGCCAGGCAACCGAGAACCGGTAAGCCTGTATCCCCAACTCTGCCATCAGATCCAAGTCTTCTTCGAGCCGATGATACTGGTCGCAGGCTATGTCTCCGGTATCGTCCCGGTAGATCTTTCCCGGCGTATGGGAAAAGGTGTCCCAAATAGACTTGCCCCGCCCATCTTCATCCACCGCGCCCTCAACCTGGTACGCAGCCGTTGCCGTTCCCCACAGAAATCCTTCGGGAAAATTCATTCGCATCTCCTCACTGTTCTTCGCGTTGCACTTCGTCGAGCGCAATGCCGAGCAAACTGGCAGCTTCTTGAAAACCTTGTTCGGGCTCTACGTTGAGGTCTTCGTGTTCTATCGAGAGCACGCCTTGGTAGCCAACGCTGTAAAGTTTCCTTACCAGAGCCTTCCAGAAACCCGCCCCGTAGCCGCGACCAACCACCCGGTACACCCACGCTCGGTCGCCGTCCGGCGTGTGTTCCTTCGCGTCCAGGACGCCGTTGCGGGCTACCAGGTCCGGGTCGAAACTCGTATCCTTCGCGTGGACGTGGAAGATGACTTCGCCGAGTTCTTCCACGCAAACGAGCGGGTCGATCTGTTGCCAGAAGAGGTTCGAGGGGTCCAGGTTCACTCCAACATTGTCCCCTACAAGCTCTCTCAAACGCCAGAAAGTCTCGGCGTTGTAGACCACGAAGCCTGGATGCGGCTCTACGGCGACCTTTATGCTGCGCTCTTTCGCAAAATTAGCGGCCTCTTGCCAATAAGGCGCCACTTTTTCTCTCCACTGCCATTCGAGGACCTCTTGAAAGTCCGGCGGCCAGGCACAAGTTACCCAATTGGGCTTCTCCGACCTCTCGGAGTCTCCGGGACAACCGGAGAAAGTAATTACCTGGTCTACGCCGATTTCCGCCGCCAGTCGTACGGTATTGCGGAAATCCTCGTCGTATGCGCGGGCTACTTTCTCGACAGGGTGTAGTGGGTTCCCGTGGCAGGAGAGCGCACCGATCTCCAACCCGCTCTCGCGCACAGTCCGCCTAAATTCTTCGAGGGCGCTGGGATCTCCCAGCAGCCGTCTGGGATCGCAGTGGTTCCGCCCTGGGTAGCCGCCGGCACCTAGTTCCACACGCTCACAGCCGAGTCTACGGACGTAGTCCAGCGCTTCCGAAAGCTGACGGTCCGACAGGGGTACGGTAAAAAGACCTAGTTTCATCGGGTTCTGGTGACCTGTCCTACGGATTCTCGCGAACGAAGTTTTCTATGCGTTCAATCTCGTCGTTGTCCAGGCGGAACTCGGCGGCCCCGATAATGCCGTCTACCTGATCCGGCCTGCGCCCCCTGACGATAGCCGCCGTCACCCCTGGGTGTCGCAGGGTCCAGGCGATGGAAACTTCGGCTGAAGGCTTGTCGTACTCCGCCCCGATCTCCTCCAGTAAACTTACGAGCTCCAGGTTGCGAGAGAGTCGCGGCTCATTGAACTCCGGGGCGTCGCGCCGCCAGTCATCATGTGGCAAATTGTCGACCCGCTCGGGGGTCATCTTGCCCGTAAGCAGCCCGCTTTTCATCGGAGAATATACGATAACGCCGATTTCATTTTTCTCACAGTACGGGAGGATCTCTTCTTCGGCGCCGCGATCCACGAGGTTGTAGGGCGGCTGCAGCGTCTCGACCGGCGCGATGCTACTTATACGCTCCAACGGCCCGACATCGAAGTTCGACACCCCGATGTGCCGGACCTTACCCTCATCTCTCAACTTGGCCAGGGCTTCCCAGCCCTCTTCGATGTCTTCATCGGGTTCGGACCAGTGAATCTGGTACAAATCTATCGCATCGACCTGTAGCCGCTGAAGACTATCCTCACACTCCTTCTTCACAGAATCTTTATCGAGGACGTCGGAGACTTCACCGTTCTCGTCCCAAACCAGCGAGCATTTGGTAAAAACGTAAGGCTTCTCGGAGACGCCTTTTAGCGCACGGGCCACCAACTCTTCAGAGTGCCCGAGGCCGTAGACGGCGGCCGTGTCGATCCAGTTAATTCCGATTTCAGTGGCCCGCTGAATCGCCTCTATAGCTTCCTGGTCGTCCTGGGGACCCCAGGCTGCGGCCCAACCGCTGCCACCGATGGCCCAACTCCCGAAACCTATCGAGGTGATCTCCATATCCGTTTTGCCAAACTTAACAGTTTGCAAGGTCCCTCCTGATCGCTTTCCAATAACTATATTCTCGCAGAGAGGGCGGGGTAAACGATTTCGTTATCCCCGGACAACCGGAGCCGGCATCAAGCTCTCGAAAGCCCGTGCTCCAACAGGACCAAAGACTATACAGTAGCTACAATATAGCTTCGGCCTTTATACTGTGGACGGGGAATCCACGAAAGGAGCAAACATGAGTGAGAAAGTCTATCGCAGTGAACTTAACCCGATCAGTTTTCTGAGACGCAGCGCGTACATCTTCCCGGAGAAGACGGCTGTCGTTCACGGTGATCGGCGCTACACCTACGCGGAGCTTGAGGAGCGAGTCAACCGGCTCTCCTCCCGACTCAAGGAAGAAGGACTTCAGAAAGGGGATCGGGTCGCGTTTTTGTGTCCGAACATCCCACCGATGCTGGAAGCCCACTTCGGGGTCCCGGCCGCGGGCTACGTGCTGGTGGCGATCAACACGCGCCTCGGTAAAGACGAGGTCAAATACATCGTCGAGCACTCCGGGTCCAAAATGGTCTTCGCCGATGCCGAGCTCGAACACCTGTTGGCCGACGTGGAAGGCGTCGAGGTCGTTCGGGTAGACGATACGGGCGAGAGTGGAGATCCCTACGAGGATTATCTGGCCGAAGGCTCGCCGGAACCGGCCGAGAGCGTGCTGGAAGACGAGGAAGAGACGATTTCGATCAACTACACCTCCGGTACTACGGGTCAACCGAAGGGTGTGATGTACTCCTATCGCGGCGCTTACTTGAGCGCCCTAGGCAACATCATCGAGATCGGGATGAACTACGATACGAACTACCTGTGGACGTTACCGATGTTCCACTGCAACGGGTGGACTTATCCGTGGGCGGTGACGGCGATAGCGGGTACGCACGTGTGCTTGCGGAAGGTCGAGGCGCCGCGCATCTGGGAGCATTTCGAGGCAGAAAACATAACGCACTATTGCGCCGCCCCGACGGTCCAGATCGGGATCGTCAACGACGAGAATGCCCACGAGCTCGACCGCCCGGTGGTCGCCGCCATTGCGGGAGCCCCGCCTTCCCCCACCCTGCTCGGCCAGCTAGAAGGATTCAACATCCGGCCGCTGCACATCTACGGCCTCACCGAGACCTATGGCCCGATGACCACCTGCATCTCCAAGAAAGAGTGGGACGACCTGGACGAGGAAGAGCGCGCGGACAAGCTGGCGCGCCAGGGTCAGGGTTACGTCACGGCGGACCTGGTCCGGGTGGTGGACGAGAACATGGACGACGTGCCGCTCGACGGTGAGACGATGGGTGAGATCGTGATGCACGGCAACATGGTCGCCAAAGGCTACTTCGAGAACGAGGAGGAGACGGAAGAGGCGTTCGAGGGCGGCTGGTATCACTCCGGTGACATGGCAGCCTGGCATTCAGACGGGTACGCAGACATCAAAGATCGGGACAAGGATGTGATCATCTCCGGCGGCGAGAACATCTCCACCATTGAGGTCGAACAAACAGTAATGAAACATCCCGCCGTCATGGAGGCCGCCGTGGTAGCCATCCCGCACGAGAAATGGGGCGAGCGGCCGAAAGCCTTCGTAACCCTCAAGCAGGGCGAAGAAGCCACCGAAGAGGAGATCATCGACTTCTGCAAAGAGCACATCGCCCGCTTCAAAGCCCCTGCCGCCGTAGATTTCGGCGATCTACCCAAAACGGCAACCGGCAAGGTCCAAAAGTTTGTCCTGCGTGACCAGGAATGGGAAGGGCAGGACAAGAAGGTCCACTAGGAGCAGCACCAGCCTGGAGGTGGTCAGCGTGCCTCATTTACACGTACTCAAAGTATTCGTTGGCGACGAAGGCGTCGGTGGCAATCCACTCGGCGTGTTCCTCGAAGGGAGTGAGATCCCGGAGGATGAGCGACAGGACGTCGCGACGAACCTCGGCTTCTCAGAGACGGTCTTTGTTGACGCCCCCGAGGGCGGCGAGCTCCGCATCTTCACCCCAACGACAGAGCTACCTTTCGCGGGACATCCGCTGGTGGGTACCGCCTGGCTACTAGCGAAAGAGCGGACAGAGGTAGATATTTTGCGTCCACCCGCCGGAGAAGTTCCGGCGAGGTTGGACGGAGAGGTAGCTTTCATTACCGGGCGTCCAGAATGGGCTCCCCCGTTCGACCACCTGGAACTGGAGTCACCGGCCCAGGTAGAGTTGCTGGACGGTCCTCCCGACGACAAGGATCTGGTAGGCGTTTGGTCTTGGGAAGATGAGCCGTCCGGTTACCTGCGCGCCAGGGTCTTCGCGCGCCGTCTCGGGGTTGAGGAAGACGAAGCTACTGGAGCGCACGCCGTCCGATTGGCGGCACAGTTGAGGCGAGAAATTCTGATCCGCCAGGGTGAAGGATCTCTGATCTCCACCCGGCCAAACGAAGACGGAACCGTCGAGATCGGCGGGTTAGTGCAGTTGGTCGAAACTCGCGAATACGAGACAGGAGACTCTAAATGATTGAAGCCGAACAGAAAACCTACGAGCATATCCTCTTCGAGCAGGATAGAAATGTAGCCTACGTGACCATGAACCGCCCCGACAAACGCAACGCCTTGTCGCTGGCGCACATGCTGGAGCTGAAAGAGTGTTTCGAGTCCATCAGCGAGAGCAGGGAAGCTCAGGTCGTCATCCTGCGGGCAAACGGCCCGGCTTTCTGCGCCGGGCACGACCTCTCCGAGATGGTGGGCCGCGACCCGGAGTTCTACCGGCGGCTCTTCGATGTCTGCACGGAGCTGATGACGACTATTCAGACGATCCCGCAACCCGTGATCGCCGGGGTCCACGGCATCGCCACCGCCGCCGGTTGCCAGCTCGCCGCTACCTGCGACCTTGTGGTCTCTGCGGAGGAAGCCCGTTTCGCAACGCCAGGGGTCAAGATCGGGCTCTTCTGCTCAACCCCGATGGTAGCCCTCAGCCGCTCCGTCGGCCAGAAAAAGGCGCTGGAGATGCTCCTGACCGGAGACTTTGCCTCCGCCGAAAAGGCCCGTGCGGAAGGATTGGTCAACCGGGTGGTTCCATCGGAGGAGCTAGAGAACGCCTCACGGAAGCTGGCGGAAAAGATAGCGGAGGCGAGCCCGCTGGTCGTCGGCGTCGGCAAGCAAGCGTTCTACCGGCAGCTAGAGATGCCTACGGAACAGGCCTACACTTACACCAAAGAGGTGATGTCATCCAACGCTACTTTTGCCGATGCCCAGGAGGGCATCTGTGCCTTTCTGGAGAAGCGTCCGCCAGAGTGGAAGGGACGATGAAGACCTGTAAGACTTAGTTTATCCGTGCTAACCTGCGACGATATGACTACTGCCCAGACGAAGCCACAAGAGAAGAGTCAGCAGCGGACGCAAGGGTTGCCACCCTACAATGTGATTCTGCTCAACGACGACGACCACAGCTACGACTACGTCGTGCTTATGCTGAACACTGTCTTCGGTCATCCGCCGGAGAAAGGCTTCGAGCTGGCGCTGGAGGTGGACAAAACTGGCCGGGTAGTCGTCGCTACCGAAAACCTTGAGGTTGCCGAACTAAAGCGGGATCAGGTCCACGACTTCGGCCCGGACCCGCTCATACCGCGCTGCAAAGGCTCGATGTCAGCAGTAGTGGAACCGGCGAGCGGCTGACTAACCCTCTCTCGGGGCCAGACGGAGGATGCGGTCGTCTTCCGGTACGGGATCTCCGCGTCCGTCCCGATTATTGGTCAAGACCCAGATCGAACCGTCCGGAGCCTGGGCCACATGCCTCAATCGGCCAAAGTCCCCACTGAGCAATTGCTCCCTTTCAGCGACGCTTCCATCGGCGTTTAACTCCAGACGCCACAACCGCTCGCCGCGCAGCGCTGCCATGAGAAAGTCGCCATCCCATTGTGGAATTGCGCTGTCCAGCGGTATCTCAGATCCACTTGGCGAGGCCTCGGAGGTATCGAAGACGGTTATGGGGTCTATGTAATCCGGCTCTCCCCCTTCTCCCTCGACTGCCGGCCAGCCGTAGTTCCCGCCGGCTTGGATGAGGTTCACTTCGTCATAGGTGTTTTGCCCGAACTCGCTCGCGAAGAGTCGGTCTTCTCCGTCCCAGGCGAGCCCCTGCACGTTGCGGTGCCCGTAGGAGTAGGTGAGGTTGTTCGGGAAGGGGTTGTCAGCGGGCACTTCGCCTTCGGGGGTCATACGCAGGATCTTGCCGGAGAGAGATTCCAGGTCCTGGGAGCTTTCGGGAACGCCCGCATCTCCTGTGGCGACGTAGAACATCCCGTCGGGACCGAAAGCTATGCGGCCACCGTCGTGGTAAGTGTTTACGGGGATGCCGGTCAAGATGGGTTCAGGCTCTTCTCCGAGCCGGAAACGACCTACCCGGTTGTCTTCGCCGGTGGTGTAGTAAGCGTAGACGTAGCGGTCGTTCTCGTAGTCGGGTGAGAGCGCGAGGCCGAGCAAGCCTCCCTCGCCGGAGCCGCCCTCGGGTATCTGCTGGATCTCTTCTACGCTGCCCTGACCGTCAACCGAGAGGACTCGCCCGGAGTCACGCTCGGTCACCAGAGCTCGTCCGTCAGGCAGAAAAACAAGCCCCCAGGGAGCTTCTAGCCCCGTAACGAGGGTTTCGAACCCGACTTCGACCGGCCCGCGGCTAGTTGCTGGCTCCGGCTCGGAGGTACTCTCGGTGGTCGTCCCCTGGGTAGGCTGCGTATCCGCAGTCGTTTCGTTTGTCTTGATAGGCTCTGCCTGGTCAGAGTTACCAGTCTCGACCGTTCCACTCTCCGGTCGCTCCGAAGAGGAGTAACTGCAGGCGGAGACTAGAAAGGCGGCGAAGACTGTGAGAAGAACCAGAAGAGCCTTTCGTTTTTCGAGAGTTCGCATTTCACTCCTTGGTGAGTAAATTTTTACTCACTGTTTTTACCGCAGCAATAGCAGTGTGGAAGTGAAGTCCCACTCACCGAAGGCCGGGTCAAACTGCACTGTAAGTAATTGTCTCACTTTCGGTGCGTTGGACGCGGCCTTCGAGTTCCAGGTGATCCAGATGTGCCAGGGTCTCGGCCAGGGCGAAGCAGCGCTGGTAGATCGTCAAAGCTCCCCGGAAGGCTCTCCGGGAGACTTCGTACGATGATAGAGAAGTCCCATTTAGCGTGGAGCGCATGAAATCCAGACGTTCTTCGTGATGGGTCACAAGCTCCGAGAGCTTGCCGTCCAGGTCGTGGAATACGGGCCCGTGGCCCGGCAGGACAAGGATCGCGTCAAGTCCTCGGAGTCCTTCCACAGACTCCAGATAGCGGGCCAGTGGATTCGGCTTCGATTCCGGCCAGAGCCCGATGTTCGGGGTGATCTTCAACAGCACGTGATCGGCGGCGAAGAGAATGCCGCGCTCCTCGTCGTGCAGCATGAGTTGGTGATCTGCATGCCCGGGGGCGTGAATCACCCAGAGCGCGCCAAACCCACTCTCTAGTTTCTCTCCCACACTCAGCGGGAGCATCTGCTTCGGTAGCGGCAGGCTCGCCCGCATCTTCGCGGCTGCTGAGGCCGCTAGTTCGCGGGGCATCCCGTGTCGGGACAGGTGATCTACAAAAGGAGTGGTGTCCGGCTCTCCGCCCCAAAGTGCGCGGGAGTTAGAGATCTCCTCTTCCAGCATGTAAACCGGAGCCCCAGACCTCTCCTGCAACCACCTCGCACCACCAATATGGTCTGGATGAAAATGCGTAACAACTATCCGAGAAACGTCTTGGTCCAGGTCACACCCAACCGCCGCAGCCCCGCTCTCCCAAACTTCGTAGGTTTCGGGATAATGGTAGCCGGCATCCACAATAGTCCAGCCGTCATCGCCCTCAATCAGGTAAACCGGGACGAACTGTAGCGGCAGCGGTACCGGCAGCTTGAGTTGGTAGACGCCCTGCGCAACCCGTGTTGCCTCGCCAATGGGTTGCGTAGCGAGATCTGAAGGCGCTACGGCATCAGACAAAGAAGATCCCTTCCATTAACGAAAGTACCAGCGGCCAACCAGTAAAAGCTGACCGCTGAAATGCTGACTAGATGAAAGCTAGTTCTGCAAGTTCTCGAAGATGCCCGCCGCGCCCATGCCGCCGCCGATGCACATGGTTACCATGCCGTAGCGAGAGCCGCGACGCTTCATCTCGTGCAGGAGTTGAACGGTGAGCTTGGTGCCGGTTGCGCCCATCGGGTGGCCGAGTGCTATAGCGCCGCCGTGAACGTTGGTCTTCTCCAGGTCCATACCGACTTCCCGAATGACCGCGAGCGCCTGCGCCGCGAAGGCTTCGTTGAACTCGATCAGGTCTATATCCTCTATCGTGAGCCCGACCTGATCCAGAACCTTCGGAATAGCCACCGTCGGACCAATTCCCATAACTTCCGGTCTCACGCCGCCGATAGCGAAGCCCATAAACCGTGCAAGCGGCTGCAATCCACGACCTTCGGCCTTCTCACGCTCCATTACCACGACCGCAGCGGCCCCGTCGCTCCGCTGTGAGGAGTTGCCCGCCGTTACCGTCCCGTCGCGTTGGAAGGCCGGACGCAGGCCGGCGAGTGCCTCGGCCGATGTGTCACGAGGACCTTCGTCACGGCTAAAGGTAGTTTCCATGTGCTCCACGTCGCCGCCGTTGTGGACGAAGTCGTACTCGACGTCCACCGGCGCGATCTCCTCGTCGAAGACTCCCCCCTCGGCCGCCTCTTTCGCCAGCGTGTGGCTGCGAAGCGCGAACTCGTCCTGGTCCTCGCGAGAGACCTTGAACTCGCGGGCGACCTGCTCGGCGGTAAGGCCCATGCCCATGTACGCCGCCGGGTTGATCTCCACGAGCTTCGGGTTTGGGGAGAAGATGGGCATGTCTATCGTCGTGGACATGTGCTCCGTCCCGCCCGCGAGGATTGTGGTCGCATTACCCACCATGATCCGCTCCGCTGCATTAGCGATAGTCTGCAACCCCGACGAGCAAAAGCGATTGACGGTCTGCGCCGGTACGGTATCCGGCATCCCAGCGAGCAACGAGCTGAGACGGGCGATGTTGTGCCCTTGCGTACCCTCCGGGATCGCACACCCGAGGATTACGTCTTCTATCTCCTCTTTCTCTACTCCGTCAGCCCGACGGATAGCCTCGTTTATGGCCGCTGCGGCCATGTCGTCCGGACGGCTCGCCCGCAGCGTTCCTTTCGGGGCGCGTCCGACGGCTGTGCGGGCCGCTGAAACAATTACGGCTTCTTTCATTGTGTTCTCCCTTCGGTCGAAAAGGTCTCAGGCGTCAGGTTTCAGCTTTAGAGCCTTTCCTGGTACCTGTTGCCTGACGCCTATTACCTAGTTCCTCACCGGCTTCCCGGTTTTCAGCATTCCCTCTATCCGCTCGTGGGTCTTCTCGTTCTTCAGCAGTTCCAGAAACGCCTCTTTCTCCAGTTTGAGCAGGTACTCCTCTGAGACCCATTGCGGTAGCGATATTCCGCCGCCGGTCAGGACGTGGGCGGCGTGGTTGGCTATTACGCCGTCGTATTCGCTGGCGAAGTGGCCCCATTGGAGGGTGAGTACACCTACCTGTAGCGCGGCTTCGGCGGACTTGCCGGCGGCGAAGACGTTTTCGCCCCTTTCGGGCGGCGCGTAGCCGTCGGCGAGGTCGTGGACTTCGCGTTTGGCGGCGGAGATGAGGTGATCCGGGTTCATTACCACCCGGTCGTTGTCTGTGAGGAAACCCATCTCCTGCGCTTCGAGCGCGCTGGTGGCAACCTTCGCCATCGCGATGGTCTCGAAGGCTTTCTGGAGGTGCGGCAGCGGTGGCGCATCGGAGGCGACCTGGAGTGGCGGCGAGATTATTCGACGGGCCAACTCTTTGGTGCCGCCACCAGCCGGGATCAGGCCAACTCCGGCCTCGACGAGGCCCATGTAAGTTTCACCGGCGGCTACTACACGGTCGGAGTGCAGGCAGATCTCCAACCCTCCGCCGAGCGTCTGGCCGCGCGGGGCCGCTACGACCGGCTTGGAGGCGAAGCGGAAGTTCATCAGTAGGCCGTGTAGGGCGTCTATCGTACCTTCGACCTGATCCAGCTCTCCGTTCTGTACAGCGTGCGCAACCTCCCCGAGGTTCGCCCCGACACAGAAGTTCCTGCCCTCGTTGCCAATAACGAGCCCGACCACGTCGTCACGCTCCATCTCCTGCAAAGCCCGGTTTCCCATCTCCAGCATGGCGCCGTCTATGGAATTGCCCCGGGAGTGGAACTCGAAGAAGAGTACGCCATCGCCGAGGTCGAGCAGGCTGGCCGAGTCGTTTCGCGCCAGTTCTTTGCCCTCGTCGCGCAGGTTGTCGAGCGAGATGTACATCGGGTCTTCGCGGACCGGCTCGTAGTCTTTCTGGATCGGGCTGTAGACCAGCTCGCGGCCATCTTCTTCCTTGTAGAAGCTCTCGTTGCCGCTTTCGAGCATCTCCTCCACCCAGCCGGCGACCTCGATGTTCAGGCCTTTCATCTGCTCGACGGTCTGTTGCACGCCGAGTAGATCCCAGGAGCGGAACGGGCCGGCCTGGTGGCCGAAGCCCCATTCCATCGCGTGGTCCACATCTTCGAGGGTGTCGGAGATCTCCGGTACTTTCCTCGCGGAGTAGGCCATATACGGCAGCAAGGTATCCCGCAAGTATTGCGCGTGCCGGTCCTCGTCGGCTTTGTCCATGAGAAAGCGGAGCCGGGCAGAAAGGTCGCCCTGTTCCTGGGCCTCTTGGGCTATAGGGACCTCCGGGTTCTCGGCCGGATGATGCTCGAAGGTTTCGAGGTCTATGACGTCGAAGACGGTCTTGCCGTCGCGTTTGTCTCGCTTGTAGAAGCCCGCTCCGGTCTTGTTGCCGAGCAGATCGTGCTCGACCATCTCCTTGAGTTTCGGGTGAGGTTTGAGTTGCTCGCGCGACTCATCTTCCGGGACCGCTTCGTAGAGGTTCTCGGCGACGCCGACGGCTATGTCCAGGCCGATCTGGTCGTTCAGTCGGAAGGTGGCGGTCTTTGGGTGACCGATCAGGGGTCCCGTTATGGCATCCACCTCTTCGACACCGTAGCCGTTCTCCAGGGCGTAGCTCACCGACTGCATCCCGGTAAAGCTGCCGATCCGGTTCCCGATAAAGTTAGGCGTGTCCTTGGCGATAACGCCGCCCTTGCCGAGCACCCGCTCCCCGAAGTTCCGTACCCGTTCGACGATCTCTTCGTCAGTATCCTCGGTCGGAATGATCTCCAACAGCTTCAAATACCGCGGCGGGTTGAAGAAGTGCGTCCCAAGAAAGCGCCGTTTGAAGCTATCCGAACGTCCCTCGGCCACCTGATGTAGCGGGATGCCGGATGTGTTGGAGGAGATGATGGCGTCTTCTTTGGCCGTCTGTTCCACCCGCTCCATGAGCTGTTGTTTCGGCTCCAGCTTCTCGATGATGACCTCGACGACCCAATCCGCCTCACCAATCCGGTCGAAGTGATCCTCGAAGTTGCCGATCCGCATCCGGTCCGCTGTTTTGGCGCTCATCAAGGCCGCCGGCCGGGCTTTGCTCATCTGCTTGTAGCCCTTTTCGACGACGGCGTTGTTGTAATCGTCGTCGGGGGCTATATCCAACAAGTCAACTTCCAGGCCGGCGTTGGCGCAGTGGGCGGCTATCGCGGCGCCCATCGTCCCCGCTCCCAGGACTGCTACTTTTCTTATCTGCTGTGTCATCTAAATCCCCCTTCGCAAACTTGTCGCACTAACCGTAGATCTCTTCTTGCATCGCTTCGATCGCCGTCTTGACCCGAAGCAGGTGATCCTCGAAGCCGATCTTTATCTCCTCGTACTTATCCTTGCCGGCCGACGTAATGCTGTAGAACCTGCGGGTACGCGTATCCGCATCCTCCCACTCAGCGGTCAAATATCCTTTCTCTTCTAGCCGCCGCAACAGCGGGTATACGGTATTCGGTGAAGCGCTCATTACACCCGAGGTCATGTCTTTTACACCCTTTATGATGCTGTTGCCGTACTCGGGTTGTTTGTTGACCATATGAAGTATGAGCAGCGGGAAGATGCTCTTGGACTTCACTTCACTCAGGAATATCTCTTTCGGTGTTACCTCTGTACGCTCTATCTGAATCTCCCCTTTTCTCCTCTATTAGAAGTCGGCACAAACTCTACCTACAATTATTCCCCGCGGATAGCTTTTGACAACATCACCGCTAACAACGTCAAGAATACAGCTTTTCGACGACTTCCGAGTAATGCTCGCGCACGACGCCCAACTTCACCTTGAGCGTCGGCGTAAGCTCGCCTTCTTCCTGAGAGAGCTCTCGTGGCAGCAAGGCGAAACGCTTTAGACGCTCGTAGCCCGCGAAGCCTCTGGTAGCCGCCTCGATGTCGTCCTCGATCAGGGCTCGTACCCGTTCGTCTTTAGCGAGTTGCGAGTCCGGGGCCTCGGTGTCGAGACTCCGCCGTACAGCCTCGTAGTCGGGGACGATAAGCGCCGCGACGTACTTGCGACCATCGCCGAGCACAATGCTCTGTGAGATATGTGGCGCCGCGACGAGGGCCGTTTCTATAGGTTGCGGGGCGACGTTCTTGCCGGTGCTGAGGACTATGAGGTTCTTGGCCCGGTCGGTGATCCTGAGGTATCCGGCCTCGTCAAACTCGCCGATGTCGCCGGTCCTGAAGAAACCGTCTTCGGTAAACGACTCTGCGTTGGCCTCTTCGTTGTTGAGGTATCCGCGGGTAATGCTGGGGCCGCGGACCAGGATCTCCTTGTCCTCCGAGAGCCGGACCTCCAGGTTTGAGAGCGGCAACCCGACGGTGCCGAAGCGCGGCTTCTCCAGGCGATTGCAGGAGATCACCGGCGAAGTCTCAGTGAGCCCGTATCCTTCCATTATGTTGACGCCCGCCGCGTAGAAGAACTCCCCCACCTCGGCGTTTAGCTTGGCACCGCCGGAGACGAAGAACCGCACCTGTCCGCCGACGGCCTCCCGCAGTTTGCCGAAGACGAGCCGATCGTAGAGCTTGAGCTGCAACCCGAGGGCACGTCCGACCTTTCCACCTTCGCGCTCCACGGCGTACTTGCGCTTTCCGGCGTTCATGGCAGCGTCGAATAGCTTGCGGCGCAACGTGGGCGCTTCGGAGATTGTGCTCCTAACCCGGTCGTACATTTTCTCGTAGAGCCGGGGGACGCTGGGCACGACCGTTGGCTTTATCTCCTTCAGGTTCTCCGGTACTTTCTCTATGGATTCGGCGTAGTAGATCATGGCCCCAACACTCAGCGCGTAGAACTGTCCGCAAGTCCGCTCGAAGACGTGTGAGAGCGGCAGGAACGACAGGAACACGTCGTCCTCGTAGACCGGCAACGCTTCCAGAATGCCCTCTAAGTTGGCGAGTATGTTCCCGTGCGTGAGCACGACGCCCTTTGGCAACCCCGTCGTGCCGGACGTGTAGATGACCGTCGCCTCATCGTCCCGCTCCAGATGCCGCCAACCACTTTCCCAACTACCGAACGGATTCTCGGCGCCGGCCTTCTCTACATCCCGGAACCTTCGTACAGTTTCTTCATCATCTCCGAAACTATCTTGCATAACAATCACACAAAGGTTTTGGATGCTTTCCCGAACCTCTTGTAGTCGCCCTAGCAGCTCTGCGTCTTCCACTATAAAAACGCTGGCCTCGGAGTTACCGAGGATGTGCGACACCTGCTCGGGCTCCAGCGTCGGGTAGAGCGGAACCGTAGCCGCCCCGAGGCTCTGTATCGCGAGGTCCGCTATCGGCCACTTAGGCCTGTTTTGGGCCATAAGCGCGACCCGCGACCCCTTGCCTACACCAAGCTCCTTGAGGCCAGCGGCGAAATCCCGAACCCTGTTGTAGAACTCCGCGTAAGAAATAGTCTGCCATCCGTCGCCGACTTTCCTCCCGAGCGCCGCCTTCTCACCTCTCAGCCTGGCGTGCCGGTGAACGGCTTCCACCAAACTACTAAAGCTTCCTGCCCGATCTACGACTCCCCTACGCTCCTGTTGGTTTTGCATCTTCACCCTTTCCCACACATCGTTATCAATTTTGACTAACACCCATATGATAACATTACGGCCTGTTGGAGCAAGCAGGTTTTTAGGCGTCGACCGTTATCGGCGTGCTAGAGTTTGGACGGTAAAGGGAGTCGCGACGAGAAGCGGCAGTGTGCAAAAGGAGGACGGCATGATCGCAGACGTAACCACCTCTATGGGTACGGACTATTATCTGATCGACGAGCTACTCACGGATGAAGAGCGCGAAGTACGGGACAAGGTAAGGTCTTTTGCCGATCGGGAAGTCATCCCGGTCATCAACGAGTATTGGGAGAAGGCCGAGTTTCCGTTCGAGCTGGTGCCAAAGCTCGCCGAGTTGAACCTCGCCGGCAGTACCATCGAGGGGTATGGGTGTCCGGGGATGAGCAACGTCGCGGCGGGGCTTGTCGCTATAGAGATGGCCCGGGGGGACGGGAGCTTCAATACCTTCTTCGGCGTACATTCGGGGCTTGCCATGGGTACTATCGCCATACTCGCCAGCGAAGATCAGAAAGAGAAATGGCTACCGCCGATGGCGAGGATGGAGAAGATCGGGGCCTGGGGACTGACCGAGGCCAAGCACGGCTCCGACTCGGTAATGTTGGAGACGACCGCCCGACGTGACGGCGACGAGTACGTTCTAAACGGTGAGAAGCGTTGGATCGGCAACGCCTCCTTCGCCGACATCGTCATTATCTGGGCGCGGGACGTCGAAGACAGTCAGGTAAAAGGTTACGTCATCGAGAAGGACGAGAACGGCGACATGCCCGAAGGCTACACGACCGAGCTAATCACCGGTAAGATGGGCAAACGGGCCGTCTGGCAGCCGAACATATATCTCGAAGACGTGCGGGTTCCCGTAGAGAACAAGCTCGAAGGCGCCAACTCCTTCAAGGATACTAACAAGGTGCTCACGGCTACGCGCAGCGGTGTGGCCTGGGAGGCCATTGGTCACGCCATCGCCGCTTACGAGGCGGCGGTACAGTATTCCAAGGAGCGGGTACAGTTCGGCAAGCCCATAGCGAGCTTCCAGATCATCCAGAACAAACTCGCCAACATGCTCTCGGAGATCACCGCTATGCAGCTCCTGTGCTTCAGGCTCGGCCAGCTCCAGGAAGAGGGCAAGATGACCGGCCCGATGGCCTCGCTCGCCAAAATGAACAACGCAAAGAAGTCCAAGCAAGTCTGCGCCGACGCCCGCGACATCCTGGGCGGCAACGGCGTGCTGCTTGAGTACCATGTGGCGCGGCATCTCTCGGACATGGAGATCGTCTACACCTACGAAGGAACGGACACGATCCAGTCGCTCTTAGTAGGCCGCGACATCACGGGCATCTCGGCGTTTGTATAAGTTTTAGCGAGTCAGCTAGTCAGCATTCCAGCTTGTCGGCCAGTGCTGTCACACCCGGCCCGTAGTGTTCGTTTGGTTTCGAGACTACGGACCGCTCGCTTCCCACAAAGCACGAAAACTCCATTCGTAATAAGCTGACAGGCTGAAGTGCTGAAAGCCGCCGCAGGCGGCGTGCTGGCAGCTTCTCGACCGAAGGGAGAGGAACCATGCAAGCCATAAGACTGCACGAACTCGAAGGACCCAGCGGACTCCGCTACGAAGAGGTAGACGAACCGGAACCCGGCTCAGGCGAAATAGTCGTCCGGCTCCAGGCCGCCGCCCTCAACCGTCGCGACCTGTTCGCCACTAACGGCCAGTACCCCGGCGTTAAAGATGACATCCTGCCCGCCATCCCAGGCTCCGATGGTTCCGGCGAAGTCGCTGCGAAAGGCGACGGCGCCGACGGGCCGGAGGAAGGCCAGGAGGTCGTCATTCACCCCTCACTATACTGGGGCGACAATCCCCGCGTGCCGGGCAAGGACTACCGCATCCTCGGGCTGCCGGACGACGGAACCTTCGCCCAATTCGTAAAAGTACCGGCAGAGAATGTTTTTCCGAAGCCGTCCCACCTTTCCCACGAAGAGGCCGCCGCACTTCCGCTCGCCGCGCTGACCGCTTACCGGGCGCTCGTCAGCCGCGGAGGGGTGCAGGAGGGCGAGACGGTTGTGGTGCCGGGCGTCGGGGGCGGGGTCGCTTCGTTCCTGGTCCAGATCGCGAGTGCTTTGGGTGCGAACGTCTACGTCACCAGCAGCAGCGACGAGAAGATCGAGATTGCCAAGGAACTCGGCGCGCAGGGCGGCGTCAACTACACCTCCGAGGACTGGTCCAAAGAGCTAAAGAGCCTGGCCGGCGGCGTGGACCTCTCCATAGACAGCGTCGGCGGCGACGCCTTCAACGCGCTCATCCAGCTCGCCAAACCCGGCGGCCGCATCGTCGTCTTCGGCGCAACGGCGGGACCGGCCCCGAAAGTCATGACCATAATGGCCGCCTTAAAGCACCTGGACGTAATGGGTACCGCGATGGGAACCTCCGAAGAGTTTGGCGCAATGCTCGACCTCTACGCCGAGCACGGTCTCAAGCCAAAGATCAACGAAACCCTCGCGCTTGAAGACGCCGCCGACGCTTTGAGGCACATGGAAGAGGGCGAAGGGATGGGTAAGATCTTGCTCAGTATTCCTGAGTAGGTTCTCTCCGCAACGCCGGAACTCTCTGTTCCGGTTACAGTAGAGGGATGTGGAGATCCGAAACACGGGCTGAGACACCTGGACGGGAAGCGCTGCTGGCTCGTCCGGTCGTGGTGTTGGTCCTCACGGCCTTCGGCGTCTTTCTCGGGTTTCAACTACTCCTCTCCGTCGTGCCGCTCTACACGGAGAGAGCCGGCGGGGGGAGTTCGGGAGCGGGTCTGGCTACCGGCGTCTTTATGTTCTCCACCGTCCTGACCCAGATCCAGATGCCCCGCCTCTTGCGGTGGCTCGGCTACGGATGGATGCTCGCGGCCGGTTTGTTATTCCTGGGTGTCCCGGCGCTCTTCTACGTCTCTACAGAGAGCGTCGAGGCCATACTCGCGGTAACGCTGCTGCGGGGAGTAGGATTTGGCATCGTCACCGTGGTCTTCGTCGCCCTGATCGTCAAGCTCGTTCCAGCCGGCCGGACGGGTGAGGCGTTGGGACTACTCGGCATCGCCATTACGGTACCGAACATCTTCTGCAACCCTCTGGGACTGTGGCTCGTGGGACGGTTCGGCTACGAAGTGGTGTTCGTAGCCGGCGGCCTCGCCCCGCTCCTCGGGCTGGCGGCGATCCCCGTCATCCGGCACTCGGCGTCGTCCGCCCAGAATCTCCTGGAGTCAGGAGCGGGGATCTTCGCGGCCCTCATGCGTGGCCCCCTCCTGCGCATTTCTCTGGTCTTCGCTGCCACGACCATGGCAGCGGGGGTCGTTCTGACGTTTCTGCCGCTGGCCGCGCCCGGCTCGGGCCTGTTCTCCGCCGTGGGCGCGCTCTTGATCTTTGGCCTCACTACCACGGTAGCGCGGTGGTGGGCGGGCCGCTTCGGCGACCGCCAGGACCCACACCTGCTGCTCGTACCCGGCCTCCTCGCCTGCACGCTGGGTATGATCTGCCTTCCACTCGGCGGCCTGGCTCTTCTGGTCGGGGCCGCACTCTTCGGCACCGGCTTCGGGCTGCTCCAGAACGCAACCCTTATCCTGACCATGAAAAGAGTCTCGGATTCCGAGCACGCCATGGGCAGTACCCTATGGAACGTCGCCTTCGACGCCGGAACAGGACTCGGAGCCTTCCTCTTCGGCTTCATCATCCCGTTGACCGGATTTTTCTGGGCTTTTACTTTGTGCGGCAGCCTGGTGTTGTCGTCCCTCGTGCTCGTCTACATCGACCGCCAGCTACCCGCCAAGTCCTTAGATTAACTCTGGAAATCAGGTCTGATAGCTTCAAATTAAATCCTTAAACGTATCTTTTGTTGTATTTATACTATAGTTAGTTGTGTGAGGGAGGCAAAAGAGTCGGCCAATGGCAACGAGCCTGTTATCTACAACCGGTTGAAGGTGTTGCGGGTTGAGCGAGGGCTGTCGCGGCAGAAGTTGGCGGGGGTGTTGGGGATCAACTACCAAACCGTAGGATACATTGAGCGGGGCGATTACAACCCGAGCCTGGAGTTGGCGTTCAGGATCAGCGAGTTCTTCGGCCTGCCGGTAGAGGCAATTTTCTCCCGAGAGCCATTTCGGCCGTTGAGCGAGGAGCTATACGGCGATGCGAACTTGGATAAGACTGGGAAGCGAGTAGGGTAAGGGGGTAGGGATGATCCTTAGCAGATTCTTGAACGAGAAGTCAAGTCGCAGACGCCGCCGAGCGATGGTCGCTGTCATGTATCTCCTCTTGGTAGCTTTCGCTGGCTCCGGCCTCGCTGGGCCAGAACTCGAAAGCGCTATCGGCGCGTGGATTTGGTGGTTTTTAGGACCTCTTTTGATCCTTGGACTTCTTTTATCCCTTCTAACTCTTGCTATGCTTAGATCCTCAATACAAAACTTGGCTGATGACAATGCGGAAAGATTGGATGAGCGCCAAAGATCAGTACGCCACCAAGCTCACCACCGTTCATACAAGATCTTAGCCTTCCTGACAATCATAGTGATGAGTTATCTAATGCTCGCAATTCAGATCTACCCGAACCGTCTATGGCTACCGAGAGGCGACGAATTTTCCTACGTGAATATGACAGTTCTCTGGCTTCTTATCACGCTACCAACCGCAGTCATCGCCTGGACCGAACCGGACCCCGAACTAGAAGGAGGATTCTAATGTAGCCCACGAGCAACAACCGCTACTATAGCTTTCTCATTAGAAATTCTAGTCAAAGAGATAGAAGAATATGGGTGACAATTCTGTACTTATCTCTAATAGCTACTTTGGTTCTCGCCTCGGTTGGAAGCGCGCTCGAAGAAACCTCTACTCTAAACCTTTGGCTCTGGCTACTACCTTTTATAGCAGCAATGGCCCTGATGTTTTTCACGCACGTAACCGTGTATGCCTTATCTTCGTACATCATGAGCGGCGATTATTCGGATGACGATCCTATCGACCCTGACGAGCGTCAGCGCGCGGTCAAAGAAAGAGCTCGCTCTCAAGCATACTGGATAATATTGTGGTCCCTCTTCATCGGATACGGTTATTGGCACCTCGCTTTTAAATGGGGAGTGCCGATGCTTTGGACTCCTTCGGCGTCTGTTATTGACAGCTCCCTTATAGTGTTACTACTTTGGGTAATGCTCTATCTACCGAACTCTATCATCGCTTGGATAGAGTCAGATCCAATACCGGAGATCGAAGAAGAGGAGAACTCCGAGAATGAGTTCAGTCTTGAATAGATCTGGCGACGACGAAAACTTGTCGACACATTTACAGGCTCCACAGCCCATCATATAAATCTAGGACTAGAGATCGGCATTCATCCGGTAAGTCTTGAAATCCAATTTCTCGGCCAAGCTCACCGTACGGCGGCCGCCCACGATACAATGTGTAGTTACCGTATTCGAGCGGACACTCGCTTGTGGACAGGTAAGGGTATTCGCCGGGCTTCTTCAAATCGAACAGCCCAGTAAACACAACTGTATACCGTTCGGCGGTCACGCCGCCGTTGTCGTAAATTCAGGCGTAGAGCGGAACGCCGTTCGGCAACAATCGCTCTTTTCTAGTCTTTAAACTCATGTTCTGGTTATACAACGAAAAGTAGAGGGACCGGATAACCGATCCCTCTACTGACCAGCTGAAACGCTGACCAGCTTTACTTCATGAACTGCTCATTCTCCGTGGAGCCTGGCAGCCCGGTGTTCGGGTTTTCGGGGGTGTTGAACTGCTCCTCCTCTGTGGAGCCGCTGAGGGCCGTGGTGGAGGCAGTGCCTCCGGCGACGACCTGGGCGACTTCATCGAAGTATCCGGCACCGACCTCGCGCTGGTGCTTGGTGGCGGTGTAGCCGTATTTCTCGGCGGCGAACTCGGCCTGCTGCAGTTCGGAGTAGGCGGCCATGCCCCGCTCCTTGTAGTCGCGGGCTAGCTCGAACATGGAGTAGTTGAGCGCGTGGAAGCCGGCCAGGGTGACGAACTGGAACTTGTAACCCATCTCGCCGAGCTGCTGCTGGAAAGTAGCTATTTCTTCCTGCGAGAGCTTCGCTTCCCAGTTGAAGGATGGAGAGCAGTTGTAGGCGAGCAACTTGCCGGGGTACTCGGCGTGGATCGCCTTGGCGAACGCCCGCGCCTCCTCGATATTCGGCTCGGAGGTCTCGCACCACACCACATCCGCGTACGGCGCGTAGGAGAGGCCGCGCGAGATCGCCTGATCCAACCCGGCCCGCACCCGGAAGAAGCCTTCCAGCGTACGCTCGCCGGTCATGAACTCGTGGTCCACCGGGTCAACGTCGCTCGTGATGAGGTTTGCGCCGTTTGCATCGGTCCTGGCGACGAGCACCGTCGGAACACCCATCACGTCGGCGGCGAGGCGGGCGGAGATGAGGTTCCTTATGCCCTGGGCCGTCGGCAGGAGGACCTTGCCGCCCATGTGGCCGCACTTCTTCTCACTACTGAGCTGGTCCTCGAAGTGGACGCCGGCTGCGCCGGCTTCGATCATGCCCTTCATCAACTCGAAGACGTTCAAAGCGCCGCCGAAACCAGCCTCGGCGTCGGCGATTATGGGGGCGAACCAGTTGATGCCGTTCTTGTTCTCGGCGTGGTGGATCTGGTCGGCCCGCTGCAACGCCTGGTTGATACGCTTGACAACGTGCGGCACACTGTCCACCGGATACAAGCTCTGGTCCGGATACATCTGACCCGCCAGGTTCGCATCCGCCGCGACCTGCCAACCGCTCAGGTAGATCGCCTGCAGCCCAGCCTTCACCTGCTGAACCGCCTGGTTGCCCGTAAGAGCCCCCAGCGCATTAACGTAGTTTTCGCTGTGCATGAGGTCCCACAAACGCTCCGCCCCGAGCCGGGCCAGCGTGTGCTCGATCTTTATGGAGCCGCGCAGCTTGGCGACGTCCTCCGCGCTGTACGGGCGCTCTATGCCCTCCCAGCGCTCGCCCTTCCAACTCTGCTCTATCTCCTGAACCTGTCCTTGACCGTTCTCCATCACTTACTCCTCTTCTAGTAAAGAATTACGTCTCGAAAAACCGTTTAGCCCTCGTTCCACCTCTTCTAAGTGCGTTTGCTACTTATATGTTAAAAGCACATTATGGAGTTTCCACGATGACTTGTCAAGAGGTGTCGGGCCTGGGTACTCGGAAGCCGACGGGTGGCACCGGCGGTTTGTAAGCTATGCCTTTAGCGCCGCCGATGCCGGATGTCGAGAGAGTGAGGATTTCGTGTCTCCTAGTCGAAGTACTCGTAGCCGGGGAGGGTCAGGAACTCGACGAACTCGTCCTGGGTGGAGATGCGGTCGAAGAGCTTGGCGGCTTCTTCGAACTCGTCCTGTTCCCAGCGTTCGGGGCCGACGATGTCGTTTTTGATCTTCTCCATCTCCTCTTCCATGACTTGGTGGAAGAGTTCCTCATTGACTTCGGTGCCGTCTTCGAGGATGCCCTTTGGGTGGTGGATCCACTGCCACACCTGCGCACGACTGATTTCCGCCGTCGCTGCGTCCTCCATCAGATTGAAGACCGGAACGGCTCCCCTACCGGCGAGCCACGCCGCAATGTACTGGATGCCGACGCTGACGTTGTTGCGAAAGCCGTCCATCGTGATCTCACCGTCCGGCACCTCCAGCAAGTCCGCCGCCGAAGGGTTCACGTCGGGGATCTTATCTAGCTGGTTGGGCTGGGGCATGTGCTCGTCGAAGGCTTCTTTGGCGAGCCCGACCATGCCCGGGTGCGCCACCCAAGTACCGTCGTGGCCGTCCTCCGCCTCGCGCGTCTTGTCCTCGCTCACCTTGTTGTTGGCGAACTCTGTCCACTCCGGGTCGTCGCTGCGCGGTATCTGGGCCGCCATGCCCCCCATCGCATGCGCCCCGCGCTCGTGGCAGGTCTTGATGGTCAGCAGCGAGTACGCCCGCATAAACGGGACGGTCATCGTTACCTGGTTGCGGTCCGGGAGCAGCATGTCGTGCTCGCGGAACCTCTTTATGTAGGAGAAGATGTAGTCCCACCGGCCGCAGTTCAGGCCAGCCGAGTGCTCGCGCAACTCGTAGAGGATCTCATGCATCTCGAACGTCGCCAGGATCGTCTCGATCAAGACCGTCGCCTTGATCGTCCCCTGCGGTATACCGAGCTCATCCTGCACCATCACGAAGATGTCGTTCCAGAGCCGTGCCTCCAGATGACTCTCCATCTTCGGCAGGTAGAAATACGGTCCCGATCCATTATCCAGAAGCTGCTGCGCGTTGTGGAAGAAGTACAAACCGAAGTCGAAGATGCCGCCCGGCACCTGCTCACCGTCCACGGTCATATGCTTCTCGTACAGGTGCCAACCCCGCGGTCGGGCTAGGAGCACGGCCAAATCTTCTTCGTCGTTAAGCTCGTAATGCTTACCCGAGTCCGGATCGTCGAAGGCGATGTTCCGGTTTATGGCGTCGCGGAGGTTTTTCTGGCTTTCGAGCATATTGTGCCAGGTCGGGCAGTTGGCGTCCTCGAAGTCCGTCATCCAGCAACTCGCCCCGGAGTTCATAGCGTTTATGGTCATCTTCCGGTCCGGCGGTCCGGTCATCTCCACGCGCCGGTCTTGAAGGTCGTCCGGGATCGGAGCTATCTTCCAGTCGCCCTCCCGGATATCCTTCGTCTCTTCCAGGAAGTCCGGCATCTCACCCTCGTTGATCCGCTCCTGCCGCTCCTGGCGGGCCTGTAGCAGCTCGGCCACCCTCCCACCGTACTTCCGGCTCAGCTTCGCCACGAAAGCGACTGCTTCAGGCGTAAGGACCTCTTCGAACTCACTCGAAGTGGGGGCCGAAACTTCGACCCCCTCGCCGTACTGTTTCTTTGTATCCATACCTGTTCAGGCTCCTATCTATCCCGATTGCTTGCTAACCTATAGTTACTTTAGCAAGCCGCCGGACGTTGCGCTCGGAGCCTTTAGGAAGGTTTCTATGCGGCAGTCTCGGCGCGTGACTCCTGCTGGGCCCGTCGCACGTACACGATGCACGAGGTCGGGACACACTGCCACCGGAACAGCACCTGATACTCGCCGAAGCCGAGCTTGACCTTCGTACCGATCCCCGGCGTCTCTTCCTCGTAGCGCCGATCCAGGATCTCTTCCGTCTCTGGGTCCCTGTACTGTACCGGAATCATATCTGAGCCTTTCATCCGAGCTTCCGTTTAACCTGGCTGTAGCATAGCCAGACCCTTGCTATTAGTCCAATTGTTTGCTTGAATTATCTCCATAGAAGAAATTTATAAGGGGAGATAACGATGCTATTCCGACAGATAGAGTGTTTTCTGGCGGTGGCCCGGCTCGGCAACGTGAGTCGCGCGGCGGAGGAAATGTTCTTGACGCAGCCCACGCTCACCGCCCGGTTGAAAGGGTTGGAGGAGGAGGTTGGGGACCAACTCTTTGTCAGGACCAGCCGGGGAATGCGGCTGACGGATGCCGGCCGGGAGTTCGTACCGCACGCGGAGCGGGTGATCGGCAGCTTCGAGGAAGGCAGGCGCCGGGTGGCGGAGTTGCGAGGGGCTTCGGGGGGGCAGTTGGTACTCGGGGCGTCGCCGGGCGTCGGGACATATGCTCTGCCGGGGCTGTTGGAACGTTTCACGGCAGCCTATCCGCAGGTCTCGATCTCGGTGCGGACGGGCCACTCGGAGGCGATTCTGGAGATGACCTTGCGGGAGGAAGTTCAGCTAGGACTGACCCGCTCCATGAAACACCCGGAGATAGAAAGCCTAACGTTATACGAGGACGAGTTGGTATTGGTCGTTGACCCGGACCACCGTTTCACGCGGATGGGGTCCACGGACATCGCCGAGATCAGTGAAGAGCAACTCATCCTCTTCGATCACGACTCCAGCTACTACGAGCAGACGCATTCCATGTTCCGGGACGCCAGCATCCGGGAGTTAAAGACGATGGAGGTGGACAACATCGAGGCGGCCAAAAGGATGGTCGAGCACCGGCTCGGGGTGTCGTTTCTGCCACGGACCGCAGTGGTGCGGAGTGTGGCTTCGGGCAACCTGGCACTTATCACGGTCGAAGACGCGCCGGAGATGAACCGCTCAATGGCAGCGCTCAAGCGCCGGGACGTTGCTGCGAGTGGTCCTGTCGCGGCGTTTTTAGCCATAGCCGCCACACTCGGTGAGACCCAGGACCGGAAGCAACTCTCCCCCACACTAGCAGCGGAGTTCGAGAACCTGCAGTTGATAGACTTGTTTATGTAGAAACGGCCTGGCGAGCAATTTTGCACGGCCGAGTCTTGCGGCAAAAACCGTAAGTGAGATGTAAGTGAAATTCGACCGTAAGCCCTATACTAAGTTCGACCAAAGAATAGATTTAGAGGTGTGATCTTGGACAAAAAAACCATCGTAGTTATGGGTGGCGACCAAACCGGCCAGGAGCTTCTGGAAGAGGGACTAAGAGTCCTGGACCCTTCCCTGACCCAGCTAGACCTCGAGTTCGAGCATTATGACCTCTCGCTGGAATGCCGCGAGGAAACGGAAAACGGGGTAGTTCACGAAGCCGCCGAAGCGATGCGGGAGCACGGCTTCGGACTCAAAGCGGCCACTGTTACGCCTGAAAAGGGAGACCTGGGTTCCCCTAACGCTATTTTGCGGAAAGAGATCAATGGCACAGTTATCGTCCGCACCGGTCGGCGCATACCCGGTGTAAATCCGCTCCCCGGCATTTACTCTCCTATCTCCGTGGTACGGATGGCGGTAGACGACGCTTACGGAGCCGAGGAGCACCGTGAAGGTAAAGGATTAGACGAGATCGCCTACCGAACCGAGCAGATCAGCCGCCGCACCTGCCGGGGCGTCGCCGAGTTCGCCTTTATCCACGCCCGCAAGATGAAGGCCAAGGTCTTTGGTGGTCCGAAGTGGACCGTCTCCCCCGTCTACGAGGGAATGCTCAAAGAGGAGATGGACCGGGCCGCCGAGAACAATGGCGATATCAACTACGAGCCACAGCTAATAGACGCCACCTACGCCCTGCTACTCTCTACTTCCGGCGATCCACTCGTCATACCCAGCCTCAACCGCGATGGCGACTGTCTCTCAGATATGGTGATGCAGATGTTCGGCTCCATAGCCGGTGCCGAATCGCTCCTAATCTCCCTGGACGACGACGAGAACCCGGAGATCATTATGTCCGAGGCGCCTCACGGGACGGCCCCGTCACTCGAAGGCAAGGATGTCGCGAACCCTATGGCAATGATTCTGGCCGGAGCCGGGCTTCTAGGTTTTATGCACGATGAGCAAGCCACCCTGGTCTCCCGCGCCATCTATGAAGCCACCTTCGAGACCATTCTGGACGGCACCCGCACCGCCGACATGGGCGGTTCCGCGAGCACCACGGAGTTCACCGACGAGATCATCCGTCACATCAAAAACAAACTCGAAGTCTGGAGCGCGTTGGCGTAAAAAGCTGCCAGCTTGTCAGTCACCTCTACACGCCAAAGCGATTGAGGGTGTTCTGGACGGAACCCAGGTAGCCGCCACCAAAGAAGTATACGTGTACCAGTAGCGGGTAGAGATTGTAGACGTCGCGGCGGGTCTCGAAGCCGTCCCTGATGCCCCGGATCTCCCGGTACCGATCCAAAAAGTCCTGGCCAAAAGAGTTGAATAGGCTTATAAAAGCCAACTCCATCTCACGGTCGGCGTGGTAGATGGCGGGGTCTAGAAAGGTGGAGATACTATCGCCTTTTGCGAGAACGTTGGCGCTCCACACGTCGCCGTGAATGAGCGAAGGCCGGTCCGGCTCCTCGATAAGCTCGTCTAACTTTTCCGACAGGCGATCTATCCTTTTCCGGTGCTCCGTCGGCAACCGCCCCGACTTATGGGCCACATCCGCCAAGTACAATAGCCGGTGCTCGCGGAAGAACTCGACCCAGCTCTTGTTCCAGGTGTTCGGCTGGTCCAAGCTGCCGATCAGGGTATTTCGTTCGTGGCCATAAGCCTCCGACGTAACATCGTGCAACGAGGCGAGAAGCTCCGCAGCGTGGTGCTCGGCACCTTTGGAGAACCGGCTGCTGCCTTCTATAAACTCCATCAGCAGCAGCGTCTCCGATCCATGATAGACCTCCGGCACCGGCAGTTCGCTGTTCTCCCGCAGGTAGCGGAGCATGTACGCCTCACGCTCCAGGTGTGATTCGGCCTCCCGATCCACCTTTGCAACGAGGGTGGAACCATCCGACAGTTCAGCTCTATAAACCTCACCGATGCAGCCACCACTCAATGGCCGGACGGAGCGCAGCCGTTCTCCCAGTGAAACCTCGACCCCGTTGGCAACTATCTTCTCAGACACGGCTCTCCAGATGCCGCCTGCGAACGTCGTCGAGCAATCCCCGGGCGGCCTCTTCTACGAGATCCAGAACATGCTCGAAGCCATCGGGTCCGCCATAGTAAGGGTCAGGCACCTCTTCTTCCGACAAGCCCGGCGCGTAGTCCAGAAAGAGCCGTACTTCGGCCTCGGATTGGGTGCAAAGGGCGGAGACCGACTCGTAGTTGTCCCGGTCCATGGGGATCACGTAATCAAACTCCTGGCAGTCTTCCAGCGTCACCCGCCGCGCCCGCTGTTTGCTCAAGTCCACCCCACGTTTGCTCGCACTTTCCAGCCCCCGGGCGTCCGGCGGATGTCCAATGTGCCATGCTCCGGTACCGGCAGAATCCACGAACACTTCATTCTCCAATCCCTCACGCCGCAGCAGATCCTCGAAAACTCCCTGGGCGATCGGAGACCGACAAATATTTCCCATACAAACGAGCAGCACGTTGACCAAAAGTATCTCCAGGTCGGTTAACAACGAACCCGGAGTATAACGGGCTCCGGTTGAGGTATCCTTACGATAGAGAGAATACAGAACTCAAAGGAGTAAAAATGGGAGAAACAATAGGGATTATAGTCCTCATCATCACCTCGGTAGTGCCTTTCGCCCTGATCATCTTCGGCATGGTCGGCGGAGACTGAAAAGGTGCCTTATTGTCCATACTCTTACACTCCTTTATAACCCAGATGATGGACACCTACTCCCACCTCCCCCACCTCCTCGGCGACGAGATCGGCGGGCTTAGCAAGGGCTTTGGCTAAACTGGTGAGCCAGTATGGTAGTAAACCAGTATATGAGAAGATCGAGTTTTGTAGAAATGCTAAGACTTTATGGGGGAAGATATACTCAGTCCGACGAGACTGGCTAGGAGTTCACCCGAACGGCAAGTTTATTGTGAGTAGTCCCAGGCAAAGTAAAGGATCTACGTTAATGGCGACCGGTACTATTGTACGAAGAGGTGCGTTATAAGGTGAGCATGGCGTTTACGTGAGAACGCCTTTGGGGCCAGATCCTAGCAGGACTTGGTGTCAGACGGAGAAAAAGGCCCGTAAGGAGTTTCGGATAACAGTAGATAAGCTTGGTAAAGAAAGTGATAGTGTAGGACTATTCAAAGTGGAGCGTATAGAGAAGGGTTCCGTCGTGGATAAAGAGTGGGTTGTAAGCCGGCCTTAGACCTACCGCTAGACTATATCTCCTCCAATTGTGTAGCCTATTGCTGCCGTATTGCTACCGAAAACCCTCGGAAATGAGTCCGGGGGGCTTTTTTATTTCGAGTATTCCGTATACATATGGGAGATTCAAGAGGGTGACCGACGGGGCTCGAACCCGCGACCTCCGGAGCCACAATCCGGTGCTCTGCCTACTGAGCTACGGCCACCATGCATGCTGCAAGATTCTACCAGGAAAAGTAGCGGATTAGGCGTCTTCCGGGCTCGACAATTTCTTTTCGAGCTCGGAATAGCTCTGGGAGATTTCGGCGCGGTGAGAGACGCGGTCGTCGCTGGCAAGCTCCGGGTTGTACTGCTCCAGAATATCTAGGCGTGCAGTTGTCCTCCGTATGCCGTCGTTTAGCCGACGCAGTTTCTGTTTCCATTCGCGTTCCGCCGGAGAGCCTGGAGGCACTTCCCCATCTTCTCTCATCCTGCAGAGTCTCTCGGCCAACTTGACGTAACCTTCGTAGTTCTCCAAATACCTGTGGTAATGCTCCCGGAACATCTTGACCGGGAGGCTGCCCTGCGGACCATCTTGCTTCGCATTCTCCCTCCGGAGACTGACGTCGTCGTCGGGATGCGCGTGCTTTATCGCAGAGCCAGCTTTTTTGCCTTCCGAGGCCTTCTGGATAGGTGCGGCTGATGCTATCTCACGAGGTTTCGTTGATGGTATCTTCGCGTTTACCCAGGTCTCACCAGATTCTGCGGGCTCCGTTAGTAGACCGAGATTCCCGGGATGGGATGGACTGCTTTGCTGCAAGAGCTTGTCGCCCTGGTTCTGACGAAGCTTCTGGAGTTCTTTCTCTAGCTCCTCTACCTTGGGCTCCACAGTTCTCTCTTCCCGCACGGGTTCCTCGCTGTGGGATCTCCGTTCTTCACGTAGAAACTGGAAAATACGCTCCTGCCCCTCGCGTAGACGCTCCATGCGCTCTTCGGCCAGCTCCACGTAGTTCCGAGATTTCTGCAAAACAAAGATGGCAATGGTGAGGGTAACGCTGCCGATCACTAGCAAACCGATGTTAACGAAGAGCAATACCTCAACCACGCCCTGTATCTCCCTCAGATAGCTTCTTCACCCAAACAGTTTTTCCTGACGTACTTATAACAGCTAACGTTGTTGGATGGCAAGGGTTACGGTCTCTTCTAAGTCCGCTTTCACGATTTCCCCCACACATGTGCCAAGATTTTACTGAGCAAAGGAGTTTGCATAAAACCTGTGCAGGAAATACCCGGTCATTCGAGAACAAGTATAACGCTCAATTTTTACTCTCGGGCGCTTCCAGACCATCAAGTTGCAGCTGTAGAAGTCATGAAACAACTATTCGGCTAGTAGGCTTCCAACGCGGATAGCGTTCAAGATTCGCTCAAAGGAGAAAGATAATCGTGTACCTCCATTATAAAGCTCTCTATTTTTGACCCAGATAGATCTACCTCGGATATTTTTTGTAGTGCTTTGACGATCCAAGTGCTCTTATTGCTTGAGGGCTCCAAACTATATTCTCTTAGCCACGATTCCAATTCCCCTACGTGAACGATGAATAGACCATGACCCTTACAGAATTCGTTTATCTCTTCAAATACTGATTTGTGCTCTTCATCTAGTTTTTCTTCTCCAGATAGCTTGTACTCGGACCATTCTCCGGACTCTTCCCGCATTTTATTAAGACGTCTTCGAATATCAGCTAGTACTTCTGACTCGGTCTTATTTCCCGTACTTGTATCGATATCAGAAATCAGGGCGTTTAGACTGCCATGTAAATCTTCCAGCTTTTGGCTTCTCGGCTGATTTTCGATATGGTCTTGTAGTAGCTGCCTCTTACGCAAGACGTCCGTCAGATCAACATTCGTCATGGCGCTCAACAGTCTCCGAAAATCCTCTCCGTTACGCAAAAGATCAAAATCTGCAACGGCAACTGTGGGAACGCCCATCTCTCTATATGGTCTAACTACCTTATGCAGAGTTTGTTTATTGTGTGCGTGGACATAATGTATTTCGTC
The DNA here is from genome assembly GCA_965214475.1 of Rubrobacteraceae bacterium. GTDB lineage: Bacteria > Actinomycetota > Rubrobacteria > Rubrobacterales > Rubrobacteraceae > SIRX01. The sequence continues at coordinate 395,676 of OZ243953.1, read as the reverse complement.
TCCCGATCGTAATGAGCGCGCGACTCGTTGATAAAAAGCACTATCCGCGTCAGCCTCAACTACGACTACACCTTTGTAAAATAGTCCATCTAAAACGCGAGTTGAGCTCAACAGAGGATTGGTCGCTATATCTTGCACCTTGTCTACAGTAAGCCTCTTGACTACTGTGGTTTCTGCCTCTCTAGATAACCGTATTACGTCGACGTCAGTGGTTTCATTCAAGATGCCTCGCAGAAGATCAACGCTGTGTGTAGCTATAAAGATCTGTTTATCATCAGAAGCCAAGTTCGCTATGGTTTCACCAAGATGGACCGCCTGTGGCGGGTGCAAAAACGCTTCTGGTTCATCCAATAGTAAAACTGGTCGAGAGTTCACGAGTAAGGATAGAACAGTTGCACAAAAACTCCGGATACCATCCCCCTCCTCGTCAAGCAGCCTAGCTCTAGACAACGGCTCTCTTGCATCTCGGGGATCAGCCGGAATATCCGCAAAAGGTTCATCGCTAACCCGTATAGATAGGTAAGCCCTATCCGTATAATCAAGTTTTACGTGCAATGGTGAAAAAGCCTTGTGTAAGATTTCATCTACTTTGCTCTCGACTTCACTGCCGTCATCATAGAACGCTCTGACTAACGGACTATCGCCGCGTCCACTTTGCATATCTCCGCGACTTGTGATCGTCAACCTTGATTCTGTTGTGAGCCTGTTAATAAGGTAATTGCCAAAGTAATTGGCGAATTGTCGTTTGTTACTTTCCCAATTGCCAATCATGCTTTCAACGGTACTTTGGAACCAAGCATCCCTGTCAGCAACGCTGCCGGGCTGCAATATACCAACTTGGTGTGTACCGGTCATGTCTGCGTTCAATGTAGAGAATCCGAGGGCGTTCTGATTCGGTACCAGCTCCAACCTGATACCATAAACGTCAGTTAGTTCTTGTGCGTTCATCGGCACTGAGTGCTCAACTTCATTGAGAACGACTGGAGCAGGATTCTGACTGGTGCACAGATCTTTAACATCCTTTAAGAGGCTCCGCCAGTAGGCTATGGTCGGCGGCAAGGTCGTCCCTCCCAACGGTAGTGAGTCCAGCCCTTGCGGACGAGCCTGCCTACGGTAATGATAATGCTGGAGAAGGCAAGCCAAAAATCTATGACCGGGTCGGTGCGCTCTGTACACCACACCAACTTCTTGTGGGTATTTTGCCACGAGTTCGTGCGCTCTGCCACCCACCGCTTAGTTGCTGCTAGCGGAGCTGGCTTGCCTTTTTGGGAGATCTCCGCCAAAAGGCCACGAAGACTCAATTTCTCGCGGGTGGCTTTTGAATCGTAGCCGCGGTCGAGGTGGACGCTCATCTGTTCGGGCAACTCTCCGACGACCTCCATAGTGTCCAGAGTCTCTTCCAGTAGCGGTGAATCGCGGCGGTTGGCTGGAGCCGCGATAGCACCAAGCGGGATACCGTTGGCGTCCACGACCACAGAGCGTTTGATGCCTTGTTTGCCACGATCCACGGGGCTTTTGCCCGCCTTCTGGCCGCCACAAGGAGCTTTGGTGATGCAGCAATCTACGGCCACATCGGAGAGGTCGAGTCCGATCATCCAGTCATAGGCATCGAGCACTGCTCTCTGTAGCGTTTCCATTACTCCAAGCTCAATCCACTCATCGCGGCGGCGCCGAATTGTAGTGGCCGAGCATTCTTCATCAGCAATTCTCTCATAGGCGCATCCAAAGACCAGAATCTGCACGAGTTTATCGAAGATCACCCGTTCTGGTATGCGGGGGTTGTGGCAACCTAGAGGGTGAGAGACCTCTCGTTCGGGCAAGAGGGCTTCGAACTGGTCCCAAATAGGGTCGATGATGTATGGTGGCACTGCGGGCATGGATTGCTCCTTGTTCGGAAAGCTTTGAGGACTTCCCGAATGATGTAGCATTCCATGCCCAACTCATAAACTGTCGTTCTCTCCGCCTACTGGCGGAAGCTCTAAGACTCTGCTTTTTCTTGAGTTATTGGGACCGACTATAACGGTCAGTGAACCTGGCTCAATTTCTGTGCCTTCGTTGAACTTGATCTTTTCAAGTCTATAACGATACATTGGCTGAACCTCTTTACTATTTTGTAGTCATACCTTCGGGACGTTTTGGGTGTCAATTTGGATGTCAAATTTCATGTGGTTACTATACATAACCCGACGGAGTTTCCGTTTTTCCTACAAACTTTGCTATTAGAAAAGCACGCCCGGCAGGATTCGAACCTGCGACCTGCGGATTAGAAGTCCGCTGCTCTATCCAGCTGAGCTACGGGCGCTTGGAGCCGCGGCTGCGCGACGAGAGCGGGTGAGGGGAATCGAACCCCCATCATCAGCTTGGAAGGCTGGGGCTCTACCATTGAGCTACACCCGCGTTTCGTGTCGCGGCGGTCGGGGCGAGAGGATTCGAACCTCCGACCCCCTGCTCCCAAAGCAGGTGCGCTACCAGACTGCGCCACGCCCCGCCGAGACTGGGTGCAAGTATAACAAACGGACGGGCAGCTTTAAATTACGGCGGCGGGAGCCACCGCTTCTATGTCCTCTCCGAGAAAACGACTTCCGAGTGCGGCGAAGCTCTTAGGGTCGTCGCTGCACACGAAGGTGGATCTTCCGTAATCTTCCATGTCGCGCGGTCGCCGAAGGTATCCCCGGCGTGAGAGTACACGGCCTACCTCCAGCGCGGTCTGTCCGGCGGAAGATATGAGACGCACTTCCGGACCGAGGATGCGGTTGATGGTGGCACTGATCAAGGGATAGTGCGTGCAACCCAGCACAACGGCCCCGACCCGCTGTTGCAAAAGAGGCTCCAGATACTGCCAGGCCATGTTTTCCAACTCCGGTCCTTCCGTGATGCCCCTCTCAATGCACGGCACGAACTGTGGCGCAGCCTGTTCGTACACCTCCACCCCGGCATCTATATTGTGTACAGCCCTCGTGTACGCCCTACTGCCGACCGTTCCCTCTGTCGCCAGCACCCCCACACGACTGTTCAAGGTGTCGAGCACCGCCGCACGGGCTCCGGGTTCAATTACACCAATGATCGGGACGTCGAAAGAGGCCTGGTAATACTCTAGCCCGACCGCCGTGGCGGTGTTGCAGGCGACGACCACCAGCTTGACGTTGAGGCAGGTAAGGTACTCAATGAGGTCAAAGGCAAACTCTCTGACTTCGGCGGGCTCGCGTGGCCCGTAGGGAACCCGTGCAGTGTCTCCGAAGTAGACCGTATGCTCGTAAGGTAGACGGTCCCTGACTTCTGCAAGCACCGTCAGCCCGCCGACGCCCGAATCGAAAACCCCTATGGGACGAGGATCGCTCACGGAATTGGATTATAGCCTTATACAGCAGCTATAACAGGCTAAAACCTTACTCTGTATACTTTTTTCTATTGGGTTATTGGTTTGCACTGTTGCACACTACAGGAACAACTTTGCGCTAAAAAACGAGGCCCGGTTTTTAGGCCGGGCCTCTTCTAGTGGAGGCGGCGGGACTCGAACCCGCGTCCGCGAGCGCGCCGTCTGCAAGATTCTACGAGCGTAGCTCCCAGTTTAGTTTCGCCTTGCGCTGCGAACCGGGGCGCCGCAGCGGGGCTAGCCCTTTAAGTTTCCCCCAAGAACTCCGGGCCGGAGCTAATGAGGTTGAGCCTACTAGATGACACCGGGAACCGGGCCGTAGGCTGCCCGGGCCGATGAGTCGCTTTTATTTAAGCGGCTAGAGCCATTTCGTTATCGTTGGCGTGTATCTTTATGTGCCGGCGTTTTACGAGTCTCCAGCAAACTCGGCTCGTCTCACTGGACGCAGTCCGCTCACGTCGAAACCGATGCGCCCCCATACAACATTTATTCTACCATTTCGGGACCGGGGATCAACGCCGGAGCCGCTCTTTCATCGCCCGGGCCATCTCCCGGTCGGCGGTCTTTTTGGCGATCTCCCGCCGCTTGTCGTACTCCTTTTTGCGACTGGCAACGGCGACCGACAACTTTACGACGCTATTTTTGCTGTAAAGCTTTAGTGGTATGAGCGTCTTTCCGTCTTCCTGGGTCTTGCCGGTTAGACGGTCGATCTCTTTCCGGTGCAACAGGAGCTTCCGGTCCCGGGTCGGATGTTGGTCCGTGTGGACCGCGTTGGCGTACGGGGAGATGTGCGACCCGATAAGAAATACCTCGCCGTCCCGCACCCTGGCATAACTCTCCTTTAAGTTAGCCCGGCCCGCACGTACGGACTTGACCTCGGGTCCGGTAAGCGTGAGCCCGGCCTCGTAGGTTTCCTCTATGTGGAAATCGTGTAAGGCTTTCTTGTTGCGCGCAAAGTCTGTCATAGTCTCTGTACCACCCTAAGTTCGGCCCGCTTCATCAGCGGTATCACATCGATCAACTCTACCAGTACCCGGTCCCCGACCCGGTACGAGGAGCCTATGGAATCGTTCGAGAGTACCACACCGCTCGATTCCAACTCCCACCATCCGGGCAGTTTACTAACGTGTACGAGCCCCGTCGCCCCCGCTTCAAGCTCCACAAAGAGCCCGAAAACGGTAGTGCTGACGATTGTTCCTTCCAGGACCTCGCCTACCCGGTCTTGCAAGAGCCACATAAGGGTGTACTGGTCCGCGGTGCGCTCGCAGATCATGCTCCGGTACTCTCGCTCGGATATTTGTGCCGTTACTTCCGTCAGGTCGTCGGGCAGCTCGTCGTCCAGTAGTGCTCGATGCACGAGAACGTCGGCGTAACGCCGGATCGGGGAGGTGAAGTGCGTATAATTTCCCAGCGCGAGTCCATAATGACCCGAGTTTTGAGGCGTGTAAGAGGCACGGGGCAGAGAGCGCAGGATCAGGTAGTTCACCGCGTCGGACTTTGCCATCTGCGAGATGACGCCCAGATTCTCCGGCGTCGGCTCCGCCTGAAGCCCGACGGCCGCGAGGCGTGTTTTCAGCGTCTCCAGGTCTTCGGCGTCCGGTTTGTCGTGTACCCGGAATACGCCCGTGCCCCGGTGCTGCAACATCTTCGCCACCGATTCATTGGCGAGCACCATCAGCTCCTCTATGAGGTCTCGCGCCGGTGTCGAACGCCGGATACCGGATGCCAGCGGCACACCCTCCGGGTCCAACTCGTACTCCGGTTCCCGGCCACCGAAATCCAGCTTTCCCCGCACGACGGCCTTTGTCTTGAGCTTCCGCGATAGCTCGTGCGCCGTTTCGACCAACTCTCTCTGTTCCATCTCGTCTTCACCTTGCAGAAAAGCGTCCACGGCCTCGTAAGTCAAACGGGCGTCGCTGCGGATCCGGCTGCGGTACGCCCGGCTACTATCGACTTCCCCGAGAGCAGAGACTTTCATCTCTACCGTCACGGTCGCCCGTTCGACTTCCGGCTTCAGGGAACAGACATCGTTCGAGAGGCGTGGCGGCAGCATCGGGGCCACCATCCCCGGTAGGTAGACGGAGTTCGCGCGCCGGGCGGCCTCGCGGTCCAGAAGGCTTCCCGGTTTCACGTAGTGGGTGACGTCTGCGATATGGACCCAGAGCCGGTAGCCATCCTCTGTGCGTTCGATCGAGATGGCGTCGTCGAAGTCTTTGGCGTCTTCACCGTCTATGGTTACGGTTGAAAGGTTTCGGAGGTCCTTTCGTTCACCGGGATCTAAGTCTGCGACATCGTCGGCTTTTTTTTCCACTTTCTCCGAGAATTTGCGGGAAGTTTCGATGGAGGCGAAGAGGGCATCGTAGACGTTGCGCGGGTCTGTCGAGGATCCTATAACCTTGGTCACCTCGCCGCGCAACGCGTTGTTTTTTTCGCGGGTGCGGACGAGGACAATATCCCCGGCATCCGCTCCCCGACGTAGCTTGCGGGCTACCAGTATCGGACGCCGCTCATCTACAAAGAGCGGATCAGCAACCGAATACTTGCCCCGCCGAACGAGAATACCCGGCAAAATCATGGCTTGACTATCAGGTAAAACTCAATGCGTAACACTCCTTGAGTCTACCACGAGCAATATACGCCTCGGCCTCATCCTACCCGCAAAACTATATCTTCAGGAAGCGCCTTACCGAGAGAAAGCTACCCAGAATGCCGATGACAGCGCCTACCACCAGGAGTATTAGCACAATGACGGGCATGTTGACCGAGTTACCAGAGATTGGTACGAATGGCAGCTCGTTCGCCGCCCACTCGACAAACAGAGAGTTCAGCCAGACCACCGCGGTGCCCGAGATCACCGCCCCTATAACGCCTTGGGCCAGACCCTCGAAAAGGAACGGCGTCCTCACAAAGCTGTCCGAGGCGCCGACGAGTTTCATCACTTCGATCTCGTTGCGCCGGGCGAAGATAGAGATCCTTATGGTATTGGAGATCAGTAACACGCTGGAGACGAGAAAGAGAGCCGTGCCCCCCCGGAGTCCCCACACCACATAGTCCGTGACCTCGCCTACGCGCTCCACGGTCCGTTGTGGATACTCTATGTCTTCCACAACGGACCCCTCACTTTCTAATTTTTCCGCTACATCGCCCGCGCTGCTCGGGTCTTCGAGCTGTATCTGAAGGGACGGTTGCACGAAATCGCTTTCGAGTCCCTCGTAGATCTCCGGCCTATCTTTGAACATCTTCTGGAACCTCTCGAATCCCTCCTCTTGGGAGACGAAGGTTACCTCGTCGATCTCCGGATAGCCTTCCACGCTGCTCCGGACCTCGTCGATCTTCTCCTGCGAGGCACCCTGAACAAAGAAGGCCTCCACGCTCACGTCTTTGCGGACCACGGAGATCAAACCCTCCACATGTCCACTGACCAATAACGCCGAGCCCAGCACCAAAAGACAGATGAACGTGGTGGTAATCGCGGTAAGGCTCATTAACAGGTTGAGCCGCATGTTTTTGAAGGCTTCACGGATTGAGAACCCCAGGTTAAGCTTCATCGGCGTACGCCCCCTTGACCAGATCGCGGATGATATTTCCATCCTCCAAAGTAATTACCCGCTTTTGCATTACGTCCACCATATCCCGGTCGTGGGTGGCGACGACAACCGTGGTTCCTATACGATGGATTCTGTTGAGGAGTTGCACGATCCCAACGCTAGTCTCCGGGTCCAGGTTGCCGGTCGGCTCGTCAGCGATCAGGATCGGCGGTTGCGACACGAACGCCCGCGCTATAGATACCCGCTGCTGCTCCCCACCAGAGAGTTGCTCGGGATACTTCTCAGTCTTACCGGTGAGACCCACGATCTCCAGAATCTCCGGGACCTTCACCCTTATGGAACGCCGCTTCTGTCCCGTTACCTCCATCGCGTACGCCACGTTCTCGGACACAGTCTTGTTCTGCAAGAGCTTGAAGTCCTGGAACACGCACCCGATGTTGCGGCGATGACGGGGCACTCGGCGCCGGGGTATCGTAGAGAGCTTCGTACCGTTGACGAAGATCGTGCCCGCCGTAGGCTCCATCTCTTTGAGGAGCAGGCGTAGGATCGTGGACTTTCCAGAGCCACTAGCCCCGACCAGGAAAACGAACTCGCCGGCCTCGACGTACAGATCCACATGCTCTAGTGCAACGGTATCCTTGCCATAGACCTTGGTAACGTTGTTTAGCTCGATCATTGCTTCTCCCGTAGCAAGTTTGGATCTCCTGGCTCACCCCGAACTTCATTGGCAGTGCTGCGCTTCTTCGGGATTTTTTGGCTGCTGCGGCGAAATCTCCCCCTCCAGGGCTGCGCCGGTCGCGGCACAAGATAACAGCCGTCCGCCACTTTATCAACTGTTTCCGGCATCCAACGGTATCCGCTGCAACCTTCCGAAAAGGATCAGGTAACCTTCCCGTACTTCGACTTTCGAGATACTGGCATCATAGGGCAAGTCTCGCAACGGATAGCGAAAATCCGCCTCGGTGAGCAATTCATCCACCATTCCCTGCGGCAACCGAAACCCGAATGCCGTTACCCGGCGAGGTTCGAAGACCAATTCCTGCTCCAGGACCTCCAGCCCTCCTTGCACGGCAATCGGCACGTCGACGCCCAAAAACTGGGTCCCGGACCTCACCGTCACTTCACCCTCTTCGAGTTCTACGGCTTCTATCGCGATGTCTTGCGACGCCGAATCCGCGATCCTGGCAACCTCTCTCTCTGCCACCTCCATCCGCAGATCCCCCGATAGCGGCTCCCGGCTAACGAAACCTCCACCACCCAGACTCTTCAACACGTTCAAGTCGAACGGATCCAAATCTATAGTGACCTTGCGAGGCCGAATGTCTTCGAAATCAGCTTCTCCGAGCGAAACTTGCCCCCGGGCAAACATCCCGGACAGCATCTTTGGCGGCGGTTCGCTCTTCAGGCTAACTTCGGGCGTGTTTCGTAGTTCCATTTCTCTTTGTATGCTCTTGCCGACAGCGCTACCTATTAGCGGCGGCAGGAAAGTGTAAGTACCGACCAAGGCCACCACGCAAAACAACATCAATACTCCCCCCACAGCCCACCAAATCCAAGATACCGAGACTAGAGAATTCCTCAAAATACCTTTTATTCGGGCTGTGGACTTACGGTTTGTGTATCGGAGGTTCCTTGCACGTTGGGAGACAAGCGGCTAGGCGGACTCTGGTGGCGTCCGGTTTTTCAGGTAGGCGTAGATAAACGGATCCAGTGCCCCGTCCAGAACGCGGTCCACATCCCCGGTCTGTTCACCAGTGCGCACGTCCTTGACGAGCTTGTAAGGGTGCAGGACGTAAGACCGGATCTGGGACCCCCACTCTATGTTTGCCTTTACCCCACTCTGGGCGGCTATCTCCTGCTCGCGCTTTTCGAGCTGCAATTCAAAGAGCCGCGCCCGTAGAATACGCATCGCAACCTCCCGGTTCTGGTGCTGGCTCCGCTCATTCTGACACTGGGCGACGATGCCGCTCGGCAGGTGGGTGATCCTGACCGCCGAGTCCGTCTTATTGACGTGCTGCCCCCCCGCCCCCGAAGCCCGGTAAGTATCTACCTTGAGCTCCTTCTCGTCGATATCTACCTCGACTGCGTCGTCTATTACCGGCGCAACCGCGACAGAGGCGAAGCTGGTGTGACGCCGCGCCCCGGCGTCGAACGGGCTGATCCTGACCAGCCGATGCACCCCCCGCTCCGCAGACAAAAGCCCGAAAGCATACTCACCGTCGATGCTGAACGTGGCGCTCTTTATGCCGGCCTCTTCCCCCTCCGTAACCTCGATAACCTCCAGGCCAAATTCTCGGCGCTCGGCCCAACGCCGGTACATCCTCGACAACATGTCCGCCCAATCCTGGGAGTCCACCCCGCCGGCGCCCGGGTTTATGGTGAGTATAGCCGGCCCGTCATCGTACTCTCCAGAAAAGAGCCGGGCCACCTCCTGCTCTTCCAAGATCCGCTCGACGTGCTGCAATTCCCCTTCGACCTCGGAGAGTAGCTCCCCATCCTCTTCGGCCAGCTCCAGCAACTCTCCAGAGTCGGATAACCGGCTCCGCAATTCTTCCAGAAGCCTCAGCCGACCCTCGACCCGGGAGAACCTGGCGGAGACTTCTCTGGCCTTCTCCTGGTTGTTCCAGAAGCCCGGATGGCTCATTTCCTCCGTAAGCTTTTCGGCCCTGGACCGCAAACTCTCAAGGTCGAAGAATTGCTCTAGTTCCGTGAGGCGCCCTTCAAGCTCCGTGGTTTTCTCGTTCAGCTCGGTCACTAGCCGGTCTGGGCCGCCGCTCCACCCTCAGCCATGAACCGCTTGTGCTCGGATGTATCCAAGAGGCCGCACTTCTTGTACTTTTTCCCCGAGCCGCACGGACAGGGGTCGTTGCGACCGACCTTTTCATTTCTGCGAGGGGTGTTCGGTTGCGGGTTTGGCTCTTCGCCACCACCGCTGTACGAGAAATTTTCGAGCTCTTGTTCGTCGGGGACCTCGACGTTCTCGATCCGGTAGATGTAGGTGACGTAGTCTTCTTTTAGGCTCTGTTCCATCTCCAGAAACAGGTCGTAGCCTTCACGTTTGTACTCGACCAACGGGTCGCGCTGTCCGAGGCCACGCCACCCGATACCCTCGCGCAGGTAGTCCATGTCGTAGAGGTGATCCCGCCATTTCGAATCCACGATCGAGAGCAGCGTATACCGCTCGGCGTCTTCAAAGGCTTCAGCGCCGTCGGTGCGAATGAGGCCCGCCTCTTCGAGCTCCGCCGTGCGCCCTTCCCAGTCGGTTTTACGATCCTCCAGGCGCTCACGGGCATCTTCGAGGACCATCTCTCGCACCTGGTCGCTTGAAAGCTCTGTGATCTCCATGCTCTCGAAGTCTACGGTTGCAGGATAAAACCGATTTAACTCCGCAGAGAGCGATTCTATGTCCCACTCCTCCGGGTAAATACTCTCGGAGACGAACTGGGAGACGATGCCCGTCAAGACCTCTTCGACGTAGTCCCAGGTATCGATCTTCTCGCCCATCAGGATGTTCCGGCGCAGCGCGTAGATCACCTCGCGCTGCTTGTTGAGAACGTCGTCGTACTCCAGAATCCGTTTCCGAGCCTGGAAGTTCTGGCTCTCAACCTGCTCCTGCGCCCGACGGACGGAAGAGGAGATCATACCGGCTTCTATCGCCTGATCCTCCTCCAGCCCAATTCGGTCGATAACGCCCTGCATCCGCTCTCCACCGAACAACCTCAGCAAATCATCCTCGAAAGACAGATAGAACCGCGACTCTCCCAGATCTCCCTGACGGCCGGAACGACCCCGGAGCTGGTTGTCTATCCGGCGCGACTCGTGCCGCTCGGTCCCGAGCACGTACAGGCCACCAAGGTTCTCGACACCATCCCCTAGCTTGATGTCCGTGCCACGTCCGGCCATGTTCGTGGCGATGGTCACCGCGCCCCGCTCCCCGGCTTCGAGGATCGTCTCGGCCTCCCGCTCGTGTTGCTTTGCATTCAAGACATTGTGCTTCACTCCCCGCTGCTTGAGCAACCCCGAAAGTTGCTCGGAGACTTCCACCGAAGTGGTACCGACAAGCACCGGCTGTCCCTTCTCGTTCCGCTCGATAATGTCTTGAAGCGCGGCGGCATACTTAGACTTGCGGGTCTTATAGACCAGGTCTTGCTTGTCGTCCCGGACCATAGACTCGTTCGTTGGGATGGAGACGACCTCCATCTTGTAGATGTGCATGAACTCGTCGGCCTCCGTGGCCGCCGTACCGGTCATGCCCGCGAGCTTGTCGTAACCCCGGAAGAAGTTCTGGATCGTCACGGTGGCGACCGTTTGGTTCTCCTCCCGGATCTCCACGCCCTCTTTTGCCTCTATCGCCTGATGAAGCCCCTCAGAGTAACGCCGTCCCTCCAGCACCCGGCCCGTAAACTCGTCCACGATAAAGACCTGTCCATCGCGCACGATGTACTCGTCGTCTTTCAGGAAGAGCGTCTGGGCCCTCAATGCCTGGTTCAAGTGATTTACGAGGTTCCGATTGACATCGTCGTAGAGGTTATCCACGCCGAGGGCTTTCTCGACCTTTTCGACGCCGCTCTCCGTTGGGGCGACTTGCTTCTTCTTCTCGTCTACTTCGTAGTCTTCGCCGTCTTTGAGACGCGGGACGATGGAGGCGAAACGGTAGTAGACGTCCGCCGCGCTCTCCGGCATGCCGGAGATGATCAGGGGCGTCCGGGCCTCGTCAATTAGGATTGAGTCAACCTCGTCCACGATGGCATAGTTGAGTTCCTTCTGGACGAGCTGCTCGACCGAGGTAGACAGGTTGTCCCGCAGGTAGTCGAAGCCAAACTGGGCGTTGGTTCCGTAGGTTATATCTGCGCCGTAGGCTACTTTGCGCTCGTCGAAACTCAGTCCGTCCTGGACAATACCCACTTCGAGGCCCAGGAACTCGTAAACGGGCTGCATCCACTCTGCGTCACGCCGGGCCAGGTAGTCGTTGACGGTAACCACGTGTGCGCCCTTGCCGGCTAGGGCGTTGAGATATACTGGCATGGTGGCAGCGAGCGTCTTACCTTCGCCGGTTTTCATCTCCGCGATGTTGCCCCCGTGAAGCACGATGCCACCCATGACCTGCACGTCGAAGGGCCGCATTTCAAGGGTGCGTTTCGATGCCTCCCGCACCACGGCGAAGGCTTCGTACATAATGTCTTCGAGCGAGGCGCCGTTCTCCAGGCGTTCCCGAAACTCACCGGTCTTGGCCTGGAGCTGATCGTCCGTTAGGTTCTCGACCTGGGGCTCCAGGGCCGTAACGGCCTCTACTTGCCGCCAGAGGTTCTTTACCTTCCGGCCCTCGCCAATCTTCAGTATACGCGTCAGTAAGTTTGTCAAAGTGTCGCTACCTTTTTACCTTGCCGGCTCTATGAGCCCATAGTTTCCATCGCGCCGCCGGTATACCACATTTATGTCGCTGGTATCCGCGCTGGTAAAGACGAAGAAGTCGTGATCCAAGAGCTCCATCTGCAAGACTGCTTCTTCAGCGCCCATCGGCTTCATCTGGAACTGCTTCGTCCTGACTATTTTAGCCTCTATTTCGTCTTCTTCATCTACCAAGAAAGGTCGGGGCTCCGGCGACTCGTTGTTCTTGGTTTGGCCCTGCCAGCGATCTACCTGTCGTCCCCGGTACCGCTTTACCTGACGCTCCAGTTTGTCGTACATCCGATCTATGGAAGCGTACATATCCGGCGATGCCTCTCGGGCCTTTAGAACGGTCCCGTTGATAAACAGCGTAGTCTCGACTACTTCGGGGTCGGCGTTCGCCGGGTTGCGCTCGTGGATCAACTCGATCTCGGCCCGCGAGTCGCTCTGCTCCTCATCGAAGAACTTCGTCACCCGCTCGACCTTTTCCACAGCGTACCCTTCGAGAGCCTCCGTCAACGACATGTTGCGTCCCTTGACGGCTACATTCATGTGGCCTCCCTTCGGTCGGTAGCTTTTCAGCCTATCAACAAGTCCTGCACAAACTTAACGCGTGAACCTCGGCGGCCCCGGCTCGCATTAAGGCACCGGCCCCCGCACTCAACGTGGCGCCCGTAGTAAAGACGTCGTCTACCAGAAGAACGTTCCCGCGTAGCGACCCAGTCACCGTGAAAGCGCCTTCTACATTTTTCCTCCGCTCACTAGCGGAGAGTTCCACCTGATCCCTGGTCTTCTTCACTGCTTCAAGTCTATCTGAAAAAGGAACCTTTATCCTCTGTGCAATGGCCTGGGCCATCAACTCCGCTTGGTTGAATCCTCGCTGGCGGCGTCTGGAACGATGCAGCGGTATGCACACAACGACATCATACGAGCCCTCGACCATCTCCACCATCAACGGCGCCATCAGCCGTCCCACAACCCTGGTATATCCCTGGTACTTGAGCGAATGAACGATCTCCTTCCCGACACCCTCATATTTTAACGGGGCCCTGGCGCTCATAAACCTGAAGTCCACGCCCTTGCACTCCTCACATACATAGACATCGAAAGCCGTCGGCATTCCGCATCTCCGACAGAAAGGCGTTCCTACGTACGGGAGCGCTTCGAAGCAGTCGCGACAGAGCAGATCGCTCGCCCGCTTCGAGCAAGACACACAATGTTGTGGAAATAGAAGGTCCGCAAAGGCATTTTTATATTGCTCCAAGATCTACCGGAATACGTCGCGAATCGGTAAGTTCCATCCGGCCACCACGTCTGCGCCATCTAGCGTGTCGCTCTTCTGGGTTATCACCATACGAACACCTCGTGTTAGTAGTGCTTGGTAGCAATTTTATCGTATTACGGGTTTGCACTGAGAAGGATTTGCTAGAAGCTGAGGCTGCGGGGCGGCAGGACGACGCCGGGATTGATGCGTATACCCTGATCCAGAACGTTACTCTCACCAACTACGGAATTCGCGCCCAATACCGATAGACCCCGGACGATGGCATTCTCACCAACACGGGCCTTGGGACCGATGATGGAGCCTCTTACCACGGCGCCTGCCTCAACTTCGGCGCCGTCGAGGAGAACGCTGCCTTCCACCACGGCGTTACGGCCGATACGGCACCCGGAACCAACCGAGGACCTTCCCCCGATGGTCGCCCCGTCCTCGATCTCACCTTCACCCGCGACAGACACGGGGGGCAGTAACTTCACACCTTTTCCGATGCGGGTGGAGGAGCATATATCCAGGTAGTCGAAGTTCTCGTCGACGCCCACGGCGCCGGAGAGTACGTCATGTGAAGCGGCCAAGTAGCTGCGCGGCGTCCCGATATCCTTCCAGTAGGAGCTTGAGACGTAAGCCCGGAGTCGGCCGCGAGCCTGTATCTCCGGGAAGATCTCGCGCTCTATCGAGACCTCGCGTCCGGCCGGTATCATATCCAACACTTCTGGTTCGAACACGTACACCCCGGCGTTTATGAGATTCGTGCTCACCGCGTCGTATGCCGGCTTCTCTATAAAACGGTGTACGAGCATGTCATGGTCCACCTCGACCAACCCGTAAGCCGTTGGGTCTTCGACGCTCGTGAGGGTTATCGTCGCCAACGCGTCCGAAGCCCGATGTTGTTCCACGGCTTCCCGAAGGTTCGCACCACACAACACATCCCCGTTTACTACGACGATTGGCCCACCATCCAGATACTGCTCGGCATTCTTTATGCCACCCGCAGTTCCCAACGCCCGATCCTCGACCGCGTAATCCACGGAAAACCCATCCAGGTCACATTTCGATAGGTACTCCTGGATCTGGTCCGGCAAGTACCCGAGAGAGAGCACCGCGCCCTCTACCCCTCCCGAGCGCAGGAAATCCAGCATGTAGCCCATAAAGGGCCGGTTCCGCAGCGGAACCAGAGCCTTGGGAATATCGTAAGTGATCGGCCGAAGCCGCGTACCTTGCCCGCCGACGAGAATTACAGCTTGCACAGAAACTCCTTAGAAGCCGGAAACGGCGGCCAACGCCGAAAGCGGTCCCATAGCAAGGAACAAGAGCGCAGTCGCAGCCGCAAGAACGTAAACGGAGACCTCGACAGCTCCGGCTCCCTCAGCCTGTGAAGTGTCCGCCGTAGGTTCCTCAAAGAGCATATTGCGAACGATGCCGAAGTAGTACGGCACCGAGAGCACGCTGTTGACGACTACGGCCCCGACGACTATGTAGACAAGTATCGAGCCCGACTGTGCGCCGGCGAGTATGACGTAGAGCTTGCCCCAGAAGCCCGAGAGTGGTGGCAAACCGACGAGCGCCGCCATGAATATAAACATGCTCACTGCTATCCCGGGCCGAGCTTTCAACAAACCATTGTAATTCTTGCCATCTTCTCCAACGATATCTATAACGAAGAAAGCCCCGAGGTTCATCACCGCGTATACCGCAGAGTAGATCATGACCGCCTGCACGCCTGTAGCAACCGCCGGTCCCTGAAGCGCCGCAAAAGCCGCCAGAATATAACCCGAATGCGCCACCGAGCTGTAAGCCAACATTCGGCGCACGTTGCGCTGTCGCAAGGCGAAAAGGTTTCCGACAAACATTGTCAGGATGGCTAGAAACGCCATTACCGCCGTCCAGGTCGGCGCGGCCTCCGGCATCCCTTCGAGGAGTATTCGCAACAAGACCGCAAAAGTTGCTGCCTTGGGCGCTACGGATAAGAAAGCTGCGGCGCTCGTCGGTGCGCCCTGGTAGGCATCCGGAGTCCAAAAGTGAAACGGGGCCGCCGAGACCTTGAACGCGAAGCCGGAGACGAGCAGCACCAGTCCGAGAAGCGCGACCGGCGAGAGATTGCCCGTAAAGGCTTTCGCCACATCCGCGAGGTTCGCCGACCCTGAGATACCGTAGATCAGGACTATCCCGTAGAGCAACACGGAAGAGGCGATAACGCCCGTTAAGAGGTATTTCATGCCACCCTCGGCGCTCTCGCGGCGGCTCCGGTCAAAGGCGACCAGCGCATAAGAGGGGATCGTCGCCAACTCTATAGCGAGGAAGATCCCGAAGAGGTCTCGCATCGAGACCAGCAGGATCGAACCGGCCACGACCGAGAGAATTAGCGTCATGTACTCCGGTGAATCTCCCGTGCCGCCCGACCATCGGGACGCAGCCAATATGGTAAAGAACGCCGAAGCCGAGACGATAAGCTTGAAGAACAACGCGAAGCCATCCACTACGAAGCCGCCACCGAAGAACTCGCCCTCGAACCCAACCGCCATCAGATACGCGGAGCTACCGAAGACAGCGAGTGCCCCCAGTGCAGCAAGCCCCGCCGAAATACCTGGCGAACGCTCCATAAAGACCCCGACCATGAGCACGAGCATCAGGAATACCACGGCCACGATCTCGGGAATGAGTGCGACGATGGTCTCCGCCGTAATTGCCATTAGCTACCTCCTATCGCGGAAACTATCGCCTGAACCGCCGGTTGCTGGACATCTATAAGCAGGCCCGGCAATATGCCAAGTATCAACAGCAGGGCAGCCAACGGGATCACGGCCGCCATCGCCACGGGTCCAGCATCCTCTACATCTTCGTAAGCCGGATTCTCTATGGGTCCAAACACGGTGCGGGCCAGCATGTAAAGCAAGTACATCGCACTAAGAACGATCCCGAGCGCCGCCAAAGCTCCCTGGACAGGGAAGGCCTCATAACCGCCCATGATGCTCATGAACTCCGAAACAAAGACCGCGAGCCCCGGTAATCCCATTGCCGCCAACGCCCCGAGCGCCAGCAAACCTGCCGCCCACGGCATCCGGGCTGCGAGTCCACCAAGCTCTGAGATTTGTTTTGTCCCGGTTTTGGCGGCGATCACACCGACCAGGATAAACAGCAGCGCTGAATACAACCCATGCGTTACCTGCTGTAACACCGCGCCGTTGAGACCGACCGCGTTGACCGAAGCCGCACCGAGCAGGATAAAGCCCAGGGTTCCGATCGAAGAGTAAGCCACCAATGCCTTAAGATCGGGTTGCAGGAAGGCTACAAACGCCCCGTAGATTATGTTTATAACCCCGAACATCGCAATGTAAGGCAGGAATGGCTCTACGCCCTGCGGCAACAACGGTATGGCTATTTTGATCAGGCCAAACGTACCGAGTTTTGGCAACACGCCTGAAAGCACCACGTTCGTCGATATAGGACTGGAGACATACACGTCAAGGAGCCAGCTATGCAACGGAACCGCGGGAACCTTGATCAGCAACCCGAAAAGTATCGGGGCGGCGACCGCCACCTGCGCTGTGCGTCCCAGACCAGCACCGTCGCTCAGTCCCTCTATCGAGAAAGTCCCGGCGAGGATACCGAAAGCCAGGAAACCGGCCAGCATTATCGTGCTGCCAAAGAACGTATAGATAAGGAACTTGATCGCCGACCGTCGCCGGTTCTCATCCCCCCAGATGCCGACCATTATGTACATCGGCACCAGCGTGACCTCAAAGAATATGTAGAACAACACAAGATCCTGCGCCGCGAAGACCCCGAGCATCCCGACCTCCGCGATAAAAAGCATCGCATAGTACAGCTTGAGGTTCTCTCGCACATCCCATGATACGGCGACCGCGATCAGCGTCAGCAGCGCAGACAGGAAGAACATTCCGAATCCGAGGCCGTCAAGTCCTACCCGGTAGCCAACATTTAGCGACTCTATCCAGGTGAAGCCTTGAGAAAGCGCAGCGTTGTCGAGGTTGCCCGAAAGGCCGAAGCGAAGATACAGAAAGAGCACCAGGGCAAGCGGTAAAGCCGCGACACCCAGGGCCGCGTACCGGATCAAGCGTTCATCTTCGTCCGGCAATAGCAAAACGAGCAGGGCTCCGAGCAGGGGTAAAAAGATGGTTATCGTGGTGATCACAGTCGTACCCCCAAAGCGAAGCTTGCGAGCGTGGCGACCACAATGAAGGTCACCACCAGAATTGCATACTGCGCTCCCCCAATAGCCCCAACAATGACCCCGATTATTAGGACACTCAATAGGATAAACAGCGCGTAGTTCTGCACGCCGCCCGTCTGGAACCGGCGGAGAAACTCCCCGATCCCCTGCGCGCCGTTTCCGACTCTACCAACACCCCGATCCAAGCCACGTCGGTCAAAGACGTTCGTGGCCCTCCCAAGCGCCCTGGCAGCCCGTACGAAGGTCGCCCCGTAGAGAGCATCGAAGTACCAACCCTTGTCCAGAAAGGCGTGCAGGCCGGAGAGACTCCGCGCCAGCGACTCCGCCCTCTGGGGCTGCATTACATAGAGGAAGTAGGCCAGCCCGATGCCGCCGGCGCCGACCAGCACTGATAGCAGCGCGAGGCCGAAGCTGAAACCGTGTGGCTCGACCCCGAATGTCGCGCTCAAAGTTTCCGTGGCAAATCCGCTCGGGGCGACGAACTCAGCGAAGCGGTCCCGGAGCGGTAGCCCGAGAAATCCTTTGGGGATACCGATCCAACCACTCGCTATGGAGAGAAAGGCCAACAGCATCATCGGCAGCGTCATTATCCCCGGCGGGTCTACGGCTAGGCGGGCCTCCTCCGTACGCGGTTCACCGGTAAAGGCCATGAAGATCGCACGAAATATGTAGAACGCCGTCAGAAAAACGGTCAGCAGCGCCATCCCAAACAGTACGTAATAGTGCTCTTCGAACGTCGAGGCGACAATGGCGTCCTTTGACCAGAAACCGCTCAGGGGAAAGATGCCGGACAAAGACAATCCGCCAATGACCATCGTCCAGAAAGTGATCGGCATTCGGCGTCGCAACCCGCCCATGTCTGCAAGGCTGTAGGAGTTCATCGCGTAGATGATGCTGCCGGCCCCGAGGAACAGGAGCGCCTTGAAGAAGGCGTGGTTGTATAGGTGGAACATGCTGGCCGTGTAAGACCCGACCCCCAAAGCGAGCATCATATAGCCAAGTTGCGAAACGGTCGAGTAGGCGATCACACGCTTTATGTCCTTCTTCACCAGCGCCATCGTTGCCGCCATGAGCGCCGTAAAGCCGCCGATGTACGCCACCGTAAGCATCGCGGTCTCGCTCTGGATAAAGATGTCGTAGGTACGGGCGACGAGGTAGACACCCGCAGCGACCATCGTGGCCGCGTGGATCAGGGCGCTCACCGGCGTCGGTCCTTCCATCGCGTCCGGCAACCACACGTGTAGCGGGAACTGGGCACTCTTGCCAATAGCCCCGATGAAGACCAGCACCACCGCTACCGTAAACAGCGACCCACCGATGAACCCGGCCTGTGCCGCTTGAGAGATACCGTCGAAGGAGGTCGTGCCCGTCTGGGACCAGAAGATGATGATACCGATGAACAGCGCCGCGTCGCCGACGCGGGTAACAATAAACGCCTTCTGGGCGGCGTCGCGGGCTGAAGGTTTCTGGAACCAGTGCCCGATCAGGAGGTAGGAGCACACGCCAACCAACTCCCAGAAAACGTAGAGTTGAATAAAGTTCGGCGCGACGACCAGCCCGAGCATTGAGGCGGTAAACAAGTTTAGAACGGCGTAATACCAGGAAAAGCGCGAGTCGCCCTCCATAAACCCGCCGGAGTAAAGTTGCACCATAAGGCTCACGAAGCTGACCACTATCAGCATCATCGCCGCCAAGCCGTCCACGTAAATTCCTATCGGGAATGAGCCGCCCTCTCCCAAGTCGATCCAATTGACCGCGAAAGAAATAGGCTCTCCGCTACCGGGGAATAGCCACGGGGCCAGGTTTCCTACATCGACCAGCGCGGTTAGCGAGAAGACGAGCGAGAAGACCATCCCAAAGATGGCTACGTACTGGGCGTTCTCTTTTAGAAGGCGCCCGAAGAGCGCCAGCACCAGAAAGACCAGCGCCGGGATAGCCGGGATGGCCGTAATTATTAGCTGTCCTCCGACAGTTTGCGTCATCTAAGTATTCTCCGGCGCAAAAGCAGTGCTCCTTCTAGCCCTTCATCGTATTGACTTCGTCCACGTTTACCGTCCGGCGTGAGCGGAACACCGCCAGCACAATCGCCAGCCCGACCGCGACCTCTGCGGCGGCGATGGCGATCACGATAACCGCATACCCGACCCCCGCGCCTCCCGCCTGCGGCAAGTAGTCGGCAAAAGCAACCAGCGTCAGGTTGACGGCGTTTATCATCAATTCCACGCACATAAAGACGACCACGGCATTACGACGGATCAGGGCGCCCCACGCCCCAATGGCAAACATCAGCGCCCCGACGATCAGATACCACTCTATCGGTATCGTCGAGTTAAGAACCTCCACGACCTGCTGAACCTGATCCGGCATTATTCGTCCACTCCCCGGTCAACGCCCTCGCCGGTCTTGCGGCGGCTGATCACGATGGCCGCGATCATCGCCACCAGCAGCAGAACCGAAGCCGCCTCGAAGAGCAGGGCGAAGATCTCCGGCGCTCCACCGACCCCAAGCAAATTCCGCCCCAGCGTAGCAGTATCCCGTGGCCCGTTGCCCGGCGACGTACCTGCCCAATCCTGAGCGATGAGCACATAGGACAAGAAAAACCCGACACCTACCGCGACGAGCAGCCCCGGCCAGTGCTGGCGCTGGATAATCGTGCCGAAGCTCCGAACCGATGGCCGCTGGGTAAACATGATGCCGAACAGGATCACCACCGTGACGGCCCCAACGTAGATCAGAACCTGAAACGCTGCCAACGCCGGAGCATTCAGCATCACAAAGAAACCCGCCACGCCCAGGAAGGACCCGGACATAAACAGCGCCGAATGAACGACATTCCGGCTCAGCACCACCGCTACTGCCGAGATGAGCGTCATCCCGGCCAGAAAACCGAACGCTATCGTCAAGCCGCGCTCTCTTCCGCTTTTTTCGGCGCCTTCTTGGAAGCTTCTTTCCCGCCTTTGGCGTCAGCTTTGCCCTTGCCGGCGGGCTTCTTCTTTTTGACCTCCGGTTTGGGATCAATGGTCGGGTCCACCGGACGTTCGCCGAACTGCCGGGCAAGTTCCAGGCGGTTGTAGGCCTGAACCTCGAATTCCTCGGTGTGGTAGATGCAGTTGACCGGGCAGACCTCGACGCACAGCGAGCAGTACATGCAGCGCGAGTCGTCTATGACGAACCCAATCGCGTAAGGCTTGGCCTTGCCAGAGCCGTCGGCGTCACGTTTCGTTTGCTCGATAGATATGCAGTGATCCGGGCAGATCCTCATGCACTGCAGGCACGCGATGCAGCGGTCCATATCCACCGTCAGCATTCCTCGGCTGCGTTCGGGGAGGTTGCGCTTGAACTCGGGGTACTGACGCGTGATCTTCTGCCCGAAGAGGTGCTTTATGGTCACCCCCATCCCCTTTAAAATTCCTTGTCCTAACTGCGGCATCTAAAACCCTCCTAGAAAATCAACATCGCGCCGGCGGTAATGAACAGCCAGGCGAGACAGATCGGGACTAGCACTTTCCATCCGAAATCCATGAGTTGGTCCATCCGCAACCGCGGCACGCTCCACCGTATCCACTGGAACGTAAACATAATGAGCGAAGTTTTGAGCCCGAACCAGAACCAGTTGAAGTTTCCAAAGTCCAGGAACTCGAACGGCGGCTGCCACCCCCCGAGGAATAGCGTTACCGTGATACCCGACATGAGGCCCATCGAGGCAAACTCCGCAGCCTGTATGAGAGCCCAAGTCATGCCAGAATACTCGATCATGAACCCACCGACGATCTCGCTCTCGCCTTCCGGCAAGTCGAACGGCGGCCGCTTCACCTCAGCGATTCCAGCAATGTAAAAGACCAGGAACATCGGGAACTGCGCCACAAAGTACCAGTTCCAGAACCCGCCACCCTGGGCGTTCACGATGTCTACCATCGAGAGGCTGCCGGTGAGCATGATAATCCCGAGCAGACTCAGGATGAGCGGAACTTCGTAAGAGATCATCTGCGCCGCGCCGCGCAACGCACCGAGCAGCGAGAACGTCGAGCGGCTCCCGTAGCCCGCCATAATGACGCCAAGTGCCCCGATAGACGTTACCGCGATAAAGAACAGTATCGCAACATTCAGATCCGCCACGACCGCGCCCGGCGAGAACGGTACGACGAGCCACACGAGAACTGCCGGCAAGAACATGGCGATTGGTGCTCCCAGAAAGATCCAAAGGTCCGCCCGTCCCGGCGCGAGGTTCTCTTTGGTGAAAAGCTTGATGATGTCCGCCAGCGGCTGCAGAAGTCCGCGCGGCCCGACCCGGTTGGGACCAAACCTGAGCTGGATGTACCCCGCGACCTTACGCTCACCCATGACCAGTATTGCAGCAAGATTCAAGGCGAGAAATAGAATCGCCCCGAAGGAGATCAGGAACCGAAAAGGCTCCTGATTGAGCAGGTCGAGCACGGTGGACACTATTTATCCCACCCGCCGGAGACCGGATCTATGAGGCCCATAATCGGCATGATGTCCGGCAAGTAATGCCCCGGCACTATCTCCTGCAAAAGCTGCATATTACAGAAGCTTGGGTCACGGTAGTGGACCCGGTACGGCGTATCCGAACCATCAGAGACGACGTGAACGGCGAACTCGCCGCGGGGACTCTCGATGCGGCTGAAGCCTTCGCCTTCCGCCGGACGGATGCGACGACCCGTGTCACCCATGACCTCGCCTTCGGGCATCTTCTCCAGGCACTGCTTGATGAGCTTGATGCTCTCCAAGATCTCCCGGACACGTACCTTATACGAAGCCTCTACATCCCCGGCTTCTTCGGTGATCACGTCGAAATCCAGCTCGTTGTAGGTGCTGTATGGGTAGTCGCGTCGGATATCAAAGTCCACACCGGTGCAGCGCAGCGGCGGTCCGGTAAGGCCCATATCTAGAGCTTTCTCTTGGCTCATCGTGCCGACGTTCCGGGTTCGGGAGATGAAAATTTCGTTTCCCTGTACGAGGTCCACGAAATCCGATTGGTAGTTGGCCTCCAGGGTCTCTATGTAGTCCCAAATCCTCTGCGGCATATCCGGTGGCAGGTCGGCCTTGACCCCGCCGATGCGGATGTAGTGGAACATCATTCGGGCGCCAGTAATGGCCTCGAAAAGCGTCTGTATCCGCTCCCGCTCCCGGAAGCCGTACAGAATTGGCGTAAACGCCCCGAGTTCCAGCATCAGGAATCCGAGCGACGGGATGTGGCTCGCCAGCCGCATTAGCTCGCACATCAAAACCCGGATGTACTCGGCCCGCGGCGGTATTTCAACGTCCAGCATGTCCTCGACCGCCAGGCAGTAGCCGTGCTCGTTGTGCATATTGGCGAAGTAGTCAAGCCGGTCCGTGAGCGGAATAACCGCCGGATACATCCGGTTCTCGGCGATTTTCTCCTGGCACCGGTGCAAATAGCCCATCACCGGGTCACAACGCACCACGGTTTCACCGTCGAGCTCGAGTATGAGGCGCAGCAGTCCGTGCATCGCCGGGTGCTGGGGACCCATGTTCATGTCGAGCGTTTCGAGCCCGAACTCATCCCGGATATCCGGGTTCGTGAGCCGACCGCTCTCGGTTCCGCCGAGTGACTGGCTTTCTATATTCTTTTCTTCACTAAGCATATCTATCGCAACCCTTCAAAGGTCCGGCGGGCATTGATCTCGAAGCTCTTCAAGAGAGGATGGTGGTCGAAGTGGTCTTGCCACATGTACGTCCGTCGTAGATCAGGATGTCCTGCGAACGCGACCCCGAACATATCGTACGCCTCCCGCTCGTGCCAGTTTGCCGTCGGGTAAACGTGCGTTACCGTCCCGATGACCGGCTCGTCGCCCTCTATCGTCGTCTTGACCCGTACATCCGCGCCGCGCAGATCTGCCAACGCGTAGGTGATCTCGAAAGACCCTTGCCAGTCCACCACCGTCAGGTACGAAAGATGCCGGACGTTCAACTCTTCGCGGGCAGTTGCCAATACCGTCGGCACCGACTCCGGGCTCACGACGATCTTCACGACATTGCCTTCGACCTCCGACTCTTCAAGGCCGTGCCGGTTGCGGAAGCCTTCGAGATAACGCTCCAGACGCTCTTCAAGGTTTCCTTCCGGCAATGTGACCGCCACTAGGCGTTCTCTTTCTGCTCGGCCGGCTCGTCACCGTTGCCCTGGGCCTCGGCTTCGGCTGCTTTGCGGGCTTTCTCTTGCTCCTTGAGCTTCTTCTTGACTTCCTTGGGGATCCAACCGACGTCCGTCTGGGAGGCGGGCGGCATGCCCTTGCGCTCGAAGGTGTAGGTTCGCTTTAGCGGCCGGATATTGTCGAAGCGCGGAGCTTTGCCCTCGCTGATCTCCGTGTACTCCCGCTCCGGCAAGTACTCCTGAATGTTGCCTTCGTCGTCCACCAGCGCCGGACGGGGCTTCTCGTAGCCGCCGACCTGCTGGTCGCGTTCGATCTTCTTCTGCAACGTCATGATGCCGAAGATGAGCGCCTCTGGACGCGGCGGACACCCTGGAACGTAGACGTCAACAGGAATTACACGATCTGCCCCCATCAAGACTGAGTAACCGTCGAGGAACGGACCACCGGAAATGGCGCAAGCTCCCATCGCGATGACCCACTTGGGGTCGGGCATCTGCTCATAGAGCCGGGTCATGCGCTCGGCCATCTTTGTCGAGACGGTGCCGGAGACAATCATAACATCGGCTTGGCGTGGTGAGCCCATGAACGGGCTGCTCCCGAAGCGCTCCAGGTCATTGTGGGCCATGCCCGTAGACATCATCTCGATGGCGCAACACGCCAGGCCAAACTGTAGCGGCCACAGCGAGTTCTTGCGGGCCCAGTTAAAGAGCTTGTCCGTACTCGTCGTCACAATGTTCGGCTCGTTGAACTGCTGCATTACACCCATTTAAGGGCTCCCTTCTTCCAGGCATAGGCCAAGCCCACGCCCAAAATCAACACAAAAATCGCCATTTCAATAAAACCGTACAAACCTAGATCCTGGTAAATGACCGCCCAGGGATAGAGAAAAGCTGCCTCCACGTCGAAGATCAGGAATAACAGCGCGAAGACGTAGTAGCGAACCGGAAAGGGACGCCACGGATCCGTAACAGTTGACTCTCCGGTCTCGTAGATCTGGTCCTTCGTTCGAGAACGATGCCCCGGTGAGATCAGCCGCGCCAACACCAGCACCGTCGCGACGAAACCCGTTACCAACAGCATGAAAATACCGACGTACAGATATAATGTCCCGTAGGCGATCTCCTGCTGCAATAGACTTAGAGTCAAACCGTGCCTTTCTTCCCGGATAACTACCCGGAATATACCTTTGTTTTAGGAAACTTTCAAGCGGTAGCTAATGGTAGCAAAGCCCTGCTAATAACCGCTTCCGTTACGCCCGAGTATCTGACAAAACTGCACGAGCATCTGGCGGTAATTTTCTAGAGACGAGGATACGATGTACTCTTTTGGCCCGTGGTGGCCTCCGCCTATCGGCCCAAATTCCACACCGGGTACGCCGACGCGTTGGAAGTAGACAATATCGGAGGCTCCATGACGGCCCACCCCCACCGGGTTACCGTGAAAGTGCCGGGCGGCGACTTCGCGGAGCGTTTTGACGAACGGGTTCGACCGAGAGATATAGGTAGGTTCGCGGCAGAAGAGAGGTTCGACCTCAGCGGGGAGTTCTATAGACCGGATCTGGCGTGCTATCTCTTCCGGATCCTGCTGGGGCAGGTAGCGGATGTCCAGGTCGTAGGTACAGCGATCCGGGACCCGGTTTATTACGTCCCCGCCGATAATGCGGGCCATGTTGATGCTCGGATACGGGAAGAGGTCGTTTCGCTCTTTGGCGAACGGTAGCTCTAAGACGCGACGATAGTGCTCGTGGGCGTACATAATGGCATTTTTCCCGAGCCAGGGTACGGAACCGTGGGCGCTTTTTCCGAGCATGGTTATTCTGAGGTCCAGAACACCTTTCGCCTGGGTTCCAATGTGAAAATCCGTCGGTTCGCCGGTGATCAAGAAATCCCCTACGTGCCCGTTGCGTACCAGAACCTCGGCCCCCGTCGGACCCTCGAACTCCCGCTCTTCATCGGGGACTATGAGTAGCTCCACCGTGCAATCACAGCCGATTTTGTTCAGGTCCTCGACGGCGTACATCATAGCCGCGAGGGCTCCTTTCATGTCGTATACGCCCCGCCCGTAGAGTTCTCCGTTCTCTTCATAGGGTTCGAATTGGCTTTCTTCACCGGGGACAACATCCGCGTGTCCGTGCAGCAATATCCGCGGTTCTCCCGAGCCGACCCGGATCACGAGGGAGGAAAGCTCTCCGTTAGGTCCCGCTCCCCCATAGACTATCGGCTCCAGCCCCCTGGCCTCGAACCAACCGTTTATAAACTCCATGACGGACTGCGCAGCCCCAGGTGTGTAAGACTGATAACGTACCAGCCGACGCGTCAGCGAGAGCACCTCGCTCGTAACTGTCGTCTCCAGGCTTCCTCACTTTATCTAGTTTGGTTAAAGAGGCTATTCTATATACTTGTCAGTCTTTCTGCCGCAAACAGAAGTTGTAACTATTACTCAGAAAACAGCCTTACGATATAGCGGGCTCACCGGACTCGGCAAAGGCAACCGTGGCACCCAGGTTCGAAAGTTTTTCTTCGAAGTCCTCGTAGCCTCGGAGGATGTGTCCCGCGCCATCCACTGTGGTAGTACCCTGGGCAACGAGACCCGCCATTACCAGTCCTGCTCCTCCACGGAGATCCGGCGACTGAACAACGGTTCCGGAGAGTTGACGTGGACCATGAACGAGTGCCCGATGGCCACCAAAGAGATCTATACCAGCCCCCATGCGGTTCAACTCCTCTGCTACTTGTAGCCGATTTTCGTAAACGTTCTCGGTAATGATGCCAGCACCGGGGACCTGAGTGAGAAGCAATAACATTTGGGCCTGAAGATCCGTGGCAAATCCCGGGAACGGTAGGGTCGAGACGTCTACCCCCGTCAGGTCTGTCGGGTCTTCGACCCGCACCCGGATACCACCGTCCACCGGCTCCAACTCGACGCCCATCTCACGCAATTTCTCGAACTCCATCTTCAGGTGTTTGGGAACGAGGTTCTTCACGACGACGTCTCCACCAGCCGCTGCGGTCGCCATAAGGAAGGTCCCCGCTTCGATCCGGTCGGACATTACCGCGTATTCGACTGGATGAAGCTCTTCGA
The DNA here is from genome assembly GCA_965214475.1 of Rubrobacteraceae bacterium. Lineage (GTDB taxonomy): Bacteria > Actinomycetota > Rubrobacteria > Rubrobacterales > Rubrobacteraceae > SIRX01. Next base: position 368,681 of record OZ243953.1, on the reverse strand, counting down.
CCCCTTCTATGACGATGCGACCGGTTCCGGTACCCTGGACGCGGGCACCCATGAGGTTCAGGAACTCCGCCAGCGCAACAACCTCCGGCTCACGGGCGCCGTTCTCTATTATCGTAGTGCCTTTCGCCAGCACAGCGGCCATCATCACGTTCTCGGTGGCCGTTACGCTCGGATACTCGAAGATAACCTCCGCCCCACGCAGTCCATTCGGGGCCGTAGCTTTTATAAAGCCGTGGTCCAACTCTATCTTCGCCCCCAAAGCCCGGAGCCCGTTGAGGTGAAAGTCGAACTTCCTGAGTCCCAGGTTGCATCCGCCCGGCGCCGAAACCTCCGCCTCGCCGAAACGGGCCACCAGCGGCCCCAGAACCACGATGGACGCCCGCATCGCGCGGACGAGTTCGTAAGGAGCCGTGTACGAATCCAGTTCTCCGGCTTCTATTTGGAGGGTATGGTCGTAAAGCTCGGTCTCTACACCGAGACCGTCGAGGACGGCGAGCATAGTTTTGACGTCTTTTATACGCGGCACGTTGTGTAGCGTCGTGCGCCCCGGCGCGAGAAGCGCGGCGGCGATCAGCTTGAGCGCCGCGTTCTTTGCCCCGGAGACCTCGACCTCTCCAAAGAGCGGGGCTCCGCCCTCGATCAAGAATCTCTCAGTCATTGGTTTCCCCCCGGTATTTTCTGTTCTATTTCACAAATCGCGATGTCGGACATAGCCGAATATCTCACAGGCTGCAGATAACAAAACGGTTACATCCCCACGACGCTTTCGTTAAGGCATACATCCGTACGCAAGTGGTCTATCAATGAGTTAGCTCGGCGAGTTGCCCGCCTACGCTTCGCCGTACTTGCGGGCGACGCGGGTATAATTTTCACCGATGCTGCGACGCCGTTCGATGTCCTTACGGTGCCGATCCAGCTTCTCACCATCCTCCTCGGATTCACCGAGTTCAGAGAGATCTTCTTCGGCCTTTTGCACCCGCTCTTCAGCCTCACTGACGTCTATCTCTTCGGCCAACATAGCTTCTTCGACCAGGATCTGGACCAAATTCTCTGAGACCTTGAAAAACCCGTCCGAGGTCGCATATACCGTGGTTTCATCGCCCTGCAGGATGCGGACATCCCCCACTTCTATAGTAGAAATAGTCGGCGAATGGTCCACGAGAACCCCGATCTCACCATCTGAGATGCGGGCGATTACGCGGTTCACCTCTCCATCAAAGACCGTGTCCTGGGGGGTGATAACCCGGCAAAATAGCTGGCGTCCGTCATCCGCCACTACTCGTTCTCACCTTCGTCTTCACCACTCTCCTGGCCGTTCTCGCTCTCTTCGCCCTGGTCTTCTTCCTCTCCTTCCTCTTCCTCAGCTTCCTCGCCACTCATACCGCGGGCTTTCTCCAGAGCTTCGTCGATATCGCCGACCATGTAGAACGCCTGCTCCGGCAAGTCGTCGTGTTGGCCCTGGACAACTTCTTTGAAGCTGCGGATGGTGTCCTCCAGTGAGACGAACTTGCCTTCGAGGCCGGTGAATTGCTGGGCCACGAAGAACGGCTGGGAGAGGAAACGCTGCAAGCGGCGGGCGCGGCCCACAATCACCTTGTCTTCCTCCGAAAGCTCGTCCATACCGAGGATAGCGATGATGTCCTGCAACTCCTTGTACCTCTGCAAGATGTTCTGGACCTGTTGGGCCACCTGATAATGCTCGTTCCCAACGATCGACGGGTCCAAGATGGTCGAGGAAGAGGAAAGCGGGTCAACCGCCGGGTAGATGCCTTGCTCCGTCAGCGCCCGCGTCAGCTCGACCGTCGAGTCGAGGTGGGCGAACACCGTGAACGGCGCGGGGTCGGTGAAGTCGTCCGCCGGTACGTAGACAGCCTGGAAGCTCGTGATGGAGCCGTTTTTGGTGGACGTGATCCGCTCCTGCAAAGAGCCCATCTCGGTACTGAGCGTCGGCTGGTAGCCAACCTCCGAAGGCATACGGCCCATGAGCGCGGAGACCTCGTTACCGGCCTGCACGAAGCGGAAGATGTTATCCAGGAACAGGAGTACGTCTTGGCCCATCTCCTCGCGGAAGTATTCGGAGACGGTTACGCCCGTGAGGCCGACCCGCAGTCGGGCGCCGGGCGGCTCGTTCATCTGGCCGAAGATCATGGCCGTGTTCTTGAGAACCCCGGCCTCTTCCATCTCGTAGTAGAGGTCGTTCCCCTCGCGGGTCCGCTCCCCCACCCCGACAAAGACGCTCGTGCCTTCGTACTCCAGGGCGATGTTGTTGATGAGTTCGGTGATGAGCACCGTCTTGCCGACACCGGCACCACCGAACAACCCGACCTTACCGCCCCGGAGCACCGGACAAAGCAAGTCAATTACCTTGATGCCACTCTCGAACTGCTCGGCCTGGGGTGAGAGATCTTCGAACCTGGGTGATGGGCGGTGTATCGGCCAGAAGGCGTCCGGGCTCTCGACCTCACCCTGCTCGTCTACCGGCTCGCCGAGAACGTCAAGTACTCTCCCGAGGACATTTTGCCCCACGGGAACGGATATAGGCTGGCCGGTGTCCTGTACGTCCAGGCCGCGCTGTAGGCCGTCGGTGCCGGACATCGCGACCGCCCGTATCAGGTCGTCGCCGAGGAGCTGCTGCACCTCCAGGGTCAGCTTCTGCTCGCCTTCGGCGCTCTGCATCTGGACAGTTAGGGCGTTGTAGATCTCCGGGATATCGTCTCCAGAGAAGCGAACGTCCACGACCGGGCCTTTTACCTCGACTATCGTTCCTACACCGCCCTGCTGGTGGCCATCCTGGCCATTGCGCTGCCCGTCTTCCTGCGGGCTGCTCTCGCTGCGGACGTTGCCGCCGTTCTCCTCTGTCATATAAAACTCCTTTTAGTTAGCCCAGCGCCTCGGCGCCGGCCGCGATCTCCACGATCTCCTGGGTGATCTGGGCCTGCCGCGCCTTGTTCATCTTCTGTGTCAGGTCGTCAGCCATCTCATTGGCGTTGTCCGTAGCGCTCTTCATCGCCGTCATGCGGGCTCCGTGCTCTCCGGCCGCGCTCTCCAGAAGCGCCTGCCAGATCACCGTCTCCACGTACTTCGGTATGAGGTCGGTGAGAATTTCGTCTACGCCCGGTATGTACTCGAACGGGTTATCGGAGCCGCCGTATTGCTGCTCTTCCTCTTCATCCTCGTCCGGTGCGGCGGGCAAGAGACGGGTGACGACCGGTTCCTGGACCATAGCGCTCTCGAAGCGGTTGTAGATCAGGTAAACCTCATCGGCCTTTTCGTCTTCGAAGAGACCCGTGAGATGACGCCCGATCTCCTGCGAGTTGTGGTACTCGGGAGAATCCGAGATCCCGGTGAAAGTCTCCTCCAACCGAATACGCCGGAACTGGAAGAAGGATACGGCCTTGCGGCCCATTGCCACCTGCATCAGGTCGTGATCCTGCTCTTGCCGAAAGCGCACCGTACGCCGGAGCACCTGAGAGTTAAACCCTCCGGCGAGCCCCCGGTCGGCCGTCATGGAGGCGATGGCGACGGTGTTGACCTGCTCCCGTCCCGCCAACAGCGGGTTGTTGCTGTCCTTGGCCTTGCGGGCGATATCCTGCATCATCTGCTGCATGTTCTCGGCGTAGGGTCGCGAGTGATGTACCCGCGCCTCCGCCTTGCGGAACTTCACGCCGGAGACGGTCTGCAGCGCGTTGGTAGTCCTGGCCGTGTTGCGGACCGACTGTATCTGGCGCTGGAGGTCTTTTAGAGAAGCCAAACCCTAGCTCGCCTCCTCCTCTTCGGCTTCTTCATCTTCCTCGCCACCGGGACCCATATCTATGGAGACGCCGGTATCCTCCGGCTCGTAACGATTGTTGAAGTCGCCCAGGGCCTCTTTGAGGCTCTCCTCGTTCTCCTCGGTGAGCTTCTGCTCCTCCCGAATAGACTCCAGAATCTCGTTGTGACTATCGCGCATGTTCTCCCGGAACTGGCTCTCCCAGTCAGGGACATTGTCCGCCTCGATGCCGTCCAGGTAGCCGTTGCTGACGGCGTACATGATGACGGCCTGTTCCTCGACGGGCAGCGGATCTCGCTCACCCTGCTTTAGAACGGCGAGCTGCCGCTCCCCACGGGCCAGGGTGTCCTGGGTCGCCTTGTCCAGGTCGCTGCCGAACTGGGCGAAGCTCTGTAGCTCGCGGAATTGGTTCAACTCCAGGCGCATAGTTCCGGCGATATCTTTCATCGCCTTGATCTGGGCCGAACCGCCCACCCGGCTCACAGAGTTACCCGTGTCGATGGCGGGCCGCTGGTTCTGGTTAAAGAGGTCGGTATCGAGGAAGATCTGACCGTCCGTGATCGAGATGACGTTCGTCGGGATAAACGAGGAAATATCTCCCTCTTTGGTCTCGACGATTGGGAGCGCTGTAAGCGAACCACCACCATAGTTATCCGACATTCGGGCCGCCCGTTCCAGAAGGCGAGAGTGCAGGTAGAAAACGTCTCCGGGGTAAGCCTCACGACCCGGCGGACGCCGCAGCAACAGCATCATCTGTCGGTAGGCGACGGCGTGCTTGGAGAGGTCGTCGAAGATAACCAGCGCGTTCTCGCCCTGGTACATAAAATGCTCCCCGATGGCACACCCGGCGTAAGGAGCCAGGTACTGAAGCGTCGCCGACTGGGAGGCGGAGGCGTTCACGATGGCCGTGTACTCCAGGGCGCCCGCTTCCTCCAGGTCGCTCTGTACGGCGGCCACGGACGAGTCCTTCTGTCCGATGGCGACGTAGATGCACTTCACGTCCTGGTCGCGCTGGTTGATGATCGTATCGACAACGATAGAAGTCTTGCCGGTCTTACGGTCCCCGATGATGAGTTCCCGCTGTCCCCGACCGATCGGGATCATGGCGTCTATGGCCTTGATACCGGTCTGTAGGGGCGTTTTCACCTCCTGGCGGCGGATGACGCCGGGGGCGATGATCTCCACGGGACGGTTGTCCTCGGCCTCGATATCGCCTTTACCGTCCATCGGGATGCCGAGCGAGTCTACGACTCGTCCCAGAACACCACTGCCGACCGGAATGCTCGCCAGCCTCTCGGTGCGCCGTACAGTGCTTCCTTCCTGAATGTGCCGGTCTTCACCCGCGACGATAGCACCGACGTTATCTTCCTCCAGGTTCAACGCGAGGCCCAAGATCTTCTCTCCCCGAGTATCTTCGAACTCCAGCATCTCCTGGTACATGACATTGGAGAGTCCATGAACCCTGGCGATGCCGTCGCCAACGTCCAGGACCTGTCCGACCTCTTCGGTGCGGACCCGGTTCTCGTAGTCCGTAATGGCGCCCTTTAGAATTGAGGAGATCTCCTCCGGCCTGAGTTGTTCAGCCACTTGCAACACTCCTCTCGGTCATCTCTTGCCGGAGGCCGTCGAGCCGCCCCCGAACGCTACTATCTATCAATATTCCCCCGAACCTGAAGACCGCGCCGCCCAGAATATCCTGGTCCATGCGAGTCTCCAGCAAGACTTCTCTACCGTCTAGTATTTTGCCGAGCCGCTCTTTCACTCGCTCCTGCATATCTTCTGAAAGCTCCACGGCTGTTATGACCTCTACCTCCACCCGGTCGAAGTGCTCCTTTACAAGCTCCTCGTAGCGGCGGAGCACATCCGGGAAGATCTCGTTCCGTCCGTTATCCGAAAGCACTTTCAAGAAGTTGCTCGTCGAAGTGGTCATATCCTCGGTGAGTTTATCCAAAGCCTGCCGCTTTTCGCGCTCGGTAATCTGGGGGCTGTAGAAGAACTCCTGCAGTTCCTCGACTTCATCTAGTGCCCCCCCGAACTCTTTGAGATCGTTGAGCACGTCTTCTAGCTCTTCGCGCTCGCGGGCGGCCCCGTAGAGGGCTTCGGCGTAAGTGGAGACGGCGCTCAAGCGTTCTGGCTCCCGTCTCGCGAGACGCCGCCTGTGACCTCGGCCTCCAGATTATCCAACGCCTCGGAGATCAAACGCTCATGCTCGTCGTTGTCTACTTCGCGGCCCAGCACCCTTTCGGACGCCTCTATAACCATACCGGCCACTTCGCCACGAACCTCACGAAGGGCCGTATCCCGCTCGCGACCGATCTCCTCCCGGGCGCGTTCGATGATCCGGTCACCCTCTTCGCGGGCCTCGGTACGGATGCGCTCGCGTTGGGACTCGCCCTGCTTGCGCGACTCATCCAGAATGCGGCGGGACTCGCCCCGGGCCTCATCGAGCTGTCTCCGGTAGTCAGCCAGAAGTTCTCGGGCTTCGCTTCGGGTCTTCTCAGCTTCGTCGATAGCCTGCTCGATCTGGGACTGCCGCGACTGAATGCGGTCCCGTATCGGCGGAAAGACGAACCAGTATAGAAGAGCCAAGAGGATCCCGAAAGCGATGACCTCCCAAAAGATCAGGCTAACGTTCGGTATATCAAATACGCCTGAACTACCTCCCATATATTTTCCTCCTCTCTCTTCCCATCACGTATCTTTTAGGCGAAAACGAAGGTGAAGAGAATGGCGAACACCAAAGCGTACAGTGCGAACGCCTCGACCAGCCCGATACCGAGGAACATTAGCGTACGCGTCTGCTCGAAGGCCTCCGGCTGCCGGTGAATAGAAGCGATGGTCTGGCCGATCAGGTATCCCATTCCGGCTCCCGCACCGATAACTCCTCCGCCGGCCGCGATGCCGGCCCCGAGGTACGTCAACCCCGTCTCAATGTTTCCGCTAGCCTGAAGTAGTGCCAACATTTCCATTTGTTGCTCCTCTCTGCTCTTGCTTTACCGTTAAACGTTCTAATGAGCCTCACTGGCAAACATAGCTTGTTCTATGTAAACCTGCGAGAGTATAGCGAATATATACGCCTGAATTACAGCGATGAAAATCTCGAATGCGTACAGCACGACGGCCGCCGGTACAGAAAGAGCCGCCATAGGAGTGCCGAAGGTCAGAATGAGGCTAAGGAACACGAAAATGAGAAGGTGTCCCGCCAGTATGTTGGCGTAGAGCCGCAGCCCCAACGTAAGCGGCTGGGTGAATTGCTGCAGAAACTCCAGAGACCATATAAAAGGCACCATGAACTTCGGCATACCAGGAGGTGCGAAGCTCTTCATATATGGTCCCACGCCGTTACGCCGGAAACCGTAGTATTGGGTTATTAGGAAAGTCAATATAGCCAACGTAAAGGTAAACGAGATACTGCTGGTTACCGGGTAACTGTTAGGAACGAGGCCGATCAGGTTTAGTGTCAGGATGAAGATAAACAGCGTCAGGGTGTACGGGTACAACTTCCGGCCTTCTTCGCCCTGCTGGCCCCCAATGTGATTCCGTCCGAAGTTGAAGGTGTCTTCGACGATCACCTGATACGCTCCGGGCCGGTCCTTGAGCAACCTGCTTCCTACAAACAGAATAAGAAACGTTATCGCCGCCCCCATAAATAGGAACCACGTAGCTTTGTTTAACGAGAGATCCAGCGGCCCAATGTGTATGGGTATGACCCATTCTTCGTTCGCCTCCCACGCGTGGAGGATTTTCTTCTGAATTTCTTTCTGACTCAGTTGTGCCAGCATGGTTAGTTGCGCCACCGCAGTCGTCAAACTTCCGCCCTCCGCTCCACTCTATCATCCACAATTTGCGCGGCCCGCTTTGGCAATCCTTTCTTACCCAGCAGCACCGGCACCAACAAAACGTTCTCCGCCAGATAGACAGAGACAAACGCTACCATCATTGTAACCGCCGGCCAGAGATCCAGGTAGGCCGGAACCGTCAACGCCACCGCGGCAAACAACAGCCGCGCCCCGAAAGAAGCGCCACCGATAAACATTCCTCTTGCAGTAGATTTCCCCGTCAGCAAAGAGGCCGTGAGTGCCGTAGAAACGAAACTTATCAAGCCGACAGTTACTCCGTACATCAGGGCCGTCGCGTAAGCGGAACCGTACGCGTATAGCGTCACAACTCCAACCAGCGCCGAAAGTGTCAGAACGCAAGCCGCGTACACCAAAGCCAGCCGCCAGTGAGGGCTCATCCGCCGCCCAAGTTCTTGAGTTGCAGATAAATGTAGAAGAGCGCCGTGGCAAAGCCGACCACTAAACCGAGCAACAGGAACAACGGGAGCGTGCCTAGTAAATTGTCGAGAAGATAGCCACCAACCGTAAGGCCGGCGATGATGACGAGGAAGGTGATTCCGACACCTATATATCGGGCATAATCCGACCTCAAGCCACCCTCGCGAAAACTCGTGTAAGACATCAGTAGGATCATACCCTACTGCCGAATTTGTTGCAAAGAGTTTCAAGCTGTTATTGCAACAACGATTGGGAGAAGAGGAGATCAGAGGCACCAAACACACCGGCTCCGAAAATCAACGCGTAAGAGAAGACCGACCTAAACCGATTCTCGGGGTGATTGTAGAAGACTAGGTGGAGCAATACGTGGACGATAAAGAACACGTCCAGTCCAAAGATCAGAGCGCGGGCTCCACCGCCACCGAAGAGTCCCCAAAAGAGAAGTGCGTAAACTGGTACGTGAAGGGCTGTAAAGGCTACGTAACCGGTTTCGTCACTCATTCTGGATAGACCAGGGAATATTTTCCACTCCTTAACCCTTATCGCATCCATCTCGTAGGTCAACAGGAAACAGAACCCCAGAATAAAGAAGAAGTGCTCCGGCATGATCTAGCTCCTGCTATCAGTCTGGTCTGTTGACACGAAGTCTCTAATCAACTCAACGAGCCCCTCAGGCTGGTCTTCCGGTACAAAAGTACGGGATTCGGGCACGAATTTGAGGGTGGAATCAGGAAACTCTCGCTGTAAATGCCGGGCTAGTTTCGAGGAAAAGAAGATGTCGTTTTCGCCCCAGGCAATCAGGACGGGACAGTCGAAGTTCTTGAAACTGCGGGCGGCATCCAGTGTGTAACGGTTTGACACCTGACTCAGAAATTTCGTAAGGTCGCGCCGCACTCCCGGCTCGCGAATCAAGGGTTGCATGTAGGCGTCGAGAATGCCGACGTTCATCCGGCGGGCGGCTACAGTTTTCAGCAATACCCGCTGAGCAGGACGCGACCTCAAGGTCCAGGCTGTAAAGTCAACGAAACGCTGGCCGAAGAACTTCGCGCCGTAGTGGAAAGGTTTGAGGAGCAGCGGAAAGAAATCCTCGTAGGAGTCGCAGTTGGTGAGGACAAGCCGCGAGAGGCGTTCCGGGTGACGGGCTACAACTATCTGGCATATGGCTCCTCCCGTATTGTTGCCAACCAGGATAACGTCCCGCAGGTTCAGAGCTTCCAGAAAATCTGCAACGATCCGGGCCACTCCGTCGGGGCTCAGGTCAGCATCCGGGTTCATTGGAAATTGATGTCCGCCGAGCGGTAGATCCAAGGCGATGCACCGATGGTGCCGGGCGAGAGGAGGAATAACTTCCCGCCAGAGCGTACTGTTTACCAGTATTCCGTGGACGAACACGATTGGAGGTCCCTCCCCCATCTCCCGGTAACGCATGACACCCTGCTGCAACCGGATCTCTTTTGTCTCTCCAAAAGTCTGCGAAACACTCACATGGGCCTCCTTGTAGGGAACGGTCTACGACCCTAAAGATAGCCTTGCTTCGCTGCCAGACCCACGAAAAGTGGTGCCAAACAGTGCCAATTTCGTAAAAACAACTTCTACTTGAGAGAGTATTCGTGCCGGGAGATCAAGTCTTGGGCGACGAGTTTCGCGGCGGCGTTCTGCCAGTTGTAGAGCGTGCGTTCAGGGACGGTAGCCCTGAACCATTCCAACGCCTCACGGACTTCGGGGTCTTTGTGGTAATTCCTGGCGCGGTTGCTGTAAGGCTTTATTCCGATCACGTACGGGAAGTAGAGCGCGTTGTAGTAGCGCCACTCGTCCGAAGTGCCGAAGTCGGGACCGTTACGCGGCTTGAGCCGACCGATGCTCTCGGCCAAGACGGTCTTTAGTTCGGCGGCGCGTTCGAGTGGATTATCGGAGGCTGACTCTGTGGGTAGGCGATGGTCTATGAGGGATAGGTTGATCAGGGGGCTCGCCGAGAGCCGCGGAAGATCTCCGAAGTTACTCAAAGCTCGGCGGGTAATGCGAATAAACTCATCCTCTTTAAGCGTGGCGGGGTCTAGCGTCGGGTCTCTGCGTTGTATAGAACGGGCGGTCGTTCGCAACTCGGTACGAGCTTTGCGGAGACTTGGGAGTCTACCGAGCGCCACTAGATCGAGCGCCACTGAGATTCGGTCCGGTAGCGTTGAAACGACGACCGCCGTAGTAAGCGTGACCAGAAGCAACAAAAGCATCGGGAGCGTTGCACCCGTCGACGACCAGATCACCACGCCCACCGGCCCGGCGAAAACAAGCGCTGCCAACGAAGCGGCATCGAACGAACGGACCATGTCAGGCAGCAAAACTTCGCCTCCTTCGAAAGCATCGAAGTAAGCGATGGCGAGTCCCAGTGAGATCACATCGGTTCCGATTGCCAACAGCGTCCAGGTTTCCGGCAGCCAACCATACGGCAGAAGCAACAGGGCAGTGCCGAGCAAGAGGAACATCGTGAACACTACTAGAACGCCCGCGACCTCCCGAGCCCGACGCCCCCGCCACGTCCACCAGACGAACACACCCAAAACCGCCACGACCAGCAGCACCGCGACGCCGATAACTGTTCGGGTCACACCGGCCTGCGCCCCCACCCTGGTAAGCGACCTCGCCAATACGAGCCCGGCTATCACTACGCACACAGCTAACGGCCAAATCCGTCTCAAGCGGATGCCCGTTTCATTCTCCTCGGGAATCAGGTGGACCAGAGTGCCGGTCCAGAAAAGCGCCGGCAACATCAGTAGCGGCCACCGTATTTGCTCAATAATGATCGACAGCGACACGGAGACTACACCGGCCAGAAGGTCTCCAGCTACCGCGACGGCGTAGGCCAGAAGACCCAGCCCCGTTAGACACAGCTTGGGATTACGCGGGTCGCGCCCGATCAGGTACAGCCCCAACCACAAAGCCAGGCCATAGGCGAGAACGAAAACAGCGAGCGCCACCGCAGACATAAGACAGTTTTACTACATCACACCTTGAACCTCGGTGATGCTTACTCGCATCCTACCCCCCCGGGAACTGGACCACCTTAAGACCACCCTCTGTTGCAAGTTCTACCGCCAATGGGTCGGGGTATCCACAGGCGTAGTGGACCTCCTCGATACCGGCGTTCATGATCATCTTCACGCACAACAGGCATGGCTGGTGGGTGCAGTAAACGGAGGCTCCGGTAACCGACACACCATGGTACGCCGCCTGGATGATGGCGTTCTGCTCGGCGTGTAACGTCCGCTGGCAACTCTCTCGGCCATCCACGATCCTGATGAGACAGCCCACATCGTCGCAGTGCGGCATACCCGCCGGACTACCGTTGTAGCCGGTGGTCAAGATGCGCTTATCTCGCACGACAACTGCGCCCACGGCGAGCCGGGGACAAGTAGAGCGGGTCGCCACCTCGTGGGCTATCCTCATGAAGTATTCGTCCCAGGATGGACGGGGCGGTTTTGTTCGGTGTAGCGCGGTCGTCCCTTGTGCGGGATTTCTAGAGGGTTCCATACAGCCGATCTCCCGCGTCACCGAGTCCCGGCACGATGAAGGAGTTATCGTCTAGCTCAGGGTCCAAGGCGGCGGTGTAAAAGCTCACGTCGGGGTGCTCGGAGGTTACGCGTTCGACGCCGGGTACGGCGGCGACGACATGGAGGCAGGATATGCTGGCTGCCCCGTGTTCTTTTAGCTTGGTTAGCGTGGCGGAGAGACTGCCCCCGGTGGCGAGCATGGGGTCTAAGACGATCACGAAGTACTCGTCGAGGTCGCCCGGAAGATTAGCGTAGTATTCGACCGGCTCGGCGGTCTCTTCGTCCCGCTGCAATCCCATAAAACCAACCGTGGCCGTGGGAAGCAAGGCCAGGGCGCCGTCGAGCATGCCAAGGCCCGCCCGGAGTACCGGCACGAGGCAGACTGGGGCGGAGATCTTCTGCACCTCGGTCTCTTGTAGAGGGGTCTGTATCCGGGCCGTACGGGTCGGCAGTTTACTAGCGGCTTCTCCAACCAGGAGCATTGCCAACTCACGCATGACCCGGCGGAAATCCGGCAACCCGGTCTGTTCGTCCCGCAGAACAGCCATCTTCTGCCGGCTTAGCGGCCCTTCTACGACGTGCAGGTTCTCGATCTCAGGCATACAGCGGATAGGCTTCCGTCAGAGAGGCAACCCGGTCTCTCAGATCCCCGGTCTCACCTCTTACCGTGGCGGCGATGATCCCACCAATTTCGTGCATTTCGTCCTCTCCCATCCCGCGAGTGGTCATGGCGGCGGTACCGAGCCGAACACCGCTGGTCACCATTGGTCCTTCGGGATCGTTCGGGATCATGTTCTTGTTGCAAGTCACCCCAACCTCGTCCAGAAGCTCTTCGAGTCCTTTGCCGGTTGTCCCCGTGCCCCGCAGATCCACGAGGATGAGGTGGTTATCCGACCCGCCGGAGACGAGGTTTATGCCGTCTTCCATGAGCGACTCGGCCAGTGTTCTAGAGTTTTCGACGATTTGCTGAGCATAGTCCTTGAACTCGGGCTTTAGCGCCTCCCCGAAAGCCACCGCTTTGGCGGCTATTGCGTGCATGAGCGGTCCACCTTGCATTCCCGGGAAGACCCGGCTGTTGACCTTCTTTGCAAATTCTTCCCGGCAGAGGATCAAGCCGGCCCGCGGCCCCCGCAACGTTTTGTGCGTGGTCGTAGTGACGATCTCACTGTAGGGCACGGGCGACGGATGAACGTCCGCCGCGACGAGACCGGCGATGTGGGCCATGTCCACCAGCAAGTACGAACCTGCCTCGTCAGCTATCTCCCGGAAGCGGTCGAAGTGGATGGTGCGTGGGTAAGCGCTGGCGCCGGCGATGATCATGCGCGGCTTTTCGCGCAACGCGATCTCGCGCACTTGATCGTAGTCTATAAACCCATCTTCCCCGACCCCATAATGAGAAAAGTCATACATCCGGCCACTGAAGTTGAGGTGCATCCCGTGCGTGAGGTGCCCGCCGTGCGCCAGGTCCATCGAGAGCACTTTGTCCCCCGGCTCCAGCAACGTCGCGTAAGCAGCCTCGTTTGCCTGGCTCCCCGAATGCGGCTGCACATTGGCGTGCTCCGCCCCGAAGAGCTGAAGACCGCGCTCTATCGCGAGTCGCTCGGCCTTATCGACCTGCTCACAGCCACCATAGTAGCGCTTGCCCGGGTAACCCTCAGCGTACTTGTTGGTGAGCACAGAGCCCTGCGCCTCCAAAACTGCCTGTGACGCGAAGTTCTCGCTGGCTATCAGCTCGATAGTCGTCCTCTGGCGCTCAAGTTCCCCGTCCAGCGCCTCCTGGACCTCAGCGTCAACCTCTGTGTAAGGACCTATCATTATTTTACCTCCACTTTAGGTTTAGTACCCCCGACGGTCTCTGCAGTTATGGAATCCGTCGAATAGCAGTCTATGATGGCAGTGTTTCCTGCTTGCTTCTCTGGGGGCAAGTATAGACTCTGTTGAGTGCGCCCTCAAACGTTTTCTCTTTTCTCCTGCACTATGTCCTCTGCCAGCCGGTACAATTTATCTTCGGTGATATCGCCATTGGCCCTCAGAAGCCGCGGCTCCCCTTTGGAAAGATCTACAACAGCTGAGGCTTGGCCCGCTCCTAAATCCCCCTCTATGACCGCGTCGACGGATGCGACGACATTGGAATTCACTGCTTCCAAAGACGCCGGTGGCGCGTCACCCGAAAGGTTTGCGCTGGTTGCGTAAAGAGCCCCCCCGTAAGCGTCCAGCAGTTCCAAGATGACCTCATGGTCTGGAACCCGTACCCCGATGGTTCCCCCTCTGTCTGAGGCTAGCACGAGTGTTAGGGACCCGGGCCAATAACGTTCCGCGAGTTTTCTAGCCATTCCCGGTACTACGGAGGCCATTTCTAGAGCTTCTTTTTCTGTCGCGCAGAGCAGGGCCACAGGCTTTTCTGGGTCGCGGTTCTTAATCTCCGAAAGCCGTCTTCGCCCCGGTTCGGCGGCGACGAGGCCCACTACCGTTTCAGTCGGGGCCAGGACAACACCGCCTCCGCGCAAAATATTAGCGGCTTCGACTATGGAAACGGTCTTCACTTTCTCCCCCACTTCAGCAACACCGCGCGGGGCGTGCCGGTGAGATCTTCGCGAGTCCCAGCCGTCACAAAGCCCGATTTGCTGCCCAACTCCGACACCACTTTTTCTTGGCCGTCCCCTACTTCTAGGACGACATCCGCTCCCTCTTCGAGCAGTGGCCCCGCTTCCTGGAAGATCCTCCGGTAGAAAGTGAGTCCGTCCGGGCCACCGTCGAGTGCAGGGTGCGGATCCCAATCCCTAACCTCAGGGTACAGGCCCGGCAGATCCGCACTTCTCACATAGGGAGGATTAGAGACCAGCAAAGAAATTTTGCCGCGCAATCCTTCGAGGCCAGCGAATAGGTCTCCGAGATGGAAGTGTATCTTCGCCCCCGCGTTCTTGGCATTGCGGCAGGCGGCTTCGAGTGCCGTTTCCGAAGTGTCGGTTGCATATACTTCACAGTGGGGCCGTTCTTGGGCCACCGAGATAGCGATGGCCCCGGAGCCGGTGCCGAGATCCAGGACCCGACAATCACCCGAATGTTCGTCTATGGCTTCCAGCGCCGCGTCGACCACACTCTCTGTATCCGAACGCGGAATCAGGGTTTCTTCGTTTAACTCCAACTTGAGGTGTCGAAAGTAGGCATAGTTCAGGATACGCTGTACGGGCTCTCGCTGTTTTCGGCGTGAAATCCAGGAATCGTAGAGGAGGCGCTGTTCGTCCGACAACAAAATTCGACTTACGAGAACCTCGGCCCTGCCTATCCGGAGTAACTCTGATAACAGAAATTCAGCGGAGACGTTGGGCTCTGGTACGCCAGACTTCTCAAGCTCCGCCGCAGCATCCCGAACAACGCTACGGACATCAGTCGAAGCGAGCGTCATACTACTTCTAGCCAGGAGTACCGGCCGCTTCGGCGGCCAGACGGTCTGACCTTTCTTTCGCCGCCAACGCCTGCGTAAACTCGTTTACGTCGCCGTCTAGCACGGCTTCGAGGTTGTGGGAAGTAACACCGACCCGGTGGTCCGTGATCCTTCCCTGCGGGAAATTGTAGGTGCGAACCTTCGCCGAACGGTCCCCGGTCCCTACCTGAGCTTGGCGCATTGCCCCCTCCCGCTCCTGCTGCTCGACAATTTCCCGCTCCAGCAACCGGGACTTCAAAATCCGCATCGCCTGCTCCTTGTTTTGGAGCTGGCTCTTCTCATTCTGACAGGTAACCACCAACCCGGTTGGCTTGTGCGTGATGCGGACCGCCGAATCCGTCGTATTCACGCTCTGACCACCCGGCCCACTTGAACGATAAACGTCTACTTCAAGGTCATTCTGTGCCACCTGTATCTCGACATCCTCAGCCTCCGGCAGCACAGCAACCGTTGCGGTGGAGGTGTGGATGCGGCCCTGGCTTTCGGTCTTCGGTACTCGCTGCACCCGATGTGTACCGCCCTCGTGCTTGTACACCGAGTACGCCCGGTCACCGGAGACTTCCACAGAAACCTCTTTAAACCCGCCGACCTCCGCCGGACTCGAAGAGAGAGTTCGATGCTTGAAACCTAGGCGGTCGGCGTAGCGAGAGTACATTTCGAAGAGTTCGCCCGCGAAAAGGGCCGCCTCGTCGCCACCGGTTCCGGCCCGGATCTCCAGTATCACATCTTTATCGTCGTTCGGATCGCGGTCTATCAGTTCGGCCCGGATTTGCTCCGCCAGTTCCTCGGCCCGCTCCTCGGAAGCCTCAGCTTCAGCCGCATAGAATTCCCGCTCTTCCGCGTTCTCGGCCTGCGGTACTAGCTCTCGTGCCTCTTTTCCGGCTTCGATAGAATCCAGCAGTTCCTGGGACATCTCTGCGCCGCGGCGCACTTTGGCGTGCGCCTTAGCTATCTCTGTATACCGATTATGGTCGGAGTAAATGTCCGGGTCCGAGAGTTCGTCCGTAAGAACTTTGTAGCGACCGAGCGTTTCCTCGGCCAATTTAATGACCTGTGTATCCATCAGATCACCAGCTTGTTCGTCGCCTCGTTCGGCTCCAAACTAGACTCTTCTTCCATTGTAAGGACCTTCTTTAGCGAAGCCATCGCAACTTCTACCATCTCATCCGATGGCTCACGAGTAGTTAGCTTCTGCATCATCAATCCCGGCCAAACTAGAACCTTTACTATAGAGTTAGTCTGATTCTTGGCGCTCCACATAATGAACTCAAACGCTATACCGGCCACGAGCGGAATAACGACTATTCGGCTGACGATCATGTACAGCCAACCTTCGACCCCGAGTAGAGAGAAAACCAAAATACTCATCACCAACACGTAGAGCACGAAGCTCGTCCCGCAACGGACGTGGCTCGTGTCGAGCTTGTGGGAATTCTCGGGGATCATTTCTTCGCCCCGTTCGTAAACTTTTATCGCCTTATGCTCCGCCCCGTGGTAGCCAAAGAACCGCTTGATGTCGCTACTGACGGCGGTGATGATCACGATGTAGGCGATAAAAATCGCGATCCGCAATGTGCCTTCTACGAGGTTGAAGACAACCGGGTTTTCTATGCTGCTCCCCAGCAATGCCCCGAGCCCTTTCGTTCCGAGAACCGGCGCGGCGAGGAACAGCACGAGCGCCAGGCCGAGGCCAAACAGGAGCGTTAGCGCGATCTCTTTTTTAGAGAGTTCTTCTTCCTCACCAAGGGCAATGTTGGTCGAGAGGGTCAACGCTTTCATGCCGAGCCATAAGGTCTCGGCGAGCGAGAGAAAGCCGCGCAATATCGGCAACCGGAACAGCTTGCTCTTGCGCGTGACGGAGCGGAACGGCTCCGCCTTTATGTCAGTATCCCCAGCAGGCGTACGGACCGCCATCGCCCAGAAGTTTGGAGAGCGCATTAAAACGCCCTCCATTATGGCCTGTCCTCCGACCCTCATATAGCTAGCTTACTGTTGTTGACGGGCGCGCCGACGGTTCTCGAACCGCTGCACCCTACCGCCGGAGTCTACGATCCGCTGCTTGCCCGTATAGAAGGGGTGGCACACGGAGCAAACGTCCACCGTGATGGAGTCGCCCGCCGTAGAGCGGGTCTCAAACTCGTTGCCGCACATGCAGCGCACGAGCGTCGTCGTGTACTCGGGGTGTATCTCAGTTTTCACAAAAGCCTCCGTCTCTTTTTATAGCCTTCTCATAGTTTATTACGTCTGTCCAGTAAAGAAACGGCAACCGGGTTATGTTGTGTCCGGCTGCCGTAAAATCAGGCTACGCCCGCACACGCTGCAGTTCTCGGAGGAACTCGGAGTTTGTCCGGGTCTCTTTGAGCTTGGTGATCAGAAGTTCCACTTTCTGGCTGGAATCCAGGGCGTTCAAGATGCTGCGGACCTGCCAGACCCGCTGCGACTCGCCGGGCTCCATGAGAAGCTCTTCCTTGCGGGTGCCGGAGTCTTCGATGTTGATAGCCGGGTAGATCCGCTTGTTCGCCAACTTCCGGTCAAGTCTGAGCTCCATATTGCCCGTACCCTTGAACTCCTCGAAGATGACCTCGTCCATCCGGCTGCCGGTCTCGACCAGCGCGGTAGCCAGCACCGTGAAAGAACCGCCGAATTCGATATTACGCGCCGCCCCGAAGAACTTCTTGGGCGGATAGAGCGCTGCGGAGTCAACACCGCCGGAGAGAATACGCCCCGACGCGGGAGCGGCGAGGTTGTAAGCCCGCGAGAGGCGCGTTATGCCGTCCATCAAGACGACCACGTCCTCACCGTCTTCGACCAGCCGCTTGACCCGTTCCAGCACCAGTTCGGCGACGGCTATATGATTGTCGGCCGGCTGATCGAAGGTCGAGGCGACCACCTCGGCCTCGGGGACGCTGCGCTGCCAGTCGGTAACTTCTTCCGGTCTTTCGTCGGCCAGCAGTACGAAGAGTTTGACCTCCGGATAGTTGGCGGCGATGGACTGGGCCGTCTGCTGCAAGATGGTGGTCTTACCGGCCTTCGGTGGCGAGACGATCAGACCTCGCTGTCCCTTGCCGATAGGCGCTACCAGGTCTATAACCCTGGGCGCTATGTCGTTTGGCTTCCACTCCAGCCGTAGCCGTTCCGACGGATACAGCGGGGTTAAATCATCGAAGTTCTGACGCTTGCGACCCTTCTGGGGCTCCTGGTCATTTACCATCTCTATGCGAACGAGCGCCGGGTACTTCTCGCCGTCGCGGGCCGGGCGTATCTGCCCGACGATCTCATCTCCCCGGCGCAGATTGAAGCGCTTTATCTGGGAGGTAGAGACGTAGACGTCGTTCTTACCCTGACTGTAGCCGCCGGTCCGCAAGAAACCGAACCCGTCGGGCAGCACGTCGAGGATGCCGCTCTGCTTCGGGCCGTCAGAGTCGTCGCCACCTTTCTGACCGCCCCGGTCGCGCTGACGATCCTGACGCTCTTTATTGGGCTTGCGCTGTTCGCGGCGCTGCTCGATTTCTTCGGGTTGCGCGACTACCGTTGTGTCGGCTTCCCCGAAGCCATCTACCGGGGCCTGTGTAATGGTCTCCTGCGGAGTGCTGGCCCCGTTGGTGGTGAGAGCCTCAGCAGCGCCGTTGGTTGGGGCTGGGCTGAAGCTGGCTTCTTCGCGGCTGGCCTGTTGGCCTGCGGCCTGCTCGGTGGCTACCTTGTAAATCATCTCGGCCAGCTCGTTCTTACGGTACCGGCGGTACTGTTCGATGCCGAGTTGAGAGGCGATCTGGTGTAGGTCACTCAGGCGTTTGCGTTCGAGAGTGGCTAGTTCGGTCATGCCGTTCTACCTTTCCTTTATTACGATGAGAAATCGTTCGTCGAAGTTCGTCAATATTTTCCGCTGGTTGCTGTTTAGAGTTGGAATCCTTGAATACCGGCGCCCGGTTCGAGCGCGTGGATGGTATCTACAAATCTTATCATACGCGGTTCCGTACACATAACTACAGAGTGTGTCCTTCCGCCGCCCCTGAAGTATCGCACGCCGTTTAGCGTCTCCCCCGGAGTAATGCCGGTCGCCGCGAAGATCACATCTTCCCCACGCACGAGGTCGTCTAGCGTAAGTTTTCGTTCCGGGTCTTCCAGGCCATCTTCCTTTAGCTTCTCTACCTGAGACCTTTGGGTGGGCCACATGGTCGCCTGCATCTCCCCGCCGAGGCATTTTACCGCCGCAGCCGCCAGGATGCCTTCCGGCGCGCCACCGATGCCGATCACCGCGTGTAGTTCCGAGCCGCGCAGGCCCACGGCGATCGCCGGCGTAAGGTCTCCTTCGGCCCGGATCTGGATGCGGGCGCCGGTCTGGCGAATCTGATCGATAAGATCCTCGTGCCGCTCCCGGTCTAGTACGGCGACGGTTATCTCCGAAGGCCGGCGCTCCACCGCCTCCGCTATGGCCTCTATGTTGTCGGCGACCGGGGCATCGATGTCTATCTTCCCTTTCGCCCTGGGACCCACGATCAACTTCCGCATGTACATATCCGGCGTTCGCAACATACTCCCGTTTGGGGCGACCGCCAGCGCGGATATGGAACCTTCCTGACCTTTTATGAGGAGCTGTAAACCCTCTACCGGTTCGACCGCGAGGTCTACCTCCGGCGCTCCGTCACCGAGCTTGTCTCCAACGCTCAGAATTTCCGGGTGCGTCTTGAGCCGGCGTACCTGTCCGCTTTCATCCAGGCGCTCTTCACGGAGGATCGCCACCTCGCCGGTAGCGGAAACCTTTTCGAGCTCCTCGCGGAAAATCTCCGTGGCGAGAGTGTACGCTTTCTCCGGGGCACCGGAACCTTCAAGACGCCCAACGCCCAACGCTACCCGCTCGGTAACAGCAGTGTATTCGATAGCCGTCTGCGCTACGGAATCCGGCTGAGGTTCGGACGAACTAATAGACAATCACCAACCTCCCTCTCCCAACACCACTAGACGATCTAGATTCTCGGTGGGAGCTTTGTAGGAACGGTGTGATGCGCTTCTGCGCTTGCGGCGGGAACCCGCCTTCACGAATAGAGATTATATAACAGCGACATCAGCTTAACCACCACTACCGGCGGTCGCTCTCCGTGCTAGCCACAGCAATGCCTCATCAAGCCCGTCGCCCATCGGGTCGTTGTCGCAATAGAAGACCGGCTTGCCCTCCCTATAGCCACGGCGGGTTACGACATCTACCGCCGCCGCTTTTATCTCCGTCAGATACGCTTCCGCACCCTCCATACCATCCAGGTCTTCAGCCAGCCGCCGCCGGTCAGACAGATTGCCCGAAGCGCCTACGACCTCACACCCGTAGCGTTGCTCCAGGTGCTCAGACAATTTCGCTAGTATTTGCGGCGGGGCTGTCGAGACGTACGCTACGCGCAATCCTTTTATCTCACCCACGGGCCGGGGACGAAAGACCGTGGGGATCACCTCTATTTCAGGCTTTAGTTTCCGTACGGCCTCGACAATATCCCGGACCTTCTTCTCATCCGCCATCGGCTCCTCGCTCATGGTCAGGAGTAGGAGGTCGGAGATCAAGACACGATAGGCTCCGAGAAAGCCGGTGATATATTCCGGGTCCTGGTTCGCGCCCGCCACGAGTATTCGGCGGTCCACGGCAACCGGTGGTGTGGCAGCCCCGGAACCATCAAACACCGTGATGCCGGTATCGAGCCCGTTGGCGATCCTCGCACCTTCGAGCACGTTCGAGACAAACGGTTCACCGGACAGTCCCCCGCCGCAGCGGCGGCATCCCACGGTCGTAACGCGGCTCAAGGCCGCCGTCTCGTAGTAGTCACTAGCGGCATGCGCCCCGCGCTCCAGGGCTTGCAGAAGGTAGTCACTGCCGACGGTGAGGTTGTGGCCTTCGATCACCTCCGGCTCCGGCGGACCCCCGCGACCCATTGAAACGACTCCGGGGTCAAAGCCCTCTCGCGCCAGAAGCCGCGCCAGATAACCGGATATAGCCGTCTTCCCGACCCTCTTTCCCGTCCCGATGACCGCGAGAGAAGACTTCTCCGAGATGTCGTGCAGTTCTGTAGGTCTCAGTTCGAAATCACTGCCAACGTAACGGGCGCCCGTCGCCAGAACCAGCGACGCTATCCGCATCCGTTCCCGGTAGCCGATCACCGGCTCGTCCGAAAGATCCACCACCACGTCTACCTCGTGTTCGCCAAGAGCTTTCTCGACCGCCGCGATGGGTGAGTCGGCTTTTACGAGGGGCATCCCGTAGTCGGTCCCCTCTTTTAGTTTCTCCGTGCCGCCAAGAAAAGTTGCAGCGATTCCTTCGAAACCGAAATTTTCACGGACTCTCCGCATGGCGTCTAGTACGACGGGCGGGTAGTGTTCACCGTCGATCAGGAACAGCGCGCGCAAGCTCTTACTGGTCGTCGGGGACACCGACCGTGGCGTCTATTTTTTCTTCGCGATGTGTGTACTCCTGGGTTTCAGAATTGAAGTCCACTGTGAGCTCGCGCTGTTTGAACGGGTATTTGCGGAAGACCTGGACGCGACCGTCCTCGATTTCGATAATGTTGTAGCAGGGACGGGTGTTTCCGCGTAAGCGCGTAGTGGAAGCCGTTCCGGCGTTCACCAGGAACATGTCTTCCAGCTTCCAGGAGTACGGCACGTGCTTGTGCCCCGAGAGCACCATATTCACCCCGACTTCATCCAGAAGCTCCAGCACGTCGCCCGCGTCGAAGATAATGTTGCGCTCCCGGCCCGTGCCGGGTATCGGCATGAGGTGATGGTGGACGACGAAGATCTTGAGCTTATCTCCCGCTTCTTTAAAGCCTTCGCGAATAAAATCGTAGTGCTCGCGTCCGATCCGTCCATCGTTCAGGTCCGGCTCGGATGAGTCTACCCCAACCATTACCGCATCTTCGAAGTCTATAACCGAGTGCCGCTCCCCGAAGAGTCGCTCAAAGTGAAGGTAGCCCACGTTGCGCGAGTCGTGGTTGCCGGGGATCACCATGACGTGCTCACACTGGAGTTGTCCCAGATACTCGGCCGCCGTCTCGAACTCCTGCTTGTACCCCGCTGCGGTAAGGTCGCCAGACATCACGACTGCCGTAGGGTTCAGGTCGTTGATTTCCAGAATAGTGCGTTCCAGTAAGTCCGGGATAAAAAACGGGTTGTTGCCACAATGAATATCGCTGATCTGACAGATCGTCAATCGGTCGTGCGTACTCATGTTCTCCCCAATGCGCTAGAACGCTGAAAACACCATAAGCAGTATACCAGAGGCGTTTACGGTTCCGCCGAAGACAGAGCCTCACATTTTCTCGGGTGCTTCGACCCCCAATAGGTTCAGGCCGGACTTGAGCACGGTCTTGGTGGCGGCGCAGAGCGCGAGCCTCCGGGCCCGCACCGCTTCGTCGTCGACCAGCACCCGGTGGATCGTGTAGAACTGATGGAAGCGGGTCGCCAAGGTCTCCAGGTAGGTAGGTAGCGGGTGTACCTCACGACGGGCAGCGGCGTTGCTCACCACGCGGCCGAAGTCCAACAACTCCAATACCAGCGCCCGCTCCTCAGTGGCGAGGTCGCCGAATAGAAAACTTCCGGAACCTTCGGGGCTTTCGCCGGCCCGCTCGAAGATGCTGGCTATCCGGGCGTGGGCGTACTGGACGTAGAAGACAGGGTTCTCGTCGGACTGCTGTATGGCGAGGTCCAGGTCGAAGTTCATCTCGGTTTTATGTGAGGACCGGACGTAGAAATAGCGGGCTACGTCCACCCCCACCTCGTCCATAAGCTCGTCAAAAGTGACGAAGGTTCCGGCCCGCTTGCTGACTTTGACTTGCTCCCCTTCACGCACTAGCTTTACCAGCCGGACCAACTCCACGTCCAAGAAGTCCTCCGGTATGCCAAGCGCCGCGAGCCCGGCCCGGATGCGCGGCGGGTATCCGGCATGATCCGCACCCAGAACGTCCACCGCCGTTCCGAAACCCCTTTCGTGTTTATCCCGGTGATAGGCGATGTCCGGGGCCATGTAGGTGTAGGAGCCGTCGCTCTTTACCAGCACCCGATCCTTATCGTCGCCAAACTTAGTGGTTTCCAACCACAGCGCACCTTCGTGTTCGTAGACGTGCCCGGCAGTTCTCAGTTCCTCGATCAGGGCTTCTATAGCACCGGAGTCGTAGAGGCTCTTTTCGTTGAAATAGTTGTCGAAGGTTGTCCGCGCCCGGCCCAAAGTCTTCTCGATATCATCCATACACGAGCGGGTGGCGAAAGCGCTGATCTCCTGTAGAGTCTTTTCGCGGTCCATGTTGAGGTAAGTTGCGCTCCGTTCTTCAGAGAACGTCTGGGCTATTTCCTTGATGTACTCGCCACGGTAGAGGGCGTCCGGGTCTGAGACGGGCCAGGTTTCGTCATGAAGCTCTGCGTACTGACGGACGACGGACTCTGCGAGCAGCCGGATCTGGTTTCCTCCGTCATTGAAGTAATACTCAGTGGAGACAGGATAACCTGCAGCCTGCAGTATCCGGGACAGCGAATCTCCGTAGGCCGCGTGCCGACCGTGGGCCACGGTCATCGGTCCGGTCGGGTTTACGCTCACGTACTCCAACAAAATCGGCTTCCCGGAAGTCTCTCGGCGACCGTAGCTCTCCCCGCTCTGCAAGAGGGACTGTATCTCTCCCCACAAAGTCTCCTCGGTAAGCCAGAAATTGACAAACCCGGGACCCGCGACTTCCGCCTTTTCGATGAAAGAAGCGTCGAGGTCGGCCAGGTTGCCGGCTACTTCGCGAGGGTTTCGACGGAAAACCCGCGCGTTTACCAGGGCCACGTTCGTCGCAAAGTCCCCGTGCGAGGGTTCGTTCGGGCGTTCGACGTGGACCTCTTCCAGCTCGACGCCGTACGACACGCGGGCCGCTTCCTGCACGATCTCGGCAAGTTTTTTCTCTAAGCTCATAACTCCGTCACTCGTCCCGCTCTAGTAGCTCGTTCATCAATTGCCTATTCTCATCAGCCATCCGCGCAGTCTCTTCAGGATCTGGCTCGAAACGCAGCGTGAAGACGTCACCGGGGGTAACGTTCTCAGGGAGCAATTCTCGCGGTACATCGAAAGTTTTGTCTCCGGCAGGGTAAGGCAGCAGCACGGCCCATCCGTTATCTTCGAACCTGTCCAATTGAACCCTCATAAGATCAATGTTAGCAGTCAAACTATTCGGAAGTTCAGAACGTCGGCTTCTTTCACCAGTGGTACTTCTCTCCGCGTTCGATCTTGGTCGCCCGGTAGAGTTGCTCCAGGAGTACGACCCGCGCCAGGGCGTGAGGCAGAGTGATCGGCCCGAAAGAGACCCGTTCGTTCGCCCGGCCCAATATCTCGTCGGACAAGCCTAGTGGACCCCCCAACAAGAACGCGACGTCACTCCGCCCCGAGATCCCGAGAGAGAAGAGCTTTTCGGCTAAATTCTCGGAAGAGGTCGGCCGTCCGCGCTCACGGTCTAGCGCTATGACATGCGCGCCAGAGGGTATTCGCTTGGATAGGCGAGTAGCTTCGGCGGAGAGAACCTCTTTGCGGTTATGTCGGTTCATGTCTTCCTCCGCGACTTCGACAACATCTACCAGGAAGTAGCGTCGGAGCCTTTTCAGGTAATCTTCACAACCTGCATCAGCCCATCCCCGGAGCTTCCCAACGGCCACTACGGTGGCGCGCCGGATCACTCGACCTCGAATAATTGTTGCGCCGCACTGTTTTCCGCGTAGCGGTAGACATACTGGGGACTCTCCGGGGCCGCGCCGATCTCGACCCACGGGGTTGGGTGTCCGGCAATCGCCGCCCGCACCCGTAAACCCTCGTGACCGGCTCCTCGAAGCGCTTTGCTTACCGTGCCGCAAGCGCGGGCGGGAGAGTTATTCTTTTTCGAAAGGTGGGCGAGAACCAAGTCCTTCAAGCCGTGCGGCGCGAGCGCGAGCGCGGCCTCCGCCGCTTGTTCGTTTGAGAGGTGGCCGTTGGAAGAGAAGATCCTGCGCTTCAGCTCTGCAGAATAAGGCCCCTGGCGCAGCCAGTCGGTTTCGTGGTTCGCTTCCAACACCACCGCATCGGCGCCCCGCATCCAGCGTAAAACTTCCGGTATTGCTTCACCAAGATCCGTCGCCAGCGCCACGGTGCGCACCTCATCCGATAGACGCAACCCAAAGGTGGGCGCATCGTGAGGAACTTCAAAGAAGGTCGCCTCCAGGTTACAAACGCGAAAAGATTCCCCGGCCTCTACCCCAGTTACCCTCGAATCCTCCAAAACACCGGGCGAAGCATAAACTTTCACAGGCCATTTTTTTAGCAACGTCCTCAAGCCGGAAGTGTGGTCTGCGTGGCCGTGAGTCAACAGCACCGCGCCTACGTCCTTAAGACCTCGACCCATTCGGGAGAGCATGGCCTCCAGGCGACGGCAGGAGATGCCCGCGTCTATTAACAGGCCACCGGCGCCTGTCTCGACGTAGGTAGCGTTGCCCGAGCTGCCGCTAGAAAGTACGCTCAGACGAAAGTTGGTGGCGGTTTCCATAAACCCGGTGATGTTAGCACGGTGCCGTTCAGGTGCTCTTGTCGATCAACTCGCCCTGAACGATGATCCGCTCTTTGTAATCCGGCAGGGTGCAAGTTTGGAGAGAGACCACCGGCCCACCCGGTTGGGGCTCCATTACCTCGACGTTATCTGGGGTTACGACTACCTGTTTGGTTATTCGGTAGGCGTATTCTCTCCCGTCGGCGTCCTCCAGAAAGATCTCATCTCCTTCTCCTAGAAGGTCCAGGTCATAGAAGACCTGCCAGGAGCCGGTGCCCTCGTAGCCGATGCGATGTCCGGCGATGTATGTATTCGACTTCTCTTGCCACGGATAACCGGTCGCCGGAACGTGTACAACAGACTCTTTGAGCGTTTCTTCGTTGACGGCGTCGAAAACCGGGATGCCGGAGATGCCTAACTTGGGGACGCTGAGGTAGAGAGTTTTATCTTCCGGTCCCCCAGGGTCCCGGCCGAAGTTAAAGGGCTTGACCGAGGGTATCGCCCCCACGGAAGAATTCGCGGTAATTGGGATAGCGTCCGCGTCACCCGCCGGATCTTCCCAACCACTAAACTCCGGCGTGCCCGTGCGCTCCTTCTCAGAAAGCACGTCTTCCGGTTTCAGGGCTTTGACGGTCTCTTCAACACCGGAGGCAGATCCATTAGACGAGGACTTGGTAGATGTCGACTTGTCCGGGGCAGCAGCTTTGGTCGCCTCCACAGCGGTGCTCGGCCCGGAGGCTTGCTGTTGCGTGGTGTTATTCTCGGAGGCTTGCTGGCCTCCGCAAGCGGTGATCGTTAAAAAGACAAAAAGTAGGAGCAGGGCGATCGCCCTGCTCCTGTAAAAACTTAGCTTAGCCAAAGCGTCTGGCTAGTAAGCCTTGCCGGTACCGTAAACGGGTGCCTGGCCACCGGTCTCCGGCATTGCTCCGCCCATGAACGGCGCGATGGCTTCCAGTACGGCTTCCTGGCTCAACGCCTCCGGGAAGGCCATGTTGGCCGGCGGTACGACACCGAGCAGGGCATTGATGGCGACGACGTGTTCGGCTTCGACGCCTGCGATGCTCCCAGCCGCAGCCAATACGGACGGACCTGAGATCATCGGAGCCGCGCCTAGGTAGGCGCCTACGCCCGTGATTTCCAGGGTCGCAGCGGTGCTTATGATCGAGTCCGCGCTCGCAAAAGCATCTCCGAAGTCGAACGCCGGCTTCTCGACGGGTGTTCCGCCAGCCTCCGTGATCAGGCCGATGAGGGCCTCCACGTGCTGATTCTCGTGGTCTGCCGTAGCCTGAATGTAACTCAGAGCATCTCCGCTAAGCAGTCCTGTATCGAGTGCTATCGCATAGTACTCGGCCTCCAGGTACTCCAGGGTAAGGGCAAAGTTGGCGACCTCCAGGTCGGCCTCAGCCCCCGCGTACTGAGCCCTGGCCTTGCCGGAAAACATGGCCCCTACTGCTGTGGCGCCGGCTCCGGCGATAGCGACTTTCTTGAAGAAGTCCGCCCGACTATGGGGCTGGGCGAGCGCCTCGGCCCCCGGTACATTAGTCATCTGTTTATCCATATCTGGTTATTCTCCTCCCTAGCCTAGGCCGAACGGTGCGGCTGCAGCTTGCACGTCCGCAAGCGGCAGTGCTTCCTCGAAGGCCACGTTGTTCGGCGGATTAACACCCTGGAGGATCTTGATCGCATTCCAGTGCATGCACTCCGCGCTGTGAATCGAAAGCGCCGGGGACAGGTACTCAGATCCTATGAGCGCCGGTGCGGCACCCTGGTAAGCACCAATTCCAACTGGCTCCAAAGTAGCTGCCAGTTCTAGGAAAGCCACCGGGTCGGTGAATGTACCCTCCGGGAAGGTAAACTCGGGAGTCGCCGGTACTTCCGCACCCAACTCGCCTAGTATCCCCGCCAGTGCGTCAGCATGGGCCATCTCGTGATCCCGAATCGCCGCGAGCTGCGTCGTCGCGTAATCGTTGAAGATGCCGGCGTTCACGCCTTCAGCGTAGAACGTACCTTCTAGTAACTCTAGCTGGTAGGCCAGCGTCACTATCGCCACGGGGCCTACCTCAACATAACCCTCGTGTACCGCGTGCGCCTGCCTTACTGCTACTCCGAAACCGCCTATACCCGCGGCAGAGAGGGCTGCTCCGGCCCATGCTGCGGTCTTTAGGAAGTTGCGCCGCGAATATTCCCGGTCGAATCCGACCGGTTCCATGCGGCTCTGCACTTCACTCATCTATTCTATCCTCGCTCTCTGGGCTTTATCGAGCCCCTCCGAAGACCATTTACACTACGAACTACGGTATGGGTCGCCCGCCAGATCACTCCCCTCCGGAAATTTTTTCTTCCATGTTGCTCATATAATAGCTTAAGTATTACATCTTACCCTAACCAGAGTTCGCGAAACAAGACTAATTCTCAAAAAGACGCCTACCCGTCGAAAGCCGTGTTCGGCCACAGAGAGCGAACTTTATCGTCGGTTACCGGCTTGAGCGGTCGTATAAATTAACGGTAGCTGATCCGCAGACCCGACAATAACGTAAAATAGGCGTGTGGCAGACAAAGGAAAACATTATCTACTTTTGGCGGACGAGGAGTTGATCTCCCTTGTGGAGAACGACAATCAGCAGGCTTTCGCCGTGCTCTACGACCGTCATAGCCGTCCGGCCTTCTCCCTGGCGTACCGGCTGATGGGCCAGCGGCAGGCGGCGGAAGACCTGGTCCAAGAGGTCTTTCTCAGGGTGTGGCGTTCGACCGGCAGTTACCGCGCAGAACGTGGTAGCGTCCGGACCTGGATACTCTCCATAGTTCATCATCGGGGAATAGATCTGCTCCGGTCTAGCGCCAGCCGCCGTCGGACGCAAGACAAAGTAGAAGCTTCGGCAGAGATAGTTCAGCCGAGCGAGGCGTTTTCCGAGGCTTGGCGAAATTCCCAAGGAGCGCAAGTCCGACAGGCGCTTGAGACACTTCCTCCCGAACAACTGAAAGTTTTGGAATTGGCGTACTTCTCGGGTTATACGCACGTCGAGATAGCAGAGGTATTGGACCTTCCACTCGGAACCATAAAAGGCCGGATGAGGCTCGGACTCAAGAAGATTAAAGACTATTTCGATTCTAGAGGGATGGCGATTCCCGGATGAGCGAAATGGGACGAGAACGTTTCGAGGATCTGAAGGAAGCCTACGCCCTGGGCGCGCTCTCCGAAAGCGAACGTCGGGAGTTTGAAGGCTACATGACACTCCGTCCGGAACTACGCCAGGAAGTAGAGGAGTTCAGCTCTGTAGCTAATATGCTGGCGCTCGCCCCCATGGAGTATGAGCCACCCCCCGAAGTACGCCACGACCTCATGACCATAGTGAGCGACGAAGCGGGCGATGAGCAGGCCGAACAACCTTCAGCACTTTCGAGGCTGGGCGGCTACCTGAGCCTCCGTACTCTAGTGCCCGCCGCTTTGTCGGTCATCGCGGTTGTGCTGCTGGGCTGGAATGTCTTGCTTCAGGGTGAGGTCCAGAACCTGCAAGGTGAGCTTCAGGAGCGCCAGACCTTCGCGATGCAGGGTTCCGGGGCGGCCAGCGATACAAACGCAGAGGTGGTAAAGCTGGAGGACGGCAGGTCAATAGTAGTGGCGGAAGATATGCCGTCCCCGCCCGAAGGCAAGACCATGCAGATCTGGGTGATAAAAGGCGACACACCACAGCCGGCCGGCACCTTCCGTCCCGGCTCCGGTTCCGTGGCCGCTTCCGTAGACGGCTCCCTCGAAAAAGCCGACGCCGTCGCGATAACCGTCGAGCCCGCCGGGGGCTCGGATGCTCCCACCAGCGATCCTGTTTTGCAGACTGGCATCCCGACCTGATCTCCGGTGCTCTCGCACCAAACCAGACACAATGTTTAGCCTGCTGTCACCCGGGTACGACGAGTTCAGGGAAAGCAAATGGAAGGAGAAAGTATGTCTGTTGCTCGCGTAACCGAGATCAGCGCAACCTCGTCGGAGAGTTTTGAGGACGCTGTCAACACAGGCGTTCACCGCGCAACGAGCACGCTGCGTGGTGTAGAAGGAGCCTGGGTCAAGGACATGAACGTCCTGATCGAAGACGGCAACATTACGGGCTACAAAGTGAATATGGCCGTGACCTTCCTTCTGGAAGATGGTTCCTAGCTGGCTCATTACAGGGCATCCCGCAAGTAGGTTGCCGCCCCGGTCTTGAGGCCGGGGCATTTTTTTGGCGCCTCCCGCCGCTATTCTGGAAACGCGGATACAGTCACCCGCTTCTATCTGTTGTAAACCAGGCATATGGTACGTTTAGGCTACCCTACGCAAAACCTGACGATTCCGGCCGGCACCAACCGCACCTTGCGGCTCGCGAACCTGCAAGACGTTGAGAAATTGAAAGCCCTGGTCCGGGAGAACATAGCCGGCCTCAAAGAGATCTTGCGCTGGAATGCCGAGCATAATGTCGGTCTCTTTCGGATGGGTCAGAGCCTGATCCCCTTTGCGTCACACCCGGCGTTTCCGTACGACTGGCGTAAAGAACACGAAGAAGAGCTGCACGAGGCCGGGGAGTTGTCCCGCGACTCTGGCATCCGACTCTCAATGCACCCCGGACAGTACATTCAACCGTCGAGCCTCAAGCCGGATGTGGTTCAGCGGAGCGTAGAGGAGCTGCGCGCTTCGGCCCGAATCTTGACGCTGATCGGGAACCCCGACAGCGTTCTCGTGCTTCACCTCGGCGGCAAGAACGAAGATAAAGCGGCGACGTCCTGGCGCTTTGTGGAGGTTCTCAAAGCAGAGAAAGAAGTCCTCCGCTACCTCGCATTGGAGAACGACGAGCGAACCTGGACGGTCCCCGAAGTAGTCGAAACGGCTACAGCCCTTGATATACCGGCCATAACCGACACCCTTCACCACGACCTGAATCCGGCCAACCTGACACTGGGAGAAGCCCTGGATCTCTCCCTCCCAACCTGGCAAGTTCGTGGCGCGCGGCCGAAAGTTCACATCTCCAGCCAAAACCCTGAGAAACAAGCCGGCGCCCACGCCTTCTCGATAGACCTGGCCGATTGGAACATCTTGATCGACGCGCTGAACGGCCGAGACGCGGACGTAATGGTAGAAGCCAAAGGCAAAGAACAGGCGCTGCTCCCGATGGGCCTCAAGCTAGTATGAGGCCTCCACGTTTATAATCTTCCCCTCGGTACAAGACCGGCGCAAACTACGCAGGAGAGTAGAGAATGTATAAAAACCCGGGTGACGAAGAGATAAAAGACTTGCTTCGAGGTGCCCGCAACGTGGCGGTCGTAGGGCTCTCGGACAAGCCGCACCGCACCAGTTACGCCATCGCCCGAGCCCTACAAGGCTTCGGTTACAGGATCTTTCCGGTCAACCCGAATTTGTCAGGTCCGGTGCTTGGCGAAGAGCCCTATTCTACGGTGGCGGAGATCGAGGAGCCAATAGATATCGTAGACGTATTTCGCCGCAGCGAGACCGTACCGCCGGTGGCGGAAGATGCCATCTCAGCCGGGGCGAAAGCACTCTGGATGCAGTTGGGGGTAACAAACGAGGCTGCAGCCAGCCAAGCTGCAGAAAGTGGCCTCACCGTCATAATGAACCGGTGCATAAAGGTAGATTATGCCGTCCTCGTTGGACGCTAAAGAAATGAAGCCGTCGTCTCAAGAGAATATTCTTGCTCTTTTCGTCTACGGCACACTGAAGTGCGGTTTCAGCAACCATGACGGTTTCTGCGATGGTGCCCTCGAAATAGAAGACGCGGCTGTCTACGGAGACCTCTACGATCTGCCTTTCGGATTCCCAGCCCTCGTCGTCCCCGAGAAGACCATCCAGGCCACCGGCACTGCGGAGCCAAACCTGGACGTAGCTACTCAGCATCAGCTAGGGAGTTCGGCTTCACAACAATCTCAAGAGAGTGGTCCTCAGGCCTTCGGGGAACTCTTGACCTTCAACGATCCCGAAGACCGCCTACCAAAACTAGACCATTTGGAAGGCTTCGACCCTGGTGGCCGCAGTCTCTATCGGCGGGTTCTTGTTCCGGTAAAGACTGCGAGGCGCAATACTATGGCCTGGACTTATTCAATCGAGAAGCCCACGGGAACGCATCTGCCTGAGGGAAGTTGGCCCTCTTAAACTCTTACGCCGTAGACACTTCGTCAGGCTGAGGCTCATTCACATCTTCCAGTGGAGTTTTGGAGCCTTCGACGAACCTATCAACGTGTTCTTGGGGCATGGGATCGGTTAAGAGGCTCACCCCGACGAGTAATACAGTATTTGTAAGCAGCCCCCAGATACCAGCATGTATTCCGAATGGAGTCGGGGTCAAAATGAACGTGAACAGAATTGTGACCAGACTGCCGGATATAAGGCCCGCGTAGGCTCCTGCTGTAGTCGCCCGTTTCCAGAAAAACGCCGCCACTATAAGTGGGAAAAGCTGCACTACCGCGCCATAAGCACCCAGCAAGAGTTGCACCAGCGAAGCGAACTGTCCCAGGGCCAGCAGATAGGAGAACACCGAGATCACGATGACGAACAACCTCGTAAGCAACACTACGGTGCGTTCCGGCATATCCTGGTTGAAAACCGCCACAAAAAGATCCCTGACCAGTACAGTAGAAGCCGAATGTGCGAGGTTGGCGCCCGTAGACATAGCAGCCGCTAGGGCTCCCGAAAGCATGATCCCGATAAGCCACGGAGAAAAGTTCGCCAGATTCACTACCAACTCCGGCAAAACGTTGTCCGGGTTTTCGAGCGGATTATCCTGCAGCACCAGTATCCCGGCAAACCCAATGATAAACACCGGGATCAAGAGGTACCCGTAGAGCGGGTAGATCACGATAGTCTTTTTGATCGTCTTCTCACTCTCCGCTCCATAGGACTTCATGAAGAGATGCGGCCACATGGTCAATCCGATAGCGCTAACTAGAATAGCCGACGAGAACGCTGCCCAACCCATACCTTCGACCCCCGGTAGGGTCAAGTATTCAGGAGCCTCTGCTTGAATCTCCCGGAACATCGGTCCAACGCCACCGTAGAAGCGGTTGGCAACCGACAGCCCGATCAACCACGCTACCACGACCATGATCGTTCCCTGAATTACGTTGGTCCAGCCGATACCCCGCAACCCGCTGGCGTAGACGTAGATCGTGACGATCAGGAACGCTGCAAGAGATCCGAGCCAGAACGGCACGTTGCCCTCTGTAGAGGCTTCGAAGAGTATACCGGCACCTGTGATCTGGATAGTCAGATAAGGAATAAAAGCTCCGACACTGACAAAAGCGATGATCGCAGAGAGCCACTTGCTCGTGAAGCGATCCGACAAGAGGTCGGCCTGCGTAAGATACCCGAACTTGCGCCCGAGCCGGGCGGCCTTTGGCCCCAATACCCACCACGGCAGCAAACCGAGCCCCAGGTAGGCCAGGATGTAGAAGCCGGGGGCCCCCCTTCCGTAGGTCCACCCCGGCCCGCCGAGGAACGCGAAGGCGCTAAAGACTTCTGCGCCCATTATAAAAAACAGTATGAAGACCCCAAGGCTTCTATCTCCTGCGACATAGCCTTCCAACGAAGAGCTTTGCTCATTGCGAGCCCGAAGACCCACTAGGAGAATGACAACGAGGTAAACGACCGTAATACCTGTAATTATCCACCAGTCTTGCATCAGTCTTTGCCTCCAAACTCCAGGCAATAAAGGATTAAAGTTCCGAGAAACACCATGAAAGCCCAAGCTACATACCAGAAAAACAAGAATGGCAGGCCGAGTATCATCGGCTCAATCCGGTTTGCTACTACGGCTCCTGGCCATATCATTGCTAGCGTGCACACCAAGAAATAGATACTCATACCTATGATGATCTTGCGTCTACGCTGCATAACTTCCTCCCCAAGTTAGTCCCTTGTGGCGCAGTTTAGTTATATGCCTGACCGACCGTCAAGGTACAAGATCAGTCTGTCTGCATATTCGCAAAGATGTAAGCCTAAAGTCTCTGGCCGAAGGGATAAAATTTGTCTCTGCAACGAGCTTCATTTTCGGCCAGTGCTATCGAGCGTGAGAGAGGCTCCTTTGTCGGCGACAAAAGAGCCTCCAGGTGGCTGACTTGCGAGAAGTTCTAGCGTTCGTTCATTGGGAGGTAGTCCGCGTCCCGGGCGCCGGTGTAGATCTGGCGCGGACGGGCGATGCGTAGCTCTTCGTCGTTGTGCATCTCTAGCCACTGGGCGATCCAGCCGGAGGTCCGCGGGATGGCGAACATTACGGTGAAGGCATCGGTGGGTATGTCGAGAGCTTCGTAGATGAGCCCGGAATAGAAGTCTACGTTCGGGTAGAGTTTTCGGTCGGTGAAATACTCGTCGTCCAGCGCTCGTTTCTCCAGCTCGATGGCTATGTCGAGCCAGGGGCTTTCCTTCTCGGTTGCCTCTAGCACCTCGTCAACATGGCCGCGGATAATGCGCGCCCGGGGATCGTAGTTTTTGTAGACTCGGTGCCCGAAGCCCATCAAACGCTCGTTGCCATTCTTCACACCCTCCAAAAAGTCCGGGATGTTCTCCGTAGAACCTATCCGTTGGAGCATCTTGAGGACGGCGACGTTGGCCCCGCCATGTAGCGGGCCGTATAGTCCGCCGACCCCGGCGGCGACGGCGGAGTATGGGTCTACCAGCGATGAGCCCACAACGCGCACGGCGGCGGCGGAGCAGTTCTGCTCGTGATCCGCGTGGAGGATAAACAGCACGTCGAGCGCCCGCTCCAGGCGCGGGTCCGGCTCGTAGCGGGGCTCAGCCATTTTGAAGAGCATGGAGAGGAAGTTGCCCGCGTAGGAGAGTTCGTTGTCCGGGTAGACGAAGGGCAAGCCCAGGCTTGCGCGGTAGGCGAAGGCCGCCAGGGTAGGCATCTTCGCAATAAGCCGCACGGCGGCCATGTGCCGCTGCTGTTCGTCACTGATGTCTTGGGATTCCGGGTAAAACGTGGAGAGAGCCCCTACCGACGAGAGCAATGAGCCCATGGGCGGGGCATCGTACCGGAAGTTCTGCATAAAGTTCTTCATGTTCTCGTGTACGTAGGTATGGTGCGTAACCTCGTAGACCCACGATTTGAGCTGATCCTCGGTTGGCAGTTCGCCGTAGATGAGCAGGTACGCGGCCTCCAGGTACGAAGAATGTTCGCAGAGTTGCTCGATGGGGATGCCCCGATGCTGCAAGATACCGTTCTCGCCGTCGATGTAGGTGACGGCGCTCCGGCAGCTCGCCGTATTCGAGAAACCGGGATCGTAAGTCATCAAGCCAAAGTCGTCTTCGTTCACCTTGATCTCACGGAGGTCCATCGCCCGCACTGTGCCGTCCGTGATCTCGACTTCGTAGCTCTCGCCCGTCCGATTGTCCGTTACCGTAAGACTGTCGTTGCCATTCGTTGCAGTTTCTGTCTCCTGCGTATCCTGCGACTCTTCGGTCAACTCCGCCCCTTTCTAAAGTCATACACTCTTTAAAGAGCCAATACTGTAGGCATCTATATTCGCAATTATGTCGCACCTTTGCCAAAAGGGAAAGTAACAGACCAACAAGTCGAACTACAGAAAGCAACTATTAGGCTACGATGCCCCCAACCTCTAACCACTTCCGTTGCGCTAAGAGCAACATTTGCGCCATAGGCTACATCCCGTTAAAGTATAATAGTCTCAAATACGGAAGAAAGGATTGTTTCCAGATGAGCCGATATTTGAGAGAGCACACCAACCCGCCGGTCTTTATCACGTCCCTGATAGTGATTGTGTCCGTTGTTCTGCTCGGTGCTTTGTTCCCGGGCGCTTTTGGCAGTGCCGCGCAGGGCGTACTGAACTTTATCTACACTTACTTTGGATGGTTCTTTATCCTTGCGGTTAGTTTCTTCCTGATCTTTATCGTGGCACTCGCGTTTACCCGCTACGGCCTGGTAAAGCTGGGACCTGACGACGCTGTGCCGGAGTTCAGCACGACGGCATGGTTCGCCATGTTGTTTACCGCCGGTATGGGCATCGGGCTCGTGTACTTCGGCGTGGCGGAGCCGGTGGCGCACTTCACCAGCCCACCGACGGGAGAAGGTGGCACCGCCGCTGCTGCCCAAGATGCCATGAACCTCACCTTCTTCCACTGGCTGTTGCATCCGTGGGCTATTTACATAGTGTTCGCGCTCTCGATGGCCTACTTCTCTTTCAGGAGAGGACTTCCACTAAGGCCTGCTTCCGCTTTCTACCCCCTGATCGGCGACAGGATCTACGGCTGGCTGGGGAATACGATAGACATCATCGCCGTTTTTGGGACCATGTTCGGGCTCGCGACCTCTCTAGGATTCGGGGCGCAGCAGGTAAACGCCGGGCTCAGTAGCCTCTTCGGAATCCCGAACAACGCGGGCGTTCAGATTCTCTTGATCGCGGCGATAACGGTGGTGGCCGGGACTTCGGTGGCCCTGGGTATCGAGAAGGGTGTCCGTAATCTGTCCCTGATCAACATGTGGCTGGCCTTCGGGTTGGCTTTGTTCGTGTTTATCGTCGGGCCGACGCTCTTCATCCTCAATTCGGTGGCGAGCAACATCGGCTACTACGCACAGAACCTGATAGGCACCAGCTTCAACATGTTCACCAACAACGACGCAGCAGCAGAGTGGCAGGCCGGCTGGACGCTGTTCTACTGGGCCTGGTGGACCTCTTGGGCCCCGTTTGTCGGGATGTTTATCGCCCGGGTGTCTTATGGTCGTACGTTGCGGCAGTTCGTCGCGGGCGTGCTGTTGGCCCCGGCCGGGGTCTCCGCCGTATGGTTCGTAATCTTCGGTGGAACCGCGATCCAGTATATCATGAACGGCAACGGTGGTGGACTCGCAGGCGCGAGCACCGACACCGCTATGTTCGTGCTGTTCAATCAATTGCCGATCGCTTCGTTCCTGAGCATACTCGCTTCTATTCTCGCGATCATAGTGGTGGTGCTGTTCTTCGCCACCTCTTCGGACTCGGGGTCGCTGGTGATCGACATACTCACCAATGGCGGCGATCCGAACCCGGTATGGTTCCAGCGTCTCCTATGGGCGGTACTGGAAGGTGTGGTGGCAGCGGTGCTACTTGGCGCCGGGGCCGCTACCGGCGGAGATCCGCTGACCGCGCTGCAATCGGCCTCAGTCGCTTCGGGTCTACCATTCGCTATAGTGCTGATCTTTATGTGCATCGGTCTGGCAGTAGGCTTGCGAGACGAGCGGCTGCCGAGCACGCGACCCGAACCGTCCAAGGATCGTCTTCCTCCGGAGCCGGGACGTGCGGCGAGCCGTCCGCGGGGCACGCCTGAGCCGCAGCAAGCGAGCGTGGAGGAATCTCAGGAGGGCGGGGGATCAAATCGCACTTAGTTAGAGCGACGGGAAAGCTTTCGAAGTTCGGATGATATTTAAATGAACTTCATGCGGGCGGGTCTTTAATATCCACCCGCTTCAATCTTCGTGTACGGTTTGATCTGGGGAGGTTCAAAGATGGAGAAGCAGATACCCAAGTCCTGGGTTGGTAAGGACATATTGCTTGCCCGAACGGGCGCCGCCGAGTCTGAGTTGGTGAATATAAAAGAGATCAACGAGACGGGCGTAGCTTACACGTACAAATCCGGTGAGATGTCGGAGGTGCCGATCTTCGTCCCGTGGAGCGCTGTAAGCTGGATGCGGCCCTCCATGCCGGATGACCTGCAGGATTCTGAGGATAACGCAGAGAACGAAGACGAGTAAAGGGCTTCTCGAAGCTCTGTAGCATATAGCCTGAGTAGTTGCGTTAGAGGAGGTAGATCTCATGTCGGAAAAGGGACACAACCCATTTCGGGGTTTCGTTGACAGCATAAGCGAAGCGAACCGGATGCGGGAGCACTGGTTTACAAACCCTGATCCTAGCCCGGAGGGGCGCACCCACGCAAACGCCTGGGCCCCGACCACGGACATCTACGCTACTAAAGACGGAGACTTAGTGATCCGGTGCGAAATCGCGGGTGTAACCCGCGATGCCCTGGACATTAGCTTCTCGAACAGCGTACTAACCGTTTCCGGAGAGCGCCGAGAGCGGCCGGAGGGGGTAACCTACTACGCCCACGAGCGCCACTACGGACACTTCCGCCGGAGTATGACCCTTCCGGAAGGCGTTCAGGAAAGCGACGTAAACGCTACTTTCGAGAACGGCATGTTGGAGGTTTTGGTCAAAGGCGGGGCGGCCCCCCACGAGCCGAGTCGCATAGAGATAGGAACCTCCGAATAGAAAGGAAACATAAAAGGAGCCGGAGACAGTGTCCCCGGCTCCACTGAATCTACGCTTGCCGCGAAGCGGAGAGCGTTCCTATCCTATCCCCTTTGTTCGATTATGTTCTGCATCTCATTTTGCAGGTCTTCCACCGCCCGTTCAGGGTCTTTATCACCGGTCAGAGAGGCGTTAAAGCCCTGGGCAAGGCGAGTCGAGACAACCGAGTAGTACGGGGTAACCGGCCTGGACCGGGCGTCGTTTCGCACGATGTCTCTGGCCGGCTCGATCACCGGCACGTTGTTGACTAGTTCCTGATCTTCGTAGAGGCTACTGAGGGTCGGCAAGAAAGAGCCTTCGTTGGCCCGAAACTTCTGTTGCTCCGGGGCCGTCATAAACTTGATGAACTCCCAGGCGGCGTCCTTATCTTGTGACGAAGCGCTCATGTACATGTTCCACCCGCCGAGACAACTCCAACTCTGCTGGCCTTCGTTCTGAACAGGGAGCGGGGCGATGCCGACCTGATCCTGACTTATATTAGAATCGCCTGTGCCGTAAGTAGCGAACATAAACGGCCACCCGCGCTGGAAGACCGCGTCCCCGGCCATGAAAGCGTCGTTTGACTCCGACTCCCTATACTCGGCGACCTCTTGCGGTGCCACCTCATCCGAAACCAGGCCGCGTTGTGTCTGGAGCCCTTGCACCGAGCTTTGGCTGTCTATGGCGACGAAATTGGGAGAGATTGAGACCGGTGTACCGGGGGCAGAAGTGCTAATGTTACCCTCTAGAACATCACCTCCGGCATTCCAGATATATTCTAGGCCGTTTACGACACCACCCTCGTAGTCGGCGCCCTGGAAAACGAAGCCGTACTGAGTCCCGGACTGCTCCTTGACTTGATTGGCGATGTCCGTCAGACCGCTCCACGTTGTCGGCGGATCGCTCATACCGGCCTCTTCGAGAAGGTCTGTCCGGTAGTAAAGCACGCCGACGTCGGTAAACCACGGCACGCCCCAAAGTCTGTTCTGGTAGGAGACTGAGCTTATCGCCCCGTTCAAGAACGCGTCCGGAACTTGTGGCGAATAGTCTGAGTACATCCGGCCGCTAAGGTCCTCGATCCAACCGCTATCTGCAAGCTCCGCGCTCCAAATCACGTCCCCGGCGATCACGTCTACCGACCCGGACCCAGCCTCGAAGTCGGACACCAGCGACCGGAAGTATTCGTCCGTAACCTCGGATCGCTGGTCGAACTCGACCGTGACACCGTTCTCGTTCTCCTGGTTGAAACGATCTACTAGCTCCCTTACGGTCCTTAGGTCTTCGGACCCGCTGGCCCCGTAGGTGAAGGTGATACTGTTCCCATCGCCGCCGTTTCCTCCCCCGCCGCAACCTGCGGTACCGAGCAACGCCGCTCCTGCAAGGCCGGTGCCTCCCAGCTTCAGGAAGTCCCGCCGACTGTAGTTTCTCCTCCTGAAGTTGGCCATTGAGCGTTCCAACCTTTCCCTATTCCTCACAAACTCCTCCTTTGACCGGATCCTTTAGCTAACCCCTATCGGAAGATGTACACGATGATGAACGTAGCTATCAACATCGCAATAGATAAGAAGCGGTAGTTGAGCAGTATCGGCTTTCCGCGAAGTTCTTCGGTCTCCTCGCGCCAATATCGGGGTTCCCAGGTCAAACCGTCCGTCTTCTCCCTCGGCGGACGCTCCCCTAGCAGGCTCACCACCACCAAGACGATTATGCTGGACACGAGAAGTAGCCCGGCAAAGTACAGGAACTGGATGTCGGCCAAGAAAACACCGAAGACCGGGCCCAAAATGAACATAAATACTCCGAGGGGAATCATACCGGCCAGCGTAACGAAGGCTGCGTTTGCGGTCACTCGGCTCCACATTATTCCCAGGATGAACGTCGCGACGATCGGCGGAACCGTGTACGAAAGCACGGACTGCAGGTAGCCGTAGAGCGTCTCGAAAGAGGCGATGGTCGGAGCCCAAATGATCGCCACTATGAGCGCCCCAACCGTGGCGATACGGCCGATCGTGACCAGACCCCGCTGGCTCGTTTCGGGACGGAAGGTCTTGACGAAGTCCATCGTCACGACCGTCGAGGCCGAGTTGAGGATAGAGTCAACGGTAGAAGTTATGGCCGCGATTATCGCCGCCAGCATCATGCCCCGAAGACCTACCGGAAACGTTTCGAAGACTATGGTCGGGAATATGAGGTCCGGGTTCCCAATGTTTGGATACAGCAAGATGGCGAAAGTTCCGGGTAGAATGAAGAAAAACAAGAACGTAAGCTTCACGAAACCTGCGAATAGCGAACCCCACCGTCCGTGGTCGAGGCTCCTGGCCCCAAGCGTTCGCTGCACTACGAGTTGGTTGGTAGTCCAGTAGTACATACCTATTACAACTACGCCGGTAATAAGTCCGGGCCAGGGCAGGTCCGGGTTGCCTATCGGCAAAATGAGGCTCATCTTCTCTTCACCGGCCTGCCGGGATACGGCCTCCCAGGACGGTATCCTGGCGAGCACCGCGAAGAAGACAACCGCGCCGCCGACGAGAGTGAGGGTAGCCTGGATCGAGTCACTGATCATGACAGCCCCGAGACCACCGAAGATCGTGTAAACAGCGGCCAGAATAGCTAGCGCGGCTATCGATACCCACAGCGGAATAACGGGGAAGAGAACCTGAACCACGACGCCACCGGCATAGAGCGCGGCGGCCATGTCTATGAACATGTTAGCGAAAAGGTTGAAACCCGCAAAGGTCAATTGGGATCTTACGTCGAAACGTTTTTCGAGGAACTCCGGTAGCGTAAAGACCCCGGACCGGAGATAGAACGGCAGAAGGAAGAAGATGAAAACTACCAGTATCACGCTGGTCATCCACTCGTAGGCGAAGACGGAGATCCCCTGGGCGTAACCGGCGCCCGCAAGTCCTACGTACGTCGCCCCGGACATGTTGGTCGCCACGAGCGAGAGGCCGACGAAAGGCCAGATAAAGTTTCTTCCACCGAGGAAATAATCTTCCGAAGCATCCTCGTCCTCGCCGGACCCTTTCGGGGCGAGCACGAGCGGGATGATCCGGCTAAGAACCAAATACGCTATGAGTACACCTATATCTATACCAGTAATGTCGAACCGATCAGACATTAAGCAACTCCCTCCTGTTGTATCTAATTCCCTTACTAAAGCCGGGAGTTGCGCCGCCAGCGTCCTCCTGTAATCTTTGCAAAATACGCCGCTCTATTAGTTGTAACATTCCGCGCTTCTCCTCTCCCGTCTCGAAGTAGTTCTACCTTCTCCGGGCATCGTTCCCCATTTGATCTATCGTCATATTACTTTCACCAAAAATCCCGCGCAAGGGGGCGACTGAAAATGTTTCAGGCACGTTAATTCAGATGCTCAAGCGTCTCTTCTACGGACATAACATCCCCGTATTTGGTGTCTATGTCGTGGAGGTTTGCTTCGTGGGCGTCCGGGTTTCGGTCTCCGACGGCTTCACGCGGAACTACGGGACGATAGCCGTACTGAAGAGCATCCACCGCCGTTGCCCGCACGCAGCCAGACGTAGAAGCGCCGGTGACTATGAGGGTGTCTACACTGGCCGCGGCGAGCGCACTAGCGAGCCCGGTGCCGTAGAACGCCGAGGCAAAAAGCTTGTTTAGCACGGGCTCCGTTTCGAAGGGCGCTATGCGCGGGTCTATCTCGGCCCAACGGCTACCGGCTTCGAGGACTAAGAGCGCGGGTACTTTGTCTAAGAACGCCGCGGCGGTGAGCTTGTCGGATTCTCGGTAGGCGACGGTGGTGTAGATGACCGGTATCTCTGTCTCTCGGGCGACTTCGAGAAGCCTCTTTATATTTTCCACGGGTTCTTCCAAGTCGCAGGCGAGCGGCGAGCCGGGGTCCGTAAACCCCAGCGTCATATCTATGATGGCGAGGGCGGGGCGACGGCCGAATCCGCTGCGGCCGCCGAAACCTTCTAATGACACCTCTGGCACCTCCTGCGTTGAAACTACATAAAGATATCGAGTGGGAGCAGGGCACTGACCAGCAAGTTGGGTACGTCTACCGTCTGGCTTATGCAGAGGTCCACGGCGACGCTGCACAACGCGTAGGCTTGTTGGCGGGTGAAGCCTCGATCTTGCTGGAGGTGATCTATCATGTTCAGTAGTGCGTTGCGGGCCGCGAGGCTTATGTCCTCACTCTCGTTTTTGCCGTCTCGGGTTACGCTTATGCCGGTGGTGGCGAAGAAGCGCCGTGGCGCGGCGAGCTCCGGAACGGTGAAGTAGTCGTACCGGAAGAACTGTAGGTCTTTTATTCCCTTCTCGCGGGCCTCGCCTTTTCTGATCCGGAAACTCAGGTGCGTGCGGGAGCGCATCTCGATGGCCGTGCCGCACGCCTCGCAGTCGCCCTGCGCATAGTGGATGTCGCCAACAGAGACCATCCCACCCTCGTGGTACACGGGTATGAGCACCGTCGCGCCCGGTGAGAGTTGCTTTATGTCGAGGTTACCGCCGACCTCTCGTGGCGGAATAGTGCGAATGGCCTCTTCGGCCAACGCACCCGTCGGCGCGGCCCCTTCAGGCTCCGGCGGCAGCGAGAAGCCCCCGCGTTCGGCGAGTTCCGACTCGCGCTCGGTGGCGGCGCGGCGTAGGTCTTCGCTGGGAGCGAGACCGACTGAAGCCAGGTGTGGGTTGCAGCGGATACGGACGCCGGGTAGTTCATCCGACTCGGCGTACTCGTTACCCCTCAAGGGCCAATGGACTATAAATGGTTCCTCGAACTCATCGCGCAGAAAGCCGAATCCGGGAACTTCTACCGTGTAGCCCCACTGCTCCCAGGGGTCAGCCTCTATTTCCTGCACGTGGATCTCCAGCAGGTCTCCCGGCTCCGCTCCCCGGACGTAGACCGGCCCGGTCAGCGGGTGGACGAGGTTCAGGTCGAGGTTCGCCACGTCGTCCGCCGTAGAGGCAGGACCTAGCTGGCCGTCGAAGGCGTCACGGGTCTCGTAGATCACAGTGTCGCCAGGATCTACCTCCAAAGCCGGCTGCAGATCCTCGTGCCAGCGGTTGTGCCCGGTGTCCGGCTCTTCGGCCAACTGCCGGGACGGGTCTATCCCGATCACGTGTTCTTCAGGCATGAATTCCTCTCGTTATCTGGTAGTCCCGAGCTCTGCGGAGAGCCACTCGTTGAACTCGCGCCGAGTGTCGGCGATGATGCGCTGCTGCTCTTCGAGCGACGGAAGATCCCCGTGGTCGAACTCCGGCAACTCGCCCTCCCGAGAATCTTTCAGTTCTTCACGCTTTGTGTCGGTTGCGTCCGAATTCACCGAACCGTCAGCCAGAATTACACCATACTCATTCTCGGCAGCTCCACTGCTGACGAGGTTCCAGCGCACGTCCTTTGCAACGGCCTCGGGGTCACGCTCCAGAGGATCTCCTACACCGCCGGCGCCCGCCGTCTCGAAGATGAGTCGATCCCCCTCGTAGACGGGCACGTCGCTGACTTTGGATGGAAGATCTATTTCGTCACCGCCCTTTCGGATGAGGGTTTTGTGTGACGCGGCTCCCGGCTTGCCGCCGCCAACGCCGTAGGGGAATGTGTGGGCGCGATCGTCCTGGTAAGTTATGTTGCCGTCGGTGAGGAAACGGTAGACTTTCTTTATGCCGCAGCCGCCACGTGCCACACCGGCGCCACAGGAGTCGGGCCGGGCACTATACTCCTCCACGATCAGGGGATAGTAAGTCTCCATGTACTCCGTCGGTACGGCGAGGAACTCCGGCCACCAACTATGTCCGTCGATACCGTCCTTGCCGGGAATAGCCGGTATGCCGCCGTAGAGTATCTCCATGGTCTGGAACGACTCCCCGTCCTCCTTGACGCCGGAGTAGACGAAGTTAGGACTCGTCCCGTAGGAACCGGAGACCTGGAAACCAATAGCCTTCGCGTACACCGCACCGAGCACGTCGAACTGTCGCGCCATGACGACCAGCCGGTTGCTCAGCGGCGCCGGTGCCTTCGGGCGCAGGACGGATCCGTCAGGGATGTTCACTTTTATGATGTCAGCGTAGCCGTCGTTGAAGAGGATCGTGGGGTCCACGGCGGAGATCAGGAATACGCCGGCGAACATCTGGAACATCTCTTTGTTGAGGAGGAAATTTACCGGTCCGGGGACCTGGGCGCTGGTGCCCTCCCAATCCAGGTGCAGGCTATCGCCCTCGCGCCACATGGCGAGCTTCAGCTTAATGGGGCCGTTGCCGAGGCCATCGTCGTCGGTGTAGTCCTCGAACTCGAAGCGCTGGTCTTCGGGGATGAGCTGACGGATCAGTCCGATAATGCTCGTCCGCGTTCGGTCGAGTAAGGCGTCGCAAGCCTCCAAGTAAGTATCTTTACCGAAGCGGGCACAGATATCCTTTACGCGCTGGGCGCCGGCCGAGGTCCCGGCTGCTATTGCCATGACGTCCGCCCGCGTCTCTCGGGGAGTGCGGGAGTTGTGACAGAAGAAACGCAAGACTTCTTCGTTGAGCTTACCGCCATCATAGAGCTTGACGGGCGGCATCCGTACGCCCTCTTCGTAGATGGAACGTGCGTCGATGGGGATAGAACCGGCGCTCTTGCCCCCCACATCCATCAGGTTTCCCCACTGGAGGGCGTAGCCTACGTGTTCGTCGTCGTAGAAGATCGGACGTATCAGCAGGATGTCGGGCAGGTGCGAGGTCGAGCCCTCCATCATGTACGGGTCGTTCAGTGCAATGACGTCACCGTCTTCGAGGTCTTCGAGGCTGTAGGGTGAGTTTTCGAGGACCGTGTCGACCGGGCTGCCGAACTGGCCGACGATCATGCGTCCCTTGCGGTCGGCGATCATGGGGAATTCGTCGGCCTGCTCCCGGATGATGGGGCTTACCGCGGTGGTAACCAAAACCCGGTCCATCTCGTCCCGGATGTTTTTGAGCGCGTTCTCGATGATGTCCAGAGTAACGTGGTCTATGTCGTGCTCCCGAACGAAGTCCGGTGTGGATTGTTCGTGCAGTACCATCTCTATGCCTCCTCGATCAGGATGTTCCCGAAGCGGTCCACCGCGCCCCTGTAACCCGGTTCGATCACCGTAGTAGTGTCGTCCTGCTGGACGATGGCTGGTCCTTCGACGGCGTTGCCGGGCCTTAATCCATTACGGTCGTAGATCGGGGTCTCCATCCACT
The DNA here is from genome assembly GCA_965214475.1 of Rubrobacteraceae bacterium. Lineage (GTDB taxonomy): Bacteria > Actinomycetota > Rubrobacteria > Rubrobacterales > Rubrobacteraceae > SIRX01. The sequence goes on along the minus strand of OZ243953.1, from coordinate 323,712 downwards.
CGCCATTGAAATATGCTTTGTCCGTCCTCATCACCGCGCCCGAGGCGTCCTCCCCCGCGCCATTCTCGCTCTCCGCCAAGGTGACGCCAGCGATGGTGCCGCGCCCGACGACCCGGAGCGTGGCAATCTCCAACGGCGAGTCCGGCAGCTCGAAGTTGTACCGTTGCCTGTGGGCGTCCTCAAAACGTCCGCGAAGAAAAGTGACGTCTTCACCCTCTAACTCATCGAACTCGAAACGACAGGGGATCTGGATGTTCTGCAGATAGTAGCGGCAATCCGCGTAGAGATCGAACTGCTTATCTTCCTCGTCCACGCCCTCGTTATCCAGCCACTCCTCCGCCTGGCTTATGAGACGCTCGACCGTTTGCTTCAACTCTGAAGCCGGTGTCTCTTCAGCGGTCCGTAGGTAAGTCTCCGGAAACTCGTTCTGGATGTCCGACGAGAGGAACCCGAACGCGCTCATCACACCCGGCGTTGGTGGAATGACGACCGGAGCCGTCTGCATCAGCTTGCCCAGGGCGTTGGCGTGCATCGGCCCCGCGCCGCCGAAGGCCACGAGTCCGAACTCCCTCGGATCATAACCACGCTCCACGCTGACCACCCGCAGGGCGGCGTGCATGTTCTCGTTCACGATGTCCAGTACGGCTTCCGCCGCTTCCTCGACGCCCATTCCGAGCGGCTCTGCGATCGCCTGGACGGCGGTTCGGGCCGCGTCCTCATCCAGCGCCATCGTGCCACCAAGTGCGACGCCCGGTGGGATGCGATGGAGTACGACGTTAGCGTCCGTAACGGTCGGGGCTTCGCCGCCGCGTCCGTAAGAGGCCGGTCCCGGGTCTGCGCCCGCGCTCGCCGGGCCGACCTGCAGCGCGCCGCTAGTGGAGAGGAAAGCCACGGAGCCGCCGCCAGCGCCAACGCTGTGAACATCGGCAGCCGGAACCTTGAACTGGAAATAGCCGAGCGACATCTCGCGCTGCACCAGGGCTTCACCGGCCAGGCACAGCGAGACATCGGTGGATGTGCCCCCCATATCCAGGGTGAGGACGTCCGGAACCCCGATCTCCCGCGCCAGGTAAGCTGAGCCCGTGACGCCGCCGGATGGTCCCGACAGCGCGATCTGGATCGGACGCTCAGCGACGGCCTCCGTGCTCATAGCCCCGCCGTCGGAACGGACGATGGAGAGCGTACCGCCGAAATTGCGCTCCTTCATCGAATCTTCGAAGTTGTTCATATAAACGATAGCTTGGGGCCTCACGGCGGTGTTCACCACGGTCGTAAGCGTCCGCTCGTACTCGCCGTACTCCTGACCGATGTCGGAGGAGATGGTGACTGGAAGGTCGGAGGCCACCTCACGGGCGATATCCCGGGCGCGCCGTTCGTGGTCCGGGTTGACGTAGGAGTTCAGAAACCCGATGGCAAGCGATTCTACTCCCCGTTCGACCAGGCTTTCTACCGCTTCGCGGACCTGGTTCTCGTCCAGTTCCTGGATCACGCTTCCATCCGGCCCCAGCCGCTCGGAGATGCCTACAGTATCGGTCGGGTCTGCGGGTGAATCTGGCTTCTGAAGCGCCATCCAACCGAAGAGTGGCCCCGGCGTCCAGGCGCGGGCGAGGTGCAGGATCTGCTCGTGTCCCTTTGTAGTTAGCAGGCCCACCCGAGAGCCGGTGTTGGTGAGGATCATATTCGTCACGACGGTCGTCCCGTGAAATAGCAGGTTCAAATCCTCGAAGGAAATCCCTACTTTCTCGCAGGTCGCCTCTATACCGGTCACGACCCCCTGCGACGGATCTTCCGGGGTGGATAGCACTTTCCCCTCGGCCAGCTCCCCAGACTGTTCATCGAAGACCAGAACATCGGTGAACGTCCCCCCTACATCTACCGCCACGTTATACGCCATGTAACTCCTCTCTGTTTGTCATCCTGCTACCGGCTCGAAGTTGCCAGCCTTGTACACTTGTCCCGGAAGTTCCTTGCCGAGCTGTTCGGAGAGCCATACCGCTACCCCGATCAGCATTTCCAGGTCTATTCCCGTCTCGTAACCCATACCGTGCAGGGTGTAGACCAGATCCTCTGTTGAGATGTTTCCTGTTGCGCGCGGCGCGAAGGGACATCCGCCGATACCGCCGACCGAGGCATCGAGCACGGTCGTCCCGCTTTCTACGGCGGCAACCGCGTTGGCAATGCCGGTGTTTCGGGTGTCGTGGAAGTGGCAGCCCGTGACAATGCCGGACTCCAACACGCCTTTGAGCAGCTTCCGTACTTGCGTTGGGACCCCGACCCCAATGGTGTCGGCAAGAACTATCTCGTCCGGTGCCGATCCAGCTATTTGGTCGGCTATTCGGAGCACCGTCTCCGGTTCTACAGATCCTTCGAACGGGCATCCGAAAGCTGCGGCGAGGGTGATCGAGACTCGTACACCGTCCAGCCGGGCGCGCTCTACGAGCCGGGATGCCAACTGCGTCGCCCCTGCAACGGTGGTGTTCTGGTTGCGTTTGACAAAGGTTTCCGTAACCGGAAAGGCATACCGGACCTCGTCTACACCGGACTCTACCGCCCGTTCGTATCCTTTTTCGTTCAGGATCAGTCCCGCGTAACTCGCGCCCGGACTCCGGTCCATCGTATCCATAACCTCTTCCGCTCCGGCTGTCTGCGGCACGAGCTTTGGATTCACGAAACTGGCCGCTTCGATTCTAGAAATTCCGGTGGCGGCCAACCGGTCGCACAGCTCAGCGCGAACCTCGGGCGATAGATGCCGGTCCTCGTTCTGGAGGCCGTCGCGGGGGCCGACGTCCACGATCTCTATCTTCATCAGATGATTCCTCGCTCCAGTAGATCTCTGCGTTCGCCCTCGTCAAGCTCCAGCAGCTTCCCGTAGACTTCCTCGTTGTGCTCACCGAGCTTCGGTCCCGTCCAGCGGACTTCTCCGGGCGTCTCGGTTAGCCGCGGGACGACGTTTTGCATGGGGAACTCCCCAATCTCCGGGTCTTCGACTCTTATGACGTTTTCACGGGCAGCGTAATGTTCGTCCTCAGTCATATCGGCAGCGGTAAAGACTTTGCCGGCGGGCACGCCGGCCTCGGCCATGGTGGTGAGGATTTCCTCGACGCCACGCTCGCTGGTCCAGGCGGAGATCATGCCGTCCAGTTCCTCCATATTCTCGCCGCGGGCGTGGTGGGTAGCGTACCGCTCGTCTTCGGGCCACTCGGGACGCCCGATAGCCTCCGACAGCCGCTCGAAGACGTTGTCGGCGTTCGCGGCGATCAGGACGTAATCTTCTTCCTTTGTCGGATAGATGTTCGAGGGTGCCACGAACGGCAGCACACTCCCGGTCCGGCCCCGAACTTTGCCGGCTAGCTCGTACTCCGGGATGGTGCTCTCCATAAGCGCCAAGACCGCTTCGTAGATGCCAACGTCTACCACCTGTCCCCGCCCGCCGTGGGCGTCTCGATGGTACAAAGCCGTCAAAGCTCCCAGGGCTCCGAAGGTCGCCGCCAGTGAGTCACCGAGGCTTATCCCGGTGCGCGGAGGTGGTTGATCTGGAAAGCCCGTTACGTGCCGGATGCCGCCCATTGCCTCGCCGATGGACCCAAAACCCGCCTGCTCGCGATACGGTCCCGTCTGCCCATAACCCGAGACCCGCACCATGACGAGCCCGTCGTTTATCTCCGCTAGTTCCCTGTATCCGAGCCCCCAGCGTTCCATCGTGCCGGGCCGGAAGTTCTCTATGAGTACGTCGGCCTCGGCGATGAGTTTGCGGGCGAGCTCTTGTCCCGCTTCTTCTCGCAGGTTGAGAGTAACGGACTTCTTATTGCGGGCGATGATGGGCCACCAGAGGGTACGGTCATTCTTGCGGTGCCGTCCCCACTCGCGCATCGGGTCACCTTTGCCGGGCGACTCTATCTTGATGACCTCGGCCCCGAAGTCTCCCAGTAGTTGGCCGCAGAACGGTCCCGCAAGGAGGCTCCCCATCTCGACCACGCGAACACCTTCCAGAGGATAAGCTCCGTTTACCGCCGGGTTCAAACTATATCCTCTTTCAGCGCCTGAATAACAAAATCCCGGCCCTCGTAGACGTGCTCGCGCATGACAATCTCAGCCCGATCCGCATCTCCTTGTTCGAGGGCGTGGAGTATTTGACGGTGGTAGTGATTAGAGACAGTTCTCTCGTACGGCGTGTACCAGAAGAACGCCTTGAACATCAGTGGGATCTCTACCGTTCGCCGGAGGAGTCGTTCTAGCCGCTGGTTGCGGCAGGCCGTGACGATGGTCCCGTGGAACTTTTGGTTGCGGGCGACGAGCTGTCGGATCTCTTCTTCGTGGTCGGTAAACTTCTCCGCCGCCATCTCCTCCATCGCCACCGTAAGGCCCCTGAGCTCATCCAGTTCCCGGCTGTCGATCCTCCCCGCCGCCCGGCGCGCCGCGTGCCCTTTAAGCACGGCCCGCAGATCGTAGATGTCCCACACCTCGTCCACGCTAAAAGAACGGACCGTAGCCCCACGGTTCGGCGCCATTTCGACCAGCCCCTCGGCCTCCAGCATGGTCAGAGCCTGCCGTATGGGAGTCCGACTAACCCCTAGACGTTCCGCCAACTGCTCCTCGACCAACCTCTCGTTCGGCTCGTATTCGCCTTCGAGGATCCAACGCCGCAACCGCTCGAACACACCCGGCGAACCAGTCTCCACTCTACTCTTTGGAATAGCGTCCATAAAACTCTCATACCCTTTCCCTAACAGCTTTGCAAACTGTTTGTATACAATCTTAGCGAGACCTAGATTTTGTGTCAAGGATGCCAATAGTCGGGGCAAATGCTACTGAACAGGCTCGGGGCCACTTTCGCCGGCTACGAGGCTTAAATTTAGTACGAGTTTTCCTCGCCCCCGGAAGAACCCGATTGCCCCTACACGGCCTCGTACATCTACTCTACTATTTCTACTATCATTAGGGGTAGGTTACTGTGGGACCGGGAAAGATGGAGGACTGTCATGACGTCGACGAAGACCGAACTTCTCGACAAGGCTGTCGAGCGTGTATGGGAGCGGCTATCCGAAGATCAGGCGCCGCAAGTCGAAGAGTTTGTGCGCCAGTATTACGGCTGGGTGGCGACGGAGGATTTGACCGGGCTCTCGCCCATAGACATCTACGGGGCGGCCGTGGCCCACTGGAACTTTGCTCTCCAACGTGAACCCGGCACGCCGAAACTTCGGGTCTACAATCCGCGTTTCGAAGAATATCGGTGGCAGACGACCCACACCGTTGTCGAGATCGTCAACGATGACATGCCGTTCCTCGTGGACTCGGTGCGCATGGAGATCAACCGCCAGGGGTACTCGATACACCGCATGATCCACCCCGTAATGAACGTCCGGCGCGACGAGGAGGGCCGTCTCACTGAAGTTCTGCCACCTGACGCCGAGAAGGAAGACGCTTCACCGGAGTCCGTCATTCACGTCGAGGTGGACCGGCACACCGAGACCGAGGCTTTGGAACAGCTCTGCGATGGCCTCCAAAAGGTCCTAGACAACGTTCGGGTCGCGGTCGAAGACTGGCCGAAGATGCGGGAAGAGGTCGCGGACATCGTCTCCAACCTCGACGCGGCGAGCCTGCCGGTTGAGGAAGAGGACGTATCGGAGGTGAAGGATTTCCTGCAGTGGCTCGAAAACAATCACTTCACGTTGCTGGGCTACCGGGAGTACGATCTGCTAGAAGAGAACGGAGATGATGTCCTGCGGGCCGTCTCCGACAGTGGCCTCGGCATACTGCGGGAGAAGGAATCCGGAGAAGCTTCGTCCAGTTTCAACAAGCTGCCGCCGGAGGCCCGGAGTCTCGCCCGTGAGCGGCGCCTGCTCAACCTGACCAAGGCCAACTCACGCTCGACCGTTCATCGTCCCTCCCAACTGGACTACGTTGGGGTCAAGAAGTTTAACGATTCGGGTGAGGTCGTCGGAGAGCGACGTTTTCTTGGGCTCTACACTTTCTCCGCCTATAGTGAGAGTACGCTAGAGATACCGATCCTGCGTCGCAAGGTGAAGTATTGCCTGAATGAGGCCGGATTCCCGGAAGACAGCCACAACGAGAAGGATCTGGTCGAGATCCTGGAGACCTTTCCGCGCGACGAGATGTTTCAGATCCGCAAGCAGGAGTTGCTCGAGATTTCGACGGGCATACTCCACCTGCACGAGCGCCAGCGCGTTCGGCTCTTTGTCCGGCCCGACGCCTACGGCCGTTTTCTATCCTGCCTGGTATACGTCCCGCGCGACCACTACAACACCAAGATTCGGGAGCGGATGCAGAAAATCCTGAAGGAGTCGTTCAAAGGTACGGGCGTCGAATTCAACGTCCGGCTTTCCGAGTCTGTGTTGGCGCGGCTGCACTTCGTAATCCGCACCACACCAGACGACCTGCCGGACTACGACGTGGCCGAGGTCGAAGAGCACCTTGCCCATTCGATCCGCTCTTGGGCCGACGAACTGTACGACGCGCTCGTCGAGCATTGCGGCGAAGAGCGCGGGACCGAGCTCTACCACCGCTACCAGGAGGCCTTCCCCCCCGGTTACCGACACGACTACCTACCGCGGACCGCCGTCTCCGACATCGACAAGATCGAGGAGCTCGCCTCTGAGGACCAACTGGGCATGAACCTCTACCAGCCGCTCGAAGTCCCGGAGAATTTCCTCCGGTTCAAACTGTACCGGTCGGGGGGTAAGATCCCACTCTCCAGCGTTATGCCGCTGCTGGAGGAGATGGGTGTCCGGGTCGTAGACGAGCACCCGTACAAAATCGAACCCTCCGACTCGCCTGAAGCCTGGATCCACAACTTCGGCCTCGCCCACGAAGCTCAGGGCGACCTTCAAACCGACGAGGTAAAGAAGACTTTTCAGGAAGCCTTCGACCGGATGTGGCGCGGCGACGTGGAAAACGACGGCTTCAATCGTCTCGTGCTACGGGCCGGTCTCACGTGGCGCGAGATCACCATCCTGCGAGCCTACTGTAAGTATTTGCGCCAGGCGGGTACGACGTTCAGCCAGGACTACATGGAGGACACCCTGGCCGACAACGCACACATCACCAGCTTACTCGCAGAGCTTTTCCTGGTGCGCCTCGACCCCGAGTCCCATGAGAAAGCCGAAGATGAAACCGAGCGGCTAAAAGAGGAGATTGAGGAGTCGCTCGACGAGGTAGCAAGTCTGGACGAGGATCGCATCCTGCGACGTTTCTTGAACGCCATCCTGGCGACGCTGCGGACAAACTACTTCCAGAAAGACGGCAATGGAGAGTCCAAACCATACCTCTCGTTCAAGTTGGACCCCTCCGGCATCCCGGAGCTACCCCTCCCCCGCCCGATGTTCGAGGTCTTCGTCTACTCGCCGCGGACCGAGGGCGTTCATCTCCGGGGCAGCGAGGTCGCCCGCGGTGGCATCCGGTGGTCTGACCGGAAAGAGGATTTCCGCACCGAGATACTAGGCCTTATGAAGGCCCAGACGGTAAAGAACGCCGTGATCGTGCCGATGGGCGCCAAAGGCGGCTTCGTCGTCAAGCGTCCGCCGCAAAACGGAGACCGCGAGGCCTTCCAGGAAGAAGGCATCGTCTGCTACCGGACGCTCATCTGCGGTATGCTCGACCTGACCGACAACCTCGTGGACGGAGAGACCGTGCCGCCCCCGGACGTGGTGCGCTACGACGACGATGATCCATACCTGGTGGTCGCCGCCGACAAGGGCACCGCCACCTTCTCCGACATCGCAAACGGCATCTCCAAAGAGGAGTACGGCTTCTGGCTCGGCGACGCCTTCGCCTCTGGTGGCGAAACGGGCTACGATCACAAAGCGATGGGCATAACGGCCCGCGGTGCTTGGGAGTCAGTGAAGCGGCATTTCCGTGGCCTGGGCAAGGACATCCAGAATGAAGAGTTCACCGTGGTCGGCATCGGCGACATGTCCGGCGACGTGTTCGGCAACGGCATGCTCCTGAGCCGCCACATCAAGCTGGTAGCGGCCTTCAACCACCTGCACATCTTCTTCGACCCGGACCCCGACCCAGAAAAAAGCTTCGGGGAACGCCAACGGCTGTTCGACGCGGAACGCTCCGCGTGGACCGACTACGACAAAGACTGCATCTCGGAGGGCGGCGGCATCTTCTCCCGCACGAAGAAATCCATTAAACTCACGCCCGAGATTCAGGAATTGCTGGGTGTCGAGAAGAAGTCCCTGACGCCCAACGAGGTCATATACGCCCTGCTCAAAGCGCCGGTAGACCTACTTTGGAACGGTGGCATCGGCACCTACGCAAAAGCCAGCTACGAAAGCAACGCTGATGTCGGGGATAAGGCCAACGATTCTTTGAGAGTGGATGGCAACGAGCTAGGGTGCCGGGTTATCGGGGAGGGCGGCAACCTCGGCTTTACCCAGGAAGGGCGCATAGAGTTCGCCCTGAACGGCGGCCGCGTCTACATGGACGCCATAGACAACTCTGCCGGCGTGGACTGCTCCGACCACGAGGTCAATATAAAGATACTGCTCGATGCCGTCGTGGAAAACGGCGACATGACCGAGAAACAACGCAATGAGTTACTCGCCGAGATGACTGAGGAGGTCGGCGATCTCGTACTGCGGAACAACTACGCGCAGACCCAGGCTGTAGACAATGCCGTGGCCCAGGCTTCCTCTATGGAGAACGTACACGCCCGGTACATGCGGGCGCTGGAAGATGCCGGGCAACTCAACCGCGAGCTGGAGTTCCTGCCCAGCGAAGAAGAGCTGGCGGATAGGAGGTCCGAGGGACTCGGTCTCGCCGCCCCCGAACTCGCCATCCTGCTGTCTTACACCAAGATCATCCTGTACCAGCAGTTGCTCGACTCCGACGTACCGGATGACTCCTACCTTTCTCGGGAGCTAGAAAGTTACTTCCCTACGCCGCTGCGCGAGCGGTTCCGGGAGCCGTTGAAAGATCACCGGCTGCGGCGAGAAATCGTCGCCACCCACCTGACTAACGACCTGGTAAACCGGTGTGGTACCACCTTCGCCTACCGGCTGCGCGAGGAGAGCGGCGGAACCGCGCCGGAGATCGCCCGATCCTACGCCGCGGCCCGTGAGATTTTCGACCTTCCCAGCCTATGGTCTCAGATAGAAGCCCTCGACAACCAGGTCGAAACAGAGGTACAGATCAACATGCTCCTTGATGCCCGTAAGCTCATAGAGCGGGCGACGCGTTGGTTACTACGCAACCAACGTTCACCCCTGGACATCGCCGACGCAGTCTCCAACTTCTCCGAGGGAGCCGAAGAGTTGACCGAACTCATCCCCGAGCTCATGCTCGAATCCGACCGGGACGCACTAGAGAATGCCACCGAAGAGTGCGTCGAAGCCGGCGTCCCGGAGGACCTCGCAAAGCGGGTAGCCACCCTAAACTCCATGTTCTCCGCGCTGGACATCGTAGACATCGCTTCGTCTACCGGCCATTCTCTGGAGACCGTCGCGGCAGTGTACTTCATGTTAGGCGAACGATTGAGGATTCATTGGCTTCGGGATCACATCGAAGACCTGCCCCGCAACAACCGGTGGCAGATGCTTTCCCGGGCAGCTCTGCGGGATGACCTCTTTGACCAGGAAGCCACACTCACCGCCGAAGTGCTCCACGAGGTACCAGATGGCGACATATCCGCCGAAGATCGCGTCGAGGCCTGGATAGAGTCAAAGGGTGAACCCGTGGACCGACTCCTACAAGTCCTCCGGGATGTCAATTCCAGCGGAACCTTCGACCTCTCGACGCTCTCCGTCGCCTTACGAGAGACCCGCAACCTCACCAGCGGCCCGGAACCGGTGTCGGCGGCCCCGGAGAAGGCAACGTCTTCCGGCTAACCCTGGGAAATCAACGAGTGCCCAGCGCCGTCTCTTCGACCAGGGCATCGACCACGTCTTCCAGCCGCCCCTCCCGCTCGTGGGCGCGGCGCTGGCGTTGTGCGCCATTTCCCTTCTGAAGCGATTCTTCGACGAGAGACAAAACTTCGTCCCAGTCGCCAAAATCTTCCAGCGCCGGACGCGTGAAGTCCAGCAGCGAGCGTATTACCTCGCGGGCCGGCACGGCGCGGCATGCCTCCAGGTCTACGAGTTCCGTATCCAGCCCGTGTCGGGAGGCTAGCCAGTGCGCGGTGGTCAGCATCTCCGGACGCGCCTCCGGGGATGATTCATTTCGCGAGGCGCGCTCGTGGCATTCCCGTACCAGAGCCCGGGCCAGTCCGGTCAGCATCACGGCCTCGTCCAGCTTACTGCACACGTCGGCGACCCGGATCTCGACGGTGTCGTGCTTCTCCGGGAGCCTCGCATCCCAGTAAACGCTCTCTACATCCATCACGCCCCCGGTCTCCACGAGGCTCCTGACCAGCGCATCGTGGGCCGCCAGGGAACTGAAGTTACCGGGTGGTCCCGCCGTTGGGAACCGTCCCCAAACCTGGGTACGATAGCTGGCGTAACCGGAATCTCTACCACGCCAGAAAGGTGAGTTCGCCGAGAGCGCGAGCAGCGGTGCGAGCCACACGCGCAGATGGTTCAACACCTCTACTGCAGCCTCCCGGCTGCTGATACCAACGTGGACATGGAACCCGAAAGATAACTGTTCTTCGGCCAACTGTCGGAAGTTCTCTATAAGCCTCCGGTAGCGAGTTTTAGGGGTGAGTCCCTGATCCTCCCAGTACGAGAAAGGATGCGTGCTAGCGGCGGCGATCCTCTGCCCTTCCGCCTCGGCCGCCTCTATGGCGCCCCGCCGCAGCCGCACCAGCTCGTCGCGCACCTCGGAGAGCGAATGGCATACCGGCGTCATCACCTCGATCTGGGAGGAGAGCATCTCAGCCTCGACCTGTTCGCCCAGAACATCTTGGGCCCGCTCCAGAACACTTTCGCCGTCGATAAACAGCTCTCGACTGACGGGATCCACGATCTGGTACTCTTCCTCGACCCCTAGAGTGTAGTTCTCAGCATTGCTCGTCAAGTAATTAAGCCTCCCGGCCGATAGAAGAACAAGAATCCCCTCTATGTTAAGTGGGATCCGGTGAAAAATCGACTGAACGTTGTTGAGGAGCGTATCAAAGGCTGTGAATGAATCTCGGATGACCCTTCACAAACATTGATTGGATGCCGGGTAGAATCGGGGGATGAAGCTCAGCATACTCCAGGCTTTTTCTAGATTAGCTATCGCTGTTCTCGGTGTGGTTGGCGTAGCCGTACCATTCGGGCTCGTGCAAATGCCTCTAAAAGGGTCCGCCCCGGTTCTTTTCTACTTGTCCCTGATCCTTCTGCTCCTAACGATAACCCTATCGCGGCTGGGCATCTTTTTTGTCGACCTGGTCCGTGACCGCGCAGGACAAACGCCCGATACACCGCGATACGTCTCAGGAGTAGCCGACAAATTTATCTGGCCTTCGGCGACACTTTTACTCGCCGGCTGCTTCCTCTTTACCGTTTCTTTTGTCTTGCAAGCAGCGTAGTCTGGTCAACCGTATCAGGCATCTACGCGAACCTCCCGAAATAGTGGTTTCAGATCCTCCAGCCGATCGTAGGTCCACCACAGGTAGTTACGGGTGCCGTCTTCTCTCAGCGGGTGTAGGTCGGCATGATCCGGGTCGTCAAGGAAGCCCTGGAACATCTTCCGTGAGGGCCACTCGACGAGAACCATAGCCATGCGAGGCTTCGAGTCCGGGTCGCTCTGGAGGGCTTCATCCAGTTTACCAAGTGCTACTACTTCACCCTCGTATTTGGCCACCGCAGCCGGAGAACGGCGCGAATACTGAAAATACGAGTCATTATCCGCCAGATCGAACAAGTTTAAGGCATAGAGGGACATCTAGATTTCTCCCTTATAGCTACGAAGTGAGTCATATATTCGAACCATTCGCCCAGATACGGGCTAGGATCTCCCCATGTCATTGAGGATGCGGCGGATCTTGCCAGAGTATCTGGAATCCGTGGCCCAGACCCCGTCTCCTAGATGGCTTATCCTCCGTACCCACCACCCGCGGCTCTTCTGGGCGGCGCGCGCGTCGTGAAATCGGTCGTGCGGCTTACCAATTGGTCTTTTGCCCGTGTAGGCCGCCATGTGGTTTATGTGCATCCTCACACCCTGACGGGCAGTGCGGGGACGCTCGAAGTCCCTGGGTCGGTCACCCACGATGCCGCCCTTTTTGATGCCGGCCATGTTCCAGGGCTTCGAATCGCCACCGTAGCGTCCACATCCGGTTTCGAGAATAGCCTGCGCCACGAGCACATCCGGCGCTATATTCCGCTTGCGGGACATCTCGTAGTAGATCGGGATGGTCCGCTTGATGTATCGGGTGCACCCCGCCGAACGGGCATAGCGTTTCACCGTCGCCTGGCTGTGGAGTGGTTTACCCAGGATCTGGTCCGCCTTGCGAACTTTGCTCGCCCCGGCAAACGCCTCCGTCTCGGCCTGCAAAGATAAGCCTGCAGCAATAACCACCGCCAACAAAACAACCACAATGTGTCGCACTCTACTTCCCCCCTCAACCAAGTTCTTCGATGCGTTGACTTACCAGGCATGTTATCGGACGATAACGAGAAAGGCTATAGCGTTCGCACCAAATTTTTTGTTCCGTATCTCAGCCGGTGGTTTCGACCTTCACGTACTGGCGGCCCAGCAGATGCTGTTCGAACCACTGTACCCCCGGTATCGCAGTCTCCGAAAGCCCGGGTTCAGTGTAGGCGTCGAAGTGAGCTCCGCCGGTTATCACGATTTCTTTGGGTTCCAACGCCCGCTCGTAAGCGGCGACGGAGCAACTGGTGCACGTAGAAGACCCCACAGTTCTGGACGCTTTCGTGGTCGTCTCCGCAACCCTGAAGGAGGCCACTATCGAGGTTCTGTCGCCTTCTTCCCTGCCGGACGGTTGGCGAGCCTATCCCGCTCTACCGTTTCTGAAGGAGATCGTGGATGCGTGGCTTTCGAAAGGCCGGTCGCTGATCCTGAAGATTTCTAGCGTCACGGTGAGGGGTCAGCACAACTATCTCATCAATCCAGCCCACCCGGACTTCGCGAGCATCGAGGTATCCGAGCCGGAGCCCCTGGATCTGGACCCCAGAATCATTGCCCGCTAAGGAAGCTCCGATCCAGGCCTCTGTACGAGGACTTCGCCCTGTAAAGCGTGCTTTAGCCTTCAGGTAGAGTTGCTCCCTTTAGTGATTCAGCTTGCTGTCTCAACTGCTCGTTACTAATGCTAGCCACATCTGTCAGGTTAGCGTTTGCCAGATTGGCATTTGTCAGATTAGCATCGATCAAGTCGGCCCCGCTAAGGTCTGCGCCAGTCAAGTTAGCTCCTCCGAGATTCGCGCCTTCTAATTGATCGCCAACGCTACTCAAATAGGCACCACTAAGATTCAAACCTCTCAAGTCGGCTTGACTAAGATTCGTCCCGTTCAGACGAACACCACTGAGATTGGCGTCTTTCAATATAGCTTGTTTGAGAGTTGCTTCTTGTAGAATGATGCCGTAAAGATTGGTCTCGATCATCGTAGCGTAGGTAAGGTCAGCGTCCGTCAGGACACTCTCTTTAAGGTTCGCAAAGTCGAAAACCGCACCGCGTGCGTTTATCCCTACAAGATTCGCGCCAGTAAGATCCGCCTCAGAGAAATATACATTCTGGAGGTCAGTTTTGGGCAAATCAATTTCCCGAAGGACGCTGACGGAAGAGTCACCAGCACCAGTTAGACCCGCATCGGTTAGAAAGCGGACTATACTTATATTCTCTTCATCATTTAATCTCGTCATTACAGTTGCGGTGCGTGCCCTTCCCAAGGTAAGAACAGCATCCTCTTCACCAGCCTCAAGCAGGTTCCGGTTAAGCATAAGCTCACCTATCTGGTCCAGGTACGCTTGCAAGGCTTCATCCTGAGTACGCTGTAGCGCCTGATCCGCCTCGGCTGCTGCGCGTCGGCTCTCTGCCTGCATTGCTCGTTCTTCTTGACTCGCGGAAAGCCAAAACCCTTCTACAAGTAGCACGGCTGGAACGATTAGCAATTCAAGCCATTCCCAGCCTGTTTTCTCTCCGAACCTAGTCGATTTCCAAAACCGCTTCCATTTGGATGCTTTTGCAGACACCTTCCTCGGCTCTGCGGTATCAACAACCTGCTCCTCTTCCATACTCTTCACAATATCAAACAGTGAAACTTTCCGCGTTGGCATCAAATTGGCACCAAAAGAAGCCTGGCTCTTCACCGGGCCTCTCGCCTCTTCCGGGAATTCCCTTCACCTACAGTAAATAAAGAGAGCCGACGAGCGGACTCGAACCGCTGACCTGCTCATTACGAGTTTGATCCCGACCGTTTCAACCCGTATCATCGCGTCCAGCAAATAAGCTATTTTGCAGGTGTTTCTTGGAATTTGCAGCGGTGATTCGTCCGGCGCGTACTGGCCCGTATCAGCCCGGTTGCGGTACGGTTGCGGTAAGTTTCGCGGTCGAGCGACATCCTGAAAACCTCACGAACTCTGACTCTCTGCCCCTTAGGCATAACGGTCAAGCTTTCCGAAGCCACTCCACACGGTCCACCCATGCTTCCTGTGTGGTGTCCGCTATGATCTTCCGCACACCCGAGATGAGGACTCCGAAATCCTCGTTTCTCACGCTGGAGGGAATAAGGATTACACCTGGGTGCGTGCGGCTCTCGCCGACCCACTCCCGCAGAAGGGGCTCGAAGTCTCGTATGTTGGCGGTCACGAGCACGCGGCCTTCGGTGGCCGCCAGTTCCAGTACCTCCGGGTCAGAGAGACCTTCGAGCTCTATCTCGGAGTCGAGGGCGCGCACGTCGTGACCACCTTCGGCGAGTGCCTTGCCCACCGTCCGGCCGGAGATGTGGGCATCTAACAGGATCCTCACCCGTGGCCGCCAGAGAGATGGAGCCGCACTCTAACCGTGCGGGGGCGGTACGATGGCCGGGTAAAGTTCGTGCCATTCCTCCGGCGTGCGGGCGTTCTCTTCAAGCGCATCGTCTATCTCGCTCGGGTAAGCCTCGTAATAAGAGAGCGCGAGGTCTAGCTGGCGTTCAGAGACGTTGTGCTCCGAGAGCAGCCTTTCCCTACCTTTGCCCTCGTAGAGTTCGATGACCTCCCAGACATCCAGTGCCGTACCGATCACCCACGCCCGTCTTGAGTGCTCGGCTCCCCGGAAACCAATGCCGGGGAAGCGGCGGGTGCGGATGGATTCTTCCGCCAAGACTTCCAGCAAGGCGCTTTTGGGCAGCTTCGTTCGCCGGTTCTCACGGTCCAACCAGCCCCCCACCTCGTCGGAGAGCCTTATGGTAAACGGCTTGGATTTGGGCATCGTTGACCTCCGTATAGCACTACGGTATTCATTGTAATACAGAGACTACGAAACCGTATAGAGGACCTTTTTCCGCCTGGTTCAGCCCATCAACACCATCAACGCATCGGACATGGGGCCGCCGACTCTTAGCCGTCGAGCAAGGCTCAGCAGGTTACCTGGAGAAGCCTCTGGGCACTTGAGGTAGCGCCGTAGGGCTTCATAGGTAACGTCGGTACCTACCTGGCTTCTCAGACGCATGGCATCGACCACACTCCGTTCTGCGGAGTAGATAAAGATCTCCTCGCCCGAGTCCAAGAGCACCTGCTCACGGCCTAGGTCGAAGGTGCTGGCGGCGAAAACGTGGACGAGGACGGGCGGGTAGTCGATGACGGGCCGATGGGCTCCCCTGGGAACTGCCAGGTGGACCTCGGCGGGGATCTCATCGGTAAGATTCCAGAAAGAGAGAGCTGAACTGAGGCAGACAGCTCCTTGGGAGCTACGGCGTGAAATAGCCACGAGGTCCAGGTAAGGGCTGATCTCGGCATCCGCCAGACGATAGACTCCTCGCGAAAGCTCGACCAGCAAGCCCTTATCTCGCAAAGCATACAAATCCCGCGGGTGAACGCCGGCTTTCGCTGCGTCTCCAGCCTTAAAGGTGCCACCGGAAAGTTGGGCCAGTTTTTCTAGAATACCGTAGCTTTTCGTCATATGGATAAAAGTCTACACAGTTCAGTCTTATGTGTGTAGACCTTTATCCAAAAAAATTTACTGGTACTTTCTGTGGCTGTGCCGCTGAAGTTTTAGGATGTGGCGAACTTGACTAGATCGGCCATCGTAAACTGGCCGGGTTGAGCAGAGGGCAAGTGCGGCGTCCAACCCGAGCCCGGCTCCACGTTGGCGAAGGAAAGTGGATCGCCCTTTAGTAATCCCAGTAAAACTTCTGCGACAATGCGTCCACCCACCGAGCCGAGGTGTCGTCCGCCTTCCTTGATCTCGGCTTCTTTAAGCACGTAATACCAGAGTGGCGCGGGACCACGATACCCGGTCTGATCTAGTTCGAGTTCTTCCGACGTAAGTGGCGTCTCGCCTACAGCAGTTGCTACTCGGTGTCCCGATGGAAGCGACATGCTCCGACCTCGTAAGAGGTTGAGCACGGCCAGAGCCTCGAATCCAGTCGCCATGCCTGGCAGGTCCGCAAGCGGGGGAGCTAGCTTGGTGTCTATCTTGCGGCTGTTCTGTGGGGTCGAGCCGTCAATCTCGAAGAACCGATTCCACTCAATGGTCCACTGCTGCGGCAGGGGTCTAAAACCCCGGAAGTCCGCCAGCGGGTTCGTATCTCCTTCTGGGGAGAAGATCGGCAGCTCGGGCACGACGCTGTTGATACGGTATGTCGGCCTCACCTGGCTATGTCCGAAGCGGTAGGCGGCGACGGAAAACTCAACAGGCATGAAGGGGCGCTCTTTCCAATGATAGAAGCGCAGGTTGATCTTGTGGGGATCACGGCCAGCGCCAACAGTCCAAACTTCGTTCAACATCTCCTCACCGACGATACGCTTGAGGAAATCGTTGACCACTGCCCACTGGTAGTGCCAGCGCACGATTCTCTGTGCCTCTTTGAAAAGTTCATCCCCAGAGAAGCCTTGGTCGGCCTGCACCAGGTCAACCACCTTGTTGTGGAACTTGATGAAGGCGAGCTGTAACTGCGAGACCATAGTGTTCTCGTCGTTGCGAGGATCACCGGTTAGGGCTCGACCCTGGCTATTCCTCGGTAGGTCATCCTCATCGGTATCTCTGCCGTCTACGCGAACTTTGCCGACGAGTAACTTCACGCCTCCAGAATCCTCATCGTACATGAAGGGATCCTCGCTCGGTCCCGAACCGTAGAGAGAATCGAGATCGAACCGCGGGGTGCGGAAGTTGACCAGTCCCTCGGGGTCGTTCATGCGCTGGAGGCTTGAAGAGGGATCGAAAGTAATATCGTGGTCAATAAACTGACCGACGTAAGTGTAGCCGGCGGGTATATCTGGATTGTCGGAGTCTCCTTCTCCACTTTCGATCATAGCCGCACCGAGAGCACGTAATTCTTCCTCATCCTGTTGGTAGGTCGGGAGCTTGCCAAACATCCTGCCGAAGCGACCTTCGTAGAATGGGCCTTGGGGAACAGTCTCGATCCCCCGTGTCTTCTTTCCATGATAACGCTTCATTCTTATCCTTCCTGCCGCATTAGGCGGCCTCTTGTTGATCCGTACGCACCAGGACTACTTCATCGGCGCTCAAGCCTTCGCGGACGAACAGCTCCGGTATTTCCTCTTCAGGAATGCTCTCAAGCATCAGTTGGGCTTTGGCCTGATCGAAGGCCCTCTGAACCGAGTACCCGAAACCTATCGCGGAGTAGAACTGCGCCGCAAACACCCGTGCCGCGTCGTCGCCGATGGAGTCGTTCATACCGATGGCTACGTCCACGTGTTGCGCGGCTGCCTGAGCCTGAGCACGAGAGTAGCAGGTGTTGAAAAAGACGACCCGCACATGGTCCGCTACCGTTGCGATGGAAGCCGCCATCGCTTCCTCTGTAACGAACTTGGAACCGCCATCCTCGGTGAGAAAGATGAGTTCGTTCGTCTGCGAACCGTGGCCGCTGAAATGGACGATGCGAGGCTTGATCTCGTTGAGAGCCTGAAGTAGATCTCCTGTTCTGACCGCCCACCGAGAGCGGAGATCCACAGAGTCCCTAAACTCGGACAAGCGCAGCTTCTGTTCTATGTCGCGAACCTCCTCGTCGAGCAATAGCTGTTGCTGATCGCGGGGATTAGCAGCGAAGAAGAGAACCTTGATCTTCTCCGGCAACTTGCGAACAGCCTCCTCGCTCAACCGCTCGGAATACAAGCGGTGCTGCTTCTCAGCCTCGCGCGTGAGCGCCTTGGCATGTCGCATCTCTTCGGTCTGCCGCTTCTTGGCTGCAGAGTCCTCTTTCTTCTGCCTGCTGGCGATTGAACGATTGAGATGCCTTTGGGCTTCGTTCAGATCGGCCGCGACCTTTGCGATCTCACCCTCGTACTTCGCGATCTTGCCCTGATGGTCGACGGCCTTCTTCCTCTTGCCCTCGCTCTGGCGCTGCTTGGAGCGCAACGTGGAAGGGCTCGTCTTGGAAGTGACACTACGTTCGATCCGGCCGATCTCCGCTCTGAGCTTCGCGGCCTTCCCTTCCTCGTCACCCTTCTTCTTTTCGAGATCGGCCTTTTTCTTCTGCAACTTCGTCAGTTTCGCTCGGTATGCCTCTTCTGACATTACTGTCTCCTATGCTGTCGCGCTCATTCCTCACTCGTCTTCGAGACGCGGCGGGCGGGGCTTCCTGGACACAATCGAACCGCGCCCGCAGTCACGTCAGCCCATCTTTCCGGGCTACCCTTTGGGTGGATTGGGATCGGAGCCGTAAGTGTGCTCCGTCCGGATCCTGCCGTCGCGCCCATGCACGACTATCTGACCCTTCGCCTGGGACTTCGCCAGCTTGGTCGCGGCCTTTTGCGCCGCCTTCTGCGTAGAGTGTGTGCTCGACGCCCGGCTGGAACCCGCGCCTTTGACTTTCCAGCCGCCGCCAGAGTTCTTCGTAACATGGTATGACTTTCTGCCGCTCGAGCTCTTGCCTTTAGCCACTTGCTTCACCTCCTAACCGGGCGTCCCCCGCTCCGCTAGCTGACTACCACTAACACCGTACCGTTTATTGTGTTGTTTGTCAACTCAATAACGAAACCCGGGTTTAGAAGAGCGGGTTTTGGCCTCCAGCTTCCTGCTTAGACTTGTGGAATTTGCGTTCGGCATCGAGGTAGGTGAGGTTCAGCTTCTCCAGGCGAATTTTGAGAGCCGTTGGTGTTACGTCGAAGGTCTCACGTAAATGGTAGAGATCGTGCCAGTTCTGGAGGTTCAGGCCCTTCAGCCTCGGCGTTAGGAGCCTGGACGGCATCAACAAGTAACCCATGAACTGGTGGGCGTTTCGCTCGTCCCATTTGTCGCGTCCGCTTTCGGGGGCGGGTGAGGTGTCGTAGGAAATGTCGGGCAGGGAGGCATGATCGAGTGCGGCGTGGTCTACATGCAGCACCCAGTGGCCGATCTCGTGTGCAATAGTGGTGTTATACAGCCCCTGCGTGCTTTCGAGGAGTTGGAGGCGGCCCTCGTTGAGGACTATAAGACACTTTTCGGGGATGAGCACCCCGTGGGTTGTGGTACCCGGCTCCTCGGGGATCTCGTCCCACAGGATGTTCAGACCTACGCTTTCAGCTATCGACTCCGCCTGTAGGGGGAGTTGGAGGGGAGACCCCGATTCGCGTTCGTAGCGGGCCAATAGGTCATCGGCCAGTGACTCCTGCTTCTTTGGGCTGAAGTACTGGCCCCGCATTGCTTATCCCTCTCGGTCCCGACTGCTGCCGAGCGCCCTCTTGTAATCTTCTTTGGAGTTGAAGTCGCCGTCAACCGAGCGGCGGAGCATCTTGACCATCTCCGCGTCGATGCGTCCTACGATATCCGAGGGGATCTTGCCCGCCAACAGGACCAGCTCGTCGGGATCGGCGTCGAGGGCCTCCGCCATGTTTAAGATCACCTTCTCGCTCGGCGGCTCCATGCGCGCGTTCTCGATCTTGGAGAGGTAGGTGAAGTCAATGCCAGACCGAGCCGCGAGCTCCCGCTGGCTCAAGCCCTGCTCTTTCCTCAGCTCTCTCACCCTTTCACCAAAGTTCATTTCCTCACGTCCCTTCTCGTATTCGTTATCTTACGTAGTGTTGACACTCAAGTCAACACTACCAGACACCCTTTGGATGATGGGTGAGAACGGTAACAGGCAGCCTCCCGAAACACTACTGATCCGCTCTTCTATGAACGGTCGAGAATCTCCAATCTGAGCAAGTCATCAGTCGTGGCGAAGAATGCGGTCCAGCATGGCCTCCACGTAGGTACTCTTGTCCTCTTTCTGGAAGAGGACGTGGCGGTCTTCGAGATCTTGTTTGCTCATGCCCCAGTGCTCGATCTCGTCGTATCGGGTGTTGGAGATGATGAAGGAGTGCAGAGTAACAGCCGGGTCGGCGAGGCGGTCTTCTATCTCCTTGATAGTGTTTTTGAACTCGATCTTGGGGTCTTCTACTCCCCGAAGCCGGGTTATGCCCTTCGGATCGATGAAGGCGACATACTGGTGGTCGCCATCCAGCAACCAGAGGATGAAGTCCGGGTAGAAGTTTCCGGCTTCGAAGAAGCCGATGCCCTTGCCTCGGCTCATATTCCGCAGCAGGTACAGCTCCCGGCCCTCGAAGAGACCAGGTTGCGCCTCATAGTACGCTTTGAGGTCTCGCACGAACTGCTGCTCACCATCGTTGAGGGCGACGGGCTTTACGGCTACGTCCTTGTTCTTGAGGTGGACGAGCGGACGGTAGAGGTGCCGGTCGAAGGTGAAGATGTCCAGGGCGCCCCACTCCAGGGGCTCCAGCCGGCCGTCTTCTATGGCTGTTTTCAGATCCCGCAGTTCTCTGAGGTAATCCTCGGCGGAGGCTTCGACCTGGAAGCGGTACTCTTCGAGGAAGTTGGGATCGTCTTCGGTTAGTTCCTGGTACTGGAGGAAAGCGGACTCGAACTCGGCGCGGCGAGTTTCATAGTACTTCTTGCAGTACGCCTTGAGGAGCGCGGTGGCGATCTCCTGCCAGGTGCGCATCCGCTGGCCGAGGCTTCCAGTGGAGAACTCCAGATCCTCGGAGGGGATGGTTAGCTCGTACCAGGCAGGATTGTGAAGCAGCTCGTCCACCTTCTCGCGGGAGAGGGTAAGGTTGTGCCAGCCGCGCTCTTCCTTGTGACGGACAAGGTCGAAGTAGACCTCGTCGAGATCCACGAAGGCGAGGTGGCGGGCTTCGAGCTTGCCGGTGTTGTCTCGCACGGCAGAGACTGTGCCGTTACGGCTTCCGAGGGCGCTAATCTTGGGGTACCAATCCAGCTTCACGGTTAGCTTCCGGGCAGCAGCCTCGCCCAAAGTAACGGGGAGGTCCAGCTCGGGATGGGGGCCGTTCTGTTTGAAGTCGCCACCTTTGCCCAAACGGATGGTCTTGAGCCTCTTGCCGTTCAGGGTGTTTATTACGGGTAGGACTATCTCTTCCACATCGTCGTTGGGCGGGAGGCCCTCTTCTTCGAGGTGCTCCTTGAACTGCTGCATGTAGTCCGCGCTGACGCCGAAGACGTTTAGTGTTTCGAGGACGCCAACGTGCCGGGGGTGGCGGGTATCCGGTATGCGGGAGCTGCGCTTGAGGCTGAAATCAAGGCCCTTGAGGCGGACGCCACGCCCGAAGAGCTGGATGATCTGGGAACCCTCGTTCTTACCCACGTTCATTAGGCCCATGCTGCTGACCCGCCAACTGCTCCAGCCCTCGGTGAACTTCCTGGCCCCGACGAGGAGGTTGACGCCGGACTCGCGAGTGTTGAGGCCGTCGAAGAGCGAACCGGAGACGTTCTGCTCGGAGACGAAGATCTCCTCCTGATCCTCCAGAAGCTTCCGTAAAGCTGAGGGATCTCCGACGTTGACGACGCCGAAGGGTTCGTTGTCTCCGATTCGGAGAGATACCTCGCCCTCCGCGCCCTTGAGCACGCCCGCGTGCAGGCGGGCGCCGGCGGAGCCCGGCGCGTTGAAGAAGCCAGAGAGGATAGATTCGTAGAGGTCTTCGGCGATGACCCCCTGCTCCATGAGGTAGTTAAAGCTGTCGGCGAAGAGGTCACGGCCCTTGTAGGAGAACTCGGTGCGTCCGCTACTGACGAGACGCTCCAGGATGCCGACGTTCTCCTCGCGCTCACGCGCGAAGCGGGCGAGAAAGAGAAGGATGTTGACCACGTCGGTGCGGTCGTCCTTGCTGGGGCTCTTGGTGACACTTGAGCCGACGAACATCCAGAGCGGACGTTCGAGGCCGTAGGGGCGGAACTCCTGTTCGCGGTCGGCGTACAATAGTTGCTGCTGATGGAAGGAGAGGAGGGCCGCCACCAAGTAGCGGTGACGGAAGGTCTCGTCGCCGCCCTCTTCGAGATTTAGAACCCGGTAGTCCTTACCGTAGCCGTCGCCGTAGAAGTAGCGGTAAGAGTAGTCGAAGAGGATGCACTTCGCGTACTCGTCGGCGAGCTTCTTGTTGCCCGCGGCCTTCATGGCCTGGCCGAAGGTGGCGGAGTACTCGAAGGAGAAACCGCCCTCGCAGAGCGCGTCGCGCATGGGCTTCCAGCCCTTGTCTCCGACCACGTCGGAGGCTTTTGAGGTGCCGCGGTGGCCTTCGTCCACGAGGACTAGGTTGTTGCCCTCAAAGGCCTCTACGGCGACGGTCTTGACGCCGGCGTCCTCGCGGAGCTTGGTGATCTCCAGTATCTGGATGCGGCGACTGGTGAAGAGGCTCTCGCCGCTCCGGGAGAAGAGCTCGGCCTCGAAGCCGGACTTCTCAAACTCTTCCCGGTGCTGTCGGGAGAGGCCCTCGTTTGGGGTGAGAAGGATGATTCTATCCAGCTCGTCCGTCCGGTCGTGCAACTCCAGGTAATGCCGGTACTGCAGGACGTTGACGTGCATGAGGAGCGTCTTGCCAGAGCCGGTCGCCATCCAGAACGCCAGTTTACGGAGATCGTCCGGGGCGTACTCTGGTACCTGATCCCCCTCCGCCTTGCCCTCGTTGAAGAGGTTAACGTGCTCGTTCAGGCCGTCGAGAAGAGCGTCCGGGTCGCGGAAGTAGCGGTCGAGGTAGACCTCGGCGAAGAGGAGCGAGAGGTACTGGAAGTACTTCCAGCGGATGCGATCATCGCGCTTCTCACTGATCTGGAGCGTGTGGCCGACGATGTTCCCGTCGTAGCGGAGCAGGTCGTCTACCGACGGACCGCCGGTCCTCTCCGGTAGGTCGAAGAAGCGGGCGGCGAGAACGTGGTGGAGTCGGGAGACGTTGTTCTCGTCCCACTCCTCGTACTCCGGCTCCTTGAGCCCCTCGGCTAGCTCATCGAAGGTCACAACGCCGAAGAGCCCGAGCATGTACTGGCTGAGGACTAGGCGCTGCTCGAAGCGGAGCGTGCCTTTCTTTCTCGGCGGCACTAGAGGTCCTCCGTCTCGAACATGAGGCGCCGGAACTCCTCCTCGATGAGGTGAACCTTCGCGTCTCCGGCCTTCAGGGCCAGGGTGTTGTCCCCGTTGGCATAAACGCGCTCGAAACCGGCATCGGCGAGCTCTTCCCTGATAAAGAAGGCGTCGAGGTCGTCGTTCGTCTTCTCGCGCGTGTTGCGCCAGATCACGAGCACCCTCTCCCCCGCCGGGTTCGTGCCCTCGACCACCCGGAAGCCGTCGCTGGAATACCTGCGGGAGACGGTAAGGCCCAAGAGGTAGTCGAAGGTCTCGACCAGATCCACGTTCGCGGGACGGGTCTCGTCGTCGCGGGTGGTGTTGAGCTTGTAGGAGAACGGGTCCTCGAAGGAGTCGAGGTTTAGGAGCGAGGGGCTGCCCTTCGTCTCGAAGTCCAGCATGTAGGAGAGCATGTACTCCTCGCGCAACTCGGCGTTCGACTCGATGAGGTCGTCCTGCACGCCGGTGCGCTTCAGGGACAGGTTGTTGAGGGTGTCCTCGTAGGATTCGAGGGTCATGTACTTGAAGATGTGGCTCGTTCCCTCGCGGGAGACGGGCTTGCCGTCCTTCCAGTCCTTCGAGTAGATCACCTTCTGAATGCGCTTCTTGAGCACCGAGTCGAAATACTCTCCCATTTCGATAAGGACATACTTCCGAGTGCCGCCATCTTCCCTATTCAGATTGACGACGGCATGTCCGGTGGTCCCGGAACCGGCGAAATAGTCCATTACGATGTCCTCTGGATCAGACACTGCGAATATCGAATCCTGGACGGTATGTACAGACTTGGGGTAGAGGTTCTCGGCGACCTTTATTCCTAACCAAGTTAGCCACTTCGTCCCATAGTCACCGGCGATGTATCTCGAATCATCCCACAACGTCTTTATGGGTTTTACGGCTTTCGCTTTCTGGACTTGAAGTTCACCAGAGGTGGTGACGTGCACCCTCAAAAGCGGCAGAATATTTTCGACGGAATCCCGAGAGTACCGCCATTTGCGCTCTACCGATTGGGAATCCACGGGGTATATTGCAATCCTATCCGCATCGCCATCTAGGATCACGTTTGATTGTTCTGGGTGGAAATCGTCATCGCACACGTCTCCGAAGCCTACGATGCTTCCACCTTCGACAAGAATCGGGTAGAAGCAATTCTTCGCGGTAGACTTTTCAGACTCCCTTCCCCACTTTCTTAGATTATCGTACTCCCACTTGGTTTCGGGTACCGGCGTGCCATGAGTTTGCCGGAGTAAAGGCGGAATGCAGAAGTAAGCAAACTCGTGATTGTAGGAGAAGTATTCGCCCTGAATGCCCTTCTTGTTATGAACTACCGATACGCATATCTTTTTTTGTTCCGGAAAGTGTATCGACAAGAGCCTGCCTAAAACTTCCTGTTCGTTCTCGTCAATAGCAACCACATGAGAGCCATCGGGGGTGGATAAGCCTCTACTCGCAGCCAAACGATCGCTCATAAGGGAGAGCCAAGAGGAGTGTTTGTAGCTGTTCTTATACAGAATTTCGCTTGTCTTGGAGTTGTACGGCGGGTCTATGTAAATGCACTTCACCCGTTCGCGGTAGCGGGCTTGCAGCAGCTCCAGGGCCTGGAAGTTCTCGCTGTTGACGAGTAGCCCGTCGGTCTTTTCGTCCAGGTCCTCGATGCTCGCCAGCAGCCGGTCCTCGAAGTCCTGATCGAAGAACTTCGTATCGATCACGAGGTGCGGGTTGTCCTTTAACCATTCGGTGCTCCGCCCGTCACCGTTGCCGTTCTCCAAGTTGGCCGGGATCTCGTCTATCTTGAACAGATCCCTCCACTCCTCATACTGGGCGTTGTTAGCGGAGATCTCCGCGTACAGCTCCTCGGGTACGTTGTCGAGGGTGAGGCAGTAGCCAGAGGAGACGACGAACTTCTTTTTAAGGAATAGTTTTTTCTGGAAGTCTTCGATCTGGGCGAGGAACGCGATGAGCTTATACCCTATCCTCTTTATAACCCTGAGCCTAGAGAGGTACTGCCCCACGCGCTGCTCGTTCTCGGTATCGAGGTCGTCTATGTGCAGGACCTCGCTCTTTAGGAAGAAGTCGAGTTCCTGGCGCAGGAAGCCGCCGAGGTCCTTGTGGATGAAGTAGTCGAAGGTGTTCCTGGCCGTGTACTCGGCGAGGTGCTTCTCAAGCAGGGTGCGGTTCTTGTTGGATGGCGTGGGCTTGAGTTCGGCGAGGCCGGTCTTCCATTCGCCGGAGACGATCTCGAAGACGGCGTCGCGGGCCTGGTCGCGGAGAGCATCCTGTTTGTCGGGATGCGGACGGTACTCGAAGTAGATGTGAAGCTCGCCGTCCGCCTCCTCTATGGGATCTTCCTCCCGGAGAACGAAGCGGCGCTCCTTGCCGTTGGCAGCCTTGTTGTTATCGCGCTCGGTGGCGGCGGAGACGAGATCGAAGTTCACGTGCCCAACGCCCTCAAGTTCGAAGCGGTAGTTTCGGAAGTTCTCGGCGGTCTTGATGTAGTACTGGTCAGCGTTGGCCCAGTGGAGCTTCACCTCCTCACCCTCGTAGGGGACGGCGTAGACACCGGGTTTATAGCGGCGCAGGCTGAGGAAGTCACCGTTCTTGTAGTAGCGGCGGAAGAAGGTGTAGAGGTCAGAGTAGACTTCGTTCTCCAGCGCGGAGAGGTCCTTCGTCTCCGTGAGCCTCTCTTTCAGCGCCAGGTATTTGGGAGACGATTCGGCGCTAACTCCCGCGTCCCCGAGGGTCTTCTCAAGATTTGTCAGTTTCTCCCGTACCTGAGTTTCGTCGTCCGCCCGATATTCAGAGAAAGCTTCTTCGACCTGCGGCAGAAGATCCCGGTCGAGGAATTGCAAGATCTCATCCCGCTTGTGGTTCATAATGCGGTAGACTCCGAAGTCCAGGTCCTCGCGGTCGAACTGGAATAGCTCCTTGAGAAGACCTTTTAGCTTATCGTAGGCTTGCGTCACTCTAACTCCCTTTACCTATAGCCCTTGCTATCTTCACACTTCACCCCGAAGATTTATTCTTCCTGCGGATACGATGAACTCACATAGTAAAGCAGGATGTCAGATTTTCAGGTCATCTTCCAGTATGAAGGGTCCTATTCCTGGGGCCTCCTGGTCCGCGTCTCTTTTTCCAGAGCGTTGTTTCTCCTCCCACTGCACGGCGAGGCAGAGGTAGATCAGGGCGGCTCGGACGGTCTTGAGCAACCGGAGGGCCTTCGCCTCGAAGTCGCTCCGGGGCCTGGAGAGGGCCAGGCTATCCTTCAAGGAAGCGGCAGCCTCCGCTGAAACACCACCATAATCATCCTCTGGCTCCGACCAGAAGTCCTCGTGGAGCTTCAGGTACCGATGCTCCAACCCGTTTCTTATGTTCCTCCACTCTTGGGCGTCCGGTTCGAGGGCGTCCTGGAAATCGGGAGCGTCTTCATACAGGTCCTTGCTGAGCCAGAAGAGACCGCGCAGAGGCCAGTTCCGCATCTTCCGGAGGGCCGGCGTCAGGCCTTTCTTCTTGCTCTGCTCCTCGTACCAGATGGTTTTGAACGTCACTTTGTGGTCGGGTACATCGAGACCGAGATAATGATCGAGGAAGAAGGCGGCCTTGTCCAATACCGAGTACGCCATCCTGTAGGCGGCTTTCATCTTCTCAACTGCAAGCGAGTAGGAAGGGTAGTCGAGGGTGTCGTACAGGCGCACGTCCTTATCCGAGAAGTGGACGTATTGTGGCTGAATGCCCTCGTAGTAGAGGTACCGGGCCGAGACGAACTCCTGTTTCAACTGATTGTACGAACCCAAAAGAGATGGCCCGGACGGACCTTCCTGATGGTTGGTGACCAGGGTGGGCAGTACGAGTACGTCAGCGGCGGCTATGGGATAGGAGCCAAGATCATTGAGCGGGTTAAGGAACAGGCGGTTGTCCAGACACCACCGCCTGTAAGCAATCTCATCATCTGAATCTCCTAAAGAAAAATCGTGGAGGTCGGAATCTTCCCCGAGACAGCACGGCTCCAGGTATTCCTCGATGCCCTTCTTCACCTTCTCGAACGCTTTGTGTGCGTTGCCCTCCATATATTTGCGCATCTCCGGTGATAGGGCTTGCCGTAGTTCCTCGTAGGCGAGCTGGAGGATCAAGTGCTTGTGTCCATTGTCGTACACAGACGTCGCATAGTAGGAAAGACCGTACCCCTTTGCTCCGCGTGCCATCGAAAAACACGGTATACGATCCAGGGCGCGGTCCCAATAATCGACGGCTTCAATAGGACGACCGACTTGGGACATAGCGCTTCCCAGGTTTGTAAGAATCTGACACACGCGCTGGTCCGGCAACTGGCTGGCGCCTTCGTCGCGTAGGGCCATCCTGAAGTGGAACGTCTCGTGCGCTAGCTCTGGTTGCTCCCAATCCCAAACATCTCTGTCTGCGAGGAGCCTGAGGTTCGACCACGCGTTTCCAAGAAAGTATTGGGACAATGCTCTATGCTCGGGAGAAAGGTCCCGTCGGTGCAACTCTTCCGAGAGACGTACCGCGTGCTCAAGACCCTCCTTTTCTCGAAGATCAAGGGATAGGTCCGTCAGGTAGCCAATGTGCTCTAATGCTGCCTCATCTGTCAATCCGTCGAGGCTCTTTCTAGCCCGCAAAGACCTATAGATGGTTTCAGATTCGCTCAAACTTCTTCTCCACATACTGCTTCTGGCCTCTTGTATTCGCTCGAAGGTCTCGGCCCGCAGACTCTCTTCTAAACAATTCGCTACGCCCGCTTTTGAGCAACTTCTCGTTCCGGATCATCGGTGCGCCCCAGGTAGAGCTTCTTCTGCTTGCCGTTCTCATGGTAGCGAAAGTACCAGTACGGCCCCTGCTCCTTGACGCTTCCGTCCTTACGGACGTACCGGCGAACCTCCGCCTGCAGTGTTCCATCTGCATAGGGCCGGTACTCTAGGACTCCGGAGACAGGCGGGCTCTCTTGTCGGATCTGGCGCAGACGGCGGTCCAGCGCCTCTTCAAGGCGTTCGAGATCCACCCGTTCGAGGTCCTCTAGTCCTGAGATCATCTGCTGTACGTCCATGCGTCTCCTCCGGTGTACGCGCACCACAGTCCTTTGTGATTGTGCGCGTACACCTTGAGATTTCAAGACCTAATACTCTTCGGGCAGCAGGATACAGGTCGAGGAGCGATCCGCTTCCGTAATGATCCAGACCTTCGCGCCGCCGCTCCCTACCGGGTAACTGCTCACGATCCGGAACCCTTCTCTTACGAAGAGCTCATTCTCGCGGGCGTCCTCGGGCGGGACGTCGCCCCAGTCGCCAGTCTGATGCCGGTCGAGGAGTACGGCCGGATTCTCGCCGGCGTCCGCCAGGAGCGCGAGAGCTCCAGGGGTGGCGACCAGTCGCCCCAGCGAGAAGAGGGCGGCGCTCACGCCGCCCCCTGGACTTTGGCGTTTTTAGCTTATGTGAAGAAGACCTTTTATCGAAAGTCAAACACTTACGATAGATGCTAGTTGCTCACACCATCCAGATGCTCGATGGAGAAGACCTCTCGTGCAGATTCCAAAAACGCTCTCACTGCTGGAGATTTCCATCTCTGTGCGTGCCAGACCATCCTCGTCTTGACCTCGAAAGACTCTTCCCATCCTAGCGCCGACAGGTTGCTAGCCTTGAGGTCGTCCTCGACCGCCACGGTTGGCAGTACGGAGATGCCCATGCCAGCAGCCACACACCGTTTGACGGCCTCTATGCTCTGAAACTCCATCTTCTCGGGTGGTACCACGCCGCTTGAAGCGAGCTGCCGTTCGAACTGCCCTCTGTAGGCACAGCCAGCCTCTGGCGCCTCCGGCAAGAGCACCGTCTCACCCGAGAGATCTTGCGGCAGCACGAGTGCAGATAAGGCCAACGCATGAGAAGAAGACGCTATAACAGTGATCTGTTCAGTAACTAGGTTCGCTATAGACAGGTCCGCCGGTAGCGCCTGGTCTCCTGCCGTTTCATCCATGACAAAGGCAATATCCACCCGTCCTTCCTCAATGGCTCTCTGTGCGCTCCCAACAAGTCTGCCGATGGCGCTCGGCCTGACCGAAAGCCTAACCTTCGGGTGCCGCTCGTGAAAACGGGCGAGCAGGGGCGGCAAGCGGTAGGTGAGCAAGGTCTCCGGGGCGCTGACCACTAGCGAGCCCGTGACCTCACCCGAGCCAACTCCCGCGTCCACGACCGCCTCCTTAGTCTCTTCCGCAAGAGCGGAGAGCCTGCGCGAGTAGGAAAGCATCACCTTACCCGCCTCGGTCAGCGCGATCCTACGCCCAAGCCGGTCGAACAAAGGCATTCCCAACTCCTGCTCCAGTGCGGCTACCTGAGAGCTTACGCTCGACTGCACATAACCGAGCCTGTTGGCAGCCCGGCTAAAGGACAACTCCTCCGCCACCGCCCGGAACGTCTCTACCTGCCTTAGCTCCACAAAACCTTCCTCGATCTTAGCTACCTCATTAGTTATCTCAAATTAAGATACGAACTATCTCAAACTTTCGTTGGACACGATACTACCACGGCTCTACTATTGACTCAAACGCTACGACGCTCTTGTAGAGAAAGAGAGGTACGGTGAAGGAGATAGAGATTACTGATTTGGGGAGTAGAGCCGGAGCATCAGCTTGAGAGGGACTCGAAGCGGGGCTGGGTTGCCTGCTATTGCGCTGCTGCTTCTCGGTACTTTGGGAATCTCTACGGCCTACGGGATGCTTTTGCTCTTGCCGCTGTACGTTCAGGAGCTTGGGGGAAACGAGGCGAACTTCGGGCTCGTTCTCTCCTCAGCCGCGATACCGGCGGTACTTTGTATTGGACTTTTGATCCGCTACCCGGAGGTTTTAAGGCCGCATACCGTGGTGGCCCTCGCCATAACCGTATATGGCTTTGCGGCAGCCGGCACGTTTTTGGTGAGTGGTACCTGGACGCCCCTCATCGGGATCGGCGTCCTGCTCGGCACGGCGTGGGCGGTGGTCTACACGGCAACCCCTATGGTTATGAGCGAGATGGTCACTGACGAGGGGCGAGCCACCTACTTCGGATACCTCACTGGCACCCAGCAGGTCGGCATCGGGACGGGACCAGTATTGGCGGGTCTATTGGTTGGCATCGGGGTCGGTTTCGGGGGCACCTTCCTGATCGCTGGGATCGTCTGTGTGGTGGCTGTCGCATCAACTGTCGCCGTGGGACTCATCACACCCGACCGGCGAGGAGACCGAGAAGAGGAAGATCAAGAAGGGGAAAGTAAGGCTGGAGACCAGGGTCAGCACTCTGACCGGAGGGAGCTGTCTTTAGGTGGAGCCTTACGTGAGGTGGTTGGTTCGGAGGCGGTTTTCTATCTCATCATCATCCTGCTGTTTGCCTGCCTGTTTACGTCCATGACGCAGTTCCAGACGACATTCGCCGCGGCCCAGGGGCTCGACTATTCGGTGTTCTACATAACCTACACCGTGGCGGTGATCGCCTCCCGCTTTGGCCTCGCTTCCTACGTAGCCAGGTTCGACGCGCCTCTTGTGATCGCCGTCTCGGTGAGCGTGATGGCCCTGGCGGTAGCCTCCTTTTTGCTCATTGGTTCTAGCTTACTTGCTTACGGGCTCGCCTCGGCGTTTTTGGGCCTCGGATATGGTCTCGCCCTGCCGACCGCCCAGGCGCAGGCGGTCAATGTTTCAGAGGCTGACGTGAGACCCAGGGTCCTACCGGTGGAGGGACTGACGTTCCAGGGAGCCATCCTTGGGTTTCCGCTGGTCGCGGGCTGGGTTATAGCGGGCTTTGGTTACGGCACGCTGTTCGTGGTGCTGATCTCTTTCGCGCTGATCCAGGCAGCTATTGGTTGGTGGCGCTTTTTGGCTACGAGAAGCGGCGAACCGGACAGTGGACCGGACGGTGGGCCGGTGAGAGACGGGACAACCAAATGAACCTGAAGAAGCAAGCAAGACCTGAGCACCGATCCGAGAGGAGGAGCATACGATGAACGCTATAGCCTGGGTGGTATTGATACTCGTTGCTGGAGGGATCTGCGGGGGCCTAACCGTCTCCCTGCTGGCGGCTGGAAGATCCGGCAGGGCTCCATCTCGTCCGGTGTGGCAGGTGATGCACGAAGGCGGTATTAACGGTAGACGCGAAGAGCCAGAAAGCGAGGTAGAAAAGGAGGAACTAGAGTTGCCAGCAGCACCCGGTTCAACTGCCATTGTACCCGAGCCGGTGCCTGAGCCCGTGCAACTCGCAAGAGAACGATCTGAGCAGAGTTCTAGGGAGCAGAACACTGAGCTCTAGGAGGTGAGTGCCGTGATCGAAGAAGATCTCCGTCTGCTAGAGCAGCAGTTCATGCAGGCTGTTCAGGACAGGGACAGGGATTACCTTGAAGAGCAACTCGGGGAGGGCTTTACCCTCACCACAGGGCGCCCAGGCGCGGAGGTCCGGTCCCGTCAGGAGTGGCTCGACATAACGGAGGGACGTTACGAGATACAGTCCTTTGAGTTCGAGTGGATCAACGCCGAAGTATATGGGGACAACAGGGAAGCGGCGGTGGTGCGATCGCGCTACCGTCAGGAGGGAATGATGGACGGGCAGGATCGCTCCTCCGCCTACCTGATGACAGATGTATGGGTTTCACAAGATAGTATCTGGCAGCTCGTAACGCGGCACATAAGCCCGCTCACGCCCTGACGCACCCTAACTTTGGTTGGCAGGATCTCTAGGAATACTTCCTTAGTCTCTCCTCGGTAGAGACGTAGAACCCACGAGCAGGAGGATAAATTCATGCAACACCGCGCCATCTCGAACCGGTCGACGCTACTCACCGAACTCTGGTTCTTGCTCCACGCCCATCGTTCATCCGTTCGCCAGGAGCGTTCCTTTCGTCGGATGCAGGCTCTACTCTTCGGGCAACTATTCTCCTTCGCCCGGCGCACCGTTACCCAGGCCCTCGTCGCACTCGGGCTCACTGAATCTGACTGGAGTGCCTTCTACCGGCTGTTCAGTGAACCCCGCATAGACTACGAGAAGCTGACTGGCTGCTTCTTGCGCGAGACGCTGTCACATGTGCCCGAAAGCCGACCGTACGTGGCGATCGTGGACGGTGTGCAGATCCCACGTCACTCCCACAAGATGCCGGGAACATCGTGGCTCAAGAACCCGCGCACCCCACCGTTCATGCCGGGGATTCACCGGGCTCAACGCTTTCTTCATCTGGCTGCGCTGCTACCGCGGACCGAGGAAGGCTACAGTCGAGCCCTACCCTTACGATGGGAGCCGGCTTTCCCTGAGAAGGCGGTGCTGCCGGAGGGCACGGAGCCTCGCAAGGAATGGGAAGCCGCGCTCAATTCACTCCAGTGGCTCAGGAAGCGGCTCGACGAAGCCGGCAGAACCTCGCAGCGGCTCTTCGCGTTGGGTGATGGCGGCTTCTGCGTCGCCAAGTTCTTCCACGAGCTGCCTCAGAGTGTAGATCTGATGGCCCGCTGTGCCAAGAACCGCGCCCTCTACGCGCTTCCCA
Source organism: Rubrobacteraceae bacterium (assembly GCA_965214475.1). Taxonomy (GTDB): domain Bacteria; phylum Actinomycetota; class Rubrobacteria; order Rubrobacterales; family Rubrobacteraceae; genus SIRX01. The sequence goes on along the minus strand of OZ243953.1, from coordinate 290,824 downwards.
ACAACGAAGAATGCAGGCGAGGTCGCAGGCGCAAGTATGGAGAGAAGGCAAAGAAACCCCATGAGTGGCTCGCCGAACGCTCCGGCTGGCGGAAGGCGGCATTCATGGTCCGTGGCAGGGAGGTCCGCCCACACTACCGCATCGAGGGACCGTTCGTGCTCGAAGGAGCGGCAGAGCGCCCCGTCTTCCTGATAGTGGTCAAGGGCGTGGACCGTAGATCCAAGCGCCACCGCATACAGCGCGATCCATCGTTCTTCCTGGTCACGGCGATCCAGAACGAGGAGCAGCAGGTTATACCCTTCCCGGCTACAGAGTTGCTCGGCTGGATGTGGCAGCGGTGGGAGGTAGAGGTTGCACACAGGGAGATGAAGACCGGCTTCGGTCTCGGAGAAGCGCAGTGCTGGAGCAAGGAAGCCGCTGTTCTGACCGTACAGTGGCAGGCGTGGGCGTATGGGGTTCTCGTCTTGGCAGGTTACCGTGCCTGGGGACTAGGAAGAGGTCCGATCCGTCCACTAGGACGGTGGTGGAATGGCTCTGGAAGATGGTCTCTCGGGACACTGTGGCGCGGCTACCGGGCTGAGTTATGGGGCTCGGAGGAATTTAGGCCCACTTTCGCGCTAACCGGGGACGGGTGGCCCGAAAAGACGATGCTCTTGGTGAGCATGAGCAACACGGTGAATGGGTCCCTGCGAGGATAGCTTGATCTAGCCAGATCCGATTATATTCTTGGTATCTTTCATGCGGTCTGTTCGCCAGATCGCTGCTTGAAAATGCCAAAGTCCAGAGGGCGGCGCTCACGCCGCCCCTCCCGAAAGCTCTGCGACCACGTATTCGTCGTGAGCGGCGAGTACCGCCTGATGGCGCTTGCGCGCCTCGTCCACGAGCACGCCATCTCGGGGATAGAGTGCGCTGGCCGCGAGGAATAGCTTGTAGGATCGCTGGCAGTCACCGAGCGTCGGCCGAGCGGGTGACGGCTCGGAGATCTTCAACGCGACCTCCTCCGCGCGCCGCTCGCGAAGCTCCTCGATCCGGCCAGATGTCCGACCCCGCCGCGAAATCGCTATCGCGGCCGCGAAGACGTGCTTGCAGGGCTTACGCTGCTCCCGCCAGTCAGGGCAAGTACAGGACTCGCTAGCGAGATCCACCGCGTAGGGCTTGCGGCCACTGCACGACGGCACGCTCCAAAAGCCATTGTCCATCGGTCGAACCTCACGGCCATGCTCGCGGTAGAGATCCACTCCCCGCAATGCGCGAGACGGGGCGGGCTTCGACCGCCGCGCTCGCGTCTTCTCCGCTACACTCTGCTTGCTCAAGGGTTTCCTCCTTGGGCCGGGCTCCGGGGTGTTCGCGCACCGCCGGAGCGTTTTGTATGTCGCGCTATATTGTGCGCGTACATTAATAGTACGGCAATTTGCTACATTTACACCCCTTTATTTGCTTGTTTTGCAGGAAAATCATTGCAATTAAAATAGTGATGGAGCGGGAAGACAAACGAAACCGGACACCCCCGCCAGACGCAGCGGTGACCAGGGCGCGGAGACAGACGGACGAGGGCCAGCGCACCAGACGGGCAGGCCGCACCGTAGGGCCTCGCTGATGGCAAGCGAGGAGCCAGGGCCAAGAGCGCCGCCTGCGGGTGGAAAGACGCAAAGAGCGGAAACGCCGGCGACCACCGCGCGGGTACGAGCAGCCAGCCGGGCGCGAGACGGACCGGAGAAAGACGATGCCCGGACCACGACCGCTGAGGGGCAGCAGGAGCGGACGGCCGCATCGACACCGGGAGCACAGCCGACGCGCACAGAACCGCCAGAGGTGAGCACCGCCGCCACGACAGGAGAGACAGGAAAGGGTGAGCCGTGGCGGGAACCGCAGAAGGCCACCGCCCCGCCGAGGGGAAAGGAAGAAGAGCTGGATGTATCGCTGCTAGGAATCATGTTTTGGCTGCCTATAGGCAAATGGAGCCGGCGGGCCGGGGATGTCAAGGGGCAGGGTACGGTCGGTATGGAGGCCCCTTGAGACCTGGAAGGCGGCGAAGCCGTGCCCGGCCCGCCGGCGTAGCCTTCTGTGACGTAGGCAAAACGTGTAGCGAGTTCAGGTCAAATTGGAAGTTGGTTTTCGAGTGGGGATTGGGGCGGGGTGCTGACCGTCAGGGCGGCTCTGCGCTCCTACAATGTTTCGATCTCCGAGACGTTGGTAAAGGACCGGGGACGCCGGAGCCTGCGGAGGCGTCTGCGGGCCGCCTCATAGAGCTTCGACATTCGCTCTCGCACTCAACGGGAGCACAGCCCGGTTCCTGCCAGGTTGCGGGCGAAGCCGGCAACCCCGAAGGGGCGGCATAGAGCCGCCTGGGAGGTGGGTGTACGAGTCCATCGTGGGAGCCTGGTAGTCTCGATCGGCTACCGCCATGCAAGTTCTTATCGCAGTATCTGCTCCATCAGGAATCCTCTACGTCAGGACAGGCACTCCATAAGCCGGCGCCTCTCTCCTCCGCTTCATCGCGCAGCCGCTTGAACTCCCGGCTGTGGGCGTGGGAGAAGGTGGTTGTTCGGGCAAGACCGAGTTGGATCAGGTCCTCGTTATAGAGGTGCTCGTAACGGCCATCGTTGTTGGTGTCTATGTATACGTAGGCGAGAGTCCGGCCGTAGGCGTCTTCCGAATCACCGATGCGCGGGATCTCCAGCCTCACCAGGCGTCCTTCGCGCAGGATGCGGCCTTTTTCGTTGGTCTGTCGTTCGTAGATCACCTGTTTTGTGTAGTCGCTGGCCTTCTTGCCGTAGCAGCCTATTGGCTGATCTGGAGCCACGGTCTCTGGAGTGTCTACTCCTATGAGTCTCACGGGAGTGGTCCGGTTCTGGGTCTCTACCTTGATGGTGTCTCCATCGGTCACCTTGGTAACCTGGCCGTAGAGGGTGTCTGATCCTCCCATGCGGTAGATCAGGCCGTCGAAGCCCAACCGAGAAACAGGGTAGAAGAGCAAGGCAAGGATGAGAGCTATGGCGACGAATACCCTTTCGGAGTTGCCGCCGGAGACTACCCGGTACTCGTCGCGGCCGGGCAAGACGGCTATGAGTCTGCTGGGCCAGAAGAGCTGGACGCCACCCAGGGTCATCATGTCGGCCAGTAGATGAGATCCATAGCCGACAAAGACAGCAACAATTACGGCAGGACGCCCGAAGATCCACCACAAGGGCAGGCCGAGAACTACAGTCACGAGTACCAGGGCGAACAATGAGTGCATGAAGCTCCTGTGGCCGAAGAAGCGATTCAGATCTTCGGAGATGGAGCCGAGCTGGTGGCCGATCCAACTCTTCGGGTAATCGGCATCTGGCAAGACCGAGGCAGTTGCAGCGATGAGGACTGATGGTGTCTCGTAGTGGACGTTGAAGATGGCACTGGTGGCGAAGCCGCAGCACTCGGCGAAGATGAGATGTGTTGCTACTTTCAGGGGCCTCTACTCCCTGGGACGCTGCATCTTCGAGAAAAAAGGACGGAGACCGTACATCAGGGCAAAGCTGATACCGGCCAGGATGTAGAGATCCTGGTCGTCGAGTCCAAGTGAGATGTAGCGGACGGCCATAGCCACCGCTGCAAAGACGAAGATGACGGGGGTCATATCTATGTAGCGCTTCTCGTCTTCGAGCTGCAGCTCCTCCACTTCGGCTCCCAACCTCTCAAGGGCGGTGCGTCCTGCTCCGGCGAGATGACCTTCGACTACTACCTTGCGGCCCTTCAAGATGGGGCCGATGGCATGTTCGATCTCGCCGACCGAGGAACGGTAGAGAGCTCGCTGAAGACCTGCTTCGTCAACGTCCCGGCCGCGGACCTCTCCGAGTTCTTTCGGGTCGAGAAGATCCGCTCGGTAGGCGGCGAGAGCGCAGTAGACCAACGCGGATTTCCTGGAGCCAGCGGGTATTCGGAAATCGCCTGGCTTAGATCCCATCCCCGAAGATCTCTGGTGGTGGCGTCCATCCTCACCACCACTGCCGGTTGAAAAATCGGAGAAGCCTCGGGATGCTCTTCCGCCGTTGTTGCCGTTCGATGTAGTTTCGAAGTCCAAGCGCCTCTCTTTGTCCCGTGCGTGTGTGTGTGACTTTCTCTCTTATATAGGGATTCTCACACACGGCTGATGGCTCTTTGCTCAACTGCAACTGCCTTCTCTACGGACGGCGTGGAGGTTGGGATCGTAGCGACTCAAGATGATCTCGGCGAGCCCCGTCTCGTTTTCTATGACGCGGCGTTTGATGGCGTCCGCGTGTACTGGAGAAAGAGATTTGAAGTCACCAACTACGATGCGGTAGCCCGTGGCACAATCACCGTCGCCTTCGACACAGATCTCAATCCCGAGCGCCCGGAGCTCCAAGTAGAGGGCGCGGGCACGCTTACGGTGGCGGTCCATCTCGTTGTAGCTGCTCATTTACCCTTACTCCTACGACGGTTTGCCCTCGCGGTTTCCACTATGGAGGGCGGACACTCGGAGGCTTTGACCTCGTGCCACTCTCCGGTGGTGGGATCGTGGAACGCTATGTAGCCGGGCTCCTTTGCCCACCTTATAACGAGGCCCCGCCGGTCGGCGGCTTCGAGCCTGAGACGCTCCCGTTCGAGGAGCCTTATGAGGTCCCGCTTGTTCTCCTGGCAAGTGGCGAGCAACTCGTCGGTGACGACCTCTGCCGGGGCGTCTACGCGCAACGTGAGGCCGTTGGCCTGGAGACGAGCGCCCTGGCAGCGCAACTCCTCCAATAGGACGCTGGCGTCCGAGGTCCGCGTTTCACGAGCTGTTGCTACGGCAGTCATAGCGTGAACTTCACCCGCCCGTTTTCGTCAGGTGCGGGGAGGGGGGTCTCCCTCTCCCCGTTTTCCTCTGCAACACTGCAACGGTCAGGTGAAAGTGGTGTATCTATGGGCTTTTCAGGACCCGAACCGTTGCGTTGCTCCTTTGCATCGGTCGTGCAACGGTGCAATTCTTCGGTGGCGGGCAGTATCCGGAGGTCTTCCGGGAGCGGGTCACTAGGGACCAGGCGGGCGGGCTTGCCGCGACGATCTTCGAGGTTCTTGAGGTATCCCTGGTCGGTGGCGTTGCGAATCCGCCTGGAGGCGGCGGACTTGTCGAGGCCGAGCTCTTTGGCAACCTCCGCTATGGAGATGGGTTCGCCTTCCGAATCTTCGCGCAGCCGGCTCACCGCGGCGACAGCTTCCCGGACCGTGGTGGAGACTGTGGCGTCTATGCCTTCGGAGACGAGATCCTGGACGAGGTCTCGGACGGCCTCGTAGTCGTCGAGAGAGGCGATGATGCGGCCATCGGCGTCTCGGTCGCGGCTGGCCTGGTGGAGTACGGCGTGGGCGCGGATGAGGTTCAGGACTGCCCCGAAGTCCCGACGGAGCCTGACGGCCACGGGCGGGACGAGTTCGGCGAGAGCTTCCGCGTAGGGAATTGTAACCCGGTGCTCGGCGCTTTCGAGCCATTCTTGCAGGGCGAGCCAGGGGGTGAAGTCTGTTTGTTCGGTCTTGCCTTTCGCCAGGGCGCGGATCACGTCCCTGGTTTGGTCCTGGGTGTCGGTGACGGTTAGGGAGAGCATCCGGGTCTCGTTCTCGGGGTGTAGCCTGACGGCGGTGGTGGTGACGATGAGGCCGGTCGGGCCTTCCCGCTCTATGAGACGGGGACGGATGCCGTCTTTGGTGCTCTCGACGGTCTCGTAGCGGACCCGGCCCTCGGAGAGCAGGGAACGCATGAGGTAGGTGGCGAAGTCTCCGGACATGCCCTCGGCCTCGTAGATGACGAGGAACCTGTGTCGAATGGGCTCCTCGGAGTAGGCGAGGGTACGTTCGCTCATGGCGGTGAGAGCGTAGTAGGCGCTCTCGGGGAAGTAGGAGAGGACCCGCTCGACGAGGTAGGTCTTGCCGCCGGAGGATGGGCCTTTGACGGCGACGCTCACGATCTTCTCCAGAAGGCGACTCGTGAGGGCCAGGTAGAGGAGCTTCGCGGCCTGACTCTCGCCGGCGAGGTCCGAGCGTCCGAGCTCGGCTGCAAAGCGGTCGAGGATGCGCTCTTCGTGGGCCAGTTCCTTGCACTGTTCCCACACCTCGCGGGCACGGGCCTCCGTCTCCTCACGCTCCGTATCGGTCTAGGGTCTCGCCCGTTTGCAGGCGGATCGCAGGTTCTGCTTGAAGAGGGCGGGATCCCGAAGGTGGAGATCTGAGGCATCTTTGGCGTCTTCCAGCCGGACAAGGTAGAGCCGGTCCCGGATGGTGGAAGAGGTCAGTCTCTCCTCGAAGGTTGCGCCGCCTTCGTCGGGCTCGACGAGCGCGTAGACCTTCTCGACGCCGTCCAGTTGTGCGGCCCACTCCTCTTTCCAGTTGGTGGCGCCGGGGACACCGAGGGCTTCTATGCCATGATGCCAGAGGGTGTGGCAGTCGCTCTCACCTTCGACTAGCACCACGTATCCGGCCTGCCGGACGCGCTCCATACGCCAGAGGCCGTAGAGCGTGGGCTTCGATCCCTTGCGCCAGCGGAAACGGTTGTCGCCCTCGGGAGACTTCTCCTGGGAGATCCGGAGCCGCACCGCGCCCTCCGAGCCGTCCTCGTTGAGGTACGGCATCCGCACGGCTTTGTTTCCCATGTAGCTGATGGTGGAGAGACCAAGTTGCTTCAGGAACATGACCGGCAGCGCTTTCGCCTCGGCGTAGGTTTCGAGGGTGCAAAAGGGTTGCACTGTTGCGGCCGGTTGCGTTTCGGGATGCAACGCTTTTTCGCTGCTGTCTACGCCGGATGCGGGGTGGGGTTGCGCGGTTGCAGTGCTATTCGAGGGGAGGTTACCCCCCTCCCCCGCTCCGCCATCGCCGTTGCGGGCGAAGAGGTCGCGACTTCGGACACCTCGCTCTTTGAGGGCGGAGAGGATCCCGGTCTGTTCGCAGCCCGCGAAGCAGCGCAGCAGGACGCTGCCGTCCTCGGCTTCTCCGATGTGCAGGTTCGGGGTGTTGCGGTCGTCGTGGGCGGGGCAGAATGCCCAGTGCTCTCCCGCAGCGTCGGGGCCGCGGACGACTTCCAGGACGTCCAGGACTCGTTCCAGCGGCCTCATGAGCCTCCTCTAGGGCCGGGTCCTGGGTGGATGCACGACGTAGACCACTGCACCCTGGATGATGACGTCTCCGGCGGGAACGACCAGGTCCTCATGGTCCCCGTTCTCAGGACTAAGCCTTACAAGATCGCCTTCCTGGTAGAGCCTCTTTACAGTTACCTCCTCGCCGTTGTAGAGGAGGGCGACGACCACGGTCCCGTCGGGCGGGTCTTCATCCTCCTCGATGACCAGGAGGTCCCCATCCTCTATGCCGGCGCCGGTCATGCTCTGGCCGACGACCCGCAGCGCATAGCGGCCCCTCCCCGAAGGTGAGAGCATTAGCTCCGCTGGGAGAGAGAAAGTCTCGCTCTCGTCGGCGATGGCCTCCAGGCCGCGTCCGGCGGCGATGCGTCCCAGTAGAGGCGTCCTCCCCACGGCCTCCCAGCCCATCCGGGAGAGCATCAAGCCACGGGCTCGTCCGCTCTGCCGCTCGACGTATCCGGCTTCTTCGAGCTTCTTGAGGTGCTTGAAGACGGTCTGGGTGCTACGCAGGCCTACGGCTTCACCGATCTCCTTGATGCTCGGAGAGCCCTCATGCCTCACTGCCCGCTGGGCGAGATACATAAGGATCTCCTCCCGCTTCTCGAAGTTCTCTCGCATCCGAACCATCCTTCCCGAAAGTGCCTCCGGAGGTACTGTAGCGCATGTTGGCCTTGACTACAAATACAATTTTGTAGTATGTTCTAGCAAGCGATAGCTCAAGGGAGGAAGGAATGGACGAACAGAGGCGAGAGTACCTGAAGGTCCCGGAGGTGGCGGAGATGTTGCAGATCGCCCGCAGCCGGGCGTATGAGTTGGTTGGGAGTGGGGAGATCCCCTCGGTCAGGATCGGGCGTAGCGTCCGGGTTAGTCGGAAGGAGCTCGACCGCTGGTTGGAGGAGCATCGGCAGCCGGAGGCCGGGGGCTAGGCTTGTATCTCCTGCCAGAGCTTTGCGTCCACGAAGCGGGAGAGGTGGCGGGGGTTGGTGGTTGCTACCTCGACGAGGTTCACGCCCTCGTCTTCCGCCAGCACCGCTTGCGCGGCCAAGATCACGTCGGCGTCCAGGGACTCGTCGGGAGCGGTGGGTTGACCCTGGTTACGGGCGTCAGCCCAAAAGCGCGCAGCGAGCTTCATGGCCTCCGTGGAGAGAGACAGGTAGCCGATTTCCTCGGCGAGACGATCGAGACGGGCGACGCCTTCGGTCTTACCGGCGCGCAGGAGCTCGCGACGGACTTCGTAATCGGCGATCTCGGATACACGGACGGAGACGCCCGCGTCGAGGGGAGTCCTGAGCCACAGGGCGACCTCGCGGTTCACCTCCTCGCGCGGGTGGGTCACCTGACCGAGCGGCCCGGCGTCGAGCAGGACGATCCTACTCAAAGAGCTTGCGGTACCCGAGGCGATCCCGGTCGAGAGCTTCTTTCAACTCCGGCCAGGTCTCCTCGGCGTAACCCGACTCGTCAGCCATCCACTCGTCGAGGAGGCGTATGGCTCCGCGGTTGGGGCGTTCTTCCTCCTGTTGGAGGCCGCGTGAGAACTTCAGCACGGCCAGCCGGCCGTTACGGTCCAGAGCTTTCAGGCTTTCGACCAGGGCCCGCTCTACATCCCGATCATCGTTGGAGTCTACTGGTCTCTGGTCTGACGCCTCAGACATGTCGGCCTCCTTTCGGCTTTCGGTTCGTCTTGGGGGAAGTGCTTGCGGTACTCGGAACGATTGCGGTCGAGGCCCTCCCTGAGCTCGGGCCACGCCTCTCTATCGTAGGAAAGATCCTCGGCCATCCAACCTTCCACGAGCCCACGGAACCTCTCGTACACTTCGCCCGGGCTCCTCTCTCCTTCGGTGTTTTTCGTTTGTCGATTCATGGTGTTCGCACCTCCCGTCAGCAAGGCTGGCCCATGACTTCGCCTCATCGCAAAGGCTCTGCTCTCATTCTACCCGGCATCCGAGCTTCCTTCCCCGAGACGGGAGCTTTTCGTCCGCAGACCGGAAGGAGGCAAAACTCGGCAGCTTTTTATTGTAGCAAGTAGATCATTGACATCGCCGGAGAAGAGATCAAAGATCATTCAATGTAACGGACCAATAGAGAGGAGTAGTGGAGATGGGTAAGCGGGGTAATGGAGAAGGGAGTATCAGCCGTCGCAAGAACGGTGCCTGGCGTGCCGAGTATGTGGTGTTCACGGCTGAGGGGCGCAAGCGGAAGACGATCTACGGTAAGACGAGGGCCGAAGTTGCGAAGAGGCTTGCAAAGGCTCTCTCGGATAGGGAAGACGGTCTCTTCTTCGATGACGAGGGTCTCACGGTCGAGGGATATCTGGAGCGGTGGCTCAAGGACTCGGTGAGGGAGAACGTGCGGCCCCGGACGCTCTCGAACTATCAGTTGCAGGTGAGGCGTCATATCGTGCCGGCGCTCGGGAGGATCAAGCTGAAGAGCCTCTCTCCCACACACGTCCAGAGCCTCTATCGTCAGAAGCTCGACTCCGGCCTCTCTTCTTCGAGTGTCCGCTATATACACGCGGTGCTGCATCGCGCGCTCAAACAAGCACTGCGTTGGGGACTCGTGCCTCGTAACGTGGCGGATGCCGTGGACATACCGAAGCTGGTGCGCGAGGAGGTGCGAGCGCTCTCCCCCGAGGAAGCGAGGCAGTTGCTCGAAACGGCTCGCGAAGCTGGAGATCGCTTCGAGGCCATTTATGTGCTGGCTCTCTCGTGCGGGTTGCGGCGCGGCGAGCTTCTGGGGCTGAAGTGGACGGACCTGGACCTCGGCCCCAAAGCCACGCTCAGGGTTGCCCGGCAACTCCAGAGGATGCGCGACGGCTCCGGACTGAAGTTCACGACCCCGAAGAGCGGTAAGGGACGGGCCGTCCGACTGCCCCGTCGTGCAGTGGAGGCATTGAAGGCCCACCGGGCGCGGCAGGCGGAGGAGAAGCTAAAGGCCGGCTCTCTGTATCAGGATGAGGGGCTCGTCTTCACCACCGAGGTCGGTACGCCGCTCGAACCCTCCAACATAGACCGGCGCAGCTTCAAACCGTTACTCAAGAAGGCGGGACTGCCGGACATACGCTTCCACGACCTCCGTCATACCTGCGCCACGACGCTGCTCAAGATGGGACAGCACCCCAAGTTCGTCCAGGATCTCCTGGGACACGCCAACATCTCACTCACCCTCGACACCTACTCCCACGTCCTGCCCGGCATGGGCGACGGACTAGCCGACGCGATGGACGACGCCCTGGGACTTTGACGAGTCTTGACGTTCTTACGCGGCGCGGATAAAATGGCCTCACTTGACGTTCTTGCGCGAAAAGGAGTAACCGTGGCGCCGAGACTGTTGGACCCGGAGGTCGAGAAGAGCTTTCTGGAATTGCCGAGAGGCGAGCGAGAGGCGTTGTCTGGTGCGGTCAGTGGTATCGCGCGCGTCCTGCTCGACGGTTCCTCTGCGGACATCGCTGCTCTTGAGAACAAGCTCCGGCGAGAGGAGAACGAGCGGCATTCGGATAGCCTCGAAGAGTTGGAGGTACGCAACAAACTGCGGGTCTTCGCCCGCTACAGGGGGATAGAGGAGCGTTCGCTCTCAGGCTCGGAGTTACAGGAGCGGCTGGGCGTTAGTCGACAGCGGCTCGGACAGTTACGCAAGGAGAAGAAGCTCCTGGGCGTAAGGTTGCCGATACATCGCGAGATCTACTACCCGATGTGGCAGTTCGGCGAAGACGGCAGGCCGCTCGGAATGTTGCCTCGCCTGGTCGAAGCATCGGAGGAGGCGGGCGTTGGCGCGCTCGCCCTCGACGCCCTGATGACCAACCCGGCCGCGGTGGAGGGCGAAGCCGGCGACGGGGAGACGCCTGCGGACCTCCTCCGGTCGGGCGACCCGGAGGCCGAAGAGTACGTACTCGGGGTGGTCCGGGCCGCGCTCTCGGGTGGAGCCTGAAGCCACCTAACACATCGTCCAGTAGAGGCTGGTTCTAGTGTTAGAGGGCGAACGGCTTCCGGAGCCCCCAGAACGTTTGCCCGCCTCATTCGAGTTGGTCGACGAGGAAGTCTCCGCCTGGCGGCTGCATTGGGAGGAGGCTCCTCTCGAAGCCCGGCGCTATCCCGCTGGACGGTATCGCTTCGACGCGCCTTCCGGAGAGTACGCCGCTTTGTACTGCAACGCCGACCGCCTCGCCGTCTTCGCCGAGGTGTACGGAGACGTGCGGGTTATGGAAGCCGGCCAACGAAAGCGACGACTGAGTCTCATCGCCTCGCGGGAGAGCCTCCGCCTCGTGCCGCTCGACGATCCGGGCGTGCAGAAGCGCCTCGGCCTGGACGGGCGGATCGGGATGTCCAGGCAGTACCCCGTCACCCAGCGCTGGGCGCTCAGCCTCTTCCGCTGGTTCCCTGAGGCCGACGGCATCCGCTACCTATCGCGCCACGCCGGCGAGAACCGGAACTACTGCCTGTTCCCGGAGCGCTGCGCGGGGAAGCTGCGGGTCGAAGAGCATGGAGAGATCTATACGCTCCGTAACATCGTGCTACGGGCCGCAGACAAGTATCATCTGGAGGTCCACTGGGACGGCTAAAGCAAAACTCGTCGTTCTCGAAAGCCGTCCTGCCCCGGCCTTTGTAACGCCCAATAGCGTCGAGGGCGGCCAGTATGTCCAGCAGGCGTTCGACGCCGTAGCGTTCGCACAACGTACGCGACTCAGACCTGTTTAGTTCGATCATCCGGGTCACAATTCAATCCTCTTCACCAAGATGATGGTCTACCCGCGGATCTGAGCTTCATCGCTATTCTCACTCGTGTAAACAAGGTCGGTCGCTATTAACAAAAAGCCGCCTAATCGTTAATAGTGTACCGGAGGGTGTCCGGACCAGCGTCACTCTCCGCGGGACTAGGCCTACTCTTGCTGCGCGGTCTCGGATACGATCGTGAGGTTCTCGACGCCAGCGTAGTGGCCGGCGTTGTTGGTGACGAGCGAGAGACCGTGCTGGAGGGCGGTCGCGGCGATCCAGGCGTCAGCGACGCCTATGGGACGTCCTTTGCGACGCGCTCCGTCGGTCGCTTCAGCCCACCGGAGGCACACGGAGCGGTCAAAGGGATGGACAACGAAATTGCGCAGATGTTCTCCCATCCGTTTGCGGCGAGCCTCGCCCCAGTCGCGTTCAAGCGCCCACCGGTCGAGCTCGGCAACCGTCATAAAGGAGACTACCAGGAGATTGCCGGTCAGGTAGGGACGGTAGGCTTCTGCCCTGGAGTCACCTTTGAAGAGGTAGGATACGACGTCGGTGTCTACGACCACTGTCGGGGCCGAGACCGGGGGCACCTACGGAAGCTCTCTAGGCGTCCAGGATCTCGCGGCGCCACCCACGGAGCGCGACGACGAACTCGTCCGGATCCTCGTCCTCGGGCCAGAAGTCGCCGAGTAGGGCGTCGAAGTCGTCGGCGACCTCGACTCCTTGATCGTCCGCGAGGGTTTGCAGGTCCGGCGAAACGTCGAAGGAACGCGGCACGCTTTCCGCACTCTCAGAACCAGGGACTGCGACTTCACCGTTTCCAGGTTCGAGAGCCACCTTGGCGTTTTTTAGGGCTGCTTCCTCGGTCTCACCGTGGACCAATACGTCCGGGTTGTCGGGTACGGTGGCGACAAAACCGCCGTTCTCCAGATCTGGCTTCACTATGATGGCGAACTGCTGCACCTGTTCATCTTCCTTGGTGGCTGCTTTGCTACGTGGCTTATTGTACCGCTTGATAGCGTCAGCTCGCACCATCAGTTCTCTTCGACGTCCAACTCACCGCGGTCGCGGAGGTTCAGGAGGATATCGAGCGTGACCTGCGAGGGTACGCCGGACCAATAGGCCATGGACCCATCTGCTCTGCCGTAGATCCTCCTATCAAACCGACTTATCTTCTCAGCGGGTTGCGGTACGGTTGCGGTAAGTTGGGTCGAAACGTCTCCCAACGAAATTTCGTCTCATCGCGTTTTACCTGCAAATTGAGAGAAAAAGGAGAGCCGACGAGCGGACTCGAACCGCTGACCTGCTCATTACGAGTGAGCTGCTCTACCTGCTGAGCTACGTCGGCTTGTTTCGGTCAAGGATTGTACCGCAGGGCGGAGTGGCTTTCACGGTTTTGCCACTGGCTAAGCTTCAGGCGCCGATTTCCAGGCTTCTTACTGGATGAGGTCCCCCACCTTCATCGTGCCGCGCTCTACTAGTTCGATCTTGTAGCCGTCCGGGTCCACGACGAAGGCGATTTTGTAGTCGTGCCCCTCGACGGTCATAGTTTTGGGCTGGAGCGTGACTTCGACGCCGTCTTCTTCGAGCTTCGACACAGTCCCTTCCAGATCTTCCACGGTAAAGGCGACGTGCGAGTATCCGTCACCCGGATCGTACGGTTCGGTCTGATCGTGGTTGTGAGTAAGCTCCAGCATCGGCTCTGAAGGATCTTCTTCTAGCGCAAAGAAGTAGTTGGTTGCGGTGTCGAAGTGCATCTCACCTACCTTCTTCAGCCCGAGCTTGCCGACGTAGAAGTCCTCGCTCTTTTCAGGGTCCAGTATCCTGTAGCAAGTGTGTATGTAGGTAGCAGCCATTGCTTGGTCCTTTCCGGAACGTTTTCGAACACCGCGTTTATTCTGCTCTAGCCGACGGATATTTTCCAACCGTAGAGACTTTGATAAGGAACGCGACGGTTACGGTCGCCGCGATCCTCTTTTGGGCGGGTCTCTTTAGGTCACGAGAATTGTATGCCGCCGTCTATCATAACGGACTGGCCGGTCATGTAATCGGAGTCGGGTGACGCCAGGTACGATACGTATGCTGCCACGTCTTCTGGGACCGAAACCCTGCCCAGATGGATCAGGTCAGAATACTTCTCGATGGCCTGGCCTTTTTGCAGGCCTTCGTGCTCGGCGAGCTTCTCGTCTATGAGGTCCCACATATCCGTGCCCACGATGCCGGGACAATAAGCGTTGACCGTAATACCGTACTGCGACCACTCCATAGCCGCCGCCTGGGTAAGACCCCGCACCGCCCACTTAGAAGTGGAGTAGTGACCGAGCAGCGGGAACGGACGATAAGCCACTATAGAAGCGGCGCCGATGATCTTGCCCCCCTCTCCCTGCTCGATCATCTGCCGCGCCGCCGCCTGATAGCACAGAAAGACTCCGCGGAGGTTGGTCGAGATCATCCGGTCGAAGTCTTCCGGCGAAAGCTCTATGAGCGGCACCACCTGGGCTATCCCGGCGTTCGCGACCATAACGTTGAGCTGCCCGAGTTCGCCGACGACCTCCTTCACCATGTTCTCGACCTGATCGGCCTCAGAAACATCCGCGACAACGGTGGTCGTTTTACTCCCCGTCTCACGGATCTCTTTGGCTACTTCGTCGAGCTGATCGCTGTTGTCCGGGATGTCGTTAACCGCCACGTCTAAGCCGTCTGATGCCAGCCGCAAAGCTATGCCGCGCCCAATACCCCTCGCGGCTCCTGTCACCAAAGCGACCTTGCCGTGTCCGTTACGCTCCATCTCTGCTCCTCCTTAGCAATCTAGTTTGCATCAGCAGTTGTCTGTCTCTGCTGACCCTTCTCCCGAGCGGGTAGCTTACAATTATCCGAAACGTCTCTATTGCCTCAATCCGCAACGGCGGGCAGCCGTGCCTCACCTTCCAGTACAGCGCGCCGCTGATGGCCGAAGGCGTCGGCGGCGAGCATAGCGTCTACTAGCATCTCGGGGTAGACGTCGAACGGCTCATTGTGGATGGTTTCGCCTTCGGCGCAGGCGGCGTCGGCCACCTGGGTCAGGTCTTCGCGGCCGGCGTCTCCTATCCCGATGTCTTCCAGGGTAACGGGTAAGCCGACCTCCAGGCAGAAATCTACTAACTCTTCGATCTCAGCCATCGGACGCTCTTCGAGCATGAGCATGGAAACCACGCCGAAGGTTACTTTCTCACCGTGCCAGTAGTCGTGCGTGCCTTCCAGTGCCGTCAGCCCGTTGTGTACCGAGTGCGCAGCCGCGAGACCGCCGGACTCGAAGCCTAGACCCGAGAGCAACGTGTTCGCCTCGACCACTTTCTCGAAGGCCGGCGTAACCGCACCTTTCTCCGCCGCCAGCCGGGCCGAAAGGCCGTGCTCCAGCAGCGTGTCGTAGCAGAGCCGGGCGAGCGTAACGGCCGCCAGCGTAGGCGCCCCGCCGGCCATCGTCTCCTTGCGCGTTTTGGATGAAGAGTCCGCCTCGAAGTACGTGGAGAGCCCATCCCCTATTCCGGCCACCAGAAAGCGTACCGGCGCACCGACGATGATCGAGGTATCTACTATTATCGCATCCGGGTTGCGGCCGAAGAAACGGTACTCTTTGAAGGCTCCTTCAGAATCGTAGACTACGGAGAGCGAGCTGGTCGGAGCGTCGGTCGAAGCGATGGTCGGTACGATGACGAGCGGCAGGCCCGCGAGATGGGCGGCGCATTTGGCGGTGTCCAGGGTTTTACCGCCACCGATACCCACCACCGCGTCGGCGCTGGCCTCCGAAGCAGCCTCCGATACGCGGTCTATCTCCTCCGGAGAGCATTCGCCCCCGAACTCCACGCGTTCAGCGCCGGTCATCTCGTCCAGATCTTCATCCACGATCTCTCGTACGATCGGGTCCTCCAGGATCAGCGGCTTCCCTGAACCGAGCTGCTCCAGTATCTCACCTAAACGATCGATCGCCCCTCGCCCCTGAACGTAGCGCCCCGGAGCCGCAAACACCGTCGCTAGAGGTCCACCGCCATTGCTTTGCATCTATCCTCCCTTTCGTTGTGGGATACGTGTTTTCTACAACGATCTATCTGTCGTCTCTTTCGACCGCCACAGCGTCACCCCTGGTTCGATGTTTCCCGGTCGATCTGCTCTCTCACCCCCGGCGGTGGTCCCTGGATATACAGCACCGCACTCCAGGACATAAAGAGGGTGGGATCCCCCACGTTCCGTTTGACGTCTATTCCCAGTGGTCCGAAACTCTCCAGATAGAATGAAGTCGTTATAACTTCGGGCTGGCCTTTTACGGGCTTGGTCGGCTCTTCGGGGTCTATGTTTGGGCCCGCCATGTAAGAGACGAAGACCCAGTAATCCACCCAATCCGAAAGTACGGTCTTATTTGGGATTGTTCCCCCGTTCTGCTCCACTTTGCTACCTCCCTAACTGTTTACAGAAAGTCCATGTTCATGCCGGCCCGGTTTACCGCCGCCGCACCCATCGCCGGATCCGGCTCGGCTACTACCACCTCGGTCGTAAGGATCAAGGAGCCAATGGAAGCCGCGTTCTGTAGAGCCGTGCGCGTTACCATGGCCGGATCTATGACTCCGGCGTCCACCAGGTCCTCGTACTCACCGGTAAGGGCGTTGAAGCCTATGCCGCCACCCTGCTCGCGAACCCTACCCACGACAATAGCTCCATCAGCGCCGGCGTTGGCCGCTATCTGCCGGATGGGCGCTTCGAGCGCCCGGTATACGATGCTGGCCCCCGTCCGCTCGTCACCGTCGAGAGAGTCGAGCATCTCGGCCACGGGCTCCTGAGCGTGTAATAGCGTCACGCCCCCACCCGGCACGATCCCCTCTTCTAGGGCGGCGCGGGTCGCTGAAAGGGCGTCCTCCACACGCCGCTTGCGCTCCATGAGTTCCGTCTCGGTGGCCGCACCCACTTTAACGATGGAAACACCGCCAACCAGTTTGGCCTGGCGAGCATGGAGCTTCTCCCGGTCGAAGTCTCCGGCAGTGTTCTCCAGTTCCGCCCTTATCTGGGCGATGCGGTCCTGGATCTGCTCGGCGTCGCCCGCACCATCCAAGATAACCGTGTCGTTCGCGGTTATGATGATCTTGTTCGCCTGGCCGAGCTGGTTCAGTTGCGTCTTCTCTAGCGTCCGGCCGAGTTCTTGGGTGACGACCTCGCCGCCGGTCAGGATGGCGATGTCTTCGAGTTGGCGTTTGCGCCGGTCGCCGAAGCCCGGTCCCCTCACCGCCGCCACGTTGAACGTGCCGCGTTTTTTGTTGACGATAAGAGTCGTCAGCGCCTCACCCTCCAGGTCGTCGGCGATGATGAGTAGCGGACGTCCCGCCTGCATGACGTTGTTGAGGGTTGGTAGCAAGTTTTTGATGTTGCTGATTTTCCCACTGACGATCATGATGTACGGGTTTTCGAGCACTGCCTCCATACTGTTCTGGTCCGTGACGAACTGGGGTGAGACGTATCCCTTTTCGAACTGCATCCCCTCGGTAAACTCCAGTTCCATGTGAAAAGTCTGTCCATTCTCAATGTTCACCACGCCGTCCTTACCGACCTGGTCGAGAGCGTCAGCGATGATGTTGCCGATCTTCTCACTGCGGGCCGAGATGGTTCCCACCCGCGCGACCTCATCCCTCTGGGAGATTTCCGTGGACTGCTCCCTGATGGACTCGACAGCGACCTCGACGGCTTTCTCTATGCCGCCCCGCAATATGACCGGGTTGGCCCCGGCCACGACGTTCTTAAGTCCTTCGCTTACGATGGCCTGGGCCAGAATTAGCGCCGTTGTAGTGCCGTCGCCCGCGACGTCATTGGTTTTTGTGGCGACTTCCAGGACCAACTGCGCGCCCTGGTTTTCGAAGATGTCACCTAGTTCGATCTGCTTGGCTATGGTAACTCCGTCGTTGGTAATACCCGGCGCACCAAACGGCAGTCCCAGCATCACGTACCGGCCCTTCGGCCCGAGCGTTCCCTTTACTGCATCAGCGAGCTTGTTTACCCCGCTCTCCAGTGCTCGATGAGCGTACGAATCAAACCTCAGGTACTTGTGTGCCATTACGAACCCTCCTCAGGTCTACCCGCTACCCTCCTTCGACGATGCCTAGCAAGTCGTCGGAGTCCAGAATCAGGTAGTCTTCATCGTCCAGCTTGATCTCAGTGCCGGAATACTTGGCGAAGACCACCAGATCCCCTTCACCAACGTGCCCGTTCTCTAGCTCACCGATCGCCACAACCCGCGCCGTCTGCGGCTTGTCTTTGGCAGTCTCGGGCAGCACGATCCCGGAGGATGTCGTCTGCTCTTGTGCCTCAATCTTGACCAACGCCCGTTCACCAATTGGCTTGAATTTCATGTTTTGTATCCTTTCCCTCGCGAAGCAACTTGCCTCGTCTATTTAGAGTTCCCTTTACTCATCCCCGTAAAGTTGCTTGCCCTGAACGGGGAGTGAATCCGGCGGGTAGCCGATCCCACTCCCCGTTCCAGGTTACAAACGGCTCAGGCCGCGGCACCTTCCGGTATGAGGATTCCCCGTCCTCCCGGAATGCGACCGTTATTGAGGTCGTTTACCGCCTCGTTTATATCATCAAACGAATAAGTATGAGTCTGCAGGCTAACCTTGCCCTGCGCCTGCAACACCATCAACTCGGCCAGGTCGTTATAGGTCCCGACCAGGTTGCCGATAATATTCCGCTCGGTCGAGACGATCTCTATAGTCTCGACTTCGACCGCGTTGCCGTAGCCGACCACGAAGTGCGATCCGGCACGCTGCGTCATATTCCACGCGTCGGCCTGGGCACCCTTCTCGCCGACGAAGTCTACGACGACCTCGGCCCCTTTCCCGTCGGTCATCTCCAGCACCGTGTCCACGTGCGAGCCGTCGGCCTTGACGGTCTGGTCGGCACCGAGTTTCTTGGCGACCTCCAGCGCCTCCTCCGCCTGATCCACAACGATAACCTCGGTGGCGCACAGCGCCTTTAGAGACTGAATGCCGATGTGTCCCAGTCCTCCGGCCCCGAGAACGACCGTCCGGGTACCGGGGTGCAGCATCGGCACGGCCTTTTTGACCGCGTGGTAGGCGGTCAGACCCGCGTCGGCATGGGCGGCAACGTCTTTGGGTTCGACACCTTCCGGCAGCTTGAGTACCGAGCGGGCGCCGGTCTTGAGAAGCTCCGCAAATCCCCCGTTTGTATCTATGCCGGGAAAGGAAGCAATCTCACAGTGCATGTCGTATCCTGCCCGGCATGCCCGGCACAGCCCGCAGGTTATATGGGGATGCACGATAACGGCGTCCCCTACCTCCACGTTCGTGACCGCCAAGCCTACCTCCTCTACCCAGCCGGAGTTCTCGTGGCCCGGCGTGTAAGGTAGCTGGATGCCGGTCAGAGGAGCCCACTGGCCTTCGATAATGTGCAGGTCAGTCCGGCAGAGACCCGCCCCTCCGAGCTTGACGATCACGTCCAATGGCCCTTCGACCTTCGGTTCTTCCACCTCCTCCAGCTTGAGGGGTTCCGTCCCGATATCTTCGTTGTATTCGTACAGCCTAGCCGCTTTCACAGTCTGGCCTCCTCCATCTCAGGTGTACCTTCGGGTGTACCGTATCGCGCGGCCAACAGGCCGAGGCAGTGGGCCGCGTTCCCCTCGACGCTTACCCGCGTGAGGCGGGCGAATTTGAGGTGCTCTACGACCGCATCCTCCGGGACCCGCCTGCCGTCGGGGTCTACGATGAGAGGCGCACCCTCCGAAACGTCTATCCCAAGTTCTATCCTCCGCTCCCGGTAGACGTCGAACTCCGGCGAGTCGGGGACGTCGGCGAGCGTCATGTTGGCCAGGTCTTGCGGGCTCGCCCCATCGGACATCAGAACGCGACAGAGTATCTCCTGGCGGCGCACGAAAGCCTTGCGCCGGAAAGTGGCGCGTACGCCGTCGAGGGCTTCGCCGTTTGTTTCTCCGGTAAACGAGGAGTCGAAGCCGCGCTCGTCCTCGACTCCCGAGTTGATCTCACCGGAGGCGTGATGCCCGTCGAGCATTACCTCCGCGCTCTGTACGCCAGGGAGCGATAGAACTGCTTCCCGGGAGTCCTCGACCATCAGGTACGAGAAGTTCGGCGCGCAGAAGTACGTGGGTAGCCGCAGCCAGACCCTTACGGCCTCATCGAAAATTTCTACGTCGGAGACGAAACCGAGGGTCGTTACCGGCTCGTCCAGTTCGGGGTCCCGGACGCCCGTGAGGGCGTCCAGAACGGCTTCTTTGGAGATCACCCCGCCGACTCGCCGCTCTCGCTGAGCTGGGCGCCGCTACCGGCCATCTCGGCCACTATCTGCAGCTCCTCCGGAACCTCTATATCGTAGAGGTTGGCGGCGTTGAGGCCGAGGATCTTCTTCTTCATGTCCGTGGTTATGGTGCCATACTCGCTCTGCATGTCTTCCGGGATCTGGAAGTCCACGAACTGCTCGACGAGCCACTTAGGCTGCCAGATAGCGTAGTCGCTGGCGAACATGATGCGGTCCTCGCCGATCCAGTACAGAAGCTCACCCATGATCTGGGCGAAGTACCGCGGACGGGAGTGAATAAACGGTATCGCCACCGCGAGCCCACCGTAGACGTTCGGCTCTTGCGTCGCGATCCAGCAAAAGTCCTCTAGCCTCGGTAGCCCGATGTGCTCGACGATAAAGTTGAGGTCCGTAAACTCGCTCGCCACCTCATCCACGTCCTGCACGTCGAAGGCGTCCCGGTTGAGTGGCCGGATCGTTGGACCCTTGTGTACGTGAACGTTCTTAACGCCTAGCTCCAGGCACTTCTCCAGGTATCGCTTAGACCAATCATCCCGCAGGTCCCAACCCTTCGAATCGCCCTTCCACTCAGCAGTGTAGAGCTTGACACCCTTGAGGTTGTAACGGCTCACCAGGTCCTCGAACGGCTTCATGCCATTCTCTCCGTCGCGTGGATCAAACGCCCCGTTGACGATGAACTTGTCCGGGTGCTTCTCGGCGAGCTTGGCGTCCTGCTCGGTGGTGTTGAAGCCGGTCTTATAGAAATCCGTCAGGTAAGTCGGCTGGAAGATCGCCTTATCCGCGTAACCGACCTCGAAGAGATCGTGCAGTATCCGCTCTTCGGAATACGTGTAGAAATCTTCTATGGGCCACTTGTATTCGTCAGGGCTCAGGGCCGTCTGGTAGTCGTGGAAGCACTCGATGAACTGCTGCCCGTGTACATTCTTCCAGTTCTCAGGGCTGGCGTCCCAATAGTGGACGTGCTCATCCACCACGAAATACTTCTCGCCATCTTTCTCGTACAAGAGATTCCTCCTTTTCCCCATTGCGCTCAAACCAACCCCGCCGATGCGAGCAGCATTGTTCCCGCATCTTAGGACTGATTGAAGGTTTAGCTAAAGAATTTTTGTAGGACTCGTGATCCTCTTCTATAGACTCCTTTCCCTAATGAGAGTCAGCTTCCTGACTTGTTTTCATCATATCCGAGATCAGATTTTGCGGCAACTGCGATGCATTGTTTCCAACAATATACGAAATTTCCGACAGTATGGGAGAAACCTGCGCACCCATCTCGCCACTCCTAAACCTAGTTGTTATCCTTATTGTAGGGTGTTAGAGGAGGTGGTTTGCCGAAAAAGACCGGTGAAGGTTGCTGTTCGAAGGGGGAAGCTGTTAATGCAGAATCTGTCCAGGATAGATATGTTGGAACAGGCAAGGAAATTGCTCATAAAAATGGAAGATGAGCAAGAGATCAGGGTAGAGTCGGACGGTGAATGGGAGGCGAATATCAAGAAGCACAAAGATCAGGAATTTGCCGTTGCGTCCTTAGATCACGAGACCGGGATCATCAGCCTCCGGGACGCTTCCCACATCTTGCTGGAACACGGGTACTGCGACCTTTATCTCGACTAATCCCGCGACGTGTAGCGAAAGGAGCCGGAGATGTCTGAAGAGATTTTTGAGGGAGAATACCCTCCCGTCAAGGAATATGAAGAACGAACCCTGAATGTAGCCCGACTGTACTCACTATTACGCCAGGAGTGTAGGATAGAAGACCCCTGGCACATCATGGTGCTGGCGGCTTGTGCTTTCGGGCGGATGCACCTCAAAGATGGTTGGGAATTTGTTCTAACCAACCGCGACGACATAGAAGACGTCGGCCAGCTTTTCGAGCGGTCCAACTCCCCTGAGGAGTTCCGTGATGGGCTTATAGAGCTGAAGGAGCAAGACATGAGAAAGCGACTGGAGCGTAACGAGTCGGTATAAGATCCCGAAGATTCGACCTGCCCAGGTGAACAGCGAGAGGGATATAGAGCAAGCACTCGCCGACTTAGGCTGGGAGATCCAAGCGGATAAGAAGGGCTCATCCGCAGTTGTGGCGAGCTATGATAAGCACCATTTGATGGTCAACTTCGAGGCTGGAGAGCCCTCCTCCGTGATCATCTCCTACGTCGGTAAGGGTGGTGGGATCCTCAGCAGGAGATGGCCGGGTATAGAGCGTTTGCCCACCCCTCAAAAAGTCGTCCAAACATTCTCCAAAAATATCTAGCAGAGCACAAACCACAGCCGCACGAACGCTGCCGGGGGGTCTATCGAGTCAAGAGGACCGATCAGCCGTTTTGCCGTGCTGCTGCGTTACCAGCACGGCAAGTGGGCGTTAGCGACTTGGGGAGCGGACCAACGAGGGGCTTTGATAGAGTACGCTAGTGAAAGAGAGGCGCAAAGTCTTCGGGGAGCTCATCCCTGAGTTCCTCCAGCTCAGTCTCAGCGGCCCCCAGCTCATTGTCGCTGCCTACGTCGGTCCCCACGCCATAGGCCTCTCTTACCGCTTTCATAACTCCTATAGCATGATTACGAGCTTCGTCTCTGACTATGCCTGCACCCTCTTGTTCGGCGACCAACTCGCAGAACTCTTCCAGCGAGGGTTCTGACGCCGGCTCCTGGGCGTTCTCCGGCGGCCTGTCATCGAGCTTCTCTGTCAGCTCCGATGGTAGATGTGAGCTCAGGTTCTTGGTCGCATTGGGACTGAGGATCTCGCTGAGTATTGACAGCGTGGAAATCGCTGCACGCTCGGCACCCTCAGTAGAGATGGGTTGGAGAGCATCCTCCACTCTTCCAATAAACTCTTTATACTGCACGCTCTACTCCTCCTTACATAGAGAGAAGGTGGCAGTTACCTGAAACCACCACCCTCTCCGATAAGCCTCAACTCAATGAGGCATTATTTACTGTTGATCTACTTCCGGAAGCGTGAAGCCGATTGCTTCAGCGGCGTCTTCAGGATTGGCAAACAGGAGTACCCGGTCGTCCTGACGCACCATCCGCCCGTAGTGGGTCGAGGTCTCGATCTCGAAGTCTTCCGGGGAAAACTCCTCTACTCCTAGGGCCTCGGCGATCTCTTCCAAGTCGAACTCGAGCTTGTCATTGGCGTCGATCCGGATCGTGGCCGGGTATTTGACGACCTCTACACCTTCTTTCTCATCCATGAGCTGGGCGATGGTGTTCCCTTCGACGCTGGCGCTCATCGTTACGCCGCACCTGTTCGACGAGGTGCGGTCGTTTGTATACTGCTGTGGCTCTTCGCTCACGCTTTCACCTCCTCTGGTACTTGTAGTCCGAGTTCAGAGAGTAGCTCCTCGAAACGGTTCTGGACCTTCTCGAAGGATTCCTCAAAGCTGATAGGCTGGTGCTCCGGCTCGGACCAGATGGGTTCGAGACCTTTGGCCGCCGCCATGCTATAGGGGACCCACTCGTCGAGCCACTCCTGCATGAGTTGCTTGTTTTCCTCCCCGTATTCCTCATCCTCTAGCATATCCTGCATCATGTCTCTGGTATAGGCGAGGTCGCGGTCGTTGAACTCCCTCTCACTCACGCTGATTATCGTGGACGTTAGAGAGTCTCCATGCAAAGGAGCAAACCGCATCACGAACTGGCTGCGGAATAGCTCGCCGACTAGCGGCTCGAAGACGACGTTGGAGGCAAACGTAGTCTCCGCCCAGCCCTTGGCGTTCATTATGCGCTCGACGTTCTCTCGTACGCCTTGCCAGGCCGGATCTTCCATCCAGGTTTCCTGGTGCACGGTAGGGTTGAACTCATCTTCGGAGAAAGCTTCGTTCAGCTCCAGGTTGTACAAAACGATATTTTGGGCCGTGCGCAGCTTGTGCATACAGTTCACGGCTATGGCGTTGTTGTGCATGTTGCTCATGGCGGCCCGCTGCGCCGGCATAAAGACGTACATCCCTAGACCCTGGTCGACGTGCGACCAAGCGGTTACGTGCCGGGCGAGGATGTCGAGCCAACTCTTGTCCCAGTTCTCGAAAATGTTCTCGGACTTGGCGTTCTCGATGCTCTGCTGTACTTGGCGTATGGAGTTGGAGTTGTTAATGTAGTACGTCTTCTCCCACTCCTCGTTAGGATTGCGGAACCTGTGCCAGTCGGACGACTTTATCTTCGTCCAATTGGGGTCGTACCCGATGTCCCCGTTGGCCCAGCCGAGGATCCAACCCTGCGTAAGGTACTTATTGGGATCGGGCTGTACATCTACCGTTACGTCTTCATATTTGGTGGCGCGACGCCCCTTGGGCGTAAAGTAGTTGTAGGACCGACTATCAGATCCTGCGAAATCGGCCGCGCCCGCTTCCGCATCCGTCAACCGAATGGGGGGCAGACTCCTGGTTCCCCTTCCTGCTCCTTCGGTAATTGCTCTCTCTTCACTCACAGACAGCAACCTCCTTTCCTTTTCATTGCTGAACTATTGCCCTCTTGAATTCCTGCGTGCAGCACGTTTGCTTCCCCACTACGGTGCTACACACTTAAACTCGACTATAAGCTCCCTCCTCTCTCCTTTGCCATTGTTCTCGTCATTTGGACCTAGCCTTCGACTTTACCGGGAAACTTCGGGCCGCTTTCTACTCCCTGCCCGGCTACCTCTTCTCCCTGCTCTTCTCCTTCTTCCGTGTGCGAAGTCTGGGTGAACTTGTCGAAGTAGATGTGGTCTTCTCCGAGGCCCATGTTCATGAGCACCGGCAGAGCGGCGTCGATCATTGGCGGCGGGCCGGCGAGGTAGGCCTCCATCCCGCTCAGGTCGTCTTCCAAACGCTCTATAACCTCCGTGATCAGGCCCGCCTCCCCATCCCAGTCGTCGTCCTCATCTGGCTCGGAGAGGGCCGGCACGAACTGGAACTCTCCGGGCAACTGCTCGCCCAACTCCTGCATCTCGTTCAGGTAGAAGAGGTCCTTTTTCGCCCGGGCCCCGTAGTAGAAGGTGGCCTTGCGGTCAATGCCGTTCTCGAGCATGTGCCGGAGTATGGACAGTATGGGCGCCATTCCGGAGCCGCCCCCAATAAAGATGATGTCGCCGTCGGACTTCTCGCGCAGCGTGAACACGCCGTAGGGCACGCTCATCGTCATGCTGTCCCCTACCTCAAGGCTTTTGTCCAGCAATTCCGATGAGAAGCGGCCGTCCTCGTAGACCTTGATAATGAACTCAGCACGCTCGTCAGTCGCCGGGGTGTTGGACATAGAGTAGGCCCGGTGTTCCTGGGTGCCCGGGATGTACAGCTCAGCGTATTGCCCGGGGATGAATTGCATCTCCGGCGGATCTACCAGCTTGAGCACCAAACGCCGCATGTCGTGGGTGAGCTCTTCGATCTCTTCGACCTCGGCGGTTATCCGCTGAAGGGGTATACCAGTCTGCAGCATGTCCTCGTGGTAGGCGATGAGTTCCACTTCCAGGTCACTGTAAGCGTGGGAGCGGCACAGGAGGATGAACCCCTCCTCTTACTCGAACTCGTTGAGAGCAAAGGTGGAATAAGGGTCCATCTCCATGTCGCCGTCCAATAAGAACGCCTTGCAAGCCGCGCATTGCCCTTCCTTGCATCCGTGCATAAGCATTACACCGTGCCGGAAAGCCGCATCCAGTACCGTCTCGTCTTCGTCAACTTCGATCTCGATATCTACCGGGTCGAAGTAAACTTTGTGCTTCTCTCCCATGCCTTAACCCCTTTACCCGTTAATAATATGTGGGTCCGTATTGCCTACGGTTTCCTCTGCTAAGTGATCCTATATATGGGAGATATGCGGGTCAAGCATATAACATGAATATTTTTCCAACATACGCGGAAAGAAGCGGCCGGGGGTTCCCGACCGCCTCTTTTGAGTCTCCCGGCTGGTTAAGCCGGGGCTCGTTGCACGCTAGTAACTAGCGTTGATGGTGAAGCCTTGCTTATACTCCTCCATGTGCTTTTCGCGCTCGTCGTCCGACATCTCGTTTAGCAAAATGTTCGGACTCTGGAACTCGATGCCCCGGAGGTTGTCCGTGGTCCACATCTTGTCCTGCTCGAAGATGACGTGCGGCTGCGGGACCAGGGTCTTGCCGTCGTTGCGGACGTAACCGAGGTCGTGAACGATGTCGGCGAGATCCCAACCGTGGTACAGCGTCTCCCACTCGCGCTTGCCGGTCATCTTGCCCATGGCGGGCGTCGGACGACCTTGGTACTCGTCGCGGAAGACGACCGTGTCGGTCCAGTGGCACCACTTGGAGCAGTAAGTCCTCCACTGGTCGTCCACGTAGTCCATAACAGTATCCTCGCGGATCAGGCACGGAACCATGCAGCTCCAGCAGCGGTGTGGGTACACGTAGCCGGTGTCCTCGAAGGCTATCGGCTTGTGGCCGTTAGGCTCAGAGAGCGAGCTGTAGTGTTCCCACCACTTGCCGAACTTGTCGTACCAGCCCGGATACTTGTGCTCGAACCACTCGAAGTCTTCTTCGGTCATCGGGTCGATGCGCCAGTAGTTGACCATCCAGCCGGTGGCGAAGAACTGGGCCACGTGGTGGTGGTAGAAGCCCTTGGAGATCCTCTCCCAGCCGTCCTCGATGACCTCGTGCGGAACCTTGAGGCCGTACTTCTCCAGCGGGACCAGGTAGCTACGATAATAGTCGTCGTAGTACCAGCGGCGCCACATCTCGGCGTAGCTTTCGCGGTCCTGGCGACGATCCTTGGTGCCGTAGTCGATGAACGTACCGATGGCGGCGTCCACGACGGCGTGCTGGTTCCAGAGCGAGTAGATCAGGTCTCGTTCGATGAGATCCTTGTTCTCGTCGTTCGCCAGCGCCATGAGCAACGTGCCGTAACCGTTGTTCATGTGCCGCGACTCGTCGGACTGCACCGAGAGGAACACGGTCGGCAACAGATAGTCACCGTTGGCCGCAGCCTCGGAAGGCATCGCCACAAACAGGGTATTCGTAAAGGCGGTCTCTGCGACGACCTGCAGGTAGATGTTGCAGGCGGTGATCGCATCACCAGTGATGAAGCCCTCGCCGAACTGACGGCCGATGGTGCCAGCGTAGTTGTTGGAGAAAGCTTTCTCGGTAATGTCGAAGCCTGCGGGGTCTATGTAGTTCCTCAGCCGATGAACAATACATCGAGAAGGTTCCGCGTGGTGGAGGGTACAGGATCGGCCCCGCCATCTCTACGCTCTACGAATGCCGTTCCGAGGGCAGCTTCGACGCCAAGATCGAGTCGGTCATCGAGGAATTGGCGCAACGGGCGCAACGACAAGCGTACCTGGCAGTTCTTATAGATGGAGAGGTGACGGTCGCCCAGGTAAAAGCGCCGCCGGACAGTCCTCCGGCTGGAGTGTCTCAGGGATTTCACGGGGCCTCGCACGCGCTCGCACTGGGCAAGGTGTTGTTGACTGGCAAAGGGTCCGAGTACGTACAGAAACATATAGACGATCACGGGTTGGAGGCTTTCACGCCGCGGACCATAGTACATCCCGCACAATTGCACGCCAACTTGAATAAGGTTCGCATGGTAGATGTTGGTATGGACTTCGAGGAGTTCGCGCAAAACCTCTGCTGTGTGGCAGCGCCCGTGAAGAACCAGAAAGGGGAGGTGCAGGGGGCAATTGGCCTCTTTACCACGACCTGGCGCATCGGCAAGGAGGGACATCATCTAGTTGAGCTGGTTCAGTGGGCCTCTACCGAGGCTACAGAGATGCTCAAGGAGAGTTCCTGAGCGGTAAGAAAGCGACCATTCAGAATCGTAAAAGGAGGAGCGAATGCCCAAACTGGAAGTTGAGGGCGCGGAAGCAGTTGACGTTGAAGAGGGTAAGCGTCTAGTGCTTGCTATAGAGGAAGATGCGGGGGTGGACATTCAGCATCAGTGTGGCAGCTACGCCCACTGTACGACCTGCAAAGTTGAGTTCCTCGAAGGCGAGCCGGAAGATATGACCCAGGCGGAGATGATGGCGCTGCAGATGCGAGATCTTCTGGAGGAAGCGCATCTCTCATGCCAGATCCTTTGCGAGGAGGACATGAAAGTCCGGGCGCTATTGACCGTAAGCGGTAGCAAAGCCAACAGCGCCGGCGGTAAACCCGAAGAGGAGATCACCCCCGAACCCGTCTGGATAGAGAGGCCTTACTAAAAGAGGAGTGAGCCAAAAACATGAAAGCTCTCGTATATCACGGTCCCGGGAACAAGGATTGGGAGTCGAAGTCCGACCCCGAGATCGTGGAAGCGTATGACGTGTTCTCCGATGCGGCGAACACCAACGCGATGAAGGTGGTCCTTTCGGCTTTGTAGCGTCGAGCCAGTGGAGAAAGCCATGCCACCAGATCTCGTAAGAGCCCTCGACTCGCAGGGTACTCGGAGACGCGAGGTGCTCCAACGGATCGAAGATCGCGTGCTCTGGCTCGCCACCGCGGTCGTGTATCACGCGAACAGCGTGCGGCCCAATCCGTCCGGCATGAAGGTCGGGGGACACCAGGCTTCGAGCGCCTCCATGACGAGCATAATGACCGCCCTGTGGTTCGACTTTCTAGAGGCGGAAGATCGGGTCTCGGTCAAGCCGCACGCCGCGCCGGTGCTGCACGCCATCAATTACCTGCTGGGACGTCTGGACAGAAAATGGCTGGGCACGCTCCGGGAGTTCGGGGGGTTGCAAAGCTAGCCCAGCCGGACAAAGGACCCGGGCCGAGTAGACTACTCAGCCGGTTCCGAAGGGTTAGGAGCCACCGCCCCGATCTGGGGCGCCATCACCCGGCGCTACGTCTCCGGGCACTTTCAAACGCCCGCCGGGGGACGCCAGATCGCACTGCTGGGTGACGGCGAGTTGGACGAGGGAGCGTGTTGGGAGGCCATAGCTGACCGCCATGGTGTCGCGGCTGGATGAAGTGCTCTGGATCGTCGACCTCAACCGCCAGTCCCTGGACCGAGTAGTCCCCGACATCGCCGCAAAACGTTTGAGGGCGATGTTCGAGGCGTCCGGCTGGCACTGCGAAACCGTGAAGTATGGTCGCCGGCTCAAGGAGCTCTTCGAACTGGATGGCGGCCCGGAGCTCGAACACCGAATCGATGAGATGACCAACGAAGAATATCAACGGTTGCTGCGAAGCCCCGCGGAAGAATTGCGGGAGAGGCTTCCCGGTTCAGGGCGAGACAGGTTTCAGATCGGGCGTCTGCTGTGGGAACTAGACGATGCCGAGCTCTCTACCTCCATCCGCGATCTCGGTGGGCATGATCTCGAAGAGCTGACCCGAGCCTACCGGGCGGCGGACGCAGTTTCGGACCGTCCCTCGGTCGTCTTCGCGTACACGATCAAGGCCGTTCACTGCCGACCGAGGGCCATCCCCTGAACCACTCCGCCCTGCTCGACAACTCGCAGTACGTCCGTCTCGCCGAAAAGCTCGGCACAGATATCGAAGACCCCTGGGCCGCGTTCCCCGAAAACAGCCCGGAAGCCGGTCTCTGCGCCGCAACCTCGCGGCATCTAAAGAGAACCGAGCCCAAACCCGTAGGCCTGGCCTCCGTGCCTCTGGAGCTCTCACGCCCCCGTGCGGGAAGGGTCTCGACCCAGCAAGAGCTGGGCCGCTTGTTGCCTGACCTTGCACGCGAGTCGGAGGATGTCGCCTCCCGACTGGTCACGGTCAGCCCGGATGTCGCCTCTTCGACCGGTCTTGGAGGTTGGATCAATAAGGCTGGGATCTGGTCGGTAAGAGATCGTCTCGATTGGTTCGCCGACGACCCGGATGCAGTCTTGCGCTGGAGTGAGTCCGGCGAAGGTCAGCATATCGAGCTTGGCATCGCCGAGACAAACCTTGTCGGGCTTCTCGGTGAGTTGGGTGCGGCCTGGAGGACTTGCGGACAACCCCTCTTGCCCGTTGGTACGGTCTACGATGCTTTCGTAGACCGTGCGCTGGAACCGTGGTCCTTCAGCATGTATGCCGGCGGACAGTTCATCCTCGTGGGCACACCCTCCGGTGTCAGCCTCTCTCCCGAAGGCGGCGCACACCAGTCGGTGGTTACACCCTCCATAGGCGTCGAACAGCCCGGATGTACAGCCTGGGAACCGGCCTTTGCCCAGGACCTCGAATGGACTTTCCTGTACGCGCTCGACCAACTCGGGCATCCCGAAGGCTCGTCCAGCTACTTCCGGCTCTCGACACGCCCCGTCGAGCAGCACCTCGCGGCGATGCCCCAGGATTCAGCGGAGCGTGAAAGGCGTCGGCTGCGAGCACTTGCGGGCGGCTATCGTATCCGGAGCGCCGCCGAAAGCGGCCTGAGCCCCGAAGTGACACTTGCAGGCATGGGGGCCGTCATGCCGGAGGTGCTGCAGGCTGCGGACCTCCTCGAATCTGAGGGCGGTATCGGCGCTGATGTGATCTGCGTGACCAGCGCCGACCTGCTGTTCCGCGCGTATCGGACCTCCAGGGGTTTCGGCGCCAGCGACTACGCCATCCTCAGTGAACTGTTCCCGGGGGAGCAGACCGTGCCCATCGTCAGCGTTTTGGACGGTCATGCCCACACCCTGGCGTTCCTCGGCGCGATCCATGGGTCTCGGATTACCTGCTTGGGGGTCGACGACTTCGGCCAATCCGGTACCGTAGACGACCTCTACGAACACTTCGAGATCGATACCGAGACGATAATCGGGGCGTCGCTGGACCTGATCGAGCGCTACAAGTAATAAAAACAGAGCTTAAGGAGGAGCGAGAGATGCAGGGTCAGTTGATAGAGACGCCAAAATCCGACGAGGTCCGCGAGTACAAGATGCTCGTGGGCGGCGAGTGGTTGGACGCCCGCTCCGGCAAGACCTTCGAGAGCAAGAACCCCTACACAGGCCGGGTATGGGCCACCGCACCGGAGGCGAGCGACGAAGACGTGGACCGCGCGGTCAAGGCCGCCCGTGAGGCCTTCGACGAAGGTCCGTAGGGCACGATGACCGGCACCGAGCGGGCGCGTTTGCTTCGCAGCCTGGCCAACCTTCTGGCGGAGAACGCAGAGGACATAGCCGTCGTCGAAAGCACCGACAACGGCAAGCTCCTGCGCGAGATGAGCGGGCAACTCAAAGCCCTGCTCGAGTGGTATTACTACTTCGCGGGAGCGGCGGACAAGATCCAGGGCGAGACGGTCCCCTCCGACAAACCAAACTTCTTCGTCTACACCCGACGCGAGCCGATCGGGATCGTCGGGTCCATTACACCATGGAACTCTCCCCTGCTCCTGCTAACTTTCAAGCTGGCTCCCGCCCTGGCCGCCGGGTGCACCTTCGTGGTCAAAACTGCCGAGCAGACTCCGGCCTCTACGTTGGAATTCGCCCGGCTGTTTGAGGCGGCTGGCTTCCCACCGGGTGTATTCAACGTCATCACCGGACACGGCCCGACCACCGGGAGCGCCCTGGTCCGCCATCCGGGGGTGGACAAAGTAGCTTTCACCGGCTCGACGGAGACCGGCAAGCAGGTCATAAAAGATTCCGCGGACCACCTGGCGAAGGTCACGCTGGAGCTCGGCGGAAAGTCCCCGAACATCGTCTTCGAGGATGCGCACATGGAGGCCGTGGCAAACGGGGTCGTCTCGGGCATCTTCGCCGCTACCGGCCAAACGTGCATCGCCGGTTCACGATTGTTCGTGCAAGAATCCGTACATGACGAGATCGTCGAGCGACTGTCCGAGAAAGCGGAGAGCATCAAACTCGGCAACCCGCTGGATGCTGAGACGGAGATGGGTCCGGTAGCTTTCGAGCAGCAGCTAGAGAAGATCAAAGGTTACATCAGCGTTGGTCAGGAGGAAGGGGCGGAATTGGTCTGCGGCGGCAAGCCCCCCGAGGATCCAGAGCTTCGAGACGGCTTCTTTATTGAGCCGACCATCATCACGGGCGTAGACAACAAGATGACGGTAGCGCGGGAGGAGATCTTCGGCCCGGTCCTCAGCGTGATCCCCGCCGAGAGTGAGGAAGATATAATCCGTCAGGCGAACGACACGCCCTACGGCCTAGCAGCGGGTATGTGGACGAAAGACCTCCAACGGGCTCATAGGGTTGCGCACACCCTCAAGGCTGGCACCGTCTGGATCAACTCTTACCGCACGCTCTCTTTCAACACGCCGTTCGGCGGCTACAAGATGAGCGGTGTCGGCCGGGAGAACGGCCTCGAATCGCTCAAAGAGTACACCCAGGTGAAGTCCGTTTGGGTGGAGCTTTCCGGCGAAACACGGGACCCATTCAAGCTTGGATAAACAAGCCCGCCCGGAGAACCATACCGCAAAAATTTGGGTATGCCCTACGTGGTCGAAATGAGGCCATCCACGCCGGATCAGCCTTCTGTGTAGTCGGAACAGGAAGGAATTCCAAGTGTACCTTTCGCGGCCCGCACGGCGCGTAAGATAGACTCCTGCATCATCCGTGCCCCCCAGGCTCCTACCACATCAGGGGCCGTCTCTATCTCACCTATCCCGGCGGCGAAGACCGCGTCGCCGTCAACGCTGGTGTGGACCGGATAGACGGCACGGGCAAGTCCGTCGTGGGCCATCTGGGCTACTTTGTTTGCCTCGGGTTTCGTGAGGCGGGCGTTCGTGGCCACGATGCCGAGGGTGGTATTCTGTCCCCACAGCATCCGGTCGGCTACCTGCGTCATCAGCGCTACGCTGTCGGCCAACTCTCCATCCTCGTGACGGGGGCCTGCGAGAATGTTTCCGTTCTCATCCCGCACGTCTCCGACGGCGTTTACGACGGCGAGCGCCGCCACGATCAGGCCGCCTTCGAGTTGAATGGAGGTGCTGCCCAACCCACCTTTCATGGCGTTCTCCGGGCCGAGCATCTTGCCGACCGTCGCACCGGTTCCAGCACCCACACTGCCCTGCTCGAAGTCGCCACTATCGGCTGAAGCAGAGGCAGCGTATCCCATGTTGGCGCCGGGGCGAGCGTCGGGGGAACCGGCCATGAGGTCGAAGATCACCGCGGCAGAGACCAGGGGTATCTTCGCTACCCCGATGTCCAGGCCGATCTCCTTCTCTTCGAGAAACCTCACCACCCCGTCCGCCGCCGCCAATCCGAATGCGCTTCCGCCGGTGAGGAGTACGGCGTGGGTGTCGCGGACTATTCCAAGAGGTCCCAGGCGGTCCGTCTCGCGGGTTCCGGGCGAAGATCCGCGCACGTCCACAGCGACAACTGCCGGTCGGTCAAACAGGATGGTGGTGCAGCCGGTCAGGCCTTCGTAGTCCGTGGCGTGTCCGACAAGGGCACCCGGTACGTCGCAGAGGTTATCCAGCACGAGTTCCCAGACTCATTCCTCCACATCCACAGGTTCGATGTCTTCGTTGTCCTCTGCCAGCCGGCCGAGCGGCACGAGTTCTTGGTCGCTACGTTTCTCACCGAACTGAACTAGAACGGAATCTTTTACCATCGAGTAATCCACGACCCGGCCTTCACGGTCGTCGAGTTGAACTTGGGTATTCTTGAACGGTGCGCGTTCTTTGAACTCCTTGTAAGTGTCGTGCTCGTAGCGCATACAGCACTTCACCTCGCCGCAACTACCCAGCACCTTCTCGTTTGGCGTTACGCCCTGCTGCTTGGCGAGCCGCACATTGACCGGCCCCATGCTCCGCGCCCCGCTCCAAACCGCGCAACACAGCGGTAACCCGCAAGTGTCGCACCCTCCCGTGTCTCCGGCGCGCTCGATAAAAGTAAACTGCCGGAGTACCACCTGTGCATCGTAGCGGTCCTCCAAAGCATCTTTCACGGGCCCCATACCCCGGTCCCCTTCGGCCTCGTACTTCACCTCGATGTAAAGACCGTCGAGAGAGATGTCACAGCCGACAAATTGCACCTTCTCTATCCGGTGGTCGCGGGCGAGCTTCTGGGCTTCGTTGCGGACCTCACGGGCCAACTCCCGATTCGCGTCTTCTCTCCGTTCATCCTCGTCGCTGACGACCCGTGTGATGTCGTAGGGTTCCGTATAAGGTTCGCGCCGCCGGGGGGTGAGGGCGATGCGCCCGACAAGCTCCCCTACCTCGGTATCGACGACGACCCGGTAGCCAACCCGGAGGTCGAGATCCCGAGCGTAACAGAGCCTCGGGATACTCCAACCAGGGACGCGTACGTCTACAAGTCGGGGGAGTGTCCTAGTATTCTCTGCCGTGTCCGTGATAGCGTCACCTCCAGAATCGCCTCTGGAGAGACATTATACGCAAGGCTGGCCCGCGCTTCCCCCACCCCGGAGGCGGCCCCGGCCCAATCGGCCCCGGGATATCGCTCGACGTGGCGTTGTATTTCGGGCAACCGATCCGCGTTTGCAGCCAGCTCCCGTACTTCCGCATGGATCACCGCCGCATCCCGATAAACCAGAGCCAGCAACTCCAGCGCCTCCCGCAACGCCCCGTCTCGCGCGGCCCGGCCGGCACGCTTCGCCGCATCCTTCTCCCTCCGGGCTTCGGGCTCCTCAAAGCGACCGAGAACCTCTGTCTCCCGCGCAGACCCTACCGCCTCAGCGCAATTCATGATCCCCACCGCCGCCCAGTGCCGGTCCTCGAAATCTCCCTCGTAGGAAAAAGCGGCCTCGAAAACCTTGTCCCGCAACTCCGTTAGCCCCGGTTGTTCAACATATCTAAGCGATAGCCCGACGCTCCCTCGCCCGAGGGCCGCGGCCAGTTCGGGCTTCTCCGCGTTGCGGGCTTCCAAAAACTTCGCGACCTCCTCTGTTGGGACCGGATCAAACCTGACCGGTTGCGCCCGGGATACGATAGTCGGCAGCACGCCCTCCCTGGAGGCTGCGAGCAGTACGAAGATGGCTTCTCCCTCCGGCTCTTCCAGAGTCTTCAGTAAAGCATTCGCCGCCTGGACATTGAACGTGTCCGCCTCCAATACGAAAACGCGTCGTGCCCCCTCAAATGGCCGGCTCGCCGCCAGGTTCGCCACCTCTCTCGCCTGTCCGATGGTCGTAAAAGCACCCTCCGGCTCTACTTCACGAAGATCCGGATGAAGTCCTCGTAGGGCCCGGTCCTCCGCTCCCGCATCCCCACCCGCCACCAATACCGCCCCAAACCTGCGGGCCACCGTACGCTTGCCGACTCCGGCCGGGCCATAGAAAAGGTACGCGTGCGAAGCCCCGCCGGTCTCCAGAGCCTTTTCCAAGCGGCGCAAAGTCGCCCGGTTTCCCAATATGCCGTCGAACGTCCCCAATCGTCTTTCTGCTCCTAACCTTTCTACTGGATTTCTGGGCCTACAAAGAAATATACCGTCGCTCGGTGAATCTCTGAACCACAGTCTCTGCGAGATCTTCCGGTGTTCGGGTGGCGTCCAGCACCTCTATCCTCTCAGGCTCCAGCCTGACAAGCTCCTCGAATCCGGCCTCGACCCGTCCCGCGAACTCCGCTCCGACCTTTTCTATCCTATCCAGCAGCGCTCCAGAATTTCGAGCCCGTCGGGCACGCTCCTCTGCCTCCAGACGTAGATAAAAAGTCTTGTCTGGGATACACGTACCGGTGGCCCAGGAGTTTAGCCCGCGAACAATGTCCACGCCAAGGCCGCGACCAAATCCCTGGTACGCGAGGCTGGAGTCGAGGTAACGCTCGCAGAAAACGTTCTCTCCCCGCTCGATGGCCGGCAATACCTCACGTCGTACGTGATCCGCGCGGGCCGCAGCGTACAGGTACGCCTCGGTCCAGGCGTCCATGTCTAGTTGTGGATCTAGCAGTATTTCTCTTATCTTCTCGGCGACGGGCGTTCCCCCCGGCTCGCGGGTAAAGTGTGTCGGAGTATCCAACCCCGCCAAAAGCGACTTCAGGGTACTCACCAAAGTAGATTTGCCGGAGAAGTCCAGGCCTTCGAGCGTAACGAAGACACCTCTTCGGGAATCCGACACCGTTTAGCTAGGCTGCGGCCCGGCGCACGGCGTGCCGCTCGGCCTCTGCGACGTGGGCCTCGAAAAACCGTCGCTGCTCCACGCCGGTCTCGCGCATGGCTTCTGCATGCCACTGCACCGCCACGATCCATTGATCGGACATCTCCCGGGACTCCATTGCCTCCACGAGTCCGTCCGACGAACAGGCAGAAACGACAAACTCATTCGACAATTCTTTTACAGCCTGGTGATGGTACGAGTTGACTTTTATAACCTTGCTGCCCGAGATGTCCGCCGTGCGGGTTCGGTCGTAGAACTCTACTTCGTGCGTCGGCTGCCACTTCGGGGTCTCTTGCCGGTGCAGTATCAGGTCCGGCCCAACCTGCGAAGAGAGATCCTGGTACAGAGTTCCGCCGAGCGCCACGTTGAGCACCTGCATCCCGCGACATATACCGAAGATCGGCATACGGCGCCGAAACGCGCCCTCCAAAAGCGCCATCTCCAGCTCGTCCCGCTCCGGTATAGTGACGTCCAATTCCGGGAGAGGATCTTCGCCGTAATAGCTCGGGTGAAGGTCGCTACCCCCACTCAACAGCAAACCATCGAGACTGTCCAAGATCCTCTCCACGTTTCGGACCCCGCCTACTGGCGGCAACACCACGGGTACGCCGCCCGCTTGTGCAACGCCATCGACGTAGTCGAAATCGGCCCTAACGAACCTGCCAAGAGGCCGCGTCGCCGTAGTCTCCGCATCTTCTTTTAGAGTTGCCGTAACACCTACTATTGGAGCCAAGTTATCTCATTCATCGTAATAATTATTTATCTATTCTAATGTATATAACTTACAAAGCAGCCGAGTAGAAGATGACCGCTGCCAACGAGCACAAGATAAGGTATCCGGAAATTCGGGTGTACGCGGAGGCTTTGCGGCGTGGCAGATCTTCCTGAGAGTGGAGATCCAACCTCCCGCTTACGTGGTGGATTTCTCCAGCTCTTTCTCGCTCTCCTCCGATGGTTCTTCTCCTCCCTCTTCTTTGGCGGCCGCCTCTTTCGCTTCTTTTTCCGCCTTGGCTTTGGCGGCTTCCTCTTTTTTCGGACAGTCCATGTTGATGCAGGTGATCCAGGGTCGCCGCTTGCCGAGAACTTTGATCTCCGGCGCACCACAGGCATCGCAGGTCGTGCCGAGCGGGATTATATCCCCTCTCGGCGGAAGTGGATAGGTTACCCGGCAGTCCGGGTATCCCTCACACCCCACAAAGCGCTTGCGGCTCTTGCGGTTGCGACGGACGATCAGGTTCTTCTCGCACTCCGGGCAGGTGCCCAGAGTCTCGTCCACCTTGATGCCGCTCCGCACGATGTCGGCGAACTCTTCCTGGCTGCTCTCCAGGTGCTCGTAGACCCGGCGCAAGATGTCACGCGAGCTGTCTACCACCTTTTCTTTGCTGTTCTTGCCCTCCGAGATGTCGTCCATGCTTTTTTCGAGCTCGGCTGTCATCTCGTGTGAGGCGATCTCCGACGCAAAGTCCGTCAGCGCCTGGGCAACCGCGATACCGGTCTCCGTCGGGATAAGCGGATCAGCGTGAACGTAACCCCGATTGTAGAGGCTCTGAATGATGTTTGGCCGCGTGGCCTTCGTGCCGAGCCCCAGGTCCTCCATGACCTTGATGAGCCGACCCTGCCCGTAACGCCCGGGCGGTTGGGTCTCCTTGCCCAATATCTCGGCCTCCAACAGCCGAACTTCCTGCCCCTCTTCGAGCGCCGGAAGCTCCTCGTCCGAACGGCGGCTGTATGGGTAAACCCCGAGCCAGCCCTCTTCGGTAACAACCGTGCCGTTGGTAACGAGTAGCTCTCCACCCGAATCGAAGCGGAGCGTGGTCCGCAAGCTCTTTGACGGGCCCGAAAGGGTGGCTAGAAAGCGTCGGACTACGAGCTGGTAGATCTTCCACTGGTCGTCCCGCAGGGCATTCTTGGAGGCGCGGGCGGTCGGGTAGATCGGGGGGTGATCCGTCGTCTCTTTCTTCCCCCGCGTCGGTGAAAGCTTATCG
This sequence comes from Rubrobacteraceae bacterium, assembly GCA_965214475.1. Lineage (GTDB taxonomy): Bacteria > Actinomycetota > Rubrobacteria > Rubrobacterales > Rubrobacteraceae > SIRX01. The sequence continues at coordinate 252,852 of OZ243953.1, read as the reverse complement.
CTCTTCAGCAACTTCTCGGCGTAGGTCCCAGCTTCCTCTACGCCCTTGAGATAGCCTAGTATCTCCCGAATGTCCAGCGAGCGCGGGTAGACGGTGTTGTCCGTTCGGGGGTATGAGATGTAACCGTCGGTGTACAAGTCTTCGGCCAGCCGAGACGCCCTCGAAGGACTGATGCCGATTCCGGCTGCCGCCGTGAGAAAGGCCGTAGTGTTAAACGGCGTCGGGGGCGGACGGCTCGCGGACTTCTGCTTGATCTCCGTAACCGTAGCGGTCTCCGTCAGGTTTTTGTAGGCGGTTTTTGCGGCGGCTTCTTCTTTGAAGCGTCCGTTGGCGTGGCGCACGTTGAACGGCTCGCCGTTCTGTAAGTTCGCCTCTATCTCCCAGTACGGCTCGGGGACGAAAGCCCGGCGTTCCCGTTCGCGGTCGGCTATGAGCACCAACGTCGGTGATTGCACCCGGCCTACAGAGAGGAAGGCATTGCCGTAACGGCGGGTCGCACGTGACACCCAGCGGGTCAGGGTGGCGCCCCAGATTAAGTCGATGTCCTGCCGCGCCTCGCCGGCGTCGGCCAGATCTCGGGAAACCTCGTCTAGCTCGTCGAAAGCCCGGGAAATTTCACCCTTTGTGAGCGCCGAAAAGCGTGACCGCTCGACGTGATCTACCAGCTTCGGGTTGGCCTCGAAGACGAGGGAAAGGGCCTCGACCCCGATCAACTCTCCTTCCCGGTCGAAGTCTGTGGCGATAACGACCTTATCGGCTTTTTTTGAGAGGGATTGGACGGCGTTCGCCACACCCTTTTCGGAGACGTTTTTCTGGATCTCCGCGTCGATCAAATCCGATGGCTCTACCTTCTGCCAGTTGGAATATTCCTCCGGATACTCGGGGTTCAAGACGTGTCCCTTTAGGCCGACCGATACGGTCTCCTCACCCTTCCAGGTAAAGGTGTGGTGCGGCACGCTGCGGTGCTTGCCTTCCTTCACCTTATCTTCGGCGAGAAATTGGGCAACCTTTTTTGCAGTGTTTGCTTTTTCAGAGATTATTAGTCGCATATTGATTCAGGTTATAACACAGTGAAATACTTTGTCTCCCCGCCCCTACCACTGGTATCCGAACGCCTGATTCGCACTACAACTCGTCCCGAACGGGCTCCGTTTCGACGCTCCCGAGCAAGAAACGCAGTGCGAGAAGTCCCGCAATACCCAGCAAGATAGCGAACCAAAGGGTTGCCAGACGGATCACGATGGTCACCGCCGCCGCCAGGCTGGCCGAAAGACCCGCGAGGGCTATAAACTGTCCCGCGAGTCCGGCCTCCGCCGGCCCAATTCCTCCCGGCAGCATACTCGCTACTCCTACTATGGAACTTACAGCGAAGATAAAAACGACCATCAGGAAAGGAACTTCTGCCCCTATACCGACCACGCAGAGGTAAACGGCCGCTATCTCAAAGCCCCACGCAACGAAAGATATGCCGGTAGTCACGATGAGCGACCTCGTTCCCAGCAACTCGTTCGACGCCCCATGAAAATCATCCAAGTACGGAGCGAAGCGGTTCAAGACGGGTATTCTAGTGAGAAGTCGTTCCGCCAGTAGCGAGAGCCGCTTTGAGCGCAGTACCGCGATTCCGAAAATCGTCAATGCGAGAAACGCCAACAATATGCCCGGCCCGAAGCTGAAAGCCAGCGCCCCCAACAGGCCCCAGAGGATCATGCCGGTCCCATCCGTTACCCGCTCCGCCAATACCGTCGGCGCGGTACGGGCAACCGGAGACCCCACGACCTGCCGCACGAAGACGCTCTTCAACACCTCGCCCAGCTTGCCCGGAGAAATAGTCATGGAGAGCCCGGCGGCGAAGATGGCAACGTTCTCTTTGAGCGGCACGGACACACCCAAGACCCGTAGATAGTAGAGCCAGCGTAAGAAACGGCCGACGTAGGACGTAAACACGAGACCCAGAATGGCGGGTATCAACGGCCAGCGGAATTGCCCCAGAGCCTCCTGCAATTCCTCGAAACCGGTCAGTACGACGAGGACGAGGTACACGACGACACCCAGACCCAGGGCGAGGACGAAGTTTCTTCCCAGGCGCCCCATCCTAGAGGATGTAGATAACCGTCATGACCACGAAGAGCCAGAGGACGAGCGTTATCTGGAGCGGACGATCTCTTATGAGCAGTACGTCCGGGTTATCGCCGCCGTCGCGGTGGACCAGGAGCATATACCGGAAGACACCGTAGATCACGAACGGGATGCTGGACATCATGTACACGTCTTCGTAAACGGTGAAGGTGTAGAGGACGTAGGCAATAATGGTCGCCGAGACCATAATGTTCATCATCTCGTCCAGCATCGGCACCGAGTAGTCTCGCAGGTTACGCCGGTGTCCGGCAGCCCCGCCGCCCAGGGTAGCGAGTTCGTGCCGGCGTTTGGAAAAGCCCAAAAAGAGCGTCAGAAGACCGGTGCAGACGATCAACCACGGCGACACCGGGCTGCCGACCGCCGCCACGCCGGCGAGCGCCCGGATCACGAACCCCGCCGAAATGCTCATGACGTCTAAAATCACCATGTGCTTCAAAAACGTCGTATAGATGGCCTGGAGCAACAGATAACCTGTCCCCGCAGCCCCGACGCCAACACCAACGATAAAGCACAGGACAAGCCCCGCGGCCGCAAGCGCCGCGGCGAAGAAAGCGGCGGACCGCGCAGAGATCACCCCACCGGCCACCGGACGAGATCTCTTCAACGGATGAAGCCTGTCTTCCTTTACGTCCAACACGTCGTTCGCCGCGTACACGGCTCCCGATAGCGCACAAAACGCCACAAACGTCAGCAGAGCCCACAACAGTGACGAAGTGAAAATTGCCTCCCCGGAGAAAACAACCCCAGCCAGAACGAACCCATTTTTGGTCCACTGTTTGGGTCGTATCAGAGCCAGGTAGGACCCGAAAATTCCTCTTGTGTCGTGAGTTTCCATACGAGAGCGGTTTCTACCACAAAGCACGTGCCAAATCTCCCCCACAAACGCAACTGTGAACGCGGCCTTTGAAAAAGTAAACTCCCCCTTACACAATTACTTTCACATCTACAGGAACGGACCGTTAGTGAAAACTGGCCCAGAAACCGAAAAACTATCCCTCAAGCCCGGACGCACCCAAGCTCGGAACTCTGAAGTGGTCGATGGGCGCTGACCGCAGCCTGCTGGCCGAGTGGTTCTGGCTGGCGAGGCCTTTCAGCCTCACCGCCGCAGCCGTGCCGGTGCTCTTCGGTACCGCTCTGGCCTTCACGAACGGAGCATTCTCCTGGGGACCATTTCTGGCGATGCTCTTCGCGAGCCTCTTGATACAGGCGGCCACCAATATGTTCAACGAGTTCTATGACGAACAGCGCGGCCTCGACACCGAAGGCTCCGTGGGCATCGCCGGATCAATAGTCCAAGGTCGCATGAAGGCTACAGATGTCCTGTTCGGGGCGCTCTTCTGCTACACGCTGGCGCTATTTCTGGGACTCTATTTGGTCTACGTCGGTGGTTGGCCGATATTGCTGCTCGGGTGCTTCTCGGCGCTAGGCGGATACATCTACTCTGCGGGCCCACGGCCCGTCGCCTACACCCCGGCGAGCGAGGCGACGGTGTTCTTGTTTATGGGGCTCATCATCGTGGTCATAACTTATGGAGTCCAGGTGGGTAGCTATCCCTTCTCCGTACCTCTGGCGGCAACCCCGTTGGGAACCCTGGTCGCGGCGATCCTACTGGCGAACAATATCCGAGACCTGGAGTCCGACCGCCGGGGAGGCCGCAATACCCTGCCCGTCGCGTTCGGACGCCGGGGCAGTGTCTCCGTGTATCGAGGTCTGCTGCTGAGCGCTTACCTGTTTGGTGGCGTACTGGTCCTGATCGGTATAGTTCCGATCGGGTCGCTGCTAGTTCTGCTGAGCATTCCCCTGGCGGTCCGGCTTTGGGGCAGAATAGCCGCGTCCACCGTCCCGGATCTTCTGGACCCGGTGGTCAAGGGCACCGCCGGCCTCCACGCCGTCTTCGGCCTGCTCTATACAATCGGCCTGTTGCTGCCGCTTTGAGCAGCGTTAACCGTCCGGTCCGTGCAAGCTACCTCATCTCCAATGTAGACCGGAGCCGGGCTTTTGACGCGTTATTGAACGTACAGAGTTTTCCCGAGTGGGGCCTAGGACTTCGCAAGGCGCGGGCGCTGGACGAGTCCGGTGAGATCGAAGAATCCGAAATACGTCCGGGGACGCGTTTCGAGTTCACCTTGAGCGCCGCTGGGTTCACCCACAAGGTCGTCAGTGCCGTAGCCGTAGTCGAGGCTCCGCGGAGGATAGAGTGGAGCTACGTAAAGGGGGCCGTTGGTAGCGGCGGCTGGCTACTCGAAGATTCCGGTTCCGACACGGTTCGGATGACGCTCTTTACCGACTATCAGGTAAATCCCGGTTGGTTGAACCGTATCGCCCATCGCCCGTTTTTCCGAAGCCTTACGGAGGATCTACTGCGGCGCTCCATGAAACGTTTCGAAACTCACCTTAGAGAAACTTAGTCACGATCTTCGTCTTCTTCGTCGTCATCGTAATCTTCGTCGTCAACCAGCGCGTCGACCCCAACTTCGTCTGTTACAGGGTTTACGTAAACGGCGATGAGGATACTGACTTCGTAAAGGAATACGAGTGGAATCGCCAGCAGTATCATACTGAATACGTCCGCTGGCGTGAGGGCCGCTGCGAGAACGGTGTTCACCACGATAGCCACCCGTCGGTACTTTCTTAGTATGTCGCCTGAAATGAAGCCTAGTTTCGCCCCCACATAGGTGGCCGCCGGCATCTCGAACCCTATGCCGAACGCGAACAAGAACCGGGTCGCGAACGAGAGGTAGTTGTCGGCGGTGATGATAGGATCAAAACGGTCCTCACCCCAAGTCAACAAGAAATCTGTCGCTATTGGCAGAACCAAATAGTACGCGAAAGCTATTCCGGCCAGAAACAACGAGGAAGCTAGAATAATCAGTGTGTAGGTAAAGAGGCGTCCCACCTCACCAACAGCCGGTGCTACAAAAGCCCATGCCTGATAGAGCAGAATTGGAACCGTGAGCACTAGTGCAGAGTAGAGTGAAAGCTTCACGTCAGTCAAAAACGGCACGGTTACGGCTGTAGCCTTCAGGTCTTCGAGACCCGAAGGTTCCAAAAGAGCGTCGTATATCGGAACGTGGAAGATCCACGCCACGATAGCGGCCACAATGAACGCGGCGCCCACCTTGATAATCCTGGAACGTAGCTCGTCCAGATGATCTATCAGAGTCATCCGCGCTTCGTCATCGGAGCGCAGGGGTAGTCTTAGGCGGCTCGCCATCTAGTTATTCAGTGTCCGGTGCGGTTCTAGCTTTGACGCTGTTCTTCGCGATCGGCGTCTACTGATGAATCTTCTTTCAGCTTGTCGTCGTCATCGCCGCCACCAGCGGTAAGTTTTTGTTCTTCCTTGTTCTCTTCCTCTACCCCGTCGTAATCTCCGGAGCTACTCTTCTTGAACTCCCGCATACCGGAGCCCAGCCCTTTGGCCAACTCCGGGATACGTTTTGCCCCGAACAGCAGCAAAATAATGACCAGAAGTATGATCAACTCCGTCGGCCCTGGCATACCCATTTACTTCCTCCTTGTTGTTTACAATAGCAGTTACCCGACTCTACGCATCATTGTACTACTCTGGATCACCGACTCCTACGGCTGACTGTTTTCGCCACCGGATCCTCCCGTGGTCATGCCGCCCTCTAGTATGGCCGAGATGCGATCTTCAACCGCCTTGGACTGCTGGCCATCAGGTTCCAATTCCAGGTAAGTGTTCCAATATTTTATGGCTTCGGAGGGCTGTCCGGCTTGATCGTAAGCGTCACCCGCCGCAAGATACGCGTCTTCGTTCTCTTTATTGATCTCGGTCGCAGAAGCGTAAGCGTCCCCGGCTTGAGCATACAATTTTTCTTGCTCCTTGCCCGAGGCAGCCTGGGCCTGCTGGTAGTAAACCTGCCCCAGAAGCATCGGTATGTCCTCTTCTTGCGAAGCCGCCTCCCGGCCCTCTTTCAGGACCTTCTCGGCCTCCTTTAGCTGATCATTCTGGACGTAGAGTGCCGCGAGGCTGACAATAGCGTCGGGATCTTTGGGGTTTTGCTCTAGCTCCTGTTTAGCGCTCTGGATCTGATCATCGGAGCTTACAGTCTGTCCCGCTTGCTGATCGTCACCACCACCAAAGATGTCCATCGGACTGTAAGCCACGCTGGAGCCGATACCGAAAAGGAGAAAAGAGCCTACGAACACTACAGAGAGTCCGATAGCTACAAACCTTACCCAAAAGTTCAGTCTGTCGCGGTCCAGCATCATGTAAAGAAATTCCTCCGGTGCTCGGTGTTACGCTTCAACCTGATTGTATATCAGGTCTCCACCCACCACCGTTGCAGCGATTGAGCCACCGGCTGCGGCCTCCAGAACTTCCCGTTCGGGATCTCCACCGCCAGCGTCCACCCCGACCATCGCGAAATCCGCCCACTTTCCGGCCTCCAAACTGCCGGTCTCACCGTCAATGCCCAACGCCCGAGCACCCTCCAGCGTCGCGAGCCTCAAACCTGTCGCCCCGTCGAATCCGTGAAGCTCCACCGCAAAGAGCGTTTCCTCGAAGAGGTTCATGCTCAGGCTGCTCCACAATCCGTCGGTGCCCATCCCGACGCGAATACCACGCTCCAACATCTGCGGCACCGGCGAAACGTCACATCCCAGAAAGTGATTGGAGCGGGGGCAATGGGCTACGGCCGTATCCGTAAGGGCCAACGTCTCGATGTCTTCCTCCGAAACGCCGGTCGCGAGGTGCGCCGCTATGGTCTGGGGTGCGAGCAACTCTATGTCTTGGGCGTAACGGACCGGGGAAACGCCGACACCACCCCAATCGTTGCTGCCAAAGATGTCCGCGAGTCCACCGGTACCCTCACGCACGAACTCCACTTCCTCCGGGCTCTCCGATAGGTGGACGGCGAGCCGCTCCCCCAACTCCCGCGTCTGGCGGGCCGCGAGCCGGGAAGATTCCGGATCAACGGTGTACGGTGAGTGTACGCTCAGTTGAACATCTACCCGCTCCGGTAGACCTTCTCTAAGCTCGCCGGTTTTGTTGACCATAAATTCGACCGCTTCTTCTGGTGTGCCCAACTCATGCGGAAAGAATTCCGCGTGTACGGTTCCGGCCAGCCCTGATTCGGCGAGTTGCGGTAGGCATTCGCCGTAGGGCGATGACTCGGCCATAAAGGTAGTGCCGGCCTCGATCGCTTCTCGGACCGAGTCACGGGCGGCTTCGGGGGTCCAGGATTCTTTTTCGGGGAGCCGTTCGATCAGGCGCGACAGCCAGCCCGAGAAACTCCCTCCCTCCGGAGCATCCTCCCTCCGGAAACCGAGGTGGGCGTGGGTATTGACGGCTCCGGGAATCATGGCGGCCCCCGAAAAAAGTCTTACTTCGGCGTCTGGACTCTCTTCCTTGACCTCGTCCAACTTTCCAACAGCGGCGATGCGACCGTCTCTTACGAGTACGGCTCCTTCTAGTATAGCTGGAGAGGAGACCGGCAGGACGAGGTCTGCCGCGAAGACTTGCTCAGGCATCTCTTCCCACTACTTCGGTCGCAACGTACTCCAGCAGGTCACGCTCGGGGCCTTCCGGAAGCAATTCAAGACCTTCGATGGCGGCGTCGATCTCATCCCGGGCCCATTCCTCGGTCTTGGCAACGGCATCCGTGGAAAGAACAGCCTCGATGCCCGCGTTCAGCAGCTCCTGTGAGGGCTCCGGGGTAGAAAGAACCTCCCGTATCACGGACGCATTACCTTCCCGGAGGGCAAAGATCACCGGCAGCGTTACGGTTCCTTCGGCGAGGTCCGTTCCGATGCCTTTGCCCATGAGTCCCGGCTTACCGACGAGGTCCATTACATCGTCGGACATCTGAAAGGCGATCCCTAATGCTTGGCCGTAACTCGCTAGGGCGTCAATCTGCCGCAACGACAGCCCTCCTAGAGAACCCCCGGCCACGCAAGCGGCCTTGAAGAGCCCGGCGGTCTTTTTCCTAATGTGCTCAAGATAAGCCTCGACCTCGACGTTCGCACCGTTGGCCCGGTATTGCTCCAGTTCTCCGGCTGCCAATCCTTCGGCGGCCTCAGCGAAGGCTCGGATGAGCCTGGGGTCCCCGATCTCCGCCAAATCGTAGAAAGTTTCTGCAAACAGATAATCGCCCGTCGCTACAGCTAAATTCCGTCCATAGTTGGCCACGGTCGTCGGCAAACCCCGCCGACTCTCGGCCCGGTCCACTATGTCATCGTGGATCAGGGTCGCCGTGTGAAGCACCTCGATGGCCGTCGAGGCCTTGAGCAAGTGGGCGTGATCCGGCTCGCCCATCCGGGCGCTCACCACGAGTAGCAGCGGCCTCAGTCGCTTGCCGCCGGAAGTCAGGGCCTCCAGCGCCGGTTCGACGAGAGCTTCCGGAGCACGCTTCGCCGTAGCGGGGAGCAGCGCCTCGATCTCATCAACGGTCTCGAATGCCTCGTCCGGGAGTTCGGTTTGCAGGTCAGGCACTTCCCGCTCCGGACCGTTTTCTTCCACGGTGGAGCGTGATGATGCCGCCTGCGAGCCTCTGCCATGTAACATTTTGTAATCCATTACGCCTTATTATGTCAGCTAATTCGTCAGGTGCCACGAACTCTTTCACGGATCGGGGTAAATACGAGTAAGCCCAGACATCTCCCGAGACCTTTGCCCCGAGCCAGGGCACGACTTTATCGAACCACAAACCGTAGAATTTGGAGGACAATTTGCCCGAGGGCCGGGCGATCTCCAGGCATACTACCGTGCCGCCCGGAACCACGACCCGGCTCATCTCGGAGAAGAGCGAATCCAGGTCCGGTATGTTCCTTGCTCCGTAAGCGATGGTGGTCGCGTCGTAGCTCTCCGTTGCTACGGTCCTCAAGTTCGTAGCGTCTCCGAGCCGGTACTCAATGTTGTGCTGCGGACGGGCCTCGGCCACCGTCAGCATCTTCGATGAGAAATCTATCCCCAAAACGTGCCCACCGGGACCGACTTTCTTCGCCAGGTCCCTTGTCAGGCTTCCGGTTCCACAGGCGAGGTCCAAAGCCCAACCGTTACGCCGGAGTTCCGCCGCCTGGACCACCTTCCTATTCCAGATGCGGTGCATTCCGGCGGTCATAACGTTGTTAAGCAACTCGTAGCGACCGGCGATCCGGTCAAACATATCCCGCACGAGCAGCGCCCGCTCTTGTCCTGAAGGTAGCGTCTCATTTGCGGGCCGTCCGTTCGTTTCGCCCATTCGTGCGCCTTTCGGGCTGCTCACGCAGAGTCACCGTTGGTGGACAACTCTCCTGCTGCCTGTTGGATACGATTTTGGGAGGTTTCCGGGTCTTCGCCGGAGATTACTCGCAGCAGGTCTGCAAGATGAGGGATCCAAAGGTCCAGCCGAACGCCCTTGCCGCTAGAGATCTCTCCAGCGCCGTCCCGGATCATACGGCTCGCCACCGCCACGAACTGCGGCTCGTCGAGTCGGGCTATAGTCTCGACCGCCCAGGAGTAGGCGTTGTCTCCGACGAGTATGTCGTCATCAGTCGCGCCCACGCCGTTCGTTGCGTAGTGGGCGTCGAACCCCTGCTGCAAATATCCCAACGCCTCCGCCACAACTTCGCCCTGGCCCTCTTCGTCGTCCAAGGCCAAGACAGCTTGCCGAAATATCTCTTCTAGAGAGTCTTTCGGCGTTCGGCGCACCATCTAACGCTGGCCCTTCTCGAACCACTCTCCGGCGGCCTCAAAAGTTTGTTCCAGGTCTCTGTCGGAATGCACGACGGAGATAAAACCTGCCTCGAAGGGGCTCGGCGCCAGGTAGATGCCACGCCGGAGCATGTGCCAGAAGAAATCCTTGAACGCCTCCGCGTCCGCCCGGGCCGCCGAAGCGAAATCCACTACCGGTCCCTCGGTAAAGAAGATGCTTACCATAGAACCGACCTGGTTGATAGTAAACGGGATGTTATCGGTGGAGGCTGCTTCGTTCATTCCGACTCTCCAACGATCTCCCAGCTTTTCCAGGCCTTCGTAGAAACCCGCGTCCCCGGTGGCCCGTAGTGTGACGAGCCCGGCGGCCATAGCCAGTGGGTTTCCCGAGAGGGTTCCAGCCTGATAGACGGGGCCCTCGGGCGCGACTTGCTGCATGATCTCTTGCTTGCCGCCAAAAGCGCCGACCGGGAGCCCGCCGCCGATGATCTTGCCGAGGCACGTCATGTCCGGTACGACCCCGTACCTTTCTTGTGCGCCGCCACGGGCGAGCCGGAAGCCGGTCATGACCTCGTCGAAGACCAGAACGGTTCCGTACTGTTGCGTGATCTCCCGTAGTCCTTCCAGATAGCCGTCCGCAGGAGGAACACATCCCATGTTTCCGCACACCGGCTCTACAATGACCGCCGCGAACTCTTCCCCCTGCTTCTCGAAGAGCCCCCGCACAGCTTCCAGGTCGTTATACGGCAGCACGGCAGTGTCCTGTGCCGCCCCTTTCGTTACGCCAGGACTATCGGGGAGCCCCAACGTCGCGACGCCGGAGCCCGCGGCTACGAGCAGGGCGTCACTGTGCCCGTGATAGTTTCCGTCGAATTTGAGGATCTTCTCCCGCCCCGTGTAGCCCCGCGCCACCCGAATGGCGCTCATCGTCGCCTCCGTACCGGAGTTGGTCATCCGCACAGCCTCGACGGAGGGAACAGCCTCACAAACTAACTCGGCGACCTCGACCTCCAGCTCCGTAGGAGCTCCAAAGGTCGTTCCATCCTGAACGATCTTCGTTATAGCCTCGACCACCCGTCCATCAGCATGCCCGAGAACGAGCGGCCCGTAACTCATCACGTAGTCCACATAAGAGTTAGCGTCTACATCGACAATGCAGGAGCCTTCGCCCTTCTCGATAAACAGTGGGTCGCCGCCAACCGCACGAAACGCCCGCACCGGACTGTTTACACCGCCGGGTATCCGACGCGAGGCCCGCTCCATCAACTTGGCGGAACGATCCATCGCGAGCTTCGTCCGGGCATCTGTTTTGTCTCCGCTGCCTTGCAAACCGCGCGTAACTCCTTCCTTTATTCTTATACATGATTTATATACGAATTTAAGCTTGTTTTAAGTAACGGCGCTTACTCGAAAACCTACTCCGAGAGCCACCGGGCGGCCTCCAGGGCATGGTAAGTGACGATGATGTCCGCTCCCGCACGCTTTATGCCGGTCAGCGCCTCAAGGATAGATCGCCGCTCATCGAGCCATCCGTTTCGGGCAGCGCCTTTGATCATCGCGTACTCCCCGCTCACGTTGTAGGCCGCGACCGGCAACTCCGTAAACTTCTTAACCCTGTGAATAACGTCGAGGTATGGCAAGGCGGGCTTTACGATAACGATGTCCACCCCCTCCTCTACGTCCAGTTCCACTTCCCGGAGCGCCTCGCGGGCGTTGGCTGGGTCCATCTGGTAGCTACGCCGGTCGCCGAACTGTGGAGTGCTCTCGGCGGCTTCCCGGAAGGGTCCGTAGAAGGCTGAGGCGTACTTTGCGGCGTAAGCCATGATCGGGGTATTCTCGAACCCTTCCCGGTCCAGCTCGCTACGGATGGCGGCGACCCGTCCGTCCATCATGTCCGAAGGCGCAACGATGTCCGCCCCGGCCTCGGCTTGTGAAGCGGCAGTCCTCGCCAATATCTCCAGGCTTATGTCGTTCAACACCTCACCGGTAGTACCGTCCACGATTCCGCAATGCCCGTGGCTCGTGTACTCGCAGAGACACACGTCTGCGACGACGAGAAGATCCGGGACAACATCTTTTATGGCACGGGTGGCAAGTTGAACGATGCCTTCCGGGTCGTAGGCGCCACTTGCGGCCTCGTCCTTCTCGTCCGGGATGCCGAAGAGCAGGACTCCAGGGATACCGAGATCGTAAGCCTGCCTGGCTTCGGCTACCGCGTGGTTGATTGAGAGCTGGAAGATGCCCGGCATGGACTCGACCGGGTTCCGGACGTCCTCCCCGGCAATCACGAAGATGGGATAGATAAAGTCCTGGGGCGTTAGATGAGTCTCCCGAACCAAGCCGCGGAGGTTTGCTGTACGGCGGGTTCTTCGGAGTCGTTGTTCTGGAAATGCCACGTCGATCACCTTTCGTTTCAGTAGAATCTATACACACTAAGGTTGTACAGAAAGTGCAAGTTCTCAGTCCGCACTCTGACTGATATGTTCGAATAAACGATCTAGGTTCGCTGCAAACGCTTTCGCTTCTTCGTTCATCACACCTTTCCTACAACGTTCAGGGCCGAGCATTGATTCTAGAGTTTCCTTCTTGACTCCAAAGAATTTCGCCCAAATCTCGGAGTACACATTTATTCCCATACCTTCTTCTGATGTATACGAAGGTTGCACAACGAAAAGTGTATTGTTGCGGTTGGCAACCGGAGTGAAAGCCAGAACGTGCTGTCGGTTGCGTAGTCCAATGTCCGAGTATTTCTCTGCTGTTTCCAGAATCGTTCGAAAACCCTCGCCGGTGCCATTACGTTCCGCTCTGTCAAGAAGCTCTTCCAAGGTTGCGGCAGGTTTGTCTCTTGTCGAATCTTGCCTTTTTTCTTCTTTCTCCTGTATTCCGATCACATACTGTTCAGTCTCCCGTAGCGGGATGATCTTCTCAGGAACCAAGATGATCCTGTCTTCTTCAAGACGGTGTGGTGTGAGCCTGACGCAAGCGATGTCGAGGTCGAATTCCCGAAGCCACAACACCGTGGTGCTAATCTCCTGGGAAAAGTCTTCGGAGCAGAGAATGATACGCGGTTGGCTCGAAAACTCTTCGAATTCCTCTAGTTCGACGAAGTTCGCTATATTGGACCTTAGCTCCTCTTCGGTGGCGGCTGTGCCCGTATCTATCTTATGGTAGTCAGCGTAGTAGGGTAGAAGCTGTTGCACTGTCATCGTCGAAACCATTGCAGCGTACCGGATGCTTTGCAAGTCAGCGTAATCGGCATGAGAATTTCTCTTCAATTCGACGATCACGAGATTGCCTCTTCGGTCGACGGCGAGAAGATCCAACCTATCCTGCGAACCCTTGAACCTGTCAAACTCCATGCTCACAATCAATAGATCCTCGGCCAAAATTTCGGGGTGGCGCCGGACCCATTCTTGGATGTGCGTCCTCTCCCATACGTCAAGAGACACAAAGCTGCCTGCCTCAATCCTTTCAATTTCGCCGAGGTTGTCCGAGATCACAAATATCATAGAGTTTCACACTCCCATCTCCCTGCAATGTTGACATTTAGGCAGTTTATCTTGCAACAGACAAATACTTACTGTTGTTAATATTGCAGGCTGGTCTTTAGACCGCCTCGGTCCTGGGTTACGCGTACTTCCGCTCCAGGAATGCTACATTGGTCAACCTTCATTCTCCACGGGCTCCGCGGCGAGGAGATCCAGAACCGCTTCTACCAGCCCGCCCATAGTGTATTCCTCCGCCTCGGCGTCTACCCGGAGACCGTAACCCCGGACAGTATCCGCCGTGATCGGCCCGATACACGCCACCCGCGCCCTTTCTAATAGCCGTCCGGCTTCCTCCGCGCCAAAGGCCCGCACGAAGTTCTCGACCGTCGAGCTGGCAGTGAAAGTAACGCAGTCGACTCCGCCTCCCTCAAGCGAACCCGCGAGAACAGTCTTACCCTCATCGATCGGAACCGACTCGTAAGCCGGCGGCACGACGACCTCGGCTCCAGCCTCCCGCAACTTCTCCGGCAGCACTTCCCGCGCCACCTTCGCGCGGGGTATTAGTACCCGCCTCCCGGTCAGTGAAGCCTCTGAAATCTCCTCCAGTAAGGACTCCGCCCGGTACTCTCCGGGCACTACGTCTACCTTTAGCCCCGTGGCGCTGAGCTTGATAGCGGTTGCTGGACCGATAGCGGCGATCTTCGCCGCCCGTGGCACGGCCCGCACATCCAGACCGTTATGAGCCAAGCGCTCCATAAAAGCGTCTACACCGTTTACGCTGGTAAAAACCAGCCAGTCGAAACCGTCGATCTCACGTATAGCCTTGTCCAGCGGGGCGAAGTCGCGTGGGGGTTGAATGTCGATGGTCGGGAATTCTAGGACCTGGGCACCGAGGTCTTCTAACATCGCCGACAGTTCTCCGGCTTGGGCACGGGCGCGGGTAACAACGATCCGGCGTCCGAATAGCGGGCGTTGCTCGAACCAATCGAGGCCCGAATCGCGCAGTGAGACCACGTCGCCGACCACGGTGACTGCCGGCGGCTTCAATCCGGCTTCGGCGATCTTTTCAGCTATGTCGCTGAGCGTGCCGGAGACAGTTTGCTGTTCGGTTATTGTCCCCCACCTGACGCAGGCGGTTGGTGTATCGGGATCTCTGCCAGCGGCGATGAGTTCGGCGGAGATCTCCCGCAGACGCCCGATACCCATGTAGAGCACCAACGTGTCGGCAGCGTTTGCGAGTCGGCTCCAATCTACATCCTGGCGGCCTTTCGTCGGGTCTTCGTGTCCCGTGATAAAGGCTACGCTGGTCGAAACCCCGCGATGCGTTACCGGAATCCCTGCGTAGGCTGGAGCCGCTACACCGCTCGTAATGCCGGGAACGACCTCGAAAGGAATACCAGCGTCCAGAAGGTCCAGGGCCTCTTCGCCGCCCCGCCCGAAGATGTAGGGATCCCCACCCTTCAGGCGAACGACGGTTTTGCCTGCTTTTCCGAGTTCTACCAGAAGGGTGTTGATCTCTTCCTGCGGCATGGAGGGGTTTCCAGGCTTTTTACCAACGTAAATTCTCTCTGCCTCCGGCTTTGCGTAATCCAGCAGGGCGCTAGGGGCGAGCCGATCATAGACAACCACGTCCGCTTTCTCAAGGCATCTCATACCTTTTACGGTAAAGAGACCCGGGTCTCCGGGTCCGGAGCCGACCAGGTAGATCATGACCTAACCTCTTGGATCTCACCGAGTATTACCGCCGCGCCCTGACCAATTAGATCCCGTGCCAACCTTTCCCCCACATCTTCCGGATCATCACCTTCGGCTTCACACTTATACACCAAGGCTCCATCCGATGATGCCACGAGTCCTTTCAAATACACTCTGCCGTCCTCAATGATCGCCTGACCTCCGACAGGAACCCGGCAGCCACCTTCCAACGTTCGCAGCATCGCCCGTTCGGCGAGCGTCGCACGTTCCGTTGGTTCTTGGTTGAGAGCGAACCGTATCTCTTGCTGCAAGCGATGAGCTTTCAACGAGGTAACAGCGAGCGCACCCTGGCCTACGGCCGGCAACATAGTCTCCCAAGGTATGACTGTGTGCGGCGCTTCGAGGCCGAGCCTTTCCAGTCCGGCGCGGGCCAGTATTAGGGCATCGGCCTGGCCTTCGCGCATCTTTCGGATGCGGGTATCCACGTTTCCCCGAATCTCCACCGTCTTCAAGTCGGGGCGTCGGTGGAGCAACTGTGCCCGCCGACGGAGGCTGGAAGTGGCGACTACCGCGCCTTCCGGCAGATCTTCTACGCTGTACCGACTATCTGATACCAGCGCATCCGAAGGATCATGCCGTTCTGTAATGGCGGAGATGGCTATGTCCTGCGGGATTTCGGTGGGTATGTCTTTCAAAGAGTGGACAGCAAGGTCAATCTCGCCGGAGAGCAGGGCCTCGTCCAACTGGCGGGTAAAGACGTCGCGCTGGTCGATTACCGAAAGCGGCACATCGGGGTGATGTTCGCTGGTCGTTTTGATCACCCGCACTTCCACCTCCATACCCGACGCCCGGAGTTTTTTCGCGCAGGATTCGGCCTGGACGAGGGCAAGTTTCGAGCCTCGCGTCCCGAGGACTGCGGAATTATGGGTAGTCATAGCTTTCTGGAGTCGTGTGAACGGTGCAGTTCCACTTCAATGCCCTGCAGCCTTAGAAGGTGCCGGCGAACCTCGCGGTTTTCGAGAGGGGCGCCAGACTCCGCGAGTGCTTTTAGTTCCGAGATCGGACCGTGAAGGAGCTTGTTCACGAGAGAATGGCTCATGCGCTCCACGGCTTCGGTTTCTTCGGGAGTGAGGTCCAGCTTACTCAAGGCGCGGGACAGCTCGTGACGCCGGACCTTGTCGGCCCCGTCGCGGAGTTCCTGAATTAGGGGAGCCGCATGACGGGTACTCAACCAGCTCATGTATTCGAAGACGGCGGGGTCGATCAGGGCTTCACCGTCTCGCGCGGCCTCGCTCCGGTCTCCAAGGTTGTGGTCCACGACCGATTGAAGATCGTCCACGTCGTAAACGTAGGCGCAGTCGAGGGTTTGCACCGCCGGGTCGATGTCTCGCGGCACCGCGATGTCTATAAAGAACAACGGCTCATGCCGCCCAACGAGTGCTCCCTCAACCATGTCATGATCCACGATCCAGTCGCCGGACCCGGTCGAGCTAACCACTACATCCACCCCGGGGAGCTCCCCGGCAAGTGCGTCGAACTCGGTGGCGCGACCGCCGACCCTTTCGGCAAGCAACCTCGCCCGTTCGGCGGTGCGGTTGGCGATCTTTACTTCTCCCACGCCTTTTGCCTTGAGGTGCTTCACGACCAACTCGCTCATCTCGCCGGCGCCCAACACCAACGCCCGGCGTCCGGCGAGCGTGCCGAAGACCTCTTCGGCCAGCTTCACCGCCACATGCGGCACCGAAATAGAACTGTCCCCGATCCCCGTCTCGGTCCTTACCTGCTTGCCGACGCGGAGTGAGGTGTGGAACAGGCGATTGAGAACTTGTCCGGTGGTTTGCTCCTCGGTCGAAGCCCGGTACGCCTCGCGGACCTGGCCCAGGATCTGACTCTCCCCCACAACCATCGAATCCAGCGAAGAGGCGACCTGGTAGAGATGCCGCACCGCTTCGGCGTCTGTGAGCCAGTAGGTCCCCTGCTCCAGGGTTTCACGGTCGATCTTCCGCTCCTCGGCGATAGCGTCTAGCATACGGTCACGGGAGCTCTCGTCTTCCACGACAGCGTATAGCTCCGTCCGGTTGCAAGTGGAGATCAACACCGCCTCGGATGCGACGCCCTCATCTTTCAAACGTCGTAAGAAGTTTCTACCGGCGCAGGGCGAAAACGCTACCCTCTCACGCACCTCAATCGGCGCCGAACGGTGGTTCATCCCCGCAACTGCGATAAGCACTGGATCACCTCCCTTTGCAAACTTTCGTCCGGTTCTACCCCATCGCTCCTGCGATGCTGCAGCTCCCCGATCAAGCCGGCCCACTCCGGTCCGAACTGTTTCTCCAACTCTCCCCGAATAGACCGGGCCAAAGTCGGCGAGGCCCCACCCGTCGAGACCGCAACCTGCAACCTACCCCGGCGCAGCGTCGAGGGCAGCGCAAAACTTCCTTCGGAGGGTTTATCTGCGACGTTGACAAAGATACCCCGCTCTAGCGCCTCTTGCGCGACAGCCGAGTTTACTTTACGCGAGTCCGTAGCCGTAAAAGCCAGGTAAGCACCCTCCAAATCCCCGTTTTCGTAGGGACGACGGCGTACCTCCACAGCCATGCTCTCTATCTCCGGCTTTATCTCCGGTGAGATCACCACGACCTCCGCCCTGGCTTGTAGCAACTTGCGGGCCTTCCGATTGGCGACCTTACCCCCCCCAACGACCACGCAACGCCGGCCGCTGAGATCCAGAAATATAGGATATAGAACGGCTTCCTCGATCTCCGCCTCCTGAGTATTGCGGACTCCCAAACTGATCTGCGAGTCTAGCATAACAAGTTTGTATACTACCGCCTCACAAAGTGTTACATACCCCCTAGAGAAGAGCCGTATGAAACTTCACGCTTGCTACACCAGGGCTTCTCCCAGGGCTTCTCCAATGTCGTCTTCGCAAACCATCACCCGACTCAGAGAATATGTAATATAATGCACTTACGCGGCAATATGAGGCTGCCTTCTCGCTGCACGGGAATGGTGCAATGGTTAGAAAGGTGAGCGATGTCTGAGAGAGGTTCGTACAGTTCGACGGAGGAAGTAGCAGACCTCTTCCGTAAGGTCGAGGTTCGCCTGGAGAAAGCTCAGGACGAGGCTGCGGGGTTACGCTGGTACAAGCGTCTAAACCCGGCTCGTAGGAAGCGGCTCAATCGCTATGACGAACAACTCACCCGAGCGCGTAAATTTCGGCGAGAAGGAGATTCAGCGTCCGCATTTGCGTTATTACAGGATATAGACGAACGCTATCCATCAGTTCTCGGGCTGGTTTACGGCACGCCCAGAAAACGTGAAAACAGCGAAGAGGTCCACGAGTTAAAAGAGGAGCGGTCACTCAAACGGATAACAGATCGTCCTCATAGCGGAGGTGGTGGAGGCGGCGTTTAGCCTTCTTTGGTCTTCTCCAGCAGCCGTACGTCGCTGATAACCATTTGTTTGTCAACGGCTTTGCACATATCGTAGATCGTCAGGGCCGCCACGCTAACGGCGGTTAGCGCCTCCATCTCGACGCCGGTGCGGTCGTTCACCTGGGAGGTGGCGGTTATCTCTATCTGATCATCTCCTACGGCAAATTCCAGATCTATGTGGGTCAGGTTGAGGCCGTGGCACAAAGGGATCAGATCCGGCGTCCTCTTAGCCGCCAGGACACCGGCGATCCTCGCCGTGTTCAAGGCATCTCCTTTAGGAAGTGCCTTATCCTGGAGTAGTCGAACGGTTTCGGGCGACATCCTGATGGAACCCGCGGCTGTTGCGGTGCGCCGAACGATGGTTTTTTCTCCGACATCGACCATCCGTGCGGCGCCTTCGCGGTCCAGGTGTGAAAACTCCGTCATTGCTCAAACCTCCAGGTCTACTGTCAACATGCGGTGGTCGCTCAGGCTTTTCTGCGTAGAGTAGCCTACTTCGCGAAGTCCGCCTCTACAAAGGACATAATCTATACGATGTCCGCTGTTGTGGGTAGCTTCTTCGGTACCAGCTACGCGCAGGCGCTCCGTGAGCACGAAATCTTCATAGAAAGTAGTGAGTATTCGGAACGCCCTACACAGGCTCACCTCTTGCAAAAAACAAGCGAGTCGCGCCGGTCTATAACCTCATCCAGAAGAGAATCCCGGCTTTTTTTCTTGGTACATGTTGCATGTAACGAACGTTGGGCGGGCATTTGGACCCTAAAGGGCGGAATGCGGGGGAATCGAACCTCCACGGCCTTTTGAAGTCCGCAAACCGGTTTTGAAGACCGGCCGGGCCACCAGGCCCACGCATTCCGCCGGACATTTTAGTACACCGGCTAGCGATGCCGGCGGGTCAGGACTCGGACGTCTCCCGTACGGCTTGTGACCCCGGCGGCGTCGGAGTATTCGAGCCACGCCTGGGCGTATTTACGGCTCGTCTCCAGCCGGTCACGAAACTCGGCGAGCGAGATGTCGCCCTGCTCCCGGCAGACAGACTTTATCTCTTCCAGCACGCCCTCCGCTACCTCACGCGCCCCGAACAGGTTTGGGCCAAGCTCGACTGCCGCACCACGCTTCGTTAGCAGCTTTACCGGGGGTCCGGGTACGGTTGCCGGTGGTTCCACACCGGCCTCGCGAAGACTCTCAAGAAGCTCGCTCGCTGCCGCCTCAAGCTCCGGTGGCACTTGGTCAGCCCGCAGTAGGCTCAGTCCGGAGTCCGAAGTTTGGATTCTGGTTTTGACGAGTTGGTCTATAAGGGCATCGGCGAACTCCGGGGCGAGCCCCGTTGCCGTTCGGGCTTCAGCGACAGTTAGGTCCGGGCTTTCGGGACGTTCGGAGGCCCGGTTCTTCAAGGCATCTAGCAGCCGGGTGCGGGCAGCAGTGATCTCGGCTGCCAAAACGTAGCGTTGGCCGAGCCGGTTTACCGTCGACAGGTCGTCCAGAGCACACGCTATCTCATCCTGTTCAACGGATAGGATAAGAGAGAGTTCGGTGGCCGTCATGCCCCGTCCGGGGTTAAGGGAAAGCGCCAAGGGTACGGCTTGTTGGACGTCTTTGCTTTCCAGCGCCTCCAGCCAGTCACGGTCGGGCTTGCCGCCTGTGGGCTGCGGATCCAGAACCACGCCGCCACCGATCGTTACCTGGGACGACATAGAACGCAAAACGAAACGATCCCCGGCCAGGGCTACCAAGGACTCTTCGAGCCTTAGGCGTGCAAGAACAGCCTCTCCGGGGAGCAACCCTTTGCGGTCTATAAAGAGTATGCGGGCGTTTGTGGAGCGTGTGCCGTGGTGCAGCCGCACCCGGACTCCGTGCTTCAGTGGATGCGTGCCGTTCAGTAGCCGGAGCCGGGCATCCAGGCCCCGGCTCTCTTCAACGGGTCGGGAGAGTAGCACGTCGCCGGCTTCGATCTGGCCGGGCTCGACGCCTGCTAGGTCCAGGGCAGTGCGCGTCCCGACGTTAGCTACTTCCGCCTTATGCCCGTGGGTCTGAATACCACGCACCCTCGGCCGATGTCCGGAGGAAGTGTAGAGTGCATCGCCGGTTCGGATGCTGCCCGTCCACAACGTTCCGGTAACTACGACCCCGATCCCCTTCAGCACGAATGCCCGGTCCACCGGTAGCCGCGCCAGGCCACTTTCGGCGTGGACGTGCTGTGTGTCACCCAACAATCGGTCGAGGGCTTCTTTGAGTTCCGCGACGCCCTCTCCGGTAACGCCGCTGACCGGCGATACGGGAGCTTCGATCTCCGCTTCTTCGAGAAGCTCCGCTACTTCGAGTTGGGCCAGCTCTACGGTTTCCTCGTCTACAACATCGGTCTTTGTCAGCGCCACGACGCCCTGTTGAACACCCAGCACCCGCAGCACGTCGAGGTGCTCTTTTGTCTGGGGCATTACCCCGTCGTCGGCGGCGACCACGAGTAGAAAAGCGTCTACACCGCTCGACCCGGCTACCATGTTCTTTACAAAGCGTTCGTGGCCCGGCACGTCCACGAGGCTCGCCCTCCGGCCACTGGGAAGCTCCAACTCCGCGAAGCCGGGCACGATAGAGATGCCTCGACGGTGTTCTTCTTCCAAACGGTCGGTATCGGTGCCGGTCATGTAGCGGACCAGCGTGGTCTTGCCGTGGTCTACGTGTCCCGCCGTCCCGATGGTGAGGGCTACCATACGCTCATCCGGCGGCGACACGTACGGCCCCCACGATAGCCTTCTCTTCATCCGGCAAGAGCGTCCTCGCGTCCAGCCACAGCCTTCCATCCGCCACCCGTCCGACCACCGGCGGGTCCGCGGCGCGCAGTTGCTCTGCCAGAGCGTCCGCGTCCCGTCCGCCAAGACGCACGGCGAAAGACGGAATCTCGTATACCGGCAAGGTTCCGCCGCCACTTCGCGCCACGGAGGGAACGACGTCTAGCTCAATGTCTCCCGCAGCTTCGGACAATGCGACTGCCAGATTTTCGGCACGTTCACGCACCTCTTCGGCCGGCGCGTTGAACATTTTGAGCGTTGGCAGGTCTTCGGCAGCCGAGCCGTTCTGGTAGGAATTCAGGGTTGCTTCGAGGGCGGCGAGGCAGAGCTTATCGGTTCTTACTGCACGCGTGAGCGGATGACGGCGCATCGCGGAGATCCAACGCGAAGATCCGACGATGATCCCAGCTTGTGGACCGCCGAGCAGTTTGTCGCCGGAGAAGATCGTCAACTCCGCCCCCGACCGGACCGTACTCTGCACCCGCGGCTCGTCGCCCATGGGAACCAGCGCGCCACTTCCAACGTCGGCTATGACCGGCAGGTTCAGCGTGGAGAGTTCTTCTACACCGACCGACTCGGTAAAGCCCTGGACCTCGAAGTTGGATGGGTGTACCCAGAGGATGGCGCGGGTGTTCTCGTCTACGGCGTTCGCGTAGTCGGAGAGCCGGGTACGGTTCGTGGTTCCGACCTCGCGCAGCCTGGCACCGGAGAGCGCCAGCACCTCCGGGATGCGAAAGCCGCCCCCGATCTCTATGAGCTGTCCGCGAGAGACGATCACCTCCGGTTTCTCCATCTCGGTCCCCGCTTCGGAGACGACCACCGAAAGCGCTAGAAGCGTTGCCGCCGCGCAGTTGTTTACTACCAGGGCGTCTTCGGCGCCGGTGATTTCCCGCAACAGCGGAACGGAGTGATCGTAGCGTGAGCCTCTCCTGCCCGTCGATAGGTCATACTCCAGGTTCGAGTAGCCTCGGGCCGCTTCCGTAACAGCTTCGATCGCCCGGTCAGACAATATCGAGCGCCCTAGATTGGTGTGCAAAATGACCCCGGTAGCGTTCACTACTCGCCGGAGTCCCCTGTGAGAGAGTGACCTGGCGACCTCAGCAACCAGGACCTCCTCCCCGATCTCCGGTTCGCCACCGGCCAGGATCTCCGCCCGCGCTTCTTTCAAGACCTCACGAATGGCGGCGGTAACGGCGGGCCATCCATGCTGTTCCGCGAGCCAATCCACGCCCGGACTCCGCAGCACAGCGTCGACCGCCGGCAGGCGCCGCAACCGCTCTCTTTTACCTGTTTCCAGCATACTGACCCAGTATAACCTGCACGCTTTGCACCGATGTGGCAGGCGAATACGCTATACTGGAAGCGTCGGATGGCAGCTTGGAGAACACTAGGAGTTTACTTGGGCGAGGGTTCTACAAAGTTTCTGATAGGGGCGGCAGTCGGAGTAGCGGGCGGCTTCGCCGTAGGTTCTTTCGTGACCACCCCCACCGCCAAATCCTTCGGAAAATCCACCCTAGGCGGCATAGCGACCTCGGCGAGCTTTTTGGGCCATACCTCCGTAAAAACGATAGACCGTATCGGCTCGGCCCTAGAAGCCGGATACACCCGTATCCGGGGGCGGGAGGCATACCTCGAGCACGAGATAAGCGAGCTTCGAGACCAGATCACCCGCCTCGAACAGCGCATAGACTGAATCATTCCGCACAACCGACCAACCTCTACATAAAGAACTCCCAAACCGTTTGCGCGTATCTTTCAAAGGGTAATCTACTAGCAATGCAATTAGAGCAACGAAAAGGGGCATTCAATGCGCGGTGAAGGTGGAAGTCCGGCACAGAACTTGCAGGAAGATTACGCCAGTTACAGGGTTTTCGACGAGCACTACGAAGAGATCGGCAAAGTAGACGACATCTTTGTAGATGAGAACAACCAGCCCGAGTATATCGGGGTCAAGATGGGCTTTCTGGGAATGAAGTCCACGCTGATTCCAATGGACATGGTACGCATCAACGACCGGCGTGAACTCCTCGAAGTCGCGGCGTCCAAAGATGCCATAAAAGACGCGCCCAGTTTCGACGACGACGAGACCGTCTCGCCGGAGCATGAAGCAGAGATTCGCCAATACTACGGCCTGACCTCTAACGTAGGTGGCAGTGGACGCGGTAGTTATGGTTCTCGACGGGACCCGGATGTAGATTTGGGTTACGGTGAGAGAGGCCGTACCGAAGACCCCCTGGAAACTTCGCGACCCCGCACAGAGGAGCGTCCACCACCTGAAGAGCCCCGGACCTCACCCGGGCGTGAGCGTGAAGAAACCGTACGGTCGGAGACTACCGCAGACGATGAGTTGAACATCCAGCGTAAAGAAGAAGAACTCCGCGCCGGCACCCGCGAGCGCCAGGCTGGCACGGTCAACGTGCGCCGACGGGTCAGGACCGACCGGGAACAGGTGCGGGTCCCCAAAAGGCATGAGGAGGTAACCGTCGAGCGCGTTCCCGTGGAAGGCGAGGCAACCTCCAGAAGTTCTGAACGCGGCACCACAGAGGGTATAAAGTCAGGCGAAGAGGAGATCCGGATTCCCGTAGTCGAGGAAGAAGTCGTTGTCGAGAAGCGGCCGGTGGTCAAAGAAGAGCTTCGTATCAAGAAGGAGATGGTCGAGGAAGAGGAGATCGTCGAGGCGGACGTGCGCAAGGAAGAGATCGACATAGAAGGCGAAACGAACCGCCGCGACCGCTAGAGGACAAGGCAACTTGTAGCGTCAGCACTAAGCAGAGACGAAGCGTACCCAGACAAAAAGATCTTCTTCTCTTGCCGGTGTTCCGGTGAGGTGTGCATCCGGCGGCTAACAGTGCAAGTGATATTGAAGCTGGAGACAGTCCCATGAAACCCGGGTCTTGTTGGAGGCGCGTATGGTCAAGCTCAGAAGGACGAGCGGCGGTGTAGCAGACGAAAGTCTCAAGCTCCTGTCCATGGTGGACATTTTCGAGCCGCTCTCCAACGATGAGATAGAAGAGATCGAGTGGAAGAACCTTGAGACCCACATGGAGCCCGGAGAGGTCTTCTTTACCCCGATGGACCTGGGAGAGACACTTTTCATACTCCAGAAA
This sequence comes from Rubrobacteraceae bacterium, assembly GCA_965214475.1. GTDB lineage: Bacteria > Actinomycetota > Rubrobacteria > Rubrobacterales > Rubrobacteraceae > SIRX01. The sequence continues at coordinate 228,549 of OZ243953.1, read as the reverse complement.
GGTCGGGTACGGATTTACAGGAAGACTTCTGAAGATCGGGAGTTTACCCTTAGTGTGTTTGGTAGCGGCACGGTCTTTGGCGAGATGTCGCTTACGGCGCAGCGTCTGCGTAACTCTTACGCCCAGGCTTTGGAACCCTCGACGGTCTCCACCATGTGCCGCACGGACCTGGAACGCCTGATCCTCCGCAAGCCGCAAGTCGGCTTGCAGCTTACGTATCTGTTGGGTGAGCGTCTGATGCGCTATGAGGCGCGCATGGAAGCCATGGGACTAAAAGAGGTACCCGTGCGTCTCGCCGGCCTTATCCTGCAGCTTATCGAGGCCGAGGGCATCAAGACCGGAGAAGACTACAAAATACCCGCCCACTACACCCACCAACAATTGGGCACCATGATCGGGGCCAACCGCGAAGCCGTAACCCGGGCTTTCGCCCACCTCCAAGACCTCGGGGCCGTCGAGTTGAAACGCCGTAAGATACACGTAAGTGATCTCGACATTCTAACCAGCGCCGCCCAGATAACCGGCACGGAAAATGGAACATAGAAACTCTCGCACGTCCGCACCATCCCTGGGCGCGGAGATCGGAGTTACAGGATGAATAAATCTTTATTGCGCCAGCTCCAAAGAGAGGTCGAACGTCAGTGCCGGTTCGCGCTCATAGCCTTCGAAGGCCTGAACAGTTCTCACGCCGAGGATGCCGGGAGTCGCTTCTGGTTCTCGGTCCAGAATCTCCTAACAGCCCTCGGGAGGATCTCGCGTCTCCTCTGGCCTTCCCAAGATAGTGACTCTGATCGCGCCCGCGAGCTACGCGAGAGCCTTGGCGTTCAACCGGATTCTCCGCTCCGGTCACGAGAGATCATCGAAGACTTCGAGCAATTCGAAGAACGCCTTAAAAACTGGCACGAGACTTCGGAGAGTCGACGCTTCTTCGATTTCTATACCGAGCCTCTGGACGTGCTTGCAGCCACCAAACCGGGAGACCGCTTCCGGGGCTTCGACACGGAACATGAAGCTATTCTATTCCACGGCAAGATGTATAAACTTCAACCCATCGCGGAAGCTGTAGAAGACTTGCTGGACGAAGCCGAACTCCAGATACAGAAACCCCGTTTCGACTCACTGGAGAACTGAACAGAATTCGTCCCGACGAGTAGCGCGCTGCTGTTTCGGAGCCACTTATCAGCACCTACTAATTAGTGTTGTGTAACACCAAGTGTCCTACGGCACCTAAAACTCGCACCTGTGTTTTACAGCGCATAGGCTAGGGTACTGGAAGTAAGGCATAGCAAGTATTTGTTTTCAAGAAAGGAATCTGCATGGCTGAAGATCGCAACGACCGTTTCAAAGAAGTGGGAGACATGTACGACGGTTACCAGGTAAACGACGAAGACGGCGAGAAGATCGGCAAAGTAGACGATCTCTTTGTAGACGAAACGGACAGGGCTGAGTACATCGGGGTCAAGATGGGCCTTTTGGGCATGAACTCCACGCTCGTTCCGATGGACGTTTGCCGGGTAGACGAAGAAGAGCAGACGATAACCGTCGCGGCCGAGAAGAGCCACGTTCAGGATGGCCCGGACTTCGACGATGATGAGGCGATATCGTCCGAGTTCGAGCATCGGGTACGGGCCCACTACGGCCTGGATCCTAGTGAGGACGGCGATGACCGCGGTGCTTACGGCGACTACTACTCGGACGACGATGACCACGAGCGTGGCGAGAGCAGAGAGCACGATAGCGACGACGAGCTTCGGGTGCAGCGTACGGAAGAGGAGTTGCGTGCCGGCACCCGGGAGCGGGAAGCCGGAGGCGTCAACGTCCGCAAGCGGGTCCGTACCGACCGCGAGCAGGTCAAGGTCCCGAAGAAGCGTGAAGAAGTAAACGTGGAGCGGGTATCGGTGGACGAGGAAGCCTCGGACGCGGAGATTGGCGAAGAGGAAGTAAGCATACCGGTGGTCGAGGAAGAAGTAGTGGCCGAGAAGAAGCCGGTGGTCAAGGAAGAAGTACGCATCCAGAAGGATGTAGTGGAAGATGAAGAGGTAGTTGAGGAAGACGTCCGAAAGGAGGAGATCGAGGTAGACGACGAGTCCGGGCGGCGCGACTAGGCAGCCGCAACAGCATCGTACGTCCAAGGTGGGGACGAAGGCAGGCTCGTCCCCACTTCACAGGACTTCTCACTGTCGAGCAGTATAGTCAAGCCGCCGAACTTTTACCCAAGGAGAACAGAAAATGGATTTAGGGAACTTCAATCCGCAGGATCTACAACAGTACCTGCAGAACCTCAACTGGCCCGCGAATAAGGACCAGATAGTTAGCGAAGCCCAGAACAACAACGCCGACCAGGGCATCATCGACCAGCTCAAGAACAACCTGGATCCCGGCCAGTACTCTGACCCGCAGCAGGTCATTTCCAACGTAACCGGTCAGTAAGTCAACCGGCCAAAACGCTAGACATAAAACGGGCTCTCCAATTTATAGGAGAGCCCGTTTTTGTGCGTATAAAGCGAACCGAACGGCTTCTTCAGTAACGCTGGCCGAAGAAACGCCGGAGCCAGTCCGGTAGCCCTCCCCCACCTTCTTCGGTAGCCTTTTTGTAATCACTAAGGTCATCGGGGTGTACGGGGTTTCCGGCTTCGCCCAGAAGGGCGCGGGCGTCTCGCAAACGTGAATCCGGTGTCTCCCACGAGAAAGTAGCCTCGACGAGGTAGTTACCGTTCCAACGGACGCGGAAGATGCGGAGCCCGACGAGCTCTCGCCCTGTAAACCGTCGGTCCAGTTCCTTGGCGGATTGGCGGGCGTCTTCCTCTAAAGAAAACTCGTAACCCAGTGCGCGACGCTCTTCGCCTCTCTCTTCCATCTCAGGCTGCGTCTATCCTCGCCAGCCAGAGCCCCGGGTCGCGAACCTCCGAGAGCGTGGGGAGGTTCTCGGCGTTTTCCCACACACGGTTCAGGCCTTCCATGCCCCGCCGGCGGGCGACAGCATCGGCGAATTTCTCCCCGAGCCGGTACTGCTCCAGCTTCATGTCCAGACCCGTTATGCGAAATATTGCCGTCTCCAGCGGCGGGCGATGGGCCCGGCTCGCTGCCATCTTGCGGCTGAGGTACTCGTAGTTGGGAACCAGGCCGCTGCCGACGTGGTGCATGACGTAGTCGGAGTAGCCTTCGATAACGGCCATGGTCGCCTGCATCTGGTCGAAGTTTTCTCGTTGCTGCCGGTTCATCATCAGTTCGACGGGACGTCCGCCCGAGCGTACGTTATCGGTGAGGCGGCGAATGGTCTCGCGTATTCCGAGCCGGTCGGCCAGAGGATGTATCAGGCTCTCCAGTAGCTCTCCCAAGTGGTTGCGGAGCCAGGGATAACCCTCAAACTGCAGGGCGTGGGTCATTTCGTGCAGCACGATCCAGAGCCGCAACCCGTCTATGGGAACCCCGATCCTACCGGCCGCCGAGACTATATTCCCATCGAGAAAGAAGACTTTGCCCGGCTCTTCGGACCTGCTGCGGGTGAGTAGCGGTCCGGTATCGTACTGGCCCAGAACACGGGCCGAGAGAAAGCCGAGCAGCAGGCCGACCTGGGCCGTTAGGGTTACACCGCCGAGCGCCCAGGTCAGGTCGTTTGCCCCCTCGGAGGCGCGCTTCAGGATTGGTTCCATAAGCGTGCCGAAACCTTCAATGTTGAAGTCGATCCACTCTTCCCGATTCGCGACCCGTAGCTGGCGCTCGTCGGTCACGTCCTGCGGCAATTCGATGCCGGTGAAGTCCGAGAGCGGGTCCAGCGTGCGCCGCACAGCATCCCGGTAATCAAAGTTCTCCGGCGGCTGGGCGTTCTCCGTCCGAGAGGCAAGCGTAACGGCTATCGTACGTACGCCTCCCCAGGAGATCAACTTGGGCTCCACAGATAAAATCTCATGATCCGAGTATATACGCTGGCCGTAGACATTGATTGTAAGCCCATGTTCGAGGGAGTATATTTACGGCATGTTTGGAGTTGGCCCATCCGAGTTGGTAATGGTGTTTTTGCTGGTCTTGCTGCTCTTCGGCCCCAGCAAACTGCCGCAAATGGCCCGTGACGTAGGACGCTTCGTCGGAGAGGCCCGCCGCTCCATAGACGAGTTCAAAGACGAGCTTACTTCCGCCGGGGAGGATGAAGAAAGCGACCCGGCTTCACAACACAAACGCCGCAAGAACTCACCCGCCAAGAATGAAAAAGAGCCGGAACCCGCTAACGCAGAAGGCTCCGCTGAGGCCAACTCGGTTAAAGAAGAAGAGTACGACTTCTAAATTTTAGCCGGGCCCGTTCATTTCAGCGGGCGGAGCCTCGTGATTCAAACTGGTAGTGGATTCGGGGACGTAGAGGGCGCGTCGCAGGGGATTGTCGTAGTGGCTCCAGCCGTCCGGGCTCACGTTGACCGTAGTTTCTGTATACATGGTGGTACGAGCGTCCAGGTTATCTATGAGATGTACCAGTAAGGCTTCGAGTGTTTTGGGCTGTGCCGGGGAGCCGTATTCGATCTCCCCTTGATGTGCGAGGAGTATGTGAGAGATTTGGAGCGCCAAGTCTTTGGGGAAATATGGTATCTGAGATATGTATCCGGAGACCAGCCTGTCACCCAGAACGACGTGGCCCTGGAGCCTCCCCTCTGTGGTATAGCCAAAACCCCCGCTACCCCAAGATAGTTCCTCCACCTTACCGACATCATGAAAGATCATCCCGAAGAACAGCAGGTCCCGATCCACCAGATACAAGTCTACTAGAGAACGCGCAACCCTCAAACATTGCACCGAGTGCTCCAGCAGTCCCCCGATGCGGGCGTGATGCATCGACTTGGCCGCCGGGGCAGAGCAAAAGGCGCCCCAGAAACCTTCGTCAGAGACCATCAAGGTAAATAGATCCCTGAGATTCTCATTCTCCAACGCCTCCCCGATGAGGATGATCTCGGCGGCCAATGCTTCGCGGTCTTTATCAGTGGCGGGTAGGTAATCTTCTTGGGAGACTTCTTCACGATTCAAGACGCGAAGCCGATTTACCTTTAGCTGGAGCGTTCCCCGATATTCGTGGGTATTGCCTTCCACGTAAACGTATTCGGGACCGGAGAGACCATCTCGCAGTTGTTCCGGTAAGTTCCACATGCGGGCATCTATCGAGCCGGTGCTGTCAACCAGCTTCGCAGAGAGGTACGGCGTTCCCCGGCTATCGTCACGCACCGTAGCTTCAGTGGCGAGAAAGGACGAGCGCAAGTTCAAGCCCGGCTCGAGATCCCGCACCCAAAAATTCTCTTTTTTCAGAAGGATGCCCTTCTAGCTTCGTTTGCCCCTTTACCGCCTCGTAGTTTATCGTAAAGATGCATCAGAAGCTCGAGAGGGTCGATCTGATAAATCAACTTGCCGGGATGATGGTCACCACATATTGCCCGGTACCGCACACCCCCTGAAATCCAAGAATTGCTAACATGGTCGCTACCTGTGGAGCCGAGCCATTCGTGGTGGCAGATCTGGGTAATCTACTAAGTATACCCCCGCAGCTTCGCCGATAGGTTTCCCGAAGCAACAGGGCCCGTCGAGAAGACCAGGTTCGGAACGCCCCCGGTCTGCAATGCCTCTCCACCGCCACCGCAACCCGCAGAACCCAACGAGGCCGTGCCGGCAAGCCCAACCCCGCCAAGTTTCAGGAAATCTCGGGAATTAGTCCGGAGTCCATTCTGAATGCTCTAGAGGATTGCCTCTTCGGACTCCAGATCGAAGAGCCGAATGTGATCTGGGTCTATCGCTAGCTGCACCTTCTTGCCTTCCCCAGCTCTGCTCTCCGGGGCTATGCGTGCAACCATCATGCCCCCACCACCTTCGGGAGAGCCGCCTTCATCGTCAGCTTCGTCGTCGGTCATCGCTTCGACGCTCTCCAGGTGCGCCGCGTGCTCTTCTCCTACCTCAAAGTACAGATACTTCTCTGATCCCATACTTTCTATTACCTGTGGCTCTACTTCCATCGTGTTGCCACCGGAGGTGTCTATGTCGTCGTTGACTTCGGAGTCTTCTATGTGCTCTGGCCTTATGCCAAGAACTACCTCTTTGCCAGCATACTCCTCCGGGTCACTGCCCCTCTCTTTGGCTCCTTCTATAGCCTGCTTGCTTACTGGTAGACGGGTCTTCCCGAACGTCGCTACGTAACCACCGTTTTCTTTCTCTAGCTTAGCCCGGATGAAGTTCATTGCAGGACTTCCTATAAAGCCTGCTACAAAGACGTTTTTCGGGTGATCGTACATGTCCTGGGGATGGTCTACTTGCTGGACTAAGCCATCCTTGAGGACTACGATGCGGTCGGCCATGGTCATGGCTTCGGTCTGGTCGTGGGTGACGTAGATGGTTGTGACACCGATACGGTTGTGGAGCTTTGCTATCTCTGTCCTCATCTGTACCCGCAGCTTTGCATCGAGGTTAGAAAGAGGCTCGTCCATCAGGAATGCTTTTGGTTCTCGGACTATTGCTCTTCCTAGAGCTACCCGCTGGCGCTGGCCACCGGAGAGGGCTTTTGGCTTGCGGTCTAGGAAGTGCTCGATGCCAAGGATGCTTGCCGCCTCTTCGACGCGGCGGTCGATCTCTTCTTTATCTATCTTCTTGAGCTTTAGTGCAAAGCCCATGTTGTCCCGGACGTTCATGTGCGGATACAAAGCGTAGTTCTGGAAGACCATCGCTATGTCCCGGTCGCGGGGTGAGAGGTCGTTTACTATCTCGTCCGCAATAAACAGCTTACCCTCTGAGATCTCTTCTAGACCGGCGATCATGCGTAGTGCAGTGGACTTCCCGCACCCACTCGGGCCGACAAACACTACGAACTCTCCATCAGGTATGTCCAGACTCATGTCCCGTACAGCCACTATGTCCTCGCCGTAGACTTTTGTAACGTTCTCTAGTGTTACCTCTGCCACAATGTTCTCCTTCCCCAACCATCGTACTGGCGGCTCTTGCATAGGTCCCTTGTCGAGTACCGACCATCCTGATGGCCTAATGAATGATACTCGATTCGCATTTTCTCTATCAATTCACATTCTGTTCGGATGAAAGATAGTCTCTTTTGGTCTGTACTATGCGATTGACTGAGCGCTCTATCTGCTCCCGGGGTATCTCGCCGGACTCTACGGCGGCCAATACGGCTTCGTAGGCGTCGGCCTGATCCTGGGCGGGGCTGGATACGATAATCAGGTCCACCCCGGCTTTTACGGCGGCCACGGTCGCTTCGCTCGGCGACTCTCCACCCGAGGCGCCGGCCATGCTCAAGTCGTCGGAGACGATCACTCCCTCGAAGTCCAACTCTTCGCGCAACAGTTTTATGGCTGGCGGCGAGAGGCTTGCGGGGCGTTCGGAATCTATGGCCGGGTAGATGAGATGGCCCGCCATTACCATCGGAACGTCGGCTTCAATAGCTGCCCGGAACGGCAGCAGATCGTAGGAGAGGATAGTGGACATGTCGTGATCCACCACCGGGAACCCGACGTGTGAGTCTACGGTCGCGACGCCGTGGTTTGGGAAGTGCTTTGCTGCGGATACTATGCCGGCGGCCTCGAAGCCTTCCACGGCCGCGGCGCCCATCTTGGAAACCAACTCAGGGTCTTCACCATAAGAGCGAGCCCCGATCGCCGCGCCAAACCCCGTATCGACCACGGGCGCGAAGTTCGTGTTTACGCCCGCTCGGCGAAGCTCGCTCCCTATCTGCTCCGAGACCTGCCTCGCCTCAGCCGCATCTCCTCTCGCCCCGATCTCCGACGCGGCCGGCTGCGGCGTCACCCAGGGCGCAGAAGAGATCTCACCTCCCTCCTGGTCTACAGCGACGAACAGCGGGATAGCAGGCTCCGTATTCACCGCAAGACTCTGCAACGAGTCCACGAGGGCTCGGGTCTGGGCTTCGCTCTCCATGTTGTACCCAAAGAACAACACGCCCCCGACGTTCCGTTCCCGGATCATCTTCTCGATGTAGTAGTCTGACTCCGTCCCGGATACGGACACTACAAACATCTGCCCCACCATCTCCCGCAAACTCATACTTTCCACCTCCTCAGCAACACTTTTCTCCCTCGCAGACGTGGCTTCCTGTGACGAAGACTCGCGTTTTTCGGCAACGGTGCTTTTAGCTGTCGTAGATCTTCCTTCCGGCGAGTCCGTGTACGAGGTCGTACCCACTGTCGGCTCTTCCGGGCCGGATTTCTGCCCGGTCTCTCCCCCACACCCGGCGGACACCCCGACTAAGACAGTTACTATCGCCAGCAGAAGCGACACTTGTAGGTACTGTCTCCCATGCGAACTATCTACAGCGATTGTCGGGGCCTCCTTTCGCTATCCCGCGCAGTTTACCGCTGAGAGTCGGGTGGGGCTCGGGTATGCTTTGTGGTAATGATCGAGCTATCCTACGATTCCGGCACACTCGTCGCCACCGGAGACGCTTCCAACAAGCCTCCGGAACCTTTCGTTTGGGACGCCCGTACCCGGCAGTGGCGCGCACCGGCGGGCGCGTATCGAGCAGCGGTGCTGGAGTTACGCGACTCGGAGACACCGCATAAGGACCACGCCGCCAATTTCACTAAGCTCTCTTTGGAATCTCGCGTCGCCTTGGAACCACGCCCGTACCAGAAGGAGGCGCTGGTAGCCTGGCGCCGCCGGGATCTACGCGGGGTAGTCGTGCTCCCGACCGGAGCCGGTAAAACCGCTGTGGCCGTCAAAGCAATATCCCGCGTAGAACGTAGTGCGCTCGTCGTAGTTCCCACCCTCGCCCTGCTCAAGCAGTGGTACTCGGTGCTTTCGGACGCCTTCGGGGATTCCGTTCAGGTTGGCCTGCTCGGCGGCGGATACCACGAGGTCACGCCGCTGACGGTCACGACCTACGACTCGGCCTACATCCACGCCGAACGCTACGGGGACCGATTCGCCCTGGCAATCTACGACGAAGTGCATCATCTGCCCGCCGAAAAGTACGCTGTCATACCGAAGATGTTGCTCGCGCCTTACTCTCTGGGCCTCACCGCCACGCCCGAGCGTCCCGACGAAAGGCACAAACTTTTGCTGGAGTTGGTCGGTGGGATCTGCTACCGGCTCTCACCCGAGGACCTGGCAGGAACCTACCTCGCACCGTACCAACTCGTCCGCATCCCGATAGAGCTGACGGCCCAGGAAAGATTCGATTACGCCCAGGCCGAAGCCGTCTACAAAGACTTCTTGCACAAACACCACCTTTCGATGCGCTCACCGGAAGACTGGCAACGCTTTATCCTGGTCGCCGCAACGAGTCACTCGGGCGGGCGTGAGGCGCTGTTGGCCGCCCGCCGTCGCCGGGAGATACAAGCCGGGGCGATGCGTAAGGGCGTGACGCTAGAAAATCTGCTGCGCCAGCACTGGGACGACAAGTGCATAATCTTCACCAAGAGCGTCGAGGAAGTGTACGCACTTAGCAGGAGATTCTTAATTCCGGGAATCACTTACGAGACGCCCGCGCGGGAACGAAAGGAGATCCTGGACCGTTTCCGTGAGGGCCGCTACCGGGCCATCATCGCGTCCGACGTGCTGAACGAGGGAGTAGACGTACCCGATGCGAACGTCGCCGTGATCCTGGCCGGAAGCGCCTCGCACCGCGAATACGTCCAGCGCCTCGGGCGCATCCTGCGTCCCAAAGACGGCAAACAAGCCACGCTCTACGAGCTGGTAACCACCGGCACCGGCGAGGAATCCTCATCCCGGCGCCGGAGAGAGCGGATCGTCTAGTGCTCCGGGGCGAACACGTCATAGCCCGCCTCTCTCGCGGCCAAGTCCTGCCCCACCGTCTCTCGTCGGACAATGTTCGCGCACTCGAAGTCGCCGAAGAGCTGTGCGCCCTGTACGTCAAACACCAAAATCGTCCGCGCTCCGACCTCGAAGAAGAGTTGGGTGCGAAAGAGGCCGTGTTGGGACCACGCCTCGACCCGCGCCGGGGGTTCAAGATCCTGCGGGCGCTAGCGAAGCTTCTGGAGGAACGGGCGGAGTGGGCAGCCCCCACCGCCGCCGACCCCTACACGGTCCGCACCCGCCTCTTCGAACTCGCCGCCACCATGCCGGAGTTACCGGTCTCCGAACCCGGTCTATTAGACACCGCGACGCGCGACCAGGTAGTTTCGCGGGTCGCCAAAGAAACCGGCCTAGAGGAACCCGATGCACTCATGTACGCCGACCGTCAGGGAGCCCAGGTCCTCAGCGAGTTCGACCGGCCATCGGCGCAGGATCTCCTCCAGCGCTACAACGTGGCCCAGGTGCAGGGTATCCTTTACTCAGCCCGAGAAATGACCGTAGACCTCGGCCCAACGGCCGATGCCCGGCTCGTCTTCCACTACATCAAGTTCATGGACCTCATCTACAGGTTGGAGACTACGGAGCGCGGCTACCGGCTCCACCTCGACGGACCGCTCTCGATCTTCGGCTCGACCCGCAAGTACGGGCTCCGGCTGGCGAAGTTCCTACCAGGCCTGATGCTAACCGCGCCCTGGAAGCTCTCCGCAATCGTAGACTGGCGCGGAAGAGAGGCGAGCCTGCAACTCGACTCGGATTCTTTCGGCCCTACGAGCCACTACTCCGGCCCAAAACAACACCGGGAGGCGGACGACGTGCGTGGCGCGCTCGTTCGGGCCTGGGAGCGGGCGAAAGAAACCGGCGGCTGGGAGCTTCAGCCGGGCGCCGGGATACTGCCGCTTCCGGAACAAAAAGCCGCCCTCGTGCCGGACTTCACCCTCAAACACGGCACGTCTGGCGAAGAAATCCATTTGGAGATACTGGGTTTCTGGTCTGAGCGGACGTTGGTAGACCGGGTAGCCCTGATCCGGGCCGCAGAAGAAAAAGGCCACCGGGTCGTGATCGCCGCCTCCGAGAACCTCGGAACCTCATCGCAGGTACTCTCCGGTGCTGTAGCCGGCGAGGTGATCCCGTTCAAAAACCGTCTCAAAGTGAGGACTGTACTGGACGCACTAGATTCTAAAATAAAGATAACGATTTCTTGACTCGCCGACTATATCGGACCTAGTTTCGTAAAACCGAGATTCAGAGCAAGTCTACTAAAAGATTGTTGAGTAAAGGTAGATTACCGCCAGCAGTGCAGAGACTCCCACAAAGACCAGGCCCAACCGTTTTCCCATTGCCGACCGCTCATCCAACCTCGTTGCCTCCACGAGCATAGACGAGCCCATCACCATAAGTATGGATGCGAGCAGAAACTGACCAAGGATCAGAAAGAAAACACTGGTACAAGCAAACCCGCCTACGGCCACCCATCGGAAGGTCTGCGCCTCACTACTTCGTATTGGAAGATCCCGATTCATCTCTTTCCTAGTTTGCATTACTTCAGAACCCGATAAACCAAGCGGCTAATATAATCCCACCTATGGAGCAAAGCACTAAATCTCTGTTGGCAATGACCGTATTCTACGCGTTCGTCGCCGCGCTGTTCGGCTTCGGGATCGACATTTTCTCTTTCCGAAGCGCTTATGCGGGAGACGGACGCGAGGTCCTGATACTCCTGGTGCGTCTGGTCGTCTTCATAGCGCTGGCCGTTATCCTCGACTTCAAGGGAGGCTGGCAGAGAGTTCTTGCAGCCATCGTAATGGCAGCAACCGCCACGACCGTCGAATGGGCCCTGTTCCCCCCGGCCTACGACTGGGCCGCGCTGGGAGATCCCGGCGGCTACGTCAAAGTATTCGACGACGTAGGCCGCCCTCCGTACTTCGAGTGGCCCGCCGTCTACGATGTGTTGGGAGCAGGCATCTCCGCCGTCTTGACCCAAGGCTTACGGATGATGGCCCACGTCGACCCTACAGGTCTTCAGGGCGAATAACCTCCAACTCCTCTTCTTCATCGAAGTCCAGCAGAAAAACTTCGCCACGCTCGTTGAAATCGTATCGTGAGCGGGCCAATTTGCCTTCCGCTGAATCCTTTACCTCTACGTCGGTAACGAGCCTACCCCGACCCTTACATCGCTTGCACTCGACGGGCCGCCATGCCGCGCCGTCGTCGCCTTTGCCTTGGCAGATCGGGCATTCGCGAGAACCCGTGTATCGGATGGTTAGCTTGCGCGTTATCTCGGCTTCTCCTCTTGCAAGACCATCCAAATCCGGCAGCCGGCTGGCTGCTACCGCCAGCTATTCAGGTAGTTGTTCTGCTCCTCTGTCAACGTCTCAGGCTCGACGCCGAGCGTGGCGAGCTTGATGCGGGCGACCTGCTCGTCTATCTCCGGTGGGAGCGCCTGGATACCGCGCTCGAAGTCTTTCGCGTGGCTGGCGAGATGATGGATGCCCAGGGCGTGCAAGGCGAAGGTGAGATCCATGATCTCGACCGGGTGACCGTCTCCCGCGCCGGAGTTGAGCAATCTTCCTCGCGCTATAGCGTGTATGCGGCGTCCGTCCGGCATCTCGTATTCGGTGATGTTCTGGCGTACCTCGCGCTCCTCAACGGCCATCTCGCGCAAGACCGCCATATCGAACTCGTGGTCATAGTGCCCGGCGTTTGCCAGGATCACACCGTCCTGCATCCGGTCGAAGTGCTCTCCGTTTAGCACCTTCAGGTTGCCCGTGCCGGTCAGGAAAATCTCTCCGACCTCGGCAGCCTGGAGCGAGTTCATTACCTCGTAACCTTCGGAGTAAGCCTCTAGCAGCTTGATCGGGTCTGGCTCGCAAACGACGACCCGTGCCCCAAACCCTGCCGCATACTTCGCCAGACCCCGGCTAACCCAACCAAATCCCATCACCACGACCTTCTTGCCCGACAGGAAGAGGTTTGTGTTCGCCAGCAGGCTGATGATGGAAGAATGGCCCGTGCCGTAGCGGTTATCGAAGAGGTGCTTCATGCGCGCCTCGTTGATGCCGAGGACCGGGAACGGCAGTACGCCCTCGCCCGTCATTGCTTTCACCTTATGGATTCCGGTGGTCGTGGTTTCGGTTGCACCGTGGACGTTGTCTATGAGGTCCGGGTGGTCCTGAATCAGACGTCCCACCAACTCCGCGCCGTCGTCGAGCAGCAAGTCAGGCTCGGTTTCGAGCGCCATGTGGATGTAGCGCTCGAAGTCTTCGTCGCTCGGGTCGTGGGTGGCGAATACCCGAATGCCCCGGTCTACGAGGCCAGCGCAGATGGCATCCTGGGTCGAGAGCGGGTTGGATCCGGTTACAGTAACCTCAGCCCCGGCCTCGTGCAGCAGCACCGCGAGATACGCCGTCTTCGCCTCCAGATGAACGGTAACGGCTACTTTGCGTCCCTCTAGGGAGCCGTCGGCTAGTTGTTCTTGGGCGATAGTGTTCAGGACGGGGCAGTGCTGGGCGGCCCAGTCGATCTTGCGGTTGCCCTCCTGTGCGAGCGAAGCATCTTTTATCACTGATTCCTTGATCACTGCTTATCGGCCTCCCGGAGTCCTCGCGAGCATTTACTATGCGTAGTTTACAGGCTGAGGGAAATAAAACCGACTACGGCGATCGCCTTCGTGGCTTCAATGGTCTTTCGCCTAAACCTCGCGCCGATGCTTCAGCACGTCCGCCAGCACCTGCGGACGATTAGTCATAACCACATCTACCCCGAGGTCCAGAACCCGACGCATCTCATCTGAATCATCTATCGTCCACACGTCCACCCGAACTCCCAGATTGTGGGCCGCAGAGACAAATCTCGGTGTCACGAGCTCGATGCCCCGGTAACGCGTTGGAACCTGGAGGGCGGCATAAGCCGGTCTCAACAAGCGCTCCAGGTAGAGCCGGCTCAGCAGCAGGAAGATGCCAACTTCAAGCTGGGAAGAGGAAGTAAGAACTTTGCCACCGGATAGCTTGCGAAACCGCCTCACGACCCGGTGCTTCTGTGAAGCGACGAACGTGCGGTCCTCGGCGCCGCTTTCCTCGATCTTCCGCAGCACAGCCTTCTCGAAGCCGGCTTGATTTTCTTTGATGTCCAGGTTTACCGGCGTGTTGGGAAACTGCTGAAAGACTTCTTCTAGCCGAGGAATTCGAAATTCCTGACCACGATAAGGGAAAGTAGCCCCTCCATCTTGGCTAAAGTTGTATCCGGCGTCGAGGGCTTTTGTCTCTTGGAGAGACTTCTCTCTCAGTGGGCCGGCACCGTCTGTGCAACGGTCCACTTTGTCGTCGTGCATCACGACGAGCCCGCCATCCTGGGTCATGTGAACGTCTAACTCCAGCCCACCGGCTCCGGATTCGACCGCCAGCCGGTAAGCCTCCAGAGTATTCTCCGGAGTCTCTATGGAAGAGCCCCGATGCGCCAGGTTCACAGGCCAGTCGGTTCGTTTACGAAGGCTTCCCCGGCGACGGAGAGCCACCACCGCCAGAAATGCAGCGGCTCCAGCCAGCACGATTAGAAAAAGGCGCTTGAGATTCACCTGCAGAAAGTAACACACCTGCGGCGACCCTTATGTGGAAACATCGTTGACCCTTTCCGACGCGTACCTTATACTCGCTGGGCTGCTTTGTCGGAGTGGCGGAATTGGTAGACGCGCTAGGTTGAGGGCCTAGTCCCCGTTAAGGGGGTGGGGGTTCGAGTCCCCCCTCCGACACACCGTTGCAGCTCCCCACGAACAGAGCCCAAAAGACACAATCTGTAACACGATATACTCTGGGTTTTACTCGCCGGTGTATAATGTGTAGTGGAGTCGCCTGTTCTCCCCATCCTCCCCGGGCGGCTCCTTTGTCTCTATTTTCCGGATTCTTTCTAAGCGGAAAACCCCTCACGGTCGTGAGGTTCGTCCAAGTTCAGCAGGGGTCCTTTCGGCACGACCCTGGTCGGGTTGACGCTCTCGTGGCTCATGTAATAGTGCTGTTTTATGTGGTCGAAGTCTACCGTTTCGGCGACACCCGGCTGCTGATACAGGTCCCTCAAATATCCTCCGAGATTTGGGTAGTCTGAGATGCGCCGGAGGTTACATTTGAAGTGGTAGTGGTAGACGGGGTCGAAGCGGACGAGCGTGGCGAACATGCACCAGTCGGCCTCTGTTATGCGGTCGCCGCACAAGTAGCGCCGTCCACCCAGCACATCTTCCCAGTGGTCCAGGGCGTCGAAAAGGCCCATTACGGCTTCATCATAGGCAGACTGGGTCATGGCGAAGCCGGACTTATATACGCCGTTGTTTACGGGCTCGTAGATCTCGTCTATTGTCCGTTCTATCTCTTCGCGAAGCTCGTCTGGACAGAAGTCCGCGTCTCTGGTCGTAAACTCCTCGAACTCTTTGTCGAACATCCGGATCAGCTCGCGCGACTCGTTGTTGACGATGGTTTCTTTCTCTTTATCCCAGAGGATTGGCGTAGTAACCCGGCCGGTGTAGTCAGGGTCAGCTATAAGGTAGATCTCCCGCAGGTAGCTGGCCCCGTTTACATCGTCTGGAACAGCCCCGGGAGCATCCGAGAAGACCCAGCCTCCAGAGCCCATAAAAGGGTCGACAATCGAGAGCGAGATGACATCTTCGAGTCCCTTGAGCTTTCGCAAGAGCACCGTCCGGTGGGCCCACGGGCAAGCCGACGCAACATACAGATGATAACGTCCTGACTCCGCCTCGAAGCCGCTACTGCCGTCCTCCGTTACCCAGTCGCGAAAGCTGGTTTCCGAGCGCACAAAACGTCCGTCTTCATCCTTCGGTATACCGTGTGTGGTCCACTCGCCGTCTACCAACATTCCTAGAGCCAAACCGCTCTCCTCTCGATGTACAGTGTGAGCTTATCATGGAGCTTTACCAGACCATTGCAGGCAAGTATACTTATTTCGAGTACACCACAGAAGGCTAAGTTTGGATCGTAACGGAGGATCCGAGGGCATAGTCGAGTGGATATTCATAGGATTAACAGCGCTATTTACCATCGTCATCTTTGTCTTGCTCAGCGCACTCGGGAGCTATCAGGTCTTCGCAGCGATCCTCTCGGGTATGCTGGGAGCGATTGCGGGGTAGGGTTGGCCCGGCTCACAACTATCCTGACTCGGAGCAGGTGGATTAGTCTTTTACTAATAGTAGCAGTATATCGCAGTTCTCGCCGCTTTACTGGTCTTTCCATTTTTATTCTCTCCCGGTTGGTTCACGGGCGATTCATCGGGCTCCGCTTTCGGCCTGCCGGCTCCTCTAGCCGCACTAGCCGGCTTTGTAGGTGGCGCTTTGGACTTCTTCTGGTGTTTGATCCGGAACCGCTTCCGTAGTTCCAAAGAGCATCTCTAGCTCTCTAGCTCCCGATGACGGACGAATAAGTCTATCCCCGATTCCTCATCTTCTCCAAATCTCCGTGCCAATTCCTCAACTATAGCCACAGAGCGATGGCGACCTCCGGTACAGCCTACACCAAGCGTAAAGTAGGTCTTACCCTCGGCGGCGTATCGGGGAACTAGAAACGAAAGTAGGCCGGAGATGCGCTCCAGGAACTGCTCTGCGTCGAGGTTGTCGAGGACAGCGTTGCGGACCTGCTCTTCGTGGCCGGTAAGACGGCGGAGTTCCGGATCATAGTGGGGATTTGGAAGAAAGCGGACGTCGAGGAGCATGTCCACGTCGAGCGGTGCGCCGTGTTTGAAGCCGAAGGAGATCAGGCTGACGGTCAGGCTCCCGGAGAATGACTCGGCCAACTTCCTGAAGCGGACGCGGGTGTCAAGTGCCGAGTAGCCGGAGGTATCCACGATGAGGTCGGCTTTTTCCCGGACATTTGCCAGACTCCCGCGCTCTCTCTGAATAGCGGCCAACACGTCCCCGTTTTCAGCGGCGGGATGCGGCCGGCGGCTCTCCTTATAACGTCGCACCAGTGTCGGATCGTCGGCCTCGACGAAGAGGACGCGGCGCTCCCAGCCATTCTCACCGGCCCAGGCCTCCAGGTTCTTCTCCAGGTCCTCTCCGAAATGCCGGCGGCCCCGGATGTCCATAACCAGCACCATACCTTCGGACTCCACCTGATCCGCAGTCTCCATCACGGCCGGCATCATGTTAGGCGGCAGGTTGTCTATACAGAAGTATCCTGCATCCTCGAAAGCCTGCAGCGCGTTTGACTTGCCCGCCCCGGAGAGTCCAGTGACAATGAGAAGACGCCGTTTGCCCGCAGTTTGGCCTTCATCGGACAGCAGTCTGCTCTCGTTCATACAACCAACCTCAGCGTATTTTGCGGCATGGAATTCATATTGCAATTCGAGAGTAACACTAGCGGGCTACGTTCTCAACGGTTTTTCCTGTATTTAAGCCCGATTTAACGGTGCAGGCGGGCGTGGACCTCGCGGGCGACCTTGCCGGGCAGTCCCGGCACCGCTTCCAACTCTTCCAGCGAGGCGTTCGTAAATGCTTCCGGGGTGCCGAAATAGTCGAGTATTTTCTGCTTGCGTGACGGCCCCACACCGGGTAGCTCATCGAGGACGGAGGCCGTCATGGCTTTGCCGCGCAGTTTGCGATGATAGGTATTGGCGAAACGATGGGCTTCATCCCGGACGCGCTGTAAGAGGTACAGCTCGGGGGAGTTTCGTTGTAGTAACACAGGTTCGGGTCGTCCCGGCTCGAAGACCTCTTCTTCCCGCTTGGCGAGCGAGCGTAGAGGGATGTCCGGGAGGTTCGAGCCCACACCCGCTTCTTCCAGGATCGGGATGGCGGCAGAGAGTTGTCCTTTACCACCGTCCAGTAGGATCAGGTCCGGCGCCGGGCTGAACTTCTCGTCTCCGACCTTGAGTCGTTCGAGACGCCGCCGGATGACCTCGGCCATGCTGGAGAAGTCGTCCGCGCCTTCGACGGTGCGGATCCTGAACCGCCGATATTCATTCTTGGCCGGTCGCCCACCTTGGAACACTACCATCGAGGCGACGGAGTTCGTCCCCATCGTGTTAGAGATGTCGTAGCACTCTATCCTGATGGGAGTCTTGGGTAGTGCTAGCTCTTCTCGCAAACCATCCAACGTCGAAGCGACCTTGTTACGCTTTGCTTCTTCGAGTACCCGCTCGTGGGCCATGCTCAACTCGGCGTTGCGGACGGCAGACTCCAGGATGCGGCGCTTATCACCCCGCTGTGGACGACGCACTTGAACCCCCGTACCCCGCAGCTCGGAGAGATGTTCGACTAGCGCTTCTTCGTGTTCGTCAGCCTGCACGAGCACCTCGCGGGGCACAGCGGCGGTCTCGTAGTATTGGGGCACGAACGAGAGCGCCACGGCTCGCGCCTCAGCTTCACCGTAGTTATTGAGTAGAAACGAATCCCGATTGACTACCTGCCCCTCGCGTACGGCGAAGACCTGGACGCACGCAGTCTCGCCTTCAGCATAGGCGCCGAAGGCGTCGAACGAGTCTTCTGAGGCGATAGTGGCGCGCTGGCGGTCCCGGACGTGTGAGAGCGCCGCAAGCTCGTCGCGCAACTTTGCCGCCGCCTCAAAATCCATCTCCTTCGCAGCCTCGCCCATCCGAGTTTCGCGGTCCCGGATCAGGCCGTCCACCCGGCCCTCTAGAAAAGAGATCACATCCTCGATAATCCCGTCGTACTCCTCTTTCGTAACCGCCCCAATGCACGGCGCTACCGAGCGCCCGATATGGTAGTTCAAACACGGAACTCCGCTCCGGCGTCCAGGCTCCGAACCACGACACTTTCGGAACGGGAAGGTCTTATTCAGCACGTCGAGAGTGGCATGAACGGCCCCGGCGCTCGGGAACGGCCCGAAATAGCGGTGACGGGGATTGTGCGACGAACGAGTGGAGAATACCCTCGGGTATTCGTCGCCCAGCGTAACGACGATGTATGGATAGCTCTTGTCGTCCCGAAGCGAAGCATTGAAGCGCGGACGCTGACGCTTTATGAGGTTCGATTCAAGGACCAGTGCCTCGGTCTCGCTCTCGGTGGCGATAAAGTCTATCTGCGCGACTCGCCCCCGAAGCTCCGCTATCTTCGGCCGGCCGTCTCCGGAACGGGTAAAGTAGCTCGCCACCCGGCTGCGAATGTTCTTGGCTTTTCCGACGTACAGAACCTTGCCCTCGGAGTCTTTGAATATGTAGACGCCGGAGGATTTGGGCAAGTGGGATCTGTCAGGGTAACCGTTCTGTGACATTACAGAAATTATACCGCGCCGTCTGCGGAGGCTAGCTTACCCGCCCGGCTTCGGGCGGGAGCATCTCTTCTCCGCCGGCCCGGGCGTAGCCTATTCCAGCGGTCCATCCAGCCGCCGCGCCCGCGAGGATAGCTATGATAGCGACGAAGACCTGGAGCAGGCTGAAGTTGAGGAGCAGTAAGATAAGGCTAGTGACGCCGGTGAGAACCGCAGAGATCAAGACTAGTCGTTGGCGCTGCCGCTGGCCCAGCGCAACCGGAAGAACCGCGTACAGCAGTAGTCCAACCGCCAAGATGAACGGCGGAACGACGAGCCAGTAGAGGGCCGTTCCGGAGATTATATTTTCCAGCCAGATCGGGAATATGAAACCCGTCAGACCGAAGACTATTCCTACTACGGTGCCGTTTCGGGTAGCTCGTTGGCGTTCGATCCGGTACGTCCGGGCGCCTACTATAGCGGCGAGTATAAGGCACGGCAGAAACACCAGGATAGCGTAGAACACAATGCCTTCCAGAACGCTAAACAGGTCCCACCCCGCGATAAACCAGACCGGCATCATTCCCAAAGACGCTACCGCGAGAAAAGCCAGGGTCGCCATGTAGATCCAGGTAACACAACCAAACGCCCGGCGATAGCGGGGTCTTATCCCCTGCTGTTCAGCTTCGGAAGCAGCATCCCGATTAGAGGCCATGGGACTCTTTTTTCTCCGCCGCCGAAGGTTCACCAGCATCGGAATCAAAGGCGTTCGAAGCGCCGGCTTGCAGCGACCCGCGATCGCCCATCGTCTGGCAACCCGACCTCGTCGAGAGGATCGAAAGCGATATGGGCTCCGGAGAGCCATTGTAACCATTCTGGATCAAAGTTTGTAGATTCTAACCGGAAAGCGGGCTCCCGATGGGAAAGCGTTTACTATCCTATAAAAACTTGGAAGGCGATCATAGCCAGGATAGAGACCGTGGCGACTATCGCCACCAGGTTGCTTGACGCATCTTCGAGCGCGTCAGGTGTTAGCTCGGAGAAGACCATCCAGATCATGGCCCCAGCAGCGAACCCTAACCCGTAAGGCAAAACCGGCCGAAAGAATTCTACAAACAGAAACGCTGGCACCGCCATGAGAGGCTGCGGCAGACTGGAGAACACGCTCCACCAGGCAGCCTTCATCCAACTCACGCCACGCGGCACGAGCACCAGGCTGATCGCCAAACCCTCCGGGATGTTATGAACCGCGATAGCCAGCGTAATAAACAATCCCAGCGCGGCCCCACCTCCGAAAGAAACTCCGACACCCACACTTTCGGTAAACGAGTGAACGGTCATCACGCCCACGATAAGTAGCGCCTTGCGGGCGTCGAACGTATCCATTCCGGCAAATGCAACCGGGCTCTCTCCGTTCTGCATAACCCGCTGGGCTATGATTATGAACACCAATCCAAACCCCGTCCCCGCCAACGTGCCAAACGCACTGTAATTGATTCCCTAGTAGATCAAGCCAAAGCTCGCCGCCAACATAAGCCCCATCGCTATGGCGTTGGATGCTTCTAGCCACCGCCGCGTCAGGTTCTTGACAAAGATAAACGGCAACGCCCCAAACCCCGTCGCCACCGCCGTAACCATCGCAAAGAGAAAAACCTGAAACACACCGGTAGATTCCACTCTTTGATTGTAAAGGAATTTCTGTTTAAATCAATAATAATTCTTGATCCTGCTTATGACAATGAAAGTTATTATCACCCCAGCCGATAAGGCCTCGGGGCCCTTTCCGAGTTGGAGAATTCAAGGGGATAATTCGGATCTAAGTACAGAACATGTTCGGTTTACAATACTGGGGATGCGTGCCCCGGAGGCCTTGTTCGCCGGGTCGGTAGATTACGGCTCGGAGGGTGTCGGTTCCGGCGTGGCATCGCCGGAAGGATCGGCCGGGGCTGGAGTCTCCGGGGCCGGTGGATCGCTGGGGGCTTCTTCTGGAGGTGGTTCTTCCACAACAGGGTCTTGGGGTACTGGTTCCTGGGCGGCGGGATCTTCGGGTGCAGGAGTGGCGGGAGTGTCCGGGGTCGCGGGATCTGGAGTCGCGGGATCTGGAGTCGCGGGATCTGGAGTCGCGGGATCTGGAGTCGCGGGATCCGGAGTCGCGTTCTGTTGGGGGTTTGCCGGTTGCGCCGGTTGTACGCCGGAGTCAGATGGTGCCTGTTGGTCTTGGGCCGGGTCTATGGCTTGTTGCGGGTCTTCTACTACGTCTGCGCTATCAGTCTTGGAACCACCTCCTAGTAGCGAGGGACGGGTGCCGGTATTGGTGCCCTCTGCCGTGGTAGAAGACGCAGGACACTTGCTCCACACGCTGCAAGAAAGGCTTTTGCCTGAAGCTAGCTCCACGCCGGTTACCGTGCCCATTCCTATAAGGAACGCAATAACCGCCGGCACCAACGCGGCGCTAAGTATGTAACGTTTGCGAATAGTCGACAGGTTGAAGAACCAGTTCATCGACCCTCGCAATCGCCCCATGAAGTTGTTTCGAAGGTCTTGACGTCCCGGCAAGTTCGGCTGGTTCAGGTCTCTAGGTTCTTTGACCCGCGATGCTTTCTCGCGAACCTTGCCCGGCACTCGGCGCACCTTACCCGAAACGCTCTCAAGATAGGCTTTCAGGATGGCAGATCCGCCGGTAATAATCATGGTAGTAAGGGCCGCCCCGATTATTGTTCCGGCAACCCCGAAGCGGGATGTCAAGAGGGCCGCAGTGGCAGATGCAAGGCCGGCCGCCGCTACCGCGCTCATGCTTATCGAAGGTTGTTTGTCGGGGGCACTCATCGGTCTTTACACTAGCACCCGCATCTCTCGCTTTCAAAGCTCTTGGAGCTTTATTTTCGGCCCTCAGAGAAAGTTTCATTCCACATCAAATCAGGCATTCTCGTTGGCCCCGATTCTCGTCCGAAGAGTCTCTGCCGCGTGGGTTGCAAGCTCTTCCGGGAGCAAGCCTTTCTCGGCCAATTCGTTGAGGGCGTCGGTGGCCGACAGACGGCTCAGGGCCTCTGCTCTCCGGTGGCGTAGACCAGGGTTGTTATCGTCTGATTCCGAATCCAGCCTAGACAAGTTAGCCAGCGCCTCTCTCTCCCATCGCTCGAATGTTTCCTGGGCCTCGTCTACCACCGATACGCTCACATTGGGCAGACCGCGAAAAGCATCAAGGGCTTTACGCGCCTTTCGGGCACCAAGCCTCCGGGCACCCGCCTCATCGTATGCCTGTTCGGCGTGTTTCTCCGACGTTGGCTGGGGCAAGAGTCCCCAGAGCCAGTGGATGATGCGGTCGGCTGGAGAGCGCTCCCGGTGAATAGACTCCATCTCACTCATAGAATTCTGATCCAACTCCAAAGCCTCCATTTGATCTCCGACTTCGTGCAGCATAATTCGTGCGGCATGAGGATCTAGTAAGCCAGCGTCCCGCAGATGCTGGTATGTTTCACGCTCGATAGAAAGTCCGCGGCGAACCAGAACGGTAACCTCTGACTCGCCGGAGAGGTCTACTTTCTTCAACTCTTCCCAGGTCTCGGTCTCTATGTCCGAGAGACGCGACAATACCTCGGGGTCTTCGATACCTAACTCTTTCAAACGCCCTCGGGACCTCTCGACCGCCGAAACGACGGCGAAATCCGACAGGAACCTATCGGACTGCGATGGCCGGTCGAGGCCGAGCCGGTGAACCAGGGACGAAATGGTCGTCGCGTTCAAGAGCAACGTCGCCAGAACTACACCACCGGTCATCGCGACGAAAGTTTCGCGCTGCGGGAGCGACTCGGGCAGAGATAGGGCGAGCGCCAGGGCCACCCCGCCGCGCAGCCCGCCCCAGATCAGAACCGCCTCGTTGCGCCATCCTACCGGCGGTATTCGGGTAAAGCGCTCTAATACCGACATCAGCGGTAATACCGCCGCGGCCCGTGCCACGCAGACGACCACTATGGCGAGCGCTATAGCGACCAGGTTTTCAAGAATGAGTTCCGGGTCTATGGACAGCCCGATCAGCAAGAACAGGACCGCGTTGGCTATGTAATCCAACGAGTCCCACAACTGTTCCCAGAGCTTGCGAACCGCCGAGGAAGCCCTGCTTGGTGCCAGGCCACCCAGAACCAACCCGGCAGCCACCGTCGCCATGACGCCTGAGAGGCCCAACACTTCGTCCGCGAGAACGAATCCACCGTAGGCCAGGGCCAGCGAGAGCGTGACCGCCCCGAAACGATCCAACCACGGCAGGACCATCGAAACCGCAAAACCGAGGACGCCCCCGATAGTCGCCCCGCCGAGAAAGACGCTGAAGAAATTTAAAACTCCACCCAGCAGGCTTATCTCACCCCCGAGCGCTGCGAGCAGGAGCACGTTGAACAACACGATGGCGAGGCCGTCGTTCAGCAAACTCTCGCCTTCTACCAACGTCAGTAGCCTGCGGGGAACCCCGAGTTTCCTGAAGATAGCCACCACAGCCACCGGGTCGGTAGCGGAGATCAAAGTCCCAAACAAAAGCGCGGCGGCCAGAGGAATGCCCAACAAGAAGTACAGCGAGACGCCCACTAGCGCCGCCGAAACGACCAACGCCAGCACCGCCAGCACGAGTATCGGACCGATGTTGTTGAGGAAAGCCCGGGTAGAGAGGCCGAGAGCGGCGGCAAAGACCAGAACGGGAAGAAAAACGAAGACCAGTACCTCCTCGAACTGCTGTCCCTCCAGCGGCATCTCGAAGCCGAGCGGACCCCCGATCCAACCCGCTAGAAAACCTACTACAGCGAGCACCACGGTGAAGGGCAAGCGCACCTTGCCGGCGAGAAGGCCGAGCAAAACCGACGCCAAAAGTAGGGCAGAAATCAGCAGCAGCCACTGCGGCAGGGTCATGTCAGTTTAGAGGTCTTTTCGTAGGTTCGGGCGATATGTCGTCAGTGGTTGCTAGCGGACGAAGCCCGATTCTCTAGTAGCGCGCCGCGTTCGTTACCGGCCGTTTCTTTCGCTGCGCACCACCAGAACCGGTATGGCCGCGTGTCGGACGATGCTCTCGGCATCGCTACCCATGATAGCCCGACTGATCGTACCGCCACCCGTGCTGCCTACAACGATAACGTCCGCACCAATTTCCTCGGCCAAGTTTATGATTTCCTCATCCGCCCGTCGGCCAGTCTGAAGGTGCGCCTGACGCACATCGCCGCCGGCTGACTTGGCCTTCTCGGCCTGCTTGTCCAGCAGACTCTCGGCCTCTTCTTTCAGCCGTCTGTACTGTGAATCTGAGAGCGTGTCCGGCGTCATCCAGTGCGACACCAACATCACGTAGACCATGTGCAGTTCCGAACCGGTCTTCTTCGAGAGATCCACCGCTCTCTGAATAGCCAGTTCGGAATCCTCCGAGCCGTCGGTTGCGACTAAGACCTTTTCCGGAAATTCAGCCATCTTTCCTCCTAATTCTCTCCTCGCCCGTACCACTGTATTTTAGCCAGCGGGAGGTCACGCGCAAGCGGGCGTCTTGCCGCGATCGCGGACACACTCGTAGCGGCTGATTCCACGACCGTCTAAAATCTTCTTTGGAGACCGCAACTGTAGAGGGGTAAAGGATGTCTCAGGTGCCTGAAAACAGCAAATACTCGGAGCTTTTCGACGTTATCGAGAACTACGCCCGGAGAGAATACGACTACCAGGATAAAGCCCTCCAAACGATAGCCGGGGCCTATGTGTTCATGTTCGAACCCGAAGACATGCCGGATGCCCGCCCGGTAATGGATGAAATCTTGGAGCAGTACGACTATGTCATCACAAACTTGGAACGCGGCAACCTCGACCCGCTAAGCGTAGACGCGGTCGTGCGGGTCGCCCTCTACACCGACGAGTATATGGAGTGGGGAATAAACCGCCTCGGCAAGATACTCGAAGGCCTACTCCGTAGGGTACAAACCGACGAAAGCTATACAGACTACGTCGAGGACGCGCGGGTCGTGATCCGCGGCCTGGAAAATATCGTGCTCGGTTCTGCGCTGGAGGAGATTGTCGAAAACTCTAAAGACGTGCCACAGTCAACCTAAAATACGTAACTGCATATATTTTCCCCTCTTTTACGTCTGGCGACGTGACAAAACTGTTCTATGCTTTTAGAATCTGTTCGTCAGCCCACGCAAGTTTGGGAGAGTTCAGTACCGGCTTTTAGGTAGTTGCGGAGTCCGGTACATGCTGGGAGGTCTGCGTAACAGTAGTTGCAATAACTGAGAGCTAGCTTGGACAAAGCAACGTAGAAGACGCCGCTAGTGTGAGGATGGGAAAAACGAAGATCTACTCGACAAGAAGTTTCGCTAAAAGCCGCTATCGGAAAGAATCTGCCACCGGCAACCCTAAAAAAGGCTCCGGCGGTCGAGGCCGCTATGGGCTGTTGGAGATCCTGCTGATCGGATGCGCGGTTCTGGCGGTTCTCGTCGCCCTCGACGCCTACGCCAACTCCGGAGAGGTCTACCGAGGAGTAAAGGTTGCAGGCGTATCTGTAGGCGGAGAGACGCCGCAAGAGGCCCGCGAGATAGTCGGGAACGAGCTCTCGCGAGAGATGCCGGGAGAAATTCGGCTCCTCGGCCCCAACGAGAACGTTGCATTGAACAGTGAGGAACTCGGAATAGACTTCCAGCTAGGGCCCACGATAGATCGGGCCTACGAGGTTGGAAGGACCGGCTGGATCGGTCACCGAATCTCCGAGCGGTTCCGCGCGTCGCTAGGTATGGTGAAAGTAGACGCAAACGCGGAGTTCAACACAGATCTCGTGCGTAACGTAGTGGGAGATTTGGCTAACAACGTAAACCAAGAGCCGCAGAACGCGGTCCTCTCCCTTTCAAGAACCGAAGCCCAAGTACAAGAGAGTCAGGCGGGCTTTGAGCTAGATCAGGGCGCGACTGTGGACAATGTGCGGCGGACTATCGGGAACCTCAACGGTGAAGCCAACGTCGCGGGCGGGCCGGCAGAGCCCAAAATTTCTACCGGGGACGCTGAGGATGCGGCCAACAGGATCAACCAGGCTCTCGAAGAGCCCCTGGTCTTTGAAGCCGAAGGGCAGAGCTGGAACCTTCCCCCCGAGCAGGTGGCGCAGTTGCTGGCTGTTTCGGAGAGTGAATCCGGCGTAAACCTCGGGGTAAACGCCGAGCAGCTCCAGGCTATGCTGCCGAACATGTACAAGGATTTGCAGACGGAGCCCAAAGACGCCAGCTTCAAATTCGCAGACGACACCGTGGAAGTGGTTCCGGCGCAGCCAGGTAAAGAAGTAGCGCAAGACAAACTCACCGGAGAGCTAAACAACGGCCTGTTCGGCGGGCAGCATACTTTCGAGGTTCCGCTGAACGAGAGCCGTCAGCCCGGGCTAACCACCGAAAAAGCCGAGAGCCTCAAACCCACCGAACGTCTCGGCAAGTTCGACACTAATTACAAAATGGTAGACGATCCCGACGGCAACAGAACATACAACCTGAATATAGCAGCGAAATCCATAGACCAGACGCTGTTGGCTCCTGGAGAGGTCTTCTCGGTAAACGACAAGGTATCTCAGTTGGATTATAAAGAGGCCAAGGTTTTCCAAGAAGGTCTGATCCAGTACGCCGAAGGCGGCGGCCTTTGCCAGGTGGCCTCTACCCTTTACGTCGCGGCGGTCCGGTCAGGGTTGGAGGTCGTGGAACGCCACCCTCACTACGCCATGCTGGAGTACATAAAACCGGGCTTCGACTCGACCGTGTGGTTCGGGGACGCCTATGGCAATGGGGAACTCGACTCCCAGTTTAAGAACACCACCGACGGGTACGTACTCTTGAGAGAGTGGGTAGACGACGATGGATTTATGTACGCCGAGGTCTGGGGACAGCCCACGGATACAGAAGCAGAGCTACGCTCCGAAAGGGTAGAATACGATAACAGTACCTCCACCTGGGTCACCTACAAAAAAGTGATGGAGAACGGAGAGGTCGTAGACGAAGGCAAAGTTTATACGGACACCTACAGGTCCGTGGGCGAGAACGAAAACTACGACGAGAACAAACTCTTCAACCCAGTTTGGGAACCGTAAGAGTCCTAGAAAACTTTTTCGAAACACGAAACTTCTGCGCAGAGCGCGGTTACACGCTTTGCTTCGCCAGTGCCACAACCTTGCAGACGGTTCTCCAGTTCCGGCCGGTTATCGGAACGCCGAGTAACTTTTCAGCATTCGCGGCGAGCTTGGATCCCCCTATCCCATCTGGAGCATGCAGGTAGAAAACACCGTTCTGGAGAACGAATCTTTCACGGTCGCTCTTGATGGCTTCGAGGGCGTCGAAGTCCGGGTTAATCGGCGTAGATGCCAAAAAGAATGCGTGCAGAGTCTTGGGTTCGGATTCCGCCTCGGGGAATGGATTGGCTTCGACCGCTCTTTCTATCTCCTCAAGTTCGAGTAAAAGCACCCGAGGTTCGAACCCACAGCTCTTTTTGACCGCTGCGCCTATCTCCTCCGAGAGCAGCGAGATGTCTGTTTCCCTACTTTTGAAAACCACATTGCCGCTTTGAATGTAGGTTTTGATGTCGAGAGCGCCGACACTCTCGAATACGGCTACAAGTTCGTTCATAGGCAAAACATTCTTACCGCCAACATTTATTCCTCTGAAGAGTGCGATGTAAATCTTTATCCGATCACCCCAATCGACTAAGAAATACCTCAGCTAGCGGCGACGACTTCGGGCATGATCTCTTTCAGGAAACGGCCCGTGTGAGATTCCTCGACCCGGGCAATTTCCTCGGGGACCCCCGTGGCGATAATCTCACCGCCACCGTTACCGCCTTCAGGACCGAGGTCCAAAACGTGGTCGGCTGACCGGATCACATCGAGGTTATGCTCGATTACGATTACCGTATTCCCGGCGTCCACCAGCCGGTGAAGGATCTCCAGCAACCGTTCAACATCGGCGAAGTGAAGTCCCGTTGTGGGCTCGTCCAGGATGTACAGCGTTTTTCCTGTCGCCCGCTTGCCCAGCTCGCTCGCCAACTTTACTCGCTGAGCCTCACCCCCGGAAAGTGTCGTGGCCGGCTGCCCGAGTCGGACGTAGCCAAGCCCCACATCGCGCAGAGTATTGAGGCGGCGGGCGACGGCCGGAACCGGCTCGAAGAACTCGCAGGCTTCGGCAACGGTCATGTCCAGTACGTCGGAGATGCTCTTACCCTTGTAGGTGACACGCAGAGTTTCGGTGTTGTAGCGGCGTCCCTTGCAGACCTCGCAGGGGACGTAGACGTCCGGGAGAAAGTGCATCTCTATACGGATCTGGCCGTCTCCCCGGCACGCCTCACAACGTCCACCCTTGACGTTGAACGAGAAGCGGCCCGGTTTGTAGCCCCGAATCTTGGCCTCCGGAGTAGAAGCGAAGAGTTGCCGGATGTGGTCGAAGATTTTCGTGTAAGTCGCAGGGTTCGAACGTGGCGTACGCCCGATCGGGCTCTGATCTATGTCTATGACTTTGTCTACGTCTTCTATACCTGTGAGGCCCGTATGGCGCCCCGGACGGTGCTTGCCGCGGCTCACCGCGTTGGCGAGCGCTTTGAAGAGTATGTCGTTCACCAGTGTGCTCTTTCCAGAGCCGGAAACCCCCGTTACACACGTGAACACCCCGAGCGGGAACTCTGCATCGACGTCTTTCAGGTTGTGCTCGCTGGCCCCGAGAACCGTCACGACCCCGGTCGGCTCCCGGCGCACATCCGGAGGCTCTATACGGCGGCGACCGGCCAGAAAGTCCCCGGTTACGGACCGCTCCGCAGCTTCGAGGTCACTCACGCTACCGGCGGCCACGATCTCACCACCGTGAACTCCGGCGCCCGGTCCGACGTCCAGGACGTAATCGGCTGCACGGATCGTCTCCTCATCGTGCTCGACCACGACCAGGGTATTGCCCAAGTCCCGGAGTTTGGTAAGGGTGGTCAGAAGGCGCTGGTTGTCCCGCTGATGAAGTCCGATCGAGGGCTCATCCAACACATACAGTACCCCAACGAGCCCGCTCCCGACTTGAGACGCCAACCGTATCCTCTGGGCCTCGCCACCAGAGAGGGTCCCGGCGGAGCGGCTCAGGGTAAGGTAACCAAGTCCTACATCCACGAGAAAGCCCAGCCGCTCACGGATCTCCTTGACAACTCGCTCGGCGATGATCCACTCGCGGGGGGTAAACTCGACGCCCGCAAAGAAGTTCTGGGCGTCCATTACACTCAACTCGGTGAATTCGTGGACATCCTTCCCCCCCACCATCACGGCGAGCGCCTCGGGTCTCAGCCGCGCACCCTTGCATTTCGGGCAGGGTACGTGGCTCATAAACTCTTCGATCTTCTCTCGCCGATACTCGGATTCGGTCTCGGAATATCGGCGCTGCAGGTTGCCGACCACGCCGTCGAACTTGGACATGTACTGTCGGCGCCTACCGTAGCGGTTGCGGTAAGAGATGTATATTCGGCCGCCGTCCGTACCGTGCAGCACAGTACTTCTGTGTTCCTCCGGCAGATCCCGCCAGGGCACATTGAGGTCTATGTCGTACTTTTCCGAGAGCGCCCCGAGGATGCTACTCTGGTACTCGCTGGAAGAGTTTGCCCACGGAACCAGCGCCCCTTCGTTGATGCTCAAGTCCCCATTTGGCACTACCATTTCCGGGTCTATCTCCAGCCGGCTCCCCAGCCCGTCGCAACGGGAGCAAGCCCCGTGCGGACTGTTGAATGAGAAGGTCCGGGGCTGTATCTCAGCGATGGAGGCCCCGCAGTTGGTGCAGGTAAAGCTCTCCGAGAAGAGCATCGAATCCCCGGAGCCGTTCTGCTCTACGGTCTCGATTTGGACGAGTCCTTCGGACAACTTCAGTGCCGTTTCGATAGAGTCGGTGAGGCGACGCTCGATACCATCCCGTACCACGAGCCGGTCCACCACCACGTCGATGTCGTGTTTGTAGTTCCGGTCCAGGTTGAGATCCACCGGCAACTCATGTAGCTCGCCGTCTACCCGCACTCGGGCGTAGCCGTCCTCGGCCAGGTCTTTGAACATCTTGCCATACTCCCCCTTGCGGCCCCGCACTACCGGCGCCATCACCATAAAGCGGGCCTTTTCGGGCAGTTCCAGAACCTTTTCGACCATCTGCTGCGGGGTCGAGGAGGCCACGGGAAACCCGCAGACGTGACAGTGGGGACGTCCGGCGCGGGCGTACAGCAGGCGGAGGTAGTCGTAGATCTCCGTTACCGTAGCCACGGTCGAGCGGGGGTTGTTGCTCGTGGTTTTCTGGTCTATGGAGACCGCGGGCGAGAGGCCGTCTATGTGGTCCACGTCCGGCTTGTCCATCTGGCCGAGGAACTGCCGAGCGTAAGCAGAGAGGCTCTCGACGTAGCGGCGCTGTCCTTCGGCGTAGATCGTATCGAATGCCAGGGACGACTTTCCGCTGCCGGAGAGTCCGGTTACCACGACCATCTCGTCTCGCGGCATCGAGACGGTAACGTTTTTCAGGTTGTGCTCCCGCGCCCCGCGGACGACTATCTGACTCTCGGCGATGTTTCGGCTCCTTTTTCGAGGACGTTACCGGCAAGTATACGGCCTCTATGAGGGAGGCCAAAGGGTGTATTGTTACTGGCTAAAATTTTATCATCGGAATCCAGCACCTTTTGCCTTTCGTGCCCGAACGTATATAGTTATCCAGCATGAGGTAGTCACCTATCGCCCCAAGCCATAGGGGGGTCATCGATGATATTACGAGATTTCAGACAAACGATTACCGAGAATCTCGGCGCCACCTGCCCCGTGGTAGGTGACAATGATCGCATCGTTACCGGAGTCGCGGTAGACGAAGGAGCCCGGGCGGGAAAAGGTTGGCTGGAGCCGGGTGAGATCGCCGTGAGCAACCGAGAGAAGTTAGACTCACAATTCCTGAAGCACGTCCAGGAAGTTGGGGCTCCCGCCATGGTCTGGCGAACAAACACTCCACCCGAAGAAGAAGCCGTAGACCTGGCACAGAAGCTCGCCATCGGTCTCTTTACACTAGACCCCTCCGTGCCGCTCAAGGGCCTGTTTTCGGCCTTTTCAGGAGGCAACGAGCTGCTACTCCGCTCCCACACGGTTAGCAAGGCTCTTCTGGAGACCGCGGTGAGCGGGGGCACGATACAAAGCCTGACGGCGAGTATCGCTGGATTACTCGGGCGTACTGTCGCGGTCGAGGATTCGGTTGGGCGGCTGCTAACTAATGCGGGAGAATCCCGTGTACTGGCCGGCCTACTAGAGGAAAATGAGCTTCGGGCTTCTAGCAGCAGCGGTGTCGACGAGATACATCGCGAGAGAAGAGACCGCTACGCCCGGTTACCGGATGGTTTTCTGTCAGTACCGATCGAACGCTGGAGAGTCAAGAGCAACGAACTTTTCTGGATGCCGATAGGCAGCGGTGCCCCGGTAGGCTACTTGTGGATGGACCTCGAAGGCCACTCTCTTTCCCCGGAAGACGTGGTAATCCTGTACTGGGCGCGGCGTATTCTGGAGACCGAGCTCGGTAAAGAGCGGGTCCGGCTGGAGACCGAGCTCGGCGCCCGCGGCGACTTCGTGGACGATTTGGTGAACGGCCACTACGGTTCCGTAGACTTGCTGCTACAGCGGGCCCGCTATCTGGGCGCAGACCTCTCATCGGGTGCTATGGCCTTGATCGTGGATATCGACGACTTCGCCAACTACCTGGAGCGTCGCAAACTCAAAGAATCCGCTATTCAGGAACTGAAAAAGCGTCTGGCCGACGCGGTTCGTTTGCAAGCCCGCCAGCTCTTCGACAACTTCTTGCTCGGTCCCCGCTCGGACAACGTAATATTGTTTATAGGGGCTTCGAAGGAGATGCCGCTCTCAGAGATTCCCGGTGGAACCCGGCTACTGGCAAACCAGATACAACGCTACGTCAAGGGACTCCTCCCCGACTTGACGACCTCCATCGGCATCGGACGCTACATCGAAAACCCCTCGGAGCTCCCGGAGGCCTACTCGGAAGCAGAGGTCGCGCTGGAGATTGGGCACCGCATCCACGGCTCCTCGTCTATCTCGACCTTCGAGGGAGCCGGAACTTACAAACTCCTCTTCCGGGTGCTACAAGAAGACCCGGAGGAGCTGGAGTCCTTCTACAACGAGACCCTGTCGCCCGTCGTGGCCTACGACTTCCGCTACGGCACGGAGCTGGTTAACACCCTCACCACCTACCTGCGCAACGACGCCTCGACCGTCAAGACGGCGACGGAGCTTTTCGCCCACCGACACACCATCCGCTACCGGCTGGACCGCGTCAGCGAACTCACCGGCCTCGATGTGGACAAGAGCGAAGACCGCGAGAGCCTCACGCTGGGCATAAAAGTCATGCAGCTGTTGGGCCGCGTACCAAAAAAGCCCTCCAACCTCTCCGACCGATGACCTCGAAACCGCGCGCTTTTATACATGCGCAGTAACAATCGCAGTGTTCTGCTGCCCCATGTTTGTACATTGGTATAAAGACGTTCGGCACACAGGCGGATATTATTTCAGAGTCTTTGTAACCACTAGCAAGGAGGACACTACTTTGCGCCGATTGGGACTCGTATTCGCCGTTGCTATGATCGCGGCTCTGGCTTTACCTTCGGTGGCGTTCGCGCAGGATGCACCGAGCAACGAGGATCTGCAGTTCGTCGCCAACACCATCTGGGTGATGGTGGCTTTCGTTCTGGTTTTGTTCATGCAGGCCGGTTTCGCGATGCTGGAGGTCGGATTCTCCCGGATGAAGAACGTCGGGAGCGTCGTCGCCAAGATCCTGGCGAACATGGGTATCGGGGCGCTCGTCTTCTGGGCGGTCGGCTTCGGCCTGGCTTTTAGCGAGGGCAACGCGCTCTTGGGAAGCGGTGGCTTCTTCCTGACCGGATTCGAAGACGACGGCATTCCCGTCTCGCTGTTGTTCCTCTTCCAGACGGCCTTCGCGCTGGTCTCGCTGGCGATTGTGTGGGGCACGATGCTGGAGCGGACCAAGTTCTCTGTTTATTTGATCTTCGCGGTAGTCTTCGTCGGGCTCATCTACCCGATGGTGGCGCACTGGATCTGGGGCGGCGGCTGGCTCAGCGGCCTCGGCAAGCAGGACTTCGCCGGCTCCACGGTAGTCCACCTTTCCGGCGCCATGGCGGCGTTGGCGGGAACCTTGATCCTCGGTCCCCGGCTCGGTAAGTACGATGATGAGGGCAACCCGCAGACCATCGCCGGCCACAACATGCCGCTGGCGGTGCTGGGCGTCCTGATTCTGTGGGTCGGCTGGCAGGGCTTCAACCCCGGCTCGACGCTGGGCGCGGTCCCGGAGATCGCCGACATCGCTCTTACGACGAACCTCGCGGCGGCTGCCGGTGTTCTGGGCGCCATCGCCATGAGCTACGCTTACCGGCGCAACGTTGATGTCGGAATGGCGGGCAACGGCGCTATAGCGGCCCTGGTGGCCATCACCGCCTCGTGCGCTTTCGTGGCCCCGTGGGCTGCGGTAATTATTGGTTTCATAGCGGGTGTCATTATGTACGCGAGCCTCCTCTTCTTCGACCGTATCGGCATAGACGATCCGGTGGGCGCTATTGCGGCGCACGGCATGGGCGGTATCTGGGGTACGCTCTCATGCGGCTTCTTCGCCACCCCGGCGCTATCGGAGGCCAACGGCGGCAACCCGGGCCTTTTCTACGGCGGCGGGCTCACCCAGCTCGGCATTCAGGCCATCGGCATCGTCGCGGCCGGCGGGTTCGTGTTCATCGCTTCGCTGGCGGTGTTCGCCATCCTCAAAGCTACCATCGGTGTCCGGGTCAAGCCGGAAGAAGAACTCAACGGTCTCGACATCAGCGAGCACGGTGTCTACGGTTACGCGGGTCAGATCATCGCTACCGACGACCGTCAGAACGGCAATGGAGCGTTCGCCGCTGGTCCCCAGGAAACTACGGCAACTTCCACCGAAAGCAAGTCCTAGCACTACACAACGGTTTTCGACGGGTCAGGATTTCTTTCCGGCCCGTCGGTTTTTGTTGTCGAACCTCTTGGTAAACGCCCGGGGGTTTCTCGCGTTACAGTGCAAGTTGGGGTACGCTTCAAGGGGCCGTGGGCTACTAGTCGCAGCCCACGAGATGGAAAGATTGTACAGGCACCGAAATGGTGACTGATGCTGGAAGGCAGAACAGGGGAGCATCTTTGGACAGGTTTATAGCCCAGGCTACAGGACACAACAATCACATCGTGAACGTATACGAAGACCACGTAGAGATCACCAGTGGCTGGCAGGGACAAAACGTGGAAAATATCGGATTGCGAGACGTGTCGGCGGTTACGGTCAAAGGTTTGGTGAATTGCACCCTCACGCTGGAGAACAACAAGGGCAGGGTCTACCAACTAACTCGTATGGCGAGGCCGGACGCCAACGGGATCAAATCCGCCATAGAACGCCAGAAGCAGAAGGCCGGCTTGTACGAGTAACCCTCTCCGCTCCTTGACGAAGGCTGCTCCGGCGGTAAGCTGGTACGGACGTTCTCTCTAACAAGGCTTCCGGACGGAAGTCTCCTAAGGAGCTTGAAGTCAAGTACCCCGAAAAGATCTCGGGCCTAAAGACGCCCTTCTACGGTTGGGCCGTGGTCGCGGTGGCGACGCTCGCCACTTTCTGCTCAGGCCCCGGTCAGTCGTTCGTCTTCTCGGTCTTTGTAGACCCGATTCTGGCCGATACCGGCCTCTCCAGGGTCTATCTCTCAACGCTTTACGCTTTCGGGACGGGTGTAAGCGCCATAATGGTCGTGGTGGTAGCCCGGCTGGTAGACCGTTTCGGTGCGCGCCTCATGCTCGCTGGTATCGCCCTGGGTCTGGGTATCGCGTGCTTCGGAATGTCCGCGGCGGCCGGTCCCGCCGCGCTCTTTTTCGGCTTTGCCGCCATGCGGGCGCTGGGACAGGGCTCACTCCCCGTTACCGCCAATATACTAACCGCCCAATGGTTCGTGCAGCGTCGCGGTCGGGCTATGGCGATAGTCGTGCTGGGATTGGCAGCCTCCAACGCCTTACTGCCGCCGGTTACACAGTCTCTTATAGGAACGTTCGATTGGCGGACGGCCTATGTCGTGCTGGGCGTTGGGATCTGGGCCCTACTCATCCCGACCTCCATCCTCATAGTCCGAAACCGCCCGGAAGCGGTTGGGTTGCATCCGGATGGCTCTCCCGAACCTGTACAGGAACCGGGCAATGAGAACGAACCGGAGCGTGGCTCTTGGGAGGCCGTAAGCTCCTTGAATTTCTGGCTCCTCGCCGTTCCACTGGCGGCCATACCCTTCACGGTAACGGCTCTAGTGTTCCATCAGATCTCCATCCTCGGCGAGCAGGGCATCAGTGCGGCAGCCGCCGCCGGGGTGTTCATACCGTTCGCCGCAGCCTCAGCGGCGGCAACCGCCTTCTCCGGGTTTCTTATAGAACGGCTGGGGCCCCGCCAACCACTGTACATCAGCATGGTCTTACTGCTCACGGCGGTGCTCGGTCTACAGTTGGTCTCTTCGCCCCTCACAGCCGGGCTCTACACGCTGGTTCTCGGGGCCGGCGCCGGTTTTCAAGGCGTCGTGGCCGGTGTGGTGTGGGCCCACTATTACGGGCGTCGGGGTCTCGGCAAGGTTCAAGGACCGGCAACGATGGTCATGATCTCCGCCGCCGCCCTGGCGCCGCTTCCCCTGGCCGCGCTCCGGACTTTCTCCGGCGACTACGCATTCGGCCTCGCCGTGATGGCGGCCGTCCCTGTTCTATGTACCATGATGCTCTATATGTTCGATCCTAAGAAAGCCCGCCGGGAGATCAAAGAAGTCGGGTAACATTTGTCTTGGCTTCTTGCCAATGCAAGTGTCTCAGCAATTCACATCGTGGCTAATACAGTGTATTTTGTAAACGTGTAGAGTTTTAGCCAGAGGAGGTACTGGGTGGTAGCGCCCAAGCGGCAACCGCTGAATCGAGATCGAATACTGGTGGCGGCGATGGATTTCGTTGACCGGGAAGGTCTCGAAGCCCTCAGCATGCGCAAGTTGGGTGCGGAGCTCGGGGTAGAGGCGATGTCGCTCTACAACCACGTACCGAGTAAGGGCGCGCTGCTGGATGGAATGGTGGAAGTGTTGCTGAGGGGGCTGGAAGTTCCAGAGGAAAACACAGACTGGGAGGCCCGCGTCCGCGAATCCTACCGTAGGTTCCGAAGGCTGGCCCACAACCACCCCAACGTCTTTCCACTACTCATAGTACGCCCACCGGACACCATGGACGGAGCCTGGCTCGTAGAGACGTTTCTGGAGACACTACAGACTGCAGGGTTTGGGGCGAAAAACGCGCTCCAAGCCTACCGTACACTAACCAGCTTCGCGGTCGGGTACGTCATGTCCGAGATCCGGGGCTTCGCCATGGAACCTGGGGACGGCAGGATCGGCGCCCGCAGTCTGGGGAGAGAAGATTTCCCCCGCCTGGCGGAACTCTCACCATCCCTAAGCAGCATCGACCGCGACGACGAGTTCGAGAACGGGCTAGACCTCATCCTCTCCGGCTTACGGTCCTCTCTCGGACGCTGAAGAACACGCTCCGCTTCAGAGTTCAGGTAAGTAAAGCACCACTCGTTGTCCAGGGCGAAGAAAACGTCAGTGATGTTCTCCAATACGGTCGTGAGTTCTGTGCTTTTGCTAGGCTCTCGCAATATCTCCACATCCATCAGGTCCCCTTCGACTCGCCCCGACGACTTCTTTCAGGACAAATATATAGCTGGGACGAAGCTAATACATACCGCAAATGAGTGATTTTTAATACTTTATTCTATAGTTCATTTGTCGTATGTCATCTCTGCCGCGGTGCAGAAATTTGCCGGTCCAAGGTACAGTCCGGGCACACGGTATGGCTTTATTGCATTTTTCCAGTGCTAGAGCAGAATGTACTCTCTACAGCCTCTAATTTCGGCCCCGCAGTCCGTTTTTGCTAGACTGCGTAAGATCGGAAGTAAAGTAAGTCAGAGAAAGTGGGAGGAAGACTGTGGCCGAAATAAACAAGGTTGGAATGTTGACGGGCGGCGGAGACGCGCCGGGGCTTAACGGTGTGATCCGGGCCGTAACCATGAAGTGCATCGAGGACTACGGTTACGAAGTCGTCGGCATCAAGCGCGGCTGGAAGGGTCTCCTCTCTCCCGAGGAGGATAGCCTGATGGATCTCGGCGTCGAGGACGTACGCTACATCTTGCAAGAGGGCGGCACTATACTCGGCTCCTCCCGGACTAACCCCTACAAGAACGAGGGCGACGCGGAGAAGGTCGTCGAGAACATGAAAGAGTTCGGCATAGACGCGCTGGTCGCTATCGGTGGCGACGACACGCTAGGCGTAGCCAAGCAACTCCACGATGATTTTGACGTGCAGGTGATCGGCTGCCCCAAAACGATAGACAACGACTTATCTGCAACCGATACGACTTTCGGCTATGACACGGCGGTCTCTATCGCCACGGATGCCATAGACAAGCTCCGTACGACGGCCAAGAGCCACGAGCGGGTCGTCGTGGTCGAGGTAATGGGGCGGCACGCCGGTTGGATCACCTGGGGCGCCGGGGTCGCTTCCGCCGCGAACGTCACCCTGATCCCCGAGGTAGAGCCGGACATGGACGAGATCGCCGACATCTTCAAGAAACGGGCCGAGAACGGCGAGAAGTGGGGCCTCGTGGCCGTAAGCGAGGGCGTCGTCTTGAGCGACGACTTCATCACCCAAAGCGCAGAGCGTGACGAGTTCGGCCACGTGCAACTCGGCGGCATCGGCGAGACGCTGGCCGGGGAGATCGAGGAGCGCACCGGCATCGAGACCCGCCACGTCGTCCTCGGCCACCTCCAGCGCGGCGGAACCCCGACCGCCTTCGACCGCATCCTCTCTATCCGCTACGGTTTGAAAGCCGCCGAAGCCATAAACAATGGTGAATGGGGCCAGATGGTCGCGCTACGGGGAGATGAGATCGTTACTGTCTCGCTCTCGGAGGCGACCGAAGAGACCAAAACCGTGTCGGACAAGCTCTACGAAGACGCCCGGACGTTCTTCGGATAAACGCTCCGGCCTAACCAACCTTGCGGTCTCCAGTTTGGATGATCGCTTACGCGGTGGTCCTGGTATTGCTCGGGGCCACCTACGCGAGCCTGGTGTTCGTAGGACCCGGGGTTGCTTTGGCTTTCGGGTTGGCCGCTTTTGCCGTCATGCTGGTGGCCCTGGCATTGGCGATCTTCAAGTAAGTGAAGCGGGCCGGTTCGCGGCTAGACTTGGTCCGCATCAGAGACGTGGGCGCCGATGCGCCGGTATCGCTCGTAGCGACTCTCGACGAGGGCTCCGGCATCTACGTCGCTGAGACCGGATAGCACACGCTCCAGCGCTTTGCCGACCGACTCTATCGCGGGTTCCGGGTCGCGGTGGGCGCCGCCGAGGGGTTCGTGCAGGATCTCGTCTACAATGCCGTGCTGCTTCAGGTCCTTGGCCGTGAGCTTAAGGGCCTCGGCGGCTTCGGCGGCCCGGCTCGGGTCGCGGAAGATTATGGAGGCGCAGGCTTCGGGGGCTATAACCGAGAGGTAGGAGTTTTCGAGCATCCCAACGTAGTCGGCGGCACACATGGCTAAAGCGCCCCCGGAGCCACCCTCGCCGATTATCACGGAGATCACCGGCACCGGCGAGCGGGCGAGCGCCATCAAGTCGTCGGAGATGGCCCACGCCTGCCCCCGCTCCTCCGCACCGCGGCCGGCGAAAGCCCCGGGGGTGTCTACCAACGTAACGATGGGCAGTCCGAAGCGGGCGGCCTGCCCGTAGAGACGCTTCACTTTGCGGTAGCCTTCCGGATGGGCCATGCCGAAGTTGCCCTTTACGCGGCTCTCGACATCCGCACCTTTGTCCTGCCCGATAAGGACCGTGTTGTGGCCGGAGATCATGGCGAAACCACCTCTTATGGCCGGGTCGTCGCCGTACATCCGGTCACCGGACAGCTCATAGAAGTCTTCGACCAGCGCTTCGAGGTAGGCTCGGAAGTTCGGACGCTCGGGATGGCGGGCGACCTGTACCCGCTGGTATGGGGTGAGGTTCGAGAAGATGCGCTGGCGGGCCGCATCCAGGGCTTCTTCGAGACGCTGAATCTCCGCCTGGAGCTCTTCGCTCTCGCCCGCGAGGCGATGAAGATCTGCGATACGCCCTTCGAGCTCCAGGATCGGCTTTTCGAAGTCCAGAATCATCCTGCGGTCCTCAAGCTACAAGCTCCAAGAGTTGGCTAATATCATCCTTCAACTCCAGCCGGTGAACGATGCGGTCCACCATTCCGTGTTCTTTCTGGAACTCCGCCGTCTGGAAGCCCTCCGGCAGCCGCTCTTTGGTCGTTTGCTCTATAACCCGAGCCCCCGCAAAGCCGATGCGGGCCCCAGGCTCCGCCAGGATCACGTCCGCAGCAGTGGCGAAAGAGGCTGTAACACCGCCGAACGTGGGATCTGTGAGTATAGAGATGAAAGGCCAGGAACCTTCCATGTACCGCGAGAGCGCGACGCTGGTCTTCGAGAGTTGCATAAGAGAGTAGACTCCCTCGAACATTCGTGCCCCACCGGAGGCCGAGACTACCAAGAGCGGAAGCTCCTCGGAGTACGCGAATTCTGTAGCCCGGGCGACCTTCTCGCCGACCACACTCCCCATCGAGCCTCCGATAAACCCGAAGTCCATCGCCGCGAGCGCCACGCGCCGCCCCCCGAGATTCCCAACACCGCTCAGGACGGCTTCTTCGAGGTCGGTCTTTCTCCGGGCGCCTTCCAACCTTTCTTCGTAATCCTCGAAGCCCAGAGGGTCCGAGGCCGACACGTCACCATCTATCTCCTCGAAGCTACCCGGGTCCGTGAGTAGCCGAACCCGCAACCGGGCCGGCAGCGGGTAGTGGAACTCACAGTTAGGACACACATTGAAGCGGGCTGAAAGCTCTTTCTCGTAGATGGTCTGGCCGCATTGCCGGCACTTCGTAAAAACCCCGTCTACCGGACCCAGGCCGCTCTCAGTCTCCGGTTCCGGTGATCGGCTGTATTCGCGGCGCTTGTTGAGCCAGTTCCTAATCCCGCTCCCCCACCTTTGTACCGGCGCCCTCGGATATTGCATTCCGCACTTTGCCCAACCACTCTCCGGCTTTCTCCGGCCCACCCTCGGCGACGAGCTGCATCAGCTTGCTACCGATGATGACGCCGTCGGCCTCATCCGCCGCCTCCGCGGCCGCATCCGGCGTGGAAATGCCGAATCCCAACGCCACAGGCGCATCGACGGTGGACCTTACCCGCCGCAACAACTCCACCGCACCCGGCGGCAATGTCTCGCGGGCGCCAGTAACGCCCGCAACCGAGACACAGTACACGAAGCCCGAAGCCGCCTGCCCGATCTCGGCTATCCGCCCGTTCGTAGAAGTCGGGGCCGCAAGCGGGCACAACGCGACGCCCTTACTTTCAGCCAACGCCCCGAATTCGCCGAGTTCGTCCACGGGCAAGTCCGGGATCACAAGCCCCGACACCCCGGCATCCGCAGCTTTCTCAAGGAATTGCTCCATCCCGCAAGCAAAGATCACGTTGTAGTAGACGAGAAAGACCACCGGCACCTGCCCCGAGAGTCCTGAAGCGAGGTCCAGGCAATAGGCCAGATCCGCCCCGTTCTTCAGGGCGCGGGTCGTGGTGTCCTGAATAGTCGGCCCGTCAGCCAGCGGGTCCGAGAATGGAACCCCGATTTCGATGATATCCGCACCCGCCGCGACGTAGGCCTCCCCCACCTCCCGCGCCTCATCGAGCGTCGGGTAGCCTGCGGTCAGGTATGGCATGAGTGTCACCTTTCCGCCGGAGAAAACTCCCCGCAGGCGTTCGCTACCTTTCGACACCAAGCGCCTCCGCAGCCGTATCCACATCTTTATCACCCCGGCCGGAGAGATTTATCACCATGTTCTTACCGGGGCCGAGTTCGCGGGCGACCTTCTCCGCGTAAGAGATGGCGTGGGCCGTCTCAAGCGCCGGGATGATGCCTTCGGCCTTCGAACACAGCGTAAACGCCTCCAATGCCTCTTCATCGTCAACGCTGACGTACTCGGCAGCGAGCTGATCTTTTAGATGGGCGTGCTCCGGTCCGGTTGCGGGGTAGTCCAGCCCGGCGGAGATGGAGTGTGCCTCCCGGATCTGGCCGGCTTCCGTCTGCAACACGTAGCTCTTGGCCCCGTGCAACACACCCAGCTTGCCCTCCGCTAACGACGCCCCGTGCTCCCCCGAAGAAAGCCCGTGACCCGCAGCCTCGACGCCGACCAACCGGACATTCTCGCGCCCGATAAACGGGTGGAAAGCGCCGATGGCGTTGGAGCCTGCGCCGACGCAGGCGACGATGGCGTCCGGGTCGCCTCCGAAGCGTTCCCGGGCCTGGACTTCGATCTCACGCCCGATCACGACCTGAAAATCCCGCACAATTCGCGGATAAGGAGCCGGACCAACCACGCTCCCGATAATGTAGTGGGTATCCTCGACGTTCGTGACCCAGTCCCGAATCGCCTCGTTCACCGCATCCTTGAGCGTCCTCGACCCACTCGTTACCGGTACGACCTCCGTGCCCATCAACTGCATCCGCACTACGTTCAGTCGCTGGCGGCGGATGTCTTCTTCACCCATGTACACGACGCACTCTTTGCCGTAGAGCGCGGCTACGGTGGCAGTTGCGACGCCGTGCTGTCCGGCCCCGGTCTCGGCA
Organism: Rubrobacteraceae bacterium; assembly: GCA_965214475.1. GTDB lineage: Bacteria > Actinomycetota > Rubrobacteria > Rubrobacterales > Rubrobacteraceae > SIRX01. The sequence continues at coordinate 186,795 of OZ243953.1, read as the reverse complement.
ATGATGCGCTCCTTGCCCATCCGGTCGGCCAACAGAATCTGCCCCAACGTGTTATTGATCTTGTGCGCCCCCGTATGCGCCAGGTCTTCCCGCTTGAACCACACGTTCGCCCCGCCCCACTTTTCCGTAAGCCGCGAGGCAAACATCAGCGGCGTCGGACGCCCCACAAAGTCCCGCGCCAAACCATCGAGTTCTTCGAGGAACTCGGGGTCGTTGCGATAGCGCCCGTAGGCTTCTTCCAGCTCTTCCAGCGCATGTATGAGTGTTTCCGGGACGTACCGGCCACCGTACTGGCCGAAGTAGCCTGTATCAAGCTTTTGCTGCATTTACGAACCTCCGAACCCGCTCGTCGTTCTTTATTCCGGGCGCATCTTCCAGGGAACTCGAAGCATCTACGCCATAAGGCTCGAAGAACTCGATCGCCGCCCGCACGTTCTCGGGGGTAAGCCCCCCGGAAATGAGAATGTTAGCATACCCGCTGGACGCCTTCGCTAATTCCCAATCGAATTTTTCCCCCGTTCCGCCCCGCGCTTTCTCGCTGTAGGCATCCAGCAGGAAGAGATCCGCGTCGTGATCTTCCAAAGCTTCCAGCGAACCTTCGTCGCGCACCCGCAGCGCTTTTATAACCGCGACCCCGTCTTGCCGCACCTTGGCGACGACCTCGGGACTCTCGTCGCCGTGTAGCTGTACATAATCCAGCCCGAGCTTATCTACGAGTTGTTGAATAGTCTCTGGTTTTTCGTTCACGAACACCCCGACCTTCTGAACAGTGGCGGGTAGAGTAGCGACTATTTCTCTCGCCCGCTCTTCGTTCACCCGACGAGGACTCTCGGCGAAGATCAGACCGATAGCGTCCGCACCGGTGTCAGAGGCCAGAAGCGCGTCTTCTACGTTGGTTATGCCGCAAACTTTTACCAGGGTCATACTCCAAGTTTACTCTCTATTCAAACGAGCCTCTGCCGAACACCTCGGCGTAAATACAAGCCGGGCGTTTTTCCTGTTAAGCATTTCGTAAGGATTGCGAAATGGCCGTGTAAGAACCGGAGCCTACATTACCCTTGTCGAGTTCAAGAGAGGAGATTCAGATGAGTCAAGACAATAATCTGAAACCGGCAACCGGTGAGGTGGGCAAGATGACCGACGGTTCGGCTGAGAAGAAAGGCAACCTGATCCGGTTTATCGGCATCGGGCTCGCACTTCTGGTGGTCATCCTGGTTGCCCGCCTTACCGGTTTGACACAGTACATCAGTCTTGACGGCCTGGAGAGGTTGCAGGCCTGGATAGACGGTTTCGGGGCCGTCGCACCGCTCGTTTTTATCCTCCTGTACATCGTCGCAACCGTGTTTTTCCTACCCGGTACGCCGCTCACCTTGCTCGCCGGTCTCGTGTTCGGGCCAATATTCGGGGCTCTGTGGACCCTGATCGGAGCGAGCGTCGGCGCTACCCTGGCTTTTCTGACCAGCCGGTACGCGGCCCGCGGGCTGGTCGAAAGCTGGACGGATAACAACGAGCGCATAAAGAAACTCGACGAGGGCGTGGAGAGACACGGCTGGCGAATGCTGCTCATTACCCGGCTCGTACCCCTGTTCCCGTTCAACCTACAGAACTACACTTACGGCCTCACCAGCGTCAGACTCGGAACCTACGTGCTGCTTACGACCATCTGCATCATCCCTGGGGTCATCGTCTACGCATTCGCCGGTGGCTCGCTGGCGACCGCCCAAGATAACCTGACCACCGCATTTATCTACCTCGGGATAGCAGCGGTGTTCTTCGTGATCATCTCCCTCATCCCCGGTCGGTTTCAGAAAAGGGCGAAAGTAGGAAGGGACGTCAAGTGATCGGCCGTTTGATTGGGAGTAAAGTCTTCTGGCTGATCTCCGCGGGTGGACTGGCAGTAGCGCTGTACCTGGCGTTCGCGGTCTTCGGAGTTCAGGCCGCCTTCGTAGATCGCGAAGTAAATGAGAGCTTCTCATCCTCAACTACAACCACCGAAGCAACGACCTCCGAAACGACAGAAAAGACATCCGGTACGAAGTCTGCTGAGACTACGAACACCGCCTCAACAAATGCCGACGGCGAAGATGCAGGCGGCGCGGTCTCCGAGTCTAACGGTCCTATAAAGGTCCTGGAGGGAGCGTTTCACAATGCGGAGTACGAGGGTACGGGCGACGCCACCGTATACCGTTTGGCGAACGGCTCCTACGTGCTGCGGCTTGAGAACCTGAACGTAAAAAATGGCCCAGACTTGTTCGTCTACGCCGTAGCCGCCGAAGATGCAGTGGACTCCGCAACGGTCGAGGAGGCGGGGTTCGTGAGTGCGGGTGAGCTGAAGGGGAATCAGGGGAACCAGACGTATGAGCTTCCGGCGGAGTTCGATCCGGAGGTGCATCGTGCGATCTCGATCTGGTGCCAGCGTTTTTCGGGCAACTTCGCCACCGCACCCTTGAGGCCCGCCTGATGTGTGCCGGTATAATGCGGAAAGTTGAGGAGGTGAAGGCCCGGGTGGCAAGGATCCTGGTTGTGGATGACGAACCGAATATCCGCGAGGTGGTCGGACTGTACCTGCGGCGCGATGGCCACACGGTCATCTCGGCCTCCGACGGCGAGGAAGCCCTCTACCTCTTCCGGCACAGCAACCCGGAGCTGATCGTACTCGACCTGATGTTGCCCAAGCTCAACGGCTTCGAGGTCTGCCGTCGCATGCAATCCGAGCGATGGGTCCCCGTCATCATGCTGACCGCCAAAGGCGACGAAGAGGAACGCATCATCGGCCTCGGCGTCGGTGCCGACGACTACGTCGTAAAACCCTTCTCCCCTCGCGAGCTGGCCGCGAGGGTAACCGCCGTCCTGCGACGGGTCGAAGAAATTACCGCGCAAGACCCTACACAGCCGGTCCTAACCTTCGACGGCCTCACTATAGACCCGAACAAGCGCGAGGTGCGGTCGGAGGGGGATCCGGTAACACTCACGGCGCGGGAGTTCGACTTGTTGCACCACTTGGCGTCGAGTCCCGGCAGGGTCTACACCCGGGACCACCTCATGGAGACGGTGTGGGGCTACACCTTCGCCGCCGAGACCAGCACCGTAACCGTTCACATGCGTCGGCTACGGGAGAAGATTGAGCCCGACCCCGCCAACCCCCGCTACCTGCAGACCGTGTGGGGCGTCGGGTACAAGTTTGGCGTATGAAGGTATGAGAACGATACTTCAAACGCTCTCTGTGGCGCTGATATTCTTACTCGGCGCGCTCGCGGTGACCGTTCTAGTCAGCGCCACACTGTTCGGGGTCCCGGCTTCGGACTTGCCGGCCATCGCCCTGCTATTGGCCGGAGCGGGCGGTGGTGGCGGTCTCGTCGCGTTGGCCGTGGTGCGGCCTGCCGTGCTCGGGCGTCTTGGTGGTGTGCGGGCGCAGCTCGTGGGGGGTGGTCTGATCGGTAGCCTGCTCCTGTTGGGTATGATGTTGGCCGGGGCGCGGGCCATGTTCATCTCCAGCCACGACTTCGTGATCGTGCTGACCATGCTGCTCTTCGCAGCCGTGCTCTCGGTCGGCTTCAGTCTGCTCTGCGCCGCCCCCATGGCAAGCCGTATAGAGCGCGTGCGGCGCGGGGCCGCGCAACTCACCGAAGGCAAGCTGCAGACGAAGGTCCCGGTCGAGGGGTACGATGAGATCTCCGGCCTGGCCGGTGACTTCAACCGCATGGCGTCGGCCCTAGACGAGGCCAAAGAACACGAACGTGAGATGGAGCAGTCCCGCCGAGACCTCATAGCCTCCGTCTCCCACGACCTCCGCACGCCGCTCGCCTCTACCCGCGCGCTCATCGAAGCCGTCGCCGACAGGGTAGCCGCCGACCCCGAGACCGAGGCTCGCTATCTCCAATCCGCCCGGGGCGAGCTTGCCCACCTCAGCCGCCTGGTCGACGACCTGTTCGAGCTCGCCCGCATAGACGCCGGCGTGCTAAAGCTAACGCTGGAGGAAGCCTCGCTGCGCGACCTCGCCTCCGACACGCTCTCCAGCTTTCAAGCCCAGGCCGAGCAACAAGGAGTGAGGCTCATCGGTGAAGTAGAAAGCGAGGTAGATCCGGTACTCGCCAACCCGCCCAAGCTCCAGCGCGTGTTGCAAAACCTCATCTCCAACGCCCTGCACCACACCCCCGCCGACGGCACCATCTTTCTGCGCGCCGCGCCGCAAGAAGACAAAGTTCAGGTCGAGGTAGCCGATACCGGAGAGGGTATAGCGGAAGACGACCTGCCGTACGTCTTCGAGCGCGCGTTCCGCAGCGAGAAATCTCGAACCCGGTCCGAGGCCGCTACCGGTGCCGGGCTCGGGCTCGCTATAGCACGCGGCCTGATCGAGGCGCAAGGCGGTGAGATCCACGCCGAAAGCCAGCCCGGCAAAGGTTCCAGGTTCTGCTTCACCCTTCGCCGCGCCTGAGGGTACGGGTTTTACTCATGCTGTGGAAGGTCACTCTACTCAAGAACACTATTCGAGTTTCTGAAACGCAGTTTCCCTGCTACCTTTCCACCAGTGTACGAAGCCAAGATAGTAAACGGCAAGACTAAGAAAGAAAACAATATGGTGCCCATCACTGCAAAGGCCTGACTCTGCGGGTCTGTTAAAGCCGCAGAGTTGAAGAACTGCACGAGATTAACGGCGACGCCATATAGTCCCCCCGCACACTGCAGTCAGCGCTCCGTAAAGATTTGCCGAAGCCCGGGGGCAAGTGTGCCGGCTACGAGACCTCCGAGGAAATACGCGAGCGCCCAAGAACCTAACCAAGTTATAACCCAGACGGCATCCGCCACGGTCTGCCCCGTGAGGGACATAACGGTGTTCGCTATCGTTTGTCCTACTTCTGAAAACTTGGCGGTGTCTACGGCGGCGTCCGCGTAAAAGATCGTATTGAAGAGGCCCGGGTAGCGATTCGGCAACGCCCAGATCAGTGCCCAGACAAGAAATCTTCCGAGTGCCAGCGCCAGCATTGCGCCCAAAATGACGCCCACCCATCCAGTACGCCTCAAACTTGCATTGCTCCTTGCCGCTTACTTATCCAGACACCAATATTAAGTTGACTCTATATTAACCTACTGCAATTCTGATCGCCCGTACACTGGAAAGCTTAACTGTTTCTTACGATCCGGACGTAACGAACCATAATGCATTGTTCCTCGTTAGTTCCCGTGACAGAATCGCGGTGCAAGGTGATCACACCGAGAAAGGAAGGCCCGTCGAGAGTAGACTATATTCGGTACAGTGGTCCGTCGTAGCGTGAACGAACCTACGCTGTTGCTAGCCACCGTGGCGGGGCTCGCGTCTTTCCTCTCGCCATGTATGTTGCCGGTGATTCCGGCTTTTCTCGCCCAGCTCGCGGGTACCTCGCTCGGCAACACAGAGCTCAAACGGAAGGACGTACTCCTGAGCACCCTGCTCTTCGTGTTTGGCTTCTCAACGGTCTTTGCCGCCCTGGGCATCCTCCTAAACGCGGTGCTACAAGAGGCAGCTACAGAAACACTCACCTGGCTCTCGCGCACCGCGGGAGTGGTCGTAATCCTGCTCGGGCTCCACCTGACCGGCTTGCTCCACCTGCCTTTTCTGGATCGCCAATTCTCGGTGCAGCCAACGATGCTAAAACCGGGACATCTGGCCTCTCTGTTATTTGGCGCTTCTTTCGCGGTAGCGTGGACGCCGTGCGTCGGGCCGATACTGGGCTCCACACTCGCCCTCGCCGCCGCCCAGCCAGCATCCGCGTTTCCCCTGCTACTCGCCTACGCTATCGGACTCGGGGCGCCGTTCCTGCTGGTTGCTCTCTTCCCGTCCCGGGCGTTCGGATTTATCAAGAAACATCGCAAGGGAGCCGCACGCTTGCACACGGTGTTCGGAGTAGTCCTGATCGGGATGGGAGTGCTCGTCTTTACCAACAAACTCAGCTTGCTCGCCAACTTCCAACTACTCAACGAGGTGTTGCTATGAGATCCCTGGTCCCAAGACCCGTACTTCTCGCCCTGACGATACTCACAATCGTCATCGCAATAGCTTTTGTGGAGTTCGGGTTGAATACATTGGGCCGAACCGGCACACAAACACGGATGATCCCACCAACCACCGGGGCGACGATAGAGGGACCGACTACTATCGAATCCGCAGAGGCCAAATCAGTAACCAAACCCGCCCCAGACAAAACAGGGCAGCAAAAGCCAGAGACGGAGCAAGTTCAGAGCAATAGCGAAAGCAGTGCCGATAGAATCGCCAAGAAAGAGGAAGAGTTCAAGCGCGCGGCGGAGATCACCGGCCCCACCGGCTTCATCAACACCGACGGCGTCTCGCTCGAAGGGCTCCGAGACGAGAAGGTAGTGCTGCTAGAATTCTGGACCTACACTTGCTACAACTGCCAGAATGCCCAGCCGTATATCAGCGGCTTCCACGAAGAATACGCGGACGACGGCCTCCAGGTCATCGGCGTCCACTCACCGGAGTTCGAGTTCGAGAAGGACTACAACAACGTGGCGATGGCAGTTCAGGAGGCCGGCATCCAGTATCCGGTAGTCCTCGATAACAACTATGCCGCTTGGAACGCTTATAACAACCTCTATTGGCCCGCCTGGTACCTCATCGACGCCGACGGTTTTATCCGCTACAAGCACTTCGGAGAAGGCGCCTACGCGGAGACGGAGAAGAAGATCCAGGATCTGCTAGACGAAAAGAACCGAACCTAGAAAGTCTGTACAGATCCCTGGCTCCGGGTCCACCTCAACAACCGCGACGCCAGGCTCCGAGGTTGCGCTTCTTGTAAATTGCGTCGAACTTCGTCCGTTTCGCCTTCGGGCAGAACTGCCGCGGCTTTATCCCGGTGTCAGTGTATTCCGCAGCTAGAACCGCCTTATTCTGGTTTATAAACGGCTTCATCCTGCCACACCAACCCTGATTGAAGCAGTCCTCGGTGATCGCAAAGTCGAAGTACCGGTTCAATTGCCGGGCCTGGGCGGGATCGTTCTTGAGGGCGATGGCGAGACCGCGTTTGTGGGCTTCCTTTGCCAACCACTTGTTGTAGCGGAGCTGATGCTTTGCCTTTATGGGAAAGCCGGTCTTGTTGGTGTAGTTGTCCATATTATCCGGCTCTATGGCGTCGAATCCTTTGCGTTTGCACATATCGAAGCGGGCGCGCATGATCGGGGCGAGCTTCTTTATGCGGCGGATGTCCAGCCACTTCTCACCGGCCCATCCTGCATATTTCCTGCCCAATACGCTCTTCGGAAACTTCTTCTTGTCGGATCGCCAGTTCTCCCAGGCACCGACATTTACATAACAGATGGCCTTACTGTCATTGCGGTGGAGACGGTTTACGGTGCGCTTAGAGGTATCGAAGCCGTCCACATCATAGGCATCCACGTTGATCGGTTTCCCCGGCTGACTGGAGAGCTGCCACTGCCAACTGGTCCCGGGCTTCGGATGCCAGCGACCCGCACCCTGGCCTTCAAGCTGTTCGGGGGCCGGCTGTCTATGCGCCTTGACGGCATAGAATCCGCCCAAAGTTGCCGCGAGCAAAAAGGAAACTATGGTTACCGCGATAGTCTTCGACATTCCGATTTTTATGACTCTTCCTCCACAGCCTGTACGGTGAGATATGGAAACTTACGCGCAAACCCCCTCGGTGCGACGTCACAGATATTACTAACACCGGTTTGCTTTGTAATACCACAAAGTAACTCTCGCGCTCAGTCAAGGAGACTAGCCTGTTTTGAGGTATCAGGCGGCGTGCTTTTCGACATTGTCTCTGCATCCACCGTGAGCGCACCCGCCTCGCGCAGCTCGTCATCGGAGATGGTTTGTGCGGAGCAGATCCGCCCGAGCAGCTCGGCTTGTGGTTGTTCGAGATCGACGAGTCGGCCGAGTACGTTGAGCACGTTCATGAGTTCTGTCGTGTACTCTGCGAGCCAGTGATCGGGCTGCAGTTCTCCTAGCTTTGACGGCGGACGCCGGTCGCCGATAATCGGCCGTTCACGGTTCGCCTTGCGGTAGCTGAACCACTGCCGCAACACTTGCTTGCCAGACACCTCGTAATTCCACACCCGAGGATCCACGTTCTCCACATGCCCGCTACCCACCAATAGCCGTCGGTTGGCCGCGTCGTAGTCGAGGGTATCTTGCATTGCCTCCGAGTCTAGCGGGATCGCACCGTCCGCGGGGATTCGTGGCACTTCGTCCGATGCGAGCCTCGGTGGCCCCGCGGGCCGACCTTCTTGGGTATCCACGAATCGCTCGCCAAAGGTTTGAAGCCAGATTACTGTACGCCCAAGCTCGACAGCGGCGTCGAAGACATCACCCTCGGCTGTTAGCGGAACCCTGAGTCCCGGCTGTGCAAGATCGGCTTTGAAGCGTGCCGTGAAAGCCGGATGCGATGCTACCGCAGCGATGTAGGCCATCAGGTCCTCCGCGCCAACCGTCTTCTCGTAGCGCTGTCCGAGATAGTCGAGCAGGACGTGAGGAACGTTGGGAACGGTGGCGTCACGATCACGCCAGATTGGTAAGATACGCTCACCACGCCCGTTGTAATGGTTGAGGTCGGGAAGCAGTGCTGCAAAGGTTATCGCAGGGCCCGTCGATGGCGATCTATCGCCTATCGTGAGATATATTTGGACCGGGAGGCGAGCACGATGCACACGGGTTGCTGTACCGCCTCGAAGATTCTGCTGTTGACCGCAGGCTGGTGCCCCTCCGGCGAGCAGTCGATCACCCACAGCTCATCGGTGGTTCGCCGGAGGTAGTCGCGCATCTTCTGGAAGCCGGGGCCGTTGAGGAAGCCGGCTACCGTGATAAAACAGACGATCCCCGTACTGGCCTCCGGTTGATGGTCGAACACTTTCCACGTCGCCCAGCGCCAGAAGTACACGTACAGGTTACGCAGGTGTCTCGTGTGTGCGCCAATCCCCCATTCGCGCGGTGGCATCCACGCCGCGAGCGGCGCGGCCTCGACCGCGTTGCCGGACTCCACCCATCCGCCGCGGCCCTTTGCCTTCTCCTTATATGGCGGATTGCCTATAACCACCGTGATAGGTTCCCGACGTTTGATCTCGTTGGCCTGCTGCCGAGACTTCGCAATCGGACCGAAGATCGCGGGTAGCCAATCTTGCTCTTCATAGGGATTACCCAGCGCATCGGTGACGAACATTTGCAGCGATGTTGTCGGCGGCGCGGCGGTTTTGGTTAGTTCCGCAAGCTCGGCCAGAATGCGCAACTGTGCCACCGCGAACGGCCCGAGTTGTATCTCGAACGAGATCAAGCGTTTTATGGCAGCATCTATCGCAGCGGGCACAGCACCGGGTCCCTCGTTCTCTTCGACCGTCTTAGCGATCCGGCGCAACGTCCCGAGTATGAAAGTGCCCGTGCCGACCGATGGATCGGCCACGGTCACTTCGGGCGATGCCAGGCCCGAAGTGAGTCTGAACCTATCCCGGAGCACGTCGTCTACCAACCGAACCATCGCGCCAACGACCTCGGGCGGCGTGTAGTACGAGCCGGTCTGCTTTCGGAGCTTATTGTCGTAGACCTCAAGAAAGTCCTCGTAGAAGTAGAGCCACGCGTCGGGATCGCCCTTGCTGATGGCCTTCCAGTGAATCTCATCGAGCACCCGTGTGAGAGTGCCTAGCGAAGTCTCCAGTGTTGCCTGATTCTCCGCATCATCCGTCAGGATGCGCAACGCGGTGCCGATCAGCGAGTTCGTTTGTCCCAGTTTCCGAGCAATCTGATCGAGCCCTTCACTAAGCTTTATCTCTCGCGCCCGGGCCATCAGCAAGCCGAACGTGACGGCCTGGGCGTATCCGTCTGCGAACTGCTCGTTGGACGCCTCTGGGAACAGCAATTTCCTCCAGTCGGCCGCGAGCGCCGTTAGAGCCGGGCTCCCGAGCGCCAACTGCTCGTTCACCTCGTCGCGCAACAACCGACACAGCCGGGCGCTCACCTCGGCCAATTGTTTTGCATCGCGTGGAGGAATGGGATCCCATGTGATGAAAGCTCCAAAGAGGCCCAGCAGGCTAGACGGTGCGTCGAGATCGGCCCCGGAAGTTTCGACGTCACCGATGAGACTCACGATCTGTCCTACCAGCTCACCGCTGCGCCACAGGCTGAACTCGTTGCCATCGGTGTAGAGCAGATTCGGGAGCGACTGAAGCTTTTCCCACTGCTGCTTGTCGTGCCGGTCTTTGAACTTGCGTGGGTTGGCACCCTTACCGGGCGCCTTGACCTCAACAAACCCGACGAGCGCATTGTGTACGGTAATCGCGTAATCAGGACGTGTCTTCAACTCGGCCAGCGAAGACTCGCCCACAGCCGCGATTTCGGACGGTGGGACTCCACAGATTTCAGCCAGGTTCTCGAACAAGTCTTCGAGCGGCGCCCGAAGTTGATCTTCCGGTTCCCCTGTTGCCGCAACGTTTGACAGCTTGGCTTTGGCTTCAGCCCCATACTTTGCGATAGCTGGTCGAAGTTCCAATCCCAATACATAATCCTCTCGTTAACATCAGCCGTCGCTTTAGCTCCTCTTCAAGCACTCTGCGTAAACCGCTAAACGGAAGCATTGAATCTACGCTACATTTTAGGTTCAACTGGTTTGTGCGGCAAGTGGTATCTGAGCCAGGCTAGAGCAGCTAACTTGTTATGACAATTTTGAGAGCTTCGCAACCAGTTCTGGATCTCTCATCGCCGCCTCCCCCACCAGCACCGCGTCGGCCCCGGCGTCCAGCAGTCTCCGGCCATCTTCCGGCAATTTGACACCGCTCTCCGCGACCAGCGTGGCACCAGCGAGCCTGGTCGCCAGCCGTTCGAAGTTTCCCAGGTCAACGCTGAAGTTCTTGAGGTTGCGATTGTTCACGCCGATGACGCGGGCTCCTGACTCCATCGCCATGCCCGCCTCCCGTTCGTCGTGGACTTCGACCAGAGGCGTAAGGCCAACCTCTACCGCTAGCGAAACGTAACGCGCGAGCGATGCGGCGTCGAATAGCGAGGCTATGAACAGCACGGCATCGGTCCTAGTTGCGGCTTCGAGCACCTGCGCCTCGTCCACGGTGAAGTCTTTGCGGATAACCGGCAGGGTCGTGGCTCCTCGCGCCGCGTCGAGGTCGTCGAAACTTCCCTTGAACCAGTCAGGCTCGGTGAGGACTGAGAGACAGGCTGCGCCTTCGTGCTCGTAGCGTGCGCCCCACTCCGCAGGCTCGACCTCCCGGATAAAGCCCGCCGAGGGTGAGGCACGCTTTATTTCTGAGATGACGGAGAGGCCCGGCGCGGCGAGCGCGGCGACAAAGTCTCGTTTTTCGAAGAGCATCGCCTGCTCATAGAGGGTGTCGAGGTCGGTCTGCTCTCGGAGCTTCTCGGCCCGCTTCTGAGCAGCGGCGGCGAGGTCGTCTAGTACCGTCATACGGAGCCCGAGAGGCGGCGGGTAGTTTTCACAAAGGTTTCAAGTGCTTCGGAGGCGGCCCCGCTCTCTAGCGATTTGTCAGCCTCTAGCACTGCTTCCTTCAGACTCTGCGCTTTGTCAGCAACGTATATTGCGGCGCCAGCGTTCAGCAGAATGACGTCGCGGGCCGCTCCACGTTCTTTGCCGGAGAGGATGTCGCGGAGTATTCGGGCGTTTAGGTGGGCGTCGCCGCCGAGCAGGCCGTCGGGGGCGTGCCGGGAGAGCCCGAAGTCTTCCGGGGAGATCTCATACTCTCTTATCTCACTGTCCCGGACTTCAGCGATGGAGGTCTCGGCTGTGACCGTAATCTCATCCATCCCATCCTTGCCATGCGCCACGAGCGCCTTCTCCGCGCCCAGCTCTGCCAGCGTTTCGGCCACGGGTCGGACATAGTTCTCGTCGAAGACGCCTATAAGTTGGCGCTTGGCACCGGCGGGGTTGGTTAGCGGACCGAGCAGGTTGAAGATGGTGCGGAACGGCAACTCCGCCCGCACGGGAGCGACGAACTTCATCGCCGGGTGATGGGTACGGGCGAACATGAAGCCGATGCCCGAGGTAGCGATGCACTGCGAGACTTGATCCGGCCCGAGCTCTATCTCCGCCCCTAACGCCTCCAGCACATCGGCGGAGCCTGCCTGACTGGTAGCGGCCCGATTGCCGTGTTTCGCAATGGTGACTCCCGCTCCCCGCGCCACGAAAGCCGCCGCCGTAGAGACGTTTATGGTTCCTCTGGCGTCACCGCCGGTGCCACAGGTATCCACTACGTCCTCAGGGGCCTCGACCTTTTCGGCGAAGCGGCGCATGGCACGGGCGAAACCCACGATTTCTGGCACCGATTCGCCCCGGAGCCGCATAGCAGTAAGGAGCGCCGCAGTCGCCGCCGGCGGAACGGTGCCCTCCATTATGGTCTCCAGGGCCCGCTCGGCCTCACCTTCGGTCAAGGCTTCTCCGGTAGCTACTTTTCGTAGGGCGTCGCGGAGCACGGCTATAGCCCCAAAAAATTCTTAAGAAGGGCTTTGCCGCTGGTGGTCAACACGCTCTCGGGGTGGAATTGGACGCCTTCTGTTGGGTGCTCGCGGTGTCTTACACCCATGATCACACCGTCTTTCGTCTCCGAAGTGACCACCAGGCAATCCGGCAAAGAATCCGGCTCTATGACTAGAGAGTGGTAGCGGGTCGCCTCGAAATCCTGCTCAAGACCCGCGTACACGCCCTTGCCGTCGTGGTGAATAAATGCTGTCTTTCCGTGAACCGGTTCGCCGCGCACCACATCGGCACCGAAAGCTTGTCCGATGGACTGATGGCCGAGACAAACACCCAGGATCGGGACCTCCCCGGAGAGCTCCCCGATGAGCGGCACGGAGACCCCGGCCTCGTTCGGCGTGCACGGGCCGGGCGACACGACTATCCTGTCGGCATGGAGATCGGAGATTTCAGCCGCCGTGACCTCGTCGTTGCGCCGGACGATGACCTCGGCCCCGAGTTCCCCGAGGTACTGGACGAGGTTGTAGGTAAAGGAGTCGTAGTTGTCTATAACGAGGACCTGCATGAGTAGAGGGATTGTAGCAAGGAGAAGCCCCGGAGAGGAGATCGCATGACCTTATTGCTGACCGAAGAGGAAGTCGAACGCCTGCTGGACATGGACTCGACCATAGACGCCGTAGAGTTCGTGCTCAGGGATCAAGCGGAGGGTAACGCCACAAACCGCGCCCGCCGCCGCGTCGCCCTGCCCACAGGCGGCCTGAACTACATGGCCGCCGGGGCGCCGGAACTAGAGCTTATGGGGATCAAGATTTACTCCGTTGCTGCCACCGGCGCCCGCTTCTACACGATGCTCTTCGACTCCGAAGGCGGCGAGCTGTTATCTATCATCCAGTCGGACAAAATGGGCCAACTCCGAACCGGCGCAGCGAGCGGCGTCGCAACTAAACATCTCGCCCGCGAGGATGCCAGCACCCTGGGCATGTACGGCGCGGGATGGCAGGCGGAAAGCCAGCTAGAAGCGATCGCGGCGGTGAAAGACCTCGAAAAAGTCGTCGTACACAGCCGCTCAGAGGATAGCCGCAAAGAATTCGCAGAGAAGATGGGCGAGAAGCTCGGGATGGAGATAGAGACCACTCCAGCCCCCGAAGAGGCCGCAGCGCAGGACATCGTGGTCACGATGACCTCGTCCAAAGAGCCCGTGCTGAAAGGAGAATGGCTTCGGCCGGGGGCACACGTAAACGCCGCCGGGTCGAACTTCATCTTCAAGAGCGAGATCGACCGCGACGTCGTCCGACGAGCGAGCTTCGTCTGCGTAGACTCCCGCGAAGAGCTGGGACTCGAAGCCGGAGACCTGATGCCCTCGTTGGAGACCGGGATGATATTTCCCGAGTCCGTATACGAGTTGGGACAGGTCATCGCCGGGCACGTACCGGGACGCCACGGCCCCGAAGACATAACCATCTTCGCCAGCCAGGGCCTCGCCCTGGAAGACCTGGCGGCTTCCCGTATCATTTACGATCGGGCGATAGAGCAGGATGTGGGTAGAGACATAGAGTTCTAAGTTGAACTAACCAGCTTAGAGAAAAGGAGGAGTCATGGCAGAAATTTTCGGCACGTTGCCGGAGACCGGAGTCAATTACGAACCACTTGGGGAAGCGGAGCTCGCCGACCACGACGACACTAGCGTCCGACTGCGATGCGGCTCGACCAACGTGGAGGTCACCGCGCTGACGCCCAACCTGTTCCGGGTCGGCATGTTTCAAGAGGGACGCCCCGCAGAATACGGCTCACCCGCAATAGACAAAACGGACTGGGAACCGGCCGAGGTGTCTATGGAGAACTCGGACGACGGCATCACGCTGTCTACGCCGGAGAACAAAGCCCGAATTTCCCTCAACCCGCTGCGGATAAGTTTCGAGGACACCTCGGGCAACACCTTCGCGGCGGACGAACCGGAGCTCGGGATGGGCATCATGCGGCTGCCACAAGAGGACGTATTCTCTGCACCGCTCGGAAATCCGGTGCGACTTTACAAAAAGCGGGGAGAGGGAGAGAGGTACTTCGCCTGCGGCCAGCGGACCGGAGGGCTGGAGGAGACCGGTGATACCCAGTTGTTCTGGAATCAGGATCCGCCGATGGGACACACCGCCGACCACGACAACCTGTACACCTCGACGCCATTCGCCCTCGTGATGGATCATGGGCGGGCTTGGGGCCTCTTTCTCGACAACACCCACCGGGTCGAGTTTGATCTCGCCAAGGAAAGCTCCGACCGGGCTCTTTTCGAGGCCCGTGGTGGAGACCTCGTCTACTACGTCTTCTGCGGGCCGGAGCCGAGGGACGTTATCCGGGAGTACACGGAGCTTACGGGACGCATCCCGATGCCGCCGATGTGGTCGCTGGGACACCAGCAGAGTCGCTGGAGCTACATGTCGGAGGAGGAAGTTTGGGACCTGGCCCAAACCTACCGCAAAAAGGACATCCCGTGCGATGTGATCCACTTCGACATAGATTACATGGACGGCTTCCGGGTCTTTACCTGGAACGAAGAGACTTTCCCGAACCCCGTAAAGCTGCTCGACGACCTCAAAGGCGAAGGTTTCCACTCCGTAGCCATCGTGGACCCCGGCGTAAAAGCCGACGTTAACTACGAAGTCTACGCTGAAGGCAGCAAGAAAGACCTCTATTGCAAGACGAACGCAGGCGACGAGTACCACAACGTCGTGTGGCCGGGGATGTGCGCCTTCCCGGACTTCACCAACCCGGCGGCCCGCGAATGGTGGGGCGCGAAGCACGAAAAGCTGCTCGACGAGGGCATCAACGGGATCTGGTGCGACATGAACGAGCCGGCGCTGTTCGTACCCGAACAGTCCACTATGCCGGATGACGTTGTGCATCCCGGCGGCGGTGAAGCGAAGCTGCACGCCCAGATCCATAACGCCTATGGCTCTCTCATGGCCCAGGCCGTCCGCGAAGGCTTGCTGAAACTCCGGCCGGACCAGAGGCCAATCGTCATAACCCGCTCCGGCTACGCCGGTCGGCAACGTCACGCCATACAGTGGACAGGCGACAACTCCTCCTGGTGGGAGCACCTCTGGATGAGCATGCCCCAGCTTATGAACATGGGGCTCTCCGGCGTCGCGTGGGCCGGCGTGGACATCGGAGGGTTCTTCGGCGACACGGACGGGGAACTCCTCGCCCGCTGGTACGAATTCGGTATATTCCAGCCCTTCTGCCGCAACCACTCGGCTATGGACACGCTGAACCAGGAGCCGTGGGCTTTCGGCGAACCGTACGAGACGACGATCCGCAAGATGGTAAATCTCAGGATGCGCCTCCTCCCCTACCTCTACACCCTTTTCGAGGAGAGCCACCGAACCGGCGCACCCATAATCCGGCCCCTACTCTTCGAGTACCCCGGTGACACGACGACCTACAACACCGACGATCAGTTCCTCGTGGGCGACGCCATGCTCGTAGCTCCGATCACCCGTCCCGGCATCGAGCACCGCCACGTCTACCTGCCGGAAGGCTGCTGGTTCCACTACTGGACCGGCGAGCAGTTCGACGGGCCGGCCCACATCCTGGCTCACGCCCCGCTCGGGGAGCCCCCGATCTACGTCAAGGCCAACACCGCTATCCCGATGGGACCGGAAATGAACCACACCGGCGAAAAGACCACTGACCCGCTGACGCTGCTCCTGTACCAGTCGTCTGGCGCGGGCGAGTTTACCCTGTACGAAGATGCAGGAGACGGTTTCGCTTACCTCGACGGCGTGTACGCACGACGCTCCATTTCCTGTGAAACCTCCGAAGGGCACGTCACGGTCCGGGTCGGGGAACGCGAAGGCTCTTTCACCCCGGAGCGTAACGAAGTGTTGCTAGAGCTACGAGGCCTGGATGCCCCGGACCAGGTCCAGGTAGACGGGCAAGATGCCGAATGGCAGCACGACGCGGAGACGAGGGCGTTGACGGTCTCTCTCGAAGAGAAGGAAACGTCTTCCACAGTGGAGGTAGCCCTTTAGCCGGACCACAAATACTGTCAGGGAGGCAAGAAAGCGGCGTGGCGGGCTAACCGTCGAGCAGCGCGATGCACTCCGGGTCGGTAAAGTCTTCACAGATTGTGAAGGCTCCCGCCTCGCGCAGCTTTTTCGGGTCGTGGGTAGAAGCGATACCGACCGTTGGGATTCCGGCTCCCACTGAGGAAGCTATCCCGGAAGAAGAATCTTCGAAGGCTATCGTTTCGTTGGGCGAGAGGCTGAGATGTTCTAGAGCGGCCAGGTAGGGCGCGGGGTCCGGCTTACCAACTCCCACATCCACCGCGAGAATCATAGCGTCGAATGCATCGTCTAGACCAATTCCCGTGAGTACTGCCAGCACGTTCTCACTTGGAGCGTTGGTGACGAGGGCGAGTTTCAAACCGTTGCCGCGAGCCTCTTCGAGGAAACTCGTCAGGCCGGGCAGCGGTTCCAACTCGCCCGTGCGACCTCGGAAATCCACCTCTTTGGCCTCGGCGATCTCTCGTCCTTCCTCTTCCGTCGCATGCGGCAGCAAGTCCTCGACAACATCCGGATTGAGGCGGCCGCTAATGTTCTCTTTGTAGAATTCCTCGTCCACCTCGATGTAGTGGGGCTCCAGCACCGCGGCCCAGGTCAGCCGGTGTATGGAGTCGGTCTCGGCGAGGGTCCCGTCGAGGTCGAGGAGCAAGGCTTCGAGCACTAGGAACTAAGCCTGTCTAGCAGATCGTATAAAGCTTGATCGGCGAAGTCTCCTATCACGAGGTCCACGCCGGCCTCCTTCAGATCCTCTGGTGTGTCGCCGGAGGATACACCGACCGTCTGGACACCGGCCGCGTGTGACGCTTTGGCGCCGGTTACGGAGTCTTCGAAGGCCAGGGCTTCATCTGCTTCTATACCCAAACGGTCGAGGAGCTCCAGGTACGGGGCGGGGTCCGGCTTGGTGGCGCTTACTTCGCTGGGATAGACGATTGGGTCGAAAGTACCTGTCAGATCCAGGGGCTCCAGGATCTGGTCGGCGTCTGACTGAACGGAGTTGGTAACGAGAGCAAGCGTCAAACCCCGCTCACGACCTTCGTCCAAAAATGCTTTTAGTCCGGGTAGCGGACCGATCTGCGCAGCCCGATCCCGCGAACGCTCTTCTTCAGCATTTATGAGTTTCTCTCGTTCCTCATCGGAGAGGTCCGGCAACACGTCGTCCACTACGTCCGCGTTGACGCGGCCCGCCAAGCGCTCGTCGTAGTACTCGCGGGTCACTTCTATACCATGTGGACGCAAGACCTCCATCCAGGCTGGGAAATGTACAGCGTCGGTGTTGGCGAGCGTGCCGTCAAGGTCGAACAGAAGAGCTTTCAGCATGGTCCTACTTTCTAAAGGTTACGGTCCATAGTATAGAAACGCGTTCAAAGCCCGTGTGACTATGAGTAGTGCGCCGATGTAGAGCAAGATAAACAAATGACCGCGCTCCCTACCTTTGCGCAGCGGACTCGTCTTGTATTCGGCCATCCCGATGAGAATACCCACCGCGCAGAGCCCCCAAACCCAGTAGAAAGCAAAGTACCGTGTGAAGTCTCCCGGAGCCGGGTTCAAGGTCGCCCACGTAAAAGCCACCGTCACGAAAAGCGCCACTGAGACAGATCCGAAGAGAAACACCTTATTGGACCAGCTACGCCGCCGCCAGGCCAGCCATTCTCTCACGACCCCGACGGGTTTCTTCATTGCGCCGTTCATGCTCGTGATACTAGCAAACTCAGGTCAACAGCCTGGTAAAAGCTCTCTCGAAAAGCCATTCGCAAGAAAGGTAAAAGGTTAGAATACTCGCCGTGCCACGGCTGCTATTTCTCACCTGCGCGATAGTTCTGGCAGACACTGTTTTCTACGGTGTGCTGGTGCCCCTCGTTCCGTACTTCTCGACCGAGTTCGGCCTTACAAAAGGCGAGGTTGGAGTACTGACCGGCGCTATGGGGATAGGGATCATAGCGGGCAGTTTTCCCGGTGCCTACCTGACCTCTCGACTCGGTGTAAAGGGAACGGCGATTCTAGGCCTTCTGCTGCTGGCGGCAACCAGCCTACCATTCGGTTTCGTGGATGAGTATTGGATGCTGGTGGCGCTACGTTTGGGAGAGGGATTCGCGAGCGCCTTGTCCTGGATCTCAGCTTTCACCTGGGTCTTCGCCCAGGCGCCAGGGGAGCGGCGCGGGCAGATGCTCGGCACGCTCATCAGCGCCGCCGTGGTAGGTGCCTTGATCGGCCCGGCCCTCGGTGGCGCTGCGGGCACCGTCGGTATTGCCCCCGTCTTCATCACCGTCGCTATTCTGGGCCTTGTCGTAACATTCTGGACTTTTCTGACCCCCGCCCCGCCTCCTGACAAAAACCTACCCACTCTCCGTTCGTTGGGAGCTTTGCTTCAGCCGCGGCTCTCTGTCCCACTCTGGCTCATTGCACTCTCGCCGGTGCTGTTCAGTGCCCTGGCCGTGCTTTTGCCCCTGGAATTTGCCCGGCTCGGTTGGGGGACCGCCGCTATCGGGGTCGTTTTCCTACTGGGGGCTGCGGCCGAAGCCACCATCCATCCTCTGGCGGGCCGCTGGTCGGACCGCGCCGGCTACCGACCCCCGATCCTGACGGCGCTTCTGGTCTCTTTCGTTATCCTTGTGGCGTTACCCTGGATCACGAATCCTTACGCACTGATGCTCATGGTAGTGCTAGCGGCAGTGTTCTTTAATTTCCCGTTAGCTCCCGGCACGGCCCTCCTCACAGACAGAACCGAGAAGCTCGGTATAGATTCCGTCGTGGCCTTCGCAGCGACCAACTTTGTCTGGGCCTCCGGTTACGCCATTGGGGCCCCTCTAGGAGGATTCCTGGCGGATCTCGGCGGCGACGCGGTAGCTTATCTTTCGCTGGCTCCGGTGTGCCTGCTGACGCTACTACTCGTACGAAGGGCAACCTGAGGCTTCCAGGCACGGGCCGGGACACGCTCGTATCGGGTATCTGGGGTGGCCCGAAAGCCTACCCGACCCAAGGCTCAGAACTCCCGCCAACGACTTTCCCCTGGCGTAAGGCCGGAAGTCGCTCTCCTCTCTATGTATCGTCCCGCCGAGACCAGTGGTCTTCGTTTACCTCGGTCTCGGCGACTTCGAACGTAGTGGCATGCCCGACGAAGTTCACGTGCTCGTTGACGGCGTACAAGGCTTGCGGCGCGCACAGAAAAACGGATAATGCCTCTTCGTAGGCAAGCCGATCCATCTCGGCGTCGAGCCTGTTGAGCTTCTCAGGGTCTATCTCCCGCACGTACTGCTCCATAAACTCCTCGAACTCCGGAATTGGCGGTCCCGCCCGGAAAGCGCCCCCGGAATGGTAGAACCAACTGTGCATAAAGGCTGCCGGCGCATCGGCGGTCAGGTCGAACCAGGCGTGAACCAGGACGTCGAAGGGGAGATCCATGGATTTTTCCACCAGGCCGTGCTGCGCCGCAAGGATGTCTTCCATCGGGATGGAGATAATATCTACCTCGATCCCCAGCGCCGAGCGGAAGTCGTCGGCCAGCAGTTCTGCCACGCCTTCGAGGTCCGCCGGGGTTGCCAGCCGCAGCGCACGGTCTTCAGGATAACCAGCCTCGTCGAGGAGTCTCTTCGCCCTATCCGGGTCATGAGGGTACGGTTGTTTCTCCTCAGAGTATCCTGCGGCGTAGTGCAGTATAAGACCGGCGAGCGGGTAAGCGTAGCCCTTGAAGGCCTCTCGGATCAGCTTATCCTGGTCCACAGCCAGGTTGAGCGCCTGGCGCGCGCGGGTGTCACCGAAGGGTTCGATGTCCCGATTGATGACACAAGCTAGGATGCGCATAGCATCGGTGGTGACCAGGCGGGCGTGCTCAGAGTTTTCGACCTTCTCGGCATCAGCAGGCGCGACCTCGGTAACGATATCCATTTCGCCTTCTGTCTCGCAAACAAGGTCGAGCGCCTCTGCGGGCGAGATATCGTTGCGGAAGATGATCTTCTCCAGGCGCGGTCCTCGCTCCTTGTTCCAGTGATCGGCAAATGCTTCGAGTACGACCCGGTCGCTGCGGTCTTCTTTAGTATCGAGCCAAATGGCGTTGAGAGGATCTGCGCTGATAAGCGCGATCTCGTTCTCCAGGGAAGAGTAGCCTTCGACGAGGGTGAATGGTCCGGTGCCCCACGGGCCCGGCGCATCGATTATTCACCAGTGGCCTTCGCCGGTTCCTATCTTCCTGTAGCCAAATCCCTCTTCGTCCCAGAAGCGGGTGCTGGGGATATGCAAACCACGGAACTTTCCCAGGATCGCACCATCCGGCTCCGGGAAACGCATCTTCAAAGTGTAGTCGTCCACCATCTCCAGCCAGGTATCCGGGTGGAAGTTGAGCGAAGTCCCCGACGGATGCGGCACCTTCCACCGCTAGACCTCCTCGAAAGCCCGCTTGAAGGAGTAGGCGTTGCACTCCTCACCATCCTGAAACTTCACGCCCCGGCGCATCTTCACCTCGAACGTGGTTTCATCCACCCACCGGGAGTCCTCCATCGCCGCCCCGACCAAGTGCCCCTCTGAGTCGGTGCGCACCGGTTCCTCCATCGTGTTCCAGGTGATGTACAACCAGTTCAGCGGATGCGGGTCATACACGTTAATGGTGCCTTCCGGCGTACTTTGCGGTTGCTCGGTAGCAGCCTGCGGCTGACTCGTCATTCTTCTCCTCTCTCCAAAAACCTATCCGGCAAAAAGGATATCAGAGCAACCGCCCCGCGCAACAAGGGCGGCTATCTTTAGGCGTCTAACTCACCTCACACATAAACAGCGGCGGGATGTGCATGTAGGTGCTACTCGGGTTTGGTCCGAGGGTATCCTTTGCCATTTCCAGAGCTTCGGCGACGGTGTCGGCGCGTTTGTAGCCCATGTGCTTGGTCGTCATCGGGTCGCCACCCACGAAGATGACGTCCCCAAGATGGTCGAGGGCGTGGGCGCCCCACTGCCAGGTGGTGAATGGGTGCCAACCGTGATAAGCGTGAGAGTTCCGGTAGAGGGTTTTATACCAGGGGTCGTGGATGTACTTCTGCTCGAACCGCTGCTCCGCTTCGTGCGGGTCGGTGGTTTCAGAGAGCACTTCGTCGAAGAACGGCTTGTAGCTTGGGTGGTGGACTTCGTCGAACTCGTAGGGGACGGGGTGTGTCGCTATAACGACACCGCCTTTACGGACGAGCGGCTTGCCTTTGTAGAGGTTGAAGAGATAGCCGAGAACCATGTTGTGAACCAGTATCGGGTTCATTATGGAGTCCACATTGTACGGCCCGATATATGGAACGCCGAGCATCAGGACATCAGACTGACCTTCGACTTGTACGAGCTTCTGGCGGTAGAGATTTTTCATAGTCTCTTCGTGGACCGGCTCGGTGGCGCCGGCCTGAACGCTGGTCATCTTGTGCGGGGCGACGATGGACTGGAAGATCCTGCGCGCCGCACTGCGCGGCATGGCCTGGGTCGCCTTATGATTTACGAGGAAGTTGGCTTTAGTGAGGGCGTTCCATTCGTGCTCAGGTTGAGCCATGAAGTTGAAGATAGATGGGAAGGCTGCGTTGTTGAGGGTCGTCTCGATGTGAAAGACCTTGAGCTCTTTGTCCAGGATCTCCCCCATCCGACCAACCGAGCTGTGGAGTGCGGAGTTTGGAGGGTCCATTAGGGAACGGGTGTTTTTGAGGGTGTGGGCGTTGTGGTGGTGCTTGATAGAGGAGTAGGGTGAGATGCCGGTGTGAACGGATTTGTGACCGCCGTTCATCGAGACGAAGTTGATGTTCACGTAGACTATCAGGTCGCTGTCAGCGGCACGCTTGCTGATACGAACCTGTTCCCCGTGCTCCGTCTCCCCGATTACGGTGTTGCCCTCTTCGTCTTCGGCGTCGTAATTATAGAGGTGGTCGGGATAGTAGCGGGACATGATCTTCTGTCCCAATGCCCACCGCAACTCTTTCTCCGTCATCCGCCGATGTAGACCCAGGGCGGCAATTAGATGAATATCTTCAACACCCTTGGCGGCGGCCTTCTCCAGCACCTTCTCAATCACGAGCTGGCGGTTGTCCGGTGGCTTCATCGGCGGCAGCGGGCATGAGACATCGTCGAACACGATTGTCAACTTCATGCCGGGGTGTAGAAGCTCGTGTAGCGGCTCCATTCCCATCGGCTCCAGTAGTGCCTTCTCGATGGCTACGCCGGGATCTTCGAGCGGTTCTACGGGGCCGGGAGGGTAGATCACCCGCGTCTCCTCCGGCAGCTTCTCGTAGTGGAACTCGACGCCCGCGTTGAACATCATCGGCGGGCTGTTCTTATCCAGAATAGTTGTAAAACCAGGGCGGCTCATCCTACTCCCTTCGGTCGAAGCTAATCAGCCTGTCAGTACGCCGCCTTTTGCGGCTTTCAGCACTTCAGCTTTTTTAGTTTATAGACTTTCTATTTTGCCGGTTTCGCCTCTGAGGAATCCTACATTACGTCAGTGAGCTTATCGGCGAGCCATGTTACATTTCGCGTTAGACCGATGCCGCTGTTGAGCCATTCAATCACGGCACGCTTCTGCTCCGGCGTACCAGGAGTCTCTGGATCTTCCGCAACGGCAATTACTTCGCGGAATAGTTCAAAAAGTTGCTCCTGGGGCAAAAGATCTATCATTCTCATACCCTCGTCGCTCAAATCTTCAAGCTGAGCGACGAAGAACGGGATCATGGGCTTTGAACTGTGAAGCCTGCCGATCAAGTGTCGATCACGTAGCCTTTTGAATAGGGCGACCGCGTGCGGCCCGGACATATTGAGTTCTTCGCCGATGCTGTTTGTAGCCGGACCATGTTCGGCGATGCCAGACTGCGGCGATAATTGATAAACGTACAGTTCGAGAGACGTCTCACCTTTTGAACGGGCTTCTTCGAGCTTGTCATACAGAAGTTGCAGCATCCTCCGACGGTCTTCTAGCTCTTGATATTTCTCTCTTTCCACATAACTTCCTTCATTAGTTGAACAAACGATGTCCCCAGAGATGCCTGCCCAATTCGGCAATTTTTGGCATCAGTGGTTCTAGCTTACCCCTGAAGGCTGATCACTGGATACTCTATGATCGAATACGATCTTGACGTTCCCATCGCGCCCAGCGCTGCGGGCCGCAGATATTGCCTGCCGATACTCTTCCAACCGGAAGTACGGACCAACGAGTTTCTCCAAGCCTATCTCCGGCGCGAGGCGCATCGCCAACTCAAAGCTTTTTATGCGCTCCCCTTCATACTCTTCTACACCATAGGCGTAAGTGCCCGCGAGGCTGACTTCTTTGTACCAGAGCGCGGTCAGGTCCAGACTACTCTTCGTCCCGGGCATCCCGACGAGTGCGGCCTCGCCGCCGGGCTTGGTCAGCCTGACAGCGTCCTCCATCGTGGAAGGAGATCCCACACATTCGAAGACTTTTTCCGCCCCGCCCATCACCACCGGCTTACCGAGTTCCGGCTCGTGAGTCTCAGTGCCGAGCATTCCGGGAAGCGCAGTGTAAGTATCTTTCGGTTGGACTATCTCATCCGCCCCGAGCCGGAGTGCCTCTTTGCGTTGCCGATCATGCTTGGCAACGCAGATTATGCGGCCTACTCCTGTAAGGCTTCGCAAAGCGGCGACGACAAGGAGGCCGACGCTACCGGCCCCTATGACGAGCGCCGTATCACCGGGGCCGGGGCTCACCTTTAGCGCCGCGTGGACGGCGCAGGCGAGCGGCTCCACTGCAACAGCAGCCTCGTCCGGGAGGTCCTCCGGGACGTGGTGTAGCTGCGACGGGTGGGCGACGAGCGTTCCCTGCGACCAGCCGCCGCCGGTGTCGCGGCAGAAGCCCGTCTGAATGCCGGGTGCGATGTCACCTTTCGTAACGTTTAGGCACAGGGCGTAGCGACCCGCAGTACAGTACGGGCAGAGAGTCTCAATGCCGCGAACTTCGCAGCCGAGTGCCGGTTCAACGACGACCCGTTCTCCGGCCTGGAAACCTGAATTATCATCCGTAACAACACCCACGACTTCGTGCCCGAGGACAAAAGGCGGGGAGGTGATTGGCGAGAAGTACGGCGAGTTTTCCGATGACAACGTCCCGAGGTCCGAGCCACAGATACCCGACAGCAAAGGCTCTACCAGGACCCACTCCGGCGTCGGCAACTTGGGCTCGGACGTTTCTTCGAGTTGTAGTGGAGAAAAGCGGCTGGTCTCCAGGTTTTTTACGCGTTTCGCCCCGGCGCGCATGAGCAGGTAGCGCGGTATGGACTTACGATAAACGAGAGCGCGCAACCTCAGATCTTCTTCGGGGCCGCGCCGTTCTTTCCCCAGCGCCGGATCTTCCACCCCCGCTCCTCGGCCGCCGCCTCTAAGCGCCGGTCGGGGTTCACGGCGACCGGGTTTCCGACGGCCTCCATCATCGGCAAGTCAGAGATGGAATCAGCGTAAGCGTAGGATCTAGAGAGGTCCAACTTCCGTCGCCGCGCAAAGGACGCTAGCATTCGGGCCCGCGCATCCCCTGCGACCGGGGTCCCGTTGAGCTCACCGGTGTACACACCGTCCTCTTCCTCCAAAGAGGCGCTAAGCACGTCATCCACGAGGTCTTTGAAGGGTTCCAGCAGGAAGTCCAGGGCGCCGGAGAGCAGCACGACCCTATGACCGGCCTCTTTATGCTCCAGCAAGCGCTCTAACGCGCCAGGGTAAATGCGATCCAGGGTAAAACCGGCGAAACTCTCGTGACCTAATTGTCGGGCGCGAGCCGGCTTCCAGCCCCGGTAGTTCTTATAGAAAACGCGGTTGAAGTGTGTCCGGCTGATCTTGTCTAGTCCCCAATAGTAGGGGATCTTGGTCACGAACGCCGCCAGCCAGAGCGGACGCATTACCGGCGACAACTCCTGCATCCTCAGCCAGGCATAGTACGAGACGACGTTCGAACCGACGAGCGTGCCGTCCACATCGAAGATCGCCGCGACCTCCCCCGGTTCTTCTTCCACTTTCTTGCGCTTTTTCCGGCCCGGTTTGGTGGTGAGCGCCGGCAGGTGCGCCTCGTGCAGCCATTTCTTCCAGTCGAGCTGCGTAATATCGAAGGGAAATTCTTTCTGATCTTCCGGACTAAGCTCGTTGTAAAGCTGCGCCGTGCGGGCCGTCGAGAAAGTGGCTTTCATATTAGCGTAGGCGCCGTAGATGCGGCTGTAGTAGAGGCTCATGCGGGCGCGCTTCTCGCCCCGCGCTATCCGTTGTCGCGCGTCGGAGGCCATGTGTCCGTCGGGCATTCGGGCTGCGAGTACACCCGCGATTTTTAGCCCTACCAACTCCAGCTTGAGGCCATTTTCGACTCTGCGACGGCCGGGGAAACTCCACTCCGGCAGCGGTGCGGGACGGCCGCCGGAGTCGCGTAGCGGGTTCTTCTGGAAGTAGTCGCGCACGATGTCGTAGAAGCCCCGGTACCGCAGGGTGTTTCGCTCGCCGGAGGCCACTTGAAAGACTTCGGGCTGTTCCGGACGTCGGATGCCGGCGGCCAGAATGGCGTTCACGACATGGTCCACGGGGACGAGGTCCACATAGCTGTTCGGGTCGCCGGGGAACTCGCGCAAGATGCCCTTGGCGAACGCCATAATTATAGGGTCCGCCATACGGGTACCCTGGATCCAACCGGGGTAAGGTTCCCACTGGCTGCTCTCTATAATCGCCGGCCGCAAGATGACGAGCGGCGCATCTCCTCTCTCCAACACCACCATCCGCTCCGCCAACGACTTTGTGAACGTGTAGACGTCGTTCCAACCAAGCTCCTGCGCCCGCTCCGTGCCACGCTCGACTAGCTGCTCACGTACCCAGGCCCGCCGCAACTGGTCCACCCTTGCGGCAACCTCTTCTTCCTCCCCAACCATCCCCAACTCTCGCCGGGCTTCTGGCTCGAAGCGGCGCATGAGACTCTTCTCGCGAGACGTCCGCTTCACTTCCTCGGCGACCGCCTCAAGGCGTAAGACTTCCTCGCGGGCGTTTAGCCCCGTTCCGTTCGGGGTCAGCTCTCCCGGTGGGGCTTCCGGCGCGAGTACGTCGCTATTTCCCGCCACGTAGGAAGTCGAGATGTGCATAAACAGCGGATTTTTCTCCCAATCTCGGGCGAGTTCCAGAAGCCCCAGCGTACCTCGAACATTCGACTCGACCGCGGCATCCAGCGGCGCGTCGAAAACGACGGAAGCCGCCGAGTGGACTACGATGTCCACCTCGCGCGACAACTCTGCGAGATCCTCTTTCCTGAGCCCGAGTACCGGCGCATGCACGTCGCCTTCGAGTATGCGGACCTTCCCCCCCACGTGATCCTCGAAGTCGTCGCCCTTCGCCTCACGTAGCTTCCTGAAGGCGGCGGACTGCAGGACGTCCTTCTCGAAACGGTCGGCGGCGGATTTGTCGCGGGAAGGACGGATCAAGAGGTAGAGCCGGCCGAGATCCGGCAGGCTACGCAGGATCTTCTCTACGAGCGCCATTCCCAGAAATCCGGTCCCCCCGGTAAGCAGGACGTTCTTTCCACGATATGACTCGTTGAGGCCGCTATCCACGCTTTTCCACCTTCTGCCCAACCTTTCTCTCCGTACCGTTCAGTAACGCCCGAACGTTCTCCCGGTGCAGCCAGATGATCAGTGCGCCGCCCAAGAGAGTGTAGAGCACGTAAGGTACCGGCTGACCAAAAATAAGGAATACGAGCGGACCAGCGGCCATCGTGGTGATCGCCGCCAGGGAAGTATATCGGCTCGCGATGGCAACGACCCACCAAAGCCCGAAGAGTCCCAGACCCAGAATCGGCGCCAACCCGAGGATCGTGCCGGCCCCCGTAGCCACTCCTTTTCCACCTTTAAAACGAAGAAAAATCGGCCAGCAGTGTCCGGCCACCGAAGCAAAGGCGGTGAGCGCAATTGTAGGTGCGTCATCGACCACAAGCCGTGCCAGCAAGACTGGAACCAGACCTTTGAGCATATCCCCGAACATGGTAAGACCTGCGGCCCACTTTCCCACTGCACGGAGAACGTTCGCGGTGCCGATGTTTCCACTGCCCACTTTCCGGATATCCACACCCGCGGCCCACCCGACCAGAAGCCCGGTCGGAACAGCGCCCAGTAGGTAGCCAAGAAGAACTAGAATTACCCCTAACATGGCGGAAAGTATAGCTTAACGAACACCATTTATCCCGATCGAGTCGGAGGACTCGCGGCACGGATACGCCTCCCTACAACCACATCTCGCGGCTACGGGCCACCTCCAGCGCCCGCACCATCGCCCCCGCCTTGTTGCGGCTCTCATCGTATTCCAGCGTGGGAACCGAATCGGCCACTACACCCCCCCCAGCTTGAAAATATGCCGTACCGTTCCGGACGAGGGCGGTGCGGAGCGTTATGCAGGTATCCAGACGACCGTCCACCCCGTAGTATCCGGTAGCGCCCGCGTATGGGCCGCGGCGGGTAGGTTCTAGCTCGTCAATGATCTCCATCGCCCGCACCTTCGGCGCCCCGGAGACCGTACCGGCCGGAAAAGCCGCCGCCAGCGCGTCGAGCGCCGTTAGACCATCCCGCAGCTTTCCTTCGACGGTCGAGACGATGTGCATAACGTGTGAGTAACGCTCCACATCCATGAATTTTGTCAGACCCACCGTACCGGTCTCGCTAACGCGCCCCAAGTCGTTGCGCCCAAGGTCAACGAGCATTACGTGCTCGGCCCGCTCCTTCTCATCCGCCAGTAACTCCTCCATGAGCTCTGCATCTTCTTTAGGCGACGCGCCGCGCCACCGGGTCCCTGCGACGGGCCGGGTCATCACCCGACGTCCCTCGACCCGCACCAAAGGTTCCGGTGAAGCCCCGACTATGTACAAATCTCCGAGCTTCAGATACGTCATGTAGGGTGAGGGGTTAACGGTACGAAGACCCCGGTATAGCAGCAGGGGATTCAGGTCCCCGATCTCCGCCTGGAACCGTTGTGACGGCACGACCTGGAAAGCGTCCCCTGCCCGGATATACTCCTTCGCCTTCTCTACGGATTCCTCGTATTCCGTCCTGGTCAGGTTGGACGAGACCTCCGGTGCCCCTACCACGCCGTTGTTGAGTCCCCGGCTCGTGAGTGGGGCCGAGAGCCGCTCCGCGATCCGCCGGATGTCGTCCGCCGCCCTCCGGTAAGCCGCCGCGAAGCCTTCTCCCTCGACGTCGCGCAGCCGACCCGAGTCAACAAGCGCGACGACCAGGATACGATGCCGAAGATGGTCGAAGACGACCAGCGTGTCGGTGATGGCGAAGTACGCCTCCGGAACATTCAGGTCGTCCGGCGGGGCATCCGGCAGATGTTCAAGGTAACGCACGGCATCGTAGGAAAAATAGCCCACCGCACCGCCGACGAAGGCCGGTAGGTTCGGCAACGGGGCGACGCTCTTTTTGCCCACGATCTCCGCCAGACCCTGGAATGGATCCTTCGCCGGCACTTCGCGCGCCCCGTCGGCATCCACGACCGTGTAGACGCCATCCCGGTAAGAGAGCGTGCGTTTAGGATCGAAGCCGAGGAACGAGTAGCGCCCGAACCGCTCCCCTCCTTCGGCGCTCTCCAGCAGAAAGACGTTCTCTTCGTCGGAGAACTTCATGACGGCGGAGATCGGGGTTTCGAGGTCTCCGATGAATTCCGCGTACAGCGGCACCACTTCGTAGTCTCGCGCGAGCCTTCGGGCCTCGTCCAGCGTGGGTACTAGCCGGGTGTTATCCGTGCCGATCATTCAAGACCCGCGCCACCTCGCCGATATTCACGCCCCGCTCCTCCAGCAACACCAGCAAATGGTACACCAGGTCCGCCGTCTCCTCTGCTACCCGGTCCTTCCGGAGGGCCGCTATAACAACCTCGACCGCTTCCTCGCCGACCTTCTGGGCCACCCGCTCGGAACCGCGCCGGATCAACTCTGCAGTATACGATTCTTCGGGCATCTCCCGGTGTCGCTGCGCTATCGTCTTCGCCAACCGCTCGACCGTCGGCCCGAGGCTTTCACCATTCCCAACGTTCTCGACCGCCACACCGACTCCCTCTCCGGCTACCGTCGTAAAGAAGCACGTACGCTCGCCGGTGTGACACGCCGGACCAACAGGCTCTACCCGGTAGAGCAGAGCGTCCGCATCACAATCGAGACGCACCTCGGCCACGCTTTGGGTATTGCCGCTCGTCGCCCCCTTGCGCCACAATTCTTGGCGGGAACGAGAGTAGTAGTAGGCCTCACCGCTCGCGAGCGTCTTCTCTACGGCCTCGTGGTTCGCGTAGGCGAGCGTCAGGACCTCACCGGTATGTACGTCCTGGGCGATCACCGGTACGAGTCCGTTTTTGTCAAAGCGGATATTCTCTAGGGCGCTCACCGGACCGGGACCCCTGCGTCGCTCATGTGTTGTTTTACTGATTCAATAGTCCATTCGTTGAAGTGAAAGATGCTGGCGGCGAGGACGGCCCCGGCTCCGGCCTCTACGGCGGTTACCATATCTTCTGGTCCTCCGGCGCCACCGGAGGCGACTATCGGGAGGGTGGTTTTCTCGGCGACCTCGGAGATGAGGTCCAGGTCATAGCCGCTCTCGGTGCCGTCGGCGTCCATACTGTTGAGCACGAATTCCCCCGCCCCCCGCTTCTCGCCCTCGACGAGCCAATCTATAGCGTCTATTTCAGTATTCACCCGGCCACCGTTCAGGTAGACTTCCCAGCCAGATCCGGGTTGTCGGCGTTTTACGTCCACGCTCAGAACGACGCATTGGCTGCCGAAGCGTTCGGCGCCCTCTTTTATGAGGTTGGGATTTTTTACGGCGGCGCTATTTATGGAGACTTTGTCGGCCCCGGCCCGGAGCATGGCGCGCATGTCGTCGCCGGTACGGACGCCGCCGCCGATAGTGTAAGGAATGAAGACCTCCTCTGCGGTTCGACGGGCGAGTTCCGTCGCGGTGTCGCGGCGTTCGTGGGAGGCGGTTATGTCATAGAAGACGACCTCGTCGGCCCCTTCGCGGTCGTAGAGGGCGGCGAGTTCGACCGGGTCCCCGGCGTCCCGGAGGTTTTTGAACTGCGTACCCTTGACGACACGGCCGGCGTTTACGTCGAGGCACGGGATTATACGAACGCAGAGGCCCATGTTAGACGTACGGGACCCCGGCGTTACGGCACTCCTCGGCGATTCGGGCGTACAGGTGTTCGGTAGCCGGCAGCAGCACCGCCCCCTCATAGCCGGACCCGACGACTATAGAGCCGCCACGCCCTTTCCAGTGCCGGTGGACGGTGTAGGCTGCGAGCGTCGCCTCGACGAGACTAGAGAGGCGGTCCAATTCCGCATGTGAGAGCTTGGAGTCTATGTCGAGCTTGGAGATGTCCACGTTCTCAGGAGAGCTTAGGTCGGCAGAGAGGTTTCCGGTACGCATACGAAGCCCCGGAGCGTTCCAAAGGACGTCTACCGCGCCTTTGAGCGCCGAGGCCCGTTCTTCTTTGTTGCCCTTGCGAAACTTAGGGTCCGCCATGCCGCGCAGCTTCTGGGATAGGTCTCCATCGCCGTCGTCACGGTCGCGTTCGAGGGAGAGGATCTTGAGTGTAGCCCCGGAATCCACCTCGACGGCCGTGCTCTGACGCCGCACCCGGCTGAACGGATAATCTGTGTACGTTATTCCGCCCTTCAGGAGGGCGGCCAGCAATTCCTCGGGGTAAGGTTCGCCCCCGAACATCTTGCGGCTCGCGGAGTAGGCCGGTAAGGACAGTTTCGAGAGGATGCGTTCGATCCTGCGACTTCCACGTTCGTTCGGTACCGAGATTGGGGCGTCTATACCCAGTATCACTCCGCGGCGGCAGTCGGCGTATCCTTCGACGGACGTCGAGATCTCCTCTATCCCCGTGGCGAACGAGTTGGCGACGATGTTTCCTCGCTCGTCCATCGCCACCAGACAAGACACTTTCTCCCGCGACTCACCTGGTCTCCAGGCTAGCGCACATCCTAAGAATCTCAAACCTCTACCTCCGCTCCGGCATTCACCACAACGTCCGCCACTTCCTCGCAGACCTCCCGGCACACCTCTTCGTCCGCATGCTCTACCATTACCCGCACCACCGGCTCCGTACCGCTCGGTCGCAGCAAAATACGTCCCTCGTGCCCTAGACGGCTTTCGGCCTCACCGACCGCCTTCTCGACCGACTCGGAGGCCGCAATAGGTTTCGCCAGGGACGCCCGTTCCACCGCCACGTTGATGAGACTCTGGGGATATACGTCCATCACCGTCGCAAGCTCCGAGAGCGATTTCCCGCTGCGGGACATCACGTCTAAAAGCGCCAGCGCCGTCACGAGTCCATCTCCGGTCGTCACGTACTCCGAAAGAATAACATGGCCCGACTGCTCCCCGCCCAACGCAGCCCCCCGCCGGACCATCGCTTCGGCCACGTAACGGTCGCCTACCGGCGTCACTTCGTAGGGAATATCCAGTGACTCCATAGCTTTGTGGAAACCCAGGTTGCTCATCACCGTAACCACGACACCCCCGGCGAGCTTTCCACGTTCTTTGAGGTCCCGGGCCAAAATAGCGAGGATACGGTCCCCATCTACCACGTTCCCTCTTTCATCGACCGCCAGCACCCGATCTGCATCCCCATCGAAGGCAAACGCTACGTTTTGGCCGGAAGCATCCAGCTTATCGACGTGCGTAGAACCGCACCCAGCATTGATGTTCGTTCCGTTCGGCCCATCACCCACCACCGAGACGTTCGCATCCAACTCCCTAAAAGCCTGCGGCGCCACCTCGAATGCAGCCCCGTTGGCGCAGTCGAGTAACACCTTCGCGCCTGCCGCGACAGGACGCACCTTAGACAACACGAACTCGACGTAGCGGGTCGTGGCGTCCGGGAGTGTTGTCACGGAGCCTACTCCGCCTCCCAAGGGACGCTCGATTTCCCCAGCGGTCATGCGTTCTAGTTCACCCTCGGTTTCAGGAGAAAGCTTGCGACCGGCCCCGGAGAAAAACTTTATTCCGTTATCGGGGTACGGGTTATGCGAGGCGCTCACGACCCCGGCTGCTGCGGCGCTTAACTTAGGGGCCAGGGCCGCGACGCCCGGGGTGGGCAGTACGCTCAAGTCTATAACGTTTGCGCCACCGCTGGCGGCCCCGGCGGCCAGTGCGCCGGAAAGCATTCCACCGGAGAGCCGGGTATCCCGGCCCAGGATGATGGGACCTCCGAAAGTGCCGGCGGCGGCGAGGCCTAACCGCAAGGCTTTCTCCGGAGTCAGGTCCTTATTGGCGACACCACGCACCCCGTCGGTTCCGAAAGTGATTCCTCGTTCCAAAGAAACCTCCCAAACGCCGGACGGACCCCTCCGAATACGGAAAGGGCCCGACCGTAAAGAAATTTTTTACTGAGTTAGCGCTTGGAGAACTGCGGGCGCTTACGAGCTTTTTTGAGGCCGTATTTCTTACGCTCGACGGCCCGGGAGTCGCGCGTCAGAAGCCCGGCGTTCTTCAGCTCGCCGCGCGCTTCCTGAGATTCCTCCGAGAGCGCCCGGGCTATACCGTGCCGCACGGCATCCGCCTGGCCGGTCTGTCCGCCGCCATGGACCTTCGCCACCACATCGTAATTTCCGGAGACCTCCAGAAGATCCAGAGGAGACTTCACCACCGTCTGGTACGTGGGACGGGGGAAATAATCCGCGTAGTCCCGGCCGTTTACCGTGATCTTACCGTCTCCCGGCAGCAGTCGTACCCGCGCCACGGCGGTCTTACGACGGCCCGTTCCCATGTATAAAGTCTCGGCCATAATTAACTCACCTCGTAGGGTTCGGGACGCTGGGCCTCGTGTGGGTGTTCGGGTCCTGCGTAGATCTTCAACTTCTTGAACTGCTTCCGCCCGAGGCGGGTTTTGGGAATCATACCCCAGACAGCTTTGTGCAAGATCTCGGTCGGCTTCCGGTCCATCATCTGCTCGTAGCTCGTCTCGCGGAGCCCACCAGGATAGCCCGTGTGGCGGCGGTAGAGCTTCTGCTCCGCCTTCCTGCCGGACACCTTTACGCGGTCGGCGTTTACCACGACCACGAAGTCGCCGGTATCGACGTGCGGGGTGTACTGGGGCTTGTTCTTGCCGCGCAAGATGCGGGCGATCTCCGACGCCAGGCGACCCAAGGTCTTGTCCTCAGCGTCTATGACGTGCCACTTCCGTTCGACCTCTTGGGGCCGAGCCATGTAACTTCTCATCGTCCTCCGGAGCTTGTTGCAGAGTTTAACTTCGGTTCAAACGCTGCAAATACTAGCATACATTCACGATATAGCCATAATCCGCGCGCATCGTGGAAAATACCGTGGAGAGCGGCGCGGGACCGGATTCTGTTAAGATTTTTATCAATCATGGCAACCGTCGATCCTTTCCCTATTCGCCTCGCAGAACCGAACGACGATCCCGCAATAGCCGTACTGGTTGTAGAAGGGTTTCTAGATCAATTCCTCCCCGTCTTCGGAAACTCTAGAGAGATCTCCGACAAGATAATGGAGAAGTGGGTGGAGCTGGAGCATGCTTCCGGCGGGGTCAGATCACTGGTTGTCGAGTCCGGCGCCGAAGTCGTGGCGAGCGTCGGTGTTCGCATGGAAGAGTCTAACGAAGCGGTTTTAGCGCGCGGCTTGTGGAGTAACCTACGGCATAATCTAGGTGTTTTGCGAGCATTTTGGGCCACGATCCTGCTCTCACACCCTCGTTACAGCCCGAAAAATTCCGAAGTTTATGTTGAACGACTCGTCGTGACCCAAGAGCACAGAAACCTGGGCTTGGCACGTAAACTGCTCCAGCAAGCTGAGAAAATGGGTCACGAGGCAGGCAAAGAGACCGTCGCGCTGCACGTCAGCGGGAACAATGAACCGGCGATCCAACTCTATAAAGACCAAGGCTACACGGAGGTCTCACGACAACGCTCGGTAATGACCGGATATTTTCTGGGCATCCGAGAGTGGCTATACTTGAAGAAAAGACTATAAACGCCCTAAAGGAGAGCGTCTACTCCTCGTCTTCTTCTCTCTCTCTTTTCCTGTTGCCACCGGACCTTTTCCTGCGGCGTCTTTCGGGACTGTAATCCTCCGGCGCTTTGGACCACTGAAAGAGATCCCCTGGAAACTCCGGTATGCGTCCGGAGCCAGGTTCTCTATCCGCGTTCCGGCGTCGAGGCTCGTTGGGTTCCGTCTCGTACGAACCTGTTAAAACCTCCCCAGAGTCCTTATCTTCAGGCCGCGGTGTCGCGCGTTTGGAGGATCGCGGCGTAGTCGGTGGCGGCTTGGCCGGGCGCGATTCCCTACGAGGGACCACATCATCCGCCTCAGGTTCCCGGGGACGCGGCGTTGGGGCGCTATCGTTTCGCGGCCTGGGAGTCTTTTTGGGAGAGAAGTCCCAAGTTACGTCGCCGAGGTCAGTTCCTTTTTTGGCGGCAGGTCTTTTTTCTTCATTGCCCGGCGGTTCTTCCAGCGGTGGCTCTTCTTCGGACTCTTGAAGTTCGGGAGATTCTTCTTCCGGCGCTTCTTCCTCAACCATCGGCTCTTCGCCCACCGGAGGAGGAACTTCTTTCACGTATTCGAGGTAGCGGCTATCGCTGGTAAGGAAAGCCAAGACTCTGGCACTGAACTCGGCCGGCGATTCCACCATTGGCAAGTGGCCGCACTTATCGAGCAGGACTACTTCGGCCTGCTCCGCTTGCTGGCCCCAATCGCTCACTGCTCGGGGGTCGATGATCTGGTCGTCTTCTCCCGCGATGAGCAGCACTGGCACCTTGATGATCCGGGCCTGCCGGGTGACCCGGCCACCGGATATTTCGTGCCGAGTAACGCTGTAGGTCTTGCTTGCTGCGGCGGGTGTGGGCTTTCCGGCATCCTCGACTAACTCTTCGGGCAGGTCTCCAGGATCAAACACGAAAGACCTTACCCAGAGCTTTCGCAAAGGCTTCAGTAACCGTCCCAGGCTAAAAAAGATAGGCCCAACGACTGGCAGGGTCGTAAACCACAAGAGAGTCGGTAGGTCTATCTGTTCTTCGTCGGCAGGAGTAGCCACCAGTATCAAACGTCCCACGATGTCCGGGTGGTCGGCGGCGAGTTTTACAGCCATGGCCCCGGAGAAGTCATGGCCGACGACCGTGGCCCGCGTTAGACCGAAGTGGGCGCAGAAAGCGTAGAGCAGGCGGCTGCCATTGCGCGTTCCGTAGCCGTCCTTGGGCTTGTCTGATTCGCCGAAGCCGTTTAGGTCCAGGCTGTACACGGTGAAACGCTGGGCGAGGCGGCGGGCGAGTTGATCCCAGATGCGGGACGACGCGAGCCAGCCGTGTACCAGTAAGACCGGCGGACCGCCGCCGATGACGTTGTAACGTACCCAGTGTCCATCGAGCTCGATGTATTCGGTGTCGCGGGCGCTCTCGACTTCATGAGAGATACGGCCGAGCATCGTTCCGGTCACCGCCACAACGACGACGAGCAGTACCAGGATGATCATTACAGTGCTCATAAGCGCAATGATAACCCAAGGAGCGGCTTAGAACACACGCCGCAGCATGGCTCTTGTGGGCTCTTATTCTCCCATATAACGGGTAACGATCCGCCGGACGATTATGGAAGCCAGGGCCGTAGAGGCCAGGCGAAAACCGCTCTTTATAACGGCCTCTTTTACGTCGTCACTGATGCCCGGTTGATCTGGAATATCCAGAAACCTGTCGGCCAAGCGGTCGGCCACCGCGTAGGCGATAACCCCCGATAGAATAGTGATCAGACGCTTCTGTGCATCTTCGTTCACCGGCATCCTTCCTCTCTGACGTACAGCTTCCTGCCGGAAAGATTCTACCTTCCCAGCGTCCGGTTAGCTTACGATCTGGTGCTGGCGTTCGTACGCATACAACTCTCCGAGCTGCGCGCGCAAGAGCGGACGGTCTGAGAGGCGAGCGTAACACTCTATACAGTAGATAACATCTTCGGGTCGCCCAGGATGGAGATCGTGATCCATCATAAAGTCCAGCAACTCGCGGAAGTCTTCTCCTACCTGATCCACGAACTCCGAGAAAGATATATTCCCCGAGATCAGACGCTTACATGCCTCACAGGGTTCCAATTTCCCCAGACGACGGTTGGTGTGCCTTACTATAAGTCCGGGCGCTATATCCTCAATGCCTATAGTCCCGGCGCCTGTTTCCTCCTTGGCCACTACGGTCCCTTTCTAGCCTCGTGAGACGGGTGGTTTCCGTATTTTCTGCTCCCCACCACCACCGGAAGCCCGATGGCAGTATTCAGAGTCTACGGTATAACGGCACGGTTTGTAAAGTTTCACCCGTAATGATCTCTATGGCAACGTTATACTCACTAATGTTGTCGATCTGCAGGGGGAAACCATCATGCTTATGAAAAGCAGCTACGGTCTCGATAGCCTGGGCCAAACGACTACGGGCGGCTTCTCACCGGAGAGGTTGACGAGCCGTGACGGTTGAAGGAGTAAACTGGAGAGCCCACGTCGTCGTGGTCGGCGCCGGCTTTGCCGGCTCTAGCTTCCTGCGGAACTTGCCGCCTTCTTTGAGGCGCCCCGGGGAGGCTCTGCTCGTAGACCAAGCGGAAGAGTACCCGTTTATACCCCTGATCCACGAGGTGGCCGTCGGCCGCATCCACCCGGACAGCGTCCGCTTCCCGATAAAGGGGCTCTGCAAAAACCGCTGCGACTTCTTGAACGCAGAGGTAACAAATATAGACCTTGATCGTAAAACGCTAGAAACTTCCGCCGGAGAGGTTGCCTACGAATATCTGGTGCTGGCCGCCGGCAGCGGGGCGGCAAATCCTCCTGCAGAAATGAGCGAGCACTTCCAACTCTTCTGGACCCTGGAAGACGCCTTGCAGCTAAGAAACACCCTGAACAGAGCCTGGAACGAATCGCTGGACCGACGCTCAGAATCACGACCGGGCCTCCTCAACGTCGCCATCGTTGGCGGCGGGGCTACCGGGGTCGAGTTGGCCGCCGAGGTTGCCGCACTCTTTCAATACTTAAAGAAGCGCACCAGCCGAAATCCAGCCGTCGAGCCCCGCGTGACGCTGTTCGAGGCGACCGACCGACTCTTGGGCTGGCTCGACCCGTATTTTCATCGTGTGGCGATGGAGGAACTAGAAAAGCTCGGTGTAGAGGTCAGGCTCGGTACCGCCGTCGAGGATGCGACCACCGATGGCGTCGAGATCGGGGGCGAGTTGTTCCCGGCCCTTACCCGAGTCTGGACCACAGGAATCGACGTGGCGCCTATGGTTCGGGAACTTCCCGGAGAGCACGACGCTTCGGGGCGGGTGTCGGTGGATGCCCACTTGACGATCCCGGATCATCCGGAGGTCTACGTACTCGGAGATGCGGCGCTGTACGAGGACCCGCGTCACGGCGTCCTGCCCCCTACCGCCTCGGCCGCGGTCCAGCAAGGTCCCTGGGCCGCCATTGACCTGGGCAAGCGACTCTCCCAGAACGCACGTCCCCCATTTGACTTCTTCGACCGGGGCTACGTGGTAAGCCTCGGGCCGGAGAGCGCCGTGGCCGTGGCCATCGGGGCAAAACTGCGGGGTCCCGCGGCACAGGCCCTCTACCGGAGCATCTTTCTCTACTACCTCAAGCGCAGCCGGGATCGCATTCTAGCCACCTCAGACTGGGCCATGGAGCGAACGCTCGGCCGCGTGGGATTCAGTCACCGGCCCCCTGACGCGGATTAGAAAAAGCTCAGGCCTCGGTGCGCGCCGGAACTAGATAGCGCTCTACGATCTCCGGTACGTCTTCGGGCTTGACCTCCGTATACCAGACGTCGTCCGGGAAAATAAAGACGACCGGACCTTCGTGATGTCGCCGGGTACAAGCGTTGCGCAGCACCGTCGCCGACGAGAAACCTCGCCGCTCAACTTCCTCTCGAAAAAGCTCCAGCAACTCACTGCCGCCCTTCGCGCCACAGCGCCCCTCGCCGGGCGTGGCGCAAACAAAGATCTGGCGTAGCCTTGGCATGCCTTTATTCTATGACGCGCCACGGATAATTCCAGATGTGGCGCGCCTCATAAAGCTTTTAGAAGCTGGTGGCTGAGAGTCCTACTTCCTCGCGTTCTGGGCGGGAGCGGCGAGCAAGGCCGTTCTCGCGGGCGGCTTCGGCGACGGCTTCGGCGACCGCGGGGGAGACTCGTTCATCGAATACAGACGGTATGACGTAGTCCTCCGAGACATTCTCCTCCGGGATGACGTTGGCTATCGCCTCTGCGGCCGCGAGCTTCATGGACTCATCTATGCCGTGAGCCCGGACGTCGAGGGCACCCCGAAACATACCAGGGAAACACAGAACGTTGTTGATCTGGTTCGGGTAGTCGCTGCGGCCCGTGGCGATTATCCTGGCGTGCCCGAACGCCACCTCGGGGCGTATCTCCGGGTCCGGGTTCGCCATCGCGAAAATGATCGGGTCATCGTTCATGGTGTCCAGGTCGTCCGCTGTCAGAACGTCCGGGACGGAGAGGCCCAGGAAGAGATCGGCCCCCTGTATAGCATCCGAGAGATCTCCACTCTTACCCTCGGGGTTGGTGTGCTCGGCGAACCACTGCTTTGACTCGTTTAGATTGTCCCGGCCTTCGTGAACAATGCCCTGAGAATCGCAGCCAATGACGTGCTTCGCGCCGGCAGAGAGCATTATTTTGGCGCACGCCACCCCCGAAGCGCCGACGCCGTTTACCACTATCTTCAGGTCTTCTATCTTTTTGTCCACGATCTTCAAGGAGTTGATAAGGGCCGCCATCACCACCACCGCCGTACCGTGCTGGTCGTCGTGGAAAACGGGTACGTCGAGCTCTTCCTTCAGCCGTTCCTCGATCTCGAAACACCGGGGGGCCGAAATATCTTCCAGGTTTATACCGCCGAAGGTCGGGGCGATGTTCTTTACGGCGGTGATGATCTCCTCGGTGTCTTTGGTGTCGAGGCAGATGGGGAACGCGTCCACATCTGCGAACTCCTTGAAGAGCATCGCCTTGCCCTCCATCACCGGCATCGCCGCCCGAGGCCCGATATCCCCGAGTCCCAAGACGGCCGTGCCATCGCTGACGACGGCGACGGTATTGCGTTTGATGGTCAGGTTGAAAGCCCTCTCCGGATCATCGGCTATAGCCCGGCACACCCGGGCGACGCCCGGCGTGTATGCCATAGAGAGATCATCGCGGGTCCGGATCTGCATTCGCGATTTAATCTCGATCTTGCCGCCCAGGTGCATCAGGAAGGTTCGGTCGGAGATGTTCACCACCCGCACGTCTTCCAGCTCCTCCACGGATTGGACGATCTGCTGCCCGTGTTCGGAGTCGTGGGCGTTGACGGTAATGTCGCGGATGGTCCTCTCCTCTTGCATCCGCACGATGTCCACCGCCCCGACCATCCCACCAGCTTCTCCAACGGTGGTCAGGATCTTGCCGAGAGCGCCCGCCGTGTGCGGAAACTCCACCCGCAGGGTCATGCTGTAACTAGCATTGGGTATTGATTCCATATTTCCGGTTCCTCTCTTTTTTGCAGCTTTCCCCGAACTCGTTGATACACATTCTATTGTAGATACGATCCCCGGTAAACTGAAGAGAGACCTCAGCCTAGTAT
This sequence comes from Rubrobacteraceae bacterium, assembly GCA_965214475.1. Classification (GTDB taxonomy): domain Bacteria; phylum Actinomycetota; class Rubrobacteria; order Rubrobacterales; family Rubrobacteraceae; genus SIRX01. The sequence goes on along the minus strand of OZ243953.1, from coordinate 146,741 downwards.
CCGCCGCTGTCGCCGCTAGACCGGTAAGTAACCAGAACCTTCGGGAAGATCCCCACCAGGCAGGGCGTTACGGCGGGCGAAAAACCAGCTTCTGAGGTCCGCGTCGGGGCCGGCTTCGTTTGCGGCAGTTTCGAGGCCGGTGCGCAACTCTTGCAGGATCGGCGGGCGTTCTCCGTAGGAGATCATCTCTAGCTCCGCCGAAAGCGCCGCGTCCACGAACTCTCCCCACAAGCCCGAGACCTCACTCGAAGGGTCCGGCGGGGCGGCGAAGGCGCTCTTCACTTCGTCCGGTAGCGACGTGGGCTCCGCGAGGGCAACGCGTTGCGGGTCCGGGTCCGTTCTCGACGCCTCCAGGTAATGGCGGGCGCTGAAGAGCATCATCCGGGAAGTGACGGTGCGCTTTTTCCAGGAGCCGGCGACCGTCTCCCAGTTGACAAAAGCACCGCCGTATAACTCGTTCAGATCCACTAGGGCTTTATACCATCCCTGAATCCGGCGTCCGCTTCGTATCAGGGGCCACTCTGGACCTCGACGTAGGAAGTCGCGGGGGGCTCTGCGGCGTAGCCGCTTTCTAAAGGCGAAAACTCACTGTAGTCGGGTTCGGGGAAGTTGAGTGGGGTGGCCCCGGAGGTCACTTCTTGCATGTAATCAGCCCAGATGTCGAGCGGCAGTGTCCGCCCATTCACCTCTTCCAGGCCGTGAACGTCTACCATCGGGCGGCGGCCTTCCGGGTAACCAACCCAGACCGCCGTTGAGAGCCGGCGAGTGTATCCAACGTACCAGGCGTCCACGAAGTCGTCCGTCGTGCCGGTCTTTCCCGCGGAAGGCCGGCCCAGCTCTTCGTCCAGGTTGTGGTCCCCGGTGGCTTCGTCGTCCTCGACCACTTCCCGGAGGATGTCGTTGGCAACGGCGGCCTGATTGCCGGATAGCACGCGTCTTCCGCTGACCCGATGGTCGTAGAGTTGTTCTTTAGTGCCGAAGTCGAGCCGGTCCACCTCCTCGACCGCGTAGGGCTCACGGTAGATCCCGGCCCCGCCGAAAGTGGCGTAGGAAGAGGCCATATCCAGTACGCTGACGCCGGTTCCGAGGCCTCCGATGGACGTTGAGGGGTAAGGTTCCACGGGCGTCGTTATACCCATAGCTTCTGCGGTATCGGCCACGTTGTACAGCCCGAGGTCCACCCCGAACTGCACGAAGACCGTGTTGTCCGACTTCACCATCGCCTCTTCGACCGAGATCTGACCTCGCTCAACGAAGTCGTAGTTGACTACCTGGTAGTCGAGATCCTGAAAGTTGACATTCAGATCTTTCGAGACGTAAACAGTATCCGGAGAGACGTAGTCCCTGAGCGCCGTCGCCAGAACCAGAGGCTTGAATGAACTGCCGGGCTGTCGGCGGGCGTCGAGGGCCAGATTGAAGTCTCCCTCCTGGCCGGCAAGCGCACGGATGGCCCCGGTCTGGGGCTCTACAGTCGCTACGGCAGCGGATGGATCGTCGGGTTCGCTGAGTACGTCTTCGGCAGACTCGGCGGCGGTGCGTTGTAGGCTAGGCCTAACCGTGGTGCGGATTTCCAGTCCTCCGCGAGCGAGCGCCTCCTCCCCGAGCTGGCTTTGCACCTCCCGGCGCACCTTATCTAGAAAAGGCTCGTAGACGGGGTCATCGGGTGGCTCTTCCGGGACGAACTCCAGGGCTTGCGCCACGGCATCCTGGCGATCTGAGGCGGAGATCATACCCTCTTCTTCCATTATGGCGAGCACCTCGTCCCGACGGTCCTCGGCCCGCCGAATGTCTTCTTCGGTATCGGGCAAGTAGGTAGACGGAGCATGGAGAAAGCCAGCGAGCGCGGCGGACTCGGAGAGGCTCAGGTCGCTGGCGTCTTTCCCAAAGTACCGCTCGGCGGCAAGTTCGGCCCCGTAAGCCCCGTCTCCAAAGTAGACGGTGTTTAGATAGGCCGTGAGAACCTCTTCTTTCGTGTGCCGCCGCTCGTAAGCGAACGACAGCGCCGACTGGTTGAGTCGCCGCCAGAAAGAGACCTCCATCCACTGTTTTTCGGGAATGAAGAGGTTTTTTGCGAGCTGCTCCGTGATGGTGGAGCCGCCCTCTTGGACGCTCCAGGATCTCAGGTCCGTCCACGCCGCCCGTCCGAGCCCTTCGAAATCCACGCCGATATGCTCGTAGAACCTGCGATCCTCTATCGCAACCGTCGCCTGGGGCAAATACTCTCCCAACCCGTCCGGGCCGACGGTCTCACGGTTCTGCACGGCCTGGAGAGTCGAGATCCTCTCTCCATCAGCGTCGTAGACGTGAGAGTTCTGGACGAGCGTCGGGTAGCGCTGGTCCAACTGATCCTCATACCCGTTAACCAGGTACGCGTACAGACCGACCAGTCCTACAGCAACGATGAAAAACACTGCCAGACCGAGTTTGACGGCCGTCCGAAACGTCCAGAAGAAGAAACGCCGCCACCGTTTCTTTTGGGCTTTCTTGCTGGTCTCGAAAAAGCTATTCATATGAATCCGCGTAAGTCTACCTTAGCCAACGCCCGTGACGCGATTTAGCAAACAAAGACTTCCGTACAGTGCTAGGATGCCTGGATGCCAGAGCTTTCTTGCACAGCCAGGCGAATTGGGGACTACGAAAGCCGCACCGAGGAGTACGAATTATCCTACTCGGTCGCAGACGATGCCCCGCGTTCGATCGAGGTAAAGTATCAGGCCGCCCGGGCCTTTGAGATCAACGCTGCCCTCGACGCCGCCGTGGAGACCGCCCGCGAGGCTATCGCGGAGTCAGATCCGGAACTCGCAACCCGGCCAACCGACGAATCACTCGCCAAGTTTAGCTGGCGGGCTATCCAATCGGTCAAGTACGACGAAGGAGCGTCAAAGACTTCTCGACTGGGTATATAGTTCCGTCACTCCCTTTGTGAAGTGGCACGGGTCGAAAGCGGGTGCGACATCACGCAACACGAAGCCGATAGTTACGGCTCTACCGGTGGCTGACCAACAAGTACGGTACCCCCGGCGACGCCCTGTACACACTAGAGCAATTTGCAGTGTGGATGGTCCATGTGGCACCATAGGCGTATGAATGCTTACTCGCTGGACCTCAGGAAGAAGATCGTTGAAGTCCTCGCCCGGGGTGCGACCAAGACCGAGACAGCCCGCTCCTTCGGAGTGAGCCGTTCGTCGGTGAAGCGACACGCCAAGCTGGTAGAGCAGAGTCGCCCGCTCGCCCCCAAGAAGCGGCCCGGTTCAAAGCCCAAGATGGACGAGCGCGCCAGGAAGCTCTTGGAGCAGGACGTGGAGGAACGTCCGGCGGCCACCCTCTCGGAGCGGAGCGAGTTCCTGGGTCGGGTGGCCGGAGTATCGGTGAGCGAATCTACCGTGAGCCGGATGCTAAGGCGCCTCGGGTGGAGCCGAAAAAAAGATCGCTGGGAGCGAGTGAGCGCGACGAGTTTTTGAGGTGCGCATGGCGAGTGCTGTTTGCCAAGAGGGTGGATGCCGAGCGGTTGGTATTCGTAGACGAGATGGGAGCCAATGTCTCGCTCTCTCCACTTTACGCTTGGTCGGCGCAAGGGGGAGAGAGCCTTCGGTAGTGCCCCGAGGAACTGGGGCAAGAACGTGACCTTGCTCTCCAGCATCACGGCGGAAGGTGTCGGTCCGTGTCTTGCGGTCGAGGGTTCTACAACGCGGGAGGTCTTCGAAGCCTACCTGGAGCGTGTTCTGGCACCGACTCTACGGCCCAAACAGATTGTGGTCATGGACAACCTATCTTCTCACAGAGGCGGGAGAGTAAAGGAGATCGTCGAGACTAGAGGCTGCGAGATTGTCTACCTACCGCCCTACTCGCCGGACTTCAATCCAATCGAGCAGGCGTTCTCGAAGATCAAGGGATTACTGCGCAAAGCCCAAGCTCGCAGCCGGGAGGCGCTGATCGAGGCGATGGGTCGTGCGCTAGATGCAGTGTCGGCTCGGGACGTTCGGGGGTTCTTCAAACACTGTGGTTACCGTACTGTGGACCACCTACTATGATAAATGCTCTAATAGCCGGGTTTCTGGCCGTCTTTATCGGCGGCCTGGCAGCTTACTTGCTGGGTGAACCCCTCCTGTTCCCAAGCCTGGGACCGACGGTATTTATTCTGTTCGAGACGCCGATGGTCGAGACCGGCAGCCCGCGCAGTACGATCACCGGCCACTTTGTCGCGATGGCGGTCGGCTTGTTCTTCCTCGTCGCTTTCGGCCTCTATGGCTTGCCGAGTACGACCGTGTACGGCGTAACCTTCGCCCACGTCTGTGCGGCATCTCTGTCGGTAGCCGTGACCAGCGGCATACTGGTTCTCTCTCAGACACGACACCCCCCGGCCGGCGTCACGGCCCTTATAGTAAGCCTCGGCCTGCTCACGACGCCCCGCAAGTTGGCAGCCATAGCGACCGGCGTGGTACTGATCACCGTAGCGGGCTGGTCCATCAACCGCGTTTTCGGCGTGCCCGTACCAATATGGTCGGCCCGAAACATCGGCAGCATGCCCAGAAAGCAACCTTAGTCCTCTTCCTGGGCGGCCTCCAGAAGCTCTTCTAAAGTAACCTGCTGTTCGTAGAGAGCAGTACCCACTATCGCCCCAACTACGCCTTCAATCTTCGAGAGCGCCAAGATGTCTGTTACCCCTCGCACCCCACCGCTGGCGATGGCCGGCACGCGGCGGGCGACTTCGGCGGTTTCTTCCAAAGCCGCCCCGGAATCCATACCGTCTCTCGCGACGTCCGTATAGAGAACCGCGGCCACGCCGTCCGCAGCCAGTTCCTCCGAAAGCTCCAGTACCCCGACGCCGCTCGACCGCTGCCAGCCGTGGGTCGAGACGACGCCGTCGCGGGCATCCACCGCTACGACCAGGGAGCCGCCAATCTCTTCGATAGACCGCAACCGAAGATCCCGGTCCCCAACGGCGGCCGTACCCATCACGGTTCGGCTCGCACCGGCCCCTCGAACAGAACGCAAGTCTTCGAGCGTGCGCACACCGCCACCCACCTGGACCGGCACGCCCACGGCGTCGGTGATTTCGCGGATCAGGGATAGCTGCATCGGACTCCCCTCCTTGGCCCCGTCGAGATCTACAACGTGGATCGCCTCGGCTCCCTGCCGCTCCCACTCGCGGGCACGCTCCACAGGGTCCGCGTCGTATTCTCTAGAGCGGTCGAAGTCTCCCTGCTTAAGCCGGACGCACTTTCCGTTGCGCAGGTCTATCGCCGGAAAGACGGTAAAGTCCGTCACAGGCTCTTGGCCCAGGAGAGGAAGTTCTCGTAGAGTTTCAATCCGGCACGGCTGCTTTTCTCAGGATGGAACTGTACCGCCGCCAGGTTCTCCCGGCCCGCTGCCGCACAGAACTCCACACCGTACTCCGTAGTGCCGAGCACGTCCGTCGGTTCGTCGGGCTCCGGATAGTAGGAGTGGACGAAGTAGAAAGCCTCGCCGTCTAGTCCTTCCAGCACCGGGTGCTCCCCCGAAAGCGAGAGCTGATTCCATCCCATGTGCGGGACTTTGAGCCCGTCGGACTTGAACCGCACGACGGTTCCAGGGAAGATCCCCAACCCGTCCACCCCCGGCGATTCCTCCGAACGCTCGAAGAACACCTGCAGCGCAACACACACCCCGAGGAACGGCTTGCCGCTGCGGTACGTTTCCTGGCAAACGGCTTCCATGCCACGCTCGCGGAGTTTCTTCATGCAGTCCCCAAAAGCCCCGACCCCCGGCAGCACCACGGCATCCGCCGCCAGTACCCGGTCCGGGTCAGGTGTCAGGTCCACCTGTGCGCCGACTTTCTCCAGCGCCCGCGTCACGGAAAGCGTGTTGCCCGCGTCGTAGTCGACCACGGCGACGTTCAATCTATTACTCCCTTTGTAGAGGCGCTGCCCAAACTCCGCTGAGCGATGCCTGCTCGCAAGGCTACTGCAAGCGCTTTTACACCCGACTCGATCTTGTGGTGAGCGTTCTCGCCGTAGTGGCAATTCAGGTGCAAGGTGAAGTGCCCGTATTGAGTAAAAGCCCGGAGGAATTCTTGGAAAAGCTCCACGTCAAAGGTGCCGATCTTCTCCGGCACCGGGCCGAGGTTGCAGGTGAGGTGAGAGCGTCCGCCCAGATCCACCACGACGGTCGAGAGTGCCTCGATCAGGGGCGCGGAAGCATCGGCGAAGCGGACGAGGTTTGATCTTTCACCCAGTGCCTCATCGAAAGCGCGACCTATCACCAGCCCCGTATCCTCGACCGTGTGATGGTCATCCACCCAGGTGTCCCCCTCGGCCTTTACATCCAGGTCTATTCCGGAATGGTGGGATAGCAGGTGGAGTATGTGGTCTAAGAATCCCACACCGGTCGAGATCTCGGCCTGACCTTCTCCGTCGAGGTCCAGACTAACCCGAACAGACGTTTCGCCTGTTTTTCTTTCTGCTTGGCCGATCCTTGTGGTATTTCTCATCAGAACCTTCCCTCTAATTGACGTTTGAGATAGGCTTTGAGATTCGGGTTTTGAGGGTTGGCGAGTACGGTTTCGATCCAAGCTTCGCGCTCGAAAGACATAACGCTCAGCTCCCACACGCATGCTGCGAGACCTGTATTTACCATGTGCTCGTAAGTCCCGGAATCTCCAGGCGGGAAGACGTGTACGTGGTTTTCTAGCATGTTCTCGCCCACCCACCAGTCGATCAGAACAAAGTTGGCCTCGCGCCCATGGTGGATGATAATAAATCCCACCCCGTAGCGTTCAGGGTGTCCTCCCGTATCTTCCAACCTCGTTTGAGCAAGCTCTTGCACCGTTAGCTTCCATCCATCGTCCGGGGCCGATCGCCCGGGAGCGTGAATACCATAGAGTTTGAAGCGCCACTCATCGACTTCGAGAACTCCTAACGAAGAAACTTGTCGAGATTGGTAAGGTTCAGTGAGCTTTAGAGGTTGTAGGGTGCCGCCCTGTGCAGACCGAGGCCAGAAGCTCTTAGAGTTCTTGGTATCCGCGTTTCCAGCTCGTGTCATAGTTTCTTCTCCAGGTAGATCAAAGGTCTTTTGCGAAATGGTAATTCATGATCTTCATGTTTTTTCTGAAATAGAAGCGGTGCGCCTCGTGCCGCTGGACACCGGAGTCAAGGTGAAGCTGCTTGCAACCGTTACGCCGCGCCTCCTCAGTGAGCCATTCGAGCAGTCGTCCGCCCAGGTTTGCGGACCTGGTGTTTTCGTCTGTGATCAGGTCGTCGACGTAGATGATTTTGCCGTAAGCGAGGAACTCGGAGATTCTGTACCCAGCCACGCATCGCACCTCTCCCCCATCAAATACGGCGGCGAGCCGGTAGCCGTCCAAGGTCTCCATACGCCGAATAGTGGAGAGATATTCTCCTTTCTCCAGGTGGTGACGAAGCTGGCTCATAACGGGGAAAGTGGCTTCGATCTCTTTGTCCGTGGAAAGCTGTCTAGTCTCCATCACCACCCCCTTTCCCGAGTCGGACACCGACGCTCTCCGCGTGGTTCTTGAAGCCTTCGAGACGGGCCAGACGCTCGACGTGGGGCCCGATCTCACCTAGAGCCTCCCGGGTAAAATGGATGTAGTTGGTGCGGGCGATGAAGTCGTGGGTACCGAGGGCAGAGGCCCAGGACGCTGTCCCGCCCGTCGGAAGGGCATGAGAAGGTCCAGCTGCGTAGTCGCCGAGGGCCAGCGGGCTCCAGTCACCGACGGCGACCATGCCAACCTCCCGGAGGTCGTTCAGGACGGCCTCATGGTCTTCGGAAATGATGTGCGCGTGCTCGGGAGCGTAGAGGTTCGAAAGTGCGGCGGCGTGCGACAGATCTCGTACCCGAACCAGTGTTATGAGCTCGGCGGGCTCCCCGGAGAGGAGAGGTTCGACGGCCTCGATCAGGCCGTCGCTCGGTGCCAGTAAAACCGCCGATGCACCGGAGAGATGCTCGGCCTGCGCCATCAAGTCACGGGCCACCCGCTCCGGAAATGCCCCGGCGTCCGCGATAACGACCACCTCACTCGGCCCCTGCGGTGCGTCTACGCCGACCGCCCCGAAAACCTCCAGCTTGGCCGCCGTTACGTAGTCGTTGCCGGGACCCACGATCTTATTCACCGCCGGGATGCTCTGCGTACCGTAGGCCATAGCCGCTATAGCTTGCGCCCCACCAACGGTATACACCTCGTCCAGCCCGAGCAGACCCGCCACGGCGAGCACCCACTCACTCACGCGCCCGTCGCGCCCCGGCGGAACGCAGACGCAGATTTCCTCTACTCCCGCGACCTGGGCCGGAACCGCCGACATCATCAGCGTGCTCGGATACGCTCCATGCCCGCCGGGCACGTAGAGTCCGGCCCGCCGCAACGGACGAACCCGTTGCCCCGTGGTCGCCCCGTTGCGACTCGTCTCCCACGAGCGATCCATCTCCCGACGATGAAAAAGCCGGACGTTCTCTATTGCCACCTGGAAGGATTCCTCAAGTTCTGAGGACAGCCCCTTCCGGGCCGACTCTATCTCTTCCGCCGGCACTCGAATAGGTTCCGGTCTCACCCCGTCAAAGCGCTCCGTATACTCCAGCAGCGCCTCGTCGCACCTGGTCCGTACGTCTTCTACAATACCTCGGACAGCTTCGCGGACCTTGGCATCCAGAAACCCGCCCGGTCGCCGCAATTCAGCTACGAGCTCCCCCGGCTGCACATCTCGGGCATCGAGCTTTCTAACCACTGGGCGCCGCTACTTTTTGCACAGCATCCACTAGCGCGGCGACCTGATCGTGGCGCAGCCGATAGGAGCCGCGGTTGGCGATCACACGGGCGGTCGAAGAGGAAATATCGTCGAGTATCGTCAGATTGTTCTCGCGCAGCGTCGTTCCGGTGGCGGTCAGGTCCACGATGCACTCGGCGAGGCCGACGAGCGGTGCGAGCTCTATGGAACCGTGGAGCGCGATGATCTCTGCCTGACGTCCGATGCCCTCGAAGTAGCGTCGGGCGATGTTCGGGAACTTGGTCGCCACCCGCACCACCTCCGCGTGGGAGATAGCCTCTCGCACTTCCTCCGACCGATCCTCTTGCGCGGCCAGGATCATACGGCACGCACCCGTCCCGAGGTCTTTGAGTTCCATGACGTTCGGCTGCTGTTCCTCAAGGACATCCTTACCAACGATCCCGACGTCCGCCGCCCCATGCTCTACAAAGACCGGCACGTCCGTCGGGCGGCTAACGATAAACTCCGTACCTTCGGAGCGATACACAAGCTTGCGGCCGTTATCCTGGAGAACCTCAACCGGTAGCCCCGCCGCGCCGAGCGCCCGCAGGGCGTCCTCGAAAATGGCCCCTTTGGGTACAGCTATCCTGAGCCCACTCATACGTTCACCATTCCAGCTACCTCTTCTATCTTCACTAACTTCAGATTCTCTTCGCCTCGACCTAGCTTGACGCCGTCGGGCGTCGGATAACACACCCAGTCCGCACCTACCGAACTCGCGTAGTGTGCCGCTTCCCCGGCGGTCAAGTCCTCGGTTATTTGCAGTACCCGTAAGCCCGAATTGCGCAAGTGGTCGGCAGTGCGAGTACTCTCTATATCGTTGCCTATGAGCAATAGCAGCGGTTCCGGCTCACTCGCCGGCAGCACCGAGAGAAGCCGTTCGAGGGAGATGGCGAATCCTGTAGCCGGCAGCGGCTCACCGAAGCGCTGGAGCAGGTTATCGTAGCGACCGCCACTGGCGATCGTGAAGCCCAGGTCCGGCGAGTAAGCTTCATAGACCGCTCCCGTGTAGTAGTTGTAGCGTCCGATCAGACCGAGATCCAGGATAACCGCCTCCAAACACCCGTAAGCCTCCAGGTGCGTGAGAATCTCATGAAGGTTCTCCAGCGCCGCCCCAGCTTCTTCCCCCCGCGCGTACCGCTCCGCTCGCTCCAGTACTGAGCCGTCATTCGCAGGACCCACGATGCGGGGTATGCTCCGCACTCCCACAGCTACTTCTTTGTTCAGTCCGCCAGAGATTTCATCCACCCTCACCAAGTCCTTCGCCGCGAGCGCGGCCAGCAAATCCGGCGCGTCCTCGGGCGCGGAAGACTTTAAGTATCCCTCGTAGAAAGCCGTCTGCCCGAGTACGACGGCGAAGTCATCCGGCGCCCGCAAACCCAAACTCTTCAGCACGTCCACGAGCAGGGCAATGGTCCCCGCATCTTCCGCCGGACTGGTAGAACCGACGGCCTCTACCCCCGCCTGATGAAACTCAGCCGCCTGACCCCGGCCCACGCCCGCCCGGCGATATACCGGCAGACTGTAAGAGAGCTTGTGTGGCGGGGGGCTATTCCGTAAACGCTGGGCGATGAGGCGGGCGATCTGGGTGGTCACCTCGGGGCGCAGGATCAACATCTGGTTGTCGTCGTCAAACAACTTGAACGACTGGTCCCTGAGCCGCGGCTCCTCTATAACCTCCGAATACTCCAGCGCCGGCGTCACCACCTCCCGAAACCCAAACGCCCGAAACCGCCGCAGGATTCGCGCCTGCACATCCCACAGCCGCGTAGACTCCGGCGGCAAGATGTCCCGCGTGCCGGGCGTAGTAGTAAATTTTCTAGGAACCTCTCGTCTCATAAGAACCGCTATCTTAACGCATAAACAAGCACCTATTGCCCTCCCGACACATCCGACCTCACCCCAGTACCTTGCAAAGCAGGATACCTGCTGATATTCTCACGGTAACTTGCAGTGCAAGGTTCTGAAAACGAGGAAACTTGGTAGAAGTCGGAGACAAACGCAACTCGCAGTTACTAAAGGGGGTGCTGGATATGTGCCTGTTGGGGATCATCGCCGAGGAGCCAGCCTATGGATACGAGATGGTCCGAAAGATGGAGGAACGGGGATTGGAGTTGGTCGGAGAAGGTAGCATCTATCCACTCCTGAGCCGGTTACAGAAGGTCGGATACATCGAGGGGTACATGGTTCCGTCGAAGGAAGGCCCCAGACGTAAGTATTATCGCGCTCTACCGGCGGGTCGGGAAAAATTAGAGGATTGGGTAGAGGAATGGTATCGCTTCTCCGAGGCCGTGGGACGAGTATTGCGGGAAGGGATTCGTTTTGACGACTAACAGCCTACAGGGGAAGATCGAGAACGTTTCGGAGGCGTGCGGCGCGTATTGGAAACAGGACGGCGTCCCAGCGTAGACGGCCGACGAAATTATGGAAGATCTTCATGGAGGTTGGGCCTTTGATTCCGTTTGTGTAGCCGTGGCACGCGACGATTATATCGACAACCATTGCCTTCTTCATAGTCTTCTCGTGGCTCAGAGAATAGTCTCCGAATCAGTTTGGAGAAAGGAGTTGCCTTGAAAGACAGACTCGTTGTGAACATCATAGTAGCTATCTTATTTCTCGTCGTTGCACTATTGATCGCCCTCCGCCTTACGACTTACTCTGAGTCCTCGTTGCCGTGGTACGCGGCGGTGGGTCTGTCGGTGTTGGCCGCTGCACTTGTGTTGTTCTGGAAGGGGAGGTCACGTTGAACACGAATGATCAGCGAGAGGAGATCAAAGACGTTCAGGCCGAGTGCGAGATGCACTGGTTGGCAAACAGCGTACCGGGAGACCGGTCGGAAGAGATGGCGGACGAGCTCGGTCAACACCTGGAGGAAGCCGTCAAAGACGGTAAAACCGTAGAAGATGTGGTCGGACCTGACGTGTCGGCATTCGCGGAGTCTTTGGCTAAAGAGGAGCGGCCCGTTTGGACAGTGAGGGATCGCGTGATGAAGTACGTTTGGGCACTTACTTTCCAAGCAGCGTTTTTCGCTGTAGCTTTTCATATACTCACCTGGACTCTGCACCTTCCCGTCAATTGGGTCTTGATCCCTTACCTTCTCTACTTCTCATGGCCGCTCAGCCGGCTGGTTCTTAGGCCGGAACTCTCAGACACTCGTCCGAGGTGGAGAAGCTGGTTGTGGTTGGGTGCGGCGGTTCTCCTCATAGCCACTGTTTGGTTTACCAGAGATGAGGTGAGAGTAATCTTGGAAGGCATCAATGTAGCCCTCACCGGCAACGTGAACGGTACGCTATTTACATGGCCGTGGTACGCGACACTCGTTCTGGTCGTACTCAACGCTCTGATTGGCAGGCTCAAGAAGTAGTTCTTATGGTTACTGGAAAGGAGGATAATGAACCGGCTCGACTGGAAGGGCATAGTAATAGGAGCTGTTGTGGCGGCTGTAATGAGTTTCATCGCCAGCTTATTACTGCCGTCGGCACCGCTGGATTCGTTGGGGTTGGACCCGGCAACCATGGCCTACGCCATCGCTAGCATCATGGCATATTTTCTGGGCGGCTATATAGCCGCCCAGGATGGCCGGTGGGTGGGGTGGCCTCAATGGCCTTGTTGTAGTCGTGATAGGCTTTGTACTAGAGATAGTAGTCCAACTCTTTGCCTCGATGATTACCAACATGAATGAAGCAATCCCCGAACAAGCAGTTAACGCAATAGGACTCTTGGTGGTCATCGTAGCCTCTTTGTTTCTTCCTTTTGTAGCCGGCTATGCAGGCGGTAAGATCGGCGCACGCTCTTCACGAGCAGCATAACGCTTTACTCGAATACGACCGTCCGGTTCCCATCCACCCCACTAGAAGGAGGCAGAATGCAGGATCTACTCTATATGAACAAAGAAGAGCGGAGCCTCTTCGAAAAGCCGCAGCAGCAGCGAGAGGGGAACTTTTATTTCTACCTAGTCGCGACCAGGACATCTTCCTGATACGCCTGGGGCGATACTGGAAAGACCTCCATAGCGGCCTCAAGCCTCCTTACGGCGGCCGGGAAGACTTCGAAGACTTTGTCTACCGGCTGGTTCGCCTCCTGGCCGCCGCCTACGCAGCCCGGCCGGAGGAACTAAAGCTGCTAGACCTGGAACGCAGCCTCGGCGCGGGATGGTTCCAGAACGAACACCGCATCGGCTACGTCTTCTACGTGGATCGGTTCGCCGGAGACCTGCAAGGTGTAAAGGAACGGCTCGACTACCTGGAAGAGCTGGGCGTGAACTACCTGCACCTTATGCCGCTCCTCGAAATGCGTCCCGGCCCCAACGACGGCGGCTACGCCGTACAGGACTACCGGAGCGTGGACCCGAGCCTGGGAACGATGGATGAGTTGGAGGAACTTTGCTCGCTCTTCCGCTCCCGGGGCATGAGCGTGTGTCTCGACCTGGTACTCAACCACTGCGCCCGTGAGCACGAATGGGCCGTGCGGGCCCGCGCCGGAGACAAAGAGTGCCTGGAGATGTTCCACACCTTCCCCGACCGTACGCTGCCCGCCGAGTACGAGAGCCAACTCCCTGACGTCCTACCGGAGACCGCACCCGGCAACTTTACGTGGGACGAGGATCTGGAACGCTGGGTGCGGACTACGTTCAACAGCTACCAGTGGGACCTCGACTGGAGTAAGCCGCCGGTCTTTCTGAAGATGACGGACATAATGCTCTACCTGGCGAACCGGGAGGTGGAGATCTTCCGCCTCGACGCCGTGGCTTTTATATGGAAGCGTCCCGGCACCGACTGCCAGAACCAGCCTGAAGTTCACGACATCCTTCAAGCCTTGCGGGCCTGTACCCGCATCGCCGCGCCCGCAATCGTTCATAAAGCGGAGGCAATCGTCTCCCCACATGACCTCATCCACTACCTCGGCACCCACAGCCGGTACGGCAAAGAATCCGACCTTGCCTACCACAATAGCCTCATGGTTCAGTTCTGGTCCTCGCTCGCCAGCCGCGAAACGCCGCTAATGACCAACGTATTGCGGAAGTTTCCCGAAAAACCATCGAATACGGCCTGGGGAACCTACATCCGGGGCCACGACGACATCGGATGGGCGATCACCGAAGAGGACGCCGCAGAGATCGGGATGGATGGCGCGGCCCACCGACTATTCCTCAGCCACTACTACTCCGGGGACTTCCCCGGCACTCATGCCCGTGGGACCGTATACGAACTCAATCCCACCACCGGCGACCGGCGCATCAGCGGCGCGACCGCAAGTCTAGCCAGACTGGAAGACGCGCTGGAGAGCGGTAACGAGCGCCTCATCGAACTGGGCATCCGGCGAATCCTGCTAGGTCATGCTCTCATTATGGGCTACAGCGGCGTGTCGCTCATCTATATGGGTGACGAGCTCGGCCTTCTAAACGACCTCTCTTATCTGGAAGAACCGGACAAAGCTCGCGATAACCGCTGGACCCACCGTCCGCCGATGGACTGGGAGAAGGCTTCTTTGCGTAATGTGCCGGGTACGGTCGAGCAACGAATCTTCACTGGTGTGCGGGCCCTGATCGAAGCCCGCAAAAGGACGCCGCACCTTCATGCGGCGGTGCCAACCCACGTGCTGGAGCCGCATCATCTAAGGGTCTTCGCTTTCGTGCGGCCACATCCTCTCGGTCCGCTCGTCGCGGTACACAACTTCACCGAAGAAGAGCAGTTCTTCAGCAGGGATCTACCCGGCTCTCAGGGTATAGAAGAACCATTCGACCAAATCGGACAGAGATCTGTACCCATTCTAGGCACCGGCCTGATCCGTCTGGAGCCCTACGAAACTCTCTGGTTGACGGACGGCGGAGGTCCGGTCTTTTAGTCCCGGCCCCGGATCTGGGTGACGGTCGGGTGGAAGAAGAGCTCCAGGAACCAATCCGCCGCGATCCTGGCCTTGTTTTGGGGGGCCTCGGTCTTGAACAGGTACGTCGCCCGCCAGAAGAGCGATGCTATAAAGCCGCTGAACTTCACGCCCATGACCTCGTTTACTGCGAACTGGCTCCCCATCTCCACCAACTGCCCGACAGACTTGTAGTTGAAGGACTGCAGTTCATCGTTGTCTATGTACGCCAGCACGTTTTTAGCCACAGCGTCTCCACCCTGCACGGCGGCCTGGGCGTTCGGGGGGATAGCGTTTCCTTCACCATCCACGTTCGCGGCGCAGTCTCCGATGCCCCACACATTGTTGTAGCCTTTTACACGACAGTACTCATCGACTTCGAGACCTTTGCGCTCGTCGGAGGGAAGTTCCTCGAAGTCCTCCAGCTTTACGCTCGCCCGGGCGCCGGCGGTCCAGACGACGTTCTCAGCCTGTATCTCCTCTCCGCTGTCCAGGATCACCTTGTCGGCTGTGATCTCCTGTGCCTTGGTATTGCTATAAACCTCTATGTCCAGGTCCGCCAGCTTCTTGCGGGCTGTGCGCCGGAGCGCCGGGTCCAGCTCCTTCAGAACCTGCTCATTCCTGTCTACTAGAACGATGCGTACGTTATTGGGGCTGATATTCGGATAGTCCGGAGCCAGCACATCGTGTACGAGCCCGTGCAATTCGGAGGCCGTCTCTACCCCTGTTGCACCCCCACCAATAACAACAAAAGTAAGCTTCGAACGTGGCACATCACCACGCGCCAGCGTTGTCTGCTCGAAACGTTCTATAACCCGGTTGCGGATGTCCTCCGCCGTGTGGATACCCGTCATGCTCAAGGCATGTTCCTCGACGCCGGGGATTCCGAAGAACGCCGGCTCGCCGCCCAGGGCCATGATCACGTGATCGTACGGGACCTCTATCTCCGCGTCTCCCTCCCCCGCCGCCGTTACCGTTTGCTTTTCGAAGTCTACGTCTTCCACGGTCGCCCGCCGGAAACTGGCGCCGGCTTCGATCAGGGACCGTCGCAATGGCTGTGCCACGTTCTGGGTCTGGATATCGCTGCTTATGACACCCGCAAGCATTGGCCAGAAAGTGAAGTAGTTCTCCTTGGAAATCAACATGACCCCCACATCATCCCGGTCTTCGATCTTCTTGCAGAGCGTCTTCGCCGCGTTGTAGCCTCCGAACCCTCCTCCTAGAATTAACACTTTGTTCTCGAACTCTCTAAACGGCGGCCGCTCCCACGGCTCGTAGCGTGGCTTGGGCTTTACCCGGAAAGCTCGCCGCAAGCCCTCAAACGCGACCAGCCCACCACCGACGGCCAAACTCCCTTTCACTAGCGTATTCATCTCCACACCCCTTCTGTTGGATAAGCCTCGTCACTCTGTACACTAGTATTTAATGATATTAGTACCCCACGCACAAGACCTGAAATCCAAGATTTCGCCAAACTGCCTGCCTCCAGACACTATTCGAGGCGACACCAGGGGCTTTACGGCGATGCTACTATGTCCGAATGTCTAAAATTTCCGAGAATAATTTGCAGATCTTAAAAGCCCGAATGGGGACCATCAGCGACCTGGCCGCCGCCAGCTTGACGCTTGCCTGGGACCGTCAGACTTACATGCCTGAGGGTGGTGTAAAAGGCCGGGCTGAGCAACTGGCGACCCTGAACCGCCTGGCCCACGAAATGCTCGTCTCCGAAGAGACCGGCGATTTGCTGGCATCTCTTGACGAATTGGACCCAGAGACGGAGGATGGCGCGCTCGTCCGGGTTGCCCACCGCAACTACGAAAAAGCCACGAAGCTCCCGGCGCGGCTCGTCGAGGAGATCTCGCGCGCCCGTTCCCTGGCCGAGCCCGCCTGGGCAAAGGCCCGGAAAAACTCTGACTGGAAAGCCTTCGCACCCCATATGCAAGAGTTGCTCACCCTACAACGCACGAGTGCCGAGCACCTAGGATATGAGGATCACCCATACGACGCAATGCTCGACGCCTTCGAGCCCGGAGCCCGAAAAGTCCCACTGGAAGCCATGTTCGAAGGACTGAAAGCCGGAAGCCTTCCACTGCTACAGAGCATCTCCGATGAGCTGGGTGAGGATTTCTCATCTCCACTCCACGGCCCTTTCGACGAGAAGCTGCAGGAAGAATTCGGGGCCTCAGTGGCTAGCGCCTTCGGCTACGACTGGAGACGGGGTCGGCAGGACCGGGCGATCCACCCGTTCTGCGTCGGCCTGAACAGCGGCGACGTCCGGATCACCACACGCTTCGACCCCGGCTGGCTCTCCCCATCACTCTTTGCCACGTTCCACGAGTCGGGCCACGCCATGTACGAACAGGGAGTGAACCCTGAATACTTCCGTACTCCCCTCGACGGCGGCGCCTCGATGGGTATCCACGAATCCCAATCCCGGATGTGGGAGAATCTGGTGGGCCGGTCGCTGCCCTTCTGGGCTCACTACTATCCCCAATTGCAAGAAACCTTTTCCCAGGCTCTCGGTACTACGGACCTCGAAACTTTCTACCGCGCGATCAATGCGGTCCGACCTTCCGAGATAAGGGTCGAAGCAGATGAACTAACCTATAATCTCCACATCCTGCTCCGCTTCGAGTTGGAGGTAGCCCTCTTCGAAGATAATCTCTCTGTCGCAGACCTACCAGCCGCCTGGAACGCCGGGATGGAAGAGTACCTGGGCATAGTACCGAAGAACGACGCGCAAGGCGTGCTGCAGGACATCCACTGGGCCGCCGGGCTGTTCGGATACTTCCCAACCTACACGATGGGCAACGTACTCTCCGTACAGCTATTCGAGACCGCAGTGGAAAAACATCCCCAAATCCCCGAAGAGATCGGTCGCGGTGAGTTCGGAACCTTGCTCGGATGGCTGCACGAAAACATTCACCGGCACGGTCGCCGCTACGAGCCGAAAGACCTGATCCAGGACACCACCGGCCGCCCTCTCGACACCACACCCTACCTCAAATACCTGAATAACAAGTTTGGAGAACTATACGGTTTGTAGGAACTTTCGGCGCTCTACACGGTACCCTAATCGACCGTGTAGGTGGCGGCGTCCTCCTCCCTGGCAACGCGCTGCCCTTTCTCGATATCGACCCGGGAGAGGATCAGGATGCCCACGACAAAGAAGAGCGCTAGCGAAGCGATGGCTATACGTCCGGTGTCCGTGAGGCTGACCACTAGCGCGAACAACGCCGGCCCGAGAATACCCGCTACCTTACCGAACACGCTATAGAAGCTGAAAAACTCCGAAGACTTCGCTTTGGGCACCATCTTCGAGTAGACCGACCGGGAGAGCGCCTGGGTCCCGCCCTGCAACATCCCCACACCAACCGCCAGGGCGAAGAAGTGCCACCCGGTGGCGACGAACATGGCGAGGACGGTGATCACGACGTAGCCGACGAGCCCAACGTAGATACCGCGCATGGCCCCGATGCGACCCGCCAGAGCCCCAGACGCGAACGTAAACGGAATACCAACGAACTGCGCCACGATGATGCCCCCGATCAAGGCGCTGCTATCTATATCGAGGCTCGCCCCGTAGATGGTAGCCAGCTTCGGAATGGAATGAACCCCGTCGATAAAGAACCAGTACGCGACCAGATAGACGAAGAGGTCCCGATACTGCCGCACCTCACTAAAAGTCTCCTTCAGACGCCCAAACCCTACCCGGATAGGATTTGCTCCCAGGGTTTCATCCGCCTCCAACCGACGCGGAGGCTCGACAACGTCGCGGAAGATCGGGATAGAAAACACCACCCACCAGACCGCAACGGTCAAGAACGCGACCCGCGAGGCTGCACCGGCATCAGCGAGCCCGAAGAACTGAGGTTGCACGATCATCGCTGCATGTACCGCTAACAGTATGCCGCCCCCCACGTAACCGAGGGCGTATCCTGCGGTAGACACCCGGTCCACCTCATCCTCATGCGCTATGTGGGGTAACAAGGAGTCGGCGAAAGTAAGCGAAGCCGTCACCCCGATGGTCCCTGCGACGAACAGAACCGCCGCCAGTTCCCAATCCCCCTCCCCCACAAAGTACATCCCCGCCGTCGCGAGAACGCCGACACCGATGGAAACTCCCAGAAAATGCTTCTTCGCGCCCATAAAGTCTGCAACAGCACCGAGCATCGGCGAAGCTATAGCAACAAGCAGTAGCGCCAGGCTGTTGATGTATCCCCAGTAAACTAGCGGCCGCCCTTCGGGGAGATCCGCCCCCGCCACCTGCTGGAAATACAACGGCAATATAACTACCCCAACGGAGGTAACAAATGCGGAGTTCGCCCAATCGTAGAGCGCCCAACTTCGGAGTTCTTTGCGCGGCAACCCTAGGGTCCGCAGCATCCTTCCCCAGCGGGTCACTCCACCCGTGTTCACCGAGTCTTCAATCCGTAAACTTCAGACCGCCGAGAATATCTTCGCAAAACAACGAACATCTGCAGCGATAGTCCTTTCGCCAGCTATAGATATCCGTACTCTACACGGTTACCCACAAGAGGCCCAGCAACTCACAAGAATACCAATTTTATGTTGTTGGTACTGCTTTAAGAAACCTGCTCCATGTCGGGCACGGTACGTAGGCGGCGGTAGCTGATACAGGTTGTGCCGAGTATTTGTTTGAGCTTCGCGTGCAGGTCCGAGGAGTCTTCGACGCTGGTGATGCGCTCTTCCTGCCCGTCGCTCGATACGAGTAGTAGCGAGCTTCCACCCGGGTGGTCCCGGATCACCTCTAGCGCCCGCTCCGCGTCCGCGCGCGCGAGGCCAACGAATTCACTGGCAAAGAGGTAGAGCGGGTCTAGACCCGGCTCCAGGTGCAATTCTTCCATCTCCATCGCCACAATGCGCGGCAGGCCTTCTTTGCGCTCTACACGGCCTTTGACCTTCAGTACCGCGTCCTCGCGGATACTCTCCGAGAATTTCGCATACACGCGCGGAAACACCATAACCTCGGCGAGCCCCCGCATGTCGTCGAGTTGAAGCATCGCCATGTTGTCACCCTTGCGCGTGGTGTTGATCCTGACCGACGTCGCAAGCCCGCCAACCCACACCATAGCCCCGTCTCGACAGTTCTCCAGGTCCGAGACGGTAGTGTCGATCTGTTTCTTGAGCTTGTGGAGCACGGGCCGCAGCGGGTGGTCGGAGACGTAGAGGCCCAGCGTCTCTTTTTCCCATTCCAGGCTCTGGCGCTGCTCGTCTTCGATGTCGGGGATTTCGGGCTTGGCCGGCGCGATCTCCGCCGCGTCGAACATGCAGACCTGATCCTCACTGGCCCCCCTCAGCCCTTTACCGACCCGATCCACAGCCTTCGTATGCACTTCCAACATCGCCGCCCGAGGACAATCCATAGAGTCGAACGCCCCGCATTTGACAAGTGATTCGATTGTACGCTTGTTGTACGTCGTTGAGTCAATCCGCTCACAAAAATCGTAGATGTCTTCGAACGGTCCGTCTTTCCGGGCGGCGATGATCGAGTCGATGCAGGCGTCCCCTACGTTCTTGACCGCCGAAAGCCCGAAGCGGATGGTATTGCCGACCACCGTGAAGCGCAGGCCACTCTCGTTCACGTCCGGCGGCATTACCTCTATCTTCATGGCCCGCGCCTCGGCGACATACTGGGGAACCCGGTCTTTGGTGTTCATGACGCTGCTCATGAGCGCCGCCATGTACTCCTCAGGATAGTGCGCCTTGAGGTATGCGGTCTGGAAGGCGAGGAACGAGTAACAGGCGGAGTGGCTCTTGTTGAACGAGTAGCCGCCCGCCTTCTCCATCCAGTTCCATACCTCTTCGGCAGCCCGGGTAGAGACGTCGTTCGTCGCGCAGCCCTCCATAAACTTGTCTTTGAGGGTGGCGAGCATCGCGGCGTTCTTCTTGCCGATGGCCTTACGCAGCGTGTCGGCTTGGCCGGGGGTGAGTCCGCCGAGCAGCTTGGAGATCTCCATGAGCTGCTCCTGGTAGGCCGCGACGCCGTAGGTGGGCTCCAGGATAGGCTTTAGGCGCGGGTCCAGGTATTCGACGCTGTCGGGGTCGTGCTTACCGTTCTTGAAGTTTGGGATGTAGTCCATCGGGCCGGGACGGTACAAGGCGTTGAGCGCCACGAGGTCGTCGAAGCGGTCGGGCCGGACTTCCTGAAGCATCCGCTGCATCCCGCTCGACTCGAACTGGAAAACTCCGAAGGTGTCCCCCTGCGAAAAGAGTTTCAAGGTTTTTTCGTCGTCGAGGGGTATCTCCGTTATGTCTACCTCTTCACCCTTTGTCTCCCGGATGCTTTCAAGGGTCTCCTCGATCACGTCCAGGTTCCGCAGGCCGAGGAAGTCTACTTTCAGCAACCCGAGCGCTTCCACGTCGCTCATCGGGTGCTGGACCATTACTGAATTCGTATCCTTGACACGCTGGAGCGGCACTATATCTGTAAGTGGCTCTTCGGAGATGACGACGCCGGCGGCGTGGGTTCCGGCGTGGCGGGCGAAGCCCTCGATCTCGAAGGCGTTGTCCAGGACGCGCTTTGCAGCCTCGTCACGACCGGCGATCTCCATGATCTCCCGTGCCGGTCCAGGATGTTTATCACCGGCGATGTAGCCTCCGTTTTCGCGGGTCAGTATGTCGCGTAGGGTGGTGCCGACGGGCTTTTCCGGGATCAACTTGGCGAGCTTGTCGGTGTCGCCGTAGGGGTATTCGAAGATACGACCGGAGTCCCGAATGGCGGCTTTGGCACCAATGGTCCCGAAGGTGATGATCTGGGCGACATGGTCCTGGCCGCCGTACTTTTCAGTAACGTACTGCATTACCTCCGAACGCCCGGCGACCGAGAAGTCTATGTCCACGTCCGGCATGCTGATCCTGTCCGGGTTCAGGAAACGCTCGAAAAGCAGCGAGTAGCTTAGTGGGTCCAGGTCGGTTATCTCCAGCGCGTACGCTACGATAGAACCCGCCGCCGAACCGCGCCCCGGCCCCACCGCGACCTTACGTTCCTTCGCAAATCGGATAAAGTCCCAAACTATGAGGAAGTAATCCTCGAAGCCCATCTTCCCGATAGTCTCCAACTCGAAGTCCAGCCGCTGCTGCACCTCGGTGGTCTTCGCCCGATCCCCGTAACGCCCCACGAGCCCCTTCAGGCACAGCTCCCGCAGGTATTGGGCCGCCGTGTAGCCTTTTGGCTTTGGAAAGTTGGGCAGCCGGGTCTTGCCGAGCTCAATGCCGACGTCCTCGACCATATCCACTACCTTGATGGTGTTCTCCAGCGCCTCCAGGTGTTGCGGGAAGATCCGTTCCATCTCTTCTACCGGCTTGACGTAGAACTCGTCGCCGGCGAACTTCATCCGGTTGGGATCGTTGTAGAACTTGCCGGTCCCGATGCACAGCAGCGCGTCGTGCATCTTGGCGTCTTGGCGTGTCGTGTAGTGGCTGTCGTTCGTCGCCACGAGATCCAGGCCAGTGTCTTTGTGCAACTTGAGCAAGCCCTCGTTTACCCGTTTCTGCTCCGGAATGTTCAGGTGGTCCTGCATCTCCAAGAACACGGCGTCGAATACTTCCTGATACTGCTCCAGCAGCTTCCTAGCCTCGTCCATCCGGCCTTCGAGGATGCGGGTCGGAACTTCGGCGGATAGGCAGCCGGAGAGGCAGATGATGCCCTTGCCGTGCTTGCGCAGCATCTCCATGTCCACCCGCGGTTTGCGGTAAAAGCCTTCGAGAAAGCCGGTTGTAGAGAGCTTCATCAGGTTCTTGTAGCCTTCGGCGGTTCGGGCTAGCAGGGTGAGATGGTAGTAGGGGGCCTTGCTCCGGTCGTGCCGGTCGGCGGCGACGTAGACCTCGCAGCCCATAAGCGGTTTTATTCCCGCGTCGGTGGCTTCCTTGTAGAACTTGACCATCCCGTACATCACGCCGTGGTCGGTTAGGGCGATGGCGGGCATGTTCTGATCCTTAGCGAAGGAGATGAGGTCCCGGATGCGGCTAGCCCCGTCGAGCATCGAATACTCCGAATGGCAGTGCAAATGCGCGAAAGGCGTGGCCGTCAACTAAACTCCCTCTCTAAATACCGGAAGAGCTTCCGGCGGCACGCAATATATACGCGCCGCCTTTGCCTGTTCTCCCATCCTCAACGCGAGGAACTATAGACAAGAGTGAGCGGTTTGTCTAGGTCAGCTTGAACCTGAGATTGAGGGCCGTTTTGCAGGACTTTTCACGAGCGTTTCTGTTTAATTCGGGTCGTAATAGTGTGCGTCCGGGTCATCGTCGTCCTCTTTCCAGAGCAACCAGTTCAGGGCTATTTGGGCACTCAGGACGGCGAAGAGAAGTGCGAACACACCCCTACTCAGGTCGTGGCTCCAGGCAGTGTAGACCACCAGGAACACGGAGACCAGGAGTGCGGCAGCTACAAAGAGTAGAGTAACGCCCAGCGCGGCTCTTCGGGCAGCGCGACGGAGAAAGTTTTGTCGGCGATCACGCGCCGGGTCTTCTGCCGCGCTACGGTTCAATTGCTAGTCCTTTTTAGCGGCCTTCTTCTCGCTCGAAGAACTTTCGGAACTCTTCGAGCCGTTGCTCTCGGACTTAGATTCCGAGCCACCACTTTTTTCCGAGCCGCCGCTCGTCTCTGTAGAGGTGCTCTTGGAAGAGTCGGTCTTCTCCGTTTTCTTACTGCCCTTGTAGTCCGTCGAGTAGAAACCGGAGCCTTTGAAGGAGATGTTTACAGGGTGCATAAGTTTTTTCACCGGCGCCTCGCACTCTATGCAGGTCTCTAGTCGATCCTCGGACATTTTCTGCATTATGTCGAAGACGTGTCCATTCTCGCACTTGTATTCGTAAATCGGCACTAGGCCTCCTCGGATATAAAATTCGCAACTCGTGAATTATACAACCCGGGGAGAAGCCGGACGTAGCCGGAATGCGTGCCTGTTATTCCGAGCGACGAGTTGGGTCCAGATCTCCGGACTTAAATTCCTCCTCCATACTTTCGCGGGCCGCTTCCACAACCTCCGGTTTACTGCAGATTTCGTCGATCTCTCCGCTGGAGGCGTTGCGCCGGACATACTCTTCATCGATCACATCCTTGAGTTTGGCTCCTTCGTTGAGCCTGTGAGAGATATACTCCAGAACCCGTTGTTCCCTGGCCGAAGGTGCCCTACTCCCGAATAGCCTGGCCCAGAACCCTTTTTTCTTCTCTTCGGGCATGACTCTCTCCTTTGCTCTATAGCCGCTCTTTGAAAGAGTTTATCGGGTAGACCGGACTTCGTACAGCGTTTGGCTAAATTTAAGCGGCTCCAGACGCCAATTCATGTAGTTCGTCTCCGGTGACCCGATAGACCGTCCAATCGTCCATCGACCGGGCCCCGACACTTTTGTAGAAGTCTATCGCCGGCTCGTTCCAGTCCAGAACCCACCATTCGAGACGCCCGCAACCTCGCTCACCGGCCAGTTTCGCGAGGTGCGCCAGCAGCGACCGTCCTACTCCGGCTCCCCGGTATTCAGGACTTACGTACAGGTCTTCCAGATAAATGCCGGGCTTTCCCAGAAAGGTGGAAAAGTTGTGGAAGAACAACGCAAACCCGGCCGGCTCGTCTCCGAGATACGCCAGAAGCGTCTCAGGCACCCGGAACTCACCGAAAAGCGAATCTCTGAGGGCTTCCTCAGTAGCGACAACTTCGTGCGAGAGGTGCTCGTACTCGGCGAGTTCCTTTATAAAGCGGAGTATGAGCGGGACGTGCTCTTCGGTTGCGAGGCGTATCTCGACCTCCGGCATACTTTCTTCTCTTACACCCGTGTTTCGATGAGTGACTCAGCGATCTGGACCGCGTTCGTAGCCGCGCCTTTTAGCAGGTTGTCCGCCACGCACCAGTAGCTGATCGAGTGATCTTCGACCCGAACTCGTCCTACATACGTGTCGGGCTCTCCTGCAACCTCTAGCGGCGTCGGGAAGTCCGAGGCGTCTCCGGCGAACACGATCCCGGGTGCGTTGCGTAGGACTTCGAGCACTTCGGGAAGAGAGACTTCCTTCTCGGTCTCAACGTAGACGCTCTCGGCGTGGCCGGTGTGAACCGGGATTCGGACGGCGGTAGCGTAGACTTCCAGGTCCGGAAGACCCAGGATCTTGCGGGACTCTTCGCGCATCTTCGTCTCTTCGGTGGTGTAACCATCCCCGCCAACGTCCCCGATCAGGGGCAGAGCGTTCCCGACAATCGGCTTTGGATAGGCATCCTCCCGTCCATTCTCCAGTGCCGCTACCCCGCTGCGACCGGAACCCGAAACCGCCTGGTAAGTCGAGACGACCACCTTCTTCAGCCCAAACTCGCGGGCGAGCGGCGCGAGCGTTACCACCATCTGGGTGGTCGAGCAGTTGGCGTTGGCGATGAGCCCGTTGTGCTCCCTCAGAGCGTCGGCGTTGACCTCTGGGACGATGAGTGGCACTTCAGGGTCGAGCCGGAAGTCGCTGCCGTTGTCTATGACGACCGCGCCGCAGTCTATAGCCTCGGAGGCAAGCTGTACCGCCGCCCCCTTCTCCCCTTCGGTGCCGGCAAAGAAAGCGAAATCTACGCCATCGAAGGCGTCGGGCTCGGCAATCCCAACCTCGAAGGTCTCACCGTCGAGCACGGTCTGCCGTTCGGTGCGGGCCAGGATGCGAAGTTCCTTGAGGGGGAATTCTCGCCGTCGGAGCTCGGCGACGAGTCGCTCTCCGACGAGTCCGGCTCCTACTACCGCTACGGTGTATCCCTCGGTCATGTTAGTGGTCCTTTCCGTCATCTTCTAAAGCTTTGTGCATTATGTCGAGCAGGTCGAAGACGACGCCGCTCGCGGTGCGCTCCGGGCCCGCTCCGGGACCGCGGATGGTGAGGGTAACATCCGAGTAGCGCCGGGTGCGGAAGTTGAAGACGTTCTCAGGGCCGTCTATCGGGCCAAAGGGACTCTCGACCGGAGTGTCCACGAGCCCAACCTCTATCGGCCCTTCTTTCGGTATGCGGGCCAGATAGCGCAGCATATGATGTTCTTCGACGGCCAGCAGGCGCTCGGCGAAAGCCTCGTCGGCTTCAGGGAGGCGCTGCATGAGTTCCTCCTGGGATACGTCTTCGAGACCTTCGGGAACTAGCGACTGATAGGGTACTTCGTCCGGCTCTACGTCCCGGCCCATCGTGCGGGCAAGGATTATGGCTTTGCGCGCCACGTCGAGGCCGGAGAGATCGTCGCGAGGGTCGGGCTCCGCGTAGTGGAGGTCTACCGCTTCCTGGACCGCTTCGGAGAACGAGCGTCCGCCTTCGACGGCGCTCATTATGAAGCCTAAAGTTCCGCTGGGGCTGGCTTGAATCTCGAAGACTTCGTCGCCGCCCTCGATCAAGCCCTGCAACGTCGAGATGATCGGCATCCCCGCCCCAACCGTCGCCTCACGCCACAACCGGTCCCTGAGCTTGGTGGTGAACCGCCGGTACTGCTCCATGCTCTCTGAAAGCGGCCCCTTGTTGGAGAGCACCAGAAAAGAGCCGTTCTGCACACCGAGCAGGTCCAAGCCATAGGTGCCACCGTGAACCGCCAGGTCCACGACCACCCGTGTGTAGCCCGGTTCAGGATCTGAGAGCAGTACGTCCTCCACCGGTTCGACGCCGAGATCGGAGAGGTTCCCACCTTCTTCTTTGACCCGGATGGCCTGCGGCAAGAGGTCTTCACCGACTAGGGCCCCGGAGGTGTCCGCGACGGCCCGGTAACGGACGTCCAAGCCGGAATCCTCCAGCCAATGCTTGCGCTGTTCGAGGATGACCTGGGCCACCGCCCGGCCGACGTTGCCCATCCCGATCTGGACTATCTCCAGTCGCTTCAAGCAACCTCCTCCGCGCCAACGACGACCTCAGCTTCGGGGACCGTAACCAGGGCGTCGTGCAGAATGCGAAGCGCCTGCTCCGCCTCTCTTTTAGGCACGAGAAAGACGAGCCCGGCGGTAGCCTTGCCGAAGTGCAGCACGCTTATTCCGGCCTCCCGGAGAAGCTTTCTCCCCATTTTGGTATCCACCTTCTCCGGCGAGCCAATACACACGACCACCGCCGCTTCGTTACGGTGGCCGCTGGTGCATGGAACCTCGACGGCCATGTTTCGCCGCAGGGCGATGCACCGGACCCCCGCGCCCTCTTCGAAGGCCGTAACCCGCGTACCGGGCGAGCCCGGGTTGAACGTATTACGAACCAGCACTTCGATTCCGGCGTCAGCGGCCGGCTCCATCGTGCGGTGGTGCAGGATCTTGGCACCCAGCTCCGCGAAAACGCGGGCTTCCCGGTAAGAGAGCCGGGGCAGCAGGGCGGCATCCGGGACGAGTCGAGGATCGGCATCCAGTACACCGTCCACGTCCGACATGATCCAGACCTCTTTCGAGTCTATGCCACGCCCGACGATCGTCGCAGACAGGTCCGAACCGCCCCTCCCCAGTGTGGTCTGACGGCCCTCGGGCGACCGTCCACCGTAGCCAGGCACCACCGCGACGACCTGCTCATCCAGCAAAGGCCGCACGTAGCGCGTACATCGCTCGCGGGTCTCCCCCACATCTACCTCGGCCTCCGCGAACCCGGAGTCGGTGGCTATGGGGTCTCCGGCGACGACGGCGGCAGGTGCACAGAGGCTGCTTATGGCGCCGGCCAGTATCTCCGCTGAGAGTCGCTCACCGTAGACAGCTACCTCAGCCCGCCGGGCGTCGGGGTCGTCCGCCGGAGCCGAGATCGCCTCCGTTAGCTCGCCCAGTCTCCCCATCAGGCGTTCCTCCACTTTTGGGAGATGCTCTTCGGAGACGGCTTCGCGGGCGGCTTTGAGGTGGCGTTCGGCCAGCGTGCGGTGAAGTTCCGCGATGGACCCCTCGCGTGTCGCACCGGTCGCAGTTCGATCCGTGCCCTCGACAGCCATCTTCGCGGTGGCTTCGGAGTAGCCGAGCAGGGTGTCGGTCGTGCCGCCCATCGCGGAGACAACGACGGCCACGGGTCTTTCTTGGGCAGCATCGGCGGCGATCTTCGCGGCGCGGACAAAAGCCGCGCCGTCACCGACCGAGGTGCCCCCGAACTTTATGACGAGGGGTTCGTTCAAACTACCTTCACGCTCCATTCAATGCCTGATCCAGATCGGTGAGTATATCGTCAATATTCTCCAGTCCAACCGAGAGCCGGATGTAATCATCCGTAACGCCGGTAGACTTCTGCTCGTCCACGCTGAGCTGCGAGTGGGTGGTCGACGCCGGGTGAATCACCAGGCTCTTCGCGTCCCCGACGTTCGCCAACAGGCTGTGCAACTCCAGCCGGTCTATAAACGCCTTGCCGGCCTCCAAGCCGCCATCGATGCCGAAGCCCAGAATGGCCCCGAACATCCCGTCCCGGTGGTACTTCTTCGCCAGGTCGTGCGTCGGATGGTCGGAGAGACCGGGATAGTTGACCCAGTTGACTTTCTCGTGCTCTGAGAGGAACTCGGCGACGGCCATCGCGTTCTGCGAGTGGCGCTCCATGCGCAGCGGCAGCGTCTCGACGCCCTGTATCAGCAGGAAGCTGTTAAATGGGCTCTGGGCCGGACCGTAGTCCCGGAGCATCTGAACCCGCGCCTTGAGGATGTAGGCCATCTCGCCCAAGACCGGATAGTATTCCAGCCCGTTGTAGGACGGGTCGGGCTCGGTGAACTCGGGGAAGTTACCGTTGTCCCAAGGGAACGTTCCGCCGTCCACGATCACGCCGCCGATAGTCGTCCCGTGCCCACCGATAAACTTCGTCGTAGACTCCACCACGATGTCCGCGCCGTAGGCGAGAGGGTTGACCAGATACGGCGAGGGCAGGGTGTTGTCCACGATGAGCGGGAGGCCGGCCTCGTGGGCGACCTCGGCTATGGCCTCGATGTCCAGCGTGTTCAGGGCCGGGTTGCCGACGGTCTCCGAGTAGATGGCTTTGGTTTTGTCGGTTATTGCCTCGCGGAAGGCCTCCGGGTCGGTGCCGTCCACGAACTTTACGTTTACACCGATCTTGGGTAGCGTGTAGTGGAAGAGGTTGTACGTCCCGCCATAGAGTCCGGCCGAAGAGACGATCTCATCCCCCGCCCCCGCGATGTTCAGGATGGCGAGCGTCTCCGCCGCCTGGCCGGAAGCCGTTGCGAGCGCCCCCACACCTTTCTCCAAAAGCGCGACCCGCTGCTCGAAGACGTCGGTGGTCGGGTTCATGATGCGCGTGTAGATGTTACCCATTTCGGAGAGCGCAAACAAGTTGGCAGCGTGGTCCGTGTCGTGGAAGACGTAGGAGGTGGACTGGTAGATCGGGACCGCCCGCGCCGTCGTGGTCGGGTCGGGCTCCTGCCCTCCGTGCAACGCCAGGGTGTCGAACCCGTAGTCGCGCTCCTGCTGCTGGTTTTCGGTTGCTTCTGACATATTTCTTCTCCTAGTCTTTTATAAACGGCTCAATAGCCGCGTTTAGCTCGTCCCAGTCTTTCAGAAAAGCGTCGTGCCCGCTTTTCGTGTTTATCTCGGCGTAGCCGGCCTTTGCCCCGGCCCGCCGCGCGGCCTCCGCAGTATCACTGACCTCACCCACCGGAAACAGCCAGTCGCTGGAGATCCCTACGAACAGAATCTCCGCCTCGATTCGGCTGAACGCCTCCTCGGGCGACTCGTAGCCGTGGGCCACGTCGTAGAGGTCCATCGCCCGCAACAGGTACAGGTACGTGTTGGCGTCGAAGCGTCCCAACAAGTTTTTGCCCTGGTATTGCAGGTAGCTCTCAACCTCGAACCTTCCGCCGAACTCCTCGTACAGCGGTGGACGGCCCGCCTTCCGGCGTCCAAAGCGCTCCCACTGCCCAGCGGCGCTCTGGTAGGTCATCATCCCCGCCATCCGGGCTATAGAAAGTCCTTTTTCGGGACTACAGCCTGTGCCATAGTAGTCGCCGCCCTGCCAATCCGGGTCGGCCATTATAGCCCGGCGTCCCAGCTCGCTCATGCCCAGACCCTGTGGCCCCAAAGCGCCGTTCGCGGCAACCGGGATAGCCTTCTCCACGAAATCCGGAAACTCCACGGCCCACTCCAGCGCCTGTTGGCCGCCGATGGATCCCCCGGTCACAAGCGCCAGGCTTTGCACGCCGAGTTCGTTCAGCAGTCGCTTTTGCGCCCGCACTATATCCCGGATAGTGATGATCGGGAATCGGGAACCGTAAGGCTTTCCCTTACGCAGGTCTGGTGAGGCCGGCCCCGTACTTCCGGAGCAGCCGCCCAGGACGTTCGAGCAGACAACGAAGTATTCGTCGGTGTCTATTGGGCGTCCCGGCCCGATCACGGGTTCCCACCAGCCACCCTTTGTGTACTCGTCACACGGCTCTCCGGCGGCGTGTGAGTCGCCGGTAAGGGCGTGGACGACCAGGACGGCGTTGTCTCCTGCGGAGTTCAACTCGCCCCACGTCTCGTAGGCGAGCGTAACTTGGTCCAGCCTTCCGCCGAGTTCCGGCTCGAAGGAGCCTATAGAGTGGTGGTTTATGCCCGGACGGGCCGGAGCGTGGCTAGCGCCGGCCCCTGGGTCTAGTGTCATATTCGGTAGTAATGCAGCCTCCTTCTTCGTCCACGTTTTACGCCTCGGCTCTCGTCATTCGGCAGAGCCACATCGCGCAACCCGCTCGAAGAAGAAGCTGCCCGCTTCTCACCACATCTTCCAGGAAGAGAATGATCTTCCTGCTGGACTTGGCACCTTTCCGGCGGGAAAGCCCCGTCGTCGGTTGCCGCGGTTTCAAAGGGCCAGTTCCCTCCACCGCTCTCGATGCGAGTTCGCGCTAATGGAGGATGCTAAAGCCCAAAACGTCCTACGTCAAGAGCAAGTTAGTACGCCCGCGCGAAAATAGCAGTCTTGCCCGGCTTGCCGGAGACGAGATCCTCACCTTCCACCCGCTCTTCGGGCAGCAACCGGATGGTGGCTTTGGTGTCGTCTTTGATCCTCTGCTCCGTCTCCTCTGTCCCATCCCAGGGCGCCACGACGAACCCACGCTCCTCGGCGATGATCTCCTTGAACTCCTCGTAGGAAGCCGCGTGGCGGGTGTTCGCGTCCCGAAACTTCGTCGCCTGGGCGAGCATGTTCTCCTGGATCTCGACGAGAAGTTCCCGCAGCCGCTCCGCGACTTTAGCGCGTGGCACGAACTCTTTCTCTCCCGTGTCCCGGCGCACAAAGACAACCTGTTCCTTCTCGATGTCCTTAGGCCCGATCTCCACGCGCACCGGCACACCCCGCAACTCGTGCTCGTTGAACTTCCAGCCGGGCGAGTGCTCCTCGTCCAGGTCCGCCTCCATGCGGAAGCCTTCAGTCTGGAGCCCGGCGTAGAGTTTCTCGGCCTCTTTGCGGATGTCACCCTTGTTCTCACCCCGCCAGATCGGCACGATAATCGCCTCAGTGGGCGCGAGCGCCGGCGGCAGCTTCAGCCCCCGGTCGTCGCCGTGGACCAGGATCAGCGCCCCGATAGTGCGAGTCGAGAAACCCCAGGAGGTCTGATATGGATAGACTCGATCCTGCTGCTCATCCAGGAAGGTAATGTCGAAGGCTTTGGCGAAGTTCTGTCCCAGGTCGTGGCTAGTGGCAGCTTGCAAAGCACGTCCGTCACCCATCAAGCCCTCGCAAGTGTAGGTCTCGACGGCCCCGCTGAAGCGTTCGGAGGCGCTTTTTACGCCGGTCAAGACGGGTATTGCCATTCTCTCGTAGAACACGTCCCGGTAGACACCAAGCATACGAAGAGTCTCTTCGCGGGCTTCTTCGGCGGTGGCGTGGACGGTGTGGCCTTCCTGCCAGAGAAACTCCGAGGTGCGGAGGAACGGGCGGGTAACCATCTCCCAGCGCAGGACGTTGGACCACTGGTTTATGAGGAGCGGGAGGTCTCGGTAACTCTGAATCCAGTTTTTGTAGAAGTCGCAGATGATGCTTTCTGAAGTCGGACGGATCGCCAATCGCTCTTCAAGCTCGTTGTCGCCCCCCATCGTTACCCAGGCGCACTCCGGGGCGAATCCCTCGACGTGGTTAGCCTCCTTCTCCAGGAAGCTCTTGGGAATGAGCAGCGGAAAGTAAGCGTTGACGTGGCCGGTTGCTTTGAAGCGGTCGTCGAGATCACGTTGGATGCGCTCCCAGATCGCGAAGCCGTAGGGCCGGATGGCAAACGTTCCGCGTACCGGCCCATAGTCGGCCAGCTTAGCCATGCGGACCAGATCCAGATACCACCGGCTCGGGTCCTCGCTCTTTTTCGTCAGCTTCTCGACCGCCTCGACCATGTCAAAGCTCCTCTCTAATGCGATTCAGGTTAGAGAAGAGTATAGCGTTCCGACTCAATCATCGGGCAGTAAGACCCGGAAGTTGCAGTTTCCGTCTACCCATTCAACAGTCGCAACCTCGCGCTACTGAACTCCTCGTCGGTAAGCACGCCCGCCGCGTGGAGTTGCTGTAGCTCTTTGAGACCCGGGCCGGAGTCATCTCGACTTGGAGATGCGGAGTTGCGGATAATCTGTCCGAGTAGGATCCAGCCGATACCAACTAGGATACTCGGTAGCGCAAAGTATAGTACGTTATGTAAGAAAGAGTCTATCCCTGATAAAGTTGGGTTTGGAAGCCCCGTTTCGTTCCTGACCTGGGGGCTCAATGCGAGATATACTGGCTCGATTGTCAGATAGTAAATCGCGTCGCCTAGAATGCTTACAAGCTCGGATAGCGGTGGAACCCAGAGCAGAATCAGAAATATTGGGAATACTGCTTTACGATCTAGTGCCTTGGCCAAGATACTTGATACAACTATAATCCCGGTTGCAAGCATAAGAGCCCAGGTTTGCAGAAGAAAAATAGCCGGGGCTTGCAGAGAAAGAATAGGAGCTCCAAGGATGGAGACAGCAACTACAACTAACAATGGTACAAGACCTACAGTCGCCAGTAATCTGGCTCGCCGATCATTTTCCGTTTCCTCCATCACACAAATATAGAGACTGAGGAGTCCTGCCACTAACAGCAACGGCAGAGCGATTCGCGCAAGCCAGCTCTCCATCAACAAATCTGGACCCATACCTGTAATAGGTAAGTTTGTTGTAATAGCGAAAAGCCAGACGGCAATGAGAAATGCGCCGCCCACTATTGCTGCGATACCTCCTTGTCTGATCACATTTCGAGACGAAAAAGCAGAAGCAAACATCGAGGAAGACCCCTTTCTCATTCTCTCTCTAACAGCCGTCTTAACAAGCTCTAGGAGGGTCCGCAACCACAAACTCAAGAGTCCATTCATTCCATGTGTTTCTAATCGGTCTCTACACAGATCCCTGAATAATTGAACCATCTCAGTATCGTGGTACTGACGAAAGTCTTTCGGATAAGCTGCGAGTAGCGCTCTATAAACATGCTCCGAAACAGTTATTGATCGAGCCGTTCTTTGGGAACTGTCCATCACACGCCCTCCGGCAATGTTCCCGGGCTGCTCAATATCCCTTTAGCCCTCGCTGACCTCACCAACGCCTCTAACCTCTCGACTTCCAAAGCGGCCACCCTATGCCCAAACTCCGTGATCCGGTAGTACCGACGCCGCTCGTCATCCATCTCGGGATCAGGCCGTTCGTCGGAGCCCTCGATCAAACCCTGCTCCAAAAGCCGCTTTATGGAACCGTACAACGTTCCGGGCCCGAGCCTCATCTCACCTGAAGTACGATGCTCCACTTCCTTCATAATGCCGTAACCGTGGCGCTCTTCATCCGCCAACGCCAGCAGTATGTTCAGCACAGCCGGTGTAAGAGGTAACAGGTCTTTTGGTTCCCGCGCTTCTTTTTCCATCCAGCCTCCTACTCACCCGAACAATACACTCGTCTACGGATATATCGTTAGCTGATATATTAGAGTAAGGCTAAGGCTATGTCAAGTTTGGATCCAGCGTCTGTCGCGACCTTTACGACTTCGGGAGGAGTGTAGACTTTACCTACCCAGTGGAAACCGTCTGCTGTTCGGCCTTTTCTTCCGTTTGGCCCGTGACCTCATCGTCAGCTTTTTTACCGAAGATGATGAGCCCTCCAACGGCTATGGCTATCGCTATCGGCATCATGAGCCACCACGGTAGGCCGAATCCTACTGGGAGCAGGCCGATGACGAGCGCTATGAGGCCGGTGAACAGCGCGTATGGTAGCTGAGTTCGGACGTGGTCTATATGGTCCGAGCCGGAGGCCATCGAGGAAATGATAGTGGTGTCGGAGATCGGGGAGCAGTGATCGCCCCATACCGCCCCGGCTAGCACCGTGGAGACGGAGGCGTAGAGGATGTGGTATCCGTCCGGGTTATCCATACCGTTCGCCTGGAGGATAGCCCAGGAGAGCGGAACGGTTAGCGGGATGAGGATGCCCATTGTGCCCCAACTCGTGCCGGTGGCGAAGGCGGTCGCGGCGGCGACCACGAAGATCAGGGCCGGCACTACCGCCGGGGGCAGGCTCTCACCCAACACGGAGACCAGATAGTCACCGGTGTGGAGAACATCCGTCACCGCGGCGAGGGCCCAGGCCATGACCAGGATGACCAGGACGAAGAGCATCGCCCGGAGCCCGACGTACCAAGCGTTCATCGTCTCGCCCAGGGTGAGCAAACGCTGCCCGATCGTGAGCACTACCGCTACCAGCACGCCGAGGAGAGATGCCCAAACTAGAGAGGCGAACGGATCGGCGCTACCGATAATGTCCTGTAGCGAGTCTCCGCTGCCCGTTACGTACAATCCGATCATCGCCACCCCGACCAGTACCACTATGGGTATGATGGCGTTGAAAGCTCTTTCCGGAGTATCTTCGTCAGGCTCCAACTCGTCGCCCGTGGCGGCTGAGTCTACGTCGGCATCTTCGCGGAGGACTTTGCCTTCCACGCGGCTCCGCACTTCGGCGGTGTACATCGGGCCGAAGTCTCGCCCCGTCAGCGCGACGGCGAAGACGAACACGATAGCCAGGATCGGGTAGAAAGCGTACGGGATGGAGTTCAGGAAGATTGAGTACGCCGACTGGCTGAAACCTTCGATATTGCCGACAGCCTCGTCTATAAGGCCGACCTGAAAGCCGATCCAGGTCGAGATCAGCGCTATGGTCGCTACCGGGGCGGCTGTCGAATCCACGATGTAAGCTAACTTCTCCCGGGAGACCTTTAGTCGGTCGGTTATGGACCGCATCGTGTTACCTACGACGAGGGTGTTGGCGTAATCATCAAAAAAGATGGCGATGCCGAGGATACCGGTGGCGGTCTGTCCCCGCTGCGGGGTGCTGGCGAAGCCGATGATCCTGTTTACTACACCCTTCATACCGCCGTTGCGAGAGATGATGCCGACCATACCCCCGATCATCAACGTAAACACGATGATCGAAGCGTGACCCGTACTCCCGTCCGGCGGCGAGAGTGCCTCTATAATGTAGACATTGAGTGTGTCCACCAGCCCGTACCATAAAGCGCCCAGGCCAATGCCATAGGCCATCGCTGCCCCGATGTAGATCCCTAGAAAGAGCGCCGGGACTACCTGGCGCGTAATAAGGGCGATAGCAATAGCCAGTAGCGGCGGCAGGATCGAGAACCACCCGGGGATAGAGTTCGTGCTCTCCTCAGTGACCTGCTCGCCCCCCGCGACCACGGCCATCGAGACCGATCCGGTCTTATTAACCACGATTTCTTCCACCGTAGCCATGCCATCCGAGAAGCTGGCGTCGTAGGTTTCTCCCGCGACTTCTAGCTGCACGTTCTGGCCGGGAGAGCCGCTGGACTCGATATCCACGCTAAACGGTATTCCGTTGAGAACGGTCTTCGGAGGCTCGACAATAGTGTACGAAGAGTTGTCTTGGGCGCTCGCGAGGCCAACAAAGAGCAGAGAGCAGATCAGGAACAACAACACCCAAAGGGTTAATTTTCCGCCCGCAGAGTACGCCTTCATCTTGCCCTCCTTATCAGCCCAGCACGTCACCAACCACGAGCTACATTAGCAGACCGGCGGGAATTTAAGCAACACCCTCGCCCGGTATACGCAGGTCCTTCCGGTTCGACGGTATCAGGAAGTTGTCTCAGCGGGCGCTTCCTCTTCTTCTTTGTCTTCTTGCTCTTCCTCGTCGCCGCTCCTATCTTCCACCTTAGTGCCAAACACGAAGAGAATACCGACGAGGACCACGGCTCCTATGGGCAGTGTGATCCAGGGCGAAACCCCGAAACCAGACGGGATGAGGCCGAGCAGCAACGCCGCAATTCCGACGGTCATGGCGTATGGGATCTGGGTCCGAACGTGATCTATATGGTCCGACCCGGCAGCCACCGAAGAGATGATGGTGGTATCGGAGATCGGGGAGCAGTGGTCGCCCCACACGCTGCCGGCAAGCACGGTCCCGATGGTCGCGTACATTATGTAGAAGTTGTCCGGGTTCGCCATGTCGTTGTTCTGCAGAACCGTCCACACCAACGGCACGGCCAAAGGCATCAGGATGCCCATCGTGCCCCAACTCGTGCCGACTGCGAAAGAGACCGCCGCAGCGATTACAAACAAGATGGCCGGAAGGATCGCCGGTGGCAGCGCGTTACCTAGAACAGAAACCAGGTAGTTGGCCGTCTTCAGGTCTCCGGCGACGTTCCCGAGCGCCCACGCTAGGGTCAGTATGATCATGACAAACAGCACCGACTTGAGGCCACCGTACCAGGCGTCCATCGTTTCTTTGAGGCTCAGGATGCGCTGGCCGACGGAGAGGAACACCGCCGCTAACACACCCAGAAGACCGGCCCACAACAGGGTCGCCCCGGTGTCGGCGCTGCCGATGATGTCGCGCAGGGTCTCTCCGCTACCCGTAACGTAGAGCCCGACCGCTACCGTGCCGATCAATACTGCTATCGGGATAACGGCGTTGAAAGCATACCGGGGTGCGCCTTCTTTCATCTGAAGGTCTCCGCCGTCTTCACCGGCGTTGGCGTCCACGTCGGCGCCGTCGCGGAGGACTTTGCCTTCCTGGCTGGCACGCTGCTCGGCTTTGAGCATCGGGCCGAAATCCCGGCCGGTAGCACCAATGGCGATAACGAAGATGAGGGTCCAGATCGGGTAGAAGTTATACGGAATTGACTGGAGGAAGATCGAGTACGCGCCCTCTTGGAAGCTAATGCCGGATATCGAAGTCTGTATCAGGCCGAGTTCGAAGCCGATCCAGGTCGAGATCACCGCTATGGCCGCGAGCGGCGCGGCCGTCGAGTCCACGATGTACGCAAGTTTCTCCCGCGATATCTTCAGCCGGTCGGTAACCGGACGCATGGTGTTGCCGATAACGAGCGAGTTGGCATAGGTGGAGAAGAATATGGCGAATCCAAGACCGCTGGTCGAGATCTGGCCTCGCCGACGGTTGCTCGCCAGGACACTGATTCTGTCGGCTATCCCGAAGGCGCCGCCATTACGGTAGACAATCCCGATCAACCCGCCCATCAGAAGCGTAAACAGGATAATCGCAACGTGGCCCGTATCCCCATCCGGCGGCACGATAGCCTGGGCAATGTAGACCTGTATGGTGTCCAGCAGGCCGAACCACAGCGCCCCGAACGAGATACCGTAGATCATTACCGCCCCGATATAGATACCCAGCACCAGAGATGGAATCACCTGGCGGGAGATCAAAGCTATAGCGATAGCCAGCAGCGGCGGCAGGAGCGTCAGAAATCCCCAGATCGCCGTCCCCGTGGCTTCGGCGACGGGTTCCCCTTCCTGCGTTAGGACCATATCGAAGTCACCGACCTCAGGAACCTTGATATTTTCGACCGTGGCGGTGTAATCGACCACGGACTGGGCCTCGGTCGTACCGGACCTGGCGCTACTGAAGTCGCTGGCGCTTATGTCGTAGTCCTTGCCCGCGACGGTGAGTACGAGCGGCTTCTCCACTATCTTGGACGTTGCCTTTATCTCCTGAGAAAAATTCACGTCCGCCGGGACAGCCCTTGGTGGCGTGAACGTGATCTGGTCAGCGCCAACGGGCCCTTCCTGAGCGTCGGCACTGCTAGAGTACGAGGGTGCCGTCAGCACTGCGAGTATCGCCGTGAGCAACAAAACGGTGACCACAACTGCGGTCATAAAACGATTGTTCGAAATACTCTTGTAAATGCTCGCCATGCCCTTCAAAGAGACCCCTTATGTTAGTTTGTTTAGGATGTTCTCTTTCAAGGGAGCAACATCGCATCTTTTACTTCATGTTTAATTAACCGCACGTTAACACGGTTACGAAACGCGCCGCAACCCTCCAAGTGGCCAAAAATTCCAACGAGAACACAAAACTCAGGGTGTCTGCATAAAGACATGAAAGTCCGAACAAAGACTACGAGTATTTCAGGAGCTCTCCAACTCACTTGGTAAGCTCTATCTTCTCCTTACCGACATAGGGAACGAGAGCTTCGGGGAGTAGTACGGAGCCGTCCTCTTGCTGGTAGATCTCCATCAGCGCGATGAGTACCCGGCTTATGGCAAGCGCCGTCCCATTGAGTGTGTGCAGAAGCTGCGGCCTGCCGCCCTCGGGCCGGTAGCGAATGGCGAGGCGCCGGGCCTGGTAATCGGTGGTGTTGGAGGTGCTGGTCACTTCACCAAAGTCGTCTCGGCCCGGCATCCAGGCTTCGAGGTCGTATTTGCGGTAGGCGGCCCCGCCGAGGTCGCCGGTGCAGATGTCTACCACCCGGTACGGCAGGCCGAGGCCCTGGAATATGCGCTCCTCGATCCCGACCATCTCTTCGTGTACTTCCACCGACTGCTCCGGCGTAGTAAAAGCGAACATCTCGACCTTAGTGAACTGGTGTACCCGGTAGAGGCCCCGGCTCGCCCGGCCGTGGGCCCCAGCCTCCGTTCGGAAGCAATGGGAAAGTCCGGCGTAGCGCAGAGGGAGCTGCGATTCGTCTAGGATGCTGTCGGCGTGCTGGCCGGCCAGGGTGATCTCAGCGGTGGCGATCAGGGAGAGATCTGTGTTCTCGACGGAGTAGATCTGGGCCTCAGGCCCGCGAGGTATAAACCCGGTCCCGACCAATGCCTCGTCCCGCGCCAGATCCGGCGTGATCGTGGGCTCGTATCCTCGCTGTATGATAATGTCCATCGCATACCGGATAAGCCCCAATTCCAGCAGCACCGCATCCCCGCGCAAGAAATAGAATTTGCTGCCGGTGGTCTTTGCGCCGGCGTCGAAGTCTATGATTCCCAACAACTCCCCGAGCTCAACGTGGTCTTTCGGCTCGAAAGAAAACTGTGGTATTTCACCGGAGCGCCGAATCTCGACGTTCTCCGAATCGTCCTTGCCAATAGGAGAGTCCGGGTGGGTCATGTTGGGGATGTTTAGCTGCTCATCTTTCATCCGCGCCTCGACCTCGTAGAGTTCGGCGTCCCGTTGCGGGATCTGGACCTTGACGCTCTTCGATTCCTCGATCAGGCGCGCACGCTCTTCCGGGTCGCTCTGCGGTATCTCCTTGGAAAGTACGTTCTGGCGTTGGCGTAGCTCGTTCAGTTCGCCTATAAGCGTCGAACGACGGTCGGAAAGCTCTACGACCAGATCGACATCGGCTTCGACGCCTCGGTTTTTACAATTTTCTTTAACGGCTTCGACGTTGTCACGGATAAATTTGAGATCCAGCACAGAAGGCCTCCCTACGGTCGGCAGCTATTCAGCTTGTCAGCATTTCAGTCGATCAGCTAACTAATCGCTGACAGCGCCTATCCTATCCATCGTTCGGCGGCCCTGCCAGTTCTTTTAGCGCACGCTCTTCCTCTTTTATTCTGACTGAAAGCAACGCGGCGTTCAGGACCGAGAACGCGAGTGCCGTAAAACGGGCGCCGAATACGAGAGGGAATGTCAGGACCTCGGTCGCGACGACAACATAATTTGGGTGCGAGAGGTACTT
This sequence comes from Rubrobacteraceae bacterium, assembly GCA_965214475.1. GTDB lineage: Bacteria > Actinomycetota > Rubrobacteria > Rubrobacterales > Rubrobacteraceae > SIRX01. Next base: position 107,260 of record OZ243953.1, on the reverse strand, counting down.
GTAGGGACCTTTACTCACCAGTTCTTCGCCGGGGATTACGAGTATTTTTGTGCTCCAGCGCTCGCCCAGCGACAGAACCGCCCAGTACCTCAACGGTTGGACCACCAGGAATAAGACTAGCGGCAGGCGGTGTAGCCGGGGCTTTTGCGCCGCTCCTTCTACCAGCGTGGATACGAGCCAGAGAGCGTGCAGCGCGACCATTAGTGGGTAGTGTTCGGGGCCCCGCTCCACAGCCCCCCGGGCCCGGAGCAATCTCTCGTTGCGCCGGGAAAGGCGCAGTTCCAGCAACCGTTGGGCAGCAACCAGGACAACTCCGAACAGGACTTTTCTCAACACCGGAAAAAGACGTGCTCCGCCGAGAATCCCGGCCCCATAGCGGAAACCAGACCGAGGTCTCCTTTTTCGTACTCGCCGCTCTCTATAAACCTCTGCAAGATAAACAGCACCGTGGCCGCCGACATATTGCCGTAGTCTCGCAGTATCCCGCGAGATAAGGCCAGACTGCCGGGTTCGATCTCCAAGGCCCCTTCCAGGGCATCCAGGACCTTTGCCCCACCAGGATGCAGCACGAAATGTTCGAGGTCTTCAGGGACGAGACCCAAATACTCGCAAGAGTCGTGGAGGCTCTCGCGGAAGTGGTTTTGCACGATTACCGGGACGCTGCGGGAGAGGATCACGTTGAATCCTGTCTCGGTGAATTTCCAGCCCATTACATCCTCGGTCTCCGGCCAGGTAATGCAGTCTTCCCCCACGAGCTCCGGCCCCTCGCCTTCGGTGCCAACCACTACGGCGGCGGCGCCATCAGCAAAGAGGCTAGTGGAGATCATATTTGCTTTGGAAGTATCGCCCCGCTGAAACGTTAGCCCGCACATCTCGGCCGCCACCAGCAATACCGGCCGGCCGGGGTGATTTCGTGACCAGTCTGCAGCCCTCGCCAGTCCACCTGCCCCTGCGGCGCAGCCGTGGCCGAAGAGTGCCTCCCGCCGCGTGTGACGTTCGGGAATGCCAAGCTCGAAGATGAGCTTCGAGTCCAGAGAGGGAGTCGCAAGCCCGGTTGTCGAGACAAAAAACAAAGCGGCGATCTCTTCGGCATCCACGCCGGCTTTATCGAGCGCCCGCCGCGCAGCCTTCTCGGATAGCTGCAACGCATGCTCCAGGTACAGGTCGTTTTTCTCCGCGAAGGTATGGTCTTCACCGAACCACTCTATCGGCACACAGAAATGCCGGTTCTCTATGTCCACGTTGTCGTAGACCGGTAGCAGGCGGTCTATGTCCCGGTGGGCCTCGCCGAACATATCGCGGGCAAAGTCCTTGACCTCCCCCTGCCCGATACGGTGTGCTGGGACGGCGGTGGCGACAGAGAGTATTTTGGGATGGTTGCTCAACGCTCTACCGGACGTCCTTCGATGCTATCTTCCACTATGCCGTTGCCGGAATTCTCTTTAGAGTCCGGCTCCGGGGTGGCGCAGGAGTTACGGAAGACGTATTGGGAGATGCGTTTGCGCTGGCGGCTGGACCAATCTATAGTCGGGCGCTTTTTGTCCTCCGGCAGGTATCCCAGACGGTACATCGCCATAAGCTCCAGGTCATCGGGGACTTCGAGCAGCTTCTGGATTTCTTGCCAGCGTTCAGAGACCTCCATCGGAAAGGAGATAAACTGGATGCCCATGCCAAGCTCCACGGTAGTCAGCCAGATGTTCTCGATGGCCGCCCCCATCCCAAAGACGGAGTAGAAACCAGAGAGTTGGCCCGGGATATATTCGGTCTTATCCAGTAGGACCGCCAGGATCAGGGGCGCTCCAGAGACGAGTTTTCGGTTGTCCTCACCGAGGGTCTTGGGGATGCCGAGACGGTTCATTAGCACCTTGGCGCGCTCCGAAAAAACCTGCCGGGTAAAAGGCTTCAGGAGCTTGGGAAGTTGGTCGAAGTAAATGCCGTCGCGCCGTTGTTCCATCTCTTTTTCAGAGAAGCGGAAATACTTCCGGTAGCGCTTGAAGAACTGTCCTCTTTCGAAAACGTGCGTCATGCTTTCGCCGCTGATGCGGGCTATTTCCTCTATGGTATTCCGGTCATCTATGACCACGAAGCGCCAAGGCTGGCTGTTGAAATGTGAGGGGGCCATCCCAGCGACCTCGACCAGCAGGCGTTGGTGCTCGGGTTTTACGGGGTCGGGCAACAGGGGGCCGTTCGTGGTCTTACGTTGTTTGATCACTTCCAGGAACTCCAAGATCAGCCTCCTAAAACATCCTTACGAAACCGGCGGCGTAGAAGATCAGGGCAACACTCGCGAGCGCCGCATGCCCCGGCGTTCCAGCCCGCACCCGCGGCAGCACCAAGAACAGCAGCAGAACCGGCAACAATACCCAACGATATGGAGCGCCCTGCCAGAACCCGAAACCGACCGCCACAGCCGCCGATACAAAGACCGCAAAGAATAGTGCGTGATGCAGCCACCTAAAAGGTTTGGTGTCCACTATGCCGAACTGCACCAGGATACCGAGCGCGAAGTTCGACAGGAACAAGATTGTGGCGGCGTAGAATATCAGGGCTCACTCCTCCAAACTGTGCAGAGAGGTTAGCATAGCCGCTAAGGATCCAACGTGTGTACTCCTACCGGTTGGTGTCCCGAGTTAGTGGTAAGCCAGGAGCCACATATCTTGGGTGATGCTAAGATTCGATTGCTCTATGAGATTTAGAACACATAACGCTTGGGGGACGAGATGAAAAACGGACACCCGGCGGCATACATAACAGGTATCGGTATCGTCAGCCCTATAGGGGTTGGTCGTAAAAAGTTCTGGAGCTCGCTACTGGCGAACGAGAGCGGCATGGGTCCTATAACCCTGTTCGACCCGGAGGGATACGGGGTACGGATGGCCGCCGAATGCACGGACTTCGACCCGAAGGACTATATGGACCGCAAGGTCGTCCAGCGGACAGACCGCTTCTCCCAGATGGGCCTGACCTCCGCGAAGCTGGCCCTGGAAGACGCCGGCGCCTGGGACGAGCTAAACGAGCGGCCCGAGCGGGTCGGACTCGTACTAGGGAGCGGCCTCGGTGGAGTGGCGACTATGGAGACTACCCAGCACACAATAGACACCAAGGGACCCGGCCGGGTCAATCCGTTCGCCGTTACCAAGATTATGCCGAACTCCGCCGCCGCCCACATCGCCATCCAGTTGGGCGTTCAAGGCCCGTCTACGTGTGGCGCCCTGGCCTGTAGTTGCGGCACGGACATGATGGGTATCGGGTACGACCTGATCCGTCGGGGAGACGCCGACGTGGTGCTCTGCGGCGCAGCCGAGGCAACAATTTCCCCGGTTATCGTCGCGGGTTTTATAGCCATGCGGGCCATGAGCCGCCGCAACGACGACCCCGAAGGAGCCTGTCGCCCCTACGACGAGGACCACGATGGGTTCGTGATCGGGGAGGGCGGGGCCGTCATGGTCCTAGAAAGCGCCGAGTCCGTCGAACGCCGGGGGGGCGAGCCTTACGCCAAGATAACCGGCGTCGGGCGCACCACCGACGCCCACAACATAACCGACCCCGACCCCGAGGCTCGCGGCATTACCCGCGCCATGCAGCTCTCCGTCGAGAGTTCCGGTCTCGACGGAGAGCAAATAGGCTACATAAACCCTCACGGCACCGGAACCGTGGCCGGTGACGGCCCGGAGTCTCAGGCTATGGCAACCATCAACCCGGATGTCAAAGTCTCCGCAACCAAATCCACCCTCGGGCACTCTCTGGGTGCCGGCGGAGCCATAGAAACCGCTATCTGCGCCCTCGCCGTAAAAGAGAGAACCGTCCCCCCAATGCGCAACCTGGACCAGCTCGCCGAGGGCTGTGCCGACCTGGACTACGTAGTGGATAAACCCCGCCCAGCCCCTGACCTGGAAGCCGCCATGTGCGCCAACCTCGGCGTCGGCGGCCACAACGCGGCGGTCGTTCTGGAACGGGCTTAGGTTAGATGGCTACAGCAAGAGAAGCAAAGAGAGGAGATCGTATGAGCCATACCGAACGACGCCTCGTAGAACTCGAAGCCATGATCGTCCCCTACGGCAGCGCCCTGGTGGCATTCTCCGGTGGCGTAGACTCTTCTCTGGCGCTGGCAATAGCGGCGCGAGCCCTACCGAAAGAGAAGGTTCTCGCCGTTACCTCCAACAACGAAACTTACCTGCCTTCGGAATTGGATTTAGCCAGTGGCTTCGCCGACTCTATAGGCGTCGAGCACCTCGTTGTAAACACTAGGGAATTGGACAACCCTAATTATTCTTCGAACCCCACAAACCGATGCTACTTCTGCAAGAGTACACTCTACTCGGACCTGGAAATTTTGGGCCGGGAGCGGGGCTTTGGTTGCGTCGTAGACGGTGCGAACGCCGATGATGAAGGGGACTATCGTCCCGGTAGAAAAGCGGCTAAGGAGTTGGGCGTAGTGTCTCCCCTCTCGCTGGCCGGTGTTGGCAAGGCCGAGGTGCGAGAGTTGGCAAAACATCTTGGCCTACCGAGTTGGGACAAGCCGGCGCTGGCGTGCCTGTCCAGTCGATTCCCATATGGACAAGAGATCACACCAGAAAAACTCGCCCAGGTGGCGCGGGCCGAAGAGTTCCTGCGCTCCCGGGGCTTCCGGCAGACGCGAGTCCGACACCACGGCGAGATCGCACGCCTAGAAGTCGGGCCTGAGGAGATGGAGCAGGCCTTCGAGGAGCGGGAGGAGATTTCCACCGAGCTGAAAGACGCCGGGTTTTTGTACGTCGCCCTGGACCTCGCCGGATACAAGTCCGGCAGCCTGAACGCCGCACTCGGGAAGCCCGGCAAAAAGACTCTACCGGTAATTTCGTAGGATGTCCGAGGCGCTAAACAACCTTCCGCTCTGGATAGCGCTCGCCGCCATGTTGCTCGGATTAGTGGGAGCCGTTGTCCCCGGCCTGCCGGGAGTGCCGCTCATCTTTCTCTCCGCCCTGGTCTACGCCTACCTGGGTGGATTCGAGGAAATCGGCGGCTGGATGGTAGCTTTGCTAGGCCTCTTCGCGGTGCTCGCCATCGCCGCCGACTACATCGCCACCTCCTACGGCGCTCGGAGGTTTGGGGCAAGCTGGGCCGGAACCCTGGGCGGCGCCATCGGAGGTCTTGTCGGTACGGTGGCCGGCCTGCTGTTTTTCGGGGTCGGGGCGTTCTTCGGGCTTATCCTGGGAACTATCGGCGGCGTCTTTCTGGGTGAGTATCTCCGACGTCAAAGACAGCCATCCTCTCCGCCGAACGGAGAGGGCGAGGAAGGCACAGGTTCACAGCGAGGCGACTGGCAGCGGGCTTCGCGGGCCGCGGGCGGCGTTCTGGTAGGCTACTTATTCTCTTCTATTGCACAGTTGATCCTGGGCATTATAAGCGTCGGCGTTTTTCTGCTGGCACTCATCTACTGAGCGATACTACTCTCCTTCGCGGCGCTGATCTCTCAAGAAGTTCTCCAATTCCTGTGCAAGTTCGTCTCCGGAAGGCAAGTCCCGCGTTCCTTCCGCCGCCTGGACATCGTAGCGCTCTTCGAGCATCTGAACGTAAGAGTTAAGGTCCGAGTCCTGAGAAACAGCCGCCGAGACCTGTTCCTGGTAGTCTGTGGCGGTCTCTTCGAGGTGCTCGGTATCAATCTTTGCGTCGAGTAAATTCGAAAGCCCTTCCAACAACCCTAGCGTCGCCGGCGCAGACGGGACCGCCGGCAAATAGTGCGGCACCGGCGCCCAGAAACTTACCGACGGGATATTCGCGTCCGCGCAGGCGCGATGAAGAATGCCGGTGATCCCGGTCGGTCCTTCGTAGCGAGAGGCTGAGAGTCCGAGGTTCTCGATCAGGGCCGGGTCCTGAGAGTTAGCCGAGACCGTTACCGGCCGCGAATGCGGAACATCGGCCAGCAAGGCTCCCAGCGTCACCACCAGTTCCACATTCAACTCTTTGGCAAGCTCCACCACTGATCCACAGAACGAGCGCCAGCGGAAGTTTGGCTCTGGACCGGAGAGCAGCACGACACCGCGGCGGTTTGTGGCTTCCAGACTGCGAGCTGTAGCGCTCAGTGTATTCTCGGGCCACTCTATCTCGCGTGTCACGCCTTCTACCAGTTTGATCTCCGGCCGCGTCGACTGGAAGTCATAGAACTCTTCGGCGTCGAAGCTGCCGAACTTGCTAGCCTCCCAAGAACTGTCCAGGGTGCTGATCGAAGTGCTCGCCGCCTCCGCCGCATCGTTCCAACCCGTAAAGCCGGCGATGAGAATAGGTCGTTCGAGTTCGGGCAGCCACTCTACGTTAATAAATTTATTGTCCATAAACCAAGCTTACCACGCCCCGATGGAGCAAAAATCAGCACGCCCATATATAGGATCACACGAAACTAAGATCTAGCTTCAGGGCTTTGTCCAGACGACGGAGGTATTCTCCGTCGGGGATCTCTACAGCCCCGAGCCGGGCCAGATGGTCGTTCTGTATCTGGCAGTCGAGCAACACGTATCCAAGCTCTTTGAGGCGCTCTACGAGGTAGAAGAGGCAGACTTTCGAGGCATCCGGCATCCGGGCAAACATGGATTCTCCCATGAACGCGCCACCGAGCGCTATACCGTAGAGTCCGCCGACGAGCTCGTCTTCCTTGTACGCTTCTATGCTGTGGGCTTTGCCTTCTTCGTGGAGCTGAACAAAGGCTCTGTGTATCTCTGAGTTGATCCAGGTTTCCTCTCGGTTGGCGCACGCCTGGATCACGGCTTCGAAGTCCCGGTTTAGGAAGATATCGTACTTTCCCTGTCGGATGACACGGGCCAAAGACTTTGAGACGTGCAAGGAGTCTAGCTCCAGCACAGCCCGGGGATCTGAGCGATAGAGTTCGATCCGCCCTTCTCCGTCAGCCATCGGGAAGGCTCCGGATCTGTAACATGCTTCTAAAATTTCCGTAGATAGTCTCACGGTTTCAATAATAAAGCGTTCTACAATAGACATCATGAAATTCGAGCGCCCAACCCCAAACTCCGCCCGCACGCGTCGCGCCTATTCAGCAAACCCCGGGGAGCTGACATCGGCCGTCGAAAGAACCATCGAGAAGCTACCGCGCTGGACGCTGGAGAGCAGTACTAACGGAGAACTAAACGCTACCCGACAGACTGGCCTCCTACGGTTTACAGACGATGTTACGGTCCATATTGTGGAGCGGGCCAGTGGCTCGGAGGCGCACTTCGACAGCGCCTCCCGCGTTGGCAAGGGAGACCTCGGCCAGAACCCACGCAACCTCAAAGAGCTTCTCGAAGCTATAAATGAGGAGTTGGGCTGAGAGGATCGAAAGCCCCGTGAACGAAGTTCGCTATTCACAACGGCGCAATGGCAGGTGTCACACAGAACGCCGCTGTAAGAAGAAAGCACACTCGGCCGCGTAGGATCCTCAGCCTCCGTTCATGCGAGGGGAAACACCTCGCCCACTACCTCGCCGTGCAGGTCGAGTAGTTTGGACTCTATCTTTTCGGATAGTGACACTCCTCGGCGGTGGAGCATAGATAGTACAGCCGGCCTAACGGCCCGGGAAGCGCCGTCCGTAACCTTGAGCGCTATACCCCAGCCTTCCGGGCTGCCGCAAGCAAACACCCCTTCAGCGCCGCCTTTTACGAGGAGATCCGTACTTTCCATGAGGCTCGTATCGAAACGGCCCGTTCCGGATACCAGGTGAGGGTTTTCCCGCATGCAACGCCGAATGCGCCCGCAGGCCTCTGCAAGATCGGCAGGTAGCTTCTCGCCTTTAGCCAAGCGGGCAAAGCCGGTAGCCAGGCTGCGGAGTGGCATTGCGAAGGACGGTACTCCACAGCCGTCGCCGCCAAGTAGTATATCGTCCACGCTCGGGCCGCAGACCTCTGACACAACTTCCAATATTTGGCGCTGTGCCGGATGTTCCGGCTTCCTGTAGTCTTTCGGGCTCCAACCTTCGTACACGCACAAAGCTAGCATCCCGGCGTGCTTGCCGGAGCAGTTGCCGTGGATAGGTGAAGGGAACCCACCACTCCGGGCTAGCCGTGCGGCGGCCGGTTTGTAGAATGGTGGGTGCGCGCCGCTCTGCAAGTCCTCCTCGGAGAGGCCAGCCTTATTCAAGATGGAACGAACCAATGAGAGATGCCGCTCTTCGCCGCTGTGGGAGGCGCAAACGACCGCCACCTCTTCGTCAGTGAGTCCGAAAGCCTCGGCCGCACCGGAGAGGAGTAGAGGAAGTGCTTGGAAAGGTTTGACCGAGGACCTTACGTATACGTAGCCTTCCGAATCGCCGGACGCTTCAAGGATTGTTCCATCGGGGTCGCAGATGGCGACGCGACCCCGGTGAATACTCTCTATCAGGGGACCACGCCGCGTTGCGACCAAGGGTACATCTTTGGGTAACGTATCCGCGAGGTCTTTCCGCAGAAAGCTACTCTCCGGAAATTCGGATTACCTGCAGGCCAGTCAGGTCGTGGGCGACGCGCATCCGGGCCATCGCGGCCGGAAATTCGTTCTGCTCATAGTAGTCTATCGCCTCGGAGATCAGGGCTCGCAATTGTTCCAGCAGTTCCTCGTCGTTGCCATCCGGGCTTTTGCCCCGGACACTGGCCTGGGCCATGCCCATAACTATCCGGGCGCGGGGGTTCGCCTGCCACATGGAGAGGATCGCCATCGTCACGTAGGTCCCTATCTGCAGCAGGTGTCCTGCACGGAGCGCGGCGGACTGCTTCTCAGCTTCCGTCACGGGAACCACCGCCGGATGTTGCCGGAGAGGATGCCGGGCAGTTCCTCTTCCTCCACCCCGGCCGCATCGGCTGCGGCGAGGGCCGCGTAGAGTGTGGACGGCAGGTCACCGTATGGGATGTCCGAACCGAAGCAGATGCGGGACGAATCGAGGTTCCTGAAGAGTAAGTAAAGGTCCCTGAGCCCAACTACGGAGGTCTCGAAAAGGACGTTCGGATGATCCGCGAAAGCCCGGGTCGCTTCGAGCACTTCGATCATCGCCGCGTGGCCCAGGATCAGGCGTAGTTCCGGGTGCGCTTCTACTGTAGGAAGCAGAGGTTCAACGATGCGCTGCATAGCGAACCCGGCGTGGATCAGTACCGGCAGATCCGCCTCCGCCGCCATTCCGAGCAGCCGCACAACCTTCGGGTCATCGAGCTCGAACTGCTGGGAGACCGGGTGCAGCTTCAGACCTCTAAAACCGCGGTCGATACACCGCCCGAACTCTTTCTCGTAGTCACGATGCGGGTTCAAACGGAAGAACGGCACGAAGAGATCCGGATACTCTTCGTAGGCGCTCCAGAGCGCATCGTTCGGGCCGGAGAAATCATCCCGAGCGTTAGGGTCGTTTAGCGGGAAGACGATGCTACGAGAGACCCCGGCCTGGAGCATCCTTTCTCTCATGCCATCGGCGGTCATCGTTCGCCCATCCACATCGACCCCGATGTGGGCGTGCGCGTCGAATACTTCGACAGCCGCCGGTATCTTCTGCTGCACCCACTCCCAGATACCGGCCATCGCGCCGGTCGTCAAGAAGTCGAGATTCTCCTTACGCTCTGTGTTCAATCTCATCTGCTCTCTAACTCGGGACTCTGCAGAAACCCGTACAATGGTAGCAGGGAGGATGTAGAGTTGCTAAATTAGTCGGGCTCAGATCCAGTTGATTCCTTCGGGAGAGCACTCTTTTGGCAAACCGTGACCAGCAGCGTATAGCATCTCGTCGAAGTTAGCCCAGCAGACAACCGCTTCAAAATACTCATCGTCTTCGATAATTCCCACAGGACCCCAGGTGAATCCGAAAAGGCACTCCGGACGATCCAAGTCCCGAAACAGAATCACAACGTGGCGTTCCTCCTCGAAGGTATCGATCCGGACGTCTTCTACCCGTACCCGGGGCTTGTCGAGCTCACGTCGGGCCTGGTTTTCGAACCGAGCAACATTTTCCGGAGCTCGCTCAGTAGCGTTTGCCCATAATCTTCGCGACTCTGTTCGTACTCAGTATTCACCGTCTCCATCCTGCTGGTGATGAAGTGTGAGCATGGCCACCCGGGACCCGTCAACGGATTTGACGGTGAGCGAGGCGTTCTGCGCTTCGACGGTATCGCCGGTCTCGGGGGCGCGGCCCAGGGAGCCGAGGATGTAGCCTCCGATGGTGTCGAAATCCTCGTCTTTCAGGTCCAGGTCGAAGCGCTCGTTCACCTCTTCGATGGGGATGCGGCCGTCTATGGCGTAAAGATTTTCTCCAAGTTCCTCGATGGCGGCTTCGTCCCGGTCGAACTCGTCCTGTATCTCCCCAACCAACTCTTCGAGTACGTCTTCAATGGTTATGAGACCTTCTACGCTGCCCCACTCGTCTATGACTATCGCCATCTGGAGCTTGCGCTTCTGGAACTCTTTGAGGAGTTGCTCTATCGGTTTGTTCTCCGGGACGACGAGGCATTCCCGGACCAGAGGATGAATGTCGAAGTTCTCCGGCTGCTCACCGGCGGCGCGGAACAAGTCCTTGACGTGTACGGAGCCGAGGACGCGGTCCAAGTCTCCCTCGTAGACCGGATAGCGCGTGTAACGTCCGAAGGCCGCCGCTTCGGCCAGTTCTTCCAGGGGCGTATCATGAGACAAAGCCTCGATGTCGGGCCTTGGGACCATGATCTCCCGGGCCACCGTATCCGCGAAGTCGAAGACGTTGTAGAGATAGTCGCGCTCTTCGGGGTCGAGCTCTCCGGATGCGGTCGAAGAGGTGATCATGAGCCTCAACTCTTCCTCGGAGTGGGCTTCCATCTTCTCCCCAAGCCGGATGCCCCAGGGCTTGAGAACGAAGTTCGTCGAGGTATTAACCAACCAGACTAGCGGTCGGAAAAGGAACATAAATATTTTCAAGGGACGGCTGATCCAGAGCGAAGTCTCCTCCGCCCGCTGGATGGAAAAATATTTGGGCGCCTGCTCCCCGAATACCAGGTGCGCGTAGGTAATAACGGCGAACCCCAGGATCACGGAGATGATGCCCACAGCGCGTTCGTTCGTAATACCGACACCCTCCAAAACCGGTTCGATCAGGTGCGAAATAGCCGGCTCCCCAACCCAACCCAACGCCAGCGAAGCTACCGTGATCCCAACCTGACATACGGACAGATAGGAGTCGAGATCCCGTAGAGTAGCCCGGACCACCGAAGCCCGCGCGTTGCCCTCGTCTTCGAGCTGCTGAATACGCGTGTCCCGAACCCGCACCAACGCGAACTCAGCCGCCACGAAAAACCCGTTTAGGATCACCAGAAAGAGCGCCGCAAGGAGGCTAACCCAGGATAAAAGAGGCTCTCCCACGACTATAGACCCAGCCCAGCGAAGATAATAACGGGCAACATCCGGATGTGGATTGAGTAGATCTCGCTCATCGTGTTACGAGCCGGATTATACCTCAACCAATGTCTTAAAACAGAAAAAGCCCGGCCACAAAGACCGGGCTCCGTTGCCGCAAAATTTTAAGCCGCTGGTTAGGCCAGGCCTTCAGCCTCGTACTCCTTCAAGAAACCCTCAAAGAGCCGCCGATGGCCTTGCTCATCGTGCAAGATGGCGATAACCATGTCCTGTGTTACGTGGTCCGCATCCTCGGTAGCCTCGATAAGCTTCTGGTAGTGCTCTACCGCCCCGGTCTCGGCCTCGATGACGCCTTTTATAACTTCGACAACGTCTACCTGATTATCCGGCGGCTGCAGATAGGTCTGCTCCGCTTTGAAATCCATCGAGCCGGGAACGACCCCATAGAGCTCTTTGATGCGGGCGGCGAACTGCTGGGCGTGCATCAACTCTTCCTGAATGTCCTCTTCCAGAGCCTCCTTTATCTCCTGGGCGCGGACACCATCCGGGTTGGTAGAGTTGGTAACGTAGCTCATGACCGTTTCGAGTTCCATGAAGTACGCGGTCTTGAGCAGTTCGATGATTTCTTCGCGCTTCTCGGCCATGTCCTCGGCGAGAATACCTTCGCCACTTCTTGCAGTCGCCATCTTTCCAACCTCCTCGAAACTTCGGTGATTTTAACGCCTAGAATTTACCATTACACGACGACTGTTCAACGTGAAAAAGAGAACAAGGTTTCGTATACCACCGTGAAACCTTGTTCCCAAACTATTTCAGGCGGTAGCAGTCTCTTCTTCCCTAAATTGCTTGGGCTTGTAGCGCTCGATCCACTCCCGATACTCTTTTACTTCCTTTTCGGCGCGCTCTTCGTCCCATCCTAGATGCTTGACAGCCACCTCGGCGGCGGCTTCGTCTACGTCGAGACCCACGTTTGGCCCCATGCCGACCATCGAGCGGCGCAGGAGCACGTCGGTGAGTTTCTGGGCCATCTCCTCGCGGAAAGCCCAGATAACTTCGGCCCCAATCAAGCCGGTCTCCACACTCGCCGGAGAAGAGAGCGGCATTTTGAGATCCGAATCACCGTCGGCCAACGCCAAAACATCCGGGGCGCGAACGCCGTATAGCTTCAGCAATCGCTCGGAGATCTCATCAGCCAGTCCGCTGTGAGCTTTGAACTCTGCAGCGAAAGCTTCAAAGTCTTCCGTAGCGCCTCCGGGAAGCGGAGTCTTGCCGGTGTTGCATTTGGGTGCGTGGAGGTGGAGCTTGTCGTAGACATCGTCCACCGTCTCTTTGGAGAGGTGCCGGAACGTGGTGAGCTTTCCCCCGATAATGGAGAGGAGGCCGCCGACCTCAGGGACGTTCTCGGAGTGATCGTAGATGATGTGGCTTCGCGTTACGCTGCTAGTGTCCCCTTCCGGCTGGAAAGGTAGTGGCCGCACGCCAGAATAGACAAAGAGCACGTCATCCAGGCTCAGTCCGGCCTCGGGGATAACGCGGTTCGTCTCGTTTATGAGGTACTCGATCTCCTCGTCGTCGGCCACAATTTTGTCGAGGTCACCATCGTAGCGGAGGTCGGTCGTGCCGATGAGGTAGCGTCCATTCCACGGCACGATAAAGTACGGTCGTCCGTCAGATTCGGCTTCTACATAGAGAGCGGTGTCGGGTGCGCCGGGGAACGGATCCACGACAAGGTGGCTGCCCTTCGTGCCACCCATCATACGCTCCTCGGAACGGTTCTCCAGGCCTTCCAGCACCTTGTCTACCCACGGCCCGGCGACGTTTACGGTTACGGGCGCAAAGGCCTTGTACTTACCGCCGTCCAACTCATCTGAGAACTCCACCCCGGTAACGTTGCCGTCCTCCATGACCAGACGGTCCACCTTGGCGTAGTTGAGCACAACGGCGCCGTGGTTGCGGGCGGAGATGGCGTTCTCTACCGCTATCCGCTCGGCGTACTCAGACTGCCCGTCGTAGTAGAAGGCGGCGCCTTTGAGGCCATCTGGGTTCAAGCCTGGGTAGTGCTCCAGCGTCTCTTCCGGGTTGTACATCTTGTGGCCCCCGACGGTCTTCTCGAATGAGAGTCCATCGTAGAGGATCATACCCATCCTGATGAGTAGCGGCCCCCGGTCCATATAATCGTAGAGTGGGACGCCGAACCCGAGCGGACGCACCAGATGCGGCGCGATGCGGAAGAGCAACTCTCTATCTCTTAGCGATTCCCGTACTAGGGGAAATTCGTAGTACTGGAGGTAGCGCAAGCCACCGTGTATTAGACGTGTCGCCCACTGCGTCGAACCGCTAGAGATGTCCTCCTTGTCCAGCAGCAAGACTTTCAAGCCCCGCATCGAGGCGTCACGGGCGATGCCGGTGCCGTTGATCCCGGCCCCCACCACGATCACGTCAAACGGATAGTTCTGGATGTCCTTCGGTACCTGACGGTCCATATCTCTCTCCTTATCCCTCGTGCAGTTTCGGTGCGGTCTTTGCCTCCATCGCCGCCTCGACACACTCTTCGGCGCCGTCACCGGTCGAGGCCGCAACACCCGCCGAGAACGCGCCCTCGATAAACGGCGCGTCTACCAACCGAACCCGCTCTCTATTTTCTGAGGATAGCATCTCCAATACTGTCTCAGCGGAGAGCACCGCGCTCCCAATATCCATGAACACCAATACTTCATCAGCTTCAGTATCTTCTATGACAGTCTGTATACGCTCCGGGTCCGTGCCGAAGCCGCCGTCAGAATCTCCGCCTACCGGCACTACCTCTACCTCACCCGCCATCTGCCGCACGATCTCCGCGGTCCCTTCTGCCGCCTGTGGACTATGAGAGATCAGCACTAGAGCCACGCTCATGATTCCTCCAGGGTTCGAGCCGCCGCGTCGAGCAAGAGATAGGTAGAAGTCGCACCAGGGTCCTGATAGCCGACGGCCCTCTCACCCAGATAACTCGCCCGTCCCTTGCGCGCCACGAGGTCTTTCGTAGCCTCTACGCCTTCTTCGGCCGCATCCGCCGCCGCCCGTAAGACCTCGGCAATACTCCCGTCCGTGGCACCTTTCGCCGCTTCCGCAGCGGGCTCTAGAGCGTCCACGATGGTCTTATCTTCGAGTTCCGCCTTGCCCCGATGCTTTATGCCGCCCAGCGCGACTTCGATGGCCTCGGCCACATCTTCAGCGGAAACGTCGTCTTTATCAGCGAGGGCTGACGATGATCGCAGAAAGGCCGTGCCGTAAAGTGGTCCCGCCGCCCCACCGACCTTGCTTATGAGGGCCGAGGAGACAGCTTTCAGGACGTCGGCGGGAGTCTCGGCGTCTGTTCCCTCCAGACGTTCGAGGGCGGCCTGGAAACCCCGGTGCATGTTGTTGCCGTGATCGCCGTCTCCGATCTCCGAGTCGAGTTTTGTCAGGTATTGTTTGTTCTCTTCCATAGCTTCCGCCATCGCCTGAATCACGGCAATGATCGTATCAACTGAGCCCAAAGACCGACCTTTCACTCAAGATTAGTTCCTTCTCTAGCCGGAGATCATTTTTTCCGTATCCCACACTAGCAGTACACCATCCGAGGCGGGGTCTTGAAGCACGCCCACGAGTTGCCAGCTATGTGTGGAGCCTCCGTTGAGATGTTCTTGCAGTGCTACGTCCAAACTATCCGCTACTTCGACGCGTTCTACCGAATAACGATCTGGTTCAGGCATATTCCCTTGAGACATATTCTTCTCCCATGTTTGGCTGTACTGTGCAGAATATTTACCCTCACGTAACGCAAACGAACCTACTTTACGTTACATGCGGGCCGGGCAGTTGAAATTACCCGGCCCACCGAGGTTCTGTGCTTAAAAACCGAGAATAGTGTAAAGAACCGCGCCGATAACGCCACCTACAAGCGGGCCTACAATCGGGATCCAACTGTACCCCCAGTCCGAACCGCCCTTACCGGGTATCGGCAAAACGGCGTGGGCAATACGAGGGCCGAGGTCTCGGGCCGGATTGATAGCGTAGCCTGTGGGACCACCTAGCGACAAGCCAATTGAGAAGACCAACAGGCCGATGATCAAGGGCAGGATACCCGTTCCAAATACCACTGCCAGGTCTATGTCGCTCGCCTGTTCAATACGCTGGGAGTTAGCTCCGATGGCAACTACGCCGAATACCAGCATGGCGGTACCAATCACCTCGGTAATGAAGTTAGCTACGGTATTCGGGATCTCTGGAGCTGTGCAAAACACGCCCAGTTTGAGCGCAGGATCGGCCGTCGGCTCCCAGTGGTTCAAGTAAGCGAGGAAGACCAACACGGCTCCGATGAACGCCCCGAGCATCTGGGCGATTATGTAGCCGGGCACCATCAGCCAGTCGAAAGACCCGATAGAGGCCAATCCTACCGTTACGGCCGGATTGATGTGGGCGCCGCTGATAGCCCCGACGCAGTAGACGGCCATTGCCACCGCCATGCCCCACCCGAAGGTGATGACGATCCAACCGCCGTTCTCCGCTTTGGATTGGCGCAGCAGAACCGCCGCTACGACGCCGTCGCCGAGCAAAACCAGGATCATGGTGCCGATAAACTCGGCTAAATAGACTTCCATTTATTCTCCCATTCTAGAACGGCCGTCCGGCCGCCACGTTACACGGCGCTTCCAGATAACCCTTCATCTCATCATCGAGCTTGAGGAGCGTTATGGAGAAACCCGCCATTTCCAACGAAGTCATGTAGTCTCCAACGTATGGCATCCGGTAGACTTCGATGCCTTCGTTTTCGAGGTAGTCTCTTACGTCAGCATAAGCAACGTAGAGTTCCATTAGCGGCGTGCCACCCATGCCGTTGACCATGACGGCGACTTCGGAGCCGGAGTAATCCACGGAGTCCCCCAGAATACGGCCGAGCATGTGGTCCACGATCTCTTTAGAGGATGCTATCTCTGACCGCTTGGAGCCTCGCTCGCCGTGGATGCCGATGCCGAGCTCCATCTCGTTCTCACCGATGTCGAAAATGGGCTCGCCACTCTCCGGCGGGGTGCAACTCGTTAAGGCCATGCCCATCGAGCGCACATTGTCGTTGACCCTTTCGGCCAGTTCCTTGATGCCAGCGAGGTCTTTGCCGTCGTCGGCGGCGGCTCCACAAGTCTTGTGGACGAAGATGGTGCCGGCCACCCCGCGACGCCCTGAGGTGTGCTCGGAGTCTTCGACAGCTACGTCGTCGTTGGTGACTACGTAGTCGGTCTCTATATCTTCGGTCATCTCGCCGGACATCTCGAAGTTCATTACGTCGCCGGTATAGTTTTTGACGACGTAGAAAACGCCGGCCCCGCCGTCCACGGCTTTCGTGGCTTCTTGCATCTGGTCGGGGACGGGGCTGGTAAAGACCGGCCCGGCACAGGCGGCGTCGAGCATTCCGGCGCCGACGTAGCCGCCGTGGGTCGGTTCGTGGCCGGAGCCACCACCGGAGACGAGGGCAACCTTGCCTTTGATCGGGGCGTCGGCCCGGACGAGGGTGTTGTGCTCGGGGATCAGGCGTAACAGGTCTCCGTGCGCCAGCTCCATGCCGCGAAGCATGTCTTCGACTACCCTCTCTGGAGAGTTAATGATCTTTTTCATTTATGCTCCTCTTTCTAGACCGGGAACCCTCAGGCCCCCGGTCTGTTGTCTTCCTCCCTTCTCTTTGCTTCCTCTACGCTTCCTCTTCTTCCTCTTCGCGGTCCCAGCCCTTCGAACGCTCGACGGCCCGGAGCCACATCTTGTGCAGCCGTTCGCGCTCATCTTCTTCCATCTGGGGCTCGTAGCGCTTCTGAAGCGCCCACTTCTCGGCGATTTCATCCTTGCTCTCCCAGAAGCCGGTGGCGAGACCGGCCATGTACGCCGACCCGACCGCGGTAGTTTCCGTGATCTCAGGCACCTCTACCGTTACACCGAGGATGTCCGACTGGAATTGCATGAGGAACTCGTTGGCGACCGCGCCACCGTCGGCCCGGAAGGATTTGACCTCAATACCAGAGTCTTTGACCATCGCCTCGACTACGTCCCGGGTCTGGTAGGCCATGCTTTCAAGCGCTGCCCGCACTATATGCGCCCGAGTATTGCCCCGCGTAATGCCGAGTATGGCGCCTCGTGCATAAGCGTCCCAGTGGGGGGCGCCAAGCCCGACGAGCGCCGGAACGAAGTACACGCCATCGTTGGAGTCTACGCTCTTGGCTAGCTCCTCAGTCTCGGAGGCATCCTCAATGATCCCCAACCCGTCCCGGAGCCACTGCACAGCGGCGCCGGTTATGAATATGGCGCCTTCCAGGGCGTACTCGACCGGCTCGTCACCGATTCCCCAGGCGATGGTGGTCAGCAACCCCTCGTTGCTCTTAACGGCCTCGTTACCGGTATTCATGAGAACGAAGGAGCCCGTGCCATAGGTATTCTTGGCGAGTCCCGGCTCGAAGCACGCCTCGCCGAAGAGCGCGGCCTGCTGATCGCCCGCGATACCCGCTACCGGGATCGTCGCGCCGAGGAAAGAGTCAGGGTCGGTCTCACCGAAGATGTAGGAGCTTGGCTTGACTTCCGGCAAGATCTCTTTGGGGACCTCCAGAATTTCGCACATCTCGTCGTCCCACTGCAGCTCGTGGATATTAAAGAGCAGTGTCCGGGAGGCGTTGGTGTAGTCGGTTATGTGGACGTTGCCGCCGGTCAGCTTCCAGACCATCCAGGAATCTATGGTGCCGAAGGCTATCTCACCATTCTCGGCCCGCTCCCGCAAGCCGTCGACGTTCTCCAGCATCCAGCGAACCTTCGTGCCGGAGAAGTACGGGTCTATGAGGAGACCAGTCTTTTCGTTCAAGGTCTCTTCCACGCCTCGCTCGGCCAGCTCGTCGCAGTATTCCGCCGTTCGGCGATCCTGCCAGACGATGGCGTTGTGGACCGGCTCCCCGGTATCCCGCTCCCACATGACGATCGTCTCGCGCTGGTTGGTGATGCTGACCGCGTTCAGGTCTTCGGCGGAGATGCCCGCCTCGCTGAGCGCCTCCTCTACTACCTTCAAAGAGACATCCCAAATCTCGTTCGCATCGTGCTCTACCCAGCCTGGATGCGGATAGTGCTGCGTAAACTCCGAGGCGGCCTGTCCCACCACCTCGCTGTCGTGGTTGAAGATCAGAACCGTAGTCCCGGTCGTACCCTGGTCGATCCCTAGAACGTAGTCTCCTGCCATACTCTGTCCTCTCCTTTATCTATGCCTATCTGTTTACCCAAAAACTAGCCCATCTCTATATGAAGACCTGCCTCCAATCCCAAACGCCGCTTGTGCGAACACGTTTGCACGATAAACATTCCCCAAACATCTACCTTTACTTTCGTATACATTCCGAGCCTAACGGAGCCCCAAGTCCGCGTCAACCCAAGTATCTCTGAAGCTAACGGTAGGGCAAGGATCTAAGCTCGGAAGACTGTATAGTTTCCTTGCCTTGCAAGTTATCCTCAATACGGCACTGCCTTTCTTCGCCCTGATTTTCTGTGGCTACGGTGCCGGACGCTTCGGACTCCTGAGCCCGGATGCCGTAGCTGGGGTAAATAGCTTCGTCTTCTACTTCGCTCTGCCGGTATTTATCTTCAACCTCATGGCTACCGCACCTCTGGCCGACGTCCTGAACGTGAAGTTCATGGGGATCTACCTGGGCGTTGGCCTAACGGTATACGCGGCGTCGGCGATCTCAGGCCGGCTACTGTTCAGCACTAGATTGGGAGAGTCTGCAATACAAGGGGCATCGGCGGTGCTGGGGAATACGGGCTACATGGGGCTGCCACTGGTTGCTGCGGCATTCGGCAACGAGGCGGCTATACCGTTGTTGCTGGGCCTGACGCTGGAGGCGGGCGTCCTGATCCCGCTGACCATCACCATCATCGAATCGGACAAAGGCTTCGGTGGGCAGTGGACGAAGCTAGTCTCATCGGTGGCGGGCTCCCTCGTTCGCAATCCCCTCATCATCGCTATCTTGCTCGGCATCCTGGTCTCTGGTCTGAGCCTCGACCTCCCCACCCCCATTGCTAACTTCACCGACCTGCTGGGCAACGCCGCCGGTCCCTGCGCCCTGTTCGCCCTTGGCGCCACCCTCGCCGCTTTCCCACTTTCTACCGGTCTCCGACAGACCTCTTACATGAGCGCCTTCAAGCTCCTGGTCCACCCCGCCGCCATGTGGCTCGCTATGACCCAGCTCTTTACCGTGGATCCACTCTGGGCCAGCGTCGCGATTCTGGGAGCCTCCCTCCCCGTCGCCGCGAACGTCTTTATTCTGGCCCGTCAATACGACACCCACCTCGAACGCGCCTCCAGCGCCATCCTTCTCTCCACCATGATCTCCGTCGTCACGGTCTCCGCGCTACTGACGATACTGCCTCTCGATTAGTCCCGTCGCTTGACATCCTTCTTGCCAGCGTTAGAATTAGTTAGCTGGCTAACTAATATACAAGAGGAGTAAAGATGAGTGTTTCAGAGAAGATTCAGAATGAGGTTATGGGCTGGGAAGGTACGGAGTCGAAGCCGCACAGGTTTAACGGGATTGAGTTTCGGGTGAACGGGCATGAGATCGGGCACCTGCACAGCGACCGGCTGGCAGACCTGCCATTTCCGAGGCGCGTTCGCGAGGAATTGGTTTCGGGAAGTAAGGCGCAGATGCATCACATTCTGCCCCAGACCGGGTGGGTAAGCTATCGCATCCGGGACGAAGAAGACGTGGACGGTGCGCTGGAGTTGTTCCGGCTCAACTACGAGTGGTTGACGGCGCGGAAAAAGACCGCAAAGGCTTGATGGACGCGGTGGAGAACGGGGCGGTCGGGCAACATCCCATTCGCGGCAACACGGGCTACACACTGGCAAAGGTCTGCCGGGCGCACCGGGGGCATGTCGGAGAGTTGTTGGCGGAGGTCGGGTTACACGTTGGTCAGGAGATGGTCCTGATCGAGCTGTGGGAACACGACGGCCTGCGCGGCGTCGAACTCGCCGCCCGACTCGGCGTCGAAGCTCCCACCGTCACCAAGATGCTGCGTCGTCTGGAGAACTGTGGCCTCATCGAGCGTCGCCAGGACCCCAACGACGCCCGCAGCTTCCGGGTTTATCTGACCGAGGAGGGTCGGACACTCGAAGAGCGTGTAACCCGCTGCTGGGAGCAGGCCGAAGAGCAGCTTCTGGCAGGCTTCAGCGTGGAAGAGCGTCACAGCTTCCGCCAGCTACTCGGGAAAGCGCGGGCCAACCTGGACCCGGACTTTAGAGCGGAGCAGGTTCGGGCCTCACGAACTATTTAGACGGCTTACAATACATACTGTTTTTAGAGAAGGACAAATTTTGAGACACGAACATTTACGAGTCGTCGGTATCGGCGGCACACTTCGAGAAAATTCCACCAGCCTGGGCGCCCTGCAGCGAGTACTTCAGGCAGCAGAGGAAGCCGAGGCCCGCACGGAGCTTCTGGACCTTCGGGAGCTGGACCTGCCGATGTACGTTCCCGGCAAAAGCCTCGGTGAGTACGACGAAAACGTGGGACGGTTTCTAGAGAGTATCCGGAGGGCAAACGCGCTCGTAGTCGGTACGGCGGCCTATCACGGCACGCTTGCGGGCGTCACGAAGAACGCTTTGGACTTCATCCAGTTTCTATCGCGGGACGAGAGGCCGTATTTAGATGGCAAAGTCGTGGGCCTGGTCGCCACGGCGGGCGGGGATCAAGCCGCCACGAACGCGACGGGCGCGCTGGTAAACGTAGTCCACGCGCTTCGGGGCATGGTTGCCCCGCTGATGGTCCCGATCCCGAAGTCCTGGCAGCTCTCCGACGACGAGGGTAACATCACCGATGAAAACTACGGCGGTAGATTAGACAAGCTCGGTGGGCTGCTCGTAGACCTCTCGTCCCGGCTCTCGGGGGAGGAAGGTCTGGAAGAGCAAGAGACCTTATTCGCGGGACGAAACTAGTGTCCGATGTTCGGGTGGAAGAGGGCGGCGTCTCCACCCGGCTCGTCATGGCCGTCGTGGCGGCGGCGATCTTTATCTCCGTGCTCCAGCAAACGTTCGTGAACGTTGTCGTACCGGACATCCGGCAGGACTTCGGGGCGTCGCAGGGACAGGTAGGTTGGGTAATTACGGGATACCTGCTAGTTTTCGCCGTCGGTATCCCGCTCTACGGTCGCATTGCGGACCTCTATAGCCTGCGAGGAACATTCACCCTGGGCTTACTCGTGCTAGCGGCCGGTTCGTTGGTTTGTGCGTTCGCCCCAACGCTCTCTCTGCTAGTAGCGGGACGCATCCTGCAGGCGGCCGGGGCGGCGGCGATACCGGCCCTCGGCTTCGCCTCGATTGCCAAACTACTACCTCCGGGAAAGCGCGGGACGGCACTCGGGCTGCTCTCTTCCAGCGTCGGGGTCGGGGCGGCGGTTGGGCCGGTTGCGGGCGGTATTATCGCCGGCATCGCCGGCTGGCAGAGCTTGTTTTTCGTCACGCTGGTTCTGTCTCTGATGCTGGCGGCGGGGGCCTGGCGCGTGCTGCCGGACGCCGTCTCGGACCATCCCGTTCCGGGCAGCGTGCTGGAAGCCCTGCACCACTTCGACGTGCCGGGCGGGCTCCTGCTGGCTTCAGCCGCCGGGCTCGCGCTCTTCGGGGTCACTGAAGGACAGGTGGCGGGCTTTACGTCGCCACTTACCTGGGGGAGCTTCTTGCTGGCGATAGTAGCCGGAGTGGGCTTCGTGAGGCGCATCCGCTCGGCGCCGGATCCCTTTGTGTCTCCCGGTCTGTTTCGTCATCCGGGATTTCTCGCGGCCGTTGCGGTGGGGTTCTTTATGATGTTCGCAAACGTGGCGACTCTGGTGCTCACACCGTTTCTGCTCTCCGAGGTCAACGGGTTATCGGCGGCGGGGATCGGGCTGGTGCTCGCGCCGGGGGCGGCAGCGGTTGCGATACTTTCACCGGTTGCAGGACGGCTCTCCGACAGGTTCGGTCCGCGGGTGTTGATCCGAACGGGCCTCGGGGTGATGTTCCTCTCGACCTTCGGGCTCTCCACGCTCGGGGTCGGCGCCTCCGCTGTCGTAGTGGCCCTCGGCGTATTGGGACTGGGACTGGGTTTTTCTATCGTGAACTCCCCCACCGCCAACGCCGCAGCGGCCACCCTCTCGGCAGAGGAGAGTGGCGTGGAACTGGGCATCTTCCAGCTTATATTTTTCCTGGGTGGTGGGTTCGGCACGGCGATAGTCGCCACGTTCCTCGCTTTTCGCCAGGATGTCGGCGGGACGGCGCTCAACCCACTTTACACTCTAGAAGCCGCATCCTTCTCCGACGCCTTCCTACTCATAGCCCTTGCCGCTGCAGTGGCGTTGGTAGTTACGCTAGGCATAAAGCAGCGGGCAAAAGAACCCCCAGAAGAGGTGAAAGATGCCTGATTACGGACGCAAATTGGAATTCGGGGTCAGCGTCGAGCCGCTGGCCGACCCGCCGGATTGGGCGTACCGGATAGCCAAAGTCGCCGATGAAGCCGGGCTGGACCTGCTCGGCATTCAGGATCATCCTTACCAACGGCGGTTTCTGGATACCTGGACCCTGCTCTCTACGCTTGTTCCGCAGACGGAGAACCTACGCTTCTTCCCGGACGTGGCGAGCCTTCCGCTACGCCCGCCAGCGATGCTCGCCAAGTCCGCCGCGAGCCTGGACGTACTCTCCGGCGGGCGGGTCGAACTCGGGCTCGGGGCCGGGGCGTTCTGGAATGCGATCGAGGCTATGGATGGTCCCCGCAGGAGCCCCAGAGAAGCAGTCCGCTCTGTTGAGGAGGCGATACAGGTGATGCGGCTGGTGTGGGGCGAGGAGCGCTCGCTGCGCTTTGAAGGAGAAATCTACAAGTTAACCGGCATGCGTCCCGGTCCGAAACCCGCGCACGATATCGGCATCTGGGTCGGGGCTTATGGACCCAAAATGCTGAACCTCATCGGGCGCCTCGCCGACGGCTGGGTCCCCTCTCTCGGCTTCGTCCAGCCCGAACAACTGCCCGGGATGCACGAGCGGTTAGACGAAGGAGCCCGCGCGGTCGGCAGGGAGCCACGTGAAATACAGCGAGTCCTCAATGTCTTCGGCAACATTGGCGGTAATGGCGAAGGTGCGTTGGAGGGTACAGCATCAGAGTGGGTCGAAGAACTGACCCGGTTGGTTCAGGAGGTCGGCTTCGACACGTTTATCTACTGGCCCAGAGAGGATCATGCCCGGCAGGTGGAGCTTTTCGCGGGTGAGGTGGCTACGGGGGTTCGGAAATCCGTCGAAAAAGGCCGTGGTGCATAGGGATTTGGAAACATACCGGTAGACCGCGCTACACTTAGAGGGGATAAGGGGACCAGCGAAGGAGGTCGTAGATGACGCAAGACATCGAACGGGAAGAGTTGAAAGAGAAGATTGAACGCGGTGACGACTTCGTTCTCGTGGACGCGCTGGGCCAGCAGCACTACGAGCGGAGTCACCTGCCCGGCGCGATCAACCTGCCCTACGAGTTCGTGGACGACGCGGAGCAGAAGCTCCCGGATAAGGACGCCGAGATCGTCGTCTACTGCATGAACGTCAACTGCGCGGCATCCGTAGAAGAGGCCCGGGAACTGGAAGAGATGGGATACAAGAACATCCGGCACTACGCGCAAGGTAAACAGGACTGGATTCAGGCAGGTCTGCCGGTAGAGAGTAAACGCAAGTCACGGCTGGGCGGAATATAAAAACCTACTGTGCGAGAAGATGTTTTGGGTAATCTTGCGTTGTTCTTGGCACTTGTAGTCGCCTACACAAACCAGCAGGAGGCGCCCCAACAAGAGCAACCGGAAGGAGCCCAGGGTGAGTGACGAAAAAGTAGCTACCATCTCCCGCGAAGAGCTGCGGGAGAAGATCGAGGGCGGCGACGATTTTGTTCTGGCAGAGACGCTCGACGAGCAGTTCTACGAACACTCGCACCTGCCGGGTGCGATCAACCTTCCGCTAGAAGAGCTCGGTGCCGTCGAACAAGAGGTTCCGAACAAAGAAACCGAGATCGTCGTCTACTGCATGAGCCCCATATGATCCGCCTCCGAAGAAGCTGTCCGGGAGTTGGCGGCTATGGGATATACGGACGTAAAGGACTACGCCGGAGGTAAGCAGGATTGGATAAGACACGACCTCCCCTACGAAGGTACCAGCAGCGACAAGGAGGATTAGCATGACCACGGAGAACGGCCAGATACCGGAAGGCTACCAGGACCTACTGGAGACCAACGCCCTGATCCACGTCGCCACCATCGGCCCCGACGGCGAACCGCAGAGCAACCCCGTATGGTTCGACTGGGACGGCGAACACATAAAGTTCAGCCAGACCAAAACTCGCCAAAAGTACCGCAATGTAGGCCGCGAACCACGCATCGCCGTCTCCATCGTGGACCCGGAGAATCCCTACCGCTACCTGGAAGTCCGGGGCGAAGTGACCGAGATAGAAGAAGACCCGGACAACGATTTCATCAACGCGATGGCGAAGAAGTACCTCGGCATGGACGAATATCCCTACCACCAACCCGGCGACGAGCGCGTCGTCCTCTACCTCAAACCAGAGCACACGACCCAGATGGGCGCGTGACGAAAGCTAACTTATTAGGCTTCAACCACGTCGCACTAGAAGTAGGCGACATCGAAGAGGCGCTAGAGTTCTACGGCAAACTCTTCGAGTTGAAGCTCCGTGGCCGCGGCTCCCGCATGGCGTTTATAGACGCCGGTGACCAATTCCTCGCCCTCTCCGAAGGGCGCACTCAGGCACCTGACGAGCACCGCCACATCGGGCTTGTCGTGGACGACCGGGAATCTTTGCGACGGGCTCTTGAGGACACGGACGCCAGGATTCTCCGCAGCGCCCCCGGTGGGGGCCTGGAATTCCTGGATCCGTGGGGCAACTACTGGCAGGTCGTCGAGTACGAGAACGTTCAATTCACGAAGG
The DNA here is from genome assembly GCA_965214475.1 of Rubrobacteraceae bacterium. GTDB lineage: Bacteria > Actinomycetota > Rubrobacteria > Rubrobacterales > Rubrobacteraceae > SIRX01. The sequence goes on along the minus strand of OZ243953.1, from coordinate 81,986 downwards.
CTCCGGAGGTTCTAGAGGGTATGGAACTGGGCAACTTGAAGAAGTCCGAGAAAGCTCTTCAGGAGTTAGAGAAAAAAGGTATGGCGCCAGGGTAGTGTCGGCCGGCTCTACTACCAATCAAGGTGGAGATCCCGCCGGTCTAGGTGCTGTACGACGGGCGCTAGGTTATCTACGCTCGTACAAGCTGGAATCCGGCGGCGCTTTCGTGGCGCTGCTTTTGGTTACGGGGGCCAACCTCACCACCCCGCTCCTGATCGGGCGCGCCATAGACGACGGCATTAGCCCGCGAAACCTGGACATCATCTTTATCATGGTGGCGGGCCTGGTCGGGGTAGCGCTGGTGAGAGGGTTGTTTACCTTTCTGCAGGGGTATCTGGCCGAGCGGGCGTCACAGGGGGTTGCCTTTGATCTTCGGAACGCGCTCTTCGAGCGGATCGGGCGTCTCAGCTTCTCCTACTACGACCGGGTACAGACCGGTCAACTCGTCACCCGGCTGACCAACGACGTCGAGCAGATCCGGACCTTCACCGGCAGCGGCGTCGTCCAGCTCGGTAACGCCGCCGTTATGCTGGTCGGGACCACCTTTCTCTTGCTCTATCTGGACTGGCAACTCGCGCTGGTGGCGCTGGCGATCATCCCTCCTATCGTCTTCGTTCTCGTGCGATTTGTTCAGAAGATACGGCCCCTCTTCGGGGAGGTTCAGCAAACACTCGGGCGGCTGAACACCGTGTTGCAGGAAGATTTGTCGGGGGTGCGCGTGATCCGGGCCTTCGCCCGCGAGGACTACGAAACCCAGCGCTACCGTGACGTAAACGACGAACTGCTGGACAAGAACCTCCAGACCGTTCGGACCTTCGCCAGTAACTTCCCGATTATCTTCCTGCTCTCCAACCTCGGCACGCTCGGCATCGTCCTCTTTGGAGGTCTACAGGTGATCGGGGGTCGTCTCTCTATCGGGGAACTGGTAGCGTTCAACGCCTACCTGGGATTTCTGCTCCAACCCATCTTAACTATAGGATTCCTCTCGGCCAGCATCTCGCGGGCTGGAGCCTCTTCGCTGCGGGTCTTCGAGGTTCTAGACGCCCCGATAGACGTCCAGGATAAGCCAGATGCGGTAGAGCTTCCACCTATCCACTGCCGCGTCGAGTTCGAAGGCGTCGGCTTCCGCTACCCCGGTAGCGAGCGAGAGGTTCTGCGAGACGTCAGCTTCTGCATAGAACCGGGTCAGACAGTCGCGATTTTGGGCACAACCGGCTCCGGCAAATCCACGCTCGTCAACCTAATTCCACGCTTCTACGACGTGACGACGGGCGGTGTAAAGCTCGACGGTCACGACGTGCGGGACGTAACACTCTCCTCGCTCCGGTCTCAGACCGGGATCGTGCTGCAGGAGACTCGCCTTTTCTCCGGCTCCGTCCGGGACAATATTGCCTTCGGCAAACCGGACGCCACGGACGAGGAAATAGAAAAGGCTGCCCGAGATGCCCAGGCCGACGAGTTTATTGGGGAGCTACCGGAAGGCTACGCAACCGTTATCGGAGAGCGGGGTCTCGGACTGTCGGGCGGCCAGCGGCAGCGTATCGCTATAGCGCGGGCGCTGCTCGTGGACCCGCGACTCCTTATTCTGGATGACAGCACCTCGGCGGTGGACGCGGAAACGGAGGCGGCGATCCAGGAGACACTCGACCGGCTGATGCGGGAAGAGAGCCGGACGGTCTTCGTCATCGCCCAACGGGTGAGCACGGTGCGAGACACGGACCTGATCCTGGTCCTAGACGAAGGACAGATCGCCGCCCGTGGAACCCACGATGAGCTAACCCGTGACAGTGAACTCTACAACGAGATCCTCGGCTCCCAACTGGTAGAACAACCCGCGACCACGTAGAAAGGTACAAACATGACCGAATCTAACAACAGCCCAAACGCCGCCGCCTCCGGCACTTTCGCTATCGGAGGCGACTTAGAGGTCAATCGCCTGGGGTTTGGCGCCATGCGGATAACCGGCGACGGCATCTGGGGCGAGCCCGAAAACCCGGAGGAAGCGAAAGCCGTGCTGCGGCGCGCCCTGGAACTCGGCATCAACATGATCGACACCGCCGACTCCTACGGACCAGACGTTTCGGAGTGCCTCATCGGGGGAACTCTCTCCCCCTATCCCGACGACCTTACCATCGCCACGAAGGGCGGGCTCGTGCGGCCCGGCCCCGGAGACTGGCAACCAAACGGTCGGCCCGAATACCTGCGCGAGGCTTGCGAAGGTAGCCTGCAGCGTCTCGGTCTGGAGACCATAGACCTGTACCAGCTACACCGCATAGACCCGGAAGTACCCGCCGAGGAGTCGCTCGGCGTACTCTCCGAACTTCGTGACGAGGGCAAGATACGGCACGTCGGCCTCTCGGAAGTTGGCATCGAGGAGATCCAGCAAGCTCGGGAGATAGTTCCTATCGTCTCGGTCCAGAATCGTTATAACCTCACAGACCGGGGCTCAGAGAAGGTGCTCGACTACTGCGAGCAGGAGGGCATCGCCTTTACCCCGTGGTTCCCGTTGGCGACCGGCAAGCTGACTCAGGATGGCGGACCGCTGGACGAGATCTCCGCGCGCCATGAAGCTCGGCCCTCGCAGGTAGCGCTCGCCTGGCTCCTCCACCGCTCTCCAGTGATACTCCCGATCCCCGGTACTTCCTCCGTCGCACACCTGGAAGAGAATGCTGCCGGAGCAGAGATAAAACTCTCCGACGAAGAGGTCGCGGAGCTGAACGAGGCCGCATAACCACCACTTACAGGAGGCAAGCTGTGAACATCGGCATCATAGGCTCCGGCAACATCGGCGCAAACACCGCCAGGCTCTTCGCCCAGGCCGGACACAAAGTAGCCATCAGCAACTCTCGCGGTCCGGGATCGATACAGGATCTGGTAGACGATATAGGCTCGAACGCCCGCGCCGCGACGGTAGAAGAAGCCGCAGATTTCGGCGAAGTAGTTCTCGTGGCGATCCCTTTCTTCGCCCGCGATACATTGCCAGCCGAAGAACTGAACGGTAAGACCGTCGTTGACGCGACGAACTACTACCCTGGCCGCGACGGCGAGATAAATTTCGACGGACTAACCTCTAGCGAGTTGCTGGCGCAGAATGTCTCTGGCGCCCGGCTCGTCAAGTCTTTTAACACCATGTACTACGAAACACTCGCCAACGAAGGCCGCAGTGAGAAAGAGGAACGCTTGGTGCTCTTCGCGGCGGGCGACGATGAAGACGCAAAAGCTACGGTCTCCGGGCTCATCGAGGAGATCGGCTTCGCGCCGGTCGATACCGGCTCTCTCCGAGAGGGCGGCCACAAGCAACAGCCAGGCTCCCCCATCTACAACAACCCGATGACCGAGGATCAAGCGCGCGAAACGCTGTCGGAGATGGACTGACTCCGGCGGGAAGACGGTTCGGATGCCCAATAACGCAAATCAGCAGAAACTACCCCGAACTTGAAACAGCAAAGCGCGAGCGAGGCGGCCGACCAACTCGCCCGGCTCTCCGAAGCCGACGCCACGTTCTGCGCCCTGTCACTACCCACCACGAATCCTGAAATGATCGCGTGGGCCACGGAAGAGACAATGTCTCAGCCGGATGCGCCTTTCGTCCGCGAACAAAGAAGTAGGTTAGATACTCTTTGGGTATGCGCGGCATAGAATCCATCGCCAGTACGCCACAGGAGAAGGCCGGCGACCGGGGGGCTACCGGTCGCCGGCTGCTCGGGGAGTTAAAACCGTATAAGAGCCAGATGGCGTACGCCATGGTCCTCGTGCTGCTCGGGGCCGCATCCCAGGCTGGCGGGCCAGCGCTGATTGGTATTACGATCGACCGCTACATCCTGCAGGGCGGCGATCGGCAGATGCTGTTCGTGATGATGGGGTTACTTCTGGGACTTTACGTAGTAGGGGCGCTGGCGCAGCGCGGGCAAACCTATCAGGTGGGCTCCATCGGCCAGAGCGTGTTGGCGACGATCCGGGGGCGCATCTTCGACCGGCTCCAGCATCTGCCGCTACGCTACTTCGACAAGCGTCCCGTAGGCGACCTGATGAGCCGGGTGCTCAATGATGTTGATACATTAAACCAACTCTTCTCGCAGGGCATCGCTCAGTTGCTGGGTTCGCTGTTTAGTCTGATCGGCATCCTAATTGCTATGTTGCTGTTGCAGTGGAATTTGGCGCTGGCGAGCTTTCTAATTATCCCGATCATGCTGCTCCTTACCGCGTTTTTCGCCCGCCGTGCCCGGAGTGCTTTCCGGGTCACGCGTCAGACAGTCGGCGATGTAACGGCCAACCTTCAAGAAGATATTGTCGGGGTGCGTGAGGCCCAGGCTTTCAACCGGACGGAGGCAAACATCGAGCGCTTCCGGGAACGCAACGCGGCCAACCGGGCGGCAAACGTTGGGGCCGTGGCGATCACCTCCGCTTTCGCTCCGACGATAGACGTCCTCTCGACACTCTCTATCGCACTGGTGATCGGCTACGGTGGTTACCTGGTCTTCACCGGCTCGCTGACCCTCGGCATCCTGACGGCCTTCGTCCTCTACGTGCAGCAGTTCTTCCGCCCCATCCAGCTAATCTCCCAACTCTACACTCAGCTCCAGTCAGCGCTCGCCGGGGCCGAGCGAATCTACAACATCCTCGACGAAGAACCCGAACCTCCGGACCCGCCAAACGCTGTGGCGCTCGGCGAGACCCGGGGTGAAATCTCATTCAACAACGTAACTTTCGCCTACGATCCCGGTCGCCCGGTTCTGCAAAACATAGACTTCGGGGTGGAGCCCGGCCAGACAGTCGCCTTCGTTGGTCCTACCGGCGCGGGAAAGACGATCATCGCGAGCCTTATTCCACGCTTCTACGACGCCACGGAGGGTACGGTAAAGATAGACGACCGTGACGTGCGGGAGCTAGCCCGCAAGGACCTGCGGGCCGGTATTGGGATTGTGCTCCAGGAACCATTCCTCTTCTCCGGGACCATCGCGGATAATATCGGCTACGGAAAAGACGATCCGACACAGGAAGAGATCGAGCAGGCCGCCCACACCGTCAACGCCCACGGCTTTATAACCGAACTCCCTGACGGCTACGATACGGTGCTGGGCGAAGGTGGCGGCTCTTTGAGCCAGGGCCAGCGCCAGCTTCTCTCGTTCGCACGGGCGATCCTTACTGACCCGCGCATCCTTATTTTGGACGAGGCGACGAGCAATATAGATACGCGGACGGAGGCGATCATCCAGACGGCACTCGGTACCCTCCTGAAAGGCCGCACCAGCGTCGTCATCGCCCACCGGCTCAGCACGATTCGCAATGCGGACCTCATACTGGCCGTTCAGGATGGCCGCATCGTCGAAGGCGGAACCCACACGGAGCTTGTGGAAAAAAACGGCCTCTATGCTGACCTCTACCGCCGCCAGTTCCGGGAACCCGCCTAACCGCGCGAGATAGCTTATAATTCTCGCCGCGCGTACTCGCTGGCGTTCGTAAACGATACGAAGGAATTGGTTGAAAAAGCTCCGCCAAATAGTAACAACCCAGCTTTTCGAGGTGTTCGTGGTGGTGCTCGGTTTGGTTTGCTTCCTCGTGCTGGGACCTCTGCGGGGCGTTTTCGAGGCGGTTCCGCTGGTACGCTTTCTGGCAGCTTTTCTGCTGTTTTTGGCGCCGGGCGCGATGGTGTGGAGATGTTTTCTAGCCGATCGGCTGCCGGACGTAACGGTAGTTCCTACGGCGTTCGTGGTCAGCGCCGGAAGCTTCGCGCTGCTGGCGGTTCCGCTGCTGATAAGTCACCGAAGCCTGAACCTTTATATCTGGACAACAGGGATAATCGTAGTTGCGTCCCTGATCTGGGCCGCTTTTAGGATAGTACGTGGCGGCGCCCGGGAAAGCTCTCGGGAAGATAGATTGGAGGATGAGCCAGAGTCCGGTAGTCCTCTGGCTCGAGGCTTGCTCTGGGTGGGCTTTCTGGGCATGGGTGGGGTACTAGCCTACGTCTCCCGGGCGAGGGGACAGGGATTATACGGCGACATCTGGGTCTATCTGGCCTACATTCGGGATTACCTGAGCACGGATCGGCTCGCGTTCAAGGAACCATATCTCGGCGGCGAACTTGGTGTTTCGCGCGCAAGCATCAACGGGTGGTTGCTGGAGCAGGCCGCACTTTCACGCGTCTCCGGCATCGACCCGATAGAGATGATGTTCGAGTACCTTAACCCGGTGCTCATCTTCGTGGCGCTAATGTCCGTCTACGCCCTGGCACGGGTGATCTTCGAAAACCGGACGGCGGCCCTCATCACGGGCTGCACGTTCGCTTTGTTCTACCTGATCTACCTGTACCCCTCGGTGCTGACGCCCGGCGGCGAGTTCGCGGCCCGACAGGTCGAAGATAAGTTCGACACGAAGTACGTCTTCTTGCCGATGACGCTCGCCTCAGCAGCAGCCTTTTTACAAAGCCGAAAACTGCCGTACGCGGTTTTCTTTGCCCTGATCTGCTGGTCGGTTATGGCGATTCATCCGGTGGGGCTGGCGATTATCGGGCTCTCTATGACGGGATTCACCATTGTCTACCTGGCGATCAACTGGCGTTCGGTGGGAGACTGGGCGAGGATAGGGATTCTCGGGGCGGCGGGAGCCAGCGTGCTGACACTCCCTGCACTCTACGTCTTTACGACAGGTGAAGCGCTCGCCGACGTGCTCAAAGAAGCCGATATAAACTCGAACGACCCGGACGTGCTGGCGAACATGGTCTTCGTCCGGCCAGAGCGACAGCGCATCCTGGAGCTGGGCGAAAACCTCTACATCATGCACCCGGCGCTGTTGTCAAACGTAGTGCTGATCGTAGCTCTAGTCCTCGGCATCCCTTTCCTGATCTCAAAACTCAGAAAAGGTGTCGCGGCCCCACTGTTGCTCGGGACACTTTTGATCTCCCTGGTAGTCTGCTACGTTCCGCCGGTGGCGACCTTTGTGGGAAACAACATCGTGGTACCCGGCCAATTATGGCGGCTCGCGTGGCCGATACCGTTGGCGGCGATAACGACCCTGGGGTGGATGATCTGGGAAGCGAGCCGGGTCACCGGCAACTTCCTGCGAAACCACAGCGTACCGGTCGCACTCGTGGGTCTTACGCCAGCGATAGCCATGGTCGCCTTGATACTAGCGTCCACGCCGTTCGTCGCGGACAAGGTCCAGGAGATGTACAAGGCAGAGAAGACCGCTGAGGAGGAGAGCCCCCGCAACGCCCCCATTTTCCCCTGGATTCAAGGCAACATCACCGAGGAAAGCGTGATGCTCGCGCCGGACGAAGTAAACGTAGTCATCCCCTCCTGGTCCGCCTCGGCCAACGTAGTCAACTACCGAGGAGGCCTGGTTCTGGACGTCCTTCCGGCGCTGGAAGAGCATTCCAACGGCCAAATCGACGTTCCCCAGTCAGCCTGGGATGTACGGGCTTTCTACTCTACCGCCACCCTTCAAGAAGGAATGAAGATCTTGCGCCGTAACAGGGTCGATTACATAATAGTCTACAAAGACTCCGGCCTGGACCAGCAGATAAAAACCCTACCCGGCTTTACCGCCGTGGAGACACCGGGGGAGGTGTTCAAGCTATACGCGGTTGACCTACAACGTCTGCCGGTTTTCTAGTCCCCTCTGAAGGGAGAGCCCATGACCCGAAAAGAGTACCGTTCCGAGAAGATCACCGTGACCTTCGACCCCCAGCGCTGCATCCACTCGAAAGATTGCGTCCACGGGCTACCCGAGGTCTTCGACTTGGAGAAGCGGCCCTGGATAGATCCAAACAACTCGGACCCGGACACCGTCGCCGAGGTCGTGACGCGCTGCCCAACCGGAGCCCTGCAATTCTCGCGTAAAGACGGCGGCGACGAAGAATCAGTGCCGGAAGAAAACATAGTCACCGTCGCTAAAGACGGTCCACTGTACGTCCGGGGCAACGTTGAGATAAAAGAGCACGACGATACCACCTTTCTCGAAGACACCCGCGTCGCCCTCTGCCGCTGCGGAGAATCCCAGAGCAAACCTTTCTGCGATAACAGCCATAAGAACTCCGGCTTTCGGGACGCGGGTGCCCTGGAAGGGGAGTCTCCAGAAGAAACTTCCGGTGCGCCCGGCGTCAAGCTTGACATAAAATTTACGCCAAATGGGCCGCTCTTCGTAAATGGAGAGTTCGAGATGCGGTCCGCTGAGGGAGCACCAGCTTACCGTACAAGCAAGGCTGCCCTCTGCAGATGCGGGTACTCTGGAAGCAAACCCTTCTGCGACGGCAGCCACGGTGGAATAGGGTGGCGGGACGACTAGACGACGGTGGTATAACCGAATAGAAGTGTTCGATAGATCTTACTCGGGTCAGGAGGAACGTACATGAGCACCGATACCACCGGCATTCACCACGTTACCGCCATAGCAGGCGAACCGCAGCGGAACGTAGACTTCTACGTCGGCCTGTTAGGGCTGAGGATGGTGAAGAAGACGGTCAACTTCGACGACCCGGAGACCTACCACCTCTACTACGGTGACGGCGGCGGCTCCCCCGGCAGCATCATGACGTTCTTCCCCTGGGCTCATGCGCCGGCAGGGCTGCAGGGCACGGGCCAGCTAACCGTTACCTCCTTTTCAATTCCGGAGAGCTCCCTGGGATACTGGACGGACCGCCTTATAGACCACGGCACTCGGTTCGAGAAACCTTCCCAGCGCTTCGAAGACACGGTCATCTCTTTCGCCGACCCGGATGGGATGAAGCTAGAACTTATCGCCTCCGCCGCAGATGATCGGAGCCCCTGGGAAGACGGCCCGGTGTCGCCGGAACACGCCGTCCGGGGCATTCACCACGTAACCCTCTCCGAGCGCGCACCGGACCGCACCACGAAGCTCATGAGCGAGACCCTGGGCTTCCGTCAGATCGAGGACGGCGACGGCCGGCAACGCTTTGAAGCCGACGACGGCGGGCCAGGCAACCTGGCGGATGTGATCGACGGCTCGGATGATTCGCGGGGCCGAATGGGTGTCGGAACGGTACATCACGTTGCGTTCCGGGCCGAGAACGACGAGCATCAGTTAGAGATCCGGGAGGAAGTCGCCGGCCTCGGCTACGACGTAACGCCCGTGCTGGACCGGAACTACTTCCACTCCATCTACTTCCGCGAACCGGGCGGCGTGCTGTTCGAGATCGCCACCGACCCACCCGGTTTCGCCGTGGACGAGAACCCGGCGGAACTTGGCACGAACCTAAAGCTTCCGCCCCAGTACGAGTCTCGCCGAGACCACCTGGAAAGCATATTGCCACAACTCCACGTGCCATCGAGAGCAAGCGAATGAGCGAGGAATTGGGATTCGTTCACCGCTTCGTTCCGGGAGATGAGGGGAGCGCGACGTTGCTCTTATTGCACGGGACCGGCGGGGACGAGAACGACCTGATCCCACTAGCACAAGAGATTGCTCCCGGCGCCGCCATCCTCTCACCAAGGGGCAAAATCTCCGAGCGCGGCGCCCCCCGTTTCTTCCGCCGGCTCGCCGAGGGCGTCTTCGACATGGAAGACCTCATTTTCCGCACCCACGAGCTGGCAGAATTCGTCGAAGCCGCCACAAAAGAGTACGACCTCGATTCGGAGAAGATAGTAGCGGTAGGTTACTCAAACGGGGCCAACATCGCGGCCGCCCTGATCCTGCTGCACCCCGGCCTCTTGCGGTCGGCGGTGCTGTTACGCTCGATGGTCCCTCTGGAGCCCGAGGTTACGCCGGACCTTTCAGGGATGCCGGTATTTATGGCCGCCGGAACGAAAGACCAGATGATTCCACCCGACAACACCGAACGCCTCGCCGGAATCCTGCGCGAAGCTGGCGCTGAAGTAGACCTGCGCTGGCGCGACATCGGCCATCCTCTCGCCTACGAAGAAGTCAAAGAGGCCCAGCAATGGCTCTCCGGCGTACTTCAGAATTCAGAAACGGAGCACTAGACCACAAGATTTTGGCCCGAGTACTCAGATGAAAAACGGGGCTGGGATACGACGTTCCACACCGCTCCGCAAACGCAACTGAGAGAATAGAAATCCGCTAAACCGAGTGTAGCCTTGCGCGGTGTGCTTTACACTCTTGGGCATGAATTGGAGGGAGATATTCTCAGGGGCGAGACGCACCCCGGCAGCGAACGAATCCGGTGATAAGGATGAGAAACCCTCTACCGGTTCCGTCCAGGCTTCAATGAAAGACGGGTTCCGGCCCGACGTGGAGGGGTTGCGAGCTTTGGCTGTGGGGGCCGTGTTGCTCTACCACGCCGGGCTGCCGTTCGCGCCGGGTGGCTACATCGGGGTGGACGTTTTCTTCGTCATTTCGGGGTTCCTGATCACCGGTTTGTTGCTCTCTGAGATGGAGCGCACCGGCACGGTATCACTGAAGCGATTCTACTCGCGGCGGGCGAAGCGCCTGCTGCCCGTAACGGTGGTCGTGCTCGGCTTCACGGTCGTGCTATCGCGGCTGCTGCTCTCTCCGGTCAGGATGGATCAAGTCTCCTTCGATGTGGCCGCAGCGGGCCTCTACGTCGTAAACTGGCGACTCGGCGCCCAGGCTGTGGACTATCAGGCGACCGGCCTCGACACCAGTCCGGTGCAGCACTTTTGGTCGCTGGCGGTGGAGGAGCAGTTCTACGTCGTCTGGCCGGCCTTACTCCTGATCTTCGCCCTCCGTAGCCGCCGGGCGGGCCGTAACCCACGACCGGCGTTGGCGGCCGCCGTAACGGCCGTCGCGGTATCTTCGTTCGCCTACAACATCCACATCACCGGCCAGGAAGCGGGGTCCGCCTACTTCTCGACGCTCGCCCGCGGCTGGGAGTTCGCCCTCGGCGGTGCGCTGGCCCTCGTGCCGACTTCCCGACTGCGACTGCCCCGGGTGGCGGCGTTCGTCCTAGGGTGGGCGGGCGTTGGCGCGATAGCGTGGTCCGTCGTCCGGTTCGGGGACGGTACGCTATTTCCGGGGACCGCCGCCCTGCTGCCGGTCTTGGGAACCGTGGCGATCATCGCGGCCGGGTCCGCTTTCGTTGCGTCCTCCGGCTCCTCGACCCCGTTGGGGTTTCTCACGCTACCCCCCGTGCGGCACGTTGGCCGGATCTCCTACTCCTGGTACTTGTGGCACTGGCCGCCGCTCGTCTTCGCCACGGCGGTCTGGGGTGAGTTGTCACTTAGCAGCAGCGTCGCCATCGTGGCCGCCACCTGGGTTCCAGCGGTTCTGTCCTACCATTTGGTCGAGAACCCTTTCCTCCGTTCCCGACGACTCAGCCGCTATCCATCCAAAGCCCTGGCCGTGGGAGCCGCCTGCACGGTTTCGTCTGTCGCGCTGGGCCTGGCGTTATTCGTGACAGTCCCGGACATCCCCGAGGCCCTCGGTAGCGAGGTCGCCGGGGCGACACAACTGGAAGACCGTAAAAAACTGCAAAAAACTGCCCGCGCCGTCCGACCGACGCCGCGCAACGCGAGGGAAGATCGTCCCCAGATGTACAAAGAGGGCTGTCAGTTGGGACTGGAGGAGACAGACCTGCCGGAATGCGTCTTCGGCAACCCTTCCTCCAAAACTACCGTGTTCCTGCTCGGGGACTCCCACGCCATGCAGTGGTTCGGGGCCATCAACAAGCTCGCCAAAGAGCGTGATTGGCGCCTCGTCGCCATCAGCAAAACCGCCTGTCCGCTCGCCGATGTACAGCGCTATAATGCACCGCTCGGCAGGATCTACCACGAATGCGGCACTTGGCGGAGGAACATGTTCGAGCGCATCGAACGCGAGCGTCCCGGCCTCGTCGTGGCGACCATGCAGAACCCCTACACAGTGATAGAAAACGGTCGGGCACTCAACCCCGGCGCCAGCGACCAGGCGCTGGAAGATGGCTTTGTAGACGTCCTGAAAAATTTTCGGGACGACGGGGCCCGGGTCGCGGTTATAAAAGAAAATCCACATCCGAGTAAGGACATACCCGAGTGCGTCTCCCAATCTCTTCAGAATTTGGAAGAGTGCGCGACGCCGCGGGACGTAGCTTTCAACTTCGCACCCGTCAACGCCCGCGCCGCGAACAGGGTCGAGGGCGTAACCCTGATCGACGCGGAACCCGTACTATGCCTCGAAGACACCTGTCCGGCCGTCGTGGGCGATGTGCTGGTCTATCGAAACGGGGATCATATAACCTCTACCTACGTAAGATCCCTGGCGCCGTGGCTCGGCGAAAAACTCCCCAAGCCGGCGCCTTCTTAGAGCGAACTTGCCTTTCGCGCCCGCGCAGGTACCTTAGCTTCTACCGCCACGCCCTCCGTAAGCAGCCAGAAACACCGCGCAGGCGAGCAGAAAGAACACCCCACCGAGTAGCCCGACGAAATCTCCGCTCCGTAGACTGGCAAAGATAAAAAATAGCGCGGAGACCACAAACAGCAGCCACCCGCACAGTTCCAGCTTTTCGCTCTTTTTACGCCTACCTTTCGCCATTCCGCCTCTCAAAGATCTCGGGACCCTTCGAAACACCAGTGTAGCGGCGTCTACCTATCGAGGTTTACAACCTCGGTTATAAGGGCTCGCTTTCTATGTCCGGCACTCCGAAGACGCTCCAGGTTTTTGTCCCCGGCACTTTACACCGGGGTAGAAGATTTCGCACAGATTCATCGCAGGTTCATCGCCCCCATCTATTTTGGGCGTATGAATGTCCTCGGAAACATAGAAATTCCCGAAAGCCTAGAATGGATGTCACTGGACATGAACTCTTACTTCGCTTCGGTAGAACAGCAATTCCGCCCGGAGCTTCGCGGGCGGCCGGTCGGAGTCGTTCCGGTAATGGCCGAAAACACTTGCTGCATAGCCGCCAGCTACGAAGCCAAGCGGTATGGGATCCGGACCGGAACAAAGGTTTTCGAAGCCCGCAGGTTGTGCCCGGACCTGGAGATAGTCGAGGCGCGACCGCCGCTGTACGTGCAGACTCACGAGCAGATCGTCGCGGCGGTAGACTCCGTCTTGCCCATCGACAAAGTTACTTCCATAGACGAAATGTTCTGCAAACTGGGCTTGAGACAACGCAATCCGGTCGAAGCCCTAGCGGTATCTCGAAAGGTCAAAAACGTGATCCACGATCAGGTAGGAACCCACCTACTCTGCTCCATCGGCCTCGCGCCGAACCGTTTCCTCGCCAAGATAGCCGGCAAAATGCAGAAACCTGACGGCCTGACAGCACTATCCCAGGAAGACCTGCCCGACAAGCTTTATACACTCTCTCTGCGAGACTTGACCGGCATCGGCAGCCACATGCAAGCCCGGCTAGAAAACTGCGGAATATTTACCATAGAGCAGCTCTGCGCCCTTTCGAAAGAGCGGCTGAGAAACATCTGGAAAGGCGTGGTTGGAGAACGCTGGTGGTATGCCCTACGCGGATACGAACTCCCGGAAAAACCGACCCGCCGCCGGACCCTCAGCCACTCTCACGTGCTGCCCCCGGAGTTCCGCACGCCGGAGGGCGCGAAGGCCGTACTAGTCCGGCTCGTTCACAAAGCCGGAGCCCGCCTGCGCAAGCTGGGATACTGGACCGGCGGCCTGACCGTGGCTCTCTCTTATGCCCGGCGCGCAAAGTGGAAATCTTCTACGCTCCTGACACCTTGCCAAGATACCCAGACTATGGTCGAGGCGCTCTCCGCGCTGTGGAAAAGCCGCCCAACAGCAGGCATCCCGCTAAAGGTATCCGTCATTCTCTACGACCTCGTCCACGAGACCTGCAGAACCCCTCCCCTCTTCACCGAAGATCCCCGGAAGCCCGAGTTGACGCACGCGATGGACGCTGTGAACGGTAGGTTTGGGGCGAACGCCGTCTACCTCGCCGCCATGCACCGGTCACTGCACACGGCCCCATCCCGTATAGCCTTCACGCACATCCCGGATGTCGCCGTTGAGACGACGCGAGGTACGCTTACCGAGGGCGTCGTTTAGCGGTACGGTCTGCCCTGGCAAACTCGGTGCGCCTGGTCGAGCGCTTCTGTACCCGTTAGCCGCAATATTTCCTTCTCGTACTCTGGCATCAGTGGTGTCTCGACACCGTTGTTTTTGACCCAGATCAGGTAAGTTATCCCATCTTTCCCTGTTCTACCGGCGTCGGAGCTAGCACTATGAACCGCAAGCTCGGCAAGCTTGCGAGGGCTAGCTCCCGGTATGTTGGCGCCGATCTCAACGTACAGCGCCACGTCCAGGCCCCCGAAGTCCTCAAGACGCTTAATGAGCACCGTGTCTGTGCCGGGTTCCGGTGGCGACTCGTAGCGCTCGCAGCTTCCCTTATGCCTGGTTTCCCGGCGCCACAGCATATCCGTGGCTTTGGACTCGGAGACGGATGCTTGCAGAACCAGGATACTCGCCCTTACGTTCGCACCGCCTTCCAACACTGGAACGAGCGTCGGTGCCCCTTTTCGTGTCCGGCTCGTGCGGGCAAACTCCGCCCGGAAAGGGGTCTCTACGCCCTCGATCTTCTGGACAACGAGTGGCCCGATCTCCTCTCCCGGATCGTCGCCGAGCGAACCGTAGGCCAGGATACCCAAGGCTATCTTTCGTTCACTCAAGGAACAGAATACCCTTCACCGACGATATTGATTCGCCCGGACATTTTTGGAAGCCAACCCGGCGGTCTCCCGGACGCGCTTGTTGCGGGTTTCAGCCCTCTTGGCCTGTTTGATCCATTCGAGAATGCCGCGCTTCGTCGAGGGCGGAAAGGCCTCGAAGTTCTTCCCGGCCTCCTCGTATTCCGCTAGCGCGGCAGCGAGGTCGTCTGGGACTATGAGGGCATCCACGTCATCGAGGAACGCCCACGAGCCATCGGCTTTGGACTGCTCGATCTTCCGCAAGCCCGCCGGATGCATCTTGCCGGCGGCTTCCATACGTTCCACCCTGTCCTTGTTCACCTTGGACCAAGCGCTGCCGGACTTCCTCGGTGAGAGCAGCAGCATGCTCCGCTCATCGTCCAGCTTATTCCGTAGACTGTCTATCCAACCAAAGCAGATCGCCTCTTCGACCACGACATCGTACAATACATACGGCTTCCCACTCGCCTTCCTGAAGGTAACGAGCCAGATACTCTCCGTGCTTTCGTGATTGGCTTCAAGCCAAGCTCGCCACTCCTCGCGGCTCTCGATCTGAACTCGGGGAAAGTCTTTCGCCAAATCAACCCGCCCTTATGCCGTGTACGAAGTCAGTTAGTCTATACACCATCTGACGGGCGGGTGTGGCCCGGTTCAGTTCTCGGAGCGTAAGTACGCGGCCAGCTATGCTTACCAGAATAGCGGCTTACCAGCGCATACGCATCATGTGCTTGAGACGTCAGCGGCGGCCTTTTCCCAAGAGGCGATAGCCGCCAGCAGGCCGGCGCCCAGCCAGAAACCAACGATGGGACTCATACCGATACCCACGAGCGGGACCGGGAAAGCGCCGAATATCGGCGTGAGTGCCGACAGGACGAAATAGGTGCTGAGCGCGAGCGCGGCGGTTCGCACAGCCGATAGTTCAGGACGCGCAGCAATCATCACGGGCGCCAGGGTTGCGCCGCCAAGTGCAACAACAGCTATAACGGCAATCAGGGGAGGGATAGCATAAGCAAGACCGATGATACCCTCGACCTCTGCAACGGGTGTTAGTGGATCCGGGCGCAGCCATGCCATCACAGCACCGGACGAGACCAGGACCATGACACTGATGCGGACAACGCGGGCCACCGGCAGGCGACCTGCGAGGATGAGGATAGCCGCGGCGAAAGCGGTTGCCTGCGATGCGTCCGGCTGTAGGATCAGCACCACCGCACACACAGCGTACGCAAGCCATATCCAGTGCGCCTCGCGGACGAGACCGGCCATCGCAACAACAAAGGCCGGCAACAGCAGCGCGGCAGCATTCGCATGGACAGGGCCAACGTCGATCCAGCGATGCACCCCCATCTGGCCTGGATTGGCAAGACTAACTAGCAACCCGACAGGTGCGGCGAAGACCATGACGCGTACGAAAAGGGGCGAAGCGAAACGATGAACGATCAGCGCCACGACCGCGCCCACACCCCACGCAGCGAGATTGAGTAGCCATGTTCCGGCAGAAGCGCCATCAAGAGCGACGGCAAGGCAACCCGTGGCAACGGCCACAAACGACAGCACGGCGAAGACTGCGAGAAAGCGTCTGGAATGGCGAATCCGCGACCTGTCTTGCAACGCTATCTCCCGAACCTGTAGTC
This sequence comes from Rubrobacteraceae bacterium, assembly GCA_965214475.1. Taxonomy (GTDB): domain Bacteria; phylum Actinomycetota; class Rubrobacteria; order Rubrobacterales; family Rubrobacteraceae; genus SIRX01. The sequence goes on along the minus strand of OZ243953.1, from coordinate 65,749 downwards.
GCCAGTGAGTTGCTGGGTCGTTCTCATATCGTGCCGAGGGTCGGAGGTTAGAGGCCTTCGTAGATCTGAGGTAGTGTAAGCTCGGTCTCGGGGCAAGGAACGGGCACTATGCCCTCCGTTCCGACCGCCTCCGCCCGCCACCAACGGCCAGACTCATCCCGCCAGTGGCGCTCGACACGAAGCTCTCTCTGGTCCACGATCAGGTACGCCTTCAAGGAAGTAATGTTTCGATACGCGAGCAACTTCTCGCGCCGGTCTATGTTCTCGGTGGATGGAGAGGTCACCTCGACCACCAAACACGGAGAATCCTCAAATAGTGCCTCATCATTATCCTGCTCGTCTTCCGGCGGACAGACGACCATCACGTCGGGATAGTAGAAAACATCCTCAGCCGTCCGGAGCATCATGTCGCTGCCATAAACCTGACAGTCGCCCTCACGAGCGGCATTCCACAACGCCGCCAGGATATTAGCGGAGATCTTATTGTGTCCTCTAGTGCCACCAGCGTGCGCGTGGATCTCCCCAGCCACGTACTCGTGGCGCACCTCGCTCATCCGTTCGAGCTCCAGATACTCCTCGACGGAGAGAGGTTCTTGAGGGGCTGCTGGCTCGCTCATGCCCGTATTGTAACGCCCTCTGAATCTCAATGGCTCAGCTCTCGAACGGGTTCTCGATTTTCAGACCCTCAAATCTGCTGTTAGTCGCTCAGTCGATTTGAACCTCCGCGTAGCTTCCAGGAGAAGCCCCATCTACTGTGGTAACAACGGCGGAGATCTCGCGCTGGATACGCGGCCAGCTCGTTGAGGTCAGAACAACGATCCCAATGCGGCGTGCGCCAAGATTCTGCTGATACTTGAGGTTCTTATCTGTCGTGACGAGAATCTCGAATCTTTCTCGTTCGGCCGCATCGAGCAAGTCGCCGTTTTTCAGTGTCGACCAACCAAGCTCGTATGCGGTCGAGATTTCGTGTTGGGTCAGCGAATCTCGCAGAGGGACCGGTGTTCCCTGATCGAATAGTACCCGCACTCAGGCGGGAGTCAGCGTACTTCGCGCGGCGTGTTCGAGAACGGCGCGAACCTGTTCGGGTGAGACACCGGGAAACCACTGCACAAACTGCGAAACCTGCGCGCCGTCTTCAAGGTTCTCAAATAACGCGGCGACGGGTACGCGTGTGCCGCGAAACACCCAGGCTCCGCTGACACGTTCCGGGTCACGCTCGACAGCGGGGCAAGTAGACCAATCAATCATGAAACTTATTATAGTATCGTCTTCTTCTGACGACTAACGGAGTTCTGCTAGGTTGCGATTCACTCAAAGAGGCTAACTGATGAGCCGGTTTAGATACTATTCATAGGAATAACGCCCTGAATCCAATAGAGGGATTCAAGCATCGAAATTAGCAATAAACACCCTTGTATCTTAGCTCCTATTCATCACCAGCATTTTCTACGGGTTCGTCTGTCTCTGCGCTAGGAAGTGCTCTAATTGCCTCTAGAACACGTTTTGGATCTGGCAGTAATCTCTGTTCTTCTACTGGTGCCGACAAAGCAGGATTAATCTCAAGTCCTCTTTCGAGTAAAGAACCTAGCATACGCAAGGAATTCTCTGTTCGTCGAGCAAACTCGTGGTCGTCTTCCGGCACATCGTGTTCTTCCAGGAGTTCTCTAAGTCTAGACTCTCGATAAGCGTCAACCTCAACCTTCGTAGCCCTTAGAACCGAAGCTCGCAATTCTGCCTCGAGTTCGAGGTCTCCGATCATGACTTCCCGAGATTTCTGTTCAACCTGCTTGCTCTTCACATCGAAGTAGACATTCACCAGACCTGCTACGAAACGATAGGCGATCCAAGAGCCTAAGAACAGGTCAATCCACAATGACCCATCCATGAATCGCTCCAAACGAACTCGACCCTCAAAATAATCATTAACGAGAATCTGGTTCAACATCGTATCAATTTCTTTCAATAGCTCGGCAGCCTGATCTGGGCTCGAAACCTCGGGCAGTTTTATGCGGACAGACTCAGGAGGAATGTCGCGAACGTACTCTTCGAGAGCGTCGAGCACAGTTGACGCCCTAGATCTCAAGTGTGCAAGTGATTGACTAAACCTGGTAGCACTCTGAGAGGAAACAGCTATTGGCTCTCGAACTGCTAGAACAAAGGCCTCTTCTGAAAGAATTGTGTCGCAATATTCGCTGAACATTCCCGTTTCACGAATGTTTCGCACAGCATCGAGCGTGTTGGTAAAGTCAGTTACGCGAACGGTTGAGTTGTCAACCTTAGAACTTTCGAATGTTAAAAAAGGCACATTATTTGTCAGAATTTCATGCACCGAATCTATGCGCAAAACATTCCTCCCTTACGGTGGTCTCATGTCTAGCAATACTACAACGTGTATGCATCCAACCCTACTATTTTCTCCTGGAGTGAAGCTTTCCTCGCCAACTCCACCTACCCGAATGGGCGGGTTGAAGGTGATGTTAAAATTCTATCAAGCGTTCGAGAGAGGCTTTCGGGCGCGCTTTGAGTGTGCGGTTACGGTTTTTGATAAACGTATTTGAGACGCAGGGAGGGCTATGGCGAAGCCGGTGATACTCGCGGTTGACGATGATCCGCAGGTGCTGCGGGCGGTCGAGCGGGACCTCCGTCGCAACTATGCCCGCGAGTACCGGGTTTTGCGGGCGGACTCCGGGCAATCTGCGCTGGATACCCTGGAGAAGGTACAGGAGCGGGGCGACCCCGTCGCGCTGATGCTGGTGGACCAGCGGATGCCCCGGATGAGCGGGGTGGAGTTCTTGGAAGAAGCTCGCGGGATGTTCCCGGGCGCCAAGCGGGCGCTGCTTACGGCCTACGCGGATACGGACGCGGCGATACGCGCGATCAACAACCGTGTCCTGGACTACTACCTCCAGAAACCCTGGGACCCACCGGAAGAACGCCTCTACCCCACCCTGGACGATCTGCTGGAGGACTGGCAAGCATCCTATCGCCCGCCGTTCGAGGGCATCCGGCTCGTCGGGCATCGCTGGTCGCCCAAGTCGTTCGTGCTACGGGATTTCCTGGGCCGCAACCAAGTCGCCTACCAGTGGGTTGACGTGCGGGCCGGTGAGGAGTCGGAGGGTGCGCCGGTTGGTATCGAGCTGGATGGGAAGAAGCTGCCGCTGGTGGTGCTGCCGGATGGGACGGAGCTTGAGGAGCCGGAGACGCTGGAGGTTGCGGAGAGCATCGGGCTCAGTACGCAAGCCGAGAAGCCTTTCTACGATGTGATCATTATTGGGGCGGGTCCGGCGGGGTTGGCTACGGCAGTGTATGGCGCGTCGGAGGGGTTACGGATCGTGATGATCGAACGCGAAGCCCCAGGCGGCCAGGCGGGAACCAGCAGCCGCATCGAGAACTATCTAGGCTTCCCTTCGGGGCTCTCGGGCGCGGACCTCGCACGACGCGGGGTAACCCAGGCGAAACGGTTCGGGGTGGAGATCCTGACTCCCCAGGAAGTCCGGGGGGTGCGGGTGGAAGACCCGTACCGGATCGTCGAACTCTCAGACGGCAGCGAACTCTCGTGCCACGCCCTGGTCATCACGACGGGAGTCTCGTACAGGAAGTTGGATGCGCCGGGATTGGACAAGTTCGCGGGCGCGGGCGTCTATTATGGAGCTTCGATGAGCGAGGCCCGGTCTTGCGAGAACGAGGAAATATTCATCGTCGGCGGCGCGAACTCCGCCGGGCAAGCCGCTGTCTACTTCGCCGGTTTCGCCAACAAGGTCACGATGCTCGTGCGGGCAAATTCGCTGACGAAAAGCATGTCGCAGTATCTGATCGATCAGATCGACGCGTTAGACAACATCGAAGTCCGCACGAACACGACCGTTGCAGCCGTCGACGGCGAAGACAGCCTCCAAACCGTAACCGTAGAGAACCCGGACGGCGAGCAGGAGACGCTCGGAGGACCCTCCATCTTCTTCTTTATCGGGGCCGAGCCGCGCACTGATTGGCTGGACGGCATTATCCAGCGCGACGACCGCGGGTACATCCCGGTCGGGCTGGATCTTACGAAGAACGGCCACCAGCCGGAGGGATGGAAACTCGACCGGAGCCCGTACTGGCTCGAAACGAGCGTACCGGGGATCTTCGCGTCCGGGGACGTAGTGCGGGGCTCCACAAAGCGGATCGCCTACGGGGTCGGGGGCGGTGCGATCGCGGTCCAACTCGTCCACCAATACTTGAGCGAGGTGTAACGGAGCCATGGAAGCCACAAAGATAGTCGACTGCCTGAGCGGCGTGCCGCTCTTCGCGAGCCTGGACGAAGAGAAACTGCAATGGGTCTCCGAACAAGGTGAGATCGTCGAGTTCGAGTCCGGGGCGACCATCGCCAACCAGGGCGACCCGGCGGACGGTTTCTATATGATCCTGGAGGGTGAGACCGAGTGGACCCAGAACGTCGGGGGCGAAGAAGTCTACGTCGTTACACTGGGCGAGGGAGATATTTTCGCCGAGTTGATCCTGGTCCTCGACGAACCGTACCCAACAACCGGCCACGCCACCACCGACCTCCGACTCTACAAACTCTCCCCGGACGCTTTCTGGAACATGCTGACCGTCTGTCCCGAGGTACTAAAAAGCGTTGTCTCAACCTCCGCCGAGCGGGCGCAACTCCACGAAACCGTCTCCCAACAGCAGGCCAAGCTGGCCTCACTCGGAACCCTGGCAGCCGGTCTGGCCCACGAACTCAACAACCCTGCAGCCGCCATCAGTCGCAGCGCCCAGGAAGCGCGGGAGGTCTTCCGGGGCTCGTCGGCCCGGGCTATTAGGCTCAACGAGTTGGAGATGACACCCGAACAGCGCGAGTTCGTCGCCGGGCTGCCGGAGGAAATCAACCGGCAGCGATGCGCCGCGCCTAAGCTGGATCCTCTGGACGCGAGCGATCGGGAGGATGAGGTGGCGATCTGGCTGGAAGACCGGAACGTGGAGGATGCCTGGGACGTCTCCCCCACCCTAGTCTCCGCCGGGCTGCATGAAGCGTGGCTGGACAACTTGGAGGACGAAGTTTCGGCGGAGTTCGTCCCCGGCGTGTTGGATTGGCTCGTCGCGGAGATCAACGGGGATGAGCTTCTGCGCGAGATCGAGGACGGCTCCGCCCGCATCTCCACGCTGGTGAAAGCAATAAAATCCTACTCCCACATGGACAAAGCTCCCCTACAAGAAGTGGACATCCACGAAGGCATCGACAGTACCCTGACAATGCTCGGCCACAAGCTCAAGGAGGGCGACGTTACGGTCAGCCGCGAGTTCGCCAGAGACCTGCCGAAGGTCAACGCGCACGGCAGCGAGTTGAATCAAGTCTGGACCAACCTGCTGGATAACGCTATAGACGCGGTTGATGGTGCGGGGACCATCGAGGTTCGTACCGAGCGGGAGAACGGACGAATACTGGTCGAGATCTCCGACTCCGGCCCCGGTATCCCGGACGAGTCCCAGGGCAAAATCTTCGAGCCTTTCTTCACCACCAAAGACGTCGGCAAGGGGACGGGCCTGGGCCTGGACATCGTGCGGCGTATCGTCTCCGAGAAGCACCACGGAAGCCTCCGGTTCGACACCGGACCCGACGGAACGAAGTTCCAGGTCCGCCTCCCGATAGACCCCAAAGAAGAGGATGGTAATTAGATGGCAACACTTGAAGAACTGCGCCGGTCCACACTTTTTGAAGATTTTACCGACGAGCAACTCACGCAAGTTATCGAGCAGGGTTCGGAGGCGCAGGTTCCGCGCGGTGAGATCTATGCCCGCGAGGGCGAGCCTATCGAGCACCTATACGTGGTGCTCGAAGGTGAGATGAGGATCACGAAAGAGGTGGACGGCCGGGAGACGGTCTTGAACACCTACGGCCCCGGCATCTTCTTCGGTGAGGTGCCGCTGATGGCCGGAACGCCGTTCCTGGCGAGCGGACGGGCCCTGGAAGACAGCCGCCTGTTCCTGCTGCCGGAGGCCGAGTTTCGGCGGATGTTGAGTGAGTATTCATCCTTTAGCAATGCGGTGCTAAAAACGATGGCCTGGCGCATGCAGCATCTCCAGTCTATCTCCCAGCAGCGCCAGCAACTCGAATCTCTGGGGACGCTTGCGGCGGGGCTCGCCCACGAACTGAACAACCCGGCGGCGGCCAGTGTCCGGGCCGCCGGGCGGCTGCGCGAGTGCTTCGAGGCTATGAGGTCTATCGGGACGGAGGTCTCCCACCTGGCATCTTCGGGAAACCTCAGTCCGGAGGAGATAGAAAGTATCGAGCGGATCTCCACCCAGGCCCTCGCAAACGCCGCCACCGCAGAGCACCAGAATTCACTGGACTCATCCGAGAACGAGGAGAACCTGGCCCTCTGGATGGAGGAGCGCAACGTCGAGGCGGCCTGGGACTACGCCATAACCTTCACGGAGGCGGGGCTGGACGTCGCGTTTCTGGAAGAGATCGACGAGGCCGTAGCTTCGGAGTGCATCGGCGAGGCACTGCGCTACCAGGAGGCGATCCTGGCGGTGGCCGGGCTCGTAGAAGAAGTCGAGGCCAGCACGACGCGCGTCTCGTCTCTGGTAGAGACCATGAAGGCTTACTCGCACATGGACCAGACACCCCTGGGCGAGATACACGTCAACGAAGAGTTGGAGAACACGCTCGCGATCCTGGCCTACCGACTGGACAGCGTCGAGATTGAGAGCGATTACGGAGAGTTACCGACCGTAACAGCCTATGGCAGCGAACTGAACCAGGTCTGGACGAGCTTACTGGAGAACGCCGTGGACGCCGTCGCCGGGGAGGATGCGGGGCGCATCAAAGTGCAGACCCGGTGCGAGAGCGACGTGGTGCTGGTGCAGATCGAGGACGATGGCCCCGGTATCCCGGAAGAACTTCAAACCCGTATCTTCGAGCCGTTCTTCACCACTAAAGGCGTAGGTGAAGGAACCGGACTCGGACTGGACGTAAGCTACCGGATCGTAGTCGGGCGGCACAATGGGGACATCCGGGTCGTCTCGAAAACCGGCGAAGGGACGTGTATGGAAGTCCGGCTGCCGGTCGGCGGTCCGGATAGCGAGCCCGTTGAGCAGCCGCGTTCCGCGGAAAGAGTTTCAGGATGAGGTTGGATCTAAAAAGATGCAGAGGAGATTCGTGATGGAAGATAGGAATGCTTTGTTTCGGGAGTTATGCTCCAAACGGCGTGGGGTGAATACAGAGGTACTCACGCAGACCATATCGTTGGCGGTGGAGATAGCGCGCGAAGGCCGGGAGGGGCGTAAGATCGGGACGCTCTTCGTAGTCGGGGATTCCGGGGAGGTCATGAAGAACTCGAAGCCCTTGATCCTGGACCCGCTACAAGGACACGCAGACGAGGACAAACACATAAACGACCCGAACGTGCGTGAATCGCTGAAGGAACTTGCCCAACTAGATGGCGCTTTCGTGGTCTCGAACGCGGGTGTCGTCCTCTCGGCTGCCCGCTACATAGACGCGAACTCCGACGACCTGGACGTGCCGCTGGGTCTCGGGAGCCGGCACATGGCGGCGGCCTCGGTCTCCAACTACACGGACGCGGTGGCAGTCGCCGTTTCGGAGAGCTCGATGGTCAGGATGTTCGACGACGGGGATCTCATCTCGGAGATCATCCCCGAAGTCTGGATGATGAACGGCTACCATACCAAACTGAACGGCCCCACTTACACCCGCTCGGACGAGGATTTAGCCGTGGTGGCCCGTGCCGAGTAACCCCGGCGAAGTCTTGGAATTCTGGTTCGGGCGCGAGAACGAGGAAGGCTATGGCGAATTCCGCGACGAGTGGTTCCAGAAAGACGAAGAATTCGACCGGCAGATCCGCGACCGCTTTCTCGATGACTACGAACGGGCGGCGCAGGGCGAGTACGACGGGTTGCAGGAGCAGCCTGAAAGCTCTCTGGCGCTGGTAATTCTGCTGGATCAATTCCCGCGCAACCTGTTCCGGGGCGACGCACGCACCCACGCAACGGATGACAAAGCACTCGACGTATCCCGTGAGGCCATACAGAAAGGGTTCGACAAGGAGTTGTACCCCTTTCAACGGCACTTCCTCTACATGCCGTTCATGCACAGCGAAAACCTGAAGGGCCAGCAACGCTCCGTCGCGCTTTTTCAGGAACTCGCCGAAGAGGGTGGGCCGGACGTTAAGGAGTACGCGGAGGGCCACCGGGACATCGTGGAACGGTTCGGACGTTTTCCGCACCGGAACGAGATATTGGGCCGGGAGACCACGCCGGAGGAAGCCGAATTCTTAGAGCAGCCGGGCTCTTCATTCTGACGTTGATCAGATTCTTGGGAGGGAGATAAAGGATGGCGTTTCATTCTCGGCCTCCGTGTGATGAGGGGGTCATCAAGTCCGGTAAGACCGAGTCGCCCTGCGAACGTAGCTCCGGGCCGTGGGTTCTGGCGGCGGCGATCATCGCTTCCGGCATGGGCTTTATGGACGGCACCATCGTCAATGTGGCGCTGCCGGTAATACAGCAGGAATTGGACGCGACGGCCGTGGACGCACTCTGGATCGTCGAGTCCTACGCCCTGTTATTGGCGGCACTGATCCTGGTCGGGGGATCTTTGGGCGACCACTTCGGGCGGCGCAGGATCTTTGTGATCGGTATAGCCATCTTCACTATAGCCTCCGTGTGGTGTGGGCTTTCTCCGAGTTCGGAATCGCTCATCGCCGCCCGGACGGTCCAGGGTATCGGTGGCGCGTTGATGATCCCCGGCTCGCTGGCGATCATCAGCTCTTCGTTCTCCGAGGCGGACCGCGGTAAAGCCATCGGCACCTGGTCCGGCTTCTCCGGTGTAACGGCGGCCCTCGGCCCGGTAGTGGGCGGACTGCTCATAGACTTCGTCTCGTGGCGAGCCGCCTTTCTCATAAACATTCCGCTCGCTTTGGTAGCGCTCTACATCTGCGTCCGGCACGTCCCGGAGAGCCGCGACCCGGACGCCGCCCGGCTGGACTTCGTGGGTGCTACGCTGGCGACGGTCGGGCTCGGGGGACTCGTGTTCGGGCTTATAGAAGCCTCCAGCCGGGGCTTTACGGACCCGTTGGTCTATGTACCCCTGATCGTTGGTGTGGCCGCCCTGGTCGGCTTCGTATTTGCCGAGTGGAATATCGGGGAGCCGATGATGCCACTCACGCTATTCAAGTCGAGGAACTTTACGGGGGCAAACTTGTTGACGCTGCTTCTTTACATGGGCCTCGGCGGGGCGCTGTACTTCTTCCCGTTCGTGCTGCAGCAGGTTCACGGCTACTCGGCGACGGCGGCGGGGAGCGCATTCCTGCCGTTTATCGTCATCACCTTTCTTATGAGTAGGTGGGCCGGTGGGCTCGTGCCTCGTGTCGGGCCGCGATTGCCGCTGGTCATAGGCCCGATCATCGCCGCTGCAGGATTCTTTCTCTTCACCCTACCCGGAACCGGCGGCTCATACTGGTTCACCTTCTTCCCGGCGGTCGTGGTGATGGGCCTCGGAATGTCGCTCGTCATCGCCCCGCTCACGACGACCGCCCTGAACTCTGTCTCCGGCCGACACTCCGGTTTGGCTTCGGGCGTGAACAACGCCGTCTCCCGAACCGCCACCCTGATGGCCGTTGCCGTAATGGGAGTCTTCGTCTTCGCGACTTTCTCCAGCGCCCTGGATTCTCGTCTGGCGAACCTGGACGTTTCGCAGCAGACTCAGACAGCGATGGAGGAGCGTAAAGTAGACCTCGGAGCCGCCCAGCCGCCGGAGGGCGTAGATGATTCCACGGCAGCGGCTATAAACAACGCCGTAGACGAATCGTTCGTGGCAGGCTTCCGGCTCGCCATGTACATCGCGGTGGGCTTCGCGTTGGCGAGCGCGCTGGCGGCGGCGATCATCATAGAAGGCAAGGGACAAGCACAGAAGACCGAAGAAGAGCCGTCCACAGAGACGGAAGGCGAAGCTGCGCCCGCTTAGCCGACGATAGAGAGGAGATCCGATGCAACAACAATGCACGCACCTGGACCAGATACAAGACGTAGAACCGAGCGCCGAGGGATGTGAAGAGTGTCTACAGATGGGTGATACTTGGGTACACCTCCGCGAGTGCCTGACCTGCGGCCACGTCGGTTGTTGTGATTCATCCAAGAACAAGCACGCCACGAAGCACTTCCAGGCTACAGAGCATCCGATAGTTCAATCGTTCCAGCCGGGTGAGGATTGGCGATTCTGCTACGTGGATGGGGTACTTGTCTAGAATGTCAGGGCGAACGAGCGAGAGGGGGGTTTATTAGTGCCTGGTCTGGTAACAGGGTTTGCGCTGGTCGCGATCGTGCTGACGGTGGCGGGGCTCGCGTCGGGGATCGTAAACCGGGCGCCGCTGTCGTTCCCGATCATCTTCCTGGGGCTGGGTTTTTTACTCGGGCATCAGGGTTTGGGCATTCTGGATTTTAGCCCGGACGACCCACTGCTGGAGGCCGTGGCGACGATAACGCTGGCGATGGTCCTTTGTCTGGAGGCGGTGAGGATCGGGAACGCCGGCATGAGCGGTGCGGGGTTTGTACCGGTCCTCTCTCTGGGACCGGGGACCCTCATTATCGTCTCCGTTATCGCCGCGAGTGCGTACTTTCTGTTCGACAACGTCTCAATCGTTATAGCCCTGCTGCTCGGCACCATTCTGGCCTCTACTGACCCGGTGGTGCTGCGTGACGTGGTGCGCGAGGAGCGAATACCGTCTTCGGTGCGTCAGGCCTTGAACATCGAGGCCGGTACGAACGACATCGTTGTATTGCCTACCCTGCTCATCCTGATCGCGTTGGCGAACGCCGAGGCGTCGGGCGCCGCCGGGTGGGCGATTCTGGTGGGCGAAGTCCTGATCCTCGGTCCCGTCATCGGCTTCGCTATCGGCGCGGGTGGCGCGTATCTGATGAGCAAAGCCGACAAAAGCTTCGGCGTGAGCGAGGTCTACCAATCGCTCTACGGCGTCGGGATAACGCTACTCTCCTACGCGACCGCCACGGCGCTCGGCGGAGATGGTTTCCTGGCAGCATTCGCCACCGGGTTTGCGGTAGCGGTCTTGAACTTCGACCTGTGCCAGTGCTTTCTGGACTACGGCGAGACGACGAGTGAGATGGCGATGTTGTTGTCGTTCATTCTGTTCGGCGTCGTCATAAGCGACCTCTTTGGTGAGGTGCCGCTGATACCGGCCTTGATACTCGCCCTGATCGTAATCCTCATCGCCCGTCCCCTCGCTATCGGCATAGTCCTCCGTAAAGCCTCCATCAGCAACCGGGCGCGGGCGTTTATCGGGTGGTTCGGCCCCCGCGGCCTTAACTCCCTGCTGCTGGCCCTACTCGTGATCCACGCCGACGTACCCGGCGCAGAGTTCGTCCTAGCCGTAGTCGGCGTCGTGGTAACCGTCTCCGTAATAGCCCACGGGGCATCCGCCACGCCTCTCTCCCAGGCATACGGTCGCGCCGTCGAGAACGAGACGCACCAAGAGGAGCGGGACAACGCCGGCGGCATCTTCGAGGGCGACGCAAGCGCCTCGATCCGCATCAAACCCGAACGCCTCGCCGGAATGCTGGAGGAAGAAGAGCCGCCAGTAGTCCTCGACGTCCGCACCCGCTCGCAGTACGAGCAGGATAAGACCCAAATCCCCGGCTCCGAAAGGGTCGCGCCGGATGGGATCGAAGAGTGGGTCCAGGAACGGGAAGAAGCCTACGGCAGCCAGGTAGAAGGCCAGCGCATCGTCGCCTACTGCACCTGACCGGACGAGGCGACCAGCGCCCGGGTGGCGCGGAGGCTCAACAAAATGGGGTTCGAAGCTACGGCCCTCGAAGGCGGCTTCGACGCCTGGAAAGAAGACTACGATGTGGAGCCTATCGGGGAACCGGTAGAAGCTTCTTAGGGCTCCGAAAGGTGTTGGTGGACCAAGCGCACGGCCATCGAGCCCTCGCCTACGGCGGAGGCTACGCGTTTGATCGAACCGCTCCGCACATCCCCAACCGTGAAGATTCCCGGCAAACTCGTCTCAAATAGCAGCGGCTGTCGGGAGCCTTCCGGCCAAAGATTTTCGTCCAACAAAGAGCGGTCCAAATCCGTACCGGAGAGCACGAAACCTTTCTCATCGAGTTGCACCGTATCTTCGAGCCAACCGGTATTGGCGTCCGCCCCGATAAACACGAAGAGCGCCCGCGTACCGAGAGTCCGGCGCTCCCCCACGCGATTGTCCTCTACAACGATACCTTCCAGCGGGGGCTCGTTCCCGAGCAACTCCCGGATCTCGGTGTTGGCGAGTAGTTCGATGTTCTCGGTGGCCTCCACCCGGTCGACCAGGTAGCGCGACATGCTCTTGCCGAGGTCATCACCCCGGATCAAGAGGTACACCTTCCGGGCGCGGCCCGCGAGAAACACCGCCGCCTGCCCCGCCGAGTTGCCGCCACCGACCACGGCGACTTCTTCACCCGCGCACACCTGGGCCTCGGCTTCGGTGGCCGCGTAGTAGACGCTCAAGCCCTCGAACTCATCGAGCCGCGACACGTCGAGCCGGCGGTAGCGGGCGCCGGAGGCGATGATAACGCTATTGCTCCGTACCTCGCCGCCTTCGGAGAGCCGCATCTTGTAGAAGCCCTCCTCCTTCTCCAGGACGCACGCCTCTTGGGGTACTGTGGTCTTTGCGCCGAATTTGTTGGCCTGGACCATCGCCCGGCTCGCGAGTTCCGAGCCCGAGAGCCCGGCCGGAAAGCCCAAGTAATTCTCTATGCGGCTGCTAGTCCCGGCCTGGCCGCCGAGGGCAACCGACTCCAGATTCAGGGTCGAGAGTCCTTCGGAGGCGCCGTATACCGTGGCGGCAAGTCCGGCGGGTCCGGCGCCGACCACGATCAGGTCGTACGTTTGGTCGCCGGAGTTATCCACGTCGAGGCCGATGGCCCGGGCGACTTCCGTGTTGGAAGGATTCTTTAGCGCCCGACCGTGCCAGATGGCGACCGGCGTCTCGGACCGTTCCACCCCGAACTCTTTGAGCACGGCTTCGGTCCCGTTCTCTTCTTCGACGTCGAGCCAGGCGTGGGGTAGCCGGTTGCGAACGGCAAATTCCCGCAGGCGCAGCGCATCCCTGGAGTAGTGAGACCCGACGATCCGCAAGCCCGTTCCGACGTTCATGAGCACCTGACGCCGGGCGAGAAAGGCTTTCAAGATGATGTCCGAGAGGATGGGTTCTTCTGTAACGAGTTCGCGCAGGTTCTCCGGTGAGATCTCTAACACCTTCCCAGCCTCGCTGACGACGGCGGAGAGGTACACGGCCTGGCCCGTTAGCATGTTCATCTCGCCGAGAAATCGGCCCGCGCCGTGGGTGGCTATCGTGCGGGCCTCGCCGCTGAAGTTCTCCACAATCTCAACCTCACCCTCCAGGATGACGATGAAGTCGTAGGTGGTGTCGCCTTCCTGGAAAAGCACCTGACCGACTTTCGTCTCACGCACGACGCCGTATTCTTTGAGAAAGGAGATCTGGGTCTCAGTAAGAGTCGGGAAAGCCGCACCCGTTGCGTCTTTGTTAGTCCCCGGTTCCATATATCTTCTATCTTACCGCGCCCTGCAAGTAGACCTTGATCGCTACATCACAGGATGACTCAAACTAGAAGCTCAGTAAGCCCGGCGCAGAATTTCCAGGACTTCCTCGCGTTGCTCCCCGAATTCTTGCGAAATTCCTTCGAGGTCCTCTTCGGGCACGCCCGCTTCCCGGAGCGAGTTGAGCAACTCCAACTCCGCAACCAGCGCGACGACTTTCTCCGCGGGTTCTCCACCCAGGGCTTCGGCGAGGCTACTCCACAGATTCTTGGCTATCTTCTCTCGCATTACTTCCATGCTCGGCGCCAGGGTAATGCAGGAGGTGATGCCGTGCGGGACGCCATAGCTCGCCCCGATCCTACGTCCCAGGGCGTGAGATAGCCCCATCGGCGTATTGAGCGGCGCGAAGTACGAAAGCCAGGCGGCGACTTGTAGCTCCGCCCGCACGTTCAGGTCTTCGGGCTCTTTTTTGGAACGCGGCAGCAGCTCAACGAGCCTCCGGGTGCCTTCGAGGCCGGTTACGTCCGTGATTGGATGCGGCCCGCCATACAAGAAACCTTCTACCGCATGGTCCAACGCCCGGATTCCTGTGGAGAGCCAGAGTCTCTCCGGCGTGAACACCGTCGCCTCCGGGTCCAGAATGACGACCGGCGGCACGGCCCGCTCGTCGGCAAAGCCGCTCTTGCGTCCGGCTTCCTCGTCCGTTACCCCCGTCCGGTGCGCCCACTCCGCCGCCGAGAGCGTAGTCGGCACAGCCACGTGCCGCGGATAACCGAGCTGCCGCGCCACAGCCTTCGTCCCATCTATGACGCTCCCGCCCCCGACGCTGACGAGGAGATCCGCAGCAGCCATCTCGGCCTCCCCCGCTGCCCGCTCCACGGCGCTCCCCGGCGTGTGTTGACTCATATCCGAGAAAGTGCCGGCGTGCTTACTACCGAGTAAGGCTTCGACGCACTGTATCAGGTCGGTTTTCTCTGAGAGCGTGCGTCCGGTAACGACGAAGGCCCGATCATAAAACCGGGCCTCCTCTTCTAATTTCTCCAGACTGCCCGCACCGAAATGAACCCGCTCGGTGGGAAGAACCTTGTGTGTACCGCTCTTCATTCCGGCAGTCTACACCGATAGAGTGCGGTATTCCTCGCTCTAGCCTTCTTTTTGCACCGCCCGCTCGGCGGCCTCGAAGCCGGCTTTGGAGTGGGTGCCGTCGCAGAAGGGTTTGTTGGTGGAGGCGCCGCAGCGGCAGAGCGCCACCGTTTCCTGCTCTTTCTGGTACTCGTTGCCGTCCGAGTCGGCGATGGATACCGGTCCCGAAACCAGATACGGCCCGTTATCATAGGCGGTGATCTTCGTTTGCTCGGCCATTCTTTTCCCCTTTCTCCAGGTACTTTCCTACTACCAAACCCTACTCGGTGTAAGCCTCGGCGTTCTCCTGCTGACCCTGTTCCCGCTGTTCCCGCACGCTCTGTAGAGCCTCGGCGACCATTGCCACCCGGCTACCCAGGTTGCGGCACGAGAGCAACTCGTCATCTACCGGCTGCTGGGAACCATCGAGTCCGGCCACCGTGGAAGGACCGTATGGAGTGCCGCCGACACCCTCGGTGGTAAGGATGTGAGGGTTCTGGCCGTAAGGCGTACCGACAAAGACCATGCCGAGGTGCAGCATCGGGATCATGCTGGTGATGATCGTAGTCTCCTGACCACCGTGAATCGTCGCCGTGCTCGTAAAGATGCCCGTCGCCTTATCCTCCAACTCGCCGTTCTGCCACAGCGCCCCGGTCGTATCCAAAAACTGCTTCATCTGGGCCGTCATGTTCCCATACCGCGTCGGAGTGCCCCAAATGATGCCGTCAGCCCACCGCAAGTCGTCGTGCGTGACCTCTGGTATCTCCGACTGCTGCTCCTGAGACTGCACGTAGAAGTCCTGCTCAGAAAGCGCCTTGCGCGCCTCTTCGAGCTCCGGGATGCGGCGCAACCGAACCTCAGCCCCGCCGTCCGTCTCCGCGCCCTTAGCCACGGCTTGCGCCATCTGATAAGTGTGCCCGTAAGTGCTGTAGTACGTTACCAATACCTTCGACAAACTAACTCCTCTCGCTGTTAACCGGACTCACGTCCACTTTAAGTTTGAACCTTAACCCGTTAGACTTAGGGTGTCAAGGCGAGGAGCAGTTGGTGGCGCGCAAACAGAGGAGCAAAATAGAGACCGGGTGGGTCCTGGATCACACCGGGGATTTCACTTCTTTGGAGAACGAGCGGAGTGATGCGGTCCGCAACCGGGACAAAATATTGCGAACCGCCCGGAGGCTTTTCGGCAATAAGGGCATAACCTGCGTGACGATGGAGGAAATAGCCCGGGAGGCGGGTGTCGGCAAGGGCACTCTCTACCGGAGGTTTCCACACAAGGGTTTTCTGTGCCAGGCTTTGCTGGATAAGCCAACCAGAGAATTCCAGCACCAGACGCTGAAGATCGTTGGCAATCCGGAGCAGGAAGCCGTGGAAAAGTTGGACGTATTTTTAGACCGACTAGTCCACTTTGTAGACGATAACCTGGACCTCTTTTATGGTGGACATGAGCCTCTATACGGGGCGGAACGTCTCGCCCAGATCTCACACCCGGCGCACGATTGGCTCCGCACCACAGTTCTAACGCTCTTGCGGACGGCGGCGCGGGATGGCGCGCTAATGGACGGTCTCGACCTGGAATACCTGGCCACGGCGCTGCTGGCCCCGCTGGAGATAGACCTCTACTACCACCAACGCCGGGTGCAGGGCTACTCGAAAGAACGCATCAGCTCCGGTATCCGTTCTTTAACTCCCCGTAAAACGTAGTCAGGAGCGAAGTGGACCCTACATGGCTGCGGTGGACGAAACTCAGGTCTGCCCCTCGCTGTTCAATCCGAATACGGTGAGCGGTAGTCGTTCACCCAGGTGATGACTTCGGGGTCGCAATCCTCCGGGAGGCCGTATCCAACGGCCTCCACCTGCTCCATGAAACGTGTGGCGACGAAGATACTCGCCCACTCCTCTGGTCCCGCGTACCCGAGGGAGGGATCAGACCTCGCCAACAACTCTGGGCTCTGTCGCGTTCGTGGTGAAAGCGGTCCGAAATTGCCCGGGAGGCCTGGATGAGAGGCCGATTGCAGCACGGTAGCAACAAATTGCCACCGCTTGACGTCCCTCTGAACGCGCTCAAGAGGCTGATTCGGGGGCCGATTTTCGCCGATCACCAAAAGTACGACAGAGCCCAACTCTGCAACGTATAGGCGGAGCCAGGCTTGGCAGAACGCCTTTGCAACCTGAAAAGCGCGAAAAATAGGAAACACCCGAACTAGCCGCAAACCGTAACTCATGGCATCATTCCCTTCCCACACAATATTCTCTGGAGGGGGAAGCATGGGAAAGCGTAATACAGACCGCGTGGATCCGACCAAGGAGATCGGTTGGGAGCAACTAGAGCTTCTATGCACCTCAGAGGCGCAGAGAAGATACAAGCAACTGAGGCCGTCGGCACTCTTCGGTAGCCCGGTCCCAGAACGGGCCGCAGAGACTAGAGTATCGGAAAGAACACTCTACCGGAGACTCGCCGCTTTCAAGGATGAGAACATGTTGAGCCTCTTTGACTCTCCGAAGTCCAAACGCCAGGTACTGCCACCAAACATTCGTCGGACGATCATCGACCTCAAGCGCGAGCACCCGCCCTCAACTTCGAGGAGATAGCTAATATCTGCGCAAAGCTCTTCGGAAGAAGGCCCGACGGCCATACCGTGAAGGCTGTTTTGGAAGAGAACGCCATTCCCACGAAACCCGTGAAGCGCTTCGCCCCTTATCACGAGATGGAAGACGACAGAGAACGCCGGGATGCCGTGGTGACGCTGCATGATGAAGGATGGGCAGACAAGAGCATCGCCCGGCATCTGCAGGTAGAGCGATCTACCGTCTACCGGGTCAGGAAACGGGCCGCAGAGGTGAAAGGAGAGCAAGGCCTCCGAGACAAGTCCACGGGCCGTCCCAAAGGTGTGCAGAAGGTGTGCAGAAGGTGGACCTCCGCGCTATGAACGAGGTAAGAAAGCTAATGGAGAATCCTGAGCTAGGAGAGTTCCGGATACACGCCGCCTTGGAAAGGATGGGTACATACCTGAGCCCCCGCACCGTGGGCAGGATACTCGCCGCACTCCGAGAGGCTGAAGGATTGAAGAAACCCTCCAGAGGGCGCAAAGAGCCGCGGGAGATGCCCTTCGAGGCTTCCTACCGCCACGAGATCTGGACCTCCGACGTGCGCTACATAGACCACTCCATCCCCGGGACGGGGCAAGCCTACGTAGTGGCGATCCTTGAGAACTACTCTCGGGCTATGCTCGCCAGTGCCGTGACGCTAACCCAAGACACTAACGCCTACCTCTCCGTTCTCCACGCGGCGATGGAACAGCATGGTTCCCCGAAGATCATCGTGACCGACGGAGCCGCCATCTTCCGCTCGGATCGGGCCAAAGCCATCTATGAGGACTTAGATATACAGAAAGAGCAGATAGAACGCCGCCAGCCCTGGCAATCGTATATAGAGACTGCGTTCAATGTGCAACGCCGAATGGCAGATTATTTCTTCACGAAGGCCGAAAGCTGGGAAGAGTTGCTCGAAGAGCATGACCGGTGGCTAGAGCGCTACAATACCCACCGCCACGAGGCTCACGAAGACCGCCAAGACGGACGGCACACAGCCCATCAGAGGTTCTCGGAGCTGTGAGAGTGGTGCGTCACCACCTCACAGACCTCGGACGCGCTTTCTTCTCGACCAGGTTCATCAGGAAGCTCGACGCCTCTGGATACGCCCGGATAAAGCGCTGGAGAGTCTATGCTGAAGAAGGTCTTGCCCGATGTGAGGTCGCTATCTGGATAGGTGGAGATGGCCTCAGCGTCGAGTACGGTGGTCAGACCCTCTCTCGTTACGACGTCTCGCTCGTCCCCGGGAAGGCAGACAAAACAAAGCACTCGTTAGAGGATGTGAGCAATCCCTGCCTGTTTGCCACCAGGTATGGGCAAAGCCGGACCCAGCCAAAACTCTTTGCGCTCGAAGAGGTGTTAGGCGAGGGAGGATGGTTGAAGGCGCTCAGGCTCGAAGACTACGCTGTGAGAAAGCGGCGCAGGCCGCAAATGCTGCAGGAAGTGCTGTTTACCTACCTGGATGCCCTTTGAAGCCAGGTCAACCGTAGAGGAAAACTGCTTCGGTTTCCGGGAGTGCCATAGGACGGCAATTCATTTAGCGTATGATCTTAAACGCCATTACTGTTTACGGCCCAAAACCGAGGTGGTTGGGACGCAGGTTTGGTGCTCCAGGTTCCGCACACACCTTAGAGCTGTCTAAAGACGAACGAATCCACCTCAGTTCCGCAGAGTTGGTCTTAGCAATTGCCGGTACTCCTTCGGCAGTGCAACTCCCGTGTACACGTACGAGTCATTTTCGTTTAGATCACCGCTTAGATACAGTTCGCCAGAGCGTGGCTCATAGACACGGGCCGACTGCGTACCGTCCTTGAGGTGAAAGACCAGTAGCCAGTTGAAACCGGCACCGGAGACACGACGGAGCCTGGCGTTAACCACGGCGTTTGTGATCTCCTCCGACTCTTCGGCTCCGATAGCAGAACTCACCTGTTTTGCTGAAGCTTTATCCTCCGGCGTCCCGAATACCTTGAGGCTGATGCGCTCAACCTTACCTCGTACGTCCAACAATTCGGCAGTGTTCTCCGCACCCGGGTTCGACCAGACTTCGTAAAGTGACCATGCTCTATCAGTCTTATCATCGCTGCCTGAGCTTCCTTCTCGCGCGGCGAGGCGGAAGGAGACATCGTAGCCCTTCACAGCGTAGAGTGGCGTGCCCGGCGCAAGCACGGTTGCTTGCCCATCTTCGAGATCGTAGCTGCTCACCTGCGCCTCGACCCGGCTTACCAAGTTCTGCCGATCTACCAACCTGTCCGCAATCGCAACGTTCTCTTCGTAGGAGACCCGGTCGTAGGTAACCCCGTCGATCTGAACGGAGTCAGAGGGCGCCGCCTCCGAGCCTCCTTGTCCTGAAGAAGCCATGTCATCTGGCCCAGAAAAGCAGCCAACTGAAAGCACCAACACGCATAGGGTGAGGACTGCCGCCAACGCCGAGTGTGCTATCTGCCGGAGAGGTTGACAACTGACCATTGAAGGCTAAGGAGCAGGTTCGTTGGCTGAGCTTCTCGCCGAGAAGTCCTCGGGATCTACTTGCTCCTGCTTGGCATCCTCAAAGTTACTAACTAACATATCTCTCTGTTCCCGATCCTCCACTTCAAGTTTTGCAAGACTGGAAGTTACTAGCTCATGCCAGTCGTTCTTATCATCGTAGGTAGTCACAAAGAGATACTTTTGACCAGGCTCAAAAAGCGGTATGCCATTGACGAGGCTCAACTGCCGTACCCTCTCCCCTTTCTGAATGTCTTCTTCGGGATAGTTTCTGTCAGCAGAGTACTCCACAATGCCGCCGCTCTGGTTCACTGTTACGGTGCCGTCAAGATCGCCTTTTACGTTTTCCACTACCTCGACAGAGAATTGGCTTTCCGGCACTGGAGGGGACGACGTGGTAGTGCTAGTAACTTTGTCTTCTGTCCGGATGACGCGACCCACAAATACATCGTCGGCAGCACCTACGACGAATCTCTCATCAGTTGCCCAACCAACCTCGGATGCGTATATAGAGGCCGTTCCCAAGAACCGTACTCCATCGTCGCGCGACGTCTTGAGGAAACTGTCATTTGCCATCCCGATACCTATAAGGAGCACAGCGATCCCCAAAGCAATCGCGAGTGCGATTGATGTCCTTATGCTACTTAACATCCTGACCTCCCCATTACCATTTGATCCTGTGATGGTATCGGTCATCGGATGTCAGATATGTGATGCCGCGTGGTGTGCGACCATCGTTCTGGCGAATATGATAGGTGTGCATGACACAGCATCTTTGGTTGGCCGCCGATCTCAACCGGCGCTCATTGATCACAGCTCCGCCTCGACCATATTGTATGTTGTAGGGATGCAGGTATGAAAGTGCATGGCCTGTCTCATGGCGACCTAACCAATTCCTGTCTGCTTGGGGCATTTGACCGTTAATGTTCCGAAAGTTAGGCGGGTAGAATGTAATGACATCCGTTCCTACAAAGTTGTAGGACCATACACCGAGCCTCGTAGCAGAAGGTGGGTCGCTGGACCCTCGGAATCTTAGAGTGGGATTTTTGGATCTGTATACCCAATCAACACCACCCAACCCATCCCAGGAGCGGATGCCAGCGTTTACCATATCTCCACAGCACCTGGGCCTATTTTTCCACAGTACCCTTTTGGTTTTATATTCTCGGTCCACGACGCTCCAATTCGTTTGTTCTACCGAGCTTACGATGTTTGTTGCCCGTGCGTCCGCTGGTTCTGCCGTTAAGATAACTGCTCCCAAAGTCAAAGCTGCCAAGAGGGCAGCAAGTAGGATGAGGTTGGTCGCCATGACAAGTGACCTGCCACTTTTAC
Source organism: Rubrobacteraceae bacterium (assembly GCA_965214475.1). Classification (GTDB taxonomy): domain Bacteria; phylum Actinomycetota; class Rubrobacteria; order Rubrobacterales; family Rubrobacteraceae; genus SIRX01. The sequence goes on along the minus strand of OZ243953.1, from coordinate 44,664 downwards.
TTTCAACCGCATTTTTCATGTGGTTCCTTCTTTTGCTAGCTCACTTGGGCTATTGGGGTTGGATATTAGAATAGTTGCAAAATAAATGTCAAATACGTTGCTTAGTATATAGTGGTTCTCCTGCAAAATGCTACGTAAATTGTTATAAGATGATGGATATAATTTCCGAGAATCGAAGTTTGCGGTAATCCAGTTTTCTGCATGTAAATGGGGGTTTTGTGGAGATTTAGGAGCTTTCAAGACTTCCCGGAAGCCGTCGAGATATAGTCCACGAACAGAAACTTACAAGCTTAGACACTCTGGTTACTTGAACTTGTGCTGGCTCGTAACTCAGACCGTATAGTTATTCATTATTTCTGCATATTTCTGGGCCAAATTGTGGCGTGGAATTTCCAAATTAGTTCCTGCCAAGTCTGGTTCCGCCTATACGTTGCAGAGTTGGGCTCTGTCGTACTTTTGGTGATCGGCGAAAATCGGCCCCCGAATCAGCCTCTTGAGCGCGTTCAGAGGGACGTCAAGCGGTGGCAATTTGTTGCTACCGTGCTGCAATCGGCCTCTCATCCAGGCCTCCCGGGCAATTTCGGACCGCTTTCACCACGAACGCGACAGAGCCCAGAGTTGTTGGCGAGGTCTGGAGGGATCTATGTCTATCGTGTCCGAGGTGGGATCGGCGTACCACCCCTTCTCCACCGCGAGCGCGGTGAAACCGAACAGGCACTGTGGCCGAGATTCCTCCCGGAAGAGAATATGAACCCGGTGGGGCCACTCCGACTTCTCCAACCTGACGTCCTCCACGATGATCCTGTTCCCGGCGTGTTCGAGTCCGGGGTCGCGTTCGACCAGCTCTCCTCGGAGCGTCGCCAGGACGCGCTGCTCGTAAGTTTTTCTCTCGATACTGATCACTAATCCATTCTCTCACTAACGTGGTGGCAACGCGTTGCTACCACGTGCCGCGATCGGTCCCGCGTTCGGGGACTCGGTCCGTTCCGGGTTGCTTTCACCAGGAAGCCGACGGAGCCCGTGGTTACTAGCGAGGTTTCTAGCCTCGCTCATCCGTCAATGTGGAGAACTGCTTTGCCGGTGTAGCTCCGCCCGATCAAACGTTCAGCTATATCCCCAATTTCCGTCCAGGATTCTTCTAGAGCAATGTGCGGTCGGAGGCTTTCATCATCAACGAGCCGCACCAGACGGTCCAAGCTGCCGGAGGCGGGCTTCTCCAACACCTCGTGAAAAAGTATGAAGCCGTACAAGCTCGCCCCGCCCGCTAGAAAGAAGTTGCGGATGTCGAAGGTTGTCTCCGGCGCGGCGGAGACCCCGAACGTGACGCAGGTTCCTCCACTATCGAGCATGGAAAGCACGTTTCCCAGCACCGCGCCGCCGACGGACTCCAGAATTACCCGGTAAGGGCCGTATTCCTCTGCAGCGGAGGCATCCTCACTGACGACTATCTCGTGCGCCCCGGCATCCCGCACTAACCTTACGTGTTCCTCACGACGCACGACCGCTACCACTTTCGCCCCGGAGAGTCTGGCGAGTTGGACAGCAAAGTTCCCCGCGCCGCCGGACGCGCCGGTTACGAGCACCGAACGTCCCAGCAAACCGCCACCCTTCTCCAGGGCGTAGAGCGCCGTCAGGCCAGCGACCGGCAACGTCGCGGCCTGGACGAAAGAGACGCCATCAGGCAGGATAGCAAGGGAGTCCGTCGGGACGGCGGCGAGCTCCGCCCAGGCCCCGGAGGGAAGAAACCCAACCACCCGGGAGCCTTCGGATGGACCAGAGCCGTCCTCAGCGGCCCGCTCGACGGTTCCGGCGAGGTCCCAGCCGGGCCGGAATCCGGGTTCGGCGTTCGCCGCCCGGCGCACCTCGCCCCGATTCAGGGAGAGCGCTGAGACCCGGATCAAGGCTTCCGCTGTAGTCGGAGAAGGCTCTCCGACCTCGTGTAGTTTTAGATGGCTCGACGACTCGTGATCCACTACCACAGCCCGCATCTCTCACCTCTTCCGTAGAATGCCTTCCCATCCCCGACAGTATATTGTTTGCTTTCGACCCTCGGGCGCTTTACAGAACCCTTCTCAAACGCTATACCTCTCTACCGTGCCTGATAAAGAGAACATTCAGAAGAACGGCGGCCTGCGTAGTAGGTTTCGCAACCGACCTCGCATACGCCCTACCGTCTACGGCTACCTCACCGAAGAGAAAGAGTCACTTCGGCAGGGGTTCGCGGCGCTCTTTCTCTCCTCGGTCGGGGAGCTTATCGCGGGTATTGCTTTGGCGAGTATCACGGGTACGTTGGAGGAATTGGTGGGACTGGCGGTCCTGATCCCGGCGGCCATCGGGATGCGCGGCGCCATCTTCGGCGCGATGGGCAGCCGACTCTCCACCGCAATACAGACCGGACTTTTTCAGGTCAACCTGCGGCGCGGCGTGCTGGCGGAGAACATGCAGGCCGCCGCGATCCTGTCGCTCATCTCCGGGGTGTTCCTGGCGTTTCTTGCCCGCTACCTCTCGGATCTATTAAGCGTCGAGAGCGAGCTCTCGGTGTTGGACTACGCGGTGATCTCCACCGTAGGCGGTATTATCGCCGGGGTCTTGCTGATCGGCATCACGATACTGGTCGCCCGCCTGAGCGTGAGCCGTGGTTGGGACATGGATAACATCGCCGCCCCGATGCTCACCGCTGCCGGCGACATCCTGACCCTTCCGGCACTGGTGCTCGCCACTACGCTCATCGGTATTCCCATCTTTTCCAACGCGCTGGCGGCGGTTCTGATTCTTGCCGCCGTGGCCGCCGTCGGGCTCGGGTTCCGCCTGGGGGCCCGAGACCTCCGTCGAATCCTGGCCGAGAGCCTGCCGATACTGGCGCTCTCCGGTATCGCCATGACACTCGTCGGACTCGCCCTCGAAGACCGCCGGGAAGTCTTTTTCACCTATCCGGCCCTGCTCATCCTGCTGCCGGCCTTCTTGCAGGAAGGTGGCGCCCTGGGCGGCATACTCTCCAGCCGGTTGTCTTCGAAAGTTCACCTCGGTCTGCTGGAGCCGCGCAGCCTGCCCCAGCTCCGGGCTTTCAGGGACTTCACCCTCGTCTACATCTTCGCCGTGGGGGTGTATCTGTTTATCGGGGGGGCGGCGCACTGGCTCGCAGTGGCGATAGGGAATATCAGCCCCGGCCTGCTCGACTTTCTAGGATGGGAGGCCGGGCAGTTAAGCCCCGGGTTCCTAGTGATGATGGGGATCAGCGCGATCGCCGGCCTCATCGCAACTACCGCCTCGGTGTTCGCCGCGTACTACGGCTCGACGGTTAGCTACCGGCTCGGGCTCGACCCCGATACATACGGCATCCCGATCATCACAGCCTCGGTAGACCTCTTCGGCTTTATGAGCCTTATAATAGCCATGATCTTTTTCAACCTGACGTGACAGGGTAGGAGCTATGCGCGATACTAAACCCCGCAACCTCAAGGACATGCTCGCCGAGGCGAAAGATACCTCAGAGCTTATGGTAGACCTGGCCTACGCGGCCATCTTCTACAACTCCGAGGATATCTCAGAAGAAGTATTCCGTCTGGAGGAGCGCCTAAACGACCTCGTCTTCGACATGCGTTCTATGGCAATTCTCGCCGCCCGGAGTCCGGCGGACGCGGAGCAGATGGCCGGAATCCTGCAAGTCGTGCAGGACATCGAGAAGATCGGCAACGCCGCAAACGACATCGCCAAAATCGTCGTCAAGCGTCTCGGCATCCCGCCGGAGCTACTCCAGGACATACCGGAAGCAGAAGAAATCCCCTCCCGGGTGCGGATCTGCGCCGAAAGCGACCTCGACGGCCGGAGCCTCGGGGCCGTGGACTTGCCGGTAGAGACCGGGATGCGGCCCATCGCTGTTCGGTCGGGCGACGAGTGGAATTTCGACCCGGATCCGGAGGACGTGCTGCGGGAGGGAGACGTACTCTTTTTGCAAGGACCGCCGGAAGGGGTGGCGGAGATCCGGGAGCTCGCCGGCGCCGGCCCGCTGCCGAAACCAGCAACCGACGAGAATGCCGGTCCCATCTCGGAGCTGGAACGGGCGGTTGACATCCTGATCGAGATGAAGAACCTCTCGGAGGTGGCCGTCGGCCTCGCCTACTCCGCCCTCCTCTACCACGATGCCGGGCTCGCCCGCGAGGTCGTGGCAATCGAGGACGAGATGGACGAAATGCGCTACCGCATCGAACGCTGGGTACTCCTGTCCGCCCGCCACATCGAAGATTCTTCCCGGTTGCGAGGTGTGCTACATCTGGCGACCGCCTCCGAAACCATCGCCGATTGTGCAATGGAGATGGTCTGGATGGTGGAGAAAGGAGAGGAGATCCATCCGGTCCTCTCCGCCGCCGTGGGGGAGTCCGATGAGATCGTCCTGAAGCTCACCGTCTCTCCCGGCTCCCCCGCCGACGGCAAATCCCTCGAAGATCTCCAACTAGAGACCGAGACCGGAATGTACGCTCTGGCCGTGAACCGCGGCGGGCGCTGGACATATCGGCCGCGTGACAGCTACACCCTACGCGGCGAAGATTCGCTGCTCGCCACCGGAGCACCCGAAGGACTAGAGCCATTGGCCGACCTATTCGGCCAGGAACTAGAGGAACTGGGCGAACAATAAAAGGCCGATCGCAAAAGTTCCCCGCAGAGTTCCTCAGCGCTCCGGTAGTCCGGTCGGCGGCGTTCTGGGGCTCCTTGACGCTGCTCTCCGCCGTACTGTACTGGCAGCTTACGACGCGGTTGTCCCAAGAGTTGAAGGGCCTGGTGCTGGAGTCGAACGACGTAAAGCTTTATCAGGAGGCCGGGGAGGCTTTGCTGAGGGGGGATCTCCCCTACCGAGACTTTTTTATCGAGTATCCGCCGGGCGGCATCCCGGCTTTCATACCACCGGCGCTCTTTAGCTCTGAATTAGGCCGCTTCGGCACCATTTTTGGGGCGGAGATGTCATTGGCCCTGGTAGCGACCCTCGTACTCGTGGCCCTCACCGCCCGGAAGCTGCGCAGTGCGTGGGCGTGGGTCGTGCCGGCGTTGACGGTTACTGTCGGGGCACTCCTCTTGCACCCCGTCGCCGTGGTCCGCTTCGACCCGGTAGTCTCGCTAACCCTGGCAGTAGCCGTACTCTCGACCGCGCTCGGCGGTCGCTACCGAATCCTCGCCTACGCCTCCCTGGGCTTCGGCGCGGCGGCCAAACTGGTGCCCGCACTGGCAACGGTCCCCCTCGCCATGCTCAAAGAGCGGGACGACACGTTCGCCCGCTGGCTGTGGAAGGCAGCTTCGGGGTTTCTGGCCTTCTTCGTGGCGCTGGGGCTCTTCTTCGTGCCGGCCTACCTGCTGGGTAGCGAGAGGTTCAAAGAAAGCTTTACGTATCATGCAGACAGGGGGCTACAGCTAGAGAGCCTGGGCTCTGCGATCTTATTGAAGCTCGGCTGGGTACGAGATATCGTCTTTCAGTTCGGAGCCTGGGAAGTAGAGGGGCGCGGCGCCGCGCTTTTGAGCGCGTTGAGCCTCCCAATCAGCGGGTTGCTGCTGCTCATTACCGCCGTCGTGATGTACCGAGACCACCGGACGCAACGCTTTGTGACGGCGAAATTCCCCCGCTACGCCGCAGCATTCATATTGGCGTTCATGATCGGCTCGAAAGTCCTTTCACCCCAGTACATGCTCTGGCTTCTACCCCTTCTGCCACTAGCGGCGGGCGGGCTCTGGGGGCTCGGCGTGTCGGGAATGTTCCTGGTGGCCTGCTGGACCACCACCCAGATCTTCCCTGCCTACTACGGCGAACTGATGCGCCTCGAACCGGAGGCGATCAACCTGCTCCTCTTGCGAGACTTGCTCCTGGTCATGCTCTGGGTAGTGATGCTCGTACTTCCTTCCGAAGGTCCACCCGAGAAGGAACCCGCATGAGACGCAGGGCGACACGACACCCGGCGCTGCCCATCCTGCTGCTCCTACCCGTACTCTACTTCGCCCTGGCGCTGGCGCCGGGACCGCAGATGAACGCCTCGGAGGCCGAGAGGCAAGCCAGCTTCGTACCGGAACTAGACAAATACTACGCAAAGCCCACCGTGGAGACCTCGGCCAGGTACAACTCCGGCCCGGACGAGTGGCGCGTCGTGCTCACGGAGCAGGCCTCCGGCAAAAACGTCGCCCGCATGAACGTGGACGACGATACCGGCACGGCTTCCGAGGTTGAGATTGGTCCCCAGGCCGATTCCATAACCTACCCGAAGCTCGACAAAGAAGAAGCGATGGAACTTGCGAGCGCGCAGCCCCGGGTACGAAGAGAACTCTCCGAATACGGAACCTACGTGACCGACGCAGAGTTCAAAAAGGGCGAGTGGATCGTTCACTACTGGGTGGGCGAAGGCAAATCCCAGTCAGAGGTGGCCCAAGTCGGCGTCAACGACGAGAACCTGAGTGTCAACTACGTCTTTACCGGAGATCAGGTCAACTGGCAGATGGCCCGGGGAGACTTCGGGGCTTACGGCAAGGAAGCCAACTACTGGTGGGTCTGGGGGCCTATGGCTTTGGTCTTCGCGCTGGCCTTCGCCCGCACCGACAAGCTCTACTCCATGAGGAACCTGGACGTCCTGATGATGCTCTCCTTCCTCATCTCGCACGGGTTTTTCCGGGCGGGCGTCTCTTACGAGGCGGTGCTGCTCTGGTATCCGCCCCTGATCTACCTGTTGATCCGAACCCTGTTGATGGGCTTCGGTATCGGAGAACGGGTCGAGAGGACGAGCAGCTTCCCAACGTGGCTCCTCCTCGTGCTAGCGGTGGCGGCGAGCGCCCTCATCTTGGGACTAAACTTGTCTTCGCGCGTAATAGACGTAGGCTACGCCGGCGTCGTCGGGGCCGACCGTATCCTGGACGGTGTAGTCCCATACGGAAACTTCCCCCCCGACGTTGGGACCGGCGACACTTACGGACCGCTCAACTACCTACTTTACGTGCCGGCGGTCATGATCTTCGGCTTCTCCGGTGAGTGGGGCTTTCTCCCGGCAGCCCACGCCGTCACGATCTTCGCCTTTCTTCTGGGGGCCGCGGCCCTGCTCTTTGCGGGCTGGCGGTATTCGAGCTTCCGGGTCGGGGCAGCATTATTTCTGGCCTGGGCGGTCTTTCCCCACACCCTCTACGCGACCAACAACAATACCAACGACGTTCTGGTGGCGGCCGTAACGGCGGTCGGACTCGCGCTCGTGACCTCGCCCGTGGCCCGTGGCGTCGCGATAACGGCGGGGTTTGCGATCAAGCTATATCCCCTACTCCTGGCGCCCCTCTGGATGTTCCACGACGATGTACGCCGCGGTCCCCTTATAAAGTTCGTACTCGGTGGCGCGGCAGTGATAGTAACCTCTTTCTGGGTCCTCTTTTTAGACGGAAAGATCCTCGGCAACCTCAAGCTCTTCTACAACAAAACCCTGGCTTTCCAGGGAGAACGCGACACACCCTGGACGATCTTCACCCAGGTCCCACAGACCGAGGTCCTTCAAAGCCCTCTTATAGCGGCGGTAATACTGCTCGGCTTCGTCCTCGGAGTCTTTCCCCAGGTACGAACCGTCCGGCGGCTGGCCGCGCTCTCGGCGGCGCTCGTGATCGCCTTCGAGCTAACCACTAGCTACTGGTTCTACCCCTACATAACCTGGTTCCAGCCGTTCATCTTCCTCGCCCTACTCCCCGCCACCAACGAAAAAACGCCGCTGGACAGAAAGAGCGATGAGAACAACGTTCAGAGGTCAGACGCAGATGGTGACGAGCAAGAAGCTAAGACCTAACCTTACCGAGTCTCCCGCCCGGCCCGCCACTTCTCTAGCCGCTCCTTGATGTCGGCTTCAGCACCGCTATCTTTCGGTTCGTAGTAACGCCGATCCCGTAACTCATCGGGCAGGTAGTGGTCGTTCATTCCTTCGGGTTCGTCGTCGTGGGCGTAGCGGTAAGCAGCACCGTAGCCTTCGTCTCTCATCAGCCCCGTCGGGGCGTTGCGGAGACGCATCGGGACTTCGGGCGTGGTCCTGTTTCGCACGTCTTCGAGGGCGCGTCCGATGGCGGCGTAGGCGGCGTTGGATTTGGGGGTCGAAGCAAGATAGGTGGTCGCCTGGGCGAGCGGTATGCGGCCTTCGGGCATCCCTATCATCCGAACGGCTTCCGCCGCAGCGATTGCAAGCGGAAGACCGTGCGGGTCGGCGTTTCCGATGTCTTCGGAAGCCAGGATGACGAGCCTCCGGGCCACGAACACCGGGTCCTCTCCCGCCTCCAACATCCGGGCCAGGTAGTGGAGCGCCGCATCCGGGTCGCCGCCGCGCACGCTCTTTATAAATGCGCTGATAACGTCATAATGTTCCTCCCGACCGTAACGCAGTGCCCGGTTTCCAACCGCCCGCTCCACGTCCGCGACCTCGACTTTATCTGTTCTTGAAGCAGCAAGCTCCAGCGCATTGAGGAGCCGCCGGCCGTCGCCGCCGGAGAGACTTAGAAGGTATTCCCGGGCTTCGGCAGAGATCTCCACTCCTGACTCTTTTAGGCCGCGATCCAGCAGCACCTCCAGGCCCTCTTCCGAGAGCGAACGTAGTCGTAGGACCCGCGAGCGGGAGAGCAGCGGCGCGGTGACCTCGAACGAAGGGTTCTCCGTCGTCGCCCCGATAAAATCTACGAGTCCTTCTTCTAACGCCGGTAGCAAGGCGTCTTGCTGCACTTTGTTGAAGCGGTGAACCTCGTCCACGAAGACGAGCGTGCCACGGTCTTCGTATTTAAGCCGCCCGCGGGCTCCATCCAGCGCTTCGCGCAGGTCTTTCACGCCACTCGTCACGGCGCTTAGGGGCGCGAACTCCTCCTCGACGGCCCCGGCGAGCACGCGGGCCAGGGTCGTCTTGCCGGTCCCGGGCGGGCCCCAGAAGACCAGGGAGCCTACCCGGCCCCGGTCCGCCACGACTCGGAGTGGCCCGTTCTCGCCGGTAAGGTGCGGCTGGCCGACGACTTCATCCAGCGTAGAGGGCCGCAGGCGTTCGGCCAGCGGCGCGCGGCGGGCGAGGCTATCCGTGCCGGATGAGTCGAACAGGTCCACGAGGTTAGTATATCCTTCGTCTCGACAGACCTTTGAGACCACAGAAAGGGAACCGCAATGTTATTTATTGGAACGTTCAAGGTAAAAGAAGGCGAGACCGTGACCATGGACACTTACCTGGCCCGTAGGATGCAGGGTGCCGGTCTCGGCACGGCGCCGACTGAAGGCAGGTTCGAGGGTATTGCGATTCTAGGTGAGTATTGGGTACAGTCGAACGACCCGAGAATACTCCTCATCTTCGAGGCGGACGACAACGGTCCGATCCTGGAGCTGGTCTCCGAGTGGGAGGAGCACTTCGACATAGAGATCTCACCGGCGGTGAACGCGTCGGATCTCATGCAACAGGAATAGACCGGGACTGGGCGCCAGTTACTCTCTGACCTTCAGCACGATCTTACCCCCGGCACGGCCCGTTTCGCCGTGGGCGTGCGCCGCCGCAGCATCCTCTAGATCATAAACCTCATCCAACACCACGCGTAACCTGCGGGCCTCGAACAAAGATTTGAGCAACCCAAGGTCCCGTCCCGAAGTTTTGACAACGACTACCCGAGCTTTCCGGTTCTCGCCGGGGAAAGTGAGCGCCTGCCAAAGAAAGTTACCGGGCAAAAGCTCCGTAGTGACGTAGATGCCGCCACGCCTTAGAGCCCGACGGCAAGCATTGAAGCTCTTGTTGCCGACGACGTCGAAGATCACATCGTAGCGTTCCCGATGCCCGGTAAAGTCCTCCTCACCGTAGTCTATGACGCGGTCCGCGCCCAACTCCTCGACCAGCCCAACATTCTTCGCGCTACAAACCGCCGTTACCTCCGCGCCGAATATTTTGGCGAGCTGGACCACGAACGTGCCCACACCGCCGGAGGCACCGTTGATGAGAACTCTCCGTCGCCCCAGCGCCTCGTCACAGTCGTGCGGCAGGTCGCGCAACGCGCTCCGTAATCCTTGTATCGCCGTAAGCGCCGCCAGCGGGACTCCCGCAGCTTCGTCGTAAGAGAGGTTATTCGGCATGGAGGCCACTGCGTCCTCACCCGCAACCGCATACTCTGCGTAGCCACCAAAGACTGTACCCAGCATCCCGTAGACTCTGTCGCCGACCTGGAAGTCGTCTACCCCATTCCCCAATGCCACGACCTCGCCAGCGATGTCACGGCCCGGAGTCCAGCGGCGCTTGAGGGCGGTGATCGGGCGCAGCTCTCCCCTCCGCAACCGCCAGTCGAGAGGATTAACACCTGCAGCAAAGACTTTCACCAGTAGCTTGCCCTCTGCCGCGACGGGCCTCTCGACCTCCTCGACACCGAGCACCTTCGGCCCGCCATGCCCCCGCGTCACAACCGCCCGCATCTTCTCAACTTCCAAACCAACCTCCGAAACGACTCAAATCCGTGCAAGAGAGATGGTACAACGTACGCCGGATAGTACGAACTACAGGAGGTTGCTCCAAGTATGGAAACGGGCGGAGAAGATATGCAAGGCAAGGTCTGCCTGGTGACGGGCGCGACCTCGGGCATCGGTCAGGTAACGGCCCGCGAGCTTGCGAAAAGAGGCGCAACGGTCGTGGTGGTAGGTCGCAGCCGGCAAAAGGCCGCAGCAACAGTGGACGAGATAAAGTCCCGGACCGGCAATGAGAACGTAGAGTACCTGCTGGCGGATCTCTCTTCGCAACAGGAAATCTGGGGCCTCGCAAGCGAGTTCAAAGCCCGCTATGACCGACTGGATGTGTTGGTAAACAACGCCGGTGCAGTATTCTCCGAGTACGGCGAAACCGAAGACGGCATCGAGCGCACCTTCGCCGTAAACCACCTCAACTACTTCCTACTCACGAACCTGCTCCTGGACTTGCTGAAAGCCGGCGCACCTTCCCGCATTATCAACGTGGCCTCCGGCGCCCACCAGGGTGCAGAGCTAGACTTCGAAGATCTCGGCACAAAACGGAACTACGGTTTCATGCGGGCCTACGGCCGCTCGAAGCTCGCAAACATCATGTTCACGTACGAGCTGGCCCGCCGCCTGGACGGGACCGGCGTCACCGCAAACGCCCTCCACCCCGGCGCCGTGGCGACCAATTTCGGCTCCAACAACGCAGTCTGGTACGCACGCCCAATACTCGCGCTGTTCCGTCTCTTCGCCACCACTGCAGAGAAAGGCGCCGAGACCTCTATCTACCTCGCATCCTCCCCCGAAGTCGAAGGCGTAACCGGACAATACTTCGCGAACAAAAAGTCAGTTTCCTCTTCCAAAGCCTCCTACGAAGAAGAAGCAGCGCGGGGACTTTGGCGCATCAGCGAAGATATGACCGGACTCTCCGAGGAAGAGACTGCGTAGAAACTATTGCTCGTCGGCGTACCGCTCGTCGTGCTCTTTGCGCTGGCGATCCATGCGGCGGGCGGCTTCCAGCACATCTTCCGGGTGGAGGCTGTTCAGTGCTCCGGTCTCCAAGACCTGCTCCACGGAGTGCTCCGGGATCATCATCCACTCCGCCGCGTGCGGCACCGGCAGAGGCTTATTCAGTACCCGGTAGATGATCCAGACTACCCAACGACCTAGGCGCGAGCCGGATAAAAACTTCAATTCTCATCCTTCTGTACGTCCGCCAATGTAGTGTTGCGTTTTGGCCTGCTACCTTCTCTTCGAGAGACTAGCTGATTCAAGTTACGGCCGAAACTTTCTCAGTTCTGATGATAGTTTCTTTAGCTCGTTGGGAATCTGTTGCAATCGATGGTGGGTCTTCAGTCCCTCTTCGTCATGCGTGAGGGTATTGCGATATTGTTCAGCGCTAAGGTAGAAAGAATGTCTCATAGTCTTACCGGATGCATTCTTGAATTCTAAGTGACCTGAGTAGTTCATATTCTCGTATTCATCGAATATTTCGAAGTGGAGGCCAATATAAGTAGCGACACTTTGTTCTGGCAGCAACACTGCGACATCCGGGGCTCCTTCTTGTTTCGTGAACCCAACAGGCTGTCCATGTATATCCAACAACGGGTTATCGTTCCATTCAAAATTGATACCGCGAGCCAAGCCCCCTCCGTAATTTGTTACGCGAAGCTGCATGATTTGATATCTGCTCTCAACATCTATTGAAGGGTAAGGAAATGGCTGTCGCGCATCTTCTTGAAGCTCAAGGACTCGTTGTCCGTTCCGGGTACTTGTTAATGAGGCTATTACGGCTAGTGCGGCTGCTATAGTAGCCCAAGTTCCGCCTTCGCTTGGACCTAAAAAGCTCCATGCGGTAATTGCTACTGCAACTGCCAGTACTCCCAAAGCTACGATCAATGTTGCACGAACAATCTTGCGCAAATTGCATATCCTGACTAAGACACGTTGGACTGAAGGAAGAATACAGCGAGTTTGTGTGAAGTACAATGTCCTCATGTACAGTGAAACCGAAGAATTTGAGAGGTTAGTGGAGCGGGCGCTGGACGACCTGCCGCCGGAGTTTCTGGAGCTTTTGGATAACGTAGCCGTTTTAGTGGAGGATTGGCCGGATTACTCGACACCGTTGGCTGAACGGCGGACGCTCTACGGGTTGTATGAAGGCGTGCCATTGACGTCCCGGGGGATAAGATATTCGGGGGCTTTGCCGGATAGGATCACTATTTTCCGGGGCCCGTTGGAGCGGGACTTTCCGCCGGAGGCGCTGAGGGATCAGGTCCGGGTCACGGTGGTACATGAGATCGCGCACCACTTTGGCTTCGATGACGACCAACTGTACGAGCTGGGGTGGGCATGACGGAGAAGGGCTCCGTTGAGATAAGGGAGCGGATCGAGGCTCCAGCCCATCGTGTCGCCACCTACATCGGGGATTTCCGGCACGCGAAGGATTGGATGGTCGGGGTGGAGAGCGTGGAGCAACTCGGGGAGGATTTCTACCGACTTGAGATAGAGACTCCCATCGGCCGCATAAAGCCGGAAGTGCGGATGCTGGAGCATAGCTCCGAGAGGATCCGTTGGGTCTATGACTCTGCGGTACAAGGCGGCGGCCGGGTCGAAGTCGTGCCCTCGGGGAATGGTAGCTGCGTGGTCTCTTATGCGGGAGATTTTCAGTTGCAACAAAGACTTTTGGGCCGGGTAGCAAAGGCTTTGGGCTCCGGGTTTGCTCGCCGCAACGGAGAGCGTTCCCTGGAGCGCCTCAAGTATCTTATGGAAGCGCACCGCTACTGATGTATCTCTACGAACGGAGGCCGGTATGGCTGGTCCGATAGAACTCTTGATCCTGCTGTTCATCGTTTTCCTGATCCTGGGCCCGAAACGCATTACCGGGATGTTCCGGGCAATGGGCCGCGGTGTACACGACTTTACGGAACAACTCGGGCGCGACAAGGAAGACAAAAAACTAAACGAGAAAGAGGATAAAGCTCCGGAACGGAAGGAGTAGTCCTCTCGTACCGCTAGACTCCCAGAAACACCCGCCCGCCCGCCCCGACGTGGGCGTTCGGTCGCTCTCTTTCGAACCCAGACAGGTCTTCGCCTGAGCTTTGCAGGTAGACGCGAGGCTCTTCGACCGCGAGTCCGGGGTTCGCGGCGTAGGTCTGCCAGGTAATACCCTGCCAAGTGAAATTCAGGATCACCGCCGGCTCTTCGCCTTCTTCGAGCGCGGCGTGTACTTCCGGCTGCCCCATAGATCGAGACAGAGTGTTTACCGCATCGCGGTGATCCGATTCGTTAAATAACTCTATACCGCCCCGCAACCGGTTCTGTGGCTCTGACATCCGGCGGCGCAGTTCGTACTCCTCTTCGAGCTTCTCGCGGAGCTCTTTTACCTCGGCCTCCCGCTCACCGAGGGCGCGTTCCAGCTCCGCCCGCCGCCCGCTCTCGCGTTGTAGATTATCTTCGAGTTCCTGAACGAGGCGTTGTAGAAGGTCTCGCTCTTCTTCGAGGGCCGCGTTCGAGTGCTGCCCGACCTCCCGCACCGCCCGAAACTCGTCGGCTGAGAGCCGGGCACCGGCCAGTTCTTCGTAGAGACTCTGAATGTGGCGGTTCTTGATCGCCAACCGTACCTTGAGTTCCTCCGGCCCGGAGGTCTCTTCTACTGGCTCCTCGACCGGCGGCTCCGGCGCTCCCTCCGGTTCCTGTGGACGCCTCGCACCCGTCTCGAACCGATGCGGCTCTCCCATGACTTCTTACTCGCCACCCTTTTTCTCGTCCTCGGGACGCGCCTCAGGCTTACCAGGTGCAGATGAACCCTCAGAATCTGACCCACCATCGGCTTCATCAGTGTCAGCCTGCGCTTGGGCTGTTTCCTGTCCTGCAGCGCCCTCTTCAGGCTCTTTCTCCGTATCGGCGGCGGGTTTTCCGGCTTTTTCCTGAGACTCTACATTCTCCGGCTTCTCTGCAGCCTTTGGTTTCTCAGCTTCGCTCTCGGGGGTCTCAGTCGTTTTGGCGACTTTCTTGGGCTTCTTCGGCTTCTCCTCTTCGTCTCCCTCTTCAACAGGTTTGGGGAGGCCGGTGATCTCACTGATCTTTGCCAGGACTTCCTCTGCGCCGGGGCGCTCATCGGTCCAGGCGTGGACGATGTCATGGTCCGTACCGACTATGAACACTGCCGGATGGGCATACTCACCGTGCTCTTTATCTTTCTGCAGGGTCCCCCACTCCCGGCTCGCAACCCTCGCGTAGTCGTAAAGCACGTAGGATTTAATGCCGCTCTGTTGTACGAAATCCCGCGCCTCCTCCGGGCCCGCAACGCTAATACCCACGACGGAGGCTGCGGCCATATTGATCTCATCCTCCCTCTCCGCCAGCGCCTTGAAGTACTCGACGTCCTCTTCGGCCCAGGCTCCACGATAGAAAACAACCACTACCGGCCCCCGTGCGGTCCGCATACTTAACCTGAGCTGGCCTCCCTGGGCGCTCGGTAAATTGAACTCCGGAGCTTTGTCTCCAACCTCGGGTATCGAAGCGACTTTCGTACGCGCCACAGCGTTCCTCCTAGCAAATAAAAAGTTTCGTCCAGTGAATATTACAGCCTAATTTACGGTTTATCCGCATCGACAGACAAGCTACCATTAACAAAGAAACAAGCGAAGGGTAAGACAATGTACCAATATGACAAGAAGGCAATGAAGGCGGCATGGGTAATCCTCGCCGTAACCTTTATTCCACTCGTCGCCGCCATAGCCATATTCACCGACGCGTTTTCGAGCTCTTTATTGCCGGAAATCTTGTTTATGTTCTCGGGGATACTGCTGGGTACGGGAAGCGCGACTCTACTTACCCTCCCGAAGCATTTGAGGAAACCCGTGGCAGCCGTGATACTCCTCTTTTACGGGCTTTTAGTAGCTTCGATCCTCTATTTGCTCTTGTCCCTGGGCCAACAAGTACCTGTACCGGAATGGCTCGTTGGAATCGCAGAGAACCCTCCAGGCATTCCATTGCCGGAACAGCTCATCTTCGGTGCACTTGGGGGATTCCTGGGTCCTGCTCTTAGCAGATTCTTGAACTATAAAAGCCCGGAACAGTCTTCGAAACGCGAAGCGCAGTTCGGATTGCTGTCAATAGGCGTCGGTTTGACGCTCGTCCTGGTAGTTTCTTCACTGTTTGCTTAAACTCGGCGTTTACTGCAACACAAGCAACAGTACAGGAGAGCACATTCTCTGCCCCGTCCACGCAACCAGAAGAGTAGTTCTGCTATCCTCCCGCCTATGTTACTACTCATGACCCACGGCTACATGCTCTCCGGTTCCGGGAGCAACATCTACGTCCAGAACCTCTGTCGCGCCCTGGTGCGTACCGGTCATGAGATACACCTGCTTTGTCAGGAGCCACGCCCTCTGGATTACGATTTCGTCGGTGAGTATTGCGCGGCCTCCCAAGGAGGCATCGAGCTTCGGGGCAAACGAGAGACCCCCTACGAGGGGCATTGCGTGGTCTATCTGCCGGACGTCGGGGACCTGCTGCCCGTCTATGTCTACGACGACTATCCGGGCTGGCGGGTCAAAACGTTTCTGGATCTAACCGCTGAGGAGTTCGAGGAGTACGTCCGATGCAACGTCGCCGCGATGCATTCCGTGCTCACCGTCGCGGAGGTTGACGCGGTCATTACCAATCACTCCGTACCGGGACCCCTGATCTCCCACAGAGCCCTCGCCGGAACAAGAATACCTTACCTGAGCATCGTTCATGGTAGCGCCCTCCAATACGTCGCCCGCAAAAGCACTTTTTACCGGGAAGTAGCCCGTGAGGGATTGGGAGGCGCCACGCGCGTGCTAGCCCTCTCCGAAGATAGCGCGGGAACCATCGTAGAGGACTTTCCCGAGTTGGGGGACAGAATTCAGTCCCTTCCCGGTGGCGTAGACACCAACCTATTTCGCCCGGACGCCTTAGGCAAGCACCCTTTGAATAATCTAGGCGGCGGTAACGGTCACGGACCGGAGCAGGCAGCGACGCTGGCCGAACTTCTCGGGGGCACGCTGCCGGACACCGAAAGTCTGGCGGAAGGACTGAACGAAATATCCGGCTCCTACAACCCGCGCGTCCACGACCGGGATGCCGGAGACCGCCTGGAGGCATTCCTAGAAGCGGACGCTCCGATCGTTGTCTACGTGGGGAAACTAATCCATTCCAAAGGGGTACACAGCCTGCTCTCGGCCTTTGCCCGCGTCTATCAACGAACGGGAGCCCAACTCTTGGTGGTAGGCTTTGGCACTTTTCGGGAAGCCCTGGAAGCCTTGGTCCTTTCTATGAGCAACGGAGACCGGCGCACCCTAGAGTTACTTGCCGATGGTGGACGGCTCTACGAAGGAGGCTCACACGAAGCGTTAGCGCACTTCACCCTCTCCGAAAACTTGCTGCGGGATGCGGCGGGTGTGGTGGATAGCATAGAGTTCATCGGTCCTCTGGAGCACGGGGCGCTGGCGAAGCTCTTGCCGGTCGCCGACGTGGCAGTCGTCCCGTCCATCTTCCCGGAAAGCTTTGGGTTGGTGGCGGCGGAAGCAGCGGCGAGCGGGATCCTACCGTTTGTAGCGGATCACTCCGGCCTCCGGGAGGCCGGCGGCATCGTGGGGCGCGGGTTGCCCTTCGACCTCCGGGTGGGCATGGACAGGTTTGAGGAAAATCTCGCTAACGCTCTGGTGGATTACCTGAAACGGTCGAAGAGTGAGCGGTTAGGATACGGTGAGATCGTGCGACGTAACAGCGTCGAGTACCTGGGGTGGGACACGCTTGCGGAAGAGGTAGTCCGCCTCGCGACGAGTTAGGAAGTCTCTTCGGGCCTTTCGGGCTCGTTCAGGTGGTGGCCGGACTCATCCACGGCGTCCGGGGCGCGCATTCTGCCTCCGCGATGAAAGTAGGCTTTCCCGATAACGTGGGCCGAGACCGGCGTGGTCATGAGGAGGAAGAAGGCGATCATTATGACGCGCAGGATGATATTCGGTTCGCCGGTGAGCATAGATGCTATGAGCAACGTTATGAGGCCGAGAAACACAGATTTGCTCGCGGCATGAAGCCGGGTAAAAGTGTCGGGCATACGGATTATCCCGTAGACCCCGATGGTCACGATAAACGTGCCGAAGACTACCAGTATGTCGGCTACCCAGGGGAGTATAGCGGCCACTAGAAGATATTCCTCTCGCCGTGGTAGCGGGCCGCAGCGATGGTGCTAACGAAGGCCAGCAGGGCCAGGATCAGGGCCGCGTCCAAGTAGTACGCCGTCTGGAAAGCGTCGGCGAAGAGTACCAGGAGTCCAACCAGGATAAGGGTCAGGGTATCGAGGGCCAGGATGCGCCCCGCCGTAGCCCTGAGCTGAATGGTGGCTACGACACTCACCACGAGTAGTATCGTCATCCAACCCGCCGCCACAAAAAATACTATCGTATGCAACTAGGAACCTCCTGCAACACTATGGAAACACCTTTTTCTGCCACTTGTCGTAGAACTCCTGATGGTCGCGGCGGACTTCGTCCGGGTCGCTCGCGTCGAGGGCGTGGATCAGCATTACGCCCCGTTCCCAGTCCACGTCCACGAGGAAAGTCCCCGGCGAGAGCGTCGTACACTGCGCCGAGACCGCCACGCCGGTCGGGGTCCGTTCGCCGATCGGGACGGCCACGATGCCGGGGCTGACTAGAGGCCTCAGGTGTAGCGTAACCAGCGCCACGTCCCAGGTACCCGTGACGATATTCCACACCTCCGCCACGACGAACGGCCAGAAGTGCAAAAAGCGACTGAACAAGTTAGAAGATGTTGGTTTTTCCCGGAAAGAGAACCTGCGGGTACCGAAGATCAGGGCTCCAGATATGACGACCCCCATCGCTATATCCCAGGGTTTGAAGCTTCCGAGGACGAGCAAGTAGGCGAGGGTCAAAAGAACTAGTGTAAAGGCAATGTATCTCAATCTTACGGCCCTCCTACCAGTACGTTCGCGGCTTGCGCGCCCACGTAGAGTAGAGGTTCTGGGTAGAGTCCCAGGGAGATCAGGAACGCCGCCAACGCTACGACCAGAACTCTTGCCCCCGCCGGACTCGGCTTGCCCTGCTCCATCCTACCCGGTTTCAGGTAGATGCTCTGGTAGATCTGGAACGAGTAGACAAAAGATAAGGCGCCGCCCAGAAAGATCAGGGCGACCAACGCCACGCTTCCGGCGAGACTACCCGTTTCTATAGCAGCCTGGAAAAGCTTGAGCTTGCTCACGAAGCCCGCGGCGGGCGGCACACCCGCGATGCTGAAAGCGCCAATGGCGAAAGCCGCACCAACCATCCAGCCGCGCAGCCCGGTCGCGAGAAAGACTAGCAGCTTATTTAGCGAATTGACCACCGCATAAATGACCGCCGCCGCGTACCCGACCGGCCCGCCGATAGCGATGGCGATGAGGATATACCCCGCCTGACCGATAGCCGAGTAGGCCATCACCTCCACCGGCGAACGCCGGGCGACCGCCTGGTGCGCCCCGTAGATAATGCTCGCCGAACCCAAAGCCAGCAACACCGGCGTCCCGAACGCAAGCTGGTCAGGAAGTATGTATCCACCGAAGCGGAGGATGCCGTAGCTACCGATGTTCGCCAGCGCCCCACTCAAAATGGCCGCGACCGGCGCGTGACTCCCCACATAGACGGCCGGCAACCAAAAATGGAACGGGAACAGCCCGATCTTCAACCCGAAAGCCACGAAAATAGCCGTCGCGATGATAAGCGTCGGGTTGGCGCCGGTCTCCAGCGCCCGCTCCGCGGCCATTCTCATATCCAAAGTTCCGGTAATATGATACAAAGCGGCCACCCCGATCAGGAAAATAACCGATCCCAGCAGGTTCACGACGGCGAAGATAAACGCCGCCCGCACCTGGTAATCCTGCTCCCGGTAGCCCGTCAGAACGTAGGCCGCCGTCATGGCGATCTCGAAAAAGACGTAGAAGTTGAACATATCTCCCGTTAGGAACAACCCGACGAGTCCGGTATTCAGGAAAAGGATCAAGGCCGGGAACGTCCTCGAACGGACGCCCAACATCACCTCGTAGAGCAGCGAGACGAATACCACTCCACAAGACGTCACAGCGAAAGTAACGCCCAGGGCGTCGGCCCTCAGCGCTATTCCGAGCCCAACGGGCCAGTCGCCCGCTACGAAGACCACAGTACCCTCCCTAAACACCCGAATCGCCAATAGAATGACGGATACGAAGCTCGCGCCAAGGCCTGCTAGAGCTAGAAGGCCTACGCTCTTACGCCGTCCGTCGAGCATCGCCAGGATAGCGCCGAAGATCCAGGTAAGGCCGATGGAGAGTGAGATCAGGATCAAACCGGCTCCTCACGGTCCGGGTCTATAAGCTCCGGGTCTTCGCCCCGGTCTAGTGCTTCGGAGGCTTTAGCCTCTGCCAGAGAGATGTCTTCGAGGTCTATAGAACTATGTGAGGTGTAGAGTCGGTAGCTAAGGGCTAAGAGCAGGGCGGCGACGCTGGAGCCGATCACGATGGCGGTGAGGACCATTGCCTGAACGAGCGGGTCGCTGACCTCGGCGTTATCCGGGAGCGGGTAGATCGGGGCCCGCCCCCGCGTGATGCCGGCCGCCACGATAAACAGGTTGGCGGCATTGGAGATGAGCACTATCCCGATGACCACCCGAACCAGGTTGCGCTGCAGGATCAGGAACGCTCCGGCCCCGAATACTATAGAGACGGCCAGTGAGATAACTAACGTCATCCGGCGCCCTCCCCGAAGGCTTCGTCGGGGTCCAGGTGCTCTTCGTCGGTGCTACGGCGTTCTATCCGGCCGACGAGCCGGGCGATCAGGCTTATAGTCCCGGTTCCGTAGCCGACTACTAGGAGAAAGATCCCTATATCGAAGGCGACCGCCGTTATTATCTCCAGCGTGCCGAAATAAATGACGTGCCCCTCCGGTGGCGGCCAGTGAGTCATGAGCGGTTCACCGACGAACAGCGGCCGGAACGCCACCGCCAGCGTAACGAGCAAGCCCAAAAACGCCAGGTGTCCGATGCCCCGGAGCGGCAGTAGCTTCTCTGTCTGCTCCCGTCCGAAGGCCAGGTATTGCATAAGTATTCCCAGAGCTACTATCACCCCGGCGGAGAACCCGTCTCCTGGCTCGATGTAGCCTTTCACCAGGATAGCCGCCGCCGTTACCATCGTCGGCAGCAACAGCAACCGCGCGACGACCCGCGTCATGACGCTCGTAACGCCTTCGGGCACGCCGCCGGGACTACCTTCTCGTACGCCCTTCATGGCAGCCTCCCTCGCCAGAGCAGGGTCGCTATCCCGAGCAATACCAGGGCGACCACGGAGATCTCCCCCATCGTGTCCAGGCCCCGGAAGTCGGCCAGGATTACAGTAACCGCATCGCCGCCGTGGGCCTCGGGCGTAAGCTCCAGCAGTCCCTCGGCGGCGCTCTCAGCCGTCGTGGTCTGCGAGAGCGTCGCCCAGCTTATCGCGAACATAAACCCGCCGGCCAACACCGCGACGGCGGCCTTCGCCTTTACGTACTGTACCGGTATCCGGGCCCCGCGACGCAAAACATCGTAAGGGATGAGCTTGAGTACCCCGAGGATTACCAGCGTTATTATGGTCTCCACCAGCACCGCCACCAGCGCCACGTCCGGCGCGCCGAAAAAGGCGTAGGCGACCGCTATAGAGAATCCGGCGGCCGAGATGACCAGCACCAGGGTAACGTGTTTACGGACCACACACGTGGCTACCGAGGCCACCGATGCCCCGACTAGGGCCAGCAGCAGCGGGAATTCGTCCGCTTTGAATTCGCCGAGCTCGTAGACCCCGTCAGTCCCCGTAAAGATGAGGCCGAGCCCTACGAGTATCCCCGCCGGTATCAGGATCGCCGCCACCCTACCGCGCGTATCCTGAACCTCCAGGCGGTATACGAAAGTGGAGAACCTGTTCAGCCGGTCGAGCCCAGCGAAGTAGACCCGCTCCGGCCCAACCTTCTCCCCGAGCCGGGCGAACGCATCGACCGCCTCCTGCCACAATGGCGTCGAGATAATCACTAGAGCACCGATCCCAAATGTCGCCAATGCCAGCAAATTCTCCCACCGGGCGTCCAAATGATACGCAATCTCTATACCCTCGATAGCCTTTGCGTAGGAGACTTCGCCGGCGGCGCGGGCCAGTCTCTCGAACGGCCCGACAAAGATGCCCCCGAAGAGCACCAAGACGCCGAGTACCGTGATCGGCAGTACCAGCGCCTTCGGTATGGCTTGAACCTCGTTCCGCTCGTCCCCGAGAAAGATGCTGCTCCAGAATTTCCAGGTGTAGGTGAGCGTCAAAATCGTCGCCAGGAGCGCCATACCAGCGAACAGAACGTTCTCTTTCTCCAACGCGGTGGCGAACAGCATCTCATCCTTGAAGAACCCGATGGTCAGCGGCAGTGCGGCGAGTCCCGCTGCGGTCGCCCCGGCAGACACCGCCAGCAAAGGCATCTGGCGCGCGAGGCCGCCAATGCGCGAGAGTTGGTTCTCGCCCGTAGCCTCCGTGACCGCGCCGGCGGTCAGGAACAGGGCGCTCTTTGCCAGGGCGTGGGCTACAACGTAGAAGGAGGCTCCCATCGCGCCGTACTTGCCCCCCATTCCGAACATAAAGACCACGTAACCGTACTGGGAGATCGTGGAGTAAGCGAGAAGTTGCTTCAGAACGTCGCGAGTAAGGGCTATGAGTCCGCCGACGAGTATCGAGCCCGCCCCGATAACCGTCAGGGCGCCGAGCAGGAACTCGCTCTTCTGGAGCAGCGGATAGACCCTGCCTATAAGCAGCACTCCCGCCGCGACCATCGCCGCCGAGTGGAGATAAGCCGAGACCGGCGTGGGGGCGGCCATCGCCCGCGGCAACCAGAACTGGAATGGAACCTGGGCGCTCTTTGCGAGTCCGGCGACCGCTACGAGCCCACCGGCCACGATCAGCAAGATGCCCGGTTCCGTAACCTCGGCGAGCTCCGGCACTGAGAAAGTGTCGTAGGCGGCGTAGAACATGAGGGCGCCGATGAGCAGCAGCACGGCGGTAACACCTGTAACCAGCAAGGCCATAAGGGCCGAGGTCCGAGACTCTTCCTGGTGGGCGTCGTAGCCGATCAGGTAATAAGAAGCGATTGCCGTGAGGTCCCAGAAAAGAAAGATCAGGATAAGGTCCTGCGCCATAGCGAGCCCGACCATCGAACCCATAAACAGCAGGATAAAAAAGTGGAACCTGACGGCGTATTCCTGCGGCCGGTCTTCGTGGTGCAGGTGAAGCGGTATGTACCGTGAAGCGTAGACCACCACCAGAAAACCGATACCGGTTGCGAGCAGCGTGTATAGCGCGGCTAGTCCGTCCAGTTCGACCGCGAAGCGCAAATCCAGGGTCGGAGCCCAGGGGACGTCCACTTTCCCGCCGCCTACGAGCCAGCCGTAGAGTGTGGTTCCAAAAGCCAACGCGGCGATCGTCGCCCCGGCCGGGGCTGCCAGATTCGTGCGAATCGCACCTGCGAGCACCGCGACGGGTGCGGCCAGCAAGGCCAGAACCAAAGGCACGAGCACCAGAGCCGCCGTCAGGAGCGCGTTCCTCTGCCATCTATACGCCTCTGGGAGCGTCCCACAATTTCTCTGCCCGCAAAGAGTTTATCCAAAGCTGTAGATTCCTTCTAGCTTTATCGACTGTCGCGACAGTTTAGCGTCAATCCGCCCTCAATTGTAACGGGCAGCCGAATCCCGTGTCGAAAGCAGCAGTTCAGTACCTCAGGGTTTACAATGTTTCAAAAGGAGGAGCTTTGAGAACGAGCGTTACACAACTGACGGACTCCTACGATCGAAAGATGGACTACCTGCGGATCAGCGTAACCGACCGCTGCAATTTCCGCTGCCAATACTGTATGCCAGAAGACATCGTCTTTCAGGATAAGAGCCACATCCTCACCCTGGAAGAGATGCTCACCTTCGCCGAAGCCTGTCTCGGGCTCGGCGTCACCAAAGTCCGCGTTACCGGCGGCGAGCCGCTCGTCCGGCGCGGCGTTGTCTGGTTCGTGGAACAACTCAAAGCGATGGGCTTCGAGGAAGTCACCATGACCACCAACGGCTTCCTGCTAAAAGACTACCTGGAAGACTTGGTGGACGCGGGGTTGGACCGCATAAACATCTCGCTGGACACGCTGCAGCCAGAGAAGTTCCAGTTCATCACGCGCCGCAACCACTTCGAGAAGGTGTGGGATTCGATCCTCGCGGCCCTCGAAACACCTTTGTCGCCCGTAAAGCTGAACGCCGTGGCGATGCGCGGTGTCAACGACGATGAGATAGCCGACATGGCGCGGCTAACCTTCCAGTACCCGATCCACGCCCGCTTTATCGAGCTAATGCCCCTAAACGGCGACACTGACGGCTCCCGCTTCAGATCGCTATTCATCTCCGGCAAGGAGATCCTTGACCGCGCCCAGGAAGAGCTAGGAGACCTCAAGCCGGTAGAGAAAGAAGACCCGGCGGCCCCGGCCGACGAGTTCAAGTTCGACGGCGCGCCCGGGACCTTCGGGGTCATAACGCCGGTAAGCGAACCTTTCTGTGCCCGTTGCAGCCGGCTGCGCCTGACGGCGGACGGCAAGATCCACCCTTGCCTCCTCACCGACCTCGACGTGCCGGTAAAAGACGCTATCCGCTCCGAAGACCCGATAACGGCAATTCACGAGATACTGTGGCACACGGCTGGGATAAAGCCGGCTGCAGGTCTTACGCTACCGGAGGAGTCGCGGAATCGTACAATGAGCCAGATCGGCGGGTAGCAACCACCGGTGGCTGTGGAGAATTGGGAAGGCTCTAGGATCGGTACAGTTCGCAAGTTTGCTGGACGCACTTTGTTGGTACTAGGGACGTTGCTGTTTCTCTGGTCCATCTGGTCTGTTTTCGACCTGAATGCCGCATATCAGAGCTCCGCTGCTAAAGGCGACTATGCTGGCTATGGTTTGACCCTGACTTTTTACTCGGTCCTGCTTTGGCCCTCTACTGTAGCGGCGCTCTTCGGCGGTTTGGTATTGGAAACTCCGCGAGCCTTGCCTTCGCTGATTTCATCAGTCCGCGTTCGTAAGCTCGTGGGAACGTTCTCTCTGGTCGGCGCTGGCATAGCTTTACTGACGCTCCTGCGAATCGCCTATCTTATAGTCGGTGGGTTCTCTTCTTACGCTCGTTCCCCAGAAGACATAGCATTCGGGCTCGCACTGTTAGCGGTTTCGACCCTACCGTTGACCGCCGCCGCCGTGTTGCTCTCGCTGGCCGGGTTCCGGCTGATGAGAGGTGGCATATCTCGTCCCTCACAGACACTATCGAATGGTTCGTGATACTCAACTGGTTCGCCGTGGAGCGGATACATTCCCGAGAGGTTTTCACTACCATTCCGTGGCCGCAGCACAATTTGCAACTCTTCTCCCCTGTGGAAAGGTAGGTTGGCAATGGTTACGGTCCCGTCCTCTTTGATGACGGCGCTGATCCTATA
Source organism: Rubrobacteraceae bacterium (assembly GCA_965214475.1). GTDB lineage: Bacteria > Actinomycetota > Rubrobacteria > Rubrobacterales > Rubrobacteraceae > SIRX01. The sequence continues at coordinate 19,705 of OZ243953.1, read as the reverse complement.
ATCCTTCACTTTTAACCCTTACCTTCCGCTATTACGGTCTAGGCGGAACGACTCTTGGCATTAGACCCTATTGTACGAAACGTCGCCGCTCAGTCAGGCTCTATGGAGGCGATGAGGCCTTTGGAGGTTAGCTGTTCGGCGTAGAGTTCGGCGAGTTCCTTGTGGGTTTTGTGGGCTACGGCTTTGCCGTTGGTGTGGGCTTCGATCATGATCGAGAGTGCCTGACGTTCGGACATGCGTGGGATCACCTTGATCAAGGTTTCTACTACGTATTCCATCGGCGTGAAGTCATCGTTGTGCAGGATGACCTTGTAAGGCGGTTCTTGCGTGGTGCGCCGCTGCGTCTTCTCACTGGGAGTCGTCTCGGTGGCCAGCGTCGCGATGCTATGTTCGTATAACTCGCTCATCGACAAAAATATAGGGTAACACAGGTCCCCCAACCGGTTCCATCTAACCAACAATACGCGGCATGGTTTGTTCCAGCGCCGCCTCGGCGGTGCGACGATTGGTATCGGCTATCTGCTGCGCCCTTTCTGTGGACGGGTAGTCTAACGGATCGTCCCGCATAAGGCGTGGCAGCGCCACGGGGCTCTGTTGACCCCACTTCGCGAGCCAATCCTCCGGCACTTCCTCCGGCAAGTCTTGTTGAGAGACGGCGGCCCAGAGCGCGGCCCAGGCCCGGGGCACGACGCGCCAGATATCGTAGCCGCCCCCGCCGGTGGCTACCCACCGTCCACCGCAGAGCTCGTGGGCGAGGTCGTGGATGCGGCCCGGCACGTGCTCGTAGAGGCGGGTCGTGGCGGAGAGGTGTGTGAGTGGGTCGAGCTTGTGCCCGTCGCAGCCGTTCTGGGAGAGTATGATGTCGGGTTGGAAGGTGCGCAAGACTTCGGGGACTACGGCCTCGAAGCAGTGGATCCAGGACTCGTCATCCGTAAACGGTTCCAGCGACACGTTTACGGAGTATCCTGCGCCATCCCCCTTGCCTTTCTCTCTCAGTCCGCCGGTACCGGGGAATAGATAACGTCCCGACTCGTGCATGGAGACGGTGAGAACCTGCGGATCGTCGTAGAACATCCACTGTACGCCGTCGCCATGGTGGGCGTCGGTATCTACGTAGGCGATCCTAATCCCCGGGTACTCCTCTTTGAGCCGCGAGATGGCTATACCGGCGTCGTTATAGAAACAAAACCCGCTGGCCCGGGAGCGCAGTGCATGGTGGAGCCCGCCGGAGATGCACATGGCGTGGTCCACCTCGCCGCCCATCACCATCCGGCACGCCTTCAAGACCGCACCGGCCACCCGGGAGCAGGCCTCGTGGACTTTCGGGACAACGGGGTTGTCGGAGGAACCGATACCGTAGTGAAGCAACTCGACCGGGTCGGTCGCGCCCGCGGCGGCCTGCTGAACGAGCCGGACGTAGGTCAGGTTATGGACCGTACAGAGGTCCCGCTCACTCGCCGGCTCTGACTCGACGAATTCGTAACCCTCTAAAAGCCCCGATGCTTCGCAGAGTTCCAGCGTCATCCGCAAGCGCAACGGGTTGAAAGGATGCCCTTCACCGAACCCGTAAGTTTCGAGCATGCGATCGTGAACGATTGCCGCACTGTCGTTTGCGACTTTTCCGGCACCTTTTTGCGGTATTACGGACTTGTTTAACAAAGTTGCTTCACCTTTCCCCATTCTTTCGTCACATTGTATATGCGACCGGCGCTCCAGGTGAAGCAAAGCCCGGAACTGGTATAAAGAACGTCCATGACCGAATTTCTGAACGAATTTCTGGCCGACAAAGCAACGATGCTCGTAGAGGAGAACTTCACCGGCATCCGCGCCGAGTGGTGGTGGGAGCGGCGGTTGGGCGGAGGTATCGCCGTTTGCCAGGTGCTGGATCCCCTTGCTATGAGCCGGGAGATTTCCGCTCGCACGGAATCCAGCCAGCCGGAGGTGCAACGCAAGGTCGGGGAAGAGCTAGGCCTGGAAGACCTGGAACCGGTTGTGTTGACCTTCGAAATGCCGGGCGAGACATCGGCGCCGGTAGCCGCCCGCATGCTACAGGACCGCTCATCCACCCCCGAAGGTCTCGCCACCGGCCTCTACCGTCAGATCGAAGAGTCGATCCGTGCCGGGGAATAATCGGCATCCCGTCAATAAGAATCCCAAAACGTCGAGAAAAATATCGAGAAATATCTGGAACACGATCCTGCTCGCCGGTCTAATGCTACCACTGTCCGCCTGCGGCGAAGGGGAAGCCCAATTCGCAGCCGTAGACGTAAAACGTGCCGAGTGGCGCGAGGAGAGAGTTCTGGTCGCCGGAGACTGGGCAAAAGGCATCTTGACACCCCCGACCTGCCGCGTACTCGAAGGTCGCAACGGCCCCGTGAGCGACTACTTCGGCCCCGATGCCCGCGTCTCCCTGGACGGCAACACCTTCTCGAAAGAATTCGTCCCGGTGAAAACAAGTAGACAAGGTTTACCCGCGAAGAAAGGCGACCATTACGTCAGTTGCGCGGTGAGCCTAGACTCCGGCAGATCGGCCAATGATTCGGTGAAAATAGAAGGCACTTCTTGAGCGCTCAGTACCTAGACACCCTATCGTCGACCTGCGAGTAGGCGTCCAGGCCGCCTTCGAGGTTCAGAACGTTGGAGAAGCCGGATCGTTCCAATGCCTGGGTCACGTAGGCGCTCCGAGCTCCATGGTGGCAGATCACGACCGTCTCCCGACTCGGGTCCAACTCGGAGACTCTGTCGGGCATTTCGCCCACCGGGATCAGCCGGGAACCTTCTATCCGAGTAGTGGCGAATTCCCACGGCTCTCTTACGTCTAGCAGCTCCGGTCGTTCGCCAACTTCCAGTTTATTTTTCAGCTCCTGGGAGGTAATGCTCCGATAACTCGGCTCCCGCATTAGAACTCGTAGTCCGCCACGATCCTACCTGTGGTCCGCTCTCCGAGCTTCTCGACGACGGCCAGGTGGTCGGGGTGCTCCAGGTATTCTTGCAGTCCGTCGCGGTCCTCGAAGCGTACGAACAGGGCGTGCGTGTATTTCCCGGCGCGTCCACTAAAATCCTCTCCGACGGAGAGGTCAACTACGCTACCCACGCTGCTCCGCAAGTCCCGGACGGACGAGAGGAGATCCTCCACGTCCTCTTCCGTAGCGTCCCCCTTTACGGCGAACAATACGAGATGGTCTACCATACAAACCTCCTGGTTCGAACCCTTTGGGCGAGTTTAGCATCCAGTCAGACTGCGTTGCGTCGGGTGGCGGGAACACCCATGGACACAGTAAACTACTTCGACACTACAACTAAGAGGGGATTGTTCTGGAAACTTCATTAGAGACGGCCATTCTCCTGTCCGTGGCGTACTTGCTGGGCCTCGTCGCTAGTGCCATCCGGCTGCCGCCGTTGGTTGGTTATCTCGGCGGCGGGTTCGCGCTCTTCGGGTTCGGGTTCGAGAGCACGGAACTCCTGCACGAGATCGGGCACGCCGGAGTATTGTTACTCCTGTTCACCATCGGACTGCACCTACGCCTGAAGAGCATCCTGCGTCCGGAAGTTCTGGGCGTCGGCGCCATACACATCGCCATCAGCGCGGCGCTCTTCACGTTGGTGGGGCTGGCCTTCGGACTCGGTTTGACGGCGGCAGCCCTGATCGCGGTGGTCCTCGGCTTTTCGAGCACGGTCCTGGCGGCCAAGACCCTGGAAGAGCGGGGCGAACTGGATTCTTATCACGGTCGGGTCGCTATTGGAATCTTGATCTTCCAGGATATCGTGGCGATTGCCTTGCTGGCGTTCAGTGGCCTGGGAACCCCGTCACCTTGGGCCCTGGCACTTCTGGCGCTTCCACTGGCCCGCATACCGCTGACGCGTCTTATGGCCGCGAGCAAGCACGACGAGCTACTTCTACTCTACGGGCTGCTCCTTGCACTGGGGGCCGGTGCCCTGTTCGAGGCCGTCGGACTCAGCTCCGAACTCGGGGCATTGGTTTTCGGGGCTCTCCTGGCCGGAACACCCCAGGCTGACGAACTCTCGGACAAACTGTGGGCGCTCAAAGAAGCGTTCCTCGTGGGCTTTTTTCTGGAGATTGGGCTCGGCGGTCTTCCAACCCCCGGCGGCACGGTCTTCGCCCTCGCGCTGCTGGTGCTGCTACCGGCAAAGAGCGTGCTCTTTTTCTTCCTGGCGGTGATCTTCAACCTGCGAGTTCGCAACGGGTTTATGGTCGCGGTCTCGCTAACAGCCTACAGCGAGTTCGCCCTGATCGCGGGCGCAGCGGCCGTGGCGGGTGGTTTGATCCCGGAGTCTTCACTGGTCGTACTGGCTCTCGCAGTGGTGCTCTCGTTCGCCGTGAGCGCGCCGCTCAACCGGTCCGTACACAAACTCTACGCCCGGTTCGAGCCAGCGCTCGTTCGTTTCGAGAGACAAGTCAGCCACCCGGACGGGGTGCCCCGTGCTCTGGGCAGCGCCCGTTCCCTGGTGTTCGGTATGGGCCGAACCGGGAAAGCCGCATATGCCACCCTGAGCGACCACGGTGGACGACCCGTAGGTCTGGATTCGGACCCAACCAAACTGGAACAACACCGTCAGGAAGGCCGGCGGGTAGTATACGGCGACGCCGAAGACCCGGATCTTTGGGACAGCCTGAACCTGGAGAAGCTGGAGAGAGTGGTGCTGACCCTGCCGGACATCGAGGCCCGGCTACAGTCGGTGGAAGAACTCCGCGGACGCGGTTTCGAGGGCATCATAAGCACCCTCAGCATGTACCCGGATGAGGAAGAGCCTCTACGGGAGGCCGGGGCCGACATAATCGCCCATCCCCTCTCGGAAGCGGGGTATGGTTTGGCGGAGCAGAGTCTACAGTTGCCGGCGACCCGCTAGCTTCCAGCCTTCCGGCGCCGCAACTCCCAGAGGACCAAAACCAGCACCAGAATACCAACCACCAACCAACCCCAGGGACCGATGGTCAGCAAGTGTCCGCTAATCACGGAGACGACCACGATGGGGATGATGCCGAGCGCCGTCGTCCAGGTAAACCGCCAGAAAGACACACTGAGCAAGCCCATCGCGAGGTTGAGCAGGCTAAAAGAGATGATCGGAACAAATCGCACCGCCACGAGCTGCCAGTCCGAACGCTGCTGGGTCCACTCCTTCATGCGTTCCAGACGATCCCCCGGCGCGATGCGGAACACCAAAGGTCCGGCGAAGCGGGCCGCACCATATCCGACCCAGGAACTCAAAACCATGCTTCCCCAGGTAATAGCGATCCCACCCCACGTACCGAAAACCACGCCGTTCGCCGCTGCCAGAAGCTCCAAAGGAAAGGGGACGAAGGAATGAATGACCATCAACGCCGTTGAAGTCAGTGGCGCCCACGGTCCAAGCCCCTGAATGGTGGCCCGCAAGCTCCCCGAATCTATATTTTGAAACAAGCCCCAGAGGTCGCCGAGCGGGCCACTCAACCACCATCCGAAGGCAAACAGGGAGATCGTCGTCGCAACGAACACCGCCAGCCGCCGTACGTCCGGATCTATCCGGCGAGTTCCCTTGTCTTCCCGCCGCGGGGATGGCTTACTTTTCTTTACGCGAGGGTTCCTCTTAACGCTCCTCACGTCGCCCACTAGGTTCGCCTATCTTTCAACAACGAGCCTTTCTCTCTGTGCATAAATCCTGTTTGGGTCCTGCCTCGATACTGTCCACGGTCTCTACAGCTCGTCATGATAGCAACGTCTGATCCGAGTCTAACATTCGCTCCGGACAAAAACGTACTATGAAATACTACCGTACGCTCCCAGCCCAATCCAACAGGTCTTGCAGGGCATTCTGAGCCTTTTGTTTGTGAGATTCGGAACTGTCCGAGGTGGCCTTGAGCAACAAATTTCCGTTCAGGCTGACTTCTCTGAAAGAAACGTCCAGCAGATACTCCGTTCCGTCCTCGTCAACGGCGAACAGGTAACAGGTTGGGTGATCCTCCACATCGTAAGTGACCCACCCTCCGGTGTTGTACACGCGCATATTATGGCCGTCCGGCAGAGAAAGGTCTCCCCAGCCGCCATCGTGGGTATCTCCGTAGACGAAGGTGATATCCCCCGACAGGTCATGCTCCGCCAGATGGTCCATCATGTGCGGCAAGAAATACTCCATGCAAAGTTTCAGAGGGGCGTCCAGGATCTCCCCCTCCGACGTGAGCCGCGGGATACGCTCCCCGGAAACCTCTCGCAGATCAGCAGCCGAAAAGAGTCTGCTCTCTTCCGGGCTCTGGCGCTTCAAGCCAAACCTGCCGCTCAAGACGGCCATCAAGTATCCCGCTTCGTCGAACATCGAAGTTGGGTTGTTCTCGTAGGCGGGCAACAGCGCGTCTATAAACGGGGCCACTACCTGCTCCAGTTCCTCCAAACTCCGTGCCTCCCGTACATCCCCTTCAGAGGGGACCCGAAAGTCTCCCAAAAAGCCGTTCGAGGTCAGCAGGTCCCCTACCTTTCTAGCCCAGCGGGGAGAGGTGACTTCTTTGCGGAAATGTGTCCCATGGGAGAAAACGTAAGTCCGTTCGCCAAACCGTTCCGCATAGAGCGGGTTCGCAAAAGTGACGTCTCGCTCTTCTTTTTCGATGAATTTCCAAAGAGGCCCGTCAGGATACTCGAAGATCGTGAAGAGTAGTTCTCCAGCGCTCTCGTTTGGATCTACCCGTTTCCCACTGCGGACGACCGGGGCTCCCGCGGGGTCGGTGATACATCCGTCGGCCTCTTGTCCGTAGAATTTCTCGCAGTAGCCCGTCCACAACGTATGGTCGTGGTTGCCGGGCATGTATACAACTTTCTGGAAAGAGACCGCATCACCCAGCGCCTCTATGAAATTGTGGGTGGTAGAGATCATCTCGTCCGGCGTGGCGTGGGACCTCTCCGGGATGTCGCCCAGCAGGATCAACTGCTCGGCCTCGACTTTTTCACCGTCACCGAGGTGCGTCCGAATTACTTCTCCCAGATGCCTGCATCCCTCAGGGTACGAGAGCATCGAGGTCGCATCCCCGAGATGGGCATCGGATATAGCGAGGTATTTCAGCCGCAAGTAACTCTACCTTCCTGAAGTAGACAGTTTTCCGTATAAGTCGCTGGTCACATTAGACTAGCACCGGCAGGGATGTCAACGTGTGGGGCGCGGTTGCACACTACGCATCGGATTTACCTTCCCCCGACGGTGAGCGGTTGACCAGGTAGATCCCACAAACGATCAGGGCGGCGCCGACCAGCAATGAGAACGTCAGTTGTTCGTCGAGAAAAACGGCCCCGATCACTATCCCGACGAGGGGAACAAAGAAGACGTAAGCCGCTACCCGGCTCGCCTCCCCGGCCCGGATCAGGCCGAACCAGATCAACCACGCAGCCGCTATCCCGACCAGCGACACATAAGCAAGACTGGCGAATAGCGGTCCCGAGGCCGAAAACTCTGACCAGGGCTCGACGGCGAAGCTAAAAAGCGTCAAAACTACGCCCCCGATCACGAACGGCAGCGCCACGGCCCACATCGTCGAGATCCTCGCCTCATACCGCTTGAAGTAGACGGTACCCGTGGCCCAGAAAAATGCCGAACCTGCCCCAAACGCCACGCCTATAGGAGATATGGTGCCTGAGAGGCTCCCGGTACTCACCGCGACGATTCCCGAGAATCCCAGCACCAGACCGATGATCTTGACCGCTGACAGCGGCTCTCCCAGGATGATCCACGCCAGAAATCCTACGAGTATCGGCTGCAGGTACACCAACACCGCCGCCGTCCCCGACGGCAGGTACAAGATCGCCGAGGTCTGGAACCCGATAAAGAACACCACGTTAAACGCCGACAGCAACAGAAATACCGGCCAGTCGCGCTTCAGATGCGGCGAGCCCCCCCACACCATCGCAACCAGGGTCATTGCGAACCCACCGAGCAGCGTCCGCAGTCCGGCGAAGAGCAAGGGCGGCGAGTATTCCAGGCCGATTTTGACGGCCGAGAACGCCGACCCCCAGAACACCACCAACAACGCAAAAGCCAGCACCACGTAACGGCGCTTGCCGAAAAGCTGCAAAGTTCTCCTCTAAAACAAGCTTACTAACAGTCCCGACAGCTTACTACGGAGGGAGTACAAAAGCGCCTCCGGGCTTCGGATCATATATATTTAAGTGGTTGACGGAGCGGGAGGAAATTTAGTTTGCAGATACTCGACGAACGCCGCAAAGAACTCTTAGATAGGGAGAGAGGAGTTCTGGAGCGTCTGATCGGGTTTCTAGGAGACTTCGGCGCGCCACCGGATGACACGGACCTGGTCAAACAGACGCTCTCCGATCTAGAAGAACTGTTCTTGTTGGTCGTGGTCGGGGAGTTCAACTCTGGCAAGTCGGCGTTTATCAACGCGCTGCTGGGCGACGACATTGCCACCGAGGGCGTCACACCGACCACAGACAAGATCACCGTCCTCCGCCACAACGAGGAACCTGAGTACGAAGAGCGCCGCGAGGGAATTCTGGAGAAAGGTCACCCGAACGAATTCCTGCGCGAGATCTCCATCGTAGATACGCCGGGCACCAACGCGATCATTCGCGAACATGAGGAACTTTCCCGTAGCTTCGTTCCCCGCTCGGACCTTGTCCTTTTCATAACCTCCGCCGAACGGCCACTCACCGAGAGCGAACGCGGGTACCTAGAGCTGATCCGGGACTGGGGAAAGAAGATCTTGCTGGTCGTCAACAAGTCCGACCTGCTGGACGGCGACGAGAGCACCGAAAAGGTCCGCTCGTTCGTCTCCGACGGCATTCGCTCTATGCTTGGACTAACGCCACCCATTTTCTTTGTCTCCTCCCTACTGGCCCGTAAAGCCAAGAACGCTTCGAGCGGCATGGAACGCGACGCCCTGCTAAAAGCCAGCGGCCTCGGCGGATTGGAAGATTATGTCTCGGGGCTACTAGACGAGGAAGGGCGGGTGCGGCTGAAGCTGGAAAGTCCGCTGGGCGTGGTGGAGGAGTTGGTGCGCCGCTACCGGAAGTCCGTGGGTGAGCGCATGAACCTCTTGGAAGACGACTTCAAGACCGCGGAGAACGTAGAGTCGCAGTTGGAGCTGTTTCAGGAGGACATGCGGCGGGACTTCGAGGCCCGGATGGCGGAGGTCGAGAACATCATTCACACCCTAAACGAGCGCGGCGAAGCGTGGTTCGAGGACAATATCCGCATCGGCAACGTGGCGGAGTTGGTCCGGCGGGAGCGGATACAAGAACGTTTTCAGCGCGAGGTCATTGCCGACACCGAAGCGCTCATCGATGAGCGGGTAGATGAGTTGGTGGATTGGATGGTGGATCGGAACCTGAAGCAGTGGCGTAACATCGTAGAGTACGTCAACCGCCGCCGGCAGGCGCAGTACGACGAACACCTGATCGGGGAGGTAGGCGACAATTTCGAGTACAACCGTAGCCAAGTCATCCGGTCCGTCGGCAAGAATGCCACCGACGTGGTCCGCAACTACGACCGCGAACGAGAATCGGAGCAGATAGCGCTCTCCATCCAGGGAGCCGTCGCCCAAACGCTCGCCGCCGAGGTTGGCGCCCTGGGACTCGGGGCGGCCGTCGCCACGGTCGCAATGGCCGCGGCGGTTGACGTGACCATGACGCTCTCTGCCCTACTTTTGGCGGGCCTGGGTTTCTTTATCATCCCGAATCGGCGGCGCAAGGCCCGCGAAGAGTTCCGGGAGAAGACCGACGCCCTGCGAGGCCGACTCAGCGAGGTGGTGACCCGGCAGTTCGAAACGGAGCTTGCCCGCTCCGCCGAGCGGATGCGGGAGGCCATAGCGCCCTACACCCGCTTTGTCCGTACCGAGCACACCCGCATGACCGAGGCCCGCACCGTACTGTCCGAAATCGATGGCGAGGTAGACGCCCTGAAAGCGGAGATCTCCGCCCCAACCGTGGATCCTAACGGTACTGCGGGCTAGTGCTAGTCTTGCCTTTCTTCGGGACGCGCCTCGTGGCTCATGTCCGGCGCCCCGGTAAAACCTTCCGAGAGCCGCTCGGGCTCTTCGACCCGGGCCAGTGCCCGCTCCAGAACTTCTTCCTCTACCGGATACGGCAGGTCGAGCCGGGACGCGAGAGTTCGGTCTAACTCCTCCTCGGGGAGCGCGCCAACCTCTTCGTTCAACTTGACCATCTCTTTTTCGTCGGTGTCGGCGATGCCGAGGTCATTTACCATCAAGGCGATCATCTTTCGTTCCTTTGTGGCACGGTCCATTTCGCGTCCTTTCTAAGGTTTGGCCGTCTTACGGACGACGTACTAGCCCTCCGACAGCTCCCATTCCACGACTGAGGAGCCTTCGTAGACTACAGCCTGCGGCTCTTCGCCGTCCTCGACCTGGAAGGTTATGTATCCTCGGTTGCACTCGCCGGGGTCTACGCTGGAGCCCCGCAGTGCGGGCAATTGCGTCGGTACGCTCGCCATGCGGCGTACGGTGTCATCATTCAGCAGGTTGAATTCTCGTGGCGTGAAATACGAAGGTTCGGTGGCGGAATCGGGGACACAGACTTCGGCCTCAATCACGAAGAAATCCATCCCCGAACGAGGTTTGTAGACCGATTCTTCGGGAGGGACCCCGGACTGACCGGAGGAGACCGTAACGCTGTTTCCGCTGTCGAGCGCAGCAGTTTCACCCACTGTCCGGCTTATATCCGTCTCGCTGGGCACTGCCGGACCCGGCAAAGCCTCGCGGGTGGTTCCTACCTCATCGCTCTCACCCGGACTTTCCGGCCTTGAAACAACGGTCCTCTCGACCGTAACCTCCTGAGTTACTTCCACGGTCCTCACGGAAGGCTCACTGGCGACGGAAGGCTCGCTGGGTTCATTTTGCGCTTCGTCGTCAGAGCCGCAAGCAGCTAGAAGAAGAGAGCTTAACATTACTAGGATCACAGCCAGCCCGAGCTTCAAAGGCTTCCCCATTCGTTATCAGGATGCAAAAACAAGTGGCGGGACCCGGGCTCGAACCGGGGACACCATGATTTTCAGTCATGTGCTCTACCTACTGAGCTATCCCGCCGTACTTACGGAGCGTACCCCGGCAGATTCTAGATTACCCGGGGCCGGCTATCAAGGCTCGGATATACGTCCCACGAGTATGAAATGATAGGGAAACGCTTTATCTTCGATGGATGTCACATTAAACTCCGCTTCCCGGAGCATCTCCGCACCCTCTTCGGGTGTCAGGGAGACATCAGCGGGCGGGCCCGTGTCCCGCTCCACATCCGAGCGCCAGTCGATGACTAGAAGAAAGCCGTCGGGCTTTAGCAGGCGATGAATCTCCGCGAGTGCGCCTTCTCCTATTACTTCGTGGAGCAGGTTCACCGCCAAAACCCGGTCCAGGCAGTTGTTCGCCATGTCTACCCGGTTGTTCTCTATTAGTTGAGCACGGACACTGTACGAGTACGTTCTTTCCAACCTCTCCTTGAGGAGTTCGAGCATACCGGCGCTTTCATCCACCGCGTGGACTATACCTGCAGGTAGCGCCCGGGCCACGGGGACGGTGAGTACGCCGCTCCCGGCCCCGTAATCCAAAACCGTCTCCGAGCCTTGGAGTTCAAGTAGCTCCACTACACGCTCATTGGGCAGTATGCGCTGGCGTTCGGGACTATCGAGCCTCTCGGCATGTGCCGGGTCGAACTTGTGTGGCTTGTGCTGCGGATTATCCCGCGGGGACAAAGCGTTCCAGCTCGAAGGTTGACTCGATCATCTCCTTCGGCACCGCCCCTACCACGGCCTTCGGCTGTTCGTTGGGCTCGAAGAACGCGATAGTCGGGATGCTGGAGATCCCGAACTGGCCCGCTATCTCCTGCTCGGCGTCCACGTCCACCTTCGCCACCTTCACCGACCCTTCGTACTCCTGCGCGAGCTGATCCATGACCGGCGCCACCTGGCGGCACGGCGCGCACCACGAAGCCCAGAAATCCACTAGAACAGGAACATCGGACTTCAAAACTTCTTCTTCAAACGTCTGTGTCGAAACCATTACCGGCTCGGCCATAATAAAACCTCCAAATAACTGCTATATCACTACTTAGTTTATTACGGATGTCAAGGACTACGAGACTCGACAACGGCGAGCACCAAGCCGACTACGGAGGCAAGGATCAAGACGATGGAAGGACCTACGGCATAAGGAATGATGCCGGTGAGACTGGCGAAAGCCGAAAACATGCAGAGCATAGAAGATACTAGCAGCAGCACGATGGTCGTCCTCTTTGCCCGCAAGGCGATACGTTCGCGCCCCATTTCCCCAATAAGCGCGTCCACACTCTTGGGCTGCTGGCGTTTACGCTTCATAAAACCCGCTGAAGATGCAGTTCGGCACAACATCATCATACCCCGCCAAGCAATCCAACAAAACGGTTTGGGATGGACATTTGTTAAAAGGGCGGGAGCGACGGGACTCGAACCCGCGGCCTCTGGCGTGACAGGCCAGCGTTCTAACCAACTGAACTACGCCCCCGCGTAGGGCGAAAAGAGTGTAGCAGACGCCCCAGGCTATTTCTAACGAACGTCCGCTACAAACAAGCGATGCTCCGCAGGTCAGATCCTCTACCTCCTGCGGCGCTGCTGCCACCATTGCATCGCCCTCTCCCGGAAGTAGGCCAGCAGTATGATGGCAAAGATCGCCAACCCGATCAAACCAAGCGTCAAGCTCTCCTGCGGCGTCCAAGTCCAGTCTATCTCCATGTCCCGAACCTCCTCTGAGGGTGGACCCTGAAGACTACCTTACACCTCTTCGTTTCCGCAAGACAAAGGTTTATGATGAAGGCGATTATTGTCCCGTAAACGGCTACTCTATATGCGAAGTGGGCGATGCTGGGTTCGAACCAGCGACCCCCTCCTTGTAAGTTATGCGGTTGCGCCTTTCCGTCCGGTTTGTTGAGTTCATCGGGTTCACTTCATCCCATAAATACGTGAAGGATGGGTATCTGGTCTTTACTAACGGGCCATCAGAGTACGTTTCGTTCACCCGGGTTGCAGTACCTACAGCCCCGGACAGGCTGCCTCGGAATTGCTCTAAGAGTCGTCAAAAGGGCTCGAGTAATCTCTATAGAGACTGTCTCGCTACACTATAGTTTTCCCTTACGCATCTGGAGTCTGCCACGAAGCTATTGTACGAAACCCCTTCAACCATCATCTGCCTCCCGCTGGTCATCCTGTCAGACTTCTACCGAACCCTCTGCCGAACCTTCCATCTCCGCCGTCTCGCGCGCCGCATCTTCACGGCGCTCCGCGATCAACTCCTCCGAGAGGCTCCGACCAGGCGCCACACCCGCAAACAGCCACCTGAGACGCCGCACCACGTCCTCTCGGCACCCAAACACCATCCGGCCGTCTTCGACCCTCATTATCAGCTCTTCACCAACCTCCATCCCTAATGCCTGCCGGACGGCCGCCGGTATCACGACCCTGCCCTGTGGCCCAACCCGAACTTTCATCCTCTTAATATCCGATTGCGTACTCATGTTTGCAATATGCCTTAGACTGACCATTTATGTGACCACTTAGACGAAGTGCCATGCTGTATGTTTGTATGCCACAAAACTATAATCCGTGGCGAGCTCGCGGCGCGAGCGCTTGCCGACCCCTTGGCGGTAATCCTCAGCGTACTGGAGCTGGCGTAGCTCGGTGGTTGGGACGAGTTCAGGGTGGTGTTCGTAGGCGATCCGGGCCTGAGCAAGGGCCGCCTGCAGCCGGAGCGAGTTCGCCCAGGCGTAGTCGGGTCCGCGGACACCACGGCGCTGGCGTACGTCGAGTAGCAGGCGAACGTCCGCATCTCGCAGTCGCTCTAGGAAGGACTCGCCATTGAAGCCGTAGACGCCGATTGTCACCATTCTGGGCACCGAAATCACGCGACGGCAGTCCCCTCAAGCTCGACCATCTGGCTGGGGATCGCCAGCCGTGTCACCCCGAGCATCGTGGTCTGCCCGGAGCAGTACAGGGTCTGGGCGTGCACGGAGACAATCTCACCCTGGTTGAATCCCATCTCTATCGACCACGTCACCGGGTTGACTGCCGTTCGCTCCATTACCACATCAGCTCCATTCAATTCGTCGAGAGTGCGTACGACCATCGGCTCCCCGAGTGTACGCCACGCCGGCCCCGACCCCATCCCCCGATTTAAGGCCACTTGCAGCCTTCCTGGACCAAACTCGTAATGGCATGTCGCGGAAGGCCCCGCTGCACGCAACGGTGGCTGCGCCTACCGGGCATTATTGCCGGGATCATGCGATGACCCCCTCTATGTCCACCGGCTCACCGGCCCGTGGAAGCGCGCGGCACGGGAGGCGCTCAAGGATCGCGGCTGGGAGCGTGACGGGCTGACCAAGTGGGACCCGGCCGCCACGAAGGCCGAGGACGTGTGACCCAGCATGAACCCGGCACCGCCCAAGCCCCGGCACCTCCGGCGACCCCCAGCCAATGGGGGTGACCGGTGGGGAGGGTCTTACATGTCCTCGAGCTCTCGGCCCTTGGTCTCCGGCACGAACTTGATCACGAACAGTAGCGACAGGACCGCGAAGGTCGTGTAGAAGCCGTAGGCGAATCCCAGCCCGATGTTGGCGAACGACGGAAACGTCGTGGAGATGGCGAAGTTGGCCAGCCACTGGGCTGCAGCCGCAACACCGAGCGCCGTGCCGCGGATCCGGTTGTTGAACATCTCGCCCAGCAGCACCCACACGCCCGGTCCCCACGACATGCCGAAGAAGACTACGAACAGGTTGGCGCAGATTAGTGCGGTGATCCCGGCGCTGTCGCTCAGCACCGGCTCCAGCAAGCCCTCGGCGTTCTCCACCTGCTGTGCAGTAGCGAAGATCCAGGCCAGTGCCCCCAGGGTCAGCGCCATTCCGGTGGAGCCGATCGTCAGCAGCCGGCGCCGCCCGATCTTGTCGATGAGCAGGATGGCGACGATCGTGACCGCAATGTTGGTGACCGAGGTGATCACGGTCTGGGTCAGCGCGTCCTGCTCGGTGAAGCCCACCGACCGCCACAGCGTCGAGGAGTAGTAGAAGATCACGTTGATTCCGACGAACTGCTGGAAAACCGACAGCGCGATCCCGATCCAGACGATGGGCAGCAGGTTGCTGCCACCGGGCTTGACCAGGTCGCGCACCGATGCTCTCCTGTCGATCGCGAGGGTGCGCTTGATTTCCTTCATCCGGTTGTCGATGCCGTGCCTCATGACACTGCTCAGCACGTCGCGCGCGGTGCGTTCGTCGTGGTTGGCCACCAGGTACCGGGGCGACTCCGGGATGGTTAGCGCCAGCATGCCGTAGGCCAGTGCGGGCACCACCTCGGCGACGAACATCCAGCGCCATGCGGTCAGTCCCCACAGCGGCTCAGCCGCCCCGCCGGCCGCAGTGGCCAGGAAGTAGTCGGAGAGCAGCGCGACGAAGATGCCGGTGACGATGGCCATCTGCTGCAGGGAGCCGAGCCGGCCGCGGATGGAGGCCGGGGAGATCTCGGCGATGTAGGCCGGTGCGATCACCGAGGCAGCACCGACCCCCAGGCCACCGACCACCCGCCACAGGATCAGGTCCAAGGGGCCGAAGGCCAGACCCGAGCCGATCGCACTGACTAGGAACAGAGAAGCGGCCAGCACCATGACCCGGACCCGGCCGATCCGGTCGGCCAGCCGCCCGGCCAGGTAGGCGCCGACTACACACCCGAGCAGCGCCGAGGAGACGACGAAGCCGAGCAGACCGGCGCCGATCTCGAAGGCGCCCTCGATTGCTCCGACGGCGCCGTTGATGACCGCGGTGTCGAAGCCGAACAGGAAGCCGCCGAGGGCGGCGACTGTGGCCAGGTGGATGGCTCTGCCGAGGTAGTAGTCGTCCCGGGTCTCCTGCGGGGCCTGATCAGTCTGTGCCATGCATCGCCGCCTCCCTCGGGGAGCCCGTACCCCGATATCTTTCCCCCGGCCGTCGTTGGCCGTATCTTTCGCCTGGCATTATGGCACAGGTCACCTCGCCGCGCCACGCGCCGGGATCGGTATGGTGGCGCGCTCTGAGCACCGACGCCATCGAGCACGAAGGAGTGAACATGGCGCTGGCACAGCGGCTGTCCCGACTGGGCACCGAGACGACCTTTGCGGTGGCTCTGGCCGCCGCCGACTGGAAGTCGCAGGGGAACCGGGTCTACCCATTCCACCTGGGCGGTCGAAATCTGCCGACGACGGCGAGTTCCTGGTACCCGCCTGCACCAGCGTCGGCGTGAGCCTCTAGGCCGTCTTACGGTTCCGGATGGCTCGTAGGTACTCCAGGAAACGCAAAGAGTCTAGAGCGGAAAACTCCAGGTAGTCGATCTCCATATTCTGCAGGAAAGAGAAGAAGTGTTTGAGGTCGTGGGCGTAGGCGGAGAGGGTGTTGGGCGAACATCCCCGCGCTCTCAGATGGCGCAGAAAGCCCTCTGCTTCGGGGATCGGCGTACCCTCGTCATCCAGTAGCTCGAACTGGATTCCGCTCTCGTCGTGTACCTTGGTTCCCTGCATCCTTTTCTCCCTTCCGGCCTCCCTCGGAGGCGTTGTCCCACAAACGGGTGGGAAAGTGTCCACATAATTACGGACCAAATATTCGGATCAACGCATCTCTTGGGCTACCGCTTCGACCCGAGGATCAGGAACATCAAGAAGACCAAGAGTGGTTACGGGGTTCGCTCTTGAAAATGATCATATGGGATGTCGCATGGGAAGCTAAGCGAGACCTTTCGCTCTTCGAGCCGGTCGAAAGTGAATTTGGAGATCCCTAGCTCGTAACTGCAGCGGTTTCTGTTGCAGCGGCGGCCTTGCTACTCTTCATAGATCTCGACATGCCCGGTCTTCCAGATTCTAAGCCTTTCAGATTGGCTGAACTAATCGAGTCCCTGGCTCAGATCATAAGGAATCTATCTACTAAACTCAGCGAGTCGAGCGGGGAGTTGGAGACGCTAATAGCTAACAGGAGCGCTGGACGCCAAGCTCGTAGCGAAGGCGAATGTTATCGGGCGCTCAAAGCGTATCGTATGGGATATGCTCCTGAAGGTATCGATAGATGGTTGGGCATCACTCCATACAGTAGCAAGACGGGTGTGGGAACGAGATAGTGGAAGGCCCGGTTGCAGCGCATCCTAATCTGCAGTGAACAGGTTGAGAGGAAAAACCATCCTCGGTCAGCCGCAGTCTTCGCCAATAGTGAGAACCCGCACGAAACGTCGAAAACAGTTACGTGGTGTTGCAAGGTTGACGCCGCACTTTGTCCCTGGCGGCAGCAACCCTCATATCTAGCTTCGTAAAAGAGACAGGCGCACGATCATCTCCTAAGAGCGGAAAGTGAACAAACAGGTCTTCTGTGGCAATGTCCTGCGGAAACCCGCCCAGAAAACACTACTCACCGCCGAAAGCTGCGTCGAAGGCGGCCGCCGAAGGCTCGAAGTCTACTTCCTTAACGTAAGCTGCCGACGCATATTATGGGACCGAACTTCTCGGCCCACCCCACCAATGTTTCGTAGCCTCTCGTGTTGGCCAGTATGCTTACCTCATCGAGGCGTCTTCCCAACTCATCAAAGGCCAGCGCCACATGGACATCGAGATGAGTATCCACGCCCAAGATGACACCCACTTCGGTTTGCGTTTCTTGCTGCGTTGTTAGCATCGCTGCGCCTCTCCTTTCGCCAGGCTCGTTCCATTGTCCTGTGCGTCGGCGAGAAGGCGGACGATACTGTGAAGAGCACCCATCATCGGGAGCGTGCTCCTATTAAGTCATGCCTCTACCCCGTCCGACGGCACGGGCGACACCCTCGTAGGAGAGGCCGACGAGTCGAACTAAAGGCACGCTGGCCCTGGCAAATGTGGGTCAGACCAATCCGGAGGGTGCCACCCATAACCATTCTCTCATGATATTCACAGCGGCAAATGACACGGACCCGAGCCTTACCCTGTCTGTGCGCCCGTCGCGTAGTATGTGGCGGCGCCCCGACGGCCGGGGATGGCTCGACCCGAGTCGCCATCGCCAATACGGGATTGGCTACCAGTGCATCGCCCCCCGGCCCTCGGCGGAGATCCCTGAACACCGCTGATCAGGATCCGCGAGAAAATCGCTTCGTAAGGCTGAGACGGACGGGGATATCCGGAGGCGCAGCAATTGAAGTACGTCCGGAAGGGAGGCGAAGGCTGTGTATTGGGTAGGGTTCGATGTGGGAAAGGCGTTCCATTGGGTCTGCGTGCTCGATGGTGAGGGCGAGGTCATGCTCTCCAAGAAGGTCGAGGCTACAGAGAAGCGGATGGAAGAAGTGCTCTCGGAGATCACCAAGTTCGGCACTCTGGACGAGCGGGTGGTGGGCATAGACATCCTCGGAGGGCCGGCTACCATGCTCGAGGCGCTGCTGCTCGAGCGTGGCGAGTGGGTGCGCTACGTTTCGGGCACCACAGTGAACAAACTCAGAGAGGCATACCCTGGTGGTGAGAACAAGAGTGATCCACGCGACGCCTTCGTCATCGCCGATCAACTCAGGCTCCGCTGGCGCTCTCTTCCGGAGGTGGCGGCCAGGAGGGAGGATCTCGCCGAGCTAAAGGTGCTGGTCGGCTACCGGAGGGACTTGGTGCAGGAGCAGGTACGGCGCACGACCCGGCTCAGAGCGATGCTTGGGGAGGCGTTCCCGGGAATGGAAAGCACGCTAGACTTTCGGAAAGAGGGCCCGTTGCTGGCGGTCACCAAGGTCGCTACTCCAACTGCAGCGCGCAGGCTGGGAGAGGCACGACTTGCGCGGTGGCTAAAGGCACGGGGCGCCCTCAAGGCGGCCTCTTTGGCCCAGCGGATCGTGTCGGCGGCAAAAGCCCAGAAGCGGGAGATGCCCGCCGCCGAGGTGAAGGCTGTCCTCGTCGCCGAGCTTGCCTCCGAGATTCTGAGGACCAAGGATCGCCTGCGCGAGCTCGATGAGCGCCTGGAGGACCTCTTGGGGGCGGACCCGTGCGGGGAGGTCGTCAGAAGCCTGCCCGGAATGGGGCTCGTCCTTACCGCCGAGTTCCTCGCCGAGGTGGGCGACGCCTCGCACTTCGGCTCCGCCGATCGGCTGGCTGCCGCCGCCGGCGTCGTACCCGCATTGAGGGCCTCGGGCAGTGTCTCCTACCAGCGCAGGGCACGCCGGGGCAACAGGACCCTAAAACGAGTCTTCTACAGATCGGCGTTCAGCGCGATCTCCTGCCACGAGCCCAGCCAGACCTACTACCGGCGAAAGCGCACCGAAGGAAAGACCGCCCAGCAGGCCGTGATTGCTCTGGCTCGTCGCCGGGTTAATGTCTTGTGGGCGATGCTCAGGGATGGTGCGATCTACGAAAGTAGGCTCACTGTAGCGGCTTGAAAAAAGCGTCAGGATGCACTGGGCCATATAGGAGGGCTGCGCGTCACCGAAGCGGTGGGCTTGAGAACCCGTGATCTCGTAGCGCGAGACGAGGGTGACAAAGGTGGCGGCCAGCTTGGCGTGTTCGGCAAGGGATCGAAGACGAGGCCCGTGCTCGTGCCCGCGGGACTCTTCGACGAACTTCGTAGTCTATCCCTATCCGAGCTCGATGCACCGCTCTTCCGTTCCCAGAAAAAGGGACCGGAAGGCAGACCCAGAGCGATCACAGCACGCCAGGCGGAGAGGATAGTCAAAGCTACGACTAAGAAGGCAGGACTGAAGAATGCCTCTGAGGTCTCTCCCCACTGGTTGA